>JAJYYR010000026.1 GCA_021800805.1 bacterium
AGCTTTTAATCGTCATCGCCATTATCGGTATTCTGGCGGCGATAGCGATTCCGACGTATTTAAGCTACGTCAACAGGGCAAAGGATTCGGAAGCTATGACTAACTTGGGGGCAGTATTTACGGATGAGACGTCGTTTAGCGCAACAAACTCAACCTATATTAGCGCTGGTAATGCTAGTAATACTGGTGTGGTTGCACTTCCAGCAACTGGAGCGGCTTCGGCTACGCATCCATTTTATATGACTGGAACAACTTATTACACTGATACTCCTCCATTCACTTGTGCAGGTACAACCCTTGAAACTTATGGCGGTAATACTGCAACAAAAGTTGGAACTCCTCCGCCTGCGGTGACTGCGGCAGGAACAACTTTGGCTGCTCCTGCAAATCCGGGCGGGTTTGGCGATTTAGGTTTTTTGCCAGTAGGAACACTTGATTTTTACTATGAAGCTGTGACGAATAGTACTGCAAGTATTGCCATCCCATCGGCTGCAGGAACACCGGCAGCAGTACCATTTGCAACGGCTCCAAAGAATGGAACTTGCGGGGGAGGCTATATGGCTTTAGCAGAGAGCAATTTTGCAGGTTCAAATTTACAAGCATATGCTGTTAATGATTTTACTTCTACCCCAACATTGGTTGCAGGAACAGCATACTAAGAATAAAGGTATCAGATTTATTTATTCTCCCACTCCCGACTGCGTTTGACGACGCCGTCGGGAGTTTTTATTTCCATCCCTGTTTACTTTTTTCGTTTTATTTAAATAAATTAAATAAGGGTCTGATTTATTTATTCCATCACTTTTGCTCCTTCACTCCCGGCGGTATTTGCCGATAATCTGCAATAGAAATAATAGCATTGCAATATGATTAATTTATATTTATAATAAACAAATATACATATATGAATAATGCAATATATTAAATTAAGCCGTTTTAAACGATTTTATTGAAATTTTAAAGACTGCTTTCCCGCTTATGCGGGAATGACAAAAGGACGGGAACGGTTATGAAAAAAATACTAATTTTAGGAGGCGGCTTTGCCGGAATAGAAGCCGCAATACGGTTAAGGAAATATAATTTCGACGTAACGTTAATTTCCGAAAGAGATTTTATGTATATTTACCCGCTTTCTATATGGATTCCTACCGGCGCATTAGATTTTAAGGATGCGGCGCTGCCTTTAAACAAATTAAGCGCGGTCCATAAATTTAATTTGATAACGGACTCCGTGGTTAAAATATCTCCGAAAGAAAAGAAAGTTATATGTAAAAACGGTTCTTACGGTTTCGATTATCTCGTCATCGCCGTCGGCGCGGGGAAATCCAAACCGGAAGGAATAGAAAATACTTATTCTATTTGCGGCGCGCCTGAAGAATCGCTTAAAATAAAAGAGAAATTAGCCGAATTGGTTAAAACCGGAAAAGGCAAAATAGCCGTGGGAATAGGCGGAAACCCAAAAGACCCTTCCGCTATGAGGGGCGGACCGGCTTTCGAAGAGCTGTTTAATATCGACAATCTATTAAGAGATAAAGGATTGCGCCATAACTTCGAATTAAATATCTTTGCTCCCATGGAAACCCCCGGTCTGCGTCTGGGCGATAAAGCGTATAAACTGCTGAACCGGTTTTACGAAAATCTTAAAATTAATAAATATTTCGGCAAAAAAATAAAAAGATTCGAAAAGGGTGCAGTCGTGTTTGAAGACGATTCAAGACTTGAAAGCGACCTGATTATTTTTGTTCCCGCCGGAAGCGCGCACGAGATATTTGCCGGCTCGGAACTGCCCCTTACCGAAGCCGGATTCATAAAAACCGACGACTATTTAAAAGTCGAGGGCATGGAGGACATTTACGCAATAGGGGATTCAGCCAGTCTCGACGGACCTCCTTTCAGGGGAAAGCAGGGGCATATAGCCGAAATGATGGCGGGTATTGCGGCGCACAATATAAACGAAAAAGAAGCCGGAACGAGTAATTATAAAGGCTACAAAGAGCATGTACATATCTTGTGCGTAATGGACAACGGGAAGGGCGCCGTTTATGTCAAAAGAGATGCTAATAAGGAAACGGTAATTGCCCTGCCGGTAATAGGACATCTTTTAAAAAGATTCTGGGGATGGTATTATAAAAACTCTAAATTAAACAGGTTTCCGAGGATTCCGGGGTTTTAATATATTTATTTATGAAACTGAAAATAAAGGAAAATAAAAAATAAAGGGGTCTGACGGGAGTTTTGTGACTGGAGTTTTGTTTGTGATTTTATTAATCGTCGCCCGTAAAATAATCTTGATAAGCACGATTAATATTTACTACTATCGGCTTATCTAATTTTCGCATTTTCGCTATTCAAACTTGATTATTTGGTGAAATTAATTTAATATAAAAACATAAACAAAATCACGGTTTGTTTTTAATCAATAATTTTAAATACTAATGGACGATAATGCGCGATATCGTAAAATCCTAAAAACGGAGACAGTTCATGATTAAAAAAACTTTATTATTTTTTGTATTTTTTGTATTTATTGCCTCTATCGTTAAAGTTTATGCGGTTCCGCTTCCTCATTCCGTTGCGCAGTGTTTTAAACACTTGCGGGCGCAGTCTTACAGAAATGCAGAAGTGTGGGGGGTTAAAGCCGTAAATAAACACCCGCGGAGTTTTTATGCCCATATGTGTTTAGCGGCGGCTTATCATAGGCTTGGAGATTATTTGCCGTCCATTAAAGTTCTCAGTCAGGCGACATCTTTTGTAAGCAATAAAGATGAAATGGAAATTCTTTATGAAGGTATCGGCTCGTCATATGGCGACGTCGGGGATTATAAAAACGCTATTATATATGATTACAAGGCGCTTGCCCTTGCGAAAGAACTTAAAAATATAGGAGAAGAAAGTACCGAATTAACCAATATAGCCGATATATATGGAAAACAGGGCGATTTTAAAAAAGCCCTTTACTATGATAAAAAATCGATGGCATTAGCAAGAACCAAAAGAGAGATGATATTTTCATATAATAATATAGGGGCGGACTATAGCGATATGGGGAATTATACCGAAGCCATAAAATATGAGAAAAAGGGTTTAACTTTGGATAAAAGCATCGGTGATTATTATGCAATTGGGATAGCTTTCTTAAACCTCGGGGATTCATATATTTATATCGGAAACTATTTCAGAGCTAAAAATTATATAACTAAAGGCCTCAATATCGAGAAAAAAATAGGCGCTAAGGATTGGATAGCTTCGGGATACAGGTATTTTGGCAGTTTATATAGGCATGAAAATAATGGCAAGAAAGCACTGTCTTATTACACAAAAGCCTTTGCTATATATAACAGCATAGGTGATTCCAAAGGGATGAAAGACTGCCTTTATAGGATAAATAAGATAAAAAATCAATAATAATTAATTTATTAAAAAACCTCTTTATATAGGGTGGGGGAATGGATTAAATAAAGGAGCCCTATTTATTTATGATTTATTTATGAAACTGAAAACATACGATTTGTTTCCCGCATTTTTTTCCTTTATTATCGACAACAGACTTAGAAGTTTGGTAGAAAATATGGAAAGGAACGTTGAAATTATGGGGGTTGAACGCGGAATGAAGGTTTTGGAGGCCGGATGCGGAAGCGGATTCGTTACTCCCGCTCTCTCAAAAGCCGTGGGAAAGGAAGGATTTGTAATTTCCGTAGATATTCAGGAAAAGATGATAGAAAAAGCTAAAAAGAAAAGAGGATATTTGCAAAACGTAGATTTTAGAATATCCAGCGTATCGGACTTAAATTCAATCGAAGACGGCGGGATAGACTTAGCGTTTCTATATTATTCGTTTCACGAGATTAATAATAAAGAAGGGGCCGTCGGCGAATTACGCCGCGTATTGAAACCAAACGGCATATTATCCATTAAAGAGCCAAGATTCGAGGTTTCCGGCAAAGATAGGGAATCCTATAAAGAGTTCATAACGGGACACGGTTTTGCGTCTGCCGAAAGCCCAAAAGACTGCGATTTATTGGGCTGTTATCTCAAATTTATCAAACGTTGACACGCGCCGCGCCGGCTTAAACCAGTCCGGATTTTTTTACTTCTTCAAGATACATCAAAGCGTTGGTATTCATTTCAAGAATATCGGAAATCGAGGCGGAAGGGTTAATTCTCTTAAAAAGGGCGTCCGCCGTAATATAATCGGCGCTGTTATATGCATCCATAAATTCTGCTAATTCTCCTAACTTTCCTTTGTGTTCGACTAACGCTTCATAAATGACGTGGTCTATAGTTATTTTATCGAATAATTCTTTAATGGACATTCCCAGAGCTACATTGACTAAAGAAAGCATCCCCGCCAAAAAGGCTTTATCCGAAAGCCCTTTGTTTATATATTTTTTGCATATATCTTCCATCATCCTGCCTTTTATCATAGCGCTTTCCAATAATGGGTCGGACCTGAAGTCGCTTTTTTTAGAAGCGAGAACTATGGTGAGTATCCATCTGGAAACATTGTCGTATCCCAAAAGCGCTATAGCCTGTTTTACCGAAGATATTTTTGCCATAAATTCGTAAGCTACCGAATTTATAAGCGTAAGCAGGCGATATATCAGGTCGGGGGCCATTTTAAAAAGCGATTCGATTTCTTCTATATCCGCATTAGCCTGAAAGGAATTAAATATATTAAGCAGTATTACATAATCGGGGTCTAACGTAACGGAAGAAATTATGGAAGGCTTTTGAAAAAAATAACCCTGAAACAAGTCGAAGCCGAGGCTTTTGTAAAAGTGGAAGTCTTCGTCGGTTTCGACTTTAGAGGCTATTAATTTCGCTCCGCAGCCTTTCAGGAGCATAAGCATTTCTTTTATTTCGGTCTTTGAATATTGTCTAACATCGAGTTTGACGTAATCGGACAAAGACAGAAGCGGTTCCCATACTTCGTCGTATGCAAAATTATTTAGAGAAATCCTAAACCCTTTGCTTTTAAATTCTTTAACGATAGAAACGGCATTGCCGTCGATTGTGCTTGTTTCAAGTATTTCAAGTACAATTTTGTCTTTCGGCAAAAGCTCTATCATACCCCTTTTTAAAATATCGGGATTTACGTTTATAAATGCAGGATTTTCTCCCATCAGGACTTTAAGCCCCATATCGTATATATTTTCAAGTACGTTTGCGGTAGCGCTTAAATTATCGGATATCGATACGCCGGAAGAGTTTTCTTCGGCAGTGCTTCTGAATAGTATTTCATATCCGAATATGCTTTTGTCGGCGGTTATTATGGGCTGTCTGCCGATGAAGATTTGTTTGTTCATGCTCCCCCCAACGCAATTAATTAATAAAAAAGTTAATCTTTATATATTTTTTATATAATACCTTTAATTTTAAGTCAATTAAAATCTTTATTAAATATAGATAAAAATATTATAATGGTTTATCATAATGTAGAATTAAGATAATTATACAATAGATTGGAGGCGTAAGAGTGGAAACGACGAAATTGTACTTTGAATGCGAAAATTGCGGACAGCCGTTTGACATCGAAATAAGCAGCGGGGATTTTGAATGTATAAAGGAATGCATATATGAGTTCAAAAGCGAATTTCATTGCTGCGGCAAAAACATCGAGATAAAAATAAATGTACGGCAATATCCGACAGGCGCATATAATAGTCATGATATATATTATAAGGGGCTTAGAAATTTAAGGACAGGCGATAATTTTAACGACATTGTGAATAAAATAACTTAAGTGGGAGGGGGTAATAAAAATGGAACATGATTTATCTAAGGAAAAAAATGAATTAGAAAAAGAAAAAAGTGATTTGGAAAAGCAAATCGCTGAAATTATCGGTAAAAAAGGCAATGATTTTTTTAATAAATTCAAAAAGGAAATTGAACTTGAAATTGAACTTGAATTTAAGAAATTTGCTTACGAAAAAATAGAAAAAAAAGAAAAGGAAAACGATATCGATAATATCAAAACCGATATTTTATCGTTAAGAGTGCTGTTAAAATATGCGATCAGAAATGACGAATAGACAAAAACAAAATAAAAATTATTGATAATTAATAATAGAAATAATAATATTTGATTTAATAAAGGAGGGCAAAATAATGACGTTAAATGAACAAATAAAATCCGACTTTTTAACCGCCAGAAAAAATAACGATAATACAAAAAAGAATATACTTACGATGATTCTTAGCGATGCGCTAAAACTTACAAAAGAGAAGAATCATAGCGATACCGTAAGCGACGACGATATTATTAAAATAATAAAATCATGGATAAAAAAAACGGAACAGTCTATCGAAATATTAACGGCTAACAACAAAGACGCTTCGGAGCTTTCTAAAGAAAAAGAGATACTTTTATCGTATATTCCAAAAACATGGTCGCATGAAGAAACCAAATTGCATATCGAAAGGATTTCTAAAGAAAAAAACAGCAAGGAAATCGGCATTATAATGAGAGAGCTTAAAACTGATTATAACGGTTTATACGACAACAAAACCGCGTCCGAAATTATCAGGAGCTTATAAA
The DNA here is from genome assembly GCA_021800805.1 of bacterium. Next base: position 6,539 of record JAJYYR010000026.1, read on the forward strand.
AAGGGAATGTTTATGATAAGAGCGTGTTATGTATGGGGTATTTATGCGAACTGCGGTTTTCAATGGTAGGCGCCGCGGGCGTGGGGGGGGGCGGGGTCTCGATAAAATTGCTCAATACGATTTGAGCGTAATTTTTACAAATATAGCCGATTTAAATAGCCACTTGACAAATAGTGAAGTATTCAATATTATATAAAAAATAAGAATGGATTAATCGACGATTTTAGCGTTAGATTAAAACGGACTACGCAGGGATATTACTTATGGGAAGTTTTATTAAAGATTTTAAAACGTTTTTGCAGCGCGGTAATGTAATTGACATGGCCGTGGCATTTGTAGTCGGTGTAGCTTTTTCCGCCATTGTCACTTCCTTGGTAAAAAATGTGATAATGCCGCCCATCGGCCTCCTTCTGGGCAAGGTGGATTTTAGCAATCTGTTCCTGCTCCTTCACGAGGGTAAGACTCCGGGCCCTTACGCGACGCTGGCCGCGGCAGAGAAAGCGGGGGCGGTGACCCTAAATTATGGATTGTTCATTAATTCTATCATCAGTTTTCTGATTATTGCTCTGGTGATATTCAGTATGGTGCGGGCTATCAATCGCCTCAATCCTAAGCCGGCGGCGCCGGCCGTAACTAAGAACTGCCCATTCTGCGACACCAGTATTCCTCTGGCGGCCAAACGCTGCCCCAATTGTACCTCAAATCTAGAAGCCGCTGATTCTGCCTCGCGAGCATCTTAAACCGGTTGCCTTGCGCGATGTTCGATGTTCCGCAATATCTGAATAAATTGCCGACGCTATTTCCTTGGTGACGTATTTATCTTTCATAAACTTGCGCCAAAAGGTTTTGCCGCGTTTACAGATATTCATTATTATTGCATCCTAACTAAAACTGCAAATAAATTCTATCTATCTTTATTTTATATGATTTTTTATGCGATTTAAATTGTATATAACTTAATCTAATTTTAAGTAGTAAACGGATAGCAATATGGTAGTAAAAACATCTAATTCCTATACATATTTATAAATTTTTATGCATATGGCTGCCAAGAAGAATGTTGTCCGAAGTGCTTGTTTATTGCGGTTTTATCTGGTAGGCACGGGCGGTCTCGAACCGCCGACCCCTACCGTGTCAAGAAACTTTCATAAAATTAATAAATTAGCTTTTTGCTTGATATTGCAGATTATACCGCACTTTTAGACCATTTCATATTTTTCGTATTTTTAGTTTATTTTTGTATATTTATTTATATTTTGTTATAATTTTGTTATATTTGCAATAAAATATCAAAAAGGGTGGTTATTCTCAAGAAATGCTAAAATGGCTTTTAGATAAAAGAAAATGGGTTTATAGGAATTATTATGATTATTTTATTGGTGTATTATTAGTCGTCGTAATAATTTTTCTGGTATATTTATTCCATTCATTCCCCAAAAACTCCGGTTGGCAAGGCTCTTTTGTTGTTTCGGCAACAATGATATTGGCTATCGCAGCTTTTGCTCAAATACAATCGCAAATATCGAATCAAAAAGATAGACAAAAGGGCATCTATAATATTTTTATTGAAAGGATTAATAGTTGGATTGAAGTTATAGACAAAACTCGTGAAGAAATAGATGGACAAAAGCCTCCGTCGCCTCTAACTTTTGCGGAAGCAGTTACATTGGCGGCTTATAAAAGAACAACAGAAAGTGGTAAAACCGTAACGTTAACTTCAGAATCCGATAGTGCCTTAGAGAGGGCAATTAACAAAGTTAATGAGTATTTAAAGCACGATTATATTTTATTAAATATTTTAAAAAGGAGTGAAGAATATCAAATATTATTAAAGGAAAGCGGGCTATTAAAGCCAGAATCGATATCTAAATTAATATCTTTGTTTGATTATATTTATCTTTTTAATTTAGAAATTAATGAATTAAATAATGAAAACAATAAACAGAAACAAGATTTAATTCTTTTTAAAAGCCCTATGCTTAAAGTTTTATGTATTGAATGCCTTTTTTCTCTTTTTAGAGAGGCAAACTTAGAAAGAAAGAATAAAAAAATTATTGAAAAATATAAGGAAGATTTGAAAGATTTTTTTAATGGTTTCAAAGGTGAAAATTATGCTTATTTAGAAAATATTCGTCAGAGAATTAAAAAGATTTCCGATGAATTCTATATAAAAGGTTTAGATAAATAATTAATGAACTTATAGACTTTAATATTAAAATGCAAATAGGCATATTAAATAAAGAATATGTTAAAACGGTTGATTATTCGTGGGATTATAGGGGCGAAAACACCAAATCCTATACCCACGGAATACACACCTATCCGGCAATGTTTATCCCTCAAGTCGCAAATAGGATTTTAGAAAATTACAGCCGGCCGGGCGATACTGTTTGTGATATTTTTTGCGGGTCCGGAACCGCTTTGGTGGAGAGCAAGCTTTTAGGAAGAAACGCTTACGGAGTAGATTTAAACCCGCTTGCCGTTTTTTTGGCCGAAGCAAAGACTAAGCCGTTAAATCCGGCAAAGATAAGGTCGGAATATACTCAATTACTGTCCGCGATAGACGGTATAAAAGACGGCGAAATTAAAAGACCGGATTTTAATAATATCGATTTTTGGTTTAAGGAAGAAGTTATCGTTAGACTTGCAAAAATAAAGGAAGGATTATCGAGGATAAAGGATAAAGATATAAGAAATTTTTTAACAGCTTCATTTAGCGAGACGGTAAGACTGTCTTCAAAT
>JAJYYR010000027.1 GCA_021800805.1 bacterium
CTGAACTCCGCCTCATCCACTAAACTTTCATCGTGAGAGCGCAGGGCTTTTAATACCTTCCATATTTCTTTAAATCTTTGGTTCGTGTCAACATAATCGTTATAATTATTTACATCCTGGTTAGGAATAGAAACCGGCAGTATAATATATCCATAATCCTTACCTTCCGACTTACGCATAACCCTGCCTATTGATTGGACTATATCCATTATGGATTCTTTTTTGTCGTAGAATATTACCGCATCTAATGCCGGCACGTCCACGCCTTCTGAAAGACATTTCGCATTTGAAAGGATTCGGCATTCACTTTTATCTGCGCTTTCTTTGAGCCAGTTCAATTTTTTTTGCCTCACCATAATGTTCATGGTGCCGTCAACATGGTCCATATCAAAACCGGATTCAGCCAATGAGCCTTCATGTAAACTTACCATTTTTTTAAACACTTTAGACATTTCCGTGGACGCTTTAATCGACTTAGAAAATGCAACCGCCATGCGCATACGCTTATTATCAATACTTTCCATTCCATTATCGTCGATAGAAAACAATTCCCGTCCCATTAAAGCCTTCCAACTTCCTATTATCTTCGTTGCAAGTTCCGTAGTAACGGCTTCCTTTTCATTAATATTGTATTGATTAACTAATTCCGCCATTTCATTTTCGTTCACAACTGTAATCATAACTTTATAATCGGATAGCAGGTTCATTTCAACAGCCTTTCCAAAACTCAACTCATAAAACTGTTTTCCGTAAATTTTTTCGTCGTCCATAGAAAACAAAGAGGCGCTGGCTTCATCGGCTTTTTTCTTTACCGTATCGTTATAAATGCGGGGAGTGGCCGTCATATAAAGCCTCTTTTTGCCGTTGATCACATTATTGTCGTGTACCTTGACGAACTCGGAATCTTCCTCATTCAGCAGGGTTGCGCCCGTTGTGCGGTGAGCTTCGTCGCATATAATAATATCGAAAGAGCCGATACCTTGTTTTTGCGCATCCGATATAACCTGAATTGATTGATATGTGGAGAATATAACGGTCATTCTGTCGTTATTAATGCTATTAACGGCTTGAACAAGTTTTTTGGCATCCGTTGTAGAGGGATATGCAAGCTCATGAACTCTTATATCTTCATCGTCTTTTCCAACTTTTGTATCGGAACAAACCGCAAAGGCATTAAACGGCTCATAAGCATCCGCAGTCCAGTCCCTCAGACTCTGAGAGACGAGAGCTATAGACGGCGCTAAAAACAGAATCCGTCCTTTCGGCGCATATTTCTCACAGAGCCGCAATGCAGTGAGGGTCTTCCCGGTTCCGCAGGCCATAATAAGTTTTCCGCGGTCGTTATTTTGAAACCCATTTATTACCGATTCAATAGCCTCTTCCTGATGGGGTCTTAAGACTCTTTTAGGTTTAAGCTTTATTTCTTCCAGATTGCCTATATCAAAGAGGCTCCAGTCAACAGGGCTTTCCTCGAGGTTTTCAAGTGTTATCCTATGTGTTGATATGGTTTGATTTTGAAGAGCTTTTTCGGCTTCACTGCTCCAGTTATCGGTAGTAGATACTATCAAACGGTAATCAAAAGCTTTGTATTCTCCGTTAATTTTATATCTCTTGCCCGATGCCGTAAAAAATGAATCTATATCGGCTTTTTGCAAATTATATTCCCGGTCGAAAAATTTGCACTGCACAGCCCAATAATTTCCCGTATCTATCTCGCGGACAACCAAATCTATGCCGCTATCCATTCCTCTATCCGGACACTCGTCCCACTCTCCCCATGTCCATACCTTATCAATTTTATTTGCATATTCAGGGTCGGTTAATAAATATTTAGCGATTAATTTTTCGAAAAAAGAACCTTTATCTCTTGAACTTAAGGGTAGCTTGTTTACTTTTTCAAGAATATCGATAATTTTCATTAGACCCTCATTATAATAGCTTATATTCGTTTGCTCTTTAAATGTTCATCGTACAAAATATACGATTTATTTTTCGATCGCGTCTTTAGAAAACAATTTCAATACTTTCGCCGAAGGATATGTAGATAGAGATGCGACTCCATTTGCTAATTCAATAGGAAATAATGCCCCCTCATATCTATTGCTTAATATTTTAGGCAATGTTGCAATAATTCTTTCGAATGCAATTAAATTTGCCGATGATGGATTATTGACAAACTCGCCCTTTTCGCCAGTCGGTATATTGATTACCATTTTGTGATAATCATTATACTTTATAAAAACTTTAGCGCCATAATTAGTATCCTGACCATAAATACCTATTGAATTAGAATGTTGAATTTCACTTCTAATGTATTCATTATTCGGAATGAAAATCGAATAATTTGGAGCGGTATTTCCAATCAGCTGCAAATGGTCATAAAACATTCCGGATTTTTCTTGTCCAATCATTGCTATTTCTACTTCCGATTCTTTTGCAAATCTAAAAAAACGCCTTATCGGTGCTGCTAACTTAGCAAGAGTTGCTCTTAACGACAAAGGGCCGTCTTTAATCATAAGGCAGTTTTTAAGCACATCTTTATTTGTTTCCCAGAAATATCTTATCGGAGTAAATATCATCAATGTTTCATTTACGGACATATAATCTGACGCAACTTGATTTGGCGCAAAATCGTCCTGCATATTTAAATGCAGTCCGAACATATCCGTAATATATATTTCGCCATTACATCCAGGGCATTTCCCTTTTTCTTCATCAAATTGGAGGGTCGCAACATTTTCCTTGCAATGTGGACAACCAAATTTTTCAAGTTGAGTTTTCGGCGTTGGATTCCATTTTTCGTAAACAAGCCATTTTAATGTTTCCATTATCGCACCGTCAATTGCATCATTAAGCCCTTTGTCTTTTATGGACTCGTAGATTATCTCCCTAACAGCGTGATAGATAGTCTTTCCAGGAATTACGGCATGCCTTAAAGGAAAAGCTGTAGCATGAAAAAGTGCAGAATCCGACATTAAATCTCTTATTGCAAAAGGATTCGGCGTTTCTCTGTCTAATTTTGAAATAGCATGTTGATCGATTTTAAATAATACGGTTTTTACGAACGCAATTGCTTTATGCGGAGGTTGTCGATTTTCAATTACTTGCAATGAACCGTCGGTTGAAAATATTATATTTGCTTCGTTGCCTGAATTAGGCAAATTCTGCCATAAAATCTTTGAAGATACGGGCAAACAACAATTAGGGTCATTAAAATTTTTACATAACTGTTGAACCAAAGGACTTCGTATAACATCTAAGTGTCCAAGTTTACTTGCTTTTTCCGCAGGTAATCTATTTCCGCCTTGATACGGCATAAAGTTCTTCCTATATTTTATTTTTTTGGAGAAAATTTTAATGCCTGCATTGATATAACAAAACGATGCGATCTTGTAAGCATTCTTATGTAACCTTGCGTTTTTGCACGTAAAATGTCATTTTTTAAACTTTCATAGGCAATATTAACCTTAGAAAGTTTATTTACATCGTCTTGAGAAGCTAAATGTGCAACAAAAAAATTCTCGGTCTGCGCCAATAGGTCTGATAATATTGTGGTCGGAGATTGCGTTGAATAAACCATGCCTATATGATATTTTGCCCCTTCTTTTGCAAATCTTCTATATATTTTAGTTTCGTCGCTGTTATCGTTATCTTTAAAAAGGTTATGTGCTTCTTCGAAATACAATTGAATAAAATGATTTCCTAGTCCATTGCTCGTAAACTTTTCCGTCTGACGCTTAAAAACAGCTTCAGATAGTTCACGTGAAAAATATTGCATAACAGCTTCATTAGCATTTCCAAGATCTAAAATTACTGTCCTGCCTTGATCTAAAAATTGGAGAATTTCATTTATAAAATTACCTGCATTTTGGTCATGATATATCCTAAATGGTTGTAATAACGAAATTCCACTGCGTCCAGGCGCCGGTTCTAAAAATTCTAACATTGCAATATCATCTGCTTCAAAAAGTTGGTTCCCACTGCTTGAAATGAATACCCTATTTGAGCTATTACCTCTTCTGAATCTTGCTATTATCTCCAGCTCTCTAACTAATTCGCTTAAATTGCTTGGTGGATCCGGAACTGGTGAATTTTCGCTACTATATATCGCATTCCTTAATTCTCCTTTGAATCCAGGATTAAACTGACTTGATATCCTGCCAATTGGCGCTAATTTCCTCAATTCAGCCTCATTTACTGGATATCCTGCTTTTCTTAGCACAGCCCAATACATCTGCAATTTTCTAGTCGCTCGTATCTTGTCGCTTCCCTCAACAAATTGACGTACTTCTTCTAAAACAGGTAATTCAACACTGTTAAATGTTTCTATATATCCTGACGTTCGACCTGCATCTCTTAAAAGACTTGCGAGAACCATTTTGGATTGGCTCGGATTTTCATAAAAATTTAACTTTAAAGGCTTAGAAGGGGTATTAATTTTAGGAGTCAACGCATATATCGAACAAACATCCGGATAAGCGGTTGCTATTGATCTATTATCGTCTTGTGGATTATCGTTTGCATATTCTCCATTTATATCAAAAATTAACTGTCCAACATTTCCCGTTTCTTTTGTGGTTTCAATTAAACTCTGAACAATTAATTTTACAACATTGCTTTTCCCAAGGCGTGTTTTGCCAAACATAGCGGTTCTACAGCCAAGAAAATCATCCGTCGAAAGAACAATATCAACATCTGGTTGTTTTTTATTTGGTAATGGAAGACGACACTCTGTAAATCTTAACTTTCCAATTTGAAATCTATGCTTATTAGGGACAAGAGAATTATTAACTAAGTCAAGTAGCTTATCGTCCGGCGCATATATAAGATATTTATGAGCGCTAACAAAATTGTTTAAATCACCGGAAAATTCAACTTCGTTAAGATTATATGGATGAGGATAATACATGCCGAGCACTCCTGTTTTAAGAGCACCCCACTGCAATTCGCTTTGAGTAAACACATCAAGTTCGGGCATTGATTTCTTTTGAAGTTCAAAATACGTTTGTTGAACCTCACCAGATAAGGGCGTCGAAGCAGAATCCAAAACGCGTAAAAGAGTAAAATGCGGCGGAATTGCAAAATTATTTTTTTTATAGGCAGCAGGACACATTATAAGAAGTGAATTGCGAGGCACCCCGCCTACGGCTATCTTGAAGGGATCATTTGTAATTATAGTAATTTCATCATAACCGATATCCAAAACATAACCAACGAATCTCATCTGGTCATATTGTTTGCTTTTTTCAAAAGATTCTTCTTTTTCCAAAAAATCCCTTAAAATTCGCAAAGGATGGTTTTGAATAGCCGCATCTTCTAAAAATTTTTCCATAAATTTTCTCCTAATAATTACATATCAACACTTCTCCTGGGTTTTCAGATATTATTCCTGGTTTATGACCCGTGCCCTTAGCAAATGATATAATCTTGCATCCATAAAACAAAGATGTAATATCAATATGGCCAGATGTCGTCATTGCCCATCGTATACCTCTTTTCGTAGCTTTATTTAAACATCTCGCCAGTCTTTTGTGGCTGTCGTAATTAAATTTAGAATAAACGTAATGACTATGCCTAAGTTCTTTTTCACCAGGCTTATATGGTGGATCTAAAAAAATGAAATCTTTTTTGTTGCAGATCTCTATAACTTCCTCAAAGTCGCTGCTTATTAACTTAGCTCGTTTTAAAAATTCGGATACAGACAATAAAGTTTCTTTATTAACAACCCATCTTCTATCCTGTCCTCCGTAACCAACGTTAAATTGTCCATTCGAATTTTCTCGCCACATTCCTTTAAAACATGTTCGATTTAAATAAAGTGTCCTAGCCGCCCTATATGCCAGATTATCTTTTTTTTGACAATCTCTCACTAGGTAATAACCTTCCTTTGTTATAGGAAAGCCTTGAAATAGTTCCCATACCTTTAATGGATATTTTTTTAATCCTTTATATAGGTCTATTAAAACTGGATTAATATCCGATAATAACGCCTTTTGCGGTGCTAATGCAAAAAAAACGGAGCCACCACCAACAAAAGGCTCAATAAAAAACCCTTTTATATCTTCCGGGTTTGGAAGATGCGGCATAATATAAGATAACAATCTTTGTTTTCCGCCGGGATATCTTATGAATCTGGATTTTGGATCGACTTTAAACAATTTATCCACGTTTTAAAATATTTTAAGCTAAATAAAATATAAATAATTTAACATTTATTCTTATAAAAGATTTATTTAAAGTTCTTAAAGAGCAAAATTTATATAAAATTGCCACATTATATTATTCTAAATATTGTTTTGAGTTTGTTATACATTTTCTTTTCGTAAAAATTGACTCAAAATAATCCTCTTCTAACAATTTTACAATTTCTTTTATTTGCTTTTTATCTTTCGGAAACTTAATTTTATTATTTTCAATATTTTCAATTGTTATACCAAATTTTTTAGATATTTTATTTATTTTCTCAAAAGATACTACTTTTAGGACATCATTTTTAGTAAGAAGCGCAACTTTTTTGCGTATAACGGAATCAGAATTTTTAATAAACCAATCTATATCTTCACAAAAAAATAATTCATCTTTCGCAAAATTCTTTAAGTCTTCATCGGTAGCTTCTTTATAATATTCTGATAAATCAAATAATCTTTTGGCATTATTATACGAATTAAAAATTAATTTATTATCTTTATCTATAAATAACGCATCAATTCTATCATTAATGATAATGCCAGGTTCCGATAGTTTTGTAAAAGTATTACCAGAATGTATTAATGTAAATTTTTTCGACAAAAGTTTCCCGCAATCAAATGCCTGAAATAACGCATATTTTTCATTATCATTCCAAAACCCGCAAATAATACCTTTAATGTTATTTTCGTCTTCATTCATTTTAACAATTTCGTACTCAAGCGGATTTTGCAGAGCTTTTAATATATTTTCGTCAATTTTAAAATTTTTAATAGCAAATATTTTATCGCATTCATCAATACTGTAACGACCATCAAAATTAATTTCGTCAGTTTGGTCAGTATAAAAAACATTTTTAAGACAAACAAAGTATTCAGTTACTTTCTTTTGAACCGCGAGGCTGACATTAATTCTCTTAATAGAACCATCTTTTAGTTGGACAAATAAATTTAATTTTGCACCCATTAATCTCCTGTCTCCAATAACATATAGTCTGAAATTTGAACAACGGTTTTTATTTGTTTCGAATTAACTAGATTTTTTCGAGTTATTAAAATATATGTTATATCTCCTTCTATTGTGACTTCATAAAAATGATATCCGAATAGACCAAGCAAAGGGTTGAAATGATAGCTATTTGTAGTCCACACGCTAATAAAAAGCAGTGCTATAATAAAAATTAAAAGTTTGCTATTTATTTGAAAGGAATATTTATTAATTAACGGCAATAAATAAACAATAATAAAAGCAATTATTTCTTTGTCTGACGTGGATAAAGATTTAATCTTTATGGGCAATTTCTCAAGATATTCTTCTGACGATTTTAGGATTAAAAAACAGAACAAAATTAAAACCGCGGTTATTATTAAATACCATAACCCGTCAATAAAATACCAATTTTTACTGAACTTGGAAAACCATAAAGTTAATAAAACAGGGGCAAAAGAGGTCGAGACCAAAAATAATTTTGTCACTTTATTTAACATTTTTTTATCTTTTTCCAATTGTAAATTAGATATTATAATTATAATATTTTAAAAAATTAAAGCAACGAATAAAGCACGATTCCCATATAGTCTTCCATATATTTTCCTATAATTCGATAAGTATACCACTAATGCCCGGATTGCGTTTTAAAACTTTAGAATGAGAATACTTATCAATAAGCAATTATCTTATTTGTTTTTAAATAAACTTTTTAGTAGCTTCAGTTTTTAGAAACTCTCTGTAATCTGAATTGAATTTGATTAAATTATTGTATCAAATTAAATTATAAAAAAGAAAGTTATTAATTATATTTTAAACTTCGGTTTCTGTTCCATTTGACAAAACATGTGAAGAAGGTTTACAATAAACTTAATCCAAACACTGAAAGACACGGTCGTCTCGCCTGGATGCAAAAAGGCAAGATGAACAGGAGGTGAGCCCGATGGGAGCTTGCCTTGTTTAGCCACATTCCTTTCTAATGATTTCCCCAATTAATGATATAAGATTCAGTTATTCTCTTACTTTCACCCACCACCGCGTATGGCGCGGTTGGAAAATGGTGGTTGAAAATAAAAACCTTTTTCCGGTAGAACCCTTAAAATAACAAAAACAAGGGATTAATTATGTATTACGATATTAAGGAAGCTAAACATATGGGTAGATATAAATTGGAGATAACATTCGCAGACGGAAAACGGGGCATTGTGGATTTGGAAGATTATATAAAAAAAGCGGTATTTAAGAGGTTTTCCGATTTTAATTATTTTTTAAAATTTTATATATAGATGAGGAACTCTTTGTTTTATCTTGGACTGACGGATTGGACATTGCACCGGAATCAGTTTATGATAAGATATCGCGGAGCATGCAGGGTCTTACATATAAACGTGTATAAACGAGCTTAGGATGCGTCGGCAACTACTTTTCTTTCGTTTTATCAAAAAATCTTGAGAATTTGATTTTTGCCTTTCAATACCCAACTGGTTTTTGCTTCTTTTTGACATCAAAAAGAAGTGGGGTTCGGGGCAAAGCCCCGATATATTGCCTTTAAAATTCTTTTTCTTTTCCGTTTTGCTTTTCTCCTTAATCTACTTTTTTTTCTTTTGAACAAGTCGTTTTGCATATATTCAAATTCTTCCCAATCGTTAATTTTCCTTAGTGTAAATTCTATCTTTTCCCTGCATATCTTTGAGATTTCTTTGATGTTTTCCGGCTGCGGCATTATATCGACTTCAACAAGCGAAATATGCCCCGGATTGCGTTTTAAAACTTTAGCGTGGAAAAATTTGTCAATAAGCAATTCTTTAATCTGATTTTCTATAAATTTTTTGGTAGCTTCGACTTTTGGAATCTCTCCGCCGCTAACTCTCACACAGAACTGGTC
>JAJYYR010000003.1 GCA_021800805.1 bacterium
GCGTTTGTTCTGAGCCAGAATCAAACTCTCTATAACAATAAATTATAAGAAATTAACTGATTTGTTTTAATGCTTTTTAATGCGTGCTGTTTAGTTCTCAAAGACCGATCTTCTATAGCAGGTTTTTAATACCTTAACTCGAAGTGTTTAAACAGTATATAAAAATACAAAACCGTTGTCAAGCGTTTTTTTAATTATTTTTTAATTTTATTTTATATATCTTTTTCTTGCCTACTTTTAGTATGAATTCATTGGTGTTTGCGGGAATTGAATAGCTCATTTTGCTGTCCTCGACAAGCTCAATTTCTATTTCTCTGAAATCGTTAGTAGCTATATCGTATAATTTAAAATATAATTTGACGGCATGCTGCTTAATAAGCCTTTTTGCTTCTCCGTTACTGGAAACCGAATTAATATAGGTCAGCAAAGATGCTCCGTTAATTTGGGCAAAATTTGAAGGTTCAAGGGGCTTAGGAGGCTCAAGAGACTCACGGTTTTGATGTTTAAAGTCAGTTGCCCCCTGCTGCCCTTTTTTTATGAATCCTTCCCAATGTGCTTTGTCAAGCTCTATAGTAATTATGTCATCAGGATTGGCTTTTTTCTGAAACTTATCTTCAAAATATTTATTAGCCTTGTCGGCAAGCGGTTTATCGTGGTATCTTTCTACAATTTCCAGCGCAAGACGTTTCTTGGCTATTATAGGATTTAATCCTTTATCTAATTCTAATTTTAATTCGGATAATTCTTTGTTTGAAATATAGCTCAACAGTTCATAGTATTTAATCATCATTTCGTCGGATATAGACATTATCTTGCCGAACATTTCGTTTGGTTCGTCGGATACGCCTATATGGTTTCCAAGCGACTTGCTCATTTTATTTTTGCCGTCGAGTCCTTCCAATAAAGGCATAGTCATTATAACCTGAGGAATTAAGCCGAAACTTTTCATTAATTCCCTGCCGACTATAAGATTGAATTTTTGGTCGTTTCCTCCGATTTCTATATCCGCCTCGAGAAATAAAGAATCGAAACCCTGCAAAAGCGGATAAATAAACTCATGCATAGCTATAGGCCTGTTGTCCTGAAATCTTTTTTCAAAATCATCCTTTTCAAGCATTCTTCTGACGGTATAGTTGGAAGAAATTTTAATAAATTCGTCTAATTTTAAATTAGTCAGCCACCAGCTGTTAAATAGTATTCTTGTGTTTTCCGGTTTTAATACTTTGAATGCCTGATTTTTATAATCTTTGGAGTTTTTTAAAACATCTTCTTTAGACAAAGGTTTTCTCGTTTCCGACTTTCCCGTAGGGTCGCCTATCATTGCCGTAAAGTCCCCTATAATAAAATATACGATGTGTCCAAATTCCTGAAAAGTCCGCAGTTTATTCAATAAAACCGTATGTCCAAGATGTATATCCGGAGATGTAGGGTCGAAGCCTGCTTTGATTTTTAGGGGTATATTATTAGATACTGAATATGATAATTTATCGTAAAGCCCGTCTTCTTTTATGAGCTCGACGCTTCCTCTTTTAATAGCGTCTATCTGTATACGAATTTCGTTTTCTGTTTCTTTTTTTGTCATTATATATTTTCTAAATCTAATCTTTATCGATGCGGATTTTTTGAATATTTTTACCTAATTTTGTTTTTTTGTCAACAGTTATAGATACCGCATTTAAGATTATATCATTTTCTTCGGGAATAAATTTTTCCGGCATTCCGGTTAAATATCTTTTGATAGCTATATCTTTATTAGTTCCTAATACTGAATATTTTGAACCGACCATTCCTACATCGGTAATATAAGCCGTGCCTTTAGGCAGAATCATATCGTCGTTAGTCTGCACATGGGTATGCGTGCCCAGCAAGGCGGAAATATCGCCGTCTAAGTATAATGCTAACGCCTCTTTTTCGGATGTGGCTTCGGCATGAAAATCGATAATAACGGCATCCGCTTCGTTATAAACCTCTTCAATTATGTCCTTTGCAACACTAAAAGGCGAATCGGAAAGTCCTTTCATAAAAACTCTTCCTTCTAAATTTATAACGGATATTTTTCTGCCTAATTTTGAATTAAAAACGCCGTATCCTTTTCCGGGGGCTAAAGAAGAGTAATTTGCGGGACGCAAAAGTCTGTGTTGACTATTAATATAAGGAATGATGGTTTTTTGGTCCCATATGTGATTACCGGTGGTTATCACGTCTATGCCTAAATCAAATAAGAAAGCGGCAATATCCGGAGTTATTCCCATACCGTGAGCGGAATTTTCGCCGTTTGCTATAATTAATTCAGGCTTGTATTTTTCGGTTAATCCGCTCATAAGCGACTTAACTGCTAATCTGCCCGGCCTGCCTATGATGTCGCCTATAAAAAGAATATTGATATCGTCATCTTGCAAATTCGGTTGCCCTCGTTTCTCTTATAACCGTTACCTTAATCTGCCCGGGATACTGCATAGTCGTTTCAATCTTTTTTGCTATATCTTTTGACAACATAACAGAATCTTCGTCGGTTATTTTCTGGCTCTGGACTATAGCTCTAATTTCCCTTCCCGCCTGAATAACGTAGCTTTTAGCGACTCCGCTGAATGAATTTGCGATAGATTCCAGATCTTCAAGCCGCTTCACATACGTTTCAAACATTTCTTTTCTCGCTCCGGGTCTTGCCGCGCTTAATGCGTCTGCCGCAGAAACTAGAACGGCGAGAACGCTGTTTGGTTCCTCGTCGAAATGATGCGCCGCTATCGCATGTATTACCTTAGGAGATTCTCCGAATTTTTTTGCAAGGTCGGCGCCTATAACAGCATGAGACCCTTCAACCTCGTGGTCAACTGCTTTTCCTATATCATGTAAAAGTCCCGCGCGCTTTGCCTGCTTAACGTTAATGTTGAGTTCCGCCGCCATTATTCCGCAGAGAAAAGCGACTTCTATGGAATGATTGTAAACATTTTGGGAATAACTTGTCCTGTATTTTAATCTTCCTAAAAGTTTAAGAAGTTCCGGGTGAACGCCGTGAATACCAACATCGAAAGTAGCCTGTTCCCCCGCCTCTTTCATAGCCTGATTAAGCTCTTCTTCTACCTTGCCGACTATCTCCTCGATTCTTGCAGGATGAATTCTTCCATCCGCTATCAATCTTTCCAAAGAAAGTCTGGCGATCTCTCTTTTAACGGGATTAAAAGACGAAAGAATAACTGCTTCCGGAGTTTCGTCTATTATCAAATCTACCCCCGTGGCAGCTTCAAGCGCTCTTATATTCCTGCCTTCCCTTCCTATTATTCTACCTTTCATTTCATCGCTCGGGAGTTGAACGGAAGATATAGATTTTTCTGCAACGTAATCCCCTGCATACCGCTGAATAGCAGTAGCTATAATCTCTTTAGCTTTTTTATCTGCAATTTCTTTTGTTTCGTCTTCTATTCTTTTAATAGCCTTTGCGGATTCGTGTTTGGCTTCTTCGGTGATTGAATTTATCAAGGTATTTTTAGCTTCCGTAGAGGTCATACCCGAAACTCTTTCTAATTCGATAATTTTTTCCTTAAGTTTTTCTTCCGCAAGTTTTTCTTTTTCTAAGGCTGTTTTTTCGGATTGAGCGATAATTCTTTCTTTTCTCATAAAATCGGTTTCTTTTTTTTCTATTAGGGATATCCTTTTTTCTATATTATCTTCTTTGATGGACAATCTTTTTTCAAGCTGGCTCAATTCCTGTTTCTGAATTTTAATTTCTTCGTCGGCTTTTTCTTTATATTGGATTACTTCTGCTTTAGCAGATAAAACGGCTTCTTTTTTAATTTCTTCGGTTTTTTCTTCGGCTTCTTTTTTAATTGAACCGATTTTTGAAGACGCGGCTTCTATCGATTTTTTATCGATAATATGTTTGATAAAAAAACCGGCGATAAAAAATAATACCGCTGAAATTAAAATTATTAAAAAATATTCTGCCATCTGTTTTTCTCCTTATTTAATGCAAATCATTGCAAGTTAGTTACTCTGCGAATTCCTTTTTCCGTAAGTATAAAATCCATTACGATATCGTTGCCGCCCGATTCTAAAATATCGTCCGAGATTAATTGAAAATCGTAACATACGCCTACAAAAAAAGATTTACAAGAATTTTTTAATATTCTGTCGAAACAACCCTTCCCATAGCCTACTCTATTTCCAAACGTATCAAATGCTAACCCCGGTACAAAAAAAACGTCTATTTCTCTTTCATCTATAAAATTATCTTCTTTTGGACAGGAAATACCGAAATAATCTTTCCGCATAGAATTTATATCTTCTAATTTATTTAAACAAATATCATCTTCTTTTTTGCAAAACGGTAAAAAAAAGTCGAATTTTTTTTCTCTATTTTTGTTCAAATCCATAATATACTCAATTCTAACTTCATTTTTTATGCTTATATAAATCGCTATATTTTTAAATGAATTCGCCGTTATATATTCTAAAGCAAATTCCGCAATCTTTAAACTTGTCGATTTAATAAATAATTCTTCTAATTTATTGCGTTTATTTTTCATTAAATCTCTGGCGGCGCTTTTATTTATCATATTTTTTATGGAGTTAATTAAAGAAAGGGGGGGGCGGCGGATCCGAAAAGTCGCAATATTCAATATTATAAACCCCGCATGCACCGAAGATGTTTCAAAATTGGACCTATTAAAAATAGGTGGTGACGGTATGCCGATTGAAAAAAGGAATCAAAGTTTCCTGAGTTTCCTTACCATAACCGATAGTGACCATCCCATTCTATCCAACTGTTGGGTCAATTTTAAAAACAAACATCGCATACCGCAGGGTCTATGAAGATTTCGATATATAATTATATATATTGTTAACTTTATCTAAAACCCTTTTACTTTCATTATTAACTTCTATTTTATCCGACATAAAATCATCGGCTATATTTAGCGCCGTTAAAACTGCGACGTTAAAAGAATCTATCGACTTAGTCCCCTTAAGCACCTCATCCGCTTTGGTATTTACGTATGAAGCGAGCCGCTCTAAATATTTTTTATCTTTATCGCTGTTTAAAATGAACTTATGATTCAGAATGGTGAGTTCGACCAATTCGCTCATAGCTGTATTGTTTCTAAACTATTTAATATGCCGTCTATTTTTTTTATTACTAAATCGTTTTCGGCATCATTTTGGATAAGTCTGTTCTTTAGTTCATTGATCTCGTCATCTTTAGATTTAACCTCCGTTAAAAGTTTATCCCGTTCTATTTTTAATTTTTCGAACGATTCCTTAATTAGAATAACTCTTTCTTCTATGACGCTAAGATTATTAATGTCCATTTTTTGAGTTCCCGAAAATAATTCATCCATAAATTTAGTTAAATATTATTTATATCAAGCCGAAGTATAAAGATGAGCATAAGGTCTTGCGCTCGAAGGCACGATTTTATAAAAAGGCTTGCCCGTGATTTTCTCAGAGGAAATATTAAAACTATCGGCATATTCGATTAAATATTTTTTTAAAAAATTCATATCGTTTTCGTCTGTTTCATATAGTTCCACATCTTTTGAATATTTAGAAAAATCTATTTTTTTTCTAAGATATAGAGTGCCTCCGTGCATACCGGATGCAAAGTACTCGCTGTCGAATTCATCGGAATCGTTAAGTCCTAATAAGACTATTATGCCTCCTGCCATATATTCGGCAAAAAAACTTCCTACTTTACCTCCTATAATTATAATAGGCAGCTGTTCGTTATAACCTTTCATATGTATTCCCACTCTATAGCCGGCATCGCCGAGAATGTAAATTTTTCCTCCTCTCATTCCGTATCCGACGACATCTCCCGCATCTCCTTTTATTAATATTTTGCCTGCGTTCATAGTATTGCCTACATTATCCTGCGCATTACCGTTTACAATTAAAGTAGGTCCGTCCATAAAAGCGCCTAGGTCGTTTCCCGGAACACCGTTTATATTAATAACGACGTCGTCGCCTTTGATTCCATCTCCTATGTAATACTGTCCATTAACATTTTCAAGAAAAAATTTTTTAATACCTTTTCCTATTCCTTCTCTAATCAAACGGTTAAGTTCTTTATAATGCATTCCGGCGGCATCTATGGTTATCATATTTTTTCAAAACTCCTTCCTTATATTTATAATAATATAAAATAAAATTATAGCCCGGCGTGTTTGATTCCAAGCGCTTTGAGTTCGGCGTCCGTTAATTCCACGCCTCTTAATCTCTCTCTGGATCCCCTAAGGCTTTCGATGGAATTAACCCCCATAGCTCCCAAAACCTCCTGAATTTCATGGCTCCATGCTGAAATTAAATTGTATAACCTTTCTCCGTAAACTTCGGGATCCAGCCTTCTTACAAGTTCCGGTCTTTGCGTGGTAATTCCCCAACTGCAGTTTCCGGTATTACACTTGCCGCATACATGACATCCCATAACTATGAGAGCGGCGGTCCCTATAGCAACTGCATCCGCGCCTAAAGCAATAGCTTTTACGGCGTCGGCGCTCGACCTAATGCTTCCTGCGGCTATAATAGAAGCTTCGTTCCTTATTCCTTCGTCCCTGAGTCTTTCATCGACTTGAGCAAGAGCAAGCTCGATAGGTATGCCTACATGGTCTTTAATTATATTCGGCGCGGCTCCCGTTCCTCCGGTATAACCGTCTATATAAACGATATCGGCGCCGGCTCTAACTATTCCACTTACTATAGCGGCTATATTATGCACCGCCGCTACTTTAACCGATACGGGCTTTTCATAATTGGTCGATTCCTTAACGGCATAAATAAGCTGCCTTAAATCTTCGATAGAGTAAATATCGTGATGCGGAGCAGGAGAAATTGCATCCGTGCCTACGGGAATCATTCTTGTTTTAGATATATCGACGCCGATTTTCTCGCCGGGGAGATGTCCCCCGATACCCGGCTTTGCGCCCTGTCCTATTTTTATTTCTACCGCAACTCCGCTGTTCAAATAGTCCCTGTGAACGCCGAACCTTCCTGAGGCAACTTGAACTATAATGTTCTTGCCGAACGGAACCAAGTCGTCATGCAAGCCTCCCTCGCCGGTATTCATAACGATTCCTAAAGCTCTCGCGGCTAAAGCCATTGCCTTTTGCGCGTTAAGAGAGATAGAGCCGTAAGACATCGCTCCAAAAACAAACGGGGTCTGCAATTCTATTTGCGGAGGCATTTTTGATTTTAAAACGGTTTCTCCGTTTTCATCAAAGTCGATATCCAATCTAGAGGGTTTTTTGCCGAGATAAGTCCTTAACTCCATAGGCTCTCTCAGAGGGTCGATTGAAGGGTTCGTAACCTGACAGGCATCTAAAAGCATATGGTCGAAATATTTTTTATATTTAAAAGTCGTTCCCATACCCGAGATAACGATTCCGCCGGTTTCCGACTGCCTCCATATATTTTTTATAAGACCTTCTTTCCAGTTTGCATTCTCCCTGAGAACGGTAGGATTCTTAACTATAGATATAGCCCCTTCCGGACAGTATGTGTAACATCTACCGCAAGCTACGCATTTAGAATGGTCGGAAAGAATTTTATCTCCGCCAAAGCTATATGTTCCCCATCCGCAATTCTGAATGCATCTTTTACACCTAACGCATTTATTGTGGTCTATGAGCGCTAAATATTCGGATTGTATATTGGAAAACGAGGATTTTGTCATAAACCTATTAATCCCCCTGTCTGATGTATATTTTTTTCTTCAAACTCTACAATAACCGGTTCTCCGGCTTTAGGCGACCATACAATATCCGGAGACGGACAAACGGCTCTTATTGCGGCTTCTTCCGACGCTACATAAGTAAAATCGCCCATAGCGGCGGCAACGAGAGGTCTTAACTTAATCCTGTCGTTCATAGCGACCATACCGTTTGAATATCCAAATACTATGGCAAAAGGTCCATTTAAAAGCGCGCTGCCGTAAATCTGCCTTAATGCCGTAAATAACTCTTTTTTATCGCCGTCCATTTTGTCTATTTTCTGGTAAAACGGGGAAGCAAGAACCGTCAGCGCAAGGCGGACGGGAAGTTTATGCTTTCTGATAAGCAGATCTAGAATATATGTTATTACTTCAGTATCTGTTCTGAGCGCAAGATTATACTTATACATCTCGAGATACCTTTTGTTAATTCCGTAAGAAGATATTTCGCCGTTATGCACTATAGACCAATCGAGTAACGTGAAAGGATGAGCGCCTCCCCACCAGCCCGGCGTATTCGTTGGAAACCGATTGTGCCCCGTCCACATATAACCTTCAATTTCTTCTAATTTGTAAAAATCGGCGATATCTTCTGGATAGCCCACTCCCTTAAATGCCCCCATATTTTTTCCGCTTGAAAAAACATATGCTCCATCATAATTCTGGTTAATCAGCATAACGCTATTTACTACAAAATCATCGTCCCCCAGCTCATGGAACAGTTTGTCGGGTCTATCGGATTTAGGTTTTATAAAATAGCGGTGCAGATAAGGATGGTCATATATTTTAGAAGTCCTGAAAGTAGGGATAGGTTCTTCTTTTTCGATAATACAATTATTCTTAAGGTATTCTTCTACGTCTGTTTTAGCGGACAGGTTGTCGTACATTATATGAAAAGCGTATAATTCAGCGTAATCGGGATAGTTGCCGTAAACGGCAAAACCGCCGCCTAAGCCGTTCCCCCTGTCATGCTCGACCGATATTGCTTTTTTTATATCGCCGCCGTTTGTCTTAACTTTTTTTGCATTTATAATACCGCACAATCCGCATCCTGATATATCTCTTTCGGCATTAAATTTATTCTTTATCCTCAGCACTTTAATCCCTCTATTTTTTTATAAATTTAAATAATATAATCAATTAAAATATAACATATCTACATTTTTTTAACAATATATCTTATAAAATATTTTCGTCTATTATCCTTTTAAATTCGGCATCTAAAACCTTTTTCGCAGGCGGAAGTCCTAATTTTTTCCGCATCCCTTCCTGCGGGTCGCCGAGTCTTAACGTTTTAAAGAAAAGTTCTTCGGCTTTTTTAACATTCCTAGGACCGACGTCGTTTTTTATCGCAAGATTTTTAAGCGTAGTAAGAACGGTTTCCCAGCTGTAATTTTGAGGACATAATTCTACGCATGTATGGCATTCGAGACATTCCCATACTATTTTTGAAGACATCGCCCTTTCGACGTCGTTGTCTAAAATCATTTTTATAACCAAAGGCGGATCGTAAGATTCGAAAGAAAGACTCATAGGACAGTCGTTTTTGCATGCGCGGCAATTATAACATCTAACTAAAGAGTCCCTGTCGAAAACGGTCGAATAATCGCTCAATGCCTTTATTCCTTTAAACTTTTCTATAAACTTTCCGGCTTTAATTTTGTGCTGCGATATAAACTCTTCGGCGCCTTCTATACCAAAAGCTAAACACATAAGTTCTTCTAAAGTTATTACCGGAATCTGACGTTTAAGTCCTTCTTTTAACAGCATAAATTGATTTGTATCAAACTGGGTAAAGCAGGAGGGGCAGACCGTAGAAACGGCATCGGCTTTGCTCTCATTGATTGAATCTAATTTTATCCTTGCCATAACTAATGATTTATCATGTTCGTCCACTCTGTCCAACGCCTGTCCGCAACACATCATTTTGTTTTTATATTGGACGGGGTTAGCTCCGAGCGCTTTTAAAATATTATCGTATTTACGGGGGTCGAATGGGGAATCGAAATTTACGGCATGCGAAGGTCTTACCATATGACATCCATAATGAATTGCTATATTCAATCCTTTGA
Source organism: bacterium (assembly GCA_021800805.1). The sequence goes on from JAJYYR010000003.1 coordinate 9,772, forward strand.
GGGGATATTTGACGTTTGCCCTTATTTTATCGAGTCCGACTTCGTCGTGAAGATATTCTATGAAATGGAACACCGACGATTTGCCGGAAAAGTTTAAGTTTAACTTTTCAAGCGTTTTATTTAATTTTTTTTGATACGGAAGGTTGGCTGTCACCTTTGCCTTTATCTGCTTAAGGTTTGAATAGCATCCGGTGCAAACCGACATTATATCGACATCTTCATTTTCGGCAAGAGCTATATTTCTGATTCCGGTTAGATCGAAAAGACCTTCGTCAATGTTCTTCACCAAAGATTTTTCGGGACAGCAGGTAAAAGAATCTATATCTCTGTATTTTATATTTAGTCTATCTAAAACTAATCTTGTGGCTTTTTCCATAAAAGGAAACTTCGCCTGTATGGTGCATCCCCAAAAAAAAGCATATTCTTTATTCATATTTATAATTTATTATTATATAATTTATTTATAGTTGAATTAAATTATTAAATTTTAGTAAATTTAATAATAACCCGTTATAAATAGTATAAAATATATTAAAAAAAAATTCAATTTTAAAATGATTTATTTTAAATTTTTATGGAACTTATAAATCGGATTCAACCGCTTATATTGGAGTCGGTTATCGATTTCGACTATGCTAAATCATTTTCGTCATCCAATATACCCATAGCGATAAAGGGAATCAAAGGCGAAATCGTTTATATGAACGAATCTGCAAAAAAACTTTCTAATTCTTCAAAAGATACAATATTCGTTTCATACGACGAAAAATTATCGGAAGACATAAAATACGTAAATGAACTTAGTCATATAGCCGTAAATAAAAAAATAGATATCAGAACGGGAAACGGACAGATAGAGGAAAAGTTTTTTAATATAGAAAGCATATCTATTTTAAACAAATTCGGACTTTTTTCCGGAACATTATTTATCTTTCACGACCTTACGCCGTTAGTTAGCTACCTTGCCTCTTCAAGCGGCAAATCAGATAAAAATAATAAGGTTTATGATGAAATGACCGGAATGTTGTTAAAAAATCAATTCGATGAAATTTTTTCGAGGGAAACCGAAAGGTCTGAAAGATACCGTTTCCCCTTATCCGTGTCCGTATTTTATTTTGAAAATTTAATTTTTTTCGGACAGTCTTTTGGAAACGATAAACTTAATCAAGTACTGAAATTTATAGGTATTTATTTTAAGCAGAGGTTGAGAAAAACCGATATAATTTTCAGGATAGATTTTAATAATTTCAGGTGTATCCTGCCGCATACGGATTATGAAAACGCTTATAAAAAATTTAAAAAAATTAAAGACGATCTCGCCGGACTACTAAAATTTCCGGATAACGTAAAACCTGTCTTAAAATGTGGAATTTCCGAATTAAATTTAAAAAAACATTATAAAAATTACGGTATGCTGATAGAAGAAGCAATCCTTTCATCCAAGCAGGATGCCGGATACACTTTTTAAATATTTATAAGAGGAAATCAAAGAAAATATTATGCTTATAAAAATAAGCGTCAAGCCTATATATCCAAAATTCAAATAAAAATGCTTATAATAAATAAGCAGGCAAAATATTCCAAACATTTGAAACGCAGTTTTCCATTTGCCTTCTTTTCCCGCCGAGATAACGATACCTTTTTCGCTCGCTATCGCCCTGAGTCCGGTAATGAATATTTCTCTGAATATTATTATTGCAACTACCCACGCAGGTATTCTTTTTAAAGGAATCAGCATAATAAGAATAGTAATGACGAGTAGTTTGTCGGCAATAGGGTCTAAAAAAATCCCCAGATTTGTCACCAATTTCTTTTTTCTTGCAATATAGCCGTCTATAAAATCGGTTAAAATTGCAATAAAGAAAAAAACGGCGGCATATATTCCGTAGATTTCTTCCTTAAAAAAAAGCAGGGCAAATATTACCGGTATAATCAAGATTCTTGAAAAAGTAAGAATATTTGGAATATTATATATCTGCTTTTTATCTCTCATCTGCGCTATCTTTTTTCCTTATAATAATTCATAACTTCGTTGACGTAGTTTCTGGTTTCGTCGAATGGAGGTATACCGCCGTATTTATTAACGGCTTTACTACCGGCATTATAAGCGGCAAGAGCTAGAGGGACATTGCCTTTATATTTGGCTATAAGGCTTTTTAAATATTCGGTGCCGCCGTAAATATTCTGGGATGGGTTAAAGGGGTCGGTTACATCAAGGGTCCTCTGCGTTTGAGGCATAAGCTGCATAAGCCCTTCCGCTCCTTTAGCCGAAACTGCCCTAATATTATATCCGGATTCCGCCTTAATAACCGCTTCGATTAATTTAGGGCTTACGTTATATTTTTTTGAAGCCTTTATTATTATATTTTTATATAATATGCGTCCGTAATTATTAAAATTGTTGCCTCCGTTTCTTTTCGTGCGCATATAAAGATTATATCCGCTCGAAACCGGAACGTTAGAGAAATAAACGGTTCCGTTTTTACTGATGCGCATATAAATATCTGCGGCGGCAGTATTAACGTAAATTACGTTAATTAAAAAAACAGCGCCCGCGATAAAAACTGAAAAAGTTTTCATAAACTTTCACGTAATAAAGCATTCATAGCCGATGCGGCAGACGAACTGCCGCCCAAATTTCCAAAATTTCCTATAGCATTGTAAAAACTATTTTTATAAAGAGCTGCTTTAGACTCCGCGGCGCCTACAAAACCAACCGGCATCCCGATAATTAAAGACGGTTTATAGTTTATCGTCTTATAAAGCTCGTCACAAATCTCCATCGCCCCGGTCAGTGCCGTGGGAGCGTTACCTATTATTATTATATCCGGCAATATTTCGTTTATAGCGGCTTTTATAGAAAAAGCCGATTTGGTCGTTCCGGCATCAGGGGGCATCTCGATGGAATTTATATAACAGTTTAAATCCAGAATTATATTTTTATTGACGTTTCTGCTTATTCCAGCTCTTGTCATTTCCGAATCGCATACGATTTTTAAGGGTTCGTTTTTAATGACTTTTTCTTTAATAAGCCCTATACTTTTTTCTGCGGAGTTATTAGTAAAAAAAATAGTTTCGGCATAGCTAACATCACTCGTGGCATGAATAACTCTTTTTACGACCGGCTTTTCGGCTTCGGTATATGAATCGTTAAAATGCTCGTCGTCTTTTAAAATGGAGTCTATAATGCGGACGCTTTTTCCGTAAATATCTACGCCTGCGTTCATACCGTTAAATAATCCGTAAGATAAGATGTTCCGTTCATTATTTAAACTCTTCTTAATAAATGTTATAATATATACATTATAATTCTTATAATAAAATTTACCATATTTTATTATTAAAAACAAGCATAGAAAGCCCGTAAAAAAATAAAATAATGAAAACTAAATATTGGATATTCGATAAGTCGCAAAAAGAGCTTGAAGAATACTGCGCCCTAAATGGTTTTAAAAAATATAACGCCGAACAGATTATGAGATGGATTTATTTCTGTAGAATTTTAGATTTTTCTAAAATGACCGATATCCCCAAGCCTCTCAGAGAAAATCTTGCAGATAATTTTAATGCCGATCTTCCGAATATCATAGATAAACAACATGAAATAGATACAGGCGGCAGTTCTAAAAAATATCTGATAAAATTCCCGGACGGCGGGATTATAGAGTCAGTTTTGATAAACTATAAAAATCGAAAAACATTATGCTTATCGTCCCAAATAGGCTGCAGGATGGGTTGCGTTTACTGCGAAACATCGGGTCTCGGCTTTACCAGACACCTAACGTCAGGCGAAATAATATCTCAGATATTAACCGTAGAAAACGATATGAACGCCGGAATTACCAATATCGTTTTTATGGGAATGGGCGAGCCTTTAGACAACATAGAAGAAGTAGAAAAATCATTAAATATAATATCTAAAGATAAATTTATCGGCATAGCTCCGCGAAAAATAACCGTTTCCACGTGCGGCATGCTGAATGTTTTAAAAGACTTAAATTTCAATGAATTCAAATATAAAATTGCCGTATCTTTAAACGCATCCGACAATATAACACGAAGTATGCTTATGCCTATAAATAAAAAATTTCCTTTAGAAAATTTAGCCGCTTTGATAAACGGCAAAAAGCCGTCGGTTCATAATAAAACGACGATAGAATATGTGCTGATAAAAGAAGTAAACGACGGCATAGAAAACGCTAAAAAATTAATTAAAATGTTTTCGCCGGCAAAGGTAAAATTTAACCTGATACCTTTAAACAAAGAGCAAAACTCGATATATCTTAAAAATTTTGAAAGACCGGACGATACGGTTGTCGATAATTTTAAATCAAAACTATCTAAGGCGGGATTTACCGTAACGGTAAGATTTTCCAAAGCCCGATCGATAAACGGAGGATGCGGACAGCTCAAGGCGAAAACGATAAATTCCTAATAAAATACTTTTGAAAAATCCCGCTGCCGGAAAGAGGAAAGTTTTTCGATATTTTAATTATATTTTTTATATCTCTTTCCCTTTGCGCCGAATCCGCCGTTATGTATTTTAAACATCCCGAAAGAACCGACCCGTCTATAACGCTAATATTTTTCCCTTTGAAAGGAAAAATATCGATTAAATCTATAATATCCGATCTTATATGGCTGCCGAACGTTCCCGAAATAAATACGTCGAAGTCCCCATAGTCCGAAATTTTAAATTTATCCAACAGTATTTCGGAAGCAGATTTGACTGCCGATTTTGCAAATTGAAACTGTCTGACGTCTTCCTGAAAAAACTTAATATTATTTTTCCCGTCAAAATAAAGAATAATTGCGTTTTCGTTTTCTTTTTCGATTTTTTCGACAACGGTAAAACTTTCGGATTCTATTTCTTCCGGCGGTAAAATTCTACCGTTTTTATTTATAATGCCTTCTTTTAAAAGTTCATACATAAGACTCATTATGCCGCTTCCGCAAATTCCCGAAGGAACAGAACCGGATATAGTTTTAATATCAAAAATACCCTCCTCGAAACGCACTTCCGATATAGCTCCGTCCGAAGCCGTCATTCCAGATTTTATATTTCCGCCTTCAAACGCCGGACCGGCAGGAGCAGAAGTAGTATATATTTTATCTTTACAGCCGACGGCTATTTCGACGTTTGTTCCAAAATCCGCGATAAAAGCCGGTTTATCCCTTTTCGTCATATCTAAAAAATAAATAGATGCAACTGTATCCCCGCCCACGAATCCGTCTAACACGGGGAAAATAAATAATTTATTATTTTTAAGATAAAAATCTGGTAAATATGAGGTATTATCAGGAAAGAATAGTTCGGACATCGGTCTATAAGGAGGTTTTGAAAGAGATACTAACGGGTAGCCGCATAACGTCATTTCCATAACGGTATTACCGGCAATCGCGACTTCTTTTATATCACCGTAATTAAATCCTAATTCGTTTTTATACGAGTCTATTAGGGCATTTATAGTCGATACCGCCCTCTCCTGCAGTTTTCTAACCGAATTTTTATCTAAACCGTTCTGTATCCTTTTTATGGAATCCAGACCGAATTCCGGATACTGAAAATTTAAGAGACTCTTGGCGGGAAAAACATTTTTTTCGCCGTCGGTTATAATTGCCGCAACGGTCGTCGTGCCGAGATCGACCCCTAGCGAATATTTCATAATTAAATTATATTTATATAAATGCCGTCTTTTACGTTTTTATTCAAAACCATGCCGATTTTATAAAGAGGTTCGCCTTTAATTTTAAATATTTTTTCCGTCGCCGACGCTTTACCTTCCGGAACGGAAAATATTAAGCCCCCCGAAGTTTCCGCTCCGAAAGCAATCCATAATAAATTTTCATCAAGTCCTTCTTTAACGGAAACGTATTGGGTAAAATATTTTCTGTTGCGCTTGGTTCCCGTAGGATTGACGCCCTTTTTTATCAGGTCGGGAACGCCGTTTATTACAGGAAGAGAGTGCAAGTCTATTTCGCATCGTGTTCCGCTTGCAATCATCATTTCGCTTAGATGCCCAATAAGCCCGAATCCGGTAACGTCGGTTACGGCATCGGGCGACCTTAAAGAAACGGCTAATTCGGAAGCATATTTATTCAGCTTCGACATAGACGACACAGCCTCATCGAGAGTAATTTCATTAAGAAAATCCGTGCATATAGCGCTAACGGCAAATCCGGTGCCAAGACTTTTAGTTAAATATAAAATATCTCCCGGTTCCGCGCCTCTATTAGAATAAATTTCATCTATACCGCAAATGCCTGTAACGCTTAAACCGTATTTTATCTCCTTGTCGTCGATTGAATGACCCCCTAAAAGTGCGGCGCCTGCTTCGATAATTTTATTTAATCCGCCCGCAAGTATAAGGTTGAAAACCTCTTTTTCTATATCGTTTATAGGAAAACAGGCAATATTCAACGCTGTTAAAGGCTTTCCTCCCATGGCATAAACATCGGATAGAGCGTTAGCCGCGGCAATCTGACCGAAAGAATAAGGGTCGTCCACAACCGGAGTAAAGAAATCCACTGTCTGAATAAGACAGGTACCGTCGTTAATTTTATAAACGCCTGCATCGTCTTTATATCCAAACCCGACTAAAACGTTTTTGTTTTGAGGCACGGGTAATTTTTCGAGAATTTTGGAAAGGTCCTCCGGACCTATCTTGCACCCTCAGCCGTGAGCGCTTGTCAAACTTGTAAGTTTGTATTTTTTCGACGTCATTTTTTATTTTCTTAAGGAGTAGGCATTTTCCCGCCGACTATAAGATATTTAAGATCTTTATCGGTAAACTTTATTCCGCCGCCGAAATATACCGACCTGTCGGCGCTGTTGAATATATCGTCGTATCCCGCGTCTAAAAATATATGTCTATAAAACGTATAGGCGATGCCCGCGTTAATATCCTCGCTCACGCCGTTATTGTCGGCGTTAAAACCGAATGCCCTTGCATAAAGCTTAAGATTTTTACCCGTATCGGGAATATAATAATTGACGCCGACCGCGCCGGTAGAATACAGCAAACCGGCAAGAAGTGTAAAGTTATAGAAATTTTTTGCAATTAAAGCGTTAAATTTAATGCTGTTGGAATAACTGTATTGTGTCGTATTGGTAGTTACGCTCGAAGGATAAAACTGCCCCGATGGAGGATTATTTGTGGTATAAGTAGTCGTCTTGGTTTCTCCGTAAGTATTTCCGTAACCTATCGGCACCGAAGCCACGCCGAGTTCGTAATAATGTCCGGGAGAAGGCTGAAGCTTAACGTTCACCTGCGAAATAGAGCCTTTACTCCTTGCCAGATACTGTGAATTCATATTTACCTTAACCTGAAACCGGCTGTATCCGCCGACTAAATTATTAATGCCTTTAAGCGAACCATTCAAATTGTCATACACAGAATTTCTGTTTACGAGCCTGCCTATAGTTCCCTGACCGTTATTGATTTTAGAGGAAATACCGTATAACTCGTTTAAAGTAAGTTTTAATTTTTTAGTATCGGCGTTAATATTCTCTAAACTGCTGTTTATATTTTCCTTATTTTTAGACACTATATGGTTTAAATTTTCCGAAAGGCCTTTTATATTCTCGGTAATAGCGGGAAGCTCTTTTTTTAGATTATACGATATAGAATCGAAATTATGTATCGTTCTGGTGATTGCCTCATCGTTTTGCACGGTTAAACCGTTTATATTCTTTGAAATAGAAGCAAAATTAGACATAATAACATTAACGTTTTCCTGATTTAAATATACGAGCCTGTTTAAATTCCTCGAAAGCGTCGCAATATTATGAAGTATTGCTTTTATGTTTTTTTCCCCAGTCTTCGTTCCGATAGAATTTTTTAACGATTTAGAAACTTTTTCCAAATCGCCTGCCGTTTTAGAAAATTTCATAATAAGCGCAGACATACTCTGCGGAGTTATTTCGCTCCTAATAACCTCTTTATTTAAAGATTTCGTTGTTTGATTCTCCGTTTCTGCGCTGACGGGAGAGATAGAGATATAGCTTTCTCCAAGAAGGCTCATGGACCTGATAGACGCTACATACGCAGGATAAACTTTATACTCGGATTTTATTGCCATATAAACCCGGGCTAATCCTTTTTCTAAACTAATTTTTTTTACCGTTCCTATTTTTATTCCCGCCATAGTAACGGAAGTTCCGATTCCTATACCGTTTGCCGATTTGAAATATGCGGAAATAGTATATGTGGGTGGTTTAAATATACTAATTTTTCCTACCTTCACCGAGAAATAGGCAAGTATTAATAAAACTGCAACGACAAAAATGCCTACTTTTGTTTCTTTATTAATATTCATAGTAAAGAAATAAAATTAAATTAAAATAGGGCCTTCCATACTTCCGGTTATAAATTGCTTAACTACGGGATTATTTGTATTTTTAAACTCTTCCGGAGTTCCAGATTCTATAATCCTGCCTTCGTAAAGCATTGCGATGATATCTCCCGTTTTGAAAGTTCCCGATATATCATGACTTATAATTATTCCCGTAAATTTAAATTTGTTATGCATCGATATAATTAAATTATTAATAACGTCGGACATAATGGGATCCAGTCCGGTGGTCGGTTCGTCAAAAAGCATTATTTCAGGATTAAGTATCAGCGCCCTTGCAACCCCTACCCTTTTCCTCATACCGCCTGAAATCTCGGACGGCATTTTACCATCCTGTCCCTCTAATCCCACGTCTTCTAAAACAGAAAATACCCGGTATTTTATTTCTTTTTCGGAAAGTTTAAGATGCCGTCTGAGCGGAAACGCCACGTTTTCAAATACGGATAATGAATCCAGAAGCGCTCCGTCTTGAAATACCATTCCGAATTTTTTTCTTATTTCGTTAAGCTCCTTTTTTTTTAAGGCGTTTATATCTATGCCGCCGATTAAAACCTTGCCGGAATCGGGCTTCATAAGTCCTATTATATGTTTCAGCATTACGCTCTTTCCGCCGCCGCTTCTGCCTATAACAACTGTTATTTGTTTTTCTCCGAACTCAATGTCTAAATCGTCTAACACCTTTACGCCGTTAAATGATTTTGACAACCGCTGCAAAACGATCATAGCAAATGATTAATTAATTAAATTGAACGTTCTAAATTACTTATCTATATCGATATAATTTATAATTATATATCCTGACGTTTAATTAATCAATTAATTATAAGGAAAAATCGTTCAAAAAAGAATAGAGGTAAGCAAATAGTCCGCAAAAAGGATATAGACAGAACTTAGCACGACCGCCTGAGTAGTAAACTTACCTACCCCTTTGGCGCCGCCGGAAGTTTGAAAACCTTTAAATGTGCTTATTACCGCAAGTATCGCCCCGAAAAAAACAGATTTCAATAAACCGTTATATATATCGCTCAACTTAATATACTGATATATCTTTTCAATGTAAGTAACGTGGTTGAGTCCCAAAAAATATACGTAAACTACGTAGCCGCCCATTATACCTATCAAAGAACATAAAACGGCCATTACCGGAAGCATAGCCATTGCGGCAAGTATGCGCGGCACCGAAAGAAAATAATACGGGTCCACCGCCATAACTTCAAGCGCGTCAATTTGCTCCGTAACCTTCATAGTGCCTATTTCCGATGCCATAGAAGAGCCGCATCTTGCGGTAATCATAAGCGCCGTCAAAACAGGCCCCAGTTCTCTTACCATAGATAATGCTACGGTAGGCCCTATCATATATGTAACTCCCACTATTTTGGCGGCATAATACGCTTGAAGGGAGAGCACCATACCGGTAAAAAGACCGGTCAATCCGACTACCCAGAACGAATCTATTCCGATAAAAATTATCTGGTCTATAAGATTGTCGAGGTTTATAAAATATTGAGGTATCGAAATAAAGGATTCCCACATATAAACCGCTATAGAACCTAACTCTTCAACGGTATATAATACAAATTTGCCCATTTTTTCAAACGGGATAAGGATTATATTCATAGTTAAAATTTTTGAAACAATAGTTAGGTTTTATAAATCTTTATTACGATTCTTCCAGTTCGACATGCCAGTATGCGTTATCCACGAGATTTAAAAAAGGCATCCATTCTTTATACATAATGTTGGTAAGGGATATATGGTAATAAGGCGACCACTCCGGCTTTCTGGGCTTTTTTATGAGTTTCATTCCTGCTCCTTCCGGCGTCCTCCCTCCCTTTGCCCTATTGCACGGAATACAACTGCATACGACATTTTCCCAAGATGAAACTCCCCCTGACATTCTGGGAATAACATGGTCTAAGTTTAACTCGCTTTTTTTAAATTCTTTTCCGCAATATTGGCATTTATTTTTATCCCTTAAAAAAATGTTGGCTCTGGAAAATTTGATATATCTTTTGGGTAATTTATCGTAATTAAGAAGAATTATGACTCTTGGCGCCCTAATTGCTCTGCCCACTAATCCAATCGAGTTTGTTTTTTCGGTAACGGAAAGGTCCTGCCATGAATCGAAACTAAACGTTCTATAATTTTCGTCAACCGCCTTGGCAATATCTTGATAAAGAAGTATAAGCGCCCTTTTCAGAGATGTTACGTGAACAGGCAAAAAAGACTTATTTAACACAAGAACGCTTGAGGATACCATTATTATTTTATTTTTATTTATTATTTATAGCAAATTAAACACTAATATATTATATCAATAAAATAAAAAACCTAAAAGCCTTATTTTGAAATTAACGCAAGGGCGCTTAATATATCTTTAAAATCCTCTTCCGATACCGTTCTCATATCTAAAAGATACTCTTCGTTTTTTATTTTTCCTATAATCGGCGCGTTACAACCGCGGAAAAATTTGCCCAATCCGGATGCGCTTATCTTTTTATGGGTGATGCTCAAGGCAAAGGTTTTAAGTTCATAATCGGGAAGCGCCCCGCCGCCGACTATGCTTAAATCTTCGATTATCTTAAAATCTAATAGGTTCTTATCGATATTTTCCAATTTTTTAATCTTATTTAAAAGTTTAACCGCTTTTTTTCTAATTTCTCTTTCGGTTTGAGATAAAAGAAAAAGCGTCGGAATATTTTTAGCGGCTCTTTCTAAATCTAAATATTCAAATAGAACTGCCTCCAAAGCGGCAAGCGTCATTTTATCTATTCTGAATGCCCTATTCAAAGGATTTGCGGCAATCATATCGATATATCCGGCTTTTCCGGCTATTATTCCCGCCTGAGGGCCTCCGAGAAGTTTATCTCCGCTGAACGTAACGATATCTACCCCCGCTTTAACGGTTTCCTGAGCTGTCGGTTCATACGGCAACCCGAATTTTTCTAAATTGACGAAACTGCCCGAACCAAGATCTTCCATAACCGGTATATTATGTTTTTCTCCAATTGCGGCAATATCTTCGCTCGACGGTCTGCCGACAAAACCTATCATTCTGAAATTACTTTGATGTACTTTTAATAATAGGGCCGTATTTTCGTTTATTGCGGATTCATAATCCTGCGGCTTGGTTTTATTTGTCGTTCCTACCTCGACGAGATTGGCCCCCGATGCCTTCATTATATCGGGTATTCTGAACGAACCGCCTATTTCGACAAGTTCCCCTCTTGAAACAATAACCTCTTTTTTAACTCCTGAGCAAAAAGATGAAAGCGCCATAAACACCGCGGCGGCATTATTATTAACCACTATCGCCTTTTCGCATTTTAAAATTTTTTCGAGAAGATACTCTACGTGCGAATATCTTTTGCCTCTTTTCCCTTCAATTAAATTAAATTCTAAATTTGAATATGCGGATGAAATCTTATGAACGTTTTTAACGGCGCTTTCCGGCAGTATAGACCGTCCTAAATTAGTATGAATAACGACTCCCGTTCCGTTAACGACCCTCTTAAGGCTGTAAGAAAAATTATCTAAATCTTCCGTAAGTCTTTTAATAAAAAAATCTACAGTAAAATTGATACTATCCAGCCCTTCGCTATCGTTTTTCGATTTTAAAAATTCAATTGCCTTATTTTTTTCCGATTTTATCAAATCTTCGATTTTTTCTTTAATAAATTCAAAAGGGAACGATTCGGCGAGCTTGACTGCCGCATTATCCTGCAGGATAGACTGCACGCTTGGAAACCGTCTTAGAATATCATGTTTTTTATTATTTTCCATAATTTAATAATTTACGATTTACATAATTTCAAAGGATTTAAGCCTTTTCCCTGTGTGAAAAGACAAGAAATCCCTCAAAAATATCGAACAGTCCGTTAGAATTTCTTCCTTTACGGTTAATTTATTTATTATAGACAAATCCGACTCTATCATCAAATTAGATAAATTTATAAAATTAACCGGCAATTTCTTAATTTCGGAATATCTATGTCCTTTATTTTTATCTTCTCCGCAATGTTTACAAATAACCCCTCCTTTTTTTAAGCTAAAATCGAAAGAATTATGCAAATTACTTTCCGAGCAGTCTATACAGTTCGAGAAATTAGGGTAAATCCCCGTAAATTTAAGAAGATTGGAAATAAAATAAATCTCATACTTTAGTAGGACGACATTTACCGAAATAGACAGATGTCCTGCACCGGATTCGATTTCTAATTTATTGAGGCTTTTAAAAATATTTTTTATCAGGTAAAAAATATTTTTATTATTATCCCTCTCCTGACATAAAATTCTTGAAATTTCTACCAGCTTTGTTAAAAAAAGATATATATCGATATTCTTTCTCAAATTTTTATAATCCTCTACTAAATCTACTTCATATAAAATATCGAGGGTCATACCCGGTTTTTCATAAAATTTTATATTAGTGAGCATTGCCGGTTCTAATTTGCCTAAGAATCTTTTTTTGCTCTTTCTTGCATTATTGGCAAAGCAGGTAATCTTTCCGTAGTCTTCGGTAATATAACTTAAAAGCAGGTCTGCTTCATTCATCTTTTTTGCATAAATAACAAAGCCGTTTGTGGAAAGAAATTTCATAAAATTAGAACCTTTATTTGCCTGAATTAAATATTATAAATATTCCGATTAGTATAATAAACACGCCCAACCATCTTCTTAAGTTTACCTTTTCTTTTAAAAATATTTTGGACAGAAGAACTACTAAAACATAGCCGCTCGATAACATAGGATAAGCAATAGAGAGCGGAAGTTTAGATAATGCAAAAAGATAAAAGACCGTCGCAAAAAAAAGCATTATAAGCGCGCCGAATATAAACGGGTCTAAAAATACAAAAATAGATTTGAAACCTATGTTTAAATGCTCCTTTTTAACTTTGCCAGAACCTATTTTTTGCAGGATTTGACCGATAGAAGTGAATATTACGGCAAGACCCATAAAAATATAAGAAATTATAGCCATAGTATTATATTATATATTTTTTCAGCCTTAGCAGTTCCGTATAAGTAGGCAGAATATAAATTTTTTTATCGGCAGGATTAGCTTCGCTGAAACTTCGTTTCCGCTCTTCCGCGACTTGAAAAATTTTTTTAACCGCTTTTTTTAAATTATGTTCCACGGTAATATTACTTTTATCGACGCCGGCTGTTTTTAATCTTACGGCTAAATCAAACGGCCTGAGACCGGTAATCACTATTTTTCCGATATTGTGAATATATTTTTCGAATTCGACGTCCCAAATCCATGAAACATCCCTGCCGTCAGCATCCCTGTCGGAAAACGCGAATAAAATATTTACGGGATAAGTGCAAGCGGCACGGTTTCCGGTTATCTTTTCAAGAACGCGGTTAAATCCAGTCGGATTTTTTACAAGGTCTATGTTTATCTCAAAATCTTTTACGGTTTTTTTAAAAGACCTGCCAAATTTAGTCTCGAAATTTTCAAATGAATACTTTATTATATCGCCGCCGATTTCAAAATTCTTTAAAACCGAATATGCCGCAAGATAATTTGCAACATTGTAATCCCCGGTTAAAACCGGTTTAAAAACGAATGCGCCGCTGCCAATTTCGTTATGCGATATTATTTTTATCACGCCAGGACTATTGTATGCGGCGTAAACATCGGAGTTTGGATTTGCAAAACCGCACTTTTCACATTTAAAATTTAGCAAAAGAGCATTTTTGTTTAATTCTTTTCCGGTTGAAAGCACGGCTCCGCACTCGGGACACGTTAAAGCGTCCGTTAGAACCCCTTCCGTTAAATACGTTTCTTGAAAAAAGTCTTTATTAAAACCATAGTATATTTTACGGTTTTTTAATCCGTAGCCCGTAAACGATGCTAACGGTTCAAACGACGGCAGAATAAGAACGGGGTCGCCCGGTAAATTTTTTACGGTTTTCTTTATTTCAAAAACGGTGGAGTTGACCTCCCCATATCTATCTAACTGGTCCCTGTAAAAATTAGTAATAACTACTACATCAGGGTCCAGCTTTGGAGCAATGTAGGGAAAAACTTTTTCGTCCGACTCGATAACAATAAAATCAGAGGGAAATTTAACGATAGAACCCGCCAAGCCGCTTAATCCCGAAAATTTAAAGGCGCCTATAATCGCCCCAAAAATACCGTTAGCCATATTAGCGCCGTTTGAATTAGAACAAACGCTTTTTCCTGATGCCCTAAGAGCTTCGGCTATAAGATTAGCCGTCGTGGTTTTTCCGTTAGTACCGGTTACCATAATAACGGGAATACCGGAGGAGGCAACATATCCGGCAAAATCATCAAAAATATTTTTGTCTATTTTTTTTAAAATATATGCGGGGAGAACATCCCCCTCCCTGTTAAAAATTTTATTTAACACGAATTTTAAAAAAATATAAAAAATTATCTCGGCTTTATTTTTTTTTCTAAATAACATAATTAATTAAATAACTTATTTGATTTTTTTTTATATATCAAAGGCTTAATACTGCTTAAAAATTAATCATTTTGATTAACTGCTTAATTTTTATATAAGTCTTTTTTGCTATATAAAGGCTTTCGTCCAAGAAATTAACAGCGGTTGTAAAATTGTCATAAAAACGTAATGAAAACGTAACATTACTGTAACATTATCTTCATAAACCCGTAATAAATTGCTTTATCTTCTCGACGGCTTCCATGGCATTTTTGGCATAAATATCGGCATTAATGGATTTTGCATAGTCTTCGGTAACGACCGCTCCGCCGACCATAGAAAAAACCTTCACGTTATGTTTTTTAAGTTCTCTAATGACATGCTCCATTTCAGTAACAGTCGTAGTCATTAATGCGGAAAGTCCAACAAAATCTACTTTGTTTTTTAATGCTTCTTCAACTATTTTTTCGGTCTTTACGTTTCTACCAAGATCTATGACGTCGTAACCGTTGTTTTCGAGAAGCATAGTAACTATATTTTTTCCTATATCGTGCACGTCGCCCTCGACGGTAGCCATTAATATTTTAGGCCCCGAAGAAACCGCGTCGTTTTTGGGAATTTCGCGTTTAATTCTGTTAAATGCCGTTTTCATTGCTTCCGCGCTTTCCATAACCTGCGGAAGAAAATAAATATTTTTATCGAAAAGCCTCCCTACTTCCTCTAAGGCGGGAATTAAATATTTATTGCCTATATTTAACGGCAATTCCCCATCGACTAAAAGTTTTTCTATGTATTGCGTTACATGTTCTTTTTCTCCGCGAACGACGGCATCGTATAAAAGTTCGCCGGCGGTCTTTACCAAGCCGGAATCAGACTTTTTTTCATTGCTTGCGGAATGTTCTTTAGCTTCGCTCGAATATCTGTTTATATAATTTTTAAAGAGATAGTCTTTTCCCAGAAGCGCATTCATGGCATAAAAATTTGCGGTTAGATATTCGTCCTCTGGATTTACTATGGCCGCGCTCAAGCCTTCTTGTAAACATAAAGACAAAAAAGATGAATTAATATAAGATCTTTTGGGAAGACCGAATGATACGTTGCTGACCCCTAAAACCGTAGGAAGGTTTAAAGCCGCTTTATTTTTAGAAAGGGCTTCGATTGTTACGAGAGACTTTTCCTGTCCGGCGCTTATAGGCAGAGTGAGAAAATCTATTATTATATCGTAAGGCTTTACGCCGTAATCCACAAGCCTTTTATATACCCGGTAAGCCGTTTCAAGCCTTTTTTCGGCGGATTCGGGGATGCCGTCGTCGTCCAGAGCTAAAATTAAAACGCCCGCTCCGTATTTTTTTATTAAAGGCATAATCTTCGCCAGTTTCTTTTCTTCTCCGCTTATCGAATTTACCAAGGGCTTACCCGGATACAGCATAAGAGCTTCTTCTAAAACATCCGGGTTTGAAGAATCGATTGATACCGGGGTATGAACGACGCCCGTTATCGCAATTATCCCTTTTTTCATCGAATTTATTTCATCCGTGCCTGGAACTCCGACATTTAAGTCAAGCACCGTGGCGCCGGCATCCACCTGTCTTGACGCAATTTTCCTGATATAGTTAGTTTTTCCGTTTTTCAGTTCTTCTATGAAATCTTTTTTGCCCGTCGGATTTATTCTTTCCCCTATAATAACCGGCGGATGATTATAGCCGCACGACACGAATTCGGTTCTAGACGTTAAAAACAGTCCTTTCTCTCGCTTTATGCCTCTCGGAGGCAAACCGTTTTCATTAACCGCGTCTATCTCTTTTTTTAAGGCTGAAATAAAAGACTCGTTGCTTCCGCAACATGCCGAAACTACCCTAACACCTATCAGCGCAAGTTCCGAAACTAAAGACGTAAAATCTTCCGACTTCCCGGGAAAAACAGTAATTCCGTTTTTTAATTTAGGTATTCCGGCATTAGGCTTTGAAATTAAAGGTACATCCGTAACCGAAGCCATTTTTTTTAAAATTTCGTAAATTCCTGCCGGACCGACGGAACAGTTTGCGCCTATTACATCGGCTCCCAAGCTGTCTGCGGTTATCGCAAAAACCTCGGGCGTAGTTCCGAGTATAGTTCTATAAGTGCCGTCGAACGTCATCATTGCTATAACCGGCTTGTCGCATAATTCTTTAACGGCGATAACGGCGCTTCTTATCTCCTGCAGGTCTATCATTGTTTCAAGCTGAAAAATATCGGCTCCGGCATCTAATCCCGCCTTTACCTGCTCTTTGTATATTTCCAAACTCTCTTTAAAAGTCGTTTCTCCTACGGGATAAATAAATTTTCCCGTAGGACCCAAAGACATGGCAGTCAACGCATTACCGTCCGCAATTTCTTTAACCGCTTTAACGGCGTTAAAATTTACTTCGTATGTTTTATCCGACAAACCGTACTCGGCTAATTTAATTCTATTGGCGCCGAAAGTATTTGTGACTATTATTTCGCTTCCGGCTTTAAAATAGCTTTTATGAACTTCCTTTATATATTTAATCTTTTCCGAAATATTAAAACTTTCCGGAAGAAGTCCCTTGGGCAGGAGGTTTTTAAGTTGAAGAACTGTCCCCATAGCTCCGTCCGAAAGTATCAATCTTTTTTGCAATTCCGCTCTAAAATCTTTTATCATAATATTAAAGTTATAATTCGTTTATATGTTTACACCGTCTGCCAAATAAACATTTTCTATAGGTCTTTCCAAAAACTTTCCGCCGAGTTCCTTAAATTTATTTATGTCGTCGCTGACGAAAAACAGTTCGCCGCCTTTTTCCTCTCCCGCCTTTAACATTCCATTTTTCTCTAAATAATCTTTAACGACTGCGGCGGTTTCTACGCCGGAGTCTATTATATCCGTGCCACTCCCGATTTCGGCGGATATTAAGTCTCTAAGCATAGGATAATGCGTGCATCCCAAGACGAGGCAAGATGGTCTTTCCGCAATTAATGAAGACAGGTAATACTTTATAACGCTTTTTGTTATTTCTTCGTTTAAAAACCCTTCTTCGACTATTGGAACAAAAAGCGGACAAGCTTTTTCGATAATTTTAGGATAATTATAATTATTAAACCGGCGGTTATTATCGCCGTCTAAAAAAGCAAATTCTTTATTTATAGCTATTGAATAAGCTCTGCTTTTAATCGTTGCGGACGTACCTATTACCGCAATATTTCCGAGCGGCGATACCTGCGCCGCTTTTTTGGCTCCGGGCTCTATAACGCCGAATACCGGAATGGCGGCTTTGTTCCGCAAATCGTCTAAGGCTAAACTTGACGAGGTATTGCAGGCTACTATCACAATCTTGACCCCTTTAGCGGATAAAAATTCTAAAATTTCGGACGAATATTTAATTATAGTTTCTTTTGATTTATTTCCGTATGGAACCCTTGCCGTATCGCCAAAATAAATCAAATCTTCGGACGGCAGAATCTTTCTTATTTCTTTAAAAACGGTTAATCCTCCAAGACCGGAATCAAATATTCCTATAGGGGAATCGTTAAATTTCATTTATATTTCCTATAATTTTAATATGGAATTACTTTAACAATTATGATAAAATCAATAAATTACTGTGAATATTATAAAATAAAAAATAAAAAATAAAAATAAAAAACTCTATGGAAGACAAATATTCAGATAAAAGATTTGATATCTTATCGGAAAATAATATAGACGTCGGCGTTTTAGAAACGCTGGATTTTCAATATCAGGGCGGCGAAACGGTCGTAACTATAGGCACCAAAGAATTTACTTCCGTTTGTCCTTGGACGGGACTGCCCGATACCGCCGAGCTTTTTATTACCTATTCTCCGTCAAAAAAATTAGTCGAAATGAAATCTTTAAAATATTACCTCCTGTCTTTCAGAAACGTGGGTATTCTTCAGGAACACGCGGTAAACAGAATTATTAAAGACCTTTCAAAAATATTAAAACCGGAATTTATGGAAATAGAAGCAAGGTTTGAATCAAGAGGCGGATTGAATACGGTCGTAAAAGTTAAATATGAAAAAGAAAAATTAAATTAAACGAATCCCCTCAAATCGACGATATCTTTTCTTGCTTTTATTTCAAAATCGTTATCGATTACATGGATACCTTTTATTTTTGCAACCTCGTTAAGCGAAATACCGTATTTGTTCCTTAAAGCGGTATCTATAAGATAATCGCAAAATGCAAAATTTTTTGGCAGAAAACTTCCATGCAGATACGTGCCGAAAAAATTTCCGGTTCTTGCTCCCTCGGTTTTATCTTCCCCATTGTTCCCGTATCCTTTTAAGACGGCGCCGAAAACGTTTTGTCCCTTTTCCGGATAAGTTCTGCCGCCGTGATTTTCAAATCCGACAAGAACGAAATCTTCGGTTTTAACGGCTATATTTCCGATTAATCTTGGAGTTCCGGCTTCGGTATAACCCTTAAATACGGAAATGCCTTTTATTATTTTACCGTCTTTAGACTTATAATAATCGCATAACAGCTGATAACTGCCGCATACCGCCAGCATTATTTTATTTTTTTCCATCGCCTCGGTTAAAATATTTTTCTTATTGTCAATGAAGTCTTCGTAAATTAACGCCTGTTCGGCATCCTGTCCGCCGCCCATAAAAAAAACGTCGGCTTCGCCGTAGTCTTTTCCCCGTTCCCCGCCGATAGAAACGTCAAGAGTTCTTATATCTATTCCATAAAGAGAACATCTGTATTTAAAATAAATAATATTTCCCCTGTCCCCGTAAATATTCATAATTTCAGGATATAAATCTACGGCGGTTAATTCAAAATTTTTTTCCATTGTTTAATTTAATATGCAAATATGTTATTATATGTGTTAATATAAATATCAGTTATGTCTTTACTATCCGAACTAATCTCAAACAAAATCGAAAAAAATAAAAAGCTCGGGCTTTATAGAAAAATTCCCGACTGCCCCGATAAAAACACAAATAACGGTTTTATTAATTATAGCACCGGAACCGTCAATCTTGCAACAAACGATTATTTAGGACTTTCTAAAAACGAAAATATAAAAAAAGCGGCGAAAAAAGCCGTTGACCTTTACGGGACTTCCGCATCTTCTTCTTTTTTAATATGCGGTCATTCCGATATACACATAGAACTCGAAAAAGAATTATGTGAATTAAAGGGCGGTTACGAAAGTTGCATATTATATCCTTCCGGTTATCAAGCCAATACCGGAATAATTAAGTCTCTGTCAAGCGTTCTGCCTTTAAAAACATTCATAGCCTTCGACGAACTCTCGCATGCGTCGATAATCGACGGAGTTCTGGCTTCCGGAGTAAAATTTAAAAGTTTTAAGCATAACGATTTAAATAACCTCGAAAGCATATTAGATAAATATAAAAGCTGTGAAATAAAGATTGTTATAACCGAGGGCGTTTTTAGCATGGACGGAGATATTCCTGATTTGCCTAATCTCTTAAATATAGCGAAACGATACGACGCTTTAAGCATAGTCGATGATGCTCATGCGACCGGTACTATTGGAGCAAAAGGCGGCGGAAGCGCCGATTTTCACAAGGTAAAACCTGATATTATAATAGGAACGCTGGGTAAAGCTTTAGCGTCAAACGGGGCTTTCGCTATCTCAAACCGCTTAATAATAGAATATCTTATTAATTTTAGCAGGACTTTTATATTTTCTACGGGCATACCCCCGTCATCCGCCGCATCGGCTCTTGAAGCGGTAAAGCTAATAAAGGAAAATCCTGAGATAGTCGAAATATTACAAAAAAACTCTGAATACGCCCGCAAATACATAAGCGGGTCGGGATTGAATACGCTGAATTCTTCGACTCATATAATTCCAATATTAATAGGAGAAGAAGACAAAGCCGTTTTAATAGAAAAAGAATTGTTAGAAATGGGTATTTACCTTAAGGCGGTAAGATATCCGACCGTTCCCATAAAAAGCGCAAGATTAAGGCTCGGCGTAAGTACCGCTATAGACGGCGCAACTCTTAAAAGCGCCTTAAAAGATATAGTAGATAAGATTAAAAAAATACAGGCAATTAAATAAATATATGATAAATAAAAACAGGGTTAAAAAAAATTTTTCCGAAGCTAAATATTACGATAATTATACTTCTTATCATAATATAACCCTTAAAATGATATCTCAATCTATAAAAAATTATAATTATAACTATAATAAAAAGCGGATGGTTATTCTTGACATAGGATGCGGAACGGCTCAAGGATATTTTGCCGCTAAAGATGCCCTGCCGGCAAATTGTTTCGATTATTTAGGATTAGACCTTGCTTTTGGATTGCTTAAGGAAGCAAAGAGAAAAATAAAGGATAACTACAATGCGCATTTAATTTGCGGGGACGCGGAGTTTTTACCCTTAAAATATAAAAAATTCGACGTTATATTCTCTAATATGACCCTGCACTGGCTCAATAATATTGATTATTTCCTTAATAAATGCAATTCAATATTAAAAGACGATGGAATTATTATTTTATCTTTTTTAATTTCGGGAACTTTAAAGGAATTTGAAGAAAATTTTAAAAGCGCCGTAAATGAAAACATAAAACTTCATATATTTCAAACGTTAGAATATTTTAAAGAAAAAATAGATATTGCAGGCTTAAAGATAAACCGTTCCGAAGTCATAGAATATGTAGAAACCGCGGAGTCTTCATTAGAACTCCTAAAAAGAATAAATATGCTCGGGGCAAAAAATGCGGTCAATGAAAAAATATGCGGAACAGCTTTATTAAGGCGGGGTCTTATTAATTACGACAAACATTACCGCAATAAAAACGGAACGGTTTTCTGCACCTATAATATCGCATACCTTACGCTTAATAAATAACAAAAACCTTGAATAAGTTGATAACTTATTCAAGGTTAGATTAAATTTTAGCTTAAAACTTTAGAGTTTTGCCGTTATTTATTTAGCAACCGCAAAATGGTCTCTTCTGTTTATTGCATAACATACGCTGGTATGAGCCCTGCATAGAGGCTTTTCTTTTCCGTAGCTGATTGTTTTAAGCCTGTTTGCCGCAACGCCGAGGTCTTGAAGGTATGCTTTGGCGGCGTTAGCTCTTCTCCATCCGAGCGCAAGGTTATATGCCTCCGAACCTCTTCTGTCGCAGTTTCCCTGAATCTGTATGGCTACAGCGGGATTGTACTTAAGATAAATCGCATCTTTTTTAAGTATCATCTTACTAAGCGGGGTAAGAATGGATTTGTCGAAAGCAAAATGAATGTTGTTGGAATTAGACTGAATGCTGTAATTTGCAAGCCACGGATACTTCTTCATGTAAGAAGGCACCTTTTGAACCTGAGGCGTGGGCGTCACTGCGGCAACCGCGGGTTTTTTCGCGGGCGGTAAAGCGCTTGACGATGTTTTTGTTACTTTTGGGGCGCATCCTGAAAGGACGGCGGAAACTCCAAGAACTAAAGCAATAGCAGAAAGACCTAACTTTGTTTTCTTGTTCATCACGAACTCTCTCCTTAAAATTAAATTAGTTAACTTTTAAAACCGGGTTATCCGGATTTAGACGGATTTCATAAATTATATATAATATATATACCATTATTTAAAAAAAAATCAATAGTTATTTTACGAAAATTTTTAAAAGATTATTGGATAGCTGGCATATTGAATTTTTTTGAGAATTCTGTTATATATATTATATATGGAATATAAAGATTATTACAAAATATTGGGCGTAGCTAAAACGGCTTCGGCGGACGAAATAAAAAAAGCATACAGAAAACTTGCAAGAAAACACCATCCCGACGTTAATCCCAACGATAAAACAGCTGAATCAAAATTTAAAGAATTGCAGGAAGCATACGATGTTCTCAAGGATGAAAAAAAACGAAAAGAATACGACGAGCTTGGAACTAATTATTTCAACTATAAAAACGCAGGCGCCGGCGGAAGCGCCGGGCAGGGACGGTATAATTACGATTATTCCGGAGGCGGTCATTCCGGATTCAATTATAATTATAATAATGCGGGCGGCGGGGAAGGATTTAACTTCGAAGATATATTCTCCGACCTTTTTAACAGGACAGGAAAAAAACAAGGACCGGCGAGAGGAAACGATTTAAACGCCTCGCTTGAAATATCCGTCATAGAAAGCGTTAAAGGAACCGAAAGAATAATTAATTTAAACGGCGAAAAAATAAAAGTAAAAATACCGTCCGGAATCTCTAACGGCGGCAAAATAAAACTTTCCGGAAAAGGGTCTGCAGGTTTCAACGGGGGCGACAACGGAGACTTATATATTACTATTTCGGTCTTAAACGATAATATTTATGAAAGAAAAGAAAACGATATATATGTCAATAAAAAAATAAAATTAACCGAAGCAGTCCTCGGGGCAAAAGTAGAAGTTTCTGCGATAGACGGTAAATTTATGATTACAATCCCTGCAGGAACCCAGTATGGAACAAAGTTCCGTATTCCTAAAAAAGGCGCGACGGACGTTTCGGGCAAAAAAACCGGGGATTTAATAGTTACCGTATTAATAGATATACCTTCCGGAATATCGGATAAAACAAAAAAGATATTTGCCGAGCTTTCAAAAGAAGGAATTTAAAAATGGATTATTTCATCAATCTTATAAACTTTTGCGGCGAAATTAATTTAAGGAACGAATCCGTAATGTTTTTCGTCGATGAAGGAATAATCAGCGTCGAGCGCAGGGAAAACGAATTTTATATAGACAAAAAAACTGCGGACACTCTAAGGTTGATTTCCGAAATCAAAAACGAACTTGGGGTTAACGATGAAGGGGCATCCGTAATTCTTAGCCTAAGAGAAAAAATTATAGATTATCAAAACATGCTCAAAACCGTTTTTGACGCGATAGACAGGTCTAAAAGCATAGACGAGCTAATTTTTATAATGAGAAAAAGCCAAGCGTTTCAAACTGAAGGCGGCAATGAAAAATTTTAAGATATTTGGATAATTGCGGCTAAATTATTCCAATTTTCTATAACCGTGAACCTATGAATATTATTGCATTAAAAATAAAAGAATCCATAGATAAAAATATAGAAATTCCCGACGACATCCTTTTATCTATTTTTGAACTTTCCGGGGCCCCCCTTCTCGAACTTTTTTCGTTAGCTCTCGAACTAAAAGAAAGATATACCGGAAAAAAGGTTAACTTCTGCTCCATCGTCAGCGCAAAAACCGGAATATGCTCCGAGGACTGCTCATTCTGCGGTCAATCCGCCGTTGCCGGTAAAAAAGAAAAAAAGATAAAAGTAAACTCTCTTATGTCGGTCGCCGAAATAGTAAAAGCGGCTAAAATTGCAAAAAATAACGGCGCAAACGAATTCTCCATAGTTACGAGCGGAACCAGTATAACGGAACGGGCAGAACTCGAAACAATCGCGGATGCCGTCAAATCTATAAAAAACGAGGTCGGCATTACTCCCTGCGCATCCCTTGGACTTATGAATCATGAGGATTTATCTTTTTTAAAAGAATGCGGACTTGAGATATTTCATCACAATATCGAAACGAGTAAAGATTACTTTCCTAAAATATGCTCCACCCACTCTTTTTCCGACAACTTGGAAACGGTTAAATCGGCAAAAAAAGCGGGTCTTAAAGTTTGCTCCGGAGTAATAATAGGAATGGGCGAATCCAGACTAGACAGAATAAGAATGGCTAAAGAAATAAAAGAACTTGACGTCGATAATATCCCAGTTAACTTTTTAAATCCTATTAAAGGAACGCCCCTTGAAAATACCGAACCGCTCACGCCTATGGAATGTCTTAAAACCCTTGCGGTATTCAGACTTATCAATCCCAAAAAAAATATACTGGCACAGGGGGGGAGGGAACATAATCTGCGTCAGCTTCAGCCGCTCGCTCTTATGGCAGGGGCAAACGGACTGCTTCTCGGAAATTATCTCCTTACCTCGGGAAGAAATCCCGAGCTCGATTTAGAGTTGATTGCCGATTTAGGATTTGAATCAAATCTTTCCGAAACCCCGCAGACCGAATATGCCTGAGAATAAAAACAAAAAAGCCCTCGGCATAGATTTCGGCTTAAAAAGAATCGGGCTTTCTTTAAGCGACGATACCCAAACTATTGCTTTTCCCTTCAAATATATTCTCAACGAATCTTCAAAAAAAATCGTTTCCGAACTGAAAAAAATTATAGTCGAAGAAAATGTCGGATTAATCGTAATCGGTATGCCTATAGGGCTTAAAGGAAAACAAACGGAAATATCGATTAAAATAACCGAATTTATTAAAGAATTGAAAAATGAAATAGGCGAAGAAATTACCGTTGCGGTTTACGACGAAAGATTTTCTTCCGTTCAAGCACAAAAAAGCCTTATAGAGCAAAATATTAAAAGAAAAAAAAGAAAAGAAAAAATAGACTCCGTCGCTTCGACTTTTATATTGCAGTCATACTTAGACAGGCAGAAAAAAACCTTTGAATAATTTTAAAATAATATATACTATATGCTTAATATATAATATAAATATGCCTACTTATAAAAATAATAAATGTGCTATTTCGATTATGCGCTTTATAAGCGCGTTAAAAAGATAACTTTTATTTTAAAAATAGCCGTACCCGTTATTATTATCGGGTATCTTTTTTTATACGCATTTACTCCGCAGTCGTTTATCTATAAAAAATCCGAACTTATCACTATTTCAAAAGGAAATTCATTGAAAGAGATAGCATATAAACTTTACGATAAAAAGCTAGTCCGCAACCCCTACCTGTTCTATTTTATAGGATTTATCAGCGGTTATTCAAGATACATTCAGGCGGGGACTTATTACATATCGATAGATGAGTCTCCTGCAGAGATATATCATGAACTAGTTAACGGTAAAGTTGCGACGGCTAAAATTACGATTCCGCCGGGATTAAATATCTTCGATATAGCCTCTATTCTGTCTAAAAATAAAATAACGGATAAAAAACTTTTCTTAAAAAAGTGCTTCGACAAAAAATTTCTTTTAAGCATTAAAATAGATGCAAAAAGCGCCGAAGGATTTTTATATCCGAATACTTATATCTTTAAAATAAATTCTAAACCGAAAAGCGTAATCAAAGATATGGTAAATGAATTTTACTCAAAAACAAAAAACATTAAACCGGCTTTAAACTATAAAGATTTAATTATCGCTTCGCTGATAATAAAAGAAGCGGACGAAAAAAATAAAAAAACTACCGCTCTGATTTCTTCGGTTATACACAACAGGCTGGAAATAAATATGCCTTTGGATATCGATTCTACTTCTATCTATTCGATGAATTTAAAAATGTATAAAAAATATTTACGAAACGGGAATAGTTTTAAACTTTTTCTTCATATGAAACCGGAATATCTTAAATTAAAATCGCCCTATAATACTTATCTTAACTACGGGCTTCCGCCGACCCCCATTGCAAATCCCGATATGAATGCCGTTAAAGCGGCTATAGCCCCGCCCAAGACAAGATATTTGTATTATATGGCGGCAAAAACCGGTAAAACGGTATTTTCGGACAATCTTGCCGGGCAGATAAAAAATATTGACAAATATCTTAAATAACTTTTAGAATATATGATAAAATATGTGTATCCGTATATTATAAATTTATAAAAATTTAATAAGGAGAGCATAAAATGCGTTACGAATATTACAAAGTTTCAAAAATCAAGTTTATTATTTTGGCTTTATTTTTTCTTTTGCCGGTCTTTGCCTTTTCCGGATGCGCTACGACGGCGGGTCCATCAACCAGCGCAAGCGGTCTTTCGTCCGGTAATGTTGCGTTAAGTACAAAAATGAGCGAAAGCATATTTTTACAGCCTGTTTCGCCTCAGGAAAAAATAGTATATGTAAGCGTAAGAAACACTTCTACGGCTAAGGGGCTTAATTTTAGAAACGAGCTCATCTCTGCTTTAATCGGCGAAGGCTATCGCGTAACAAACAATCCTCAGGAAGCCAATTTTATGGTTATGTCTAACATTCGTTATATCGGTGTAGAATCCAGTAATTATACCGTCGCCGGTGCTTTAGCCGGCGGTTTTGGAGGCGCTTTTATCGGCTCAAGATATAACTCTGGAACTTCGATGGTTGCAGGCGGTGCGTTAGGCGCTTTAGCAGGCGGCATCATAGGGTCGATGCTCCAAAACAAGAATTATATGATGGTTGTTGATATTCAGCTCGAACAGAGGCAGACAGGAACTTACACGACAAATTCCACAAATGCAAGTCAGGGAACGGCAAGCAATATTACAACTTATAATTCCGGCATAAAAAATTGGGCTATATATAGGGACAGAATCGTATCTCAGGCTTCCGCAATGAATCTTGTATTTGCATCTGCAGAACCTTTATTAAAACAGCAAATGGCTCATTCAATCGCAAATTTATTACCGTAAAAAAACAAAATCACGTTTTTAAAACCAAAGAAGGCGTCGCTTGGCGCCTTCTTTGTAATTTGACTATTAATAATAATATAATAAATTATATTAAAGCCCTCCGTTGCCGCTCGATGTAGTAATTTTTTTATTTTCTTGGAATTTAAAGGCTGGTATAGTGCCGTTATTAGAACCTTTTCCTATTCCTTTACTGACGAGAGATCCTTTATTGAATACAAAAGTTGCACATTTAGAATTTGCCCCTTGGGTATTAATTAAATCCGTAAAAATTTTATTGACAAAAATTAATCGTTATGTCATTATAGATACAACATTATTTTTTTAGTTTTTATTTGAATATCGTTATATCATTTTAGATATAAGGCATTAACTTATAACTTATAACTTATATATATCGTATACACGGATAAAAAAAATAAAACAAATATTAAAAACTTAAATTAAATTAATTATACAATTCAGGAGGAAAACAATGAACGGCACAAAAACTAAAATTCGATTCTTTATCGCAGTTTTCGTTTTTATCTTTAGCATTTATTTATTTTTACCGTTTAAAAAGGCTTTTGCGGGACCGGACGGTTCGGGAAATAATTTCTTTTTTAAAGGACCCACTGCTTTCGGAGTTACCCCGCCTAACAAATTTATTACCTTTCAGGGCTTGACTTATCAGACTTTTGGATCTCATTTTACGAACACCGGCTCTGTCGAAAATAATCCGGCTCAAACCGATAAATTCGTTTTTCTGCCGGAATTTATCTGGACGAAAAATATTCTGGGCGTCACGAATTTTTTCGAGGTTGTTACTCCCGTCGGAAGCGCATCGGCAAACATTACTAATGCCGACCAGTCTTCTACTCAACCTTCTAATTTTTCCAATTCGAGCGGCGGACTCGGCGATATTCTTTTTTTCTACGGAATTTTCAGCAAAAATTATTCCGACGGAAATTTCGGATTTAATTTCTTTCCCCAAATCAGCTTTACCGTCCCGACCGGTCAGTGGAATTCCGATTCTTCCGTTAATATCGGCGGCGACGAATGGCAGATAATGCCGACTCTGGCTGGACAGATTACTTACAAATTACCCGCAAAGGAATACGTCGCTTTAGATTATGCCTTAGGTTACAGTAAAAACGAGGGGCACTCGACCATAAACGTCGCCGAACCGGCAAGTATTACAAACCCGGGGAACAATATCTTTCTGGATGCATATCTTAACTATTTTATTACTCCTAAACTAGATATTTATAATGAAACGGCATTCGTAAAACAGTTCGACAATTACGGCTATGCGAATGCTTCGCATGGAACGGTCAACACCTACGGACTCATCAACAACGGTTACAAAGACGTCATTAGCGGATTCGGCGTAGATTACCATTTTACGCCGGTATTTCAACTTGACGGAAGAGTCCTAAAAGACCTTCACGGCGATAACGGACCGGACGGATATTACGGTATGGTAGATATAATTATGGCGTTTTAACCACTACTCGTCATTTTCATAAAAATATAATAAAATGAAAAATGATGACTTTAATTAAGAAATAATGAAAAACATTAAGGAGAAAAAAATGAAAAAACGTACAATAGCTAATGTAATTAATTATTCTTTGATTTATTTTTTCGGATTGTTTTTAATTTTTACGGGAATTCCGGTTCTTGCAGGAAATATCTCGGCAAATGCCGTAACCTTAAGGATAATGGCGGCGGACGCCCTGCCGAAACCAATTACCGAAATAGGCGCAATCTTTAAAAAAGAACACCCTGGGGTAAAAATAGATTACAACTTTCTCGGCGCCGGCGTCCTCAAGGGCGACATCGAAGAAGGTGCGCCATGCGATATATTTCTTTCCGCAAACGGAAAATTTCAAAGACAGCTTAAAAGAAAAGGGTTTTTAAAATCTTATAAAATATTCGCATACGATTATTTAGCCGCCGCAACGCCGTCCAATAACCCTGCGGGCGTAACCCCGTCCAACTTAATAAAAAAACTTATGGACTCTAACGTTTCCCTCACGACTTCCAGTCCCCACTCCGACCCTGCCGGAGATTATACTTGGAAAATGTTTAAAATAATAAATAAACAAATTCCGGGCGCATTTAATAAAATAACCGGACACGCAAACCACCTGCTTGACGCCGCCCTCGTTATGCTTGTCCTTGAAAGCGGAAATACCGATTTGGGAATACTTTACACGTCCCAGCTCCTCGAACTTAAAAGAAGCGGAGCCAAAATTAATATAATTTCTATTTCTAAAAAGTATAACACCAAAGCAAAATTCACGGCTTCCGTTTTAAACCAATCTAAACATAAATCGTTAGACGAAGATTTCATAAAACTTCTTTTTTCTAAAAAAGGAAAAAAGATATTAAAATACTGGGGATTTTCTCCGGTGGATTCTTCAAAGTAAAACGGCAATGACTTTACCTCCCTCTCCCTGCTATATATATATTTAGCAGGGACTTTAATTTTATATTTCAATAATATCCCCGATATTATAAAATGATTTATATTTATACAAAAATACAAAAAATTTTATATTTTAATAATGCCGCTTAATATATGTCTTTAAACAAAAACAGCATATTCGATTTGCTTATTTATATTATTTCATTCTTATTTTTTGTCGCGCTTATACTTCTTCTTTCCGGCATATTTTTCCAAACATCTATCTATCTTTTCGTAAAGGAACTAAAAGACGCAGGTCTTTGGAACTCGATATTTTTAAGTTTTAAACTTTCTTTCATCGTCGTCCTTATAAATTTAATAATCGGAATTCCCATAGCTTACGTGTTGTCGTTCAAGAAAAGCAAAATTTCATTTTTATTAGACCTGGTTTCGACTTTACCCTTGACGACTTCGCCCTTAGTCATAGGTTTTGCGGTACTTATTACTATGGGTTCCCTTAACCCTATAGGAAAATTTTTTATAGACCGCGGAATAAAATTCGTATTTACGCCTCAGGGCATCGTTTTAGTCCAGTTGATTATCTCTTTTCCTTTTTTTGTAAACATAGTTAAAACGTCGTTCGATTCCGTAAACAGAAAAATGCTGGACCTAAGCAAAACGCTGGGGGCATCATCGTCAGACATTTTATTTAAGATTATTATTCCGCTTTCTTACAATGGAATTATTGCCGGACTTGCAATGAGCTGGTCAAGGTCTATAGGCGAGTATGCCGCAACGCAGATGGTCTCCGGCGTTATCCCCGGAATCACGGAAACGGCGCCGATAGAAGTCTTCGTTAAAACAAGCTACGGCAACTATCCCGCCGCAATTACTATTGCCGGCATTTTAATGATTATATCCTTATTTTCCCTTGGAATTTTTAAATATTTTAACTACAGAATAACGAAATAAATCGAATCAAATTAAATTAAACAAAAAAAATGGAAAAATGAAACTTCTGGAAATTAAAAATATAAGTAAAAGTTTTTTGAATAAGAAAGTTTTGGATGGAATAGATTTAGAAATAGAAAGCGGCGAGATTTCTTCTATTTTCGGATATTCCGGCGAGGGGAAAAGCACAATTTTGAAAATCATCTGCGGTATATTAAAACAAGATTTTGGGGATATTATTCTTGGCGGAAAAAATATAAACAATCTTGAGCCTTACGAAAGACGCACTCCATTAGTAATGGACGAACCTCTTTTGTTTCCGCGTATGACGGTATTGGAAAACATATCTTTCGGCTTAAAATTAAACTCTAATAAAAAAAAGCATATAAAAAAGATTCAAGAAAATAAAAAATTATTAAATTCACCAAAAGAAATAATGGAACTACTCGGAATAACCGGACTTGAAAAAAGATACCCAAATGAAATAAGTATGGGACAGGCGCAAAGAGTTTCCTTAGCAAGGGCATTAATAATAAATCCGGATATCATATTGATGGACGAGCCTTTTTCAAATCTCGATATCATTTCCAAAATAAAAGTAAGGAGGCTGATTAAGGATATTAACCGCGAACTTAAAATTTCGATATTGCTCGTAACTCACGACATAGAAGACGTCGTCAATTTATCCGATAAAATGTTCATCTTAGACGGCGGTAAAATTCAGGATTCAGGACATCCTAAAGAAGTTTTAAAGAAACCTTCTTCTATAGATACCGCTTTCCTCCTTGGAACGGAAAATATATTCGATGGAGTTATATATGAAATAGACCCGAATAATAACTTAATAAAAATTAAGATTAAAGTCAGAAATAAAAATGCGGACGCAGGCGCTATAGTAGAAGCGGATTTTCAGGGAAACTTTGAAATAGGCGAGCAGGTTTTTTTAGCGGTAAGACCGGAAGAGATAATAATATTAAGGGAAGACCGGCAGGCTTCAAAGCCGGTAAGGGAAAACCGTTTTTCCGGAAAAATTATTTCATCTATTTTTACTTCCAGAATGATGGAAATATCGATAAAATCGGAAGAAAATCTGGAATTTAAAGTTTTAATACCTTTTCACGCTTACGAAGTTATGAATCTTTTCGAGGGAAAAACCGTAAACGTATCGCTAAAAAAATCGTCGATTCACCTTATAAAAAAGAAAAAACCGTCAAGAGCCTGATCCCACATTAATCCTTTATTTTGCTCGGGCGGCAGGTTCTACTTCCATAATTTTTGATTTTATACTGCCGTCGTTTAAAACTATCTTTATGTTTTCATTTGCCTTAACGTTTAAAACCGACGAAACAACTTTTTTTTCTTCGGAAAATACTATACCGTAGCCCCTTTTAAGAACGTTATAAGGACTCAATGAATTCAACGCCTTAATTTCGGTTTTGACCATATTTTTGCTGTTTGAAATCGTTATTTCCGCCGTTCTTTTAAGCCTGTCCGATAGCAGGGTTATATATAATTTGCGTTCTTTAAAAACATTTAAAGGACTTTTCAGCAAAAGTCTTTTATGCAGATGGGAAACATTCAGCCTTAATAAATTTATCCGCCCTCCGGCTAAGTTTTGCAGGCTTTCGGTAAGGTCGGAAACCCTGATTTTTCTATCCTGAATAATCCTCTTTGGAGAAATTTTTTCCCTGTTTTTAATTAAATTAGACAGTCCGGCTTTCCTCCCCGAAATTAAATTAAGGGCGCCAAGTTTTATTCTATTCCTCAAGGTTTCTACCCGTCTTACTAATTCCGATTTTACCGGAACAGCTATTTCGGCGGCGTTTGACGGCGTAGAAGCCCTTCTGTCGGCGACAAAGTCGGCAATGGTAAAATCCGTTTCGTGACCGACGGCGCTGATCACCGGAATATTCGAGTTATAAATAGCCCTTGCGGTAACCTCTTCGTTAAAAGCCCACAAATCCTCAATGCTCCCGCCGCCCCTGCCGACGATAATTACGTCTATTTTTCTTATCTTTTCACCGTATAAATTTAAAAGCTCTATAGCCTGAGCGATTTCTGCCGCGCTGTTTTGACCCTGAACTCCTGCATTCGCAAAAACTATGGATACGTTTTCAAACCTTGACTTAATTATTTTCACCATGTCATGCAAAACGGCGCCGCTCCTCGACGTAACTATGCCTATTGTTTCGGGCAGAAAAGGTACCGCCCTTTTATGCGATTCATCAAACAAACCTTCCTGTTTAAGTTTTTCTTTTAATCTCTCGAACAGTATATAAAGTTCGCCGTAGCCCAGGGGCTCTATTTCGGATACTATAAAGCTGTATTCGCCTCTTGGCTCGTATAAATTAATCCTTCCGTAAACCGTCACGGATAACCCGTCTTTTATATCGAAATTTATTTTTCTTAGATCGCTCTTAAATATTATGCATTTTAATTTTGCGGATTCGTCTTTAAGGTCAAAATAATACCCTGAAGGATAATTTGTTTTTAACCCCGATATTTCGCCTTTTATCCTTATAGCGTAAAAAGCGTTTTCTATTGTTGTTTTAAGAAGGATAGAGAATTCCGAAACCGTTAAAATTATCTTATCAAAATTTTTTCCGTCTGTGTTTTTATTCATAATTGATCATAATAATATCATATTCTATCTATTATGTACTTTATTTTTAATAAAAAAAGCTACGGCTGCTCCTCCAAGCGTTATATAGCCGAGTATGGCAAACGAATCGCCGAAAGATGCTATCTGGGCCAACATCTGAACTATCTCGTCAAAAAAGCCCAAGGACGGACTCGGAAAAAGAGTCCCCGGTCTTAAATACGCCGCCGCCTTACTCATTAAGTTTTCGTTAATAAAATTTATTACGTTACGGTATGCGTAAAAATTATATTTAATATCTCTTGCATACTGGTTTAAGTGGTAAACCTGCCTTACTACAAGTTCGTTGCCTATGAAGGCTATGCCGAACGAAGCTCCTATTTGGAGCGATACCGGAATTAAGCCGGAAGCTTCGGGAATCAGTTCTTTTTTGACGGAATTTAGAGCTGCGCTCATTACCGGCGCATTTAAAAGTCCTATGCCTACGCCTCTTATCAACTGATTTACTACTATATCGTAAACGCTTGTATTTAGCGAAAGATTATCGAACATAAACATGGATGCCGCGACAATTAATAGTCCGGCAAAAAGAGGGTATCTCGGTCCTATCTTGTCCGATATTTTTCCCGAAAAAGGCGATACTAAAGCTACCGCTATAGCGGTAGGAGCCATTAGAATTCCGGCATTCATTGCATTATAGTTAAGGACGTTTTCAATGAAAAGGGGAAGCAGGAACATGGCTCCGAAAATTCCTACGGCTCTCACCATATTAACTATGAATGCGATAACGAAATTATAGCTTTTAAAAATATCCAGATTAAGAATCGGCGTCTGGACGAATAATTCAGCTATTATAAAAAAAACAAAAGAAAAACCGCTTATAACTTCTGATTGAATTATTATCGGCGCATGCCATCCAAGCGTTTGCCCTTCGTTTAGAGCATACAATAAAGAAGCCATAGACAAAGCCATGAATAAAAAACCGAACATATCGAATTTTTTGGTATATTTTTTTATCGGTATATCATGGGCTAAAATTGCGATAGAACCCATTATGGATATAATACCTATAGGAACGTTGACGTAAAATATCCATCTCCAGTCCACGTAATCTACAAGATATCCGCCGAGCATCGGTCCAACCGCCGGAGCTACCATTGCGCCTATAGACCATATTCCCATAGCCTCGCCTCTTTCATCCGGCGGAAATACCTCTGCAAGCAGAGTAAGACCGGTCGGCGTAAGCCCGGCGCCTCCGACAGCTTGTAAAATCCGAAAAATAACAAGATCGGTAAAAGAAGGTGCAAGTCCGCATAAAGCGGAGCCGATAACGAAAATGGCGATTGATATGATAAATGGATATTTTATTCCCCATTTTCTTCTGACGTAAGCCATTGGAAGTATAACTATCGAATAAGCAATGGTATATGCTATCATTACCCATTCCGCGTCCGTAACGTTAATGCCAAAATGGGACATCATCTTTGGAATTCCGACCGTTACGATATTAACGTCGAGTATTGCCATAAAGGAGGATACTACGACAAGGGCAAGAACTATCCACTTGTAATTTTTGTGGGATTTTTCAACCATTTTTTTTAAAAAATTATTTAAAGGATATGCCGTGCAGAAACAGATTTAGTATCTCTTCCGTGTCTTTTTCTATCATTTCCGGAGTCGGTTCGAATCTGTCGTTAAGGAAATTAAATATAGCGCCCGTCTTGATTAACGATACTATCATATATCCGCTTTTGGCGTGATTTAAATCTGCCCTGAAGTCTCCCGATTTTATTCCCGATTTAATAATCTCTCCTATAAAATCCGCATATCTTTTTCTTCTTAAATTAAAAGATTCTTTTGATTTTTTTTTCAAAAAAACGACGTTGACTTCGTCTAAAAAAATCGTTTTAAAAAAATACCTGTTTTCATAAATATGGTTGATATTCTCGCTAATAAGAGCCTTTAGCTTGTTGGTTGCGCCGTTTTCTCTCGAAACCCTGTCTTTTATCCTTTCAAACATTTTTTCAAAACCCGAAGATAGAACTTTCTCTAAAAGATCATCTTTGTCTTTAAAGTAAAGATAAACCGTTCCCTTGGCGATGCCGGCTTTTTGCGCCACCTTGTCCATAGTTAAAGCCGAAAAACCTATTTCTTCTATCAGCTTTCTCGAGGAGGATAAAATTAATTCAAATTTATCTATATTTTCATTCATATATATCATTATAATGACTTAAAAGTCATAATTCAATAAAAAAAATAATTTATTTTAATTTTGACAGAATTGCATTAAAGGCTGTCTTAATTTTTTAATAAGAAAAGAAAACGCTAAAAACATTACGATTAAGTAAATTATGGAAAAAACGGCATGAACTGCGGTATTGTTTTCGATATTTAACCCATAGATTAATAAATTCACGAATATTAAGACGGGAAAAGACCACATTAGAATCCATCCTTCCATAAAGTGGAAACAATGCGCCTCTTTTCCGTAAAGTCCAGCCAACCCTGCAAGGACAAGCCCTATAGATATAATTAAAACTTCCGGGTTCTTAAATACGAGAAGATGACTAAGTCCGAATAAAATACCCAAAATCACGCATGATAATATAAATATTTTTATTTCTTTCTTCCATACTAATAGGAACGACGAAGAAATTAAAGTTCCCGCATAAAAAATAATAATACCCGCATAAAACCCCGATGTATTCAAAAAAATATAGGAAAAAGCAAATAAAGCTATTCCTATAAATCCTATTACATAACCCGACCTGTAAATTATATCGTAAGATTTAGGGTAATAAATGTCCTTATCCATAAATACCGCCTGCTTGATTTGCGTTATTATTATATCACTTAACTTTGCCTAGAACGGAAATATTTCTGTTATTCTTATTTGAAAATAACCGATCGGAAATTCTTTTAACCGCGCGCTTGTCAACTTTTTCTATCTTTTTTAAAACCTGCGCTTTTGAAATATATTTTCCTTCATAAATTTCGTTAATAGCATTGCGGTTCATTATCTGACCGGTTGATTCCATACCGAGAAGAAATCCGTCGTATATATGTTTTTTTGAATTAATAATCTCGTCGTCGCTAATATTGCCGCCTACTATACCGTCTATTATATCAAAAATAAGCTCTTTAGAAAGTTTAAATTTTTTTGGAGACACTCCGGCATAAATATAAAAATATCCGTCGGATTTATGAAACACCGAGTTTGAATAAATAGAGTACGCAAATCCCTTATTTTCCCTTACCTCCTGAAAAAGTTTAGAACTGACCGACCCGCCCAGTATAGTATTTAGAACTTCCACGGGGAAATAATCTTCATCGGACCTGCTTATACCCTCAAGCCCTATTAAGAAGTGTGTCTGTTCTAAATCTTTATCTTGAAAAAAATCGCCGAACACCTTTTCGGTTTTGAATTTTTTCTGCGCTGTTTTATTGCCTTCCCAAGGGGCAATTTTAGCCATGCGGCTGTTGATCGAATCTGCTATTTTTTCATGCTCGAAATTACCTGCGACCGAAATCACGACATTTTCCGGATTATAATGCCGGCAATAATAATCTAGTATTTCTTTTCTATTAAAATCTTTAATAGTATTTTCTGTTCCCAGTATAGGAAATGCATAAGAAGAATTACCGTAAAAATTTTTGTGAAACAACTCCATAGAATAATCGGAGGGGTCATCTTGAACTCCTGAAATTTCCTGCAATATTACGCCTTTCTCTTTTTCTATTTCATCTTCGGGAAACAAAGAATTAAACATCAGGTCGATTAAAAGGTCGATAGCGTCGTCGTAGTTTTTATATAAAACTTTGGTATATAAGCAGGTAAGCTCTGTTCCCGTAAAAGCATTCAGGGCTCCGCCCATAAGGTCTATTTCTCTGTTTATCTCTTTATATGTTCTGTTTTTGGTCCCCTTAAAGAGCAGATGCTCTATGAAATGAGATATGCCGTTTAATTCCGCCGGCTCGTAAACAGAGCCGGTTTTTACCCATAATCCGATGCTAACGGAATTAAAATAAGATTTTTTTTCGGTAATAAGCGTGATTCCCGATTTTAAAATTTCTTTTTTAAAATTTTTCATAGAGTTTCTTTTCTGGAGAGTTTTATCTTGCCCGCCTTATCTATATCTATGACTTTAACTTTTACTTCGTCTCCTTCTTTTAAAACGTCGGAAACTTTTTCTACTCTCTTGGAATCAAGCTGAGAGATATGAACGAGTCCGTCAGTTCCGGGAAATATCTCTACGAAAGCCCCAAAATCCATTATTTTTCTAACCTTCCCAAAATAAATCTTGCCTATTTCAGCTTCCTGAGTTATGTCGTTTATCATAGCTGTGGCAAGTTTTAAAGATTCCCCGTTTGAAGAAGAAATGGTTACTTTTCCGGAATCTTCTATATCTACCTTTGCTCCGGTTTTTTCTATTATTCCCTTAATAACCTTACCGCCGGAACCGATAACTTCCCTGACTTTTTCCGGTTTAACCATTATCGTAACGATTCTAGGGGCATTTTTTGCCATTTCTTTTCTTGGTTCCGTTATCGACTGAAGCATTATATTAAGTATATGTATTCTTCCTTCTTTTGCCTGCGAAAGAGCATTCCTTAGAATCTCTTTGGTAACACCGGAAATTTTAATATCCATCTGTAGAGCGGTTACGCCCTTAGCAGTTCCGGCTACTTTAAAATCCATATCTCCTAAATGGTCTTCGTCTCCCAGAATATCGGAAAGTATCGCGACTTTATCTCCTTCTTTTATAAGTCCCATTGCAATTCCTGCAACCGGAGCCTTTATAGGAACTCCAGCATCCATTAAAGATAAAGAACCTCCGCAAATGGTCGCCTGCGATGACGAACCGTTAGATTCCAGTATCTCCGATACTAATCTTATAGTATAAGGAAATTCTTCTGCAGACGGAATTACATATCTAAGAGCCTTTTCGCCAAGCGACCCGTGTCCTATTTCTCTCCTGCCGGGGGACCTTAAAGGGGCAACCTCTCCAACGGAAAAAGGAGGAAAATTGTAATGCAGCATAAATCTTTTGGACGATTCTTTCTCCGGCGCATCTATTATCTGTTCGTCGAACTTAGTTCCGAGAGTAGCCGCGACGAGAGCCTGAGTTTCGCCTCTGGTAAATACCGCGCTTCCGTGAGCCATAGGAAGTTCGCCGACGGAACAGCTGATCGGCCTGATGTCTTTAAGCCCTCTTCCGTCAATTCTTAAGCTTTCGTTAATTATATTAGTTCTCAATATATCTTTCTGAATAGATTCCAAAATATGAGCGATTGCGGCTTCCTGCCCCGGATAGGATTCGTTCAACAGTTCGATAATTTTTGCATTTAAGCTTTCCACTCTTTCGTTTCTTTCAAGCTTTGCGGAAATTTTGAGGGCATTAGACAAATCTTCGTAGGAAAGTTCTTTTATTCTTTCATATAATCCTTCCGGCAGTTTAATTTCTTCTATCACGGCTTTATTAACGGTCATTCCAGATAAGATCGTATTTTGAAATTCGGTTAATTCAACGATTTTATTGTGTCCGAATTCTATCGCCGAAATGAGTTCTTCTTCGTCTAATTCGTTAAAGCTTCCTTCCACCATCGTTATGGCATCTTTTGAACCGGCAACTATAAGAAAGGTGTCACTGGCTTCAAGCTCTTTATAAGTGGGATTTGCAATAAAATTACCGTTTACCCTTGCAATCCTTACGCCTGCGGTGGGACCGTTAAAAGGGGCTTCGGACACCATTAAAGAAAATGAAACGCCTAACATTGCCGCCATATCCGGGTCGTTTTCGTTATCCATGGAAATGACGGTGGCTATTATTTGGGTATCAAAAAAATAATTATCCGGAAAAAGAGGTCTTATCGGTCTGTCTAAAAATCTAGAGGTCAAAACCTCTTTTTCGGTCGGTCTTGCTTCTCTTTTAAAAAAACCGCCGGGTATTTTTCCTGCCGAATAATATTTTTCGACATAATTCACGGTAAGAGGTAAAAAATCCGTCCCTTCCTTTATTTTTTTATTCAAACACGTCGTAACGAGAACCTTTGTGCCTCCTATCGTAACTAATGCGCTTCCCGAGGCTTGTTTTGCAAGCCTGCCGGTTTCGATCGTTATTTTCTTACCGTCAAACATAAAAGTATTGCTTATCATTCTGTCTCCTATTAAATCTGATTAACTTGCTTTAAAAAAATAATCTATCGTTTTATTTACGAAGTTCAAGGGCTTCTATTAACGATTTATATCTTGCTTCATCCTTGCTTTTTAAGTAGTCCAAAAGATGTCTTCTTTTTGAAACCATTTTTAAAAGACCTCTTCTTGAATGATGGTCTTTGGCAAATTTTTTAAAATGTTCCGACAGTAAATTAATCCGGTATGTAAGCAGTGAAACCTGCACCTCCACCGAGCCGGAATCATTGCTATGGGTCTTGAATTTCTCGATTATTGCAGTTTTTTCTTCTTTTGAAATAGGCATTTAATTAAACCCCCTTAAGGATATGTTTTAGTTAGTTAGTTTATTATTTATTAGTTAATATGTTTCAAATTCTCTATTATAAAATCGGAACCTTTTTCAAGCGATTCCAGCGGCAGCGCTTCCGAAATATCAAAGCCGCCCGCACTTGTCCTTTTAAGTCCGTAAAGATGAGCCGGAATGTCAAATTTATCCATTATATCCTGTGCGATTGCCCTTACGTATGTTCCCTTTGAAACGGTGCATCTAAAATCTATAAAAGGGTTTCTGTGCGAGTTTACTTCAAAATTATAAATTTTAACTACAGATGTAGGATTCTCTAAAACTACATCTATATTTTTTCTTGCATATTTATACAAAGGGACCCCTTTATGTTTTCTGGCGCTGAAAGCAGGTATTTTTTGTATAAAATCGCCCTTTAAATTATTCAAATAACTTATTATGCTTTCTATTTCCAAATCGGAAATGCTTCTTTCTCCGTTTTGGCATCCGGTTATATCGAGCGTATCGGTGCTTACGCCTAATTTAAGAGTCCCCTCGTAAGATTTTGGAAGATTGACTAAACTGTCCTGAAGTTTTGTAGCCTTATTTAAAAGAATAGGCAATACTCCCGTCGCAAAGGGATCGAGGGTTCCGGCATGACCTACCTTAGAGCAGTTAAGTTCTTTCTTTATAATGCAATCTACTTTAAAAGAAGTCATATCTTTCGGTTTGTCTATTACTAAAATTCCGCTTACCGCGTTATTTTTATTTGTCTTCATAATTTATATTATTTCACTGCAATATTTATACACTTCATTCTTAATTTCGTTTATATCGCCGTTTACTTTGCATCCTGCGGCAAATTTATGTCCGCCTCCGGCAAACTTCTCCGCAACATATGCGACGTTTGCATAACTTTTGGATCTGAAATTTATTCTGTACTGGTTTAAGCCTGTTTCCCTGAAAAATATCGCTACCTCGACCCCCTGGATAGATCTCGGATAATTTACGAAATTTTCATATAAGCCGTTAATCCTATTCCCATCTCCTTCTTTTAAGACATCTTCGATCATTTTCTTAGTTCCGACCATAGAGGCGACCTTTCCGTTAGAAGAAAATTCAAGCGTATTTAGACTTTTACCGAGCAGAAAATACATCTCGGCAGGTTTTGTTTCATAAAGTTCCGTGGCTATTTTGGCGGGGTCTAAATTATATTCGTTTAAAACGGAACATATATAAAAAGACCTTTTATTTGCCGATGAATAATGAAAGGAACCGGTATCGGTCAAAATAGACGTATATAAAGATAAGGCAATGTCGTCGTTTATAAACGATAATATTTTTTTTCTTTCTTCTGTGCCGCAGGGAAGAGGTTCGCCCAATTTATCTCCGAGAAAATTATCGTAAGGAGAATATGCAATATTATTCGCATAGGCTCCATATGCCAAAAAAAGATAGAAAAGAACCTCGCCCGTAGAACTTGCATCGGGCAATACGAGATTAGAATGTCCGAAAAAGGTATTTGTAAAATGATGGTCTATATTAATTATTCTGTTTATGCCGGAAAGTTCTTCGTAATTAGCCCCGATGCGTGAAAATTCCCCGCAATCGACGACTATAAGCAAATCTATAGGCTCTTTCGGGAACTCGTTTAAAAATTTATCGACCTTTGGTAAAAATTTTAAATTACTCGGTATTTGGTCTTTATCGTATAAGTAAACGTCTTTATCTAACGCCTCCAGAAAAATGCCGGTTGCTATAGCCGAACTTATGGCATCGCCTTCCGGATTTTCATGCGTCGCTATAAGAACTTTTTTAGACGTTTCTATAATTTTAAATATATCGCGGGTAGTATTATTTAAATTTTTTAAATCTGAGTCGGAGTATTCTTTCTTTATCGATATCATATAAAGGATAATTGGATTATTATTTAATTATTTATTTTTTATCTGCTTGTTGTTTTGTCGAATTATATTCGTTTATAATTGTATTGATATCAAAAGCTTTTTGCAATCCGCCGTAATATTCAAACCTAATTTCCGGCACGACTCTCAAAAGAACCTTGGAAAAAACAATTTTTTTTATAAAATTTTTAGAACTTTCAAAACCGCTTAACGCTTTTTTTATTTCCTTTTCAGCCCCCAAAACGCTAAAAAATATTTTACAGAATTTCAAGTCCTTGGAAATTTCAGCGCTTATAATAGTAACATTTTTCAATCTGGCGTCGTTTACTTCAAATTCTAAACACAAAGAAACCTCTCTTGCGATTAATTCGGCTACCCTTTTGTTTCTTTCTATCAATTTACCTGTACCCCTTCTTTATATGATAACGTTACGCATTGCCTGCCGAAAATTCCGCAGAAGATTCCATGGTCTGTTTAATATATTCTATATCGTAAGCTTCTATAATGTCCCCGACTTTTATATCGTTAAAATTTTCAAGGAGAATACCGCATTCAAAATTTGCCTGAACTTCTTTTGCGTCTTCTTTGAATCTTTTCAACGAATCTATATGCCCCGTGTATATAACTACATTATCCCTTAAAAGTCTTACGTTCGACGATCTTTTGATAAATCCGCTTAATACGAAGGACCCGGCAACCGCTCCGGACTTTGGAACGTTAAAGACGCTCCTTACTTCCGCTTTACCTGTTATTTTTTCTTTTTCTATCGGAGCAAGCAAGCCCTCCATCGCATCTTTTATATCTTTTACCGCATCGTAAATAATGCTGTAGTAGCGGATTTCTATTCCTTCCGTTTCACTTAATGCCGAAGCCTTGGACTCCGGTCGGACGTTAAAAGCTATAATTATGGAATTAGTCGCTTTTGCAAGCATAACGTCGCTTTCGGTAATAGCAGATGCCCCGCCGTGTATTATATTGACTTTTACCTTAGGATTGGAAAGTTTTTTAAATGATTGTATTAATGCCTCCATCGATCCGTAAACATCGGTTTTAACGATTAATCTAAGCTCTTTTACGTCGCCGGTTTTAATCTTCTCGTACAATCCTTCCAATGTAAGTCTTGCATTGGAACCTAACTCTACTTCTCTATGCTTCAACTGTCTTTCCGTGCTTATTCTTTTTGCTTCTTTCTCATCCTTAAGCGCTATAAAATTGTCTCCGGGAGACGCAACGCCTTCTAGTCCAAATATTTCGACCGGAGTGGACGGACCGGCGGTTTCAATCTTATTTCCCTTATAATCAAGCATCGCCCTGACTTTAACGTAATACAATCCGCATACCGCGCTGTCGTTCACTTTTAAAGTGCCGCTCTGGATTAAAACCGTAGCTACCGGACCCCTCCCCTTATCGAGCTTTGCTTCGATAACGGTTCCTCTTGCAGGCTTATTCGGATTTGCCTTTAATTCTAATATTTCGGATTGAAGTATAATAAGTTCGAGAAGTTCTTTTATTCCGACGCCCGTTTTTGCCGAAACCTCTGCATAAAGAGTCGTTCCACCCAGCTCCTCGGAAACTAAGCCGTATTCCAAAAGACTGTTTTTAATTTTAGCGGGGTTTGCGCCGGGTTTGTCTATTTTATTTATCGCGACTATAATAGGAACATCAGCGGCTTTAGCATGGTTAATCGCTTCGATTGTCTGAGGCATGACTCCGTCGTCCGCCGCAACTACAAGAACTACTATATCGGTTATACCTGCCCCTCTCGCCCTCATTTCCGTAAATGCTTCATGCCCCGGAGTATCGAGAAAAGTAATCATAGAATCGTCTATTTTAACGCTGTATGCGCCTATGTGCTGCGTTATTCCGCCGGCTTCATTAGACGTAACGTTCGTTTTCCTTATAGCATCGAGCAGTGAAGTCTTGCCGTGATCGACGTGTCCCATAACCGTGACTACAGGCGCCCTTGGTAAAAGCGATTCTTCGGCATCTACGGATTCTTCAAGCGCTATAGCTTCGTTAAAACTGACGTTTTCGACGGTATATCCGTACTCCGAAGCAATAAGGGAAGCCGTATCTATATCTATTATGTGATTCATAGTAGCGATTATGTCGACGTCCATTAATTTTTTTATAACTTCCGACGCCTTGACTCCAAGAGACTGGGATAATTCGTTTACGGTTATGCCGCTGCTTATTTTAATTACTTTCTTAGACGCCTTTTTTTCCGGCACTACCTGTTGAACACGCTTGGGCTGCTTATGAAACTTGCTTCCGAATTTTCTTTTGTGCTTTCTAAATACAAATGATTCCCCTTCTTCCGACGTATCTATAAATTTTTCGTTTTTAGAAAATTTAGCTTGAGGACCTTTTTTTGTTTCATCCTTTTTGACCGGTTTTTTATGAAGGACGGCTTCGCCCCCTTCCTCGGCTAAACTTTTAACTTTCAGAGTATTCAGGGTATCTAAGGTTTTTATTACGCTAAGAACATCCGGTTTTTGAACCTCTTCTTTTTTGCCGCCTTTTTTTAACTTAATAACTTTTTCTTTTTCTTTAGAGGATTTTTCTTCCGCAATTATTGGAACGGCGGGATGCGCAGGTAAAATATTTTTAACGCCGGTTAAAACTTCAACGGACTCTAACGGCTTTTCGACGCCTTCCCGTTTCTCTGCTAAGGATATATTTTCCGGCGCCGTTCCAACCGGTATTTCTTTGGTTTCTTCCGGCTCCGTCTTGCTTGCCCTTCTCCTTATAACTCCCTTAGAAACCCTTCTTTCTTCCATTTTTTTCCCTTTTTCCAAAAATTATCATTCGTTTAGAT
Organism: bacterium; assembly: GCA_021800805.1. The sequence goes on from JAJYYR010000003.1 coordinate 54,078, forward strand.
AACGTCTTTTTCTATTTTTTCTTTAAGTTCTATATCGGATTTTACTTTTTCTAAATATACGCCGGCCGAATTAATAATTTTCTCGGCTTTTTTTACATCCACCGAAATATCTTTGGCTAACTTTTCCGCGTCTGCATTAACTATATCGTTTATAGCAACATAACCGCTCTGATGCAAAAGCTTTGCCGTTATATCTCCAACTCCGGGTATATCCATAAGTTCTTTATATGCGTTTTTATCTTTTGCGCCGATTTTAGATTCGCTCAAAATGTCTATTTTGTAACCGGTAATTTTTGAGGCAAGTCTCACGTTTTGGCCCTGTTTGCCTATTGCAAGCGCAAGCTGATCGTCCGGAACTATAACGGTAATCGATTTTAAGTCCTCATTGACTGAAATATTAGAGACTTCGACGGAACTTAAAGCGCTTACGACAAATTTTGAGGGATTATCCGAATAAGGTATAATATCAATTTTTTCGCCTCTAAGTTCGTTAGTTATGCTCTGAATCCTGATTCCCCTCATACCCACGCAGGCGCCGACGGGGTCTATATCTTTATTGGTTGTCGCAACGGCAATTTTAGACCTAAATCCCGGCGCTCTGGCAACTCTTACTATCTTAACGGCTCCATCGTATATTTCCGGAACCTCTATCTCGAAAAGTTTAATTAAAAACTCGTCGGAGGCGCGGGAAAGAATAAGTTTTGGTCCGCCTTTTTCCATTTTAATATTAGACAGGACGGCTCTTATTCTGTCGTGCGGTCTGTATGTTTCGCTGAATATTTGCTCCTGCCTCGGTAAAACAGCTTCAGTTTTTCCTAGATCTACGATTATACCATATTTTTCGACCTTTCTGACAAGTCCGCTGACTATATCTCCCTTCCTGGCGTTAAATTCGTTAAAAATATTTTTATATTCAATTTCTTTAATTTTTTGAAAAATAACCTGTTTTGCAACCTGAGCCTCTATTCTTCCGTAGATATTTTTTTCGACCTTAAGCCCTAAACTGTCTCCGATAATTGCATCGGAGTCAACTTGCAGGGCTTCTTCGAGCGATATTTCCGTCTTAGCGTTTTTAACTTCTTCCACCACCTGTTTAAACATAAAAACTTCTATTTCTCCGGTTTCTTCGGTAAAATGCGCTTCTAAATCGTAACCCTGACCGAGATTTTTTCTAGCTATAGCAAGAATAGCCTGCTCCAAAGCCTCTACCACTAAATATCTTTCGATATTTTTATCCTTGGATACCTGGTCTATCACAGGATTCAAATCGTTTATAATAATTTGCGGCACTTAAGACTCCTTAATTTTATAAATTTATATTATACGACAATTAAATTTCCTTTCTTTATATCATGAAAAGCAACCGTCCGCGGTTTTTCCTCTATTTCGTCAAAAATCGTAACGCCCGGGTTTCCGTCTCCGCCTGATGCATCGGTTATTTTCCCGATCAGGTTCGTTCTGCCTTCTATTTTACTTTTTAAGGCTATTTTCACTCTTTTACCTATAAATTTTTTATAATCGTTAAACTTCAAAAGGACCCTGTTTATGCCGGGGGACGAAACTTCAAGAGTGTATTTGAATTTTATAATATCTTTAACGTCTAAAATCATGCTCAATTCTTTAGATATTTCGGATAAAGACGATATGTCTATCCCGTTATCGGCATCTACATACACTCTTAAAATAGCGCCGCTGTTCTTTTTTGCGGGGAAAAAAACAGCCCCGACAAGATAACACCCGTAATACGGCACTATATCCTCGATAATTTTTTCTATGTCTTTTATTAAATTTTCATGCATAAAACAAAAAAAGCGGGTATAACCCACTTTTATATAAAAATATTGCTACAAAATCTTTTTTATATACTACTCTATAAAATTATAAATAAAATTCAATAAAATATCAACAATAAATTTTATGTCCGTATCTTACAGAGTATAAAAATAGCCCGCGTGAGGGGGCGCATATCGTATTGTATGTATGATTTTCTCCTTTTAACATATCTTTTAAAACGTTAATATTTATTTTTCCGGTTCCGCATAAAATTAATGATCCGACGATTCTTCTGACCATATGCCTTAAAAAACCCTCTCCTTCTATAAATATATCGAATCCGTAATTTTTCGGGCAGATTTCTATTGCGGTAATTACTCTGTAATAATTTATAAACCTTTTTCCCTTATCTCTTTTCACGAAATTGAAAAAATTATTTCTCCCCAGAAAAATATTTGCGGATTCTTTAATAAGATTTATGTTTAATTCTTCTTTAATAAACCATGACCCGTCCGATAACAGCGGACTTCTAAAACCAAAATTTATTTTATAAAGATAGGTTTTTGAAACTACGTCATGAGTCGCATGAAACGAATTATGCACTATTTCTATATTTTTTACCGATATGTCGCGAGGCAGTATTCCGTTTAACGCAATTTTAAATCTGTTTAAATCGTAATAAAAGGGAAGTTTAAAATTGGCAACCTGATTAAAAGCGTGAACGCCGGTATCGGTTCTTCCCGAAACGAATAATTTTACGTCAAGCTTGGTAATAATTTTTATTGCCTTCAGTATCTCGTTTTCTACGGTTTTATTTCTCGCCGGCGCGAGGGCGCCGTTTTGAACCTGCCATCCGTTATAGTTTTTTCCGCAATATTCAATAACTATTAAATAATTCATTTGATTGCTATCGGTTATTACCTCTTTTAGAAAGTATATATCTTAATGACCTTAAGGATAAACCCAGACTTTTTGCGGCTTCCAATTTAGAATTTTCCTTTTTTATTCTGTTTTCCGTTATATATTTTTCTATTTCTTCAATAAAATTGGGGAGAGATAAATCCTTTTTCTTATTAATATAGTCGAATATGCCGGCTATCTCCGCCATATAATTTTCGGCATCCGCTCTTTCAAAGGGTTCATTCCCGCAGTCGACATCGAATATTTCTTTTGCAGACGCTCCGAAGATATGACCGGGGAGACATTCTATACCTATTTCCTTGGGCGCATCAGCCGCACCCGGTGTATGTCCGCCGCCTTCACAGTAAATACAGGCTCTTTCGATAAGATTTTCAAGTTCTCTTGTGTTTCCGGGATAACCATAATCCGTAAGAGCGAAGAGAGCCTGCTGAGAAATAGAATTTATCGTCTTTGAAAACTTTTTTATAAAATAAGAAATAAGCGCCGGAATATCTTCTTTGTGATCCCTAAGCGGAGGCATCTCGATATTTATAGTATTCAGCCTGTAATATAAATCGTCCCTGAATTTTCCGGCGGATATCAATGCGCCCAAATTTTTATTTGTAGCCGCTATTATCTTGACCTTTGCCGACTCTTCCGTATTAGAGCCTAATTTTCTATATACCTTTTCCTGTAAAAATCTTAATAGTTTAACCTGAACCTGCATAGGTAAATCGCCTATTTCGTCTAAAAAAAGAATTCCTCCGTCCGCATATTCTATCAAGCCCATTTTATCTTTTTCCGCACCGGTAAAAGCCCCTTTAACATAACCGAACAGTTCGCTTTCTATGAGGTTATCGGGAATAGCGGCAAGATTAATCGGCACAAAAGGAATATTTTTTAAGCCGCCAAAATTTTTGGAATAAATTTCATAAATCAACCTCGCGGCAAGCTCTTTTCCCGTTCCGGATTCGCCTGTAATAAGAATAGTATTGAAGGTTAAGGAAATGCGTGCTATTTCGCTCAGGATATTTTTTATCGCCTTGGATTCTCCTTTTATTTCACCTGCGGAAAGACCTGCATATTTTAGATTATTTAATTCGTCAAAGACTGAAAAATAATCCAATGCCCTTTTGACGATAATTTTAAACTCTTCGTTGTCGAAAGGTTTTGTCAGATAATCGAACGCACCCAATTTTATTGCTTCTATACCCGTTTTAACATCCGAATACGCCGTCATTAATATAACCGGCATATGCTTATATTTTGAGATAAAATCTACTCTTTGGCTTCTGAAATATTTTATGAAATCTATACCGGACATTTCCGGCATCTTAACGTCGGATATAATCAAATTAAAGTTTTTTTGGTCTATAAGTTTTATTGCCGAACTTGCATTTTCGGCGGTAAAGATATCGTATCCTTCCAGTTTAAGAAGTATAGCCAACGATTCGAGTATGGATTTTTCGTCGTCTATTATTAATATTTTAGGTTTATCTTTCATTTAGAAAGTAAATTAAATCGGTATATTTATTTTTATTAAAGTTCCCTTACCCGCCCGGCTGATTATGTCTGCCTCTCCGCCCAAGCTTTCCGTTACGGAATAAACTATGGACAACCCCAGTCCAAAACCGTCTTCTTTAGTCGTAAAAAGCGGCTTAAACGCATTTTTTAAGGTAAAATCGTCCATTCCTTCTCCGTTATCGGAAACGCTTATAGAGATATAATTTTTATCTGCGCTTTTTTTAATATTTTTTGAACCTATTCTTATAATTCCTATTTCCGGAGCGCGATTTTTAAAGGACATAGACTTTCTTTTTATAGATTGTACGGCATTTTGTATTATATTTGCAAGTATCTGCCCGATTCGGCTTTTTTCCGAAGATATTTCCAATTCTTTACTTACGCTGTTATGTATTTTTATTCCGTTAGCGGCATATTTTGATATTAATTCTTCTAAAAAATAAAAAAGATTGATTTTTTCAAAATTTCCGTTTCCGCCTATAGTCTTAGACTTTATTTTTACAAAACCTAAAAAATCGCTTACCAGATTATCCAATTTATGAACTTCCGTAGTTATGATATCTAATAACCTGCTATAATTGCCTTCTTTACAGTCCATATTTTCCGTTTTCAAGACATAAATAGACGTATTTATGGCGGAAAGAGGATTTCTTATCTCATGCGCCAGCCATCCCGCAAGTTTGCCGGCGGTAGTCAGCCCCTCGTTAATCTTAGACTCTAATTCTAACTGTTTTATATACGTTATATCTCTGAATAATAAAATATATCTGCCTATTTTAGTTCCGCTCGTTTCTAATTTAGTAATTCCGAACCCTAAAATCATATTTTTATATTTTAATTCAAACCGTTTTAGATTATTTTTCGCATCGCTTTCTTGCACCAAGTTATTAACCGGAAAATTTTCAAAAACATCTGATATTTGGATGTCAAATTTATGCAGGATGCCGGATTTATGGCTAAAATCCGCGTAGGAAGAATTTAAATTAAGCATATTGATAGCGGCATCGTTCAAAAAAACAACCGAATCGTCTTCGTCAAGAACTATAACCCCCTGCGAGAAACTGTTAAATAATTCCCTGTTAAAATTTTGCGAATTTTTTATAAATTCATCCCTTTCGACAATGGTATCGCCGAGTGTACCGAGTTCTCCGGAAAAATGATAAAGGAGCCAGCTGAATATTAAAACGCCGAGTATATTCGTGCTTGTTATAAATAAAAGCTTATCGGGATTATATAAAAAGTAGGAGTGGTATCCTATATCGAAATAGTATTGTAAATCCGCCGACAACCCTATTGCTATGGCAGATGCAATACCGAATATCATAACTCCTGCTTTTAAAAAAATAAATCCTGCCGTTAATATTAACACATAATATAAAAAAACAAATTTATCGTTTATACCGCCGTTGAATAAAACTACGAAAGATATAAATATAGAATCGGCAGACAACTGGGCATAACCGAAATATACCAAAAATCTATAATTTTCTTTTTTTTTAATATAAGTCAGAATTGTCCAATAAATTAATGTTATGCCTATTGCCGAAGCTATAAAAAAGTAAATTAAGACGGAGTAGCGTATTATATCTTTAAAATTAATCAGGATATAAGCGAGAATGATTAAGGAAAAGGCAAGAATTCTGAAAATTATAGTAAATCTTATCTTATTATATATATCTTTAGTAACCGCTTTATTATCGTTCTTCATCACGGGTGTCATTCCCGCGAAGGCGGGAATCCAGTATTTTGTAACCGATTCTATTACCTTCGCTCATCCTTTAATAGCTTTTCCGAGATTGAATATCGGCAGGTACATTGCTACGACGAGGGTCCCTACGACTATCCCCAGAAATATTATTAATGCCGGCTCCAGCATCTGCGTCAGATTATTAACGGCATTATCGACTTCTTCGTCGTAATAGTCTGCGACTTTAGCAAGCATGGCATCGAGATTTCCGGTTTTTTCTCCGACCATAACCATCTGTATAACGAGAGGAGGAAAAAGTTTGGTTTTATTTAAAGCGGCGCTTAAAGGCGAACCGGAAGAGACGTCTTCTTTCGTCTGCATTAAAGATTCTTCTATAATTTTATTGCCGCTGGTTTTAGAAACAATGGCAAGTCCCGCTAATATCGGCACTCCGCTCTCTACCATAGTAGAAAGAGTTCTTGCAAATCTTGCTATTGCGACCTTTTTAAGCAGTATTCCTATAACCGGTATTTTAAGTACGATTCTATCAATATTTCTTCTTCCGCTTTCTCTTTTATGATAAGCCTTAAGAGCAAATATAAGTACTCCTAAAGCAATTATTATATACAGTATATATGCCCTCATAAAATCCGAAAAGCCTATGACGTCCCGGGTGAGAGCGGGCAGTTTTGCCCCTACGCTTGAAAACAGGTTTGCAAATACCGGAATAACGAAGGTCATAAGAATAATGATAACTCCGATTGCAACGCTCAAAACTACTATTGGATATATCATTGCTCCTTTAATCTTCCTTTTGAGTTTTAATATCTTCTCGAAATATACGGAAAGCCTTTTAAAAACCCTGTCTAAAACTCCGCCTTTCTCGCCGGATTCGACAAGATTGACATATAAGTCGTTGAAAACTTTAGGAAATTTTCTGAGGCTGTCCGATAAAGACGCTCCGCTCTCTATTCCTTCTCTTATCTTTGTCAAAATGCCTTTTAACTCTTTATTTTTCTGCTGTTCAATCATTATGGACAAGCCTTGAAGTATAGGCACTCCGGATTCTATCAAGGAAGAAAATTGTCTGGTAAACACTATGAGATTATTATCGCTTATTTTCGTATTAGGACTTATTTCTTTAGTTCCTTTAAGGCTTAACGTGAAAAATTCGCTTTTTTTCTTCACATTTATAGGATAAACGTCCATCCTCCTTATCTCGTCTATGACCTGTTCATAACTTTCGGCGGTAATTTCGCCTTTTAAATATTCGCCCGTATGTTTTTTTCCTTTCCATTGATAAACAGCCATCTGAATGCCTCCGATTTATAAGTTGCCGAAATCTATTCCGGAAAAAGGCCTATCTCCATCCATAGAATTTTGTCCCGTTTTATTTGACATGGAAGCTCCGGCATTATTGGCTAATCCGCCTTTCGACATAACGCCGGAACTAATAGCCTGCTTTAATTCTTCTATGTCGGACGACCTGTTATATGCATCTTCTTCGCTTATTATTTTTTTGTTTACGAGCGACGCCAACGCTTGATTGAGCGTCTGCATTCCGTACTTTTCCTGTCCAAGTTGAAGTTGTGAATAAATCTGATGGATTTTATTTTCTCTTATTAAATTTCTGATAGCGGCGTTAGGTATCATTAATTCCGCCGCCATCACTCTGCCGGCAGCGTCTATCCTTGGAATAAGCGTCTGAGACAGAACCGCTACAAGAGATAAGGAAAGCGAGGATCTTACCTCCGGCTGTTGATTAGGAGGAAATATATCTATGACTCTGCTTATAGTTTGAACGGCTGAATTTGTATGAAGGGTTCCGAAAGTTAGATGTCCGGTTTCGGCAATAGTAAGGGCGGCTTCCATAGTTTCCATATCTCTTATTTCGCCTACGAGAACTACGTCGGGGTCTTCTCTTAATATATGTCTTAACGCCTCCGAAAAGCTGCTTGAATCCTGCCCTATCTCCCTCTGGTTGACAAGACATCCTTTGTGCGGAAAAACATACTCTATCGGATCTTCGATAGTAATTATATGTTCGTGTCTGGTCTGGTTTATCTCGTCTATCATCGAAGCAAGAGTAGTCGTTTTACCGGAACCCGTGGGTCCGGTAACAAGCACTAATCCGCGGGGCGATTTTATAATTTCCCTTATCATAGGAGGAAGCCCCAGTAAATCGATAGAAGGAATCTCATGCGGTATAACTCTAAACGCCCCTGCGACCGCGCCCCTGTCGTAATATAAATTGCCTCTGAACCTTGAAACGCCTTTCTGACTGAAAGAAAAATCCAGTTCGTGCGTTTCTTCAAACTTTTTTTTCTGCAAATCCGTAATAACGCTATAACAAAGTCCTTGCGTATCGGAAGGAGAAAGAACCGGAAAATTCAACGGAACAAGGGATCCCCTAAGTCTAATTTGAGGCGGCGTTCCGGCAGCTATATGAAGATCCGAAGCACTCTGATCAACGGTTGTTTTTAATAAATCGGCGACTGACGGCATATACGGCTCCTTTAAAATCTTATGTCAAATTTAAATATTTTCGGCTTTTTCGTCTAAATATTGAATAATTTCTTCCAACGAAGTAATTCCGTCTAAGAACTTCTCTTTCGCGGATTCTTTTAACGGCTTCATTCCAAGGCTCACCGCAACCTTTTGTATTTCAAATTCGTTGGCATTCTCGTAAATTTTGTTTTTAACTTCGTCTCCGACGTTAAGCGCTTCGTATATCGCGATTCTTCCTTTATAACCCGTCTTATTGCATACCGGACAGCCCTTTGCTTTATAAAAACGCTTTCCTGCAATTTCGGCGTTAGTAAATCCCGATTTAGCCAGAACGTTAACATCGGCATGATAAGGCTCTTTACATTCCGAACATAATTTTCTTATAAGTCTTTGCGCGATAACTAAATTTAAACTTGAAGCTACGAGAAAAGGCTCTACTTTCATATTAATGAGCCTTGATATGGTGGATGACGCATTATTAGTATGTATAGTAGAAAGAACCAGATGTCCGGTAAGCGCCGCCTTTATTGCAATTTCTGCAGTTTCCAAGTCCCTTATTTCTCCGACCATTATAATATCCGGATCCTGCCTTAGAAACGACCTTAGGGCGGAAGCAAACGTCAGACCTATTTCTTCGTTGACGAGGACCTGATTTATTCCCTGAATATTATATTCGACCGGATCTTCAGCCGTCGAAATGTTTACGTCCGGTTTGTTTACTTCGGAAAGCGCGCTGTATAAAGTAGTCGTTTTGCCGGAACCGGTCGGTCCCGTTACGAGAATCATTCCGTAGGGTCTGTGAATAGCCGTTTTAAAATCTTTCAATTGATCGTCCGAAAATCCTAATTTTCTCATATCGAGCTGAAGATTGGATTTATCCAGCACCCTTATAACTATTTTCTCGCCGAAAAGCGTCGGAAGACACGATACCCTCATATCGACTTCTTTGTTATCCATTCTTGCCTTAATACGCCCGTCCTGAGGCAGTCTTCTTTCGGCTATATCCATCTGGGACATTATTTTTAATCTTGAAATTATAGGATTTTTTAATTGTCCCGGTATTTTCATCTGTTCTATTAATTTCCCGTCCATGCGGTATCTTACTCTAACGATAGATTCATAAGGCTCTATATGAATATCGCTTGCGCTCATTTTAACCGCGTCGAGAAGGACTTTATTAACGAATTTTATAATAGGCTGTTCGGAGGAAGACCTTTGAAGTTCCGATATATCGACTTCTTCGTTGGTTTCCTCGATAGCTATAGAATTGAGATAGTCTTTATTTTCGGTAAGAATACTGGATGCGTTGTAATATTTGGATAATGCCGAAGCTATCTCGTTTTCCGAAGTAACGACGAGTTCAATATTCAGCCCCGTTAAAAATTTTATATCGTCTAACGCCTCGACTCTCGTGGGATCCGATACGGCAAGATACATCGTATTTCCCTGCCTTTTAAAAGGAACCACCTGAAGCTTAACGGCCAAATCGGGAGGAATAAGTTTTATTACGCTTTCCGGAATATCGCCTTCGAGAAGGTTTACCGTTGCGGCTCCAAACTCTTTAGAAAGAAAAGAAACCAGATCCGAATCTTTAATGAAACCTAATTTCGTAAGCTGTCTTCCTATGCTCCCTCCGGCGCGCTTCTGTTCCTCGAGAGCCGTATTTAATTCAGAGGCGCTTATTATGCCGTTTTTTAACAGAATTTCGCCGAGTTTAACGTCTTTGAGCTTTTCGCCTTTAGCTATTCCCGACCTTATTCTTTCCTGTATCAGCAAGGCGTTTGATATGTCGTCCTTTTTTGCGACGCCGTGCTTTAATAATATGTCGCCTAATTTTTCATTAGTAAAATTAGCCGCCGATAGGAAGTCGTTATTCATCCAAATTCCTTATATCTTATAATAGTTATTTTTAAATGTTCATAAATATTGCCTACTTAATTTTATCATATAATAAGAAATTTTTAAAATATACCGCTTAAAGTTTCTTTAATAATATCAAAATCGGATCTTTTTCCCGTCCAGATATAAAAACTTTCTATAGCCTGAAACAGCAGCATAGAAAGCCCGTTCGCGTGTTTCAACGATTTTTCCTCCAGAATGTTTAAAAAACCGGAAGAATAAGAAATATCGAAAAAAAAGAATTTATCCCGAAAATTTCCAAATAGATTATTAATAAGCCTGCCGCTTTCGTCCGACGGCGTTACGGTATTGACGATAAAATCCCAATTTTTCGACAAAAGGCTTTTTGAAACCGTGCCGGGATTAAAATTGGAATATAAAATCTCCGCATAAGATTTTAGGGATATTTTCCATAAGTCGGCTTCTTTTTTAAGTTTAGCCGCATTATCGGCGCTGCGGTTAATTATTAAAATATTTTTAGCGCCCTCTCGGATTAAAGCATAAAGCGCCGCTCTGGAAGCGCCCCCCGCCCCGAGAAGAACCACGCTCTTGCCGTTTAAATTTTCTTTAAACTCATAATTTACGGCTTTAATAAAACCGGCTATGTCCGTGTTATATCCCCGATAACCGCCGTCTTCTTCCAAATTTACCGTGTTCACCGCCCCGACGGTTTCAGCCTCTTTACTTAAAGAACCGATATATTTCAAAACTTCCGTTTTATAAGGCCGCGTAATGTTTGCGCCTTTCATGCCTAAAGCCTTAAAGCCGTTAAACGCAGAAGCAAATTTTTCCGGAGGAACGTCGAACCTGCCGTAGCATAAGTTTGCGTCATGGAGTTTATTCATAGAGCTATGCAGTAGGGGAGAAAGGGAATATTTTATATTATAACCGAAAATACCGGCTAAATAAGGAGGGTCAAAAGAGCGCGCATCCTTTCGTTCTTTCATATTAAGAGCCCATCAGCAGTTGTTTTAGCAGATAGTCTATTTTAGCGGCTTTTTTATCGTCGATAAACATATAGACGTATCTTTCTATATCTTGAACGGCTTTCGTTAGAGACTGCTTGTCGCCTTTGCCTAGAATATTAAAATCGACGGGCACTTTATCGGCTTTATTGCCCAACTGTTCCTTTAATATCTTTTTAACGGAATTGATCAAATCTGCGCCCTTTAACGATTCGCTATGAGGAGGGCCAAGTTTAATATAGCCGCTTTGCAACAAATTATAAAGGGTTTTTAAAACGAAAAAATCGTTCTCTACGGTCAAAGAAAGTATCTGGTTGACGTTCCTCTTGCCGTCCACTAAAGAAAGAACGTTCCATATCGAAGGAGTAAGGGACAGCGGTCTTAAGTTGCCGCTTCTGTTTGTAATTACTACTGGGATATAATTTTTTGACGGTATAACTTTTGTCATCACGGCAAGTTCGTCGCGTCTTTTCTTACAGTCCGCCAAAATAGGCGATAAATTCATAGGAGTTGCAAAATTAATAACGTCGGGCAAAGGTTTTTCGTCGAAGGCAAATTCTCCGTTTGTTAAAAAAAGTATATAATTCAGGGTTTCGGATATATAGCTTGAAGTAAATTCATGCTCTTTCGATTTAGATATTGCTTCCGATTTAAAAAAATATATATCGAAGCCGGCGGTAGTCTTATAATACGTCCTGTATTTTTCGAGCATCTGCAGATAATCCTGCTTGCCCATGTCAAGTAGTTTAACCACTAATTTTTCGAGGATATTATTATCGGAAATGGAAAGAAAATACAACATTCCGTCTTTTATAAAAAGTTTTGCCGCAAAATTTTCGAACCGCAGATTCAATACTCCTGTTTTCTTTGAAATTTCTAAAAATTTTAGGACGTCAAAAAGTTCTAAATTTGTTATATTTCCTTTTACATCCATGATAATGACCCTATTTTTATTATGTTTTTATTTATGAATTTCCAGTTCCCTGATTAAATGAAATATAAACCGATTGACGACGGCTACGAATATAGAACCGAAGAACAAAACCGCTCCTATGAGAAAATAAGATAAATTTATATTGTTAAGGGAAGAAATAAAGAAAAATGCGCCCGTCTCCGCCAAAAAGAAAAAAAACATGAAAACCCACATTATCGTAAGCCATCTGCCTACAAATCCGCCGGGTATCCTATTTTTTAGAGATGCCGCAATAATCATATTCATAAACATTACCAATGCACCCAATACTACTAACACATAAAAAATATCTTTAAGCGTCAAAATAGAATTTAAACTCGCCATCGTCTTTACCTCCCCGCATTTTTCTTATTTAAAAAGTTAATATTAATTTAATAATATAAAATAAAAATATTTTTTTCAATATGTTTTTTACATAATGTCTATGTTGATAATTTTTTCGGTTTATTTTATAATTATCATATGGACGCAAAAGAAATAAATTTAAACGACTTGACATTTGAGGAAGCCCTAAAAAAATTAGAAGAAAATGTTTTAAGCCTTGAAAAAGGGGACTTAGGACTCGACGAATCTATAATGCTTTATGAAGAAGGAATAAAATATTCGGATTACCTCCTTAAAAAATTAGACTCCGCCGAAAAAAAAGTCGAAGAATTGAGCGCAAAAAAAGACGGGGACGGCGAACATTTTTTTAGCGCCGAGTCTCTAAATATATAAATATATGAATGATTTAGCGCTGTATATAGAATCCGGCAAACAGTTAATCGACGGCTTCATAAATGATCATTTTATTAAAAAGGGCTACGATAAAAAATTTCCGCACAATAAATTTTCTCTTGCGGACGCTATGCTCTACACCCTGACTATGCCGGGCAAAAGAATAAGGCCTATAATGCTTATGCTTGCCGCAGAAAGTTTGGGTTTTCCGGATAAAAAAAAGCTCCTCCCTTTCGCTTCTTCCATAGAACTTATACACTCCTATTCTTTAATACACGACGACCTTCCTTCTATGGACAACGACAGTTTGAGAAGAGGGAAACCCACAAGTCATATAGTTTTTGGAGAAGCCACGGCAATACTTGCGGGAGACGCTCTACTTGCCGAGGCTTTCGTCATCCTTTCGGATAAAGATTACATTCGGGAATTCGACCCGGTAAAAATTTTAGAAGCGGTAAGAGAACTTTCCTGCGCTTCCGGAGCCGGCGGGCTTGTAGAAGGGCAGTTTCACGACGTCAACTCTTTCGGCGAATCTCTAGAGTTAGAAAAAATCGAATATATAAACGAAAAAAAAACTGCGAGCCTTATCGCTTCGGCTTGTGCCGTAGGGGCAATATTATCGGACAAAGACGAACGCGTTATATCTGAATTTAAAAAGTTCGGCGGCTATATCGGACTGGCTTTTCAAGCGGTTGACGATGTTCTGGGCATTATCGGGAATAAAGAAATTTTAGGAAAATCGGCGGGAATAGACAAAACGAATAATAAACCTACAACGGCAGAAAATATAGGTATAGAAAAGACCCGCGGATTAATTAACGAATATAATAAAAAAGCAATGGCGCACTTAGAAAAAACAGGGGCCGAAACGGGCATGTTCATAGAATTAATAAATTATCTTACGGACAGAATAAATTAAAAAAATAAACATAAATAATAAATAATGATATTAGATAAAATAAATAATCCCAACGACGTTAAAACATTGCGCCCTGAAGAAATGGATATGCTTGCGGACGAGCTGAGGGATGAAATAATATCAGTCTGTTCAAAAAACGGCGGACATATCGCTTCCAGTCTCGGCGTCGTCGAACTTACCATAGCAATTTTAAAATCTTTCGATATAGAAAATACCGATAAAATAATATGGGATGTCGGACATCAGTCTTACCCGTATAAAATTCTTACAGGAAGAAAAGAAAAATTCAATACCCTCAGGAAATTAGGAGGAATATCCGGCTTTCCGGCTGTCTCCGAGAGCAGATACGATTATTTTGGGACGGGACACGCCGGAACATCTATCTCTGCGGCTCTCGGTATGTGCGTCGCAAAAGATTTAAAAGGCGCGGATGAGGGCGTAGGCGGCAGGATTATTGCCGTAATAGGAGACGCATCGATATCCAACGGTCTGGCGCTTGAGGGCTTAAATAATGCGGGCTCTCTAAAAAAGGACATTATAGTTATATTAAACGATAATGAAATGTCTATATCTAAAAACGTCGGGGCTATTTCCAACTATCTTAATAAAATAATGAGCGGAAATTTTTATCAGGGACTCAGGATAGAAGCTGAAAAAATGCTTAACTCTATACCTTTATTCGGCAATCAAATGGCAAGGTTTGTTTCTAAGTTCGAGGAATTTTTCAAAAATCTCATTGGACCGGGCATTATATTTGAAGAACTCGGTTTTACATATATCGGTCCCATAGATGGACACAATATACCGTATCTTTTAGACTCTTTTGAAAACATAAAGAAAATAAAAAAACCTATTCTTTTGCATATTATTACTAAAAAAGGGAAAGGATACGAACCGTCAGAAAAAAATCCCTCTATTTTTCACGGGATTTCCGCTTTCGACAAAAAAACCGGATTGACCTTAAAAAAATCGGGCAACATCTCTTACGGTGAAACGGCATCAAACTTTCTTATAAATATGGCCGAAAATAACGCTAAAATAATAGCCGTTACTGCGGCAATGCCCGACGGAACCGGACTTTCCAAATTTTCAAAAGTATTTCCGGAGAGATTCTTCGACGTCGGAATAGCCGAAGAACATGCGGCGACGTTTGCGGCGGGGGCGGCGGCTAACGGATTAAAACCTTTTGTTTTCATATATTCTACTTTTCTTCAGCGCTCATTAGATCAGATAATTCACGACATATGCCTTCAGAACCTTCCCGTCGTATTTTGCATAGACAGGGCAGGTATTGCGGGAGAAGACGGCGCTACGCACCAGGGAATATTCGATATATCGTTTTTAAATTTTATACCTAATCTGATTTTTATGTCTCCGCGCAACGAATATGAACTTATCCGGATGATTAAAAGTTCGGTTTCTTACGACAAACCCGTTGCGATAAGATATCCAAAAGTAGAAATTCCGCATTTCATTCTTCCCGAAGAAAAAACCGTTTCCGTTATAAACGAAGGGGAATTTGAAATCCTTATAGACTCGCCCCAAAATTTCGTAATAAGCATCGGCGCTCCCCATACCGAAATATTAAAAGATATACTGACGGAAATAAATGCTGACGCCGTGGAAGAAAAGCAAAAAATAGGCCTTATAGACGCAAGATTTATATCCCCTATTTCTCAAGAATTAATTGCAAAAATAAAAACCGCAAAAAAGATTATGACGGTCGAAGAAAACGTCGAATTTTCGGGTTTTGGAGCAAAACTCCTGACTCTTTTAAGCGGGAATACGCGTTTAGCCGGCTTGGAATATAAAATCATATCTCTGGGAAATAATTATGTCGAACACGGCTCACGAAACGAACTTCTTAGTATTTTGGGAT
Organism: bacterium; assembly: GCA_021800805.1. The sequence goes on from JAJYYR010000003.1 coordinate 69,822, forward strand.
TCTCTAAAGAAAAATTATCGGATTCCGTTAATGAATTTTTTGTTATAAACGGTGAAAAAAATAAAAATAAGGTTAGATATTCTTCTTTCTAATACGTCTTCGGCATTCAATTTAACGAGAACGAAAGCATCGTCGTTAATAATGGAGGGTATGGTTTCCGTGAACGGTTTTGTATGCACAAAACCCGGAACTCCCGTAGATCCGAACAGCGCTATAGAAATAAAAGAAACAAATCCTTACGTATCCCGGGGCGGACTAAAACTTAAAGGGGCGTTAACCGGTTTTAATCTGGACGTTAAAGCAAAAAGGATTATAGATATAGGCGCTTCGACGGGAGGATTTACGGACTGCCTTTTAAAAGAAGGAGCCGGTTTTGTTTACTGCATAGACGTAGGCTACGGACAGTTTCATTACTCCTTAAGAGATAACCCTAAAATTAAAAATTTGGAGAATATAAATATAAAATATTTACCGTTTGAAGAGATAGGGGAAGAACTCGACCTTGCCGTTTGCGATGCGTCTTTTATTTCTCTTACTAAAATTATTCCGCATATTTTAAAATTTATCAAAACAAAGGGATTAATGCTTTTGCTGATTAAACCTCAATTTGAAACGGAAAATAAAAGCACTCTCAAGAAAGGTATTATAAAAGATACAGGCATATATGAATTAATTATAAACAAAATAATAGATTTTTCAAAAAATTTAAATCTTACGGTTATCGGAGTAAAAGAATCATGTATAAAAGGAAAAAAAGGAAATACGGAATTTTTCATACTGCTCGAAAAAAACAGTTAAAAATATTTAAGGCTTCATTAATTTTAATATTTTTTTGGGTATTTTTTGGAATTTTACAAGGAAAAGCGGATTCTATTACCGCCGCGCCGGTATTTAACGCCGCCGTCGGTTTTATCTATTCCTACAACGGAAATTACTCTGAATCGATTAAATATTTTAACAAAGAATCTACAAATTTACTTAAAAATTCTTATTTTAATTATACCCTTGCGGCATTATATTTTAAAAACAGGGAATATCAAAAATCTTTAAAGCATATAAACCTCGCCCTAAAAGAAAATAAGCTTATAAATAAAAACAATAAGCTGTCAAAAACAGAAATTAAATATTTAATATTGAAAGCGAAAATAATGACAAATCAAGGCAATATTAAAGAATCCGTCGCTTTACTTAAACATATTCTTCAAAAAAATCCTTATAATCTTAAAACGCTTTTATTCCTTTCTAATCTATATATATATAAAAAAGACTTAAAAACTGCGGTCTTTTATCTCGATATAATAAAATTAAGCGCTCCGGATAGTATAACTGCATATTATTTATTATCTAAAATATATTTGGCTCAAAATATAAAGGAAAAAGCCGAACATAATCTTATAAGCGTTATAAACATCGATCCTTATTTTAAAAAAGCATATTTCAGGCTTGCCGCCCTTTATATTCTTACGGGGAGAGAGAAAAAAGCAATAAATATTTTTAATAAATACCTCAAAATCAATCCTTATTCAAAAACAGCGATTTACCAGTCGGCAATACTCGAATATACTTTAAAAAACTATCCGGCTTCCAGAAAACATTTTTTAAATTTTATCGATATCGCCAAAAATTCAAAAAATAATTCAAGATTAATAAATAATGCCTATTTCTTCACGGGAATTTCTTATATATTGCAAAAAAATTATAAAAAAGGGCTATTTTATTTAAATAAGCTTAAACCCGGAAGGCATTATATAGACGCCCAACTTCAAGAAATAGAAATATACATAACCGACTACAAAAAAACGGGAGATATTAAATATCGAAAATCTATTGAAGGGATTATATCGGAGATTCTTTCCGATACTAAAGTTAATAAAAATCTAAAGTTTTATTATTTTTCCGCCGTCGCGCTTGCGGAGATAAAAGATTATCCCATGTCGGTATATGTCGTAAAAAGGGGATTATTAAAATTTCCCGATAATACCGCACTTTTATACGAATTAGGCTCGGCGTATCATACGTTAAAAAGAAACGACGAGGCTTATGCAACGATGAAAAAAATTTTAAAAATAAATCCTTATAATGCCGATGCTCTTAATTACATGGGATATTATCTCGCCGTAAAAAATAAAAATTTAAAAAGAGCGGAAATGCTGATAAAAGAAGCTTTATCTTACGATAAAGGCTCTCCTTTTATTCTTGACAGCCTCGGGTTCGTGTATTACAGGGAAAGAAAGTATGCAGAGGCTCTAAAACTATTTAAAACCGCTCTTAAAAAGCTCGGAAAATCGCCGACCGTATTAAAACATACCGGTATGGATTATTTTATGCTGAAAAAGTATAAAAAAGCACTGGAATATCTTGAAAAATCTTATAATATCAAGAAAACAAAAGAAACTGAAAAGTATATAGAAATAATTAAAAAGATTAAATTCTAAAATTTTTCTAATTTTCTATAAATCGTTTTTAAACCTATTTTTAGGTCGTTTGCAGTCTTAGCTTTATTAAAGTCGTTCATTTCTAATGTTTTTTGTATAATAATATTTTCGGCATCTTCGAGAGCAGTCCCGAAAGGTATCCTTATAAAATCCTCTTCATCCGAAACGGCTGGAGTTTTTAAATATTTTTCTTTTAAATAGCCGGGGAGCAGAGATTCGTCGGCGATGCCGCCTTTAGAAACGGCCGTCATATATTCTATAATGTTTTTAAGCTCCCTTACGTTGCCGGGGTAATCGTAGTTTAATAAAAAATCCAATGCTTCTTTACTAATGCCGGTAACGTTTTTGCCGTTTTCGCCGGAAAAATCGTCTAAAAACCGCTTTATAAGAACGGGGATATCCTCTTTTCTTTCCCTCAGCGGTATAAGTTTTAAATTAATCACGTTAAGCCTGTAATACAAATCCTGCCTAAATTCGCCTCTCGAAACCTTTTTTTCTATATCCTGAGATGCCGCGATAACTCTTATGTTAATCTTAATGGTTCTATTTCCTCCGACTCTTTCAAACTCTTTTTCCTGCAATACCCTCAATATTTTTGATTGCGTTTTCAAAGAAATCTCCCCTATCTCGTCGAGAAAAATAGTTCCTCCGTCAGCCGACTCAAATCTTCCCTTATATAAAGAATCCGCTCCCGTATAAGCCCCTTTTTCGTGTCCGAAAAGTTCGCTTTCTAAAATTGTTTCGGAAAGAGCCGCGCAATTTACTTTAATAAAAGGCTTATTTTTTCTTAGGGAATTATTGACTATAATGTTTGCAAGCAGTTCTTTGCCGGTACCGGACTCTCCTTCTATCAGCACCGTCGAATTAGTGCCTGAAACTGCAACCGCCGTGTTCACGATATCCGTCATTTTAGGAGATGACGTTATTAAATTGCCAAAATTAAATTTTTCGTCGAGTCTCGTTTTTAATATATTTAATTCATCGATAAGGCTTTTATTTGATATTATGCGCTTAATTACAAGTTCAAGCTCTTCGAGATTTACGGGCTTCGTTATATAATCGTAAGCTCCGAGCTTAATAGCCTCGACGGCGGTTTTTACCGAACTGTAACCTGTTGTTATTATAACGTCGGTATTTTGAATTCTGCCTTCTTTTACAGCTTTTAAAATATCTAAACCCGTTCCGTCGGGCAGTTTAAGGTCGGTAATAATAATATCTATTTTATCCGTTATGCTGCCGGAGTCTATAGAACCGGTTATTTTAAATGCCGATTCAAGGCAGTCCGCTTCAAAAACTTTGTATTCTTTAAGATTTAAATATTCGAAAAGACCGTTTCGCGAGGCATCGTCGTCTTCGATGATTAATATTGCCGCAGGCTTTTTGGAGGGATCAATATCGTTCATTTTCAATTATTGCAGGTCTTTCATTACCATGGAAATCTTAGTTCCAAGTCCTTTATTAGATTCGATATTTATATTAAACCTATGGGCATCGACTATTCTTTTAGTCAACGCAAGACCAAGTCCTGCTCCTGTTTTTTTCGTAGTAAAAAATGGTTCAAAAATCTTTTTAAGCGTTTCTTTTTCTATCCCCGAACCATGGTCTTCCACCGTCAAAGATATTTTATTTAAAATATAGGAAGAGTATATTAAAATATCGCCTTTCTTGCCGTCATAAGATTCTGCCGCATTTAATATTAAATTTTTAAATACCTGAATCATTAAATCCCTATCCATTTTAATATAGATATTTTTATCCACCGAAATCGAAAAATTTATGCCTTTCGATGAAAGTCGGTCTTTAAGCATTTCATATGTCTCGTCTATTATTGCCGAAAGATTAACGGCTTCGGGATTTATATCAAAATCTTTGGTAAATTTAAGTATTCCGTCCATAGTCTGCGCAAGCCTTGCCGTTTCGCTTTCTATTAGACTGCCGGTTTTAACGACGCCTTCTTTATTAAATTCTAAATTTTTAATCTTTTCCGTCAATACTCTGGAATTAATTAAAACCGAATTTATATTGCCTTTAATCTCATGCATAATAGTCGAGGGTATTTCCAGAACGTTTTTTTCTAAAGACCTTAAAGCGGATTCGGTGTCCGCCTGCGTTTCTATAAGCCTGTAAAAATATACAAACATAAATGTTATCAATCCTATCGAAAGCAATAATGCAACGGCAAATACGAAATAAAACGAAAGAGAGTTAAGACCGTTGGAAAATGCGGGATATACAAGTTTTATTCCATTGTTTCCGTTAACAAAAACCATTCCGGATTGCTTAAGAGAATATACCTGACCGGAGGTCTTCGCATGCAGGACGGAAAACATATCTATGGCCGTATATGCAAAAAATCCCGTCGTTATAACCATTAAGCCTGTAATAACGCTTAAAAGGAAAAGCTTTAATTTTTTGGTTTTCGCTTTTTGCATTATCATAATATATTATTTTATTACACTTTCTATTAAAAATCAAAAAATCTTTTAGAGACAGTGCGCTTTTTTATATTTTCTTTTAAGAATGAGATTTGCAATTTCTATATCTTTCCTAATTCTTGCTTCAAGTTCGTTTATATTATCGAATTTAATCTCTTCTCTGAGCCTTTCGAGGAAGAAAACCTCTATTTCTTTATCGTATATATCTTCGCCGAAATCGAATATATAAGACTCTATTCTTCTGGTAACATCGTTAAACGTCGGATTGGAACCGACATTGGTTACGGAATCATAATATTTGCCGTTTATACCGACCTGCGTAACATATACCCCGTCTTTCGGAAACAGTTCTTCTTCGGGTATGATATTTGCGGTGGGAAATCCAAGCTGTTTGCCTCTGCCGCATCCTTTTACGACGCGTCCGTGAACAGAATAATCCCTGCCCAAAAATCTTTTGACGGCGCAGACTTTTCCGGTAACGACTAATCTTCTTATAAGCGTGCTGGAAACAATCTCGTTGTCTATTACGACCGGCTCCACTACCGTAAGCTCAAAACCAAACTCCTTGGAAAGCTTTTCAAGCAAAGCTATATTGCCCGACTTATTCGCCCCGAATCCAAAATCATGCCCTACTATAATTTTAAGCGGATTCAATTTCTTTACTATAATGTCTTTAACAAAATCTTCCGGCTCCATATTTGCGAACTCAGGCGTAAAAGTTATATAAATTAGATAATCTATCCCCGTTTCTTCTATAAGTTCTATCTTTTTTTCAAACGTCGTAATAAGATTAATTTTGGTTTCGGGATGGATAACTTTTAACGGATGCGGATGAAACGTAAGCACTACCGATGACGAATTTAACTCTAAAGCCGAGTCCTTGGTCATTTCCATCAGCCTTCTGTGCCCCAAGTGTATCCCGTCGAAACTCCCTATAGTAATTACGGAATTTTTAAAATTAACGCCGGTTTGATTTATTTCCAATACTTCCAATTTTTCAACCCCTCCACGCCATTTTTATCGTATTTTTATTTAAATAATAAAATGAAAATATATAATAATCCTAGTACCCAGCCTGCTATTCCCATAATTAAAATATAAAAATGAGAAAATTCGCTTCCTATAAGTATGAGAATACCGGAAGAGATTATTACGGACGCGATTAAAAGTCCATTGGTAAGCCTTTTGCTGGATTTTTGCATTTCTTCTATAAATCCTTCTAATCCTTTATGAATAAAATCAACCGAAAAATTATCTTCCGCCATCTTTTTAAGTATTTTATCGGCTCTTCTGGGGAACCCTCCTATTAAATCTTTATAGCTTTTCAACTTGTCCATTAACGATTCTTTAATGTCTTTTACCTTTTCCTTCTTATCTATCAGGACGTCGAAATCAAAAAATTTGAGTCCGGAATCCGCAAAAGAAAATTCGGGGTCAAGCATTTTCGCGATAGATTCTATCGGAAGCAGGGCTTTAAACAATAAAGAGAGTTCGGAGGGTATGACCAATTTATTTTTCTGTCCTATCTTTAATGTTTCTAAAAGAATTTCCGTACTGTAAATATCCTTAAAGGGCTTATTATAAAAGCTTTCTATGAATTCCATCAGTTCAAATTTAAAAGACTGCTCTTCCTTGTCGGTTAAGTCGCCCATACATACTTCTATAAACAGTGATGCCGCTTCTTCATAGTTGGCATTAAAGAATTCTATAAAATACTCCAGGATTTTTTTTCTTAAATCTTTCGTAAGTATCCCTACGGAACCGAAATCGATTATTCCGATTTTCTCCTTATCTATGACGAAAACATTGCCGGGATGAGGGTCCGCATTGAAATATCCGACGATAAATATCTGTTTGAAAAAATGATTTAGAAATATTTTAAGAATAATTTTATTATCGAAGCCCCTTTTCGACAATTCATCTAAATCGCTGACTTTGACGCCTTCTATAAAATCCTCGACTAATAATGATTTTGTAGAATACTTCCAGTAAATTTTCGGAATTTCGACGGTATCTTTATCTAAATTGGTCCTTCTTATCTTTTCCGTATATCCGGCTTCCGCCATAAAATCAAGCTCTGATATAATGCTTTTGCTGAACTCTTTGAATAAATCTTCCGCATTATCGATATAAAGCAATTCTTTAACGGCGTCTTTTACGATATTCACTATAAAATACAAAACGTCTATATCGTTCCTGATAATTTTATCTACGTTTCTTTTTTTAATTTTTACCGCAACGACGGCGCCGTCTTTTAAAACCGCCTTATGAACCTGCGCAATGGAAGCCGAAGCAACGGGTTTTTCATCGAACGACGCAAAAACGTCTTCTAAATTTTGTCCGGTTTCGGCTCTGAATATTTCTTTAATTTCATCGATTTTGTTAAAATCGACTCGCGTATTGTCCTGAAGTTTTCTTAATTCGACGATATATTTCAAAGGAAGCGTCCTGATCTCCTGTGAAAATACCTGTCCTAGTTTAATAAAGGTCGGACCGAGTTCTTCTAAAGCGTACCTCAGCCTAATTTCCGGCGGAACGTTTTGATAATCGTCAACCGGATAAGTAGCTTTAAGATATTTTTTAAATATAAAAAACTTGGAAAGTCCCACATTGGTAATAATCTGATAGAAACCGTGCTTTGCAAATATTGAAGCCACCTTTCTAATCCGCCTGACCGCTCTTATAAATCTTATTATGTCGCCTATTTTCATAATTTATCGTTCCTTAGTAAATTTAATAAATCTAAGGTCTATCTCTCTTTTAAGCAGGTCTATCGAATAAACGCTTACGTCGATTCCATCCCCTGTTTTAAAAATTTTCCTTGTATGTCTTCCTTTAAGTATTTTAGAAGCATCGCCATATTCGTAATAATCGTCGGCTATAGTTGAAACATGAACGAAACCCTGAATAAAAAATCCTTTAATATCGACAAAAAAGCCGAAGTTGACAACGTTTGTAATAAACCCCTCATAAACAGCCTGCGAATTTTTTTTCAAAAATTGCATTTTCTTAAAATCTACATACTCTCTTTCTGCATCGGCAGAAAGTTTTTCTCTTCTAGAAACGGCATTTGATGCAAACTTTAAATATTCTGCATTAAGCCATTCCGGCGTTTTTTTAATATCGTCGGAAATATGTTTGTATTCCGTTTCCATATTGCCGCCGTCATCTCCGTAAATAATAAAAGCAAGTATTCTATGCACCAATAAATCCGCATATCTTCTTATCGGAGAAGTAAAATGGGTGTAAGACCTCAGGGCAAGCCCAAAATGGTGAATATTAACCGGAGAATAGACGGCAATTCTCATCGATCTCAAAAAAGCCTGCTCCAAAAAAGATGCCAGTGGTGTTTTCTTCAGTTTATCCAGCATCTTCCTGTAATCTAAAGGCTTTTCCAAGGAGCCGTGAACGACCGGTATTTTAAAATATTTTAATATTTTAAAAAATTCCTTAACTTTCTCTTCGTCCGGTTTCTCATGAACTCTATAAATAGAAGGAATTCTTTTAGTTTCTATAAATTCGGCTACAGCGCAGTTTGCCGTTATCATAAAATCCTCGATTAAATTATGGGCAAAATTTCTCGGTTCGGGAATGACGTTAAGCGGCTCATTGTTTTCATCTAGTTCCACTTTGCTTTTAATCGGGTCGAAATCTAAACTTCCATTCTTAGCTCTTTTATCCCTCAAAGTTTTTGCAAGTTTTTTCATATCTATAAGCATATCTTTTATCGGAGAAAGTTTTTTATTCAGCGCGTCAAAAAGTTCTAAGCTTGTGCCGCTGTTTATTTTATGTCCCTCCGGGGCATCCAGGTCGACTTGGGCGCCTCCCGCCTCTATCGCCGTCAAATAATTATATACCTCGTTATAAGTCAATCTTCCGAAAGTCTTGATTAATCCTCTGTATATTTTTTGATTTTCCGTTTTTCCCGTTAAGACGTCTATGTCCATTTCGCAGACCATTACAAAGCGCTTTTTTTTCGGAAGCAGACTGCATAACTCGTTTGACAGCTTCTCGGGAAGCATTGGATAAACGCTGCCTGGAAAATACGTAGAGTTGCCCCTTTTAAACGCTTCGGCGTCGATGCGGCTTCCATATCTTACAAAATAAGAAACGTCGGCTATGGCGACGTAAAGTTTAGCAATATTTGTTTTTTCTGACGTCTTTAAACAAACGGCGTCGTCAAAATCTTTTGCGTCTTCGCCGTCTATAGTGATAAAGGGCATAGCCGTCAAATCGCGCCTGCCTTTTTCTATATTTTTTTCCTCGACGTCGGAAGAAAATCCTTCGAGTTCTTTTAAAACTTCTTCGTCGAAAGACTTATATATGTTATATTTATTAAGAATAATTTCTTCTTCGGCGTTTTTAGATTCTATATCTCCTATAATCTTGTCGATTACAACCATACGCGAAGATAAATCTTCGGTTTCAGGTAAAACGGCGTTAACAATAACTCCGTTTTTTAATTTTTCCTTATCTTTGAACTTATGCATATCGAAATAAAATAAATCGTCGAACTCCGGAGAAACGGGAGTCAAAATTGCGATATTTTTTTCGACCCTGACTACGGCTTTAATATTTTTTAAATTTCTTTTAATTATCCTTATTATTCTGCCTCTTCTGCCTTTTGATTCGGCGGATTGACGTTTTTTCTTTAAATAATAGGGATTGTCGGGTATAATCTGCAGTATAACGCTATCCATGGGAATAGCTCCTGCAATATCGGGACCCTTAACGAAAATATCCTTTCCAGAGCCGGTATCGTCGCTTACAAATGCATAATTACGCTTTTTAAAAATTATCGTTCCGCGTATAAGATTTAATTTTTGCGGAAAGGCATACTTTTCTCCCTTGGTAAATATTAAGTCGCCTTCCGCTACCATTGAATCCAGAATTTTTTTTACGGCTGAAAGATTTTTTGCCGAAGTTATATCTAACCCGTGTTTAATATCGGCAAAAGAAAGCGGGGCATCGGATTTTTGAGAAAACAGATAAACAATATTTTCTTTCGTTATTATTTTCATTACTTTTTTATGTCAATTATTTCAAAATATGATAAGATAAATAATAACACTTAGCAAAATTTTTTTCATTATAAAAGATAAAATATCGCAACTAATGCCGGAATGGCGGAACTGGTAGACGCGCACGGTTCAGGGCCGTGTAAGATTGCTCTTGTGGGGGTTCGATTCCCCCTTCCGGCACCAGTATAATATCGATTAAATCTACATCAAATTAACCCTAAATATACGAACTTACGGAGAATTTATGATAAAACCGCTTAAAAAAATTTATTTGCCGTTTATTACGTTAATTTTATCGGGATTATTAAATTTAGGATGGGTAAATTCTAACCATAATATATGTTATGCTTTAGAAATCCCATCGGCTGCATCTTCAAAAATTTTATTGGATTATACTCATGAAACGATTACTAAAAATTATGAAGACGTTATGACCGAACACGAAATAATAAAAATAATGAACAAGAAAGGCATTAAGAAATATTCATCCCTAACCTTTCCTTTTTCTAAAAAAAACCAGAAACTCAAAGTATATTTTATTAAAATAATCCAGCCGAACGGAAATATTATACATATTAACACGAATCTATTAAAGACCGTAACGGCGCCGTTTAATCCCGAAGCCCCTATTTTTTCCAATCAATTATTAAAAACAATACAGCTTCCCGGCGTGGTTAAAGGTTCGATAATCGATTATAAATATCAAACCACAGTCATAAAGCCTTATATGAAAAATAATTTTTTCACGGAAGATTATTTCGGGGGACTTTCTCCTTTGAAAAAATCGGTCTATAAATTAACGATACCCAAAGGATTATATTACCGATATGCCGAATACGGATTAAAAGAAAAACCGGAAATAATTAAAACCCCTCTGAATACGACGCTTGTCTGGTCGCTCTGGAACAGAAAAAAAATAACCCCGGAAGAAATGGGTCCCGGAGAATCGTTTATCGTTCCCCATGTTATGATTTCTTCGGTAAAATCATGGAACAAGGTTGCTTTATGGTATGCGCATCTTACAAAAGATATAATAAAGCCGGGCGGGGAACTCAATAACTATATAAATAAATTGGTTTATTCAAAAAAAACGAAATTAAAAAAAATAAAAGCGATATATAACTTTACGGCAAAAAAAATTAGATACGTCGGATACGAATTCGGAATAGACGGATACAAGCCGAGTAACGTAAATTCTATTTTTAAAAACAGGTTCGGGGACTGCAAAGACCATGCTACTCTTTTTTCGTCGATGTTGAAACGGATAGGCGTAAAAGCATATCCGGTCCTTATACCCACGACCGAAATTCCTAATATGAATCCGTATATCCCTACGCCTTTTGTTTTCGATCATGAAATAACGGCTATTAAGTTAAAATCGGGTAAATTTATGTTTGCCGATACTACGTCTAACGTTACTACTTTCGGCGACCTTCCCCCGATGGATCAGGGCAGAAACGTATTGATACTCGTTAACGGCAAAGGAATAATCGCTGAAACCCCGATATTCCCTCCGGTAATAAATAACATATCCGTAAAAGAATATGCATCGGTTTCGGACGAAGGGACATTAAACGTAAAATCATCCATCGTTTACTCAGGGGCATACGATATGTATAAAAGATACCTCTACTCGTCTTTGTCTAAAAGAAAAAAAAGGGACGGTATCTTAAAAAAAGTTATGTTTATAGTGCCTAATGCAAATCTCACCGGCTACTCTATTAAAAACGGCGACAGTCTTACAAAACCGTATATAGAAAATTTTTCGTTCACCGCAAAAAATTATTCCGGAAAAAACGGCAATACGATTGTAATAAAAATCCCTTTAAGAACAAGAACGGAATTAACAAAAATAACGGCTATGGATAAAAGAAAGTATGCTTTAAAATTCGGATATAATTTTTCGGAAAAGACCGCGGTTCATTTAAGTTTTCCAAAAAATTATAAAATAGTTTTTATTCCTAAAACCGTACATATTAAAAACGCCGCCGGGTCTTTCGCTACAAGCTATTCGGTAAAAAATAATACCGTAATTTTCCGTTCGTATTTTTCCGTAAACGGTTATAAAATAGAACCGGAAGACTATTCCGCTGCAAAAAAATTGTTTAACGGCGCAATAAAAACTTTAAACGACCAAGTTATGATATTTCATGAATAATAAAAATCTTTCCGTTCATAATAACTGGTTTAAAGAAATTTCTTCGGAAAAATCTTTAGAAGTCGGCATGGTTCAGGTTTATACCGGCAACGGAAAAGGAAAAACTACGGCGGCTCTCGGACAGGCGCTTAGGGCAAGCGGGCATAACATAAAATCATTAATAATCCAATTTTTAAAGGGCGGCTCATATTCGGGAGAGGTCAAAGCAATAGAAAACTGCATTCCGCTTATTAAAATATATCAGGCGGGAAGTCCTTTTTTTGTAAATAAGGATAAAATATCGGAAAAAGATATAGATTCAAACAGAAAAGGACTGGCGCTTGCGGAAGATACCGCCTGCGGAGAAAACGATACCGGCATATTGGTGCTGGACGAAATTAACGTCGCGATAAATTTAGGCATAATAAAGACGGAAGAAATTATAAGATTAATAAAGAACAAACGGCCGGATATAGAATTGATACTTACCGGAAGAAATGCTCCCATAGAGATACTGGATATTGCCGATTTAGTCACGGAAATGAGAGAAATAAAACATTATTATAATAAAAATATTCATTCCAGAACCGGAATAGAAAAATAATACCGCGAAGGATAAATATAAATTGATTTTTTACCATGTTGTGTATTATAATAATGAAACTTTAAACTAAAGAACACGGAGGCTACTTTAATGAAAGTAAGCATAATCGGCGCAGGCAGGCTTGGGGCAACCCTTGCATATACACTTACTCTCAAGGATATAGTAAGAGAGGTTACTCTTATAGATATAAACCATAATCTATCGAGAGGCGAGATGCTCGACATTTCGCACGGGATTTCGCTTACCGGTTATACGAGAGTGAAAACCGCCGACTACGACTCCGTAAAAGATGCCGATATTATAGTTATAACGGCGGGCATTCCGAGAAAACCCGGGGAATCGCGACTCGACCTTAACAAAAAAAATGTCCACATATTAAAAGATATAGTAAATAACATTACTAAATATAATAAAAATGCAATTCTTTTCGTAGTATCTAATCCCGTAGATATAATGACCTATGTTGCATACAAGGTTTCGGGCTTCGAAAGAAAAAAAGTTTTCGGAATGGGAACGATGCTCGATACGACGAGGCTGCGTTCGGCGGTCGGGTCGTTTTTCGACTTAAATCCGAAAGACGTCGATATAATGTTTCTGGGCGAACACGGGGACAGTATGACTCCGGTTTTTTCGCTTGCAGGCATAAACAGCGTGCCTTTAAGCTCTATACCGGGATACGACAAGAAAAAGCTCGAAGAAATCGCCGAACATTCCAGAACCTGCGCAGCGGAAGTAATCGCCCTAAAAGGCGGAACGATATTTGCCCCGGCAGTCGTTATGGCGGAAATTATAGAATCTATGGTTAAGGACAGAAGGCAGATAATGCCTCTATCCGTTTACTTAGAGGACTATTACGGAATCAGCGGTATATATACGGGCGTTCCGGCAATCCTCTCTAAAGACGGCATAGAAACTGTAATCAAACCGCCGCTTAACGAAAAAGAAATAGAAGGGCTTAAAGGCTCCGCATCCGTAATACAGAATGCGATAAAAGACTTAAAGGACGGCGGGTTTATAGATTAAAATTAAATTAAGGGTTAGTACCGCAATTCTACTAATTAATCGTGCGCGGGTGGTCGGCGAAATCAAATCTGCCGCTTGAAAGACCCCATATGTCTCCCGAACTTTTTCCAGACTTATTTTCGTTAACGGACGTTATCCTAAATCTTCCCGTATGCATTTGAAGACAGTAAATATTTAGATATAGCACATAATCGTTCATTAGGTTTAAACTTCTTGTAAAACTCTTTTCCATCGAAAAAACCGAAATATTTACGCGCCCTTTATTTACCGAAAAGGATTTTATGCCTGTTTTGCCGAACCTGCGAATCGACAAAAGATAAAGCAGATATGAAACGTTAACCTGATTTTTGGCGACTTTTCTGAAAAATACGAGATTTGTTTTAATCTTATTGGACTTTGTTATATCGCTTTTTAATTGAAAATTTAAATTATTTAAAATTTTATCGTATTTATTGAAATAATTAATATAAGACGCATATAAAAAAATAATAATCGACCAAGACACGACAATTAAAAAGATAAAAATGCCCAGTTTAAGAAAATAGTTTGACCTAAAATCTTTTTTATTTAAACCGCTTCCGAGTATTTTTTCTAAATCCGAATGGAAATCGGGTTCCTTAATATCCGCCATATAAATTATACTCCTTAAATTGCGCAAATAAAAAAAATGTTTATGTTTAATTAATTTATATCATATAATTTAATTTTTGTAAAATAGACAAAATTGTTTTCTTGAATTTTAATCCATTATATTGTAAAATTTTAACAGCAAAATAATCCTGTTTTAAGCCGAAGTGGTGGAATTGGTAGACGCACCGGACTCAAAATCCGGCGGGAGCAATCCCATGGGGGTTCGATTCCCCCCTTCGGCACCACTGTAAATCTCATAGACGGTTTCATGCTTAAATAACGGTTTAAAATTTTGCCCTCATATACTGTTTCGGCCATTCTATATCTACGCCGAGTTTATGCGCCGCCATAAGGGGCCAGTAAGGATTTCTCAACAACTCCCTGCCCATCTCTACCATATCCGCCGTTCCGGAGCTTAATATAAAATCGGCAAATTCCGGTTTTGTAATAAGCCCGACCCCCGAAACCGCAATTCCCGCTTTTTCCCTTATCTCTTTCGCAAAACCGAGCTGATAGCCGTAATATATATTCATTTTGGCATTAGGCGCTATTCCCCCCGAAGAGCAGTCAATCAAAGAAACTCCGGCTTCTTTCAACATTCCTGCTAAAATAACCGCCGAATCTATATCAAACCCGCCTTCTACCCAATCTACCGCGGAAATCCTCACAAAAATAGGCTTATTCTTATGCCAACCCGTCCTTTTTATTTCGTCTATTACTTCCAACAGCAGTCTTGCCCTATTTTCAAGACTTCCGCCATACTTATCTTTTCTTTTGTTGGATAAGGGCGATAAAAACTCGTTTATCAAATACCCGTGAGCCGCATGTATTTCTATGACGTCGAAGCCTGCCTTATCGGCATTTTTCGCTCCGTTTGCAAAATCTTTTATAACCTTTTTAATATCGTTTTCATCCATTTCTTTTGGAACGGGATAACCCTCGTTAAACGGTATAGGGCTCGGCGCAAGCACCTGCCATGCCCCTTCTTCCGGCTTTAAGGGATTATCTCCGAGCCACGGAGCATTCGTCGAAGCTTTTCTTCCGGCATGGGCCAGCTGAATCCCCATCGCCGACCCGCAGGATTTGCAAAATTCTACTATAGGCTTAAAAGCCTCCGCCTGCTTTTCGTTCCATATCCCTGCGTCATAAGGGCTGATCCTTCCTTCCGGACTGACGCCGGTAGCTTCGACTATAATTAAACCCACGCCGCCGACGGCTCTTGCGCCAAGATGCGCCGCGTGGAAAGTTCCTACGATACCGTCCGTTGCCGAATACATACACATAGGCGCCATCATTATTCTATTTTTAATTTTAATCCCGTCGATTTCCAAAGGTTCAAAGAGCATTCTCATGATTATCCACCCTCCTTTTTATTTTAAATTATCGTTCATTTTTATTTGATTATATCACATTTTTTACCCGCTGAACCGCCGTTATGGTATAATTATTTAAAATGAATAACATAAGGATAGGAAGCGGCTACGACATACACAAATTTTTAGAAATTGCGCTTTTCGAAAATGCCGCCAAAAAATTATACCTCGGGGGCGTACTTATCGATGGACATATAGGAGTTGCCGCTCATTCAGACGGCGACGTCGTCCTTCACTCCCTCACCGATGCCCTTCTGGGAGCGTTATGCCTTCCCGATATCGGCGTTCTTTACCCCGACAATCTCAAATCTACTAAAGGCATTAACAGCATCGAAATATTAAAATATGCTTACAAATTGGTGCAGGGCAAAGGATACGGTTTAGTAAACGCCGATATTACGGTCGTAACCCAGACGCCCAAAATTTCCGTATATAAAGATAATATGATAGAATCCGTATCTTCCGCTTTAGACGTCGATAAATCGCGCATAAATATCAAAGGAAAAACAAAAGAAGGACTGGACTCCGTCGGCAAACAGAAAGCAATCGAGTGTTTCAGCGTTTGCCTGTTGTCGTCGGAACAAAAAAAATGAAAATTTACGCCGTGCTGCTTGCCGCCGGAACAGGTTCTCGAACCGGATTTGCAATGCCCAAACAGCTTATAAAAATTAATGGAAAGGAAATTATTCTCCGCAGTCTCGAAATTTTTTTAAAATCAAAAATTAATTTCGAAGCAGTTATCATAACTACGCCGCCGTCCTCCGTTTTTAAATTTAACTGGAACGATTTTTTTGAAAAAAATCTCAGGGAAGACGAAATGAAAAAATTGCGGATAATAACCGGGGGAGGAACAAGACAGCAGTCTGTCGACAATTCTATCAAATATTTAGAGGGCATCGTCGCGGGAGAAGATATGGAAAAAGAAAACGCCGTCGTTTTTATCCACGACTCTGCAAGGCCCTTTGTAACCGAAGCGGAACTGCATTTATTACTTGATAAAACCGTAAGCCACGGCGCCGCTTTTCTATGTTCCGATGTAACCGAAACTATCAAAGAAATTAATCCCGAAAATAAAAACGAAATTACATTGTCAAACCCCATAAAGCTTAAAACTATTAAAAGGGATTATTTAATATCGGCTAAAACTCCGCAGGTATTTAAGTTTAAATTGATAGAAAGAGCTTTAGTCAAAGCAACGGCTGAAAATTTTATATCGACCGACGACATTTCCCTACTGGAAAATTTAGGTCTAACCGCCGTGCCGATAACGGCTACCGATATGAACATGAAAATAACGTCGGCGATAGACATCGAAATAGCAGAACTGCTCTTAAACAGGTTCGATAAACTATCCGACGCTAATCTTTCCGGCAATAAGGGGAATTAATTTACCGGCGCAGGATCTTTATCGTAATTTATTTTTGCAAATATCATCCTTCCGCTCGAAGTCTGTAAAATGCTTGTGACTACGACGTTAAGCTCGGAGCCGACAAGTTTAATGGCGTCTTCGACGACCACCATTGTTCCGTCGTCCAAATAAGCAATACCCTGATTTTTCTCCCTGCCTTCTTTAGTTATCAATATGGTCATTATCTCCCCGGGAAGGAGAATAGGTCTTAGGGCTTTAACCAAATCGTTTATATTTAGGACTTTTAAGTTTCTAACCTGTGCCACTTTGTTAAGATTAAAGTCGGTGGTTATAATCTTGCCGTTTTTTTCTTTTGCAAATGCTATTAATTTTGCATCAACCTCTTTTATATTTGGATAATCGGCATCGGTAAACTCGATATTAATATTTTTATCTTCTCTTAGTTCTTTCAATATATCTAAGCCTCTTCTCCCCTTTACCCTTTTAAGCGGATCCTGAGAATCCGCTATATGCTGAAGTTCATGCAAAACAAACGTAGGTATCACAAAAGTTCCGTCTATAAAACCTGTTTTTGAAACGTCTAGTATTCTTCCGTCAATTAAAGAACTCGTATCTATAACTTTATAGTTGCGACATTGTTCTCCGCCGCCGCTTCTACCCTGTCCATCTTTTGAATCGGACTGTTGTTTAGCTCCTATGCCGAAATCGTCGGACACTCTTAAGCCTATAATAAGCCCGAGATAGCCTGCTACGAAGTTCACGAAAGCGTAAGTAACATATCCTAAATCGGAACCGGTAAAAAAAGATTTAAAAAGTTGATAAGTAATATAATTAATTATAAAAAGCCCGATGAAAAGACCTATCCCGCCAGTAAGAATTTTTTTAGTGGAAATGAATTCCATATTTTTTTCAACGGAAACTACGATAAAACCTATTGTAAAACCGAATAAAAGCCCTACATACGATAAAAAATCGTTATGCCAGTATTCCTTACCTATTAAAAAACCTAAAATCGCAGAAATGAGAACCAGCATTATCCTTATAAAGAGGATTGGTTTCTTATTAAAAATTTTCATTTATATTATTTAATTAATTATTTTTAGAATACTAAGCGATTAAATTTAAATTAGAAGACTGAACCGGAGTAGCCGGAGTATGCATAAATATCTTTTTTATTTTTTCTTCTACGAAAGTTTCCGGTCTGTTCATTACCGTAGAAATCTCTTTGATAATTAAATGTTTTGCTTTTTCAAACATCTTTTTTTCGGCAAAAGACAACTCTTTCTCAGATTTTAAAATATAAAGATCCCTTAAAACTTCCGCTACTTCAAAAAGGCATGAAGAACATAGTTTTATATTGTAGCCGTTAAACCTTTTATTCCATGATTCTTTTCTTGCGAAAGGTTTTTTGGCGCATTTTTCTTCCAGCACGTCAAAAACTTTCTGTATCTCGTTTTCTTTAATAAGAAGACGGAGTCCCACTTCTGCCTCATTTTTAACGGGCACCATAATTTTCGCATTGTTTTCCAAAACTCTGATATTGTAAAAAGACAATTCCGTAGAACCTATTTTCTGCTTAGAAATAGACTCTACTAAACAAACGCCGTACCCCGGATAAAATACAAACTCGTTTAAGTTCAACATTTTTAAGCCTCCTTAAACTTTTTAGTTCATTAAATTAATTAAAATAAAAAATTAATTAAAAACGATATTATATATAGTATCTCTTTCAGTTGGAAGTTTGCCAGTCTCTTTTATTATCTTTTTTACGTTTTTAACGCTGAGACTTACCGGATTAATCGAACCTGCATTATGGGATATTTTTTCTTCCGTCAGCGTGCCGTCAAAATCATCGGCGCCAAAAGAAAGGGAAACCTGCGCAAGGTTAATTCCTAAGTTCACAAAAAATGTTTTTATATGCTTAAAATTATCTAAAAAAAGGCGGGAAATCGCAATGACTTTAAGGTCGTCGTATCCCGACGTCATATTTGAATTTTTGATTGCGGTGTTTTTAGGCTGGAACGCAAAAGGAATAAAAGAATTAAAACCGCCTGATTCATCCTGCGCGAGTCTTATTTCGTTTAAATGGCTTACCCTGTCTTCATAGCTTTCTTTTACGCCGTAAAGCATTGAAGCATTAGAAGAAATACCGATTTTATGGGCAGTCTTGTGAATTTCTATCCACTTTTCCCCGCTTATTTTTTGCGGACATAATTTTTTTCTTATAACGGGATTAAAAATTTCTGCTCCTCCTCCGGGAATGCTGTCTAAGCCGTTTTCTTTTAAATCAAGCAATACGTCTTTTTCGGACAATCCGGAAATTTTAGATAAATAATCTATTTCTACTGCCGTGAAAGCCTGTATCATCAAGAACGGAAATTCTTTTTTTATTTCGCGGATCATATTTAAATAGAAGTTGTAAGGAAGGGAAGGATGAAGACCTCCGACTATATGAACTTCTTTAAAATTATTGGTTTCGTAATTCGTCTTAATATATTCTATTATATCTTCTATGCTCATTGAATATGCATCCGTTTCTTGTCCTTTTCTGTAGAAAGCGCAAAAAGCGCACCTATTTACGCATATATTAGTATAGTTTATATGAATATTGACGATATAATATACTTTGTCCCCGTTGATTTTAAAGTTTTTAAAATTTGCAAGTTCTCCTATTTGGAGCAAATCTTTACATTTAAACAAAAACAAAGCGTCGTCGGTTGACAACCTTATATTATTATAAACCTTTTCTCTTATTAAATCAAAAGTTTTATTTTGAATCATAACCGTTCCATCTTGCGTAAACATCGTTTTCTATATCAAGAGCGTCTAAAATTTTACCCGTTATAAAATCCACAATGTCTCCGACCGTTTGAGGCTTGTTATAAAATGCCGGAATAGGAGGAAGTATTATTGCTCCAGACGAATGAAGCGACAGCATATTTTTAAGATGTATATCGCTAAACGGGGTTTCTCTCGGGCATACGATCAGTTTTTTCTTTTCTTTAAGCATAACGTCCGCCGCCCGTTCTATAAGGTTTCCCGAAATTCCGTTTGCAATTCTGGAAAGACTGCCCATAGAACATGGAATGGCTATCATGCCCTTAACGTTTTTTGCGGAACCGCTTGCGATACGCGCCTCTAAAAAATCCTCGCCTAAAAGAGCAAAACTGTCGCCGGCTTTATATAGTCCAAATTTATTTATTATCTCGTCTTTTACGGCTTTTCCGACTGCGCTTCCCGCGCCTGTTTCCATGCCTATGTCCGTAAACATCCCCAGCTCGTCCCTAATCACCTTAAAACCGGGTTTGGATATTATAAGATGAACAAAAAAAGAGCGGTCTATTAAAGCCTTAAGAAGGCTAAAACCGAATAGCGATCCCGACGCTCCGGTAATAGCGACTATGTAAGAATGGACGTCCGCCCTTATATTAATATTTTCTTTCATATTTATTTATTTTAAAATAAAAAATTTAGAATATATGATGCTTGCCGATATAAAAACGAAAAAAGTTATGGAAATATATCCGTTCATAGTAAAAAATGCGGCATCGATATTATTTAAACTCTTGTAAACTAAAAGATGTTCATAGGCAAAAAAACCGGCTACAAGAATCATTCCTATAATATACAAAAAATTAAGATTAAATATGAAATATAGATAAACCAAACAGGCTAAGGCAAGCAAGTGTAGAATTCTGGAAACCGTTATAGCATTTTTTATTCCGAATTTTGCAGGCACGGAGAAAAGTCCGTTTGCGGTATCGAATTCGTAGTCTAAAATAGCATAAAGGATGTCGAACCCGGAACCCCAAAAAACTACGGCAAGACCGAGAATTAAAATCTTATAATTTAAGCCGCCGGTAACTGCAAGCCATGTCCCCAAAGGACCTAATGCCATGCTTATTCCTAAAACCATATGGGAAAAAAACGTAAATCTTTTCGTAAAAGAATAGAATGTAATAAAAATTATTACTAAAGGCGAAAGAATAAAACATATAAAATTCAGTTCGTATGCGGCGGCTATCAAAACGATATAAGAAATTATCCCAAAAATAACACCGTATAAAGTAGTAAGTTCGCCTTTCGGAATGGTTCTTTCCACCGTCCTTTTATTTTTCGCATCTATTTTTTTGTCTATTACCCTGTTAAATGCCATTGCTCCGCTTCTTCCCGAAGCCATGGCTATAACTATCCAAATTATTTTATAATAAAAAAAAGGCGTGCCGAAAGACGAGGGATATTTGTCGTAAAAGGCAAGTAGAAAAGCGCTGAGGGCGAAAGGCAGGACGAATATAGTATGGGAAAATTTGACTAATTCTAATGTATTTTTTATCTTTTTAAACATTTTAATTTAACTTAATCCGTATTCCTTCCATCTCTCATCGACAAGTTTTTTTATATCGGAAGACATAGTTATATCGTCCGGCCATTTTCTTTTATAACCCTCGGACGTCCATTTTTTTGTGGCGTCTATCCCCATTTTAGAACCATAATTTGGAATATCCGAAGCATGTTCTAAAACGTCTATAGGGCCTTCGACGAAAGAAACGTCTCTTTTGGGATCGATATTATTGCATATTCTCCAAATTACCTCGCTCTTGTCTTGAACGTTAACGTCTTCGTCTAGTATAACTATTATTTTGGTGAACATCATTAGACCGAGTCCCCATATTCCGTGCATTATCTTTTTTGCATGACCCGGATAACTTTTTTTAATGCTTATAAAAGCTAAATCGTGAAATATACCTTCAAACGGAAGATTCATATCGACGATTTCGGGAAATATCTTTTTTATAGCCGGCAGAAAAAATCTTTCCGTCGCTTTTCCTATATAACAGTCTTCCATAGGAGGCTTTCCGACGATAGTAGCGGGATATACGGCATCTTTCCTGTGGGTTATAAGGGTTACATGGAACACCGGATAAAAATCCTCGAGAGAATAATATCCCGTATGGTCGCCGAAAGGACCTTCAAGCCTGAAATCTTCGGAAGGGTCAATATATCCCTCGATAACGAATTCGGCATTTGCCGGAACATATATATCGTTCGTTTCGCATTTTACGAGTTCTACCGCTTCGCTCCTTAAAAACCCCGCAAACATCATCTCTTCGATATCCGGGGGAAGAGGGGCGGTTGCGGAATAAATTACTGCGGGGTCGGAGCCTATAACGACGGAAACGGGTATCTTTCTGCCAAGTTCTTTATATTTTCTGAAATGCCTTGCGCCGTCTTTGTGTATATGCCAGTGCATACCGCATGAAGAATCGTCGTAAACCTGCATTCTATACATACCGACGTTGGTAGAACCGCTTTCGGGGTCTTTCGTAAAAACAAGCGGAAGCGTAATGAATGGACCGCCGTCTTCAGGCCAAGTCTTCAAAACCGGCAAAATATCAAGCAAAGGCGGTTCGCTTACGACGACCTCTTTACATTTGGCATTTTTTACGATTTTAGGCATATAATCTGCAAGTTTTTTAAGTTTAGAAAGAGATTTTATTTTTTCAAAAAAATTAGTAGGGATTTCGGGATCTATTATTTCTTCTATTCTTTTTGCGGTATCATCGAGACTTTCTACCTCGAAAGCTTGCAATATGCGCTTATTTGAACCGAACATATTTATTAATACCGGAAAATTATAGCCTTTTACATTTTCGAATAAAAGCGCGGGTCCTTCTTTTTTTACCATTCTATCGGCAATTTCGGCTATTTCCAAAATCCTATCGACGGGAGCGGCTACTCTGTGCAAATCGTTATTTTTTTCTAAAATCCGGATAAATTCGTGCAGGTCTTTATAAGGCATAATAATATATATAATAATTTAATTAACTTTGTACTATTATAACAAAAATTTATAAAAAAATAAATCCGATTATACCCCCTTAATCCTGCAATAGAAAATATTTGGATATTTCTTTTATATGTAATTTCTGGATTCCCGCCTGCGCGGGAATGACAGACATTTGGGTTAAAAAATAAATCCCTGCATTGTCATTCCCGAATAATAAAAAAGGGGACAGATTTATTTATTTTCTTACAGCCGACTACATTTGCGGGATTTTAGACGGAAAATAAAAAATATCTGTCCCCTTTTTCTAGAATCATACTCCTTAATTTTATGGTAAAATTTAGATTTGCGTGAAAAAAGTATGTGAAAAAATGTTTACTTGCGGTTTTTTATTCTGTAGTCGCCTTTTTTAAGGGTATATCCGGTATAGTCAAAATATTCAAGCAGGGGAATTGCATATTTTCTCGATACGCAGGCAATTTCTTTCATATTTTTAGGCTCAAGCTTTTCTTCCTTTTCAAAAAAAGCGTCTAATTTAGACTTAATATCGTCTATCTGTTCTTTAAGATAATAAATGTCGCGGCTAACCTTGACGAGCCTTCCTTGTTTAAGCATAATTGCGGTTATATAGTTTAATATCTTTTTATTTACTTTTATTTTATTTTCTAACTCCGTAAAATCCGGAACGCTGTTGCCGTTAGAATTTAATAAACTTTCTATTTTTTCTACAACATTTATATGTTCGGCGGGAATAGCCGTTTCGGAAGTTTTATATTCCAATCCTTTCGGAATTATATTTCCGTCATTATACAAAATCTCTTTTTTAGACAGCAAATCTTCTAATATTGTATCAAGAAGTTCTGCCGTTCCGGATTCATTAAAATTTTGCTCAAAAATAACATATAATTCCTGCTTGTTTAACCCTTTTTTAAAACCTATGATTCCGTCTTTTGAATTTTCGTTTATTATTTTTACCAGCAAAGACCTGCCTGTATCGAAATTTTCCTTTAAAAAAACAAATTTATATTTACCGTCCGTTATTATTCTGCCGTCTCTTTTTAATTCGCTTATAACCGCCATAAAATCGGTGAAATTAATATTTAATTTTTTATAAATTTTTTCTATTGCGCCTCCTCCGTTAACTGCTATAAAACCGAAAACGGTTTCCTTAATATCATCGGAAATCATTCCTTCGTAAATGTCCTTTTTTGATTCTTCAAATATGTATTCCGGCAAAGGGTCTATAATAACGCCGCCGCCTATGGTCCTGCCTGCTCCTATATCCCTAATAATAAATCTTTCTTTATTCATCGTCGATATTTTATCGTTTAATTTAAAGAGCGCATATGAATATTCACCTGAACCGAGTTTTTTTTCAGCGTTAAGAATTATTATTTTAGAATTGACGGATGTCCCCCCTGTCATAAATGACAATAAAATATGACTTTTTAATGCCTTCTTATTCTCAAAATCGTAAAAAACTTTTGCAAAAATAGAATCGGATGCCGCAAGACCGTCTTTTACCGATATTACGTCGCCGAATTTAACGCTTTCTTTTTTTACGGACGGAACGTTAATGGATATCCTCATAGATTTATGAGCCGTTTCGACCGTTTTGTTATGAGATTCGATGCTTTTTATTCGCGCCGTCAGACCGGAAGGCATTATCTGAATTTCATCTCCTGAGGAAAAACTGCCGTATTTCAATGTTCCGGCTAAAATAGTTCCAAAACCTTTTGATGAAATAATTCTGTCTATCGGCAAAAAAACTTTTGTCGGAGCAGGTTTCATAGAAGCTTTTAAATTATATTCTCTTGCGGTTTTTTCTATTTCGTTTTTTAATCCGGCTACACCCTCTCCGGATTTAACCGAAACGGTAAATATATCTTCGACGGCTTTATCATAGCCGTATAATTTTAAGAAATCCTTTATTTCGACTCTTCTTTTTAGAACGATTTCGCCGGAAACCATATCTATTTTTGTAATTACCGGAATAATTAAATTTACGCCTAAAAGTTTTAGGATAAGCAGATGTTCCTTGGTCTGAGCCATTATGCCGTCGTCAGCGGCTACGGTCAACAAAACGCCGTCCATTCCCGTAGAACCGGAAACCATAGTCTTTATAAATTTTATATGTCCCGGAACATCGACGATTCCTACGGATATACCCGAGGGAAAAACCATATTGGCATAACCCAGCACTATGCTAATACCGCGCCTTTTTTCTTCTTCGAGTCTGTCGGTTTCCGTGCCGGTTAACGCTTTTATGAGGGAGGATTTTCCATGGTCGATATGACCCGCCGTGCCGAGAATAAAAGTATCCATATTAGCTTTATTCTATCATAAATCTGTATAAAAATAAAACAGCCCGGCTCTTTTTACGGAGCCGGGCCACCTTTAGGAGGAGTGATGGAAAGCTTACAGTTTGTCTTGGTTTTAGGAAAAATTTTTATTTCTATATTTTTTTACTCGGAGTATGCCAGATACAGTTTCATATTCCCCCTTCTTATATAAAAAAGAAACTGCTTCGATTTCTCCGCTCTGCTTATATCGTTCAAATACTCGCCTATGCCGTTAACCGTCTGATGATTTATCGATTCTATAACGTCTCCGGGCATTATTCCCATTCTTTGTCCTGCTCCGCCGGGTATAACTTTCGACACTATAACTCCGTGATGAACGTTTTGGATACCGTAACTCTGCATATTTTGAGGCGTAAGCGGGATAACCGTGATACCTAATTTCTTAGCCGAAACTTTCTGAGTTTTTTCGTTAAAAGAATTTTTAGGACTCTTCCAGTTTCCGACCGTTATCGTAAGCGTTTCTTTTTTACCGTGCCTGATAATCTCGATAGGGACGGTTTTTCCCGGCTTTGTGTTTCCTACGAGCCACGGAAGCTGGGACATCTCTCTGACTTCTTTCCCGTTAAATTTTATTATTACGTCGCCGCTTCGGAGTCCTGCCTTTGCCGCAGGACCGTTAGGAAGAACCGAGGACACTAATGCGCCGCGCGAAGTTTCAAGATTGAAAGCTTTTTTAAGAGCAGGAGATATTTTTTGTATTTCTATTCCGAGCCATCCTCTTGTAATCTTACCTGTTTCAAGCTCGGGAAGAACCTCTTTTACCACGTTTACCGGTATAGAAAATCCTATCCCCTGGGCTCCCTTTATAATGGCGGTATTTATGCCTATCACCTGTCCTTTCATATTTATAAGCGGACCTCCGCTGTTTCCGGGATTAATTGCCGCATTTGTTTGTATAAAATCTTCGTAAGGACCTCCGATGGCTCTACCTTTAGCGCTTATTATCCCGTTGGTAACCGTCCAGCCCAGCCCGAAAGGATTGCCTATAGCGAGAACCCATTCGCCTATCTGCGACTTGTTGGAATCGCCGAGAATAGCCGCGGGAAGATTATTGCCGTCGTTTATCTTCAAGAGAGCAAGATCGACCTGAGGATCCTTGCCTATAACCGTCGCCTTGAAAGTTTTCCCGTTGGAAAGTTTGACGTATATTTTAGTTGCCCCGTTTATGACATGGTTGTTGGTAATTATATATCCATTTTTACTTATAATTACTCCGGAACCTAAACTTTCTTCCGTATAATTACCCTGCGGAGCGTTGTTGTTAAAAAAATTTTTAAAAAAGTTCCCGAACGGATTAGGTTGATTTCCGAAGGGGCTTTGATACATCTGAAACGGTCCGCCTTTTACTTTTTGGGTCGTCCTTATATTTACGATAAATGGTTTGTCCTGCTTTATTAGCGCAATAAAATTGCTCGGTCCGTTCTGCGCCGGCATCGATGAATCGGTAGTAGAATAAATTATAGGCGCGCTCCCGTCGGCTAAAGATTTTTTAAATAAATGCAGATTGGCGGTTATTATGACCCCTGCAATTATACCGATAAGCACTGCGACTCCCGCGCCTAAAATTTTTGAATTAGATTTTAGCCCCATAATCTGAAAAACTCCTTTTTTGTTTGTTTAATTACTCTTTATTTATGATATGCAAAAACAATGCCAAAAAATATATTTTTTCAAATGGTATATTTTCCGGCATCTTATAATAACATTTAATTTTTATAAGATTTTATTTGCTATTATTTTGTCGTTATGACAAAATATATTTGTCATAACGACAAAACATATCCTGATTGCCGCAAGATTTTAAACAGGCTCTGTATTAACGACTATCGACTTTTCGATAACAACGTTGTTTGTTTCTTCTTTATAATCTAGAACTATCGAATCCCCCGAAACAATGCCTCCGGAAAGCAAATCCATCGCTATTCTGTCCTGTATGAAAGATTTTATAGCTCTTTTAAGCGGTCTGGCTCCGTAAACCGGATCGTATCCTTCCATTGCTATAAACTTAATTAATGAATCCGTATAATCTGCATCTATACCCTTTTCCTTAAGCGTTTTCTTTAGTTTACCCAGCTGAATATTAACTATTTTAATAATGTCCGCCTCGTTAAGCGCATGGAATATAATTATATCGTCGAGTCTGTTAAGAAACTCCGGTCTGAAATGGTTTTTCAAAAGATTCATCACGCTGTTCTTCATTTCTTCGTAATGCTGTCCGCTGTAACTCTGTATAATATCAGAACCTATATTTGATGTCATAATGACAATAGTATTTTTAAAATCGACCGTTCTACCCTGTCCGTCGGTTAATCTTCCGTCGTCGAGAAGTTGAAGCAAAACATTAAATACGTCCTGATGGGCTTTTTCGACTTCATCGAACAGAACGACGCTGTAAGGATGTCTCCTGACCGATTCCGTAAGTTGTCCGCCTTCTTCATATCCTACATAACCCGGAGGAGCGCCTATAAGTCTGGATACGGTGTGTTTTTCCATATATTCGGACATATCGATTCTTACTATGCTGTTTTCGTCGTCAAACAAAAACTCGGCAAGGGCTTTTGCCAGTTCGGTTTTTCCCACGCCGGTAGGACCTAAAAACATAAAAGACCCGACGGGTTTATTAATATCCGATAATCCGGCTCTCGAACGCCGGACGGTATTCGCGACGCTGTTTATAGCCTCGTCCTGCGATATTACGCGGTTATGCAGATGTTCTTCTATAAGCAGAAGTTTTTCTTTTTCGCCTTCCATAAGTTTTGCGACCGGAATTCCCGTCCATTTTGCTACGACTTTTGCAATATCGTCCGCATCGACTTCTTCTTTTAAAAAACTTCCTTTTTTCTGCATTTCTAAAACGGATTTATTTAAATCTTCTAATTTTTTTTCTAATTCATTCAACTTTCCATACCTAATCTCGGCAACTTTATCATATTTTCCTTCCCTTTCATATCTTTGCTCTTCAAACCTTAACGAATCTATATCTTTTTTAATTCCCCCAATTTTTTGTATATGCTCTTTCTCGTTCTGCCATTTAGCTTTTTTTTGGTTAAAATCTTCTTCTAGATTTGCCAGTTCTTCGTCAAGCTCTTTCAGCCTCTTCTTAGATTCGGCATCCTTTTCTTTCTTTAATGCTTCCTGCTCTATTTTGATTTTTATAATATTTCTCTGGACCTCGTCGAGAGCGGTAGGCATAGAATCTATTTCTATTCTTAATTTTGCGGATGCTTCATCCATAAGGTCTATTGCCTTATCCGGTAGAAATCTGTCCGTAATATATCTGTGCGAAAGGGTTGCCGCCGCAATTATGGCGGAATCTTTTATTCTTATTCCGTGATAGGCTTCATAGCGTTCTTTAAGTCCTCTCAGTATGGAAATGGTATCCTCTACCGAAGGTTCATCGACTAATACCGGTTGGAATCTTCTTTCTAAAGCGGCGTCTTTTTCGATATATTTTCTGTATTCGTCTAACGTAGTAGCCCCGATAGCCCTCAATTCTCCTCTTGCCAGCGCAGGTTTTAAAAGATTGGAGGCATCCATCGCCCCTTCGGATTTTCCGGCTCCGACCAGATTATGAAGCTCGTCTATAAAGATTATTATTTTACCTTCCGACGATTTTATTTCCTTTACCACGGCTTTGAGTCTGTCCTCGAATTCCCCTCTGTATTTTGCTCCGGCTATAAGAGCGCCCAGATCCAACGAAAGAACGGTTTTATTTTTCAAAATTTCCGGAACGTCGCCGTCGGCGATTCTTTTTGCGAGTCCTTCGACTATAGCGGTTTTACCGACGCCCGGGTCTCCTATTAAAACGGGATTATTTTTCGTTCTTCTCGAAAGGACTTCCATAAGCCTTCTAATTTCTCCGTCCCTTCCTATAACGGGGTCTATCTTCCCCGACCTTGCCGACTGGGTTAAATTGACGGTATATTTTTCTAAAGCCTGATATTTATCTTCGGGATTCTGGTCGGTAACTTTAGTATTACCTCTTATGTCGGTCAGGGCTTTTAGGACCGCATCTTTGGTTAAACCGAATTTTGTTAGAATTTCGTAAGATTTAGTATCCTTCACGTCAAACATTGCAAGGACAAAATGTTCAACCGAAACAAAATCGTCCTTCATAGTATTTTTATTTTTTTCGGCGGCATCGAGTATACGTTTTAAAGGCGAAGAAAACCCCGGTTCCATACCGCCCTCGACGGTAGCAAGTTTTGAAAGGGCGTTTTCCGTTTCATTGGAAAATGCTTTTAAATCTACTCCTACTTTTTTTAATATGGAAACGGCTATACTATTCTCGTCGTAATTGAGAAGGGCGTATAAAAGATGCAGATCTCCGACTTCGGGATTTTTAGCCTCTTTAGCCGTATTCACCGTCAGATCTATTAATTCCTGCGATTTTATCGTAAAATTATTTAAATTCATAAAAATATATCACCTCTATTATAAAATTGCTTATTTTTTCTCGGAGATATAAGCCATTCTAAGGTCGTATAAAACGTTTTCTATGAGCTTGGATTCATTTTCGTCAAGGTTACCTTTAGTTTTTTTAGAGAGCATGTCTATAGTATCTATAAGATATTTCGCCGTTCCTATATCTTTCTCGTACTTTTTGGATATCGGATTCGGTATTTTTCCCAAAAAAAGCAAAGCCTGCGTATTTAACGAATAAATAAAGGTTGCAAAATCGGCTTCGAAACTAGGAATTTCTGCGCTTTGCGGCTCCTGCGGTCCCTCCGGGCCTTTTTCCGTTTCTGCCTGCTTCGCTTCGGTCGCTTCTTTTACATCGCTTTCGTTTTCGGGTTCTGAAACTTTCCTTTTATCTACGACTTTGAACGATTTTTCGTTTTCTCCTTCAGACATAATCAGGCTCCTCCTTGTATTTTTCCTTTCCGTTTTTACTCTTTTTTAAATTATCTTTTTCCGTGCCTTTATTCGCCGAAACGACAATTTTTCCATCGACAAGTTCCACGGTAAATATATCGCCCTCTTTCCATTTTAGCGTTAACGGAACTTTAATAATGTCGTCAATCGTCCGCTTAAGAAACCTTGCTCCAAATTTTGTGCTATAACCGCTTTCGACAAGATTATCAAGAGCGTCGCCGGTTACTATAACCTCCTTGCCGTGTTCAGCCATCGTTTTGTTAATAGTTTCTATATGCATTAGCGCTATCTTCTTAACTTCTTCCTTAGTTAAAGGAGAGAATATGACGATATCGTCTATCCTATTTATAAATTCAGGCGAAAAAAAGTTTTCTATTTCTTTATTTATAGTCCCTTTCAACGATTTAACGATGTCATTGGATTCTATAAAACCAAGCGGCTTCGTGAACTTTGAAAATTCATGGGAACCCAGATTTGATGTCATAATAATAACGGAATCGGAGAAATAAACCCTTTTGCCCCTGCCGTCGGTAAGAAAGCCTTCGTCGAAAACCTGAAGAAAAAGGTTAAATACGAGGTCGCTTGCCTTTTCAATTTCGTCTAAGAGAATAACCGAATAAGGATTGTCTTTTACCTGATTAGTCAAAAGCCCCCCTCTCGAAGAACCCACGATGCCTCTCGGCATACCGATTAACTTATCTACGGCGATAGAGCCGTCTTTATATTCGGACATATCTATTCTTATTATGTTTCTACCCGAACCGAAAAGATACTCCGACATGGCTTTTGCCGTTTCGGTCTTGCCTACGCCGGTCGGACCCAGAAAAAGCAGTACGGCATCGGGCCTGTTAAAATTTTCCTTTAGAGGACCTTTATTCAGCCTTAAATGTTTAGCGAGCGAACTAACTGCATCTTTCTGTCCGACTATTCTTTTTGAAAAAAAATCTTCCATATCCTGAAACCTTTCCAAAACGTCTCTTTTGATCAAATCTACAGGCATACCCGTTTCTTGAGAAATAACCTGATAGATATTTTCCTTTTTGACTATTCTGTCTTCATTGTAGATTTCGGCTTTTACGCAGCCGGAATCTATCCACCCTATCGCTTTATCGGGAAGCCTCAACGATTTAGAATAACGCGAGGACAGTCTTAATGATTCCTCGAGGGCGGAGTTTTCGATTTCGACGCCGTAAGTATCTTCAAATCTTCTTTTTAATCCGTAAAGTATTCTTTTTGTGTCTTCCGTCGTAGGCTCCTGAACGTTAACGAGTCTAAAACGGCGCGCCAGCGCTTCGTCTTCTGCGATATATTCTTTATATTCCGACAGCGTGGTAGCGCCTATAATCTGCACTTCGCCCCTTGCGAGCGAAGATTTTAATATATTGGCGGCATCGCTCGGCACGGCTATAGCGGAACCTGCGCCGATAATAGAATGAACTTCATCGACGAATAATATTATATTTTTACGCGATTTCAGCTCATTTATTATCTTTTCCATTCTATCTTCGAACATTCCTCTAAAGACCGTTCCCGCTACTAAGGAATTCATCTGAAGATTTACTATAATTTTATTCCTAAGTCTCGGCGGGACGTTATAAGGCTCAAGCTCTATTTTTCTTGCAAGCCCTTCTACGATAGCCGTTTTTCCTACCCCGGGTTCGCCTACTATTATAGCCGAATTAGGTCTGTCTATATGGCACAATATCTCCATAAGCCTCGTAATTTCTTCCTCTCTTCCAAAAACTAAAGGCAGTTTATCCATAATAGCCAGTTTGCTTAAGTTTATGGCATGCTGTCTTAAGGTGTAAGGCAAATCGTATTTTCTTCTGTTTTCATCGCTCCTGTTTCTTCTTTCCCTCATTTTTTGAAAAATCTTATCGGCAATTACGACCGAATCTACTCCGAGGCTCTTAAAAACTCTGTTGGGAGTAGAGTTGGGCTCTTGAAACATAACCATTAAAAAATCGGTGGAGTCTATAAGATTTCTGCCTGAACTTTGGGCGTAATCGTAAGCGCTTTTGAATAAATTTCTTGTCTGAAGGGAGATTTTCATTCCTTCGCCTATATATTGTTCGGACGACATCATGAAATCGTTTAAAAGCTTTATAACCTTTCTTTTATCTATTTTTAATTCTAAAAATATTTCGTTCAAAAGGTCTTCATCTACCAACGTTAAAGCATAAAATATATGCTCCAGCCCTAAGTAATAATGTTTCCTTCTCTTCGATTCTTCTATGGATATAGTAAGAACCCTATATCCGCTTTCCGATAGCTTATCTTCGTAATAGTCTAAATTAAACATAATTAGTTTTACCTTCCTTGATTTTTTTCAATCTTTAATTTCGATGCTTGTAAGCCTGAATCCGTTATTCTTTGTTTTTTTAGGTATAATTATCTCTAAAAGCCCCTCGTTAAAAGAAGCGCTTATAGAATCCCTGTTTACTGCCCGGGATAGGTCGAAAATTCTTTTAAAAAAACCGAAAGGCCTTTCCATCCTTTGAAAATTATACTCCTCAGCCGCTCCGCCGCGGCGTTTTACTCCGCTGATTTCTATCGCTCTTTCGTCGATTTCGATGTTTATATCTTCTTTTTTTACTCCGGCAAGTTCTATATATATAAATATAGAATCTGCCGTTTCAAACATATCCGATGCAGGAGTAAAATAATACATTTTATTATTTTGGTTTTAATATATTTTATGCTTTATAAATATATAGTTTATAGTTATAATTATATCAAATTAATCCTTAAATTCAAAATACAATATGCTAAAAACATTATTTAAACCTTTTTATTATAAATATATCGTAATGACGGCTATTAATGTAACCCCTTTAATAGGCGGCAAATATCTATCTACCGCATATGCCGTTTACAACAAATTAAACCCGTACGCCAGCATTATCCTGATAACCGTTTCCGAAACGTTATTGTGTTCTTTGCTGTTTTACGCCGGCGTAAAACTAAAATCTTTAAAATGGGTGCACAAGATGCTTGCCTCTAAAAAGGGCAAAAAGGCGCATAATTATGTCGCAAGATACGGTCCGATAATCGGGCTTTTCGTAGGACAGATGTTTATAGGCGCGCCGCCTATATCTTTAGCGCTCGGAGTTTTATACGAAAAGGATAAAAATATTTATAAATATTTTTTCATCCCTCTTTTTGTAAGCATTTTTCTTTATTCCATATTTAATTTTTATTTAAATACGGCGGCAATTACATCTCTGAAAAATATATTCCATATAGCTTAGACTTTTTATATGTTCACTTTACGTCGACTATTATAGTATTGTTCTTAACCGGATATATATTTGCATTTAAATATGTTTCTATAATGGGTTTAACTCTTTTAAAAAGCCTGATTATGCTGCCGTAATATAAAACTTTTATCTCCGCAAAATTTTCCGAAAACGATGATATGTAAAGGTTTTGCAAATGCCGCGAATATTTTATCATTAATTTCTGAAACTTATTGGAATCGGAATAGCTGAAATTTCCTATAAACTTAACATAATAAACGTTATATTTTGCCTGTTTTGCTTTAACGCCGCGCCCCGTGGTTTTAAACCCTAATTTTTTCAATTTGTCCGCCAGAATATTTCTTCTTATATAAACGATTATATCGACGTAATAAAGATTGAGATATTGTTTTGCTTTAATAATTTTAAAAGAATATATATACTTCAAACTATGGAAATAAATCTCTTTTTCAAAAATGCGGTTATCCTTTTTATTTAAAAACTCCTTTTTCCCGGTCAATCTTTTTACTGCCCTTTTTAAAGAGAGCCTTATTGCGCGTTTAATCGCTAAAGACTGCAAATCGCCTTTATTATTTTTCGGAATAACGATATAGGTTTTCGTCTTAACGTTCATACCGTACGCTTTTCCCGAAAAAAAGGGTAATAAAAAGGGTAATGATAATAAAAAGGGTAATGATAATAAAAATTTATTACGTTTTGTTTTTTGCATTTTAAATTTATCCTTATATTGTTTTATATTCTAACGATTCGAATATCTTTTCTTTTAATAAATGTATGTTTTCCCCTGTTTTGGCGGATACCCCGATAGGCGGTTTTCCGGTCAATATTTCAAATTTGGTCAATAAAAAATCAATCTGTTCCTCCGACAATAGGTCTATTTTGTTTAAAACTGTAATTATCTTGTTGTCTTTCGCTCCTATTTCGTCTAGTATTTTTATAACCTCTTCAGATTTACCCGCTGCATCGCTTTGAAGGGGATCTATCACGTGTATCAATAAATCGGAATGGACCGTTTCCTCTAAAGTAGCTTTAAAAGATTCCACCAGAAAAAGCGGCAGGTTTTGAATAAATCCTACCGTGTCCGATATTATTACTTTTTTTCTTTTTACGGCGTCGTAGATGGAAGCCATCTTAGTGCCTAACGTTGCAAAAAGTTTGTCCTCTCCTTTTTCTCCTTTGCCTGTTAAACTATTCATAAGAGTAGTTTTTCCTGAATTGGTATAGCCGACGATAGCGGCGGTATAAAGACCCTGTCTGTCTCTTTTATATCTGTGCAAGCCCCTTGTTTTTTCGGAAAGTTTTAGCTTTTGTTTTATATATGCAATCCTCTGTCTTATTTTTCTTCTGTCGGTTTCCAGTTTGGTTTCCCCCGGACCTCTCGTTCCTATACCCGCTCCCGTCCTTGAAAGCATGATACCTGCGCCTTTAAGCCGTGGAAGCATATAATTCATCATAGCAAGCTCGACCTGATATTTGCTTTCAGCCGTCCTTGCATGAACGGCAAATATATCTAATATAAGCCTTGTCCTGTCAATCACGTTTAAATCGAAATATTCCGAAAGATTCCTCTCCTGAGCGGGACTCAAAGAAGCATCTATTATAACGATATCCGCATTCTCCGAAACTGCGCGCTCTTTTATTTCTTCAAGCATGCCTTTGGAGAGATAATATGCGGAATCTATTTTTTTTATATTTTTTAAGACTTTAGACGTATTTTCCGCACCAGCCGTTTCGGAAAGCAGCGTAAGCTCTTCTAACGAGTCTGCGCTTTTTTCCTTATCGGAGGCAGGCGTGTTTATACCTATAAGCAGGGCTCTCTGAGTCATTATAAAAAACCTTCCACGGTCTTTGCTATAAATCCAAGCTTTCTGTTTAAATCCGTAAAATTAACCTCCATTGCATTTTCTGTTTTTTTAAAAAATGTAGCCTGCCTTTTTGCATATTTTACCGTAGAAGAAACAATTTTTAAATACAAATCGTTTTCCGTCTTAATTTCTTTTTGCAGATACATTAAAGATTCTCTGTATCCTATACTCCTGAACGGTTTTAAATCTGCTTTATATCCCCTGTTTAAAATGCTCTCGGTTTCGTTCACTAAACCGTTTTCCATAATAATACGCGTCCTTTCCGTTATACGGGATTTAAGATAATCTCTCGGGGGGTTTAAGTTAAAATATATATAATCATATAAAGGTCTGCCGAAAGGATTTTCAGCCAGATAATAAGAAAGAGGATGCCCGGTAGCCGAATATACCTCGTAAGCTCTTGAAATTCTCTGGCTGTCGCAGCTTGATATTTTTCCGGCATATTCTGGGTCGAACTCTTTCAGTTTTTCATATGCGGCGGTAATTCCTATTTTTTTAATTAATTCGACCGCTTTTCTCCTGTAAACGGATTTATCTATTTCCGGGATCGGAGAAAGTCCGTAAATTAAGGACTTCATATAAAGTCCCGTCCCTCCGGTAAAAAGAGGCGTTTTCCCCTTTGATGTTATTTCTTCGATTAATCCCGCCGCATCTTCGGAAAACATTCGCGCATTGTATTCTTCATCCGGATATTTAACGTCTATGAGATGATGTTTGACCGACGCTCTTGTTTCATTATCAGGCTTTGCCGTTCCAATATCAAAATATTTATAGAAGCACATCGAATCAAAATTTATTATTTCTACCGGAAAAAGTTTCGACAGCTCGACCGAAATTTCAGTTTTTCCGGAGCAGGTCGCACCGCCTATGACTATGATTTTTTTTAACATAAACCCGTCTGCGCGTCAAAAATTAATAAGGCATATCCGGCATAGTATTAAGTCTTTTTAGTTCTTCCGATTCTTTTGAGAGCGAATCGTCTTTTCTCCCCATAAGCAAATAGGCAAATTTCTTTCCCTTTTCTACTCCCGGCTGGTCAAAAGGATTAATCTTTAACAGCATCCCGAGAACTGCTACCGATTCCATGCACATAAAGGAAAGTTCGCCCATGCTAAATTCGTCAATTTTATCTAAAGTAATTCTAAAAGACGGTCTTTTATTTATAGCAAGCGCCAGTTCAACTCCTTTAAGCTCATTCATAAGGATATCCGACAGCTTTTTTCCGTCTAAATAATCAAACTCTTTAAATCCACTTGAATTAACCGTAAAATCGGTTCCATGGTCTTTAATACAAAAAAATGCTATGAGTTTATCCTGCGGACCCTGCATATAAAGCTGAAGTTGAGAATGCTGGTCGGTTGCGCCTACGGCAGGAACCGGAGTAGGAGAAACAAGGTCCTTTCCAAGACTTTCGGCAAAAAGCTGCCTAAACCATCTCGAAAATTCCTTAAGGTAATCGCCGTAAACGAACGGAACGAATATATTGCGGCGTTTTCTTGAGTAAAAAAGATATATAACGGCAGCCATAGTGTAAACCGGATTATTTTCAAAAACCCCTTTGTTTAGCATATCGTCTCTATATGATATCCCGCCGTGAAGAAATTTTTCTATATCAAAACCCATTACGTAAGCAGGAAAAAGAGTTCCTGCCGTAACTATAGAATATCTGCCCCCGACGTTTTTAGCTATGTCTAAAACGGCTATGCCGTTTTCGTCGGCGTAACGCCTCAAAAATCCGCTTTGTTTATCGGTGATAAAAATTAAATTGTCCCTGTAATCTTTTACGGTCTTTTCAAGTAATTCCTTGATAATAAAAAATTGCGCGACTACCTCGATAGTATCTGCTGATTTCGTAACAAAACAAAATACGGTCTTTTTAATATCGATGCCGTCTATATTGTTTTTTATATATACGGGGTCTATATTTTCCGAAAAAATAACGTTAACACCCCTGTTCTCTTTAGCGCCGCCGGATATGCCGGTCATCGCCTCTTTCAAAAATATTGCGCCGAGGGAAGAACCGCCCATTCCTAAAACATAAAGCGTTTGAATATCTTTAGAAAATAATTTTTCGGCAGCCGTTTTAATATCGCTTACCATGCCGATATTCGATATTTCGTCGTAGAATCCAACCTCTCCGTTCCGCCTGAGGTCGTTAAGGCTTCTTCTTGCCGCAACAATCTCTCTTTCTAAAGATTTAATTTCGGATTCTTCTAAACCGTTTTCCTCTATTGCAGACTTTAAAACATATTTAAAATTAAATTCTATCATCTTCAAACCTCCGTTGCTTTAATTTTTTATGTAATGATTTTTTACATATTTTAATTCGTCTTTTTTAGATTTCAGAGCGCCTCCGATTTTTAATAATTTAATTTCGTTCAATATTTTTCCGCATAACGGTCCTTCGCATATCCCCATAGACTTAATGTCGCTGCCGCTCAAATATGGTTTAATAAAAATTATTTTATCTAAATATCTTACTATAATTTTTCTGAAATTCAAATCGGATTTATCCCTGCCGCAGTCTTGAAACAAATAAAATAAAATGCTTTTTACGTCTATTTTATTAAGTTTATCATATATTCCCGTATTATTTACATTTAAATTAAAAAGATTATTTACTTTTAAACTATTTATTTTTTTTATATCCAAATATATCGTCTTCAACGTTTTTTCGATTTTCTGCCCCATATTCAATCTTTTCACCGCTTCGTCTAATTGAAAATTGTTCAAACCGTCCAAAATTTCTGCCGTCCAAAATATGTTAATATCTATATCTTTACAAACCTTTCTTAATTTAATCTCTTTATTCTTGTTGTTAAAATATGCCGCAATTTTTTTAAAGGCGGTTTTTTTTTCTCCGTCGAACTTCAGTCCATCATAAATCGAACCGAGAATATTTAATTTATCTAACCTTTCAAAATATATCTCGGGCTTTTTTTCTTTTAACATAAGGTATAATTCCGCAGTTATTCTTTTACCGGAGATATTGTCTAAAATATTTTTATCTAAAGCGGATTTTATTAATTTTAGCGTTTCGACGTCTATCCGAAAGCCGAGTCTTTTTTCAAATCTAACCGCCCTGAACATTCTAGTCGGGTCGTCGATAAAACTTAATGTATGCATAACCCTTATTTTTTTATTTAATATATCGCGTATCCCCGACGAATAATCTTTAATTCCTAAGAAATCTTTGCGTCCAATTGAAAAAGCGACGGTATTTATGGTAAAGTCTCTTCTGTAAATATCATCCTTAAGTCCGGCTTCTGCGGCGCTTACCTCCGGCAGCATACCCGGTTTTTTATAAATCTCGGTTCTAAGAGAAGCAAGGTCTATCTTAAGAGGTATTCCGTTAACCAAAAACTCAAGCGAAACCGTCCCGAATTTTTTATGTACTTTCAAATAATTTAAATTGTTATTTTCTTTTATTAAAAAGGCAAGTTGTTCTGCGGACCCTTTTACGGCAATATCTAAGTCAAGAAAACGGGAATTTGATTCAAAAACTTTTGACGACTTAAATTTATGGGATGCTGCAGGATTGGACTTCAAAATATATATTATAATATCTCTCGGGAAACCGCCTATT
Organism: bacterium; assembly: GCA_021800805.1. Next base: position 108,583 of record JAJYYR010000003.1, read on the forward strand.
AAAAAAGCGTCTAATCCGGCATTTTCGGAAATAATGCCTATTTTTTCAAGTAAATTCCACGCCGATATTCCGTATCCGTATATTTCGAAAATTTCGGTTATAGCCTGTTCGATTGAATTTTTTTCAAATTCCATCAAACCGGTCATAATTTTTCTTTTTCGTCCTTTGGTTTCAGATCTTTTTTAATTTTATAAACGACATAAAAATGGTATATCAAACCAATTAATATACCTGCTATAGCCGCAGAAAATACGATAACCGAAATAGGAAGTTTAATGGACCTAAATTCTAAAAATTTTACGCTGACAAGCTCCGGATTTTCTGCGGTAAAAATTAAAACTGCGGTTATGAAAATGACCAAAAGAACGAGGTTTATATACTTAATCATTTATATACGCCCCCCTTACAAAATTATATTTTTAAAATCGGCGGACAGTTTATTATAAGTATCGTCAAGTATTTCCGAAACGACTCTTAGCTCCGAACAAACGGTATAAAAACTGACATCGCCCTCCCACCTCGGTATTATATGAAAATGCAGATGTTGTTCGATGCCTGCTCCCGCCGCTTTGCCGAGGTTAAGCCCCACGTTTATAGCATCGCACCTGTAAACTTTTTTTAAAATATCGCAGCTTAAAGAGAGTAGTTTCATTATTTCGGCTCCCGCTTCAAAAGAAATCCCGTTAAGTTCTTTTGAGTGGACGAAAGGTATGACCAAAAGATGTCCGCAGTTATAAGGAAAAGTATTTAATTTTACGTATGAATATTTTCCTTTAAAAAGAACGTATTTGTCTTCATAACATTTGCTGTCTACGCAAAAAACACACTCTTCTTTAGATTTATCTTTTACTAAATAATCCATACGCCACGGTGCATAGATAATTTCCATACGGCATTTTTTAAATTAAATTTTTAGAAATCTAATCTCGTATTGTTGTCCGAAACAAGTCCCCCGCCTTTAATAAAAGATGCCCCTCCGATATTGTCGATAAAAGACTTGACGGCTCTTTTTATAACCGATTGAAATAAGTTAGAATGTTTCTTGACGGGATATATTAAAGTAGGTTTACCTTTTATTCCGGCTAACTTTTGCGCTGTTTTAACCGCATCCTGAAAATCGCCTAATTTATCTACGAGGTGATATTTGAGCGCCTGTTGCCCAGAATATACCATGCCGTTTGCAAGTTTTTTCACGTAAGTAACTTTAAGGTTTCTGCCTTTAGCCACCGCTTTTACGAATTGAGCATAAACATTCATTACGACGCCCTGCAATTTTTCTCTTTGCATAGGGGTCATTTCTTTAAAAGGCGTTCCTATATCTTTATACGGACCGCTTACTATGTAGTTATAGGATACCCCGACTTTTTTCATAAGTTTATATACGTTGGGCATTTCCATTATTACCCCGATAGAACCTGTAAGCGTCCCGGGTTCGGCTACTATTTTATCCGCCGCCGAAGATACGTAATATGCTCCGGATGCGGCTACCGAATCCATAGATACTACTATTTTCTTGTGTTTTCTAAATTTCATAAGCTGTTCGTAAATCGCCTGCGAAGGGGCAACTTCACCGCCGGGAGAGTTTACTCTGATTACTACCGCTTTAACGGCATCGTCGCGTTTATAATGGTTTAAAAGCCTAACGAAACCGGATGAGCTAGTTATGGCGCCCGTAAGATTTATTATGCCTATCGCATAACGGGATGAACCTCTGACGACGTTATAGCTTGATTTTGATTGAAATTTAAATAATATCAGGTAGATAAATATACCGAATATTCCTATAAATACAATTAAAAAAAGCAATCCGCTTAAAAAAGGGTGTTTGTTCATGCTCATAATTTATTTTGTTCAACGTTAATAAGAGATAATCCGATTTTTTGTTCATTGCCGTCAAGCATTATTATTTCGGCATTGATTTGAGACCCGGCGGATATATTGTTTTCTTTAATAAAATTTTCGGGAATCTTTGAATTGTGAATGAGTCCTTCTATGCCTTCTTCAAGCTGAACAAATATTCCAAACTCCGTAATATTTGATACCGTCCCGGTTATGACCGAACCTGCCGAATATTTGTCTTTAATATGAGACCATGGGCTTTCGGTAAGCTGTTTTATTCCAAGATATATCCTCTGTTTCTCTTCGTCAACGCTTAAAACGACCGCCTTGATTTTCTCTCCCGCATTAAATATTTCGTTCGGATGTTTCGTTCTTTTTGTCCACGAAAAATCGTTTTGCTTTATATAACCTTCCAAATTTTCTTCTAACTCCACGGAAACGCCGAATTCATATATGTTTTTGACCGTACCTTCTATAACTTTTCCTACCGGATATTTATCTTTTAATAAATTCCACGGACTTTCGGTAAGTCTTTTAAGGCTAAGGGATAATTTTCTGGTTTCGGGTTCCATACTTAAGATGGATGCCTTTACTCTCTGTCCTTTGGTTAAAAAAGTTTTCGGGTCTATCTGCTTTTTCTCCCATGTCATTTCCGATAAGTGTATAAGCCCTTCGACGTCGTCGTCTAATTCTACGAATGCGCCGTAATCCGTAATATTTATAATAACGCCTTCTATGATATCTCCCGGCTTATGTCTATCCTCTATGTTCTGCCATGGATCATGAAAAAGTTGTTTGTATCCGAGCGAAACTCTGTGTTTTTCTTCGTCGTATTTGATAACCTTAACGTTTATTTTTTGTCCGAGACTTAATATTTCCGACGGGTGCGCTATTCTTTTCCATGATATGTCGGTAATATAAATAAGTCCGTCCATTCCGCCTAAGTCCACAAAAACGCCGTAATCGGTAATATTTTTAACTATACCTTCGAGGACGTCGCCTTCTTTTATATCGGTTAAAACATTCTCCTTCAATTTTTTTATTTCGTCTTCTATGACTTTTCTTCTCGATACTATTACATTACAGCTTTTTTTATCCACGCTTATAACTTTTAAGTCTAAAATCTTTCCTAGAAAAGCATCAAAATCCCGAGTTAGTTTAACGTCTATCTGCGAACCGGGCAGAAATGCGGTAACCCCGTTTAAATCTACTATTAAGCCGCCTTTAGTCTTTGCCGCGACGGTTCCCTTTATTAATTCGTTGTCGTTGCATGCCTTTTCTATATCGTCAAGCGCATAAACGTTTTTTGCTTTTTCTCTCGAGCATATTAGATATCCCAGCTTGTCGTCGTAACTGCCGACAAAAACTTCTATAGAACCGCCTACTTCAAAAGAAGTAATATCAATGGTGCCGCCGGAGGATATTTCCTCTATGGTGATTATACCGTCGGACTTATCTCCAACATCGACGTAAACATAATCTTGATCGATATTTAAAATTTTTCCCTGCCTCACAAGCCCCTTACTGTTCATATTTTCATAAGAGCTCAGCAGAATTTCGAATTCGGTGGGATTTCCGTCATTGGTGAATTGATTAAAACTTTTTTTTGCCATAAATATCTTACTACCTCCTAAATTTAATAAAACTAATCTACCACATTTATACAAATTAAGCAAATCTTTTTAATCCGGCTTCATCTATTTCATGAATTTTTTTTAAGACCCGGTCGATTATCCAGTCCGGGGTAGATGCCCCCGCGGTGATACCGACTTTTTTTGCATTTATAAACCACTCCGGATTAACTTCCGTTTCCGTTTCTATATGATAGGTATCTTTTTGAATTTTTCTACATATATTCTGCAGTTTATTCGTATTTGCGCTGTTATATCCGCCTACCACTATCATTACGTCGACATTAGACGCTATAATCCTAGCCTCCTCCTGTTTTATCATAGTAGCGTCGCAAATAGTTTCAAAGACGACTACCTCTTCTTTTGCTATTTTATTTATCTCGTCTATTACGAGTCTATAAAAATTCACGTCTTGCGTAGTCTGTGAAATTAATGCCAATTTTTCGGATACGGGAACTTTTCTTAGATCCTCTATATTATTTATAACTAAAAATCGTCCTTTGGCGGCAAAACTTATCACGCTTTGAACTTCCGGATGATTTTTATCTCCGACCATTATTATAAAGTAACCGTTTGAAGCGGCTTCGCTTATATAATTTTGGGCTTTTTTTACAAACGGACAGGTGGCGTCTATTATTTTTAAGCCTTTAAGTTTTAATTTTTCCATAACTTCGGCTTTAATTCCGTGAGAACGTATGAGTATGGCGTCGAAACAACCGCAATCTATATCTTCTATCGGAAACACGCCTTTTTCTTCCAAAGACTTCACTACTTGAGGATTATGTATGATAGGACCCAGCGTATTTAATGTATTTAATTTTTCTGAAGGATTATATTTGTCCGCGGCGTCTAAAGCCATATTAACGGCTCTTTTAACCCCGAAACAAAATCCGGCGGAAGGCGCCACTATAATTTCCATATTTTTATTATCCTCTTATGCCGTTATTTCCGAAAGAATGGCGAAAAACTCGGGAAAAGAGGTATTTATGCATCTTATATCCCTTATTTCTATTTTCCTGTTTTTAATAATTAGTCCGGCAATTATCATCGACATAGCGATTCTGTGGTCGCCGAACGAATTTAATGCGGTTAGTTTCGGCTTAAAGTTTACCAAATCCGGTCTGCCGTTTATCTCAAAACCGTCTTCTAATTCTTTTATATCGACTCCGATTCTGCTTAAATTAAAAACTATCGTTTTGATTCTGTCGCTTTCTTTAACTCTCAATTCCTTTGCACCCGTTACAATCGTTTTTCCTTCCGCAAAAGAAGCGATTACCGAAAAAATCGGAAACTCGTCTATCATATCTGGAACCAGTTCGGGAGGGACGGTTATGCCTCTAAGAGCGGAGTATTTTGCTTTTATATAGCCCGTTTTTTCCGGAACTTCTCCGGTAACGGTCAAACTAACGTCTGCGCCCATCATTTCCAGCGCCTTAATAAGTCCCGTTCTTTTATCGTTAAGGAGAACATTGCCGACGGTAATTTCAGAACCTTCACTTAAAATACCCAGCGCGATAAAAAATGCGGCGCTGCTGAAATCGCCGGGAATATTGATATTAAAAGGTTTCAATTCACCTTTGCCGCGCCCTTTAACCGTTATAAGACTGCCGCCGTTAACCGGGGCATCGACATTAATCGGATACCCCTGCAGTTTTAATAAATTTTCGGTATGGTCCCTCGTTTCCTTTTTCTCAAATATAACCGTATCCCCTTCTGCAAAAAGAGCGGCAAGCATAATACAGGATTTAACCTGTGCGCTCGGCACCGGAACTTCATAAAAAATAGATTTTAATCTGCTCCCCGTAAGCGCTAAAGGCGGATAACCGCCGCCTTTTCGTCCGGTTATTTTAGCCCCCATAAGGCTTAACGGTTCTATTATGCGCTTCATCGGACGGGAATTAAGATACTTGTCTCCGGAAATGACGGAAAAAAAATCGTTCCCTGCAAGTATCCCCGCCAAAAGTCTCGTCAGCGTTCCGGAATTAGCGGCATTTATTACTGATTCGGGTTCTTTTAAGCCGTAAAGACCTGCGCCGTTTATTATAAAATCCCTGCCTGAACCGTTTAAATTTTGTTTTTTAATATTTACGCCGAGTTTCCTGAATGCCGCAACTGTAGCCAGATTATCCCTCGATAAAGATAAATTGGATACGACCGATTTTCCGGAGGCTAAACTTCCGAGCATAACAGCCCTGTGGGATATCGATTTATCTCCGGGAACTTCGAGTCCGGCTTTAATTCCGCTTAAAAGACCTTTAACTAAGACTTTATCCTGTTTAAATTCTATCAAATCCCTGCCTCTTTCCGCTCTCCCGCAATTTTCTCTAAGTAAGAACTTAAACTTTCTTTATCTCCCGTTTCTATAAATCCTTTTATAGTATTTGCCGACGCCGTAAAGTCTTCCAAAGAAGCAATAATGTTTGCGCCGTTCATAAGAAATATATCCGTCCATAATTTGGCGGAAGAAGACGCTATTCTTGTCGAATCCTTAAAACCGTTTCCTATAAAACCGGTAAGTCCGTCTGCATTTTTATTTTTATTCAAAATATAAGAAAGCGCCGTATCGGACAGCAAAAAAGCTATAAGATGCGGGAGATGGCTTGTGTATGCCGCTATATCGTCGTGCATCTCAGCCGTAGTAAAAATAACGTTCATATTTAAAGATTTCCAGAATTCCGCCGTTTGTTCTATTTTTTCCATTCTCCGCTTATCCGTTAAATCGGCGTCTTCTCTGATAACTATACATTTTTTGCCGTCAAAAAGCGAAAAATCGGCATTTTCCGGTCCTGTTTTATCCGAACCGCACATAGGATGGGAACCTACGAAATTTCTAATGTTTTTTGCCTCCGCGTTAGAAGTAATGCCCTTTTTAACGCTCCCTATATCGGTCGCTAAAGGCGCATTGAGAAAAAAAATCCCGTGTTCTTCAAAAAAAGCTGTGATAGCAGCGGGAGGAATACACATTATTATCAGGCAGTCGGATAAGCAGACCTCTTTTTCGATATCGGCGGCGTCGTCTATTATCCCTTTAAAAATACAGTAATCAATGTTGTTTTTAACGGCATCGTATCCTTTGATTTTTGTTTCCGGAAATTTTCTTTTGACGGCTCCCGCAAGGGATGCGCCCATAAAGCCGAGTCCTATTATACGAATTTCTTTAAACATAACACGCGATAAATTAGGATTAAATATAATTTAATTTTGCAATAGGGTTTTTTATTTCTGGATTCCCGCTTTCGCGGGAATGACGCCTAAATGTTAAAATTTTAGATTTCCCTAATGTCATTCCCGCGAAAGCGGGAATCCAGAAATTGCATAACTTTAGAATATGTTTCATAATTTCTAATGCAAAATTAAGGTATATAAATTTATTATATATTTCTATTAACCGCCTTTGCTACCGACCTTGCTTTCTTTATCAAATCGTCGAAGGTATCGTATTTTAAAGACTGCGCCCCGTCCGAAAATGCTTTTTCCGGCACCGGATGAACTTCTATCATAAGCCCGTCTGCTCCAACTGCAACTGCCGCAAGGGAAAGCGGTTCGACGTAATACCATACTCCCGCCGCATGGGAAGGATCGACGATGACCGGAAGATGGGAAAGCCTTTTTAATACCGGGACGGCGCTTAAATCCAGCGTATTTCTAGTAGAGGTTTCGTAAGTCCTTATTCCTCTTTCGCACAGTATTACCTGCTCGTTGCCGTTTGACATAATATATTCGGCGGACATCAAAAATTCCTGAATAGTCGAACACAAACCTCTTTTAAGTATGACCGGCTTATTTATCTTGCCGACCTCCTGAAGCAGTCTAAAATTCTGCATATTTCTTGCGCCTATCTGTATAATGTCGGCATAAGAGCATATAAGGTCTAAATCTCTGGGGTCCATTACTTCCGTTGCGACTAATAGTCCGGTTTTTTTTCTTGCCTCGCTTAAATATTTAAGCCCTTCTTCGCCGAGCCCCTGAAACGTATAAGGACTTGTTCTCGGCTTAAATGCCCCGCCCCTTAATATTTTAGCCCCGGATTTTTTAATATTTTCCGCAATTTCGATAAGATTTTCAAGATTCTCTACGGCGCAGGGTCCGGCTATAACGGCTATATCGTCTCCGCCTATTTCTATATTTCCGATCTTAAAGATGCTCCTTTCCTTGCCCAGTTCTTTTGAAGCCAGTTTATACGGTTTGGATATTCTAATGGCTTTATCCACTCCGGCAAGCGCCTCCGCCTCTTCAAAAAAAACCTTAACCGCATCTTCGTGTCCTATACATCCTATTATCGTAACGTCGGCTCCTTCGGATATATGAGGTTTAAGACCCGCCTGTTCTATTTTGCTAAGGATATAATTCATTTCATCCCTCGTAGCTCCTTTTTTTAAAACTAAAATCATCTATTTCCTCCCTTAACCGTATTTTTATTTATTTATCATCAATTCTTTTCTTTTCATGCCACTTCCATTTCCGCAATTTTTCTTATATAAGGAACGGCATTTGAGATTATATCGTTGTAAATATCCTTAAGATTTTCCTTTAATTCGTCTAATGATTCTCCCTGCGTCATATAATCGGGGTATTCATACAAATAACCCAGCCAAATATTTTCATCCTGCCAATAAACAAATTTTATTTTATTCATTTAAATACCTCCGTTAATATCTTATTTTACTCTATCGGCAGATAATTGTAAAATTTTAAGTAAGTCTGCGTAATGCTTTAATTAATTTAACGTTTTCTTTATGAGTGCCTATGGTAATTCTTATCATATCGTCGTAGCCGAATCTGTCCATAGGTCTTACTATAACGCCGCCGTCCAGAAGTTTTTCGGATATTTTCGCGGCTTTTTGCCCTTTTAATTTTACTAATATAAAATTTGCTCCTGTTTTTATAAACTCTAATCCCATTTTTTTAAATCCGCCGTATAGGTAGTTTTTCTCGGTTTCGTTTGTCTCTATAACTTTTTCAAGATATTCTTTATCTTCTAAAGCGGCGGCGGCGGCGGCTAAAGAAAGCGAATTGACGTTAAACGGCTCTCTCGTCCTATCCATGAGCGAAATTAAATCTTTATTGCCTATTCCATAACCGACCCTAAGTCCTGCAAGTCCGTAAACTTTGGAAAACGTCCGCAAAACGAGAACATTGGGAAAATCCGCTATATCTATGTCTTCGATTAAAGATTTACCTATATACTCGATATAAGCTTCATCGACTATAATTAACACCCCGTCGTTTACTTTTTTAATAAAATTTATAATTTTATCGTTAGAAAAAAAAGTGCCGGTAGGATTATTGGGATTTGATATAAAAACAATTTTTGTTTTATCGTCGATTAATTTATAAATGTCGTCCAAATCTAACGAATAGTCTTCTTTGAGCCTGCTTATTTTTAATTTTAAACCGAGCTGTTCGCCGGCAAGATAATATGCCACGAAAGAAGGAAAAGGAGATACAATGTTTTCGTCCCTTTCGCAAAACGTTCTTGCGGCTATATCTATCAATTCGTTTGAACCGTTTCCGAGAATAAAATTTTCTGATTTTAAATTAAAAATCTTGACTAATTCCTGCTTTAGATAAAAACCCGAACCGTCGGGATACCTGTTTAAATTTTTAAGATAAGACTTAATAGCTTTAAGGGCGAGGGGCGAAGGACCGAGAGGATTTTCGTTCGACGCCAGCTTGACGATATTTTTTATTCCTTTTTCTCTTTCGACTTCTTCTATGGGTTTGCCCGGGATATAAGGATTTATCTTGTAAATATAATCCGGCGCTTTGACGTTAAAAGATTTCATAAATAACTCCTTTTCCCCGTGAATTTACCTGTGCGAACCTGTAAACTTAACCGTTGCGGCAGGTTTCTTAACCGAATAATCTTTGGGTTTAGCCGTTTTCTTAATATCTTCCAGCGTATTTTGGACTACCGACCGTTCATAGATTTTAACCCATGCGCAGTCCATATTCTCGTCGATTTCGCATTTATAATTTTTCATACCGCCGCAAGGGCCGTTCAACAGCCCTTTTGGACATAAAGTAACCGGACAGATTCCGCCGGTTTCGTTTAAAACGCAGTTTCCGCATAAAGAACACATCTCTTTAAGTGAAGATAGATTCTCTATATTGCCCAAAAACATCGTATCCACGCCTGAAACTACTTTTATGTTATCGGGAAGAGCTAAAACGGCGGACTGCACTCCACTGCCGCACGATAAAACCAGAACGGTTTGCGCTTTCGACAAACCCTCTTTGTTATCCCTTGCCGCTTTTCTGACTTTCTGAAGGTGGCACATAGCGTCTATTACATATGTTCCTTCGACGGCGATATTTTCTCCCGTTAAAATACTCCTCATCGCTTCCACTTCTTTTGGTCCGCCGGTCCTTGAGGTATCCGAACAGATGCCGCAGCCGAATATAAAAACCGAACCTTTAATTTTTTTTATTATATCGCCTAATTCTTTTTGTTTGGATACTATCATTTTAAAATCTATCCCTTTAAAATCATTTTTGAAGCCGATTTAACGGTGTTTTCCATTAACACGGCAACGGTAAGGGGGCCTACGCCGCCGGGAACGGGCGTTATTTTTGAAACTTTATTTATAACCCTTTCAAAATTTACGTCTCCGCAGAGCTTCCCGCCTATATTGGAAATACCGACGTCTATAACTACTGCCCCTTTTTTAACGTATTCTTCGTCTATTAGATGCGCTTTGCCGGTTGCAGATATTAAAATATCGGCATTAGACGCAATAGATTTTACGCCTTCGGTAAATATGTTTAAGGACGAAACCGTTGCAAATCTGTTCATAAGCATAATTGCAAGCGGCTTGCCCACGATATTGCTCTGTCCGATTATAACGCAGTTTTTCCCTTTAACCGTAATATTATAATAATCCAGCATTTTCACGATACCGTAAGGAGTGCAGGGGTAAAAAGGGGCGTTTTCGGTAAAAATTTTCCCAACGTTTAATGGATGAAATCCGTCGACGTCTTTAGCGGGATTTATCGCCTCCATTATTTTTTTTTCGTCAATATGGGGGGGGAGGGGCAGTTGAACAAGAATACCGTGAATTAAAGGGTCGTTATTTAATTCTTCTATTTTATTTAAAAGCGCTTTTTCTGTAAAAGATGCCGGATAAATATCTTTTTCGGATAATATTCCGCACCTCTGCGCGGCGCGCTCTTTGTTCCTGACGTAAACTACGGAAGCAGGATTTTCTCCGACCAGAATAACGGCTATAGACGGAACTATTCCTTTATTTTTTAATTCTACGATTTTTTTCGATATAGATAATTCTATTTCCGAAGCGATTAGTTTTCCGTCTATTAACTTTTTTTGAATATCGGAATTATTCCAAGTCATTAAATTAAACCGAAACGCTCGATATTTTCGTCGGCAATTTTCTGAATTTTTTCTATTTCGGCTCTACCTGCATCATCCTTAAACAGATGCTTAAATCTTCCCTGTAGTTTAAGATATTCTTCTACCGGAATTTTCCTGCTTATCTTCTTAACCGAAATTATTTTGTCGTATTCCGCCTCAAATAAAGGATAAAGACCGGTCTGCACCGCAAGCTGCGCAAGTTTTACCGAATATTTCGGTTCGTATTTCCAACCCGGAACGCACGGAACGTCAACCTGCAGATATTTGGCTCCCGTAATAGACTTAGCCTTTTTAACCTTTTTTTGAAGGTCCATGGGATAACCTGCGGATGCAACCGCAGTGTATGGAATTCTGTGCGCCATTGCAATTTCCGGCATATATTTTTTGGGCCTCTGGTTTCCGAAAGATTCTTTTCCCGCAGGACTTGTGGTAGTATAGGCATCGAAAGGGGTCAAGCCGCTTCTCTGGTATCCGGTATTCATATATGCGCCGTTGTCGTAACAGACGTATAGAACATCGTGGTTTCTCTCAAACATGCCGCTTAATGCCTGAAGACCTATGTCTGCCGTGCCGCCGTCCCCGCCTTGAGCAATAACCGTTATACCGTCCTTCTTACCCATAGCTTTAAGCGCCGCTTCCACCCCGGAAGCCACCGCCGCAGAATTTTCAAAAAGAGAATGTATCCACGGAATTTTCCAAGACGACTCCGGCCAGCGGGTCGAAAAAACTTCGAGACAACCGGTGGCGTTAGTGGCGATAGTATTTTTACCGAGAATTTCCATTATCAGTTTCACGCTCATAGACTGGGCGCATCCTGAACAGCCGGTATGCCCCATCGTGAACAGTTCGGTATGAGCTTCCTCTTTAGTAAGCATATTTATTTTTCCTTTTTATATTTCTATTTTATTATTATATTATTTTAGTTTAGTTTAAAGATACTGCTGGGACAATCCTATAAATTCGCCGTCCACGTTTTCTTCTTTTTCCGCCCTCGCAACGAGGTCGTGAATATTTTTCGGCGTAATATCCCTGCCGCCGAGTCCAAGAGTATAACCGTTGACGCTGACTGAATTAATTTTATGCTTAAATAAAGAATCCCTTATTTCTACCGAAAGAATCCCGCCTTTTCCCGGGCATATCGCTTTTTCTATTACTATAACGTTTTTCACATTTTTAAGGGCGGAAACGATTTCTTCTTCAGGGAACGGTCTGAATGAACGCACTTTAAGGACGCCTATCTTTTTCCCTGATTCTCTTAACTCATCGACGGCATCTTTTATCGTGCCGAGAACAGAACCCATTGCCGCTATTACCGTCTGAGCATCGTCTATTTTATAAGATTCCGTCAAACCTCCATAAAACCTGCCGAACATATCTTTAAACTCTTTTGCGGCGTCGATTATAACATTTCTTGAAAAATTCATAGCGTTATAAAGGTTATATCTCGCTTCCATATAAACGGAAGGCTCGCCCAGCGTTCCAAAAGAATACGGATTTTCGACGTCCAATTTATATTCCATATTTAAGGGCGGAAGATACTCTCTTACCTTTTCGATATCGTCTATGGTTTCGACTACCTCAAAAGTATGGGTTAAAACAAACCCGTCCACGTTAACGATAACCGGAAGCATTACATCCTGATTTTCGGCAATCTTAAATGCCTGAATATGCATATCGTAGGCTTCCTGATTATTTTCGGCGACAAGCATAATCGCGCCGGTATCTCTTATAGCCATAGCATCCTGCATATCGTTCCAAATATTTATAGGAGCGGAAATCGCCCTGTTGGCGACGGTCATAACGACCGGAAGCCTCATTCCCGCAATATTATACACGACTTCTTCCATATATAATAATCCCTGAGAAGCCGTAGCCGTATATGTTCTGACCCCGCATGCGCTTGCGCCCAGCACTACCGAAGCCGCCGAATGTTCGCTTTCCACCATAATAAATTCGGCTTTTAAATCGCCGTCTGCGACCATTTGTGAAAGATGTTCGACTATATGCGTCTGGGGCGTAATAGGATAAGCCGAAATGACGTGCGGCTCGGCTAATTTCACCCCTTCGGCGATAGCCATCGAACCTTCCAAAACTTTTTTCATTTTATGTCCACCCGTTAATTCAATATGTTTAGTTAAAAATTATTTTTCCACTAAGACCATTTCTATATCGTCCACTGGACATTCTTCGGCGCATATTCCGCATCCCTTGCAGTAATCGGAATCGAAATCGTATATTTTAGTTTTTTTGTCGCCGTAAACCACCCCTTCAGGACAAAAATATATACATAAATTGCATCCCGTACATGTCTTATGTTTAAATACCGGGGTTTCATTGGCAAAAGAACCGGTTTTGTTTGAAAGCGCCGCGCCGGGCATCGCAATTATTCCAACCTTAAAATCCACTCCTGTCTCCTTTTATATAGTTATAAGCCGTTTGCGCCGCTTCGGCGTTAAGTTTGCCTAATTTAGAACCGAACCTGTTTTCTATCTCCTTCTTGACCGAATCTATGGTAACGTCTCCGCTTAATGCCGAAAATGCGCCGAGTAAAGTGGTATTAACGATGGGCTTGTTTAAAATTTTCATGGCTATTTTTAATGCCGGAAACATCACTATATTTTCTTCTTTTGTTTCGCCGAGTCCGCCTATGACGTCTTTAACGGAGGATTCGGAATTAATTAAAATTTTACCGTCGTTTCTAATGCCCTTATAAACCGGCACCGATTTAAGAAGAGTTATATCCTGAACTATTATATAATTAGGTTCGTATATTTGGTGTCTTGTCCTGATAGGCTTATCCGAAAATCTTGCAAAAGCCTGAACGGGAGCGCCCGTTCTTTCCGATCCGAAAGACGGAAACGCCTGACAGTAATTTCCGTCGTCGAAAAAGCTGAGTGCCAGAATAGAAGCCATCGTAACCGAACCCTGACCGCCTCTGCCGTGTATTCTTATTTCTTTCATCATATGACTTTTCCTTTTTTATTTTTTACGAAATGGATTAAAGGTTTTTATATCGGTGTTATAAAAATTATACACTTTTTAACGCCTGAATGTCAAGAATTTTCGAATTCGTCGAGAAAGTCTGGAATTTTATCCTCTATGCCGTATGCCATAATATGTATTCCATGAACTAAAGGCTTTAATTCTTTTGCGGTTCTCGCGGCAATTTCTATCCCTTTTCTCAAGGGGTCGGCGGCGTTTTCCAGCTCGTTTATTACCCGTTCGGTAATGTAAATTCCCGGAATGGATTTATTCATAAAGCGCGCGGTCTTAGCGGATTTTAATATATAAATTCCTGCAATAATTTTTATATCTTTAAAATTTTTGTAGAAATCGTAAAAGTTAGCAAACTTAGCGGTATCGAATACCGCCTGCGTTTGAAAAAAATTACATCCGGCAATAATTTTTTTTTCGAATTTTAAAAGTTGCGGCTCAAGAGGAACCGATTCGGGATTTACCGCCGCCCCTATATAAAAATCGGCATTGCCGTTAAGTTTATTTCCGTTCATATCGACGCCCGCATTCAATCCTTTTACTATTTCGATTAAATTAACCGAATCTATATCGTAAACTGCCTTTGCATGCTTGTGGTCGCCGAAAGAAATATAGTCGCCGGTGAGAGTTAGGACATTTTGCACGCCGAATGCGGCTGCGCCCAAAAGGTCGGATTCCAAAGCCATGCGGTTTCTGTCCCTGCATGTCTGCTGAAAAATCGGCTCTCCTCCCGCCTGTTTTATATAAATAGAACCTGCAAGGGAAGACATTTTCATATTTGCGCCCTGATTATCCGTAATATTAAATGCCGGCACGCGGTCTTTTAATAAATCATAAATAGATTGCATTTTGGAAAGGTCGGCGCCTCTTTCTGGAGATAATTCGGATGTGTAAACAAAAATATTATTTTCTAAATTTTCTTTTAATTTATTCGACATTATATTTTTATTATTTATATATTATTAGAAACAGATTCGTATGAACCGAGAACTTTGATGAATATCGTGTACTTCCCTATCGATCTTAAGGCTTTTTTTAACTTCTCGTCCGATTCGTGACAGCCTGCGTCTATAAAGAACAGATAATCCCAGTTAAATTTTTTGGACGGTCTCGATTCTATTTTTGTAATATTAATTTCGTTTTCATAAAAGGGTTTTAATATTTTAAAAAGCGCCCCGACGGAATTTTTTATGGAAAATAAAATAGAGGTCTTGTCTTTGCCGGTCTTATGCGTTTTCTCGCCGTTGGAGATAATCAAAAACCTCGTAAAATTATTGCTGAAATCTTCTATATGGGGCAGAAGGACGTTTAACCCGTAAATTCTGCCGGCAACCTCTGATGCGATAGCCGCCGCGCCTTTCTCGTTCGATGCCATAATGCAGGCGTCCGCCGTCGAAAAAGCGTCTATAAGTTCGACATCCTTAAAATTTTCTTCCAGAAAATTTCTGCACTGACCGAAAGGCTGGGGATGGGAATATATCTTTTTAATCTTTTTTATATCATTTTCTTTAGAAAAAAGAAAATGGCTTATCGGAATAACTTCTTCGCCTATTATCGTTACGTCCGAATTAACGAACATATCGAACGTGGCGTTTACCATGCCTTCTATAGTATTTTCTACCGGAACCACGCCGTATTCCGACAGCCCCTTTGAAACGGAACTGAAAACCTCGGGTATCGTCTTTACGGGCAAAAGCATTCTGGAAGTTCCGAATTTTTTAATAGCCGCAAGATGCGTGAACGTCCCTTCCGGACCGAAATAACTTATTCTTATTCCAGACTCGACGCTGATGCAGGCAGAAATTATCTCCCTGAATATATTCTGAAGATGTTCGTCTTTTAAGGGACCTTCGTTGTAGCTCATGACGTTTCTGTAAACCTCTCCCTCCCGAGCCGGATTGTAAAAGGCTTTATTGTTAGACGACTTTATATGCCCGACTTTTAGCGCAACTTTCCCCCTTTCGTTAAGAAGTTCGACTATTTGGCTGTCTATAGAATCAATTTCTTTTCTCAGTTTTTTAAGTTCTTCCATTTTCCGGTATTTCCTTGCTTTGATTAATTTACTTATAATACTTATAATCTATGTTACAGTATTTTATATAATTTTTAAAAAAAAGGCAAAATTAAGAATAATTATTTTTATATTCCATATATCTGCCGAAGGTAAATGCCCCGAACAGGAAGACGGCGACTATACCGAAAACGAACCTTACGGAATAAATGCCTGCTAAATACGAAAGAAAAAACGGTCCTATAATTCCGCCTATATCGAAATTCGACTGATATATCGTATTTGCGGCTACCATATCCTTCATATCGACCGTTTCCGATATCCTCATAGTTCCGATAGGAAAAATAAGGGCGTGCGGAATCCCGAATATTATTAAACTTAATGCGTAAAAATCGATACTTTTAGAAAAAACCATTAAGACGAAAGACGCTACGGATACCAATATGGAAATATTCAGGATCTTGGTTTTATTCTTAATAACGCCTTTTTTTGTAAAGTAAAGAAGAATGAGTCTCGTTATCAGGGAAGAAATAAAAAAAAGAGAAAATAAAAGCGTTATTTCAAAATATTTTATATGGAAATTATCTCTTGCAAAAACGCCGCCGAGCGCTACTACGGACGCGAAGGCTATACTGAAGGTCGTATTATAAAAAACCACTTCTAAAAATCCGCGGTTTTTAAACAACGAATAAACCGAACCGGCGACTTGGCTTTCTCGCTTATCATCGCCGTAGCCGCTCTTGCCGTCGTCCAATTTTTCAATAATGGCTTCTTTGCTCTTTACATGGATTTTCACGGCAAAGAAAAACGCCGTTACCCCAAACAGACACAGCATAATATAAATCCAGCGGATAGGAAAAACGGTCAAAACGGCTGAACTTAACAGCGGCCCGAAAACAAGCGCAAGACTTAACATAAGCGAATATATCGTAAGGTTTTTTTCTATAACGGCTTTATCGGAAACCAGATGCACCAGCGACAGAAGAAACGGCATTATTATCGCCGTAGCAAAACCGGATATTACGACGAATATTAAAAATTCTACGTAACTCGTAGAAAAAAAATAACCGAGTATCGCCGCCGAAAATAATAAAAGCCCGGCGATTACGAAGTTTGAAATAGCCTGCGGTTTGATTCTTATGCTTATAAGATACCTAACCGAAAGAGTGCTTACCGCATAAACCGCCGTCGTAATTCCGACGAAAAAAAGGTTTTTATCTAGAACGTACCTTACGAAGAGCGGGTTAATAGATTGGATAAGGTTGGTATTTGCCCTCTGCAAAAGTATAACGAAAAAAACGAAGATAATAGCGGGCATAATTTATTTATTCCGCTTTATTTTTATTTATATTTTCGTTTTTAATATAGGATATTATAAGGGAAATAAGCTCGTCTTTCGCTTCCGTGGCAAAAATATTCTGGGCATGCGCCGAACCTTTAAAAAAATGAACGGTTTTCGGCGATTTTGTCATAGCAAACATCTTTTTTATGCCTTCCGCAAACTGTTCTCCTTCAGTTCCGAGATAATGGATAGGCACGTCTATAAAATCTACGCCTTCCGTATAAACGGGGGAAAGGGCGATAACAGATTTTATTTCGGAAGGGCGGTAAAGCTTGGACGCGTTCAAAACCGCTCCGCCGCCCATACTCGAGCCTAATAAAGTAATATTTTTTACAAAATCCAAATCCTGCGTAAACTTTACCGTGCCTATAATATCCTCTCCGTAGGCGTTTAGCCCTGCGCTCCCGGGTTTTGAATTTCCATATCCCCTAAAATCAAAAGTTAATGAAGATATTTTATTTTTCAGCAGGACGTCGCACAGGTCATAATAGCTTTCTTTATTAAAAACTCTCCCGTGGGCAAGTATAACGATATCGGGATATGAACCGAACAAAGATCCGTATAGGCTTCCGCCGTCGGCAGACCCGAAATTTACGTCTTTAAAATTCATATTCATATTTCACCCCAAACTTAATATATATTTATTATACCTTAATTTTGCGATAGAAAAATTATACCGTATTATATTAATATTTAAATACCGGATGCTTATTTGCCAGAACTTCATTGACCCTGCCGACTTTTGTTTTTTGCGGGGACTTAACCGCTTTAGGTTTTTTGGTTTTAAACCTTATTTCTTGGACGGCTTTTATAAAATTATCCAGCGTCCTTATAGATTCGGTTTCTGTAGGTTCTATCATAATAGCTCCGTGTATATTTTTAGGAAAATAGACCGTCGGGGGATGGAAACCGTAATCTATTAAAATTTTTGACAGCTCGAGAGTGGAAATACCGTTTTCTTCTATAGCTTTGTCGTTAAAAACGCACTCGTGCATACAAAAGCCTTCTTCAAACGGGTCGGAACCGGATAATATTTTCCCGAGCCTTTTCTTAACGTAGTTTGCGTTCAGCACTGCAATCTCGCTTACCGAACCTATATTTTCCCTGCCTAAAGAGAGCAGGTAGGCGTATGCCCTGATTACTACCGCAAAGTTGCATAAGAACGGCGTCATTCTTCCTATCGTATTTTTTTTATCTTGCGCTAATTCGTATAATCCTCCGCTAACCTTTACGTAAGGCACGGGAAGAAATTCTTTTAAAGATTCTACGACGCCTATTGCTCCGCTTCCCGGACCGCCGCCCCCGTGCGGAGTCGAAAACGTTTTATGCAGGTTAAGCTGTATTAAATCTATTCCCATATCCGAAACCCTTGCGCTTCCGAGAAAAGCGTTAAAGTTAGCTCCGTCCATATAAACAAAAGAGCCGTTTTTATGCATAATGTCGGCAATTTTCTTTATATCTTTTTCAAAAACCCCGAACGTATTTGGATTGGTTATCATAATTCCGGCTACGTCTTTTGAAATAAATTTTTCCAATTCTCCGGCATCTAAAGTCCCCGCTTTTCCGGTTTTAATTTCTACGGGCGTAAATCCGGCGAGAACTGAACTTGCGGGATTTGTTCCGTGCGAGCTGTCCGGCACTAATATAGTTTTTCTATCTTCGCCTTTCAATTCGAAATATTTTTTAATAATTTTCAAGCCGGCAAACTCCCCCGCCGCTCCTGCCTGCGGCGCAAAACTGAATTCGGCTAACCCTGTAAGCCCGCATAAAATTTTGTTGAAATCGTAAATGATTTTTAATACCGGTTGGATTAAGTCCGCCGGGGTTAAGGGATGTAAATTTTTTATATTTTCAAGCGATGCGATTTTTTCGTTTATTTTGGGATTATATTTCATCGTGCATGAACCCAAAGGATAAAAAACGGTATCTACGCACATATTCCAGCTCGAAAGCCTTGTAAAATGCCTTACCACGGTAGGTTCGGATACTTGTGGCAGTTCGGGGGGATTCTTTCTTATATATTTTGCGTCTATATAAGCGCTTTCGTCTTTTTTTAAATCCGATTTTTTTAAGCCGCAGTCCGGTATACTTATGCCTTTTAATCCTTTAGAACTCTGCTCTATTAACGGGTCTTCATCTAAAAAAATACCTTTGATTCCGGGAAATTTAGACATTTAACACCTCTTTTGCGTTGTAAGCGTATTTTTCTATATCGCTTAAACTGTTGTTTTCGGTAGCAGATATTAAGATACTGTTTTCGGAAATTGCTATACCCGCCAGAATGCCTCTTTCCGCCATTTTTTCGATAAATCCGACGGCGGTCGTCCTATTTTTGTTTCCTTTAATCTTCATAGAAAATTCGTTAAAAAAGTCGCCTAAATATAAAGGTTCGAATAATCCGGTAATTAATAATTTATCTCTTAATATATGCGCAAGTTTGAGATTTAACGAAGCTATTTCTTTAAACCCGCTCTTTGAACATAAAGACAGATATATTGCGGCTCTGACGGCGTTTAAAGAACTGTTGGTGCATATATTGGACGTAGCCGCCCCTCTCCTTATGTGCTGCTCCCTCGTGGAAAGGATAAAGGCGTAGGCGTCCCTGTTTTTTCCGTCTTTAGTTCTCCCGACTATTCTTCCGGGCATCTGCCGCACATATTCTTTTTTTGCGGCAAAAAGACCTAAAAGAGGTCCGCCGAAATTCATATAATTTCCGAAAGAGTTCCCTTCCCCTGCAAAAATATCGGCATTATAAAATCCGGGCGGATTAATAACGCCGAAACTGTACGGTTCGGTTGAAGATACTATGAAAAACGGGGAACTTGAATTAATATGTATAAGCGGTTCAAGCTCTTCCAAGTTTTCTATAATCCCGAAATAGTTGGGTTGTTGGACGACCACCGCAGACACTCTGCTTCCGTTACCGAGCTTTGATTTTAAATCGGAAACGTCGGTCCGACCAGTTTTGTCGTTTATTTTTATTTTCAAGATTTTAACGCCGGTGCCGCCGGTAAATGTTTTAATAACAGAATTATAATTCGGATTTACTCCTTCGGAAATCAGGATTAAATCGTCTTTATGGCTTACGGGCAAATCCCTGTTTATAGACGACAGCCTTAATGCCGTCAAAACGGCTTCCGCAAGACTTTCGGCGCCGTCGTACATAGATGCGTTTACGACGTCCATACCGAGAATTTCCGCAATCATCGACTGAAATTCAAAAAGGGCAAAAAGAGTTCCTTGACTTACCTCGGGTTGATAAGGGGTGTAAGGAGTATAAAATTCCGATCTCGACAATAGAGCGTCGATTGCGGAGGGAACGAAATGATCGTATATTCCGCCTCCGGCAAAGACGGCAGTTTTGTTTTTTGCCGGAATGTTATAATCGATATTCAAAAAAAAACGAAATAAAGCCCCTTCGTCCATCTCTTCCGGCAGATCTTTTAAGGAACGCACGTCCATAAGAGGAATATCGCCGAGTATCTTCCCGAAAAGCTCTTTTTTATCTTTAATACCTAAAATGCGGTATAATTTTGCCGTGTCTTTTTTTGAATTAGGAAAATAATGAAAATTATTCATGGTGCGAAGTAGCTACAAAAGTTTTATATGCGCTATCGTCCATTAATCCGTTTGTATCGGGGTCGCCCAGCAATTCCACCTCAGCGATAAAACCGGAGCCGTTAGGATCCTTGTTTATAAGTTCGGGCGTATCGTTTAGATTTGCATTTACGGAAAGTACTTTAAAGTCGACCGGCGCATAAATTTCCGAAACCGATTTGACCGATTCTATTTCGCCTATTTTGTCGTTTTTTTTATAAGTTTTTCCTGCTTCCGGAAGAGAAATGTAAACCACGTCTCCAAGTTCAGACTGCGCAAAATCCGAAATTCCGATACGATATTTATTATTTGAATCCCTGCCTACCCATTCATGCGTTTTAGAGAAATAAAACGACCCGCTTTTAATCATTTTTAACCCCCTGCCTTAGCTTAAACATATTTAATTTAATTAATTTATTTGTATCTTTATTTTGGAGAACCTGCTTTGACTTTTCTATGGAACGGAGGCGAAACCACTTCGGCTTTTTCAAAATTTCCCCTTATATCTATAAAAAAATTTTTTAAAAAAGAAGGATTGACTCCCGCATCGGAAATATAGGCGCTGCCTATGGGAAATTTATTTGAAGGACTGTATGTCCCGCTGGCGATACAACCGATAGGTTTAAGGTTTTCGTCGAGTATCCTCTGAGAATGTCTCGGTATCTGCTTGCCTGAAAGCTTAAAGAAAATTAATCTTTTTTCTTTATTTTTAATATTTTTTAACGCCTCTTTTCCGATAAAATCTTTCGCGTCCGAAAGATATTTTTCGAGACCCGCATCGTAAGGATTTATAGTTTCGTCGAGTTCATGTCCGTAAAGCGGCAAAGTCGCCTCGAACCTCAAAGTATCCCTTGCGCCAAGACCGACCGGAAGAAGATTGGAAAGATTAGAATTTTTCAAAAGATAGTTCCATAACGCCGCAGTTTTTTCGGCGGGGACGAATATCTCAAACCCAAACTCTCCGGTGTAACCGCTTCTCGATATTAATGCTTCTATATTTACGTCTTTGAATTCTGCGCATCCGAACTCAAAATGCTTCAAATCTTGTATCGGCTTAGGTTTAAAATTAAAATCGAATAGACCGCATTTTCCTATTTTGACGACGTCGCTTATTAACGGGTAAATTAAATCCCTTGACTTAGGTCCCTGCACGGAAAGCAGTCCTATCCCGTCGCTGATATTTTCTACAGAAACGTCTTTCCCTTTTTTCTGAAATTCGGTCTGCATATAGCGTATCCATGAAAAGTCTTTTTGAGTATTCGCCGCATTAACCACGACCATATATTCGTCTTCGGAAAACTTAAAAATAGTAACGTCGTCTATTATGCCGCCTTTTTCATTCAAAATTAAAGAATATACTATTTCTCCCTGCTCTATCTTTGAAACGTCGGCGGTAAAAACGTAATCGACGAAAGCCGAAGCGTCTTTGCCCTTTACGGTTATCTCTCCCATATGGCTTATGTCGAATATTCCAGAATTATTCCTTACGTTCAAATGTTCTTCTATTATACTTTTATAATAAAGCGGCATATAAAAACCCGCGAACGAAACAATCTTCGCCCCCATTTTAGCATGTTCGTCGTATAATGGAGTTTTTTTGCTTTCTGTAGTTGTAGTATCCATAATTATAATTATCTCACTCCTGCATTAGATTCTTAAATATTAAAGTAGGTTTTAAAATATCTTATCTTAATCATTATTATAAATTGGACGGAAAAAATCAAGGAGTTTTTAGGAAATTCGACAAAATAAGCTTGCAATAAAATTAATTAAACTATATAATGAAATAATTATATGATGTAAAAATTATCGCGGGGTGGAGCAGTCCGGTAGCTCGTTGGGCTCATAACCCAAAGGTCGCAGGTTCGAATCCTGCCCCCGCAACCAATTAAAACCGCAGTAAATAAGCCTTTCAACTTTTTAACTCTCAAAAAT
>JAJYYR010000028.1 GCA_021800805.1 bacterium
GATTTGACGATATTGTTCGTTGTCTTTTTTTACGTTGTCGAGCTCTTTTTCCAACGTTTTGATTTTTTCTTTCAATTCAAATAATTTTTCCGGAACTTCTTTTCTCTTCTGCGCTTCTTTTTTAAGTTTCTCGTTTTGGTCGTAGAGCTTTTCATATCTTTTTAGTATTTTTTTATATCTTTCGGCGTTAACTGCAATCATTTCTTCGCTCATTTTCAAGCCTCCTCTGGCGGGGCTTAACCCCGTATTTTTAAATTTTACGTTAAAAAATCCTTTCAAATTTGCGTTTTAAGGCTCGGAATGGAGCTGGTAGGTATAAAACCATTAACCTAAACCAGACGATCGTTTAAAACCCATAAAACCAACTACCAACTGCCAAAACCCGACGACTAAAAAACCATTTAAACCCGACTGCCGAAAACCAAAGACCTTTTTCTTTTTCCAACCCGAAACCCGAAACCCGAAAACCAAGAACCCTAAAACTTCACGCCCGGATATTTACCGAAGCTCTTTGCGACGTTTGCATACGACGGTTTAAAGTTTGTTTTTGCTTTAGGAACCGGAAACGCATACGAAAATATGAAACATGCTGCAATTATCGCAATTCCAGCAATTAATAATGTTTTTGTTTTCTTGCTCATTTTTTAGCCTCCTTGTTTACAGTATTTACAGTTTTTTGAATAGACGCTATCGGATTAACCCAGCTTATTCTCAATGGATACCAAGAATTAATTTTAAACATATCGCCTGTCAACGTGAAAAATACGAGAGCCATAATGAAGACGATAATAAAGCCCTGCAGTTTCGATATTTTTTTCTTTTTAAAAAATTCGTCGATTTTATCGGCCACTTTTGCCATTTGTTCGTTGCCGATAGTTTCAAATTCTTCAAGTCTTTTCTCGATTTTCTCGCTGTTTTCTCGCAATTTTTTCTTAATCGTCATTATTCTTTTCCTCCTCTTTTACCTTTCGCCAAGTTTCTAATAGCTTGCGCGCCTTTCATTACCGTAGCCGGACCGCCCATGGCTACGCTTGCGACCGTCATCGCCACGCCCACTACACCGGAAAAACTCATATTCGGCATACCTGAGACTATTTCGCCGGCAATGCTGGGAACTTTCATTATTAGATACGCAAAGATAGCGACGAGAAACAGAATCGCCCAGACCGAACCCAAAGTTGCCGGACTTGCGTTTAGCGCGCTTGAACTTGCAACCGCGTCCAAAGTCCCTTTTTCCAGAGCCATTACGACATAGAGCAAAAAATATGAAAGGCAAGCCGTGATTAAAAATTTAAGCCAGCCGTTCCAAAGAAACTCTAACGGCTTGAAAATCATAAAAGGCACGAGAATATAACCGCTAATTAAGGCAATGGCGATATAAGCATGGATTAAGACTATCGTGCCCAAAATAATTAGTGCCAAAATTAGCAAAAGCAGCGTGAGGCCAAAAAATATCAAAACCGCGGCGACTTCTGCAATACCCGTTAAAGATAGCAAAAATCCGCTTACGAAAGAGCCGGGGTTTAGGCTTGCTTCGGCGATGAAACGGTAAACGTTCAGGGCCATTAGCGAATAGTATTGAATTGGACTTAAAGTCGTTCCGGCGGCCATTTGGCCGAGGTCTTTAAAGAATATTGCAACGCCCCCGACGAAGAAAAAATTATACCCGGCGAGAAGGCCCCGGACTACCATAAGGAAAAAGAAATAAAGCATAAACTCTTTTATTCCTTTGTTTCCGAACATAAGATTTTGAATAGACCAAAGGATTAAGGAAATTACGGCAAGATAAAAGAAAAGCTGGCCTGACGCGTCGGTTAAATTCGCTGCGATTTTCGGACCCGCCTGGTCGATCGCTCCGCCGAGCAGATATACTTTTTGGAAAGTGTTGGAAAAGTTCTGACCCGCCGGAGTATTCCGGGCGGCCGCGGCCGCTCCGTTTGGAGTCGATAGCGACGATACTGTATCTTTAAGCGCGGCCGGATTCCATGCAAAGGCCTTTACGCTTAATCCAAATACTAAAATTAACGTTAAAAATAAAATAAATTTTTTCATGGCTATCTATCTCCCGATTAAAAATTATTTTTTAAATGGGGCGGCTGCGGCGGTTTGAATATATTTTGTATCCAATACCCCGATTTCGCATTTGCACAGTTTGCAAGTCGCTTTGCAGCGGCTCTATTTTCAGGCTCTTGATTTTGCCAACCCGGATAATTTTTATCGCAGAAATCATAAACTTTTAATGCTTGTTTTTTATGCTTTGAATAATATTTAAAGCTATGATAAGATGGCGTATATTTTGCACAGCCGGCAAAATTCAAGGCAATAAATAATAGACTGCTTAAAAGAAATATTTTTTTAGGCATTTTAATTACCTCTCTTAAAATTTATTTAAAATTCGTAACATTCGGATACTGCCCGAACCCGCTTTGAACGCTTGGCGGAGTAGGAACCGTAAATACTTTTTCGTTTGCGCGGTTTCCGGCCACGGCCGCCTGCTGCGAGTCTTGAGCTCCCGCCTGCATTGCTTTTAATTTAGCCTGCTGCGCTTCGAGCTTATTAAGCTGGTTTACTTCTTCCGTTAAAGCTACTAACGCTTGACCGTTAGCCTGCTCCGCCGCGACCTGACCGTGGGCGGCCGCGACGTTCGCCCCCAGCTGCGATATTAAATTCTGGTTATTCTGCGAATTATCGAGAATAGACTGTCCGTATGCGGCAGTCTGGGCGGCCTGAGTATTTGCCGTATTATATTGGTTATACGCGCCCTGCGCCGCCTGAGTCGGCGTTTCGTTCGCCGTGCCGTAGTCGCCGTAAGTGTTTGCGTAATTCTGCAGGAATTGCGACATCTGCGGATTGCCGAGAGCTTTTTCCTGCGCGATTATGTTTTGCATATTCATCTGTTCTTCGGTTAAAGAGTTTTTGAGCCCCTGCAGTTCGCCCGCGGGCATCATAACCGTTCCTTCGATGTTATTGACCGAGGTTAAAAGCGTAGAGCTTTCCTGCTGGAGTTCCTGTATCTGATTCATAAGCTGTTTGCCCTGCCGGGCATACGCCAAAGCGGAAAGTTCCGTCTGTATTTTAGACTCCGCCGCCTCTATGGCGGTATTTGCCGCGGCAAGGTGCTGAATAATCGCCTGTATGCCGGTGGAAATAGGGTCGGTAACAAGAATTTGCGCCGAAGCCGTTAAGGGAGTAAAAGCAAAAAATAAAAATACCGCTAAAAAAATAAACTCGTAACGGCTACGAGGTCTTAAAGCCTTGCTATTACTCAATTTCTTTAAAAAAAACATAAAAATCACCTCTTTAATTTGTTTTCGTTTGTGATATTAATAAATGGACTATTTACCTTTTTTTGCTGTTTTGCTTGCAGCTCCTGCGTTTGCATTTTTTCGATTTCTTGCAGCTGCAGCAAGTCTTCGTTCCAATCTTTCGCTTTCGACCTCTCGATTTCTACGTTAAGGTCCGGATATTTTTTTTCAATGTCAGCTTTCATTTTGTATGCGTTAAGCTGTCCCGCTACGTCGTTATCGTATGCGACGACGACTTTTTTAATTCCTTTTTTTTGAATTAAATCGTCGATAAACTTTGTTGTATGCGGCATTACTCCTGACGTGCTAACAATCGCAGTATTTTGCGGCATTTTTAGCGAAAAATATGAAATAGCGTCAATTGCGGCTTCCGTTATTACTAATCTTTTATCGCCGGAACCAGTCGTTCTAATTTGGAAAGCTCCCGCGCTCCGATCACTGCCCTTGGCAAGCCCCTTAAAGTTTTCATTTTTAAGCTCTGCGCCCGTAATTTCTTTACCTGTTAAGTCCCTCGATACAAAAACAACATTGCCATTAACATCTTGATAAATTAGATTTTCGGCAATGAGTTTATCGACTATTTTTTTGTTTATTTTTCTTTTTCCAACAAGATAGCTTTTTAGTTTTTCTATGTTTTCGGTTCTCGTTGGAAGCTCAAAAATCTTTTTTTCTGGTTCTTTTTTTTCCGGTTCTTCTTGTTTTGCTTGTTGGATATTTTCTTTTTCTCGTTGGAGATGGAAAGAAGAATTAGGCTTTGTTGCTGTCGTAGCATACTCGGAGCTCAAAAACTCAATCGCCGACTTAAAATCTTTATTTTCGGTTCTCATCACAAAGTCTATTGCTCCCCTGCCGTGCACGTTTTGGTCTATGAATGAATTAAACCGCCCCGTGCGTTCATCGATAGAAACTTTTAAATCGCCCCGCTTGTAAGCCTTTTTGTCAGTTTTATCACGTTCAAAGCCCATTCTTTCCGCTAATTCAACGACGTCAATATTACGAATTGGTTCTAAGTCCATACTAATCACCTCTTTTTTTATTTTTTCTACTTTTTCTTTGATTCCAGCTTCTTCCGGACCGTGAATTTTATCGAAAACTTTTTTATTTTTCTTTGCGAAGTCATTAAATTTACGGTTAAATTCTTTTTCCTCTTTTTTTAAATCTTTTAAACTATCCCGTAAATTTATATCGTTCACATAATTAGCCAATATTTCATATTTATCGCAATATTTTTTAAGTTGGTCCGGATTATTTTTATATTTTTTATATGCTTCACTAACCCACCTTGGATAATGCCTATTTTGCGGCTTTCTTTCGTTCGATACCTCGCATTTTACGCCTAACTCAACATTTATAAACCGTGCTATATCGTTTTTAACTGAGTTCAAAAAGTTTTTATCGTGATACTCCCTAATGTTCTTTAGCTCAGCGTCCCGATTAGAAAAGACGATATGAAGATGTGGATTTTTAAAGTCTGCCCCGCCATCGTGAAGCGCAACTACGAAAGCTCCACTCCTGCTAAAATACTTTTCATCTAACATTTTCGATATTTCGTCAAGGTTCTTATCTGCGTTTGAAAGAAACTCTCTCGGGAGCTGCACTACTAAACGTCTTTGTATCACTGAATTTGTTCGCTTCGGTAATATATCATTTTCGATTTTTTTAAAGTGCTCTTTTGCCATATCTTTATTGCCGAACACAGCTAAAGCCTTGCTTTTGTCGATAATATAATCTATAAATTTGGAGCTCCTGCCCTTATTCTCTACACCGCTAATATTTTGTGCATTAACAAATAAAACGTGCGACATTTCACCTTTAAAACTTCCCTTATGAGATAAAAAATTAGCCCTTGCCCTGCCGTTTACTTTCAACGTTTTTTCGCTTTCTCTTTTCGGGCGTTTGCTATATTTAGATATTCCGATATATTCGTCCACGACGATTTACCTCTTAATTTTTTTCTTTCCAACCAGTCTAAAGCACCGCAGGTTAAAACCGCTTGCGGTTTTCTCAATATCAAAGGCGAAGCCTTTGGGTATTGAGCAGATACAATAAATACAAATATTTAATTTTTGATTTTTAAAACTTTCTCGATTTCGTTTTCGATTTCTATGTCGTTAGATAATTCTAAAAACTGCGGATAGTGTTTTACTACTACCCCGCCCGCTAAAAATTTAATATGATTTTTCCGGCTCCGCTCCTTTTTATTTTTTTCTCGTTGAATTGCCTTTATCCGCACGTCGTTTATTTTTTTTTCAAGCTCGGCTTTTTCTCTTAAAAGCAATAGATATTCGTCGATAGCAGTTTTTTTATCGATTGTTTTCATTTGCATTTTTACGTCATTTAGTTTTTGTCTAATTTCGTTGAACATTGATTTTTCACCTCATTATCTTAAATATCTTTTTTTCATTTTTTTAATTTGGTCGGCTGGTAAATTTGGGTGCGCCGCAATAAATTTTTCGGCCAATTCTTTTAGCTCCGGCGTTGGCGTCCATTTTTCTATAACCTCTTGATTTTGTTCATTTTTTTTACTAAAAATATGACTAAGAGTAAGGTAAACAGTGTTTACCTTATTTTCCGTCATACTTTTTTCGTTAAGTATTTGATTTTGTTCGTCTTTTTCAGATAAAGTGTTACTGTAAGTAACATGAACAGTGTTCACGTCGTCTTTTTTATTTCTGATTTTGAATTTAATGCCGGTTGGGGTCTGACCAGAACGGCGAACAGCAAAATCAACATTAAAATTAATTAGTGGATTATTATTGATTTCGTCCAGTGCTTGTTCGAGACAATTTTTCTTGAAATCGATGAATCTTTTGAATTTTTTAGTTGTTATGCCAAGTATCCGGCGAAGTTCTGCTAAGTCTATAGTGGGTATGCCGTATGGAGATCCGTAAAAATCCAAAAGAACCTGATATAAGCGCAGAGCATACCGCGAATTAAATAGGCTCTGGACTTTCATATTGACTTTTGCGAAGGGTGCCGGACTTCCCTTAATTTTCCATAATTTTAATTTGTCGAAATACCAAGGCGGAAGTGAATAGAACACGCGGCCGCCCACTACAGACACCTCAGGAATGAGAACGAACGAAGTCCACTCGTTATTTTTATCTTTTTGTAGAATGTTGTATTCCGCTTTAATACTCATTAATTCAACTATACGTGCTTGTGCTTCCGACGAATTTATTGTCTTATTGTTTGAAATCCTTGCAAGTTCGTTTAGGTTAATTTCGAATTTGTTTTTTATGTGGTCGTAAGATACGTCATTAGAATAATTGCTTCCTGGATTTTCTTGCCAATATTCTTCACCTCTGTAAAACATTGTTTTGCGCGCATGATATAAAAGTCCGTTGTATAGCTTCTCTTGCAGCACTGTGAGTGGAGCGTCGCACTCTATTAGTCCGGATTCTTTGTATAATATTAATTCTTGGTTTTTCATTTTTTATTACGAATTTTTTAGTAATTAAATTATTACAATTACACTTTTATTATACCGCTAAATAAAATATTGTCAAGAACTTTTTTAATTTTTTTTTAAAAGTAATAAAATATTTTAATGTATCTGCTCAATACCCAAAGCCTCCGCTCCGCTCGCCTTTGATATTGAGAAAACCGCAAGCGGTTTTAACCTGCGGTGCTGGGCTGGTTGGAAAGAAAAAAATTATTCTGGTATAATTATTTAAATCATTAAATTATAAAAAAATTACACTTATGCCAATTACTAAAAAACCAGATTTAACAAACGATGAAGCGTATATAATTAATACATTTAAACAGCTTAGAAAATATCACGGTATTTCTCAAGATGAACTTGCAAAAAAAAGCGGAATAAGTAAAGCACTCATCGCCCAAATTGAATCAGGCTGGAAGCACCCACGCATTGAATTGATACAAAAGTTGACAGACGCGATTGATAAAGGCTTTTTTAAATCTTATTTAAAGTCATATTTTGAAGAACCAACTAAAAGACTTGTTAAAAATATAGGCTTTAGCATACCTCTTTTAAGCTATGTCGCATTAAATCCGGAAGACATATCTAAAAAAAAATATGACGAAATTCCTGTTTATTCAGATTTAGCAGGACAGTTAAAAAATATTCCTAATATTTACGCCTTAATAATGCCTGATAACTCTCTTGCCGATTATGCTTTGATACGTAGACGTGATTATCTTGTAATTAAATACGTTAAAATTGATAGCCAGAAAGATATTGATAATTTACCTGATAATGTGATAGGGGCATTTATTAATAAAGAAACAAGTTATATAAAAAAGCTTAGATTAATGAATGATAATGGTAAGAAGCTCTTTATGTTTGATATGAAGCTTTACGACTCTACTGAAATACTAACTCTCGACAAAATGAAAAATTTGCGCGGTATCGTTATAGCTACTGTTAGGTTTTCTATTCTTGATGATATAGCTCCAGTCTTATTTACTAATCCTGATTTATTTTATAAATAAACTTTTTTCTTTCCAACTGGAAAAAGATTTTTAATTTAATATTTTAAAAAGAATTAAACAGGTCGAAAGACCCTTTTAAAAATCTTTAAATATCTTTAAATATCTTTGCGAAATGGCAAACGCAGTCGGGAGTAGGTGTTTAGTGCTGTCAGGTGTGAGGTTTCCTCTATCCAGGTGTGAGGTTTCCTCTATCCAGGTGTGAGGTTTCCTCTATCCAGGTGTGAGGTTTCCTCCAGAATTTCTTTAAAATTACACAACCCTTACAATGTAATGTTCTAACGTTAGGATTTAGGGTTCTTGGTTTTAGGAAGTCGGGTTTCCGGTTGGAAGAAAAAAAGGTATTTGGTTTTCTGGTCATTGGGTTTTAAAGCTTTTAAGTGGTCGGCAGTCGGCAGTCGGGTTTTGGGTTTGTTTATTACTGCAACGATTTTGCAACGCTGCATAGCAAAATATAGTAAAATTTAGGGATTTAAGCGGAATTATCGGAATTGCTGAAATGCTTATAAATACTATAATTGCAGGCGGAAAGTCGGTTTGTTAAAAGTTATTGAGATTCTTTCGTAATCAGCGGGTCGTAGGTTCGATTCCTATCGCCGGCTCCATTAAAAACAAAGGGTTTGAAGACCCGGCGTTTTCTTCATTTTCACCCTTCCTCACAATTAATATTGTAAGTTTGCGCATTATTTCTGTTAATCCGTCTGATTTAGGAGAAATCGCTTTGTCCTGACGAAAGCTATCCCTGAACCCCAAGCAAAATCAGTGAGGCATGTTGCAATATTCTAACAATATTAGTACAATCTTGTATTCTTAATTACCACTTTAATGAAAGGATTTTATTAGAAACTTTAATTATAATAAATTCCGGTACAAAAAT
>JAJYYR010000029.1 GCA_021800805.1 bacterium
TGGGCGAGCCTACTATTACCGCATCGGCTCTTTCTATATCATCTACGACGTCTTTAATATCGCGTTCGACCAAGTTTATCAGCGATACATCCGTAAGTCCGTCTATACTTGCGCCTTTTGCAATGTGTTTTGCCATTTCTTCGGTATTGCCGTAAGCCGAAGCATAAATTACGGCTATCTTTTTAACGGCTGAATCCGCATTGGATGTTTTACTCGATTCCATATACCAGTCGATATATTTTTTTAAATCTTTTCTTAATATCGGACCGTGCGACGGAGCTATAACGTCTATATCGTAATTTTTAAGTTTTTCTAAAGCATTTAAGGAATAGTTCTTGAAAGGCCTCATTATATGGGTGAAATAATATTTGAAATCTTCGAATGCCTCGTCTTTATCAGATAATAAATCGTTAAAAACCTTTGGGTCGCAGTAATGGGCTCCGAAGAAATCGCAGGGAAACAGGATTTTATCTTCTTTCAGATAAGTAAACATAGTATCCGGCCAGTGCAGGAACGGGGCGCTTATAAACTGCAGAGTTTTTCCGCCCAGATCGAGCGAATCTCCATCGCCGACCGTAATATTATTGTAATCTTTTTTAATAATATGTTTTACAAAATGATGGGCATTTTTAGAATAGACTAAGGTTGCGTCTTTTGCAATGTCTTTAATCAGATGAAGCGCCCCCGAATGGTCAGGTTCGGTATGGTTTATAACTATGTAATCTATTTTGGATATGTCCGTTATGCCGCTTAATTTATTTATCAGTTGGTCTTTAGTATTGAGTTTCACGGTGTCTATCAGGGCGGTTTTTTGGCTCCCCTGAATAAAATAAGAATTATAAGTCGTTCCGTTAGCGGTAGGTATTACTATATCGAATACTCTTAAATCGGGATCGAATGCTCCGGTATAAAACACGCCGTCTTTTATCTTGAGGGCATTTTGAGATAAATAGTTATTATTGTCGATATCCATAGACTTAAACCTCCTATTTAAGTTTAAGATCGAGTCTTTATAAATTCAATTTAATAAATATACTTTTTATTATTATATCATATATAATTGTTAATTATAAGAACCTAAGGGCTGAAACATGAAAGAATTAAGTATCTACATTCATACGCCGTTCTGCAAAAGCAAATGCAATTACTGTAGTTTTTATTCCATACCTTTATCAAAATTAAAGCCGGCAGGCAATTCCGCCGATTTCGAACAATATGCCGGACTTTTGATAAAAGAAACAGAAATTATGTCCGAAAAATATTCTCTTGAAGGCTCTCATATAAACAGCATATATCTCGGCGGAGGCACTCCGTCTATTATGCCCGTAAACTTTTTTGACAACTTGATGGATTATATACGGAAAAGCTTTAAAATTGCGGAAGATGTCGAAATAACCGCGGAGATAAACCCCGAAAGCGGGGACTTAGAAAAATTATACGCCCTGAAATCGCTTGGAGTAAACCGGCTGTCTATAGGAGCGCAAAGTTTTGACGACGGCGCGCTAAAAACGGCGGGCAGGATACATAATAAAAATGATATTTATAAAGCGGCAAATAACGCAAAAAAAGCCGGATTTAAAAATATTTCAATAGATTTAATAATAGGACTGCCGGGGCAAACCGAAGATATTTTTTACAATGACGCTGGGGCAATACTGGATATGGAGCCGGCGCATATTTCGGCTTATATGCTCAGCATCGAAAAGGGTACGAAATTCTATAAAATTTACGATGAAAAAAACGGCGCCGGATTTATACCGGAAGAAAACATAGCGGAATATTATGAAATATTATGCGGATTGTTAGCTGAAAAGAGCTATATCCGCTATGAAATATCTAATTTTTCAAAAGCAGGATACGAAAGCAGGCATAACATAAACTACTGGAATAGGGGCGAATATTTAGGGATAGGCCCTTCGGCTTCATCTTTTTTAAAATTTGAAGACGGAAAAGAAATCAGAAAAACCAATGTATCGGATTTAGATAAATATGCGGATAATATTTCAAAAAAAACCGGCGATAATAAAAATGGGCGGGATTTTATCGAAATACTGACGGAAAAAGATAAAATAAACGAGGAAATATTCCTAACTTTAAGAACGGCTTCCGGAATTAACGCAAAAAGGCTATCGGAATTAGCCGGTCAGGAAGTTATAGATAAATTCATAAAAGAAGGGCTTATGCAGAATTTTAAAGAAAATATTATACTGACTTTAAAAGGCGCGCTTTTATCGTCCGAAATATTCGCCCGCATTATGATTTAACACTTTTATATTGAAATATAACCGTTCAATATCTATAATATAGTAATATAAATTCTTATTCTGATTCTATGGAGAGATGGCCGAGCGGTTTAAGGCGGCGGTCTTGAAAACCGTTGATGCTTAAAACATCCGGGGGTTCGAATCCCTCTCTCTCCGCCAGTTAAAAACCTAATTTCTAAATAAGTAAGAAATATCTAAAAGGTAATTGGATTCGAACACCCGGAGCGCGAAGCGCGTTTGGGGGTTTGTCGCTTTTAGCGTCCTTAAGATACGTAAGCAGGCGTTTACAAAAGCAAGGCTTTTGTGTCTGCTGGAGTGTCATCCCTCTCTCTCCGCCGGTTATGACACTCAAGTAGTTTTCAGCATATAATTCATTACGGCAGTTTAGAGAGGGATGAGAACCCCCCAGTAAGGGCGATAGCCCGCAAGGGGAAGTGTAAGGTTCAAAACTTTTCCCGAGATAAGTTAATCCGCGCATTAAGCCTGCAAATAAACACTTCGGACAAATATTTTTCTTAACTCTAAAAAACCGATTATAACTGTCGTGGTTAAGGCTGTAAGTAATAATTGCAAGAGACTGACGGGGAAAAGACCAAATCTTTCTCTCAGGAAGGGAACATATATTTCTAGAAAAAGAAATCCTACGGCTGCAAACGACCAGAGGTTGATAACCTTATTTGAAAACATTCCTATCGAAAAAATAGATTCGTCGTCGGAGCGCGAAATAAAAACGAGAACGATATACCCGATAATCAACGACGAAAAAGCAAGCGTCCGCGATTGAACAATATCAAAATTTTTGAGGCGGGTATAAAAATAAACGGAGCTTACCGCCATGAACAAAACCGCTCCTTTAATTAAAATATCTTTAACCACTTTACCGCTAATTATACTTTCTTGAGGATTGCGGGGCGGGCGGGAATAGATATTTTTTTCCCCGGGCTCGGCAACAAAACCGGTTGATGCCGCCAAATCCATAAATAATTCCAAAATAATTATTTGAATGGGTATAAGGGGGACGGGGATATATAGAAGAACCGGTATAAGAAATATAAGTATCAGCGAAACCTTCACGGAGAGATAATATTTTATTCCTTTTTGCAAATTATCAAAAAATTTCCTGCCTTCAAAAATACCATGCGCAATGGTAATATAGTTGTCGTCCGCCAAAACAATATCTGCCGCCTCTTTAGCGGCATCCGTTCCCCTGATACCCATAGCTATGCTTATGTTTGCACTCTTTAGAGCCAAAACATCATTAATTCCATCTCCTGTGACAGCCACTATTTCTCCGTTTTTGCGAAGCGCTTGGACAATGCGATATTTGTGCTGCGGCGTATTTCTGGCAAAAACTGAAGCGGTTTTTACGGTATTTTGCAATTCCTCATCCGTTAAGCTGTCTAAATTTTCGCCTGTTAACACATGTCCGCTTTCAGTCAAAATACCGACTTCTTTTGCTATAAAACCGGCTGTCAAAGCGTGGTCTCCGGTAACCATTATAGTTTTAATGCCGGCCTCAGCCGCTTTTGCAATCGTTTCTTTTACTCCATTTCTCGGAGGATCCTCAAAACTGATTAATCCTTCAAAATCCAATTTTTTTTCAAGTTCGTTAAAGCTAAGACTTTCTTCGCCAGAAACTATTTTTTTATAAGCAACCGCGATAACTCTCCTGCCTTTAGACGTTTGTTCGTTTAATTCATTTTTAATATCGTCCTTTATATCGGGGCACATAGTAAAAATTTCCTCGGGTGCGCCGCTCACAAACAATTCATATTCGTTTCCATTTTTTCTTACTACGGATCTCGACTTTCGCCCGTTGCCTAAATTTCTCTGGCGTACCGTTTCCTGCGGCATTACGGTTACTCCTAGTTCCAAGGCTTTGCTTTTAATTTCTCGCTCCATGCCGGACAAAGAATATTGAGAAAAAGCATTGATTGCCTTTTGAATAATTGCTTTCGCTTTATCGTCGTCTCCCGGATAAAGCGAAACTATTTTCATTTTACTTTCGGTTATTGTTCCAGTTTTATCGGTAACAATTACAGTAGTATTACCCAATGTTTCGGCGGCATTAATTTTTTTAATAAAAAAATTTTTTTTGGACAGAGAGTAAGCGCCTAATCCTAAAACCATAGTAATAACAATCGGCAGTTCTTCGGGTATTGTAACAAAGGACAGGGAAAGTCCCGTTAAAATCATAGTTTCTATATCAAGGCCGTTTAAAATTCCTAAAATTGTTACAAATGCAGATAAAAAGACGGCAATATAGACCAATTTTCCCGCCAGAGATTTCATAGCTATTTGCAAAGCGGTTTTTTGTGGCTCGATCTGCTTCATCATAAAGGCGATTTCACCGAGTTTTGTATTTTTACCCGTGCCGAAAACTTCGGCCTGCCCTTCTCCCGAAACAACAACCGTACCGGCAAAAATATCTTCGCCGGATTTTTTATCACTTGGATACGATTCTCCTGTAAGCGGCGACTCATCTATTTGTAAGTCCTCGCTATGCCTGATTTTCGCATCTGCCGAAATTTTAACCCCCGGAATTAAAATTAAAATGTCTCCCGGCACAACCTCTTCCGAATTGATTTTCGATACGCCGCCGTCTCTTATAACCCTTGTTTTCGGCGCTGCAATTTTTTCCAGAGAATCAATGGCTTTTTTGGCTCTGAATTCGTTAAATGCTTCCACTGAAACAAGCAAAAAAATTACAATGAAAATTGTGACCGTGTCTTCTATCTCTCCCCAGACGCCGTATAAAAAACCGACTACCAGCAAAAGAAGAATCATGGGTTCCGCAATCTCGCGTTTGACTATGCCGAAAAGACTTATTTTTGCAGGTTTAAAAATCTGATTGCGGCCGTATTCCGATAATTTTTTCGCAGCTTCTTTAGAAGTAAGTCCGTTGTTATATTTTTGAATCATACGATATTTTTGTTATCAGCTGATATCCTTTTTTGCAAATATAAAGGATGATGCAATAAACAATAAAATAGTATAACTTAGACCGTAAATAATTCTGTAAAAGATTGCGCCTGTAGAAATATTTACTTTGTATGCCGCTTCGGAGCTTATATTGAATATAGAAAAGTTGGGCAAAACGGTATAAATAAAATGAACTATCGCCGCCAAGATATGGTTTGCCTGATGAACTACTACTATTTTCCCGTTTATAATTTTTTTCACGGGCATTATTAAATCGTTCATCCTGCCGGAAATGTTGCCTATGAAAAAAACGAGTATTGCAAATATAGACGCTAAAGCCTTTGATGTTATTAAAGAAAAAAGCAGCGCCGCAGAAGCAATGAATATCGATTCCGTTATTATGAAGAGAGCCTGAATGATAAGGGGTTGGGGCAGGGAATAGAAGATAAACTTATCTTTAACGTTTCCGGCAGAATATCCGACCGGTACGATAAATTTATGCATAATTAAAAGGACGGCATAAAAAATCAGCATCATTATAATCGTCGAAAATATTATTGCCGACGCAAGCCCCAAAAAACGACCTATTAAATATTCCGTTCTTTTTAGCGGTCTTGTAATAGTAAGGAAAACGCTTTTCTTTTCTATATCGTCGTAAACTACTGAAGCGCCTATAAAAATGCCTATAAAAATATTAAAAATAGATATGGCGAATATAGAAAAATCGACCATAATTCTGCCTTGGTTTATAAAACTCGTCTGGGAAACAAAGTAACTGCCGGATATAAGAATCAACGCAAATATTAAAAACGAATAAAAAATTTTGGAATTTTTTATCTCTTTAAAAGAATACGCCGTCCCGTATAAAATCTTTTTCATTAAGAATCCTCTAATTTTTCCTGTTTTTAAGCATTAAATCGTACAGATAAATTTCTAAGGGAGTGTTATATTCTGCCGGCAAACGATAATCTTTTTTCTCTTCCGCATAACCTTCCGCTTCTTTTTCGATATCCGCAACGTCTTTATTTTTTATTAATCTGCCGTTTACGAGAACGGCGATGCTGTCGCATAATTCTTTGCTATCGGCAAGCACGTGCGAGGAGAAAAATATGGTTTTTTTTCTTTCTTTCAGTTTAAATATTATATCCTTAAACTCTTTTCGTCCGATAGGGTCTAATCCGGACAGCGGTTCGTCGAAAATTAAAATTTCCGGATCGCCCAAAATAGAAACGGCCAACGCCAGCCTCTGGGTCATTCCTTTAGAATATTTATTGGCTTGAATATTTTTTGCATAAAAAATACCGGCTAATTTTAATGCATCGTAAATTTCATCTTTATTTATTCTTTTATCCAACAATTTTGAATAATAATTAATAATTTCTATACCTTTAAGCCCGCGCGGAAAACTGGGATTTTCCGGCAAATAGCCCAATTTAAGCCTCGCCCTGTAATCCGAAGCATAATAGCCGTTTATTTTAATATTCCCGCCCGACGGATTAATAAGCCCGACAATCATTTTAATCGTCGTGGATTTACCTGCGCCGTTCGGACCGAAAAAACCCGTAACTTTTCCTTCTTCTATGCTTAAAGAAAGGTTTTCTACCGCATTTTTTTTAGTTCCAAAAAACCCGACCCTGAAATATTTCGTTACGTTTTTTAATTCAATCATAATTCCCTTCATGCGTTATTCTTATGCGGCAAAAACAGCTTTAAAGAATAAGGAATTTTATAATTTTTATGTTCTTTTTTAAGCGCTATCTCTTTTTTTACAGCGTTTATCCTATATTTTATTATTTGCCTTATATAAGGATTTTTGTTATTTTTATACATATCCTCAAGAAAGCCGAGGGTTTTTTTGAGACTGCCGGACTTGTTGAGAAGCTTGGCATACAAAAATTCTAAGTATTTAGGACTGCCTTTCATATCGACTGCATATTTTAGGTAATATGCGGCTTTTTTGTAATTACCGAGACTGTAAAAATAGTTAAAAGCTATCAAGAACGGTATGTTCCAGTTTCCTTTAAGGCGCCGCATTCCTAACTTTAATAATCTTATCGCTCTTCTCGGTTTTCCCGCCAAACCGAGAAGCGTTCCTCCCGCTTGATAAGCATAATTAAAATTTGGATTCAAGGAGACCGTTATAAACGATATTTTATACATATACGGATAATGCATCTTCGCAAGCCTAAAGGACGAAACCTCCTGAACGAAAAGCGTCCAAAAATAATCGGAAGCCAAAACGTTAAAGTTCAGGTCTATGAATTTTAAAAATTCGGGTTTTACAGACGAATATCTTAAAAAAGAAACAAGTTTAAATTTTAAAGTCCGTCTGGAAAAAGCCGTGATATTAAATGAAAAAAATATTGAATAAGCTAAAAATAAAATAATAAAAAATACTATAAAACTTTTTAACAATTTATAAGCATTTATTCTCATACATTTTATAAACCTTATGCGGATGTCAAAGAATTTGGGTTCCGCTTAGGATATTTCATTTAACAAATCCAGATAAAATGATGTGGTTTCGGAACTAATTATTTTTGCGTCAAATTTTTTAATAACTTCATTATAGCAATTTAAACCGAGCTTTTCAATTAACTCCGGTTTATCTATTAAAAAAATGATTCTATCGGCAAGCTCGGCAAAATCCCCTGTCTTAAATAAAAGCCCTGTTTCGTTATTAACAATTATTTCGGGAATTCCTCCAACGTCTGATGCTATCACGGCTTTCTTCAGAGCGCAGGATTCTATAATAATGCTTCCCATCCCCTCAAGACCCGACGGGACTATTATTAAATCCGACGCGGCTATAAATTTTTTAATATTTTCCTTAAAACCGCTTAAAACAAAATAATCGTTTAGTTTTTTTTCTTTGATTAAGTTTATAATGCGACCGTAAAGTTCGCCTTCCCCTATAATGACGAATTTTAAATCTTTTCTTTTTTTTATTATAAGTTCCGCCGCTTTTATTAATATTTCGTGACCTTTCTCTCCCGACAATCTTCCTATAAGGGAAATCATTTTTTCACCAGGCTTAATGCCGAGTTCTTTTCTCATTTCGGCCTTTTCCAATCCATAAAAAGATACTTCTTTTTCATCGCCGCTATCAAATCCGCTATATATCCTAGGACTGTAAATGGTTTTAATTTTTTGCGGG
>JAJYYR010000030.1 GCA_021800805.1 bacterium
TAGCAAGTTTGATGAATTTAGCTTTATATCTTGCGTAAAGTTTTTGCTCTTTAATCTTTAAAATTCTGTCAAAAGCGTTTTTAACGTAAGTTCCCGTCCACGGAGATTTAACATAAACGAGAAAATCCGCATTCTCAGGCGTTCCCGATATAATCCTGTATGCAAAGCTTAAATTTTTTGTGAGTATCACAAGATCGCTTTGCTCGCCGTATTTCTTTATTACCGGCTTTATTATTACCTCTTTTCCGTAAACCCTCGCCCTGAACGCCGACGCGTTGCCCAAGAATACCTTTAAAGCTTTTTCCGGCAGGACTATCGTTGACATATAACCCGGCGCCGTGAATATTGTGTGGACTTCTTTATGAAAGGCAAAGGTCTTGCCTACCCTGCCGGCATAAACATATTTTATGCCCTTTGCGCTTGATACCTGTGCATAGCCGGCTAAACTTAAAATAAAAATTACCGCGATGATTAATTGCTTCTTCATTTCCCCTCCGTTAATTTGTTAAGAATTATTTGACTGTAATTTGCTACCGCAAGCCCGTATGGTCTTGCCGCCGTTCTTTTAACCTTTTTTAAAACTAAATTCCCCTTGAAAGTTTCGATTTTTTCCTTTTTACTGCCGTAATACTTCCTGATAATGTTTCCAAAGACCTTTAGATAAACGTAATTGCCTTCGACCTTAGTAATTTTAAGTTTTTTGATTTTCAGCCCTGAATGGACTTGCTCTTTTTCGATTCCCTGGACCATATTGTCTTTTTCGATATCCGCAATGTTGCTTTTTTCAAAATTTCCGGACATCATTCTTAAAGCCCTGTCTAACTGATTTGTAATGCCGTAGGAGTTGTAAGCGAGATACCGCCTTAAAAACAATTTTGAAAAAGTATTGATTTCAAGAGGCGTTACCCTATCGTTATATACGAGGTTTTTAATTACCTGTATTTGCCCTTTCACATTCTCCCTTATGACCACCGGCGGCTTGATATACGCCTTAAAAGCCAAAATAAAAGACAAGCCTAAAAGGAATAAAGTAAAAAGATTTGTTATTTTAAGAAAGTTATTCTGGTCTTTAATAAAGCCTTTTACGTCGCTGTGCTTTACTTCTTTTACTTCTTTAGCCGTCTTCATTACGCCCCCGTCCAGCTTGAAATTAATGCCCATAATGCTTCGCCTAATAAAATTATAAGCCCGCCTACCATAACCCTCATACCCCAAACGTGCGCTTTTTCGTTTCCGATGAAATGCGCCACCGCCACGCCGGCAAGTCCCATTAAAAACATTCCCGGACCGAAAACCATTTTTATCCATGTTTCGGCCGATGAAAATGAACTGCCTATTGCCGCAGAGTTTCCGTTAGTGAGCTGCGCCGAAGCGACGATCGGTTTTAAGATAACCGCAAGAGAGCTGATAACCCCGATTAAATAAATTTGTGCGTTAAAGATTAATTCCTTGATTTTTTCTTTTTTTACTTTCATAATTCCTCCTTACCGTTAATGTTAATAAAATCATTTATGGTTAATTGATTATTCGTTGCTTCCAATATTTTTTTTAGCAACCTCAATGAAGGAGTCCTTTTAAACGATGTAATGTAATTCACGTAAGATATGCTAACTCCTATAAGCCCCGCAAATTCCTTCGTTGAGATATTATTCTTTTTTAGCCATTTCTTTAATGGATGTATTTTCATAATATTTATTATATACAACATCTCGTTGTAATAGTCAAGACAAAAATACAACTATTCAATAAGTCAATTGTTTTGGCGAACTATATAATTAATTAGCTAATTTCAAGATTTTTTTAGAAAGGATATTTGTAAAGTAAAAAACGGATTATTTAATCTTTTCGGCATAAAAAAAGCCTGACACTCTAAAAGAATATCAGGCTTCGGCTAACTTTTTGATGAAGAATTATTTCAATATTTTTTTAGCTTCATTTTCCGTATTTGGCCGCAAATGCTTCATCCGACATAGTAAGATATATTATGCCTTCAATAAAGCCGACGAGTTCCGGTATGGCCGTCCAGCAAAAAATTAAATAAACAATGCCCCAGCCAATTTGTCCCAGATAAAACTTATGTATGCCGAGACCTCCAAGAAAAATACCAAATAATCCGGCCGCAATTTTGCTTTTTCCGCCGGTTCGGACTACTTCCTGCCTTACTCCGCATTTTGGACAAATTTCGGCTTTTGCGTTAATTTTTTCTCCACAGTCCTTACAAAATTTAGTTGCATTGCCCGTTAATTGGTCTTCCATAACCCCTCCAAAATAATTGATTATATTTATTTTACCACCCAGCAGCTAAGCTCTTGCCGAGGCTTTGATTTGTGAGGCTGTCTGCTGCCGAATTTGCATTTTGACAGTCTTTGCCTAAATTAGATGATATAAATTTCTTTAACTGTCCAGGGCTTTGTATTTTAGGATGAATTTTATTACATTCTTTTATCATCGCCGTCATTTGTTTTTGATGTTTTGAATAATATTTAGCCGAATGCAAAGGCACGCTGTTATATTTATTTGCGCACCCATAAAGGCTTAATCCTAAAACTCCGACCGTTAATACTAAAACCGCCAACTTAATCTTTTTCATTTCTCCTCCTCTTTTATTTTTTTAAATTGTCCGTGCGGAAATATAATCATATCCATATTTTCCATAAAATATTTCAAATCGATATAGTTTATTTTTTGTTTTGTTTCGTCCAATATGATTCTTTCGTCTAAATTATTACCGGCTGCATATTCATCGTTACTCTCTATTTTAAACTTCAAGGACTGCGGAGTAGGCGATAAATATATAAGCTGTTCAATCTCTTTTGTATTTTGCAATTCGCTTAATTTCTTTGCATATCTTATCATAGATTTATTTTCTATTTCAATCTCAAAACCTATTTTACCGAAAAGTAAAATATCCGGTATCAGTTTCCATTCAGGATAAATTTTTTTCATATTTAAATCTATTTCATAATCGTATTTTCTTATATTCATCATAGCTCCAATCTCCGCAATTATTAAGCTGTGATTTACGTTAAACGGCAGTCTTTGCTCCGTTATATTTCTTTTCCTGTATTCTTTTTCCGAATCGATTTTAGCTAATATTTTATATCCTTCAGTTCCTAATAAATATAAAGTTTCTCTATTTTTAATCTTTAAGACCTTTATATAATTAAATTCCGCTAACTTTTTAAGCCTGATATATAATGTGTGTGATTTTTTTGAATATAATATATCGACTGCCTTTAAATTGCAGTATCTATGTTTATATAGAAATTTAAAGAAATTAATATCTTTTTCGTTTAAATCTACACGCTCTTTTCCCATAATCACTCCAAATTAAATTTACTCGCCTTCTTTTCGCTATCTTTATCATCTTCCGTTTTCTTTTCAAAATCTTTATCTTTTGTTTCGTTATTTATTTTCTCCCTATATTTAGCCTCGATACTTATATGCCGTTTTTCTTCCGCTTTAACAATTTTGAATGCTGCATACATAAAGATAATTTCAAGAAGAATGATATTTTCTATTAAAAAATAAAAACTGAGCATTACTGCGCTATGGTCAATATTTAGATAATTAAAATATCTCCATTCCCCATTTGTTATCATCGTTTTGAATAATAAGTATTCCTGCCAAAAATCCTTTCCGTAAAACCAGTTTAAAAATAATATCGGCATTAATATACCGCCCAAAAATGCAACTCCTATGGCAATTAACCACATCTTCGACATATAGTTCTGGAAGCTATGTCCCTGCCCTAATCCGCTCGAATTATTATTATTGCTTGTCTGCTGCATAAATCCTCCTTTTATTAATATAATCTTACTTTTAAATAATTAGTCTTTCGCTTTTGCCTTTCTCCCCCTTTGCTAAGGGGGCTGGGGGGGGTTAGGTGCTTTTAAATTTAAAAGATTTTGACCGCCGCCGTCGCAATTTTCAGAAAAGTTATCAACAAAATTAGATAGCGTTTTTTGCTGTCTAATTTTGCGTAGCATTGATTTTTAGGAAATTTGATAACAGTTTTATCGTTGTCAGATTTCCGTTAAAAAAATCAATGTTGATTACTTTTCGTTATGAAAATTGCCAGAGCTTTAATGCTCATCTTTAGCCCCAAATGTTGTAAATTCGAGTGTAATAAATGCTTTTTACAACTCTCATTTCCCCTCCTTATCTTTCAATCTCCACTCTATTAAATTCAAGCCCTACTATTTCAAGCGTTCCGTCTATCATTGTTTTTGCATATGCCTGACCGGGCTTTAATTTGCTAAATGCCTGCGGCTGTATAATATAATCCCGCCTTTCGCTTTTTGCTATTCCCAAAGTTCCCGCATTGTCCTTGCTTTTCGTATTGTATTCAAATATTTTATTTCCGAAAAGCTTTGATATATCTTCGTTTCTTATACTATCCTGCTTCATAAAGTATTTGTTTTGGCTGTTTGATAAAAGAATATCAAGTAATGCGCTGTCAAACCTGTCTGCGTCCGATAAGCTCTGCGTCATCATTACCAGCTGCACTTTAAAGCTTCTGATTTCTTTTATAATCTTTGAAAATGCGCTAAACATTAAATCCGCAAACTCATCGATACACAAACAGACTTCGTAATTTAATTCTTTAGGCTTCCTGAGTCTTAAGTTTTCAATTATCATTCTTCCCATACTGTTTTCTTCCTGAATATTTCTTAAACTTACCCAATTCACCTTTGAAAAATCGATATTTTCGCCTTCCTCAGTATTGAAGTTTTTAGATAAAGCAAAAGGTTGAAGTTTATCTAAAAAGCCGGATATAT
Organism: bacterium; assembly: GCA_021800805.1. The sequence continues at coordinate 4,782 of JAJYYR010000030.1, forward strand.
AACCGCCGTAATTTTTATCTTCCACTAAACCGCCCGCTATTAATTTTTCCGCCTCGCTCATTTTACCGGCATGCTCTTTATAAAGTTTTAAAATATTGTCTTTATATAAAGCTATAAAGATTTTTTCAAAAGTAGGATTCTCAATATATTTCAAAACAAATCTTAAAGCCTGCGTTGCGAAATTCTGATAAAAACTTTCCGCCGTCGATATTTCCTTCGGATATAAACTGTTAATTATCAGTTCCGATATTTCTTTTTCGCTTAAACCTTTAAGTAGATTTATGTTAGATTGAAAATCGTAAATGATCGCTTCCGGTCTTAATTTTTTTGCCGTATCTTTTGCCGCCAATTCCCCTTTACCGTCAATAATAGTTATAATCTTTTTACCTTTCCAAAAATTTAATAATACGCTTTCGGTTTTACCGGCTCCGGTTTCTCCGAAGACAATCGTATGTCTGTCCGGCAAACCGATTTCAATTTCCTTTCTCGTCTCCAATATCTCACAATTTGCAAACATAATTTCACCTTATCAAATTTTCTTTTAATGCTTTAAGTTGAATAAAATTAGTTAAAGATAAAATTTCATCTCTCGTCAATAATAAATTTCCCATAATTCCCGTTTCCATAAATATTAATTTTTCTAATCCTTTTTTATCTATAATTTCATATCTTGCTTTTATCAAATCAAATATATCCGTTTCCATTTCTAAGTCCTTTTTATATAGAAGTTTTTAATAAGTTTTTTTCAATATGCTTTTGCCCTTGCTTTTGCTTTTGCTTTTGTTTTTGTTTTTGCTTTTTCCCCTCCCGACGGGAGGGGCAGGGGTGGGGTCAATCTCCCCCTCTTTAGAGGGGGGCGGGGGGTGTGCGCCCGTCGTGCGTGAACGCTCCACCCACGGCACGACCACCCCAAAAAAAGCGTTTACGGTTTTTGCGAAGCAAAAATAAATTTCGCCAGAAATTTAAGTGCGGTCTTGTTTTAAAATTTTCGTCAGAAAATTTTAGTTTGGCGAAGACAAACCACAAATTAGCGAAGCGTTTGCCGAAGGCAATTTGTGAAACAAGATTTTTTGGGGTGGTCGTGCCGTGGGTGGATAGCGAAGCGTTTGACGAAGTCAACCATAAACGGCACGCACGACGGGCGCAACAGGGGGGTAAAGGGGGGATGTGCCCCCCTTTTATACTTTTGATTTTCGTTTCAAAGGTTTTGTCAAAGGTTATTTTTACCTTTTTTCCGCCAAAACTTGGATTATTTTTTATCTTTTTCATTTCCATTACCTTTCTTTACCGCTGTTCTTTTTATAATTTTTCTTATCTTATTCCTGACTAAAAAATCCGTTAATTTATGTTTAGAGATTTTACTATCAAAAGATTTATTTATGATTTTAATCTGCTCTTTTAACGGCATTTTGTTTTCGTTCATCTTTTTTAATTCCGATAAAAAATCGTTTAACAGGTATGCTGCCTTATCTCTTTTCTTGATATAACTTTCTATCTCGTTATTTATTTCCTCTTTAACTTTTTCCGTATCCATAATGTTTCACCCCCTTTATTTCACCGGAAAAGACTTGTTTAAAATATTGATTAAATCGCTTACTAAATTCTGACTTTTAAAAGCTATCTTTATTACCGCCGCTTCTCCCGACTGCACAGACGATAAGCTATACGATTTAATATCTTTTGCTTTGCCGAGTTCTAAAACTATGTTATTGTGCTGGATATTAAACCGCTTAATTTTATCTTCCAGAGGAACGTCCTGATTATTATCGTCCTGCTCTTGCGTTTTTGTATTCGTTTCTTCGCCGGTTTTAATATTGCTTTTTTCATCTTCCCTGCCCAACTCTTTTAGCGGTTTTTTTATCATTTTTTTAATGTCGTCCGAAGTCTTAAGATATTTTTCTATATTATCCTCAGAAATTCCTAATCCGAGCAAAGTTTCTTCCGCTTGTTCGTGCGTAATAACGTCGTTTTGATAATCTATAAGCGTTCTGATATAATTTCCTTTACCGTTTTGTTTTGGATTATCTTCGCCTTCCGTTCTTGCCTTTTTTATTTCTTTTGTCGAAATATTATCTTTCCCGATTAGTTCTTTTCTCTTGCTTTGGTCTTTGATTTTTGAAAGCTCCACCGCTTTTTTAAGTGTCCGCCCGGCGGACAGTTTTTCATCGTCGTTAAGCTTTGAAATGGATAATACTTCCTGGACATGCGATTTGCTTTTGCCGATTTTTTCGGCTATCTCCCTTATAGACAAACCGGAGTCCTGCAATTTTTTATAAACGGCGTTAAGTTCTAACGGATTTAAATCTTCCCTTTGTCCGTTTTCAATCAACTGCAAAATAATGATGTCTTCGTCCTTAATATCGTATTTAATAATACAGGGGACGTTTTTAAGTCCGGCAATCTTCGCCGCCCTAAATCTTCTTTCTCCGGCAATTAATAAATACTTGTTTAGTTCTTTAGTTTCTCTAACGATTAAAGGTTCTATTACGCCGTGCGCTTTTATGGACTCTGCAAGTTCGTTCAGCCTTTCTTCGTTAAAGTCTTTTCTTACCTGTTCTTCGGTTATTATGCTTTCAAATTCAATAAGGCTAATACTGTCCATAAGCTTATTTTTATTTTCCCCTATCCAGGAAAGCGGATCATTTAATTTTTTCATAGACTTCTTCTCCTAATTTTTCATAATCTTCATATCCTCTACATTTCTTATACCCAAATATGCTTTTGCCTGCCCCTGGAGCTTCTTTTAAGTGTGTGTTTATTCTTATCACAGTTTTAAATACCTGTCCTTCAAAATGGCTTTTAAGGCTTTCCAAAGCGTCTTTGGATATCGCCGTATTATCGTAATTAGTAGCGAGATAACCTAAAATCGAAAGTTTATCGTTTAACGTGCTTTTAACTTTCTGGACCGTTCTTAAAAAGTCTGCCAGTCCTTCCCTTGCAAAATAATCCGTAAGAACCGGAATAATAACTTTATCCGCCGCAGTCAAAACATTAACTGATAATAAACCTAAGCTCGGCGGACAGTCGATAATAACTACGTCGTAGTTAATCTCTTTCAAAATGTCTTTTAATATCATTTCCCTGCCTATCTCGTTTACGATTTGAAGCTCCATTCCCGCCAAACTGATATTGCTCGGCGCCACGTCGATACCTTCGGCATTTTTTACGATATCCGGTATTTTCTTCGTTCCCGCAAATACGTTAGCGATAGAATTATCTCCGTCCGCTCTTATCCCTAAATGCGTTCCTGCATTAGCCTGCGGGTCCATATCGACAAGCAATATTCTTTCGTAATTTCTTTTTAAAGCAACTGCTAAATTTACCGCCGTCGTAGTCTTTCCTACTCCGCCTTTTTGATTCATTATTACTATCACCATACCGCCTCCGTTTAAAAATTAATTTACTGTCCGCC
>JAJYYR010000031.1 GCA_021800805.1 bacterium
ATTATATTATAAACGGAAAACTTTTCATAATATTTTTTCAACCCTGCGATTTCGTTTTTATCGTTTTTATTGATTGCGGTAAAATCTGCGCATATTTTTATGCCGCCGGTTACGTCGTATTCGTCGCCCCCGGAATCTTTAACGGCAGAGGCTTTTGAAACTGCCGTTCCGTTTTCGTTCATGCAGTACTTTTCTAATTCGGAGATGTTTAAATTAGCTTCTTCGCCGCCCGGCATTTTTATTTTTATATCCGAAAATTCTTCCGGCTCGAAATAATACCTTATCGAAGCCTTTATAACTGCGGCGCTCGTGCTTCCGGTAGAAAACCCTTTCCTCAACCTGTTTTTAATATCGATATCCGACCGATTTATTTTGCCGCTCATTTATTCTTTTATTCTTAGACCTTTTTATCTTTAGCCGTATGCTTAAAACGACGTCCCTACGGTAAAATTAACCCCGCCTGCCGGCCAATAAGGCTCTCTCGTAAGTATTAAACCGTAGGAAAAGCTTATAGGTCCAATAGGAGACAAATACATTATACCCACTCCGGCAGATTTATACAATGCAAGCGGTCTTATATCCTCAGTATTCAAAAATACGTTTCCCCCGTCCTGAAAAACAAAAAAATTAATATTATTATAAACCGGAATATTAAGCTGTAAATTATAATTTTCCATAACGTTCCCGCCTATCGGATAATTGTACGGATTAAGATTCACGAGACCGATAGAATCCTGAGGGAAGCCTCTTACCGTAGTTCTGCCTCCCAAAAAAAATCTTTCGTTTATAGGCACCTGGGCCGTCGGCGAAATAGGCCTAATGTAGCCGAATCGCACGGAGTACAAAAAAGTAGTGTCGTAAATAAAAGGTATGTATTCTTCCGTATGAAAAAAAATCTTAAAAAAATTAACCTGCGAATCGATTAAAAAATCCGAGTATGTAAATCTTAACGTCGTCAAATTTCCGTAGGTCGGGTTAAATATGTTATTTTTAGAATTATATATAACCGAAGCCGAAGCCGAACTTATCCTTGTAAAACCGATGTCTCTGGGTGTTATTTGCACCCCCGGATTCAACCCCGAAAGATCGTCGTAAAACATTCCGTAAGAAAGAAGCCCCTTTAACCTGTGGTTAAACCTTCTTATAAGAGAAACCGAGCCTCCTTCTTTACGCATAGTATAATTAAGCGTAATTATATCCGTATCGAGTCCCTGAGCGTTAAAAGCCAGCCCCCTGTAATTATATACGGCGCGGTCGTAATAGTTTAAAAGAAGGTTGGTATATATCGCGCTTTTAGAAAAGCGCGCGGATAGAGACTTGCCCGTTCCGAAAAGATTGTTGTTCTCAAGCTGTATAAAACCTTTATATCTCGTATATGTGCCGTAGCCCGCGCCGAAACTTAAATCTAAAGGTTTTGCATCTTTTACACTGACCGTTATGTTTTTATCGGGCTTTATATTTTGTGGATTATCTACTTTAATACTAACGGAATTGAATATTCCCGCCTTATAAAGCCTGCTCTGCGTATCTATTATTTTTTTCTGGCTGTAAAACTGCTCTTTTTTAAAAAGCAGAAGGCTCTTTATATAATATGTTTTAGTGACGGTATTTCCTATGATTAATATATTCTTTATGCGGACCCTTGGACCGCTTTCTACGTAATAATAGAGTACCGCGTATTTCTTATTCTTAGAATATTTAATATCCAGCTTTACTTTAGAAAAAACAAAACCGGAATCCGCCAGTTTGGTAGAAAGCAGGTTCTTTCCGTTCTCCGCCTTAATTATATAAAAAGGCAGTTTCTTCATTTTAAAAAAATAATCGGTAAGTTTTTTATCAGCCTTTAAAAAACCGGGGAGTCCTTCAATATAAACATTTTTTACGACGGTCGGCATCCCTTTATTTATATTAATGGAAATAACGACGCTTTTTTTATCGGCGGCAAATTTTAGTTTATAAGAAGCGCGGGCGGAAAGCCAGCCTTCGTTATTATAGTAATTTTCTATATTAGTTATATCGCTTTTAAGCCTTTTTTCGCGAAAATATTCTCTGTTAAAAAAAGATGTTACGCGGGTTTCCATAAGCGAAATTATGGTTTTTTTGCCGACGGGTTTGCTTCCGCTTATAATTATGCTCTTTATTTCTACCTTATAGCCTTTTTTAACCGTATAATATATGTTTATAGTTTTGGCGGATTCGTTTTTCTCTTCCTTAAAAGAAACTTCGGTATAAAAATAGCCTTCTTTTTTAAAAAAATCTTTTAAAACTCTTTGAAATGCTTTAAACGTCCCTTCATCGAAAATAAGCACGTTTTTTATTTCAAGCACAGAATCTTCGATAAAACTTTGTTTCAGAGGCTCCACACCTTTAAAATGGAATATTATTTTATAGCCCGGGTGGATATCGAAAGTTATAACAGCATTATATTTAGAAATATAAGCTATTTTAGGTTTTTCTATAATAGCATTTAGATAACCATTGCTTTTATACAAATTCCAAATTTTTTTCCTGAATTTTTGAAGTTTGTATAGGTTTAAGGGTTTGGAAACTAATTTCTTTATAAGCGCATATACGATTCTTTTAGGATAATATAATTTAAATTTAACGAATATCTTAGAAACTAATACGGGCCTGCCGGGAATAATATCGATATTCACCGCATATTTTTTTGAACTCCTTAATATGTAGCTTTTTATTTCAATTTTTGCGTCGGGATATCCTCCTTTCAGCATAATTTCTTTTATTTTTTGTTTGCTTAAAGTTTTATAATATTTAAAAAAACGGCCGCCCTTTTTTATGGGGATGGAATCGAGTATTGTTTTAGCCGGTATCCCCGTTCCTTTCAGCCCTTGGATATTTACGGTTCCTATATAAATCTTAGGCAAAAAAATAAATTTTAAATAAATCGATTTTTGTTTCTTATTTATTTCGGAAAACACCGAAATATTAGAAAAATAACCTGAAGCGTAGAGCGTCTTAATAGTCTTTTCAAGGGAATACATAGAAAATATTCCCCCGTTTTTTATAAAAATAAAATTTTTTATATCTTTCATCGGAACGCTGGACGGCATTTCATATTTTATCGACTTTATAACGTATTCTTCCGCCGGGATGCCGTAAATGCTGGAAGGGTTTTTTGCATAGGAAATTTTTGCGCAAAACGCATTAAAAAGGGAAAGCGTTAACGCCGAAAGCAATAAAGATACTGCGGTTTTTTTTATATTTATATTGAAATTCGTCTTCATAAAATATTTTAATTTTAACGTATTTTAATAAAATCTGAAATGAAAAACAATATTTCCCCCGACTTCGCTGTATATATTAGAATTATTAGGAGCAAGTTCGTTGTTCTCCCAGACGCCTATTACGGAAATATGGCGGCTCAAACTGTATGTAAGCGTTACCGACTGCGAAGATTGCGAAGATACTATATCGCTGTATGAAACGGAAAGTTTTTTAGTTAAAGATTTAGTAATAGTTACCTGCGGAGCGGCGCTGTGGGTCACGACTGAATAAGAAGGCGATACCGACAGGTTTCTGAATCCGAAATAGCTTGAAATTGCTCCGGTAACGCTTCGCTCGACGCCTCCTCCTATAGCTGACGCTGCTTCCGATGCCGCAATGCCGCCTGCCGAACCGGCATAAACGGAAGTCGTAGGCGCGCCTAACGCCAGCATCGACACTATATCGAGTTCCGAAAGAGGCGGGGTGGAAGAAAGATTGACGTTGAAATTTAACATCGAGCCGTTAGCGTTCATTCTTATAATATATTGATTTATATGGGTCGCCGCCGCTATGTCGAAAGAAGGGTTAATTCTGTACTGGTTATTAAAATCTAAATTTGCGTAAGACAGCTTAAACTTAGTTCCCCTAAAGTATATTTCTCCCTTTTCGGCATTTGCGGTTCCCATAATAATCGGGTCGTAGAGTGTTCCTATGAGATGAAGTTTCGCGCTGAAATCTGTATTTACGATATTATCCTTAATAGAGACGCCTTTATCCGACGTTATTCTTATATTTAGCTTAGGGTTAAAAGTTCCTATTCCTACAGGCGATTTGACGATATTGTAATTTTTATAGCTTAAAAGAAACGACGAAAGATTTATTCTTTTATCATACAGAGCCTTTTTTATATCTATATCGCCGTATAAGACGGGGTTTTCGTTATTGCCGGAATATCCGATATTTCCGTTTATTTTTGCGTAAAAATAGTTTGATTTTCTATAAATAGCCGAATTAAAACCTGCCGCAATATTATAGTAAGAAGGCTTAAGGTTTTGCAGCATTATTAATCCTCGGGCGGAAAAAATACCGTTCAACATTCTGAACCGAGCTTTTTTAAGAAGAATCATGTTGTTGTCGAATACCAATCCGGCGAAAATTCTTGAAGCGGCAAGCGACGGATATGCCGAAGTCTCTATGAGCCCTCTTTCTATATTGGCAAAGCCGTATATCCGGGGTGAGGCAAATGGTCCGAAAATATCAGCGGAAGCCGTTATGAATCCCGATGAATTTATTATTTTATCCGATAAAATTCCAAGGATCCACAAATCGGTTCTGTCGTTCAATATAATATGATATCTTTTAGGAGTTATACTGCCCCTGATTTGAAAATAATTATTTCCGCCGGCCAACTTAAATCCGCTGAATTCCAGAGTTCCGCCAATGTAAGATATTTTTATATCTTTAGCGTTTTTTAAGAAAAAAGGTCCGTGTTTTAAATAAACGTAATCTAATTTTGAAAATAAATAAGAATTTTTAATATCGGAAATTTTTCCGCTTCCGTAAATACCGCCGGATAATATGAACCGGGTTTTGCGGTAATAAATGTTTAATAAATTAATATCCGTTATGAAATTATACGGATATCCTTTTTTAAGCGATATGACCGCTTTCGTTTTCAGCGAACTCTTTAAAGCGGAAAAATTTAAAACCATTCTGCCGTTGGACGAAGAAATGCCGATGTCGGCGTTTCCCAATGAATAATCGTTTACGTAAATACCTTCTACCGCCGCCTTGCCGGAAATTTCGGGCAGATTGAAAGAGCCGCCTATATGCAGATTGACGCCTGCATTCCCTTTTATGCGATATTTTTTAATCTGCTTAAAATTTAAATAGGCAAGATTAATCCGGTTTGAGACTATCCTGAGGTCGTAGTTATTATTAATGTGCCCGAAATTCAGACTTCCGTAGCCGTTAAAAATTGCCGCGCCGTAAGAACCGTCAAGTTTTTTGACAGTCAAGGTACTTTTAGTTAATGAAAACAGCAAATTAACGCCTGAAAGATACTGATTGTATATTTCGACTTTTTTAGAATTTGCCGCTATTTCAAAAACGGGGTTATTAAGCTCTCCGGAAATCGCTCCGCCGGAATTGAAAGCCGCATAAAGCGGAACAGAAGGCTTTTCGGAAATCAAGTGGATATTCGACGCATTAAAATTTCCCCTTATATATTCTTTTTTTGAATTTTTATTCTCGAATATTTCTCCGCTGAAATGAAACGTTCCGTTTTTATTAAATTTAGTGCTTTTTTCCTTTAAGCGGACGTTTTTAAATAAAACTTTTCCGCTTCCGGTAATATCGACGTCGGCGTTTCCATTATACGAACTTAGATATTTATTGATATAAAGCGTTCCGAATCTGTTCCTGAAACTAAAAAGTATATTATTAAAATTTCCGTTTATATTGCCGGCTATAACGCCGGTACCCGAAGGCTCGAAATACCTGCTTCTGTATTTATCTATTAAACTTACGGAAGGCAGTCCGCCGTATGCCGAACTGAAGCCTATGCTTAAATAGTTCTTGTCATAATTTATTTTTCCTTCGGCCGAGCCGTTTATTATCTTTGAAGAAACATGTATATTTTTTAATAAAACATATTTATCGTTTACTAATACCGCTCCTTTTACCAAAATATTATTTCTATAATTAATATTATATATAGTTCTGCCGACTCTGCCGTTTCCGGATTTAATCTGCTGGACGGGTTTATCTAATTCTATTGTTTCTATATTTCCGGCATAAAAATTCCTTCCTAAATGCAGGAAAGTAACTACATTTCCATTTGCAATACCTTTAAACTGTGGGGTTTTCTCGGCATCGTAAAAATCTATAAGTTTGCCGACGTCGATATTTTTTAAAACCGATTTAAATTTACCCTCTTTTTCTTTAATATTAATAATGCCCGCCGATTTTAAAGTGCCGTCAAATAATGTTAAATCAATCTTTTTAAAATTTATAATATTATTCTCATTCCTCCCGAAATTTCCGGCGCATTCTATAGTTCCTTTGTTTATATCTCCGCCCGAAAAGACGACGTTTTTAATATTAACCAAAGCGCCTGCGCTGATTTTTCCGCCAAAATCGCCGGAAGCCGTCAGTTTTGCGCTCAAGCGCCCTTTTAAAGCAGGCAGAAAAGTAAAATTTTTAGAAAAAGAAGACAGACTTTTTACTTTTAACGAAGTGGCGTCGTTAAATTTTTTAATAAATACCGAAATTTTATTTTTTTTATTTAATTCCAATATGCCGTCCGACGCAGCGGCAAGATAGGAATTGCTCAGGGTTATCCCGCGGTATTTTATGAAATTGTTAAAATAATGAATTTCGACCGCTTCCGATTTAAAAATCTTCCGCAATTTTAATTTTTTAGATTTTAACAATATATAGGGCATATCATATTTAAAGTATATGCCGCCGTTGTAATATAAAAAAGGTATGGGATTAGGTTTTTTATAAGCGGTTAGATCAAATTTTTTTAGCTTTAATAAAATATTTTTATCGGCATCGTCTAAGCTTAAATTGCCTTCCGTTATTTTTAATTTGTCTAAAGACGCCGAAACAAAAGAATTGGGGTGTTTCTCGAAAATAGTTTTTATGACCAAATCGATATTTTTAAAATTATCGAACCTGCCGTTTTTTATTAATATTTTAACTTCAGGGCCTATTATATTAATTTTATAAATAATTATTTTTCGTTGAAAAATATTAAACGGGCCGAATGTTATATTAATGCGTTCGATTTTTGCGAAATTTTTAATATTTAAACCGTAAAGGCTTATTTGAGGGGAAAAAACGGAAAATTTTAATTTTTTTATAGTTGTACGTTTTTTTATAACCGAGGAAATATATGAAGATAAATAATTTTTAGCCTTCGAAGCAAAATAAGGCGACGTAATAAATAAAACGGCGCTTGCGGAAATTGCGGCCGTGAAGAGTAAGAGTATTAATAAATAAATTTTAAATTTCTTTTCATATTTTTTCATCTATAAATTTATAGCCTACGCCTCTTATGGTTTCTATAAATTTAACCGACCCGTTTATCTCGATATTGGACCTTAATCTCCTGATATGGACATCTACTGTCCTGGGTTCGACGAATGAATTGTTTCCCCAAACATTATCAAGCAGTTTTTCCCGCGAAAAAACATCTCCGGCGTAAGTCATTAAAAAGATAAGAATTTTAAATTCTATAGGGCTGAGTTTTATCTCGGTATTTTTTACCGTTACGCTGTGTTTGCTAATGTTTACGCTGATATTTTTAAACATGTACCCGCCGGACGCCTCATTGCTTTGCTTATTATTATTAACTTTAACGGCGGGCATTCTTTTTAAAATAGCGCGGACGCGGGCAAGGAGTTCATTTACGGAGAAAGGCTTGACGATATAATCTTCGGCACCGGCTTCGAAACCCAATATTTTATCTACTTCTTCCTGTTTTGCCGATAAAAATATAACGGGGACGCCCGACAAGCGGGAATCCTGTTTTATTCTTTTGCAGACTTCGTAACCGCTGATATCGGGGAGCATAAGGTCGAGGATTATAATGTCGGGCTTGACGACTTCGGCAATTTTAATTCCGTCGAATCCGTTAAATGCAAATTCGACGTTATAACCTTCTTTGGCAAGATTATATTTTAAAAGTTCTACGAGATCGGATTCGTCGTCTATTACAAGAATATTGACTTTGCTCATAATAAATAATACAACATAAAAATCCGATTCTGTCAAGC
>JAJYYR010000004.1 GCA_021800805.1 bacterium
CGCCGTAATTTTTTCTTAGAACGGACTGTTTAGCGGAAAATAAATACATTGGTTGTTTGCTTAATCTATTTATTTCGTAATCATGAACCGAAATTATTAAAATAATTATTACTGTGCTTAAAAGCAACGCTACCCCATGGGCAAACCACGTTTGAGAGGAACTCATAATAATTCCCATTACGAGAATAAAACCTAAAGACAAGATTGCAAACCATTCCGGCAAAGAAAGTCCGATATTCCTTAAATAAATCCACTCGTCTAAATCTTTAAACGCGTTTGAAATTAAATCGTCGTTAAGTCGAAAATCATTTTCTATTTTGTTTTTGATGTCATTAATTTTATTTATTTTTTCTATAACATCGTCTTTATTTATAGAATTGTTGGCGTCTATAAAAAGTATTAATTTGGCAATTTCAATCATATATTCTTTTGTTTTAGGAAACTTATTTATGCAGTCCTGTATGTTATTATTGACTTTTATTAAAATTAAATCCGTTTCTTTATTTCTTAAATGCAACCTTGATAAAGTAAAACCGATAATTATAGAAAAAATTATGCCTGCAATGGATAATCCGTTAGCAAAACCAAAATAAATACTTTCTATAAAAAGATGCGGCAATATCAAAATTAAAAGAGATATGATACTTAAAGCGAGTATTAAGCCTGACGCCGTATTTAAATATCTTTCTTTGCTTTGCGCAAGCACTACGCATACAAAAACGATGCCTGCCCCAGCCAAAGCTATATTGGGCATGTTTTGATGCAAAAAAACCGCTACCCAAATAAGGCTTAAAGCCGGAGTAGCATATGTAGCTATAGACAACGGTTCCGTCGGCATATTGTGCAAAGCATAACTAAAACCGATATGGCTTAAAAACAAAGTGAATATGCCAAGATAAAGAATTAAAGCTATGCTTTGAAAATCGGCTTGCCAAACATATGCTTTTAATATCAATACCGCTATAAATGCCACAATAACTTGGACTAAAACTCTAGGGGTCAATATTATCGCGTGCTGTTGCCATTTGGTCATGGTAAAGTAATTACCGAATCTTTTATATGCGTAAGAATTCATCGCTGATAGAAAAGCAGACGCAAAAGCCCATAATAGTGGCAATTTAAAATAACTTGAAGTAAAAATATTTATCCCGCCTGTAATTACAAAATAAGACCCTATAATAGCCAAAAAAACAAGAAACCATTGATAAAAATTAAGTCTCAACGTAGTGTTCGTTATGAACACTTGCGATAAGACTATTAATATAAGCGGCCACAAATAGTGAACTACCGTAGCTTGCATAGCTCCGCCGTATTGGATTGCGAAATAAAAAGCTATATATGACAACGATTCCACGACGCCGGCAATAATTATCCATTTATAAGCCTTAATGGGTATTTCTTTGAGGAAAGACATATCATATTTCGCAAAATAAAGATATGACGTAAATATCGTTGCGGCAACAAGCCCTACCAATTGCAAAAGAAACGCTACCATTATAGCGTTTACGGATTGTTTTAAAACCGTAACCACTAACGGCGTCAAGCTCCATATAAAAATAGATATAGTGCCGCCAAATAAACCGAAATTATAAAAAGGATTGTTTTTCATATTTTGTAAATTTTATAAATATTCTTTATAAGTAGCAACTTTTATATTATTTTTTTTGATAATGCTTAAGATAACATTAGTGTTAAAAAAATGTTTATCATTAATCATCACATTATTTTAAGTCGGCAACCTGTCGTTAATCCTCGAAAAAACAGGTTTTTTAACTTTTCCTCTTTTAATTATAAAAATAACCGTAATTAAAATGCCCACAATATTGTCGATTATAGCCGATATCTAAATCGCATTTGTTGGGTCCAAGCACTAAATACAAAGTCGTTATATTATTAATTTGCTTACTCATTTTATTTATTTTATTGTTTTTCTTGGTCTTAGTTTTAGTATTATATGACTCGGAATATATATATTTTACGGGAATTATAAATATTTTTTTATTATTATTTAAAAGTTTAACATAATAGCTATTAGACGTTTTTAATAATAATTTAAATTTATACCATTTTAAATTGTTTATTGCTTTATTTGAAGTATTATGTCTCGTTATTTCGTTAAAATATTTCTGGGAAACAAGTAGGTTAATAGGAATATTTCCGCCTATTCTCAATAACTTGAAAGGCTCTGAGGGTTTGTTTAATATAATCCACCCTAAAAAGATGAATATTATTGTAATAGAAATTGCAAATGATATAAAATAAAAACTTTTATTTTTTGCTAAATCTTCATTAAAGTATTTATAAATATAAAAGTTAAAAGGCAAAATAATAAAGAAATAATAAATATCCGAAATAATAAGTAAATAATTGCTATTTTTATTCCATGCAAAATTTGCTATTATCAAAAAAATAAGAAAAAGTAATATTACTACGTTTATAATATATAATATATTATTTTTTTTATCATGTATAAATTTACATTCACATTTAAATAATATCGAAAATGAAGTTAATATTATTGCAATAATATATATTATACATATATCAAGCAATATAGAATTTCCTTTACCGATCTTATATAAGGCATAAAAGAAAAAAGTAAATAAAATCCCCATTACAAATATATATAAAGAAATTAAAACCTTATCTATTTTTTTATTTTTATCATTATTAAAACTTTTTTCTTCCTCTTCTAAAGATAAATATAACACGTTAGAAAGAAAGTATGGCACTATAAACAGTAATAATAATAATAATATAGGTAGAATTATTAAAATTTCCAAATTATTCGCTTTCAGAAAAGAAAATGATAGTGGAATGCTATATTTATTTACATAAGATACAGTATCTAAAAAACCCAATCCAACAAAAAAAATATATAATATTGATACAATTTTCCATATTGCAGCAGTTAATGAGGATATTTTGCGACTTAATTTTTGTAAGTCTTTTACTGACGATTGGGCGTTTTGCGTTTGCGGGGAAGGAGTTGAAGACTGGTTATTCGTAGTTTGATTATTGTTGTTAGTTGGCATTTTTATTCACCTTATTAAAAAATATACATAAATTAACGATGCATTTTATAAATAATTGCAGTACTTATATACTTATAAACAATTTATTAAAAAGATTTTAAAATTCTATCATAAATTAATCGTTTTGCCAAAAAAAAAATTACTTCCTACTATGTATTATTTTCGGAAGTAAAGAGGCAAGCAATAATAAAAAAACGATAAAATTTTACGATATTAAGGTCTATTTTTAGGCGAAAAGTTCCGATTATAGTATTGTGGGAATTAAATTTATATAATTTTATATGCCGTATTAATAAAAAAACAATAAAATATAAAACAATATAAATTCCTTGCATAATAGGCGGTATTTATTATAATATTAAAATTATATTTATTCACAGTTTCATCTTTTCTTAATATTTAAATAGTTTAACATTTAAAAAATTTTAATAAAAATATATGGAATTCCCCGAAGATTTTATTAATAAGATAATATGCGGAGACGCTATAGAAGTAATGAAACAGATTCCCGACGAATCGGTAGATTTGGTCGTAACATCTCCGCCTTATAACTTAAAAAATTCTACCGGTAACGGCATGAAAAATAGTAAAACCGGCAAATGGGCAAACGCCGCCTTGCAAAAAGGCTATTCTAATCACGACGATTGCATGCCGCATGATAAATACGTAAAGTGGCAAAGAAATTGTTTGACTCAGATGATGAGAATGTTATCTGAAGACGGCGCAATTTTTTATAATCATAAATGGCGGGTGCAAGCAGGGCTATTGCAGGACAGACAAGATATAGTGGCAGGATTTCCCGTCCGGCAAATTATTATATGGAAAAGAAAAGGAGGCTTTAATTTTAACCCCGGCTATTTTTTGCCTACTTATGAAGTTATTTATTTAATTGCTAAGCCTAAATTTAAGTTGACGCATGGGGCTAATTCTTACGGCGATATTTGGGAATTTACTCAAGAATTGAAGAATGAACATCCGGCAGCTTTCCCTGTGAGTCTTATCGACAGGATAATTTCATCTACAGACGCTAAAATAATATTAGATCCGTTTATGGGTTCAGGAACTACCGCAATTTCGGCAATAAATTTTGACCGCAATTATATAGGAATCGATAATTCTTCAGATTATTGCAATATGGCAGAAGAAAGGATTAAATCTTATCTACGACAAGGGAAACTATTATATATATGAATGAACCTATAATTTATACTAAGAAAAAATTAATAGAAAGGCTAAAAGAAATTTCCGAATCCGGCTGGATTAAAAATACCAGAAAAGGTAACCAAGGCGGAATAGGAAACACTCTGGAAGACCTGCTAGGTATCAAAGAAAACAATTTACCTATTCCTAATGCGGCTGAATGGGAATTAAAAGCGCAACGCATTAATTCATCATCCTTAACCACCTTATTCCATAGTGAACCGTCGCCAAGAGCGATTCGTTTCGTGCCTCAAATTTTATTGCCTAAATATGGATGGGAACATAAAGAATCCGGCAAAAGATATTCTGAAGGAGAAATGAGTTTCCGGCAAACTATTCACGGAAAAAATAGGAGCGATCGCGGTTTTATGGTAGTCATCGATAGAAAGGAAAGAAAAGTTCTAATTTCTTTCAATTATAAAGCCGTTGATGAAAGACATTCGAAGTGGTTAGAATCGGTAAAAAAATTGGTTGGATTAAAAGAACTGGATCCACAACCGTATTGGGGATTCGACGACTTAGAGCATAAAGCCGGAACGAAATTATTAAATTGTTTTTACGTTCAAGCCGAAGTGAAAAAAGAGAACAAAAAAGAATTTTATAAGTATTCAAAAGTTATGATGTTAGAGCAATTTAATTTTGAAGAATTTTTAAATCAAATAGAAAATGCAAATATTTTGGTAGATTTCGACGCCCGCACCGGCCATAATCATGGAACTAAGTTTAGAATAAGGCAAGATAAGTTATATTTATTGTATAAAAAAAAGACTATTATTATTTGACTTTTAATATTTTATGAAATTTAAAAATCAAACTAATTAAAAAATAAATATATATAATCATATATTGTTCTAATTATTGATAAAAAATGACTAAAATCAATATAATTCAAAGTCAATACGATCCGATAAAACTTGCAAATATTAATTGTCCTATTTGTGGTAATAAATATTGCAGGATAAATGAATCTCCTATTGAAGTCAATGGAACTATAAAATATATCTATAATTGCTTAAGATGCGGTATATTTTCAATTCCTGTAATTATTGATTTTAAATTAAAGGAAGAATTAAAAGATAAAAACAATAACAGGATTATAGTTTCTTCGTATTTAAGAGAAGAATACGAAAAATTAAACTCTGATACATATGAATTCAAAGATGTAGATGACATAAAAGCATTAATAAGAAATGCGTTAAATAATATTCCTTCAATTTCGGAAAAATTATTTAAATTATTAAAAGCAATAGAATGCGTTCAAGAAATACCTGGTAATGAAATCCCAATTATTTCAAATATAGATACTGATAGAGTTAATTTTGATAATGAAATACCTTATTATTATTACTTTTTGGCTATGTCATACGCCTTAAATGATAAAGAGTTAATATTTTATTTAAACTCATTGAAAGAACTTGGTTATATAAAATTGGATAATTGGTTCCCTTCTACAATACCTCCAAAAATACCTCCAAAAATTTCTATAACTGCCAAAGGCTATGAATACTTGGAAAAGGAAAGAATGTTGGATAGAACGGAGTCTAAAGACGCATTTATAGCTATAAAATTTGATAAATCTTATCAGTCGGTCTCAGACTTTATAGCGGATTCCATAAAAGAAAACGGCTATAACCCCGTAAGAGTAGATGAGCAACATCACACGGAATTTATAATGGACTATAATATGAGAAAAATTCAAGAATGCAGGTTTATGGTAGCCGAACTTTCGAGCCAAAACTTAGGTGTTTATTATGAAGTAGGTTATGCAATGGGTTTAGGAGTGCCGGTTATAGCGGTAGCAAAAAAAGATAGCGAAAACAATATTCATTTTGACTTAAGGCAGTTAAATACTATATTTTACGAGTCAAATGAAAGATTGCAAGAGATTTTATCGAATCGTATAGCCGTGTTATTTGGGGATTTAACAAGCAATGCTTAATGGATTAATCTATCTATATGAATTATAATCTAAAAGACTTGAAAGAAAGTTCTGCCGTGCAAAATCATATTAATATTTTGCAGAACATTATTGCTCGAATGGCGAGTAATAGCGCTAATAGCAAAACATGGGCAATAACAATTATATCCGCAATTATAGTTTTACTCATTGATAAAAACAAAATCTATATGATAGGTATTACCTATATTCCACTGGCGATGTTTTTTTTCTTAGATTGCTTTTATCTTGGATTGGAAAAATATTTTAGAGATGAATATAAAAACTTCATTGACAAGTTGAAAACATCTTCTTTTGATTTTGACAATATTTATAATATTAAAGGTCCGGGATTATGCGATAAAATATGTTATGCGCTAAAAGGAACGTGGTCTTGTTCTACAACCCCGTTCTATGCGATATTTGCAATATTAATATTTATAATCTTAAAAATATCTTAAGGGAGAATTGCAATGCCTAAAAGACAAGTTTTTTACAGTTTTCATTATGATAAAGACGTAATGCGCGTTCAGCAAATAAGAAATATAGGGGCTATAGAAGGTAACACTCCCGTTTCGACAAACGAATGGGAAAACATAAAGAAAAAAGGCGACAAAGCGATAAAAAAATGGATTGATGACAATATGGCTTATCGTTCTTGTGTCGTTGTGCTTATTGGCTCTGAGACAGCAGATCGGAAATTGGTTCAATATGAAATAAAAAAAGCATGGGAAGAAGGTAAAGGTTTATTGGGGATTTATATTCATAATATAAAATGTCCCAGAAACAGTAAAGATAAAAAAGGAAAAAATCCTTTTGAACGGTTTTATGTTAATGTGAAACAATTATCTGAAATTGTTGAATGCTATAATCCGAATACATCTGATACCTTTATTTTTTTAGATTGTTAAAAGTTAATAACATTTGAAAATTATCACATATGAAAATTGTGGCCACCTCGTCCTTGTTTTGGTCCCTGGTCTTGTTTTGGTCCCTGGTCTTGTTTTGGTCCCTGGTCTTGTTTTGGTTTTAGTTCCTGCTCTTGCTTCAACCTATCAATATGTTTATCTATCATGGCAATAGAATTCCTGATATCATTACGTTCGAATTTTACTTCTATCAGTTTGTTTAGTTTAAACTTGATAATTAAATGGCTTATACCCTTACGTTCTCTATCTTTAAATTTTATATTATTTAATGACTCCAAATAAAATTTAAAGATATTAAATACCTTAATATCTGTCAAGGTCTTTTTATAAAGCTCCTTATTTAGAATTTCACAATTAGCATTGTTTTCCTCATTGTTTTTTATAAAATAGATAATTTTACAGAATAACTCAAATAAACTATAAATTGTGGTAATATTTTTAACACCTGACCATATCAAATTTAGCCAATAATCTATGCTTTCATATTTTATTTTTTCTATTTCAACTGATTTCAATGATAATTCTTCCTGATTTATTATCCCATTTTCTATATATAACTCTAATAATCTTTTAAAAACATCGTATATGGTTTTTTTTGTAATTATATCAAGTTCGCCATCTTTTGTTCTTTCATTTGTTAATTCTTTGTCAGATTTATTTACACCATAATATTTTATTTGAATTTCTCTTGATGTTTTAGAAATAAACTTCTTATTTGAATATTCCATATTTTCTCCTCTTCAATTTATATATTTTAAATATATCTTTTTATTTAGATAAGTTCTATTAATCTTCTCAATCTCAATAATTTCTTAACGAAGAAAAAATCGAATTAATATCCTCAGGCTGTAATGCCCATCTGTACGCTGGATGTATCTCCCAATCATATCCGAAATCGGCAAATGGACTATATAGATACCTGTTCTCTTCAAAATATTTCCTATCAATATCTGTAATTTCTTTTTGTTTATTCAATTTTTCTTTTCTTGCTGTTAAAAAATTAATTTTATACATAAATGAAGCAAGTTCCTTCTCATTTGCAGTATGTCCATTAGCAAAATTAAATTTACCTGATTGAATGACATTATTAATTTTCTTAAGTAATCCGGCAGAATTATAGAGAAATTGGGTTTTAGCAAACTTTTCAACTCTGCTCGGCCTCATACCTAATAATAGTCGTTCAATATCTGGAAGTTCTGAGCGATACTCATTGATTGTATCCTGAAGTCTTCCTTGGGAATAATCAGAGAATATATTATCAAAATTCTTTGGAGTAATTTTGTTTAACCCATATTTATAAGCATCCTTTGCAGCAAGAGTGCATAGTTTTACTAAGTCTCTTGGCCTTTTACGAATTAAAGACATTAGCATTCTATACATTGGGATATTTTCCCAATTACCCCTACCGTTAAAACGAGGTTCCATCACATTATTAAGGTATCCCGCTAATACTTGTTGCTCTGCTTCTTTTAATTTAGCCTCATCAAAGTGTTTTCCAAAAAATGTCTCAATTCTTTTTACCAACATAAACAGAATTTCATGATTAGTCCATGCTAACCATATAACAGAACCTTCAATTTTATCCGTTGATTCGTCGGAAGTTCTATATAAAAAATAGACATCTGAGCGAAGTCCTATTCTAAAACTTATACCCTTATTCTCTGAAGCAATATCTCTGACGGAATTGATTAGGGCTGAAATTTTATGGACATCATGCATTTTTCCTTGCCATCCTCTATCTAAATCATCTATGTATATATTAAGCAACTTAGTATTTAAAAAAGAACTTATTATTTTTTTACTAGCAGGGATCGGGTTGATTTGCTTTATTTTTTCACTATCTTTAAAAGTATCTGTTAAAAAATTAATAATATTACCTCCGTAATTTCCTATTCTTTGCGTCCATCCTTCAGGTTCAGTTCCAAGATTTGATAGAACCTTTTTGGCCATTACTTTTATTAATCCTGATTTCCATTCCCTAATAATTTTATTAAAATCATCATCTTTGGGGGATATATCTAAAATATCATCTGGCTTTATCACAATAGGAAGTATCCCTTTCTCTGCATCTTCTTGATAAGCAACTCTAAATAAGGCAGACTTACCAACCCCTTTATGCCCAACTAAAATTCTTAGCGGTAAGATAGTTGTAACATTTTCATATACACTTGTTTTAAAATAATATTCTCGTAATCGCTCAGGACGTTCATCCTCTGCAGCTTCATGTCCAAATATATCTTGAATTACATCATCCGTAAAAGAGATTAATTTAGTCAAAATATTACCTCCAGTTTAAAATTAAGAATAAATTTTAAATCACTCTAACCATGATTCCTCCCCCACACATCATCAACCGCCTTCTTAAGCGTCCCCGGAACTAAATGAGAATACCTTTTCGTCATCTGCGTCGTCCGGTGCCCCAGAAGTTCACCCGTTATAAATAACGAAATCCCGTCTTTTACCATTTTACTTGCAAATATGTGCCTTAAATCATGGATATGCATATCCTTAAATCCCGCATTGTGGCAGGCGGTATGGAATGAACGCTTAAAATCGGTCAATTTAGCTCCGTTTTTATTAAATACGTATAAACAGTCTTGATTTTTTTCAATGCCGCTTAAAAGTTCTTTTAGCGGCTTGCTTATCGGAATATAGCGGTCGTATTTCGTTTTAGTGGCTTTAACAGCTATTACTTCGTTCTTTAAGTCCACGTCGTCCCATTTAAGATTTAAGGCTTCGCCTTTACGGCAGCCGGTGTAAATCAGAAAGGTTATTAAATCACGGGTCAGTTTATTTGTAGCTCCGCTAATGAGCTTCTCGATGTCTTCGTCTGCTAGGGTTTTAATGCGGGATAGTTCGTTTAATTTCTTAATGCCGGCGCAAGGGTTTTTGTCGAGATAACTTTTTTTAATACAATAATTAAAAAAATGACTTAATGCGGCAATTTCTATATTAACGGATCTGAATGAAATTTCAGATTCTCTTTTGCCGGAATTTTTTTCTAAAGACGTAATTTCCAGTTTTCTATTTAATCTGTAATTTTCAATTTTATCGGTAGTAATGCTATCTAAAGGCATATTTTGAAATACCGGCAAAAAATGTTTTGCTGAATTTATCTTGGACTCTTCGGTTTTAAAGCAATACGACTGGGACTTAATATAAATTCCCCAAGCATCTTTAAATTGATATTTTATATTTGACGGTAAATCGTGCTTTTTCCTGAGCAAATCGGCTTTAATCGTATCGGCTATATGTTCGGCGAGCTTTTTGTCGCCCGTTCTCGTCGAGCCTTTATAGCGTTTACCGTCTATCATAAAGTCATAGTAGTAATGTTTGCCACGAAGCCTTATATTTCCAGACATTTTGACTCTCCTAACCTATAAATCTTTGGGACAAATTTGGGACAAAAATCCTATAAAAATTATATAATTTATGCAAACTATAATCAATATAAAATTTATTAATGTAGTCTGAAAAGGCTTATTTACTGCGGTTTTATGTGGTGAGCCGCGCGGGAGTCGAACCCACGACCACCTGATTAAAAGTCAGGTGCTCTACCTGCTGAGCTAGCGGCTCTTAAATTGTAGGCGTTTTAATACTTATAAATAATTATATACTTATAAACGACGGCAAAGGAAGAGGAAGAATTTTAGTCAGATCCGGAAAGTTATAATTAAGACCGGTTGCGGCGTAAATGCCAAGTCCAACTATAACTATAACGCTGATAACCATAACTATCCACATTACATTAGTAAAATGTTTGTTATTGTCTTCCATATTAATCTCCCCCTAATATTATCTAAATATTATAAAGTTAATTTATATTTTTCAAACTTTAATATCCTAACAAAAAAATATTAAAATTGCAAGATATAAATTGAATAAATTTTAACTTTTGTTTATTTATATGAGCAAAATTTTTTTTAGGGAGTTGATTTAATTGACAATGCAAAGACTAAAATTATATAATATTTATATAAAAACTGCATTAATAAAAACAAATGAAATGTCGATTTAATATATATTTAATCGGGGATAAGAACCTTTTTAAAGACGAAAACAGCTATCTTGAAGCTTTAAACATCTGTTTTTATAACGGAGTCGGGGCATTTCAATTAAGACAGAAGGATATAAGTATTAATGATTTTATTAAATTAGGCGAAAAAGTTAAATTTATATTAAAAAAATATCCGGACGTAAAATTTTTTGTCAACGACAGAGTAGATGCGGCATTAGCGCTTGAAGCCGACGGCGTTCATTTAAATGTTAACAGTATTCCGGTTAAAACGGTTAAGGAAAAGATTAAAAATCTCAAAATATTTTATTCTTCCCATTCCATAGAAGAAGCTGTAAAAGCGGAGAAAAACGGCGCCGATTTTGTTACATTCAGTCCCGTTTATAAAACAAAAAATCAGGAATTTCAACAGGGGGCGGATATGCTGAAAAGAGCCGTTCATTCGGTTAAAATACCTGTTTTTGCGCTTGGGGGGGTTAACGAGTATAATCTTCCCGAAATTAAGAAAGCAGGAGTCGAGTATATTGCGGTTCAGTCGGGTATACTAAAGAGGAAGGATATCGGCAAAGCCGTTAAAACATTGTCGAAAATGCTCGATAATAAAATATAAATTCGTTTAATTAAATAGGAAACGATAATGGAATATATAAATCAGATAGAAGCCGCAAGGAAAAATATAATTACCGACGAAATGAAATTATGCGCCGAAGCCGAAGGCATTTCCGCCGAAACAATACGCTGCGACATAATGAACGGCTGGACGGTCATAACTAAGAACCGTTTACGGGATATAAGCCCTCTTGCCGTCGGAAAAGGCTTAAAGACAAAAGTTAATGCCAACATAGGTTCGTCGGGCGACAGCCACAGTATCGAAGAAGAATTAGAAAAGTTATTTACCGCCGTAAAAAGCGGCGCGGATGCCGTAATGGATCTTTCTACCGGAGGGAATATCATAGAATTTAGGCGAGATATACTTAAAAATTCAACCGTTCCGGTCGGAACCGTTCCGCTTTACGAAGCATTTCAGCCTGCCGTTGAAAGCGGCAATTCAAATAATGCAAATTTTGTAGATAAATTCGACCCGGAATATCTTTTTGAAGTTATAGAAAGACAGTGCGAGGAAGGAGTCGATTTTATCACCGTCCACTGCGGATTAACGTTGAACGCAATAAAAACTATGAATATGCAGACGAGAATTATGGGCATAGTTTCAAGAGGCGGTTCTTTGATTGCTTCATGGATGATAAGAAAAAATAGGGAAAATCCATTATATGCAGACTATGAGAGGCTTCTCAAGATTGCAAAGAAAAACGACGTAGTTTTAAGTCTCGGAGACGGGTTAAGACCCGGCTGTCTCAGCGATGCTACCGACAGGGCGCAGATTGCCGAACTTGTAACGCTGGGCGAATTGCAGAAAAAAGCTCTTGAAGAAGGAGTGCAGGTAATGATAGAAGGCCCCGGACATGTTCCTTTAAGCCAAGTCGAAGCCAACATAAAATTAGAAAAAAGCCTCTGCAACGGCGCTCCTTTTTACGTGCTTGGTCCATTGGTTACGGATATTGCCCCGGGATACGACCATATAACAAGCGCTATAGGCGGCGCAATAGCCGCGGGTGCGGGCGCAGATTTTCTATGTTACGTGACCCCCGCCGAACACCTAAGGCTTCCGTCAGTATCTGACGTGAAAGACGGCGTTATAGCCTCTAAGATTGCCGCCCATGCCGGAGATATAGCAAAAGGTATAAAAGGCGCCTTAGATATAGACTTAGAAATGAGCAAAAACAGGCGTGCCATGAACTGGGAGAAGCAGTATGAATGTGCGTTAGACCCTGAAAAAGCAAAAGAAATGAGAGCCTCTCTTCCTCTTAAAGACGATAAAGTCTGCTCTATGTGTTCCTCTTACTGTTCTATTAAATTAAACGCTTCTTTTAAATAAAATTAATTTATAAATTAAAAAATTAATGGACGAACTTAATAAAGAAGTACATAATATAAACCGCATTATTTCAGAAATTTACGGCGAATTTAAAAATATCCGTAAAATTGGTTATGATGCGCATAGCATTATAAAATACGATTCCTCCCAAATAGACAGGTTCGGTTCGTTCAAGTTTTTTAAAATAAACGGCGGATATATTTTAAAGCCTTTAGCGGACGAAAATGCAGCTGTTTATTCTCATTCTTTGTCGTTATCCGATTTTATAGGAATAGATAATATAATTAAAGACGTTTTTCAGAACACTATGAAATTTGCTTCGGGGAAACCTGCCAATAATGTGCTTTTATGGGGCGACAGAGGAACCGGAAAATCTTCCCTTATTAGAGCATTGGCGAAATCGTTCGGCGAGCCTCCTTATTTAAACAAGATTAAATTTATAGAAGTCGTGGAAGATACGGCGGAGCTGATATATGAATTAATTACCGTTATTAAGCTTAAACCTTACCGTTTTATACTGATTTTTGACGATATTGCGTTTGACGCAGATACCCCGTTTTATAAAAAACTTAAATCCATTCTTGACGGCGGGCTTGACGAACTTCCTGAAAATATTATTATTTACGCGACGTCCAACAAGCGTCATCTTACAAAAGAAATGTTTTCGACGAAAAAACCCGATTCCGATTTCATACATCCCGAAGAAGAAGCCGAGGAAGGTCTTTCCTTGAGCGACAGATTTGGTTTGACATACGGATTATACAGTTTTGATCAGGAAACATATCTTAAAATAGTAGAGCTGTATTTAAAAAAATACGGCGTTAAAGCGTCTTCCGTAGATATGGAAGGCATTAGGAAGAATGCCGTGAATTATGCCGTTATTAAAGGATCAAGGTCGGGAAGAACGGCAAAGCAGTTTGCTATAAGCTTAATTAAAGATAACTAATTAATTTAAAATAATTTTTCTTGCAAAAATTTTCCAAAGTTATAAAATTCATTAAATATGACGATACATTAATGAATTAAAATCAAACTAACATTTAATAAAAAAACTAAAGATGTCGGAGATTAAGTATTCCGCCGGATACAGACCTAAAATATCCATTAAGGCTAAGCTAATCTTATCTTTTTCTTTAGCCGTTTTAATCCCGTTAATACTTTTAGCCCTTGCCAACACATATATATTTAGAAGCCAGATTAAAAAAGAAAATCTCAATAAAGTCCGTATTACGTTAAGCGGGGCGCAGAGGATTTATTATTCGCAGGCAAACCGCCTGAAAAATGGATTTTTGATAGCCGCTTATAACCCTTATTTGATAAACGCCGTTATTCATAAAAATATCTCCTTTCAGAATAGCTTAATTAAATCGTATAAAGATGCTTTTAGTTTTGCCGACTATATAGGAATTACTAACAAGGAAGGATTAATTACGTCTTCTACCGGAGGAGTTAAAGGTTTCAAGCCTTTGCTGGGAGGTATGATATTCGAAGCTTTCAGGACGGGCTTTCCGGTCGTAAAAACTGCGATTATTCGTAAATCCACTCTTACAAAAATGAATATCAAAATATCTCACGGCGTTTCCGATATGTTTTTAGTAACGGTGGTTCCTCTTTTATACGACGGACATCCGGTAGGTTCTATTTTAGGCTTGATTAACTTAAATAATAACAGTTATTTACCGGAAACCATTTATAATGAATACCATTTAAAAACTGCCGTCTTTGCTTCTCTTTTTAACAGACAGGTATGTCTTACGACATTAAAAATTCCCGGAAATATTTTCGGCGAAGGCTCGAGGCTTCCCGAAGATATCCACGATAAAATCAAAAACGGAAAAAATTTTATAAAAGAGTTGAATTACAACGGACAAACGGTTTTTGCGGCATTTCATCCCATAAAGAACATAAACGGCAAGGTTATAGGTTCTATTGCCGTTTTCATTTCAAACAAGAATTATCTCAGTTTATTCCGAAAGACCGCTGAATATGCAATATTTATTATTTTAATAGGCTTGATTATATCGCTTCTTATCTCCTATTTCGCCTCAAAAGATACCTTAAATCCGATATTTGCCATAAAAACTGCAATAAAAGAATTTACCTCGGGAGACTTAGACACTAAACTCGTTATTAATACAAACGACGAGTTTGAAGGCATAGGCAAGGGTTTTACGGAAATGGCTATGACCGTAAAAGACAGGGAAGAAAGAATGGAAAAGTATAATTCTTTTTCCGATTTTTTAGTAGGCTCTTTAGATTTCGATAAGATAATAACTTCTACTTTAAACATTTTAGAGGAACTGTTAAATATATCTTCAGGTATTATATATATCTACAGCAAAAGCGGAAAATTTAAAACCGAAATTGGAGCCGCCGGTAAAGATAACGGCGACGGCTCAGATATAAAAACGGATAAAACAGACGACGAAGATTCAGTTGTATTGCCCGAAGACAAGGAAGGTTTTTTAATTCCGTGGCAGTTTTACGGCATAAGGAAATTTGTCGCTAACAAGATAAGCGCTTCCGAAGGTATGGCGGGACACTGTCTTAAAGACAGAAAGACGATATGGTTTCACGATATTCCGGAAAACGCGATGATTCTTAAAGAAAAGCTTATGGAAAAGGGCGGAGAAGGAATGGCTATAGATTACGGTTTTTGCGAAGTATTTCCAAAAGATATAGTCTGGCTTCCTATGTATATAGGCGATACAAATATCGGCGTTTTAATGGTTTCTTCTATTCACGGATTCAAAAAAGAAGATATTTCGTTTTTAGAACACGCCGTTAAAGAGCTTTCGGTATCCTTAGACAATGCGAAGATACACAAAAAGGTAAACGAGCTTTCAATTACCGACGATCTTACGGGGCTTTATAATAGAAGAAAAATGGATGAGGTCTTAGAAAATGAGTTCAATAAAGCAAAAAGATACGGCAACGGTTTATCCATTATGATATTAGACATAGACCATTTTAAACGCATAAACGATTTTTACGGACACAAAGTCGGCGACGTCGTTTTATCCCGGATAGGCGGTATTTTAATGCGTAATATAAGGAATATAGATATAGCGACAAGATACGGCGGAGAAGAGTTCGTTATAATTTTGCCGCAGACCGATTTTGACAGCGCTCTTTTTGCGGCTAAAAAATTAAAAAATATCATAAAAAACCAAAGGTTTACTCAAATTAAAGGCGAAGTCACCATTTCCATTGGCATAGCGACAATGCCGGACGAAAGAATAAATACCGTCGACGATATTTTAAAAATAGCCGACGATTTCCTTTATGAGGCAAAGAACAGCGGCAGAAACAGGATAATAGGGGAGTATAAGGGAAAGAAGGTCGAGATTGCCGCAGACGACGACGATACCCCGGGTAATTCTTAAATATGGAAATAAATACGGTAGGAATCGATATAGGGGGGACAAATTTAAGATGCGGAGTTATAGAAGAAAACGGAGCGGTAAAGAGCCGCCTGTCAGTTTCGTTCGGTGAATCTCTAAACGAAACTGAAAAACAGGTAGATTTTATAATACGTAATGTAAGAAAATTTTTAAAAACAAACGAAAAATACAGCGTTAAAGCTATAGGCGTCGGCATAGCGGGGCAGATAAACGATAAAACAGGCAGTATTCTGTTTTCTCCAAATCTGAACTGGCACGATGTTCCGCTTAAAAAGATACTTAAAAAGGAAACCGGTTTAGACGTTCATATAGCAAACGACTTAGCTGCTATTACTTATGGAGAATGGAAGTTTGGTTCGGGGAAAAATGAAGATAACTTTATATGTATTTTTGTGGGAACAGGAATAGGTTCGGGAATCGTAATTAACGGCGCTTTATATAACGGTTGCTCAAACGCCGCCGGAGAAATAGGGCATATAACCGTAGTTTCGGGAGGAAGAAAATGCACATGCGGAAATTACGGTTGTTTAGAGGCGTATGCCGGCGGACTTGGAATTGCAAGGATAGCACGGGAAAGAGCGGAGATAGACAATGCCGGTTTTAAAAATATTATAGACATTGCGGGCGGCAAAGTTGAGGATATAACAGCGGAAACTATATCTATTTCTTATAAAAACGGAGATAAAAATGCCGCCGCATTAATTAAAGAAACCGGGATTTATTTGTCCAACGGCGTAATAAGCGCGGTAAATCTATTGAATCCCTGCGCAATAATACTAGGCGGCGGAGTTATAGACGGAATACCCGACCTGTTCAATATAGTGAAAAAAGAGACTACGGAAAAAGCGCTTAAGGCTTCCACGTCAAACCTCAAAATATTGAAATCAAAACTTGGCAAGGATGCGGGAATTATAGGCGCCGCAGGGTTAGCTCAGTCAAATTTCATTTAGCGCAAACGGATATTATATATAAGCCTCTCCATCTTCGTATGTAAGATTTTCAAAAGAAGTATATTTATCGATATAAGAAAGCTTAACGATGCCTGTAGGACCGTTTCTCTGTTTACCGATTATTAATTCTGCTATGCCTTTGTTTTCCGTATCTTTTTTATAAACTTCCTCTCTATAAACAAACATAATTAAGTCGGCATCCTGCTCTATAGCTCCGGATTCTCTTAGGTCTGCAAGCTGAGGTTTTCTATCCTGCCTCGATTCCACCATTCTGTTTAACTGGGAAAGAGCAATTACCGGAATGTTAAGTTCCTTTGCAAGACCCTTTAACGAACGGGAAATATCGGCAATAGCTTGTTCCCTTGATTCTATGTTGTGAGAGGCTTTCATAAGCTGGAGGTAGTCTATTATGACTATTTCGATGTTTTTTTCTCTTTTTAATCTGCGGGTTTTAGCTCTCAATTCGGTTACCGTTATGCCGGCGCTGTCGTCGATATAAATAGGAATGTCCTCAAGTATTTCAAGCGCTTTGTGTATGTTTTCTATATCGGGATTATGAATTTTACCTCTTCGTAAAAAAGAAGAGTCTATTTTAGCCGTCATAGCCAGAAGACGTGTCGCAAGCTGTTCTTTAGACATTTCAAGCGAAAAAAACGCTACCGGAATCTTTTTAACAGCGATATTTTTTGCGATGCAAAGAGATAAAGCCGTTTTTCCCATAGAAGGTCTCCCTGCGATAATAATAAGATCGGAAGGCTGAAAGCCGTTTGTATATTCGTCTAAATAATTTAATCCGCTGTGAATGCCGGTAATAACATCATCTTCATGCTTTTTAGAGGTTAACTTTTTAAAATAATCGACTATTAAAGGGTAAACTTCGACATAATTTTTAGGAGCATCCTTTTCGGTTGCGTCGAATATAGTTTTTTCCGTAAAATCGATTATATTTTCGACGTCGTCAATCTGTTCGTAACATTTTTGTCTGATTTTATTTGAAGCGTTGATAAGATTTCTAAGAGTAGATTTTTCTTTTACTATTTTTGAATATTGCTCGATATTAAAAAGTCCGGCAGGCATTTCAAAGAGGGAAGACAGATAGTTGCTATAATCAAAATCGGAAAAGCCTTTCGAGAAGTCGGCATCCTTTTCTAAACTGTTTAAAATCGTAATTATATCTATAGGCTCGTTTTTTTCGCTTAATCTTACAATTACTTTATAGATTTTTGAGTTTACGCTGTCGTAAAAATCTTCGGGAATGATAATTCCCAGAATCGAATTTATCTGAGAATTATCAATTAATATAGATGATAACAAAGCCTTCTCGGCATCTATCGAATTAGGAGGAACAATACTTATAGAATCTGTAAATCCTTTTTTCTTTCTTTCGATTTGCATAAATGCATAAAAGTAATGCTTAAATTATTAAACTTCCGGCACTACGTTGACTTTAATATCCGCAATAATATCTTTAGAGAGTTTGACTTTAACGGTCTGCATCCCGAGTTCTTTTATCGGATTATCAAGATTGATTATTTTTCTGTCGATATTAAAGCCGGAATCTTTAAGCTTGCTTTCTATATCCATAGATGTAATACTTCCAAATATTTTTTCGTTTTCGCCGACTTTAACCGGTATAGTAATTTCGATTTTTTCAAGATTATTCTTAATCTCTGTAAGTTCCGAGGTTATTTTTGCTTTCTTTTTATCTATTATCTTTTTTTCATGCTCGACTGTTTTAACATTGGAGTTTGTAGCAGGTATCGCAAGATTTTTAGGCATTAAAAAATTTCTGGCATAACCATCGGCAACATTGACTTTTTCCCCCATAAAACCTAAATTTTGAACATCTTCTTTAAGTATAACTTTCATATTAAATTAGCCTCCTTTTTTGTTTCTATTTTTCTAAAATTAAACCACATATCGAAGATTCCGGTCATTATAACAAGTATAATTATCGGATTGCTTAAAATAAAAATTATTCCATATCCGAGTATTCTTAAAAATATATTTACATTGAATTTATTAAAAAAGAAAGAGAGTATCGTTAACCCTTGAACTAAATAAACCGAAGAAGATAATAAAATTATATTATAGCCTATATATTTAAATATTCCAATCGAAAAAACAGAAATTAGTATCCCTAAAATAAGGAACAATAAAAAATAGTCCGATGATCTCCAGAGCAATAAATTTTCCTTTACGCCGTTAAAAAAAACATTATTCTTTTTTGAAATTCTTTTCAAAAATATAAAACTTATCCATATGCTCATCCATGAAAAAATTATAAGTATTGCCGGCAAAAGCAATAAAATAATTTTTAGAAGTTTAGAAATTAAAACCCGCATCTTTAAAGTGGTAAAATATGTCATACCCATCTTATTATATTCGGTTATAAGTTTCCCCGTCATATCCGCCGATAAATAATTTAAAGACGGCAGGATATTTATTTTTCCGGCAGATATGTAAACGGCGCCAATAAAAAAAGATACCGCAAACACGGCAGATACGGGAATATAAATAGACTTTGTCACCCCGGATCCTTTTGAAATCAAATAGGAAAATATGTACGGTATAACGATAAACACTAAAAATTGAATTATTATAACCGAAATAAAAAAGCGTCCGAAAGCGGCGTGACTAAAATAACCGCTGAAGTTAACCGTGCCGCCGTTTATTAAAAAACCGACTGCGATAACAATAGACAGTATTATATTGATTGCCGAAGCGGATCCAACAATAGAAAATAAAAGTATTAAAGTAATACCGTAATATATATAAAAAAAAGGATTAATAAATGAATATATTCCTTCATATATTGAATTTATAATAAATAAAAACAATAAAAAGGAGAACAATAAACTTAATAATACCGTTTTTGTTCTAAACATTAAATATTAACGGACATATATGGCATTATAGAAACTATTCTTGAAATCTTAATAGCTTTTGACACTCTTCTTTGATGATAGGCGCAGTTTCCGGTAATTCTTCTCGGCATAATTTTACCTCTTTCGGAGACAAAATTTCTCATAAGCCTTGAATCTTTATAATCAATTTTTAAGTTTTCGTCTGCGCAGAATCTGCATATTTTTTTTCTGGTATACGTCCTGCGGACAAAACCTGTTCCTGCAGGTTTTGTGGTTTTCTTATGCTGGTAATTATTCATTAACTGCTTCCTCCTTATTTTCCTTTTTCGACTCTATATCCTTTGTAAATATCACTGTTTGAAATCTGATGCAATCGTCGGCGATTCTTAAATTTCTCTCAAGTTCCTGTATAAAAGATCCTTTTGCCGAAAAATGCACTAATATAAATTTTCCTTTGTTTAGTTTTTTAATATCGTAGGAAAGTTTTCTAGCGCCCCAGTCTTCAAGGTCTAAAAATTCAGCGCCGTTTTTAGACATAATATCCTTTATTTTGTCGATAAACTGATTAAACCTGTTTTCCTCTATGTCGGGATTAAGGATAATCAACGTCTCATATTTTTTTGGAAATTGATGTTCGATTTTTTTTAAAAAATTTTTCTTAACCAATTACAAAGCCCTCCTTAAAAGTGTTCTTATTCTTATTAATATGAAATAAATATTATAATATTTGAAAAATAAATTTGCAATAACTAATTTTTATTTTCTAAGAGTAGAGAATTTATATATGTTTCGGGGGTCGAAATAGACCGCATAGACTTTTTAAGCTTAAACATATGATTTATCGGCATTTTTCCCGATAATATATATCTTATTACGAACAACATATCGTTTACTCTTAGATTAAGGCTTTTATAGGATGTCTTATAAAGATTTGAAAATTCTTTAAAAAAATCGTTCTTAGATAAAAATGTTTCCAAAACGGGATGGAATAAATCGTAATACGAATAATTTTTAACGGTTAATTTGTCCCTTAGTTCATTATAAAGTTTTGTCCCCGGAAGCGGAGTTAAAACGGAAAACACGGGAACGCTTATCTTAAGTCTTTTCACGAAATCGATTAATTTTTTAAAATCTAATTTCGTAAAATCCGGCGATACTATAAAAGAAGCAGTTACGGCAACATTATTTTTTTTTGCGATATAATAAGCTTTCTCGTTGTTTAAAGAAGAATTGCTTTTATTGATACTGCTGAGCTTTTCATCGTCAACGCTTTCAAATCCTATAAAAATATTGGAAAGCCCCAATTCTTTCCACTGCGAGATAAGCTCGGGATGTTTTACTATAGTATCGCTTCTTGCCTGTATAGTGTATAGTTTGTAGATTCTTTCTTTTTTTAGAAGTTCGCCGATTTTTTTTGCCCTTTTAACGTCGCTAAAAAAATTATCGTCCGTAACGAGCACGTAATCTTCTTTAATTTCTTTGAGCTCGGCAACGACTCTTTCGGGAGTTTTAGACCTGTAAGTTCCTTCGTAGAAATTCCAAACGCTGCAAAAATCGCACTTAAACGGACAACCCCTTGCGGTTTCAAGGCATGCTAACGATGTTCTGATTCCCAAGTAATATTTTTTCCTGAATTCTTCGGTAAGATGCCGTGCAAAAAAGGGAAGGTCGTTTATGTTTTTAAGTAAAACCCTGGGCTGGTTTTTTATCTGGATCCCTTTATCGTTGTATATAATGCCTTTTACATTTGACAAATGAGAACCTGCGGCAAATGCGTTAACGAGTTCCCGGACGGTATACTCCCCTTCTCCGATAACCACGGCATCAATCTCTTTAACGTTAAAATCTAAAGGATAGACGGAAACATGATGTCCGCCTACAAAAACGTAGCGAACCCCGAATTCATTTTTTACTCTTTTTGCAAGTTCGATAGTCCTGTAGACATCGGGAGTAAAAGAACACGAAAAGCCTACGACCTCAGGTTTAAATTCTTTTATTACATCGTCTAAATATGCGTCGGGACGGCAATCCACGGCTCTTAAGTCGGCTATTTTTACCGTATGGTCGTCTCTGAGGAGGCTTCCGGCTATTGCTTCAAGACCGGTTGGTTCTATTAAAGATACGTTATTGAGTCCGATTACGCTTGTATTATTCGGTTGAACTAATAAGATTTTCATGATTATTTTTATATTTATATTTATGCGATAGTTAATTTATTTATAAAATATTAGAAGCATATGTAATGCAACTATTAATTATAAGTATATCATAATATATATAACAAATTATATTATTTTATTTTTTTTATACTTATACAGATGACCTAAAGAGTAAATTTATTTATATCGCCTAACAGTTCATCCAGTTCATTTATGTCTTTTTTCTCCGAAGGTTCGTTTTTTTCGTCTTTATTTTCATTTTTTAAAAAATCTGCTAAATCATGATTTTCGGCTGATGCCTTTTCTTCCGATGTCTTTTCTTCTCCCGTGCTTTTTGAAGCGGAAAGTTCGGTTTTATCGCTTATTGTACCGGATATATCTATTTTAACGCGTTCTGAAGGAAAAGAAATTTCCATATTTTTATCAGCCTCCCTGTTTATTAAGTCGGTATTTGTCTGGAGAAGGTTTTTTATCGAATTTATCATAACGATTCTTTTATTTAATAAGTCGTCTATATTTTCGGTTATTTTTAAATATTTTTTGTTAGCGTCTTTGACGATGTTTTCGGCTTCGGCAACCGCTCCTCTTTTTATAGCCTCCGCTTCCATTACCGCCGCTTTTTTTATGTCGTTGGAAACGGATTGCACCATAAGTATCGCCTCGCTGATCGATTTATCCTT
Source organism: bacterium (assembly GCA_021800805.1). The sequence goes on from JAJYYR010000004.1 coordinate 23,112, forward strand.
TTCTTTGTAATCCGCAATCTCCTGATTTTTTTTGACGAGTTCTTCTTTTAGCCCGTAATATTCGCCGTAAAGTTTTTCCATGTCTTTAGATACGATTTCAAGAAAATTATCTACCTCGCTTACGTCGTACCCTTTTATTTTTTTTGAAAATTTTTGAGACCTTATTTCTAAGGGAGAAAGTTCCATAATTTTACACCCGTTTTATGAAATCATAAAAGGCAGAATATAATTAAATTCTGCAAATTTTAATAATGTTAAAATTATCCAGATTATAAAAATAACTATTATAGGCGATAGATCGAAAGCAAAGGCGTTTCCTATCGGAAGTATTAATCTTACTTTATTTAGAACAGGTTCGGTAATGTCGTTTATAAAACGAACAATCGGATTATAAGGGTCTGGATTTACCCACGACAGCAAAGCTTTTATGATAATTATCCACATATATACATTAAGAATCGTGTATAATATATCGAAAAAATATTGAACAAAGTTGATAAATAAAAGATTCATTATTAGTTCATTATTAGTTTTTTTAAAATTTAATATATAATATAACATAATTATCCAAGAATATACAATAATTATGACAAACAGCGAAATTGCCGAAGTTTTTCAACAGATTGCGGAAGTTCTTGAAATAAAAGGAGAAAACCCTTTTAAAATACGCGCTTATTTAAATGCCGCCGCCGTTATAGGCAAACTCGGAGAAAATTTATCCGATATAGTTTCAGGCGGAGAACATTTAGACGTTCCGGGTATCGGCAAAGACCTCTCCTTAAAAATAAAAGAACTTGTAGATACGGGGAGGCTTGCATATTACGACGAGCTGGTTAAATCAGTACCGGAAGGACTGCTTGAACTTACAAAACTGCGCGGATTAGGTCCTAAAAAAGCAAATCTTTTATATAACGATTTTAATATAAAAGGAATCGAAGAGCTGGACGACGCGATTAAATCTAATAAACTTAGCGGAATTCACGGTTTAGGACAAAAAACAGTAGAAAATTTAAAAAAATCGATAGAGGATTACAAAATTTTCAAACAGAGATTTTTATATATAGACGCTTTTAATCAAGCGTTTCTTTTTGAAGCCTATCTAAAAAATACCCTGCAAAAACTTATCGGTGAAATTAGGACGGCAGGCTCTTTAAGAAGAAAAATGGAAACAGTAGGAGATATCGATATCGTGGTTTCCGTTTTAGCTGGAAAAGAAAAGCAATTTTCTGAAAGGTTTTTAAGTTATCCTGAAATTTTAAGAGTCGAATCTGCGGGAGAAACCAAAATAAGCGTTATCCTAAAGAGCGGGATACATGTCGATTTAAGAATAGTCCAGCCGGTAGATTTTGTATATGCGCTTCATCATTTTACCGGATCAAAACTACACAACGAAGAACTTAGGTCGAGAGAAAAAAAACGCGGCTATAAGATCAACGAATACGGAATATTTATGAATAACGAAAATAAAATAGCGGTTAATAACGAAATTGAATTTTACGATGTATTCGGAATGCAGTTTATTCCTCCGGAATTAAGGGAAGGAACTGGAGAAATAGAGGCGGCGTTAAGCCGCAGCATACCGGTTCTTGTAGAAGAAGGAGATATTCGAGGAGTTTTTCATATTCATACGACATATACGGACGGAAAAGAAAGTTTGGAAGAAATGATAGAATCCTGCATAAAACAGGGATATAAATATGCGGGGATTTCCGATCATTCCGTTTCGGCGCATTATGCAAACGGACTTTCCGCTTCCGAACTTGAATCTCAGATAGAATATATAGACAGGCTGAATAAAAAATATGAAGGCAGAATTAAAATTTTTAAGGGCATCGAATCCGATATTCTTCCTGACGGAAATCTTGATTATAATGAAAAAATTCTAAAGAAGCTTGATTTTGTAATAGCGTCGGTTCATTCTAAGTTTAATATGACGGAAAGGATTATGACGGAAAGGATTATAAACGCCGTTAAAAATCCTTATACTACTATGATAGGACACCTTACAGGCAGACTTCTTTTGGAAAGAAACGGGTATGCCGTCGATGTATCTAAAATTTTAGATTTTGCCGCTGAATATAAAACTATTATTGAACTCAATGCCAATCCTAAGAGACTCGATATAGACTGGAGACATATTAAGGAAGCGATATCTAAGAATGTTTTACTTTCTATAAATCCGGACGCCCATAATTCGTCCTCGCTATATTTTGTTAATTACGGCGTTAATATTGCAAGAAAAGGTTGGGCGAAAAAATCCGATATTTTGAATACGAGAAGCGTTTCCGAAATTTCCGATATTTTAAACGGTATAAGAGATTACAAGAAGAAAAAAATATGACTTTAAAAATTTTATCGGTTGCAGGATTTGACGGTTCCGGGGGGGCGGGGATAACTTCCGACGCTAAAATATTTTCTAAATTTAAGGCATTAGGTTTATCCGTCGTTACGGCAATGACCGCCCAAAACCCCGATAATATTTATATGATAGAGCCGGTTTCCGAGGCTTTTTTTGCGGCTGAACTAAATGCCGTATTCGATTATTTTTCGGTGGATGCCGTAAAAACCGGTTTAATATTAAATAAAAACCAGAGTCTGATATTAGATGGATTTCTAAAAAAACATAATACGAAAACGGTCGTTATCGACCCCGTTTATATTTCTACTTCAGGGAGGAAGTTGACGGAAAAGTCGGATTATCCCGGCTTTTTGATTCCTTTATTTAAGTATGCAACCGTCATTACTCCCAATATTAAAGAAGCGGAGCTTATTTCCGGGATAAGGATTAAAGACTTAAGAGAAATGAAACTTGCGGCAAAAATTATAAGAGAAAAAAATACCGGTATTAAAAATATAATAATAAAAGGGTCGCATATTTCCGAAAAATCGGGCGAAAAAAAAATATTTAACGTCCTGCTCGATTCTAAAAACAAATTTTTTATATCCGAAAGCAAAAAATTAGGTATAGGTAAAGAGATTCATGGAACCGGATGCGCTTTTTCAGCCTGCCTGACATCTTTGCTCGCTAAAGGGGTTAATATAGAAGATGCTTTTTTAGAAACGGAAAAATTTGTTTCTAAAATTATACGAAATTTAAAAAAAATACCCGATAATACTCCGGAAAAGGATATATATATTACGGGAAATATATAGATAATCGGATGAGCTTCGCTGAACTTCGTTATTGTAAGGCGCCCTTCAAAATTTTATTAATTACCGGAAAAGGCTTGTATCCGGTAACTTTTTTATAAAGAATTAGCCCTTGATATATAAACAATGTTGGAGTTCCACTCACCTTTGCATTCATACCGGACGACATGTTGCTTTTTATAAGTCTTTTGGCTAATCCGCTTCTCACGCACGATTCTTCTTTTTTCAGGTTTATTATTCCTTTTGCGCGGGTTTTGAGAAAATAGTATAAGTCTCCAATTGCGCTCCAATCGTTTTGATATTTATAAAGCAGGCTTCTTACCGGCATATATTTTCCTTGAAAAGCGGCGCAATCGGCATATTCCGCGCCTTTAAAAGCGTATTTATGTATTAGCGTCAGCGGAAAGTCTCTGAATTGAATAAAAATCTTTCCTGTTTTGACATAATTTGCGGTAATGCCCGGCAGGTCGTTTTCTTCAAATTTTCTACACCAGTAGCATTGAAAGTCGGTATATATAATAATTGTAACCGGCGCATCCGGATTTCCTATTTGTCTGTCGTTATTTACCGTGCGAACGAAATTGCTATAGGAAACCGCTCCTGCTTTAGGAGTTGCGCAAAAGCCGATTGCGATTATAATAACGGCGAAAAAAGCTAAAAAAAGTAATTTTAAATGATTCATAATCACAATATTATCATATAGGTTTATAAAGTCAAGATGATTTCGGCATTTATCCGGTAAAATGTTGAAAATGGGTTTTATCCGCTCCGCATACGGGGCATACCCAGTCGTCGGGTAATTTTTCGAAAGGCGTCCCCGCCTCTATGCCTCCTATAGAATCTCCCACCTCGGGATCATAAATATAGCCGCAAACATCGCATTGATATTTAGGTAGAGCAAGTTCCTCCGTTCCAGCCATTTAACTTCTCCTTAGCTTATTATGTTTTTAATTTAAATTTTTTTAAAATGAGTTTTGTCTAATTTGCAAATAGGACACAACCAATCGTCCGGTATATCTTCAAAAGGAGTTCCCGGCGGTATTCCGCCTTCGGGGTCGCCTTTTGCGGGGTCATAAATATACGGACACGCTTCGCATAAGAATTTATCTTTATCCGCTTTATCCGCATTTGTTTCGATATTTTTATTTTCGGTATCCATGATTAATTTTTTCTCCTTATTTAATTATATCAAATTTATTATTTTTTTAAAGTGGTTTAACTGATATAATTGAATAAATAAATTTTAAATTAAAATTAAATATAAAGAATATCAAGAAAATAAAAGGGGAAATAGAGCCGGATGGATGTATTTAAAAAAAGCCTTGTTTCATTTATCGAAGCGGTAATTAAAGAAAAAAAAAATATAGATATTCCGAACGATGAAACGGAAAAACTAATAAAAAATCCCCCCGACGCTTCTTTCGGCGATTATTCTATTGCTTCTTATTATCTTGCGGGATACGGTTTTAAGGGAAAGCCTGAAGAGATTGCGGAGGAAATTTTTAATATTTTAGAGCCTAATTTTGAAAGAATCGGAGATCTTTTCAATAAAATAGAAATAAAAGGGGCTTACGTTAATTTTTTCTTAAATAAAGCGCAGTTTGCTTTGCATATTATACAAGATGCTTACGATTCGGGCGGGGATTACGGAAAAGGCTTTCCGGAAAAACCGCTGAAAGTGATAATAGATTTTTCCTCGCCCAATATCGCAAAGCCTTTCGGAGTGGGACATCTGCGTTCAACCGTTATAGGAATGAGCCTGTCTAAAATTTATGAATTTTGCGGTCATAATGTTATCAAAATAAATTATCTCGGAGATTTCGGGACGCAGTTCGGCAAACTCATAACCGCCTTCTGCCGTTATTATGACGATATCGATTTCAAAGAATTTGAAGTAAATCCGGTAAAGGTTTTATATAATCTTTACGTTAAAATACATAAGGAAGCTGAAGAACATACTTCTATCGAGGAAGATGCAAGAAATAATTTTAAAGAATTAGAAGAAGGTTTAGTATTGAATAATGCCGGAAGATTGGAAGACAGGCTTTCGTTTATTAAAGACGGGTATCCGGAAGATGTTTTAGGAGTCGCGCTTGATATGGGCGCGCTGAGTAACGCAGGGAATGATCTGAAGCTTACCGTAGAAAATAAATCTCGTTTTTGCGGTTCCGCCGATGGAAAAATAATATTGTGGAAAATTTTTAGAAACCTTAGTAAGCAAGAGTTTGAAAGAATTTATGAATTAATAGGTATAAAATTCGACCGTTACGAAGGCGAAGCCGAAAGCGCAGTGTTTTCTAACGAGATAGTTAAAATTTTGCTCGAAAGCGGAATTGCGGAAGTCAGCGAAGGTGCGGTAATAGTTAGAATTGAAGGCGTCAAAGCCCCTGCGTTGATTGCGAAGAGCGACGGAACATCCCTTTATCTTTCAAGGGATATAGTTACGGCAATTTTGAGAATGGCAAAATATAATTTCGATAAAATGATTTACGTCGTCGGCTCCGAACAGTCGCTTCATTTTAACCAACTTTTCGGCGTCTTCGGCATACTTAAGAAAAACCTGAATAAAATAAACGATAATTCAAATTTTAAACATTATATCTCCCTTATAAACGGCAGACTTATTCATGTTAAATTTGGAAGAATCATAGGGATGTCCACACGGAAAGGCAATTTAATATTTTTGGAGGATTATATAGAAGAAGCGCGCCTTAAGGCTGAAGAAAAGCTGCTCCTCGACAATAAAATTACCGAAGCGGACAAAGACGAGACATCTTTAAAAGTAGGTATCGGAGCGGTCATATTTAACGATTTAAAAACAAGGCGGACTACCGACGTAAATTTTAACTGGGACAACGTTTTATCTTTTGAAGGGCAGACCGGGCCCTATCTTCAATATACCGTTTCGAGGATAAACAGTCTTGTATCTAAACTTGAGCCTAAATCTGAATCCGGCTCGTTAAATTTAAACGGCAAAGTTTCTAATTCTTTATTTTCGGAGAAAGACGCAGACTTTAACGATATTTTCTTAATAGCAAAACAAATCTCCCGTTTCAAAGACGCCCTTAACGAAGCTATGGAACAGAATGAGCCTTCCGTTTTAAGTTCTTATGCTCTGGAACTTGCTTCGTTGTTTAACAAATATTATCAAAATTACAGACTCATCGGAAACGATCCAAGCTACATAAAACCGCGTATTTTTATGTTGTCGACTGTAAGAAACGTATTAACCGCGGTTTTAAATTTACTGTGTATTCCGGTTCTCGAAAGGATGTGACGCTTATGGGCCTCGAGATAAAAAATCTAACCGTAGAATTGCGAACGGATAAGCATAACCCTATTAACGTAGTTGATTCTTTATCTTTAACCGTAGATGAAGGAGAGATTGTTTCGTTAGTGGGCGAGTCCGGCAGCGGTAAATCTTTTCTGGGATTGTCAATTTTAAGGCTAAATCCGCCGCGTATTTCAAAAATTATTTCCGGCGAGATTAAAATAAAATGCAAATCCCATGGTAATGAAGGTAATGCAATAGACATTACCAAACTTGGGCAGGAAGAACTTATAGGAGTCAGAGGCAGGTTAGTATCTATGATATTTCAGGATCCTAACACGTCTTTAAATCCGGTTATGAAAATAGGAGAACAGATAACGGAAGCCATACTCGCCCATAAAAAAGTTTCTAAAAAAGAAGCGAAAGATGTTGCCGTTTCGTATTTAGATTTAATGAACATAGACGGAAAATCGAGATTTGGTTCTTATCCGTACGAGTTATCGGGCGGAATGAGACAGAGGGTTATGATTGCAATGGCTATGGTTTTAAATCCTTGTTTTTTGATAGCCGACGAGCCCACTACCGCTTTAGACGTTACGACTTCCCTTCAGGTTTTAAAACTTATAGAAGGTATAAGAGAAAAATCTAATATAGGAGTTATTTTTATAACACACGATTTGACCGTCGCAAGAAGCATATCCGACAGGACTTACGTATTTTATGCAGGGCAGGTAATGGAATCTGGAAATACGGTGGATTTGATAAATAATCCGGCTCATCCCTACTCCGTTTCTTTAATTAAAAGTATTCCGTCTTTATCTGCGGATTATGTCCCGAAGCAAAAGCTTTTCACTATACCCGGTTTTCTTACGAAAGACGATTTTAGCAAAGGAAAATGCAGGTTTTACTCCAGATGCTTTAAAAGAAACGAAGATTGCTTGAAAGATATACCGCTTTTCAGTTTTGAAGGCGGAAGGGACGTCAGATGCATAAAGGTAAAAATATGAGCGAAAATATAATTTTATCGGTTTCGGATCTTTCCAAACACTATAAATATTATAAAACTTTATTCGATATTAAAAAAAACGTAATTAAAGCCGTTGACGGCGTATCTTTTGACGTTTTTAAAAATGAAATATTTGCTGTAGTAGGGGAAACCGGATGCGGCAAATCCACTCTTTCAAAGTTAATTTTGGGACTGACGGAAAAAACATCCGGTAAAATATATTTTGAAGGCGAGCTCCTTGATTATAGCAATAAAAAGAAGAATTTCAGAAAAAAAATTCAAATACTTTTTCAGGACCCTTACTCCTCGCTTAATCCCAAAAAAAAGATTTATAAAATAATTTCTTACCCTGCGGTTAAGAACGGCGTTATAAAAAATAGGCATAAAGACAGAATGGATTTTGCGGCGGAACAGCTTAAAACAGTAGGATTGCCCGAAAGCACGGCTTCCGATTATCCGCATATGCTCTCGGGGGGACAAAGGCAGAGGGTCGGAATAGCCAGATGTTTATCCGTTCAGCCCGAACTTCTTATTTTAGACGAACCCGTTTCTGCTTTGGATGTTTCTATATCTGCTCAGATTTTAAATCTTTTAATGGACTTGCAGAAGAAAAACGGGATGAGTTATATATTTATAACGCATGATTTGAAATTAGTCAAACATCTTGCCGACAGAGTTTGCGTAATGTACGGCGGAAAAATAACGGAGATTGCTAAAACGGAAGATTTTTTTAATGCGCCTATTCATCCATATTCAAAAACTCTTATAGAATCTATGGCGTCTATGTCTTTTACTCGTCCGAATCTTTAAACGTTTCGTCGCCTTCCATTAAAGAAAGCGTGTTTAAATGGTCTATATAGTCTTCGCTCATCTGTTTCTTTTCTTCCTCTTCCGCTTTCGACTGGCAATTAATGCATAAGTTGGAATACGGAATTATTTTAAGCCTTTTTTTTGAAATAGGTTCGCCGCATTCGTCGCAAACCCCGTATGTGCCTTCTTTTATTTTTAGAAGAGCGTTATCGATTTCCCTGACCTTTTTTCTTTCTCTGTCTCCAAGCATATACGACAGTTCGCGGTCTCTTTCGCTTGAAGCTATGTCGTAATTATCCCCGCGGTATTCAGTCGAGTCTTTTGACGAACCTTCTTTTATGCCTGCATCTATCTCCTTAAAAATGTCTTTTTTCATTTTAATCAATGTTTCCTTGGCAGATTCTATTTCCGCAGGAGAAAATGTTTGTTCGTCGTTATTTTCTTTATTTTTATTTTTCATTATTCAACCCCCTAAATATAAATAGATATAAATTTATATAATTTATTAAACTTGTCTTTTTAAAAATTTTTGAATAGTATATATTTAATTAGATTTAAAAGCAAGATTAAAAGTTAGCCGAGGGGGGGGATATTTTAATGAATAAAGAAAGAGTTTTCGATTACGGATATGCGGGTAAGGAAAAAAAAGAAAAAGGAGTCAGGACGCCTTTTCAAATAGACAGGGACAGAATAATACATTCCAGCGCTTTCAGGAGAATGAGAAATAAAACTCAGGTTTTCGGAGTTTTTACGTTGGATTATTACAGGACAAGGCTTACTCATTCTCTTGAAGTATCACAGATAGCAAGGGCAATAACGTCGATTTTAAACAAAAAATACGGTTTAAACATAGACGCAGACTTAGTCGAAGCAGTTTCTTTAGCGCACGATATAGGACATCCGCCGTTCGGGCATCTGGGAGAGTCCATTATAAACGAAGAACTTAAGAAGGCGACCGGCGGAAAATTCGGATTTGAAGCAAACGCCCAGAATATAAGAATACTTAATTTCTTGGAAAAAAAGTTTTATGATTCAAAAAACAATAAAATATACGGGATTAATCCGTCGATGAAGACTATAGACGGAATTTTAAAATATAAGATCCCTTATTCGTTGTCCGATAAAAATAAACGATTTATATACGATAACGATATATTCATTCTCGAGAAACTTCACGGAAAAGATTTTATAAATTATTTAAAGAAATATTCTATATTTTTAAACGACGCGAAAAATAAAGAAACAAAAGAGATTTTTTTTGAATTCTCGAGATGCATTGAGTGTCAAATATTAAACGCCGCCGACGATATAGCTTACGCTACGCACGATATAGAAGACGGAGTAGAGTCTAAGCTTATAGACATAAGCGGACATTTCAAGGTAAATAAATATCTAAAAGAAAGCGGACTCTTCGGAAAGGATGCCGTTAATAAAATATCGGCGCAGGTAGATAATTTCTTTTTTAATCTCAGGGATATATTTAAGATTTCCGAAAGTAAAGAATCGGGGTTAATACCCGATGCGGACGGGTATGACAAATCCATGCGGCACATAAAAGTCAAAACCGATTTGAAAGAATTTTTTTCCAATTATATTTCCAAATTTATTTTAAATATAGATTTGGAAGAAAGACGCAGCGGTATCGCAAAGCAAAAGAGAAGCAATTTAATCTTAGATATTCCGATAGATTTAAATGACGATTCCTATAAATACAGTCTTATATGGAAAAACGGGGTAAATTTAGAAATCAACGCTCTTAAACAGATTTCTTATAGGCTTGTTATGGAAAACAGGGAAATATTATTAAACAGGTATAAAGCCGAAAATATTATAAGAAAACTTTTTTCCGTTTTTTCCGACGCCGACAATATCAAACTTTATCCCGACGACTTTCAAGAGCTTTACGAGTTTGGATTTTACGACGGTTTCGGGTTTAAGGTAATGTGTGCGGACTATATCGGCGGCATGACGGATATGTATGCGATGAAGCTGTATTCGTCGCTGTTCGATGCGAGAAATTTTTCGGATACCTCCTCGCATGCTTAAAATTATTTAAACAAGCTGTTTTCAATTATTTCACAGATAATATGCGCTATTAAAATGTGATTCTCCTGAATCCTCGGGGTATCTTCGGATGGAATTTTAATAAGGAGTTCGCACATCGACGGTTCCGCCATTTTTCCGCCGTTTCCGCCCGTAAAACCAATTATTTTCATACCGATATTTTTTGCGGTATGTATCGCCGATAAAATATTTTTAGAGTTCCCTGAAGTCGATATCCCCCAGAAGACGTCGCCTTTTCTTGCGTTTGCTTCTAACTGACGTGAAAAAACCGTCGAAAAATCGTAATCGTTTGCTATCGCCGTAAGATTCGACGTGTTTACCGTTAGACTTTCGGCGGCAAGCGCCTTCCTCTCCTTGTAAAACCTAGAAACAAGCTCTGCCGCGATATGCTGGGCGTCCGCCGCAGATCCGCCGTTACCGGCTATAAAAACCTTTCCGCCGTTATCGTATGCCGAAATAACGGTTTTCGATATTTCTTCCACGGTTTTTAAAATTTCATTATCGTTAGACGTTAGGTTTAACAGGGCTTTTGCTTCGGCAAATCTTTTTCCTATTATATTTTTCATTTTAAAACGTCTCCTTTCAACTATCTTTATTCAGTTCTTTATCGGCTTTAATTACCGAGTCCGCCATTTCTTTTCTGTATTGTTTTAGTTTTTCGGTCATAGCCTTGTCGGTCAAGGCTAAAATAGATACGGCTAAAAGAGCGGCATTAACGCATCCGCTTTTACCTATTGCCGTCGTTGCGACGGGTATTCCTCCGGGCATCTGGACGATGGACATAAGACTGTCTAATCCATTAAGGGCGGAAGCGTTAAGCGGAACGCCTATTACCGGAAGAATAGTCATTGCCGCGATAACGCCGGGGAGATGGGCGCTCATACCTGCGGCGGCGATTATTATCTTTACGCCTTTTTTCTCAGCCGATTCGACGATTTCGATGGTCCTTTTCAAAGTTCTGTGAGCGGACGAAATATGCAGTTCATAAGAAATTCCGAATTTTTTGAGCGTTTGAACCGCGCCGTCTATATCTTCCAAATCGTTTTTAGAGCCCGTTAAGATTAAAACGTCCATATTTTTTGTTTCCTCCGTTTTATTTGCGGTTGTATCAGTCGTATAAATTAAATAGCGATAATTTCTTCAGCGTTTCTTCGGGAACGTCTTTTTTTGCCGTTACTACGGATTTTTGCAAGGATAAGCCGCAGCCGCATTCGTTTTGAGAAAAATCTATTTTACCGATAGAATCTTTTATTATATTTTTTGCTTTTTCGGCATTTTCTAAAAGAATCTTAATTATCATATCGGCGGTGACGTTTTCTTCTTCTTCATGCCAGCAGTCGTAATCGGTAGCCATAGCTATAGTAACATAGCACAATTCCGCTTCTCTCGCGAGTTTGGCTTCGGTGGCGTTAGTCATGCCGATTACGTCGAAGCCGTTATTTTTATAGAAAATAGACTCTGCTTTAGTGGAAAACTGAGGGCCTTCTATACATAAATAAGAGCCGCTGTTATGGTGTGGAATATCAAGAGACCTGCACGAATCTATAACTATTTTTCGAAGATACGGGCAGACCGGTTCAGCCATCGAAACATGCGCTACGAGGCCGTCTCCGTAAAAAGTACTTTTTCTGTTTTTGGTAAAATCGAAAAATTGGTCTATTATAACCATATCTCCCGGCTTAATCTCTTTTTTAAGGCTTCCTACGGCGCTTACGGAAATTACCTTTTTGACCCCGGAAGCTTTCAGCGCATATATATTTGCGGCATAATTTATTTCGGAAGGCGTTATTTTATGTCCTTTGCCGTGTCTCGGCAAAAAAACTATATTTCTGCCGTTTATTTCTCCGAATACGAGCTTGTCGGAAGGTTTTCCGAAAGGAGTGTCCACGGATTCTTCCCTGACGTTTTTAAGCCCGTCCATTTGATATAATCCGCTACCGCCTATTATCCCCAGAATATCAGATTTTTTTCCCATATGGCCCCTCTTAATTTTAATTTATTTTTTTATTCCTTATTTTTTATTGAACATATAAGTCTTTTTTTAATATTGTTATCTCCTTCACGAATTATTTCTATGTCTTTTTTTCCTATTTTTACTATAGTCGATGAACCGCCGGCGAGTTCTCCCGCGTTTACGGCAAAGATATTTACGTCTAACGGACGAGATAGTAATTTTTCGTTTAATTCGTTAAAATCCGAAAAACTTTCTTTGCCGGAGTCATTTGCGCTGGTAGATATTAGCGGAAAATCTATTTCTTCAAAAAGCCTTACTGCGAAAGGATGCGGAGAAATTCGGGCTCCCACGGATTCCGAACCTGCGGCGAATAAATAATTTTCCGCAGACTTTTTCGATTTTAAATTAAAAATAATAGTAAGGGGTCCCGGCCAAAATTTCGATATTACATCTTCTTCGCGTCTATTCACCGTTGCAATATTTAAGAGCATATTCAGGTCTTTAACTAACACGGGAAGCGGTTTATCCGCAGTTCTCCCTTTTAATTCGTAAATCTTTCTAACGGCTGAATTATCCAAGGCATTGGCGCCTAAAGCGTAGGAAGTTTCCGTCGGATAGATTATGATGCCTTCGGTCCGTAAATGATATTTGATATCTTTATAATCGGCATCGCTTATAGAGTCGAAATCGTAGATTTTTACCATATTTATTTATTTTTGTTTTTCGGCGTTTCCCTATGCGAAGAAACTATGACGTAAACCCCGCAAAGCGTGATGAATATTCCAAGCCATCTCAATGGAGGAACAGATTCTCCGAGCGTTAAAGCGGCAAGTATTACGGTTAAGATTATGCCGATGCTTACAAAGGGATATGCCACGGACAAATCTATTTTCGATAACACTTTTATCCAGAAAAACATCGATATTAGGTATAGGATTATTCCTGCGGCGACAAATTTATCCGTAAAAATAATAAATAAAATTTTTATAATTTTAATAAAAGAATACCCGTGATGCAGGCTCCGTCCGACTGTTTTTTTTAATTCGATCATGCCGTATTTCATTAACAACTGGGCAAAAACGCCCATAAAAATACTTATCGATAGATTTATAAGCACCTTCGGTTTTAATTTATGGGCGGGCATAAATTTTTCCTATATCTTTTCTGTAGTATTTATTTTCAAAATTAATTTTTTTCGCAATATCGTAAATAATATTCGTTATGTCCGGTGTTTTCCCTTTTGCGCAGATATTTATCACCCTGCCGCCTGCGGTATAGTATTTTTCGCCGGTCTTTTTTGTTCCGGCATGGAAAATAAAATATTCGGCGGTTTCCGTGCATCCCGAATTTTGGAGCCCCTCAAACGAAACTTCGTATCCGGTTTTGTAATCTTTAGGGTATCCGCCGGAAGAAAGAACAAGGCAAATCGAATCGTTATCGTCGAAAACGAGTTCGTAGTCTTTTAAGCCCTCCTTTATCACGCTTAAAAACAAATCTATAATATCGGATTCAAGCCTTATAAGTATAGCCTGCGTTTCAGGGTCGCCGAACCGGACGTTGAATTCTAAAACGTAAATTTCATCGTCTTTAATCATAAGACCGGCATAGAGTATTCCTTTATATTTTATTCCTTCTTTTTTAAGCCCTTCGAGGGTCGGTTCTATGACGGATTTATTTATTTTATTTATAAGATTTTCCGAAACGTAAGGGTTTGGAGTAACGGCGCCCATGCCGCCCGTATTGTCGCCGGCATCCCCGTCTCCTATCTTTTTATAATCCATGCTTGTAATTAGCGGTTTATAGGAAGTCCCATCCGCCGCAACCATGTAAGACAGCTCGAAGCCGTCGATATAGTCTTCTATTATGACCGTTTCTCCGCTTTCTCCGAATATTTTCCCGTTAAAAATAGAGTCTAATGTTTTTTCGGATTCTTTTATATTTTCGGAGATAAAAACCCCTTTTCCTGCGGCAAGCCCGCTTGCTTTAATAACTACCGGGTGTTTTTTTTGCCTAACGAATTTTTGCGCCGTTTGAAAATCGGTGAACGATTCATATCCTGCAGTTTTAATATTATATTTTTTGAGAAAATCTTTAGCGAATTTTTTTGACGACTCTAATAAAGACGCTTTTTTATCCGGTCCAAATATTTTTAATCCAGCCGCCGTAAATTCATCGACTATGCCCATAGAAAGTGGAATTTCGGGACCCACTACCGTTAAGTCTATTTTGTTTTCTAAGGCGAAAGAAAGCAGTCCTTTTATATCGTCCTGCTTTATAGGAACGTTTGAGGCTATTTCCGCCGTCCCGCCGTTTCCGGGGGCGCAGTATATTTCAGTTTCTTTTTTTGACCTTTTAACGGCGCAGGCTATAGCGTTTTCCCTGCCGCCCGAGCCGATGATGAGTATTTTCATTTTAGCGTTTAATTTAGTGTTTAAAATGTCTGATATTCGTAAAAATCATAGGGATATTTAATTTATTTGCCGCTTCTACGACTTCGTCGTCCCTGATAGATCCGCCGGGCTGTATAATACCGTTTACGCCGATCTTAGCCGCATATTCCACCGAATCCTTAAAGGGGAAAAAGCCGTCGGATGCCATAACGAACCCGTTTATTTTGCCGTAAGCGTTTTTCATTTTCTCGGCGGCAAAGACGGCGCTGTCGATTCTTGACATCTGTCCGGCTCCTATGCCTGCGGTTACCCTGTTTTTTGCATATACTATAGCGTTTGATTTGACGTGTTTAGCGATTTTCCAAGCAAATATAAGGTCGTTTAAAACCTGTTCCTGCATTTTAACGTTTGTGACGGTTATAAATTTTGACGCGTCGTCAGGGATGTCGTCTTTTTCCTGAACGAGAATTCCGCCTGAAGCGCTCCTGAAAGACGTCCGTTCATTTATAGGCGGCATAAAGTCGTGGTTATAGCATATTATTATAGTGTTTTTCTTAGATTCTAATATTTTTAGCGCCTCCTTAGAGTATTCGGGAGCTAAAATTATTTCTACAAAAAAAGGTTTAATTTCCGCGGCTGTTTCCGCGTCTAATTTTTTATTAAAGCCGATTATTCCGCCATAAGAAGAAATCTCGTCGGTTTTTCTGGCTTTAATAAAGGCATCTTTCAAAGACGTATCGCTGATAGCGGCGCCGCAGGGATTTGTGTGTTTTACTATTACGGAAAAAAAGCCGTCGGTTTCATTTTTATTAAAATCTTTGATAACGGCGAGGATTGAATCTATATCCAGCAGGTTGTTATAAGATATATCTTTGCCGGAAAGTTTTTCAAACGGCAGGGATTTGTTTGTTCCGTAAAAAGTCGCTTTCTGATGAGGATTCTCCCCGTATCTCAGGTTAAATATTTTTTTTAGATTAATGTTTAATTCTTTGCCGTTATCGGGATTTAAAAAACCGGCTATCATCCCGTCGTATTCGGCAGTTAGTTTAAAGGTTTCATATGCGTAAAGTTTTTTGACTTCAACCGGAATTTCCTGTTTATTTTTTAAAAATAAAATTATATCTTCATAAAAAGACGGGTCTATTACGACGGTAACGTCTTTAAAATTTTTCGCCGCGGCTCTTAACAGCGACACGCCTCCTATGTCGATAAATTCAAGTTTTTCGTCGAAAGTTATATCTTTATCCTTCATTTCTTTAAAAGGATAGAGGTTTACCACGACGAAATCTATAGGATTTATGGCGTTTTTTATCAAGTCGTCCCTGTGGCTTTCATTTTCCCTAATAGATAAAATTCCGCCGAAAATAGCCGGATGCAATGTTTTTACCCTTCCGTCCAATATTTCGGGAAAGCCTGTTATCTCGTCTATTTTTTTTAATTTTGTAATTCCCTCGGATTTCAAAAATTTATAGGTATTTCCGGTAGCTATTATGGTGTAGCCGGCAATTTCCAAATGCGTCGCAAGTTCCGTTATCCCCGTCTTGTCGTAAACCGATATAAGAGCGTATCGTGTTTTGTGCATAATTATAAATTCCTTTTTTATTTTAATTTGATTTTAAAATATTATCTATAGTAGAATATAAGAAAAATTTATTATATTCTACTAATTTTGAATATTTATTTCAATACCTTGAAATTTAATAAAATTTGAACGGAGGGAATTAAAATTAAATGAAAAAAATAAAACTTATAGCTTTGGCTTTGATTTTATTCGGCGCAATAAATTTTTTAAGCGGATGCGCCCTTATGCTTGTCGGAGGGCTTGCAGGCACTACCGGTTATCTTGCGGCAAAGCAGGGCTATGGAGTCCAGAATCCCGTAACTAAGAAATAATAAAAATAATTAGACGGAGGCAAAAATGGCGGTTACGGTTATAGGTTCTATCGCAATAGACGATATAGAAACTCCTTTTAATAAAACAGGAGATATTTTGGGCGGCTCGGCGACTTATTTTTCGATGGCGGCGTCGTTTTTAACGGACGTAAAAATTATAGGCACGGTTGGAAACGATTTTGACGGGAAGCATTTAAACGTTTTTAAGGACAGGTCGATAGACGCCAAAGGGATAAAGACTGAAGAAGGCAAAACTTTCAGGTGGAAAGGCAGATACGGATACGATATGTCCGATCCGGAAACCCTTATGACCGAACTCGGGGTATTTTCTTCTTTTAAACCGGTCGTTCCGCACAGTTCAAAAAACGATATGCTTTTTCTTGCTAATATAGATCCCGATATCCAGTTTGACGCATTAAAGCAGATGGGATCCCCTAAACTCGTTGCGCTCGATACTATGAATTTCTGGATAGAAGGGAAAAAGGAAAAACTTATTAAAGTTATGGAGCTGACCGATATATTTATTATAAATGAATCCGAAGCAAGACTTTTAACGGGGGAATCCTCTATATTTTTGTGCGCTAAAGCCATATTAAAATCAGGAGCTAAAATATTAATCTTAAAAAGAGGGGCTTACGGAGCTACCATGTTTTTTGAAAATAAATTTTTTATGGTTCCGGCTTA
The DNA here is from genome assembly GCA_021800805.1 of bacterium. Next base: position 40,334 of record JAJYYR010000004.1, read on the forward strand.
TCCGTTAGAAAACGTTATAGACCCTACCGGCGCAGGAGATTCTTTTGCAGGCGGATTTTTAGGATATATCGATAATACCGGCGATATGGCGTTCGAAAATCTCAAAAAAGCTCTTGTGTTCGGAAATATTATGGCGTCTTTTGCCGTGGAAGGTTTTTCGGTAAACAGGTTTTTATCTATAAACAACGACGAAATTAAGGACAGGTTTAAAAAATTCAGGGAAATGACTTATTTTGAGGAACTTTCGTAAAAGCTTATTATTATAAATTATAAATGTGGGCAATTAATCAAAAATCAATAAAGTTTTTTTTCTTATTTTTTCTTATAACCGTTATTTTTGCGGCATTATCGGGTTGCGGACTTTCGCAGGTTCCTAAAAAAAATAAGCTTAAATCCAATCTATACTACAGGCTTGGGGTAGGGTTTTACCGGAACGGAAATTTTATAAAAGCAATGCAGGAATTTATTAAAGCTAAAACGTTAAACCCGTATTCGGCGAGAAATTATAATGCTATTGGAATGGTTTATATGGAAACCGCCAGAGAAGGTAAAGCCGTAAAAAATTTCGAGGAAGCGGTAAGAATTAACCCTAAGTTTTCCGACGCCTATTATAATTTGGCAATAATTTACATTAAAAGAAAAGATTATCCGCCTGCAAAATCATACTTGAAAAGAGCGTTGAAAAATCCTTTTTACAACAGACCGTATGAAAGCTATACCCAGTTGGCAAAAATATATTTTGCTGAAAATAAGCCGGAGAAAGCAAAAAAAATATTAACCATATCTAAACTGCTGAATAAGAGATATTTTTTAACATATTATTATCTGGGCAAATACTGGCTTATTAAAGGAAATTTAGACAGAAGCCTGCGTAACTTTAAGAAAGTTATAAAATTAAATATGTTTTTTACGCCCGCGAAATATTTTGAAGGGGTTATATTTTTTAAGCAAAAAAAGTATAATAAAGCAAAAAAGATATTTTCTTCGGTATATGAACAGAATAAAACGAACATATACGGAACTAAATCTTTGGATTATCTAAAAAAAATAATGCTATATTCAAAATAGGGCATGTTTTATGGATAGCGAAATGCCGGAAACATCGGGGGAATATCTTAGAAACAGCAGGAAATCTTTAGGGCTTACCGTCGATGAAGTTTCCAATATTACAAAAATCAGGGCGCAGTATATCGAAGCCATCGAAAATGACGACTTTGCAATGTTTTCTTCGCCTCATCTGCTTAAGGGCTATATAAAACTTCTTGCAAAAACGGTCAAAGCGGACGAAAAAAAAGCGGCGGCGCTGCTGGAAGCGGAGGCGGGCGAAAATTTTAAAGACAAACATATAGAAGATATAGTAGGAAAAAGATTTAAAGAAGAAATACAAAAGTCTAAGGATTTTAAAAAGAGAATTTTAGTAATAGTTTTTGCAGGTATCCTTATTATAATCTTATCTTATGCGATAATTAAGATTTACGAATATATTAAAACCGCGCCGAGAATTCATATAGCGATGCCGTTTCAATCCCGGATTAAATCTTTAGTTCCGGAGGGCCATCCGTCCGTAAGCGGCAGACCTCCAAAAATTAGGGCTAATTATCCCGTGATATTAAAAGGAAAGGTAATTAAAAGAACATGGGTTGCCGTTAAAATCGACGGCGGAAGCGCTGCGACTTCAATGCTTTATGCGGGAGATACCGAGACATGGAAGGCAAAAAAAAGAATAAGGATAAAAATAGGCAATGCCGGAGGCATTGTTCTGAATTATAACGGAAAAGATATCGGAAGCCCCGGAACAGAAAAGCAGGTAGTAACGTTAAATTTTCCGCCCAAGCATAATAATAGCGGCAAACAGTCGGTTAATACGGTTAATAAATAAATCGGGGAGGGGTTAGATTGTCTTCTTGTTTTTGATGTGGTATCCGATTTTATCGAAAATTAACGATACGGCTAATAGTAACAACGCTATTGCGGGTATAATTAAGGCTAAATCGTCGTCTTCGACCTTAATTTTTAAGCCCTGAAGTCCCCAGTATATTCCAAAGCTTAGAAGTAGAATGGACGCTATTCCTTTAATCCAGTGGGAAGGTATTTTCTTGAAATATTTTCTTAAATAAATCGACAGTATTAAAATAAGAAATGAACTGACGATAAGAGCGGAGATTACGGAAAGCCATTGATTATCGGTAATGGCAAAGGGAACCGCTACTACGGCTACTTCGAATGCTTCTACTATTACTGCGTTTAAAGCGACGATGAAATGTTTAAAAGAGCATTTTTGATGTCTTACGACGGCAGTTTCAGCTTTTTTGAAAAGCGGTTTTTCTCCGATTTTTTGGGAAAAAGGCGTAAGATAAAATATAAAACTGACGAGTTTATAAGAGAAGTAAATGCCTATAGAAAGCAATATAGCGGCTATTATTAGTTTTATGGTAAATATGGGAACCGTTTTAATTAAAGCTATGCCTCCAACGAAAAGAATTATCAGCGTGCCGATAAATCCGATTAATCCTCCCGCTAAAGCGCTCGAAAGTCCTACGTCTTCACCTACTACGAAAACTATTGCGGCAACTTCGCTGAGTTCTACTATCGCAACCGAAAACACGGCTGTAAATATAAGTATGTTGAAATTCATATGCCGTATTATATCAGATAATAATCGTAAAAAACAATAAAAAACGGGACGGTTTTTTCCTATTGACTTTTTGACGGTGAAGTAATAAGCTAAAAGAATATATAACGCTATTTTACTTAAAAAGGGGGTAACATTATGGCAGTATCGGCCAACAAAACATTAGATGCAAGCGGGTTGTCCTGCCCGCTGCCAATCGTTAAAACCAAAAAAGAAATCGACACGATGACTTCGGGGCAGGTTTTAGAAGTAATTTCAACCGATCCCGGTTCTAAAAACGATATGACGGCGTGGTGCAACAGGACCGGAAATAAGCTTTTAGAATCTTCCGAAGAGGGCGGAAAGTTTAAATTTTATGTCCAAAAATCTTAATAAATTTTTGGCGCAGGTTAGAATCGTTTAAAATTGTATTGATGGGAGGGGTAAATAAAAATCCATCCTCCCATCATCCGAAAAAATGAAAATTGATAATAATGAAAAGGAAATTTACTTATATCTTCGCTTTAATCGCCTTTATTATTATTATATTTCAATCATTAATAAATACAGGCGTCTGTATCGGATTGAAAAATCCATTTATATCTCCCTTCAAGACAAAGGAATATAAAAATTTTAACTCTAATCCTTTGAACGGGCTTAACCTTCAGGCTATAGTGAGCGGTTCCAACCCCGGCAAAAATATTGCCGTTATTAACGGCAGCCCTTATTACGTCGGTTCTAAGATTATGGAAAAAACCGTCGTGGGAATTACTCGTAATGCCGTAATAATCAAACTTAAAAACGGAAAAATAGTTAAGCTTATACTATCCAAATTTGAAGGATTTAAAAAATAATAAATGATATAATAATCTTATGATTTTTAAATCCAAATTTTATATTATCGTTAGTATTTCCTTATTTATTTTTAATTTTTATGGAAACGCCTATGCTTTTAAAGCGAATACTTCATATAGTTTCTTAGGCGGGATTAGACTGCCTAACAAAAGAATAACTATCGAAGGAAACGATATTCCGCTCAGGCCGTTGATAATAGGAATATGCCATGAATTTCGGTTGAATTACGTTTTAAGCAGTTCCGTAAACGGAAGCGCGACTCTGCACATAAGAAGCATACCTCTGCCGGAAGCCCTGTCGATTATTTTCAGAGCGGGAAATTTGGGCTACAGCGTGAGCAACGGGATTTTGTTTATAGGCCCCCGTTCATCCCTTAAAAACAGTTATATATATTACAAGATAAATCTAAAATATATTCAGGCTAAAAATCTTCTTGCGGATTTAACGCCTATTTTACCGGCGGGGGCAAAGGCTTACGCTTCTCCCCACGGCAATTCCGTATTCGTTTACGATATTCCTTCAAACATAAAAAAAATTAAAAATATTATTAAAAAAATAGACGTAAAAAAAAGGGTCGTTCTTTTAAATGCAAGAATAGTCGACGTAACCGATAATTTCGTTAGAAATCTGGGCATAGCGTGGTCTTTTTCGCCGAATAATAACAACGCTATAATATCTACTTCTACTTTTCCTACCGGCTTTAGCGGCGCTATAAGTCAACCGCCGCCTCAAAATACCCTAAACTTAAGCGTCGGAACGGCATGGCAGAATTTTGGAATACTTTCCGCCCAACTTTCTTTAGGACAGCAGTTAGGCTGGGATAAGGTTATAGCGTCCCCGAGCGTTTCGGTTATAAGCGGTCAGCCCGCCACTATAAATTCGGGAGTTACTTTATATTATGTCGCATATACGGCATCGGGAGGAGCTTCTTCGTCAACCCCTTCAAGCACCCCCTCAAGCGGAACTACCGTTATAACGCAGGAACCTGTTACGTCGTCCCTCCAGACTATTACGCTGGGGCTTACGTTAACCGTTACGCCTATAGTCGAAAGCAAAAATTCCATTATGCTGAATATTAACGTTACAAATTCACAGCCAAATTTCGGACAGGTAGTCAACGGGTTCCCTTCGGTAGATAATAAAAGCGTTTCGACCACGGTTCTGGTTAAAAATAATTCTACTTTAGTTATCGGGGGCATTTTATATACCGATAAATCGCATTCTAATAACGGAATTCCTATTCTATCAACCATTCCTGTAATTGGCTATCTTTTTTCGTCAAGGCAAAAAAGCGTTTCTAGAGAGCAGTTAATGGTATTTATTTCTCCAAAAATAGTAAATTAGCCGCATTAAATAAAATAATTAATTTAAATGAGCTTTAAAAAAAACGAAAAAGAAGAAAAGAAAGTTAAAGCCGAAAGAAGAATGCCTTTTTTAGAGCATTTTTCGGAATTAAGAAAGAGAATACTTTATGTATTTATCGCGCTTATCGTATGCATGGGTTTTTCGTGGCGGCTTTCCTATAAAGCGATAAATATCATAGAAACTCCTTTAGAAAAGCCTACCTATATTACATATTTTTCGGGATACGCAAAAAATGTTATAAAAGAAAAAGCGCCTTCGGTTTATTATGCGTTCGGTCTTAATAAAACCCCGAAAAAATTCGTAAAGCATATTCTTCATTATTCAAAACCCTTAGAGCCGTTTTTTATGCAGGTAAAAGTATCGCTGATTCTCGGGTTTATGATAGCCCTCCCGTTTATTCTGTTTCAGTTCTGGCAGTTTATAAAGCCCGGTCTTTTGAAAAAAGAAAGGATGTATTTGCTGCCTTTTTTGTTTTTCGGAACGCTGTTTTTTGTTTCAGGCGTGATTTTTATGGTTTTTTACATATGGCCGGCGGTTATTAATTTTTCTCTTAGTTACCAAAGTCCAAACTTATCCCCGCTCATAAATTTGACTCATTACATTAATTTTGCGCTGAGGCTTGGACTGATATTCGGCCTGATATTCGAACTGCCGTTAGTGTCGGCTCTTTTTTCGCTTGCGGGAATATTAAAACCCGGGTTTTTGAAGAAATACAGAAAGTATGCCCTTGTAATAAGTCTTATTATTGCGGCTTTTCATGCAGATATAGTTACCATGTTTTTTATAGCGGTTCCTCTTTATTCGATGTATGAGATAAGTATTTTTATATCTTCCTTTATATGGAAATTTAAAAAAAAGACGGTTGATGCGGCACCCGGCAACAATTAACCGTTCATAGAAAAGACAAACCCTTTTATGTCTGCTTTAATATCGGGAAACGATTTTTTGCTTGCCTTAACGGAAACATAGTTTATAATAAAAATTCTTTTCATAGAGTTTATATTTTTAATAAACTCTATCGTTTTATTAAATCCTCCCGTTACGGAAATATCTACGGGCAAAGCCGTCACCCCTATATATTTGACCGGTTTTCCGAAACTTATATTTTCTATTGCAAAATTATCGGCAGGTTTATTTACGGCGATATTTTTAATTAAATCCGCAACCATAAATGTCGTAGGGAGCATAATTTCTTCGTTTTTTAACTTTAACCTTAATTTTACAATTTGATTTTTAAGACCGTATAAACTATTTTTTTCCCTGGAAAGAGACCCCGTCGTGTTCTTTATCATATTTATTTTGCTTTTGAGCTTTAATATGGCCGTATTTTTGGCGGCTATTCTTTTATATAATCCGTTTAAAAATATATCCTGATTTATTAAATAAAGAAATATAAAAGCCATAAGTATTACTGCGGCTGTTTTATTGGTCTTTAAGTATGCCGATATTTTTTTAATCTCTTCTAACGGTTTCATTTTTTGTTTTTAATGTTTTTAAAATTGATATTCGTAATATTTAAAAAAGCTTTTAAATTAAAAGAATAAAAGGTATTGCCGCCGATAATTTTTCTATGAGCTTCTTTAAGATTTATTTTTGTGAATAATCCGGTATTTTTAAGATTATTTATGTATGTCGAAATTCCCGATAATGATAAGCTGTTTCCGTTTATGGCAATAACGCCGTTTTCCAAAGACAGTCCGCTCATCCATACTCCGTCGGGGGATGCCGCAACCATCCTGCTTATCTTCTTATTCCATGCTACCTTAAGTTTTTTAAGGGAGTCTATGATTGCTATCTTTTTTTCTATGGCTTCCAAAAGATTTTTCCTTTTGTCTATTGCCTGTTCAAATGTTTCGTTTAAAATATTTTTTGTTTTTAAGACTGTTAACTGCTGATTTAATTGCGATATATAAGTTCTTTTGGAATTGTTGTTAAGAATTGAAGCTAAATCCAATAAAAAAATAAATATAAGATACGCAACAATTATAGAAAAAATTACCGTCCTTTTTCTGCTTTTTGCGATACGATTCCTGTCTTTTGCCGGCAATAAGTTAATTCTTGTTTTTTCGGGATTCTTCTTTTTCATTTATCTTTCCGTTCATCTGTTTATAATCAGTCCGAACGTAGTCCACATTTCTTCCAACGGCCGGAAAAATTCATAATCTTCTTGTATGTTGCGGTTTTTTAATTTTTTAGATAAATAAAAAGAATATTTTTCCGAGCCTATAAGATTGAGGACGGAAACCGAATAAGCCCTGAAAGCCGTCGCTTCGGTAATTTTTGCGTCGAACCCTTTTTTGCCTGAAAAAATTCCCGTAAGTATGATGCCGTCGATGGAGGGCAGGGATTTTCCGGCAAAATAAAAGTCTATCGTTCTTTTTAATTCATCGGTTATAAGGGTTGAGGCTTCGTCATAGTTTTGACTTTTAAGGTTTAATCCGTCGATCGTTCTTTCAAAATTAATCGCATTATTTAATATTATGACTATTTTTATCGTTTTATCCGATATATCGCAAAGCAGTAAATGACCCGTAAGGTTTTTATTTATATATCTTATATTGTTATAAATCGATACCGTTTTACATTCTATCGATTTTATTTTCAGCCCCGATTTGTCGAATATTTCCTTAAAATTATTTATGTCTTCGTCTTTCGAGGCGAATGCCGTGATATTTAGCGCTCTGTTTCCCTGTTCGTCTATTTTTTCGGTATATATAAAATCGAATATACACTGTGATATAGGGAAGGTAAGTAGTTTTTTTAGTTCGTATTCAACCGCTATTTTAAGATCCGATTCCGGCATAGGCGGTAAAATAAAATTAAAACTGTAAACCGAGTTCCCGTTAATAGACGTTAATATGTTTTTTCTGCCGATTTTATTTTCATTTATAATTTTATTTAGATTAAGGGATACCGAATTTATATCGTGGTAGTCTAAACCTGCAATCGTGACGTTTACAAAATTGTTCAGAAAATAACTATCTCTTTTTTTGAAAATTTCCAGTATTTTAAACTGGTTATAATCAATTTCTACGGCGGTAAAAATCTTCATAAAGTTTTAAGTAAGGTTATATAAAATTCAGGATTTTTATGTAACCGTTGAAAAATTCGAATATAATTCCGTCAACCGCTATTCTATTTTCGGGAGTTTTATTTAAAATATTTTCCATAGCCCCGTGTCTGTTAAACATCATTGCTTTATGTTTTGTTTCGCCGTTCGTTCCCGATTGGGAAGACCCCGCTATATTTAAGGTAAAATAACAATTTGTATTTACGCGTAAGCCATTAACCGCATTATTTTTTTTTGGCGTCTTATTTTTGAATTCGCGCCTGTTTATATCTAATAGCGTAATATTTCTAATTAAAAACTTAGGCTTTTCGTTAAGCGGTCCGAAGGGAGATATTAATTTTATAATCTCGGAAAACTCTTTATTCGATATAGAATTTAAATTAATTTCTTCATCGTAATCCGCTTCGAAGCCGCTTCCGGTAACATCCGGTTTTTCTTCCCCCTGTCCCCCCCCCTGCGCTTTATCTATGAAAATATTTTTTTTATGGTCTTTTAAAACTGCAGAGATGAAATCGTCTATTTCTTCTCCCTTTTGGACGGTTAATCCGCATGCCATTTTATGCCCCCCGAATTTAGAAAAAAAAGATTCGTAATTTTTTAAGAAAGCGTAAATGTCGATATTGCCGCATGACCTTGCGGAGCCGATATAGACGTTTTCTTTGAATCCGGTAAGAAGCAAAACCGGCTTTTGTAAATAATCCGATAATTTTGACGATACTATCCCTATCACGCCCGGATGCCATGATTCTCCTTTTAATATAATAACCGGCAGCGTTTCTTCGTACCCCGTTTTTGCTTTAAGGAGATTAATTGCATCGTTAAAGCAGGCATCTTCGAGCAATTGTCTTTTTCTGTTGAACGATTCAAGCTCCTGAGCAAGACCGAAAGCCGTTTTAGGATCTTTTTGGGTTAAAAGTTCTACCGCCACTGCGGGGTTACCGACCCTGCCCGCGGCATTTATTTTAGGCGCGATCTTCCATGCTATATCGGATTCATTGACGTTATCGAAATGTAGTCCGCAGATGCGTCTTAGTTCTTTTATTCCGGGGCGGGGGCAGGAATTAAGTATTTGAAGTCCGTAGCGGGTGAGGGTTCTATTGTCGCCGTACATAGGAACTATATCGGCAATAATGCCGAGACATACGATATCTAAGTAATCCTTAAGGTTAGGATATGAAGTCAGCAGACCTTCTTTTACTAAATATTTTCTAAGGGCGATACCGAGGTTGAAAGCAATCCCGACTCCGGGTAAAAATTTAAAAGGAAATTTATCGCCTTTGCGTTTCGGATTAAGTATTGCAAAAGCGTCCGGCAAAATCTCCATTTCTCCGCTTAAAGGAACTTCATGATGGTCGCATATTATTACGTCTATATTCTTAGAATTTGCATACGAAACTTCTTTGACTCCCGTTATGCCCAGATCCACCGTTATCATTAGAGAAAGAGGTTTTTTGCCGCTTTCGCTTATAAAATCATAAATTTCATTAATAGGCTCTATTCCCAGCCCATAGCCGTCTTTTATCCTGTCCGGCAGTTTATAAAAGATGGAAGAGCCGTTATTTTTTTGTTCAGGGTTTAGTATTCTTTTCAATTCTCTTAAAAAGGAAACAAGAAAAGACGTTGCCGTAATCCCGTCAACGTCATAATCCCCGTATATACAGATTGATTCGTCGTCTAAAATAGCATTAGATAAACGGAGTACGGCTTTTTCCATATCGGATATAAGAAAGGGGTCGCTTAAACATTTAAGCGAGGGATTAAGATAATTGTCTATAAAACAACTCAACGTAGTTTTATTGCCGTTCGCAAAAATATCCGAGTAGAAAGGGTCAAAATTTAATTGGGAAAGTATTCTTTTTAAAATAAGGGATGAAGCAGTATTATCTAAATATATGGGAAGACGTTCTTTTAAATATCGCTGAACATATTCTTTTTCCATATTTTAATTTTAAATTTATATGCACTTTTTCAAATACTTATTTGTTTATTTATAGTGCTTCTCGTTTAAAATAACCATAATAGGGCTTGCTATAAATATCGAGGAATAAGTTCCTATTAGTACCCCGAGCAATAAAGTAAAAGCAAAGTCGTGCAAAACTACGCCCCCGAGAAAGAATAGGGATAACACGACAAGTATGACCGTGAAGGACGTAACGACCGTTCTTGTTAAAACTTCGTTGATGCTTGAATTAACAAGTTTTTTTAAATCGATATTCTTTGCTTTTTCCGTTTCGATCTTTAAGTTTTCCCTGATCCTGTCGAAAACGACGACTTTATCGGTAAGCGAATATCCCGCCACGGTTAAAACGGCGGTTATAACAAGAAGCGTTATCTCCTTTTGAAATATAAAAATTATCCCGAGCAGGGCAAGCACGTCATGGGCAAGACCTATTGCCGCCGCAAGACCGAATCTAAACTCGAAACGCCATGTTATATACAGTATTATTGCAATAATAGATATGATAATAGCGATAACGGCATCTCTTGAAAGTTTTCTGCCTACGGAAGGCCCTATCATTTCACTGCTGACGACTTTGGGCGGATTTTTTTTGAAAGATTTTTTAATTACTTGTTTTATTTCAGCGGTATAAGCGTTTAAATTTTTTGCTTCAGCTTTAGTCTGAATTATAATATCGTTTTCACCTTTAATCTTAACTAATTTTACGTCCTTAAATCCCGCAGGTATCAGTATTTTTCGAACGGAGGATATAGAAATTTTATGTTTAAACGCAAGCTGCATAGATAGTCCGCCTGTAAAATCTATTCCTATTTTAGCCGTCCCCATTATCATCGTAATAATTTCTATAATGCCGAATATTACAAGAATAGAGGAAATAACGAAAGAATATTTTTGTTTTCCTATAAAATTATAATGCGAGTTTTTAATAAATTCCAATTTCTGCTCCTTAAATACTTAATTTATTAAGTTCTTTTTTATTGGATATCATATCGAATATAACTTTTGTTCCTACTAAGGAAGTGAAGAGGTTAATTAATATTCCGAGAGAAAGCGTTACCGCAAAACCTTTTACCGGACCGGAACCGAAATAAAAAAGAACCGCTGCCGTAATAAGTGCCGTAACATGCGAATCCAAAATAGTAAAAAAGGCTTTATTGTATCCGTTTTCTATGGCTATGACGACCGGCTTGCCTTCCCTGAGTTCCTCTCTTATCCTTTCAAAGATAAGAACGTTGGAATCCACCGACATACCTATGGTCAAAATAATTCCCGCAATGCCGGGAAGGGTCAGCGTTGCCCCAAACAATGAAAGAGCCGCCATAAGGAACAGAACGTTTTCTATGAGCGCAAAATCCGCGATTAAACCGGAAAGCTTATAATAAAATATCATAAAACCGATAACGAGAATAGTACCTACTATTGCGGCAAGTATTCCGCCATGTATCGAGTCTGTTCCTAAGGTAGGGCCTACCGTATTGTTCTGTATTATTTTGACGGGGGCGGGCAATGCACCCGAACGGAGGGCGATTGCAAGATTGTTTGCCTGCGCCATGGTAAAACGTCCGGAAATAGATGCATTGCCTCCAAGTATAGGCTCTTCTATAACCGGAGCGGAAATAACGTTGTTATCGAGTATGATGGCTAATCTTTTGCCGGTGTATTTCGTAGTAATTTTTCCGAACTGTTTTGCTCCCGCAGAGTTTAAGGAAACCCCGACGACGGGCTGGTTATAACGGTTCATCTGAACGTTTGCGCTTGAAATGGCGGCTCCGTCCATCAGTACCGTTTTTCTTATAAGATAAGGTCTTTTTGTCGTTTTATGCGTATATTTATTGTATGTAATATGATATAAAATTTCGTCTCCTTTCGGAACTTTTCCGTTCAATGCATTCATCAGGCCGTGTTTGTCATCCACAAGTTTAAACGTAAGTCTTGCAGTTTTTCCTATGAGTTTAATAGCCTGTTTGACGTTTTTTACTCCGGGCATTTCGACGACTATCAAATCTTTTCCTTGACGGGCTATTTTTGGGGCTACCAATCCGAACTGGTCTATCCTGTTTCTCATTACCTCGACGGCTCCTCCAACGGCTTCCTTTTTATATCGGGAAAGAGCGGAAGGTTTAAAATTTATTATATTGCCGGTTAACTGCAAAGAAACATGATGGTTTTTCAGATAATTTTTAAGGTCGGAAAGCGCCGGTTTATTTTTCGAAATGTTTCCGCCTAAAATTATGTGATCGTCCGTGAAGGTTAAATCTTTTCCTTTCCCAATATTTTTATCTTTCACGAATGATTTTATATCGGAATAATCTTTATATAATTTTTCTTTAACGGCTTTATCTACCTCAACCTTTTCGACTAGATAAACGCCGCCTTGAAGGTCGAGTCCCAGATGCATTTCCGAATTTCCGATTACGGCTTTCCACCATCCCGGCGTATTTGGGTAAATAGAAGGGATTATCGAGAAAAAAGATATAAAAATAAATACGGCTATTAAAATTACTCGAGTTTTAACCGGTTTCATCAAGCTCCACCATAAAAGAAAATTAGACTTGTTAAATTATACAATGTTTTAAAATTTTATCGTTTTTTACTGTTTTACGGTTTTCGTCGCAATGGCGCTTTTGGTAATTTTGATTTTAACGTCTTTTGCTATTTCTATAGTAAAAAGCTGGTCGGCTATTCCGGTAATAACGCCGAATATGCCTCCCGTCGTCAGGACTTCGTCTCCGACTTTAAGCGATTCTATCATTTTCTTATGGTCCTTGGTTCTTTTTTGCTGTGGAAGTATGACCAAAAGATAAAATATTACCACTATGGCGATGAGCGGGGCAAAATTTATTAAAGTTGCCTCCCAGCCTCCGGAAGAGGTTGTGCCGCCGCCCGCGGCATAAGCCGGTTTAACCGCAAAATTATTGAATAAGCCTGATAAACTTGATAAGATTTTCATACCTGCTCCTTTTTCTATTAAAATTTATTAATTTTAATATATTATATTTATATTTAAAGAAAGTCAAAGTAAAGATTTATAACTTTCATAAAAATCGTAAAAACTGCCGTCTTCGATAGACCGCCTTATCCGTAAAATCAAATTTTGGTAAAAATGAAGATTATGGATAGTCAACAGCCTCTGTGAAAATATTTCCCTGCTCATAAAGGCATGCCGGACGTATGCGGCGCTGAAGTTTTTACAGCAAAAGCAACCGCATTCGGGGTCCACAGGCAAAGTTTCGGATTTGTATGAAGAATTTTTTATGTTGAGCGTTCCCCGCGATGTAAAAATAAAGCCGTTTCTTGCGTTTCTAGTCGGCAGGACGCAGTCGAACATATCTACTCCAAGAGATACCGCATTTACTATATCCGCAGGAGTTCCAACTCCCATAAGGTAGCGTGGTTTGTTTTCCGGAAGATTCGATGCGGAAATTTTCAGCATTTTCAACATTATCTCTTTCGTTTCTCCTACGGCGAGTCCTCCTATTGCATAGCCGTCGGCATCTAATTCGGACATTATTTTTGCCGACTCTTCCCTTAAATCTTCGAAAAAGTTACCCTGCGTTATGAGAAAGAGCAGGTTATTTTTTTTAGACGCGATTATTTTTTTTGCTTCGATAGATTTTTCCGCCCATCTTAAAGTCGTATCTAAATCTTTTTCGGCTTTTTCTCTTTTTACGCCGGGTCCGGAAAAAACGTCCAACTGCATCATTATATCGGAATCCAAAATCTGTTGTATTTCTATTACGCGTTCTGGAGTAAAAAAATGGGTTTCGCCGTCGATATGCGACATAAACTCTACGCCTTCGTTTTTAATCTTTGCGAATTTTGCAAGGCTGAAAATTTGAAATCCGCCGGAGTCGGTCAGGATAGAACCTTTATATTTCGTAAAGCTTCTAAGCGATCCGAATTTTTTAATTACGTCGGTCCCGGGTCTTAAAAAAAGATGATAGGTGTTGGACAGCATAATCTTAAAACCTTCGTCGTATATTTCGAAGGGCGACAACGATTTTACGGTGCCTATCGTTCCTACCGGCATAAAAACAGGAGTTTCTATCATTCCGTTTTTAGTGGCAAGTATGCCCGTTCTTGCGGCGGTACGGTCGTCTTTTTTTATTATTTTAAATGGCATATGTTTTATATATTATGCAGATACATCGCATCGCCGTAACTGAAAAGCGAGTAGCCGTTTTTTACCGCCTCTTCGTAAACCGCCCTTGTTTTTTCTATACCTATAAGGGCGCAAATCATTATGTAAAGCGTCGATTTCGGCTGATGAAAGTTCGTAATAAGATTTCTGGTTATTTTAAATTTATATCCGGGATAAATATACAGCGAGGTTTCGATATTTCTGCCGGAGTTGATCTTGACGGCTCCGCCGTGCAGTGCCTTTTCCGCTTCCGCCGAAGATTCCATGCACCGGACGGTGGAAGTTCCGGTTAATATTATTTTATTGCCCGATTTTACCGCATTATTTACCGCATCCGCCGTTTCTTTAGAAATAGAGTAAGTTTCCTTATGTATGTTATGGTCCCTTATGTCTGTGGTTCTTACAGGAAGGAAAGTCCCCAGCCCGATATTTAAAGAAACCGGGGTAAAAATGCCGCCTTTTTCTTTTATTTCGTTTATGGTTTTATCGTTAAAATGCAGACCGGCGGTAGGAGCGGCTACGGAAAATCCTGCCGAACCGTCTGCGTAAATGGTCTGATAATATACATCGTCCGTTTTTTCCACTGAGCGTTTTATATAAGGCGGAAGAGGAATTAAAGCGCATTTGCCAAAAATATAATCGTAATCTTCCTTAGTTTTTATTAATATTTCGTAGTTTCCGCCCCCCATGTTTTTAAGCGCCGTGACTGTTTTAAAAACTGCGCTCGGGTTTTGAGTACTTTGAATATCCGCCTGTCCGCTTACGGCAATTTCTTCGTTTTCTCTAACGGTTTTGTGGGATTTTAAAAGAGCTTTCAGTTTTAAAGGAAAGGATATATTCATAGGAAATTCCGTTACAAATATCTCCACTTTGCCCCCGGAAGTTCTTTTCCCGAATATCCTGGCTTTTTTTACGTAAGAATTATTAACCGCTACGATATCGCCTTTGTTTATATATCCCGTTATTTCGTAAAATTTTTTATGTTCCATTTTGAAATTTTTTACGTCCACGGCAAGCAGTCTTGCTTCGCCGCGGTCAACGGCAGGATATTTCGCAATCTGTTTTTCGTCGAATTTATAGTCGAATAAACCTATGTTCATATAATCCGATATTATAACAAATTTCAGCAAAATGTATCCAGTTTATTTTACTTTTATGATAAAATGAAAACTTAGACATAAATTTATTTTTTTAAAAAATTAATATACAATATGGGTATTTTTATAACGCTCGAAGGAATAGACGGTTCCGGCAAGACCACCGTTTCTAAGATTTTAAAAGAACTTTTAGAGAAAGACGGATACAAAGTAATGCCGATAAAAGAACCGACCGAAACGCCGCTCGGAAAATTCATAAGAAGCGAGATTCTCGGTTCCGGTTCCGCGGCAGGCGCGCGGGACGCCCTGAGCGCGTTTTTTCTTTTTTCCGCCGACAGAGCCGTCCATATAGACGAAATAAAAGAGAAAATAAAATATTTAGATATTATAATCTGCGACAGATTTATCGACTCTACTTATGCTTATCAGACGGCAGAGCTTAGCCGTTCGAACGAAAATAAAAAATTAAAAGATTTTATACTGAGCGTAAACGAATTTATTCTCGAGCAAAAAAAATTTTCAATAGACAGAACTTATCTGTTTGATTTAAAACCGGAAACTGCGCTGAACAGGTTAAACGGGAGAGCGGATAAAATAGACGGTTTCGATTCCCGTCCCGCGGATTTTTTTAACTCCGTTAGAAATAATTATCTGCGACTTTCCGAAAAATACCGGGACAGAATTAAAATAATAGACGCTTCTATGCCGCCCGAAAAAATTGCGGAAGAGATTCGGCGGGATATTTTAAAAATTTTAGAAAAATAATCTTATCTATAATATAGACTATGGAGTTAGATAATAAAAATTACGAACTTTCTAATATTGTCGGACATAAAAAGCAATTAGATTTTTTAAAAGGTTTGTCGTCGGGCGGCAGAATGCCCTCAGGGCTTTTGTTTTACGGTCAGAAAAATATCGGAAAAAAATTTACCGCGGAAGCTTTTGCGGCTTCCGTTTTATGCGGAGATTATGCGGCAGGTTTTCTTTCGGAGAACAGCCGTCCGTCTTTGAAATTCTGCGGGAAATGTCCTTCATGCATAAGCTTTTTAAACGGCACGAGCGGGAACTTTATGATTGTAGAGCCTTCCGGCGGTTCTATAAAAATTGAAAATATACATAAAATAGATTCGTTTCTGAGCCTTACCCCCGCTTATCCCGGATACAGGATTATTATTATCGACGAAGCCTCTTCCATGAATGCTTCCGCCGCAAACGCTTTGTTAAAAATGCTCGAAGAACCCCGGGAAAAAACCGTCTTTATTCTCGTAACTTCCAACATCGGTATGCTTTTGCCGACCGTTATATCGAGATGTCTCCTGCTTGGTTTCAGCCCCGTCCCCGACGAAGTTTTATTAAATGTTTTTAAAGCTGAATTTTCGGATATCGAAAGCAAAACTTTAAGGCTTTATGCTAAACTTTCGCGGGGCAGTTACTCCGGTTTCCGCGGGTTGGTCGAAGGCAAATATTTAGAAAAAAGAAATTTTTTAATCGGGACGATTATAAAAGACTTGTTCGGAGAATATAGAAATAAAAACATTAATAAAAATCCCTATGAAATATCGGCTAAATTTAATATTATGGAAAAAGAAGGGAAGCCCGCTCGTAAAAAAGGCGGTTTGCAGGCAGAAGAAAATGAGGATAAAAACGCCGTATTTGAGTTGATTTTATTTATTCTCAGGGATATTTATATTTATAATGTGTCAAATAATGAAAAATTATTATATAATGAAGACATTGCGGACGAAATAAAAAGGCTTGCTTTAGATTCGGCGGTATCTGCGAAAGATATCGGGAATATGATAGAATATACCGCCGAGCATATAGAAACGATGAACAGCCGTAATTTGAATAAAACTATATCTATAGATTCATATTTTTCTAAACTTTTGTGCGAATGAATTAAAAATGAGAATAGCGGAAGTAAAGATAATCGAAATGGGTTACACTTTGGAATGCGTTACGAAAATTCCCGAACTTTCCGTAAACGATAGAGTGCTTGTCGAGCGGGATAAAATTATTTATTTAGGAACGGTTTCGCGAGAATCGAAAGTTTTTGCGGATGACGGCGAAACTCTTCATCCGCAACCCTCCTGTTCAATAATCAGAAAGCTCTTTCCTTTTGAAACCGGCGAGAAGTTTATGCATTATCAAATAGAGAATGAAGGTTTTGATTTCTGCAGGAAAAATGTCGAAGAGCTTAAACTTACAATGAAATTATTGAAGGTTAAGTATATAGCCCTTGAAAATAAACTTGTTTTTTATTACAGCGCGGAAGAAAGGGTCGATTTTAGAGAACTTGTGAAAATTCTTGCTACGAGATTTCATTTAAGGATAGAAATGCGGCAGATTAACATCCGCGACGAATGCAAAATTTTGGGTGGAATAGGTATTTGCGGAAGGGTTTGTTGTTGCGCTTCAATAGTAAATGAGATGAATACCGTTACTTCTAAAATCACTAAACTGCAATGCCAGAATACAAGCAAATTTGTCGGCTACTGCGGGAGGCTGTTGTGCTGTCTTGCCTTTGACCCTCCGGTGCATGGGGAAGAATTGCCTGCGGAAACTAAAATAGCGGAGAAAGCCGTAACGGCGGCGGAAACGGAGGAAATACAGTCCGCCGTTTTTACGGATGACGATTATGGAAAACAATAATAAAGACTATTTTTACGTTACGACTCCTATATATTACGTAAACGATAAACCTCATATAGGGCATGCTTATTCTACGGTGATAGCCGATTCAATCGCCAGATTTAAAAGGCTTTCAGGTTTCAGAGTTTTTTTTCTTACGGGAACGGACGAACACGGATTAAAAATAGAAAAAGAAGCAAATTTAAGAGGCATTTCGGCCAGGGACCTTGCCGATTCCGTCCATATTAAATTTAAGGAGCTTTTTTCGGAACTTAATATCTCGTATGACAGGTTTATAAGGACTACCGACGCCGATCATATTAGAACCGTCAGGATTGCTTTCGAGAAATTATTGGAAAACGGCGACGTATATCTGTCCGAATACGAAGGATGGTATTGTACGCCTTGCGAAACCTTTCTTACGGAAAAATCGCTTATCGAGGGTAAATGTCCCCAATGCGGAAGACAGGCGGTTAAAGTCAAAGAAGAAAGCTATTTTTTAAAATTAGACAAATATGAAAAAAAACTTTTAGATTATATCGCCGACAATCCCGGTTTTATAAAACCGGATTTTAGAAAAAACGAGGTTTTGTCTTTTGTAAACGAAGGATTGAAAAATTTAAGCATATCCAGAACCTCTTTTAAATGGGGAATTCCTGTGCCGGGCAACGATAAACATATCATATATGTCTGGTTCGACGCTCTTTTGAACTACCTCACCGGTCCGGGATACGAAGATTTTATTAACGGTAAAAATTCCGATTTTACCCCTTTTTTTAAATCGGTCAATCATATAGTAGGTAAGGATATCCTTAAATTTCATGCCGTTTACTGGCCTATTATGCTTTTTGCTCTCGGGCTTGAACCTCCTAAAACCGTAATAGCTCACGGCTGGTGGCTTATGAGCGGCAAAAAGATGTCGAAGTCCCTTGGAAACGTCGTCGATCCTTTGTCGTTGATTAATAAATTCGGCGCAGATGCTCTTAGATATTATCTTTTAAGCGAAATTACCCTCGGTCTGGACGGCGACTTTAATATCGATAATTTTGTCGTGAGATATAACTCGGGACTTGCAAACGATTTGGGAAATTTAGTTTCCAGAACCGCGGTAATGTTAAATAAATATACGGGTGGACTGATTCCGGGATACGGTATTCCTGAAGACGCGTCGGTCTTAAAAGCCGCTGAAGATATTTTAAGCGGTCTAAGCGATAGATACGACGATTACGATTTCGCAAAGATTTTAGAAGATATATTTAGGTTTATAAATGCGCTGAACAAATATATCAACGATTCCGCTCCGTGGAAATTAAATATGGAAGACCCTGAGGAAAAAACTAATTTATTAAAAATATTGAAGACCGTCGGCGTTTCTATTTACTATATATCTTATCTGATTTATCCTTTTATGCCGGAAACGTCAAAAAAAATCAATACAATATTAAATATCGAGCCGTTTGATTCCGGCAGTTTTTCGGCGCGTCCCGAAGATATGGCGGATAATTGCATGGAATTATTTAAAAACGGATGCCGTATATCGGAAAAACCGGAAATTATGTTTCCGAGAATAAAATTTGAATAATAAAAATGATTGATTCGCACTGCCATCTTGAAATGCCGGAGTTTGATTCCGACCTTAAGGACGTTTTTGTTAGAATGTCGGAACACGGAGTCACGCATGCCGTTTCGATAGGTTCTTTAGCGCAAAACGAAAGAATCGAAAAAACTATTGAAATAGCCGGCTTACACGATAATATTTATACCACTCTCGGCGTTCATCCGAAAAGTCCTTATAATGATCTTGAAAATATATCGGAGTTATTCGAAAAATATTATTCAAAAAATAAAAAAAAGATTGTTGCGGTCGGAGAAATCGGATTAGATTATTTCCTGCCGGATATTCCAAAAGAAAATTTTGAAATAATCAAAACTAAACAGAAGGAATTATTCAAATTTCAACTCGGACTTGCATCCGCAAACATGCTTCCGGTCATAATCCATATAAGGGACGCCTACGAAGATGCAATAGATATTTTAAAAGATTACGTAAAAAATCCGGACGGTTTTTACGGCGGCGTTATACATTGCTATTCGTCTGCCGAACGTGGTATATCGGACGAATTTTTAAAAATGGGTTTTTTTATATCTTTTTCCGGAAATATAACGTTTAAAAAAAACGACGGATTAAGAGCCGCGGCAAAAGTAATTCCCGATGAAAAGCTCCTTATAGAAACCGACAGTCCCTATCTTGCTCCGCAATCCTTTAGGGGAAAAAGGAACGAACCGTCGTACGTCCGGTTTGTTTTGGGTACGATTGCCGAAGAAAAAGGGATCGAAAGAAAAAAATTAGACGATTTAACCGTCCAGAATACCGTCAATCTTTTTTCGCTTGAAGGCGTCGGCGGTTTTTACCCCGCGGTCGCTTATAAAATAAGAAATTCGGTATATATAAACCTTACGAATAAATGCACTAACAGGTGCACGTTTTGTCCTAAATATCAGGGCGGCAAAAGTAATTTTTGCGTTCAAGGATACAATCTCGAATTAAAAAAAGAACCTGACGCAAACGAAGTAATATCGTCAGTTTTCCGCTATTATAATTTTAAAGAAGTCGTATTTTGCGGACTGGGGGAACCCACATTAAGAATAGAAACGCTTAAGGATGTTGCCAAGTCTGTAAAAAATATCGCAACCGGCATTAAAATAAGGCTTGATACCGACGGGCTTGCAAATGCGGTTTACGGACGCAATATAGCCGCCGAGCTTGAAGGGCTTATAGACAGCGTAAGCATAAGCCTTAATGCGCAGAACGGCGGGCTGTATAACGCTCTTTGCGCTCCTCAAATAACGGGCAAAGGAAAAGATGCCTATACTTCCGTTCTCGAGTTTGTCAAGGAGTCTAAAAAGCATATAAAAAATGTCGCAGTTTCTGCTATAGATTTACCCGGCGTCGATATTGCCTATATCGAAAATATTTCGAAAAACCTTGGAGTCGATTTTAAACTGAGGCATTATAACGACGTAGGATAGGAAAAGGGGACAAGGACAAACGTAGGATAGGAAACTGTCTGCGATCAAAAAGGGGACAGATATTTTTTATTTTCGGGCAGAAAAGCTCACAAATGCAGTCAGCTGTAAGAAAATAAATAAATCTGTCCCCTTTTTCTCTTTGTCCCCTTTTTCTCTTTTTTGCATCATTGATTTTTAAGCCTTGTTTTGCTAATATAAACGGATATGGAAAAAATTTTAGTTTCGGATATAAAAGAAAATCAAAAAGTCGACTCGATCTTTCTCGTTAAAAGCAAATCGCAGGCTACCGGAAAAACCGGGAAACCTTACGTTTATTTAAAACTATCCGATAAAACCGGAGAAATTAAAGGTTATATATGGGATAACGTAGAAAAATTGGCCCCTATGTTCGATACCGGCGACCTTATCAGAATAAAATCTAAAACATCTATATTTCAGAACGAATTGCAACTCGGCATATCGGAAATAGAAAAAGTCCGGAGCGACCTGTTAGATGCGGATGCAATGGCGTTATTTCTCAAATCTTCCAGAAACGATATCGAGTCGATGTTTCAAGAACTTAAATCGATTCTAAAAGAAAACCTAACCGATGAATATATAATAAAACTTATCGAAAAATTTTTTGAGGACGAAAATTATATAAGATTGCTAAAAACCATGCCTGCCGCAAAATCAATCCATCATGCATACGTGGGGGGATTGCTTGAACACACGCTAAGCATGCTTAAAATAGGCGTTTTTCTTTCAGGGCATTATAATCGGTATGTAATAAAAGATATACTTTTATCGTCGATATTTCTTCACGATGTTGGAAAGACGGAAGAACTAAGGGTTAAAAATAACGTTACGGAATATTCCGACGAAGGAAGGCTTCTCGGGCATATAGTACTCGGCATAGATGCTTTAAATAAAAAAATAGCCGAAATACAAGGGTTTCCCGAAAATTTAAGATTGCTTCTGCTTCATTCTATCGTTTCGCATCATGGAGAGATGGAATACGGCTCGCCTAAAAGACCTAAGACGCTGGAAGCCTTTCTTCTGCATTATATCGACAATATGGATTCGAAAGAAGACCAGTTTGCCGATTTTATAGATAATAATAATACCCAGTGGAGCCAGTATTCTAAACCGTTAGACAGGTATCTGCTTAATTCTAAAATATTTTCACCTAAAGATTAAAGTTTCAGTTTTAAGTTTTAGTTGCTAAAATAATTAATATATTATAACATTTACATTTGTCGTAATCCTGCTTTTTAAATTTGAACGATAACGATATACAAGGAGATATTTTATTATGTTCGTCGATAGCTTAATAGGTTTATTCAGTAACGATCTTGCCGTAGATCTCGGAACGGCAAATACCCTTATTTACGTCAAAGATAAAGGAATCGTTTGTAATGAGCCTTCGGTAGTTGCCGTTCACATAGACTTGCGCGGCGATAAAAAAATTCTTGCCGTAGGAAAAGACGCCAAGAAAATGCTTGGAAGGACGCCGGGCAATATATCGGCGATAAGACCCATGAAAGATGGGGTTATAGCGGACTTTGAAGTCGTAGAAGCGATGCTCAAATATTTTATCAGAAAAATTCACAATAGAAAAACTATGATAAGACCGCGTATTATCGTTGCGATTCCCTCGGGCATTACCGCCGTGGAAAGAAGAGCGGTAAGAGAATCCGCCGAAGCTGCCGGAGCGAGGGTAGTTTATCTTATAGAAGAACCCGTAGCTGCGGCTATAGGCGCTGGACTTCCCATTACCGAAGCCGCGGGAAATATGATAGTCGATATAGGCGGCGGAACTACCGAGGTGGCGGTAATTTCTATGTCGGGGATAGTTTTTGCCAAATCGCTAAGGGTAGGCGGAGATAAAATCGATGATGCTATAATTCAATATGTAAAGAAAAAATATAACCTCCTCATAGGAGACAGAACGGCGGAACTCGTTAAAATGACTATCGGCACGGTATATCCGGTCGAAGAAGAATCCAAAATGAATATTAAGGGAAGAGATCTTGTAAGCGGCATACCCAAGATTATCGAAATAACTTCTTCGGAGATATTGGAAGCCATATCCGAGCCTGCGGCTCAAATAGTAGATGCTATAAAAACCACATTAGAAAAAATTCCTCCCGAGCTTTCGTCCGATATAGTCGATAGAGGAATAGTGCTTGCGGGCGGCGGAGCCCTTTTAAAAAATATAGACGTCCTTATAAGGGAACATACGGAACTGCCGGTTATAATAGCCGATGATCCCTTAACTTGCGTCGTCCGCGGCGCAGGCAAAGCGTTGAACGAAATTAACGTATTAAAAGATATAATGCTTGAGAATTAATCGTTGTGAGTAAATTTATTAAAAGTTTAAAGCTAAAAAAACACAAGGATGCAATAGTTCTTTTAATTATTATAATAATATCCGCATCGATTTATATACTTTCTTTAAACGGAATTAAATTTGGGGGTTTATTTTCCGATTTTATAAGTAATTCCGTATATTCGATATATAAGGTCGTAGATTATCCGGTCGGCATTTCCGAAAGGCTTTATAAAAATTATATCGACGTCTTATCGGTTAAAGAGCAGAACAAGAAACTTAAGTCGGATTTGAAAAAGATAAAATTCAAGCTGAACCGTTATAAAGACTATAGTATAGAAAACAGAAACTTAAAAGCCCTCTTGTTTTTAAAAAGCTCGATAAACAAAAAATCAGTTCCCGCCGCCGTTTTGCTTCACGGGATAGAAGGATGGTTTTACAGTCTTTATATAAATAAAGGCACGAAAGACGGGGTTAACAACGGAGACGGAGTCATTTCTTACGACGGAGCGGTTGGGCGCGTTGTTTATGCGGGACGCCGCCGTTCCAGAGTTATACCGATTACAAATCCAAAATGCGTTTTTTCCGTAATAGACGCCGATACGGGGACTATGGGCATAGCGCAGGGGATCGGTAACGGTTATCTTAAAATGAGATTCGTCTTTAACTCTAAAAAGGTCAATAAAGGAGATAGAATTTTAACGTCCGGACTTGGAGGCGTTTTCACTCCCGGTATATACGTGGGCAGAGTAATTTTAATAAGAAAAAAGAGTTATAATATATTTCAACGGATAACTATAATTCCATATAAAAACTTATTTAACGGCAAATATGTCCTCGTCGAAAAATAATCTGCATAAATATATTTATATAATATGTTTATTTTTGTTTTTAATGATACTGTCCCTCATCTTTAACGATAATTTTTATTCCCGCGGCTTCTATGCCTTTCCCAATTTTACTATAGTCGGTTTAGTATATATATCGGCATATTTAGACTTATATCCGGGATGGCTTACGTCTTATATATTATTTTATATATACGGCTCTATGACGCCTTTAAATCCTGCCGTTTTCGGACTTATAGGAACTGTATCCTACGCCGTTTCGTATATTTTATGGCGTAAAATTCCTTACGATAATGCGGCGACCGAAATACTTATAGCTTTTATAGTCTCATGGTTTTACTATATCATGCTTTTCTTAATTGTTTTTTACTGCTACGATATTCATTTTTTATACTGGAATTTTCTACTTTCTTACTATTTACCCGTATCGGTTTCGACCGCTCTTCTTACCCCGGCTTTATTTTTCTTTTTTAAAAAAATAGGCTACAGGAATTTTCTAAAAAAGAAAAAATTAATATATTTATAAAGTAGAATAAAATATTTGCATAAATTTTAGCCTAAATATAAAATATAACTTAATAGAAAAAAATTTTAAAATTCTTTAAGGAGCCTTAAACAATTATGCTTGATTTTTTGAGAAGATTTTATGCCCATACCGCAGGTAAAATTATTACCATACTCGTGGGACTTTTATTTATAGTCGGATTTAGTTTTCTTCCTTATATTATGGGCGTGGGAAGGGGCGTTTCGCCGCGCGATGCCGCCGTGGTCGCCGGAAAGAAGATATCGATGAACGAGTTAAGCAGGTATTACGGGAAACTTGAAAACGAATACGAGAAACTTTACGGAAAAAAATTAACGCAAAAGGAGTTAAGCGAGCTGGATTTAACGGGTTCTGCCTTGTCTTCATTGATTGCCGACAGAGTTTTGGAATCCAAAAAAGACGTATTTGGAATAAACGTTTCCAACGGATTTATAGCGCGGAATATCGCGTCGTTTCAGGAGTTTCAAAAAGACGGAAAGTTCAGCGGCAAATTGTTTAAAGAGGTTCTGCTTGCCAACCATACCACCCCGGCAAGTTTTGAAAAAAAATACAAAGCCGAAATAACGAGATCTTACATAAGAAGAATAATAAGCGAATCTTTCAGCGTGGTCGATATTCAATTTTTAAACGATTATAAAATTAAAAATAAATCCGTTTCTTTTGAAATAGCCGTTTTCGGCTCAAAAAACAAAGCGGACGATTTTCTAAAGAAAGAGGCGCTGTTCAATAAAGACTTTAACGGACAGGCAAAACAATACGGAGGAACGGTGCGGGAAGTCCCTCTTTTTTCAGAGATAGATCTTGTAAAATCATCTTATTTTAAAAAGTATTCGCTGAGCGGAAGCATCATGAAATCAATATTTTCTACCGGACAGGGTTTGGTAGTAGATATGGTTTTTCCAGTCCAATCCGGCTATGCCGCAATTAAAATATTAAAGGTTTACTTTCCCCAATATGTTTCTAATTCAAAGGTTAAAGGCGGCGGAGAAGCTTTATTAAAAGAAAAAGAACTTTTCGGCTTTCAGAAGGAACAGGAATTTCTCGATAACTACGTTGATTATTTAGAGTCTAAATCAGACGTTAAAATCAACAGAAGCGCTTTATCGGCGTTTCATCCATATTAATATAATGATTAATAATAATGTCCACTCAAAATGAAGATTTACAGAATTATTTAGATTTTGCGGTCGGTCTTGCAAAAGACTGCGGGAAAATTATTTCTAAATCTTTCAGAAAAACCCATACCGTAAAATATAAGGGTCCGGTCGATATAGTTACGGAAGCGGACGCGGCTTCGCAGAATTATGCCGTCCTAAGCATTAAAAAAGCATTTCCGTCGCATTCGATCCTTGCGGAAGAAGATAATCTTAATATTTCTAATAACTCCGGACTTAAATGGATTATAGATCCATTAGACGGCACGACTAATTATGCGCATGGACTACCTATTTTTTGTTTTTCGGCGGCGTTGGAAAAAGATTCCGAAATAATTATGGGGTGCGCATATAATCCGATATTAAAAGAGATGTTTTATGCCGTTAAAAACGGCGGAGCATATTTGAACGGGGAAAAGATTAACGTTTCTAAGACGACGGTATTTGAGAGAAGCCTTCTGTCAACCGGTTTTCCTTACGATAAAAAAATTAATCCCGATAATAATTTTGACCATTTCAGGGATATTTCCGTCGACGTGAGAGGTATAAGGCGGCTCGGCTCGGCAGTTTTGGATATCTGCTATGTCGCCGCCGGATTTCTCGACGGATATTGGGAGTTGAATCTAAATCCGTGGGATATGGCTTCGGGAAGTTTGATAATAAAAGAGGCCGGGGGCGCCGTTACCGATTTTTGCAAAGGACCTTTGGATATTTATAAAAAAAGAATACTTGCTTCCAACGGTTTAATCCACGACCGAATGTCGCAAATTTTATGCAAATGAAATATGTCGTCGCTATATAACGAAAACGGAATATTAAAAGGACAGAAAAACAGGATTAATTTACTTGCGATTATAGTTACGATACTTCTTTTAATCTTAATCGTCAGGCTTTTTTATCTGCAGATATTTAAAGGCGCCTATTATTATAAATTAGCAAAAGATAATGCCACAAGGGTAATATATCTTACGGCTCCGAGAGGCGATATACTTTCCGCCGGCGGAAAAATTTTCGTAGGTAACGAATCGTCGTTCAATATTGCCGTTACTTTGTCCCGGGTAAAAAAAAGGAAAACGGAGTTTAAGTTCCTTGCGGGTTTAATGCATAAAAGCTATAGGAATATTCTGCAAAAAGTAAAAAAAGAAGAATTTTTGCCCCCCTACGAGCCTATCATTCTAATCCGCAATATTTCGATTAAAGAACTATCTAAATTCGAGGTAAACAAACTATTTCTGAAGGGTTTTTTTATAGCAAAAATTCCTATAAGGCATTATCCCTACGGAAAAATGGGAGCCCAGATTTTTGGTTACGTCGGTCCGGTATCTTCTTCGGAGTTAAAAGAAAAAAAATACGACTATCTAAACTCATCCGACATTATAGGGGAAACCGGACTCGAATACTACTATCAAAAATATCTTCACGGTAAAGACGGGGAGAAGAGAATCGTCGTGAATTCCAAGGGCGAACCGATAGGCAATATCGTTATCAAAAAACCCGTTATGGGCGCTAATATATATACTACGCTCGATTTTTCCCTGCAAAGGCTTGCATTCAAACTTATGAAAAAAAGGGAGGGCGCCGTAATTGCCGTAGACCCTAACAACGGAAAAATTTTAGCAATGGTATCGACGCCCTCCTTTAATCCTTTTTATTTTTCCGAAGGTATCGATACCAAACATTGGAATGCTATTATAAGCAACGACGAACATCCTTTGCAAAATAAAGGAATTCAAAATGCGCTTGCCCCGGGTTCGACTTTTAAGGCGGTTGCATCTCTTGCCGCGCTGTCTTTGCATTTGATTACCCCGGAAGAAAAAGTTTATTCAGGTCCTACTTTTAAACTTGGCGATGCGGTATTTTATAACTGGAATCCGAATCAAAATTCTAAAGTAAACTTATACAGGGCTATTGCGGAGTCAGTCGATACGTATTTTTATTCTATCGGGGTGAGGATAGGCATCGACCAGCTGGCGGATTACGCCCGCAGATTAGGTCTCGGAGAAAAAACCGGAATCGACCTTCCCGACGAAAATCCTGGATTCATACCTACGAAGCGGCTTGTTTATCAAAGGTATCACAGCCGCTGGTATAAAGGCTCGACGCTTTCCGCCATCATAGGGCAGAGTTATGATCTTGTTTCTCCGATTCAGCTTTTAATGGCATACAGCGCTATCGCCAACGGCGGAAATCTTTACAGACCGTTTCTGTTGAAAAAGATAGTATCGTGGAACGGGAAGACTTTAAAAGAAATGAAGCCTAAATTCATCCGGAGCATAAATATAAAGCAAAAATATCTTAACGCGGTTAAAAAGGGTCTTTGCGACGTCGTAAGTAAAGATTACGGAACGGCGATAAACGCGAGAATAGAAGGCATAAAATTTTGCGGGAAAACCGGAACCGCCCAGATTATTTCAAAAACATATTCTATTTACGATATAAAAAATATACCGAGAAGATACCGCGACAATGCATGGTTCGTCGGATTTGCCCCTCTGAACAATCCAAAGATAGCCGTCGTCGTATTAGATATGCACGCAAGATTTCTCGGAGCAAATGCGGCGGTTATCGCCAAAAAAATAGTCGAGAAATATTTAGAACAAAAAGGTTTATGGAAACCGCCTTTACATAAAAAAACCAAGAAGGGCAAAAAAGGCAAAAGCAAACTGCCGAGCTTTATATATACGAGTTTTTAACATGAAAATATTAGATAACCAATACGCTAAAAATTTTGATTTTATAATGTTTTTTACGGTTATTTTAATCTCCGTTATAGGCATCATAAATCTTTACGGTTCGTTAAGCGTAAATCATAAGGATTTCTTCGACCCTTACGTAATAAAGCAGATTATATGGTTTATAATAGCGTTTTTTATAATGTTCGTTATAATAACCATCGATTATAATACGCTCATAGAGATTTCTTATTATATTTACGGCTTTATTTTAATGCTGATTACCGTAGTCCTGTTAAAAGGCAGGATTACCCACGGAGCTTCGAGATGGATTTCTTTGGGAATGTTTTCGTTCCAGCCGTCGGAGCTTATGAAAATAGCTTTAATATTTGCACTTACTAAGTATTTTGCTTCTTATGAAAATAAAAACGGTTATTCTATTAAAGGGCTCATAATTCCTTTTATAATAATTCTTTTACCAGCGCTTTTGATAGCAAAAGAGCCTGATTTAGGGACGGCGCTCATCATTTTGTTTATCGGCATTATTATGATTTTTCTTGCCGGAATTAAAAAAAGTTCTATTTTGATTTTGACGGGAATTGCATTGATTGCCGGTCCGCTTTTGTGGTTCAGGTTAAAATCTTATCAAAAAAGCAGGATACTTATATTTTTACATCCGGCTAAAGATTATCTTGGAGCGGGATATAATATTATACAATCGGAAATAGCGGTCGGCGCCGGCAGATTTTTCGGAAGCGGATTTGGAAAAGGTTCGCAGAGCACTTTAGATTTTTTGCCCGCAAAACACACCGATTTTATTTTTTCTACGTTTATGCAGCAGTTCGGTTTTTTTGGCGGGTTGGTTCTTATAGCATTATATTTTATCGTCATAATAAGGGGCTTTAAAATAGTTTACAGGGCAAAAAAATTGCAGGGATTTCTTCTCGGCGGCGGAGCGCTGGGCATTATTACCTTTCATACGATAATTAATATGTTTATGACCGTGGGGCTTCTGCCTGTCGTGGGGGTTCCGCTTCCTTTTTTCAGTTACGGGGGAACTTCGCTCGTCGTCGATATGTCTGCAGTAGCCATACTTTTAAATATTTCTATGAGAAGATACAAATTTCAGTCTTAAAAAGATTATGGAAAAGTATAAAAATTTTAATAAACGCAATGTCCCCATTTTTATATCTTCTTTTTTTTATGTGGGATTTTTTCCGTTCGGTCCGGGAACGGCAGGTTCTTTTGCGGCATTTTTATTGTATATATTGGCTTTAAGGTTTTTAAATCCGCTTTATTACATAGCGCTCTGCCTGTTTATATTTATTGCGGGGGTTTATTTCTCGCTCAAGGCGGAAAAAATATCCGGAATCCTTGACCCGCCTTTTGTCGTGATAGACGAAGCGTTAGGATATTTGGCGGTTATGTCGGGGTTGTTATGGAATCATTTTTCTTTTTTACATTTATTTATATATGCATTTTGCGGGTTCATATTATTCCGTTTTTTTGACATATTGAAACCGTTTCCTATCGGAACGATAGACAAAAAAGTCGGGGGAGGGTTAGGCATTATGCTCGACGACCTCGCCGCCGCCGCTTTTTCTTTGATAGTCCTGCGGTTTATAATAATCGTTATCGCTGGATTTTAAGAAGAAAAAGTTTCCTAAAAAATAAAAAGAAAAAAGGGGACAGATATTTTTTATTTTCCGTCTAAAATTTTGCAAATGCAGTCAGCTGTAAGAAAATAAATAAATCTGTCCCCTTTTTTAAAGTAAGAAAAAGTTTCCGAAAAAATGGTAAAATGGTATAATTTTTAAAATGGAAACTAACGACAAAGAAATTAAAGATATTAAAATTCTCGTTATAGCCGATAATTATAATTTTGCGGAAGCAGGAGAGGCGATAAAGGAGCTTTCCGAGGTACTTTCGAATTATAATTTAGGATTTAAAGAAGCCGTTATAATGCCGGAAAGCCAGAAAGACGGCATATATAAAGTAATGTCTTATATGGCGTCGGGAGATTCCTTCATTATAGTGTGCGGCGGTATGAGGGAAGACCTATTTTTAACCCACAATGCCGCTTCCGCAGTTCTTAAAAAAGAGCTGGTCAGAAGCAAAGATGCCGCAGATTTAATGGCTCTCGTATATGAATCTAATAAAAAGGCTTTTAACCGGTCGAATGAAAAAGCCTGCTATTTTCCGGAACATTCTTTTATCGTTCCAAACCAAAATTCGGGTATTTCCGGTTTTTATCTGACCGAACCGGTATTTTTTGCGGCTATGCCGCTTGAGCCTAAAAATGCCGTAAATATGTTTAAAAATCATATACTCGGGAAAATGCTCGGAAAATTAGGAATTAATTATTTTATTAAATTAAGAAAATATAAGCTCTTCGGCTTAAAGGAAAAAGAGTTCGAGATTCTTTTTGAAAAATTAAAAAAAACGGCGGAATGCGGACTGAGTTATGAATTTTCATACGGCGAATTCATTATAACCGCCGCCGTCAACGGTGTTTCGACCCAGAAACTTAGCGAAAATATAAAATTAATAGATAATAAAACGGGAGAGATATTTAAAGATTATCTTTACGGTTTCGACGACGACGAACTTCATATAGTATGTTCGTATCTTCTTAAAGAAAAAGGGATTAAAATTGCGGTAGCGGAATCGCTTACCGGCGGCTATATTTCTAATAAACTTACGGATTTACCCGGAGCTTCCGCTTATTTTATATACGGCGGCGTAACATATTCCAATTATGCGAAAACCTATATTCTCGGCGTAGATAAAGAAGTCATAGAAAAAGACGGCGCCGTATCGGAAAGATGCGCTATAGAAATGGCGGAAAAAGCAAGAGAAATTGCAAAGGCCGACATAGGCGTCGCCGTTACCGGCTTTGCCGGGCCTAAAACCGAATATGATAATTATCCCGTGGGAACGGTTTTTATTGCCCTTTCCAGTCCGAAGGTAAAGGAAGCGAGAAAATATTCGTTTTCGGGTTCCCGCACGGACATTAAAGCATATACTGCAAAAATGGCGCTATTCTGGATTTACCGCTTTATCGGCATAAACGAGATAGACTTAGCGTAACAATAATTTAACTTGATAATATTTCTTTTTTAAGATATAACTTTTAAATAAAATAAATAAAATAATAAGCAGGTGATATTATGGCGTTAAAATCCAGCGGCGATCTTCTTAAGAAGACGGGAGCAGGCTCAAGTCCGTCCCAACCTATACATGAGGAAAAAATAAAAGCGTTAGACCTTGCAATAGCCCAGATAGAAAAGCAGTTCGGGGTGGGAGCGGTGATGAAACTCGGCGGAAAACCTCCGACGGAAGACATCCAGTCCATTCCGACCGGCTCGCTGTCTTTAGATATAGCTTTGGGTATCGGTGGAATACCGAAAGGAAGAGTTATAGAAATATTCGGTCCGGAATCCTCCGGAAAAACCACTCTTACCCTCCAAATCGTAGCTCAGGCTCAAAAAAGGGGCGGCATTGCCGCTTTTATCGATGCCGAACATGCCCTTGATTTAAAATACGCAAAAAAAATAGGCGTAAACGTCGACGAACTTATAATTTCACAGCCGGGAACCGGCGAAGAAGCCTTAGAGATTGCCGATTCTCTCGTGAGGTCCGGTTCTATAGACGTTTTAGTTATAGATTCGGTTGCGGCTCTTGTTCCTAAGGCGGAAATAGAAGGAGATATGGGAGATGCGCATATGGGACTTCAAGCGCGCCTTATGTCGCAGGCTTTAAGAAAGCTCACTTCCGCAATAGCTAAATCAAATACGTCAGTCATATTTATCAATCAGATAAGAATGAAAATCGGCGTTATGTTCGGTTCTCCCGAAACTACGACAGGCGGGAACGCCCTTAAATTTTATGCCTCCGTCCGAATAGACATAAGAAGAATAGGTTCGATTAAGAAAGGCGACGAAGTCGTGGGTTCGCGCACTAAAGCGAGAATCGTTAAAAATAAAGTGGCGCCGCCGTTTAAAGAGGCGGAGTTCGATATAATTTACGACAGCGGAATATCCTTGGAAGGCGATATAGTCGATCTCGGCTCGGACAGCGGTATAATAGAAAAATCGGGAACATGGTTCAGCTACGGCAAAGAAAGGCTGGGGCAGGGAAGGGAAGCCGCCAAAGAAACCCTTAAAAACAATCAGGCTCTGCGCGACGAGATATATTCTAAAATTTTAGAAAAATTTAATCTTAAGGCATAATATAATTAATAACAGAAAATGAGCGAGACAGCCGTTCAATCCAACCAACCCGTTCAGTCCGGCGGACAGCCGTCCTTTATAGAAACTCTTTTAAAAGCAGGAGTAGATAAAGGGGCATCGGATATTCATCTTAAGGTAAATACTTATCCTATTTTTAGAATAGACGGAAGATTATACAGGCAGGAAAGCTTCGGCGTAATGTCTAAAGAGTTAATCGAAAAGATAGCCGGAAGCATGATGGATAAGCACCAGCTTAAAGTATTTCAAGAAAACAGGGACGTCGATCTCGCCTACAGCCTGACTAACGTAGGCAGATTTAGGGTAAATATATATTCGCAGAGAAACTCGTTAAGCGTCGCTTTGAGATATATCCCTTTCAGCATTCCGTCTTTCGATTCCCTTAATCTTCCAAAAATCATCAAGTCTATAGCTCTAAAAGAAAGAGGTCTTATACTCGTAACGGGCATTACCGGAAGCGGAAAGTCCACGACGCTTGCTTCGATGATAAATTATATAAACGACAGCAAGCCCGTTAACATTATAACCATAGAAGACCCGATCGAATATCTTCATAAAGACATAAAAGCCGCTATAAATCAACGGGAACTCGGAATGGACGTTTATTCTTTTTCGCACGGGCTTAGAGAAGCTTTAAGACAGGACCCCGACGTTATTTTAGTGGGCGAAATGCGCGACTTAGAAACTATAGAAACTGCCATCACGGCGGCTGAAACCGGACATCTTGTTATGAGCACGCTTCATACGCTCGATGCGCAGGAAACTATTAACCGAATTATAGCCGTTTTTCCGCCTTATCAGCAAAAGCAGATAAGAATACAGCTTGCCTCCGTTATTTCCGCCGTAATATCGCAGAGGCTCATAGTCAGGGCGGATAAAAAAGGACGTTTGCCTTCCATCGAAATAATGGTAGGGACGGAAACCATAAAAGAATGTATTTCAAATGAAGATAAAACGGCAAGTATTAGGGATTATATAAAAAGCGGAAATATTCAGTACGGAATGCAGACATTCGACCAGTCGCTTTATAATTTTTATAAGTCCGGACTTATAACCTATGAAGATGCTTTAGCCGAATCTACGTCTCCAAACGACCTTGCGCTCTTAATATCGGGAGTCGATTCTTCTAACGAAGGTATAGGCGCGGATATTGGAAATACTCATTCTTCCGTTCAGCCTACAGCATCAGCCGCTGCGGGTTCTTCGGCTTCAGCTTCCGGCGGTTCAAATCCTTACTGGACTACATAATCGGCAAAATAGGCAAACCCGGTCGGAGTATTTAATTTGAAAGTATCGCAGGAAAATATTTCTAAAAGAAAGTCTAAGATCGTTGGAACGGCACAGGATTATTCATTGCGGCTTATTTCCGCAAGGTCGTATTCCGAAAAGCAGATTGCCGAAAAGCTTATAAAAAAAGGATTTTCTACCGAGGATACCGGCAGGGCGGTTAAAAAATTAAAAGAATATGGATATTTAAACGATGAGGCATTTGCCGGAAGGCTTGTAGAAAACGGTAAAAAAAGGCTTATCGGAAGGATAAAATTAAGTTACGAATTATATAAAAAGGGAGTCAATAAAAATCTTATAGACGAACTTATAGAAAAGTTATACGGCGAAGATGAAGAGCGGGAGGCGGCGCTTAAAGCTATGGACAAAAAGAAAGTGTCGCTGATAAAATACAGGGAAAATGAGTTGATATTTAAAAAGAAACTTTATGATTTTTTACAGAGCAGAGGGTTTTCTTCCGGCATAATTGAAGATATATTAAATAATCATTTATGAAAAATTTATTATCAAACGAATTAAGAGAAATATTTATTAAATATTTTACGGAAAAAGGACATATCCTTGTTGCGGGTTCGTCTTTAATTCCAGCCGGCGACGACTCTATTATGTTTACTAATGCCGGAATGGTCCAGTTTAAAGACTACTTTACGGGAGTATCGTCGCCCCCGATGCTAAGGGCGGTAACCGTTCAAAAATGTATGAGAGCGGGAGGCAAGCACAACGACCTCGAAAATGTCGGTAAAACGTCGCGGCATCACACTTTTTTTGAAATGCTCGGAAACTTTTCGTTTGGCGGTTATTTCAAAAAGGACGCCGTTCTGTTTGCATACGAATTTTTAAAAGACGTCGTCGAAATGGATATGGATAAAATATACGTTACCGTAAACGAAAAAGACGATGAAGGTTATTCCATATGGAAAGACGTCGTCGGTTTTAACGAAAAAAAGATTTTTAAACTCGGCGACGAAACAAATTTTTGGCAGATGGGAGAAACCGGCCCCTGCGGCTATTCGAGCGAGATATTTTTCGATACGGGATATTCGGAAGCGGGACATAAGGACTGCGATATAAACTGCGATTGCGGAAGATATTTGGAAATATGGAACCTTGTTTTTATGGAATTTAATAAAGACCGCGGAGGCGCCGTTTCTAAACTTCCGAAACCTTCAATAGATACCGGTATGGGGCTCGAAAGAATATTAAGGGTTTTACAGAACGTTAAATCCAATTATGATACCGACGTTTTTATTCCTTATATTAACGAAATAGACGGTATTACGGGCAGGCGGTACAACAGCGGCGACGAAGCCTATGACACCGCAGCGAGAGTTATAAGCGACCATATCAGGACGTCCGTTTTTTTGTCCGCAGAATCGGTGTTTCCTTCAAACGAGGGTAGAGGATACGTATTTAGAAGAATTTTAAGAAGGCTGATAAGGTATGCTTTAAAACTTAATATCAAGCTGAGCGACTTAATTTATCTTGGAAATTCGGTCGTAATAGTTATGGGAGGGTTTTATCCCGAGGTCAGGGACGGCTTTACCGTTTTTGAGAAAATAATTTCCGAAGAATACGATAAGTTTATTGATACCGTCGGTCAGGGAATTAAACTCTTAGAAGAAAAAGTTTCGGAATTGAAAAATATAAAAGAAAAAACCGTGCCGGGCGATTTTATTTTTAAGCTATACGACGAAAAAGGTTTTCCGGTAGATCTTGCGATAGATATTGCGGCGGAAAACGATTTATCCATTGATTTAAAAGCATTTGAATATTTAATGGATATTCAGAAAAAAGGCTCTAAGCAGAAGAAAGAGAAGATGGGTATTCCCGACATAATCTCCGGTATTCCTAAAACAAATTTTACCGGATATGAAAATATAGAAGCCGCCGCAAATATTACCGGCATATTCGGCGAGGACGGCGAACCGGCGCGGGTGATAGAGGACGGCGATTTTTACTATATTGCATCCGATTCGACCCCGTTTTATCCGGAAGGCGGCGGTCAAACGGGCGATAGGGGTATTATAGAATGGACGTCCGGAAATAATTCGTTTTCGGCGTCGGTATCGGGTACTTATAAAACCAAAAACGGGGTAATACTGCATTACGGAAGAATTTTTAAGGGCGGAGCGGGGGCGTCCGAATCATCGGAACCCGTTCAAACCGTTCAAATTTTTCCTGCAGAGGCAAAGTTTTCGGTAGATAAAGAAGCAAGGGGGAAAACGGCATCTAACCACAGCGCCGTTCATCTCTTGCAGGCATCGCTCAGGAAAATACTTGGAAGTCAGGTTTCACAGCAGGGTTCCTATGTGGACTCCGAAAGGCTCAGGTTTGATTTTTCGTATGGAAAACCGCTTACGGACGACGAAATACGAAATATAGAAATTTCCGTTAACGAATATATTTTTGCCGATATGGAGGTAAAAGCCGAAGAACTTGACGTAAAGACCGCTTTGAATTCAGGGGCGCTTCATTTTTTCGACGATAAATACGGAGAAAAAGTCAGGATAATATCTATGGGCGGCGCATCAAAAGAATTTTGCGGGGGAACCCATGTTTCGAGAACGGGAGAGATTGGGTTTTTTAAAATTTCGGGAGAATCTTCCATAGCTTCGGGTATTCGCAGAATCGAAGCCGTAACCGGTTTGAATTATCTGAACTATTTATACGTCGAGGAAGACAATATAGCCAACATAGCAAAATTACTTAATTCTTCCAGAGCGGACGTGTATAATAAAATAATTAAACTGTTCTACGATTACGAATTTTTGGAAAAAGCCAACGAAGAGCTTAAATTAAAATTAAATAGTTTTGAAGCCGGACGCCTTATAGAATCGTTTAAAACCTCAGGAGCCGGAGGCATTAAATACTTAATATCCAAATTTAAAAATATTTCGGGCGAAGAACTGAAAGACCTTGTTAATGCGCTTAAATCAAGGAACGATTTTCCTTCCGGCGACAGCGCCGTTATTTTCGTTTCAAACCTTAGCGATGAAAAATTAATCTATATAGTTTCTGCCGAAGGGAACGCAGACGCTTCTAAAATGATAAAACTCATCAACGCGGAAGTCGGCGGAAAAGGAGGGGGTAAAAAAGACTTTTCGCAGGGCGGCGGCGCAGAAGTTTCAAAATTCGGCGATATAGAAAATATCATAGAAAATATAATAACGGAGGGTTTGGTTGCAAAAGCAAAAATTTAGGATCTTAACGGCGGTATTATTTGTCTCTGTTTGTTTGAGCGGATGCGCGCCTTATGTCAAGACGGTTTCTCTGCCCGCAGGTAAAACCGCCGTCCAGCCGTATAAAAGCAGAAACGAAGTTTTAGCCGGACTCGATAAAAATTACGGGCGGTTCAAAGGATTGTCGGGAAGACTTGAAATATCCGCCCGAGGCTCTCGTTTCTCTTTCGAGCAGGCTGGGCTTTATAAATACGCCGCAGGAAAATATATGCAGTTTACTATTTTAGATATGTACGGAGACGAGCTTTTTTACATAAAAATATTTAAAAACGAAAATAGAGCCGTTTTTTTTGACCCGAAATACAGGCGGCTTAAATCTATAGACTTCGATAAAAAATATAAAGGGAAGAAGTTAATGTATCAAAGATTATTCAGCGTGTTTAAAATTTTTTTAAATATGAATAGTTTAGAAAAAATTAAAAAAGCAGGCATTTTTTATAATACAAGCAAAGGCTTTTTTTTCGGCTACCGCCCGATCTCGGATAAAACTGCGGACGCTTACTATATTTGCGTAGGCAAAAACTATCTTATCCGTAAAATTTCGGCGGTCGCGAATAAAAAAATTACCGAAACCGTCCGCTTTAAAGACTATATTTTAAAAGGCGGAAGCATGGTGCCGTTAAAAATATATGTTGACGATTATTTATATAATGTTAAAATAAAAGTTGCGCTTTCTAAAGGAAGCAAAATAATTCAATAAAGAAAAAAGAATAATATGACAAAAAAAAATAGGGGATTAATTTTATTTTTAGTTTTGGCGGTTATAGCTTCGGCATTTTCGGTTATGCTTTCCGGCTGCGGTAAAAACGTAAAGAAAAACATCCTGCCGCCGGACGTTTATTATCAAAAAGCCCTGCATGATTCGCAAAACAAGAATTATCACGGGGCGGCTAAAAATTTTAAAGCTCTTATAGAAAATTATCCTTCATACCGCAGAACTAAGAAAGCCGAGCTGAAACTCGGAGACGCATACTTTCTCGAAGGCAAATATATCGAGGCGCAGGGCGCCTATTTAGACTTTATTCACCTGCACCCCCGTTCTAAATATGCTCCTTTCGCCATGTTTTACGAAGCTATGTCTTTTTATAAAAGAAAAGAAGCGGTCGGAAGAAACCAAAACTCGTTGAAAGACGCAAAAACTACTTTCGAGAAACTCATATCTAAATACCCTTATTCAAAATATTCAAAAGAGGCGTTTAAGTATATAAGGCTTATAGACGTAAAATTATCGGAAAACACTTTTTTTACCGGGTTGTATTATTATAATGCAAGCCTTTGGAAACCGGCTATATATATGTTCAAAACCGTTTTGAAGCAGTATGGTTCCAAAAACGTGCCGGTTATCCCCAAAACCCTTTATTATCTTGCGATTTGTTACAAAAATACAGGTAATAAAAAAATGGAAGCCCATTATATGAATATTCTCAAAGCAAAGTATCCGCATTTTTAATCCGATATTTCAAGTTGACAGCGGTTGCAAATTATGTAATAATTTATTGCTAAATCATTACATAAAATAAAAATATAATAAAAAAAAATATAAAAATAAAGGAGAGGCTAATATACAGAAGAATAATAAAACATATATAAACGAAAGTATTAGAGCTAAAGAAGTCAGGGTTATCGACGAGGACGGAAAACAGGTCGGGATAATGCCTTTATACGAAGCCGTTAAACTTGCAAAAGAAAAGCTATTAGATCTGGTGGAAGTTTCCGAAGATGCAAAGCCTCCGGTTTGCAGAATAATGGATTTCGGCAAATTTAAATACGAGCAGAATAAAAAAGCTCAGGAAGCAAAGAAAAAACAGGTCATAATACATTTAAAGGAAGTTAAATTCAGACCTAATACCGATGAACACGACTATCGGTTTAAATTAAAAAACGCGATTTCTTTTCTTAAAGAAGGCAATAAAGTAAAATTAACCGTTACGTTTAAAGGAAGAGAACTTGCTCATACGGAACTCGGCATCAAAGTAATTTTAAAAGTCATAGAGGACGTTAAGGAATTCGGGGTTCCCGAGTTTCCAATCAAGCCTGACGTAAGAAGAACTTTCAGCACCGTCATAGTTCCGGTAAAGGCTAAAAAACTCAAAGAAACGGCCAAAGAAACTATTAGAACTAGAACGGAAGATCAGGCCGCTGAAAAAATATAAAGTAAAATTAAGATTTATAAATAAAAGGAGCGAAAATGGCAAAGATAAAAATAAAGACTAAAAAAGGAGCAAAAAAAAGATTCAAAGTTACGGCAAATGGTCTCGTAGTTCATCATAAAGCCAACAAAAGCCATATACTGACTTCAAAAAAACGCGGCAGGAAGAACAGGCTGAAGAAATCTTGCGTAGTTAATTCGGTAGATTCGCTGAACGTAAAAAGACTTATTCCCTACTTATAAAATAAAATTAAAATTAAACAATAATTATATATAGATAAATACGCGTAAAAGGAGTAAAGATAATGCCGAGAGTAAAAAGAGGTATTTTAACCAAAAAAAGACATAAGAGGGTGTTGAAGGCGGCGAAAGGATATTACGGCGCAAGAAGCAGACTCTTCAAGTCGGCGCAGGAAGCCGTCGACAAAGGACTTAACTATGCTTATAGAGATAGGAAGGTCAAAAAGAGGGAATTCAGGGGCATGTGGATTGTCAGGATTAACGCCGCATGCAGGGAAAACGGCGTTTCCTATTCAAAATTTATGGATGCGCTTAACAAGAAGGGAATCGGCTTGAACAGAAAGGTCTTGTCCGAAATAGCTCTTTCCGATTCAGCCGCTTTTTCGAGTATCGTCAAGGAAGCTTTATCCGCAGCATAAACTATAAAAAAGGGGACAGATTTATTTATTTTCATATT
This sequence comes from bacterium, assembly GCA_021800805.1. The sequence continues at coordinate 80,245 of JAJYYR010000004.1, forward strand.
ACTATGTAAATATTACTAACATATAGACTGAAAATAAAAAATATCTGTCCCCTTTTTCTTTTTTTTAATAAATCTTTTTTAATATCGGGGGAGTCTTACAAATTATGGCGCTGACGAGAGCAAATTTAGCGGCTAAAGTCCGTTCCAAGGTAGGATTATCTACCGCCGAATCTTCAACTTACGTAGCTTCTTTTTTCGACATGTTGAAAGAGGAAGTCGAAGATGCGGAAACGATAAAACTTAACGGTTTTGGAAATTTTACCGTCAAAGAAAAAAAGGCTAGGAAAGGAAGAAATCCCCAGACCGGGGAAACCATTACTATCAGCGAAAGAAAGGTCGTCAAATTCAAGCCTTCCGTTGTTTTTAAATTGGAAATAAATAAAAAATATAAAAATGGAACCGCCGGTAAGTGAGATAGATGAGACAAATGAAAAATATTATTATAAAATAGGCGAAGCCGCTAAGAAAATAGGCGTCCAGCCTTACGTCATCAGATACTGGGAAACTGAATTTTCTTTTTTAAAGCCTTATAAATCTAAGAGCAGTCACAGGCTTTATTCCAAGCCGGATATCGAAAAGCTGTTGCTTGTGAAAGATTATTTATACGATAAAAAATTTACGATAGAAGGGGCAAAAAAAGCGATAAAGTCAAAATTGGCCGGCAATTTAGATAATCAGGGTAAGCCGGATAATCATAATTCGTCCGAAAGCGGCGGTTCGTCGCTGCTGAAAGACGTTAAAGACGAGCTTAACTCCATTAAATCCCTTTTATCGCATAGAAAAACAAGGAGCTAATTTGAATATTCTTCTTTCTAACGACGACGGGGTTTATGCTACCGGGATAAATATTTTATTTGAAGAGCTAAAAAAATATGCAGACGTCGTTATCGTCGCTCCCGACAGAGAAAGAAGCGCAAGCTCTCATTCCTTGACTATAGACAGACCTTTAAGGGTCAATGAGATAAAACCGAATATATTTTCCGTTGACGGCACGCCTACCGATGCGGTCAATATCGCCGTTCATTCCATTTTAAAAACAAAGCCCGACCTTGTTATTTCGGGAATCAACTACGGCGGCAATATTTGCGACGACGTTATCTATTCGGGAACCGTTTCCGCCGCAATGGAAGGGGCTATTATGGGTATAAAATCCATTGCCGTTTCTTTAGTCGTTAATAAAGGAGGCGGTTATCTGCCGAAAGACGCATCTTTAGAAGAAGACCTCGAATCTTCTTTTAGAAAAGCGGCGCAGTTTGTATCAAACCTTGCATCTATATTCAATAAAAGCGATTTTTCGGAAAATACCCTCTTAAACGTGAATATTCCCCAGACTATAATTAAAAAAGAAAAGAATCCTTTTGAATACCGCGTTACGAAACAGGGCAAACGTTATTTCGAGGACTTTGTGGTCGAAAAAATGGATCCGAGGGGAAGAAAATATTACTGGATATGGGGCAAGGATATAAGATTCGACGATATTTCGGGAAGCGATTACGAAGCCGTGCATAGCGGGCTCATTTCTATTACGCCGATCCATCTCGATATGACTAATTATAAAGCTTTAGAAAAATTAAAAAATGTCGATTTATCTTTAAATTAAAAATGAACGCAAAAATAATAGACAGCCTGACATCTAAGGGTATAACCTCTTCAGCCGTCCTTGAAGCTCTTGAGAAAATTCCCCGGGAGAGATTCGTCGAACAGCCTTTCAGGAATGTCGAAATGTGTTACGGAGAGTCTCCTCTCCCGATAGGACATAACCAGACTATTTCCAGCGTTTACACTGTAGCGCTTATGACGCAGGCGCTTGAACTAAACAAAAATCATAAAGTTTTAGAGATAGGGACCGGCTCCGGTTATCAGGCGGCGGTTCTATCTCTCCTCTGCGATTCGGTTTTTACTATAGAGCGTATAAGAGATTTATCGTTAAAAGCGAGAACCGCCGCCGAATTTTTAAATATCCGCAATACAACGTTTATTATAGGCGACGGGTCGATTGGTTTCCGCGAATATGCCCCTTACGACAGAATACTTATAACCGCCTGTTCGCCGGATATTCCTCAGCCTTTGTTTAACCAGCTCTGCGAAGGAGGGATTATGGTGGCACCGGTAGAAAGGAACGGTTCTCAAAATATCTGCGTAATCGAAAAGAAAGACGGGCGTGTGTTCTCGAAGGAAATCGCTCCCGCAAATTTTGTCAAACTTATAGGGAAAAACGGATATGAAGCGCAAACGCCTCAACGGTGCGGGTTCTGACGAACCAATATCGGATATTGCCGAAAACGATTTCGGCGGCAAGTATGTAAAGTCGGAAGATAACGTAATTTCAAACCAGTATCTTAAGTATCTAAAAAAATATCCGCTTCTGACTAAAGAACAGGAATACGACCTTGCGATTAAAGTCGGCGAAGGTGACGAACAGGCGCGGGATTTGATGATAAAATCCAATCTCGGTCTTGTAATAAGCGTAGCAAAAAGGTTCTTAGGAAGAGGGCTGTCTTTCGACGACCTTATTATGGAAGGGAACATCGGACTCATAAAAGCGGTGGAGAGGTTCAAGCCCAAAAAGGGATTCAGGTTTTCTACATATGCCATATGGTGGATAAGACAGACTATTGAGCGAGGGATATTAAATTCGGGCAGGGTCGTAAGGCTTCCTATCCATATATCCGAAAATCTTTATAAATATACGAGGGCGGTAAGGGAAATTACCGGCGAAATTAAAAGAGAGCCCAATTTTGGCGAAGTAGCCGGTCATATGGGTATTAAAGAAAAAAAGCTGGAAAAAATTTTAGGTTTTATCGGCAATATTTATTCATTGGATGCCCCTTATTCGCAGAATAACGACGAAGACGACGGTAGTTCGTCTTTTTCCAATTTAATTAAAGCAGACGAGAACGTTACATCGCCTTTAGAGATGCTCGACAAAATCGAAACTTTGAATCTTCTCAATAAATGGATGCATAATCTTGCAGATATTGAAAAAAAAGTTATAATTTTAAGATACGGGCTTAATTACGAAAAGCCTTGGACGCTTAACGAAGTAGGGCTTGTTTTCGGTCTTACGAAAGAACGCATAAGACAGATAGAAGCTAAGTCCTTAAAAAAACTTAGAAAAATGGCGGCGGACGCCGGTCTGGAAGGGTAATGCAAATGAGCAATAAAGAACCCGACTCCTTTTCTTCATCGGAATATGGGGGCTTTATTCCGCTATGCACGGAACAAATAATCGAAACCCACATATCCCGTGTTTATCTTACCGAAAAATTTGCCTACAAGCAAAAAAAACCCGTAAATTTCGGTTTTGTCGATTATACTTCGCTTAAGAAAAGAAATTTTTTTGCAAGGCGAGAATTGTCTTTAAACAGGAGAGCCTGTTCGGGCGGCATATATTTAGATTTAGTCGAATTAAGACAGAAAAAAGATAAAATTTTTACCGGATTTAAGGGCGGGAAGCTTATAGACGTTTTTGTCAGGATGAAGCGCGTAAAGAATGAATATTTTTTGAATAATATATTGAAGGATAATTATACTGATAATAAACGAATCGATAATATATTAAAAAAAACCGCAAAAAAAATATACCTTTTTCACAAAGCCGCCCGGACTTCTAAAAGAATTTCAAAATTCGGCGATATATCCGTCTATAAGGCAAACTGGGACGATAATTTTTTAGTTATCGACGAAGGGCTCTTCCCCCCCTTTTTTCCAACTTCCTGCTCTTCTTTCCGTTCCGCTTACGACTCTTTCCTTGCATCTTCTCTTTTTTCCGAATTTGTGCGTTTGCGCATAGAAGGCGGCTTTATCAGGGACGTCCACGGAGATTTAAGAATGGAGCATATCGCCGTTTTAGACCCGCGCCGCGTTAACGGAATATGCCTTATGGACTGCGTCGAATTCGACGAAAGATACAGGAATCAGGATATATATTTAGACGTTGCGTTCCTGCTTATGGATTTTGAATTTAACGGATATTTTTACGAATCCGTCTCTTTTTTCGGCTATTATGAGAACTGTTTTAATTACGAAAAATCTATAGCTCCGTTCGAGGAATACGAATCTTCGGTTATTCCTTTTTTTAAAGCCTATAGGGCGGTCGTAAGGACTAAAATTTCCCTCCTTTCCCCGGGAGAAAACTCGTATTCGAAAGCCGTTAAATATTTCAATCTTGCGTCGTTTTACCTTGCCCTCGTAAAAAGGCCCGTAGTCGTCCTAAACTGCGGTCTTTCGGGGAGCGGAAAGTCTTCTCTCGCCCGCCTGCTTTCCCGTTATTTTTACGCCGCCGCCGTTTCCACCGATGAAATAAGGCGGAACTTATTCGACGGGGCGGATAAGTCCGTTAAATATTCGGCGGACGCAAACGTAAGAGTTTATGAAACCATTTTAGAAAAAGGTTTACAAGAATTTGAAAGCGTTGCGCGGCGGGGAACCGGCGGGGGCGTGATATTCGACGCAACATTCTTAAAACGCGCCCACCGCGAAAAAATAATTAATAGTTTTAATAAAAAAGACTGTATTTTTATATTCGTATATTCTAAAATATATGACGAAAAAGAAGAAATTATATTAAAAAGACTCGAGGATAGGTTCGGAGCGGGCGGTTTAACGGATTATTCCGAAGCGGATGCCGCCGTTTATTTTAACCAGAAAAAATATTTCGAAGAGCCTTCGGAAGACGAAACAGTACCCTTGGACGCAAGCGGGAACATCGCCTTATTTGCGCAAATCGACGCGGGTCTGGATCTAAAAGACAGGTTTAACCAATTAATGAAGGATATTGTTGAAAAATACGGAAAACTTTTATAATCATACTCTTGGCTTATTAGACAGATTTAAGTACGAAATATATCTTATTATATTTTCGTTATTTGCCTTAATAATTCATAGCCATCTTGCATCCACCCTTAATCTCGGAAACGACGAAGCCCATTATTACGTTTGGTCGTTGAAACCGTCTTTGGGTTATCTCGACGACGCCCCGCTCGTCGGCTGGATTATTTACGTTTTCGACGGACTTTTCGGCAAAAGCCAGCTTGACGTCAGGCTCGGCGCTGTTATATTTTCGTTCTTAGACGGATTTCTCGTATATTACCTTACATATATAATGTTCAAGAGCAAGAGGGCGGCTTTTTTCGCTTTCCTGTTTTTCTTGTCCGCCGTCATATTCGGTATGGTTTTATCCGTTATGATGCTCCCCGACGCCCCGCTGTTATTCTTTACTCTTTGTTTTCTGATATTTTTCTATAAAGCGGTGGAAGAAAAAAATAAATCTGTCCCCTTTTCCTTCTGCTTTTCCTTCTGGCTTCTTGCAGGGATCTTTCTCGGCTTGGCGTTTTTAAGCAAATACACCGCCGCTTTTATTCCACCCGCCGCGCTTTTATATCTGCTTGTTTCCAAAAAAAACAGGCGTTATTTGAAAACTTTTTATCCTTATGCGGCTCTCGGCATAGCGCTTTTGGTTTTTTTGCCGGTAATATACTGGAATTTTACGCATAATTTTATATCGTTTAAGTTTCAACTGTCCCACGGCTTTTCGCATCCAAAGCCCGGTTTTCCGCTTTTAGCCGCCGGATGGCTCGGTCAGGTTTTAGTTATAACGCCGTTTATATATATTTTTTTAATCTGGACTTTTATCTATGCGGCGATAAAAATAGGGAAAAGAGGACAGATCTTTTTTTTTGCGAAGCAAAAAATAAATCCGTCCCCTTTTTCTTTTCCTGCTTCTTCCGAACCTTTTCTGTTTTCTATTTGTCTTTCCCTGCCTATTTTATTATTTTTCGTTATAAACGGCTATTCCCACAGAATATTAGTCCACTGGCCGGATATAGGCTATCTTGCGGCATTTCCTATTATGGGCTACGCCGCCGACCTGTTGGCGCAGAAGGAAAAGGACAAAGCGGAAAAGGGGACAGATCTTTTTTATTTTCATTCTAAAAAGCGAGCAAATGCAATTGGCAGTAAGAAAATAAATAAATCTGTCCCCTTTTCCTTCTCAAAATATTACGTTTATTTCGCCCTATTTTCAGGGTTCTTTTTATCCTTCGTCCTGTATAACCAGATTTATTATAATTCTATACCGATAGGAAAAATAATACGCTATATCGACAAAGAAAAAAGTCTTAAAAAGGGCGGAATATTTAAGGTAATACCCCATATTCCCGGAAAGCCTTCAACCGCCGACGTAACTAACGATCTTTTCGGCTGGAGGCATAGCGCGGAATATATCGGTATCGTTTATAAAGGCTACGAGGCGGCTTACCGCCCGCTTTTTATCCTTACGCACCATTATGCGATAGCCGACGAACTCGTCTATTACGGCGGATATAAACCGGCGGTAAATATTTATAATATATCGGGTTTTCTAAACCAGTACGACCTCTGGCAGAACTTAAATAAAATAAACGGGGAAAACGCATTATTCGTAATGGATAACAAATATATGATAAACCCCGTCCAAAAATATGCGCCGTTTTTTAAATCTATAAAAAAAATAGGCAGGTTCGACATATATGTTAAATTTAGACCGGTAAGAACGTATTATCTGTATCTAATGAAAGATTTTAACGCTAAAAAAGCGGTTAAATATTTAAGATATAAAAGCAGGATGTATTAAAAAAGATTCCGCTTTTCGGTATTGACAATTAGTTTTTGGAAATATATAATTATTTCTCGATAAGGATGATAAGGACGGACTTTAAATAATGGACTTGAAACAATTTATCAGGGAAATCCCCGATTTTCCTAAAAAAGGAATTAACTTTAAAGATATTACGCCGCTTCTTGCGGATGCAAAGGCGTTTGCCTATGCAATAGATTCGTTGACGGATTCTTATATTTCCAAAAAAATCGATTACGTCGTCTGCATAGAGGCAAGAGGCTTCGTCGTCGGCGCTCCGGTTGCTTACAGGCTCGGCGCAGGCGTCATAATGGTCAGGAAACCCGGCAAACTTCCCTACGAATGTTCGTCTTTAAGCTACGACCTCGAATACGGAAGCGCAACGCTCGAAATTCATAAAGACGCATTAAAAAAAGGCGACAGGGTAATTATCGCCGACGACGTCCTTGCAACCGGAGGCACGGCTCTTGCGACCATAGGGCTGGTCGAAAGTTTCGGGGCGGAAGTCGTGGATACGGCGTTTCTTGCCGAGCTTTCGTTTTTAAACGGTGCGGATAAGTTAAAACCGCATACGGTCAACGCTTTAATGAAATTTGCCTATTAAAAAAATTTTAAATAAAAAAATATATTAAGATTTAAATTAAGGGGGGTTTTATGAAAAAAGGTCTAACCGTAATATTTATCGTTCTCGTTATCGTTCTCGGCTACATAGCGGTTCACGCTCTTACCGCTCCCGTCAAGTTATCCGCCGCACAGCTGGGCAAACAACTTATCCATTCCAACAAAAAAGGGATAGACTGTTTTGCCTGCCATAAAATAGGCAAAAAAGGCGGAAGCGTAGGACCGGATCTTTCAAAAGAAGGAACATTAAAACATTCTATTAAATGGCTCGAAGTTCAGATAGCTACGCCGTCTAAGAATTTTAAACCCGGTTCTACCGTAAAAATAGACGGAAAGTCTTATATGGCTATTATGCCCGACCACAAAATGCTTTCCAAAAAGGAGCTTTTCGAGCTTGCGTCTTATCTTGACTCGTTAAAATAAAAAAGTAAAAAAAGCTAAAAAAGGCTTGACATATAAAATATAGGTATTATAATTAAATCAAGGTTAAAGTATTAGCTTAGGCGGACGATAAATAATAAGGACTATCCGCTAAACAAAAAGTATTGACAAAAGGTAATTTTAGATATATAAAATATAAATAATATAAAATCTTTTAAGGAGGTGCAGAGGAGAAAGACTGAGAAAGATTAAAAATTTGCAGTTTGTAGTCTAAAGAAAACCAAGTCCTAATTTAATTTAATTTTTAACTTTAACTTTAAGAGAGAGGAAAGTTATGAAAAAGAAATTAGTAGTAACTATGGTTGCCTTGTTTGTTTTGGCGCTTTCGTTCGCATTAGTGCCGAAAAAAGCAAACGCAATCCCGGCTTTTGCACAAAAGTATCATTTTTCATGCGCAGTTTGTCACACTGTTTTCCCAAACCTTAACCCGTTCGGAAGAGCATTCTGGAGAAACGGCTTCAGACTTCCGGGTACAGAAGGAACTCCCGCGGACGCAACGCAGATTACCGAAGGCTTAAGCCTTCCGAACCCATGGCCGATTCCGGTAATGGTCGAGCCGATTATAAGCTATCAACATACGACGAATGAAAATGTAAGCGCTAACACAGATGCATTCGGCGCAGGGGTTGACATAGTCGATGCAGGAGCGTTTAAATTATATACTCCTCTTGCGGATTCGATTTCATTTTATGTGCATTACGGAATTGACGCAGGATCAGCAAAGGTAAATGGCACTAAAGTTATTACCGGCAGCGAAAAACAGATTTTTGCATCTATAAACGGTCTTGGCAGCGGATTAGGAGTTGCTCCTCATCTACTTAACTTAAAACTCGGTCAGGTTACGACCGCAAGCCCCTATTTCTACAGACAGATACCTTTCTATCTTCCCGCAGGGCCTGTCGGAGCCGGACAGGGATTAGCGGTAGGTGCAGACGGTGAAGCTGGAGCATTAATCCACTCCAGAAACGCAGGTTTTGCCCTTTACGGAACGCCCGGTTATCATTTGTGGTATAAAGTAACAGTTACGAATGATGCAGGCGGTAATCTGGCTACTGCAAGTGGTGCTGGCGCTAACATAGATACAGCCTCAAACGCAATGCAATATTCTTATCAGTTAAAAGAATATGCTCCAATTCCTATGGGACAGCTCGAGTTCGGTTATTACGGTTCAACGATTGCGGAACCGATGGGCGCTTCAGGTGCAAACTGGACTAACCGCATTATGGTAAACGGCGTCGATGTCGACCTTGCAAACGACGTTTATGAACTTGGCTTAACCTATATGGTTCAGTCAGATTCTAATCCTTATGCAAACAATACGTCTATATCCGGCGGATATCCTAATGTTTCCGGCACCTCTAACGGCTATAGCACTATTGAGGCATATGGACGTTATATACTCCCTGTTATGAATAACGGCATTATGCTTTCCGCAGATTACGCAGCTTATTCATGGACGCATAAAGACTTGCAGGAAGAATATCAGAACTATAAAAATGGTGTTGTAGCACCAGCCTGTCAGGACGGAGGCTTGTATCAGAGCGGAGCTTATCCCGAAGTTAACGGTGGATGCAACGAAGGCATTAGCTATGCTCTTGCTCTTCAGGCGACGATAAACCTTGCTTACAATGCCCATCTTTATCTTGGCTATACTATCACCAATAAAGATCAGGACAATCTTCTCGGAACCGGTCTCGACTTCGCGTTCTAATTTGACTGTCGTCACGTTATAACAGCGGTTTGCAATATTGCAGTAAAATTAAAATTAAGCGGAAGCGGCTATCAAAGCCCTTCCGCTTTTTTATTGCCGCTCTTTAAAGAAATAAACTTGGAACAAATAAAAATATGATATAATATTTCATAAGCAAAATAAAAAGAGGTTTTTATGCATTACATAAATTTAGGGCTGCTTTTAATTATACTCGGCTTTGTTATCGGAGTATATGTCCATACGGATAAAAAGATTGATGCGGCGGATAAAAAATTATCCGACAGAATCGACAAATTATCCGATGAAATCAGAGAAAACAACAAATCTTTAAACGACAGAATGGACAGATTATACGACATACTTGTTCATATGGGATTTAGAGACAGGGAACAGCGCATGGATAAAGCGGCGAACGAATAAAATAAAGAGTAAAAAAATAATAAAGTAAATAAAGGTAAATAAAAAATAAATAAAGGGGACAGATTTATTTATTCCCTTACTCCCGCCTGCATTTGCCGGTTTCCTCCCCCCTTCCCGTATTTCTTTATTATGTAAACCGCTATGCAATCTTGATTAATTTTATAAATTAGTATATATTATAAGCATGTTTATTTTTATGAAAATAATATAATTACATGATACGGCATCTAATCTTATAATTTATGTCATTAAACGATTTTGAATTTACTTCGCATGCCGCCGATGTTATTAGAGAACGTGAAATTTCGGAAAGTTGGATTTCCGACGCTTTAAATAATCCCGATTGGAACATCGTTAAAGAGGACGGAAATTTGCATTATTTTAAAAATATTACGGAAAATAACGGAAGAGTTCTACATGTCGTAGTTAATCATAATATTAGCCCAAAAAGAATAGTTACCGTTTATTTTGATAGAAAATATAAAAGAATGAAACAAGTTAAAAATGAGGAAAAAAATGAAATTAATGGTCGATAAAGAAAGCGATGCCCTTTATTTCAGGTTAGATGAAACGCCCATAGTGGAATCGGAAGAGGTGGAACCGGGGATTATTTTAGATTTCAATTCCGAGGGCAAAGTGGTTGGAGTGGAGATGCTGAGTTTAAGTGCAAGAATAAAACCGGAGCAGTTAAAGATACTTCAATATGAAACCGCTTAAAAAACAAATAAAGTGGACAGTTTTATTAAAATTAAAGTGGACAGATTATTTATTTCCTTATTCCCGCCTGCATTTGCCGGTTTCTTCCCCCCCCCATAATTTTTCATTATGCGTAAGCATTTTTAAATTTTAAATTAAAAGTAAAAATATATGTTATAATACATGTTATATTAGATTAATGCCAGAGATTATTAGTATATTTTTTTGAATTATAATATCGATATTTTATGACGACCGCTTTTTAAACGGTCTTCCCTGAGCCCGTCTTTCTATCCTTCTTCCTATGATTTGTTCCACCGCTTCTTCAAATTTTGAATTTCCCGTCAACTGTCCGCGTTTAATCGATTCCCGTATAAATTTAAGTTCTTCGGGGGCAACATTATCCTGAATAAACTTTTGATAGTTTTCCAGCCTTTTTGCTTCCGTTTCTCCAAGACCTAAAAATACCGGATCTAAATCTAACCAATCTTTTCCGTCTCCGCCTGTGCGTGCAATATAGCTTGACCACGGATAAGCACCGGGGTTCTCTGTAATTCCCGCGCGAACCGGATTTAGTTCTATATAGCGGCAGCATGCCAATAAGTATTCGTCTTTTTGTACGGGACTCGATTTATAGCGGCTTTCCCATAAGGTGCCGCTCCGTCCTTCAAGTAGATTAAAGTAGCGCGTAGTCCGCCCGGAAATTTTCTTCATAAATAACGGAAGTTTTAAAACATCTTTGCCCGGTTGCATTAATAAATGAATATGGTTTGTCATAAGACAATAAGCAAAAATTTTTATGTTAAATTCGACTTTTAATTCTTTTATATTTTCAATATATCTGAAAAAATCCTCCTTTTGGGCAAAAATTATCTGACGGTTATGTCCACGTTGGACAATGTGATGCGGAAACTCAGGCAGTATTACTCGTTTAGTTCTCGGCATTAGCGTGCCACTGCTCATATTAATACTAAATTATATATAATTATAAAAATTTTATTTTTTTGATTTTTGGTCATATTCACTTATTTTACTATCTTAATGTTACAATATTATTACAAAGATATTACAAATACATTAAATTTTGGGTTAAAGAATAAAGAAAGAGCCCTTCCGCTTTTTTATTGCCGCTCTTTAAAGAAATAAACTTGGAACAAATAAAAATATGATATAATATTTCATAAGCAAAATAAAAAGAGGTTTTTATGCATTACATAAATTTAGGGCTGCTTTTAATTATACTCGGCTTTGTTATCGGAGTATATGTCCATACGGATAAAAAGATTGATGCGGCGGATAAAAAATTATCCGACAGAATCGACAAATTATCCGATGAAATCAGAGAAAACAACAAATCTTTAAACGACAGAATGGACAGATTATACGACATACTTGTTCATATGGGATTTAGAGACAGGGAACAGCGCATGGATAAAGCGGCGAACGAATAAAATAAAGAGTAAAAAAATAATAAAGTAAATAAAGGACTAAATAAAGGGGACAGATTTATTTATATGGCGGATACGGGGTGCGCTTACAAAAATAAAGCCGGACGGTAAGTTTTTAAAAAATGAAAATACTTGTTTCGATACCTACGTATAACGAAAAAGATAACATAGGACGCATGATAGATTCCGTTTTAAAGATTAATTATACCGAAACGGTTAAAAATTGCGGCGCATCGGTGGATCTTTTAATAATCGACGACAACTCGCCTGACGGAACCCGTCAAATAGTTAAGGAATACCAAAACAGATACGGACATAATATGCCGTGTCGCACTCACGGCTTATTAAGCCTTACTCCAATGCTTTTTTTAATAGAGAGGGAAAAAAAGCTGGGGTTGGGAACCGCATATATAGCCGCATTTAATTTTGCCGTCGGAAAAGGCTACGATTACGTATTAACTATGGATTGCGATTTTTCGCACAATCCGGAAGAGATTGCAGGTTTCGTGAGCCTTATGGAAAACGAACGATGCGGAATGATTGTGGGTTCGAGGTATTCCGGAGGCATACGCATAATAAACTGGAGCATGAAGCGGCTTTTGATTTCCTATTTTGCAAATATTTACGCAAAGTTTGTTACCGGCGTTAAGATAAGCGATTTAACGGGGGGCTTCAATATGTACGACGTAAACTGCCTCAAAAAGATAAATTTAAACGGCGTTAGTTCAAGAGGTTATGCTTTTCAGGTAGAGATGAAATACAGGGTAGCAAAAGAAGCAGGGTGCGGTTTTAAGGAATATCCGATAATATTCTACGAAAGAACTATGGGAAAATCTAAGATGTCCAACGGCATTATTTTCGAGGCTTTTTTCGGCGTAATCAAACTCAGGCTCGGACTTTACAAATAAATTGCAGCCGTACATCGCACATCATACATCGTACATAAGCTAATTTTTTTTTCGACAATACTTGACTAATTTAGTAAAGTATGTTTTAATTTAGTATAAGCCAAAATTAATCAAATAAAACAAACTAAATGAAATCAGGAGGTAATATTATGCCGGTATATTCGGAAAAAGTTATGGACCACTTTCAAAATCCCAGAAACGTGGGCGAAATAGAAAATGCGGACGGCGTAGGGGAGCTTGGAAACCCTACCTGCGGCGACATAATGAAAATCTACATAAAAGTCAAGGACGATAAGATAGAAGACGTTAAATTTAAAACTTTCGGCTGCGGTGCCGCCATAGCGACAAGTTCTATGGTAACCGAACTCGTCAAAGGCAAGACCCTCGAAGAAGCCGAAAGAGTGTCTAACGGCGTCGTAGCAGAGGCTTTAGACGGACTGCCTCCGGTTAAGATGCACTGCTCTAATCTTGCCGCCGACGCCCTGCATCTCGCCATCGAAGATTACAGAGCCAGAAAGGCAGGCAAGGGTCCCATAGGCAGGGTAGAAACGCCGGAGCATGACGAAGACGAACACGATTTACTGGAGCATTCTTAATAAGAAATAATATAAATTCAATAAGAACTGCGGCGGTTGAAATACGGGCGGTAAAAATATGAATTACGATTACGAAATCGACACTTTTGGGTTGTCGTGTCCTATGCCTATAATGGAAGTCGCCGAAGAATTTAAAAAAATTCCGGACGGCTCGATATTAAAAGTAACGGCGTCGGACGAAGGGATAATAGAAGATTTAAAAAGCTACTGCAAAAAGACCGGACATGAGTTTTTATCTTACGAGATAAATCTGCCCGAGTACATAGTTTACGTAAGGAAGCAGAATCTTAAAAAATAATTAAATAATTAATAAAACAATATAATAATTATAAAAATATTATAATATAATAATGGAATAATTTTTATATTATAATATCGATATATCGGGAGGTAAAATTGAAAATAATTAATTTCGACCATTTTGCGGCAACGAGGATGAGGCAGGAAGTAAAAGACGCTATGGAACCGTATTTTACGGCAGAATACGGCAATCCTCAAAGTATTCATACTCTCGGCGACGAACCTCGGGAAGCTTTGGATAAAGCAAGACTTCAGGCGGCAGAACTTTTAAATGCGGCAACCACGGAGGTTATATTTACGGGAAGCGGCTCCGAATCTAACAACCTTGCGATAAAAGGAACGGCTTTTGCGAGAATGGACAAAGGCAAACATATCGTCGTTTCAAAAATAGAGCATTTCAGCGTTTTAAATTCAGTTAAGTCTTTAGCGAAACTCGGTTTTGAATTCAGCGAAGTTCCCGTCGACAAATACGGTTCGGTCGACCCGCAGGACGTTAAAAACGCTTTAAGAAAAGATACCGTTCTCGTCAGCATTACTCAAGCGTCAAATGAAATCGGCACTATTCAGGATATTAAAGAAATTTCAAAGATAGTACATGAAAATTCTCCGGCATATATGCACACGGATGCAAACACGTCCTGCGGTTTTATAGAATCGGACGTCAAAGAGCTGGGCGTGGATATGCTTTCCGCCGCTCCCCACAGGTTTTACGGCCCTAAAGGCTTGGGGCTTTTTTACCTTAAAAAGGGTATACGCATAATGCCTCTTATCGACGGAGGCATTCAGGAATTTGGAAGAAGGGCGGGCACAGAAAACATTCCCGCGATAGCGGGAGCCGGCGTCGCCTGTATGCTTGCCAAAAAAGAACTGAAAGAAAGAACGGCGCATCTTCTGTCGATTCAAAAAGCGATTATAGGAGGAGTGCTGGGCGGTTTGGACGAGGTCTATCTAAACGGGCATCCCGAAAAAAGACTGCCGAATAATCTCAACTTTGTCGTAAAATACATAGAGGGCGAGTCTATGCTTATGTGGCTTAACAATATCGGAATTATGGTCGCAAGCGGCTCTGCCTGCACGTCTAAAATATTAAAGTCTTCGCACGTCCTAAACGCTATCGGGGTTGACCCCGCACTTGCGCAAGGTTCTCTTCTTATATCGCTCGGAGAGGATAACACGCTTGACGATGCCGCATTTTTCGTTAAAGAACTTCCGGCAGTGGTTAAAAAATTAAGGGAAATGTCGCCTCTTTATGAAGAAGTTATGAAAAGAAATAAGAAATAAAAAATCATAAAAAATAAACGGAAAACGGAAAAATAAAAATTTTAATTAAAAAATTTAAAAAAAGAGGGTTAAATGTCTGAAACAGTTTCTTTAAAAGGAAATCCGGCGTCGTTGACGGGACCGTCGCTGAACTTAGGAGATACCGTTCCCGAAGCCATAGTTACGACTAAGGATTTAAAAGAAAAAAAAGTAGGCGGAAAAAAAGAAAAAATCCAGTTAATAATTACCCTTCCTTCTCTTGATACGTCGGTCTGTGAAATGGAGACCAAAAAATTTAACGAGATGCTTGCCAAATATACCGATGTAGATGTAACAGTCATATCTATGGATTTACCTTTTGCGCAGGATAGGTTTTGCGAAAGCTACGGCATAAAAAATATTACGACTGCATCGGATTTCAGGTATAAAGATATGGAAAAATACGGCGTTATCATCGGCGAAGGCGCATTAAAGGGGTTGACCGCAAGAGCCGTTTTTATCGCTGACAAAGAAGGTAAAATCGCCTATAAACAATTAGTTCCAGAAATAACGAACGAGCCGGATTACGAGGACGTGCTTAGGGCGCTAAGTCGATAATTCTTGAATTAACAAATACTAAATTATATAATATTCTTTACTTATATAACTTAGTATAACATATAACGGGCGCGTAACTCAGGGGTAGAGTGCCACCTTCACACGGTGGAAGCCGGCGGTTCGAGACCGTCCGCGCCTACCATTCTAATAAATATTTTAATCTTGCCGTAAATTATGGACATAACCCAAGACTTTAATGCTAAGCGCTTTGATGGACTTGCTGATGCACTGCTTAATTCAAGAACCATAGGAGTTTTTATTTATCAGGACGATTGCAGGATCGTTCATTCAAATAAAGCATTCAGGGATTTTATAGGATATTCCGAAGACGAATTAAGCCGTTTGACCCCTTACGATATTGTAGGCGACGAATACAAACCTATAGTAAAAAAACTCGCCGAAAGAAGAATAAAGGGCGAAGTTTTTGCCGCCGAGCAAATAACGCATATGCATATAACGAAAGCGGGTGAATCAAAGCCGACCGTTATTTTTGCATATACTATCTCCTATAACGGCAAACCGGCAGGATTGGTTTTAGTGTTGGATGTTTCAAAGCAGAAAATGTACGATAGTCTGATCCTTTCTTTCAGGTCTCTTCAAGCTATGTATGCCACGCTTTCCGAGGTCAACCAGCTCATAGTAAGGACAAAAGACGAAAATTCTTTATTTTCCCAAATACCAAATAGAATAATACAAAGGGGACTATTCGTAAATTCTTTTATCGTGCTTTTCGACTCAAATCTTAATATAAAAACTTCTTTTTCTTACGAAAAAAGCGATTATCTCGATTTTTTGAAGCGGCATCTTAATTCAAATGACCCTGAAATAAAAAAAGGACCGCTGTTTACGTCTTTGTTAAAATCAAAAATAGTAATTAATAACGATACTTTAAAAAATCCGCATATGCTGCCGTGGCGGGACGAGCAGGCAAAGAGAGGCTATCTATCAAGCGCCGCCGTTCCGATTATAAAAAAAGGCAAAGCGATAGGCGTTCTTTCTTTATATGCATCCGAAAGCGGATTTTTTAAAAAAGACGTTTACGGTCTATTAAAAGAGATGACTATGGATATAAATTATGCGCTCGATAAAATAGAAGACGAAAAATGGCATTCGATGATTATGACCGCATTAAATTCAGGTTCCGATTTTGTCGTTATTTCGGATAAATATTTTAATATATTATTCGCAAATGAAAGCGTTTATAAAATATTCGGCTATTCTGCAAGCGAACTTACGGGCGGACATTATTCAAAAATATTTGGAGGCGGTTCAGGAAAAAGAGGGTTTGCCGAAAAATTTCTCGGCACTATTATTTCAGGCGATGTATTAACCGACATATTCATGTATAAAACTAAGAGCGGCGGCGATATATATTGCTATACGACGATTACCCCGTTTAAGTTTGGTTCCGACGGGGGCGGCGATATACAATATTTTATAACGACCGGAAAAGATATTACCCGCGAGATAAAAGCCGAAGAAACTATGGAGCGGTTGATGCATTTCGATACCCTCACCGATCTTCCCAATAAAAAAATGCTAAAAGAAAATATAGACGCATTTATAAAAGATGCCGGTTATTCGGACGCTCATTCCTGCTGCGCCCTTGCAATAATAAATCCGGTAAATTTTTCTTTAATAAACCATACTTTCGGTTTTGAAACAGGCAATAAAATAATCGTAGAAATGTCCCATAAGATAAAAAATATTATAAAAAACTACGATATTTTGGCAAGATGGGAGGCGGATAAGTTTGCCGTATTTTTGAAACGGTTAAAATTCGACGAAGATGCTTTGCCTATCGTCAACAGGATAATAGACGTTCTTAACGAGCCTTATGCTCCGGACGGCAAAAAAATAAATATATCTTTTAACGCCGGAATATCGCTTTATCCAAAAGACGCAGCGACATCTCAGGATATTTTCGATAAAGCCGAATCCGCGCTTCTTAATTCCAGGTCGAAAGGCGAAAATACCGTCGGATTTTTTAAAAAAGAATTCGAAGAATCCGCAAGGAAAAAGGTAGAGCTAAGGAACGGGCTTAACGAGGCTGTGGCAAAAAATCAATTTGTCCTACATTACCAGCCTTACTTCGATATAAAACAGGCTCGATAAAAGGAGCGGAAGCTCTTCTGAGGTGGCAAAGAAACGGCAGGCTTACGCCTCCGATGGAATTTATTCCGTTTTTGGAGCAGAGCGGAATGATTACGAAAGTTGAAAACTGGATATTAGGCGAGGTGGCATTTAAAATAAAAACATGGTCGGACAATGGTTTTAAAGCCGTTCCCGTTTCGGTAAATATTTCCCCTGCCAGTTTCGGCGACCCTCATATAAAAGAGAATATCGAAAAAGCGCTTGATAAAAACGGCGTAGAACCGAGCTTGTTTAATTTTGAAATAGTAGAAAGAACGTTTATGGATAATTTAGAATATTCCGGCAGGCTACTGAATGATTTAAAGGAAAAAGGGTTCGGATTTTCTATAGACGATTTCGGAACGGGGTATTCTTCGCTTTCTTATTTGACCGACCTTCCGTTCGATAACCTTAAAATAGATATTTCGTTCGTTAGAAAAATGCTCATCGATAAACATTCGAGATACATAATAGAAACTATAATTTATCTTTCAAAAAAGCTCAATATGAAGTCTATCGCCGAGGGCGTGGAAACAGAGGAACAGTTGGAGCTGTTAAAAGAGCTTGGATGCGATTATGTTCAAGGATTTTTATTATCCAAACCATTAGAGGAAACAAAATTCGAGGAGTTTTTGATATGACAAAAATTTTTATAACGGGCGGAATATCTTCGGGAAAATCAAGTTTTGCCGAAGAAACGGCGCTTTCGCTATATAAATCGCTTTCACCTATTGCCGCAGGCGCGAGTGCCCGCCGGGATTTAACCGGACAAGGGCAAGGCGGCGGTTCGCTTCATTTCATTGCTACGGCGAAGGCAGGAATTTTAGATGAAGGAAAATACGAAGACGAAGAAATGGCTTTAAAAATTAAAAAACACAAAGATAAAAGAAATAAGGATTTTATCGTCCACGAAAATTTTGAAGACTTGAGCGGAGAAGTCGTCGGCGTCTGCAAATCTTTAGCTTTGTCGTCAGCCGCCGGAAAAGGCGTAATCCTTATAGATTCTATGACGTTATGGCTCTCGTCTATTTTTCGGGATATAGCCGGTTATAATTCAGCCTTAGAATCGGTTATTAAATTCTCCGCATATCTCTCAAAAATTGAATGTTCGGTTATTACCGTTGCAGATTCCCTCGGCTTTAATATGGTTCCCGTCTCCGCATACGTCAGGAAATTTATCGAATTAAACGGCTTAATGGAACAAGAACTCTCCGCCGTTTCCGATAAGGCTTACTGCGTTATAGCCGGAAACCCGATAACGCTAAAGTAGAGTGAAGTCAAGTAAAATTAAGTCAAGTCAAAACTTCGGGGATGCCGGTCTTTATTTTTATCCAAATCTAATTTATAATGGCTCTATATTAAATTTTTTTACGGATGCGATATGAATGACAGGGATTATCTTTTTTCTATTGCCGCAAAAATAAAGCCGGTAAATAAGCGGAAGTTTTATAAAATTGCCGAACGCAGGTTGAACAGGCTTATAAAGCCCAAGGGAAGTCTCGGCAGGTTAGAAGATTTTGCAAAAGACGTCGTCGCCGTTACGGAAGAAGAAAGACCGCGGTTAAATAATAAATTCGTATGCGTGTTTGCGGGGGACCACGGCGTCGTCGAAGAGGGCGTCAGCCTGTTCAAGCAGGACGTTACCGTCCAGATGGTAAGAAATTTTCTGAGCGGAGGAGCGGCTATTAATACTATTGCAGAGTCTGCCGGGGCTGAAGTTCTTGTAATAGACGTTGGAATTAATGCCGATTGCGGCGATTTTATAGACTTAGGTTCTGCGCCCTCTAATTTTATAAATTTAAAAGTCAAAAAAGGAACGTTTAATATAAAAAATGGTCCGGCTATGGCCGCCGCCGAAGCCGTTAAATCAGTCCTTAAAGGCATAGAAACAGCGGACATAGTAAAGGATAAAGGCGCCGAAATCTGCGCTACCGGCGATATGGGAATAGGCAATACGACTCCGGCATCCGCAATTACCTGCTTTTATTCAGGAAAAACGCCGGAATCCGTTTGCGGCAGAGGGACTGGAGTAAATTCTGACGTAATAAAAAAGAAAGCGGAAATTATTGAAAAGGCGATTAAATGTAATATACGGGAGGGCGGAGATGCCGTAGACGTCCTTGCGGGCGTCGGCGGTCTCGAAATAGGCGCAATAGCGGGGTTTATACTTGGATGCGCTATTCATAGAATTCCGGTTGTCGTCGACGGCTTTATTTCTACCGCCGGTGCATTAATCGCTTTAAACATTAATCCATATGTGTCGGATTATATGTTTCTCGGGCATCTTTCCAAAGAAAAGGGGCATAAAACCGCCGTCAAGCTTATCGGTAAAACTCCGATACTGGACTTGTCCATGAGGCTCGGCGAAGGAACGGGGGCAGTCATAGCGATGAAGATAATGGAAACTGCGCTTAACATGTATAATAATATGCTGACGTTCGACGAAGCAAACGTTTATGCGTCAAAACTTAACAGGTAAAATATGTTTATATTGAGCGGATTATCCGAAGCCGTAAATTTTCTGACGGTATTTAAACTAAAAAGAAAAAACAGGAAGTCCGGCGGGGAAGAAATAGACAAAGACGGAGATTTATATATAAAATACCTGAAAAAATCTATTAAATATTTTCCGGCGGCAGGATTTTTAATCGGGATAATATTGGCATCGATTTTTTATATTTTTAACAAATTCCTGTCCGTTCAACCTGCAATTTTAGTATCTATTTTTTTTCTGTTCATTCTTACGGGAGGACTTCACTTTGACGGTCTGTCGGATACTTCGGACGGCTTTTTTGCCTATCTTAAAAGCGGAGATAAAAACAGGTTTTATAAAGCTATGAAGGACGTCAATACCGGAGCCGCCGGAAATCTGTCGGTAATTTTTTACGTTTTAATAATGTGGTCGCTTATTAATTCAGTAAACGGCGGTTTTAACCTTAATTTTACGTATCTGTCCTTATTGACTTTTCCCGTAGCCGGAAGGTATTCGATAGTCGTTATGTCTTATTTTTCAAATACGCCGGATAATTTTAAAGGGATAGGAACTATTTTTACCGAAGGAACGGATACTTGGTCGCTTATCGCCGCCTCTTTTTTTACTCTTATAATTATCTATTTTTTTTTAAAGACCGCCGGTATTTTTTCTTTGCTCGTTACGGTTTTCGTAGTTCTTTCAGCCGCATTTTATTTCGGAAAAAAATTCGGAGGCGTAAACGGCGATATGCTTGGATTTACCGTCCAGCTTTCGGAGGTTATTTTTACGGCGGCTCTAGTTGGTTTTCACCGGATACTTTATTAATTTAATTTAAATTCACTATTTATTTATTAGATTAGGCAGGGTCATATTATGTTTGCCGTTTATTTTGCATCGGATAGGTCTTCGTCGGGGAAATCGACCATAACTATGGCTTTTTCGATAGCGCTGAAAGATGCGGGCTACTCGTTAAGCGTTTATAAAGCCGGTCCTGATTTTATCGATCCCGTAATATTATCCGAGGCTTTAAATTCGGACGTCGTAGTGAAAAATTTAGACCCTTTCTTGATACCGGATAAATATTTAACGAAATGGTTTTTTGCAGGGAACGAAAACGCCTCAGAAAGCGAAGGCGAAAACATTTGCGCTAAAAAGGCGTTTGTCGTCGAAAGCGCTATGGGGCTTTACGACGGGAATTCATATATAATAGCAAAGAAATTTAAACTTCCGGTCGTTCTGGTTATGGATTGCAGAAGAATTTCATCGACTATGGCTTCATTGGTTTGCGGACTAAAAAACTATAAAAGGGGCGTAAACGTCTGCGGAGTAATTTTAAATAATATTTCATCGGCAAGGCATTATGAAATAATCTCAAATGAAATTAAAGCCGGTATCCCGGATATAAATGTTTTCGGGTGGGTTTTAAACGACGAAACCGTTCTTAAGATAAAAGAAAGGCATCTGGGATTGACGGTTCACGACGGCGAAAGCATAAACGGTAAAAAAGAGTTTAACAAAACCGTTTCCGGTATTAAAGAAACCGTATTTAAAAACGTAGATTTTAATCTGTTAGTAAAGACCTTGAAAGAAAATTCCCGAAATTTTAATAAACTGTTTAAAAAAAGCGTCGAAAAGAGCAAAAACATAACGGTAGGGATTAGTAAGCCAAAAATAGTCGAAACTCAAACTCAAACTCAAATTAAGACTAAGACTAAAACTAAAACTAAAACTAAAATTGCCGTCGCTTTAGATAAAGCTTTCTTTTTTTATTATAATTTTAATTTTGAAATTTTAAAAAGTTTCGGCGCAGAAATCGTTTTTTTCAGCCCTTTAAGAGATAAATCTTTGCCAAAGGGAACTCAGGCAATTTATATAGGCGGCGGTTATCCCGAAATATATGGAGGCGCTCTTGCCGAAAACGCGTCCGTCAGGAAAGAAATTTATGAGTTCTTTAAAAATAATGGTATAATATATGCCGAATGCGGCGGATTAATGTATCTGTGCAAAAAAATTATTTATAAGCGGCAAAGTTTCGCCGCCGCAGGTATTTTTCCGTTCGACGCTTCTATGGATAAAGGCGGGCTTTCGCTGGGATACAGAACCGTCAGACTCAAAGAAAAAACGTTTTTTGGCGAAGCCGGTTTGACGGTTAACGGACACGAGTTTCATTATTCCAAACTTGTAAAAGAAAGGGACGGCGGCGACATCCAAAATATAAAAAATAATATAAAAAATATATTTGAATATGAAAGCATAAGCGCCCCCGGCATATTTAAGCCGGAAGGGTATAATATTTTAAATGCGGTAGGCAGTTATATTCATCTGTCGTTTTATTCCAATAAATTGCCGGCTAAAAATCTTGTAGCCGCCGCAGGGAATTCAGGACTATAATATATAATTTACAACATAAGGAGAAATAAATATATGACCGAAAAAGAAAATGCGCTAAAAAATATAGAAACCGACGGAATGAAATATGTTTCGGCTAAAGAAAATATCGGCGCCGTAAAACTCAAAGAAAATATTATAAGCGGCAAAGCCGTTATTTTGCATAATAAAAACAGGGATAAATTTGTCGGCATAGGAAAAGATTTAACCACAAAAATAAACGCAAGCATAGGGACTTCTACAAACCATATAGATTTGAACGAAGAAATTAGAAAGGCGGTTATTGCGGAAAAATCAGGAGCCGATACCTTAATGGAACTAAGCGTAGGAGGGGATTTAGACCTTATAAGGAGGGAAATTTTAAACAATACCTCCCTGCCGGTCGGAACAGTTCCTCTTTATCAGGCGTTCAGGGAAGCGATAGACGCATATAAAAATCCGGTAAAAATGCCGGAAGAGATGGTTTTAGACGTTATCGAAAAACAGTGCGCCGACGGGGTTTCTTTTATGGCGATTCACTCCGGATTAAACATGACGTCTTTAGAGAGATTAAAAAAACAGTCTTACAGATATGCCGGACTCGTTTCTAAAGGCGGGGCATATATGATAGCGTGGATGATAGAAAACAATAAAGAAAATCCATTATACGAAAGATTTGAAGACGTGCTTAAAATTTTAAAGAAATACGATACGGTATTGAGTCTCGGAAACGGTTTGAGAGCCGGTTCCACGGCGGATTCTTTCGACAGGGCTTATATGCAGGAGCTTATTATAAACTGCGAGCTTTGCGATATTGCGAGAGATTACGGCGTTCAGGCTATAGTCGAAGGTCCGGGACATATTCCTATAGACGAAATAGAAGCCAACGTCAAAATTCAGAAGAAAATGTCGAACGATGCTCCGTTTTACGTGCTGGGACCTCTCGTTACCGACGTTGCGGCCGGCTACGATCATATATCGTCTGCAATAGGAGGAGCTTTGTCGTCTTCTTTCGGAGCGGATTTTCTGTGCTACGTGACCCCGGCGGAACATCTGGGGCTTCCTTCCGAAGAGGACGTAGAAACGGGAGTTAAATCGGCAAAGATTGCCGCCCATATAGGAGATATGGTAAAATTAAAGAAAACTGAAAATGATTTGAATATATCGAAAGCAAGAAGGGATATAGACTGGGAAAGCCAGTTTAAATATTCGATAGACCCCGATTATTCCAGAGCGGTATTCAAATCTAAAAATAGCGATGAAACGGCGGGATGTAGTATGTGCGGGGAATTTTGCGCTCCGTTAAGGGTGAAAAAATATTTCAAATATGAAATCAAACAAGGAAAAAAGTCTTAATATTAAGTTTGTCGTAAGCGGCGCTTTCATTTTTTTATTTGCTTTAATAATATTTTTCAGTCTTAAGGGAATGGTTAAAGTATACAGGTTAAGGTCTGAACAGCAAAGCATTAATAAAGACATTGCCGGAATTAAAAAAAGCAATAAAAAAATAAACGCTCAGATTTATGAATTGACTTATAACAAACAATATATCGCAAATCTGGCAAGAGAAAAACTTAATATGATAAAGCCCGGCGAGATAGTGTTTAAATTTATCGGAAAAAACAAAAAAGACAAGAGCAAAAATATTAATAAAGCGGACGGCAAATAGTCTAAAATTTTCTAAAAAATATTCTAAGAAATTTCAAAATATTCGGGATAAAAGCCGTCCTGCATTTTAATATTTATCGTTTTATTTATTTTTACTTCAAGCGCTTTCACCGTTCTTTCGTTTTCGTAAAGCTTATTCATAACGCTTGGATGAACCGTAGCCGTAATTTTCTTAGCCCTCGTCTTTTTAGCATGCAGCAAAACTGCCCTTAACACCTCAAAGCAGATGGTTTGAGTCGATTTTATCATACCCGAGCCTTCGCACATAGGACATTGCTCTAAGAACAATGCCGCAAGGCTGTTCCCCGTTCTTTTTCTCGTCATTTCGACAAGTCCAAGTTCGGTTATTCTGTTAATAGTAGTTTTGACCCTGTCGTTTTTAAGGGATTCTTCCAGCGTCCTGTATACTTTTTCTTTGTGATCTTCTTTATTCATATCTATAAAGTCTATTACTATTATTCCGCCTATATTTCTAAGCCTTAATTGAAATGCTATTTCTTTTGCGGCCTCGAGATTTGTTTTAAGTATGGTGTCCTCAAAATTTCTTTTTCCGACGAACTTGCCGGTATTAACGTCTATTGCGGTTAACGCTTCGGCATGGTCTATTACTATATATCCTCCGGATTTAAGCCAGACTTTTTTGTTCAAGGACTTAGAAATTTCTTTTTCGAGGCTGAAGCGGTCGAATAAGGAAACTCCGCCTTTATTCTTGTATTGCTCGACGATGTTAATATATTCGGGAGACTGGATAGAAAGGAATTCGATAATCTTTTTGTATTCATCTTTTTCATCAATTATAATTTTATCGATTTTTTTATCGAGGAAATCCCTTAAAACCCTTAAAGACAAGCCGATATCCCTGAAGATAAGCGCGGGGGCTTTTGCTTTTAGCTGTTCGTTATATATATTGTTCCATAAGGTCGTAAGAAATTTTATGTCCCTTTCTATGTCTATTTCGGAGGCATTCTCCGCCGCCGTTCTTATTATAAATCCGGTGCCCTCGCTTCTATATTTCAGGACTATATTTTTAAGCCTTTTCTTTTCGGCGTCGCTTTTTATCTTTCTTGAGATTCCTATAGACGAAGAGGTCGGCATATATACGAGAAATCTGCCGGGAAGGGATATATGGCTTGTAACGCGGGCGCCTTTAGTCTTTACCGGTTCCTTAGCGATCTGCACGAGAATTTCTTGATTTTTTTTTACGAGCTTATCTATGTTAGGCAGGCCTTTTCTGCTTCTTTTAGGTTTTTTACGCTTTGAAGAGCGATTGTTGTTTTCGCCGTTTTCGGGTTCTTCCGTTCCCGACTCGAAAAAATCGTAATCCGAACCTTCTATCTCAAAAAAATCCCCCGCATATAAAAATGCCGATTTTTCCCATCCTATGTCTATAAAAGACGCCTGAATACCCGGAAGAACCTGCATTACCTTTCCTTTATAAATGTTTCCGTGTTTAGGAGTGTTTTCGTCGCGCTCGATAAAAATTTCGGCTAACTTGCCGTCTTCTATTAATGCAATGCGCGTTTCAAAATCGTCTTTGTTTACGATAAGTTCTTTGGTCAATTGTGTTTCCCGCATTAAATATATTATTGTTTTTTGTCGATATTATTTTACCATACTAAACGATATAAAATAAATAATTTAAGTTTTTAAATTATTTATTTTGGATTTATTTTAATTATATATGATATAATAAAAGTCAAAATTTAAAATTTTATTATAATATTCGTAAAAGAGGATATAAAATTATATGGATGAGAATGTGGTTTTGTGTGCCGTATGCAGTTGGAGGGGCGTCTGCAAAAAAAAGTACAGCATTTCGGGAATCGAGATTTTCAACTGTCCGGATTTTTCGAGAGACGTTTCGATTACTATATCGGGCATCGAAGAATTGATGCACTTTATTAATAATTTTAAAAGCGACAGGGTAAATTAATTTGAAAAAAGATAAGATTACCGCCGTTATCGTATTTCTTGTAGTAATATTTATCGTTTTTGTATTTGGACTCTTTATAGGCAAGAAATTGTCCCCTAAAAGTTCAAAAGAAGGAACGATAAAAGAATCTGCATTAAAAAATAAAAATACGCTTAATGCTGAACAAAATTCACAAAAGAGCAGTCCCGTTTCCGCAGATAATATAAAATTTGCGCCTATTTCAAAATTAGCCGCTTTAAAAAAGGGGAAAGTCAAAGCAAAGAAAACGGAACCGGTTCAAAAATCCGAAAATAAAAATGCGGTGAAGCCTGTCGTAAAAACTAAAATAGTTTACGTTAAAAAACCCGTATACGTTTATAAATATATAACAAAAAAACCTTTTAATTCAAAAATTTATTATACTATTCAGGTTGCCGCTCTTTCAAATTATGCTCAGGCTAAAACTCTTTCGGATAAACTTAATTCTATGGGATTTTTTGCATATATAGTTCCTATCAGCGTTTCCGGTAAGAAGGGAAAAGCGCTTTACCAGCAGGTCAGGGTCGGAAAATTTTCCACTGTTAACGGAGCCAAATCAATAGAAAATATTATATCTAAAAAATTTAAAGTAAAGCCCTATATTATAAAAGTCGATTAAATAAGCCGCTTACGAACTACCGCTTCCCCCAAATAAGACAAAAAAGGGGACAGATTTATTTATTTTCTTACAGCCGACTGCATCTGAATATCTGCCCCCTTTTTTGACATAAGAAAAACGTCTATTATGCGATATAATTAACTATAATATATTATACGGCGGTATTTTAAATTATCTTGACATAATAAAAAAAATAATATATATTTAATGATAATCATTACTATATTTAAAATTAAAAGGAGGTATTTTTATGTGCGAAGAAAGTTATGAAGAATTTGAAATTGCGGCTATCGGCAAACCGGTTCCGTCTTTCGGGGAAATAAACACTTACGACCCAAAAACTAAAGGATTTGGAAAGTTTAGTCTTGAAGAAGCTAAAAAAAGTAAAAAATGGACTATTCTGGTATTTTATCCCGCAGACTATACTTTCGTGTGTCCGACCGAACTGGCGGATTATGCGGAAAAGCAGAACGAACTTGAAAAAATGGGGGCGCAGATTGTTTCTATCAGTACCGATACTCAATTTGTTCATATGGCGTGGCATAGCGACGAAAAACTCTTAGAAAATGTAAAATTTATTATGGGTGCAGACCCGACGGGAAAGGTTTCAAGGCTGTTCGACGTTTACGACGAAGAAAGCGGTCTTGCTTTAAGAGGTACTTTTATTATTAACCCCGAAGGCATTCTAGTAGCTTCGGAAGTAAATTTCTTTAACGTCGGCAGAAACGCGGACGAGACGGTTAGAAAGGTAGAAGCGAATATATATGTTGCTACCCATACCGACGAGGTCTGTCCTGCAAAATGGCTTAAGGGCGGGAAAACAATTAAACCCGGACCGGGCGTCGTAGGCAAGGTTTACGAAGCGTTGAAATAAAAAAGAAAATAAAAGAATAAAAAAGGGGACAGATTTATTTATTTTCATATTACTATGTAAATATTACTAACATATAGACTGAAAATAAAAAAAATCTGCCCCCTTTTTTTAACCCAATATGGTGTCATTCCCGCGTAGGCGGGAAACGAAGTACAGCGAAGCTCATCCAGTCTTATTAAGATGTTAAAATCTATTTATTGGTTTCTATTGCAAAATTAAGGTTATATATTTGACGTAATGTCGTAAACCCGTTTATAGGCTTCTTCGACGCCGCCGAGGTCGCGCCTAAACCTGTCTTTATCGACTTTTTCGAGCGTTATTTTATCCCACAGCCTCATAGTATCGGGAGTAATTTCATCGGCTAAAAGAACTTTTCCGTTTAAAATGCCGAATTCAAGTTTATAATCCACAAGTAAAAGACCGTTTTTATCAAAAAATTCCTTTAAAATTTCGTTTATATTTAATGCTATTTTTTTAGCCTCTTCTACGTC
This sequence comes from bacterium, assembly GCA_021800805.1. The sequence goes on from JAJYYR010000004.1 coordinate 108,435, forward strand.
TTTTATCTCTCCGAGGTCAAACGCTTTTACGTAAGTTTCGTTAATCATCGGGTCGCCGAGTTCGTCGCTTTTAAAATACATCTCTACGACGGGGGCAAGCAGTTTAACGCCTTCTTCGACGCCCATCTTTTTAGCGAGACTTCCGGCGGTATAGTTTCTGACGACGAACTCTACCGGAAACATTTTAAGATGATGAACGAGCATTTCTCTTTCCGATAATTTTTCGATAAAATGGCTTTCGATTCCTTTACTTTTTAATAATTTAAACAAAGAAGACGAGATGGCATTGTTAAATTCCCCTTTTTTAAGGATAGTTCCTTTTTTTTGTCCGTTGAAAGCGGTAGCATCGTCTTTAAAATAGGTTACGAGTCTGCTTTCGTCGTTTCCATCCAGATAAAGAATTTTAGCCTTGCCTTCGTAAATTTTTTTAAAGCCTTTTTCTTCCGAATTGTTTTTCATAAACACCTCCTATGTTTATAAAATAAATTAAATAAATCTATATAATTTTAAAACTAAAATGATTTTAAATCAATGTAAAATAATGTAAAATAATGTAAATAGGATAAATTTATTTATAATATGAAAAATAATAAAATACTTATATATGCGGTCATAATTTCTATCGTAATACATTCTGCGCTGATTTTGCTATTACTGAAATACGATAATGAACATAAGAAATCTAAGAGAACCCACAAATATACGAAACCTATTCTTGTAGAGCCTTACAAATTTATTAAAAATCTCGAGAAATTAAAGATTAAAAATCCGAAATATGCGAGCATCAAGCCGCATTACGCCCGAAAAAATACAAGGCTGAATGCGCCGTCTTCTTTCAGTAATCCCTCGTCGGCTCCGATTCCATATACTCCGCCCGCTCCCTTTCAACGAAAGTTTGCAAACAACTATAGGCACAGGACGCCTGCTCCGAGATACCGCAGGGTTATACGCAATTCGCATATCGTGTCGAATAATACGAATGTCCGTCCCAGACATAACCGCAGACTGAGCAATCTTTTCCCTATGGGAAAGTTTTTTAACCAAGCCGCGCCAAGCCAAACGGGAACCGGAATTAAGAACCCGTCCCACGGCATAAAATCCGCAACGGTGAATCTTAATACTACTACGATAAAATATGCGTCGTATTTACTCAATGTTAAAGATAAAATAGAAAACGTCTGGGAGTATCCTTATAAGGCAAGAAGGGAAGGGATGTCGGGCATTCTTGTAATCGAGTTTTCGATTAATAAAAACGGTTCTATTTATAAGGTGCATATTTTACGGTCTTCGGGAAAAGTCATTTTAGATAAGGCGGCGGTTAAGGCAATATACAATGCGGCGCGCTATAATCCTTTTCCGCATTACTGGACTATAAGCAGGCTTAATATAATAGGAACTTTTATTTACAGGCTTTCCGGTTTCTATGTTTATTGATAAATTCGTGCAATATTATAAATATAATAGTATAATAATATAATTTTTCTAAAAGGAGATTTTATTAGATGAATATATCTATCGTCGGCACCGGCTACGTAGGTCTCGTTACGGGAGTATGCCTTGCGGATTCCGGTAATACCGTTTACTGCGTCGATAATGACGAAAGCAAGATAAAATCGTTAAAAGCGGGAGTAATTCCGATTTATGAACCCGGACTAAAGGAACTTACGGACAAAAACGTAAAATTAAATAGACTACATTTTACCAAGGATTTACGGGATGTCTTGAAAAAGACCGACGTCGTATTTATAGCCGTCGGCACCCCGCCCCAGAATAACGGAGAAGCCGATTTATCGAACGTCTTTAAGGTTGCCGAAAACATTGCGGATTCTATAGACTGTTTTAAAACGGTCGTAGTTAAAAGCACCGTCCCCGTAGGGACTTGCAGAAAAGTCGAAAATATAATCGCCAAAAAAACAAAAAACTTTTGCGTAGTATCTAATCCCGAATTTTTAAAAGAAGGCGCCGCCATAGACGATTTTCAAAGACCCGATAGAATAGTGGTAGGAATTAATCAAAAAAAAGATAATAAGAAAGAGGCTCAGGCGGCAAAAGAAATTATGGATGAAATTTATGAACCGTTCGTCCGAACCGGAGCGCCCATTTACTTCATGGATACTAATTCTTCGGAATTAACAAAATATGCCGCCAATGCCATGCTTGCTTTAAGAATAACATTTATGAACGAAATTGCAAACTTATGCTCCATTACGGGGGCGGACGTCGATAACGTCAGAATCGGCATAGGTTCGGACAGAAGAATAGGCAAGTCTTTTTTGTTCCCGGGCATAGGCTACGGCGGAAGCTGCTTTCCTAAAGACGTTAAAGCGCTTTATCAAACCGCTAAAGGGCACGGCTACGAGTTTAAACTTTTAAAATCCGCCGACGAAGTGAACGCATCTCAAAAAGAATTGCTCGTAGATTTCATATTAAAGCATTTTAAAGGCAATATAGCAGGCAGGACTTTTGCCCTCTGGGGTTTATCGTTTAAACCCAAAACGGACGACATAAGGGAAGCTCCCTCCCTCGTTATTATATCCAAGCTTCTTTCCTACGGAGCAAAAATTAAAGCATACGACCCTATTGCTATGGATAATGCCAAGAAGGTTTTTTCGGAGGTAGAATATTCCGAGGATATGTACGGCGCGCTTAAAGGTTCGGACGGGCTTATAATCGCTACGGAATGGAACGACTTCAGGGTTCCGGATTTCGATAAAATTAAAGATGCTTTAAACGAGCCGGTTATATTTGACGGAAGGAATATTTACGACAAGAAAAGAATGATAGAGGGCGGGTTTGATTATTATTCGGTAGGGAGGTAAATTTATTTTGACTAACGTTATCTTGTGCGGCGGAAGCGGGACGAGGCTGTGGCCCGTTTCGAGGACTTATTTTCCCAAGCAGTTTTATAAATTTATAAACGATATGTCTTTGTTTCAGCTTACCGTCTTAAGAAATAAAGATTTATGCAGCGATTTTTTAATAGTTACCAATAAAGACCAGTATTTTATTGCACTTGACCAGATTGATGAAATCGGCGTAAAAAACTGTAGGTTTATTCTCGAACCGGTTCCTAGAAATACGGCGGCGGCGGTTGCCTTATCCTGTTTCGATGCGGTCAAAAACGGTTCGGATGCCGTCTTTATTGCCCCGTCCGACCATCTTATTAAAAACGAAGGCGCTTATAAGAACGTAATAGATATTGGGTTGAACGAATCGCGGAAAGGCTTTATCGTTATGTTCGGAATCAAGCCGTCGTTTCCGGAAACAGGTTACGGTTACATAGAAACAGAGCCGCTTTCAAATGCGGAAAAAGGCGGTGAAATTTCCGAAAGTAAGAAAGCGCCGATATCGGCAGTAGTCTCTTTTAAGGAAAAGCCTGATAAAGAAACGGCTTCGGAATATATTTCTAAAGAAAATTATTACTGGAACAGCGGAATGCTTATGTGCAGACCGGAAATACTGCTTAATGAACTTCAAGCCCTGTGTCCCGCTGTTTACGAAAATTCTGCGGCGGCTTACGAAAATGCGTCGAAAGACGGTCAAATGATAAGAGTCGTGGAAGAGGATATGCTTAAAATAGAAGAAAATTCGATAGATTTCGCTCTCTTAGAAAAAACTAAATTAGTAGAGGTTATTCAATCCGATATCGGCTGGTCGGATTTGGGAAATTTCGATTCTATTTACAACGAACTTGAAAAAGACGAAAACAATAATGCCGTAAATTCAAAAGAAGATATCGTAGGCATTAATTCTAAAAATAATTTAATTATGTCCGGCGGAAAAATGATTGCCGCTATAGACATAGAAGATTTAATAATAATCAATACCGACGACGCTATTTTGATTTCCAAAAAAGGCTCTTCTCAAATAGTTAAAAAAGTCGTGGATGAATTGAAAAAGAGAAATTCCGAGCTTCATACCCATCATCTTACCGTTCACAGACCGTGGGGTTCATATACGGTTTTACTCGAATCTGCTCTTTATAAACTTAAAAAAATTTCGGTGAAGCCGGGCGCAAAACTTTCCCTCCAAAAACATTTTCACAGGTCTGAACACTGGATAGTAACGAGCGGAACTGCCGTCGTTACCGTAGGAGATAAAGAAACGCTTTTAAGGGCTAACGAGTCCACTTATATTCCTATGGGTTTTATTCACAGGCTTGAAAATCCGGGCTTGATTCCGTTAATTATAATCGAAGCTCAGGTCGGCGAATATCTAAAAGAAGACGATATAGTCAGACTTGAAGACGATTACGACAGGTTAAATTCCGATTCGTAAATTTCCAAATCATCCTTTGCGCCGTCTAATTTATACGATTCGTTATCGTATTTGCAATGTCCGTCGCGCAGTAAGGACTCGGCAATATTTTTATTTTTTGTTAAAAATATATGGAAATATAAAGGGTCGGCAATACTTTTAAGAGATACGACAGACGTTCCGCCTTTAGTATTTTTGCCAAAAAATTGAAGCAGTAACTGCCCGGTTTTTTTATCTTTAATGCCGTAGTAAGTCATATTGCCGTTTTTATAATTATAATTAATTTATATAATGCATGTATTATAACATATTCGGGAGGTTTTTTGTTGTTCTATTGCAGGATTAAAGATTAATTATTGACTTAATTGTAGAAATATCGTAAAATTAAAGTAACATACCGAACGATTGTTATTTTTACACAATAAGTATAATTAAGTATAATTATGAAAACTAATGTCGAAAGGACGGAGGCTACCCGTAATCGAATATTAAAAAAGGCTATGGAGCTTTTTGTATCTAAAGGGTATTATAACACGTCTATAAGAGATATAGCCAAAGAATCTAATATTAGCACCGGGGCAATTTATCATCACTTTAACAACAAAGAAGAAATTGCGATAGAACTTTTTAACTATACCGTTTCTTTTTTGAATAATTTATTTGATAGCATAATAAACTCAAAAGCTCCTACAATAAATAAAATAAAAGAACTTGTTTTTAGCCTGCTTAACGTGGCTAAGAGTGACAGAGTAATGTTGGAATATGCTCTAAACGTTAAACATAGCGAAATCATAAAAGACGGAAAGCCTATTTGTTCGTCGGGACCGTTTGAAACGTTAAGAATGTTTTTAGAAAACGAAATTAAAAAGGGCAATATTAAGAAAATAAACAGTTATATTGCCACAATTTGTTTAACCGGAATACCGATTAGACTCATTCAACTTCACTGGGATAACGTTATTAAAGACGATTTTGATAACCACAAGGAATTAATTTTTGAATCGGTGTGGAAAACCCTTAAACCTTAAGGTTCAAAAATGTATTTCAAATAATACCGAATGTTCGGTATTTATAGTAAAAAATAATAAATTAATTTTTTAATGGAGGCGTTACTATGAAAACAATGGCGATTATCATTCAAAAAGATGCTTATGATTTAATTTTAACAGGTTTAGCGTTTGCTTATTTAGGCACGGCAGTTTACGATGAAGTAGATATTTTATGCGTCAATTGGGCGGTAAAACTTTTATCAAAAGAAGGGGTAAAAATTAAATTAGATCATCAGGACGCATCGTTGGAAAAAATTAAAGAAAACTTAACCAAGGCCGGGCTCCCCACCGATTTGTATGAAATAGTAAAGGCTTTAAAAAGCACAAATAAAGTACACTTTTACGGCTGTTCTTTGGCGGCGGCAATTTTTGAAGTTGATCAAAAAGATTTAATACCCGAAGCGGACGGAATAGTCGGCGCGACGTGGTTTCTTACCGAAAAGGCAGAGAAAGCCACTATATTTATGCAATATTAGATAATACGAAAATAGGAATCGAAACGATTTATTAAGCCGCATACGTTTGTTGCACGTATGCGGCTTAAAATATATTATACATTAGTTGTATTAATTTATTGGTTCATTATATTCGATACTGTAGAGTTTGCACTATCTAAATTTGCTAGTAATATAGTAGGAAAGTTGCTACAACGGCTGTTAAAAACTTTTAAGCACATTTATTGAAAGGATTTCTAAAAAGCTGTATAATTATATTATATTCATTAATAAATTAAATTTGTTAATTCAATCGGGACAGCTTAATAATAGCCGCCGCATTGGGAAACGGCAATAATATTTTGTATTCCGAAGATTTACAATAGTAGATGAAATTGTCAAAATTGGAAAATGCGGGTTTTTGATTTAAGATATAAGCCTAAGCCTTTTACGGAATTAAAACATTTCTAGTTTAGCTGCATACCGTTTAAAGATGTTAATGTCGAGGTTTTAATTTCAAGGAGTGGATATACGGGTGTGTATTGCAAATACTTTTGTATTATATTTTAATAGAATTTAAGAACGAAGTTTAGTAAAACTCGTTAAAAACTTACTGGCTGACACAGAATATTGAACACTCCCGGACTTACGTATACTAATTGCTATTTTTAAAGGTTTTATGAAAATTTATCATATAAGTTTTTTAAATAAGAGTCTTTTTTTAGCGATAAATAATTTATCTCTAAATAACGGTTTCTTAAATTACATTAATATTTTTATTGCGCTTTACTCCCCTTTTATACTTGCCGCATTATTAACAATCGTTTATCTTTCAGGGAAAAAGAACGAATCTTTATATGCTTTTTATGCTTCTATAACCGGACTCTTATTGAATTTTGCAATCGGTTTGTTTTATTTCCATCCTAGACCTTTTGCCGCAGGCTTGGGACATCAATTGATTTATCACGCTAACGATTCATCGTTTCCGAGCGACCATGCAACGCTTGCTTTTTCCATAGCATTTAGTTTTTTAATATACGATAAAAAAAGATTATTGGGAATAATCTGTCTTATTTTTGCGCTTATTGTAAGTTTCGCCAGAATATATGTAGGGGTTCATTTCCCTTTTGACATATTAGGCTCTTTTATTGTTTCTTTTATTTCGGCTGGAATTATCTACGCATATAGAAAACCGTTAATAAAGGCTAATAATTTTTTAATAAGCATGCAGCTCGGGCTTTTCAAAAAAAATTAAATTAACCAAGAAGATTTAATTTTGTCGGTTTTGTTTTGTCGTCCTTTATTAAAGTTTATTTTATATCTTTAAAATTTTTATTTATGAAAAATCCATTACGAGTTTCTTTAAAAAAAACACTATATATAAGCCTTATGCTTGCCTTATCGCTTACCGGTTGCGCTTCTTATACGCCAATGCCTTTAAATAAGAAAAATTTAAATAAAGATTCCTCGTTTAATAGCCTTAAAAAAGATCCTGCGTTGTATTATAAGGTGGTTTATCGCAAACCCCTTAATCTTGACGAACTTGCAAAAGTAGCCGTATTAAATAATAAAGCCCTTAAGGTTTACAGGGATTCGGCAGGAATAGCAAACGCGCAGATATTAAAAGCGCGCACTATTCCTAATCCGCGTTTATCGCTTGATGCAGCCCGCCCTATTATGGGAAATATTGCGGGTGCATATGATCCTTACGATATTATTCCATCCGTCAATATCGGCTTTCTTTTTAGCAGAAACGCCGGTATTAAAGGCGCCGAATTACATGCCGAAGCGACGCATTTAGAAATTGCCTATAAAGAATGGCTGACGGCCGAACGAGCAAAATTGGATGCCGTAAAGCTTTTATTTTTGCAGGACGCTATAAAAAATTATAATGACGAATTATATAGTTACAAAAATAGTTACATGCTTATAAAACTGTTATTTAACAAGGGTCTGGCCACTTTAACCGAACTAGATACGGCAAGGGCAAATCTTCAGAAGGCAGAGACTAGTCTGTTAAATATTAATAAGAGCATAAAAGATACGAGGGTCAAACTTAATATTCTTTTAGGATTGCCGCCTTCATATAAACTTAGCGTAAGCAATATTAAATTTAAGATAGTTATCCCGTCCGAACTTGAAATAGATAAAGATATACAATACAGATTGGACTTGGAAGCCTTTAAGATAGCTTATAAAGCACAGGAAGAGCGTTTAAGGGCAGCTGTATTATCTCAGTTTCCAAAAATTTCCGTCAGCGTTCCTTTCAGCAGCGATAATGCTAATATTCAAACCATAGGTCTCGGCGTAAGTTTATCTATTCCTTTATTTAATAGAAACCAGGCAGGGATTGCAAGAGAGACAGCCACAAGAAAACAAATGTTCGACGATTATGCCAACAGGCTTCAAACTGCAAAATCCAATATTAACGCAATATTATATAACATAAATAACCTTAAGCGCCAAATTGCCTTAACCGGTAAACAAATAAAAAATCTAGAAATATCGTTTAAATCGTATAAAAAAGAATTCAAATCGAGAGAAATTGGAGTATTTGAATTTTATACCCTTAAAAATAATTTGCTAAATGAGCGGATAAAACTTTTAACTTTAATGGAAAGTTTTTATAATTCGATCGTATCGCTTGAAGTAGTTTCCGGCAAGACTATTATTAAATCTTAATAAAGGTAACCATGAAAAAATCTGCAATAATCGTATTTGTAATTATATTAATAGCAGTTTATTTTGTTTTTAAAGAATTTTATTATAAGAATACAAATAGTAATCATATACCGCTATTGGCAGCGCCGGTTACGGTTACAAAGGCCGCTTACGGCAAATTAAGGAAAAAGGTCGTTATATATGGAAAGGTTATAGCTAATGTGAACGGAATTAAAAATATAGTTCTAAGTTTTGATTCCGTTATTGATGATATATATGTTGCTACCGGCCAAAATGTTAACAAGGGACAATTGCTGCTGAATGTATCCCCGACTAAATATGCGGAAATGCGTTTGCGACAGGCTCAAAATTTATTAAAAACAGCAAAAAGGAATCTTTATTTTGTAGAGCAACGATATAACGTTAGAATAGCTACAAAACAGGATCTCTTGAACGCAAGAAATGCTTATAGTAATGCCCTGATACAATATTCTATTCTTAAAAAATCATTAAAATCCAATATTTCTTCTCCTATAAACGGTGTCGTAAATAAAATATTTTATATAAAAGGCAGCAGCGCGCCTGCCCAAAGCCCTATTATTCAAGTAATAAACAAACATGAATTAATTATAAGATGCGGAATAGAAATGGAATATCTGAAATATATTCATCGAGGTCTCGTTGTGCATATTTCGATTATCGGGAACGCTAAAAAGCAAATATCGGGAAAAATAATTAAAATAGCCGGCATAGTTAATCCCAATACTAATTTAGTTAATGTTTATATTAAACCTATTTATTCGAAAACTCCTTTGTTATTCGGCAATCTTGTTAAGGTAATAATATATGCAAATGAAAGAAAGGGTATTTTGATTCCGGAGCAATCTGTTTTGCAGGAAGGCGACAAATATTTTATATATGTAATTAAAAATAATATTGCCTATAAACGCTATGTTCGACTTTTACTAAAAACAGATATATATGACCTTATAAAAGGAAATATTAAGCGGGGCGATTTAGTAGTCAGCCTTGGAAATTATGAACTAAAACAAGGAATGACGGTAATAATTAATAATAGGAAAAGTTAAATGAATTTAGCTAAAATTATATTCAAAAAACGAAAAGCCGTAATATTTTTATTGATTGCATTATCTATAAGCGGTCTTTTCGGAATATTCCTATCCCCGGTCGCCCTATTCCCAAATATAAATTTTCCGCGGATAAGAGTTACTATAAATTCGATTAACCGGCCTGCAAGTACGATGTCCGTGATAATAACAAGACCCGTGGAAGAAGCTCTTAGAACTATACCCGGAGTAAAAGATATCCGTTCCACCACAAGCCAGGGAAGTGCAGATATAATACTGAGTTTTGGATGGGGCAGCAATATGAATATAGAACTTCTTAATGTGGAATCAGCCTTGAGTAAAATATTGCCTAATCTTCCTAAGGGAACTTCGTTTAATGCGATACGTATGTATCCGGCTATGTATCCCGTTATTGCATATAGCTTTACTTCTAAAAAAGAATCTTCAGTTCAACTAAGAAATCTCGTTAAGTATAAATTGAAGCCGCTGCTTTTAAGCGTGAAAGGCGTATCCGACATACAGGTTGAAGGGGGAGAGAGAACCGAATATCATGTTATCGTAAATCCACGAAAACTATTCTTATATAAAATTACTATTAAGGATGTGATAAAGGCGTTATCTAATACTAATGTTTTTGCGTCGGTAGGCAAACTCAATTATAAATATAAGTTAAATCTTATAACATCGAATATCAGGCTTCATAATATAAGTTCGATAGAACACACTATTATTAAAACCGGTAGAAACGGCGTAGTCCAGATAGAGGATATTGCGTCCGTGACAAAAAGCATAGTTCCTCAATGGACTAGCGTAACCGCCGACGGGAAAAATGCCGTTTTATTACAGGTATTGCAGGAACCTAACGCAAACACTATAAAAATAAACAAGGAAATCGAAACAAAGATGAGCATTTTTCAAAAAAAAATGCCGAACTATATAAAAATTGCAAAATGGTATGATCAGAGCAAGTTGATAGTTGCATCTACCGATAGTTTGCGCGATGCAATAATAATAGGTATTATTTTGGCTATGTTTATTTCAATAATTTTTCTAAGAAATGTTAGGGTAATTTTAATCATCATAGCATTACTGCCCTCGGTCCTGCTTTCCACCATTTTACTTTTATATATTTTTCATATGGGGTTTAATATAATGACTCTGGGAGGGATTGCCGCGGCCGTAGGTCTTGTTATAGACGATATAATAGTAATGATAGAAAATATTATGAGGCATATAGAAACTCGGAAAACTCAGTCTATTCCGGAAAGAGTTAATTTTGCTTCTAGTAATTTTTTTAAACCCCTTTTAGGCTCATCCCTCTCAACTACTATTATTTTCCTGCCTTTTGTTTTTATTTCGGGTATAACCGGAGCATTTTTTAAATCCCTTTCGCTCACTATAGCCGTGAGCCTTGCAAGCTCTTTTTTGATTACATTATTTGCGGTTCCGATATTTGCGGCAAGACTTTTAAGCGAAAAAGATGCCAATCCAAAAACGGGATTTTTAATGAGCAATTTACATAAAATGTATAAGAATATAATGCATTTTTCTTTTAGGAGAAGAGTATTTATTTATGCTTCTATAATTTTATTAATAGCCGCAGGGCTCTTGAGCTATAAATATTTGAGCAGCGGGTTTATGCCAAGAATGGATGAGGGCGGTTTTATTTTAGATTATTATACGCCGCCGGGAACATCTTTAAGGGAAACAAATAGGGTTTTAACCCAAGTTCAAGATATTATCAAAAAAGAACCGTACGTGAAAACATATACAAGGAGAACCGGTCTCCAGCTAGGCGGCGGTTTAACGGAACCAAATACGGGAGATTTTTTTGTCAGCCTCAAACCTTTTCCTAGACCCCCTATACAAGATATAATTAATAATATTAGAAAGAAAGTTATGGCTAAAGTGCCCGGGATTCATATAGAGATGGCGCAGTTAGTCGAAGATATGATAGGAGATTTAATAGGTACGCCGCAACCGATAGAAATAAAAATATACTCGGATAACGGAAATCTTTTATATCGCCTTGCGCCGAAGGTTGCCGCCCTTATAAACAAGATCCCTGGAGTTATTGAAGTTAAAAGCGGGCTGGTGTATTCCGGTCAAGGCGTAAATATTAAAATAGATCGCATTAAAGCCGCGTTGGAAGGGACAACCCCGTTGGATGCAACAAATGAGTTATCAAGCTATTTATACGGGACAGTCGCTACCAAGATAATTAAAAGCCCAAAAATAGTAGGCGTTAGAGTTTGGACGCCGGTTTCTTTTAGAACCGATATTGCCGATATAAAAAATATTCCAATATATTCGAATAACGGCAATATTTTTCCTTTAAAGAGAATTGCCAAAGTTTCCGTTATAAATGGAGAGCCCGAGATAGTCCACGACAACCTTAAGCGTATGATAGCGATTACGGCAAGGATAAAAGGCGCTAATCTCGGCAAAATAATGCAAAAAGTAAAATCTAAAATTAAATTTTCTGGTATTCTCAACCATAAAGACGTATATTATAATTTTGGCGGATTATTTAAGCAGCAGCAAAAATCTTTTTTGTATCTTGCTTTGGCATTAGCGGCGGCTATTATTCTTGTTTTCATAGTGCTTTTATTTTTATATGAAAAATTTTTTATATCCATCGGCATATTATTTAGTTCGCTGATAGGTTTATTTGCCGACTTAACGGGTTTATTTATAACCCATACGCAATTAAATATTATCTCTATGATGGGTATAATAATAACGGTAGGAATAAATACAGAAATGGCTATATTTTATTTTTCGGAATATTTTCAAACAATAGAAAATAGAAATATATTATACTCTTTAAAAAGTTCCGGTAAAAATCGTTTAAGGCCTATTATAATGTCATCCCTTATTGCTATTTTTGCGCTTTTGCCTATCGCTCTTAATATCGGCAACGGTTCGGCTATGCTTCAGCCGCTTGCCGTAGCCATAATATCCGGTCTTGTTATGCAGCCGTTTATCGTATTAATTATTTTGCCGGTTATCATAGCCGACATTATAAGATTAACCGAAAATAAAAATGCAAGTAATGAATGAAAAACAAAAATGGTTAAACGGCAATGTTCTTTTTATATCTCTATCGGCATTTTTCGCCGATCTCGGTTATCAAGCCGTTTTAGTGACGTTTCCAATTTTTTTAGTTTTAGACCTGCATAGTTCCGTTATATATTTTGGAATAGCTTCTGCCATAAGCTACGGGATAGGTTCTTTTTTCGGTTATTTTGGCGGAAGGGCGGGAGATAAATTCGGCCACAAAAAAATTGCGATTATCGGCAATCTTCTTATACCCCTCCTTTCTTTTACCGGCTTCAGTATTTATCCGTTAGAAGCGGTAGTTTTGTTTTCGACGGGATGGTGGGCAAGGAATTTCAGATCTCCTTCGAGAAGGGTTTTGCTTTCACGTTCCGTTTTAAAAGAATTTTATGGAAGAGCCTTCGGTTTTTTGCATGCCCTTGATCAAGGAGGAGGATTTTTTGCGGGCATTTATGCCTTGATTCTATTCAATTTCCACGTTCCTCTAAAATATATTTTATTAATAACTATCGGACCTTTATTAATCTCGACCCTTTTTTTGATATTAATCTCGAAGGAAAAATTAATAAATAACCTCTCCGACGGCGCAAATAGGAATATAAACGATAATACAAGCAATAATCCCGAAAATTCTAAGAAAAATATCGATATTAATACGTATGCCGCTGACAGCGTAAATAATAGCAAGGGTTTGAATGAGAAAAATATCGATTTTAACGAAAATTTATTCAAAAGGATTTTAATTGCAACTTCATTATACGGTTTTAGCTCTTTTAGTTTTGGATTTCCGATATTAACTATAGCAGAAACATCCAAAAATGATGCCTTAGCTATTCTTTCATACGTGCTATTTTTTATTTGTACGGCACTGACGGGTTTAGTTGCGGGGAAGACAATATCTAAAACCGTTAAGAAACTTGGATTTGGTTATTTCCTTACTTTTGCGGGTTCTCTGGGCATGGCATTAATATTTACATTTTCCTTAAATCCTCTGTTGTATTATGTCTGCGTTGCTATTCTCGGGATATCGTTAGGCATTATAGAAACTATAGAACCGACATCTATCAGCTTGATTATCAAAAATGATAAGATAGGCAGAGGAATGGGATTGCTCACCGCCGCAAGAAGCCTTGGATTATTTGGCGGGAATATTCTTATGGGCCTCCTTTATAATGTCGGGGCTAATTATTCATATTTATATGCGGCAATATTAAGTTTAATTGCTTCTTTAATTATTTTTTCATCGAAATATTCGAATGACGGTAACCCAGCGGTTTGAATCAATGTGCAGAATAATTAAACTAAAAATTATCGTAAGGGAATTAATGTCTAAGTACGAAATTATTATATATAGCGGCGGCTGAGGGCAAAGGATGAACGCCGTAAGGGCGCTAAAAGCTACGAATCTTCATAATAGGGGTCAGAGTTCTAATATTTAAAACTGGGTGGTAATATTGGAAGCCGCCACAAGGACTTTGTCACGAGGTAAACCGGAGGAATGGCTTATTTACCGGAATTTTATGAGGCTTTTTAATTGGTTGCGGGGACAGGATTCGAACCTGTGACCTTTGGGTTATGAGTTTAACGACCTAACCTGTAAATATTATAATTTAAGAGTGTTTGCGGTGCGTAATATTTCATTGTGTCCGTTTTTGCAATAACTATACCGGCCATTGGGGAATTTCCCCAA
>JAJYYR010000032.1 GCA_021800805.1 bacterium
AATTATAAATAGGTTTTTCTGGATTTTTGCAGAAGTTCTATCACCTCGCCGTCCGTGGTTTGGCTGAAATCCTCGTAAAACTCTCCTACGGCGTAAAACTCTTCGGGAGCGCTTAAAACAACTACTTTATCGACCGTTTTTTTCAATTCCCTCAAGGTATCGGCGGCGATAACCGGAACGGCGACGATTATCTTTGCGGGCTTTTCTTCTTTAACGGCGTCTATGACTACCCTGACCGATGCGCCGGTAGCAATGCCGTCATCGACGATTATCGCGGTCTTTCCGCCAACGCTTATCTTCTCTCCTTGATGCCTGTAAATTTTTTCTCTTTCTCTTATCTCTTTAAGTTTAATCTTCTCTATATATTCCAAATATCCTTCCGGTATATTAATTCGCGATATGAGAGACTCGTTGAGATAAACCTTCGGCGATTTCCCGTCAACTATTGCCCCTATGGCTAATTCTTCCTGGTTGGGAGCGCCTATCTTTCTTACCAGCGCCACGTCTAAAGGAGATTTTAAAGCCGCCGCAATTTCATAAGCAACCGGAATACCGCCTCTCAACAAACCTATTACCACGGTATTTCCGCCGCCGAGCCTGTCCGCCGACAATTTTTCTCCAAGCAGTTTTCCCGCTTCCCGCCTGTTTTTGAATATCATATGAACTCTCCGGATAATCCTTTTTATCCGCCTCCGGCCTCATGTTAAATAGATGCGCTTACTTATAAGTATACCATTAATAAAAAAATTGACTAAAAAAATAAAAATAGTATATAATTGGTAGGCATAAATAATTCCCCCGCATTTTCAATTAAATCTATTCGGGCTGTTAGCTCAATCGGTAGAGCAACTGACTCTTAATCAGTAGGTCCCCGGTTCGATCCCGGGACAGCCCACCACGTTTTATGATGGGTTTAGAAAATTTTTTAAATTAAGAAATTTTATAAATGTAGGCTGTAATGTAGTAAAATTATTTACCTTGGCTGACTGCTTACTTAAAAGGGTTTATCTTGACTTGGTTCTTCGTTCCTTATTGATTTATTCAATCCGTGCTCAATGGCTGCCTGAACTTGTTCTGACGTAACGACGTCGTTATTATAAATTTCCATAACCGTCTCATAGGTCAAATCGGCGGTTATATGGGTATTTTTAATAACCAATAATAATTCCCCGCGTCGATCATCCCCTCTTTCTCGGCCTTTTATTCGAGCATTTATAACTGTGGTAATTAGATCAATTACCGACCTTGCCAATTCCAAGCCAGCCTTTCCAAAGTTAAGCAACGCAATTATTTCAGGACCGCTTTCGTGCTCTTCGAAGATTATGTTTCTATCTTGATGTTGCGCTATATAATTATCAATAATCTTATAGGCTTCCGGTGAATGTTCGCGATGATAACATCCGTTCACACTTTTAACCTTAATTTTAATTAAAGACATAGTCTCAGATTTTACATTTTCTCTTTTCATGTTTGGAATATTTTTCATCAATAAAGTTAGAAAGACTGTCAATTAACTTTGGAATATAAACAAGCAAATCTTTGTGTGCTTTTTGTAAAACCGTAAAATATTGTCTTAAATACAATAAATTAATTGAATCTTTATGATTTATAGGACCCTTTTCTTCATATTCTTTTTCAAGCTCCCTATTATAAAAATTATTAAATTTATAGGAATCTATTAGGCCTTTCATAAGAGTATAACCTTCAATGATTTCTCTTCTTAAATCGTCATCAGGTATAAGTCCTATTTTATCGGCGTTGTTATTGTATATAGATAGGTAATCCTGACTTATTTCATAATATGGAAAAATGCCGGTAGGTTCGTCGCCTATGTCCTTCCATATTTTCCCAGCCGTATCATCATATCTTTTCAAAACAGCCCTAAGTTCATCTAGTAAAGATTTTAATAACGCTTCTGCTCCAGATTTTTCTCTCTGGGCATAATTCCATTTTATCGACAAATAGGCTCCAAGGGGGGTAAAAAACCCGATTAATATATCACCAAAAATGTTGAGCATTATATTCATAGACTTTTACACTTAAAACCTCATCATAGCTTCCAGCTTTATCCCGTTAAGCACATAAACATAAACAGAGTTTATATAAGTTCCCGTCTTTACCACTACCCTGTATCCGTAATAATTAGCCGTTGCCTTGCCGTATTGTCTCGCTTCACGGATAGAATTATTTATAATAGGTTTTATGCCGTTCGGCAGATTATTCCAGCCGGCCATATTTGTATTTTTAAACTCGGCAATACGCCCCGAACAAATCTTATAGTTTTCGACAACCCAATATGCCGGTTTGGGAAAATCCCGAGTTCGCCTTATTATGCTTATCAGCTTGCAGCCGGACATCGTGGTCGTTATGGGCAGGGCGTTATAAGTATAGGCGCCTCGGGTAAAAATATAGGGGCTGCCGGAGTTATAAACCCTCATAGCTAGGGTGTTGAAATGAGGGTCGGATTGATTGTAGTTGGGGTTTAAAATTCCAAAGGAGAAAGCCTTCGTGGTAAAAGATATGGTAAAAATAAAAACCAATATTTTTAATAGATATTTCATTTGATTAGAATATCATTTCAACTCATTTAAAAGTAAGTCAGGATTTTCGCATATTTCCATAAATCCATTATGCCAAATTGATAAAGGGTAATTTGAATTTTTTGAAATTTCAAACTCTTTATTTTTCTTAAATTCTCCTCCTGATAATATATATCCTGAATTTCTGTCAATAAATTCGACATGGTCTATTTTTATTGTATTTAATAAATCATGTATTTTAACAGATTGAGAAGCTCTTACCTCCGTTAAATCAGCATCATCATCAGAATAATCGATTATGACCACATTTCTTTTCCTATTCTCATTTATTAAGCGTAGAGCATTATTTATATGAAAATCCGCAAACCCATAACCGATAGTTAAAAATTTATCTGCATCAAAAATTAATTTATCTAACATCGAATAATAGGTTCTGAACGGCATCCTTTGAATTTGGATTGCCTTCTCATATCCGGTTATAATAACCGAATTAGGGAGATCTATTCCTTCCGTGGTATTAATTAAGTTTCTTCCAAAAGCGTTGCCTGAATATTTATAATACAAGTCTCTCCAGAATATCTTATGCAATTCACTTCCCGATTGCTCCATGTCAAAATGGACACTGCCATGTATATTATATATAAAATTCCATTCACTTCTATTTATAACTTCAATAGGGTTAAATTCTCCGGACGGGTTAAATCCAGTGAACAAATCCGGTTTAGCCTGATAGAATATGTCATCGTAGTTTAAGGAAATAATGCCTATTTCATATTTATCTGAAAGTCTATTTAATAAACACTTTAATTTATCCAGTTCATTTGTAAATTTTTTTTGTATATCTTTACATTTGTCCCTAAAAAACCTCAGTAGTTCATCAATTAGAATATTACTTAATTCTGAGGATGAATATCTGGGAATTTCCCTTTTAAGCTTTTTAATAAAAGATTCATCACTAAATGGCCTTACAAGAGCCATCATCGGATTTTTATTGTTAGGATCGTAAAGGGTATCCAAGTAATATAAAACATATAAGACCTCTTCATAATTGGTTTTCTTTATTAAACACTTCTTGGGAGCTGCACCATAATATTTTTTTATCTCACTTTCGATTTCGTTGAACAACATTCTTCCATCTTTTATTTTTTGAACTCGTCTGTTTCTAAGAATTTCAGAAATGCCCTGGGTTGACGGCATACCAAATTCTATAGAAGCTCCTGCGCCAGCAATAATTAAAAGTTTTTCTTTTGAACTATTATCTCTCATTAGCTTAATTTATTAATTGCAATAGGAAATAAAATAAAAATAGGTATCCCTATGGTTTATTTTAAATCAACCCCCTTCTCCTTCAGTTGCAACTTTATCTCCTGTCCGGACAGCCTAAATATATCGCCGTGGTAGTTATGCTCGAGTGTCCAAGGAGCTGCTGGACGGCGGTTATCGTTACTCCGGCCATTAATAGTTCTATCGCCCTAGTATGTCTTAATACGTGGGGGCGGGGACAGTTCTCTCGGAAGCCCGGCCTCTTTGCATAATGCGTAATAGGCCCTCCTAAAGTTCCTCTGGTGAAGACTAAAGGCTTTCCCTTTCATGTCCTGATACTCCATAAGATACCTCGCCAGTTCTGACAGTACGTTTGCCGGAACCGGCACCTGGCGGTATTCCTTTTTGTTTCTGCGCTTTTCGTTTAATAACTTAATCTCGCCGTGGCGATAGTCTATATAAGAGACATCGTCGATGTTAAGAACTTCCTGGAGCCTTGCGCCGGTGTACCTTAAAAAGAGGAACGCGAGAAAATACCGTCCCCCTGGATTACGGAATTTTTCCGCACTATCGTAAAAATCCTGGAAGGCATTAGTGAGATCGTTGATCTGAGACTAGGAGAGATATTTAATGCCGTCAGCTTTAACAACCGGTACCTTATTTTAACAAGAAAGGCGTTATTCATTGGTTAGCCTCTTTAATAATATCAAATTATAATAAATTTTAGTATCAATTAAAAAGCAAATCAAGAGTTTTTTGATAATTTTTTGTGATTTTAGGGGATATTTTTAAATCATTTGATACGAAAATTGACATTTTAGTATCAGTATGCTTGAATGTGATAAAAATTAAGAAAGGGGGGTAGCGCCGTTTTTATTTAATTACGCTGCACGTCTTTTATCCGCGGACTTGCGAGAACCGTCGGTTTTAGTATTTTCGATATATTGATGCACAATGCTTTTAATAAACGTCTGGTATTTCAGCCCCTTTTTAGAAGCAGACTCCTTTATCTTGTCCAAGTCTTCCAAGGCTATCCTGATAGTTATCCTCTGGTCCTGCTTGGCTATATAATCCTTGGCGGCCTTCCTTAGCAGCTTAATATTTTTTTTATCGCTCTTTATGTAATCCACGTCTATATCTTTTAAGGATTCCATTATTTCTTTTTCTTCCCTGTCTATATATTTCTTTTTGGTTTTATTCATTCTCAACCTCCTTTAAAAATTTCTTAAACCTTCTATCCGGATAAACGGTTTTCAAAATTATTTCATCTTCGAGCCTTATATACGGAACGCAGTATGGATAGTCTTCAATATTTATCACCATTATTCTTTGGTCCGGATATTTTTCAGTATTCGGATGGGCAAAATCTAAAATTATTTTACCCCGGGCCATGTTTTCTATAACCGTTTCAAAATTGATGCCCCGCTCTTTTTCTAGTTTTTTGTTCTTCTTTGAGTCGTAGATTATGTTCATAGCCTATACAATTAATAATAATATATTGTGCATACATTGTCAATACAATCGTACGCTCATGAACCTGAGGTTTTATTTTGCACCCAGACCGTATTGAGCAATATTATTTATCACAGGTTTTATATAGAATTTATTATTTAAGATATAACAAAACTATAACAAAATATAAATAAAAATACAAAAATAAACCAAAAATACGGAAAATATGAAACGGCTTAAAAGCGTGGTATAATCTGCAATATCAAGCAAAAAGCCGGTTTGTTAATTTTATAAAATTTTACTCTTAATCAGTAGGTCCCCGGTTCGATCACGGGACAGCCCACCACTTACGGTTAAGGGGGTTCGCCTATATAAAATTAAGCAATATTCTCCGCTTAATTTGCGGAGATTCGCCCTTTTATTCTCCGCAAAGTCAAAAGTTTTCCTGAATTTTTCCGAAAAATATGCAAGGCTGTAAATTCCCGCCGAATCACTAATCTGCGTTTTGCCGTTTCCTTTTTGCCTTATTTGCGGTGCCCGTCATGATTCTGAGAATAAAAATACCCTGCAAATATCAGAAATATAGCAAACAGCAAAAAAAGAACCGTTTTGCCGATAACGAAAAACACGTTTCCGCTATGCAGGATTACAAAAATAAGGGACGCCGCCAAGCTGGCGGCTGCCATTACCGCATATATTATCGCTTTAATTTTATTCGTCACGATACTTTCCCCTCCTATTTTAATTATATAGCAGTTTAGCGGTTATTCAATTTTTGTTCCGGACGGAATATTGAAATAAATCTAATTAAATTGTATAATGTGAGGTAAATTTAAAATACATTTAAATAAAGAGGATTTAATTAAAATGCCTACGGATTACGGTTACGGTATCGCTAAAACGGGGGAACGCGCCCAGGAAGGCCTTTCCGACTTCTTCAGGGGGGTTTTTACGTGGATGACTCTGGGGCTTGCTATTACCGGCTTTGTTTCGTATCTCGTCGCCTCGGATAAGACCGTCGCGCTTTATCTTTACTCCCATATATTAATATTTTACCTTCTTATCGGCCTTCAGCTCGCCGCCGTTCTGGGACTTTCGTTCGGAATAAACAGGCTTCCGGCGAATATCAGCGAAACTATTTTTTTATTATATTCGGGCTTAACGGGAGTTACGTTTTCATTTATTTTCCTCATTTATACCAACCAGTCTATCGGCGAGGTGTTTTTCATCACCGCCGCTTCGTTCGGACTGCTTGCCTTTATGGGCTACACGACAAAAAGGGATTTGACGGAAATGGGCAATTTTATGCTCGTCGGACTTTTTGCCATTATAATTGCGATGGTCGTAAATTTTTTCCTTCACAGTTCGACTTTGATGTACGTCGTCTCGGTACTAGGCGTCGTTATATTCCTGGGCTTGACCGCCTACGATATGCAGAAGCTGAAGCAGATATATTTAAGCAGTGCTTTCGACGAGAGAAAAGAAAGGGTTATGGGGGCGCTGACGCTGTATCTGGATTTTATCAACCTGTTCCTGATGCTTTTAAATCTTTTCGGGCAGAGAAGGGATTGATAATTATCTCACGACGTCGTAATGTTCCGGCGGCTTAAAGAAATATCCGCCCATCCATTCCATTGCGGTCTTAAAATAGCCGTTAATTTCAAACCTTCTCATAGACGTAACCGCGCTTATTCCGCCGAGATATTTAAACTTTCCGAATTTATTTTTTAAGGCGATGCTTATAAATTTAAGGTCTTCTCCCGCCTGCATTTTTTCGTCGAAACCTCCGACTTTTTCATAAACGTCTTTATGACAGAATATCAAAGCCATAGACGTTTTCGATATTATATGCGCTATATTGTTGCCGGACATGAAAATCCGCGCCTTGGCCGTATTAATATCGGGCAAAAGCTTTGACGTTCCTATAAAATCCGGCTTGTCTTTAAAATCGTCGAGCCTTTTTATAAAACCGTCGTTCAAAAGGGTGTCGGCATCCAGAAACAGGAAAACGTTTCCTCTCGAAACGGAGGCGCCGATGTTTCTTGCTTCCGATACTCCGCTGAAGTTATCCGCTATAAGATTGACCCCTGCGTCGGCATATTTGGATACCGCTCCTTCCGTATCGTCCGCGCCGCGGGTAACTACTACCGTTAGTTCGCATAGGGTTTTCCCTTCCGCCGCGATACCCCTGAAATCTGCCGGATTTTCGTCTTTTTTAATAAAAACGATGCCGCTCTGGCTTAAAAGCCTTTCTATCGATGCCCCTATATACTTTTCTTCTTCATGAGCCGGTATAATTACGGAAACCATAAATTTATTTAACCCCTGTTGCCTTAAGAAATCTTTCCACGCTTTCCGCGGTTTTCCACGGAGGCTTAAAACCCTTATATTTTAACGCTTCTTCGGTATCGGCGTCAAGTTTAAGTTTCCTCTGTTTTACGGAGTGAAAATATCCGGCTTTTTCAAGATGCTTTCCGAGATAAATCTGTTCCGTCTGCCCCGGCGTCGGAATAAAAAACGCTTTT
>JAJYYR010000033.1 GCA_021800805.1 bacterium
TAGTAATATATATTAGTTTTATTTCCAAATTTTTAGGCGCGTAGCTCAGGGGTTAGAGCACTACCTTGACACGGTAGGGGTCGGCGGTTCGAGACCGCCCGTGCCTACCAGTAAAAACCGCAGTAAGTAAGCCTTTCCAGACTACCTTAAGAAATTTTATATTGATTATAATTTGCATAAATTATATAATTTTTATAGGATTTTTGTCCCAAATTTGTCCCAAAATGTCCCATAAGAAAAGAGAGTTAAAATGTCGGATAATATAAGACTTCGAGGCAAATATTACTATTACGATATAATGATTGACGGCAAACGGTATAAAGGAACTACTAAGACCGGCGATAAAAAACTTGCCGAACAGATAATAAGCACGATAAAAACCGACATACTCCGTAAAAAGCACGACTTGCCGACGACGGTAGATTATATTTTCGAAGATTTATGGAAAATTTATTTAGAGTCGCAAACAACCGTGTTAATGACTCAAAAAGTAAAAAAATGGATATCTAAACATTTTTTACCTGTTTTTAAAAATAAAAAAATTGCCGAAATTAATAACGACCAGATAGAAAATTATCGATTCAAAAGACGTCTTGAGATATTAGATATGCCTAAAAATGCAGGTAAGAGAGAATCGGAGATTTCTTTTGCCTATCTAAATAAAGAGATTTTAATTCTTTCTAATTTCTTTAACTTCTGTATCAAAAAAGGTTATATCGACAAAAACCCCTGCGACGGCATTAAAAAACTAAACGAATTATCCCGCCTTAAAACATTAGCCGACGATGACATCGAGAAGCTCATTAACGGAGCTACGAATAAGCTTACAAAAGATTTAATATCTTTTTTGATATATACGGGTTGCAGAAAAGGCGAAGCCCTTAATTTAAAATGGGACGACGTTGATATTAAGAACGGCGTTATAGCGATTAAAGCTACTAAAAAACGAAGTACGACCGTTATATACCCGTTTCCAAGCCCTTAAAAACCCTTTTAACCGGCATTGAAAAATATCGGGACTGTTTATACGTATTTAATAAAAACGGGGCTAAATTAGGCGATTTTAAGAAGTCATTTCATACCGCCTGTAAAAATGCGGGATTTAAGGATATGCATATTCACGATTTAAGGCACGTATTCGCCTCTAAAATGGTTATGGACGGGACGAGCCTTTATATTATGGGGTCACTGTTAGGACACCGGACGACGCAGATGACGAAAAGATATGCTCATTTGAAGCCGGAGACGCTTAAGAAAGCGGTCGACGACGTCTTCGAAGACGGATTTATAAAATCTCCAAAACTCCAAAAACCCGGCGGGGAATAAGGACTTTAAAAAAATATTTGTTTTTTATTTGGTACCAGGAGTTTTAACGGAAACACCTTTTACCGTTTTATTCCAAACACATCCGACGAGAGCAGAATCTGAAGTATCGGAACCTGAACATACTTTATCTAAGTCTGTGATACCTTCTCCAAACAGTTCTATCCTAAATTTGTAAGGTCCGCCCCAATTTATTCCTATCATAGTTATATCATATTGTCCTTCTTGAAGAATAGCTCCAGGATAAATAGTTAATGTATTAGGCTCATAATATCCGGATTTGATGTGGCATAATTCGGAACTGCCGACTTCGGACGACGCTATAATGTAAAGTTCGTTATCAACAAACATATTGAACTTGAATTTTTTCAAGCACCATATTCCCCTCCGTTATTTGTTATAATAACAAACTAATTAAGCAGCAGCATCGTAAAGTATCATATCGCATTCTTTGGTATAAATTTCTTCATTTGCATATTTATTATTTTTCTTATATTTATTTATTATTACGTCTCGTAGCTTAATTATGTTATCTGAAATTCCCGAAATAGGTATGGCTTCATAGGATTTCATTAATAAATTTTTATCACTTAATTCTGCTGAGGCATGCATTACAAGAACAATGGCTACTGGTTTAATACGTGGGTTATTTATTTCCTCCACAAGAGATATAGCTTCAAGGTATTTTTCTTGCCTGATCCTTAGGCTTGCGAGAGCGGTTTTAAAATATTCCCGCTGGGATACCCATGAACACTCTTTTAATCCCCATTCAAAAATTTTTTCAGCCTCAGTTAATTCACCTTTACGCAAATATGCCATGCCTCTAATGTGGTATGCAACCCATTCGGTTTTACTTGCGGGTTTTTCCCTTTCATTAAGTATAGTCAAAGCCTCTTGATATCTTCCTAAACCAACCAATACTGATGCCTTCCCATTTTTATAAAATCCATTATAGGGAAATTTATCAATAAATAAATTATAAGCATCTAACGCCTTAGTTAACTCCCCCATTTTTCTGTAAATCTCAGCATTGCTAATATAAGACCAAGGACTTAAACAAGAATTAGTAATATTGTCATTATTTTCTTGTATGGCTTCCTCAAATTTACCCAAATCCGCCAAAATTCTTGCATGTGATGCCTTGGTTTCATAAATAGAGTAATTTTGCTTAATTAAATCGGATAATATTTTTTCAGCTTCTTCTAATTTTCCTGATTCTCTCAATAAATAAGCATTAAGCTTTAGTATATCACCATCTCCTTTATAACTAATATTTTCGATTTCCTCCAAGGCTTCATTTTCTCTACCAATTGCATTCAGTACCATGGCGCGGCCGCAATGTGTAACCATATTTTCATCTAAGAGGTTTTCATCTAATATTTTATTGTAGATAAGTAATGCCTCTTCCAATCTGCCATGATGAGCTAATGCTGCTGCCATGGCGTTTTTAGAAACATAATCGCCATATTCATTTATGCATTGTTCGTAAATATTCATAGCTTCCTCTATTCTCCCAAGGTCCTTTAATACTTCAGCATGTCCATTAAGTGCAACAATAATATTTTCTGCGGTTTTTGCTTTAACACCAGCTTCATGATACATATCAATTGATTCATTATATTTTGCAAGCAATCTATATGCATCTCCGAGTGTAGAGTGAGACCGAGAATCATTAGGAACCTCTAATACTGCCATTTCTGCGAATTTAGCCTGAAGCTCTGGATTCCCTATAGAGTCTTTTGAGAATTGTGCTAAATCGCAAAGGGACATAGCTATATGTTTAGGCTTGCTAATTATTTTTTGTATCTCAATAAGTGAACTGGCATATTTGAAAGCTGTATCTGCATCTCCGCTCAGAAGGAGTGTTTTAATCTTTTCTTTTTGCTTTTCTACTCTTTCTAAAGCATCATCTGCGGACATATGTTTTTTATGGATAACTTGCCCTGCATTATTATAATTATCATATTCAATTTCAGGCTTTTCAAATTCTATTTTATTGGATTCCTTAAAAGGAGCATCCCACTTCTGAAATATTTTAACAGCTGTATTAAATCCTTTAAAATGGGAGTGAGTTATTAAGTCTAATAAAGCGAGGCCTTTTTTTTGCCGTTTTTTGACAAATAATCTGAATGCACCGTATCTGATAGCCTCATAAAAAAAATCTTGTTTACTGCCGACCGTATCGTCAAAAATATTATCCGGCAAGTCGTTCCATGCGTTATATCTTTTTAATATTTCATCCTGTTCATTTAAAATATTTAAAAAAAAATCCTTTGTTTTATTTAACAACATTCTATTGCTTAACGAAATGGCTCCTTCCAGATCTGCATTATTAGGCATGGGTGCAGAATATAAACGATTTTCTATATATTCTATAACCTCTAACCTATTAACAAGATTATTTAAGCACTCAATGGCCTCTATCCTGGTTTCTTGATGTTCTTCGCTATCTAAGGCTATTAAAGTAAGTTGCAAACCTCTATCTTGTTTCCATGCTATTTCTAATTTTTCTAAGACCTCAGAGCGGGATGCATACTCCGTTTCAATTATATCATTGTAATCAGCAAACAAATAAGAAACATCCCATTTTTTAAGTTCGACCCATAAAGGTTCTTCGGAATCCAAGGTTACAGAAAAGAATCTATTATCTTCAAAACAAACCGCTGTTCCGGCTTGACCGGATAAAATAGCTTTCATTGATTTATCGTCTCCGTAATAATACCTTTATTCTTAGCTTTATTCAATACCGACTTGAATAAAACCAAATCCTCTCTCCGATATTTTTTTGTGGACTTATCGAATGATAAAGATTCAATAGCACTTCCCTTAACGGGACCATATATATGGACTTCAATAAAATCCCCATCACGTTCACGAGAGGGCATTAAAAGGCCTGAAAATTCGCTTTCTTTGGTTTCGGCAGTAATTCTATCACCCAGTTTTGCAACCGCTAAGAGATATCTATTTGGCCATGAAGCACGGCAACCCAACGGCAAAGGATCTCCAGGAACTATTCTATTTTTTTGTATAAATAATAATGTATTCTCTATAAAAACGGTCGTTCTTTTTTCTATAGCTATATCTTTTAATTTCATACAACAGTTTCCATATCCTGTTAGACCGGTCCCGTCTATAGATAGAACAGCAAAACGTATTTCCTCATGATAATTAGGAAAAAACATACTATCCACAGAACCCCTAATTTTGTCATATTTATTATCTTTCGGCAATCTTCCCTCACTTCCCACGGCTTTATAGAAATTTTGATATAGATAATTATCGTCTGATACTAATTCGTTAATTTTACCTAAAGCAGTGCACATAACGGCAGAAGACTTTAAAACCGCCTCTTTGAATTGTTCCAGTATACTAATGCAGCCATTTGATATTGCTTCGCTTTCCCTTAATATAACCTTTTCATTAAGAGCTAGTATTTCTTCGGAAGAATTAGCCTTACGCACGTTCGGAAACCCCACATCCTTTTGGCAGCAAGGGCAAGTTCTCGTATATTCTGGTATATTTTCATTACAAACGGGACATTGCATAAAGTTAATTTTATGTCCTCTTTTGATTTAATTTTACCATAATATATAATATTGTAAAACAAAGACTTAAAAAAATAAAGATGATAAAAATTTCTATTACAAGTAATTTATCACTATTCGCCTAAGCGGCCGAAAACGACATGGAATACACCTTAAGCCTCGTCTCCTCGATGAAGGAGCCTGACTCAAAAAAAAGACTGCCCTAACGGAATAATTCGGCTTAAATCTGAAATAATGTCCGCGCTCGAAGGACGTCCCGCCCAAAAATTAAGCAATCCGATTAAGCCTCTGATTTTTTTAAAACACATTTTTTATTTTTCTGACGTCGCAAATCTAATTCCACAAAACCTATCAAATTTTTAGGAAAAACTTCCAATAATATATTAACTCCCCTATATTTTTCTCATTTTCCCATTCCTTACGCTTTCTTAAGACTAAAAATGATATTCTGTAATATCTATTTTATATTTCATTCTATTCTTGTCTGCCCTATATAACTTTATCCAGTTTCCATTGTCAGGGAATTGATTTATAGTTTGTATAATTTTCTCCATATCTTTATGATCATTATTCACCCCAAATATAATACTATCTATTTCCATGTGAGATTCTAAACGCACAGCTCGCTGATCTGGTAAATTTATATGTTTTCTATAAATTGGAATTCTATATTCATTTTCATATTCCCATGATCTACTTTTTTTTCTTATAAATTCCATTACACGTTCAGGATTATCGGTTATAGGATTAAACGGATACGGCTTATCATTCGAATATTCTACCTTAAGTAACGGTAATATTCCTTTGGCAAGTAAAGAATAATCATCAAATCCAGATAGATCTTCACTGTTAAAATGTAAACAGTTACTTTCATATTCATTATAAACCTTAAAACCTAAACAAACACCGGTATGGTATTTTGAGTAATGTGACCAAAGCAATATATTGTCATTGTTTTCGGAAAAACAACTAACCCTTATCGTTGTTATTTGTTTTTTAAAGTTCCTTTCTGTTTGTTTAAGCTCCCCAAGCTCAACTTGTTTGTATAATTCATCCCATAACGATTTAGGAATCCCATGTTTTTGAAAATAATTTTCCCAATCTTGCTTATTACGATTGGATAAATCAATATCCATTAAAGAGTCAAAAGGGTCGTTAAAATGAAGCGGGTTATTGAATAATATTGACGGTCCTTTAAGAATTTTTAATGCGGTATCGCAATCACAGTATTTATAAATAACCTGCATTTTTTTATCTTGCATATAACATCCTTTATAATTAATTTATTTACACTTTATAAGATATAATCATTTTTCTATAAAAAGATAATCCTATTAATAGCCCAGCAATAAAACATCCGTTACACATATGATAACCATATAACTTTTCCGTAAATTCGTCCAATATTTTATTTTTCCTTGCCTCAAGTTCCCACTTAAAATCCTCTTCGAGTATATCTTTAAGATTTTTAACGGATTTTTCTTTCTAATGCCATTTTTTGCATTTCTTTCGCTATTTCTTTTCGTTTTCTAACCAGATAAACCAGAAATATACAATCTCTGCCGTCGCTATAATTATTTCAGCGATAAACATCTATATAACCTCTTATAATTGAGATATATCTATTATACCAGAGAAATATTACGAAAAGATTAATTTATATAACAAATGCGCTACAAATTAACGTTAAAGCCTGTAAAAATATGGGATTTAGCAGTATATATTATTTTTTATTATTACAACGATAGTTTTGGCCACTACGATTCCAGTTTTTCTGACGATAGTTTTAATAGCGACGATAGCTTTGATAGCGGAAGTTCAGGTTTTGACGATGATTTTTAATGCCTGCTTATTAAATATAAAATAACCGTCAGTATTATGCTTGCGATGATACTTAATCCCAGCGGAAAATAAAAAGTAAAATTACCCTTTTTAATTACTATATCGCCGGGAAATCTGCCGAAAGGCAGTTTATGGAAAAAGGTAAATAATACGCCGAAAATTATTAATACTATTCCGGTTATTATAAGAATCTTTCCGAGTCCTGCATATTGTTTTAAAAATTTTTTACGATTATAAACATACCCGCTGATGTCAAAAACAAAACCGGCACGAAAGCGAAATGAAACGCTTTTACCCTGCTCTTATCGAACAAGCCGTCTAATCTTGCGCTGAAATAAGTTATAACCTTTCCTAATATTATAGCGCAAATCGAAATAATAACGATATTTTCTATTCCTACGAAAGTTCCTATTGCTCCGGCGGTTAATATATCTCCAAAAGCGTAAGATCCGAGCTTTAAAATATCGATTAGGATAAATATCCCTAAACCTATGCCTATCGCCTCAAAAGCGTTAATAAGGGGCTTATTTGCAATATAGACGAATAACAGGCCCGCAAGCATTAAAAATACAGGGATAACTCTTGATATTCTTTCAAAAAGCATATCCGTCAAAGACATTAAAATTAATCCGGAGAAAAGAACGAGATATTTTAAATTAAAGCCGGTAGGGATAATTAACCGATGAGTCGAAACCGCGGTTTTTACGGCAAAATAAATATCGGTAAAATTGCGGTATAAAAAAGGATACAGTAAAAGCGCGCCGGCAAGAACGGCAAGGACTGGAAGAATAAATATGCGTTTGGAGCGATGGTCATTTGGAAATAGCATTATTTAGTTTAGTTCATTAATTCTAATAAATGTTACTTTATTGCATATACATCTTAAAACGACTAATGAATTACTCACAATTTAAAGTTTTATATATAGCGCACATATCTTCATCTTTAAATTTATCGTATCCTAAAATATAGGAGTTGTTTATTGCGGACGTTAAAGGAGAAAATGCTTTAAATTCT
>JAJYYR010000034.1 GCA_021800805.1 bacterium
AAAACTTGTTTTTTTATTACATCCTATTCCCACCACAAAGCGTTTGGGTCGTAAAATAACTAAATTCGGGGCGGAAAATAATATTTTTGAATCATCCTTTGCCGAAACTAAAATTACCTTAGCTTTATTTAATTTTATTAAATCAAATGCCCCGACGACGTTTATATTTTCGGCATTGCTAAATTTACCGATATAAGATTTCACTTCCCCGAACCTAAACATATTTTCAAGAACTATTTCAAATTTTTTGCCTTCTATGGAGGACATATTATATTCTAAAATCTTTTCTTTTTTGTTCTCTATAACTAAATCAAATTTTTCCGCAAACATATCAAGAGAAAAACAGTTCACGGTATCCGTTGCCGTAGTAATTACCGGTATCGATCCTTCAATATACTCCGCAATATCTTCGGTAAATCTATTCGCTCCGCCTATATGCCCCGAAAGT
Source organism: bacterium (assembly GCA_021800805.1). The sequence continues at coordinate 449 of JAJYYR010000034.1, forward strand.
AAGCTTACGACGAATTTACCCGCTTCGTCTATCGCTATAATCCCGGGATCCGTAAATTTATCCTTTATATAAGGCGTAATAAGTCTGATTACCGCCCCTACGGCAAGAAAAAAAATGACATAATCGTATTCGCCAAGAAGTATTTTAATAGTGTAATTATCGGATAATTTTTTATATAATTTAATATCTAGTATTACACGGTTTAAATCTTTATTGAATAAACCTTTCGATCGGTTCGTTTCTTCATTAGTTTCTCCGATAAAGTTGAAAGTTTTGCCAATTAGAGCATTTTTTTTATCTTCTATGAAAAAATGAACGTTTATAATTTCGGAAAATTCCCGTATATTGCCTGCAGCATTTTTTTTTACAATATTTTTATAAATCTTTTCCGCATTATTTAACGAATTTTCTGATAGTATTACAAAAGCAATATTTGTAATCTTATAAATTGAATCCGGGTTAATCGTCCTTATTTTTTCTGAACCCGTGCGAAAAGCTCTTATCATAAAGTTTTGACCTGTTTTCTTTAAAATATTTTCCTTTTAAAGCTTCTCCGACTATTAAAACCGCCATATTTTTAACGGAAAAATCCCCGGCTTTTTTGACCACGTCTTTCAATTCGCAATTTATTAACATTTGACTTTTAAGCGATACGTCTTTGGCAATAAGGCACGGCGTATTTTCAGGATAATATTCCTTTAAATCGCGGACGACCGGCTCTATAAGCCCGAAACTTAGATATATAGCCATCGTAGCCCTGTGGCTCGCAAGACTCTTTATATCCTGTCCTACAGGCATTTTACCAGTTCTTCCTTCCCCCCTGCAAAATATTACCGTCTGCGATACGTCCGGCATAGTCAGAATAGACAAGTTGGCGGCGCTTGCGGCAAATGCCGCGGTAACCCCGGGTATAATTTCATATTTTACCCCCATTCCTTCCAGATAATGCATCTGTTCGTTTATTGCGGAATATATGGAAGAATCTCCGGCATGAAGAATAGAAATTATATTTTTTTTTTGTTCCGGTTCCAAAAGATTTTCTAATTTTTCCTTGATCTGCTCGAAATCAAGGACTTTCATGTCTATTAATTCCGCTCCTTTTTTTATAACTCTTAGCATTCCGGGATTAATCAAAGAACCAGCATAAAAAACGGCATCGGACTTTTTTAATATTTTGGCGGCTTTTACCGTCAAAAGCTCGGGGTCGCCTGGACCAGCCGATATAAAATAAATTTTGGATTTGTCTGGTTTTCCCATATTATATAAAAACCCCTATAAGAATCGAAAAATAATCGAAGTTCAAATCTTTCTTTTTCATAAAATCGTTTACAAGGATAGATTTCTCGATTAAATAAAGCTTTAGTCTTCCCGCTTCTAATTCTTTGCCGCACGACTCTTTGAACACATTTAAAATATCTTTTACATAACCGCCGGCTTTCATAAAAACTATAACTTGAGGCTTAAAAATCTTACCCGCAATAAACCTTATTTCGTTTTCTATTTCGGTTAAATCTTTTTTTACCGGAACGGATATTAAAACCGAACCGTTTTTTATGATATACGGCTCTCCTATTAATCCCATCGAATAATGGAAAGACGAAACGCCGTTGACGATACTTATGTTTATGTTTATGCCATTCCCCTCGGAATTCAAGACTTCTTGAATGGCATTGTGCAGCCCCCAGTATGTGCTGTAAAACATAGGGTCCCCAAGCGTAACATAGGAACAGGAGCCTTCTTTTAACTTTTCGATTATTTTAAAGGCGTTTTCCTTATATAAATTTTTATTTCTTCCGCTCGAACGCTTCATTTCGACTTCCAAGGGAATAAGTCTTTCTTCCGCAAAATCCGGCGCGCCCGCAAATTTCACGGCGTTTTTTACGATATCGTATGCTATTTTATTTTTCCCACCGCAAACGTCGGGATAAAATATAAAATCGCTTTTAATAAGCGCATTAACCGCCTTTACCGTTATCAGCTCCGGATCCCCCGGACCTGCGCCTACGATAAATAATTTTTTTTCAATCATTTTGGGCATTATCTATGTTATCTATGATTCCTTTATTCTCGCCGTTATCTTTAACGCTATCTACTTTAATAGCTTTATTTCTTATCTTCACGTTAGGCTGATATGCGCTTTGGCCTTGTTCAATCTTGAAAGTAAGCGCCCTGCCTCTGCCGGATATTTTCCTGTCCGTATTAGACGGTTTATTTGACGATTTAACGGTTTTTATAATTTTAACGATATATATCTGATTCAATGCCTGAAAATATGAATCTTCTTTGACGGATTTCAATCTTGACACGTTAACGGATATAATTTCGTATTTTATTTCTATATTTTCGTCCCCTTTCAAATCGTAATCTTTAATAAACGTCAGAACGCCGTTTAACGAATCTATCGTTATAACGTTCATAACTATAACGCCTTTGTTTTTTAAAATATGAAGGGATTCTTTCAAAATCTTTCTCACATCTTTACTCCCTCCGCCTCCGATAAATATCGAATCCGCCTGTCCCGCTTTTCCGGACTGTTTCATTGCTTCGGGAAGTTCGCCTAAAATAGGCTCGATGTTATGCCTGCCGAATCTCTTTATATTATTTTTGAGGTTTTCTATCTTAAATTCATTTTTGTCTATTGAATAGACGACGCCTTTATGGGCTATCGCGGACGCTTCTATACTTACGCTGCCGCTGCCGCACCCCGCGTCTATAATTACGGAATCCGCTCTTAAATCCATTAAGGACAGGCTTACCGCCCTGATTTCTTTTTTGGTCGGTTCTCCCGCCGCATGAATATATTTATCGTCGTCTATTCCTAAAATAAGGCTCTTTAGTCCGTCGTTGGAAGCTGAATCAGCGCTTTTTTTATTTTTACCGTTTAATACTACTATATTCTTTTTACCGCTTATGTCGTCCAAAATTTCTTTTGTAAAACTTTTGTAAATTTTTTCATTTTTAGTGCATAACTCAGTCAACGCATAAAATTCAAATTCTTCTAAAAACCCTTTTTCTTCAAGCTCGGTATATATTTTACCGGGCGTATTGATATCGTCGGTATATATGCCGATCGTATGCTTTCCTGAATGCAGGGCCTCGTAAATATTTTTGAAATCTCTCCCGTGCAGGCTTATTATTAAAGCTTCGGTCATAGGAATTTTTAATCTTGAAAAGCCTGCCTGCATAAAACTAACTGCGGGATAAACTTCTATAAATCTTTTTTCATTTTCTTTTAAGAGGCTTAATATCGTTCCGCCAATGCCAAAAAAATTAGGGTCACCGTTTGCCAGAATTAAAATATTTTTTTTACCGAGGTTCTCCCTTATATAATCTGTTATGAATTTTATCTTGCTGTCGTAAAATATTACGGCATTATTTAAGCGGGTTAAATTCCCGTTGTTTTCGAATATTATGCTTTTATTTATGGAAGAAATTTGCTCCCTTACCCAAGAAAGCAGGCCTAAATCTTCTTTCTTCGCAAAAACGGCGTCTATTCGGTTTTTTTTATCGGTAAATAAATCCAAGATTTCTTTTTTTGCCGCTTCTAAAAAACATTGGGATATTCCCACTATATGAACTTTTTTTGCCATTTATAAAATTTATCCTCCTTAGTATCTCGTGCCTTATATTTTAAGGGCTTTAAGCTCGATTTTCTTTATCGCGTTTCCGTCGTATGATATCAAAATGATCTTTATATTTACGCCTTCTCCCGCAATTTTAGCTAAATTTTCGGCTGTAATTTTTAATATATTTCCCAAAATAATATCTGAATAAATTTTAAACTCGTCCGACGTTATATGTCCATATGCCTCTCTCGACGTATTAGAGTTAATGATGAGATTATATATGTATTCGCCTTGTTCTACGCCTTTGCCGCCGCCGCATATGCCTTTAACCGTTTCTCTAACTATTTCTCCAAGAAATTTTAAATTTAAACTGCTGTATTTTGCGTTTGTATTTCTTGCCCCCTGCGCTATTTTTATAATTTTCCCGAACTGTCCGGCTAAAATGATATTTTCTATGCCGGATTCTACCGCTTTTCTTATTGAATATGATATAAAATCGCCTATTTCTATAAAACTTTCATACGGCAAATCCTTAATAATTTTTAACGCTATTTTTTCGCTGTACCTTCCCGGGGTATAAACGCAGGTATTTATCTTATTTTCCGATAAAAATTTCAAAGACGCCTTTATGGTTTCGAGCCATGCTTTAGTCGATACCGGTATAACATAGCCGGTAGTGCCTAATATGCTTATTCCGCCTTCTATGCCTAACCTCTGATTTAAAGTCTTCTTGGCTGTTTCCTCTCCTTCGGGTATATACAATATAGAAATAAATATTTTATTATTTAACGAATTTAAATTTAACGCGCCTTTTTTTATCCAAGAGCATAACTCTTCCCTTGCGGCAAGTTCTATCATTGCAAAAGGGACGGGGTTAACGGCCGGAAAACCGGCTCTCACCGGCAACCCGGGTCTTGTTGCCTTACCGACGCCTTTTGACGCCGCAAGTATCATGGTAGCGGTTCCGCCTTTCCATGGACATTTTATTATATTATAAACGGACAATTTTTCATAATATTTTTTCAGACCAAGGATTTCGTTTTTATTGTTTTTATTTATAACGGTAAAATCAGCGCATATTTTTATGCCGCCGGTTACGTCGGAATCGTCGCTTCCCGAATCTTTAACTGCAACGGCTTTTGAAACAACCGTTCCGTTTCCGTAGAGTCTGCGGCTTTCTAATCCGGAAATATTTAAGCGCGCATTTTCGCCTCCGGGCATTTTTATTTTTATGGCTGAAAATTTTTCCGGTTTGAAATAATACCTGATAGACGCCTTTATAGCGGCGGTACTTGTACTTCCGGTAGAGAACCCTTTTCTCAGCCTGTTTTTAATATCAATATCCGACCGATTTATTTCGCCGCTCATTTATCTTTTATTTTTTAAAATGACGTCCCTACGGTAAAATTAACCCCGCCCGCCGGCCAATAAGGCTCTCTCGTAAGTATGAAACCATAGGAAAAACTTATAGGCCCTATCGGAGACAAATACATTATACCTGCCCCTACGGATTTATACAACGCTAACGGTCTGATATCCTGAGTATTCAAAAATACGTTGCCTCCGTCCTGAAAAACAAAAAAATTAATATTATTATAAACCGGAACGTTAAGCTGTAAATTATAGTTTTCCATAACATCCCCGCCTATCGGATAACTGTAAGGATTCAAATTAACGAGTCCGATAGAATCCTGAGGAAAACCTCTCACCGTCGTTCTGCCGCCTAGAAAAAATCTTTCGTTTATAGGCAGCTGGGTCGTCGGCGAGAGAGGCTTTATATAGCCGAATCGCAGAGAATACAAAAAAGTGGTATTGTAAATAAAAGGGATATATTCTTCCGTATGAAAAAAAATCTTAAAAAAATTGACCTGGGAATCGATTAAAAAATTTGAATATGTAAATCTTAACGCCGTCAAATTTCCGGAGGTCGGGTTAAATATATTATTTTTAGAATTATATATGACGGAAGCGGAAGCGGAACTTATCCTCGTAAAACCGGTGTCCCTCGGCGTTATTTGCGCCCCGGGGTTCAACCCCGAAAGAAAGTCGTAAAACATTCCATAGGAAAGGAGGCCTTTTAACCGGTCGTTAAACCGCCTGATAAGAGAAACGGCGCCCCCTTCTTTACGCATAGTATAATTAAGGGTAATTATATCCGTATCGAGCCCCTGCGCGTTAAAAGCAAGTCCGCTGTAATTATATATGGCACGGTCGTAATAATTTAAAAGAAGGTTGGTGTATATTGCGCTTTTCGAAAAGCGGGCGGATAGAGACTTGCCAGTGCCGAAAAGATTATTGTTCTCGAGCTGAATAAACCCCTTATATCTAGTATATGTGCCGTAGCCTGCGCCAAAGCTGAGATCTAAAGGTTTTACGTCTTTCACGCTGACTATTATGGTTTTATCAGGTTTTTTATTTTCGGGATTATCGACCTTAATGTTCACGGAATTAAATATTCCGGCCCTATAAAGCCTGCTCTGCGTATCTATTATTTTTTTCTGGCTGTAAAACTGCCCTTTTTTAAAAAGCAGCAGGCTCTTTATGTAATATGTTTTCGTGACGGTATTTCCTATGATTAAAATATTTTTTATGCGGACCCTCGGACCGCTCTCGATATAATAATAAAGGACTGCGTATTTCCTGTCCTTAGAATATTTAATATCCAGCCTTACTTTAGAAAAAACAAAGCCGGAATCCGCCAGCTTAGTGGAAAGCAGGTTCTTTCCGTTCTCCGCCTTAATTATATAAAAAGGCGATTTTTGCATTTTAAAAAAATAATCCGTCAGTTTTTTATCCGTTTTTAAAAAGACGGGGAGACCTTTGATATAAACATTCTTTACGACGGTCGGTATCCCCTTATTTATATTCAAGGTGATAACAACGCCTTTTTTATCGGCGGCAAATTTTAGTTTATAAGAAGCGGCGGCGGAAAGCCAGCCTTCGTTATTGTAATAATTTTCGATATTTGTCATATCGCTTTTAAGCCTTTTTTCGCATAAATATTCTCTGTTAAAAAAAGACGTTATGCGGGTTTTCATGAGCGATATTATAGTTTTTTTGCGGACTGGCTCGTTTCCGTTTATGACTAGCCTCTTTATTTCTACTTTAGACCCTTTTTTAATTTCATAATATATATCTATAGTTTTAGCGGCTTCATCTTTCTTTTCCTTAAAAGAAATTTCCGTAAAAAAATAGCCTTCCTTTTTAAAGAAATTTCTCAAGACTCTCTGAAATGCCCTGAATGTCCCTTCATCGAAAATTAACACGTTTTTTATTTCAAGTACGGAATTTTCGATAAAATTTTGTTTCAGAGGTTCTGCGCCTTTAAAATGGAATATTATTTTATAGCCCGGGTGAATATCGAAAGTTATAACTGCTTTATGTTTAGAAATATAGGTAATTTTCGGTTTTTCTATAACAGCGTTAAGATAGCCTTTGTTTTTATATAAATCCCAAATTTTTTTTCTTAGTTTTTGCACCTCATATTGGTTCAAAGGCTTTAATAGCATTTTTTTAATAAGGGTCTTAACCCTTTTTTTAGGATAATATAATTTAAATTGAACTAATATATTGGAAATTAAAATCGGTTTACCCGGAATAATGTCGATATTCACGG
>JAJYYR010000035.1 GCA_021800805.1 bacterium
ATAGTAATATTAATAAAAAAACGGTTCAAAGGAGAACCGTACGCCCGAATCATATCGCTAAATATAGATACATATATAATAAATATAATAAAAGAGTCGAAAAGCATCCCGTCCCCGATTTTCTTATGCAAAAAGTTTCCCTTGTAGGCAGAGGAAGCGTTAAATCCGCATTAATGCTCTTATCGCGCGAAACAGGCGTCCCCGTTATTTTTTACGGGGGTTTCCCCGCCGAATTAAAAAACGACGCATATTATAAAGCTGTTCCTTTATACAATGTATTAAAAGGGTTGGTAATTTCCAACGGCTTTAAATACAGCTATAAAAACGGAATGTTATATGTTTACGCGGTAGAGGAAAAAACGTTTCATATTCCGGTTTCCGATTTACTTTCGTCTTTTTCGTCCACGGTCGGGATAAGCGGTATGAACGGGCAGAACAATAATAACAATAATATAAGTAATTCTAATTCTGCCGGTATGCCGGACGGTCAGAATACGGGAAGCGCTCAGCCGGTCGGTACGGCTTCGGCAAATTCCATAAATCCTGCCGGCAATACTAACGAAAGCAACGCAGTTTCTTCTAATCCTTCCGGCTCTATTTCTTTAACGCTTTCGGAGTCCGACAGCCTCTATGGCATTATTTCAAGGAATATTAAAGAAATGCTCACGAAAAAAGGAAAATATTTCATTAATCCCAAAGACGGGTTAATATGGGTTAAAGACAGGGTTTCCAATGTCAACGAAGTTTCCGCCTATATAAAAAGAATCGATAAATTTCTTTCAAAACAGGTTTTTTTAAAAGTCGAGGTAATAGACGTAAGTTTAAATAAAGGATTTCAAACCGGCATAAACTGGAATCTGTTATTTAATCAGGCATTCAAATCGAATGCTTTCGGTGCAGAGTCTATATCGGTTGCGGCTCAGCTTGCCTCAGGAAATAATATATCAAATGCGCCGTATATCGGCTTTACCGGTTCAGGAAACAGCAGCGCAATTTTAAATGCGCTTAAAACGCAGGGGGCGGTTAACGTAATATCTCAGCCGAGGCTTGTTTTGATTGACGGGCAGACTAGGCTGATTTCATCGGGAACGATAACTCCGTATATTTCGAGCATACAGACTATGGCTTTAAGTTTGTCCCAGACCGAGACTTATCCCGTTATATCTCAGGTGCAGACCGGTCTTTCCATATCCTTTACTCCTCATATAAATTTTAAAAACAATTCGGTTTCCGTTACTTTAAGCCTGATAGACAATTCTATTACGGGTTACCAGTCTTTTTCGGTCAGCGGCGACAGTTTCAGCAACCCGGTAATAGAATCAAAAAGTTTCTCGGACACCGTTAACGTAAAATCGGGTTCTACGGTACTTGTCGGCGGCATATTGACCGCCGATAAAACAAAAAATACATATGGAATTCCTATATTGTCTAAAATTCCGTTGATAGGGAACTTATTTAACTCTATAAACGATTTAAGCCAAAAGGAAGATCTCCTGATTATGCTGACCCCTAAAATAACTTTATAAGATAAGATTTTATGAAGATAGGCGAATATTTAATATCAAAAGGAAAATTAACGGAAACCCAGATTAAAGACGCTCTTTTCGTGCAAACTATAAGCGAAAAAAGATTAGGCGAGATTTTAATAGAAAGCGGCTGCATTACAGATTCGGATGTATCCGCTTATCTTGCTTACGATTCGGGCAGGGAATTTTTTAAGGAATTAAATACCCTGTCTTTATATATCGATAAACAAGAAAACGAAGAGCTAGGTTTTAGTTTTCTTTACGAAATTCCGGCTATAGTTGTAAGAAAAGAGGATATTCCCTATATAATTTGCAGTGAAATTACCGCAAGCCTTTCCGAAAAAATGGCTTTCGACGAAAATTTAAAAAAATTTAAAATAGGGTTTTCGACGAAAAGAAAAATTTATGAAGCGCTTAATCAAATATTTATAAACAAGGCCGTATTTTCCGAAAAAGAAATTTTAGATGAAGCAATTGAAATTGCCTTATTAAAAGGTTCTCCAAACTTAAGAATCAAGCGGTCCGAAAATTTTTATATGATTATAATGGATACGGAAATAAGTCAGGAAAACATAAGGGTTTTAAGTTTAGAAGCAGGCCGGAGAATAATCAATATAATAGCGGGGAATTGTCAAATAACATTGAAAAAGGGGCAAGGATTGGATGCAAAATTTATTTTTATTTCTAATTTTTATAAAGGCGTTCGGGTCAATATAAGAGTCGCATTTTTACCTATTTCCTCAAAATTAGATAAAGAATCGGCGCTTTTTGAAGCGGTTTTGAGAATTCATGGACTGAATAAGGTTATTGATTTTAAATATATCGGATTTACGGATGATAAAGTTGAATTGTTAGAGAAGTCTTATATTCATCCGCAAGGCTTGATTATTTCGACCGGACCTACCGGTTCGGGTAAAACTACGACGTTTTACGCTATGCTAAAACTTTTGTCGCAGAAGAAAAGTTCTATTATAACTATAGAGGATCCGGTAGAAATAGAGCTTAGAGAATCAAACATCACTCAGATGAATATATCGGAAGATTTCGGCTATTCCGAGGCCGTCCGCATTATGTTAAGAAGCGAGCCGGATATTATGATGATAGGCGAAATTAGGGACGAAATAACGGCAAAACATGCATTAATCGCGGCAGAAACCGGACACCTCGTTCTTACTACCCTTCATACCAATTCTTCCCTTTCGATATTCGGCAGATTTAAATCTCTTAATATAGATTCAGGCCAATTATTTTCGGTTTTAAAGTTCATAACCGCACAAAGGCTTTATAATCCGCTTTGTCCCGAATGTAAAAAAAGAATCGGTTCGGAGAAATTACCGTCCATATATAGATATGCTTTAGAGGAAAATTTAAAATTTACCGCCTCCATGTTGTCTAAGACTAATATGTGCAACAGATTCTTAGATTTTAAAGAAGTTTCATGTTTTGATTCCGTATATGTAAGGGGTGAAAAAAGTTGCGATAACTGTGGAGGGACGGGATACGTTAAAAGAAAACCGTTAATTGAAATTGCAGAATTCAATGATGCCGTAAAAGAAGAAATATACGGTAATATGGCTGCGCTTTTTAATCTTTCGTCGCTGGAAGAAATTTTAATGAATTTGTCTAATTTTGAATCTTTAAAAGTTCAATCTTTTAATAAATTGATTAACGGAGAAATAGACCCCGTAACGTATTTTGATCTGTCGAAATAATCCGATTATTAAAATGATAAAAAATTATTTAATAAAATTTTATACGCCGGAAGGCAACAGCCTGATAAAAAATATCAAAGCGGAGAGCTTGTCCGAGGCAAAATCGGCAATAATACTGGAAGGTTATATGCCTGCCGTTGTGCTCCCCAACATATTTTTAGATATATTGCGTCCGGTTCGCAACGCAGGCATGAAAGATAAGGAGCTTTCCGTATTTTTTACGGAATTTTATCAGCTTGCAAAATCTTCCGGCTCTGTAGGCAAGGCATTGAGTTATATGAATAAAGGGGATAAAAAGCCGGCCGCAAGCGGAAAATATAAATTATTATACCCTGTAAAATGGCTTTATTACAATCACAAACTATCAAAATCAAGGAAACGGCTTAAACTTATTAAAAATTGCGTTTCTTTGTTAGATAAAGGCGAAACGCTTAAAGAAATCTTTATTTCAAACAATTTTGAAGAAATTGTTCTTTCGCTGTTAGATTTAGCCGATTCAACCGGCGATTATCCGCAGACTTTTTTAAAAATATCGGAATATTTCGATACAAAAAATTCTTATAAAAAGAGTATAGCTGGAGCGTTAGCCTATCCATCTTTTCTATTTTTCTTGCTATTCGTGGCATTTTCGGTATTTTTATATTATATAATTCCGACCTTTGCTTTATTTTTCAGTCAATTTCCGCATATACCGCAGTCAACTAAAAATATTTTGAGTTTATTTAATTATTTAAAAAATATCTTTATATACTGCATAATTTTAGCCGCATTCGGTTTAGCCGCGCTCGGTTTTGACTTGTTTCGAATTAAAACTAAAACGGTATCTTTTATGCTTGATATTCCTCAAATCAGAAACATTGTAAATTACGGCTATCTGAACTGGATTTTTTATCAATTTTCTCTAATGATTTCATCTGGCGTTACGGTTAACGCCGCATTTAATTATTTTAGGAAAAATACTTCCAAGATATATTTTAAAAATAAATTTGAATTAATTTACGCGGATTTGATTAGCGGAATTACCCTGCATGATTCAATTGTTAATGCAAATTTTTTATCGGACGATGCCGTAGAATCTATCGGTTATGCGGAAATAGGAGGTTTTTTGTCCGAAACGGTCTTAAGATTATCGCTGGAATTTAAGGAAAAATCAAACCGGTATATGAAGTTATTTGCAAAAGGATTATTTTTTTTAGCTATTGCTTCCGTCGTATTTTTTTTATTTTTAATATTTTTTTCTTTATTTTTGCCTCTTATCCAAGGAATGGTCGGATTGCCGGCAAACTATTAATCGATTAATCAGAATTAAATCAATCAAATCATAACAAATAAAATTTAAGGAGGCGGTAAAATATGATTAAAAAAAAATTTAAAAAAAGCAACGACGGTTTTACTCTAATGGAAATTATAGTCGCAATGATAGTGGTGGGAATACTATCTGCAGGAGGTTTGATGGTTTATAACGGGCTTATAGGTTCGTCAAACGTTACCGCCACGGTTCAATCTATCACTAAAATTGAGTCTGCCGTAAATTCTTATATGCAGGTAAACGGAGGAAGCATTATGCCGCCTTCGGGAGTATCTCTTCCTTATGCGATGCAGGAAGATAATCTTCTTCCTGCATCATGGACGGTCAACGGAAATAACGTCGCTCCTCCTAATCCGGGTTTTATACAGAGCTATTTTATCTCGACAAATTCCAATCCCGGACAATATCGGTACATAATAGGCATAAATGCCCCTCAGATGACCAATGCGCAGGCTTTAAATATATGTAATTCATTAGAAAATTCTATATCCGGAGTCGATGCAAGCGAAAACGCCGTTTTTAATATAGGTAACGGACAGACTTGTTTGAGCGATTTATTTAACGGCAATGCCTCATCGGCCGATAGTTCTAATTTTCAGGGGAATTTAACCTTTACGTTTAATTAAATTACAAAGAAGCCAAAGAAGTTAAAAGTTTATACGGATGGATAATTATGAAACATTGCATTATATTAGCCGAAATAGTCGGAATTACCCTGTTTTATACGTTAATATTCTCAAAATTATGTTTCGGTTTGAGTAAAGGGCAGATTTACAACTTAGAGGCGCAGAATGTAGTAAATACTGCAGACCTCGTAATAAAGGCGGAGCATGCATATTTTTCGAACTACGGAAGGTTTGCGGACATAGCAGACCTTGAACAAAGCAGTCCGGCATATTTAAGCCCTATTCCGGTTTACAGTTTCAATAATGAAGGGTGCGTGAAGAAAATATTATTTAAAATAAATATTTATATCTGCGTAAACTTGCAGGGCGGAACGCTGAATGTTCTTATGCCGGACGATTTTACTTATTCGGATATAGCCGTACGCGAGATAAGCAAGGGCATTACCGGAAAAACGGAGCAAATTTCGTCCGACGACGGTTTAGCCGATATTTCTTTTAATCTTAAAATAAATCCGCCATCTTTCGCATCTAATCCGGATAGCGCTTCTCCGGTTAGTTCGACGCTTACAAGTCCGGATGCGAACGGCGGAACGAGCTATATAAATACCGAAAATCAAAGCGGTTTAATAAATAGAGCGGTACAGGCTGTCGTTAGATTTTTTACGGCGGCGCTGAGCCTTTTTTGACTGTATATAGAAAGAGAAGGAGAATTTATGCAAATTTCAAAAAATAATATCGCAGGGAATAATAAAGGATTTTCACTTATAGGCGTGATTATCTCCATGGTCGTCGTTTCGATTATGGCGGCTTTGTCCTTACCCACGCTCAAAGGGATGGTGTTTGAAAGCAGAGCCGATAATATATCGTTGCTTGCCAACGCCCTTATAAATGCGGAGAGTACCTACGTAAATAATAATAATAGTTTTAGCGCTATAGGAGCTCTCCAGACCGCCGGATACCTTGCCGATGGCCTTGGAATTAACTTTGTCGGCGGCAACCCTTCTTCGGACTGTATATACGGGAGTATAACCGCAAAGAACGATACAAAAATATGCTTAAGCGTTAATAATTTCGTTCAAAACGGGACGCCCCGGGAAATAAGCTACGCTCTCGAGATAACGGCGGCGCAAAGCCAAGAATCGAATAATTATTACGACTTTTATAACGATATAAGGCATAATATACCCGGAAGCGCTATGATTAACGGGAATGAAATAATTTATATAGACCCGATAGCCGTAGATAATAACCAGGCAGGCGCCTATAGTCAATATATAGGAATGAGTTTTTATATAACCGGAGCAATATGTTATATTACCGAAACCGCATATATAAATTCCGGCAGGGGGAAAACATATACTAGAATATGGAACGGCGGAATGCTGTCGTTATATTTTATAGTAGAGGCGGTAAATGGAAATAATGCGGTACTGAGTTATGCCAATAACCCGAATTCCGAATGCGATTACAGTTCATCGGAGACCAACAATGCGGGAGATTCTTATTCTTACGCTTCATGGGTAGGAGGTGCGTTCCAAAATCCGTATCTTCCTCAGGTTTGGGGAACGGTGCGTTATTCCTACCGGGAGGGAGGAATGAGCTATGTCCCGGTAGAATCTCCCGGGTATGAAATAGAAATACCGGCAAGCTATCTCCCCGATTTAATAAATTTAAACCAGCCGAATACGTTAAATTAAAAACCATGCATAAAAATTTAATTTATATAGAAGAATATGATATTTACCAGTATTTTGACGGAGAAAAATCAATCTTTTCCCATGATTATCCCGGAAAAACGGCGGATTTTGAAATTCCGGCGGCGCTTGCGGTAATATCTAAAAATATTAATTTTTCCGTTATTCCAAAAAACGGCGTTAAATCGGTTAAAAAATGGGGGTTAAACAAATATCTCGCTAAATATTACAAGGACGAGTCTTATTTTTATATCGGCAACGTCTATAATGAATACGGAGTCTATCATACCCTGCCTTTAAATATAAAAAAATATTATTCGTTATTAAAGGGAATTGATTTTATTATTCCGTACGATTATTTAGCGATATTATTTTTGAATGAAAAATCCATAATTTCCGAAGAAAAAGAATCCTTTATATTTATAGAAAAGGCTGAAG
>JAJYYR010000036.1 GCA_021800805.1 bacterium
TTTTTAGTGGCAAGATTATCGTCTATCTTGATGAAATATCTTAAGATAGTCTGGAAAGACTTATTTATAGAGGTTTTAAACTGGCTCCCCGAGACGGATTCGAACCATCGACCCAGTGATTAACAGACGCTTTTTAAGGTTAAATGAAACTTAATAAAACAAAGGCATTGCGGCTTATTTACTGATGTTAATAGCATTTTTATTTATTCTGTTTTTATCTATTTTTATACCGTTTTTGCTAAATTCTGTTATAATTCTGCTATAATTTTTTAAAAATAACAAGCCTATCCAATTAAAAAACCTTTCAAATCCTTTTAATTCCTGCATTTAATCGTGTGTTGACAAATTGTAAGTTATTGATTTTATTATAGCCAAAAAAGCAAAAAGGCTATTTTTGCAGTCCATAAAATACCATACTTTACCATATCGTATTTTTATTTAGTATTTTGTCGTTTTTTATCTCAATATGTGTTGACATAAAAAAGAATATAAAAAACGCATTGCGAACAAAAAAGTTTACATTACAGGTATAAAAATAATTGCATTGCTAATAAAAAATAATTAAAAAAAATAAAAAAAAGACTTGACATTTATTATTATACGTGATAACATATATGTAAAGAATAAAAAAAAGGAGGTGAAAAAAAATGTTAATCAAAAATAAATATATACATATCCGCATAACAGAAAAAAAGAAAAAAGAAATCCAAGAAATCGCAAAGAAACTAAATAAGAGCGTAACGGATATATTGATAGAATCTATCGATAAAATTATCGATAAAAATTACACATTATTGGATTAATTTTTAAAACTAAAATGGAGGTAAAAAAAATGAAAACAAATGTAAAAATAAAGATAACAGACAGCGGGGACGCGTGGATTTATCAGCATGTCCCATGCCTAATGGCGTTTTCGGAGTTGTTGCAAAAAATGATAATATCTATTATTCCCGCCGCCGCCGCATTCTTCGAAATGATGGACAACCGCCCCGGACTCGACAGCATTATTCCAGCCGCCGCCCGCCGCAAAATCGAAAAAAAAGAAATTGAAAAAATTAAAGATTTTTTTGTTATTCTAAGAAAAAATATTGAAACGGCGAAAGCAACATTAATCAATATTGACGGATATATAGCTATTAATACCGCCGCCGAGCAGGCATACGACAGCGTCGCTCCGCCCTGCGCTCCGCCCGAAAATGCAAGCCCCGCCCCGTTCGCCGGCATAAATATTCAAAAAATCTACAATAAAGAACAAAGACAATTCTATATTGACCAATTAGCTAATCTCCTCGATATACTATACATTGCCAATTATTCTACAATCGAAGACGACAAAATCAACGACGATATCCTGACCGGCGATATCCGCCGGAAAATAGTGTCAGACCTCGTCAATCACGCCGTAAAAAATCCTCACTTCTACCCTTCTATCTTTGAAAAATGGACGGAAAAAACAGAGAAAAAAACTCAAAATTTTATTAATTTTAAAATTAGGCAATTTTTTCACGATATTACAACGCGAAAAAACGCCAAAAATAGCAACAGAACGGAGCTTGCGATGTTACGCGCACGGCAGGCCTACTTTGCGGCACACGGCGGGATAGCCAGTCTTGACGCCGTCATACCGACAGCAGACAGCGAGGACACTGCGACTCTATATAATTATCTGGCCGACCAGACCTTGACAGGGATAGACCCAGAGGCCGACCTACTTACATGGGAATATATTGATCACCATGTCTACGACGTGGATATGGACGACGACGAGCCGGCGCCGGCCTTATTCACAATGTCGGACGAGCCGGACGACGACACCCCACTTATCATCGTCGATGTTAAGCCACCCCGCCCACGGACAGGACGAGCCGCCCGCCTAAAAAGCCAGCTTACGCTTGACTTTGAAGGAGGTGAATATGAATAAGATTAGCGATTATTCAATCCTTGATATCCTGCAAGCCGCAGGCGTCGAAACAATGAGAACGGGCAATAACGTTGTTTGCCGTTGTCCAATTTGCAAAAGCGGCGAATCGCTCTGTAAAGACAATTTCGAAGCACAAATCAACGATAATTCAGAAACGCCAACTTTATACTGCCATAGCTGCGGGCAGGCATATACAAGAACGGAATTAATAGACGAACTTGATTTATATTCTATTCTGAATATCGAAAAATACGAACCAAAACCGACGCCTGCTCCTGCTCCTGCGATAGATAATAACGAAATAGAAAGGCTATTAACCGCCGAAATACCGACGGTTTTATGGGATAAAACAGCCGACAGCTTTAAAAATATAGGGCTTACAAAATGGAGCGGCGAAAACCGCCTTTTATTTGTCGCTCCGAACGCTTCTACAATTACAAAAAATGCCGGTTCGATAAAGTGGAAATGGAGCGGTTCTCAACCTATATTCAACCGCCTGACAGATAAAAAACTGGTATTTATGGCAAGCGGAGTGGCGGAATGGCTTATCCTTGACTGGCTTGGGTTCGACTATATAGTTCTACCGACAGACAGCAAAAAGGCAGGATTAGCGGGCTTCAAAGAACAACTAATAGGCAAGGCGGTTATAGTCCTACCCGACCATGACAAAAGCGGCAGTTTCGATAAAGTTATTGAAGCAGTTAAAGCGATAGCCGAGCGAGTTCATGTTTGTAATTTTTATCAAGACCACGATTTCAGGGATTACGCCCGCCGGACCGCGCCCGCTTTCAACAAAGAGCAATTTATCGATTCTTTATTTTATAACATTTTTATCGAACTTGGCGGGAATGAGACAGTAGAGCAGATATCGGAAAGCGATATACATAAATTAATTGAACCGCAACCGCAACAGGCGGAAGCAGAGCAAGAACAGGAGCTGCCAGCCAAGTCGAATTTATTTGATTTGACAAAAATGTTCGTCAAACCAGAACCTCTAAAATTTATTTTTAGGGGCTTTCGAGAAAACACAGTGGGAATTTTTGCTGGAACGGGCGGCGTGGGCAAAAGTTACGTGGCGCTTGCTTTTTTGTTGACTTATGCAGACGCAACATGTAAGCTTAATTACCTTAATCTATTTGAGAATAATAAGGATAGACGCGGCAAATGCGGTTATTTCAGTCTTGAAGACGATAAAGAACTTATTCATCATAGATTGTATAATTTACGTCAATATTTTTATATTAAAAAAACAGACAACAAACTTATCGAAAACCTGCAAATTGATTGCCGTTATGGGCAAAACTTTAAACTTGCAGATAAAAATTTCAATAAAATCGTAATAAATAAAGAAGCTGAAAAAGAGCTTTACAATTTTTGCGCAGGTAAAAAATTCGTCGTTATCGATACGCTCCGGCGATTATCTAATCTTAACGAAAATGACAGCTCGGAGACGAGCTATATTCTTAGAACGATAGAAAAAATAAGCTACGAAACCAACTGCTCAATTTTAATCAATAGTCATGTCAGCAAAGCAGAACAAGACGGCAAAAACAAGGTCAGGGGAGCAAGCAGCATAACCGATGACACGAGGTTTACGTTGCTCTTGGACAAAAAACTAGTGAAAAACAAAAAAGGGAATTTCGATAAAAAACAACTTTTTTTATGCTTTGAAAAAGTAAATGCAATAAAAATTCCGGAGGCGATACCGCTGCAATGGCAGGAATGGATTAATAAAGAAACGCGCGAAAATTACTCAATGATAACAGACATGGAGGATAATAACCATGCAGAAATTTAAAAAACAATCAACGTCAAAATTTACAGGACATAAAAGCGTTAAAACACCCCGAGAAATGCTGCATTTCTTGCCTTTTCAAATTCAGAAAAAAAGAGTTAATGAAAAAGGCGAGAAAATGCCGGTTAAAACCGTCAAGGATTACGGCAACTTTATACTTGAATTTGTAGCGCCAGAACCCATTACTATTACTGATATCAAAAGGCTTTTAGGTATTTTAAAATTTTTTCAGGATTTTGAAAAAGATATAATTATATCAGAGATACCGCAAGCCGGACAACCTCCTAAAATTGTTTATAGCTTGAATAATATTAACTTTTTTAAATTTTGTCAAAACTATACTGGAGCCGGAAAAGGCAATGAAAAGGACGTAGTAGAAAGCCTGTCGAGACTCAATAATTATGTAATTTCGCGTATTGAAAAAGCTAATACTATTAATAAAATACCAAGCCGCTACTTATATGATTATTCTATCAAGCAGAACATAGCAAGTTTTAGTATTTTAAAAGCTGTTTTTGAAAGAATTAAGGAGGAAGGACTTATAATTAAATTCGATACATTACTAAAAATTAAAAAGAACACTGCCATTGCATTGTATCTTTTTTTGTGTGGCCAAAATAAACAAAGTTTTAGAGAATCTACGTTATTGAACGCCCTAAATTTAGAAAATAATAAACATAGTAGGGAACTACTGCGAGAATCATTTTATCAACTTCGAGCTGTCAGTTTTTTAAGTTTTAGAGACGACGAATTAATAAGAAAAGAACCGGACGGCAACCATTATCTTTTTATATATTTTTATACTACTACCCGCCCATAACGGGCGTTTGACGCAGTATTTTGAAAAAAAACCAGTATTTACCGTATATTGAGCGTCCCAAAACCTGCTTTTTTTTGTTGTTTTTTGGCGACCAATCGTTGTTTTTTGGCGACCAATCGTTGTTTTTTGGCGACCGACCTAAAAAATTGCTTAATAATTTTAGTAACTTACAGGGCATTTTTTGTCCTATATATCTTTATATATTTATAAAGATATAAAGAGTCAGTTTTTAAAACGAAACTGACTCTTTTTTTTAGTGCAATTTAAAAAAAAGAAAAATTTTTTAGCCGTGTCCGCAATGCGAAAATTTGATTTGAAAAAAAATCACGCCCTATTTTTTTTTGACTTCGTCGGATATATCCGTGATGATCTTTGCGATATGCTGTTTTTCCGTCATTTCAAAATCAACCCCTAAAATAGTTCCCAAAACCAAAGCAATGATTAAAACTCCGCCGGCGGCAAAAAACATATCGCCTAAAAACGGAATAATCCACTTAAATATAATTCCTAAAACGGTGAAAGCAACAGCAAATATCGTATAATACGCCTTTTTGCTTAATTCAGGCTTGCCGTCCGATTTATGCGACGAAAAATCTTTATTTGCCGCATTTTTGCTCCTTTTGTAAATATAAACGAGCAAAACAACAATACCGACAACAATTAATTCAGGATAACCGATTCCGAACATAATTTACCCCCCCCGATTTAATTTATTATTTTTCTTAATTATATTCCATATTTTTCCAAATTCAATCGCATTACGTCGTCAATCTCGACGTAATACCGTAAAAAAATACGTTACAAATGTAACTAATTATGATACTAACGTAACGCAATATGTTACGCCGTAACATAATTTGTTACAAATTCTACGTCTGGAATAAGACTCTCGTTTGACCGATAAGGGCTTTCATTTTTCGTTTAGGTATAAAACCATTAACCGATTAACAAAAACGCCTTAAAAGGCAAATACGGCGGTTTTTCTTTTTAAAAAAAAGGCTATCCAATTAAAAACTTTTTTATTTTTTTTAAAAATTCTAACGGCCGGCGCCGGTCCGGATATTTTTTTTGCGGCTTTCGCTAATTAATATGGAAAAAATAAATCAATCGAAAAATTAAAAACGGAGGTTTCAAAATGAAAAAGGAAAAAATTACAAAAGATGTCAAGTTATCTGTTCGCATTAATCGTGCTGAAAGAGATTTTGCCGAAAAAATACTTAATGGGAAAGGCATTAAGTTATCAAAGTTTGTCAGACAGGCGATATCTGACTTCGTTAAAAATCAACCTGAAAGCCAAACACGGCTTTCGCTTAATTAGTAAGGAAAAAAAATTAATTTTAACTTAATCGGGAGAATGAAAATGGAAAAAATTATTATCTTTATTTTATTAATCGTTTTAAGTTACGAACTTGTTTTTGACACAAAAAATTTTGTCAATGCTATCAATTTTATTTTTGAATTATTTTTTATTTCGTTGATTAAATTTTCAAATTTTATATTTCAAATTTTTGGCGAAAGGAGGTGAAAAAATACTATGGAATGTCCCGTCTGCAAGGGTTTAATTATGGAAACCGACTCGGTTTACGAATGTGAAAACCATGGCTACGACTGGAAAACTGGCGAAAAGTCAGGGTGCGATTTTATTATTTTCAAACAACTTTTGAATAAGAAAATTTCAAGGGCAACAATGGAAAAACTGCTTGCCGGACAAAAAATTCAAGTTATGGGATTCAAGAACAAAAAAGGTGCAGAGTTCGACGCTAAAATCAAGCTCGGAAAATCCGAAACTGATGAATGGAAAATTCTTTTGGAATTTGATAAATCGAAAAAGTGTGAAAAAATGGCAAAATTAGATGAAATTTAATTTATTTTTTTAATAAAATTTCAAAAAAAAGGAGGTGATTAAAATGAAAAAGTTCGTATTAGTTTTAGCTCTTGTTTTTGCCTTTACTGCTTTTGCTGGCAAGGCGTTTGCTGCGCAGTCAATAGCTTTGACGGGCGTAATACCGAGCGGCGGTTATCCGCAGGCAGTAAACCCAGCGCCCGCGCATGTATCCAACAATATCAGAATGGCGCAGGCGCAGTCTATCAATTTAACCGGACAGCTCCCGTCTATCTCAAAATCAGGCGCAGGCGCAACGGCGGCGATACCGTCGATAAACCTGACCGGCGTATTACCTGACGGAGCGCAGGGCTTGACCGCGTCCGACGGCAATATCGGTGCAGGCGTAGCCATATTAACTGGCTTGGGTTATCTGTTTACCGTCCGCCTTTTGACTTTGCATTTTTAATTTAATTTAACTTTTAACGCCCGCCTAACCGGCGGGCAAGGGAGGTCAACAAATGAAATTGAAAGTATTTATCATACCGTTAATTTTTATCGTCGCATTCGGGCTTATAACGTCGGTAATTAATCAAATCAAAACCGAACATAAATTGCAGAAAAAAACTTATTCACAGACGATAAAAGCGGCCAAAAAAGCGATAAAACATAAAAACTTAACTTAATTATTTTTTATAAAAAGAAACCGCCCGCTTGATTTTTTTTCAGGCGGGCAAAGGGGTTTTAAAAATGAAAAATATTGACTTTTTGAAACTTGGAATTTATTCATCGATAATTGCTTTTGATTTTATTTTTTGGGGAGCTGTTATTTATATTTTCGTTTCAAAAATTTAG
>JAJYYR010000037.1:0-5183 GCA_021800805.1 bacterium
AATAATTACGGTTATTCCGGCTATCAAACTTAAAATAAATTTGAATAAATTTTCCGGACCGACGGAAAACATAACGCCTATGCCGAATAGTATCAAAAACAATTTAGCAAAATCGGTTAATAGATTGTTGTTCACCGGAAATGGCGCTCCGTATTCCTCCGTATAAAGAAAAAGCAAAATGAATCCGACGAGGTATGACAAAAATATAGCTATAACCAACAGCTTTACATATTCTAATAACGATACAAAACCTATTTTCATATCATTCCTTAACGATGCTAAAAAACTGTTTTCGATTGTTTTGTTCTGCATATTATTTATCCCCCCCTATTAATTCTAAAAATGTCTTTCCTAATATTTTTATCCAAATGTTTTAATTTTAAAATTTTTTCTTTTTCTTTTCTATCTTTTTCTTTTAATTCTCTTTCTTTTTCTAACTGCTCATTAATAACATCTTTGTGTTGCCATACGAATGCTCTTATAGGAATCCTTATTCTATTGCGCATATCAAACCAATAATTATCTCCGATATACGTTTTATATACCCCTGTGATTATATCTATTATCTTAGAACCGCCTTTATAACTAACGTCGTATATTTTAGTATATGTTTTGGTATTTACTATCGTATAGTTATACATATCGCCGTCATCGTCTTTATCCTGAAAAAACACAATGTCTTTATTAATTATAAAATCGTTTACATCTTTAAACGTTTTAATTTTGCCTGAAAACGGATGTCTCTTTTTATTTATATAACGATATATTTTTGGAATATATTCTATTAATAGAACTCCAAATATTAGAATTGCTACGCCGTATATTGGTGACATTTATACCTCCAGCTTTTTTGTAAAATTAATTTTATTTTTAGGTATGTTTGAGTCTGCCCTCATCCTTTGATGTTAATTATGGGTATAAATTTATCTACTACTTCTATATTTTTGCCATTCTGCGCATTTATAACATCTTCCAAATTTTTATAAGCGAATGGCGATTCGTCAAGCGTTTCTCTATCTACTTTAGCAAAAATTCCGCTCATTACGAATTTAAAATCATTTATATCTATCGTCTTTTTAGCCTTACCTCTGCTCATAACCCTGCCTGCTCCGTGAGATGCGGAATTAAGATAGTCGTTATTGCCGAGTCCTTTGACTATATAAACCCCGTCTCTCATATTTCCGGGGATTATCCCCATTTCGTCTTTTTCGGCGGATATCGCTCCTTTGCGATGCAATATACCGTCCTGCGTAATAACAGCATGATTATGATTTTTATTAATAAAATCATACATAAAAACGCTGATATCAAGTTTTAATATATTTAATACTATCTGCATTATTTTCTTTCTATTCTCCAAGGCAAACTCAAGGCAGTAATTCATATCCTCTAAGTATGCCTGTCCTAATTCTGAATTTATATCGAACATCCGCCCTTTTTTCATATAAAATTCGGCGACGGTATGCCCTGCGTTTCTGGACCCGGAGTGGACGGTTATTCCTATTTCGTTTTTATCATTAATGCCTATTTCTATAAAATGGTTACCTCCGCCCAATGTCGCATATTGCATGTTTATCTTATTCCTTACCGTTTCAGTTAATTGCTTATCGCCGGATGCGGACGTAAACTCCTGTTTAATATAGCATGCCGGCTTGGACAGAGAATTAAATCCTACGGGAATTTGTTTATATATTTCGTTGAATACGTAATCCCTAAACTCATCATAATCTTTATCTGTCTTATCTAATAAGACCTTAGTATTTATATGAGATACGCCGCAGCCTATATCGTAACCGACGAATGACGGCGATATTTGATTATCCAGCAAAGCGACCCCGCCGATAGGCATATCGTAACCGGCATGAACGTCTGGCATTATAGCAAACGATTTTAAACAGTCTAAACTTTCGATATTTTTTATTTGATTATGCGCTTCCGACTCGATACTTTCTTTTGGAATACCGTAAAATGTCTGCATTTTTTATTCTCCATATTTAGTTATATAAAAATCTTTACTACATATATAGCGAAGTTAATCTTTCTACAACCTAACCAACGACTCTTTAGCTTTATTTATTAATCGAAAAAGTTTCGTAAAATTTTCTACAATAAAATCGTATATATTATTAATTAACTTTCGTTCTTCTATCAAACACAAGATATTTTCAATTCCTGACGGATTTTCACAGTTAAGAACTATATATTCTCTGTCATCGAGAAAGTATAGCAACTCTGACAATAGATATTCTATTGCAAACAGCATAAGCGATAATAAAGCGATAAGTATAGGTAATATCGTAAACTCCGCTATTGCTCCGACAAATATCATATCAATTATTTCTAATATTAATAAAATTCCATTGTTTGCATAATGCATAGCATGATGATTAATGCATGCAAGAAAAAAGAAAAAAAACTTACCAATCGCAAAAGTAATAAATAAAAAGGGCGTTAATAAAATAGTAAAAATAATAGCTTTAAAAAGAAATTTTAAACTGTCTTTTAAAATTTTAAAATAATTGATAATCATAAATCCCCCGCTATTATCCAGCATATCTATCATAATATCCATTAAAACATTTCCCAAATACACGATTCATGCGCTTAAAAATTTTTTCGTCGTAAAACATCGAATAACCTTTTAAGTTAGCGACAGCACGATCTTCGGCATCCTCGCGAGACGGTATTTTATATTTCGACATCATCCATGAAACATAATCTTTAAAATATTTTTCTGCGTCTGTCTTATTGTCTATTTCCATTGCAGGACCTAATACGGAACGGTTTGTCATATCTCCGGGATTAAAAACTATCTTTCTCTTCTTACTCCAGAATCTGTCAAAATTTTTAAACATCTAAAACCTCCATTATTTAGTTTTATTTGTATTCTAATCAAAAGGATGCCAAGCATACCTTAATATTTTTTCAAAAAAACCATATTTTTTATTATTATTATCTGTAAATTCTATAATATTTCTTTTCCACAAAAAGTTTACTATTAAAGATAAAATAATCATGGCAATTATATATAATAGTAATGCAAACATAAACAATGCTATAAGCAATGCAGCTCCTAATAACGGTGTATTGAAATATGAATACCGCGAAGCATGAAAATGGCTAAAAACATGAATATTTCTAACTGTATATCCTATTCCAAATAAGATAAGATAAATTAATATAGAACTTAAAGTAAATATAAATAATTTATTAATTAACTTACGCAAATTTTCAACATTTAAAGAAACCATAAAACCTCCAATAATTTTAAAATTATTCTATATTTTCTCCGTTAGTCTAATGACTGATTCCCAAATATTGGTTTCGGGATAGTTTTTTTTAATTTCTATTAATTCGTTTAACGATCTGGGCAATAGGTTTATTAAATCTTCATATTCATTTACCGTTATTTTTTCTTTAAGATATTTCCAGCTCAAATCATTAAAATAGTTATGAACTTCTTCTACCGATTCATGCCATACGCTGTTTGCGTCGGTAATTAAAGCTTCTGGTAATTTCGATAACATATTTTCTAAATTTATCAGCAGTTCGGTTGCGTTCAGTCCATATGATACGGGCATCCACGGAATAGATGTATATGCTTGCGTAGCCATGGCTATAAAATCTCCGTAGTCGTTTGACATTTCTTCTAATGTTTGAAAATAAAAGCTGTTTCTGCTTATGGTACACATCATAGGACTGGCATAGCGCATATAATACATATGCAATTCATAGCCGTATTTATTTTTTTCGTTTACGAGCATGTTAATGTTTTTAAAAGCTTTATTTAGATATATGCTGTTTTCCATTTTAATTCCTCCACACCGAACTACCCCGCCCTTACGGACGGGGACTTAAAAGTTGTTTAGTTTTATTTATCTTCCTTCCAGTCTATAGACCCTTTTAACTTTTTTTCGATAAAAGATTCCTTGCCTTTTTCGCCTTTTTCCGTAAAACTAAAAGCTCCTTTGTTATATAAATATTGCAATAAAGCATAGAACATCATAAATATTGACAATACCAGCATTATTAAATCAAAAAGAATCAATACGCCAATAACAATATAGGCAAAATCCATGCCGATATTACTTGACAAACGCAATAAGTTATTTATATTGCGATATAAAAACAACACAAAAACCAACCTGCCCGCCAAATAAGAAAGAATGACGGCAGAAAAGTATAATACTATCTTAAAAACTAAACGCAATATCGCGGTAAAAAAGTTTTTAGCGTTAAAAACTACCATAAAACCTCCTAATAACTGCTTTTTTCGGTAAAAACTATTTAAACGTTTTAATTTGACTCTCCAACTCTTCTTTCCTTATTCGCTCCCTTTCTTCGCTCTCGGTTCTTTCTTTTCGGCGTTTAAGTTCGGCATTGATGATGTCTCTATTATCCCAAATATAAGCCCTAATATTCGGTTCATAAAAATAAAAATTATTATCGCCAACGAAATACCTACATCCTATTTTATTTATAATTACTTGGTCAATCCCATTGACCCTAGCAATAAAGTACCACGAATCCAACTTTTCAAAATAATGCTTATATCCTTCTAAAAATGCATTAACATCTTCGTATGTCTCGATAGATTCTACTATCGGCACATCTTTAATATTTAAAAGCTTTTTAATTTTATAAATAATAGACATTATGCCTCCTATGCACTTTTTATTATCCTATAACATTTTCTTGTCCGACAACCGGACAAAATTATTTTTTTTATTACAACAATCCCCGCCCTTACGGACGGGGTAGCCCTGCTTTTTCTCTAAACAGGGCTATTATCAAAAGGGATGTCGTCCTCATCGCCAGTGCTTGGCGGCGGCGCTTGATATTTTTGTCCGCTTTGCGTTTGCGTCCGTTGCGTCGCTCCCGCAGTCTGTCTTTGTGTTTGCGCCTGAGGCGGTTTTTCATCATAATAATCGTCTTGTCCGCCCTGTGAATCTTCTTTTCTGCCTACTAAAACAATATTATTTGCTATTATTTCAGAGATGTATTTCTTATTGCCCTCAGCGTCGTCATAAGAGCGGTTGTTAATCCTGCCTTCTACAAAAACCTGCTTGCCCTTACTAAGATAATTTGCCATAGTGCTTGCTAACTTATCAAAAAGCACTATATTATGCCAAATCGCCTTTTCCGTTTTATTGCCTGATTTATCATTAAAATACTCAGTCGTG
>JAJYYR010000037.1:5193-7113 GCA_021800805.1 bacterium
GTATCTTAATTCCGGATCTTTCCCTAAATTACCTATAAGCATTACTTTGTTTAAACTTCCCATGATTTCCTCCTTAAATTAAATATTATTATATTTTTAAATTTTTAAAAATAACTAAGTTTGTCCGTTTTGCGGACAATTAGCTTAACGCTTTAAAACCCTCACTTTTCAATCTAATAAATTTATTTTTTTTGACTACAACGCCGGGGATATCCAATAAGTCCCCCATTGCTTTAATCTGTTTTTTAAGTTCAGCCTCATTTACAGCAATAAGGCTTTCCGGCGTGTTGCCGTTCTTTATACCCTCAATAAAATCCGCCATATCTATCTGAAAATCTACGCCCTCCGTGCGAACGAAATCTCCGTCTTTCAAATCGTTTTCGTCGAGATATTCGATTATGTTTTGCTTCAAAACGGATTCTTTCTCCTCAATACTTGCTACAATTACATTGCGTCGATCACGAATACTTTTGTAAGACTCATAGGCTTTTTTAACAGGTTCGTCGAACAAATTTTGAAATATCTTTTTGAACGCCCCTGTTTTTTTTAAATTTTGTTTTGCTAATTGCAGATCACTCTGGTTTTTAACTTCGAATTTCATTTTAGATAAAACAGCATCTTTAGTAACTATTAGCTTATCTTCTTTGAACATAAAACCTCCTTTTTTTTAAAATTATTTAATTGTTAATTTTTATTAAACAAAGATTATTCTCTTTAAAAGTCCATTTATAGCAGTCAAATAACCTGCCGGACGAATCCGAAAAAAACTTCTTGATAATAGCTAAATTTGAAAAAGTCCATTTAGCAATACATGTGTTTTCTGTGCATTTAACGATAGACAAACTTAATATTTTTTCGGTGTCTTCGCATTTAGCTATTTCTATCAAGTTATCTTTGAATTTTAATATATCCACTTTTATCACCTCTTAATATCTATAGCGAAGTTGTGACGTCCGTTTTGCGGACAAAAAATCAATTATTATTTCTTAAATCTATTTCTTTAACGAATCTTGATATATCGTTATGTTTATATCCTTTATCCGTCTTTCTGTTTTCCGCACATGTCATATATAATAAATCCTTAGCCCTCGTTATCCCGACATAACAAAGCCTTCTTTCTTCCTCTACTGATAATCCGTCCCCTAACGACTTTGCATGCGGAAAAATATTTTCCTCCATGCCGACCATAAATACGACCGAAAATTCAAGTCCTTTCGCCGCATGTATCGTGGCGAGAGTTACTTTATCGGTTTCTTCTTTTTCTATCCCTATTTCGGCGTCCATAGCGCTTGCGTCTAAAAAATCTTGAATATTTGAATAATTAGACGCCGCTTTAATAAGTTCCTTAATATTATCTATTCTATTGTTTTGCAATGCGTCTTTTTCCGCTTTTTCTATTAATAAATTTTCGTATCCGGATTCTTTGAAAACAGTTTCTATAATCTCGCCTGCTTTTGCCGTCCCGGACGTTTCTTTTATTTTTAAAATTAACTGAAAATAATTTAATAATTTTGACTTGTCCGCCGTACGTTCTTTTTCAAAAAGATCGGATTGCTTTGCTTTTAAACCTTTTATATTCTCAAGTAATCCCTTTTGAAAAGCCGTTAAAATATCCGTATCGTTTTCGTCCGCAATGCGTTTTATCTTTTCTACCGCAACCTCTCCGGCTCCGGTCGGAACGCATTGAACGCTTCTTTTAAAACTCAAAAAGTCAAAAGGATTAACGGCAAACCTAACAAAAGACAAAATATCTTTAATTTCTTTTCTCTGATAAAACTTTAGTCCGCCGTATATTTGATAATCGATACCACTATTTAGTAACCCGTTCTCGATTCCTCTGGAAAGCGAATTAACCCTATACAGAATAGCTATGTCTCTACAAGAATATCCGGACCGCGTTAATAATTTAATTTCTCTTGC
>JAJYYR010000038.1 GCA_021800805.1 bacterium
AAATAAAAAATATATAAATCTATTTTGCCTAATTTAGAACTTCATATATTTTTTACTATTATAATATTTTCTTTTATTAATGTAAAGAAAAAATATAAAGAAAAATTGAATTTTTTTTTAATATATATTAAAATAAACAAATGAATAGAAATAAAGGTTGCATAGCCGACCTGAATTATTTTATAGAAAAATTCGGCGTTTCACTGAACCGAGAAGCAATAATAAAAGAAGATATTTTGCGGCAGGGGATTGCTTTCGACGAAGTTTCGCACGAAGAAAATTTTTCGGGTAAATCCTATTTTATTTTTTCATTCAATGTCGATAACGACGGCGATGTAATAAATAAAAAATATCCGGAAGAAATATCAGTCGAAAACGGACCCTATAATCTGCAACGAACTATTATTTCGGTTAGGATTAATAAAACTTCCCCTTATATCGTTAAATACGAACCGGAATCCGGCGGCTATAAACTTTATCTCGAAGACGGCTATATGGGGGACGTTTCTTTTTCTCCCGAAAAGTCTTATATGCTAAAAAAAACCGAGTCGGGAAAATCGGTAAGGGACGTCGCTCCAACTATAGAATGGGGCTATCTGATATATCTTGCAGTATTCAGGATGTGCCAGTATTTTGAAAATCATACCGAGTGTGCATTCTGCGATATGAACTCAAATTACTTAAATCAAAAAAAAGCAAATAAAAATTATTCCGCGGTTAAATCTGTCGAGGACATTATTAACGCCCTGTCCGTAATCGAATCTTCCGAAGATTCTTCTGCTGGAGCATATACTTTAACGGGCGGGAGCATTATAGACGAGGTCAAATTTAAAGGCGATACGGAAATAGATTTTTACGTTAGATTTCTTGAAGCTATAGAAGAAAAGTTCAAAGGCAGATGGCTCAGCAAAGTCGTAGTGCAGGCGCATACGCAAAAAAATTTAATGAGGCTTAAATCCGCCGGCGCTTATATTTACCATACTAATTTTGAGGTATGGGATAAAAATCTTTTTGAAAAAATTTGTCCAGGTAAATCTAAATTTATCGGAAGAGACGAATGGATTAAAAGAATCGTGGACGCAGTTGAGGTTTTCGGAGAGTACAAGGTTATTCCGAACTTCGTCGGCGGCGTGGAGCTTTCAAAGCCTTTCGGGTTCGAAAGCATAGACGAAGCGGTAAATTCAACCGCCGAAGGGCTTGAATTTTTCATGTCGCAAGGGGTTATCCCTAGGTATACTACTTGGTGTCCCGAAAAAACCAGCAAGCTTGGAAAATTGGGCAATTCATCCGCTCCGCTGGAATATTACGTTAAACTTCTTCTTAAATGGCATGAACTGCACTATAAATATAATCTTCCGGTTCCGGAAGGCTATGGTTCGGCTGGACCCGGTAAAGCAGAGTTTTCGGTCAGCGCATTTATGGATGCTTTTAAGGTTGAAACGTTGTAAAATTTATGTTAATATATAAATATATGTATATTTATATACAAAACTATTATATAACTAAAATTAAAGAGGGGATTTTATGAATAAAGCAAACAACGAAAATGAAATGAACGGAAATAAAGATTATTACGAAGAAGGTGCAGATTCCTGCGGATGTGGTAGCGGAGAGGAAGAGGATTCCTGCGGATGTGGTAGCGGGAGTGAAGAAGAAGGTTCTTCCTGCGGATGCGGCGGGGGCGAAGGACACGGACACGGACACAAGAACCCGTTTGACGAACAAACGCCGATAAGCGGGGTGAAAAATATCATAGCGGTTGCAAGCGGAAAAGGCGGAGTAGGGAAATCTACGTTCAGCGTTAACCTTGCTATTACGCTTGCAAATCAAGGAAAAAAAGTAGGACTGTTAGACGCAGACCTTTACGGCCCCAGCGTTCCCACGATGATGGGGATAAATAAAAGACCCGACCTTACGTCTAATAATAAAATAGTACCCCTTGAAAAATTCGGGATAAAACTTATGTCGTTAGGATTTTTAATTCCGGAAGATGCTCCAGCTATATGGAGAGGACCGGTGGTAATGCAGGTAATAACCCAGTTCTTAAAGGACGTCGAATGGGGCGAGATAGACTTTCTGGTAGTCGATCTTCCTCCGGGAACAGGCGATATTCAACTTACGCTGGTGCAGACGGTTCCGATAAATTTTGCGGTAGTCGTCTCGACTCCACAGGATATTTCGCTAATAGACGCGAAGAAAGCCCTTGCGATGTTCGATAAAGTAAACGTGCCGGTTTTTGGAATAGTCGAAAATATGAGTTATTTCATGTGCCCGCATTGCAATAAGCGTTCCGATATATTTAAACATGGAGGAGCTAAAGCGGCTGCCGAAAAATTAGGAGTGAATTTTCTCGGAGAAATACCTATAGTCGAAGATATTTGCGAACTATCGGACAAAGGCGAGCCTATAATGACCAAAGACATACACCCCGAGGTAAAATCGGTATTTAATAAGATATCGGATTCTCTTATTTTAAGGTCCGAGCAGAAGGTCGAGGCATAAAAAAATATTAGAAACAAAGATGTAAGCATAAAAAAATTATTAAATCTTATTAAGGAGGATTTACTAAATGTCTTCAGAAAAAGTTTTAGCGTTTACTGATTCAAATTTCGATGCCGAGGTTTTAAAATCAGATAAGCCTGTGCTTGTCGATTTTTGGGCCGTATGGTGCGCTCCGTGCAGGGCGGTTGCCCCTGTAATAGATGAAATCGCATCGGATTACGACGGAAAAATTAAAGTAGGCAAGGTCAATGTTGACGAAAATCAGGTTATTCCAGGCAAATACGGAATAAGGGGAATACCCACGGTTATTCTCTTCAATAAAGGACAGGTCGCCGACCAGATAGTAGGAGCGGCTCCGAAAGGCTCTTTTAAGCAAATGATTGACAAAGTCGTAGGAAATTAAATAGAAAAATAACCGCAAAAAATAAAGAAATAAAGGTGTTAGATTAATTTTTAGTATCGCCCGTTTATAGATAAAGCGGAAAATAAAATCTGACGCCTTTATTTTATTTATGCCACGTCACAACTTCCGTTAAAAACTTATAACTACTTCTTTTATTGATTTGCTCGTCGATTTGGACACGGTAAAGTTTATATTATCTATAGTAAATTTTTCGCCCGGAACCGGTATACGCCCAAGCCTGTCCATTATTAATCCGGATACGGTCTCATAATCCGCTTCGGGGTTATTTATCATACCTACGTTAAAGAGTTCGGACAGTTCGTCTAAAGTCAATTTTGCGTTTATTAAATAAGTATTTTTTCCTATTTTTTTATACATTGCTTCTTCTTCGTCGGTTTCGTCCCTGATTTCGCCAACTATTTCTTCAAGTATATCTTCGAATGTGATTATCCCCGATGCTCCGCCGTATTCATCAACTACCACGACCATCTGCTGGCGGCTTTTTTGCATTTTTAGCATTATGTTGGATATTTTTAATGTTTCAGGTATAAATAATACTGGCCTTGAAATTTCGCCTACTAATTTATTTGCATTTTCAGCGTTATATATATCGAAAGCAAAGACTATTCCGGATATATTGTCTATTCTGTCTTTATAAACCGGTATTCTCGAATAATTAGTTTCCGAGAAAATCTGCCTCGCTATATTTACATCGTCGTTTTCGTTTATCGCTATTACGCTTATAAGAGGGATCATAATATCTTTGGATGTTTTTTTACCGAATTCAAATATTCTTTTTATTATTTTTTTATCGTATTCTTTAAATTCTTCGATATTTCCGCTTATTGTCAGAACTTTAATGAGTTCGTCTTTAGTTAAAAAAACATTCTTAGACTTGCTTTTAAAAAGTAAGTTTAAAAATTTAGACAGAATTATAAAAATTATATTTACCGGAAAAAATATGACGGAAAAAAAAGTTATAAGGGGAATACTTTTAAGCATAAGAGAGTTTGCATGGCGCCTATATAACATTTTGGGAATTATTTCACCGAAAACCACCATAATTGGGGTAAGAATAATTGCTACTATAAAAGGAGTATATGATTTTGCATATTCATATATAATGGCAGTTGCAAGAATAGTAGCCGAAGTGTAAGCTATATTATTTCCTATAAGAGACGTGGAAAAAGTGCTTTCCGGTTTTTTGGTCATTAAGAGCAAAAACTTGGCAAGTTTATTCCCTTTAGACTCTTTATGCTTAATCTTAATCTTATCGTAACTTATAATACCTATTTCCGAACCGGCGAAAAATCCTTCAAAAAATATAGCCGCAATTATTACGGCTATATAAATATATACATTATTGTGCGTCATATTCGTCCTCTATCTCCCCGAAAATTTCTTCCAGCAGGTCCTCCATAGTTATAATGCCTGCCATTTTCCCGTATTCGTTGACTACCACCGCGATATGAATTTTTTTCTTTTGCAGTTCTCTGAAAAGCTCCAGCGCGTTTTTTGAACCTGGTATAAAATAAGGTTTTATAAGGAAAGAATTAAGAGTCCTTTTTTCTTCCCCTTTATTATAAACTTTGGATAAAATATTCTTCGCAAGAATTATTCCTATTATATTGTCTTTATCCCTGAAATATATAGGAACCCGGGAGAAATGATACGATTCTATTAGTCCTACGGCGGAAGAAACGGGAGTGTTTACGTCCAATTCAAATACATCATCCTTTTTTGTCATAATGCCGGCGGCTTTTAAATATGAAAGCTTTAGAAAATTTTTTATAAATTCGTATTCTTTTTCTTTTATCTCCCCTTCATTTTTGCCTATTTCGATAATAGTTCTTAATTCTTCGTTCGATATAGACTCCTCCTTTTTTAACTGGAGACGCTTCCCGCTTAGCCCGGTTTTTTCTATCAATAATCCTGCAAAATAGACCGGATGGAAAAATATATCGGAAATAATTAAAGATAATTCTATGGGTTTCTTAAGAGCTATTATCTTCGGAATTATTTCCGCAAGTATTATAAGGATAAGCGAAATAGATATAATGGAATAAATAACCGGCGTATGTTTAAAATATCTATTTAAAATTATCGACCCTATACTTGCCGTAATAACGTTTGCCGTCATATTTCCTATTAAAATTATTACAAGAAATACCGACGAATTTCTTATTAAAAAAATCACCCTGTTTTTTTTTCTCATATTTAGATCGTCGATATCTGTCTGAGTAAGAGAAAATATCGAAGATTCAGAAATAGAAAAAACAGAGGAAATTATAAGAAATAAAATAAACAGAAAAAATGAAATGATGCTGTACATATATAGTTTATAAATGTTTATAAGTAAAATCCTGAGGAATGTAGGGGGCGCCGTTCTTTAAAAAAATTACGCATGCGGTCTCATCGTTTATATATCCGATTTTATTTATTTTAACCCCGGAGGTTTTTGACAGTGCCAGCAGTTCTTTTTCTTTATTTTTTTTCGACGTCCATAAAAGCTCGTAATCTTCCCCGAATGAGACAGCTTTATCGATATAATCCTCGATATTTAAAATCGTGCAGATATATTTCAATTCCTCATTTAACGGAATCTCGTCTAAATATATCTCGCATCCGCACCCGTAGCCGATTACGTTAAAAATATCTTTAACGAGTCCGTCGCTTATATCCGTTAATGAACCGGCAAGTTTTTTTTCTGATAATTTTCTGCCTAAATTTATCCTCGGTTCCGGAAGTTTATGTTTGTTTATGAAATTTTCTATGAGTTTTTTATCCTCCAGACTTAGATTTGGATAGTTTTTAAATATATAATCTTTATTGGAGTTAAGATAAAACGCCATCCATGAATTTCCTAGTTCCCCGGAAACATATATTTGCTCGCCTTTTTTGGAGCTGAATCGCTTGACGACGCGTTTGTCTTTATAGTCGCCTATTATGGTAGCGGATATCGAAAATTCTGAAGATTTTGATATATTTCCGCCTATAAGCGATACCCTGTATTTTTTTGCAGTGTCGATAATGCCTTCCAATGTTTGCTTGATATCGGCTTCGTTTACATATGCAGGCATAAAAAGGGACAAAACAAACAATCTCGGAATTCCGCCCATAGCGGCGATATCGCTTAAATTTACAAGTAAAGATTTTTTTCCTATTTCATAAAAATTATATAAATCAAAATTGAAATGGACGTTTTCGGTTATACTGTCGGAACTGACTAGCATAACGTTTTTATCTTGTATGATAGCGCAATCGTCCCCGATTGATTTAATAATTAACGACTTATTGAAACTTTGAGTTTCCGAACTTAATAGTTCTATCTCTTTTATCAGCCGCGTTTCACTTAGCTTTTCTTTTTTTAGCACCCTTATTTTTTTTAGCAGGCTTAATTTTATTAGAATCTGAATTTAAATTCGTATCCCCGCCGGATATACCTATTATTGCATGTTTTATGACTTCGTCCATATGTCTTACGGGTATAAATTTCAAATTTTTCTTGACTAACGGAGAGATATCTTCAAGGTCTTTCTTGTTCCTTTCGGGTATAAGAATAGTTTTTATTCCAGCCCTTAAAGCGGCTAAGGATTTTTCTTTTAAACCGCCTATAGGCAGGACGTTGCCCCTTAGGGTTATTTCGCCGGTCATGGCGATATCTTTTCTAACCGGCTTTTTTAATACAGCCGAAATCAGCGAAGTCGCCATAGTGATTCCCGCGGAAGGCCCGTCTTTCGGTATGGCGCCTTCGGGTATATGTATATGAATATCGTTTTTTTCAAACGTATCGGTTTTAATTCCGAGTTCGTCAGCTTTAGAGCGGGCATAGCTGACTGCGGCATGAGCCGATTCTTTCATAACGTCGCCGAGCTGGCCGGTAAGAGATACAGCCCCCTTGCCTTTAACGAGTATAGTTTCTATATAAAGAACTTCTCCTCCGACAGGCGTCCAAGCAAGACCGGTGGCTACTCCTATTTCGTCTTTCTGCCTTTCTTCTTCGGGAAGTATTTTTATGGTTCCGAGGTATTTATGTATGTTTTTATCGGTTATAATATATTTCTTAATTTTATTTTCGGCTATATTTCTCGCGACTTTTCTGCATACCGTACCTATTTCTCTTTCTAAATTTCTTAA
>JAJYYR010000008.1 GCA_021800805.1 bacterium
CCGGAAAGTCGTCGATGTTTTAGATCAAGAAAGGCATATTTCGGGCATAGACGATATAAACAGAGAAAATATGGAAACTCGGAAAGATTTATATAACGTGGTGGGCTGTCCCGGGATCGAACCGGGGACCTACTGATTAAGAGTCAGGCTATTACATTTATAACATATTGATTTTACTAATGTATTTTTAAATATAATTTGAACTATGGTAAAATTTATGTCATTCAATCCGTAAACCCTTTAATGACGCTCACAAGCCCGCTAACGACTTTGTCTATCCTCACGGGATCTTTAAATCCCGCTATGCTTTTTAAAAGCTTTTCGAAATCTTTATATCCGAGGAGCTGCAATAATTCTTCGGGTATATAGCCGGCAAGCATTAAGTATTCGGATGCGGGTTGCTTTAAGTCTCCCGCAAGCTTTACGACTTCTTCTTTGGTAAGTATATCTATACCTTCTATGGCGTCTTTTATCCTGTCCGTCTTTTTCTTCGGAACATCTTTTTTAATTCTGTTAATAAACTTATCCGGCATGCGGTCTTTTTTCAAGTCTATTTTTTTAAGGACTGCGTCCGGGATTTTATCCTGCAATTTGGCTTTCGCAAGCAATAAATAAAGTTTGTCCCTCGTATTTCCGTCGAGGTCGAACAGCTTTATTATCTGCTCGAGAAGCTCTCCGCTAGGAAGCCGTTTATCGACTTCTATGAGATTTAGATGAACTGCGGCCACTTTAAACTTATCCGACATCTGCGCTATAGTTATATGTTTGCTTTTCCTGATTTCCTGAAGTATCTGTCCTAAACTTTTGTCCGCGTCCATAAAATAACCCCTCAAAAATTATAATAAAATGTTATTAAGTTTAAACTATAAGTTATATTAATATCACTTTTAGTTTAAGATTATATCTTGATAGGTAATGTTTGTCAAGGACAATAAAATAAAGGTAAAATGCAACTATACACGCTTAAATGTAGTTAAATGTAACTGAATGTAAAATTACATTTGACTACATTTAATTACATTTAGCCATATATGGTGTTATAGCGAACTTGACAATTAAACTAAAAAAGGTATAAAATAATTTCAGGAAAATATATACTTTTTCCTGAAAAAAAATAAGGCGAAACAATATATGGAATCTATAGAAGATAAGATATTAAATAAGCTATATCGTCGGGGTAAAGGATATGCGTTTTCATCAAGCGATTTTATAAAAGAATTTCCTATAAATAATATAGAGAAAGCATTATCCAGCTTAGCTCAAAAAGGTAAAATACGACGCCTGACCCGTGGTATATATGATTATCCGGAATATAGCCCTTTCCTAAAAAAAGAATTAAGCCCGGATATACGGCAAGTAGCAGATGCAATTTCAAGAAAATTTAACCTGAAGATAGAAGCCAGCGGAGATACCGCGCTTAATATTCTGGGGATATCTACTCAGGTGCCGGGAAAATATATATATTTAAGCAACGGGCCTAAAAAAACTTACAGGATATTAAACAATATTTCTTTGGAATTCAAAAGATCCGCCCTTAAGAATATAGGCTTTAGACACAAAGAAAGTTCGCTAATCGTGCAAGCGCTAAAGTCGTTAGGAAAAGAAAATATCACAGACGATGTCAAAGCGAAAATAAAAGAACGGATAGATAGCAAGACATGTAGCAATATTCTAGAAGATACAAAAACTTCGGATACCTGGATATATGAAACCATAAAGCAAATTTGCAAAAAAGAGTTAAATAATGGATAAAGTAGCTTTATTATCAGGCAAGGACAGACAGGAACTTTTCCGTGAAACAGCAGCGAATAGGGGCATGACGGAAACTATCGCGGAAAAGGACTTTTGGGTAG
This sequence comes from bacterium, assembly GCA_021800805.1. The sequence goes on from JAJYYR010000008.1 coordinate 1,854, forward strand.
TTTTTATACTTTATAAAATATTCTCGGACAAAAGGTTAAATAAAATACTAATATTAAAGGGCGGTACCAGCCTGTCCAAGGTTTTTAATCTTATCGAGAGATTTTCTGAAGATATAGATTTAATACTTGATTGGAGGGAGTTAACCAAAGAGGATCCATATAATGAAAGAGACTCGAAAAGAAAACAAACTAAATTTAATGAAAAATTAAACGAAGATGCAAAAGCCTATATCAACGATATATTATTGCCAATTATCTCAGAAATTACCAGTTCATATTTTTGTAAATGCGAAATTAATGAAGAAGATAAATTAAAGATTAATATAGCTTATCCGGCCTCGTTCGCGGATGCTTATATAAGGCCTCAAATTTTGCTCGAAATTGGTCCTCTGGCACAATGGTCGCCATCAGAATCTTATTCGATAAAATCTTATGCTGCAGAAGAGTTTCCTGATATTTTTGAAAAAAAAGCATGTAATGTGACGGCAATTATGGCCGAACGAACATTTTGGGAGAAAGCAACAATTCTACACCAGGAAGCAAATAGGCCGACTGATAAATCATTACCGTCAAGATATTCAAGGCACTATTATGATTTAGCCGTTATGGCACAATCATCGGCAAAAAATAAAGCCCTTAAAAATTTAGGTCTTTTAAAAGAAGTCGTGGATTTTAAAAATAAATTTTATTCGTCAAGTTGGGCAAAATATGATGAAGCAAAACCAGGAAGCATGAAGTTGTTGCCACAGAATAACAGGATTAAAGAACTGGAAAAAGATTATAAAGCTATGGGAAAAATGATTTTTGGCAATGAACTGGCATTCACAGAGATTCTAACGAGACTTAAAGCATTAGAAGAGGAACTAAATGCCCGCCGGTCGGGATGACTATTAAACCTGTCTTTTTATAGCCCCTATTTTTATACCGGTAGTAATATTGTGAATTATTGCTACTGTTATTACTACCGCCGCAAATTCAGTATTTATCTAATATATAAGTATATTTTATAAAATATATATATTTTTATTGCAACCGTATTAATCCTCACGTATTACTGTGTTTGAAAGCTATCGGTAGTAAAGTAGTAATATTTCATAATGGCTTTATAAGGTTTTTTATTTTTTTTATACTAATATTTTTTTTCTTAAATACATACTATATATTTTTAAATCATTACTACCGGATGATATACCCGCCGCAATAGCATAAAATATAAGGGTTTAGAGATATTTAAAAAGTAGTAAAGTTATTGCTACCGAATTATTTAGGATAATTTAAAGCAATAACACCGCAATGGATTCCCGTCAATTTTTTTCTGAATTGTATATTGTCCTTTTTTATCGCCCGATATTAATACGTCTTTCTGTTTTAAAATATCTAAAAGTCGTTTTTGTTCAAGTTTATATTCTTTGCATAGCATTTCAAGCGCTTTGTTTGTATAAAAATATAAAACAAAATCATCATCATTAGCATATTCAGTTTCGATTTGTCCTATGATTCCATTATTAGGCTTACGATAACTATCCCCGTCCTTTTTTTCTTGATTTTTATTAAAGAACCGTCCCGACCCCCCGGCAAATTCTTTGATCGCGTTTTGGTAGTTTTCATATTCACTTAGAACTTCTGCATTAAAAGTCTCTGCATTTTCTGATACTATTTTCATAAGAATATTATTAAAATTATTATTTATGTCAATATTCAGCATTTTGCAGAAATATTTATAGCAAATATTTAGTAAAAATATTGCCTCATGCTTTCCTCCAAGGTTTATATTTAATCTATAATTTCTGATTTCGAGAAAGTCAGATTCTATATTATTTAAATTAGCCTTAACGAATGAAATCCAAAGCGGCAAGATATGTCCGTAGTTTTTATTAATTTCATTGGCTATATCGGCATATTTAACCGTATCGGCAAATAAAGGTATCTTATCGTTTATCTCAATGACCCGGCGGTAAATACCTAAATTGGCTTTCTGGCTTGTGTTATCGCCGAGTATTGATTTTATGGAGCGTTCCGAAGTTAAAAATAAAATACCGCGGTAAATGGCAGTTTCCCGGAGCTTTAAATTCTTTTGGCCTCGGATACGGCCTACGCCTGATTGAAAATCGTAAATAAGCTTAACCAGAAAACTATTGATTTTTTCCGCCGTATTTCCGGACGTTTCGATCTCGTCGAGCAGGACAGGAGTATCGACAAATCTTGAAAATAACATTTCGGCGCCGACCGAAGTAGAGTTCATATTGTTTTTTAGGCTTTCCGGATTGCCAAATAAGCTTAACATTAGCTGATTAGCCAGCGTTTTGCCGGTTCCTGTTCTGCCGGAAGTAAATAGCGTATAATTGTTTAGATTTAAAAGTTTAATCAGTGTTCCTGCCAGTCCAGCGCATATAATAACGCTCGCGCCTATATGTTCGGCAAAGATACTTTTTAAAAATTCTATCTGTTTTTCGGCTGTTCCCTTAATTGTGATTTTCCTTGTAATATCGCTATCGAATACGATATCTTTAGAATCACATATAGTCGGGGCAAGAAATTCGTCATCGGAGTGCCAGCCGGTCCTAGAATAAGACCTTACCTTTGAAATTTTATTCTCGTTAGAGCCGATAAACCGCTTTAAATAGACGCTTATATTCTTTGCGTCAGGGCCGTTGATGAATACCCCTCTTGCATTAAATTCTTTGCATAATTCCCGTCCGTCACCTATGCAGACTGCGTCGATTTCAATAGTTCTTTTATCGAAATTCAAGGATAATAAGGTATTTTCAGCGGATTCGATAATTTTCTCAACTGTAAAAAAAGGGCAAACAGGCGAAGCTGCCGGTAATCCCTCAAGCGTCGATGTTAAAACGCATAATTTTCCGGCTTGTTCTAAAAATCCAGACGGGATACTATATCCCTCCGGCGTTTCGGTTGGTTCGGATTTGACGGTGTTTTCCCTGAAATTCGCGTATCGGTCAAAATCTTTTTTTAGGATGCCGATTTTTTTAAATGCTGCCTGTAGTTTACCCTTTGAAATATCGTTAAAATTAATATTTTTTAGACAGAGTAAGGCTTCTTGCGAATATTCAGGGTTCTTTTCAATATATGCTAAAATTCCGAGAGCCTTTTCTTTAACCACTTGAATATCTGCGTTTTCTGAACATAGATAGTCGTCTATTCCCTTGTAGCGGTTATCCCATTCTGCTATTTTAACGTTAACGTTGCGATTAAAAAGAATTAAAGCAAGTTGAATCATTGCCTGCCGAACAGCATTGTTCTTGCTAAAATCCATATCGAAAGCCAAAAAAATATTCCTGCCTGGTATCAAAAACTCGTCTATTTCATGCCAAAGTTCTTTATCTTTAGCCTGTTCGTTCGAATCCTTACCTGCTTTGAAGTTCCATACGCCGCCTACCGCTATTGCCTTTTCGCCGTCATGGATTAATTTTAGAGCTTTTTTCTCACCTTCGGTTATCCAAATCTCGACGTTCTTCTTGTCTTTAATTTCCTGCGTTTGCAGGGGAATATAAGGTATGGCAGAATAACCTTTTTTACCGGCATATTTTATATCGTTTACGATAGGGTATAAGCGCACGCGGCAATATATTTCATTTCCGATTGCGTCGCGATAATAAGGAATTTTAAGTATAGAACAAGCCTGGGTTAAACTCTGACCTTCAACGGACGAAAAGCCTATTAATTTCTTTAAATCGTCGCTTGAGCCTTCAAAAATTTCAAGTCCTGATGATTTTATTATTTCGGGTGATAAACCAGATTTTTTAAGATCTTCAATAATGTCGAATTTACCGCCGGATTTGAGCGGGCGCTCAGTATCGTCCCAATGTTCGATGATATAGTTTGTCTTTAAAAAACCGTTTAATCCGTTTAATCCGCCTAAATCTTCGGCCTGATTTTCTCTACCTTTTTCTATAAAATTATTACTAATCATATTATTTATAATTTGCGGCGGAGTTTCCGCTCCGCCCCCTTATTTATTATTTTTCTTTCTTTTTTTGATTTCTGTCAGAAATTTATCTATGCCTTTGTCCTGAATTGCATGATAATACGCTTTTGCTTTAAGTTTCCGCGCCAGAGCCCATAACTTTTTTAGATCGGTATAATAAAAATGCGCGTTTGGATGATATATAAAGACATTTGCTATTACGGTTTTTATTGCTAATATTTTCTTTATGGTTTCCCCGTTTTCTTTTGCAAACTTTTCTTTTCTAAAATGGTTAAAGAAGCTCATAAATATAAAACGTTCGATTTTATTCATATCGCAAGTCAAAACGAGTTCGACCCGGGTTTTTCTATCATAGCGGTGTAATAGTTTACGAATGAATTCTCTGTCGTGCATCAGCGTTACAATGAATTCAATTACTTCTTCGTCCTTTTCGATAAAATGGGCAGGATTATTTGCGCTTAAGAACCCTTTTTTGTAAAGGTGATTAATTAATTTCTTAATGTTATTATCGTTATAATCAACGGCTTCAAGCTCTTGATTGTTTTCAACTTCTTTTGCCCCTAAATTTTCCATTTATATTTGACCCCTTTAATATGATATAATTTAACTAATATTGTTCATTGGTAACTTATTTAATGCATTCGTAATTTGCCCATAAAAATGTATATTAAAATAACTGATTGTATCATTATGATAACAAATTAGATTTAATATAATTATGAAACATTGATATAAGTTATGTCAAGTCTTTTTTAGAAAATCTTTAAAATATTAAAAAAAATAACATACATATAAACAAATGTTTTATTACATTCAAAAATAAATCTTTTACTCCCGCAGAATTTTATTTTATCGGTTAATACGGCTAAGTTAAGCGTTAACTGTTTTACGGTGCATTGAAATAAATGAACGAAAAAATCAGGAATACCTTCGACTCCATAGCTTCAAAATACGATTCTAACAGAAAAAAACTGATTTCGTGTTTCGACGAGCTTTATTCGATTCCTATCTCTCTGATACCCGGAACTTCTTCGGCGCTTAACGTTCTCGATATCGGAGCCGGAACGGGTCTGCTTACCTCTTTTCTTCTGGAAAAATATCCCTATTCCAACGTAACGCTAATCGATATGGCGGAGGGAATGCTGGACGTTGCCAGAAAACGGTTTAGCGGAAAGAATAATATAAAATACATAGCCGGTGATTATATCGAACGCGATTTTGGCGGAACCTTCGATGCTATAATTTCCGCAATGTCCATTCATCATTTAACGGATGTCGATAAACGGAGGCTGTTTACTAAAATATATAATCACCTTAAACCGGGCGGGATATTCGTTAATGCCGAACAGGTATTAGGAAATACCGACGCGATAGAAACTTATTATAAAAAAGAGTGGGAGAGAACAATCAGGGAAAACGGCGTTCCCGAAGAAGAAATCGCCTCATGGAAAGAAAGACTGAAATTGGACAGGGAATCTACGGTAGAGCTGCAGATAAACTGGCTTAAAGAAGCCGGCTTTGCCGACGCGGACTGTGCGTATAAATTTTACAAATTTGCGGTAATATTCGGGGTAAAATAATAATTCCGGCAAATACGGTTCATAAAACATAAATCAGCTGTGCCTGTACCTGAATTTAAGGCTTTCGGTTCAAATTTACTGCCCAACTCATGAAGATTTATTTTTTGCAAACCAATTTTAATTGATTTTCTCCCGTTTTCAAAGTTTTCTTCGGTCAGATTAAGAACGCGCTTATAAAAATCAATCGTATTGTTTAAACTTTTAACGGTCAGAACCAGATGGTCAAGTTTCATAAAGTTAAGTATAGCATACTTCTCTTAATAACTCACTTAACGGGTACCAAGATACAGAATTATAATATACTGAATCGGGATTAGGGAATAATAATGAAAATAATAATTTAATTGACTTTAAATTAACGGTATTATATAAAAAATATAAAGGGATTAGGCCGTCCAGGCCGCTTGCATCACAGAGAAAACTGGCCGAACGCATAGCATGAGCAGGTAGGGATAGAAAGAGGCTATCATAACTAAAAAAATAGAACGAAATATTAGAAAGCGGTATAAAAATATGAAAGATTATGACAATTTTTTCTTGCCAGTCAATAATTTGAATATAGCAAAAGAATATTATTTAAAACTCGGTCTTCCTGTTAAATTTGATTTTTCAGACAAGGGCATGGCAGCTTTTAATGTGGGCAATCAAGAACCGGCAATTATTTTAAAAGATACGAGAATTTTTCCTAATGCAAGCAAGCTATTTGGTTTGCGGTTGACGATGTTCGAACAGAATATCAAAAACTTAAGGAAAAAGGGGTCTATTTTTATCGGAACCATTTAATATCCATACCGGATTAGCTGTGGAATTTGAAGACCCGTTTGGAAACAGATTGGGAATTACCGATTATTCAAAGAAAAAATAAAAAGAAATTATTGAAAAGAAATAATTTTATGTCCAAAATTGATTTAACAAAAAAATACAAAGAATATTACACGGCCAAAATCACTCCTCAATTGGTTGAATTCGGCGAATCCAATTTTATAACTATCGAAGGGAAAGGAGAGCCTGCCGGCAAGTTATTCACTCAAGCCGTTGAAGCTCTTTACCCCCTTGCTTACGGGATAAAAAATTTATCCAAAAAAGCAGGCAATGATTTTGCTGTCGCCAAACTTGAAGGGCTTTGGTGGGTTGATTCGGATAAGCCGGCGTTGGAAGTCCCGCGGGATGAGTGGCGCTGGAAACTGCTTATCCGTCTCCCCGATTTTATTTCTTCCGAAATAGTGGCAAAAGCCAAAGAAGAGGTTATTAAAAAGAAAAAAGTTGAATTAGTCAATGAAATAAAATTTACAAAGATCACCGAGGGTAAGTGTGTTCAAATTATACATATCGGTCCTTATGCTGCCGAACCGGAAACGATTGCTGATATGAAAAATTTCATAAAAGAAAATAATTTGTTTGAAAATGGTCCTCATCATGAGATTTATTTGTCCGACCCAAGAAAAACTCCTCCGCAAAAAATGAAAACAATTTTAAGGCAACCCGTTAGATAAAAAAATGATTAAACACTATAGAACAAAATACCCTATTATTTCATTATTACAGTTTATTTTAGGGATTACTTTTTAAATTCCTTTGATTTTTGATTATAAATATGGACGAAAAAACGCAATACGACCGGATTCTTAAAAAATTAGAATCTTATGCCGACAAGAAAAATGTCGAAGGAATGGCGAGATTTGGAATAAAAGGAAAAAATGTTTTGGGCGGACCATCTTTGCCGATATTAAGAAAGATGGCAAAAGAAATCGGGAAAAATCATAAATTGGCTTTGCGGTTGTGGGATTCGGAAATTCATGAAGCGCGGATTTTAGCTGCCATGGTTGCCGAGCCTAAAGAGGCGGCCGAAACCCAGATTGAAAAGTGGGTTAAAGATTTTGATTCCTGGGATGTTTGCGATCAGGTTTGCAGTAATTTTTTCGATAAAACCGGAGTTGCTTTCAAAAAAGCTGATGAATGGAGCAAGAGAAAAGAAGAATTTGTTAAACGGGCAGGTTTTGTTTTAATGGCATGCCTGGCAGTGCACGATAAAACCGCATCGGACAAAAAATTTACCGTATTTTTCAATAATATAAAAAGAGAATCGATTGACGAAAGAAATTTCGTCAGAAAAGCCGTTAATTGGGCGCTCAGGCAGATAGGCAAAAGGAATGTTGCTTTAAATGAAGCGGCTGTAAAACTGGCGGAAGAAATTTTGCAGATTGATTCCAAAAGCGCTAAATGGATTGCCAATGACGCTTTAAGAGAATTAAAAAGCGAAGCAATAAGAAAGAGATTTATATAAAATCCCTTTAATTTCTTTACACAGTCCAGAAAAAATGTTGGTTTCCGACAGGTGTGAATTCCGTTCACGACTGGATACCCATTCCAGAAATTACCGGACACCTTAGTCCGGTAAAAATACTTCGCTATTATAGGAACGCTTTTACCTGCGGGGACTAATTTTACAGCCTGCGGCAATTTAAAATGAACCGTCAGATGGAAAAAATGAATTGATAATTTAGGTTAAATTAGTGTTCGGTTGTGAACGGAATTTAAACAGTTTCTTCAAAATAACGAATCATTTAAATGGAGGATTTATGAAAGAATATATAATTAGCGACACAGGCGTCAAGGTTTTTAGTAATTACAAAGATAATATAGATATTGATAAGGATAACAAAGTTCTGTCTAAAAAAGCAAACCTCCCGCGTGAGAAATGTAATAAAGGAAAAGTAAAAGGACTTTCTCGTTTTGGTAGCGAGAATAGCGAAGATGCAAAAACGTTTAATTTATTTAGGGGGCTGGAACTGAATGGCAGGATTGGTGAATATTATAATACAGTGGGAATTACGGATACGAATAAGCCCGAAAGGTTGCTTTTCTGGGGCATGGATAGCAATACTGGTGAATCAGACGCTGTACTTAAAACCGTGCTTGATAAAATCGAGCCGCCTAACATATGGAAAATACAACAGACTGAGCCCGATATCATCATAATAGGAAACAAAACAGTTGTCTTTAATGAGTCTAAGCTGGGTAGGAATGGCGCAACCATAGAGGCTTGGAACAGAAAGAAACCATTAGGAGAGAAGCACGAGTTTTATAAAAAAAATGCGAAGCAATATTTTAATAGCAGTTTCATTGAGAATTTTTCGGTAGAAGGGCGAAGGTTCTATCAGTTATTACGAAATTTTATTATAGGGCAAACTTTTGCAGATAGTCTAAAGAAGCAATTTCATTTAGTAGCCTTAGTCAATAGTCAAAATAAAAATAAAAGCGGGTTATCTCATCAAGAAGAATTTGAAAAATTTAAATTATTCTTGAATAAACCATTTCAGGCCTTTTGCCACCTTACAAGTTGGGACAAATTGTAATTAAATGATTATCCGTAAACTAATTACATAAATTTAGGATTGAAAAATGCTAAACAAACGGATTAGTTGACAGACAGTATTAGATATTGTTTTTTATGATTAGCGTTATCAATATTTTTAGTAAATAAAATAACACAGAAGGAGGCTACCAAATGAATGCTTTGGAAAATGAAGTCTGGCAGGTTGTACAGGATATGAATAAAACATGGACCACCGGCAATCCCGACGGCCTTAATAATTTTTTCCACCGCGATATGGTCGCCATTACCGCTACCGACAAGCTAAGGCTCGAAGGCAAGGACAAATGCGTCGCATCATGGAAGTCTTTTTCCGATGCGGCTAAGATTCGCTACTGGAAAGAGATCGATCCTAAGGTTCAATTATACGGAAATACGGCGGTAGTCACGTATTATTTCGATATGTCTTTCGATATGGGCGGGCACACTATAAACATGGGAGGCAGGGATATGTTTGTCATGCTCAAAGAAGACGGGAAGTGGTGGGCGGTTGCCGATCAGTTTTCTCCGTATCCGCCTATCCAGGAAAATCTCGTTTGATTAGATGATATATGTATGCGCGTATAAATTTTACAAATTTACGGTAATATTCGGCATAAAATAATAGTATATAAGTAAGAAAAGTATCTATTTAAGTTAAGAACTAGAATTTAAAAGGAGATATAGCTTTTATATGCTCGTAAGAATGGGTATGGGGCTATAAGTTTAGTTATGAGTAATAAATTGTGCGAGAATTTAGTGCAATCCGAAAATATTACCTTTCCGTTTGAAGAAAAAATTGCATAAGAAACAATCTTATACGTAACCGATACAATCAAGATTAAAGATATTTACCGCATATTAAAAGTTATTTATTTTGCCAGCAGACTTCACTTAGAACGTTACGGCCGCATATAATAAAGCAGATGAAAATGATTATATGAAAATCGAAGATATAATCGCCGAATTTGAAAATGGAAATATATTATTAAAACATTTACAAAATCCCTTTCCCGACCGTGAAGACGATAACGATATTTCTCTTCCCGGATAATATTAATGAAAATTTCCGGGGAGCACAACTTAGATTATTCTAATAGAAAGTTCAAAAAAACATTTGACATATCCGTATAAAATATATATACTTATTTATAAGTATTACAAAATTATACGGAATATATTATGCAAAGAAAAACGGACCGACTTATAAATCTTTTTAAAACCAACGGCGGGACAGTTAGGTTTTCAACCATTATAAAAGAAGGATTTCACCCTGACTCCCTTAATATCCTTAAAAAGGAAAAGAAAGTCGAAAAAATCGCCAGGGGGCTTTATGTGCTGACTAATCACGCTATTAAAACGCATCCAGACCTTGTCGCCGCATCCCTTCAAGCCCCAAGAGGGGTTATCTGCCTTATTTCCGCCCTTTCCTTCCACGAGGCTACGGTTGAAATCTCTAAATATGTAGATATGGCTATCCCCAAAGGCACCCATGCGCACAAAATCAAATACCCCCCAGTAAGATTTTACCGGTTTAATGATAAATCATGGGAAGCCGGCGTGGAGGAACATGGAATAGAAGGCCATAAAATTAAAGTTTATAGTCTCGCCAAGACCGTTGCAGACTGTTTTAAATTCCGCAATAAAATAGGTATGGATATAGCGCGGCAGGCCATTAAAACAGCTGTTGCGGAAAAAAATATAAAACCGGAAGAAATAATGCGGTATGCCAAGATTTGCCGCGTCGGTAATATAATAAAACCCATACTGGAGGCCATTCTTTGAAAAAGGATATTAAGAACATAGAAGCTTCCATACGGGCGCAACTTCAGAATAAAGCAAAGGAAACCAACCGTCCTTTCTCGGAAGTTCTGCAATATTACGCTATGGAAAGATTTCTTTATAGATTCAGCCGTTCGGAATATGCGGATAAATTTATTTTAAAGGGTTCGTTAATGTTTACGGCATGGCAGATTCCCGAACGCCGCACGACTCTCGATATAGATTTATTAGGATATTATAGCAACGAGGTAAAAATTATCGAAGGAATTATAGCAGATATTTGCAGTCTGGAAGTGGTTCCGGACGGACTTGTTTTCGATTCAAAAACATTGCATGGGCAGAAAATAAAAGAAGATATGGATTATGAAGGCGTGCGCCTGAAGTTCCTTGGATTTTTAGAGCATTCGCGCATATCGATGCAGGTCGATATCGGTTTTGGCGATGTCGTTCACCCGGGATACAGTTCTATCAATTATCCCGTTATTTTAGACCTGCCGGGACCTATTCTTATGGGATACCCCATAGAAAGCGTGGTAAGCGAAAAATTTGAGGCAATAGTTAAATTCGGTTCCCTTAATAGCCGGATGAAAGACTTCTACGATATATGGATTACGATGCGCCGGTTTAATTTTAACGGATTGCAGCTTGCCGAAGCGTTAAAAAAAACCTTTAAACACCGCAATACCGTTTTGCCGCAAGGCAAACCGTTATTTGCCGAAGAAATCTATAACGAAAAATCGGACAGGCAAACGCTATGGAAAGCATTTTTGAAAAAAGGGGATATTAAGCATACTCCGGAAAAACTATACGCCGTGGCAGACGACATAGAAAATTTTCTCATTGAGCTGCTTAACGCTATCAATAAAAATCATGAATTCGATAAAATATGGATAGATGCCGGGCCGTGGAAATAAAAATAAAAGATATTTTAATTAGGCAATATCAGGCAGGCTTGATTATCAGGCAATCAGACTTTTTAAGTTATTTTATTTTTTTTTGCCTATACGTTTATATCCTATCTGTCCTGTACGAGCCTTAAAACGCTTCCTACGAAGCCGATTTTTTTATTTATAGGGTCAAACGACATTTTTCACTCTATAGGTTTAAGTTCGAGTTTAATTTCTCCGGCGACGTATTTTATAATATTTTTCTTAATGTCTTTTTTTTGCCGGAAAAAGATAAAAAGTTGTCCGTAAGTTTCTGAACAAGCAGGGTCTTTGCGCCGTGAGGAAGAAGCAATTTTTTATCGTATAACAGTTCGGCGACGTCTTTGTCCAAATCAATATTATACCCTATATTTTTTTATCTTTCATAATAGCCAAATTTGTTAATTTGTTATATTTTGCCCTTTGTTTAAATTTGTTGTTTTGTTTGATACGTCCGCATGCAGCGGACTCTGTCGGACACCCGTAACGGAAAAAACCGGACACCCATATCGGTCTCTATCGGACGCTTGAACTTAGTATTTTTTTGATACCCGCAGAATTATATAAATCTGCTTCCTAAAATGTATTATTTTCGGAAGTAAACTTTATTTAGAAATAGAAGTACCGGCAAAAAAATATCTTTTTGTGTCAATATTTGGCTTAAAAATTTCCTATTATAATATTAACGGAAATAAGCAACGGAAAACTTCAATAATAATAACGCTATTGAAAAACTTTCCGGGGCATAGTAATATCGTATATACGCTGATTTATCTAAAATATTCGAATAGGAATATGGCGGAAGCGATTGATAGGGCTAATAATGGGTTATAATAAATAAAAACCAGGAACTAAGGAGCATAGTTATGTTTTTAAAAATATTTAACATAGTTATTTTATTTTTATTAATTTTATCCGTTAAAAATGTTTTTGCGGCAAATAAATCGGATATCCTAAAAGGGAAAGCGATTGTAATCAAGAGCGGATGCGTTAAATGCCATTCTTTTGTTAAATGCAAGCGAATAAAGGGATACGATACGCTTGCGGATTTTGGCAAGAGACATTTAAGCATTAAACAAACGGAAAAGGCGATACGGAGTTGCAGAATGGATCCGTATTGCTCGCAAATACTAACAGACAGGCAGGTAAGATATGTGGCTTATTATCTGAATTCCCTTAAATAAAAGTTACAATTCAAAAATAGGTTTTTCCAATATGGATATTAAAAAAACGATAGAACAACCAGACGAAAACAAAAACGGCAAAAATAAACGGGACAGGGCTACTTACCGCAACCTTTTCGAAAGGATTAAGCCCGACGAAAAAGACAAAATCAAAGAAAAGATAGACAAAAAAGAAATAAACGGTTATACCGAAGAAGAAAACCTTAGGAACAATAATGATGGAAAATAAAGAATTATTTGATTTATATAGGTCTTTCATGGAATCCTCTTTACTCTTGCTTAACGAAAAAATTGGTAACGATGAAAAATTCCCGAAGAAACAAGAAGAGGTTTATTCAAGAGTAATAAACGAAAATTCTAAAACATATAATTTAAAATCCGAGATGGTTCTGGTGTCGGATTTTGATAAATTAATTAATGATTGTAGAAACAAAATCCAAGAACTCCCCCAATTTATAAATTGCTGGGAGCTATTGGCAAAAGTAAATATAAATTAGTTTAAGGAGAAAGTTTACTACAAAAAAGGGATTAATAGCCCAAAACGGCGGAATAAAAGTGAGTCACTTTGCCGGAGTTAAAATAACCAGTAATTTAGACTAAATTAGTGTTCGGTTGAAAACGGAATGGGCGTTCGGTTAGGAACGGATTTACACCCGTCCTGTTGAAAACGAAAAAGTTGTCCAGTTAGACCGGGATACGCATAGGGGTTGCGTCTTTATATTACGCCTTAAAAACCTACAAAAAATAATAAATGATTGAAATTGATACTATATTGTATTTTAATAAACATAGGAGTTTACATAAATCTTAATTTCATCACCGAATTTTGAATATTGCCATAATATATTTTGGGTAAACCTTAATGAATTTGGAACTTATTCAGAAACTGAAATTTTCGTATGAAGGGCAGCATGAAACCTATTCTCTGCCTCCGCCCCTGATAGATTCACTTCGACTGATATCTAATTTTTTCAACAACAGTAAAAACAATAAACTTTGTATAGTATTCCCTTCAAGGGAATATGCCGCACAGTGGATTTTAATTTCATCAGTTTTATTTTTGATAGAATCGGACTTTTCTCAATTTGAAAATGAGATATCTGAATCTTACAAGCAGTATAAATCAGGTGATAAATTAATTCTAAATAATAAAGCAATTGTTGAGTGGGTTGGAATAATAGAAAAAGAAAATAAAGGTATTAACTTTAGTGGACCAACATTTATAACAAAAGATTCTGAAAAATCTCCAAAAACAGAAATTACAATTAAGTTTTCTGATATTAAGAAACTGCAAAGAGCGCCCCTTAGTAAAAAGGCCCTGTCATCGTCAAAAACTGTAAAAGAATCCTTATCCTCAGGAAGCGTTATAACGCCGATAGAAAAGTTATTGCATATTAAGACCTGGGGAAATACAGATTTTCTTAAGAATAACATTTGTTTAATTAGCAAATTTAAATCTTATGATGATTCAATAGCTAATGTACTCATGAATGACATTAATGTAATTGACTATTTCAAGCCAGGGAAAATTGATGAAAGCGGAAAGATAAATGAGAGCAGTTCATTTCTTATTTCAAACAACTTTGCAAATCTAATTCTTTATCTATCCAACAACCTAAATCCCGTTCCCAAAAAAATAATTATTGATGGTTTTAATGCTATTACTCCCCTGGGAGATTTTTCAAGCATAGACAGGGAATTTAATATTCCAACAATTCTCATAACTGACCTCTCTGAAATAGAAACCTTTGGGCAAATAAAAAACCATAAGTTTGAATTCTTCAATTTTTCTAAAGAGAACATAACGCTTAATGATAACAGTAAGAATTCCCCATTTGAAATCTTTGAAAGGAAGCTTAATAAATACATATCATTCAAACCTACAATAAAAGTCTTCAACAATCCAGAACTTGAAAGTATTTCTCAAAAACTTATTTCGCTCTCCAGTGAAGATTTTGATGAAAATGCAGATATTAAATGGTCTTTGATTAAATTTTTCAATCAATTGTCAAGAATATGTTATGTTCCTACAGAAGAAGAAATTGCCAATATAAAATCAATGATTAACGATATTGAATCCCATTTTCGTAAATGTTATTTGTGGACAGGAGAAGCCAGAAAAACTATAGAAGATTCAGTTACACTGCTTAAAAATTTTCTACACAATTTTCCGGATGTTAAAACTGAAAAATGCGCCATAATAGAAGAACTATTGCAACAAAAAAACTATGATTATATTATTTGCCCAACAGGAGAAGAAGCGGGTACATTAAGAAAACATATTGCAATAACAAAAGTAATTTCAGTTGCTGATGTGAATGATAATATTCTCTCAGATAAGGAGGTAAGGGCAATCCTGACAGGTTGGCCAAAAGCAGAAAAAATTAACAGCATCCTCTCCTCTTTTTTATTTTCTGAGTTGATAATCTTATTTTATCAGTTTGAGAATCGTTACTACATGTCATTACAAAAGCGAAACAGGAAAAATATTGAGAACATCAAATCTATCATAACAAAAGATGAAGTGCATTGCGCAGCAGAAGGATCAAAATCAGGAGGTTTTGAAAATTTATATACATTCAACAATGTTATCAAAACATCTCCAGAAAATTCTTTTGACATTGTTGAATATGAGCTAAAACTCGACAAAGCACAATACTCAAAATACTTCGCTCAAGGAAACAAAACAGATAGTTGTCAGGCAAAAAGGATTGATTTTGAAAATGAAACTTTAATTTATGCAACTGAATCGCATAAGTTTCTTGTGATAAACGACTTGATAGACCCAATTAAATCAAATCCGGATATTCGCATAAAAAAAAATGAATCACTGCATTCCGGAGATATAATTGCTTTTATTAACACAGACAGAAATGTTTTAGTAGAGTTGGTTCAAAAGAATACAAGACCAGATGAATTTGCGGACATAAAGAAATGGACCGATTCGTGGAAAACTCTTTTAAGAAATTACTTTGCTTCAATTGGCAATGACTTTAATAAATTAGTTGACGGTTTAAAAAAAATGATTGCAAAAAACATCCTGTTACAATTAGAACATGGTTGCAGGACGATGATCTAATCGGTCCAAATGATGATGTTGACCTGATAAGCATAGCAATGCTTACTCAATCTGAAGAATTATATGAGAACATTTCATTAGTAAGAAAAGCTATAAGCCAAATGGTGAGTTGGAGAATGCAAGCGTCTGATTTAGTAAGAGAAAAAATTAAAGAAAAACTTCTGGAAATCGCAAAACATTCAATAATCAATTCATCAATAGAAATATCCGAATTAGGTAGAGTGGAAATCCTGAAAGTCTATGAATTGAAGAAAGAATCAGAAGAAATTGATAAAAAGTATGTTAACCGATTAATTGCAAAAGAAACAATCTAATGGCTACACTTTTACCACCGTATATTGACAAGAATTGTAAAAGTACAGGGGAACGGCTGTTGTATGACATTTTAAAAAACAGCTCTTTTACAAAGGATTGGATTGTTCTACATTCACTCAATCTTTCTCAGCACACAAAACGACTCTATGGTGAAATTGATTTTCTCATTCTTATTCCAGGCGGCGGTATTTATGTGATGGAAGTTAAAAGCGGAGATGTTAAATGTATTGACGGGGTTTGGCACTTTACCAACAGGTTTAATAATAATACCGACATAAGCAATATCGGCCCATTTAATCAGGCAAGAGATGCAATGTTTTCGTTGCGTACTGCAATTGAAAGAGAATTTGGCAGAGGACATAAATTCACTAAAATATTATTTGGCTTCCTCTGTGCATTTCCGCATATTATTTTTGACAAACATAGTGTAGAGTTCGAACCATGGCAGATTCTCGACAAAGATGTAATCCAAAACGGTGCAGAAATATTTTTTAAGAATTTAGTTCAGCAATTCATTAAAAAATATGACACACAAAGATGGTTTTCAAAAAAAGAATCTCTACCTGATGTATACGACTTGCAGCTTTTACGTGATTTTTTGAGGGGAGATTTTGAGAGGGTGAGAACGGTTGAAGGCCGGTTAGAAGAGTTTGATAGACAAGTTAAATTATATACGGTTGAACAATATAGAGTCCTTGATCACATTCAGCTAAATGAAAGATGTATTATACAAGGAAGTGCTGGAACAGGAAAAACAATGATAGCAATGGAATCAGCTATAAGGTCATCCCAGGCTGGTAAAAGGGTTTTCCTTACCTGTTTCAACCGTCTTATTGGAGAATGGATGCAAAAACAACTTAATGAATATAAAGAAAATATAGCAGTTTCAAGTTTGCACAGTTTTTTATTTAAGGAAACGAAAGGATTTGATTATAATAAAACTCAAAGCAACAAGCAAGATTTTTATTCAAATTACCTTCCTACCCTACTTAGAGATATTTATATAAAAGGCATAGGCAAAAGATTTGACAAATTGATTATTGATGAGGGTCAAGATTTGATGAGGGAAGAATATTTGAGTTTGTTTGATTCAATGCTGTATGGTGGTTTATCTAAAGGTCAGTGGGAAATTTATGGTGATTTTGAGCGGCAGGCAATATTTCTTCAATTTACAAAAGATGAGATGTTTGGTTTAATAAATAAGTATACAATGCCTGCCATGTTTCTTTTAAAAATAAATTGTCGTAACACAAAACAAATAGGTGAAGAAACTTCTTTGATTTCAGGCTTTGAAAGACCCCCATTTTTACTTGAGTATCTTGAGGGAATACCAGTAGAATACATTTTCTATAAGAACCAGGAACATCAGACAGAACTCCTAGAAAAGCAACTGAGGCAACTTTCCGATGTTGGGCTGCCTTTAAATGAGGTGGTAATTATTTCACCAAAAAAACTTGAAAATTCCTGCGCCTGTTTTGTTTCGGGTTTTACTATTAAAGAATTAAAACATGCGGGTTATATTTTAGCAAACCAAAACTATTATGATCTGGCAACTGTACAATCATACAAAGGAATGGAGTGTAATTATGTTTTAATGATTGATATAGAAGACTTGACAAGCGAAACTGCTAAGTCAATAATGTATGTTGGAATGAGCAGGGCAAGGTATGGACTAATTATGCTTATTGCAGAATCAATGAGATCACGATACAGAGAAATTCTAAAAAACAAATTTAACTGACATGAGAGATGACATTTTAAAATTTATTAAAAAGGAATTAATAGGTCCTGATCCTGTCATGCCACATATTCAGGAGAACGGGGAAGAAATTCTACTTAATGAGCCACCGCGGCTAAGATATGGCGCGGCAATTTTATTTCCACAAGTATCAACTTTCGAAAAGGCCGACTCAACTTCTCCTGATGAAAAAGAAATTCTGGAGAAGGTAGCAGAAGATAAGGGAAATGATGATAACTCTATTCAGGCATCTGATGAAGAGATACCACTTGTTGATGTAAATGAAGATTTTGAAGAAGAAATAGGATTGGCAAATAGTTTTCTTCCTTCAGCTATGGGGTTCAGCTGCTTTTCAAAAATACCAAATGAAGGCTTTACAATTAAAGTTAATGCTGCAACTTATGAAATTAACGATTATTGCTACACAAAGGAAGATGGACAGAGAATTACCAGGAAGGCATACTACCGTATTCCATTAGATCAAGAATGTATCTTAGAATCTGGCGAGATTCCATCAGAATCAGGAAAATCATTCGATAAACCTTTGAAAGATAAAAATGGGAAAGAAATAAATCTAAAAATAAACGTCCGAAATAGAACAGGCAAGGATATTATTACGAGCGGAACCCATTTATTGACTTTTACTTTAATAAATTTGAATTCAGGTGAAACCGGAAGTATTAGAAATGAAGATTGCTTTTTTCAAGTTTCATTTTCGGTCAGCACAAATGAGAAGTGTTTTGCGCCTTACAAAAGGCCAGCATCAAAAATAGACAAAGAGGACGAAAAGTCAAATCATTTACTTTTCAGAAAGAAAAGAACCTTTGCAGTTGGCCACGGTTGTTCTCCAAAATGGGATGACGGCGAAACTGAATTTACTAATGCCATTATAACAGAGGTGATTCCTTCGTACGAAATAAAACCTATTGTCCCAAGGGAGTTGGAGGATACTCCTTTAAAAATGTCAGATTTAAGTGATTTATCTGATAAGGATATTACCATAAATCTTCTCAAGCTCAATTCCGAATATGAGAAGTGGATAGACAAACAAGAAGAAATTGCGAAAGTAGAGTTGAAAGGAGAACTATTGACCACAGCTTTTCAACACATAAAAAGTTGCCGATTATGTCTATCAAGAATGAGGACAGGAGTTGAACTGTTGGAGTCAAATGAAAAAGTAAATCGTGCCTTCAGGTTAATGAATCGGGCTATGTTACTTCAACAACTCCATTATAATATTGAAACAAGGAACTGGAAAATTGAAAAGGGAAACATCGTCGGGCTAGAAGAATCACCAATACCAGACATAAATAACCCAGAGAACTGGAAGCCAGGATTAGGTTCATGGCGTCCCTTTCAGCTTGCCTTTATCCTAATGAATCTGAATTCTATGTTAGATACCGGGCATGCAGATAGAAAAATGGTAGATTTAATATGGTTTCCGACTGGTGGTGGTAAAACAGAAGCGTATTTAGGTTTATCTGCTTTTACGATTTTCCTGAGAAGATTGAAAGATAAGAATGATTCAGGCACAACAGTGTTGATGCGTTATACATTGCGACTGCTCACAGCACAACAATTTCAAAGAGCATCTTCATTAATATGCGCTTGTGATAAAATTAGAAAGGATAACGAAGAAGAACTGGGGTCAGAAAGAATTACAATTGGGTTATGGGTCGGTGAAAGTTTAACGCCAAATGATCGTGAAAAGGCAAGAAAAATTTTTCATAGAATGGAAGATGGCAAAGAGGAGAGCAATCCTTTCGTAATATTAAAATGCCCATGGTGCGGTTCGCAAATGGGATTGATTAAAGGTGTAAATAACAATCATGTTAAAGGATATAAACGCAGACCTGTTAGAGGAATACAGACGATCGTTTATCAGTGCGATAATTCAGCCTGTGATTTTTCTAAACCAAATTATAATTTGCCATTATATGTTATTGATGAAGACATTTATGATAATCCGCCAACTCTCTTGATAGGAACAGTAGATAAGTTTGCAATGCTTACATGGCGACCGGAAGCAAGAACATTATTTGGATTTAGAGAAGCAGAAAGGTTAACCCCACCCGAACTAATTATTCAAGACGAATTACACCTGATTTCTGGTCCATTAGGTTCTATGGTTGGTTTGTATGAAACAATGATCGAAGAGCTTTGCACAGATAATAATATCAAACCCAAAATTATCGCGTCATCAGCTACCATTAGCAGAGCAAAAGAACAAATAAATTTTCTGTATGGTAGGGGAATGCAGAATGTAAATATTTTTCCAGCACAATGTTTAATCGCAGGTGATTCATTTTTCGCTTACGAAGAAGCCGACCCAGAAAAAGCTCCCGGGAGATTATATGTAGGAATTTTTGCATCTGGATTACCTTCGCATGCATCAGTGCAGATAAGGGTTCTCTCTGCCTTACTTCAATCTGTAAAATCAATTCTTGTTGTTGAAGAGAAATCAAGGGACCCTTACTGGACTGCTCTGGCATACTTCAATAGTATTCGAGAGTTAGGTCATGCGGCTACACTAATTCGTGCAGATATTCGGGAATATATGAATTCAATTTGGATTCGCAAAGCAATTACAGGTGATAAAAGAAGATTTATCAATAAAGATATTGAATTAACAAGTCGTAAAAATAGCAATGAAATTACAGAATATCTGGAACAACTTTCAAAATCATGGACAGGAAATAAATTAGAGTATCCGGTTGATGTTTGCCTCGCAACAAATATGATTTCAGTTGGAGTAGATATTCCCCGATTAGGTCTAATGACAGTAGTAGGTCAACCGAAAACAACATCAGAATATATTCAGGCAACAAGCCGCGTAGGTCGTTCGAAGAAAGGTCCTGGGCTTGTATTTGCAATTTATAATTGCTCCAAACCAAGAGACCGTTCTCACTTTGAACATTTCCAGGAATACCATTCAAAAATTTACAGCAAAGTTGAACCAACGAGTGTTACCCCTTTTTCAACTCCTGTAAGAGAAAGAGCATTGCATGCGATTTTAGTAGGATTAATAAGGTTTTATTCAGAACAAAATAGAGTCTATCCAAAACCATTTCCGACTCCGGATATAATTGAAAGAGTAAAAGGGATAATTTTTAATAGAGTAAATCTTATTGATAATGAAGAATATGAGAAAACTCTTAATCTAATTGAAGAAAAATTAGAATATTGGAAAAAAGAATTGCCGTTAGAGTATGGCGGATTTGGACCACAAATAAACCAACCATTAATGTATCCTGCTGGTTCAAATCCTCCTGAAGATATTAGATTAAGAGCCTGGGCAACACCAACCTCAATGCGTAATGTTGATTCAACTTGTGATGCAATAATAATAAACGATTATATAAATATTGACAACTAAATATGCCAGCAAAAAAACCAATACGAAGGTCGCAGCTTATTTCTCCGTGGGGGATTGGGCAAATGATAAATTTTCCAGGGGATGAATCGTTGATGGTAGCTGGACTTGATTTATGGGAAGAGAAATTTAGAACCATTTCAGAACTTGATGAATTCAAAATAACCGAGGAACGATTAGCAAAAAGATTGGGCGTAAAAGAATTCAGACTACCACCTGACTTCAGGGACCCCGGTCCTGGTATTATGAATCCATCTCTGAAAATTCCATTTGTAAGATTTCCCAAATGGCATTATTGCACCTGGTGTGGTCACATGGAAAATGTTTCCATATTCCATTCTCGGAAACCGACATGTTCTGGTATTTACTTTGATTCAGGAAGGTCATGTGCGGCTATAGCTCAGAATAAACGGCAAAGATTAATCCCTGTTCGTTTCATCGCCATTTGTCCGCATGGTCACATACAGGACTTTCCTTTTTTGGAGTGGGTTCATGGTTCAAATCCAACTGAAGGAGAACATCAGCTACGATTGAGAGCTGGAAGAAGTACAGGAGCATTATCAGGTATTGAGATAACTTGCGGTTGTGGAGCACATAAAACAATGGCTGGCGCATTTAACGAACAATCGCTTACAAAGATTGGAATTACTTGTTCCGGGGATAGACCCTGGTTAGGTGAGGAAGGTGCAAGGAATAATACACAACATTGCGGGCAGCATTTAATTGTGGTTCAAAAAGGTGCATCGAATGTTTATTTTCCAGAAGTTCGAAGTTCTATTTATTTGCCTCAATGGGAAAAATCTGTGGATAGACGATTAGTTGAAGTTCTGGAAAAGAACTGGGGATTTTTGACAACAGGAATGGAGAATGGAAATTTTCAGAAGATGAGATTCGAACTGGTTGCAGAAAAAAATTTTATCGGGCAGGAAAAGGAGTATTTTACAGATAAGTTATTGGAAGCAGCCTCAAAAAGATTAATAGGCTCAGATAATTTCCCATCGGATGATTCAGAGGAGCAGTACAGAAAAATGGAATATGATGCAATAATTTCAGGAGCGGGTGGCGAAAATCAGGATTTTTATGTAACTAAAATTCCGGCGAGCATTTATGATGATTCGGAAAGAGGAAGCGTGATTAAAAAAGGTTTTATAAGTATTGGTTTGCTTCACAAGTTGAGAGAGACTAGAGCTTTTGTGGGGTTTTCAAGGTGGCTTCCTTATGATGGAAAAACTCTGGATGAAAAAAAAGATTTTATCAAACTTGGCAGAAGTATTAATTGGTTACCGGCTATTGTTGTCAGAGGTGAAGGAATCTTTTTTGAATTTAATGATGAACGACTTAAGGAATGGGCATCCAAAGAAAAAGTAATTATAAGAACAAAACTTTTAGCTCAGCACTACAACAAACCGAAACAGGCAAAAGGTCTGAAGCTCAGAGAAATAAAGCCGGAGTTTATTTTAATTCATACCTTTGCACATCTTGTGATAAATCAATTCAGCTATGAATGTGGTTATGGCAGCTCTGCATTGAGAGAGAGGATTTATTGCAACCTTGAATTTCCATACAATATAATGAATGGAGTTTTGATTTATACCGCATCTGGTGATTCTGAAGGTTCACTGGGAGGTCTTGTTCGGCAAGGGAAACCGGGCAATCTTGAAACAATTGTTTACAACTCAATAGAAAATGCAAGATGGTGTTCAGGCGACCCAATCTGTATTGATAGCCCTGGACAGGGACCAAACTCTTGTAATCTTGCAGCTTGCCATAATTGCGCCTTGTTGCCCGAAACATGTTGTGAAGAATCAAATATGCTTCTTGACAGAGCAATGCTTATAGGTACTATGGACGACCCAGATATAGCTTTTTTTTAAATCTTAATTTTTAATGTAATAGGGTAGTTAAGTGTTTGTTTGTTCGCTTTTTGTGGTAAAATATCTTGTGTAAATTCTGATTGGCAAAATAGGCGTACCTCCTATAAAATAGTTATCAACCAAAATAACATTTATTTTATCAAAGCATATTTAGACTTTAATTTCTTTCTGCACCAATAGGCAATTGGACATATGTTGCAATCAGTTTTATTTTTCTTACATATAGCGTTACCTATATCCAGTAGAGCATAAAAAGATTTCCTTGGCTCGTCGGGGTTAATAAGGAGAGACAACCCTTGCCTGAATTTTTCGTTTCTCCTAGAAGAATCAGTAATTTCCATATCAAAGACCCTTCCGGTTATCCTAACGGTATTTGTGTCAAGAGGCGTATCGACACATTTAAAAGCCGAAATCCTTACGGCCGAGGCTATATAATCACTAATCCCTGGTATTTCTTTAAGTTGATTTTTTTCACAGGGAATTATACCCCCCAATTTTTCGATAATATATTTTTTCATTACTATTACACCTTCTAAACGCCAGTTAAGGCCGAGCCCTTGTATTGATTTCCTTATTTTTATATCCGGTGCTTTATATAAGTTGGCTATATCAGGAAACATTTCTATAAATTCTATATATACGGGCAAAACCTGGCGCACAGCCGTCCTGTGGAGAAAGATTTCGGCCATTAAAATTTTATACGGGTCATTCGTTTCCCTCCAGGGGAACTTACGCATGTTATTATTTCCCCATTTTAGTATGGCTTTCCTTATTTCGATTACATTATGGATTATTATTTCTTGCATTTTTTTTATAAACCTGGTATTTTGAATGATTATATATCGTATATTCTAATATATCAGGCTTGAAGTTTTAAAGCCATAATTTTAAAAGTGGGTCTGGCATGGGAAAAAAGATAAACGCAGTTGACCTTTTTGCTGGTGCAGGAGGACTTTCCGAAGGGTTCCTGAAAAATGGATTTAATGTAGTTGCTTCCATTGAAAATGATACTGACGCCTGTAACACGCTTAGAACAAGGCATGCCTACTGGCAGTTAAAAAACAAAGGCCAATACTCCACATATCTTGATTATCTGAAGAAGGAAATGCCCATAAACGAACTGCACTCCTATTTAGCATATGACCCCGTTATACATATTGAGGTATCGGATAAAACCATCAATAAAGTCGCTGAAGAAATAAAAAAGAGAATGAAAAGCAGCGGTGTTGGAAAAATAGACCTTTTTATAGGAGGACCTCCGTGTCAGACGTTTTCCGTTGCCTCCAGAAAAAGAAGGAGGGAAGATATAGCCAACGACCCCAGAACTATGCTTTACACACATTACGCCGAACTGCTTAAAAGGTTCAAGCCCAGCATGTTTGTATTCGAAAATGTCACCGGGATACTTTCTGCCGGGGTTTCCGGCTCGGGAATATTTGATAGGGTTAGAGAGGCGTTTCTGGAGGCGGGATACATGACAGATTACAGAATCCTTAACGCCAGAGATTTTGGGGTGCTTCAAAACAGGAAGAGAGTTGTAGTTATGGGATGGGGAAGGAAAAGTCATCTCGAGTATCCGGAATTTTCAAGGAACTATTCCGGACATACCGTAGGTGAAGCATTTTTTGATCTTCCGGAGATTAATGCGGGAGAATCAGTGGACTGGGGAGGATACAGGTCGAAGCCTGCTGATTATATTTCAAAAAGCGGCATAAGGGCAAGCAATTTCAATATATTAACACAGCACATCGCAAGGCCCGTTAATCCTATAGACAGCGAAATATACTCAATAGCAGTGAAGATGTGGAAGAATGAGGAGAAAAAACTTAAATACTCCGAACTTCCGGAAAGGCTTGCCACACACAGGAACAGGAATACATTTTCCGACAGGTTCAGGGTTGTGGCCGACAATCTTCCATACTCCCATACTATTGTATCACACATATCCAAAGACGGACATTATTACATACATCCGGACGAAAAGCAGAACAGGTCTATTTCCGTCAGGGAGGCCGCAAGGCTGCAGTCGTTTCCGGACGATTATTATTTTGAGGGTTCGAGGACAAGAGCATTTATGCAGATAGGTAATGCAGTGCCGCCTCTAATGGCGGGCAGGATAGCGGAAGGAATAAGGGGCGTATTATGATTGAAACAACTGCAAACATAGGTGCGTATTCCGTTATAACTGAGCACGCACACCCATTTGCGTATTCCGGTCTAACTGGACGGCTTTTCCGTTTTTAACTTTTTTCTATTCCTTGCCTCTCATACTTCCTGATAATCTCCAGCGCTTTTTCATACTCCGCCTTTTTTATGTTTTCTAATGAAGAATGTCCGCCGAAGGATTTTTCTACAGCCTTCCTTAGCGTCCCCTTGTCCAGATGGGCATATCTCTGCGTCATGTTCGGAGTCCTGTGCCCCAGGAGTTCGCCGGTAATATAAAGCGATGTTCCGTCCATAACCATTTTACTTGCAAATACGTGCCGCAAATCGTGAATACGCATATCTTTAAATCCGGCGTTCCGGCAGGCGGTGTGAAACGAACGCTTAAAATCACCGATTTTTACCCCGTTTCGCTCAAAGACATATAAGCTATCCTGATTCTTTTCTATCCCGTCTAAAATCGCTTTCAGCGCATCCGATATTGGTATATACCTGTCGTATTTAGTTTTAGTTCCCTTAATTGCGATAACGCCGTTCTGCAAGTCCACGTCGTCCCATTTAAGATTAAGGGCTTCACCTTTCCGGCATCCGGTATAAATTAAAAAAGTAATTATGTCGCGGGTAATCTTATTCGTGGCGCCGGCAATTAATTTTTCGATATCGGAATCGGAAAGGGTTTTTAATCTTTTAAGTTCGTTAAGCTTTTTGATTTTGCTTGCAGGGTTTTTCTTATCGATATAGTCGTTTTCTATGCAGTAATTAAAGAAATGGGACAGCGTGATTATTTCTGCATTTGCCATTCTGAAAGAAATTTCGGATTCTTTCTTGCCGGTATTTTTAGGCAAAGACAAAAT
This sequence comes from bacterium, assembly GCA_021800805.1. The sequence continues at coordinate 28,020 of JAJYYR010000008.1, forward strand.
TTCGAGTTTTCTTTGTAATTGATAATTTTTAATATCTCCCGTTGTTATGTCTGAAATATTTTTGTCTTTAAAAACAGGTAAAAAATGTTTCGAAGAACAAATTTTTAAATCTTTATTTTTGCCCGGAGATTGATTATTTATATAGTTTTGAAAAACTTCTCCGAATATCGGATTGCTTTTATATTTTTGCGGCAAATCGAACTTACCCCTGACCACTTCGCCCCTGATTGCATTCTCTACTTCCTCTGCCACTTTTTTGTCTCTGGTCCGACAGCTGTATCTACGACGTTTTCCGTCGAAAGTAAAATCACACCACCAAATGTTTCCTTGTTTATATAACATTTTGACTTTTAACTATGGTAAAAATTATGTCATAATTTCCTATTTTTTCCATTATTTTACCATTTTTACGGAGAATGTCAAGGGAAAGGATATTGCTTGGAAGTGCTTATTTACTACGTCTTTAACTGGTGGGCTGTCCCGGGATCGAACCGGGGACCTACTGATTAAGAGTCAGTTGCTCTACCGATTGAGCTAACAGCCCGCATAAATTGAATAAATAAAAAGGCAAGGTATTATAAATATATATTATGC
>JAJYYR010000039.1 GCA_021800805.1 bacterium
TATTTTAGTCCTTATGGATATCGAAAGCAATACTTCCAAATAATAAAAGCGGCTTAAAGAATACGCTTGTTTTTAACTGGTGCCCCCGACCGGAATCGAACCGATGACCAAAGGTTTAGGAAACCTGAGGTATGGTTTATAAGTTATTGATATTATTAAATGAAAAAAGCATTAATAAAAAATGTAGCAAATATGAAGCAAAACGGAAATTTTATTACCAATTATTATAAGTTTCATTATAACATATAGTATATATTTTCTGTATATAGCAACTTGACATAGATTTTTAAATTTGATATGAGTAATATAAAGACGCAATGATCCGTCCGCCGAAGTAGCTGTTTTAAGGTTGCAGAGGCAAGTGGCAGTTAGAACAGGCGAGCGGGGAGCGAGTGGCACCCAAATTAAAATGTGGTTATTGTATCATCCTCTTTTAACCACTTTCTTTTTCCAAAAAAGGCTTATCCGAGACAGGAAAGCAGGTATGCTCGGATGTTTCACGGATTGGCGGAGCCATTGCTCGACATATGGACTGTGCAGATGCAGAGCAGGTATATGAGCGAGTTCGATTTTGCAAAAGAGCTCGATGAAGTCAATGCTATGACTGAAGCGATACTATCAGGCAAAATGGTTATAGACGACAATCACAAAAGACGGCTTATGCTTTTGGGGTATTTATTTACGAAAGTATTTATCTACGGGGATGCAAGACTTGATATAAAAATAGCGACAGGGACGACCCTGGCGTGTGGCGTAATTATATCAATTTTCTTACCGAAGCAGGCAAAAAAACGCCGAATATAGAAGATATATTGCAGATTCCTATCGTTTCGCAAGCGCCTTATACAGTAAGCCTGAAATATAAACCGTATATTTATTTTGATATAAGAGGGAAAAACGATTAATAATATAGAATGGGAGGTGATAAATTTTGAAAAAGCTTACAGTATTGGTTTTAGGAATGTTTTTAGTTGTGTCAACCCTGGCGTTTTCCGGTTGCGCAAAAAAGACAGCCCTTAAGGCGCCTGCAGCTCCAGCTAAAAAAGCAACAGTTAAAAAAGTACCTGCAGCTCCAGCGGCTCCTGCAACTCCAGCTAAAAAGAGTTCACAGACTAAAGTTCCTAAAAGTAAGTCAGAAAAGAAATTAAATAAAATGGGTGCCGGCTGCTTATAATGATTTGTTCGCTATATTAAAAGGCGATAAGGTAAAAGAAAAAAGGATATATTCGGGTTTATGGGCAATGGCATACGCCTTGAGCCTTACCGCCGTGGGCTTTGCAAAATTTGGAATTTATTCCGTTTTTTGCAAGCATTTCATTAATCCAGTTACTTACCGTCTGATGATTTATTTTTTCAGCTATTTTTTCTTGCGTCCATGCGGGGATATTAAATTCCGAAGTTTTAAATTATTTTCCTGGGACGTGGCTATTATTGTAATCCCGGATAAAATTCATAAATTTGAGGTTGTCTTCTCTGTTTTCCTGACGCATAGATGAAATTTCCTGACGTAAACAACCAATATCGGTTTTAATTTCATTTCTAAAAGAATTTATAACCGTCCCTAATACAAAGATAATCACAATGGCTATTGCCATTAAACCAATTATTAATTCTAATGTCGACATTATTTCGACCTTTTTTTATTATAATCCCGGATAAAATCCAAAAATTCGCGGTTATCTTCCCTTATTTCCTTGCGCCAGCCATCTATTTTATTTTCAATCTTATTTTCGAGAGCAGTTATCCTTAAATTAATATCCTTATTAGACTCGGATATTTTACTGTCGATATGGGACATAAGGATTATAACCGCGGTCCCTACGGTAATTATCAAGGCAATAAAAAGAATAATTAAATTAATCATATTTTTTCAACTTCTTTTAGTTTTAAGTTTTATAACAAGATTGGCATTTAGCGCTTCGGCAATGCTTTTTAGCGTCCCCACCGTTGCCTTATTAAAAGCGCCGCTTTCAAGCCTCGATAAGGCGGGCTGTTTTGTTCCTATTTTCCTGGCGAGCTCTATAATGAATCCGGAAATCTGAACAGAACTTTTAAGTTTCTTATTCCATTAACCAGAAAATCTGTTAAAATTTAAAGTAAGAAAACTAAAAGAAACGTCTTGACAATGGGTGCGGTATACAGTTTAATGTCAAAATATCTTCTTGATACAAAGTTAAATGTTCTTGATACAAAGTTAAATGAATGTAAAGCAAAACTAAACGAAGTTTATAGCTCAAAGTCTTGGCGTATCGCTATCTTTTTAAGAAAATTAATTCAAACTCTTCGATTAACAAACTAAAAATAAACATTTTTAAAGCGTTAATCGTGTATGATTTTCCCGAGGATAGCACATTGCCGGTTGTTGCAAGCATTAAAGATAATTATAAATTTTCAATTAGTTTAATAAAAAATAATATCGGAAAAGGCCCTCTAAATGCTATAAAGGCTGGATTTAAAGCGTCTGACGGAGGTGCCGTTCTTGTTTCAATGGCGGATTTATCGGACGATATAAAAATAGTCGATGCTATGTACCGTTTGATTATCGAAGACGGAGCAGATATAGTTTGCGGTTCCCGCTATATGAAAGGGGGCAGACAAATCGGAGGGCCTTTTATAAAAAAGACTATGTCAAGAATGGCGGGATTGTCTTTACATTATTTGGCTTCCGTTCCGACGCACGACGCTACTAACAGTTTTAAAATGTATAGCAGAAAAGTTATAGACAATATTAACATCGAAAGCGATAAGGGGTTTGTGCTGGGATTGGAACTTACCGTAAAGGCTTTTTTAAAGGGTTACAAAATTAAAGAAACCCCTTCTGTTTGGACGGACAGGGTGGAAGGCGAATCAAGATTTAAAGTTACGGCATGGCTGCCGAGTTATCTTAAATGGTATTTCGTTGCATTATTCTATGGGCTGCCGAAAAGATTTACAAATTTTACAAAAATAAAAAAATAGGTTATATTTTAGATTCAGGAATAATATTTAATGAAACCCCTGATATTTTTGGACTTATAAAGATGGTTGATAATAATAAAAAATTAATAGATATAAATACGATTTATCAGGTTTTATCTAACAGGAGGGATTTAAGGGATAATTTACTCTGGCGCGCTCCGGCATTAGGTTTGACTGCGCAGGCATTCCTATTGACGATTGCATTAAGTTCAAAAGGCGGTATATTTGCAAAAATTTTTTCGTCTTTTCTTGCGCTTATAACTAGCTTTATGTCGATGCAACTTATGGCTAAACATAGATATCTTGAAAAATTAGATAATCTCCACATTGAACAGCTTGAAGAAACGAGCGGGATACCGCAATATCATGGAAACCATAAAGACCTAAAAAATTGCCTCAGGGAAGATAGAAGGAAAAAGATTGAAAATAACAAAAATATATTAGCTAAAATAATCAAGTGGTTTGTAGGTTTAAGTTCTTATCATGTCTGGATGTTTGGTTTAAGTATGTTCGGGGTAGTTTCTTTTATTGTTATGATATCATCCATAATAATGTTGTTAATGCGTATTTAAATCGTTATCTTAAAAAATCATAAATATTTTATTTAGATAATTGTATTATACATTAAAGGAAAATATTTAATGGGCGGAATTAAATCGAATTGGCTTTCGGATAAAGATTGGGAAAATGTACAAAAACTGATGCCGATTATTTGCGTTGATATTATCCCATTTCGTAATATTGAAAAGCGCAAAAAAACATTAACTCTTGAAATCGGCTTAATATTGCGCCTTGCGCCTATCAAAAAAAAATGGTGTTTTATCGGCGGCAGAATTCTTAAAGATGAAACCGTAACCTCGGCGATACGCCGGCAGCTTAATAATACATTAGGTTTTAATATTCAATATATTTTAGAAAAAGATCCTCAGCCTGTTTATATTGCGCAATATTTTACTAAAAAAACAAATAATTATGGATTTGATCCGAGGCAGCATGCCATAGGCCTCGCTTATTTTTTAAATTTAGAAGGCGAGGCGAAAGCCCAGGACGAAGCGTTAGATTTTAAATGGTTTAACATTAACGAAATACCGCCTTCTAACGAATTCGGCTTTGGGCAGCATAAGATTTTATTAAACGTTCTTAGGAATGTTCGTAATGTTTGAAACGCTAAAAGGAGATTTAAAAGATTTCTACAGCATAAGAATAAATGACCAATATAGAATTATTTTTAAGTTTAAGGATAAAAATGCACATAATACATCCACAATATAAACATCAAGTAAGGTTTGTAAAAATATAAAAGATTAAATTTTCAATATTAGATACATAGGTAAGGGGCCAAATCAATCAAAATCAAATAAGATAAGCCTTTTCATGAATGGATTAAAACTCAAGATAAAAATGATAAGGTAATACATTTAATCCCTTATGGGAATTGGAATATAAATAATTATTCTGATTTTATAGAAGCCAGAAAAGATCTAATAATGAAAAGCATGCAATACATCTAATGCAATATAAATACAAATTATTCCATTCAGTTATATTATCATAATATTAAATATATGGCAGAATAAAAATAATAGAAATGTTGTCGGAAATAAATATGAATTTTCTTAAAAAATATTTTTTTGACTATATTAAATTTATAAGTGTATTAATATTACTCATTCCCCTAAGTATATCCGCATATATATTAACGCATTATTTCATAATATGGCGGGTAGGCAACCAAACACCGGTTGAAACAGTACAAACCCTCAATATTTTATTGGCAAGCGCTGGCGCTTTCGGAACGATGATACTTGCTTTAGCGACATTCGCTTCTTTATTGCATGCCAATAAAAAAGATAAAGAGAATAAAGAGGAGTTGTTAAATAAATATAAAAAAGACCATTCCGACAACATTAAAGAAAATTGCCTTCTCCCGATATTCAGAGATATAACCGATAGATATTATAACAGTTTTTATTTTGAAATTAATGAAAGACAGAACCTTTTTGATGAGCAAGGTCTAAAAAGTGATTTTTTTAATAATCCGTTTTCTTCTTATGATGAGGAAGCTGTTTTTAGTAAATATAATGAAATTACAGGTAACGGGTTATGCAAAGACCTTGAAAAATGTAAAATCACCAAGGATATATTTGTAGATTATCGAAATATATTAATATTAATTCATAAAAAAGCACCAATTTTTTTAGCGGATCTCGTTGATTTTATTCTAAAAATAAAATCATTACCGCAATATAAAGAACTTACAGCAAGACTATTAAATGAATTTACTAAAAGAAATTTAAATGTTAATGTTAATGTCTTTACTAATAGCATAGAGGAACCATTTTTTAATTTTATTCTTGCTTCCGCTTTATCTTTGGAAGATGATAGATACTTAAAGCAAAAATTTCCAAATCGTTTTAGGACAATATATTATAACAACGGCCTTGAAGCTGTGAAAGAAATAATTAATGTATTAAAAAATCATGATTACACCAAAAAACTTATAGATATAAAATATGAAGTAAAAGAAAAGGTAGACGGGTTAAGGGATAAAATAAATAGTTTGTTAGATAACAATGTTTTATTAGGCTAAAAATTCAATGATGATATTACAAGTTAATGGCACTTTAATCGAATCATATCTTAAACTCCTCGAATATAGGATCAAGCCCCTCAGTATTTTCCGGTAGTAAATATATATAATTATCCTCGGTAACCCGCGTATCTGAATGGCCCAGGAGCCATGAGGTTTTCTTAAGGCTTACATTCGCGCCTACAAGCAGAGCGCCGAAAGCATGCCTAAGGTCATGGACGCGCAGTTTCTTGCTTTCAAGTCCGGCGTTTCGGCAAGCGGTATGAAAAGACCTTTTGAACTCAAGGAGTTTACGGCCGTTACGGTTGAAAACATAAGGACAGCCGTCTACCGGCGGTATGGAACGGAGTAGCCTGATAAGGGCAGAATGCATTTTAAATTTACGGTCCTCTTTAGACTTGGTATTCTTAATAAGAATCAATTCGTTTCCGAAATCGATATCCGACCATTCGAGATTTAAAGCTTCCGATTTGCGGCAGCCGGAGAATATAAGGAAAGCTATCAGGTTTCTAGTAAGAGGATTAGTAGCACCGTGGATTAATGCGAGTATCTCTTCCTTGGACAGATTCACATTATATTTTTTCTGGACAAGTTTGTCCATGCACATGCATGGATTTTTGGACATATAGTCCTCATCCAGACAATAATTAAAAAAATTCCGCAGGATTTCTATCTCAAGATTTATCGTACGGAAACTTACATCGTCTTCGTTAAAAACTTTATTGCGGTTTAGCCTTAAATTTTCCTTTTCGAGCCTTGCCCGATTCTTCTCTATAACTTCCTTCCTACGCTTTAAACGGTAGTCCGTTACAATGCTTTTAGTAATATCAGATAGCCGGTAATCCTTAAAGAACGGAAGAAAGTTTTTAGAGGCCACAATCTTGCGGTGAACCGTGGATGCCTTGCATTCTTGCTTTTCCATATATATTTCAAATACATCGGAAAAAATATAATCCTCGTCGGACGGCAGGTTAAATTTATTATTGATGGCCTCGTTATAAATCCTGGCCGCAATGGTCCGGGCCTTCTTTACGTCGTCGGTATGGCAGGATCCCCGGAACCGCTTACCGCTTACGCTGATATCGTAGTGGTAAACATCTTTAACCTTTTTAATGTAATTTTTTACTTTGTCCATTTTTACCCGCAAAAACTTGACCGATTCTTGACCGATATGTGCGTTTTTTTCGTCATTTTAGCAATTTTATCATTGTTGAGATAAAAATGCAAATGTCTGTAAAGGCTTATTTACTGCTGTTTTAACTGGTGCCCCCGACCGGAATCGAACCGATGACCAAAGGTTTAGGAAACCTCTGCTCTATCCTTCTGAGCTACGGGGGCAGGCAAAAAATGAATGGACGGCAACTATTTGGTAAAATGGCA
>JAJYYR010000040.1 GCA_021800805.1 bacterium
CCTACTATATTGTTTGACATCGTTTATATATCTAATTGCAATATTAGGACGGCTAAGCAATATTACGTCTAAATCGATTTCTTTAATGTAACTTGTAAATTTCCCAATCCATTTAGGACCGTAAAAGACCTCAACGCCTATATCCTGCAGTTGTCTTATATATTTTTCGTTTTTCAATAAATTATCAGGCCAGAATTTAACTATAGCGCCCATATCTATAAGACACTCAATAGTGAACATTATTGCCCGCGAACCTGCATCCATATCAGGCTGCGGTATTCCCCAGTCGACAATTAAAATTTCGGTTTTATCGTGCGCGCGGTCCCTTGCGCGGATTACGTTAGTTCCATGTTCATAATGTTGTTTTTCAAGAACCGACTTCCAGCGTTCGTAAAAAATTATTTGATTCCTCAACTGATAAGTCTTTACACCTTCATTTATATTTACCCCGTGAGTAATTCCTTCAAAATGCACAACCGTAGAATACGGACTATAGATAACTTTTCTGCCGACAGACCTGACTTTGAAGGCTAAATCAGTATCTTCATAATATGCCGGAATGTAAATATTATCGTAACCTCCAAATTTATTAAACAATTCCCTCTCTATTAAAATGGATGCTCCTGTGCAATAGTCGGTTTCGCGGGCAAAGTTATATTCCGAATCATTTGGATTTGAAAATCTTCCATAGTTCCATGCCGATGCGTCACGCCACACTATGCCTCCAGCTTCTTGTAATCTGCCATCCGGAAATATAAGTTTAGAGCCTACCATGCCGGCATCTTTCCAAGTATGGAAACATTTAACCATTTCATTAAGCCATCCTCTCATAACTTGAATATCGTTATTGAGAAGGCATAAATATTTTCCTTTAGCAAAGGCAGAAGCATAATTGCAATTTCTTAAGTAACCTAAGTCTTCTTCGTTTCTGTAATAATTTACGTTTTTTATTTTTTCTTTAAACAATTGCGGCGTTTCATCTTTTGACTGATTATCGCCGACAATTATTTCATAAGAAATATCCTGCGTATTTCGTAAAATTGATTTAAGGCAATTATAAGTATACGGCCAGTTGTTATGTATGGATATAATAATTGATACATCAGGATTGTCGAATTTTGGAAAAAATAATTCTTCTATACTATCGATATTTTCTTCTATTGGCAAAAGAACAGGGGAATATATGTTATCGCCATAAGCATTTTCGGTAACATTTTTATTTGCAATAGACTGCAGCACATATGTATTTTGCTCATCTATTACTCTAAACATTTTGACTATATCATCTAAATCTTTTTCATAATTTTTAGAAATTTTAATCAATTCATCGAGTATAAAATATATTTTATCCAAGGGCTTTATGTCTTCTTTTCTGTTTGAATTGAAAATCCTATCTTCTTTTTTAACTTTTGTTAAAGAAAATATGTTTTGCAGAACATCTAGTTCAGGGTTTGACGATTTTAATAAATTATATAAAAGCGGTTTTTCTAAAATAATTTTCCTAACAAAATCGGATATATAAGAAGTATTTGCAATAAAGTTTAATTGAAATTTAAATTCATTTAATACTTTGCCATCATTTATAGAATCTATCCAGTCTATAAATGAATTTTTGGTAAAAAACCTTAAATTAGAATTGTCTAAAATGCCGAATTCATTGTAATTAAACTTCCCCTCTATTAAATTTAAAACTATATCCATATTTGAAATATTTGGAATACTTATTAAAAAATTCGAATATGGTTTTAGTTTTTTTGTTAGCAATTTTAGTGCGTAAGCAGGATTTTTTAAATGCTCTAAAACATCTGATAAAACAATATAATCAAAAATTTCTTGAAGCTCATTAAATCTATCAAAATCCTTACCAGCAGTATTATCTAAATCCATTAAAAATAAGTCGTCATATTGAGAATTTTGTTTTGCAAAATTTAAAACCTCAATATCATTATCGACGCCGTAAACGACACAATTTTTATTTATTTTTAGCCATTTTCCCAATAAGCCGTATGAACATCCTACGTCAAGCACTACCGATTTATCTGCTATTAAATCGGCTATAATTGAAGGAGCGGAATTTTTATTAGATATATCTATATAATTATCATGTATCATATATTTATATTCCACACCGTCATGCTCTGAATATAATTTATTTTTTTCGCTGTTTCCGAGTTCCATTATGAACCCTCTTTATAATATGTGAAAAAATCTCATTTTATTTCAATCTTAAAATTGAAATAATATTTATAACCACTTCATTAATATCTATTTCGCAAGTTTTTATATGCACATCCGGCTTTTCCGGCTTTTCGTAAGGAGAATCGACGCCCGTATAGTTTTCTATTTCTCCGTTCAACGCCCTTTTATACCAGCCCTTGGCATCCCTCTTAACGCATTCGTGAAAAGGCGTGTCTATAAATATTTCGACGAAATCGCCGGAGCCTATTATTTCTTTTGCCGCCTGCCTGTGCTTCTTTAAAGGCGAAATAAAGGATGCAATAACGATAATTCCGGCATCTACGAAAAGTTTGGCGGCTTCGGCGACTCTTTTTATGTTTTCTAATCTGTCTTCTTCGGAAAATCCCAGTCCCCTGCTGAGCCCGTGCCTTATATTGTCGCCGTCTAAAAGATATGTATGGCGGCCTTTTTCGTTTAACCGCTCTTCAAGCATATTGGCAATGGTGCTTTTTCCGCAACCGCTGAGTCCTGTAAGCCACAAAACGCGCCCTCTCTGGTTTTTAAGTTTTTCCCTGTCGCTCCTTTTTATTTTATGTTCGTGCCAGACTATGCAAGAGTCTTTATTTGAAAATGACATATTTATAAGATTATTTATTGTCGGATTTTGCAATCGTCGCCGTCAGTTTATTAAGTTCTTCTATTTTTGCTTCTTTTTCTTTCAGCATATAATTTAATCTCGCCATAGCTTCCATAGTAGATTCCATATAAAATATAGTCGAACTTAACTCGGACATCCAGTTGACTAATTTTTTGATTTTAGCGACGACTTCTATATCGGTCATTCTTAATTCGTCTGCGCATAACCTCCTGAGCAGTTTATAAAATTCAACTATTTTTGGGGGCACTTCCGTGTTAGATTCTAAATCTTCTATACTGAAGCGTCCGTGTCTTAAAGATTCTTCCAAAAATTTGCCGCTGAATTCTAAAAATTCCAAACCGTTAGGGTCAAAAGTAAGAGAAAGATATTCCGAAATTCTTTGAAGCTGTTTTTTTGGATCCGTCAGCATATCGTCGTAATCTACGAAAACGACTTTCTCTCCCGCCAAATAAACAAGCGAGGAAAGCATACCGCTGAACCATATATAGTAAGCTATTATATAGTCGATATTCGCTCTTTTATTGATAGACCTTGCCACGCTTATAGGATTTCTGCACGGAATAACGTAAGAAATATTTGCGCCGGTTTCCGCAAAAATATCTTTCCAAAGAGGTAAAACTTTGCTCATAAAAGGATCTTTTAAGCCGAAAATATCGTATTCGTCAAGCCGTTTTTCGATAAATACTTTTGCGGATATTTTAAACGTATCCGCAACCTCTTGCGGTATTTTTTTTAAATCGACCAATATCGCGTAATCGGGTCTTTCAAACAGCAGTTTTAGAAAACCGTAATTGAGGTTATTTATATCCGAATCTTCAAAATAACCTTTTTCATTACCGGAATCTGCAGGTTCAAGAGACGTTCCGAGATTAACGCCGAGAACTTTCAGCCCTCTTGTAATTGCGCTTGTGCCGCTTCTGGGAACGCCGGTAACGACAATTATGCGTTTGTTTTTGTATTTATCCTCTACCGCCATTTTATTATATTTAATTAATCTACCGGTGCTTTATGATCATTAATTTTAACGGACATATCTTTTAAAATGTTTTCAAACATTTCGATATTCGGCTTAAGTTCGAACTCGACTATGTCGGCAAGAAGAACGTAATCCTGCTCTACCTGCGTTGAAAGAACGGAAGCAAGAATTTTTTCGAGGTCGTTAAAATAAGACTGCACGCTTTTGCCGTCGTAAACCAGGTTATTGTAATCAATTTTTAAAAACTGGGATATTTTTTCCATGATTTGAATAAACATAGTAAGTCCGCTTAAATATGCGGAAAAATCTTTAAACGCTCCTGCGCTGTTTCCCCATCTTATTTCATCCGTAGTTTTTACTATTCCGGCTTTAAATTCTTTTAAAAACGTAATGGCGGCGTTTAAAGAACCGTTTAAAAGCTCAAGCTGATTCATAGTAGCTATTTTAATCTCGTCGGCGTCTCCCAGCTTAAATGCCTTTGATTTATCGGCGTCCAGCATTAAATCGTCGTATTGAGTCCCGTTTATGACTATGGTTTTTATTACTTTGCCTTCCGAAATAAAACTTTTTATGCTGCCTCCGTATAAAATGTCGTACATACTGCCGGCGCTTAAAACAGAATCGTTTAAATTCCCGTCGATATATAGTTTCATGCTGATTCCTCCGTTATCGTAATATGGTTAAATGATGTTTATAAATTTTTAATTTTATCTAAAAATATTAAAGAAACCTTTTTAAATATATTTAACTGGAGCTTATACCTCGAATAATTTTTAAGCGAATCGAGAGCGAGACCGAATAAATCGTAGCTGACCGAACTGTTCTGGCTTATGATGTGAATCTGGTCATATAAAGACATATCGTCGTAAACCGAGGAAATATATTTTAATTCAAAATCGATAGATTTAATATTGCCGGTATGCTCGTCTATTTTTTTAGAATTAAAAGGATCCGTAAGAGCAAGATTAACCATTTTTTTAGTCTCCGACATACCTCTTTTACATAAAGCGATAAGGGTTTCAACGGACTTTAATTCTTCCTCGATATCTAAATTAAGATTATATTCTATGCCCTCGAAACAGTCAAGAAAAAGTTGAATTTCGTTTTTGTCTATTTTCCAAAAATCTCCTTCGTAATAATGTTCAAGGGCTAACTTAAGTATTTTAAGTTTCAAATCTTTAAAATTTAATTTAATTTTTACGGCGGGCAGATAATCGATGAATTTTTTAGAATCAAACCTCGATAAATAAGGAATAATGCCGGTATTCTTGTATTTGAAAAGTTTTTCCTTATAGCCGGTTTCATTTTTTAATAGCATTAAAGACATATCGTAAATATATTTCGGTTTAATTAATCCCTGACAAACCGGATTTAAACATTTTAAATTAAAATCGCACGGGAAACATCCTATATCCGGAACGACGAGTAGCCGGTTTTCGGCGTATGGTCCCGTTTCCAAAAAACCGACGTTCCCCGTATAAATAACTATTAATTTAGTCCCGACGGCAACCCCTATATGCATCGTTCCGGTATCGTGGGTTATAAGAAGATTTGAGCGCCGCGTTATATAAACGAGGTCGGAAACGGAAGTTTTACCCGTAAGATTAATAAGCCTTTCGTTTGCAACTATGTTTTCTATAAAACCGCCTGCTTTAACGTCGTAGTTTGCTCCGAGTAAAACGACTTTAGTTTTAGTATCGCCGTTTAAAAACATCTTGGCCAGTTCCGCAAAATAGTCGTAACGCCATTTTTTTAGCTCGGTCGATGCTCCTATGGCAAAAGAAACGATATTATCGCTTTCTTCTATACCGTATTTTTTTAAAATTTCAAACTCCTTATTTTCATCATGTTCTTCATGAATTTTTTTTGTATCTAAATAAATTTTATTTACGTGCATTTTATTCTGCCGAGTTTTATTTGTATCGATTGTTCTTTCGTAGAGATCAACAAGATTTAAGACGCTTACTTTTCTGTTTTTAACCGCAGAAAATATATAAGCTATCATTTCGTCGTTGGATATTATAATTCCTTCGCGGTTTACCGATATGCCTATATTTTTTAACGAATTTAAAATATAAAGGAAATAAACGCTGAATTCATCGTGGGAAAGGTTTACCGCAAGGTCGTAGTTTAAGTTTAAGATATCGTCGAATATCTCGTTTAACGATTTTACGACATCTATCGTAAATTCAAAATTATTTGCTTTCAGGAGTTCGGACAGTCCGGTAACGTCTATAGGTTTAATCTCATCGACATACGGAAGAAATGGTGCAATTTCCGCAAAGTCTTTAGAAATTATAAGTTTAACTCTGCTTTCGGGATAGATTAGCTTAATTTTTTTAAAAAGAGCGGTGGACTGAATGAGGTCGCCCATGCGGGTGAGATTCAGTATGATTATATTTTTCATAGCCGGATTACAGCCCTTCGAGTTTGACTAATTTTGTTTTTATCGCCCATAGCATTAAAATCATTGCTTCCGATTTAGACAGCCTGCCTTTTCCGCTTTTTATGCGCTCCGCCATATCTCTTATAGAAAGCGATTTCTTGTCGGAAAACTGCATAATTAAGTCGTGAAGTTCTTTGTTTCCTTCGGTTTCTTTCAAAAGCTCCAAGATATTTTGCTTTCTGGTTTCAAGTTTAGATTTTATCTGATCGTATGAACCAAGAAGTATTATATTCATCATCTCGCGGACGCGGCGTTCGTAAGTATGATTTTTAACGACGGTTTCCCTGCCGTGTGCGGCAATGGCTAGCCTTTCCTCTTCGTTTGCAAGATAGTACTTTATTTTTTTCCTTAAATCGTCCACCGTTTCAAATACGACCAAATCTTTTCCGTCCTCAAAAACTCCGTCCATGTACCTGCGCCTGTCCACAAGCTGAAAACCGCCGCAGGCTAAAATTTCGTAAACCCTGGGATTCAAAAAATCTCCGTTTGGATTTATATCCCAGTGCCACATTGAAGAATGAAGGTTTATGTTTATTTTGGAATAATTATATATCTTAACCGCTTCTTCTTCGGAAAACCTTTTGCCGCCGTCCTGTATCA
>JAJYYR010000041.1 GCA_021800805.1 bacterium
GGTTCGGCTATGCCTTTAGTATGGGCGCACGCCGAATATTTAAAACTTATCCGTTCTATTACCGAAGAAAGAGTATTTGACATGCCTCCGCAGACCGTTTTGCGCTATCTTAAGAACGGATTAACGTCTAATATTATGCAATGGCGCTTTAATCATAAACTGCATAAAATACCTGCCGGAAAAAAATTGCGCATTGAAACTCTTTCCCATGCTTTAGTTCACTGGACAAGCGACGGATGGCGCACGGTTAACGATGCAGAGGTAAAAGATTCCGGGCTTGGAGTTTTCTATGCTGATTTGCCGACGGAAAATTTAGCGGAAAACGATGAAATTGTTTTTACATTTTACTGGACAGATGCAGAAAAGTGGGAGAATAAGGATTTTTATGTTAAAATTAATGATTAAAATAAAGAAAAATAAGAGCTTTATAAAAAAAGGCGTTATAGAGAAAAAAGTCAGATTTTTGTTCAGCATTTATGCGTAAAATAAAATCTGACTTTTTCATAAGCAGAGTTAAGTTGGGTTAATATTGCATAAATATCGTGGCTTTTTCGGCTTTCTCCGTGAGAAACCAAGTCGCACCTACTATTCCATCTGCTTCAGGAATTAAATCTTTTTGTTCTACTTCAAAAATTGCAGCTGCTAACGAACAGCCGTAAAAATGTACTTTACCTGTGGCTTTTAATGCTTTGACTATTTCATATAAATCGGTAGGAAGTCCTGCTTTAGTCAAATTTTCCTGAATTTTTTGAAGCGATGCATCTTGATGGTCTAATTTAATTTTTACACCTTCTTTTGAAATAAGTTTGACTGCCCAGTTTACGCATAGAATATCAACTTCGTCGTAAACAGCCGTGCCAAGATATGCAAAAGCTAAACCCGTTAAAATTAAATCATAAGCGTCTTTTTGGATGATAATGGCCATGCTTTTCATTGTAAAGCCTCCTTTTATATATTGTTAATTTTATAAATACCGAACATTCGGTATTTAATTTGTATTAAATAAAACATTCCGAATTATGGTTTAAGCGTCTTCCAAACCGCTTCAAATATTTCTTCTTTATATACGTCTAAATCCTTTTTAATAACATCATCCCATTTAATCTGAATAATTCTTACCGGTATTCCGGTTAGGCAAACAGTAGCGACATAGCTGTCCATTTTTTTAATATTACCTTTTTGCATTTCTTTTTTTAAATACTTTCTCAGTATTTCGAAAGGGCCGGACGAACAAATAGGTTTGCCGCCTTTTATAATTTCTTTATGTTTAATATTTAGAGCGTATTCAAGTATTATTTTATCTTCTTCGGCAATTTTAATAAGATTGAATACCAATTCTTTTATTTTATGTTTTGTCTCTTTTTTTGAATTTAAGGTTTCTTCAAATAATTTACTTAAAAATAAAACCATATCATCAAATAGTTTAACGGCTATTTCTTCTTTACTGTTGAAATGATGATATATAGCCCCGGTGCTGATGCCGCATTCTGCTGCTATATCCCTCAAAGAAGTATTATGGTAACCTTTTATTACAAAAAGTTCCATCGATTTTTTAAAAATAAGTTTCTGCGTTAAAAGCGACCTTTCATCATTAGTTTTCATAGTCATATAAAAATATAACGAACATTCGGTATGTTAAAATAATTATATAATATAATTATTTATATTGTCAATCTATTTAATCAACATCTATTTAACGAGCAGAAAGCAATCCATATATAATTTAATTTATCTGATTTTTTCATAAAAATTTTAATTATTAATAAGCTTATTTTTAATCTATTTAGGAAATATTTTGGAGAAAAGACAAGTGCATATATTTAGCAGGATTAAGATAAAATTTGCAATTATGCAAAATAAAATGATATTATATATTTTATAAAAAAAGAAAAGTCTCATATGTATAAAAAATATAAAATTTTTTTGTTTCTTCCTCTTGCGACCATCGCCCTATGTTATCTGATAGGAGCTACGGATATAAGCTATATGCTTAACGTTCCGATGATTATGTCATCAGTGCGGGTTGGAATGTCTATGAATATGGAACAGACGGAGGGGAAAATTGTGCAAGGGGTAAAAAAATCATCTCCGCTTATTTTTTTAAAAACCGTTTCGCCAAATTCCAATAAGTTAAATCTCCAGTCTTGCGTAACCTGCATAGAATGCCAGAATTTACCCGCCGCCTATCGTCGGATCATGTTTTATTATGGCGGTATTATTAAAACAGTTTCGCCTAAAAGACGATTTTATATTAAATATTTTTCTTCCAATATACCTCATCCTCCTCGAAATATTTCTGCAGTTTAAATTATATTAGATTAAGCTCCAATTTTTTAAAAAAATTTGACGGAGCTAATTCCTGAACCGCGTATTATTTTTTTAAAATATAAGTTTATTAATTAGAAGGATTTTTCCTTATAATTTTATGCGGCTGTTTATCTGATTATTTAATTTTTATTTTAATTATAATTATGAGGCTATTGCAAATGAAAAAAACTTTTACAGTTTTAACCGTTTTAACGGCTTTTACCGTCTCGTTTTTTATCGTTATAAATCCTGTTAATAAATCTTACGGATATAATCTTAAAAAGTATAGAGGGAAAAAGACAAATATTTTACCGCTGAGCATTCTAATAAAAAATGCCTTAAGAAATCCAGATATAACTTCATCCATTCTGAAGACCGAAGGGCGAAAAGAAAAAATTGCTATTACAAAAGCCCTTCCGGAGCCGGTGGCAGGTATAGGGCTTACCGATGCAAACGGGTTTAATAATCCCGGAATCGGGGTAAATTCGATGAGCGATATAGGTTTAAGCATAAGCCAGAAGATACCGTTTCCCTCAAAGCTCGAAACTAAAAGCAAAATAAATAAGTATTCCTATATGTCCTCAAAAGCAAAAACAATGGCTTTGCAAATAGATACCGCTTATTTGGTCAAGGAAAGCTATTATAATCTTGCCTTGTTAGAAAAACAGATTGCCGTAGTGAAATATAACAGACTGCTTTTAAGTATAATCATTAAAGATATTTCCCAAAAATACGGCACGGGAACCGTTTCCGCTCCGGCTTATATCAGAACTATGCTGGAAGATGCAGGGTTGAAATCGGAATTGTTTTCTCTTAATAAAGCTAAAGCCAAATTAGTTTATTTATTGGGCGAACTCACGGGACTGAAGTCTTCCTATATTAAATTACGCAGAGCGGTCCTGCCGAAGATTAAAGAGGCAGGAAAGGAGGCGGAAACAAAAAAAGATATAAAAACGGCATATAAATATAATCCTGAATTAAAATCGTTAAAATATCTCGCCAAAAAATCCGATTACGAAACCGCTTATGCAAAAGAATCGTATCTCCCGGATTTTTACCTCAAAGCGGGTTACGGAGACAGATATTCCATGGTTCCCGTTTTATCGGCTTCTATCGGGTTATCCCTGCCCTTATATTTTAATTCATATCAGAAACCTTTGATAAATAAAGCCGAAAAGGACAGGCTTTCGTCTATTTACGCTCTTAGCTGGGAAAAATTGCAAATTATAAAAAGCATTAGCGTTTATGCGAAAGCTCTGCGTTTAAACAAAAACAATTATAGATTATACAAAAGCCTCTATATTCCAGAAGCAAAACTTCTTTTTAAAGCCGAAATATCATCTTTTGGAACAGGGAGATCGTCCGCATTTTCCCTCTTAGACAGTTTCAGGAAGTTAATAGATTCGGAGTTTAAAAGAGATATATATAACGCAAAATATTATATAGATAAATCCCGCCTCGAACAGATTATGGGGAAAATAAGATAAAAATTAAAGAAATTAAGAAAATTAAGGAGTTAATTAAATGAAAATTTTAAAAAACGCTAAAAATATATCGATATTTTTATCCGCTTTCGTTCTCGGCGGCATTGTTACGGTTATATTTTTAAAAAATACCGGCATATTTACCGGAAGGAAGCAGATTTCTGCCGAAAAGGGCACAGTCTCAAAACCAAAACCAAAGATGAAAATGGGTAAGGGCGGCGTAATGGTAAGCACGATTCAAAGACAGCTTTACGGCATAAAAGTCGGAAAAGCAAAATTAATGAAATTGACAAGAAAAATTAAAACTATAGGCGAGGTTGCTTACAGCGTTCCTTTAGAAAAAACCGTAACATTAAAATACAGCGGTTATATCAAAAACCTTTTTATAAATAAACCCGGTATGAGTGTTTATAAAGGGGAGCCCCTTTTTACAGTTTATAGCCCGGAGTTAGTCAACAGCGAAAAGGATTTCATGCTTGCTTATAAAAATTATATAAAATTAAAAAAATCCGGTTTTAATTTCGGAATAAAAGAGGCTAAAGCCTTTTTAAACTCATCCATCTTCAGGCTAAAACAGTTCGGCATAACAAACAGCCAATTGAACATGCTAAAAATGGGAATGCTTATCTTAACTAACACGACGGTTCATTCGCCGGTAAACGGCGTCTTCCTGAAAAAATCTATTTTTTCAGGAAGTTATTTTAATGCAGGACAGCCGCTTTATAAACTGGCAGGACTGAGCCGCGTATGGATGAACATATGGGTCTATGAAAAGGATATGCCTTTCGTAAAAACGGGGGAAACGGTAAGTGTGAGATTTAACGCTTATCCCGGGCGGGTATTTTACGGCAGGGTTTCGTTTATTTACCCTTATCTTGCCGGCAAAAAAAGGGTTGACGAGGTCAGGCTCGTTTTTAACAATTCAAAAGGCGAAATAAAACCCGGTATGTACGGAAATGCGGAAATTGCGGTTAAAAGTAAAAAGACCCTTGCGGTTCCTACGTCCGCCGTTCTTATTACGGGGGCAAAACCGCTGGTTTTCGTTTATAAAGGAAAGGGATATTTTATGCCGGAATATGTCGTTATAGGAACAAGATACGGCGATTATTATCCGGTAATATCCGGCTTAAAAAACGGCGAGAGAATCGTCGTATCGGGAACCTTCCTTATGTCGAGCGACTCCAATCTGTCGCAGACTGTCGGCTCTATGGCGGGAATGCCCGGAATGTCTGGAATGTCAAACAATTCAAATTTATCGCAAAAGACTTCTTTTAAAGCAGGAACGCAGGCAATATCAAACAACAGGGGGCGGCCAAAAAAGACTTCTTCTATGACCGGTATGCCCGGAATGTGAAAATAAATTTCTTTTGCAAAATTAAAAAGGGAAAATACCTATGATAAATAAAATAATAGATTACAGCATAAATAATCAGTTTTTGGTTTTTGTTTTTATGTTATTTCTTGGGCTTGGAGGGTTATATGCCGTTTACAATATCAGGCTTAACGCCCTTCCCGATATAGCGCCTTCCGAGGTTATAATCAAAACTGCTTGGCCGGGACAGCCGCCGAACATAGTCCAGCTTCAGGTAACCTACCCTATAGAGTCCTCGCTTATTTCCGCTCCAAGAGTAAAAGAGGTAAGAGGAAATTCTATGTACGGCACGTCTTTCGTTACGGTCGTATTTAAAAGAGGGACTTCGTTAGGATGGGCGAGGGCGCAGATACTGACATATCTTTCTCAGGCAAAAAAACTGCTTCCTCCGGGTGTTTCTCCGGTTTTAAGTCCTTACGCAAACGGCGTGGACTGGGTTTACCAGTATGCGATAATAGACAAAGCGCATAACCAGAGTTTAGCCGATTTATATTCCTATCAGGAGTATTTCCTGAGGTATGCCTTAGAAACCGTGCCGGGAGTAGCGCAGGTTGCGACTTACGGCGGCTGGAATAAAGAGTATCAGATTACTATTAATCCGAAAGCGCTTCAGTATTATAATTTGTCGTTATCCCGGGTAATTAATAATATAAAATCTTCCAACTCCGATACCGGAGCAAGAGTTATAAACTCTTCGTCCGGAGTCAGCCATTTAATTTACGTCAAAGGTTATCTTCATAATTTAAACCAGATACGAAATATCGTCGTAGGAGAGGCGGCAACGCACACGCCTGTTTTGGTCAAAAACATAGGAACGGTTCAATTAGTGTCTGCTTCAAGCCGTTCCATATCGGACTTAAACGGCAAAGGACAGATGATAGGAGGGGTGGTCATAAAAGACCAGGGTTCCGACACGCTGAAAGTAATCGCCGCCGTAAAGGGTAAACTCAAAGAACTTAAAAACTCCCTTCCTAAAGGCGCAAAAATAATAACTACATACGACCAGAGCACGCTCATTCACCGTTCCGTTTCGACGCTTAAAACCACGCTTATTATGATAGTTTTAATAGTGATATTCGTAATAATGCTCTTCTTATTTCATTTAAGGTCGTCCTTAGTTATAGTTATAATGATTCCGTTTGCTATTCTCGGGGCATTTTTGCTTATGTATATGCTTCACATAAGCGCCAATATAATGTCCCTCTCCGGTATAGCGCTTGCAATAGGCGCAATGACCGATTCCGCTATAGTTATGATAGAAAACTCCCATTCGCATCTGGAAATTTTAGAATGCGCGCCCGAAAAATGCCCGTACGGCGGCATGGAAAACAAGGAAGAGGCGAGAAAACTCTGTATCGTGGATTCGGCAAAAGAGATGGGCAAGCCGCTTTTTTATTCGCTTATTATTATAGCGGTAGGATTTCTGCCTATTTTCTTTTTGACGGGCGAGGTAGGCGCATTGTTCAGGCCGTTAGCATACACTAAAACATTTTCT
>JAJYYR010000042.1 GCA_021800805.1 bacterium
AAATTCTTGCGCCGACCGATCCGGAACCGGCGGCAAATAAATAATTTTCGGCATGTTTTTTCGATTTTAAATTAAAAATAATCGTAAGGGGTCCGGGCCAAAATTTCGATATTATGTCTTCTTCCCGCCTGCCCACCGCAGCGATGTTTACCAGCATATTCAAATCTTTAACTAATACGGGAAGCGGTTTATTGAAATTCCGCCCCTTTAAATCGTAAATTTTTTGTACGGCGCGGTTGCTTAAGGCATTTCCGCCTACGGCGTAAGAAGTTTCCGTCGGATAGATTATAATGCCGGAGGCTTGCAAATGGTTTTTGATATCTTTATAATCCTTATCGCTTAAAGCGTCGAAATCGTAAATTTTTATCATTTTTATTTATTTTTTATTTTTCCGGCGTTTCTTTGTGCGACGAAACTATAACGTAAACTCCGCAGAGCGTGATAAATATTCCAAACCATCTCATAAGGGGAACCGATTCACCGAGCGTTAAAGCGGCAAGTATGACGGTTATAATTATGCCGATGCTCACAAACGGATATGCGACGGACAGGTCTATTTTTGATAATACCTTTATCCAGAAAAACATCGATATTAAATATAGAACTATTCCGGCGGCGACAAATTTATCCGTAAAAATAATAAATAAAATTTTTATAATATTAATAAAAACGATATGCTTATGATATCCGGCGGTTTTTTTTAAATTAATCATGCCGTATTTCATCAGCAGTTGGGCAAAAACGCCCATAAAAATACTTACCGAGAGATTTATTAGCACCTGCGGTTTTAATTTATGGGCGGACATAAATTTTTCCTATATCTTTCCTGCAGTATTTATTTTCAAAATTAATTTTTTCTGCGATATCATAGACTATATCGGCTATTTCAGCCCCTTTTCCTTTTGCGCAGATATTTAAAACCCTGCCGCCGTCCGTGAAGTATTTTTCGTTTATTTTTTTTGTTCCGGCGTGGAAAATTTCATATTCCGCGGTTTCCGTCCGTCCGGAATTTTGGAGTCCGTTCAACGAAATTTCTAATCCGGTTTTGTAATCCTTAGGATATCCGCCGGAAGCAAGAACGAGGCATATTGATTTATTATCGTCGAAAATTAATTTATGGTCTTTTAAATTTTCTTTTATTACGCTTAAAAACAAATCTATTATATCGGATTCAAGCCTTATAAGTATAGCCTGCGTTTCCGGGTCTCCGAACCTTACGTTGAATTCGAGAACGTAAATTTCATCGCCTTTAATCATAAGACCGGCATAAAGTATTCCTTTATATTTTATTCCCTCTTTTTTAAGCCCTTCGAGAGCCGGTTCTATAACCGTTTTATTTATTTTATTTACAAGGTTTTCTGAAACATAAGGATTTGGCGTAACGGCGCCCATGCCGCCGGTATTTTCTCCGGCATCCCCGTCCCCGATTTTTTTGTAATCCATGCTTGTGATTAACGGCTTATAGGAAGCTCCGTCCGAGACTATCATATAAGACAGTTCAAATCCTTCGATGTAATCTTCTATTACGACGGTTTCCCCGCTTTTTCCGAATATTTTTCCGTTAAAAATAGAGTCCAATACTTTTTTTGATTCTTCCGCATTTTCGGAGATAAAAACCCCTTTTCCGGCGGCAAGTCCGCTTGCCTTAATGACTAATGGATGTTTTTTTTGTTTAACGAAGTTTTCGGCGTCTTGAAAATTTGTGAACGATTCGTATCCGGCAGTTTTGATATTATATTTTTTGAGAAAATCTTTAGCGAATTTTTTTGACGACTCTAAGAGAGACGCTTTTTTATCCGGTCCGAATATTTGTAATCCTGCCGTCGTAAATTCATCGGCTATGCCTAGAGACAGAGGAATTTCAGGTCCTACTACGGTTAAATCTATTTTGTTTTCAAGGGCGAAAGAAAGAAGCCCCTTTATATCGTCCTGCTTAATAGGAACGTTTACCGCAATTTCCGCCGTCCCCCCGTTTCCGGGAGCGCAGTATATTTCGGTCTCCTTTTTTGATTTTTTGATAGCGGAGACTATGGCGTTTTCCCTGCCGCCGGAGCCTATGACCAATATTTTCATATATTTATTTTTAATTTTTTTAATGTTTAAAATGTCTGATATTTGTAAAAATCATAGGGATATTTAATTTATTTGCCGCCTCTATGACTTCGTCGTCCCTTATAGACCCTCCCGGCTGTATTATACCGTTTACGCCTATTTCAGCCGCGTATTCCACGGAATCTTTAAAAGGGAAAAAGCCGTCGGACGCCATAACAAAACCTTTTATCTCCCCGTAAGCATTTTTCATTTTTTCGCGGGCAAAGACGGCGCTGTCTATTCTCGACATCTGTCCCGCCCCTATGCCTGCGGTCGCTCCGTTTTTTGCATATACTATAGCGTTTGATTTTACGTGTTTGGCGATTTTCCAAGCAAATATAAGGTCGTTTAAAACCGGTTCCGGCATTTCAATGTTTGTGACGGTTTTGAAATTGGACGTAATGTCGGGGATGTCGTCTTTTTCCTGAACGAGGATTCCGCCGGAAGCGCTCCTGAAAGACAGTCGTTCGTTGTTCAGGCGCATAAAATCATCATTATAGCGTATTATTATCGTGTTTTTTTTGGATTCTAATATTTTTAGCGCTTCTTTAGAATATTCAGGGGCTATAATTATTTCAACGAAAAAAGGTTTAATTTCGGCGGCGGTTTCTTTGTCTAATTTCTTATTAAAGCCTATTATCCCGCCGTAAGAAGATATTTCGTCTGTTTTTCTGGCTTTCAGAAAGGCGTCATTCAAGGAAATATCGCTGAGCGCCGCGCCGCAGGGGTTTGTATGTTTGATTATCGCGGAAAAAAAACCGTTTGTTTGATTTCCGTAAAAATCTTTAATGATGCCGAGAGTTGAATCTATATCTAATAAATTGTTATACGATATATCTTTTCCTGAAAGTTTTTCGAAAGGCGAAGATGCGCCAGTTCCGTAAAAAGCCGCTTTTTGGTGCGGGTTTTCCCCGTATCTTAGATTGAATGACTTTTTGAGGTTAAAATTCAAATCTTTTCCGGTTTCGCTTCTATAAAAAGCGGCGTCTATAGCCGAACCGGCGTTTTTATCCGGATTTAAAAAATCTGCTATCATTCCGTCGTATTCCGCGGTAAGTTTAAAGGTTTCATATGCGTAAATTTTTTTAACTTCAACCGGAATTTCCTGCTTATTTTTAAGAAATAAAATTATATCTTCATAAAAGGACGGGTCTATGACCACGGTTACGTCTTTAAAATTTTTCGCCGCCGCTCTTAACAGCGATACGCCGCCTATATCGATAAATTCAAGTTTTTCGTCGAAAGTTATATCTTTGTCCCTCATTTCTTTAAAAGGATAAAGATTTACTATGACGAAATCTATAGGGGTTATGTCGTTTCTTATTAAATCGTCTCTATGATTTTCATTGCCGCGTATAGACAAAATTCCGCCGAAAATAGCCGGATGTAATGTTTTTACCCTTCCGTCCAATATTTCGGGGAAGCCGGTTATTTCGTCTATTTTTTTTAATTTTGTAATACCGGCAGACTTTAAAAATTTATATGTATTGCCTGTCGCTATTACGGTATAGCCGGCAATTTCCAGATGCGTCGCCAGTTCCGTTACTCCTTTTTTATCGTAAACGGATATAAGGGCATATCTTGTTTTGTGCATAATTATAAATTTCCTTTTTAATTTAATTTGATTTTAAAATATTATCTATAGTAAAATGTATGTAAAATTTATTATATTCTACTAATTTTAAATATTTATTTCAATACCTTAAGATTTAATAAAATTTGAATAATAGGAGAGGTAAGATTAAATGAAAAAAATAAAACTTATAGCTCTTGCGCTGATTTTATTCGGCGCAATAAATTTTTTAAGCGGGTGCGCCCTTATGCTCGTCGGCGGACTTGCAGGCACTACCGGTTATCTTGCCGCAAAACAGGGTTACGGCGTCCAGTCTCCCGTAACCAAGAAATAACGATGAAAATAATTAAACGGAGGGCGGAATGGCGGTTACGGTTATAGGTTCTATCGCAATAGATAATATAGAAACTCCTTTTGATAAAACGGGAGACATTCTGGGAGGTTCGGCAACTTATTTTTCGCTGGCGGCGTCGTTTCTGACGGACGTAAAAATTATAGGCACGGTGGGAAACGATTTTGACAGGAAGCATTTAAACGTTTTTAAGGACAGGTCGATAGACGTCAAGGGGATAAAGACGGAAGAAGGGAAAACTTTCAGGTGGAAAGGCAGGTACGGATACGATATGTCCGACCCTGAAACTCTTATGACCGAGCTCGGGGTATTTTCTTTTTTTAAGCCGGTGGTCCCCCACAGCTCAAAAAACGATATGCTTTTTCTTGCTAATATAGACCCCGATATTCAGTTTGACGCATTAAAACAGATGGGCGCTCCAAGGCTCACCGCTCTCGATACTATGAATTTCTGGATAGAAGGGAAAAAGGAAAAACTTATGAAAGTTATTGAACTGACCGATATATTTATTATAAACGAATCCGAGGCAAGACTTTTGACGGGGGAGTCCTCTATTTTTTTATGCGCCAAAGCCATTCTCAAATCAGGCGCCAAAATATTAATTTTAAAAAGAGGCGCTTACGGAGCCACGATGTTTTTTGAAAACAAATTCTTTATGGTTCCTGCTTATCCGTTAGAGAACGTAATAGACCCTACCGGCGCGGGGGATTCTTTTGCCGGCGGATTTTTAGGATATATCGACAATACCGGCGATATGACGTTCGAAAATCTTAAAAAAGCTCTTGTATTCGGAAATATTATGGCGTCTTTTGCCGTCGAAGGTTTTTCGGTAAACAGGTTTCTGTCTATAAGCAACGACGAAATTAAAGGCAGGTTTAAAAAATTTAGGGAAATGACTTATTTTGAGGAGCTTTCAGAATAACTTATGCTTATAAATTATAAAATATGAGGGAAACACAATTAAAACCTTAAAGTTTATCGGCTTATTTTTTCTTATAACCGTTGTTTTTGCGGCATTATCTGGTTGCGGTCTGTCGCAGGTTCCTAAAAAGAATAAGCTTAAATCCAACCTATACTACAGGCTCGGCGTCGGTTTTTACCAGAACGGAAATTTCATAAAAGCGATGCAGGAGTTTATCAAAGCGAAGACCTTAAATCCGTATTCGGCAAAAAATTACAATGCGATAGGAATGGTTTATATGGAAACCGCCAGAGAAGGCAAAGCCCTAAAAAATTTCAAGAAAGCGGTAATGATTAATCCGCAATTTTCCGACGCCTATTACAATTTAGCTATCATTTACATAAAAAGAAAAAATTACCCGCCCGCAAAAATATATCTGAAAAAAGCGTTGAAGAATCCTTTCTACAACAGGCCGTATCAAAGCTATACCCAGCTGGCAAAAATATATTTTGCGGAAAATAAGCCGGAAAAAGCAAAAAAAATATTAACCATATCCAGACTTCTTGATAAGAAATATTTTTTAACGTATTATTATCTCGGCAAGTATTACCTTATTAAAGGAAATTTAAACAAAAGTCTGCATAACTTTAAAAAAGTTATAAAACTCGATATGTTTTTTACGCCCGCGAAATATTATGAGGGAGTGATATATTTTAACCGAAAAAGATATAATAAAGCTAAAAAAATATTTTCTTCCGTATATGAACAGAATAAAATGAACAAATATGGAACGGAGTCTTTAAATTATCTGAAAAAAATAATGCTATATTCAAAATAGGGCATATTTTATGGATAGCGAAACGCCGGAAACGGTTGGAGAATATCTCAGAACCAGCAGGGAATCTATAGGGCTTACCGTTGATGAAGTTTCCCTCATTACAAAAATCAGAGCCCAGTATATCGAATCTATTGAAAACGGCGACTTTTCCATGTTTTCTTCGCCTCAACTACTTAAGGGTTACGTAAAACTTCTTGCAAAAACGGTCAAAGCGGACGATGCAAAAGCTGCCGCCCTGCTGGAAGCTGAGGCGGGTGAAAATTTTAAGGGCAAGCATATAGAAGATATAGTAGGAAAAAGATTTAAAGAAGAAATACGAAAGTCCGAGGATTTTAAAAAAAGAATTTTAGCCATAGTTTTTGCGGGCATACTTGTTGTAATCTTATCGTATGCAATAATTAAGGTTTACAAATATATTAAAACCGCTCCGAGAATCCATATAGCGCTGCCGTTTCAATCGCCGGTTAAATCTTTAGTTTCGGAGGGGCGTCCGTCCATAAACGGCAAGCCCGTAAAAATCCCCAAAACTAATTATGCCGCAGTTTTAAAAGGACGGGTAATTAAAAGAACATGGGTCGCCGTTAAAATAGACGGTGGAAGCACCGTGACTTCTATGCTTTATAAGGGAGACAAGGAAGTCTGGAAAGCAAAAGAAAGATTAAAGATTAAGATAGGTAATGCCGGGGGCATTATTTTAAATTATAACGGGAAAGATATCGGAAAGCCCGGCACCGAAAAACAGGTAGTAACGCTAAACTTTCCGTCCAAGCATAACAATAGCGGCAAACAGTCGGGTAATACGGTTAATAAATAAATCGGGATTTAAATTTTCTTCTTGTTTTTGATGCGGTATCC
>JAJYYR010000043.1 GCA_021800805.1 bacterium
TCAAGTTGAATTAAATCTTCTACTTTGTTTTGATTCGGCGGAATCATATAATTTTACCAGTATTTTAAATTTATAAAGACGGCATAAGAATATTTTCTATAATGGTCTTGGAATTTTCGCATATAAACATTTTTCTCATATTTTCCAGCGACCTGCCGTGGGCGTCTTTATCCATAGAAGATACGCAGTCTTCGGCGATTACGGGATAAAATCCCCTGTTAGCGGCATCCCTTGCGGACGATTCCACTCCTATCTCGGTTGCTATACCCGTAAAAATAAGAGTATTTATATTTCTATTTTTCATCATCTGTTCAAAATATGTCCCGATAAATATGCTTGCCGCCGGTTTTTCAAGCAATATATCGCCCTCCTGCGGCGCTATATCTTCAAGAATATTTCCGTCGCTTGAACCCTTCGCCATAAAATCGGGAAGTTTCGCAGGATCGTTAACTCCGAAGCGCTTCATCATAGCGTAATACGACCACGAAGACCTAAACTCTTTTGCCGCCGGAGTTATAAGAGTATATACCACGGGAATTTTGCCCCTTAAAGCGTTTACTAAATATTTTATATTAGCGATAAATTCCGTTTTATTATATATTCTGGAAACTAATACGTTTTGAACGTCCCACACGACGAGACAGGAATGTTCGGGGTTTATTATCTCTTTTAAATTTTCATAGATTTCAATGCCGTTTGCTATTTTCATAGGATCTCCTAAAAATAATTAATATCATACAATTTCATAAATATTTCTATTTATTAATTCTTCGCTCAGCCTCCATAGTTTTGCCCTTGCATCTTTATCATAGGCTATGTCGCGCGGTTTTGCTATTTTTGAATCACTGAAATATTTTCCGGTAATACTTTCTACTTCTTTGGAAACGGCCAGATAAACAGAGGTTTTAGCTCCTTTAGATAAACCGCCGCCAAAAAATCCGCCTATTCCGCCCCATCCTGCCCTTAAAAGTTTTGTGTTTATAACTCCGGGATGTAGGCAGTTTACGGTGATATTTTTATCTTTAAGCCCTTCGCTTAACTCAATCGTAAAATAAATGTTGCACAGCTTGGAAAGACTGTAGGCTCTGTGTCCGTCGTATTTTGCAGGTTTAATAAGATTGTCGAAATCCATTTTTGAAGCATGCGCCATAGAGCTTACGTTAATTATGCGGGCGGGTTCCGCATTTACCGGTTTGATAACGGGAAGCAGATTTAAAGTAAGGAAAAACATGGAAAGATGATTTATCTGAAACGTCGCCTCTATCCCTTCGGGGGATAGCATATAATCCTTCAAATAAACGCCGGCATTGTTTATTAAAACGTTTAAATTATCGTATCTTTTTTTAACTTCTTCGGAAAAATTGAAAACTTCTCGTAACGATATTAAATCGCAGGGAAAATAATCCAAGTTTTTACTGCCCGTTAATGCGGAAATTTCTTCTACGGTTTGTTTGCATTTGTCTTTGTTCCTGCCGTGAATCAGCACAAAAAAACCTTTATGCGCCAGAATAATGGCGGTCTGTTTGCCTATGCCGTCGGTAGAACCGGTAATAAGAACGGTTTTCATTTTGTCGTTATATAAGTTAGTCTTTCAGATACTATATTTCTCACGCTTTCGCTTTCGTCGTTTTGCATCAAAGAAAGGTATTCTTCTGGGATTCTTTTCGCTACGGCTTTCCTCACTAATGCTTCGCCGTCTTTTGCCATATCTTTTAAATATTTTAAATTTATTCTTTCGGCGACTTTAATTCTGACTATAGGTTCTTTGTCGCCCATTAATGAAGGCAGGAAAGATTCGTCTATTCTTTCGGCCGCGGCATGCCTTACCCAGAAAGATTTATCATTTAGCATTTTAGGCAGTTCTTTTGCGTCTATTCTTTTTGCAACGATTAAACGAACTTCTTTGTACGGATCGTTTATTAGGGCTGTCAAATTTTCCGACGATATTCTCGAAGCGACTTTATATCTTACGTTTTCGTCTTTATCGGTTAAGGCATGTATGAGATAAGAGGTTTCAGCCCTGCTTACGGCATCGAAACGCTCTTTGAAATCGCCGGTTTTAAGAATATTTATAAATTCATTTTCGGTCATTTTGTCTTCAAATGTAAATTAACAAAATTTTAATTATTCTATTTTAATTATATCTTAAAATTTTTTTTATAGTTATATATGAGATATAATTTAATTATACGCGGGGGTAAAATATTATGCTCGATATAAAAAGAATTTACGACGAGCCTGCGGCTAAAGACGGCATAAGAATATTGGTGGACAGGTTATGGCCGAGAGGCATAAGCAAAGAAAAGGCAAAATTAGACTTCTGGTTTAAAGACATAGCCCCTTCTAACGAATTAAGGAAAACATTTCATAAGGCGGCAATAGATTTTAAGGAATTTAAAAAAAGATACTTACGGGAACTTTCCGAATACAGCCGTAACTATGACGCGTCCAGCAATGCGGGTCATGAAAATTCGATTGCGGAAATATCCGGATTATTAAAAACCGGCGGCAAAAATATAACATTATTATACGGACTAAAAGACGAAATAAACAATAATGCCTCCGTACTTAAAGAATTTATATTAAAATCGGCAAACGGATTTTAGAATTAAAAAGGGCTTTCGAGGATATAAATCTTATTATTTTTATATTTAAACAGATAAAGCGGCTTTTTAAATCTGCCGCCGGTTAATTTGCTGATTCCGCAGACCCCTTTAAACGTTTTAACTTTTAGAAGGGCGCGGTAAAATTTTACTCCGTTGCCTTTTCCCGAAAAAGCCGAAACGTTTTTTGACCGCACGCCGTTTGAATTCAGATAATTATACGGACTTTCGGAAACTGCGGCGTAATCGGAAAGGCCCGCCTTCTCCGCCGCCTTAATTATTATTCCTCCGATATCGTATCCTTCGGCGCTGAGTATATTGGGCATTTCTCCATATGTATCTTTGTAATCCGAACTGAATTTTTTTACTATTTCATTATCGTCATGCTTGAAAAATCCGTCCGGAAAAATTGCGTTTTGCATATAAAAACCGTACTTTTCCATAAAAGACCTTGAATCTAAAGAACTTAGCCCGAATATAGGAAACCCTGCGATATTGTAATAAGCAAGCTGGGTTAAAATCAGTTCGAGTTTGGAAGGACTGCCGATTACGAAAAGACCGTTAAAGGGTATATCCGGCTTAGACTTTGTTATGCCGTGCATAAGGTTATAAGGAGTAATGCCGAGCTGAGCCTGTTCCGCCTTCGATACATGAGTATTGCCTACATTGTTAAACTTGACTATCGAATTAAAATTATAAAAAAAATCGACGGTTTTCCCGCTATATCCCGTCGTATTCAAGACGTTTACGCCGTACTTTCTTGAAAATAAGTTTATATAAGACATAATTTTTAAACCGTAACCGCTATCCGGATATATCGCGGAAACAGACCTTATGCCAGCATATGCGGCATATTTCATTTCCGTTCTTATCTCCTGCTTTAAAGTCATACCGTAACTAAAAACAAAGGGGGATAAATCTTCTTCGGCGACAATCGGCGACGGTGTTATTACCGGAATCTTAAATTTAACCGAGTCGGACGCAAAGTATTTTAACTGACCTTCGAAAAGAGGCCCTACCACGGCGCTTACCCCTTTTTTAGACAAAGAATCGAATATATTACCGATGCTTCCGCCGTCGGCGCTTACAGGCAAGTTTATTATTGAATATTTTATTTTTAAACCGCCCCGCTTGTTAAGGCTAAGGAGAAGTCCGTTTATAAACTGCTTAGTGAAGAATGCAAATCTTCCCTTGGTTGGAAGCGCCAACGCTATTCTTAACGCATTGCCTTTATTTGGGCCGCTTTCGTTTCCGAAAGTTCTTCCCATAGATAGCGAAGGGGATAAGAAAACGGCAAGAAAAAATGCTATACAGGCAAAATAAATTTTCGTTCCGGTCGTTACGGTCATAATTTTTTTAAATTTAACTCGTATTAACAATATTTTATTTATACAACTAATCATTATAACAGTCAATCGGAATGTTCGGAAGCCAAAATAATTATTTTATTTTTTTTTATTTTATCTTATTATTATTCGTATGAATATTGAAGATTATAGATTATATTTTAATTACAGGATTATTTTAAAAACCGCCTCTAAACAAAAGGGGCCTGCCGGAGGTAGTTTTGAAAATAACGATTTTTACGCAATATTTAAAGCCGAGGTAGAAGATGAAATTAATTTATTGTATAAATTTAAAATAAAACCCGTAAAAACAAGCCGGTTAATAAATTATTACGGAAAGAAATCCCTTTCTCCCGCTTTGCCGCAATTTTTACATATATACGACAATGCCGATGTATTTGATGCGGGCGGCTCTTTGGAATCGAAAATAAGGTCGGCTGACGGTATTTTTTTAACGTCGTCAAGATTCGAGGGCGCAAAAATTTATAAACCGGGCGCCGATATTTTTAACAATTTAGATTTATATCTTTCCAATGCCGCCGGCAAGCCAAAATTTGATTTTATCTGCGTCGGAACAAACAGCGAAGCCGAAATGGAATTTATTAAAAAATTTTCGGGAAATCCTTCATTAATAATTCTGCCGTCAAACCCTCTACCGGATTTAACCGCCTTAAATAAAACAACGCCTAATTTTTTGCATATTTCTGCAATAGACCCTTTTTCTAAAAATTCAAAATACGGGTTTGCCTTAAGAAACAGCCTTGCTTTTCATTTATCTCAAGAAATGGTTGTTCTATATTTGTCCGAAAAAAGCTCTTTGTCGTCAATCATAAAAAAATTTGAAAACGCCGGCAAACCGGTAAATATTTTTGAGCGGGAATATTCGAAATATACTATGTCGCCCGATAAGAAACCTGATATAAGCATTACGGTAATTAAAAAAGAATATAATTCTATCCAAAAATTTATAATAAATTCTTTGGAAAAAGAAAATATTACTATTGACAATTTATTAAAACTAAGCAATATTAAATTAAACGCTGACGAAAAAGAAATCATAAAGGCAATTTCGATACTTGAAATGAATTCTGAAATAGAAAGGCGCCCTGGAGGGATTATAAAAAAAATATGAAAAATCTTGTTCTTGTCGAATCTCCGTCTAAAGCCAACACTATAAATAAATACTTAGGGTCTGATTATATCGTTAAAGCTACCGTAGGACATATTAAAAATTTGCCTAAAAGTTCTATCGGCGTGGATATAGAAAACGGGTTCGAACCTAAATATGAAATCATAAAAGGAAAAGAAAAGGCCGTCGAAGAAATTAAAAAACTTGCAAAAAACGCGGACACGGTCTATCTGGCTCCCGACCCCGATAGAGAAGGAGAGGCGATAGCATGGAACATAAAAGAAATTATCGATGAAATTAAGGGCAAAAAACCTGAAATAAAGAGGGTGCTTTTTCACGAAATAACCAAAGATAAAGTTATAAATGCAATTGAAAATCCTACCGTTTTAAATAAATCGATGTATGAATCCCAAAAAGCTCGTAGAATTTTAGACAGGCTCGTCGGCTATAATCTCAGTCCCTTTTTATGGGAAAAAATCAGAAGAGGCCTTTCTGCCGGAAGAGTTCAATCTATAGCATTGTACCTTATAGTAGAAAGAGAAAAGGAAATAAATGCTTTCGTAAAAGAAGAATTTTGGACGGTTAAAGCTCTTTTCGATATAAAAAACAAAGATAATAATTATTCGGCAGACATTGAAGGAGAGCTCGTTAAAATAAACGGCAAAGAACCGGCAATAAAAACAGAAAAAGAAGCGGACGAATTAAAAGAAATCCTTCTTAAGATAGCGGGCGGTTATGCGATAGGCGATATAATTAAAAAACAGGCGTCGAGAAAAGCGCCTCTTCCTTTCATAACAAGTACTCTCCAGCAGGAGGCCGCAAAAATATTGCGGTTTCCCGTTAAAAAAACAATGTCCGTCGCCCAAAAACTATACGAAGGAATAGAACTCGGCTCCGTGGAAGGCGTCAGCAATAAACCTATGGGGCCTTTAGGCCTTATTACATATATGAGAACCGATTCTACAAGAATTTCCGCCGAATCCGAAGGACATGCAAAAGAATTTATAAATAATACTTACGGTTCCGATTATCTTTACGATAAATCGGGCATTAAAAGAAAAGGTAAGGCTGCAGCCGAAGCGAAAAAGGTTCAGGACGCCCATGAAGCGATAAGACCCACCAATATATTGCTGACGCCCAGAAAAATTAAAAGCTATCTGACCCCAGACGAATATAAGCTTTATAACCTTATATGGACTTATTTTACCGCTTCTTTGATGAGCGAAAGCATTTACGACCAGTATAGTCTAACCGTAAAAGGGCTATACGAAGAACCGAAAAATACCAAAAAAACCGAATACGGTTTTAAAACAACGGAGAGTATTTTGAAATTCGACGGATTCCAAAAAGTTATAAACGAAAACCTTAAGAATAAAGAGGATTCTGATGACGAAAATGAAACGCCGCCGGAAAAATCTTCATCATCGATAATAAAAATATTCGAACTTCTTTCAAAAGGAGACCCTGCCTCGGTAAAAAAAGTCGATAC
>JAJYYR010000044.1 GCA_021800805.1 bacterium
ATCTTATCAGTTATTAGTGCAATTCATAACATTATTCATTCTATATTCCCCGATAGCTCAGCCGGCAGAGCAAGTGACTGTTAATCACTGGGTCGATGGTTCGAATCCGTCTCGGGGAGCCAGTTTTAATAAGCATTTCAGGACTTCGATAAAATATCATTCTCGCCCGCTATAACAGAATTATAACACTTTTTATCAAGAACCGATACTGCCTGCTTTACATGCGCCTGCGATAAATGACTATATCGTAATGTCATTTTTATATCCTTATGCCCTAATAACTCTTTGACGGTCGCCAAGTCAACGCCTTTCATTACTAAACTGCTCGCAAAGGTATGCCTTAAATCGTGAAATCGAAAATCTAAAATATGCGTTTTAGCTAAAGCTCTTTGCCAGCTCTTTTTTATATCGCAATAAGGTTTTAAGGTTTCAGGGTTATAAAATACATAGTCGGTTTTGATATTTCTGACTACTCCCGATAACATATCAAATAAGGTATTATTAACCGGTATTTCCCTACGCTCGCCGTTTTTGGTCTTATCTAAAAGGATAATCCGGTTCTTTAAATCTACCCTGTTCCAAGTTAAATGCAGGATCTCCGATTTTCTCATTCCGGTATTTAACGCCGTTATAACGATAGGCTTTATTTCTTTATTACAAACGCTTATAAGCCTTTCTTGCTCGTCCTCTGTCAAATATCTTAACCTTTTAATCTCGCCTTTTAACAGTTTAACCTTTTGAATTTCCTTTAAACCACTTTCTGATATTAAGTTCCAGTCGAGAGCTTTCGTAAACATTCTTTTAATCGTCGCCGTTAATCTATTTGCATATGCGGCGGATAAATCATTTGCAATAATATTTGACTGCATTTTCTCGATTAAGGAAATATTAATTGCATTTAACTTAATATTTCCGAATGTCTGTAAAAGTTTCTTTATTAGCACTTTTTGGCTCGGATAGCTTCTCAATCTGCCGTTTATGTATTCTAAATACAGTTTTGAAAGTTCCGAAAAAGTTATCTCTTTTTTTTGCTCCGCCGCCGGTTCTTGTTTTAAAATCGGCTTGCCTGTCCGGATCTGTTCCTTAAGTTCATAAACCCAGCGGTCGTAAAAAGCTTTAGCTTCCATTTTGCTTGTCGTTCCGGCGCTTTCGTAGTATCTAACACCAGCGATGCATTTATTAACCCAGAACGTTTTGCCTTGCCTATAAATGCCCATATTTACACCCCCTTTTCGGCATTTACGGCTTATTTACTTTTTTTAATTGTATCATAAGAATTTTTGTCAATCCATTCTAAAATTTTGCTTTTTTCGAAACGTTTAGTCCGCCCTAATTTGACGTAAGGTATTTGTTTCCGATAAGTCATCTTATAAATCGTAATTTCCGCTAATCCGAGAAATTCCGCCGTTTCTTTGGCCGTCAAAAGCTCTTTTTCCATAGTTTTAATCTCCTTATTTTATTATTTATTTTTTATCCTATGCTTATTAAGCGAAAGCCATTGTCCGCAAAACGGACGAAAAAAAACAGGCTATTAAGGCTTTGTTTTTTTGGTTAATGGTTTTATACCTGTTCGCCCCGTTCCTCGCCTCTACGGTCAAATTTGAAAGGATTTAAAAAGGTTTTTAACTTGGAAAAAAAAGTATCCGGCAGGCATTAGATTTTTTGCACTGCGGACAATGGCTTTCGCTATTACCTGTATAGAAATTTAATTAACTTTAAAAAGAGAGGTATTAAACTATGGAAAGTCAAGAAATGAAAGAGGTTGAAAAACGTATCGAGACTAAATTTAAAGAAAATCAAGACAGGATTTTTAAAAAAGCTTTAGCGTTTTATAAAAAGAAAATTTTGACGAGAAAAAGGAATAAAAATAAAAGTTTCGACGAAATAATGAGAACCGCCGCATTTAAGCCGGTAAAAAAATACGGTTCTTTCAGTCTTAATTTCTATCAAATTTTTGAGATAGAAATAAATAACATAATGGGAAAATTGTTTCTTGATAGCATAGTAAATCCGTTAAAAATCAATGAAACAGATGAATTAGAATGGTATTTAAGAATTAGAAAGCATTATGCGGATTTTATTATTCAAATGATAAAGAAGGAGTATTAATAATGAAATCATTATTAAATTTTAACAAAAAAGATAAGAAGTATATAGAATTACAAAACGACGATAAATTACTGCTTTCTTTCATTGCAAAAAATAAATATATAGACGACATCGCCGCTAAAATTCTACTCAATAAAAAAAATAACAGGGCTTTTTGGCGCCGGATTAGAAAGCTAAAAGAATACGGATATATCAGAAAATCAAAAGTAATTATAACATCTGCAAATTGGGGCGTTAAACCGCCTTTGGTTACAGTTTTTAGTCTTGATAGCGCCGGTTGCGATTTATATCACGTAAAAAAAATAAAGACTGTAGGAATACAAGGGGAACACTTAAAACACAATCTTTTTGTGCGTCGAGTCGCTGTTATTTTAGAAAAAATAAAAGCAAACGGCGAGCCATTTGACTATGAAGTTGAAGCTGTTCTTGACGAATATTCAGACAAAATTTATATCGATAAAATTAATAAATACAAGATACGCCCGGATATTTTTTTATCGCTTTTTAACATATTATTTGAAATAGAATTGACTGTCAAACCTGACAAAAATCATTATGGTAAGCGTCTTTTTTGGTCGCAATATCTCAAGGAATACGATAAGACTGTTTGGCTTGTTGAGAATCAAAACGATAAAGAAAAGTTAATAAAAATCTTTTCAAATTATGCCGGTGAAAGTTTTAAATATGATCCCGTTCTCGACAAAAAAATGATTTTTTCGGACGTCTTAAATAAAAATTTAATCATAGTTTTAGACGATTTTTTTGCTAATCCCGAAGTATTTTTGAAACGTTGGACTGGACTAAATTAAGAAGTTTTTTGTTATTTTTTAGCGCCGGAAATTAATTTTATCCGGCGTTTTTTTTGCGTAAAATCGATTTTAAGCCCGCCTATTTTTAACCTGATAGTAAACGTCATAAACGAAAAAAACAAGCCTTAAAATTGAAATTTGAAAGCCGTTTTTGAATAAAAAAAGTGTCGAAAATAGACGGTTACCTACTATATTTACCTTATGCATATAAAAATACAGTAGTTTGTATATGTTAAGTATTTAATTTTACATAAAAATCAATAAAAAAATAATTATAGAAACTTGTATGTGTGTTTGTTTTGTTTTTTATTTCAATTTAGTGCGCCTGCGGCGGATTTTATTTTAAGCTCTTATCGTATTTTTTAGATTTATCCGTCCGTTTTTTTCGTGTTAAGTCTATCGATAAATCTGAAAGTCGCACGCCTCAGGCATGACTAATTTTATTTAATTTTTTTCTGTGAACTTATCGGATTATTTTTTTATCAGGCGGTATGATTTTTTACGAACTTATCGTATAAAAAATTAAACAAAATAACTCACACCGTCGGCTACAAGGGGGCGTATGATTTATCAACAGACTTAACACGACTACGACGGGGCGGGACACTCTAAAGGTGTCCCTTAAAAATTGAAAAAAGATTATAAAAAGCTTTAGATTTTTAAAAAATAAAAACGCTTTGCGGACAGGATTAAGATTTATATTTATCGACGAAATCGCAAAGGATTTTATATATTTCTTTTTGATTATTTCCTGCGGATTCTTGAATTTGAAAAATAGCCGGCAAAGAATAAAATAAAAGATAAATATCTGCGTTTATTTTATACCCTTTTACTTCTAAAATCCTTAAGGCTTCGCCCGCCGCATATTCCATTTTTTGTTTTGTTTTATGGATTAATGCTTCAATGGACGTCTCGTCCAGTATTTTATCAAGTAATTCAAAAACAAGGCGGTCGATATCCGCCTGTAATTCGTCTATTAGGCCGATTATATGGTCGTTTTCTTTATGGATAGTCAGGAGCTTTAAAATATGTAATTCACAATGAATATGCTCGATAATCTTTGTTATTTCGTCGTGATTAAACATTATAGGGACTCCCTTAAATTATTATAGAAAAGAATATTAAGCAAAGCTCCGGCTTTCTCGTCAATAGTAAGCCGGTCAAAGTATTCGTGCAAAAGATAAAATTCGGTCATAGACTTTTCGTTTACGGCTTTATAGAACCGCAGGACAAACTCATTGACTTTGCAATTATCGGTCATTTTCCACCTCTTTTTTTAAAATTAATTATTGATTAAAAATAGTTTGTCCGTTTTGCGGACAGAAAGTTAAAAAGCGTTAAAAGCAAGATAATCTCGAAGTTGCAGTAATTTATCGTGAGAACCGCAAGCTTCGCAAACTTTAGTATCAGAACATAAAGCAATATCGCCGCAGGAACTACAAAAGCATGCGTTCTTAACTGTTGTAGTAATACCGTCCTGAACTTTTACATTCAATAGACGTCCGGGAATCGGATAAGCCGTTCCCTTAACATAAAATTTTAAATCCTTTAAACTATTCCAAGAACCGCAAATAAGGCAAGCATTGCCTTTTTCCACTAAAGCCCCGTCGTGCCAGCAGAACATAACATCTTTAATATCCATAATAACCCCCTTAATTTAATTAAATTTATCCTATATGTATTAAGCGAAAGCCGGATTTGTCCGATAAGCGGACGAGGACGATTTATTTTTTTCTTGGATATAAAAAAACGCACGGCGGACAAATAAAATCTTATATCCTAAAACAATCTATAAGCGGATATAAACATTATTTTTTTACTAAAAAAATATTAAAAAACTTGTATTTTTTACTTGACTTTTTACTTAAAATATCCTATAATATTATTAAAGGATATAGAGTAAATTAACGATAATTTAAAAAAGGGGTCGGGAAAATGGAAACAACAACGGAAAAAGTAAATCAGATTTTCATTAACGTTTTGCAAAAGAGAAAAGAGAATCTTAAAAACCTTAGATGCGAAAGTTGCATGTGGTTTAATAAAGAGTTTTTGAATTGCAAGAGGTTTGATATCGAAAAGCCCGAAATGAATTGTCCTAAATATATGGAAATATGGAAACAAATTTAACCTGTCCGCAAAACGGACATTAAAAAAAGGAGCTGGAAAAATGGATAACGAAGTCGTCGTTTATACTGAAATTAAGAAATCGAACGGTAAAACAAAGTTAGTTGAAACGGAGCTTAAAGGCAAGAATAACTACTACGATAACGATAATATCGTATTCTATAGCGTAGAACAGTTAAAAGCCCTATTAGACGGCATTACAAACGAATTTCATAAATTAGCGGTTCTTCTAATGTATGAAACCGGCGCCCGTATCGAGGAAGTCAGGGAGCTTAAGTTTTCGGACGTGGAAAGCTCCGGCCGGATAAAAGTATTAACCTTAAAACAGCGTAAAGCAAATAAAATATACAGGTATCTTAAGATATCCGATAAGCTTATGGCCTTAATATTAAGTCATCGTTTGAATAATAAACTTAACGATAACGATTATATTTTATCAAAGACTTCAGGCGGTCCGGCAATAGCAAGAAAAAGCATAAGCTACATCTTGAAATATAATACCGAAAAGGTTCTCGGCAAGGCTTATTTAGATAAAGCCCACCCGCACGCTTTAAGGCATACAAGAGCCGTGCATTTATTAGATAGCGGTATGAATATAATGCTACTTAAAAACTTCTTAGGCCATAGCAATATCAGCAATACGCTGATTTACCTTAAATATTCAAACGCTGACATGGCCGCCGCCGTCGATAAAGCAAATAACATTCTTATTTAACCGTTCGCACGGCGGACAAACCTAAGCAGCAGGAAAAATAAAGGCTTTTGTTTTTCTTGGATAAGAAAAAAATAAACGATTAACAAAAATAATCGGGATTAAAAACGCAATGCGGACAAAGTTAAGAAAAAGGAAAGGTTTTTACTTGGAAAAGAAAAAAGAAAAGTCAGTAAACTATTAGGCTTTTAAGATAAAACGCATTGCGGACGAACTATAAAAAATAAAAAAGGCGGGTTTTTACGCCCGCCTCCGGAGAGAGGAAAGATGTTATTCAGTTATTTTTTTAGATCGTAAGACTAAACCCTTAATCCTGTTGTTTTTAATTAAGGTATTAAACTTAAATTCAACGCAACGTCTCTTTGTGTTTTTGCTATTAAAAACGTATAAGACGGACGTATTTTTACTAACGTTCCCGCAGTAGTATAATATCCTGCCATGTCCACGCCTAAAAGTCGGCTTACCGAAACGAGCAAGGATAGTGCCGATATGCGAGCCTATTTTTACGGACTCATACTGCTTTTTAGTAATAAAATGCCCCGTTCCGCCCTGCTGGACGTTGTAAAATCCGCAACCGCTTAATGCGCTGACGGATATAATTACAAATACTGCAAGAACTGCAATTAAAAAAGTTTTTTTGCTTTTCATTTTAAAACCTCCATTAAAAGTTAATTGATTAATTTTTTTTAAACGTAAAATTTTTCTTTTATGCCTGCCTCCGGAAAGAGAAAAAATTAATAGGTTTT
>JAJYYR010000045.1 GCA_021800805.1 bacterium
AGTGAAATGATAGGGCCGTCTGTAGGAAAAAAACTTTCGAGAGACGCCGTTATCGCTATTATCATATCTATTATTGCAATAATACTGTATATCACATGGCGGTTCGAATTCAGATTCGGCCTTGCGGCTGCCATAGGTCTTGCCCACGACGTGCTCGCCCTGCTCGGAGTAATTTTTATATTTCAAAAGGAGATAACGCTTCTGGTTATCACCGCCGTTTTAACGGTGGCGGGATATTCGCTTACCGATAAAGTCGTCGTTTTCGACAGAATCAGGGAAAATTTGAAAACCGAAGCGGAAAAAAGCAAACATATCGATTTAAAAGGTCTCGTAAATATAAGCATCAACGAGGTTCTAACAAGAACCGTCGTTACGTCGCTTACGGTCATACTTGTCGTGTTATCGTTATTTTTCCTCGGGGGCATAGTTCTGCACGGCTTTGCTTTTACTTTATTGTTCGGGGTATTGATAGGAACCTACTCCTCGATATTTATAGCAAGCCCTATTATGGTTATTTTAAATGAGAAGCACTATAAATAAATTAAGTATTTGAAAAGTGCATATAAATTTAAAATCAAAATATGGAAAAAGAATATGTTCACCAATATTTAAAAGAACGTCTTCCCGTATATTTCAATAATACCGCTTCATCCCTTATTTTAAAAAGAATACTTTCGCAGTTAAATTTCGACCCTTTTTACTCCGATATTTTTACGGACGACGGTAGAACCACTTTGGGCTGTTTTATAGACAACTACCTGAATCCCTCCCTTAAATGTCTAAACGACCCCTTTCTTATATCCGATATGGAAAAAGCCGTAATCCGCATATCTAAGGCTATTTTTGACGACGAATCAATCTGCATATACGGGGACTACGACGTGGACGGAATCACGGCGACATCTTTTCTTGTTTCCTTTTTAAGAGAATTAAAAAAAATCATAAAACCGGAGCAAAACGACGACGGCTCTTCTATTTTTTATAAATTGCCGGATAGGATAAAAGACGGCTACGGGCTGGGAATAGAACCTATCAATGAAATTTACGATTTTATAAACGAAAATGGTCTGAAACCGCTGTCCCTGATGATAACCGTGGATTTAGGCATTACGGGAATCAGGGAAGTTTCACATGCAAATTCCAAAAATATCGACGTAATAATATGCGACCACCATGAGGTTCCGCTAAATGGAGAAATAGAGACTTTGCCGGACGCTTTTGCAATACTTAATCCTAAACGCAAAGGCGATAAATTCCCGTTTAAATTTTTGCCCGGAGTAGGCATTGCGTTTAATCTCGGCATCGCCCTGAGAAAACATTTAGTGAAAGAAGGTCTGCTGGCTGAATATCCTAACCTTAAGGATTATTTAGATATCGTATGCCTCGGCATTGTAGCCGATATAGTCCCCATGTACGGCGACAATAGGACGCTTACCCGTTACGGCCTTCAAATACTTAATGCCGGCCGCAGACCCGGCATAAAAGAACTAAGACGCATCTGCGGACTGCATTTCGATAACGTCAACGAATCCGATATAGCATGGAAAATAGCGCCGAAAATAAACGCCGCCGGCAGAGTCGGCAACCCCGCCGTAGCCGTAGAACTTTTAACTCAAAAAGACCCTAAAACGGCTTTCGGTCTTGCTCAGGAACTGGAAGCGTTCAATAGAAAAAGACAACTGCTTGAAGACGCATGCTTTAACGATGCA
Source organism: bacterium (assembly GCA_021800805.1). Next base: position 1,710 of record JAJYYR010000045.1, read on the forward strand.
ATCAGCCTCATTAAAGAAAAAACGGGCAGCGAAGAAACCTTGCCGGTTATTATATTAAAGGGGGAGTCATGGCATCCGGGCGTAATAGGAATAGTATCCTCGAAATTATCCGATTATTTGCAAAAGCCGGTTCTGCTTCTTACGGGATTTAAAGAGCATGTTTATATCGGTTCCGCAAGGTCATGCGGCAATATCGACATATACGCTTTCTTAAAAAATTACGAGTCTTTTTTTTCTAAGTTCGGCGGACATAAAATGGCTTGCGGATTAACCGTCCGAAAAGGTGAAGAGATAGACAATTTTATCTCCGCTGTTTTAAAAGACTACGGTTCGACAAAAAAAAATATTTCGCCCAACATCGCGCCGGAGGAAGAACGGATAGACGCGAAACCGCCTGTCAGGGTCGAAGTCTCGGAAGCGGACTACGATGAAGAAATTAATTTAGATTCTCTATCGGATAAAGAACTTTCCGAAATTATAAAATTAATATCTCCATGCGGACCGCTTAACGAAAAACCTAAGTTTTTAATTAGAAATATCACTCTTTTAGATATAAACAGGCGCGAATTTAAAAATAAAACTCCGAAAAAAAATAATGCGGTTAATTGTTATTTTACTTTAAATATAGCAGGGTCTTCCCCGTCCGGAGAGGATAGCGAAATAAAGCATAAGGCGATGATGTTCAACAGGCGCGGGGCTATAGAAAATATTTTAGAATTGGATGATTTAGGCAAAAATAAAATTAACGTTGACGGAATTATATTCGAATTTTTTAACGGCTATATAAAAATTCTGAATTTTATATAATACCGAATCCGGCAGTTATAAAACCTATGAAAACCTTTACCGCCGTAGAAATTGATTACAACCACTTTAAGATACTCGAGGTCTGCAAAAAAAAGCGCGGCTATTTCTTGAACAATTTCGTAAACGTAACGGTTGCCGGCTTAGATTACCGAAATATAAACTCGGTATCTCTCAATTTAAATAAAATTATGAATGAAAATAAGGTCGGCAGAAAAAACATAATAACGTCCATTGACGGCAACTCTGTTTACAGCTTTAATTTTATTTTACCGAATATGCCGGAACACGACCTTAAAATTGCCGTCGAATACGAACTCAAAAAACTTCTTCCTTTTCCGATATCTCAGTGCGTATTTGATTATATATATATCGAAAAAACGGACGAATCCGGAAACAGGATGCTAAACATTACTGCATTTGCCTCAAAAGAGGAGGACATAAACAATTTCAAAGAAATATTCGACAGGTCGGGAATCAAAATAAAATCGATAGAATGTAAAACCGTATCGATTTATAACAATATAAGATATATAAACAAAAACGGAACAGGGCATCTTCTGCTTTGCGACATAGGCGATAAATCTATAAAAATCGTCATAGTATTAAATAATGCGGTTAATTTTGAAAGAACTATCGACGGATTAAGTTTAAAGGATCAAAATTACGATGAAGCTTCAGGCCTTATAGCCGACGAATTAAAAAGAACGATAGATTTCTATTTTGCCGGAAAATCTTTGCCTCCGATAGACGGAGTTATTCTCACCGGCATCTTTTCAGGCAAAAGCGGGTTCGACGCAAAGATTTCGGAGGCGACGGCTTTTAGGGCTTATTCGGTTTCCGTACTGAATCTGATAGGTTCGAAAAAATATTCATTTTATCTATCCAAAAAATTAAAAAGTCATAATATAGACGAAGATTACGAGTTTTTCAAGCCGTTGGAAGAAATGTGGACTACATTCGGACTTATTATCAATAGATGAATAGAAGAATAAATTAATAAATGAAAAATAAGAATTTGGAAAAGACAAGGATTAATTTATTGCCCGTTAGAGACAGGAACCGTCTTGCAAAAAGCAAAAAAAGACTCGTAATTTCTTCTTTAATTATAGCTTATTTAATATTTATTTTTTTACTGGATTTAGCATACGTTCTCAATAACAACTATAAAAAAACTTATCTATCGCAATTAAACCAGCGGTTAACTATGCTCAAGACAAAAAACATTTTAAACGAAACTTTTGAATCTGCAATAGATAAAAGAAAAATTCTTCTGGAAGCGATACAAAAAAAGATAGCGGTCATAGACTCCCTTAAAAAACTTAAGACGGCATGGAATAAAAAGATAAGCGAGATGGTTGCGGCATCTCCTAACGGGGTATGGATGAGCGGATTATCCCTTGAAAAAGGGATTATTGCCATAAACGGAAACAGCGTATCGTTATCCGGAATTTCAACCTATATAAACAATCTTAAAAATACTGGATTGTTTACAAAAATAGTACTTACTGAGGCACGCAGAAAGATTATAGGCGGAAATACTTTTTATTCTTTTAACTTAAAAGCCGTTTTAAATATCCGGAATATTAGCTTTAATAATAAAAAATGAGACTGTTCGAAGAGATAAAAAAAATACCGATATATTTAAGGACAAATAAGATAGCCGTCGTTATACTTATGGCTTTTGTTTTTCTTTATTTAATAAATCAGGATATATTTTTAAACGCCGTAGGGAAAAATATATCCGAAAAAAATGCGGCTATACTAAAAATAAAAAACCGGATGAATGCGATAAAGAACACCGCAGTATCTCTTTCGCGTGAAAAAAATAGTTTATACGGCCTTAAAAATCAGATTGCAGCATTGAAATTAAAATTAAAAAACGAAGAAATTATGCTTCCTAAGACGTTTATGGTTGCAAATTTAATTAAAAATATCGCCCTGAATAAACCTGCCGATAATTTTGCCATAGAAAATATAAATTTCGGAAAACCGGTCAAGTATGGAGGGGTGATGGCTCTGCCGGTAAGTATTTCTATAACGGGGGGCTTTAATAAAACGATAGAATTTATTAAAAATATAAACTCTATGGAAAGAATTTTTACGATAAACTATGTTTCTATTAAAGCAAGCAAAAAATCGTTTCCGGATATTAAAGCCGATATAAAAGGGTTCGTCTTTTCTATGAACGGCTAGTTATTAACTGCGGTGACGGCGGCGGGCGGTTTCTTTTTAAATTTCCATATCAGAGAAGATATAAAAATACTTATCTCATACATAGAATAAAGCGGCACCGCTATAAAAAACATGGTTACTATATCGGCATGAAAAGCGGCAATGATAAGGCTTATTATCAGGGCATACTTTCTATATTTCTTTAAAAACCCCGGCTTTAATATGCCTGCAAACGAAAAAAGAGCCGACACTAACGGCAGTTCGAATATTAAACCGAATATGAGTCCGAGCCTGAGCGCGAAATCAATATAATGAGTCAAATTTATCAGGGGCGACAGATTCGGACTCTGGTAACTCAAAGAAAAATTAATAACGGCGGGCCATATGTAAAAAACCATAAAAATTACGCCCGAAACAAAGAACAGCGTCCCGAAAAACAAAAAGGGCAGTAAATACATCCTTTCTTTTTTTAAAAGACCCGGCTTTATAAACTGCCAGAACTGAAACAATATGAATGGAAGGGCGAACATAAACCCGAGAATAAGGGATACTTTTACCTGCATAAAAAACGGCTCTAAGGGCTTTGAGTAATGCAGAATGTGCTTTACGAATTTTTTCGGGGTTTTATTAAGACCGAATGCATAATAAACCGAGGGGGCTTCTTCTTTTATAACATTTTTTGCGTATCCGGAAAAATAAGTAATATACGTCGGCTTTTCCAACGGGGTTTCTATAAGATTTATCGCTTTATAGGAAAGCCGCCACGAAAAACCCATGCATACAACGAGCGCTATAAATATATAAAATATCCTCTTTCTTAATTCCGAAAAATGCTCTAAAAAGGCCATCCTGCCTTCTTCTTTTACGCTTTTCCCCTTTTGTTCTTTTTTTTTAACGCTCATCTAATTATTTTGTTTAATCCGCTAATTTACTATTTTTGGAGAAATAAACACCATTAACTGCTCTTTGGAAACGCTTCTCTGCCTTGACGAAAAAAGATAGCCTATTACCGGCAGGGTCGATAAAATAGGAATTCCGTTATTGGAATGAGATTTATCGGTATATAAAATGCCTCCGATAACTAAAGTAGAATTGTTTTTAACCATAACCGTGGTCGAAACGCTTTTGTTATTCACAGAAGGAAATCCGTTAACTTCCTGTCCGAAATCGGGCTGTGAATTTGTAACGTTTATATTCAGCATAATGGAGTTTTTGCTTTCGACGATAGGAGTAACGGTCAGCGTAAGTCCCAACGTAATAGTCTGAAGAGACGACGTAACCGGTTCCTGCGTTATGACGGTAGTGCCGCCGGACGCCGTTCCGGTTCCGCTTGAAGGCGTTGAAGATGAAGAGCCGCCTGATGCCGTATATGCGACATAATATAATGTAACCCCTGAATTTATGGTTGCCGCCTGACCGCTTATAACCGAAACGCTAGGGGATGCTATAACCTTGTCCCAGCCTAACTGCTGTCCTAAAGAAAGCTGAGCGGAAAGTATTCCAAAATTCTGCCATGCCGTTCCGACGCTTAAGTTTAGGGTATTTGAGCCTGCGGTTGACGTGGTAGCCCCGCTAAAGCCGGTAGGGAAAGTAGAGGTAGATATTATAGTGTTGTTATTATTGGGCGAAAAAGACCATGCTATGCCAAGATTTCTGACAAAATTATCCGTTACATCGACTATCCTTGCGTTTAAAAGGACGACTCTTTTTTTTACGTCTATTTTTTTAATAATATTTTTAATTTTTTTTATGTTTGAAGGAATATCGTAAACAAATA
>JAJYYR010000046.1 GCA_021800805.1 bacterium
CATTAGACTTAGACGGCGTTATATTCGACTACGAGAAAACTTTCCGGAAGAAAGCCGCAGAACTCGGTCTAAATATTTCAATCAAGCATTCCGAAATTTATAATATGGCGGACAGATACGAGATTACGGCGGAGCAGGTATCTTTAATCAATTCAAAAATTGACTTTTCCGATATGGAAGTTTTTGACGAGGTTATAAATCTAAAGCATCATATTAAGGATATAAAATGCTTTATAACGGCAAGCCCGAAAGAAACTTTGCATTTAAGGGAATTAAACGTATCTAAAGTATTCGGCAAAGATATTCCCGTATATCACGCCGACACGAAAGAAAAGCATAGAATTATTTCCGAACTTGGAATAAAATATTTCATAGACGATTATAATTTGGCAATTCACCATATAGAATCAAACTGTCCGGAATGCAACGCTTACTGGCTTAACAGAGGTTACGGAGATTTTAACCTGCCGGAGCCGAAGAATAAAATAAATAGTTTGACGGAATTTTTTGACGGGAAATTTTAATCATGAGTTCATTTAAAGACATTGCGTTTCAAATATTGAAAGAAGCCGGCAAGCCTTTGCATAGCAAAGAAATTACAAAAATAGCTCTTAAAAAGGGTTGGCTTAAAACCGCCGGTAAAACACCCGAAGCCACAATGAATGCCCAGCTCGTCGTCGATGTAAATTCTAAGAAAGAAAAATCACGTTTTGTTAAAGTTGATCCTTCTGTTTTCGGTTTAAACGAAAATTTTAAAGATTTAAGCATTAAAGAAACAAAGAAGTCCGAAAATATCTATAAAATTTCAAAAGACGTTTCGACAAAACAAAAAGGCGATATAGCCGAAGCCAGAATTGCGGAACTTATAATGCTTTACGGAGATACGACATTGTCATGCTATAAACCTATTTCTGACGATGAAGGTATAGATTTAATCGTAAAAGAAAAAGGCAGTTTAAAGACGATGTATATTCAAATTAAAAGCCGTTTCGGTGATAATCCCGATAAGATTTTTACGGCTAACGTTAAAACTTCTTCTATTTCGGATAATTATTCAATGGCGGTTATTTTTTGCTTTTTCGATACGGAAGAAGGCGACTTATGGGATTATATCTGGTTTGTTCCTGCTCCGGATTTTATTAAATTAGCCAATAAACTTGACGGCGGAAAATCTCTCGGATTTGTTGCCGGACGAAAGAAAAAAGAGTCTAATAAGTGGGATAATTATTTAATAGACAAAAGAAGCCTTGCCAATCAAATAATAGCTCAAATGAAAAGAGTTTGATGAATAAAATCATAATAAAGATATTTATATTTGCATTTATTTTGTTTTCTGCAAATAAAGTTTTTGCTTTCGGCATTTTTAATATCCCTTACAACCAGTCAGACTCTAACTTTAACAAGCTTGCGATGCGGGTGTATAATTCAAATAGTCCTTATACTTATGCGTCTGTAGCTTATACCTATAACGCTTTGCCTATAACGACGACTATGTCAGGGTGCAAGCTAATAAGCATAATAAGACGCACGCAGGGCTTTCCGAAACCGGCATACTGGGCTGTCGAAAATTATAAGATATGCGGCGGTAATATTGCAGAGGTTAAAAATACCAATATGGCCGGGTGGGATAACTTGCCAAATGGAATAAAACCTGTTATAAATAATGTAATAGCGGAAGCAAGGCAATACGGCAAAGCGACTGCGAATTATTACGGATACAGAATAATAGCAAAGACTGGAGCTTACGTTGGGACGGTATTCGTGTATGTGCTTAACGGGATAAAGTTAGAGGCCATGATGAGGTTTTAAATTTATAATTATAGTAGCTAAAATTTTTTGAATAGAAGAATAAATTGTTATATTCAATAAGTCAACCAACTACCGCTTATAGAAGCGGGGGCTTGAAAAAAGCTCTGATTTATAAGAGGGCTAATTAGAAATAGTTATGGCTAAATCTCTAAACATAGGACTCAATAAGGCGGGCATAGCAAAGAAAGACGAGTTTTACACTCAGCTTGTTGATATTGAAAAGGAATTGAAGCATTACAAGAGCCAATTTCGCGGAAAAGTAGTTTATTGCAATTGCGATGATCCATATGAAAGCAACTTTTTTAAATACTTTGCATCCAACTTCAATGCTCTTGGACTGAGGAAGCTTATTACTACAAGCTACAGCGGTTCACCGATTGTTGGAGGACAATTACCACTATTTGAGGTGGCTGGATCAAAAGGCAAACAACCGCTCAAAATTGAAATCGAAGAAGTGCCTGATATCGACAAAGATGGAGCAATAAATCTTGATGACGTTAAGTATCTGCTCAAGCATGACAAAAACATCGCAACCCCTTTGCGCGGCAGCGGTGATTTTCGTAGCGACGAATGTATCGAATTGCTCAAGCAATCCGATATAGTTGTGACAAATCCTCCATTTTCTCTATTTCGTGAATATGTTGCACAACTTATTGAGTATGATAAAAAGTTTTTGATTCTTGGTGATCAGAACGCTATCACATATAAAGAAATTTTTGGCCATATTAAAGAAAATAAAATATGGCTTGGCTACGATAATGGTGGCACAAAGTGGTTTCAGGTTCCGATAGACTACGATATACCAACAGAATCAAGAAAGAAAATCGTAAATGGTGTGAAATATTTCAGCATGGGAAGAATTTTGTGGTTTACCAATCTTGATACTGCAAAGCGCCATGAAGAACTGACTTTATATAAAAAATATAATCCGAAAGAATACCCCAAATATGATGACTATAATGCTATCAACGTAAATAGATACAGTGATATTCCTATGGACTATGTAGGTGTAATGGGTGTTCCAATTACATTTGTTGATAAATACAACCCAAAGCAGTTTGAAATTATTGGCATTGATAGATATGTCAAAGATAATCCAAATTACGGAAAGAGATTTACAATAGACGGCCAGGAAATCTATGCCCGCATTTTAATTAAAAATAAAAAAGTAAAAAAATGATATGAAAATTGAGTTACATAAAATTAAGATTCGTGAAGTGATTGCCGACTACAAAGACAGCGCAGAAGAAGGTGTTGTGGCTTATGGCGGCAAACTTAATATTCGTCCGAAATATCAGCGCGAGTTTGTATACAAGGAAAAGCAACGCAACGCCGTAATTGAAACTATCAAAAACAGCTTTCCGCTAAATGTGATGTATTGGATGATTAGAGAAGACGGCGGTTACGAAGTTTTAGACGGCCAACAGCGCACTATCAGCATTGGGCAATATGTTTATGGAGATTTTTCTTTAAACGACCGCTTTTTTCATAATTTAACCAAAGAAGAACAGGATAAAATTTTGGATTATGAACTGATGATTTATTTCTGCGAAGGTACGGACAAAGAACGGCTAGACTGGTTTACGATTATCAATATTGCTGGAGAGAAATTGACGAATCAAGAAATTCGCAACGCAGTTTATACCGGGCCGTGGCTCTACGACGCTAAATTGAAATTTAGCAAATCAAACTGTGCGGCATATCTCTTAGCAAACGACGACGGACAATTAGTTAGCGGTTCGCCAATACGACAAGATTATTTAGAAACTGTGCTCTCTTGGATAAATGACGGGAAAATAGAAGATTATATGGCTAAGCACCAACACGATAAAAACGCTAATGAACTGTGGGATTACTTCCAAGCTGTTATCGCTTGGGTGCGTAAAACGTTCTCGAATTATAGAAAAGAAATGGCAAGCGTGAATTGGGGCGAACTATATAACCAATTCAAAGGCGAGAAATTAAACGCCGCGAAATTGGAAACTAAGGTTAAGGAGCTGATGCAGGACGAAGATGTAACCAAAAAATCAGGTATTTATCCGTATGTTTTGACAGGACAAGAGAGATACCTTTCTATCCGTGCCTTTACCGACAAAATGAAGCGCGAAGCGTATGAGCGACAAAAAGGTGTTTGCCCGTGGTGTAAAAAAGAAAAGAAAGAAAAACAGAAGTGGGATATTGAAGAAATGGAAGCTGACCACATCACGCCCTGGCACGAGGGTGGGAAAACGATTGCGGATAATTGCCAAATGCTATGCAAAGAACACAATCGAACTAAATCTGGCATTTAAGTATTGAAAAATTGGAAATTATAATGATATTTTACTATATAAAAATCTAATTAAAAAAGATTACAGCGATTAATATAAAAACTATTAGGTATATATTTAATTCAGGAATGATGGAACATTGAATATACAACGAAGCTAACCATAGAAAAAGAAATATCTAAAATAATAAAGATCATAACGGAGTAAAATCATGCTAACTGCTATTGCTACCTTCGTTCTTGCCTTGGTTACGCTATATTTTGTTTACGCTACTATAAAAGAAAATCAAAAATATCGTCGATTTAAATTATCTTTAAAAAAGTTGGACGAATTTTATAGTCCATTGATAGGGCATTTGCTTGAGGCAAAATATAAATTAAACTATATAAAAATGATAAAAGAAAAAGATGATTTTATCACATTGTCTCTTTTGTACATAAAACCTATCCCAATTCCAAATATAAACGTTGAAGAATCTATAAAACGGAATTTATTAGCATTATTACCGGTGCATACTGCAATTTCGGAAAATAAAATTTTAAATGAATCTACAAATTTTAATAAGATAAAAGAGATTATATCTATTAAAAGACATCTTGTAGAAACAGAAACTAAAAAAGAAATGATAAATATTGATGACAATAAGAATAATTTAAATTTTTTACTGATAAAATATTTTATCATCAAATTTAACGAATTATATAATAATGGGATAGATTTTGAAAAAGAATCTTATCAAACACTTAAAGTACCATATAATTTAATAGATCAAGCTATGTGGGATAATTGGGAAAATTTTTATAAAATATTACAAAACGATTACGATAAATTAAATAGTTCATTATATTGATTCTAAAAATAATTCTTAAAATATAAAATCCTAAATTTGTAAGTAGTAAAACCTTGCATAACTTATAGTGCGATTCTATATATTATAATTTCTATCTGCTAATATATATTATACGGACAGTTTTCCTTAAAAATTGGAAAACTGTCCGTATAATCTAATATTTTAATGAGAAATGTTTTGAAATTTTCGATTTCTTTTTTATATTTATTTATATTTAAAGATGAAAATTTAAGAGTATCGTTTAGCAAAACCTCTGCGGTAAGATTTTTTAAGTTTTCCATTTCTTTGTTGGTTCCATAAGCGATATTAAGAAGCTGCGATTCGTTTTGAAACATAAGTTTATGTGAACAATCTGTATTAAAATTTCCGTTATTTGTTTCAATAAAAATTTGATTCACATTTTTAAAACCTTTAAATGTATTGCATTCATTATTTGTGTCGATTTTAAAATAACTTAACAATAAACAATATATATTTTCAATGACCGATTTATTATTTCCCGTCATCGTGTTGTTAATAACTTTTTTGCTGATTCTTTCAATTATTTTCTCGCCTAATAGCTTGAATTCTCTCTGGATTTTAACCATTTCATTATAATATTCATTATTTTTGAATATTAATTTGGACAAGTTATTATCAAAATCTTTTTTTTTATTTTTAACTATATGGTTTTCAATAAAGTCTTTATATAAAGTATTGTATATTGATCTATTTTCAACCAAAGAATCCATGTTTTTGTAATCTTTGTAATAATCGATAAAAAGATTTGCTTTAGAATATCGAATCTCTTTCTGTATTTCAATTTTATAAATACCATCTAACTCTTTAATAGTTGGATTAGGAGGGAATAAAGGCATATCATTAATGATAGCTAATAAACTGGGTATGACGTGTTCTTTGATTGTTTCGGTATGTTTGATTTTAATAGGTAAGAATAACTGATGCTCAATTATTTTATTTTGTCTCCGCATAAAAACAAAATAAATAATAGTCATAGCAACTGTAGCAAAAGCTGCAATCCATTCAATAATATAATTCCAAACAAAAATATGATTGCTTTCAATAATCACTTTAACCATGATTCTCTTCCCCTCACATCGTCAACGGCCTTTTTTAAAGTATCAGAAACTAAATGGCTATACCTTTTCGTCATCTGCGTAGTCATATATATTAATAGCACACTCACCCGCAATAAAAAAATGCTATTTATAATTATAAAAATAGCAAAAGTATTATTAAATATTATCTCTGAAAAAAAGGACTTTAAATCAAATTACTTAAAGAGATTAAAGATAAAGAGTTGGAATTTGAAAAATCTTTTGACCACAAAAACGGCCACAATCTAAAAAAATTAACTATTTTTAATCTACCGCAAAGTCTTGATTTTAATGGTGCGTCCAGCAGGATTCGAACCTGCGACCCACAGCTTAGAAGGCTGTTGCTCTATCCATCTGAGCTATGAACGCATAATTGGATAGTATTATCTTTAATAT
>JAJYYR010000047.1 GCA_021800805.1 bacterium
GGAAATGTCTTTTGTAGAAACCGAAGACGTTATTTCGGTTACGGAAGAATTGTTTGCTTCTTTATTTAATAAACTCTTAGGCATAGAATTAGAAAGACCTTTTAAGGTATTGGACTACGACGAAGCGATGGATAAATACGGCAGCGATAAACCCGATACGAGATTTGGACTGATTATCAATAATTTAACCGATATTTTTGCAGGCTCACAGTTAAACGTATTTAAAGATAATATCCAAAAAGGCGGCGTAGTTAAAGCTGTCTGTCTGCCCGACGGTTCTAATCTGCTTTCGAGAAAAGACATCGACGAACTTTTAAATACGGTGAAAGATTTCGGAGCAAAAGGCCTTGCATGGACTAAAGTGGGAGAAAACGGCATCCTCGAAGGCGGAATTTCAAAATTTATATCCGACGATGAAAGAAATAAAGCTCTTTCAAGGCTTGCGGCTAAAAACGGCGATATAATTTTCTACCAGTCAGATTCAAAAAAAATCGCTGAAAACGTCCTTGGAAGATTAAGGCTTCACCTTGCTAAAAAATACAATCTTATACAGGAAGGCAGACTCGATATTTTATGGGTCGTTAATTTTCCTTTATTTGAATATTCTGAGGAAGAAAAAAAGATCGTTGCCGTTCATCACCCGTTTACTTCTCCAGCAAAAAAAGATTTGGGCAGGCTCGAAAAGAACCCTCTTTCCGTTAAATCCGACAGCTACGACCTCGTGCTTAACGGAGAAGAAATTGGCGGCGGCAGTATCAGAATACATGACTCTAAACTGCAGGGCAAAATTTTTGAAATTCTTTCTATATCGCCGGAAGACGCAAAACTTAAATTCGGATTTCTTTTAGATGCACTCAGTTTCGGAGCGCCTCCCCACGGCGGCATAGCCTTCGGCGTGGATAGAATATTAATGCTGTTAAGAAATGAAAACTCTATAAGGGACGTAATAGCTTTTCCCAAAACTCAAAAAGCATACTGTCCGCTATCGGATGCACCTTCCTTCGTAAAAGACGTTCAGCTTAAAGAACTTGGGATAAAGTTGCGGGAAATGCCCGGTAAAAATATAAAATCCGAATAAAACGGGGGGGGTATTAAATTGGAAAAAAAATCTGGGTTTCCTCATCCATACTTTGAATCTCATCCTAACTGGAAGTGGTTTATACTTACGACGGTTCTTGTCGGCGCGACTATGTCCGCTTTGGACGTCAGCATAGTTAACGTCGCAATGCCGACGATGCAGCATGGCTTTTCCGTTCCGATGTCCACGATAGAGTGGGTCGCAATGGCCTACATGTTGACTCTAACAGTTTTTTTGCCACTTTTCGGCAGGCTTGCCGATATGTTTGGAAGGACAAAGATGTATAATATCGGCTTTGTCGTGTTTACCGTGGGTTCCGCTTTGTGCGGATTGGCTCCTAACGCTGATTTCCTGATATTTTCCCGCGTGCTTCAGGCAGTAGGCGCAGGCTTGCTTCAAGCAAATTCAGTTGCCATAATCACGCAGGCTTTTCCTTCGAACGAATTAGGAAAAGCTATAGGGCTTCAGGGTTCGATACAGGCTATAGCAATGTCCGTAGGTCCGTTCGTCGGGGGCATGCTTATTGCCGCCGTAAACTGGCGGTTAATATTTTACGTCAATGTTCCGATAGGCATTATAGGCACTTTTATGGCACTGTTTATACTTCCGTCTAGTAAAGCCAAATTCGGCAAAGAAAAGGAAAAAATAGATTATTTGGGCATATCTTTTTTTGCGGCTGGACTGGCTTCTTTAGTCTTAGCCGTTAATCAGGGCGAAAAACTTGGGTGGAATTCCCCTGTAATACTTATTTATTTCCTTATTGCCGCAGTTTTGCTTCCGCTTTTTGTATATACCGAGCTTAAGGTTAAACACCCTATGATAGACCTTAAAATGTTTAAGAAATGGGGGTTTTCGGCAGGCAATACTACCGGTCTTTTATCTTATTACGTTCTGTTTGCCGTTTTATTCCTTATGCCTTTTTACTTAGAAGAAGTACTGGGTTATAATGCGGCGGTAACGGGTTCTATTTTAACCCCCATACCGCTTTCTATGGCTATAATCGCCCCTTTTGCCGGAGCAATCTCCGACAAATTAGGCTCCCGTATTATGACCACTGCAGGAATGTTTATTTGTGCGGTTTCGACACTGCTTTTAACGTTTTTAACCTCATCCGTAAACTTGTATCTTTTAATTTTTGAATTTATTATACTTGGGGTCGGAATGGGAATTTTTACGCCTCCGAACAACAGTGCGATAATGCTTTCGGCGCCGCCTGAAAGGCTTGGCGTTGCAGGCGGAATACTAAATATGATGAGGGCGCTCGGCCTTATTTTCGGCGTTGCAATATCCGGACTCATCTTTACGTATCTCAAACATGGATACGAGCTGTCGCATACTGGTACCACGGTGCATTCCCGCATGCCCGAATCGGTTTACGTTTCCGCATTTATGCACGGATTTGCGGTCGTTATGATTTCGCTTGTAGCTATAAATATTTTCGCAACTATTATTTCCGTCGCTAAAAAGGATGTAAAACTTAAAAAAATAGAAGGTGCGGAACCTATCGATTTAATGTAGTTAATTCAGAAAAATTATGGGAATTTTTAAGAGAAATAGAAATATTTTAACTGAAGGTAACGGTTATGAATTTACCTGCGGCATCGAATTTATTTTAAAAAGAGCGTTAAACAACGGGATTAATAACATATTCATCGACGGCAAACTAACGGAGAATCTCCCGGAAATAGACATAACGTCTTCTTTGAGAATTCAGCCCGATACGGATTTTTTATGGACGGAAATTTATTCTCTTGCCATAACTAACAGAAGGGCTATGGCATTCGCTTTCGACCAGTCTTTTTTAAATTTTATAAATTTAGAAAAATATTTTATCGGCAATAAAAACTTAAACGGGGGCGTTGTCTTATTTCTTTTTAAAAAACAAGGCATCAAAAAATTTTCCTTTTCTTTTGAGAGTATTTTCCCCGCCTATAATTATTACAAGATATCGGAATTCGTAGATTATCTGCCTTATTACTTTGAACTTTCAGAGAAATTAAAATTACCGGTTCTTATTTATCTTAACGACTCGGTTATGAACGAATACGGCATCGACGAAAAAAAAGAATACACCGAGCGGACCGCGGCAAAACCCCATTTGTCTTTGTCTTTTGAAGACGACGGCGAACAAGCGATTACTTACGACCTGAAAAAAAATATTCAATTTTTCAAAAATACGGGCGGGCATATTAAACTTTTCAAAGGAAAAACCGGGGTCAATCTTGTCTTGACCGATGCCGCATACTTCCATAGAATTATAGAAAATAATAATTTTTCGGAAAATTCGGATATTATCTTATTTAATCTCCTTAATCCGGTAGATTCATCAGAGTTTCTTGAATTAATTAAATCCAATTGCGGCAGTTATTATAAAAATATATACATATTAGACGATAAAAATTTACTGCGGCAACAACTCGCCGACGTCTTAGAAAACAATAAACCGTCATTAAACTTCGAAAATTTAAAAATTATTGAATCCGCCAATAATGACGGCATCGAACTAGGATTTTGTACAGATGATTTTAAAATAACAGAAATAAAATCTCCAAAATCTTTTTGCCCCGGATGTACTTTATTTACATTTCTACAAGCCCTCGAAAAAAAAATAGGGGTTTCCGAGGATTATGTATTAATAGGCGAAGAAGGCTGCTTTTCCCTTTTGAACTCAAGCCCGTTAAAATTTTCGTTTCAGAATATAATTATTGCGGAAAATCCTCTTTTTTTATCCTTCAATCTATGTTCTAAAGACCTGAATAAAACTTTTTATATTTTTATTTCTGCCCTCAAATTTTCCGAACAGATAGATAAATTTGTTAAAATGAAGGGCGGATTAAATTTTAAAGGCAAAATCACGTTCGTCGTTTATGAATCGATTTTCGATTACGGCCATAATATGGAAAACTTAATTTCACATTCGCTATTAAAATCTTTAAAAAAAATAGCGTTAAAAAAAAGAACCCGCTTGAAAGATTTAAGCATAATAAGCGATTTGCCTTTAATATTTATAGACAACGACTGCGATAATTTTGCCAAATCCGGACGAAATTTAAATTACTCCTCATTTTTATATATTAATAATTCTGCCTGCGATAAATTCGAGTGCAGGTTATGCTATCAAAAAACAAGATGTCCGGCAATTAAAATCGCAGGAAATAAAGATATTTTCATAGACGCGGAAGTATGTAATTTTTGCAAACTATGCATAGACATATGTCCTCATAGCGCAATAAAATCAAAAAGAAGAAAAAAAATTAAATTAAAAAAATCTTTAGAAAGTAAAATTAATCTTTAAAAAATGGAAAATATAAATTACAATCTTATATTAAACGGCGCCGATTTTAAAGAGATTAAATACTTAAGCAAATTTATCTACTTTTCTTTAAAAAGCGAAAATTTTAATGTTTCGCTTTTAATCAAACCGGTATCCAATATATCTAATTACGCTCTCACATACGCGGTTATAAAAGTAGGAAAGTTTGAGTCTATAAGCTGTCTTCAAAACATAGACGCGGTCATCAGTTTAGATTACCAGTCGACATTGAACTATCTTCCTTTCATAAATAATAATACTCTGGTTTTATCCGATTATTCAGCATTTAACGTTTGCGATTACTGGCTAACGGACAACGATGCGGTTTCTCACAAGCTAAACGAAAAGACGGGAAATATATATAAAATACCTGTTAAGAATATAATAGACATGGATGCTATGGGAAAAAACAAGGTAAGCGCATATAATTCGCTTATAGGGGGTTTTATCGCAAAAAGCAATCTGCTGGACCTCGATTCCGTATGCAGGCAGACGGCTTTGTTTTCTAAAAACGATGCGGAAAAGAAAAATGCCATTAAGGCTATTTTAAAAGGATACGACTATGTCTTGGAAGGGGAATCGTCTTCTTTATCACAACCGCCGCATAAGCCGTAAAATTCAACCCCGTAATTTCTTATCCGATAATTCTCGTCCAGCCTGTTCTTTATTTTAGTTTCAAAAAATCCCTTAAAATCAAAGTCGTCTATCTCGACGTCGATTATTTTTCCGCATTTTTCGCATATAGCGTGCCCATGCAGAGAGATATCCCCATCGTAATGGACAGAATCCTGCATAGTTTTGATTTCTTTAACTTCGTGCAGAGACGCAAGCATAGAAAGATTTTTATAAACGGTATTCAATGAAACCATCGGATATAATTCCTTAACTTTATTATATACTTCCGTAGCGGATGGATGGCTTTTAGATTCGGATATAATCTTAATAATTTCAAGCCTTTGCGGAGTAAGACTGTAACCCATTTTTTTTATTTTTAATAATATAGCATTTAATCTAGGATTCGAATTCATAAAAAATAATTAACTCTCTCTATATGATATTTATTATTATATAATAATAAAAAAATGTCAAATATTTTCGGGCTTGAAATCCTTTATGCTGTCAAAGAAAGCCTCAAGTCTCGTTACGTAGCCCGCATCGGCATTATGTTCGTCTATTTCTATTTCAAGGTAGGGCTTATATTTCATATAGTCTGCAAAAAAAGTCTTAATGAACGAATCTGGGCCGCAGGCATAATTAGTAACATAAACGGCGTTAAGTTTAGGATTATCCATTATTATCTTTGCCGCGGATAAAATTTTGTGCCCGGAATGCCAGAACATATTATCATGCTCTCCGTAAATAGAAACTTCGCCTATATCTAGAAAATCCATCGGAATAACGGTTACTCCCAAAGAAGATATTTTATTGGAAATAGCTAAATTAATCCCGTCGTCTTGTGTGTTATAAGGCCTGCCGATTAATACCGTAATATCCTCGTATTTTTCTATAACCTCTCTTCCTTTCATTTTTAACGTTTCAAAAAAATATTTTTGTTTTTGAACAGCACAGCGGAAAGCGTTCACAATTTTCTTTTTCGATATGCCTAAACCTTTTAAATTTCTGGCGATATTGTTTATCGTCTGGTCATAATCGGAACCGTCTTCAAACATTCTGATTTCAGGAGCAATAACCTTTATCTTATTAAATTCCAAAAGCGATTTTACTATGCTTGGAACGCCCTGAATATAAGGACATTGATATGTATTTTTCTGAAATTCGTGATTTTTTTCTCTATTTACGAGCGCGGGCAGGAAAATTGCGTCAACCTTCTTATCTATAAGATTTTTTACATGTCCGGCTACTACTTTTACCGGAAAACAGGTATCAGTTACGGAAAGCATATTGGACTCATTTATAATCTGCCTGTTAGTTTCGTCGGATAAAATAACGTTAAATCCGAGTTTCGTAAAAAATTCATTATAAA
Source organism: bacterium (assembly GCA_021800805.1). The sequence goes on from JAJYYR010000047.1 coordinate 6,376, forward strand.
AAGGAAAAAGGTCGTATGTTTCTAAGCACA
>JAJYYR010000048.1 GCA_021800805.1 bacterium
CTCATTCTTTTGAAACCGGGAAAATTGACGGACGAAGAGTTTGCATTAATGAAAAAACATCCCGTATTCGGCGAAGAGATTTTAAAGAAAATAAAAGGTTTGGAGCATATTATACCCGGAGTCAAGCACCACCACGAAAGACATGACGGAAGAGGTTATCCTGACGGATTAAAAGAAGACGAAATCGAATTAAACGCAAAGATAATATCTGTCGCCGATACTTTCGACGCTATGACATCCGACCGCCCTTACAGGAAGGGACTCGACCCAAAAATAGCAATAGACGAACTTATAAGATGCTCCGGCACGCAGTTCGACGGAAAAATAGTGGATGCTTTCGTAAAGGCTTTTCCGCATATCGATATGTCTAAATTATAATAAATTTAAATATTTGCATATATATAATTAATATTATTTATTAAAAACGGAGAATGTTAAAATGGTTAAAAAATTAATGTATTTTACGGGGATGACTTTTTTCGTCTATTTCTTCGGATTTATTTTACTGTACCTTTTTTTGAAAAGTTTTACGATAAATCACTTTTTAGTAATGTTTGCCGTATTTTCGTTCTGTTTTGCCGCAGTAAATTCGGTTTATTTTTATTTTAACCTGTTTAGGCAGGTTAAAGAATTCGATAATGAATTTAAAAATATATCGGCTACAGATAAATACGATTTTACTAAAACATATACCCTTCCTAAACTATTCATACCTTTTGAAACCTTCCTGACAAATCTTATAGGTTTTTCAAAGGACGCAATACACGAACTCGTATCGAACGCCTCTAAATCTTCCGTATCGAACGCTAGATTTAACTACGAAATAGGCATTACGACTAATGAAATGAAAGAAATAAGGAACAATTTCGAAGTAATAGGAAACGTTATGAACGATTCCGCCAAATCGGTAAGCGCTATTGCGGCGAATATGGAAGAATTTAAATCTTTTATAGAAGGACTGCATAAAATAAGCAATAATACTATCCAAACCGCGGAGGAAATAAATAAAAGTTCTTCGGGCACCATATCGGCGATAAACGTAAACAAAGAATCGCTGGAAGGACTGCACAAGGAGATGAACAATATTTTATCCATAGTCAACATAATAGACGATATAGCAAGCCAGACGAATCTTCTGGCGCTTAACGCCGCGATTGAGGCGGCAAGGGCGGGAGAGCACGGAAGAGGTTTTGCCGTAGTAGCAGACGAAGTAAAAAAACTTGCGGAGCAGACCCAGAAGCAGTCTAAAGAAATAGAAAAGACGACCGGAATAGTCGCCGGCAACTTTGATATACTGGTTCAAAAAAACAATTCTATCATCGAAATAATAAAAACGAACACGGGGTCGGTAGAGGAAATGCTCAATTCTTTTTCAGAACTTGCGGGTAAAATCTCGCAGGCTAACGATATGATAATAAATATTACGGCGGCTACGGAACAGCAGTCCAGTTCGGTTGAAGAAGTTTCCCAGACGGTTCTGCATATGTCGCAATCCGTGAAAGATATTTCAGAAAAATTAAACGTTTTAAGTTCCAAAAGTATAGAGATAAGCAAAATTTCGGAAAAATCCGAAAATATACTTAAAAAAGTCAAAGTAGGAGCGCATATCGAAAAAATTGCGGAGTTTGCGGAAGAAGGAATCAGGGAGATAGCCGGAATAATCGAAAGTTCTATTAAAAGCGGGGAGATTTCTACTTCCGATATATGGGACAGAAATTATGTTCCTATAATGAATACAAATCCGCAGAAATATAAAACAAAATTTACCGATTTTGTAAAGAGGCGGATTCAGCCGATAGAAGATAAATATCTTGCAATGGACCCAAGTTTTAAATATTTTTTGCTTGTTGACGAAAACGGTTATGCGGCGGCGCATAATTCCATATACGACAATCCGCTTACCGGCGATTACGCAAAGGATATCGCCGGCAACAGGTCCATGAGGATATTTAACGACCCTGTCGGCCTTGCGTTAGCAAGAAACACGGATAACCTAATAGTCCAGACTTATCCGAGAGACACCGGAGAAGTAATAAGCGACGTCGGCGTCCCTGTTTTCATAGACGGCAGGCACTGGGGCGGCATAAGGGTAGGTTACGGGGTATAGGTATAAAAAAATATTAGCCGTAATTTTCAAATTAACTTTTAATTAATTAAGGGAGGAAATTTTATGGAAACAAAATTAGCCAATCCGGCTCCGCTCGGACTTTCCGGGTTTGCTCTTACGACCTTTTTGCTCAGCATGATTAACGTCGGGTGGTTTTCGGGCGCAAACATGCCAATGGTTCTTGCATGCGCTTTTGCTTTCGGCGGTACGGCTCAGTTTGCCGCCGGTATTATGGAAATGCCGAGAGGCAACAGTTTCGGCACGGTCGCTTTTTGCGGTTACGGGGCGTTCTGGTGGAGTTTTGCCCTGTTCGTTTTATTCTTTTCAAAAGGAGTAACCGGAGCGTTCGCAGGCTGGTATCTGTTCTTGTGGGGACTGTTTACGATGTTTATGTGGGTTGCGTCTTTGAAAAAAGCCAAGGCGCTTATGCTGATTTTTTTATTTCTTACCGCGACTTTTTATCTGCTTGCTATCGGTTTCTGGACGGGAGCGGCTATTATAACAGTCGTCGGCGGATATTTAGGGCTTATTACCGCCGTTCTGGCATTTTACCTTGCGGCGGCCGAAAGCATCAACGAATCATGGGGAAGCGCCGTTCTGCCGGTATAACAATTAATACCTTAAATCACAGGTAGGAACTATTAAAATTGTTTCAACATTATGATAAAGACTGGATTCCCGCTTTCGCGGGAATGACTATGCGGGGATTGAGGTTTTAACCCAACAATCGTCATTCCCGCGAAAGCGGGAATCCAGATTTAATATAGCTTTTGAGTATATAATGTAATTTCTAATGCAGGATTAAGGGATAATATTTGATTTGACTTCCCGTTAGTAATATAATTATAAATATGAAAAATTAATTAATATTTAAAATATTTCTAGGTATGTTCAAATCTGAAATTTCATCCATAGGCGAAGCGGTTAAAGTTTTAAAGATAAACCTAGGCGCCGATTTAATAAATATTACGGTTTTCGGGTCGCGCGCACGGGGTGATTTTTCTAAAGATTCGGACTTAGACGTCCTCGTAGTGGTTAAGAATAAAACAATACCCGTTTCATCCCTTATTAACGATACTTTTTATGACGAGGAGCTTAAAAACGATATACCTTTTTCGGTTACCGTTATGCCCGAAAAATCATGGGAAAAAAATAAAAAGTTTAATACAGGTTTTTATTCGAATATTAAAAGAGAGGGGAAGATTTTCTATGGGACTGACGTCTGAGGAAAAAGTATCATTATCGGACATAAGATTCCAAAAAGCGCAAGAAATGTTATCCGATGCGGTTCTTAACATGGAAGGCAAAAGGTATAAAACGGCGGCTAACAGGAGTTATTATGCGGCTTATCATGCGGCAAGGTCGCTTTTAATACTTAAAGGTATCGACCCTTCTACTCATGACGGGGTTAAGGCTATGTTTTCCCTTCATTTCGTCAAAAATAATTTAATATCCATAGAAACGGGAAAGATATACCAGAATTTAATGTCTCTGCGCAATGAAGCCGATTACGACGACTTTTCGGAAATAACCGGAACTGAAGCCGAAAATGCAATTAATATTGTTCAAAAATTTATAGAAACATTAGATAAAACAAGAAACGGTATTAAAAATGAAATTATTCACGGTCAATAGTCAATAAAGGTTAAAAAAAACAAATGTGCCTAGCAATTCCATCCAAAGTCATAGAAATAAAAGACGAAAGCACCGTTATTGTCGATACTATGGGTTCTAAAAGGCTCGTTTCTACGATGCTTCTGGAAGAGCCTGCAGTCATAGGCGATTATCTGCTAATACACGTCGGTTACGCAATGCAGAAAATAGACGAAAAAGAAGCAAAAGAAAGCCTTAACCTGTTCAGGGAAATCGAAAGCAAAACGGCAGGGTAGAATGACAAAACCTTAATTCTGCTATAGAAAATATTTAAATGTTTCTTTTATACGTAGATTTTGGATTCCCGCTTTCGCGGGAATCCAAAAAATAAAATTTCTAATGCAAAATTAAGGACAAAATATAAATATGGAATTATATTCCGATTTTAAAAGAAAAGACGATATAAGCAGGCTGATATCTCTCATAGATTCCGAAGTTAAAAAAACTATCAATATAATGGAAATATGTGGCGGGCATACCCATTCCATTATGAAATACGGATTAAATACCATCCTTAAAGATAAAATAAATTTTCTTCACGGACCAGGATGTCCGGTTTGCGTGATGCCTGTTAAAAGAATAGACGAGGCGATAGAAATTGCAAATTCGCCGGACGTTATACTTGCGGCATACGGCGATATGATGCGTGTTCCCGGAACCGACAGCTCTCTGATAAAAGAGCGCGCGAAGGGAAAAGACGTAAGGATGGTGTATTCCCCTCTCGATATTATAAAAATAGCACTCGATAAAGCAAATAAAGATAAAAAAATAGTTTTTTTCGCGATAGGGTTTGAAACGACGACTCCCATGACGGCGGCTCTTCTCGAAGAAGTTATATCGAGGCGCATAAATAATGTTTTGTTTCACGTCAACCATGTTCTCGTGCCTCCTCCGATAAACGCCATTTTAGATTCCGGCGATAATTTAATAGACGGATTTATCTGTCCGGGACACGTCAGCGTTATGACCGGAAGTAGCATTTATAACGACATTCCTGATAAATACGGCAAGGCGGCCGTCATAGCGGGATTCGAGCCTTACGACATTTTAAGCGGAGTTCTTTTAATAGCGAGGCAGATTAACGAAAGCCGACCGTCCGTCGAAATTGCTTATAAAAGGGTGGTCAAAGAAAGCGGAAATAAAAAGGCGCAGATTTTGGTGGATAAATATTTTACCGTAAGAGACGAATTCGAATGGAGAGGGTTTGGAAATATTCCCAAAAGCGGGTTAAAATTAAGGGACGAGTTTAAAAATTTTGACGCCGAGCACTTTTTTAAGGATGAATTAAAAGAATTACGTTTAAAAACGGAATCGAGTCAAACCGGCAAAGAAAACGCCGCATGCAAATGCGGTGAAATATTAAAAGGGAAATCCAAGCCCGACGACTGTCAGCTGTTCGGGAAAGCCTGCAATCCGGAAAATCCGGTAGGGGCATGCATGGTATCTTTTGAAGGCGCATGCGCCGCATATTATAAATACCGTAATTTTTAAACAATTAATCTTTTAAAGAGCTTTTTAATCTCGATATAGTTATTTCTTCTTTCATTTTATTATTAGTAACAGCATAATAGATTTATTAAATTATGTCATATTTTAATCCGAAAATTTTCTTCTTATTTTTTGACTGCTAACGTCGAACCGCTCATTTTAATCCTAAAAAAATCGCAGGTTTTTAAAATTGGTAAAAAAATAGATTTCAAATCATATAATAGCTATGATACTTCCTGATATTTACGCCGGAAAAATGCACGCCGTATTGTTTAGAAGCCGGGGAAACAGAGTTAAGGGGAGAGAGATTGGTACAATTTTGAATGGTATGTTAAAAAAGAAGCGCTTTTTAATCTCGAACATTTAAAAGAAAGAATGATTATGAGCCGCAAATAGCAAAAATCGATCTCCTCGATATGCAAAGCGCAAAAAAAGAAGTTGAATCGTTCATAATGAACCCAAATATTTTAAATTCATGGTCGAAATAATATTTTAAAACGCTAACCGGCTTAGTTAGATTTAAAAACGATAAAAAATAAGAAACGATGTCTCCAAAGTATGTTAAACGGTTCTCGCTTTGCCAACTTAGTTGGCAAATTTAGTCGGCGTAAAGCGTCCCTTTCTTAAAATCTTAAATGTCCTTAATTTATAATTAGCCGTAATTTTATTTCATTTTTTCTTTATTTCTATATGCCTTTCTTATTCTTTTAGCCTCTTTTTTAAATATGGCACGGAAATTGCAAAATATAAAATAAATTAAAAAATTGCAGTATAATATATAACATAAATTAAAAAATCAAATATTTTAAAGGAGTCCCGCTATGTTTAAGTTAATTTTTAATTTAATCAAAAAAGCCCTAAAAGGAGCGTCTCCTAACATGCGGTCTTTTCTCTCTTCCCCCTATAAGCTCCCCATACTCCTTTTAACCTTGCTCCAACTTTCTTTATTTCCTTATACACCTCTTTACGCTTCTCCCGTCCTTCCTGCCGGAGGCTCTTTTGCCGCCGGAGGCGGCTCAATTAGTTCCTCCGGCTATTCTATGACTATAAACCAGAATACCCCTAAAGCCGTTATTAACTGGAACTCGTTTTCCATAGGCAAAGACGGACAGGTAT
>JAJYYR010000049.1 GCA_021800805.1 bacterium
AGTATTTTTAAGAATATAAAATAAAGATTGAGTGATTGTTGCGCTAATAATCATAATGAAACCATTTTAATTGTTTTTATTTATTATATCATATAAAATATCGTAAAATAAATAACAATTCTTTAATTAATCTATGGGCATATTATTATTGCTTATAAATATAATTCTTAACCGTCAGTTCTTTGAGGATAGTACTTGTATAGGGCATTTTTCCCCATAGTTTTTTTGAACCTATAACGTGAACGGCTAATTTAGCCCTTGTAACTGCGACGTTGAAAAGGTTAGGCGTGCTTGTTGCCCAGCTTCTTGCCTCAGCTCTTTTTTTTCCGGTTCCTAAAATTATAAATACGATATCGGCCTCTTTCCCTTGGAAAGTATGGACTGTCCCTATGGACTTGCCTTTGTTTTTTATTCCGTTTTTATATAATAATTCTTGCAATTCGTATGCTATCTCTTTAAAAGGCGTTATGGCATACCATGATTCATCCTCCATATTGGCTTCTCTTATTAGGTTTAAAAATATAATTCCTTCGCCATTTATATAATGTTTACCTAAAGGCTCCTCGTCTATATCCCACCAGGTCGAAGTATTAATCGTTTCATCTCTGAAATTATTTTTTGGTCCGCTGTGGACCATAAGTCCGTCATAGGCAATTTTATTTGATATATTAAACATAGGGTTCTTGCACCTCCTATGTACGCGCAAGGGTGAACCAATCCAAAATCCGCTGTTTTTTTTGTCAGAAGAACTTATATAGGTGCCTATGTTGTTTGCTCTATCCGAAATTATTTGAGCGGAAACCCCAGGCGGAGCCCATTCTGTATAATCGATATTGTAATATCCGGATAGCGTTTTTATCGCTGCGGTAGGCAAGGGCGCAACCGGTTCGAGTTGTAAAGGATCTCCTACCACAATAGACCTTTTAGACCTATATATCGCACCTAAAGCATTCTGGGGAGTAGCCTGTCCGGCTTCATCAATAAGGAGCCAGCCTATAGATTCTTTGTCTATACCGTTAAATAGCCTACCTAAAGAGGAGAATGTGGTGGAAATTACCGGAACGGCCATAAAAAAAGTATCCCAGATATCCGAACTGATACGCTTCCATAAAGAACTGTCGGCGTCAATTTTATTGTCGAGCCAGTCCATCATTATTTTTAAATTGGACTTAAGCTTGTACCCACCTCCTATTAAGAATAATTCATGGATTTTTAGCGCCCTTGCAAAAACCTCAGATTTAATAGATTGCCATTTAGCGCTATGCCAAGGAGATAATAATTCTCTCTTTGATTCGTCTAAATTCCAATAATTTTCATCGGGAAAGAGGTCTTTTAGATTGGCAGCAGCACTTTTTATATCCCTTTCCATGCCGAATATTTCCGCTTTTAGGGCGGGTATTTCTTTATTTAATTTGGCGATAGAAGAAGATACGGCCTTCTTGTCCGATTCGAGGCCGCTTATTTCACTTTCAAATTCTTTGATACTTTTTACAATATCGTCATGTTGCTTTACCATACCTGAATATTTACTGTTCCATTCTTTCCATCTTTTAGTCTTAAAAAATTCGCTAAAACAGAATGGTTTTGCAGTTTTTTGAAAATCTAATATTTTTTCAATTCCTTGCTTCTGGGATTGTATGTTAGATTTATTTTCAATAAGAGTACTTAACTCGATGCAGATATTATTTAACCTGTCTTTATATTTTTCCAAATCCGATAAAAGGCTTTTAAGCTTACCACGGTATCCAGCTAAGCTATTTAACGCCTTATATGCAATAGTTCTCCACTCTCTTTCGAAGTTTTCTTTTTCGAGAGATTCTTTAAATTTTTCTATAGCTTTATCCCATGTTTCTATCTCAAACGGAGTCTTGCTTAATATTTCATCTAGATTTTTAATTTCAGAATTTTCATCCCCCTTTTCCTTCCAGAAAGAGTTTAAAAATTCTCTGCGGTTTTGAGTATTACCTAGTTTTGCGGCTATCATTCCCCATGCCGGTTTTTCCAGCTTTCCATGAACCTTTTCGGCAAGCGAGGTAAAATACCCGCCATATTCATCAAACCAATCTTGGGCTACTGTCTTTTTGACTGGAATCTCTTCTGTAATATTTTCTACGGCTCCGTTATTGCTCGAAGCGACGACTATCCCGAAATTCTTTAGTTTTAAGTCTAAAGCATACCCATTAACTGATTTTGTGGATTGTTTATAGAAATAAGAGCCTTTTATATCTTCGCTTTTATCGTGAAATGAGAGTTCTGGATGCTTAAAGGTAATCATCGCTTTTGCCCGCTCCACAATAATCATCGCAATTATATCCCTTAGCAAGGTAGTCTTTCCCGTTCCCGGAGGACCGTTTACGGAAAATATACCGGATGAATTCAGAAGTTTATCATAAATCGCGTTAATCGCCAGTTGTTGTGAATGCACAAGGGTGTGCTTGTCTGCATCCGGCCAGATAGCCTGAGGATAATTTTCGGGGGATAAAATAGATTTTGCTTTATCCAAGTCTTTCAGAATGTCGGATTTCTCTTTAGGGTTTATAATGTTGAGATATTGTTTTAGTCCTGTCCCGATATCCCGTGAAGATACCGCTTGGGAAACTCTTGTAATTTCTTTAGCTATAAAGCTGTTTAGGAATTCAGAGGTCCTATCGTTTGAGGCGTCGAATTCCCTGGATGCATAGAATATTTCCCAGTAAAGCATGTTTTCTGTGGAAAGCGGGAAATTTTGAACAAGGTTTATTTTATCGGCTATGTATGAGAGAATTTCTATAAAATCATTATATTTTAACGGTTTGTCCTGAAAATTAGTTTCTTGATATTCCTTGAAATCCGATAAAATAAAATTTTCAGTATCGTTAAAGGTTCCTATTTTAAATTTATCAGGGTTGCTTATTACGATGCTATATGCCCACGGAAATGCAGATAATGATAAACTATCGCTCATCAAAACGCCGTTTTCATCGAGAATAACGGAAAATATAGCACCGATGTCATTAGTTTTAATTCTTTCCTCGTCGTCAATATCGGCGGATTTTTTAAGGGCGTCGGTTAGATTTTCCAAGACGTCCTGATGCTTGAAGATGCCGAATAATATTTTGTAGTATGTGAGTTTATTGTTGTAGTTCTTGGGAGGCGATTGCCAGGGAAGATAACGCTTATTAAATTCTACGAATCCGGCGGAACCATTTCTCTCTAAATCTTTTTTTCTTTCTATTTTTTGTGGAGATAAATATTCTAACGCTATATAAAAATCCAATAAATCGTTTGTGGCGGAATGATTATTCATGATTTTTAAAAATTTTTACATTGTTTTATTTGCGGGGTTGCTTTAAAAACCCCCATTCTGTTATAAGTTCCTCACAAACAGGCCAATCCTTTTTATTTTCAAAAAGCTGTTCAACTCGAGCAGGACTAGTTATGTGAATACGAGCTCCTTGAATCCAGTCTAAAACTCCGCCGGTTTCCCGCATAATTTGTTCATAAGTTTCCTTTGGGCAATTATCAAAACGGGCTTCATACTCACCGTTTTCTATCCATAGAGAGAAAATTCTGACCTCGCCATCTTTTGGTTCATCAAAACTCCATCTTAACATAATTAGCTCCTGTCCTAAAGAATTTTTATAAAATTATCCATAGCATAATCTAAATTATCTTTAACAGTATTTTCCCATTTGATTTTTTTAAACAAAAAAATAGCTGGAATGATATACGCAATAGATAAAACAAACAAAAATGGTTTAAGCCACCACGGTTGCAAATATGTCCAGAAGAAATATTTTTTATATCTTAAATTTTCTAACAGATACTTACGGATAGCGGGATTATATGTGGCTATCAAATACTTATCTTGCTCGGGGAACCCTCCAAAAATAACCCATATTTTATGTCCTTTTCTGGCTGATATAACATCTCTTAATTCGGATTCATTTCCATTGTTATATTTAACAAAATAACGCTGTCTTTCGATAACATTGCTACTGATGGTAGGGGCTGAGACATGGCCGCCATGTTCCGGATGAACATAACCGCCGCCACCGCTAGAGTTTATATGTGTTTCCGTCCAAATTTGCGGTTCGCTCACGACCTCGGCTTTGTAAGCCGAAAAAATAAATTTATCTCCAAAATGACTGTTTGGTAGAGAGATTGATTTAGAAATTACCCCATTTTCATTATCAATGATTTCATTATTTAATTCAACATGTTGGGAAGTTGCACTAAGCGGGTTCTTCTTAATTATAAAAATAACCCCTAAAATTATTAGAATTATAATAATTAATGGCAATGGTAACAACGGTAATCCAAACATATCCCACCTCAATTTTGGGACTGCATGGTTTTCTTTATTGGCGGCGGTACCTGATTATCGTTGTAAGCCTGACCGCAGCTTACGCCGCCGCCGCAACAGTCTTTAGCCGGTATTCCGTAAGCACATCCAGTTTTAGGATTTATACCCATACTATTATCTACGGCATTATTTAAGCTAGCGCATCCGGAGAAAGCAAGAACCTGGATTAATAAAAGTCCAAATAATAGTAGCCTTTTCATAATCTACCCCTAAAAAATTTATAATCTATAAAACCTTTCAATATCACCTAAATAAGACTTTAATACAGTCTAAAAATAATTTCATTAAATTAAAGTTGAAAAATAACTTGACATATATTTATTAAAGTTGTATTTTTATAAGTAAGTAACATAAGTAGATAAATTTTAAGAAAATAAAAATATAGGGTATATCAAAGAACATGAAATTATATAAAGTAATTCCCGCTCCTAAGAAGGTGGCGGATTGGAAAGGAAAATTAATCAGATTTAAAAGAGATTTAAGGAACGGTAACGGGATTATTGCCGCCGGAACTTTCGCACAAGTAAGTAGCCCGGGCTGGGTAACTTATTTCACGTGCGAAAAGTGCGAACATTGCGGGTATCAGCCGTCTATTTCAATAAAAGGCGATAGAGAAACAAAACTTCAGGATATCGAGTTCATTGAAATCGAAGAGCCCTCGCCTCCGGAGAACGGTAAAGACAACGAATTAAAACCGTATTATTACAGTATTTATAACGACAAAAATCAAGCGATATACTGTCCGACAAAGTTTGGAATGGGCTTCTTTCCTGAAAAAGTTATTTTATTACATCGCATAAACCATGCCATCAAAGTGCTTAAAGATATAGGTATAGGCAAGAATAAAAAGACGGATATTATTAATTCTCTTAAGGAAGTTAAGGCTGCGTTGGCGGAAAGAATTCTCTAATATCGTTAATCGGGAGGTCTTTGCGGTGATTATAAACCATGATAGTGCTATATAAACTCGTAAAAATATCATTCTTAAAGTCTATAAGGGTCCCGATAAAAATGAACATAAAATCCTTTGAATTTTTAAAAAAGTTTTTACACACCGCCGAAGGCGTCGGGTGTGTGTTATTTAGTATATTTAGTATATTAGTACTTTCACGCCCGGAAACGCAAAGCAGGCGTAGGTTTCCAGCCACGAAGGGGGAAACCTCGTTATGGATTTGGGGAAACCTCGTTATGGATTTGGGGAAACCTCGTTATGGATTTGGGGAAACCTCGTTATGGATTTGGGGAAACCTCGTTATGGATTTGGGGAAACCTCGTTATGGATTTGGGGAAACCTCGTTATGGGGGTTAGGAGTATAAATATATGGCTGATTTAATAATTAAAGATGATGAAAAAGAAATAGATTTACTTTCTATATTTAAATGGTTTAATTCATCCGGATTTTTTAGTTACCAAAAAGAAAGGGAGCAACTTCCAGTTGATAAATTTACTTTAATCAGCAAAGATACCATTCAAAACATTACTGTATTAGCGAAGTCTATTAGATTAAATATAGACGACGAGGTTCTCTTGGCTATACTTATAGAAAAAACAAAAAAAGCCAGGTCGCCGGAAATAGTATTAACCTTTTTTAATCTATCAATGGCCGTGTTTAATAGGACAGATAGTGGTTCATATCTGGCGATAAAAGAATCCTTGAACGCCCTTAAGGCTTCTATCACCCAACTGCAAAAAAACGATACCAGTTTCATCTTTAGCTTCATCGACGCTCTTACCTTTGACGATAACATGAACGAAAAAGGCAAAATAAAAATTAGGCTGTCTAAAGAAATATACGACTTTTTTACGAAAGAAAATAAATATCTTTTGGCGTTTAATATAAAGAATTACCGCCGGCTGACCGGCGGCCGCATCCAGAAGCTTCTGTATTTTTACTTCCTGTCCGTAAACCTTACCATGCCGACGCCGCTCGTAAAAATCAAAGAAATACTTAGACTCAACCAAAAATTGAAAGACTTTAAAAAATCTTTTACGGACAATCTTA
>JAJYYR010000050.1 GCA_021800805.1 bacterium
CCCGCGTTTGAAACAGAATCGGTCAAATTCCCGTCAACATATAATTTCATATCAAATCCTCCGGTTTATAATGTTTATGATTTTTTATCTTATCTAAAAATATTAACGAAACTTTTTTAAATATATTCAGTTGAAGTTTATATCTCGAATAACTTTTAAGCGAATCGACGGCAAGACCGAACAAATCGTAGCTTACGGAACTGTTCTGGTTTATAACGTGAATCTGGTTAAACAAAGATAAGTCGTCGTAAACCGAAGATAAATATTTTAATTCAAAATCTATAGATTTTATATTGCCGGTATATTCCTCTATTTTTTTAGAATTAAAAGGGTCATGAATGGCCAGATTAATCATTTTTTTTGTCTCCGACATGCCTCTTTCGCATAAAGAGATAAGGCTTTCTGCCGACTTTAGCTCTTCGCCCGCATCTAAGCTAAGATTATATTCTATGCCTTCAAAACAGTCAAGAAAAAGCTCGATTTCATTTTCGTCTATATTCCAAAAATCTCCTTCATAATAATGTTCTAACGCTAATTTAAGTATTTTCAGCTTCAAATCTTTAAAGTTAAGCTTAATTTTTACTGCTGGAAAAAAATCGATGAATTCTTTAGAATCGAATCTCGACAGATACGGAATAATACCGGTATTTTTATATTTAGACAGTTTTTCGCTATAGCCGCTTTCTTTTTCAAGAACCATAAGCGACATATCGTAAATATATTCCGGCTTGATAAGTTCCCGGCATACCGGATTTAAACATTTAAGATTAAAATCGCACGGAAAACATCCTATATCAGGCACGACGAGCAGTCTGTTTTCGGCATAAGGTCCTGTTTCCAAAAAACCGACGTTTCCCGTATAAATAACGATTAATTTAGTCCCTGCCGCGACTCCTATATGCATTGTTCCGGTATCGTGGGTTATCAGAAGATTTGAGCGCCGGACGACGTAAACGAGGTCGGAAACCGAAGTTTTGCCGGTAAGGTTTATAAGCCTTTCGTCAGCGACGGAAGTTTCTATATAGCCGCCTGCTTTAACATCGTAATTTGCTCCAAGCAAAACAACTTTAATTTTTGGATTGCCGGATAAAAGCATCTTCGCTAATTCGGCAAAATAATCGTAACGCCATTTTTTAAGTTCCGTGGATGCTCCTATAGCGAAAGAAATGACCGTATCGTTTCCTTCTATGCCGTATTTTTTCAAAACTTCAAGCTCTTTATGTTCTCCGTCCATTTTTTTAATATCTAAATAGATGCTGTTTACGTGTATTTTATTTCCGCCTCGCTTTATCCTTAAGGTTCTTTCGTAAATATCTACGAGGTTTAAAACGCTTACTTTTCTGTTTTTAACCGCAGAAAATATATAGGCAATCATTTCGTCGTTAGAGACCACGGTTCCTTCGCGGGTTACCGATATGCCTATATTTTTTAACGCATTTAACATATAAAGGAAATATACGCTGAATTCGTCGTGTGAAAGATTTACGGCCAGGTCGTAATTTACGTTTAAAATACCGTCGAACATAGCGTTTAAGGCTCTTAAAACTTCAGAATTAAATTCGAAATTGTTTGCTTTTAAGAGCTCAGATAGCCCAGTAAAATCTATTGGTTTAATCTCATCTACATATGGCAGAAACGGTGCAATTTCGGCAAATTCGTTTGAGATTAAAAGTTTGACACGGCTTTCCGGATAGGTTAATTTAATTTTTTTAAAAAGAGCGGTGGACTGAATAAGGTCGCCCATGCGGGTAAGGTTCAGTATGATTATATTTTTCATTGCCGGATTACAGCCCTTCGAGTTTGACTAATTTTGATTTTACCGCCCATAACATTAAAATCATAGCTTCCGATTTTGACAGCCTGCCCTTGCCGCTCTTTATGCGCTCGACCATATCTCTAATAGAAAGCGATTTCTTATCCGAAAACTGCATAATAAGGTCGTGAAGTTCTTTGTTTCCCTCTGTTTCTTTCAATAGCCCCGAAATATTTTCCTTTCTGGTTTCAAGTTTAGATTTTATCTGTTCGTATGAACTTAAAAGTATTATATTCATCATCTCGCGGACGCGGCTTTCATATGTATGGTTTTTAACGGCAGTTTCCCTGCCGTGAGCGGCGATAGCAAACCTTTCCTCTTCATTGGCAAGATAGTACTTTATTTTTTTTCTTAAATCGTCCACCGTTTCAAAGACGACCAAATCTTTCCCGTCTTCAAAGACTCCTTCCAAATACCTGCGCCTATCGACAAGCTGAAAACCTCCGCATGCTAAGATTTCGTAAACTCTCGGATTTAAAAAATCGCCGTTTGGATTTATATCCCAGTGCCACATAGAAGAATGAAGATTTATATTTATTTTGGAATAGTTATATATTTTAACGGCTTCTTCTTCCGTGAACCTCTTGCCGTCTTCCTGAATTAATAAGCTTAAAGGCAGTCCGACATACCAGTCGCTTCCCCATATTTTGAATTTAAAATCTATAAGCTGGGCAAAAACGTTTTTCCTGTTATAATAACCCGCTCCGGCAAAACTTACGTCGGAACCGTATTTTATTTTATCTTCTTCGTTAATTTCGGTAATTTTTTTATGGAAATCCGGCAGGCAGGCTAACGGAAGATAATGATAGTTATCGGCGCCGATATTTTTTAGCTCTTCAAAAAAATCGTCTTTCTGTATGGTAAAGAAATAATCGACGTTCTTGGCTATAGTATTCCAGTAGGTAAGCGTCCTGAAATCTTCTACGAACCAGTATGCAGTTTTAATGCCCATACTCTTCAGCTTAAGAAGTGTTCTTTCGCTTGCCGGAGACTGCGCCATAAAAATAACCAGGTCGGGAGGTTCGTTAAAAACGGAAGAAAGAAGAGCTTCGGACATAAGGTTAAAAAGGCTCTGCTTTAACGAATTTACATGGTCCTCGTTTGGAGTAAATTCCCCCATATATTTATATGCGTCATAAAATTTTGAAAAATCGAGTATTTTTGCGTCGTATCCGAGGCCCAAAAGAGCCGAGTGCAAATAATTTCCGATTGTGGAAGAGCCTCCGTACATTGGCTGGACTACTAATACCTTGAAAGAAGACGGAGTAAAAAACTGGTTAATTCCGTAAAGCTTATAAGCTAAGCCGTATGCTTCGGGAAATATTTTCTTGTAAGAAGGCAGTTCGCAGAATAATATGTTGCCCTTATCTAGTTCCAGCTTTTGCAAAATTGCGGAAGCGTCTGCATAAACGTTTTCGCAGCCGTAATCTAAAACGGTAAGTTTTACAGTTTTCGGTAATTCGGAAACGTTGAAATTGCTTTTTATGAATCCGAAAGATTCTTCCGAGGGTTCGACGACTTCTATTTTTATTTTGCTTTCGTCTTTTTTTAATAAATCCGCTAAAGCTTCTATATGATAACCCGCGCCTAATCCGAAAACTATAATTTTATCCGGTATTCCTTCCGAATTAATCCTATCCATAATCTGAGCCGCCAATTTCCGACCTTCGGAAACCGGGTCGTAAACCGAATGAACGGTAATTCCGTTAATCTTAAAAGACGGAGCGGATGCAACCTTTGTTTGAACTATCTCGAAATTTAAATCGTTACGGCTCATATTTGAATTATTCATATTTTCATATTTTTTTAAAACATTTTTAAAATATTAAGGGCGTTATCTAATAGTAAAATTATATCGTTAAAACTTTTCGATGCGCCTGACGAATTTAATTCGTCTATAAAA
This sequence comes from bacterium, assembly GCA_021800805.1. The sequence goes on from JAJYYR010000050.1 coordinate 3,717, forward strand.
TAATCGCATGCAAGTTTAAGATAGCTATAATTTAAACCTAACGATTTTACTGCGTCTTGAAATTTTTCGAAATATAAAGATTCTCCTTCTCCGCCGCCGAAGGACTTCAGTCCGTTTTCAAAAACGGTTTTTACGAATGAAATTTCGCGTTTCAAAGAATCCGCCGACTTCCTGTCTATTTTATAATATTTATTCGTATATCTCAAAACATTATTTTTATCTATTGTTGCGTTATTTTTAGAAAGAACGTTGAGCCAGCAAAATTTTAATATTTCAGAAGCAAATTCGTTTTTATTTATTTTAGGCTTATGCGTGGGGTAAAAGTGAATTGAATCCATATGCTTGCAGACGGCAACAGAAAAATTTCCTTTCTTTACGTTTGTATTAATTCTTTTTTTAATCTCAGAAAGACGAATTTTTCCGTCTTTGCACGCCGGATACAATTTATTCTTAATAACCTGCATAAGTACCAGGTCAAAAACATTTTCGGGATTTATGTCATTTTTGCAGGCAAAGTTAAACCGGCACGTTTCGTGCTGTAAACACGGATAACATTCTATTTTAGAATAAATTACGTATGAGTTTTCTATATGCGGTCCCGTTTCGTAAAAATTTGCGCTGCCGGTGAAAACGGAAACGGACGGAACGTTAAAAATCTGCGCTATGTGAAGTGTCCCGGTATCGGAAGCTATAATTATATCGAAATCTTTTATAAGATAAATAAGCTCGCTTAAATTAGTTTTTCCGGTTAAATCCATAATGCTTACGCCTGAAGGCAGGTTTTTTTTTATTTCTCCGGCGGCGTAAGATTCTTCCGCGGTTCCGACCAATATTATTTCGCAGTGAAGGTTTTCTGAAAGAAATTTAATCAGATTTGCATAATTTTTCGACTGCCAAACTCTTTTAGAATGCGTCGCCCCTATGGAAATACAAATTCTTAAAGGTTTGCCGTCCGTCAGCTTTTTTTTGTTTTTAACCTGTTTTTTTAAGTTTATAATATCGTATGAAGACTTTATTTCGGCGGGTTTTTCGCTTCCTATGAGCGAATATATATCTACTATGTTTATTCTGTTGAGGCTGCGGTTTTTTACGATATTAAAAAGGTAGTTTGCCGCCGCGCTTCTCGAAATCGATCCGGCGGTTTTAGAGGATTTGTCGAGTACAATAAAACCTCTTTTTTGCTCTTTAAAAAAACTTAAAAAAAGAGAATTGGTAAAATCGTAGTTTAAGTTTACTGCAAGTTCGTATTTAGAGGTAAAATCGGATAAAAACAAATCGAATCTGCTTAAACTTTCGGCGGATATACCGGGAGGTATTAACAGGCTTTCATAAGTAAAAAAATTTATGCCTACGTTAAAAATATTTTTTATATTATATATGTTTTCGTCTATTAATAAGCCGATATTTTTTGCTCCGGTTCCGTCTGAGAAGGCTAACGCTTCTATAAGCGGAATAGATTGAAAAAAATCGCCTAATCTTCTCGTCTGGAATATAAAGATACTATTATAACCGTTATTATTTCCCATTAAAAGGACATATTAAACAGAGACGGCAATACCGCCTGCGGCCGGCATATTTGAAATACCGGAAGCGGCCGATTGAGCGTTTAAAGACATACCGGCATTGGAAACGCCGGCATTTTGTTTTTTATCTTTTTCGATTATAATCTTCCAGCCGTTTAAAAGATTTTGGAGTATATTAAGCGACTCGTCAAGCTTATGGGCGTCTTTCTTCAGGTTAGCCGTCGTCAGATGGATTGACAAAAAAGTATAAAGTTTGTTTAAATTTCTTGCGGTTTCCCCGCCCTTTTCCATATTGAGCCTTGTGTTAAGCTCGTTAATAATGGAGACGGCGTTAGATATATTTATCGACTTGCCGGCATAATCGTTTTGCGCAAGTTTTTCTTTAGCCTCCTTCACAAAATTAATGGCTCCTTCATATGCCATAATAATAAGAGTCCCCTGGTCAACCGTGTTAACGTTGGTATTTTCGTATTTAGAAATTGCATCCATAAAAATTTATCCTCCCTAAAATTTATTTTATATAAATAAAACTTATTATGCGCCGCTTGCGATCATCTGTTTTATGCTGTTAGATATACTCGTGTTCGTGGTTTGCATCTGTCCTATGTAAGACTCCAAACTAGAAAACTGTTTTGTGTACATTCCCATCTGGTCCTGCACTAAAGCCTGCTGGAGCGAAATCTTGTTATTCATGTTCGTAATTTCCGTATTGATTTCCTGTTCGTTAAACTGTATGATGCCGTTTGCCGGATTAGTATATGTTTTTAAAAAACTCGTCATTCCGCCTGCCATAGAAACTCCGTTCGCGGTAGGAGAACCGTTAACCAATGCGCTGAAAAACTGCTGGACCTGCTGGGGATTTGTAGCAAGCATATTATTTAAAGTCGAAGTATTGAACTGTAACTGGCCTGAACCGTTAGAGTTGGAAGTAATGCCGTAAGTAGAGGGAAGGCCGGCGGCACCTGAAAGAGTCGGGGCTTCGCTTCCCATAAAACCGTATAATGAATTAACGAGGCTCGAAAGCGCAAAGTTGCCGCCTAACGGACCAAGAGACGAATTCTTAGTATTTCCGGAA
>JAJYYR010000051.1 GCA_021800805.1 bacterium
ATGAACTTGCTTATATTAATTACTATCTATCGGTTGCAGAATACATAGACACACTTGACATACCCGTCGATATAAAAAGAAAAGAAATCAAATCGGCGTTAAAAATGGTTAAAACAGCGGCAAAAGTCATCGCTAACAAGATGGACGAAGTATTTGAAAGCGATAAATTTAACGGAAAATAACTATTATTTTCACTTGCCCTTATCGGTCAAATTTGAAAGGATTTTTTATATGTTTGGAGCTCCTGCGGAAGCTCCTTTATCATAATGAAATTTTATATTCTTGCGCTGGCGGGGTTATGCTTTCAGTGATATTTTGCGTATTATTAAACGACTGCATTATATCTTCGCCCTGTTTAAAGTCGTTTATATTTTCCTTAAAGCCTTTTATTTCCTCTTGCGTTCCGTAAATATTCGTATTGTCTGTGGCTCTTGTCGATAGCACGTAAAAGCTATCTTCCCTTAAATCTCTGCCTACTGAATATAAGGTTTCTTGTTTAGTAGCTCCTTGCGCCTTATAGTTCGTGAGAGCGTAGCCGTAATCAATGCTATTATATTTATTTAAATCGACTTTAATCGTTTTGTCTCCGGATTCGACGGTTAATATTTTTTTATCGAAGTCGATGTCTTGTATTTTCCCCGTTCTCCCATTTTGAACGTCAAGGCTTTTATCGTTTTTTAAAAAAACTATTTCGTCCCCTATCGAAAGGTCTATATTTTTTTTCTCCCATACCGAAAAATTGCCTTTATTCTTATCCGAAAGATTTAATTCATACTCCCCTTGTTGCTTTATCCTATTAAATCTTTCGCTATCGTCCTTATAAATCCCCGTGGCAGTCGTATTTAAATATAATTTATCCCCGTCTATTCTCGATATTTCTGCTTTAGTTCCCCTTGCGATAAAAATCTCGTCGTCTATTTTGTAATTTTTATTAAAGACGAGATAGTCGCCTTTATTATACGACTCGGTGAACCCCTTTGCGGTAGCGTCAAGATTCTTATTAAAATTCACGTCTGCGGATATGCTTTTTTTGTCGATTAAATTATTTTCGATTAATTGCTTCCGGACGGCTTCGTTTAGCTGGTTCTTGTCATAATTCATTTCAGCGATAATAATCGTATCTTTTCCGGCTTTTATATTTTCTATGTAATGCTCCGTAATAGCCTTTAATTTTTGGTCTGCGTTAGCAAATTCCTTAATTGATTTATTAGTTTCAAGGTTCGATAATGCTTTATCGTATTGCTTCCTTGCCACAGCTTCCGCAAGTTCCTTTTGATGTTCCGTTTTAAATCTTTTCGCTTCAGTCATATTTACCTTGCATGACTTATCGATATTTTCCTGCGCTTCTTTAAAAAATTCTCCCCTTTCAATGCTTTGAAACTGTTTGACGTCTCCGGCAAATATGCTTTTTGCGCTCGTCTGCTTGAGTAAAAATTCCGCTTGCTTATCTCCTATCATGCTTGATTCGTCGATTATTAATAAAGTCTTGTCGTTTATTTCGACGTTATTTTCTTTAAGTCCTGCTATAGTATAAGTCTTTTCTATGCCCGCCGCTTTAAGTTCGTTAGTCGCTTTTGCCGTGGGAGCTATTCCGATTACGTTATATCCGTTTTTTTCCGCTATTTCCTTAACTAACTTAAACGACGTCGTCTTACCCGTCCCCGCGTCGCCCTGAATGACGTTAAATTTTTTATCGGTCGATAATAAAGAAACCGCCTCTTTTTGCCCGTCCGTTAACTTCCTGCCTGTCTTGTTTTCAAATGCTTTAATCGCATTATCGATTTGCTCTTTATTTGCTATCTTTTTGCTTTCTGCATTTGTCTTTAATGTATTTATATTATCCCTTACGACTGCCTTAATTTCTTTAGTGGTATATCTGCCGTTCGCAAGTTTGATTAAATCTTTATTATCCTGTATAGACTGCTTTATCGCTTCAATATCCCCTATTGCGTAGTTTTTCCTTAATGCTTTATTCTCTACCTGCTCATATTTAAATATACGTGAATTTTCTGAAAGGTCTTTAATTGAGTTCTTTACCGCCTCGTCCGTTTTAGTTTTTAAGTCTATTTCTTTTATTTGCTTTTTCTCGTGCTTGGCTTCATAAATAGCGGATTTGATATTTTTTAACTGCTCTTGGTTAGCCTTGCTCTCTACCTGTTCCTTAATTTCTTTCAAGGTTCTGTTATGCTCTTTAGTAGCTCTTGTTTCTTTTTGCGCTATCTGCCTTTGTTCTTTTTCTGACATATTAGGGTATCTTTCCCTAATATCCGCCATTTTAGCGTCTATTTCTTTTTGGCGGCTCGAAAATGTATCTTTAATCGAAGTATCGTTTAAATGAATATCTGACATTCCTTTATTTCTGTCTATATCCAACTTGTAGCCTAAATCTTCCAATTTATGAAATAAGATATTTTCCTGCACGACTCCCATATAAACCTTATTTGAGTAAAGCTCCTTAAAATCCATTGCCTTAATATTGCCTTTTGCGTCTTTAGTGTAGTTATGTATAAAGACGTGCTTATGAAGTTCAGGGTCTCCGTTTCTCGATTCGTAATGAGTGAATTTCGTATAAATCATATTGCCGGTATGTTCAGCTTTTAATTTACCGCCTGTTCTCGTCTGCGTTTGTGCGTATCTGTCGGACATAATCTTTAAAGTTTCGTTAACTGATTCGTCAAATGCCTTTCTGATTCTGTCGTCGTAAACAGCTAATACGCTCGCATTTTTAGAAAGCGTAAAAGTAAAATCTTCGCCGGCAAATCTTTCTGGATCGCCGGCGTTAACCGATAATTTTTCGTTAGTGGTAGGATTATAACCGTTCGTTAAGGTCAAAAAATCGGCTTCGGAACATCTGCCGGACAGTTTAAAATCGTCCGCAAGCTCTCCGCCCCATTCCGCATTTTCTTTTTTTGAATCGAAATAATAGTAATCTCCCGCTTGTGCGTTTGATACTCTAACCGGCGTCGTAATCATAGCATATTTTATTTTTTATTTATGGTTAATGGTTTTATACCTACCTGACCGCTTCCGCGCCTTAAAACGCTTCCTACGAAGTTTTTTTTTAATCGATTTTGACCTTTGAGCTGACAAACTCCTTAATTGCTTCTTTAGCCGCTTCCGCTTCCGACTTCTCCGTCTTTTCGTCGATATCGATATTTTTATCCGGACCCGCCTTTTGTTCTTCGTTTTCCTGTTGGATAAAATCGTCGTCAGATGTGTTATCCTGCCCTTGTTCCTGCGTCTCCGGCAAATTCCATACAGTCCTTTCGACAAAAGCCTTTATGTCTAATGCTCTGGCTGGAATAAAAGATATTAAACCTTTTAATTGCTTTATACCGTTATCAGTTAAATATCTCCCGTAGTATTGCAAATCCTTAAGGTTTAATATATCGTTGCTGAAAACGTTTTTAGTTTTCCGTATATTTTCTGTAGTGCCGGAAGCTCCCCCGAGAAAACCGTCGCCGGTGGGATTAGAAGTAGATGTCAAGGTTTCCCTTACCTCTTTTTCGCCGAAGCTGTCGGCTATTAATTGCGCGCTTTCTTTTTCCGATGACCTGAAATGATATTTATTATTAGTATTTTCCATAATGCCGTAAAAAGCGTCGTCGTAAAGTCCCTGCATAGTCATCGGGCTTTGAGTCGATAAAAAGAAAGCAACGTTTTTATGTCTGCAAAGCGATAAAGTTCCGTCCAAATTGTCTATTTTTGCGATATTGGTCAGCTCGTCAATAATTATGTTAATTCTTGTTTTATTGTCAGTAAAATCAGAAGATAAGATATAATTATTAAGCATAGCGGTAAATAAAGATAAAAAAGGCTTTTCTTCGTCTTCGTAATCTTTATTGTAAGTTAAAAATATGTTCCTTTTTTCGTCTGGTTTAAATAGCCAGTCATGCAAATTAAAAACTTCTCCCGTAGTATTGAAAAATAAAAGATGCCTTATCTCTTGATTATAAGTCGTTAATACGTCTGCGTTGATTTTTTTATCGACTTGCTTTAATGCGATTAAGATGTCTTGATTAGTAGTCTTGCCTTTAGTGAATAACGATAAAAGTTTATCTTCTAAAATATTCCTTGCTTCGTTTCTAAAAAAAGGTTGCGATTCTTTCGGATTAGGTGGTATTAAGTAATGCGACATCTGCCTAATTATCGCTGGATTTTTCATTTCCGATAAAAAGTTCCAACAGTGGCTTCGAGCGTCCATTATGTTAAGAATAATATCGCCCTGCCTATAGAAAGTTTTTAGAAAGTCGCCGTCAAGGTCATAAAATATAAACTTGCCGGGCTGTTTCATACGGCTTGATATAAATCTATTTAGCAGTTGCGTTTTTCCGGACCCAGTGCTTCCAGTTATCAAAGTATTTCTGATATCGAATTTAGATGAGTGAAAATATTCTTGCTGTTCGCTTGAAGGTTTTTTTAAAGTGATATCGTCAATATCTTTATCGCTTTTAATTTCTACATCTGAAACAAACATTATCGCGAAAATTACAACTAACATAAATATATCAAAAGCTAATATTGCGATAATAATCGATTCGTGATGTCGCAAATTGAATATTCTTAACATACGGTTTAACGGTGCAAAAATAAATTTTTGAGTTGCCGAAGAAAACGAAAACCAATTATATATTCCTTGTATAAATTTATGAATTTTAGGCGTCATTGATTTATCGTAAATCAAATATAAATATCCGCCTAAAGTAATCAAAAATAAAATACCGGAGCTTAATAATCCATATACAAAATTTTTAATGCGCTTCGTAGGAAATTTATATTTGCCGACGTATTTATTAAAAGAAAAAAAATAAAAAATAGATAACACGACGACGGGGAGCAAACTAAACAACTTTAAATAATATTTCGGCGTTAAAAAATATCCAATTAGAATTATAAAGCTGATTACAAATACTTTTAATCCCAACTCGAAACCTATCCATATATCATGATTTCTATACCGGCTCGTATAATTAGAATCGTCATTTGTGATTCCTTTTTTTTCAAGGTTAACAAGTCTTTGTATCTCGTGTTTAAAATCCGATAAAGCCGACTCTTTTTTAACCGGTTTAGGATTATTACTATTAGTATTATTCATAATTGAATCTCCTATTTTTTAGCAAATAGTTTTGCTATTTGAATTTGTAAATCGTTAATAAACTTCTCGTCTGTCGTTATATTTTTCACAGCTTCCTTAATTAAACTTTCAATATTAAGTTTCGTTAACTCAATACTGTTTTTTTCAAAATAGTTTTGCAATGCTATATTAATTATATCAGTTTTAGTTTTATTTTTCTTTTCGCTTTCTTTTTGCAATTCGTAATAAATTTCATTAGTAAAATTAACCGTAGTTTTTTTCATATATACTACTCCTTTTTATGATATTCCATATATATATCTAATTATAACATTAAACACTATATAATTACTGAATTGTAATAATTGTAATATTCTTATATAGAATATCAAAGAATATTAATAATGTCAATATTTTACTGTATTTAAAGCTTTTATGTATTACGCAAGGACGGCATTAAGTCCGACCTTGCGTGTGTCTAATTATGTATTTAAATGCGTAGCACTCTATATTATCTTTTGCTTTTACTTTTTTTATTATCTATTGGAACATCTTTAAATATGTCTTTAATTTTTTTAGTAAAGTCGTCTATATTTTTAAAATCTGATAAATATAAATTGTAAGTTTCTTTATAGACTGACTCTACAAATGCTTTCTTAATTTCTTGATTAGTTTTTACAATTTGTTTTTTGGCTCGTTCAAGTTTTTCTTTCAATTTTGAAATATCTGTATTCATAATAAAATCCCCTTTATAATTTTTTTATTTTGAAAGTTTAAAAATCTCTTTGCAATTAATTTTAGTATTATACCATGCCTTACTTATATAAGGTTTATATTTGACCGGCGGTAAGCTTGTTTTATTATCGATAATACATTCGTCTTTTAATATTTTAAACTGTATTTTTTCGTTAGACGACAAATATTTTAACAATGGTTTAGCTTTCGTCGGATTAATATTTAGTATTGCGTTTAATCCGGTAGGTATTGGTCTCGGTTGACTTACATAAATTATAGCTATTGTTAATAATAATAAAAAACTTAAAGCCGCTATTATCACATTTTTAAACATAATCACATCTCCTTAATTTAAATTTTAATTTGTCTATTTGGAATATATAAAGTATTTTTTACTTTGTCAA
>JAJYYR010000052.1 GCA_021800805.1 bacterium
TAATTTTATTCGATTCGCAGGATTATTTAGATATAATAGTCCTATTCAATCTGCTGTGGTTCGATCCCGTTTCAATAAATTCCGACGAGTTTTTGGCGGCATTAAAGAACAAGGATAAGAAATTTACGGAAGAAGAAAAAAATAAACTAATACGAGAAAAAATCCCTTTGATTTTAAATAAAATAATTCCTTTAATAACCGGACTGGCTGAAAGCGGTCAGGTCGAGCTTTCCGCAAGCCCTTACTATCATCCTATACTGCCTTTGTTATGCGATACCGATATAGCGGATTTTCATGACGGCATAAAACTGCCTGCTCCGTTCAGACATCCGGAAGATGCGAATTTTCAGATTGAAAGCGCGAAAAAATATTTCAATGAAAAATTAAAATATGATATTAAAGGTATGTGGCCTTCGGAAGGGAGCGTAAGCGAAAGAGCTTTAAAACTTTTTATGGATAACGGCATTAACTGGATAGCTACGGACGAAGAAATTCTTTCAAATTCCATGGGTATAAATTTCTCGGCTCTTGGCGATAGAAAACTGCTTTATAGACCGTATGCGGTAAGAAGAGACGGAAGATATTCATATATATTTTTCAGGGACAAAGGGCTTTCGGATTTAATCGGATTTAAGTATTCTAATTATGAGCCGAAAGATGCCGCCGAAGATTTGATAAATAACTTGAATAATATAGCATTAAGTTTGCAAAATTACAATGAAAACGGATTAGCGGTAGTCCCTATAATATTAGACGGCGAGAATGCATGGGAATACTATAAAAATAACGGATACGATTTTTTTAATTATTTATACCGGGGCTTGTCCGATAATGCCGAAACAATTAATACCGTTACTGTCAGCGAATACATTAAAAAAGCCGAAGAAGTCTTAAAATCAACAGGGGATGCGGCTGTCCCGTATGAAGAGGGCAAAACCGGCGTTAAAATTAAACAGTTTTTAGATATCAAATGGAACCCTGAACCCGACCCCGAATTCGATTTTTCTAGAATTTATAATATACCGACGATTTATCCCGGTTCATGGATTAATCATAACTTCAGGATATGGATAGGGGACAGGGAAGACAATAAAGCGTGGGACTTGCTTTCTAAAACGCGGGATTATCTTATTCAAAAAACTAAACTATTTGACAAAGATAAAGATAAAGAAGATTTAAAAGCCGCGTGGGAACAGATTTTTATAGCCGAAGGAAGCGATTATAACTGGTGGTACGGCGAAGACAGGACGTCGGGTATCGACGAACAATACGACAATCTTTACAGAACGCATCTTATTAACGTCTATAAAATTTTAAAGGATAATCCGCCGGATGACTATTATATCCCGATTATAGAGAAAAAACGGACGGCGAAACCCAATCTGGATATTGTATCGTTTATATATCCTGAAATAGACGGCATAGCCGGTAATTATTTCGAATGGCTCGGAAGCGCGGTATATTTTCCAAGTATTTTATCGGGCAAGACAATGGCGCATACCGACAGATTTATCAGAAAACTGCAATACGGATTTAATGCATCCGAGTTTTTTATAAGATTTGATTTTTTGGATAATAAAGGAATAGACGAACTATCAGATAAAGTTATCGAATTAAAGTTTGTCGATTCAGCAAACGTTGAATCCGCAAACATTAAAGTAAAACTTGAATTTAATGCCAATAATAATTTAAATATATTACTGAATTCACCTACGATTAATAATGGCGACAATGCAAGTCCGGACAACAATAACAACGGAATATCGCTTATAAAAGCCGTCTATAAAAACATTCTGGAGATATCAATACCGATTTTTGTTTTAGGCGTGTTGCCTAATAATCCTTTAGATTTTTATGCCGTTCTTACATACAAAGAAAACCCCTTAGTCGAGATAGAGCGTTTCCCGGTCAACGGTTATTTTGAAACCGTTATTCCCGACAAAAACTTCGAAATAGCCAACTGGCTCGTATGAACTCAAATAATGTCCCATAAGGAACATTATGTAAACTGTAAAATAAATTATTCCTTTAAATTACCCAATTAACAATAATATAATAAAAAGTTAAGTTTTAAAATTGAATTTGACTTTTACACGATTTTACTGCAAAATATTCTTACTATGAATAATGAAGAAATTTTTAAAGATTTAAAAGATTATATAGATAAAATAAAAAACGATGCTATGAATTCAGGCAAAAAAGATAATGCCTCAATTTCCATATCTTACATGGGGATGATATTTGACGAAATATCAAATTCTTTTAAAAAAGGCAAACCTATAGATATCGATAGAATATCGGATGACCTTGACGATGAATTAAAATTAAAGCTTAATAAACTTAATAAATTGGATTTGCTAATGTCGGAAAAAATATTGCCCGAAAAACTCGATACCCTTTCATTGTATTGCAATGATGTATTCATGGAACTTATGGCGGGAGATTCATGCGCTATTCCAGAAAGTTTCAAAAATTAAAATGGCCGCCGCTTATATTCCCCTTTTACTATTTCCTTCAGCTTTTATAATCGAGTTTTATGCCGGTTCGTTAAAATACAAGTTTCATCCTTTAAACATAATGGGGCGGACGGCGGCATATTTAGAAAAGTTTTTTTATTCCGTTTCTAATGGATTTATATCCGGTCTTTTTTTTAATATTTTGACCGTTCTTACGATATCTGTAGTTTTCGCGGGGATAAGTTTTGCCGTTTTTAATATTTCGCCCCTGCTCTTTTACGCGGTTTCTTTGTATATTCTTTCGTCTTTTCTTTCCACAGGGGGCTTGAGATATGAAAGCCTAAACATTTACAGGCTGTTAAAGTCAAAAGATATAGCCGGCGCGCAAAAAAACCTTTTGTCTCTTGCAGGCAGAGATGGCGGCAATCTGTGCGCATCGGAAATTTCAAGGGCTGTCGTTGAATCCGTTTCCGAAAATACCGGCGACGGAATCGGCTCCGTTATTTTCTACTTCTCGGCGGGACTAATATCAGGGTTGATATTAATAAAACCGGCTATTAATTATACGGGGGCGGCCGAAATCGTTTTTTTCGGCGTTTTATCCGCGGTTATCTATAAAAGCGTAAATCTGCTGGATTCTTTAGTAGGATACAAAAACGAAAAATATGAAAAATTTGGAAAGTTTTCCGCCCGTTTAGACGATGCCGCAAACTATATTCCATTTAGATTAACCTCTTTTTTTATGCTTTTATCGGTTATTATTTTAAGTTTTACTTTAAATAAGTCTAAAAAGCGTTATTATCTGATAGATGGATTGAGGTCTTGGATCAGGTTCAGAAAAAGCCATCCTAGTCCTAACGGCGGACAGCTTGAGTCTATAACGGCAGGCGCGCTAAAAATAAAGTTAGGCGGCGTGAATTATTACGGCGGCGTTGAAAGCAAAAGACCTGTTATTGGATTTGAAAATTACGGATCTGCCGGCGAAGAAAGTATTATAGATGCGGTCAGAATTATGGAGCTGACGTCTATACTTCTTATTATTTTTTATACCGCGACATTAATCTGCGTCATATTGTTTAAACTGTTTTAGGCCGGACAAAAATTAATCTTCGTCATAAATGCAGATAGGAACTTCAGTCTCTTTTTTTGCCTTATACATAGCAATATCGGCTTCTTTAACTAGCTTGTCCACAGGTTTGCCTATCTGATACCCCGCTATGCCTATCGATAATCCTATTTTTTTGGATTTACCGCCTTTTAAAATAAAATTATCTAAATTTAAATCATAAGCCTCGTCGGAGATTATAGCTTTTAATTTTTCTTTAAATCCGTTCTGAAAATTTGACAAAATTCTATTTGCGACTATAGTTGACCTTTTTGCCGGAGTGTTCGGCAGTATTACCGTAAATTCGTCTCCGCCGTATCTGTATGCCGAATCCACGTTTTTTCTGATAGCGTTTTTAAGAGATTCTCCCGTAAACTTTATGATTTCGTCTCCGGCTTTATGCCCGAGCGTGTCGTTAAAAACTTTAAAATTATTTATATCGATAAAAAGGATGGACAAGTCGTGTCCGTATCTTGAACTCCGCGATATCTCTTTTTCTATTTCTTCATGAAAGGATTTTGAGTTGTAAAGCCCCGAAAGATTGTCTAATTTGATTTCGTTCGACAAAGATATTTCGAGCCGTATTTCTTTGGTAATATCACGCACTAAATATAAAGTTCCTTTAATTTCGTCTAAGCTGCTGTAAAGTTCTATCCTTTCGTTTTCGAAATAATGGCTCTGTTCGTCGATTATATAAATATTAGATATCTTGTATCCCGATGCAAGGTCCCTGATATGCGCCGGTATTATCTGCTCTTTAAACAGATTTTCAAAATAATAAACGAGTCTTATATTTTTATTTAAAAATTCCTCCAGATTTGTTTTTAGAACCAGAGGAGCGCTGTTATTATAAAAAACCAGATTATCCTCGTTATCTATAACAAATGCCCCTTCGTCTAAAGAATTAAGCAAATTTTTAATTTCTATATTTTCGAATAAATCATGCTCTAAATCGTTGAATTTCGCGCTGACCAATATTTTCTCTCCTTTTTGAAAAAATTCCTTTTAAAATTATTAAATTATATTGATTAATATTATAATTTATATAAAAATAATAGATTGTTTTAATTCTACAAAAAATATTTTTAATTATCAAGAATTATTTTCTAAAAAATAAAAGTCTATCGAGAAAACCTTTTCCGCCGTTACTCGTTTTATCTAAAACATCTTCGTCGATTTTAACGGCAACATTAAGATTTCCGTTTTTTCCTCCAAAAACCCCCGCATCGCCGTTGCCTTCGAATACTATGTTTTTCTTGCCGCCTGAAAGTTCGCTTACCGCAAAATTTAATTTTATTTCTTCGGATGCCTTTATTCTTGCCATACCGTTGCATACTTTGCACCTATATAAGAATATATCGCCGTATCCGCCGCAATTTCCGCATGCTTCGTTAATATTCGTTCCGCGGTTTTTGACGGTTCCGGTGCCGCGGCAATAGGAACAATCCGTTGCAAGCGTGCCTTTATCTCTGCCCTCCCCTTCGCAAGCAGGACATTTTATATATCTTTCTATATTGACGGTTTTTTCGATAAATTCACCGGCTTCCCGTTTTATTTCATTAGTAAAATCTATATTTATATTTACGTTTCCGCCATCCCTGAGCCTTGACCTGTACGGCGTTATTTTGTTCTCTGGAAGCGCGTTCTTAAATTTTTCGTATTCTCTTAAGTCTTTATCGTATATATTTCTTAAAACGGGATCCATAAGCGTATTATATGCTTCGTTTATATCTAAAAATTTACTATGGCTGTCTGGATTTTTGTCCGGATGGTATATTGCGGCAAGGTTTCTATAACGGCTTTTAATTAATGTTTCGCCCGCGTTTTGTTCTATTCCTAAGATAGAATAATAATCCTTCATTATTTGATATTATTTTATATCGGCTTTAGACTTTATTTTTTTAATTATGCCGCTTGTGGATTTTCCTTCGATAAAATTTATTAAAACAGTTTTGCCTCCCGAAGATTCGACGATATCGCTCCCCGCTATGTTTTTTCCCTCATAGTCGGCGCCTTTTACCAGAATATCAGGCTTAATTTCTTTTATAAGTTCATAAGGAGTATCTTCGTCAAACATAACGACATAATCCACCGGCTTAAGATTTGCGAGGACGTATGCCCTATCCTGTTCGTTTACTACCGGTCTGTCTCCGCCTTTCAAACGCCTGACGGATTTATCGCTGTTTAATCCTACTATAAGAATATCCCCGAGAGTTTTTGCCTCGTTCAGATAGCTTATATGTCCGGCATGTATAATATCGAAACAGCCGTTTGTAAATACGATTTTTTTAGATTTTTCTCTGAGTTTGGATAATTCTTGCTTTATATTGCCAGATTCTATTATTTTTCCGTTTTCCATAACAGTTTTTGTTTCCCCGGCAAATATATAATATATAAATTAGAAACCCCCTGACATATTCGGCATATATCAGGGGGAAAATGGAGAAAAGAATTACTAAACTTATTTTACCAAAATATATATTTTTTTGTCAATATAAAAATTTATCTTTT
>JAJYYR010000053.1 GCA_021800805.1 bacterium
ATTATCTCTATTATTATCATTATCGGCGCGATTATTATAAGCGGGCCGAGAAATTTTTTTATATATTTTGCTTTATGTTTCTTAATTCCTACAATATGGGAAAGAAAAAATACTATAAGGGCTAAAACAGCCGTCGTGTCTATCGTAGCTGTAGGCGAAGTAAAACCTGGAATACTGCCGAGCAAATTCGAAAAAAGAACAAAAACCGCAAATGACGCGATAAGCGGCAAATATATGCCGCCTTCTTCTCCTATAATTTCTTTCAGAAAATATTCGGTCATTATAAATATAAGTTCGAAAAAACTCTGTATGCCTGTCGGAACCACCCTTAAATTTCTGCCGACGATGAAAGCGGCGGATAATATCAAACCCATCACGATAATCGTCATCGTCCAGTAAACAGGTATTCCTGGAATGCTAATTATAATAGGAGCTTTTAACATAACATAATTTTATTTACACGTTAATGTTATTAAGCGGGAAGAATATCTGCAATACCGCAATGGAAACCGGAGTTATCGTAATTCCGGCCGCCGCCGAAATAAAATTAAGCTTAATAAATTTATAGGATATTATAAAAAAAAACAGGATGATGAGCAAGTCCTTTATTGCCGTAAAATTGAATTTTACGAGATTTATATTTTTAATGTTTCTAAATAAATACAATGCGGTATCGGCAAATAGAAAATAAGAAGCCGCAAAACCTATAGACATACTAAATATAATATTTAAGCTATCTGCCCCGGCATAAAACAGATTTACCGCGCCGCCTGAAACAAATACTAAAATTAAGCCGATGATAAATACGCGCAAAATTATATTAAATTTTAACGGCTTATTATAATTTTGTATTAAGCTCTCTTTTAACCGCTTTATATATTTCATAAATTCCGGCCGTAAAACCTAAAATTAAAAAAATTATTAGAAAAAGATAATTAAACCCGAAATATTTATCGATTTCTATTCCGATAAAAATTCCGATTAGGACTGATATTATTAAATTTAATCCCAATGAACTCATTCTTGCAATCTGCTTGATAAATTCTTTATCCATAAATAAACAAAGGCATTTGCCCTCTATAATTATATCTTATTTTATGTAATAAAATATAATGAGCGGCAAATGCCTTTAAAATAAACTGCTTATCTTTATTTATAACGCCTATAATTATTTTTTGGCAGTTTTTTTGCTTGAAGGTTCAGCTTTTTTTGAAGCCGAAGCAGCAGTTCCCCACGGCAAAGAAGCGGGCGGCGTCCATTTCTTATGTTCCTTTGCAAGGTGCTGATTATAGGCTATGATGTTTAAGGAATTAAGATAATGCACTATCTGCTTTCCTTCCGCATTCGTTACCGGACAGCCGTTAACGTCTTTCATGACGTGAATGACAACGTTTTTCCAATCTCCGTAAGACTTTCCGTTATACCTTTCTACCCTGTTTAACGTATGGCAGATAACGCACTTGTCGTTTAACAGGCTGAAACCTTTTTTTACGGGCCAAGGATAAACTACCGGCGGAACATAATTAGTTCCGTTTAGATTCATAGTCTGATATATGATTCTATTAGTTCCCCTTGCCGCAATTTTCATATAGCCCATAACAGGCACGTTAACGGCAACGCAAAGTCCGCTCAATATTAAAAATATTTGCGGGAATTTCGAAATATTTCCGAATTTGAAATTAGGCGTAAGGTCTTTAAGATAATAACCGAGGACTAAAAACCCGGTTATAAAAAGCCCCGCTAGAGATAAATACTTAACGGGCTGCATATTTCCCAGAATACCCATAGTAGGAGGAAGCATTCCGAAACCCAAAGAAACGAGGCCGACTATTATAAGGAATATTATAAGGCCGACGGAAACCGTAGGTTTGGTTTTATCCCTTCCGTTTATCAGCTTCCACAGCATATATATAAATTCGAGTATTAAAGCCGCGCCGTTCGTCCCTAAAAATACATACATAATCCACTGATATTTCCCGAGCATAATCCTATTAAATCCTGAACTTGCGGTAGCCCTGAAGTGTTTAAACCAGCCGAAATAAATTATGGGATACATTACCAAAAACATAACGGTTATAATACTTGCAAACGAACCGAGCCAGTCGTAAAACTCTTTATCTGCTTGTTTAGAAGCAAGTATATACCTGATTCCTGCCCATATAGCAAGCAAAGCGCCCGCCAAAGCAAAAATCTCAATATTTTTTTCGATTATCAACAGCAAAACCATCGGTGTTCTTATAGCCGTATCCGGGGACGGACCTATAGTATAACTTTCCGAAATAGTATAAAAAATATCGGAAGTAAAGCCGGCTAGAAAAGCAATTATGCCGATAAAAACATTCCATCCCTGGTGTCTCCCTGCCCCTTTCCTGTCAAATCCGGCATAGTATATTGAGCCGAGAACCAGAAACGCTAACAGAAATTCCATTGAATAACCGATAACGCCTGGTTGCAGTTTATTCATAAGAATCCAGAAATTAGGGATTCCGTTTTTAAGCAGGCTTAAGAAATAAAAATACACTATAGTTTGTATAGCGCCTATTACTAAAGCGCACATAATAAGAGGCTTTGCAAGCCTGAAATATCTGTCTTCTTTTTTGAATATCCCTATATACTGGGATATAAAGGCAATCGCCATAAAACCTAGCGCAAGCCTGTTTATAAATAGATTTACTATATCTATGACACCTAAATTCATCGTATTTACTCCTCTTTTGATTTTATACGGTAGCAGGCGCTTTTGGTTCGCCGCCGATTAATGTTAAATAAACTAACAAAAGGAGAAACAAAATCCCCAGCACCGTCGCCGCAGGTCTTTTAAGCGGACTTCTTTCGTGTCCCCTGTCGATAAAAGGCAATGCAAAAAGTATCGCAAACCCTATCGTAGGAACAAGGAACGTTGAGAATATGATAAGTCCGTGGCCCGGGAAATATTTCAACAGTTCCTCGTTCGCAAGGAAATACCAGTCTGCTTCCGGAGCAAAGTTAAGCGCGAGAGGCCTGTACATAGGGCCTATTTCAGCTCCGTAAACTACCGCAAGTAAATAAACTACGGCAAATACGCACAAAGCTACTATCATATCTTTATATAACTGATCCGGAAAAAATGGGACGGTAGCATCGGGATGTTTCCATTTGTTTATGTCATCGTCGGCAAGTTTACTGTTTTTATATTCTAAAGGTAAGCCTTGCTCTCCTGTTTTTCTAATTAAGAAGATGTGTATTGGTATGAACATAATAACTATAATCGGCAAAAGCCATACGTGAACGGCAAATATATGCTGCATCGTTATAACGGAAGTTTCGGTTCCGCCCCTGACGATAATCCTTAAAAACCCTCCGATAACCGGCGTATGAGCTGCAACGTTCGTAAGAACGTTAATCGTCCACCATGAATTTTCGTTGCCTATAAGCATATAACCGGTTAATCCTAGGACTACTACTACTGAAAACAAAACCATACCGACAACCCATTGAAGCTCTCTCGGTTTTTTATATGCGCCTGAAAAATAAACTCTGGACATATGGACGAGTAGTATAAATATCATCGTAAATGCGCCCCACAGATGAATGCCTAGAAGAATATTGCCGAGAAGAACGTGGTGCTTTATGTAATACGTCGCATTTCTTGCCATAGGGAAATAAGGAACGTAATAGAATAATAAAAATATCCCCGTTACTACTTGTATTATAAAAAGAAAAGCGAGCAGACTTCCGAAAGTATATGCCCATCCGCCCCTTGCCGGAATTCTTTCGCCGTTAAACTCGTTTATTAATTCGGTGAGCTCTATCCTTTCGTCAAACCAGTTTTGAATTTTTTTAAACATCAGACCCCCCTTTCTTTTGGATTATCTAAGAACTTATTTTGGATTAATACTGTACCGTTTTCTATTTTATGAACCCAAACGAATAAAGGTCTGGGCGGGGGTCCTCCTACGACCTTGCCGAGAACGTTAAACATGCCGCCGTGGCAGGGACACATAAATTTTTGTCTTGCTGGCATCCAGTGGAGAGGACAGCCTAAGTGAGTACACTGATTTGAAAAAAAATAAAGCTTGCCGGTTATATCTTTGACGACTATAACCTGCCTTGGAAGAGTATTTACCGTCCAGCCTTCTTTAACCCTGAAATAAACGGGAACAAACTTCGGAACCAACGGTTCGATATTTTCTAAGTCGCTGACCTTCCCAAGCTCCGACCACACGATGTCCCTTTTCTTAAAAAGCGGACTTAAAACCTCTCCTAAAATAGGTATTGCAAGTGCAACGCCGACTATGGCGGAAATTAAGCCGATTACAACCATCATAAAAGTTCGCCTTGACGGCGACTCTTCTGAACTTTTAGTCATTTTACCCCCCTTTAGTTTAAACTTGTGACTTTTTGTATTGAATTATTATTTGATGTTATTAATTTCCGATAAAATTTTAGAGTATTAAATATAAATTTTTATCACTATAGAGGTAAAAAGTCAATATTTTTTTTAACATATTTTTTTTTAACCTCAATTATAATTTGATTTTTAACTTAAAATGATGTATAAAAAATAAAAACATTTTATATTATTTGCCTTAATCAATAATTTTAACCTACATCGAAAATGAATTTACAGAATGAATTAATCGAACGTTACGCAGAGCAATTTCCCGATTCAAGGATTGGAAAATGCATAAAGATAATAGAAAGAGCGGCAAAGATGAAAACAAATCTTCTTATTCAGGGAGAAACCGGCACCGGAAAAACAACACTTATTAATTTTGTCGGAAAAAAAATTTTCCCGGCAAAGCCTCTCGTAACTGTTTCCTGCTTTAATTTATCGGGCGAACTTTTTCAATCCGTGCTTTGCGGACATCTAAAGGGAGCATTCACCGGCGCTGTAGAAACTACTGAGGGAAAAGCCCAAACCGCCAATAACGGAGTGCTTTTTTTCGACGATGTGGATACTTTAACTATAGATAACCAGTCTAAACTTTTATATTTTCTGGATTATCACGTATGCGAAAAGGTGGGCAGTACAATGCCGGAATTATTAAACTTATGGACTGCGTTTTCCACAAATTCGAATATCGAAGAAAAAATAATGACCGGATTTATGAGGGAAGATTTTTATTACAGGATTTCAACTATTAAGGTAAACATTCCTCCGTTGAGAGAAAGGCCTAATTTTATAAGATATTTTATTGAAAATTATTTAGAAGGCTTAAAAATTTCGCACTGCAAAAAATTTATGGAAGAATGCCTCTCATACGAATGGCCTGGAAATATCAGGGAAATGACTTCTGCGCTCGATAGAATTCAGATTTTAAATTACGACGGCTGTAAAAAGGTTCAGTCGCTTAAAGAATGCGGCATTGATACGCTTAGGCATAAACGCAAAGAGGAAATTCCGCCGCAAAACGGTTCGGAAAATTATCCGTCTGGATTAAAACAAAACGGTGTCGGAGAAGATATTTTCGATATAACTTCCGAGAAAAGCAGAATTATATCGGCATTAAAAAAAGCAAAATACAAAAGAAATAAGGCATGTAAAATATTGGATATTTCATACTCTACACTGTGGAGGAAATTAAAGCGATACGAAATTTACGAAAGCCTCAGATAAATAAATACCCCATCCGCTGTTAGTAAAAGCGCGGATGGGGCAAGTTTTAGCCTGCCTGGCCGAATTACGGCCTGACATTGTATTTCCTGAAAATCCATACTTTTATTATATCCACTAAGAACAGATAAACCGCTCCGAATACATAAAGCCGGATTATCTCGGCAAGCGGGATCCGCGCTATGAGGGGATGGTTTTCAAAGCTGATGCCGAACCACGCAAGCAAAGAAACGACTATTAAATCAGCTACAGTCGCAATCATCATATATTTAGAGGGCGCGCTCTTATAAAAATAGTCCGCCGTTCTGACTAAATAAAGAACTCCCTGTCCGGTAAACACCATTATTAAAAAAACTATGGTCGCAATCTGGTTCATATCGTAATGACCCTGCATTTTATAATAAACAAGGGCTCCGAAAGAAAAAATCA
>JAJYYR010000054.1:0-2666 GCA_021800805.1 bacterium
GATTTAGGAAAATTAATTTAATTTAACGATATAAAATTCCCCACCTGGATGGGGAAAATTAAATTGCAAAAGTGGGGATTTTTTAATTGCAAAAAACAACAATTACTCCAGTCGCTAACTTTACCCGGAAAAATTTAAATTGAAATATTGATTATTTTTTTCCTTTAAATTATTTTTCTTTTATATTACTATATAAGAAATTTAACTTTTTGCAAAAAAATCACAAAAAATGCTATAATTAAATATATTTATTTTTTAAAGAGGGATTTATGTTATTAAAATTTTCAGTTTCAAATTACTTATCTATTAATGATAAGCAAACATTGGAGTTAGTTGCAAGTAATTCCGATAAAACTTCATTAAAGAGGCATTTAAGAGAATATAAAAATTATAAATTAAATGCTTTAAGAACTGCTGCTATATTTGGCCCTAACGCCTCTGGTAAAACTAATATTATCAAGGCAATAAAATTCATGAAAGATTTTATTAATTTTTCTTCAAAAAATACCCCTACATCTTCAATCAATGCTGTGCCTTTTAAGTTTTCGGAAACAGATAATAAGATTTCTTCATTTGAAGCGGAATTTATTGTAAAAGAAATAATGTATACATATGGGTTTGAAATAGACAATAAGCGAGTGCATAAAGAATGGTTGTATTATTATCCAAAAAATTATAGAAGAGTAATTTTTGAGAGAGATGAAAACCAGCAAGAAAAGTATAAATTTGGTTCTGATTTGAAGGGTAGTCCTAAAACTGTTTCAAATATGACAAAACCAAATTCCCTCTTTCTATCCATGCTAAGCACTATGAATGAAGAAATTTCTAAGGATATTTTTGTTTTTTTTAATCCTTCGCAAATATTAAATGAAGATGATTTCATTAATACAGTTATTACAAAATCTGCCCTTAGTAAGTATCTTAATAATGATGAAAGTAAATTTAAATTAATAAAATACTTAGCAGAAGCTGACTTTGGAATAAAAGATATAAAAATAGAGAAAAACTATGGCAATATTCCAATAGAACCGCCATTTGAAAACGAATCAAAAAAGGATGACGCGGAGATAGTAAAATATTTAAGTGAACTTTTCTCGGAACAAATGAAGTTTCTCCATACGCATAATAATATTTCAAAGTATTTAGATGCCTCAGAAGAATCCTCTGGAACTATTAGATTTTTAGATTTATTGCCTCAATTTTTAGACAATAAAGGTATAACGTTAATTGATGAGTTAGAGACCTCTCTCCATCCAAGTCTTCTAAAGTATTTGCTTAACCTATATTACAATATATTCCCTGAGAGCCAGCTTATTTTTACATCGCAGAATTCGGACCTTCTTGATACAAGGCTTTTACGTAGAGACGAAATTTATTTCACGGAAAAACAGGAAAAAGGAAATACCTGTTTATTCTCACTAGATGATATAAAACCTAAACCCAGGCTTAATGATAATATTAAAATGCGTTATCTTTACGGTCAATACGGGGCGATTCCAAATATAGACTAATTTAATGGGATAGACTATGGACAGAAGTAAACGAAAATCTAAAGGGCGTGAAAGTCGAGATGTATTTTTAATTTTCACTGAGGGAGATATTGAAGAAATATATTTTAAGCAGTATAGGACTTACAAACTCAAAAGTCAAAATAAAATTGCTATACATATATATAACCCTGAACATACTGACCCGCTTGGAATAGTGAGGGATGCATTGGCTCACAAAAGCAGACTAAATCGAAGGGAACAGGAAATGTTCAAGGATATATTTTGTGTTTTTGATTTGGACAGAACGGCTACCGATGAAAGCATTAAAAAAAATTTTGAAGAAGCTAAAGTATTAGCTAATAAAAATAATATTAAAACAGTGACATCTTATCCATGTTTTGAATTATGGCTTCTTTTGCATTTTGAAAAATTTTGCAAACCTGATTCATGTTGCAAAAAAGTAATAGATGAGTTAAAAAAACATCTAAATCTATATTCAAAAGATAGAGAAGAGTTTGAAAAAAGTGGATTTTTTATTACTTATTTTGACAATATAGATGAAGCAATAAAATCTGCAAAAGAACTCGAATCAAATAAAAACAATTATGGCAATGAGAAAAAGTGTCCTCATACACATACTAATATATATAAAATTATTGAAAAATTAGGATTGTCTTGACTTTGACAGAATGAAAGAAAAAACAAATAACAAGATTATCAAACCTTCCCTTAAGCCCAAAGAAACTGCGGGGCATTTATTGAAAACGCAGTCGGTAATTATTAAAAATGTCGCTGGCGGTGTTAAAATGATCCATATGGCGGTTTAGAATTGAGCCACCTTGTGATATGCTCTATTCTTAAAAATAATTAAGAATAAGGAGCTATCGCAATGATTCATCAGGAGGTCGCTATGGATATTTCTTCTCTTTTCAGGCAGGGCTATTCCGGAAGGCAGATTGCAAGAAGCCTCGGCATAAGCCGCAACACAGTTAAAAAGTATTTAAGCGGCGATGAAACCGCTTTTAAGCCAAGGAATTACAAATCCAAACTGGATCCTTTCAAGGATTACCTGGAGTGCGTATTCCGTTCTAACTGGACGGCTTTTCCGTTTTTAACTGGACACCCATTCCGGAAATTACTGGACGGGTTAATCCCTTCTTATTTTTTATATAATAT
>JAJYYR010000054.1:2676-5979 GCA_021800805.1 bacterium
CATAATATTTAAGGCAGGAAAATAAAACTATCGCAAATGGTTACGGATACAGAGTAATAGCAAAACGGGGCTTACATGACATGGTTTTAGTGTATGTATATGTTTAACGAGATAAAATTTGCGTATTCCGTTCTAACTGGACGGCTTTTCCGTTTTTAACTGGACACCCATTCCGGAAATTACTGGACGGGTTAATCCCTTCTTATTTTTTATATAATATCGTTAGTTTTAAGTCAATGAAAATATCTTTAACGGATTGCAGGAGGGGTACCCCTCCTGCAAAAAACGCTGTTTAAGGTTTTACGGTCATTTTCTTCCTCATAGATTCGCCGGTTAGCTTTATCTGGTACGCGTTATGCACTATCCTGTCCAATATGGCATCCGCGATGGTAGGCTCGCCTATCACCTCGTGCCATTTATCCACCGGCACCTGGGCGGTTATGATAGTGGAGCGCAGCTGGTGCCTGTCCTCGAAGATTTCAAGAATATCCCTTCTTTGCATTTCGTCCAATAAATCGATGCCCCAGTCGTCTATTATGAGGAGTTTTACTTTGGATAATTTATTAAGAAGTTTAATATAACTTCCGTCGGCTCTCGATACTTTCATCTCCGAGAGTAATCTCGGCAGCCTTATATACAAAGAAGACACGCCGCCCCTGCAGGCGGAGTTGCCCAAGGCGCAGGCGAGATAGGTCTTTCCTGCGCCGGTAGGTCCTGTTATAATAATATTCCTGTTTTTCTTAATCCAGTCGCCTAAAGACAGCTCTATGAGCTGAGATTTACTGAGTCCCCTCTGGGCTTTAAAGTCGGTTTCTTCGATACAGGCGCTTGAGTATTTTAATTTCGCTTTTAAAAGAAGCATTCTAAGCTGTTTATCCTGCCTGAAGGCTATTTCTTTGTCCAAAAGAAGATTAAGGCGGTCTTCAAAGGTCAGTCCGGAATAAAGTTCCGTGTTTTGTTCTTCTACCGATTTTGCCATTCCGTAGAGTTTTAAAGATAAAAGTTTTTCTTTCAGCATATTTCCTCCGCATAATATTTAGCGCCGCGGATATTTTCGTGCGCTATTTTATTTTCTATTTTTTGTTCTATAAAATCGTTCTCGAGATTTTTATCTAAAATATTCTTTACGTTTCTGTATCTGTATAAGCTAAAATTAAGGGCTTTTTTGCATGCGGCCTCAACTCTTGCGGAAGGATAGCGTTTATTAAGCCTTATTATGCCCAATGCCATTCTTAAAGAAGATTCGGGGCTCCTTCTGTCCTCCATTATTTTTTCTATTAATAGGGCGGTATTGGATCCTATTTTTAACGATTCTTCCCTTATCTTTTCCGGCGTTATCAGAATGCCTCTGTGGGAGGCCGGCATATGTTCCGGGGAAGTAACGAAATAAGATTTAACGAAATTTCTTTTATGGGAGGCAATTATTTTGGAGTTGTGGTATATTTTAATTAATTCGTGGTTATAGCATATATCCACGTCCCTGTAAATTAATTGATAGGGGACGCTGTAGTGGGTGCCGTCAACATCCACGTGGTAATCTATACCTACTTTTGCCCTCTTCCAGAAAGAAAGTTCGTATCTTTCCGGGAGGGGCTTTAAATAGCTCTTTTCTTCCTTAAAAACTTCCGTCCGCGATTTTAATGTCTTTTGCATCGGCTTGCCGTTGTAATCTTTAAGTTCCGCAGATATACCTAAGTTCAACTCTTCCATGCTAAAAAATGTTTTGTTCCTTAGCGGAGCTAAAATACTTCTTTGGGCGTTTAACACGCCGTTTTCTGCCTTCGGTTTGTCTTTAGGTTTATACGGCCTTGCCGGCAGTATAACCGTATCGTAATGCAACGACATATCTAAGTAAGCCGGGTTGATTTCGGGGTCGTAATAGTTGGGCTTGGTTACTCCGGATTTAAGATTGTCGGGAACTATTGCGGAAGGACATCCGCCGAAGAACTCGAACATTTTAATATGACAGGCTATCCAGTTTTCAAGCGTCTGGTTACAAACGGCATACGCGAAGGTATAGTTGCTCGCGCCTAAGACCCCGACGAATAGTTCTACTTGGGTTATTTCTCCGGTAAGCGGATTTTTTACGGACGGTTTGAGTCCTGAAAAATCCACGAATACTTTTTCTCCCATTTTATGGTTAAATCTCATAACGGGATTTAACGTCTTTTTCCATTCTCCGTAGTGATAAGCAAACTGAGAATAGCGGTAGCCGTCCGGATTATCAATTATGTATTCTTTCCATAACAAATAAATGGTCACTCCTTTCCGTTTAAGTTCGGAATGGATATATTCCATATCGGGGAGCGGCCTTAACGGTTTCGGCGCTTCCGGCAGGAACAAAGTTTTAATCTCTTCGTCGGTTAAGGGTATAAATGCGTCGTAATTTACGCCGGAGGATTTAAAGCGGTTTATGTAGAAAGCTACGGTGGTGGGGGAGATGTTACAGGATAAGGCTATTTTTCTGTTGCTTAAGCCCGAATTAAATAATCTGATGATTTCTTTTACCGTTCGCATGGTCAGTCTCCTTTTTCTTTTCATCCTTTCTCCTTAAAAATTAGTTTAAGGAGAAAGTTTACTATAAAAAAAGGATTAACCGATGCGTAAAATTAGTTTTTGCCGGTAAAAGCATTCCTAAAAATAGCGGAACATTTTTACTGAATTGCGGTGTCCAGTAATTTCCGGAATGGGTGTCCAGTTAAAAACGGAATGGGTGTCCAGTCACGACCGGAATTTACAAAATAAAGATAGCGCTAATAGGTAACAGCTATCGATAGCATTAAAATATCAAAAATATGGCAAGCCTATATCGCAAGAAAAACAGTAATATCTGGTATTATTCGACTTCTGTGGGCGGCAAGCATTTTCAGGGTTAGTTTAATTATACTAATCTGACACAGAATTTTGAACGGTCTCCAAAAAAATTATGTTTTGATTTGAAGCCGGTAAGCGAATATGATTCGAAATATAAAAGGTAATAATTAACTGTATTAATATTTGTTTAGCATATGTATTTCTATTAATGCAAAATTATATACCATATTTAAGTTAACTTTTAATTTCTTTTAGGAGGAGATTATGGACGTTAAGGCTTTGGTTAGGAAATCCCGCAAGTTTTACCTCTTAGTCCTTTTACTGTTGATTTTTACCGTTCCTGTGGCACTATCCGGATGTGGCGGTGGTGGAGGCGGCAGTTCGTCTTCGGGCGCATCCGCTTCTATTAATCCAAACGGCACTGTAAGCACATCCCAAACTTATAATATTTCTGGCACGGTTGCAGGCGGTTCCGGTAATTTATCGGGG
>JAJYYR010000002.1:0-55214 GCA_021800805.1 bacterium
GTTTAATATTTACAAAATTTGCGCTCCCTGCGCTGTTCGCATAATTGGCCGTAGCTACTGGCGGCGCGCTCGGTATGGGGGCGGAGTAAGCAAGGTAATCCAGCCCCGCCGACTGGCTTCCTATACCTGAACCTGGAAGCTCATGCGCCAGGTAATTTGCGTAGGTTGTCGGGACGGAATATATGCCGATAAAATACCCGTTGCTCATTCCTGGATTATCCGCACATCCGGGCCAACCGGCCGACACGTCCGCTGGAGTGGCATCGGTAATACAAGCGGTTAAGGCCTGTGAGCCGATATATCCGACATTCCACGTCGATGCGAATTCGGATCCGTGCGATGTGGTAGATTCCGATAAACTGCTTAAAAAGTTAGACGATATATATCCGTTTGCCGCAAGCGTATCCATACTTGCGAAAGTCGAGTTTTTTGCCAGATATGCATTTTCTGCATTTTCTACAACTTCTGTTATACCGGCGGCATAATGTGCCTGGTGATATTCGTTTTTGGCCGTTTTCGTAGGTAAATACATCGCGGTCATAATGCCGATTGCAAGCACGACCAGTAATAATCCTACAATGCCAATAAAACCGTCATTGTTTTTGAGCGGGCCGCTGAGTAGTGAATTATTATTACATTTGGGTTTTTCGCACACTTCTTTACAGGTTTCTTCTTCCATATTTGCCTCCTACCAGTTATATTTTAGGTTTGCATGTTCTTCCGGGTTTGTTTCAAGAGCGATATTATAGTATCCTATTTCCGCCATACTACCGGATTGAGCTATTTCGAAAGCGCCGGGAACGGTTTTTACTGCGCCGACGTATTGGACCGGAATATATGTTGTTACCTCGATGCCGGCTTGTCTGATGCAGTAATTATTTAAGTTTTGCGTAATAGGGGAATATTCCGGACTCAAAACATACGCCTGGCCGAAATAATTTACGTCCGAATCTGTGTTCTCGAGTACCCCGGAATTTATTAAATCGCTAAAATTAGACGTATATATGTGATATAATTCCGTCTCCGGATAATTCGTCCCGCTTACCGTAACCGTGCAGCTCAAGGGAGTTGTATTGTCTTCGTAGAACATTTGTTCCGCAGACGCTATTTCCTTTAGTTCCTGTACCGTCTTTAATGCTTCATGCGTGTTAATGTAATTAATAGCCGGGGGTATAATAAGCGCCGCAAAAATAGCGCTTACCGCAATGGCTATGATAACTTCGACTAAAGTAAATCCATTAGATTTCATATTTTATATCCCTATTTATTCAAACCCGAGAAAAAATTGTCCGGAAGGAATCGGGGTATTGTTTCTCGGGATAACCAGGCTGCAGGAATTAGATGCCGTTACCGTATAAGCCGTATTGTTATATACAAAACCTGCGAGCTGGTTGGTAAAGTTATCGCATAGATTTAACGCCATCTGGTTTGTGATGGCGTTATTTTGGGAATCTATGCCTATAACGAAAACCCCCTGCACTCCGAAAACACCCGAACCTATCCAATAGCCTACGAGCGAATCGGCCGGAGGATGAATATCGTTTACGTCTCCGCCGCCGGAAAACGTCCATAATGAAGGCAATAGTCCTTCAGATTGCAGTTGCTGGGCGCTTATTCCCGAATACGAAAACCCGTTCATTTTAGCATACTGCTCGCACATACCTTTTAAGCTTGAGATATTCTTAGTTAAAGCTCCTGTTTCCGCGGTTGGGATAACATTCTTATAAATCAGTAAACCACCCGCGGCGAGGATGCCTGTTATGAGTATAGCTAAAAGAATATCGAGTAAAGTAATACCCTTATTGCTTTTAATTAATTTATCCATTCGCCTATACCGCTCCATGCGGAAGAAAGAAGAGAATAAGCTATGCTTCTCCTGACATCGCTTCCGGAATTAACGATTTTATAGAACTCTTCCTGCATGCTTGCCAGGTCGTTCGGATGTATCTGTTTGCCGTATTCGATAACCGCTTTCAAGGCGGCGGCGCATTCTTCCTTATATTTAGATTTTATTTCGGCATATGCGCCGTTTTCGTCAAAATCGAAATTTTTCAATTCGTAGGCTTCCCTGTATAATACCTGATATTCTTCCTCTATTTTTACGAATACGTTTATTGCTTCTTCTAACTTTTTTCTCGAAACGGTGCTTCCATCGTAACTAAACATTGCAACCTCCATAGTGGTTATAAAATTTTATTTATGCCGACCGGTCGAAATTTTCGACCGGTCGTGTTTATAGCTTTAAACCCGCCAGCACGTCGACGACTTCCTGGTTTAATCCCTTATTCTTATCATCATCCTCGTTTTTAAGGATTTTTATAGCTTTTTTACTGTTCATCCCGGTATGGCCGTTATAAAGGCGTTTCTCTTTAATTGCGCAAAAAGAATCCGCGACCGTAAGCACGTCCAGCAGGACCGCATCCACCGGGGTATAGACTATATCCGGATAGCCGTTTCCGTTTCTGTAATGATGGTATAGGATGAAACAGTTAATGTTCTCCAGGGATTTTATGTTTTTTAGCAGTTCGTAACCTTTTAAAGGATGGTCTTTAATGAGTTCAAACTCTTTTTCGGAAAGCTTCCTTGGAGCGAACAGTATGCTTTTGGGCATATATAGCTTTCCGATGTCATGCAGCAGCGCCCCGTATTTGATTGTTTCTTTATCCTTGCCGTTTATCCCTATGCGGTCCATTATGGCAAGGGATACTTTTGCAACGCTCCTGGAGTGTTCGCCGAGCAGGTGGTGGGTGTCGTCCATGTATTTTAATATAAAGTCCGTATATTCATCCAACGTTATCCCGTGCATTAAACCTCCTTTTCGTCGTTTATTTTTATCATTTTAAAATATTCGTCCGGAGGCGTAAGTCCGTTTTCCTCTATAAGTTCCATAAGCTCGCCGACGGCCTTTTTCTTATTTTTAATAGTTCTTCCGGAAACTATATAAACCCCGGCGGATTCCACTAAGTAAATTCCTTTAGCGGGACCGGTTCCTATTATATTCGTAGATACTTTTTTTATCTTTTTCTTGGGCTTAAACTTGTCGATTATAGAACTTGCGACGATAAGGAAAAATGCGCCGCAGAGTAAAATAAAGACGAACCATAAATTATTTTTCATGCTTTTATACCCCTTGCTTCGATTTCGTCCTCTTTTACGCATCCTTCAAGCTTGTCCAATTTCTTTTTTAATTCGCTTAATCCTATTTCCCTGCCGTTTAATTGAATTCTACCGTTTTCCGAGTAAATGACGTTTCCGGCCGTTTTAACCGCATATCCTTTGCCGGCGAGAAAGATAATATAATCATAAAGACAGTAACCTTTAGCCTTAAAAGCCGAGAACAACGGAAACACGACGTTTTCTTTTTTAATTTCCGGGTCCTCTAAGAATTTAACGATACAATCCGATTTCCCCGTCCTTTCGCAGATCCGCTTGACCTCATCTTTGAGATGAAATTTCGAGGTAACAAGGTATGTAAAATCGTCGTAGTTGAGATTGCCGGCTGATGTCCATATTCCCGATATGCCGATTCCCGGTTTAATTCTTTTTACTGCCCCGTCCCTGGTTTTAGCCGTAAACCCGTTCTTATCCGGAGGCGGAAGAAGTTCCCTAATCTTATCGTCGAACTCTAAAGCAATCCGTTTGCCTATTTCTTTAATATCCTCGATGTCATCTCCGGAGACAAAGAAGAATTCATCGCCGCCGGCGTGAAACGAACTATTCACCTCATCCTCGGCAGCCTTAAATATTTCGGCCGCGAGAAGTATCGCTTCATCCCCTTTTGCCTGGCCGTAGCGGTCATTGAACTGCTTGAAATAGTTTAAATCGCCAAATAAAATACCGAACGGACGGCCTGAAAACCCGGCTATCTTTTCTTTGAGCAGCTTTACGCCCGGCATTTTAGTCAAAGGAGAAGAATTTAAAAGTATTCCCTCCTGCAACTTAAGGTATTCGGAATATTCGCCGGAGAGTTCCTCTAAATATTTCAAGCAACTCGCACCTAATACCGTATTCCCGTCGTCTGCGGATACCCAGAACGGGACGTTTTTAAGGCCCGCCTCGCCGACTTCCAAAATTGCAACATAAAGCGGCGTATTCTCGGAGATGGTTAAGGATACCGGAAAATATAATCTTTCCCTGGTTATGCAAAACCTTTCATTAGAAAGTAATACAGGGATATATTTAGCTTCCGGAAACTCTTCGAAGGCTTTGTCCACGAACGTTTTATCTATCTTACGTCCGGGTGCGTTAAAAAGCCTTGACCTGTCAAACCTGAGACCTACTGTAAAATCCTTCATTACCTTCCCCTTCCTCTTCTTGGCGTTGCGGTTATGATTTTATCCGGCTCTTCTACCTGAACTAATTCCGCGCTTTTTTCTGGATTAACTTCTTCGCTTTCAAGGGACATACTGCCCTGCTTCTGGGATATATCTATATTTAACGTTCTTGTCTTTTCGAGGGACAATATTCTCTCAAGCTCGTCCCATCCGATTTCATTGACGGGGCCTAAAAGACCTCTCACGGATTCATCCTGGGTTTTACTTGCGCAGATTTCTTCTACCCCGACGTTATGGAGTTTTTTTTGTCTTAGGACCTTCACGAGACCCTTTGCGGCTATTTTGCCGATTCCCACCAGAGGCTTTGCCGTATGCCCTCCGACTATAAAAAAAACGATTTTGCCGCCGGTTAATGCGGCCTCTAATAGTTCCGGTTTTAAATCTTCCTTGTGTCCCGACTCTTCCATTTTCACCTCTTTCACTTTTAATAATGCTGGTTAGGCAAGTTCGTTATTCCTGAATACATCGGGAATAAAACTGATATAACCATTAAGAAAATAAATGCTACCACCATTCCCATAGCGACCATGTAAATCGTTTTTGTAATAATCTTAACTTCCATATCCGTTATATCTTTATAACGTTCAGAGAGTCTCATCGTAGTATCGTCCAAAGTTCCGGCTATCTCGGACGTATGTATCGAATCCAGATCCTCCGGACGCAGGACTTCGGATGCGGCAAAAGCGTCGGCCAGGCTTCCGCCGGCTATAAGATTGGCGTAAATTATATCGAACTTATTCTGAAAATACTCGTTACTAGTGGTTTTACGAAGATAATCCATTATCGATAGAGGCGTTTGCCCAGCCGATAATAGAACCGAAAATTGGTAAAAATACCATCTCAGGTAATTGAATTTAAAAAAGAACCCTATGACGGGTAATGTGGCGAGCTTATTGAAAACACGGTGCCTTATATTTTTCCAATTAGTAATCCAGATATATAAAAGGCTTATAGAAGCTATAAGCAGTAACCCGGTATATACCATAAAAAACCGCCGTAGGGATGCAAATAAGTTAATAACGAAAAGCGTCCTGGCCGGGATATGCGGAAAACTCTTAAAGAACGTTCCGAAAGCCGGAATGACGTAGAAAAGAAAAACCAGGAACACCACTGATAAAAGTGCGAATAAGCCTGCGGGATAACTCATGGCTGATAAAAAAGATTTCTTATATCCCCTTTTGGTTTCGTAATAGCCGGCTATTTTCCTGAATATTCCGGGCAGGTCGCCGGCTTTTTCCGCCACGTCCGTCAAAGATACCGCGAACTCGTCAAATTCAAAAGCCTTAAGCGTAGTAGATAGCGTAAGTCCGGCATCTATGTCTTCCCGCGCCGCCGTTAAAAATTTATTTTTATTTTTATACTTATCTTTATAATATAAATTTACGGCGTCGTTGATAAAATTTTTAACTATGCTTTTATACCTGAATTTAGACGCTTTTCTGTCGGTCCTTTGATGCATGTGAAATAAGGCTTTAATAATTGAACCAGTAGAATCGGTAAGCCCCGCGAGTTCCCTAAACATGTCTCCGCACACGGTATCGCTGAGTCCGGCGTTTCTGGTCTTATTTATAAATTCAAAAAAATCGGGGATAACCAGCACCGGCAGAAATCCGTCATTTAAAAGCGCGGCGTTTACGCTATCGGCAGTTTCTCCTTTCTTGCGGCCCCATATTTTTTGTCCGGACGGAGACCAATATTGCACTAAAAACGTTTTAATGGCCATTGTCTTATCCCGCTATTTGAAAATATTGCGACGGATCTATTTCCCCTGATTTAAGCTTTTCTTCCGCTAAAACTTTAAGGGATTTAAAACCGCCATGTTTTATAAAAATATCTTCCATATCCTGTATGTTAAAACTTCCCCTGGACCGTATTTCTTTTTTTACGGCATCCGTAAAGACCGCTATTTCCATTATTGCGCGGCGTTTTGCGTATCCGGTTCCGCCGCAGTATTTACAGGATTCTCCGCCGCGGATATATATTTCTTTTGTAGAAATTTTTTCTATATTTTTTTCAAGCGCCTTCCTGAAATAAATAGGTATATCGTTATATACGGCTATTTTTTTGCATTCGGGACACAGCGGCGAATAGAGCCTCTGCCCGGTTACGAGCCGGACGGATTCTAAGAACGCATCGATGTCTGCATCGAGAGTTTTTAGGCGGCTGAAGATACCGAGGGCCGAGTTGGTGTGCAACGTCGTCAACACCAGATGTCCGGTCTGGGCGGCCTCTAATGTATGCTTCGCGGTTTGTTCGTCTCGGATTTCGCCGACCATAATAATGTGCGGTTCGCTTCTGAGCATAGCCTTTAATGCTTCGGCATAGCCGAAGTTTTCAGATACGTTCATCTGGGTTATATTAGGCTCTTTAAGTTCTATCTCGACCGGGTCCTCTATCGTGAATATAGATTTCTTTTTTCCGGATAAAAGCTTTACGCTGCCGTAAAACATAGTCGTTTTACCTGAACCGCAGGGACCGGTAGCGATAACCATGCCATGCGGATACGTGTATATACCCTGGAGTATCGTAACATGTTCCGCATCTAACCCGAGGCTTTCGAGGCTCATTACTTTATTCAACCCGTGCAGCCTTAATACCGCTTCATGGAGCTTGTCTTTGTCGATTTTAGCGGTAACGGGCAGAAATTCAAGCCTTATATTTACTTTTAGGCCTTTATAAAGCTTGGACTTGTATATCATTTTAGCGTCTTTGCTCTCGCCTAAATTCAAGTTAACGTCGCATTTTCCCGCTATGATATTTATCAGCTTTATTCCTGAAGCAAGAGTTAAAATTCTCACGGTTTCGATGCCGGAAATCGTGTCTATCTGCAATAGATAGGTATTTTCGGATTTTTTAATCCTTAAATTCGGCGAATTTTTAGCTATCGCGAGTTCCAGCACCTCGTCTAGCATTTGCTGCTCAGACATGTCGGAAGCGCCGCTGGCGGCGCTTATAAAGAACGAATTAAGAACGGTGTAGATGGCGTGTTTCGTGGACAGGACTACTTCGGCGCCAGCGATTGCGGATTCCAACGATATTTTATCCGCAATATCCTTCGTCAGTGAAACGCACGCAAGGTATTTTCTGCCGTTTTTGGTAATCGCTACGCAGTTCTGGTTATACAAAAACTCCGAGCCTATAGTTCGGTTGATGAGGTCGTCGCCGGGGGCGGGTTGCAGATTAAGGCATAAATCCAGCCCTGCTTGAACGGATAAGGCGCGCGATATATCTTCGTCGGTCGCATACCCTTTCTCTATAAGTATTTCTCCGAGCCTTTGCTCGGAAATCTGCTGGGAAAGGAGCGCATCGTCGAGCTGCTCTTTTTTTATTTTTCCGCCGCTTACTAGTATTTCGCCGAGTCTTTTCATATTATATGCTGAAATAAACGGTTAATGTTCCGGCGGCCGTCGAGCTCGCCGTCATATTCGGGGTAAACGGTATCACCGTACCGGAAGAACTTGTGAATATCGTTCCTGTCCCGTATCCGGAGTCTGAATTGTCGTCGGAATTCCAGAACTGGGACGCTATCTGATACGCATTGTTTTCCGGCACCCCCTCCATGCTTACCGTGAACACGTCCGCGGATATTCCTGCGATTACATACGGATAACCCCAGGGGTTGCAATGGGCTATGTTTAGTGACGTCGACGTCGGGGTGCATGAAGCGTTATACTGCCAGTTTGAGCCTAAGTCGTCATCGTTGATAAGGGCAGTTATACTGGCGGTTCCAACATTGCCGCCGTCATGGGATGAGTAGGTTACAACAGCCTGTTCAAGGCTGCCGATAGAACCGGCGGCGGCAGAGACCTTGGCGGACCCGGTTACCGGTTTTAATAGTATAAGATAACCGGCGGTAAGGATGCCTATTAAGAGTATGGCTAAAAGAACTTCGATTAAAGTAAAACCGTCGGTATTTCTTGATATTTTTGTTGAGTAATGCATTTTATTTATCCTCCTTTTTTGTTATTATTCTAGGCGTGAGCATTATAACGAGATCGTCTTTTGTATAAGTGTTATTAACGCCGGCGAACAGGGCGCCTATTATAGGTATGCTCGATAAAATCGGTATGCCGTAGTTTTGTTTGTTTTTGTTTTTTGTAAGTATGCCGCCGATTATCGCCGTTCGGCCGGATTTGACAGTTACCGTGTCTGTCATAGCCTTGGCCTGGATTATCGGATTAGTGAACGTGTTGTCGGAATAGCTGAACGTCTGATAACCGGTGATATTATTATCTATTAACGAAACCGTAACCGAGACGTCGTTGTTTTTGCTTATGTGCGCCGTGTAGGCTATAGAAAAACCGGTTTGCACCTGAGACATCTGTGGATATGTTTGAAGCTGCCCCGACACTCCGTAGCTTAACACCTGCACATTTGATACATACGGGGTGGTAGTACTGGAAGAAATAAGCCTTGTTTGTCCGTCCGTAAGCATAAGCCTGGGTTGCGACACGACGGATACCGTTCCCTGCGATTTAAGGGCATTGATTACCGCTTGATTTGCTCCTGCGGACCCGGAAAAAGTAATATTGGGAGAGCCGACATTGACCCCGGCAAGGCTTGCCATATTGGCGCCGACAGATACGGCGGAAGTTCCAAGGGGATTAGATTTAAAAGCATCGTTAAAAAGGAGATTCCAGTTTATTCCGTACTGAAAATTATTATTAAGGGTAATATCTAAAACTTCTACCTGTAAAAATACAAGCCTGGATAAATCTTTTTTGACCGCTTTCAGATAATCTACTGCTTCTACCACGCTTTTAGACCGTCCTTTCATCCAGATGATTCCGTTTTTCTGATTAATAAAGAACTGCCCTGATTTTCCTAACATAATTTTTAAGTTTTTACTTAACAAAGAGGATAAGCTCTCTCCGGAAGACGCAAGAGACAGCGACAGGATACCGCCCGGATTGGAATTATTAGTCCCGTTTGCAAGGCCGTTCATCTGGGGCGTAGTAGCAGCCGGGTTTATAGTGCCTGTCGTGCCTGTCGTTCCAGCCGTTGTCTGTGGAACGGCGGAAGGCGTATTGTTCTGTCCGGCGGAAGATCCGGAGTTCATTCCGCTCATGCCGATTACGGACTCATACGACGAAGATAAATCGCTTACGGGCAGATGCACTGTTTTTACGAGTTCGCCGTAGACGTCTAATTCGCCGCCCTGGTATTTATAAATAAACCCTTCCGGCGCCAGAATAATATTTAACGCCTGGTATAGCGGTATATCCTTAAAATAATAAATGTTATCCGCGGTTTTAAGTCCCGCATAAGGAACGAACGGGAAGTCTACCTGACGGGCCAAAAGGAATAGTGCCTGTTTGACACTCATATTGCCGGATAGAGATACCCTCTGCATAAGGGCCGCGGGGATTACCTTTTTCCTTTCTTTGTGTTTCAAAAATGTTTTAAGCGGCGGTAATATGATAGCTCCGCCAGTCTGGGCGTAAGCGGCGCCCTGAAGTCCCACGATAAGTATTATTATAGCTATTAGCGTTTTTTTCACTGGCTCACCCCCAAAAATTTAATTCGTCCGTTATGCGATACTTTAATGCCGTCCGGTCGGACCGCAAGTATTTCGTAATTTGCGATATTTTCCCCTGCCTGGGCGTAATATGTAGCTTTGCCAACCCGGACTATCGCGTATCTTCCTGAAACGCCGAGAACCGTTAATCCTGCTTCTGAAAAGCTTAAAGGTCCGGTAGTTTTAAATCCCTTGCCCATTTTTGTCAGGAGGTCGTTTATATTTCCGTTTGGGGCAGGAAACGAAGCCTGATTTATGCCGTTACTTACCGGCGGGGAAGCCTTAACCGGTTTAGGAAGCTTGAACAGGTCGGATATAGGCCTCTTCTTCGACAGGGCGGGTGTAGATGCAGCGTTGTATTCCAGCGCCGGTTTATTAACCGCAGGCGCAGCTTTTACAATAAGCTCCTGTTGCTTTGGCACGGCTGGAGCAACCAGCTTGGACATATCGTACCTCTCAGGTCTGTTTGAAACGATATGAGGACCGGCAGGAACTCCGTTTAAAAACGATGCGGGCTTCTTTGCCGATGCCGGAAAAAAAAGCTTATAGGCGAGTATAGCCGCTATTAATACGATTATCAGCGCCGCCGCCATTATTTTCTTGCCTATTTTCCTTTTAGGCTTTAACTCAACGTCGGACATTCCGAAATCGTCATTTTCCGGCGGCGGGACATCCCCGTCCGATTCCAGAAATTTAGATACGTTTTCTTCATCCATCACTGCCTCCCTATAATTACTAAACTTATTTTTGAATAAAAATTATTTGAATTCTTTATCGCTATGCTTTTAACTATTACCGGCATAGTTTGTAAAACGCGGAAAATAAAAATATAATCCTCCAGGTTGGGGATTTCGGAAATTTTAAGAGTTACGCCTACCTTTTTTATTCCCGGCATATTTCTATAAGCAGAAAAATAAAGGCCTCCAGCGGCCGGCTTAACGGCGGATTTAAGCGGCACGGTTTCGAGTTTAGGCGCCGGCGTTACCGGAACGTGCGGGACCGCAAGAGAAACCGGAGCGGCGGCGGCCGATTTTTTAAGGCTAAGTTGTGCCTTAAATCCGTTCTGGTTTAAATAGTCCACGAATGTTAAGAACGTAAATAAGTAAGTAGAAAGTCTGTGGTTTCCAGCTTTTACTTGTTTTATGCGGGTCTCGTTAATAGCTTTTAACAGATATTCTTTGTTCCTTACGGACATGGCTTCGCCCGACAAAATTTTTTCGGTCGACTTGAATTGTTTATGTGTCGGGATGATTTTATAGAAAATCACGTATAAACTCATAAAAAATATAAGTCCTGCGATAACCTGTATTATTTTATTTTTCATTTACTCTCTCCTATAATCCCCTCGAATGTAAAATAAGGTTTTCCGGATTTAGTAAAATTAT
This sequence comes from bacterium, assembly GCA_021800805.1. The sequence goes on from JAJYYR010000002.1 coordinate 11,238, forward strand.
AACTAACCTTAAAGCCGTTTACGGTAAGCACGGAGTATAGCTTATCGTATGTTTCCACAAAGCCGTTTATTCCGCCGCCGGCAGTTCCGCGTCCGGATACTGAATAAGAAAAAGCGGGCGCCTTCTCTATGTTTATCCTTTTTAACAATACCCCCTTAGGAAACAAAGCTAAAAAGGATTTAATTTTGGACGGCAAGTCCGGGTATTTTAATATTCTATTTGTTATAAGTGCGCTCCTGCGTGCCATAAATTCTTTATTAAGCCGGACGATTTTATATTTCATGGCCTTCAATGCGTTTTCCTCCGACATTAATTTTTTATTCATAAAGAACGAGGTCCCTATTGTAGCAGTAAAAAAAGCAAGGGATAACGCAACGGCCGCAAGCCCCTTCCTCTTATCTTTCCTTTCTTTTTCCGCGAATTTAGCCTCTAAATTTTCAAAATACGGAATATTTAATTTTGTAAACGAGGCGTGGTATTCGTATAGTTCGGCGGTGTTATACTCTACTACGTCCATCCCGAAGATGTCTTTTATCCTGATATCGGCTTTATTGGAAAGTATAGCCGACACCTCTATTTTTTTTGATGAAAACTCCGAAAAAAGGGTAGATAAAATATGCTTAAAAGTATCGTTAGTGGTGTGTGTTACCTGCCCCATCGAAAAACCCTTGTATATGGCGCAAATTCTTATAAACGTTTCCTGAAATTCTATAAAAACTACCGTGCCGGATAATTTTTTATACTGCGTAAATCTCGTAATTAAATACTCATATGGAACTACGGTATCGACGAAGCCCAAAGAGTAATATTTTTTAGTGTTGGCTGGGGCTGTGGAATATACCCCGAAACCCTCTTTTAAAGGGAAATAAAAATAGCTTTTATCTTTATATGCTTTTTTCAGGAACTTCCTGAAGGCCGACTCGTCTTTATAATCCTGATGCGCCTTAAACTTGATGCTTTTGGATATGACGGCGAGCTCCACCAGTTCCTTCGGAATTTCCGGAGAAACGATGTCGGCACCGTCGTAATATTGGAAAGCACCGTATTCATCGTTGTATATAACTGAATTAATCATTATTTTAACCTCGTAATTTTATAATCCATGCTTAACACACCATTCGAACCCAAATAAAATAGAAATCGGCAGTGGAGGACATGTTCCTGAAGAGCTTGGCGAAATCCGCCGGAAATTGACCGTTAAAAGGCTTCTTGTATATGTCCGTCCAAACCTGCTATAAGTTATCTGCGTTATCGGATAATTCCGGAAAGCGCGCTCGCACTCCCATGCGCCCCAACCCTGTGCAATTTGCGAGTTATAGTTAAACCAGGCGGGCTGCTGCGTTTCATAATAGTTCAGAGCGTTATTTATCCACCATTCGTAATAATCCTTATTATTGAAAATCGGGATTACGGGTCCGAACTCCAGGGCGCCGGGTATCATGTAAAGGGCGTCCTGCGTGGATAACTCCGCAATGCTTGGGTCTTCCGTATAAGCCCAGCCGTTATTCTGCCAGACATAGTAAAAATTAGCCGTATAACCGCCGTTTGTTAAGGCCTGTTCGTATGTATAATTACCAAGGGTGTTTGAATAAGCGATGTTTGCGCCGCCCATGCTCATACTGGCATCATGGCCGCTGAAATACCGGTTGTATATGTCCGATGTTACCTTAGCCGTATAATAAGGGTCATATCCCTGCCCTGTCCTTTTATTGTAATAGCGGTAGCCGAGTGGCCGCTGAAACGTGCAGACGCCGTCCGAATAGGAAGCCGCTGCGGCCCTTTTTATGAAATGCCACGCCAGAAGAAATAAAACAGCGAAGAGCAGCAGCCAGAATACCGACCCAACTAATAACGTAAGCGCTCTTAAACAGGGGGATTTTTTCTTCTCTTCTTTTTTTTGTTTTTTCATCTCGATATCTCCTTGTAAAATCCCGCAATATTTTGAATATAGTTATAAGTTTCCCTGGGAACCCCGCCGTTAGGCCCCGCATTATAACAGGCGAGCGCAAGCGCGATATTGCCGTTCTTTAAATTTAGGCAGTATCTTAAGTAATAAACCCCGCCTATAATATTCTGTACCGGGTCGTATGGATTAATGCCTATGGATGTCGCCGTAGCCGGCATAAGCTGCATAAGTCCGACTGCGCCGGCGGGGCTGACGGCGTTAATATTAAAATCGCTTTCCTCGCGCATAACGGATAAGACGAGCCCCACGGGAATATTAAACTGTTTAGATGATAAAAGTATCGCCTTTATTATTCTTTTTTGCGAGAATCCGTAAGCGTTCACCGTGAGCATTGCAACACATATAACCGCAATAGTTAGAATCTTAAGCATAAGGACACCCCCCTCTTATATCTACTTGCAACAGTTAGGTTCTGTATGGTCTCAAATTGTTTAAGCATGAAAGTATTGCCGGCGTTGGAATATTTAAAATTCTCCTGTGCGGTAATCGTTGGGCCGGAATTTACCAGCGACAGCGTAACTACTTCGTAACCCTTGTCGTATCTTATATTTTTAACCGTAACCGCCACTCCGCCTATCTTGAAGGCCTTGTTTACGGCTGTCGGTTTTTTAGTGAATACCGTTAAGAATAATGCGTTTTTCTTGACTATAACGGTAAATGGGGCAAGTTGCCGTTTCGTCATCGGTGTAGTTTTTATAGTTTTTTTATCTCCGCCGTTGATAACCGTAAATCCGGCCTTGGCCGGATTAGTGCCTGTATTGCCTTGGCCGGATTTAACTATTTGTACGACAGCGGAAGGCTGGTAAAAATTATTACCTGCCTTCCGTGCCGCGGGGGGTGCGATAAAGTTAATTTCCTTTGGGATATTCAGATAAGCGAACATTATACCGTTTAATTTTACTATCTCGGCTGAGGTTAACGGCCGGCCGGGGTTGGATGTCGCGTAAAATGTGTTATATGCGCATCCGGAAACCGTAACCGTAAATATTGCGGACAATACCGCTAAATATATATATTTCATAAGTGGACCCTTATAATGATGAGTTTGCCGTTGCGGAAGAAATGGGCGGATACGTCGTTGGCATTTTTGTCCTGATAAACGATATACCCCTTATATACTTCCCGCGGCATTATCTTTAAGTTTGCGAGAGGGTTCAGCACGTCGGCTTCGCTCTTGGAAGACTGGCCTATCCATGAGGATTTAACCCCGTAAAGATATACGCTGTGTAAAACTACGTAGTCATTGGTAGCGTTAGATATCTCGTAAGCTATATATAATTTATTTCCTATCCTGGATTTATAAAGGACAGTGAAAGACAAGTCGCCCTTGGACGCGGAAATATTGAGCGGCTCTTTATTAATCGAAAGTATTAATTTTTCCACGTAGGTTTTGTCTTTGGCGACTTTTTTCTTTTCGGCGGCAAGGCGCGCGTATTTAGCGCCGTATTGCCGCGACAGTTCGGCTTTGGATTTAGCGAGTTTAGCCTTGATATAGTCGTTTTCGGCGCCCCCTATTTCGGAAGTGGTAAGGTCAAGGTCGTAAGTTACATCTTTTTTCGAGCTCGTTACGAGCTCTACGTTTATTAATCCCTGTTTCATTAATATTTCCATGTTGGTCGAAACCTTTTTACTGTATGACTGCGGTAAGACTAAAATCTGGTTGCCCAAAGTCTGACAATTAAAATCCGCCTTGTCTCCGACCGTAACGTCTTTCGGAATGCCGGGAAGGGTAATTATCGATTCATACCCGTAATGCGTATTTAACTTATAAATTACGTCGTGATTTACTGTTAATTTGTGCACGCGCATGCGGTTGTAATAAGTGTAGTGTTTTAAATTAGAAATACCCATTGCGTGAACTGCTGCCGTCCATGACAGCGCCGCCAAAGCTATCGCGCTAAAAATAATCGTCTTCTTCATAGCTCTCCCCTATACATTTTATTAAAGGCTTTTTCGACCGACTGGACGTCCGAACTGCACGTCCACAAGCTCGATTTAATACTGTCTATATCTTTTTCTATCCTTACGGTGTCGTCGCCTCGCAAAAACGCAGAGGCTTTAAGAACCGATTTTAAATTCCAGAACCGCCTGTCGCTCACTTTAACCTGATACGCCCTAATAGCGTCCCTTATTGCGTATAGTCGGTCGATAATCTCGGCTGGGATTTTTATCTTTTCGATTTCCCCGTAACAGGCGGACAAGTCGTCCATGGTAAGGTAAGTTTCCGGTTTAAACGGTTTATCTATGCTCATAAGCCTTATAAATTCATCGCGGGTACGCAGCGGCATTACCTCTTCGCGCAACAAAAACCTATCGTAAAGGGCAAGCATGGATTTACCCTCTACGCTGTCCGGCTTCTCGTTAGATGTGGCGAAAATGGTTAAAAGGGGTATCTCCTTGCGTTTCGGAATATATACGACTTTTTCCTGCATAATGCTTAAAAGACTGTTAAGCGTCGATGGATTTCCTTTAAAAAACTCGTCCAACAGGGCTATATGGCAGTTGTCTATGCCGATGCCGTCATTGGAGTTGACCGATAAAAGGTCCTGCATTCTGGTTTCAAAACCTATCTGGTATTCGAAGAAAACGAAATCCTTAACACTGTTCGAAAACGCTTTTAGTATGTCGGTTTTGCCGAGACCGGGTTCGCCTATAAGAAATGCGTTTTTTCCTGACAATATCGCAAGCATCATCATATCGACAGTGCTTTCCCTGCTGACGTAGTGGCTGTTTAGCGCTTTTTTAATTTCATTGATTTTATTAAGACCCATTTTATTTCCCTTTTAACGGACTCATAAACATTATTTTTATAGGCGTCCGTGCCGGCAGCGTTATAACCACCTGATTTTCGTTTTGAGCGGCGTTATTAAGGTTGTTCTGCGCGTAATTAACCTCGTTCTGGGCCACGTTCTGCCTTATAGTGTTCTGATAGGTATATGCGCCGCTGGAATTCATCGCCGAGCCGCCGCCGGCAAACATAGATAATGCTCCCAGCACGCCCGAGCCTATGCCTGATAACACATTTTGGACCGTGTGATAATGGGCGTCTCCCACTATGCCGGCCGAACCGTTATCCATAACTGCTATCGCATGTATAGCTAAACTCTTGCCGTTTGCGGGGTTGATTATCTGGTTAAATGTGATATTCAGCCTCGACTTGGTGTGTCCGGAAACAGAGCCCATGAATTCGTATCCGGCGGGTATAATAAGCTTTCCCATAAACGAATAAGGGTTTGAAACGACGGCGATAACCGGAACCTTCGTATTGTAAGAATATAATTCGTATTTAGTATAAGCGGATATAACCGCGCTCTCCGGTATAATCACCTGTCCGCCGGTGGCGGAAGCCGGTCCTACGGCCTTCTTATATGAAACAGGGGAGTATTGTGCGGATTGAGCCGTGCCGCCCTGGGTACCCAGTCCCTCGGCTTCTTTAATTTGTTTTAGATACGCAGGATCGACGAATATAATGCCGCCGGTCGGGGCTTTCGCTTTTACGGTGGATTTGACGGCGCCGTCGGCAGTAGTATATAGTTTTCCCTTTAGTTTCGCAATTTCGGATTGGTATTTAGAATATTCATCTTTTTTAGGCTCCCCATTTTGTTTTTTAGGAACGTAGAAATCGTAATGTTTCGGTTTTACGGCGGAGGTCGTGCCCATCATACTCGACTTTTGAGTCGGCTTCGGTTTCGCCTTTAGGAACGATGCTAATATACTCCCGAAGAAAATTATGCCGAGCAGGACGGCCGCAAGTATAATCCATCCCCAAGGAATAGACGATTTGCCGGACTTCAAGGTGTCTATTTTCTCTTGGATTTTGTTTTTCTCATCCTCGGTCAAATCGGCGTCTTCCAGCTGTTCTTCGAGTTCCTTGATTTTTTTATCTTTAAGGCTCATAACTTGGTCTCCGTGAAGTTTACCACTTCGAGGCCGAAAGGATAGTCTTTTGACCGCGGTATCCTTTGCAGGATAACCCCGTCCATATATCTGTCAGTCCTTTCTATCTTACCCGTCGCGTTTGAGACGACGTCTATTTCCAGAATTACCCTGAGAACTATGTGGACCGCCGTCTGGTTTATTATTTCTACCTTCTTAAAGACGACGCGGAAATCCTCGTCATCGCTTGCGGCCGTCTTTACGATTTTATTTTTTAAGATATAGTGATACCAAAGGGGCGAGTAGTCGGGCGACATCTTATTTAACGCCCGGGGTATCTCCGTCCGGACGGTAAAACTATTAAAACCCTGAAATTCCCTTATAAACGATTTAACGAAATAATCTACCTCGCCGGAACCTGCAGGATATTGAAAGGCTATTCTATGGATTACTTGGGCGGAGCCGCCCTTATCCCTTATCACGAGCGGAATCCTGTTAAGTGTGTAAGTGTAATATGAAACCGCCAGGGCTACGAGCGCAACGATAAAAAGGGCCGCCGCTGCGGCAATCATACCTGTAACAGCCAGATTCATCTCGCCCCATTTTTCATAGAAAAGGCGCCGCGGTTTTTTAATTTTTTTCTGTAGGTTTTTAATTTCGTTTCCCATGCTTTTTATTCCTTCTTTGCGGGTTTATTGTTAGTATTAGGCTGCTGAAATACGCCGGGGGCAACGGCTCCGCCTGCCCTCTCGCCGGGCTTAACCTCACTGCCGCCGCCCGCACCCGCATTTTGAGCGTTTTCGGCGGTTGAACCAGCCGCTTTTTTGGCGGCCTCCGCCGCCGCATCAGCGGGGATGGAAGCGCCGCCGGTTAAAATGGCTTTAGCGACCTTGGCGGCCTTGGCAATCTGCCCGCGGGTTTCCGCCGAGGGTCTGGCTTTACCCCTGACTTCGTGTCCGGACGTTAATCCGAATATTTTATGGACTAAAAACGGGCCAACGATAAGCATTATTACCATCACGACTATAAGGCCTATTGCGACGACGAGACTAAAACCCATTCCTGGCGCTATAAGGCCAGCGGATGCGAGATAATTGCCGACGATAAGATTAAAAAAAACATTTTCGAGCAGGATTACCACGCCCCATGTCGAAACTTCAAAAAACCACTTGAACCAGTTAAAGAGCGGACTTAGTTTTGCGGAATATTCTCCTAAGTTAATCCCGACGAAAATGGGAAAAACGCCGTATAAAAGCCCTAAAATAAGTAATTGAAATAAAAAGATAATAAAATATATAACTGTATATAAAACGTATATAAAAAACAGTACTATTGATAAAAAGAACTCTTCTATGGCAGTAATGGTGAGCTGTCCTAACTTGGCCCAAGAGAATGGGTTATACCATTCAAACCCGCCGCCTTTAAAATTAACTTGAGATATCATCTCTTTTATAGTCGTAAGAATGCCGTTAGTTATCGACCCGATAGTTAAATTATTAACTATATAAATCTGCACGGAATCCACGACGCTTAAGTATTGTGTGAAAAGCAACCCGTATTCCCATGCTCCAAGCAACGCCAAAGCCCAGACGAATTGCGCAAATAATTGAGAAAAACTCTTATTCTGCGCTTCTTGTCCGGTAACAGTCCTATAGAGATTAAGGAATAAGTTATAGACAAATCCGAATGAGATAAGAGACAAGGATATTTCTTCCAAAAAAAACACGAGCGCCTGATCGTCGAGGATATAAGACGGCACTTTTTCTATGTTAAAATCAGAACCGGCTCTTCCGGTCTTTGGAATATAAAACATCTTAGGAAAGGTCGGTTTTGCGGCCGCCGCTACCTTGGGTCCAACGTAATTAGGCCCGTTGGGGTTCGTGGACTGGGGCGAGCCCATTGCATAGACGGACGCGCTTCCGACCAGAACCGAAAAGATAACAAGGATAGAAATTATTTTTTTCATATTTTCTTATTTCCAGCAATATTATATATTTACTACTTTTACGCCTACTGTCCGAAATTCGGACAGTTTAATTTATCGTTAATAATACCAGCCGTTAGCCTGCATCTCCTTAATAGGGTCGTTCGGTTTTCCTATTACGGGAGTTTCCGTTTTGTTTATAGTTTTTGCCGCTTTGACCTGATTGGCTATGCCTATCTGCGTGGTAAGAGCGCCGGTCGCCTTAAGCTGCTGCGCATTTTCCTCGGCTATCATCTTTAAAAGGTCCAAACGCTGCTGGTCATACGTGCCGGTCATACCGGATACGTTCTTGGAGAATGCAGAACCCGTCATTACCTCGGCATTACCCTGAGCTATCCCTTCTGTGGAACCGACGAGAAGGTTTTTGTTAAGCTCGCCGTTCATGGCTTCCTGATAGCTCTCTGTGCATTTAGATGCGTCCGTTACCACGCCCGCGGCCAGCTCGTCCTGGCAGAGGTTGCTTTGCGGATTTACGGCCACCGGACCCGCCATGCCGTTTTCGCTTATATACTGAAAATTGCTTGCGCCGCTTAAAAGCGCGGACTGGCTGGTAGAGCTTCCTGACAGGGCGGAGGATATGCCGTTACCGGATATACCGGCCTGTCCGCCCAGGTCGGTATAAGTCCCCTGCAGGTCGGATATATTCGAGTTAATGGTGCTTTCCGTGCATTGCTCGGAGGCTACGGAACCGAGTATTCCTTGTCCGGCCTGGCAGTTAGTCATGATTATACCGTTAGACAGAAGGGAGTTACGTGCTCCGGTTATGTCGGCTTCCGCGCCGTAAACGTCGGATACGGCATTTGTAGCGGCGTTGACGGAGGATTGGACTTTAGCTAAAGACACCTGGAGTTTTGCCATAGAAACCATTATTTTGCCAGTATCGCCAAACTTATTTGCAATCGTCGTGCCTAAAATATTAACTTGTGATGAAAGACCAAATGGACCAGGGATTGAAGATAAGCTAATACCTGTTGCGGCTCCAGCTGCCTGTAATGCTTGTCCTGCATCGGCCATAGCTCCAGCGGCCTCAATAACGCCTCCAATTGAAGGAATTATCATAGCAAATGCGTTTTTAGTGTTCATAACCGACAGAGTGTAAAACGATGTGAATGCGATAATGACAATAAAAGCAGTTACTTTTTTAAATTTTTTAAACATAATATCACCTTAATTAGATTTATAACTTGGAAGGTTCCCGGAATCCTTTAAGGCATAATACGCTATATTGCATCTGTCGGAATGCGCATTATAATACGCTATGTTCATTTCGCATAACTTATATACCTTTTTAGCCGCGGGAATATGCGTTTTAAAATAAGCCTTCTCGTTCGCAAAATGCTTACCTCCGAACATTGATCCTTCTGTGTTAAATACCGATTCCGAAGAACTTGCGCATCCCGAGAACATCAAGACCGGAATTAATAAAAGTCCAAGTAATAATAATTTTTTCATGATAAACCCTCCCCATAAGGTCCGTGCGGATAACGGTCGGCTAAAATCTCCAGCCGCTCCCTTAAAGACGCTTTAGGATATTCAAGATTAATTTTATTTTCTATCTCAAAGTCTTCTTTTGATTTACAGTAGAGCCAGTATTCGAACGGCGCCGGTTCGTTCCTGATTATCATCGAATCGTCGCCGAACTTCATAAAATATTCGGAATAATAGCCCGGCACGGTCATTAAAGTATGGATAGCCTGCGTCTCTTTTTCGTTTAAACCACAGGCGTATAAATCGGCCGGGTCGGAATTGACGTCTAAGTGTAAAAATATCTTAATTGACGACTGCTCGATTATAGACCGGCCTACATCAGTTTTTAATAGGTCTTTGGGTTCCTGGGTTATCGAATAAGCGGCGCAACCCCATTTCGCGGAAGATTTATATAAATGTAATATCATGGCTGCCGCCACTGGGTCTTTTAGGAATTCCCAGCATTCGTCGTAGTAGAATATAACCCTTTTTTGCCGATCGTACATCTTTTTAAACGTCAGGTTCTTGATAATAGCGAAAACCAACTTTTGCAGTTCGGGATAATCTTTAATTTTCTGCAAATCAAATACGTTTATCCTGTTCGATAAATCAAGCGTCCCTTTCCGGTTGATGAGCTCGAGGTAGGGGCTTGAGGAATCCGTCCACCGGAAGAGGTTTTTTGCGAGGGCGGCAGCTCTTTGAGTGTCGCTTATATCCCTTCCCTCTTTGTAATTAAATAAAACCTCGTTTACGTCCGAAAAGGTAGGATTTTCATCGGCGGGAACGCCGTTATAAGCCGAGGATATTGCGCGGGCGATGATAGTGTAATCGTTCGGTTCGGGAAGCGTATTAGGCAGAACCATCATGGCAATCACGTTCGACAAGAAATTGAGTATTTCAGGGTTATAATCACCAGCGGCGGTTATAATGTCTTTTTTGTAGGGGAACGGATTCAAGTTATACCTTCCGTCGAGTTCGATATCGACGTAATTGCCGTTAAAAAGCTTCGTAAATTTCTCATACGTGCCGCCTATGTCCACGCCGACTATATCTATGTCGTCTGCTGATAAAAAATAGTTCGACAGGAATTCGTTCATAGTAAAGCCCTTGCCGGAACGCGATTTACCGAATATATTCCCGTGCTTTACCGAAAGAGCATTTTTAATTAAATCGAGGGAAACGGATTCAAATCTGGCGTTAAACAGGGCTATAGGCGTATTATTGGTTCCCTTGAATCCCTGCTGCAGCGGAAAGAAGTTGGCGGCTTCTTTAGATGTAACGGTTTTCTTCCTAAAATTCAACTGCTGCGTTCCTGGAAGAAACGATAAGAATAGATTACGATACTCCAGCGTATCATCTATCGCTTCCATAGTATTAAAATGCTTGCATGCATCTATTATCGTCGCCGTATTCCTTTTAAGGTCATCCTCAACCATAAAAGCCAGGCTTACGTCTATAAGCTTCTTTCCGCCTTTCGCTACGGATTGTAGCAACGCTTTTATAGTGTCGGCTTCGGTTTCGCCTTTATAGTCGATATAATCTCCGCCGGTAACTTCCGCCATAGATTGCTTGATATTTCCGTCGGTCTGTATGTCTTTATACCTTTTTTCCTGTTCCGGAACATAAAAGCTGACCGCTACGGTATATTTAAAAAAATAATATTTTGCGGAAAGGTTCAAAAGTTCCGTTATTCCCATAGTATCTATTTTTTTAGGGAGCTTATGCATATTAATAAACTTATATTTCTTGCTCCCGACAGATATATAATTTTTATTGACCGATAAAGGGGAGTAAACCAATGCCGACCGCAAGGTCTCGTTCTCGCTTATGTCCTGCAAGAGCGGCGGGTTTACCTCGCGGTCGGGGTTTAAATAATTAAACAGATAATCGAATATCTCCTGATCGTTAAGCCTTTTAACTTTAATACCGGCGGTCGAAGTAAGATAAGCAAGATTGCGCGTAAGGTTTCCGAGTTTCTCTAAAGCGGTTGTATAACTTGCTATAACGTCCTGCCGGTTTAGCGAGAACATACTGCTGACAAAATGAAATATTTTGGGTAAAATCCCGGTTTTTAAAGCCGCTTCCAGTTCGAACGACTTAATCGTGGCATAGAGATATATGTCTATTTTTTTTACCGTTCTGGTTTCTAAGTTTTTGATCTTGTTTTCTTTTATAAAATCAAACTCAGCCGGCGGGTTCGCCGAACGGCGGTAATTTTCTATAAATTCAGGGTCTTTATCGCCTATCTTATAGATAAAAGTTAATATTACGTCCGACGGCAGGAGGGACAAGAATAGGTCGTATATATCGGCCATGTAATTCAGGGCAGCATCGGTTTTAAGGTAGTAATCCGTCCCTGTAATCCTGTAAACAGCCGAGTAACTGCCGTCTATCGAGATTATAGTGTTGTTCTCGATGGACAGCAAATTTAAGAGTTTTAAAAACTCGGTAGTTTCCTGTTTGTAATCAAAGTTTGAAGCGGATATTAACACTCTTGTTCTCCTGCCTGTAATGCACGTGATATATATTAGAAGACATATAGAATCTGATAAGGCTGCCGACAAATCCGTCGGGTTTGCCTAATTTGTAAAATTTCAATACTGCAACCAGGGCGGCGGTAAAGGCCATATCGTAAAAAAACTCAAGTCCGCGGTGGAATATCGTTACAGATATTAGTCCTATAAAAATAACCGCCCCCCACTCGTAAAACGATAGTCCTAATTTCAGAACTTTGTTGCTTATGTCGTAAACAGTGTACTCTACCCGCATATTATGGACCCGGATGTAAAGCATGATATATGTTCATCCCTGCATGGACTATACTTGGGGCTGCCATTACGCCCAAGCCGCCTCCTGCCACCTCTAAAGCGTGTTGAGCACCCTTAGGGTCATGCCGTTTTACTTTCCAAAAAGCTCCGACAAGTCCCGCTGTTATCGCCGCCGGCGCAAGCCTATAACAAACCCATGTCGTAGCGGTATCGACCATGCCTGATACCCCAAGTTGCGGTAAAGCGGAACTCCCCGCAGTATTAAACTGCTCGTAAGTTATCGCCGAGGCGTTCTGCGTAAAAAATAACAGATTTAATCCGGCGAAGCCGACCAGGGCCGCGATGGAAAACAATTTGCCGTGGTTTAATGCAAACAAAAATAATTTATCCCTTAAACGCATTGTCCTTACCTCCTTAATTCTGATTTTAATTTCTTGTTTTAATTTTTTAGTCTTCGTTTTGATATTTCTTTGTAAAGCATGTCTTGCAGACATGTATCTTTTTAGTTTTCCCCGTAGACGAGGCAGGATATACTTCAACGATATCCTCTTTCTTAAAGTAAACTTTACACTCTTCGCACTGGTACATCTTGTCGACCGTGGCCATCTATTCATCACCTCCCGTAAACGATTTTTAATTCGTTAATTATTTTCCCGTCGAATTTAACGTTTTTATAAGCATACGAGCCAAGCCTACGCGAAGATAAAAGGCTTCTGTCTATGGGATATAAAAGGAGCAACTCCTTTGAGACGGAAGCCCAATTTCTTATCTTTTTATCCATATAGTACTTAGTTAATTTAACGCGGTAGCCCGCGACAGTGTTTTCGGGGCTTTTTTTAAGCATCCTAAGGCTCGCGCCGTATTCGTAGACGACAAATAATCCAGGTTCGCGCAAAAAATTAAAGTAGTTCGCCGTCGTAATGCTCGCGGCGAACAGCAGTCCGATAAAGACTGCGATAAAATATAATTTATATTTACAAAGACGGTTCATATAAATTTATTTAATGCGTTATAAATAATAACCACTCCGGAAAGGGCTACGACCGATAAAGCGACCAGCATTATAGTCCATGAATTGTAATTGCCCATTTTGTAGCTGTATGAAACATACAGGTCTTTATCGAATTTTTTAACCGGGATGCCGGCCGTGGTCGGAGCGTCCTCGGCGATATGCATAAAGACCGCAAAAAAGAAACAAATATCGGTAAAAATAATAAATAAAGACAACTGGCTAAAATTCAGGAAAATAGCATAAGCTATTAATCCAGATGTTAAAGGCAAAGAAACTAATAGATAGAGCTTATAATAATGCATTAAGCCCCTGTGTCCGCGAATCCTAATGAAGCCGTCAGGGGAGGACCCGGGGCCGAAAATAAAAATATCGAAGTCTGGAAAATGGGATCCGATGACCGTAGCCGCGAGGCCGTAGATAAAATATTCTACAGTTAAATAATTCAACCTTGTGGCGGCCGAACTAAAAACTGCGGAATAAATGGCGACGGTTGTTAATTTATGCTCCCATGCCTTCATGATTTTTCCTTAGGATATAGTAATTCTAAAATTGGTATTCCTGTTATATTTGCTATTTTTTTTGCCGTTTCCGGCTTAGGAATTATTGTATGATTAATAATATAGTGGATTGTCGTGATAGATACCCCTATTTTACTTGCGAATTCTGTTTGGGTCATTCTTTTCTCTTTTAGATATTTTTTTAGTGGATGCATTTTTTATTTTTAAATTTATTTTATTAAGTATTACTTAAAATTATAATAAATAAAAATATTATGTCAAGTATTTTTTTAAGGTATAGTTAATAGTATTTAAAAATATATAAGGCAATAATAAATATAAAACTTATAGTTTAATTGGTGGGTTTATCTTAAATGCCAAGAAATAAAGATTTAGATCTATTTAAGTATATTGGTTTAAAAATCAGGAATAAAAGGAAAGAGCTTAAAATAACTCAGGAAAGGTTTGTTGATGATGATTAGTGTGAATTATCACTTGATTCAGAGATATAAAAAAGGGATTAATCAAATTCCTTTTGATAAGGTAACAAAAATTTCTAAATCTTTAAATACTCAACTTGAATATTTTTATGATGATTTCGAAGAAAAAACCAAGTTATTAAACAAATCTCCATAAGAAAAGAATCGTTGCAATTAAAGAAATATATAGGTATGAAGATGAAGATTTAATTTTAGGGGTTAATAATTGTGTAGATTCTATGTCAGCTATATTAAAAAAACGCAGGAGCAGCGAAGAGATATTGAAACTGTTAAAAAAACTCGTGTGGGGTGGGCTAATAAAAAATGAGGAATATTAAAGAGCTTTAATTAAATGGAATTATACACTTCCTTATTTCCTTTTTCACAAGATATTTAGATTTTAGAATTGAAGATGGCAGTATAATTTGTCTTGCACGCATAAAGTTTATAGTCTTAATTCTCGATTCTACCAAATCAACCCCGGCAAATAAATAGGATCTCCATATTAACTCCGTGCAATAAACCGCGTCGTCATTTATAAGAGTAAAAGAACCATCAAACGGTCTGCCAATGTAACTTACCGCCTTTAAGGATGCCTTTTTCATTATTGTATAATCAACTAATGGTTTGTATAATCCGTATATATCTATGCCATCCATGAAAGTTTTTATATCTTCATATTTAACGGCGCCTTGAGCTTTTTTATCCGTGTGGGAATGTATGACGCCTTTATTGTAAATAATCCCTACATGGGTATAAGGACAATTTTTATCTTCCCTGCCGACAATATCCGCCAGATGGTTACATTCTTTCACAAAAAGCAATAAACCATCTTTTAATAGGTTTTGGATAGCCATAAAATTATTAATTCGCGGAAAGATACCACTTCCCGTCAATTTTTATAAAATCCATATTATTGTCATAGTCTATATGGCCATCGCTATATTTCACAGTATAGCTTACACTTGCACTTGCACTTGTATTATTAATTATTTTTTTAGATACCTTTATGCTTACTATTTTACCGTGTTTTGCCATATCGGCCGATGCGTTTGCGAGCATTGTTTGTATTTTGACATTGTTGCTCATAGCATCTCTATAGCTTGGTGCATACAGATTAGTAAGGGCTTTCATATTTCCAGCATCCATATCTTCCATGGCACGTTTACCGATAGAAACAGGGTTGTTATTATTAAATGAACAACCTGCCGCCCCAAAACCAAGACCTATAATAGCGCCGCCTATTATAATATCCTTATATATTTTCCTTTTTTTCATATTACTTCCTCTGATTTTATTGTTTTTGAGGTTTGCAGTAATTTAACAATGTCTTCCGTATTTTTTTCCATATCAAGGAATACCAGGATTATTTCGGCAAGAGCCCATTGTAAAATAAATCCTATGATTGAACCAATTACGCCAATTAAAAAGCTGGCAAAACCGGAACCTCCGCTACCATTAGAAGTAATTTCAATTGCCATAATTAGCGATATTAAAAATCCAAATATTAAGGTAATGAGGGCAAATATCTTAAGTAAAGATGAGATGATTGTAAGTGCGGGAAATTTTTTGTTTTTAACTTCTGGTTTAAATTTAAACATCGACAGATAATTTACGGCACTTTCTTCTGATTCCATAAGCCACCTCCATTTAAATTAATTTAATTAACCTTATTTTTCTTTCTTTCCCTTCTTGACCGTGTGTTTAAATTCTATAAAACCCAGGCTCATTTTAAATGACGTCTCGCTGCCGGTGGTTTCCATCGCATCGCTCCCGTTCATAATAATATCGCCTATAACCCTGGCGGCTTTCTCGCCTATCCTCTTTTTCTCGGCTTCATTTGCGGTCGGAAGCTTCGATATGCTTCTGGAAAGGTCTTTTATCCTGGCGTATGTTTCTATGATGTCCAGGGTGGTTTTAACGGCCTTAGGGCTTTTTATTATGGTAGCAAGCATATAAAGGCCTTTTTCGGTAAAGGCGGTCGGAAGCTTTACTTTACCGCCTTTTATTGAAGTCGAAAATTTCGACTTCAATCCATTCCATTCGTTTTTATTGAGCTCAAAGATATATCCTTCCGGGAACTTTTCCGGATTATTACTAACCGCTTCGTTTACCCTTTTCGTTTCGACTCCGTATAACACGGCCACGTCGCTGTCTATGATAACCTTTTCTCCCCGGACGTCGATTATTTTGTCCTGAACGGTTTCGAGTTTTACGATATTCATATTTATTTTTATATAATTATTTTAAAAAATAATCAAACTTAAATTTTTAGCGCCGCCAATTACCTATACCATCCCATTTTGAATTAAGCACCGTATACGCTATGCTTCTTCTAATATCATCTCCATTATTTACAATATCATAAAAAATTTTCTGCATATTTTTTAGACTATTCGGTTTAATTTGTTTACCGAATTGTTTTATAGCTTTTTCGGCCGCTTCAGTTTCTTCTGAATATTTAACTGCTATCTCTTCATGATTGGGTTCGGTTTGTCCCGTTTTTATTGCAATTTTTAGTTTTTTTTGATATTCATCTTCAATTCTCACAAAAACATTTATAGCCTTCTCTAATTTTATCCTCGAAACAACTCCGCCATCATATTTAAATTCAATATCATCTACAGAAGACTGATTAGTAGAACTTATAATATTATCAACATAGGTACTTTTTTTTAAAGGTTTTTTTAATAATAATACGACCCCAATAATTACAGCCAGAATAATAATTATTGGCGAAAATCCAAACATATATTTAACCTCACTTTTGAGATTGCATTAATTTTTCTATCGGCGCCGGCGGTTGTTTAGATGCTGTAGTATTATTTTTTGCCTGATTTTCCTCGCAGTTTTTAAAAGCATAAGAACCGGCAGGATAAGACTGCCTACAATCAGGATAATAAGGCATCCCATATGGGCGATCCGTTTTAGGATTTATTCCCTCCATACTTAATGCGCTATTTTGGAATCCGCTGCATCCGGAAAATACAAGAACGGGAATTAATAAAAGTCCTAATAAAAGTAGTTTTTTCATAAAGTACATTTTTATTCCATCCTCAGTTAGATTTATAACTTGGAAGGTTCCCGGAATCCTTTAAGGCATAATACGCTATATTGCATCTGTCGGAATGCGCATTGTAATACGCTATGTTCATCTCGCATAACTTATATACCTTTTTAGCCGCGGGAATATGCGTTTTAAAATAAGCCTTCTCGTTCGCAAAATGCTTGCCTCCGAACATTGATCCTTCTGTGTTAAATACCGATTCCGAAGAACTTGCGCATCCGGAAAATACAAGAACTGGAATTAATAAAAGTCCAAGTAATAATAATTTTTTCATAATAAACCCTCCCTTAACCCCTTCTTTATTTATATTTTTTAGTATTATCCACAACCAAGACTAACTTTCTAAAATTTTTTTCTTTTGATTTATAGTTTTTTTATATTCATCAATGTCTTTCTTGATATTTTTTAAACAAAATTCTAACTCTATTTTAATTTTGTCATCATTAATAATATAAACATCTTCAATTATTGAATAATAATTCTTCACGTCCGGATGATTTAAGAGCGAGATAGTAGAAGTGTGATTAAATTCATTTCCTTTAATATCCTTAAGATTATTTATATTAAAGAGGTAGGCAATATCATTAGGGGTAAGGGACAAATAATGAATTAAATGATATAAACGAGAATAAGACATCGCATGCTTGCCGTTAATATATTGCGATACCATTGTTCCGCTTAATTTTAAATGTTCAGCTATTTTTTCTTTTGTAAATTTCTTTTTATCATCTCTATTTTTAGCCTTTTTCTTTAAATTTATAAGTAATTTATTAAGTCTATCCCCAAATTCCTTATCTATTTTAATATTAGGCTTAGTTCTTTTCATTTTTTAAATATACTTTATCTTTTCAAAAAATAAAATTAACTATACCTTAAAAAAATACTTGACATAATATTTTTATTTATTATAATTTTAAGTAATACTTAAAAATTAATTAAAATTAAGAAAATAAATTATGGAAACTGAAATTCAGACACGGCTCTTAAACGCCCGCGAGGGCGCAAAATATTTAAACCTTTCTTATACTTATTTTTGCCAACTCCTGCGTGAAAAGAAAATAAAACATTATAAGCCCGGTAAGAAAAAAATACTCGTCGAAATCAGCGATATTGAGAAATATCTCGAAAGCATCACTATAAATCCCGAACCAAAAATTAATATAAACGCTAATCTAAAAAATAAATATCATCGACCTAATAAATATAACATCGCCGATGTTAAGGCTCATTTAGGAATAAAAAAATAAAAATGAATAAATTTTCTTTTAAATTTTTAAAATATTTTTCACACACGTTGTTTTCGGCGGTGTGTGCTTTTAAGTGCTTTAAAGTGCTTTTAAGTGCTTTCACGCCCGGAAACTTACGTTGGTCTTGTGTTTCCCGGCGTCAAGGTCGCAACCTCACTACGCTTTGGTCGCAACCTCACTACGCTTTGGTCGCAACCTCACTACGCTTTGGTCGCAACCTCACTACGCTTTGGTCGCAACCTCACTACGCTTTGGTCGCAACCTCACTACGCTTTGGTCGGAGGTAATAAATGGGTGAATTAGAGAAAGACCTCGTATCGATTTTTACATGGCTAAATACCACTTGTTGTTTTAGCCATCACAAGGAACGCCAAAAGCTCGTCGTGGACAAGTTTACACTTATTAATACAGACAGCATCCAAAATATCGAGTTATATATGAAAGCATTAAGATTAATCATTGAAGACGAGATTATACTTGCGGTCCTCATCGAGAAGGCAAAAAAAGAGGGACAGATTATATCGACGAGTTTTTATAACCTATCACAATTAGTATTTAATAGCCGGAATAGAGAGACTTATAAGATTATTCGGGAATCATTAAACGCGTTGCAAACGTCTGTAATTAAATTACAAAAAGGTCCTGAAGTTGTATCTTTTAGTTTTATCGATACATTAGGTTGGGGGGACGAGCGTAACGAAAAAGGAAGTATCGTAATTCGCCTATCCAGCGAAATTTATGATTTTTATATTAAAAGAAATCCCTACACAATCTCAATAGACCTTAATAATTATCGGTCGCTGACCGGCGGCAGGATTCAGAAGCTGCTTTTTTTATATCTAAAATCCTCTACATTTACTTTCCCAACCCCATTAATAAAAATCCAGGAAATACTCCAACTTAAAAATCTTAAATTATCTAATTTTAAAAGGTCGTTCACGGACGGCCTTACCGCCGCCCTTAAAAAAGAGGGCGTTAATATTGAAATAAAAGGCGACAATATTATCTACAAGCGTTCGCGTGCAAAGGTTGTGCAGCCGGCCGCTTTAGAATTATCGCAGAAAATACAAGAACCGGATTTAAGCCTAAGCCCCGATGAAATTACAACCCTCGCGAAAATCGGTATAAATCAAACCCTTATATTGAGCCACTCAAAGTTATATTCGTCTGACGCCGCCGTTAAGGCCGCCAAAAAGCTTTTGATAATCAAAAAAAACATAGAAATAAGAAACCCTGCCGGATTTTATCAGAAGATGCTGGAGAAGGGAACTTATCTGGATATAGACGAGTTGAGCAAAAAAGAGCAGTCTTTAGATAATAAAGCTATGTTGGGTTTAATAAAAAGGCCGGTAAATCTTACCCCGGATGAGGAAGCTAATAGAAAAAAACAGTTTCAGGAATATATATCTCAATATGTTAAGGAAATAGAGGGAGGGATAGATGCAGATATATAAGATTAGGCCGGTAGGCGAGATAGAAGTAAAACAAGCTAAACATTTTATCGCGAGGGAAGAGGAGAAGTCGCTTATGGATGAAGTAATAGGCACTATAGCGGCTATGCCGACAGAGCAGAAAAATGTTTTAAAAAATAATTTCAAGACAAAATGGGAAGGATTTAAAGACCAGGGATTTATAGAGGCGATGGCGGAATTACAACTAAAAGCATTTTTATACGAAAGATTATTATTAGGAAATAAAGATAAATACCCGTATTTATATAACGAATATGTGGACGGGTTGCGATAAGAAAAACGATGGAGGGCATTATGTGCTGGATTATTTATACGAATTCAAGTTTTAAAGACTTTGCCGTGAAGCACGACGGCGCCGATTACTTCGCGGCTAAATCCAACAATGACGCAATTTACGATCTCCCTATAGGGGAAGGCGAATATCCGGAAGACAATGACCCTAAGGTCGTCTTAAATTTAATGTCGGACGGGTTCAAAAAATTCGGCATTGCCGAAATCGAAAGACTGGCGATAAAAAAGCAGATAAAAGAGCTTATCGAGGCGTATAAGGTTACCCTTTTATTGTCTAAGGTGTTTCCGGAAAGTAAAGATTTTAAGATCGCCTTATTGCAGGAAAAAAACGTAATAAAAACTTTAAGGCTGAAATTAATTTAATTTATTCGTATTTAGGGGGTTTTTATGAACAATCAGGAATTTCAAGCAGTTTTACAATCCCTTCCCGTCGGTTTCGACATTGTAGTCAACGGGTCTTCGCATTTCGACGTGAGAGGACATTTTGAAATAAAAGAAGGCTACGCAAAGGGGGTAATACATATTACCGATATATCCCCGTCCAAGTTTTTAAAAAATAAAGAGGAGATGATAAGAGATATAAACGCGGGTATCTCTTTTAGTGAAATTAACAAAAAATACGGCATCAGCAGAAATACATATGGACGGTTTAAGAAACAAAAGGCGGCTCCGCCCGACGTAAAAATAGACGATGAAATACAGGAAAAAATCAAGGCTGATGTCAAACTGGGGTTATTTACCCCGCAGATATTAAAGAAATACCATATCAACGTTCCAACGCTTGCCACTATAAAAAAATCCATTAAAACAGAAAATAGCGCTCCGTCAGATACAGAGTCCGAGGACGACCTTAAAGCCGTTAAAAAACGGCTGGATTACGGCAGAATCATAAATAACGGTTCCAATAAGGTTCTGGCCGCAGGGATGCTTAAGGGGATAAATCCTCCCGCCCCCTCCTCAGTAGATATTAATAAGTTTCAAGAAATAATGAGCCAAGGAGATTCAAAAATTCATTTATCGTCAAATCCTTCGGTCAGGGATTGGCAAATAAAATCTATGGCAAGAGGATTGTAAATTAAGATAAAGGCAAGAAATTATAAAAACTAATACGCGATTCAATTCAAAAAGCGGTTAACAGGGGGAGATAAATTAAATGAAAAAAGTTGTTTTTATAAGCGTTCCTTATTCCTGCGACCCGGACAGGGGCGTGGAACTTTCGAAATTAGGCGGCGAGTACGTCAGGATATCCGGCAAAATTCCGTTTAGTCCGGTTTTAAACTTCAGGCATTTTTACGATAACGGAAACGAATACGAGACGGTTTTGGCTGACTGCATTGAGATGATTAAAAGGTGCGACGAAGCTTTATTTATCGAAACAGAAGATGGGCTCTCTAAGGGTCAGAATATCGAATACGCTGCGGCGGTGGGCGATAAACCGTGCGAAAAAGTTAATTATGAAATTTTAGCGGCACTGGTCAATTTAAAAACTAAACAACCGTGCCGGTGTTTAAATTTTAATGAAGGCAGTTTAGCGTAAAGGGGGGTGATAGTTATGAATTGTGCGGTTTCAGGCGGATACATGGTGGCGGCCGTGACCAGAGCGGAGAATATCGCGATACAGATGGAGACTAAAGGAATATACGAGGAAGGAGATTATTCGATATTTCCGGCGAGTATAGGCGAGTATAGGCTCTTTACTGTTAAATATAAGGCTTCGTCGATAGGACGGAATTACGACGACATGAAAAAAGCAATAGAAGAGTTTTTAAAAATGACAGAATAAGTTACTGTCCGAAATTCGGACAGTAACGGTAAAGCAAGGAAATAAAAGGGGTTTAAAGGTAGTCAAATATTTTGACCACAAATTATTATGGGGGTGAAAATGGTAACGTTATCGGTAATAAATAGAAAAGGAGGGGTGGGGAAGACCACCACAGCCGTCAACCTTGCGGTTGGCCTCCATAAGTTTCACGATAAAAATGTGTTGCTTATCGACGCGGACTCGCAGGCTAATGCAAGCATACACTTAGGAATAAGAGCTAAAGACGCCGGAGAATCGCTCGTCGCTGTTTTTAAAGGCACCGCGGGAATAAAGGGTATTATAAAGACTGCCGAAGGAATCGACGTCGCCCCGGCGCATCTCGATTTCGACGGAATAGAAAAAGAACATTCAGGCAAAGATGATGAACAGTCTTTAAGTATATTAAAGACGGCGCTCATAGACATTGAGGCTGATTACGACATCGTTATAATCGATTGTCCTCCCGCTATGGGGTTCCTGTCGAAAAACGCTCTCGTGGCTTCCGATGCCGTAATTATACCTATTACAGGAGAGAAGTTGGCCGCAGAGGGACTCGGCGCCATGATTAAAAATATCGTGGTGGATATCAAGCCTTACAACCCAAATCTCGCCATACTCGGAATACTTATGACGCAGATGCAGAAGACTGTTATGTGTGCCACTATGGTCGACTACATCAAGCGGAAACTTGGAGGGCGGTTTAGAGTTTTTGACACACATATAAGGAGAAATACGCTTCTTGCGGAAGCGTCTGCCGTAGGCAAAAGCATTTACGGGCACAAACACTGCAAAGGGTATCAGGATTATATGGATTTTACCTTTGAAATTAAAAAAATACTGGAGGCAAAACAATGAGCAGAAAATTATCAATAGGGGACGATCCCCTGGAGTTTCTTGGTGGCAATGAAGCGATAACACTCCCCATAGACGATATCGTCGTAGAGGAGCAGGTAAGAAGAGAATTCGGAGAGGAAGAAATTGAGGCGCTTGCGGAAAGCATAAAGCAGGTAGGCCTTATTAACCCGCCCGTCGTCCGCAGGAAAGGCATGGCTTATGTTATTATCGACGGCGAGCGCCGTTTAAAGGCATGTAAACTTTTGGGCGTGGACAGCGTCCTCTGTTCCATCAAGGATATTAAGGATGAAGATATCCACGGGGCGCAGATAATAGCGAACGTCCATCGTAAGGACCTGACCCTTATCGAACTTTATTACGGCTTAAAGCTTTATCAAGACAAGGGAATGTCTATGCGCGATATCGTGGTAAAAACCGGGATTAAAAAAAACCTTGTTGAAGAAATATTAAAAGGTCGGAAGTTCGAAGACAAACTTAAAGATCTTCCGTCAGGGGAAGAGGGCAATAAAGAATTCAGGAAATTGGCCGCAGCGGAAGGGATAATTGACCCGGTTAAAAAAAACGAGGTCCAGTCTAATCCAGGAAATTTCACTCGGTCGGGCATAGATAAAATTAAAAAAAATTCCAAACCCCAGAAAGTCAATAAAAATAAAGATAAAAAGGGACTGTCCGAATTTCGGACAGCTGAAGGCGGCGGGGATAATACGGCTGGAAAATCCGAGACTCAGCCCCCAGCTTCCGGTAAAAATCAAGAGCCCCCGGCGGATCTTAAGCCAAAAAATCCGAGGGATATAGCAGCAATAGAAGCAATTAATAAATCGATGAAAATATTTAATGATGCCCATGTAAGCATTAAGCTAAAAATGGCTGAGGATGCCGACGGTTATCATCTTAATGTCCGCGTAGCGACCCCGGCTACCGCGGAGCAGATAGTGGACGCGATAGGTAAAATATTCAACTAAAAATAAAACTTTTAGTCAACTGTCCGAAATTCGGACAGTAACGGTAAAGTAAAAATAAACATAACTTAAAAACAGGAGGGCTTATGGAAAAGTGTAATTTAAAAAACGATTTATCCCATCCAGATTTAAGGTTTATAGATTTAAACAAATTTTCGTCCAGATTAACACGCAAAGCGGGTTACGATCCGGAAGTATTAAAGAGGGCGGTAAAAGACAGCTTTCTTGATTTTATAGACACTCATACTAATTCGCACGGCGTATTCATCTGTGGTTCAAAGAAGCTCGTCGAGTTCGTAGAGGATAATTTAATTTAAAGTAAGTAATAGGGAGAATAAGCAATGTTAAGCGTGGTGGCGCGCTCCAAGGGCTGGGCGCAAGATTATTTTCAGACGCAGAAGGACGAATATTATCTCGGCCAGGCTACCGAAACCTTTTATGGCGGCAAGGCATGTAAATTTGCCGGCGACCCCGTATTGGAATCCTCCGGCCAGTTTGTAAAGTTAAAATCCGGAAAAACCTTCATGGATTTTATTCCAGACGGTAAAGGCGAAAGAGCTTGCTTTGACATGGTCTTTACCGTGGATAAATCGCTCTCCGTATTAATAGAACTGACCGATGACCCAAAACTAAGGGAAGAGTTAATAGAAATACACAATAACGCCGTTTGTGAGGCCATGCAGGAATTTGAAAAAATGGCTTATACGAGACTGTCCCATAGGGTAGCCGGCAAAAAGATAATCGACCCGGTTTATCCAGGTAAAGTCGAATGGGCCGCGTTCACGCATCACACGAGCCAGGATAACGACCCCGATGTACACACCCACGTCGTCGTGCCTAACCGCATCAAAGTATTCGGTAAGGACTACGCTATGGAACCGGCCGACTTGTTAAAACCTAACAGTTCCACGAAAATAGCCCTTGGCAAGTTCTATCGCGCGAGCGTAGTCAATCAGGTGCGCAAAAAAAAGGAAATATTAGTCAATATAAGCGATTATAAGAATTTCTTTTATGAAGTGGCAGGGGTATCTGAAGAGACGGCAAAACAATTCTCTAAAAGGTCTAACACGATTAAGGCTGAATATGAAATAGTGAAAGATGATTACGCGGAATCCGAAAAAGCCAAAGTGAAACAAAAAATAGCAACGGAAACACGGGGAAAAAAAGATAAAGGCAAAACCATAGAGGAGCTCCGCGAAATATGGCGGGCCGAAAGTCCGCAGAAGAATATATCCGTCGTGAAGCAATCAGTCAACCTGGCTACGGCTGAGGATATAGACAATGCTTTCGCCAGTGCATGGAACAAGCTTTCGGAAAACCGCAGTTCCTTTACCGAACTTAATCTAATGGTCGCGGTACGCCAGAATCTCATTTATGAGAATTTAAGATTTAACGAAAAAGATTTACATGCAGCGTTAAAAAAAAAACCGAAAAAAAGGAGCTGATTCAAATAACTAAATTAGGGAATAGGATATTTACGACTAAGGAGCTCAGGATGAAGGAATTATGGATAGAGAGGCACGCCAAGGAAACGCACGGGAAATACGAGCAAATTATGACAAAAGCCGATGCCATTGCCGCCATAGAGTCATGGGAGGCGGAGATGAAAAGAAAGTTTAAGGTGGAACAGGGAAGGGAATTTAATTTGACAAAGGACCAGAAAAAAGTCTTATTGGCGATATTAACCTCAAAAGACGGGGTCATAATAATCCAGGGCGATGCCGGTACGGGCAAGACGACCCTGCTGCAGGCACTTAAGGAAATAACGTTGGACAAAGGGATAAAACTCAGAGGGCTTTCCACGATGGGCAAAGCCGTCATAGAGATAATCGAACAGGGCAAGATAGACGAATCGATGACGATAGACAGTCATATCTTAAGAGGCAAGGGGATAAAAGATTTTACGGACTCGAACGGTAAAGTAATAGATATCGTGGACGAGTCGTCTATGAATGCGACGGGCAAGCTTTACGACGTTATGGATTTGGGTGCAAAAGAAAACGCCAGATCAATTTTAATAGGCGACATTAAACAGCATCCATCCATCCAGTCCGGCGGCATGTTCGAAAGGGCACAGAAGTCAAAGCACGTTACATTCGTGGAGATGAAGGAGTCTATTAGACAGGTAGATCCTTTCTTTAAGGAAGTGGTTAAGACGATATCTGAGGGACATATATCCGACGGTTTGAATATGCTCGATAATGCAAAAATGATACACGAGATTACCGCGAAAAATACAGAAAAGGAAATGGAAGCGCCGGACGCCCAAACCCTTAAAGAAAAACTTTACCAGGAAATAACTAATGCGTATATAGAGAGTGGAAATCTTAATAATCTTATTCTTGCCGCCCAAAATAAAGACCGCGGCGAACTTAATAAAATTACGCGAAATAAATTAAAAGACATGGGTATAGTCGGGGCGGAAGATTTTATGATGGATATCCGCGAAGGAAAAAATATTAGCGACGAGGACAAAAAGCACATATGGAATTATGAAGCCGGAAATATTATTGTAAGAGGCAAACATATCTATACGGTTAAGTCGGTCGATTTTGAAAATAAAATGCTTCAAGTCGTGGACAATTATTCCGGAAAAGAAATCACGATGTCGGGAAATAAATTAAAAGATAATCAGGTTTACATTGAAACGGAAAGAAAATTTTCAAAAGGGGATAAAGTCATTTTTTTAAAAAACGATTATCACATTGGAATAACCGGAATAAAAAACGACAAAGACGAATACGGAGTTCAAAATGGGGTGAGTGGTTTTATCCAAAATATAGAAAATTTAGGAAACGGCAATTATAAAATAGATGCAAATATTGGTGAAAGAAAAACGATAAGCTTCGAAACTAAAGATTATAATTATTTTACCCACGGATACGCAATAACGAGTTTTAAATCGCAAGGGCAAACCGTACTTAAGGCTTTTATTTATGCCGCTGAAACTACCAAGAACGAAATATACGTTAACCTGTCGAGGGCTAAAATCGTTGCGGAGATATGGACGCTTTCAAAAGAGCTATTATTTAAGACTGCAAAAAATGATAGCAAGCAAATAAGCTCGCTTGATGTTGAGAAAAGAAACTGGCGCCCATATACGGTTCTTAACCTGGCGGAAGGATATGAGAATATAGTCTCGACTATTTCGGATATCGGGGAAAAATTTAAAGAGATTAGAGAGAGATTTAAAAGAATGAATGAGCGGGAAAGCCAAAAAGAGAAAAACGCTATTAAGGAAAAACAGGATAAGCCCAAAGAGAAAATTCCGTCTGAAAAAATTAATAAAGAACCGGATAAAAAATCCGAAAAAAAGATTGCAAAAAAACATTGATGTCGGGAAATTATATCGGTATAAGCAACGACCACTCGGCAAAAAACCGCCGAGTGGTAATAAAGTGATGCTTCGCATAATTTGTTTATAGTAAATACTAAAAACTTATATAGAAAAATACATATTTAATTATAGTAAAAACTAAAGGATTATATAGTGAAAAAATTATTAATTATAGTAAAAACTAAAAGTAAATATAGTGTGCTTCGCACGTTTAAATATAAACGGCAGCTACACGGTTACACCTACGCACCGGCGGCGGCGGAAACACGGATACGGCGTGGGGCGTTTGTATGGCGTCGTATGGCGGGCGTATCACAAACACGCATAAAATATAAAAATTAACAGTATGGCGAAAGCGGTATAAAAATACCATACGCGTAAGGCGTAAAAAAAGGAGGTTTTATGGCTAAGGTGAAAAAGACTTTTTCGATGGACCAAAAGTATGAAAGGAAGTTTCGGCCGGGGGATAATTTTTCGGATATTGTGAATGCCGCCCTGGGTAAATATTTTTACGAAGAACAGCAAAGACAGAGTGCTTATTTACAACTTATAAAAGACAATCAGCGGGTTATGGATGCCATTTTAACTGAAATCGGCAACGCAAAGTCCGAAGTGAATGTGTTGCGCGAAAGCATGAGAAAACGGACGGACTTTATTTTAAATATGGGGTTTTTTTCCGCTGCCGGCGTCGACTTATTAAAAGAGGAGAATAAGTATAAAAAACTATTAATGGAAGAGATAGAAACAGTGAAAGGAGAATACAAAAAACTTAAAGAACTGGAGGAAGCGAAATGAAAAAAACAAAAAATTTAAAGGCTATTATGCAAGAGGAAAAAGATGTCAAACAAAGGCTAGTAGAAGCACACGCAGCGATGAGAAAAGACTTAGGAGAATTAACGTTAAAGGCATACGAAAAGGACGGCTTTAATGATGATTTCGAAAAGGACGTGGAGGCAATTTTAGAAGAATATGGTTATCCTATAAAGAAAATCAAAGCGTCAGAAGGAGGGGATAATGTTTAACTACCAAAGTTTCAGAATACATTGGGCAAAAGTGGAACATTCCATAGGATTTATTTTAGGCATAGCCATTATTTTACATGTCATCCTTGCGTTGCCTGTGAGTTTAGTATTGTGTAATTGGACTATTTCACTAAGTATATTCACCCATATGTTTGGCGGTTATAAGATTCTCTGGGTCCATGTTTTTAAGGCGCTACAATATAAAGAAGCTGTTATCTATTCATTCTTGATTTATCCGATTTTTATTCCTATCGGAATATTTATTACTCTTAAAATTAATTCCAACAGCGCCGCGGTTAAGTCGGTTGGCGAGAATAATAAAAACGATAAATATATCAGCGGGGCAAGGTTTGGAAATTTAGACAAATATAATAAAACGATTAAACCGGAAGAGATTATATGCTCTGTCGGACCAGCGGCTATGACTATAAAATCGATGTTCCGTAACCTCTTGATATGGGCTACGACCGGCGCCGGCAAATCGCAGATAGCTCTTAAATTCTTATCTTATATTTACAATAAGTTCCCTTCTATTAATATGGTTATTTATGATCCCGCGCCGGAATATACTAATATTCTTTATAATCCAAAAAACGGGGATATTATTTTTAACCCCGCCGACGCGAGGTCATGCGTATGGAATATTCTCAATGAGATAAATAATAAGTCGGATATAGAACTCGTCGCAAAAGTAATAATCCCTGAAGAGAGTGTAGGCGATAAGAACAGCTATTTTACGGATAATGCAAGATTAATTCTTGAGGCTATCTTAAATTATCTTTTAGTGCACAGAGAAGAAGGGATCGCCACTAACGAAAATCTCATAAAATATTGCGCTATGACCCCGGCTGAGTTATTAAAAATATTTGACGAGGATAATTTAATTAGAAATGAAAGCGTTCTGGCCATGTCGGCGCTTAAAACGGTCGATGAAACAGTCGGCGCCATAATGTCGGAATTAACGAGGCGTATTAAACCATTCTCGGCCTTACCGTCCAAGCCCGATATAAAAGGGGTGAAAAGTTTTAATATAACGACGGATTTTTTAGAGAAGAAGGGCGTAAGGATTTTTATAAATTCACATAAAGAGGTGCAGGATTACGTTCGCCCAATTTTAACGCTCTTTATAGAACTCTTGTTTAAAAAGTTCTTATCGGCTCCGGATTTCCAAAATCCGCATACCATATTTCACCTCGAAGAGTTTGCAAGTCTGAACAGGATGTCTAGTATTACCGATCTTGTCAACGAAGGCCGCAAAAAAAATGCTTTAGTGGTGATAACGATACAGGACAGGAGTAAAGTCGACAGCAAATACGGAAAAGAATTAACGGAAAGTATTATTAGCGGTTGCAATAATCAAATATACGGCCGTGTCGGAAGTAGCGTTGAGGCGACGTATGTCAGTAACCAGATAGGTATGCAGGAGGTCGAAAGGACTACGTCTACAGATTCCGTGGATAAAGACGGTAAATATACGCATTCCGAGAGCACGCAGATTATAGAAAAATATTTATTGTTGCCTTCAACCATAAAGTCGCTTAAGGATTTGGAGTTTATAATTCAGATTGTAAACGTGCCGACCTTTTTTCATTTTAATATTTCTTGGGTCAAATATAAGGAAGTTGCGGAAGGCTTTATTGAATCGCATCGTTTAAAGATAAGGGTAGGTCAGAAAATAAAAGAGGATGCAACGCTCCCTAAAAAGCCACAGGATATTACAAAACCGGAGGATAAGGAAATTAAAAAGGGAGCCGAGGAAAATACCGATAACAACAATAAGCGTAATATAAAAGGAATTTAAAAATTAAAACCTTAAGGAGGGTATTAATGTTCAGTTACATCGGAGGCAAACACGGCATGATTAAAGAAATTCTGGCGGCTTTCCCTGCCGGATACGAAAAGATGTCTTACGTCGAAGTCTTCGGCGGCGCCGGCTGGATTATCACAAACAAGAAACCGTCGGTCAGCGATGTTTATAACGACGTAAACAAGGACTTATCGAACCTTTTTTATGTCCTGTCTATCCCGCACCTGCGCTACCGCCTGATGCGGGCATTAAGATACTGTCCTAATTCCAGGGTTAACTTTAAGGCCTACAGGGATGCCTTAAAGAGTTTTTCTTTTAAAATCCCGAATCTTGGCCGGGCCGTAGCATTTATTTACGTTCGCGCGTGCAGCTTTGCCGGCCGGGGTTCGAGCTTCGGGACCTGCCGGGATGGGAGGGTAGGCGGAACGAGGGTATTCCTGACGAAGGTAATTAAGAAGAAGAGGGAATTAAGCAACTTAAACATAGAGAATCTTGACTATAAAAGCCTTATAGCTAAATACGACTCGCCTAACGCTTTTTTCTATCTCGACCCGCCGTATTACGGCAGCGAGGACGTTTATAACGGCGGCAAGTTTTTTACCAGGGCGGACCATGAGGTACTTGCGGAAATCTTAAAGACCGTAAAAGGGAAGTTCCTTGTCTCTTATTACGACGACACGGCGATAAGGGAATTATACAAGGGGTTTCACTTCCAGGAGTTTAAGAAGTTCAAGGCCTCGTATTTTAAATCGACCGGATTCACAAAAAGACCGGCGACCACTGAACTCTTGATATCGAATTATATTCCCCCCACTTTTGCGGGGGGGGGGGGGTATATAACTCCCTTATTAATAAAAATAACCGCGCCGTCATGGTTTTCCCATGCGGCGTAGAAAAACGCGCGGCGTAATGGAGACAAAACAATGATAAAAAAAGAACTAATTAAGTCGATTTCTGAAAAAGCCAGTATTTCTCGCGCCGATGCTGAAAAGGCCTTAAATGCTTTCACCGACACGGTCATTGAGGTTTTTAGGGAAGGCAGTAAGACTACCAGCTACGGGCATTGGGTAACGATTAACGGGTTTGGGTCTTTCTGGTTTAAACGCCGGGCTCCTAAGGTGTTTAAAAATCCAAAGACGGGCAAGAAAACGCTAATTAAGATGCATAACGCGCCTGTATTTAAACCCGGGAAACGGTTAAAGGAGGCAGTTGCCGTATATGAAAATTAACTTCATCGACCTATTTTCCGGCATCGGCGGTTTCCGTCTCGGTTTCGAGCAAGCTGCCGCTTCCTTAAGCGTAAAAGCCAAGTGCGTGTTCTCGTCCGAAATTGACAAGTTTGCCCGGCAGACCTATAAGGCGAACTTCGGAGAGGAACCGGCAGGGGATTTTTCACTTATTGATTATTCTACTATCCCAAAGCATTCCGTCTGCCTTGCGTCCACGTCCTGCCAGCCGTTCTCGCAAGCGGGAAAAGGTCTTAAAGGGAACGATACCCGCAATACGATTCCTTATCTGCTTAATTATATAGCCGTATGTATGCCGCCGGTCCTTATTCACGAAAATGTCGTAGAGTTAAGGAATAGCCAGGAATATAGACAAATGCTTTATGCTTTAGACAAACTCGGATATACCGTATTCGACAGGGTTTATAACTCTATATCGGTTACGCCGCAGAATAGGAGTCGTTTATTTACCGTGGCATTTAAGAACTTTAACTTCGCTTTCGCTTTTGAATGGCCGGAACTTCCGGAACTCAATCTTAAGATGAGGGATATTCTCGAGGAAGACGTTCCTGATAAATATACTTTAAAAGACAAAACATGGCTTTGTTCGCAGCGTAAAGTAGGAGAGTATTACCGCAAGTGGAAGCCTGAGTTACTCGATGCGGTTAGGGAATCCTGCGGGCTGACGGCTGAAACGGGGGGGGGTATGCTTATTCCGCCTAATATAAGAAAGTCGTTTCTAAAGAATGGGTTCGGCTACCGGATAGCCGGTCAGGATGATACTGGAGGAACTTTATTGGCCCGGTATAAAAAAGACGGCGCCGAGATTCTTATTGAGCAGCAGGGTAAAAACCCGCGCATAATGACCCCACAGGAGTGTGCGCGGTATATGGGGTTTCCGGACAGCTTTAAAATTTCAGTATCGGATTACCAGTCCTATAAGCAGTTCGGCAATGCAGTCGTGCCGAGCGTGGTAAAAGAGATAGCAAAAGCGGTAATAAGGGCAGTAAATTAATTAATACTAATTTTCAAGGAGGCAGTATGAAAGTTCGTGAAGCTGTTGAGTTATTGCAAAAATTCAACCCGGAGTTAGAATTATTTGTTTCGACGGAGGATGAAACCTGCGATAAAGTGAAAATGTTCAGCGAAACGCATTTAGATTCCGACGACGAACAGCAGGACCCTTGCGAAATCTGCGACCAAAAAATTTGGGAGAGTTGCCAGTCATATGGACCGGAATGCCAATTAAAGGAATGTTATGAAGAATATCAAGAATCAATAAATGGCATATTAATCGAACCGGAATGTTGTTAAGGATAAAACATGAATTATTAAGAGATTAATAAAAATTTAAGGAGACTTTATGAAACCTGAATTTAATATTGAAAAAGGCAAAGTTTATAAGTTTACGTTAATTGATAAATCTAAACCTTCCGGCAGACAAAAAAAGAATTTATATTTTTTTGCTCCGCGCTGGATTCCCGTTCCGCTTGATTTTCTTAAAACTTCCGGCGTTCTCGAAGACCCTTCGCAGGACATATCGGAATTTTTAAAATCGTCAGGGTTAATACAAATAACGATTGACGACCTTATAACCGAAACCGTTGAGGTTACTAAAAGAACGGATATAGATACGCTTATTAAAAGAGGCATACTTGAATTAAATAACCAGTTATGGAAATAATCGAACTTACGGAGGAACTCATGAAACCTGAAACGAATTATCAGATAATAACCGCACCTGCTCTTGTAAACGACTGGAAAGGCAAGGTCGTGAGAACAAAATGTTATATGTCGAACGGTTTTATGGTTATTCCGGTCGGAACGCTAATGACTATATCCACTACGGGACCGGTCGTTCATCTCGACGGCGACGAATGTCCGCATTGCGGCGCCAGACCATCAATATCGATAAAAGGAGACAAGGACTCCAAATTAAGGCATTTTAATTTTATTACAAAAGATTCCATAGAATCGGTTTCAGATATGACAACAACCGCAAAGCCGGAAGTTAAAGAATATAAAACTATGGAACCGCCAAAACTAATGGGCGATTGGGATAATAAAACCGTAAAACTTAAAAAGGATATTAAATACCATTTTATATTTATACCCGCCGGAACTTTAATGAATATCCGCATTTTCGGCCGCACGGCGTATCTTGAATCCGAGCCTTGCCCTACATGCGGGATACGTAAAAAAGCGCAAATAAAAGGCACAAGAGAAGAAAAACTGGAATATTTTGAGTTTATTAAAAAAGATTAAAGGAGACCTTATGAGTGAAGTATTATTCGTTTACGGAACTTTAAAGAGCGAATTTCAATATGACCCTGAAAACAAAGTGGCGCGATATCTTAATGAAAACTCTCTCTATCTCGGAAAAGCGACATTTCAAGGAAGTTTATACTTAATCGACAATCTATATCCCGGCGCTGTCCCTTCCGAATATATTAATTATAGAGTCTACGGAAAGGTATTTGAATTATTTAACGCCGATAAAGTTTTAGCAACCTTAGACGAATACGAAGAATGCTCAGATAATTTTCCTGAACCTAAACTTTTTAAGCGTATCAAAACACGCATTGATTGTTTGCGCAACAGACGTTTCTGTGGCTACGACGCATGGATATATATTTACAACCGTCCGGTAGACGGCCTGCGCGAAATTAAACCCGGGATTTTTCGCAAACCTAAAATTAATAAAAAATCAAAAAGGAAAAATTTATGAATCTCTTGTTTGTCTCCAGACGATATTGAAGAAGATAAATATAAAAAAATCAAGACTATTTATAATAACCTAAACGAATGTCAGAAAGCAAAAAAAATAATGATTATTGATAATAGTCCTAATTATGAATGCGAAAAAGTAAAAATAAAAACCATTTACAATAATCTTGATTAGATTTTAAAAAAAACAAAACAAAATGGAGATTTCCATGACTAAACCTGAAAAAATAAAAAAATGGAAATAACTGCAAAGGGGACATTATGCAAACAAAAGAAAGGATATTACAGGAAATCGAAGAAATAGAAAATGAAATAAAACAGCTTGATAGCGTTCAACAAAATCAAGACATTAGAGACTTGATACAAATAAGAAAAGAGGAACTTGAAGAATTAAAAGACGAATTAAAAAATATATGATAACCGACTACCTTAACCGCATAATCTGTGGAGACGCGCTCGAAACTATGAAACGGCTCCCGAAAGGTTCTATCGACCTTATCGTTACCTCTCCGCCTTATAATATTCGACGCATCGGCGCGGTGATGAAACGGTTCAGGAATAAAAAAGAACGGTCGGGAATATATCCTTTTAATTCTATGGACTATAAAAAAGCGTTTATCTTTAACGGCTACGATATTCACGACGATAATATGCCCTACCCGGCTTATGCCCGCTGGCAGAGGTCGTGTATCCGGCAAATGTTAAAATTAATCAAGCCATCCGGCGCAATATTTTATAACCATAAATTCCGAATCCAAAACGGCCTTTTAAACGACCGCTCGGATATATTAAAAGGTTTTCCTGTTCGTCAGATGATTATTTGGGATAAAGGCGGGTCTGTGAATTTTAACGATACCTATTTTTTGCCGTCTTATGAAGTTATTTATTTAATTGCAGGTCCGGATTTTAAACTTGCGCCTAAAGCAAATTCAAACAGGGATGTTTGGTATATATATCCGCAAAAAGGCAGCGAACATCCGGCGCCGTTCCCGGAAGCCTTATCCGATAAAATAATATCGTCCACGACCGCGGATATCATTCTCGACCCGTTTATGGGTTCCGGCACTACTGCCGTATCAGCCCTAAAATGCGGCAGGAATTATATAGGGATAGACAACTCCCAAAAATACTGCGAAATGGCGGAGGAAAGGATAAAAGAATATTTAAGATAAGGAAAATTGTTCTAACGAAAATTAAAGGGTGAAATTATGGAAAAAGACCAAGAATGCGTATTGTGTAAAGATTACGAGCAAGATTCGTGTCCGGGAACTGAGAAGGATAAATATGAAGGCGGTTATAACTGCGAGGAGTTTAGTGAACTTAAAAACGTAAACGCAAAGATAAGCAGGATAAGTGAAGTTATTAAAAATATAAATTTAAGGGTTAAGGGAATACGCAGGGATATTAAGACGATTTATTTTATAGTCTCTGCGGGTATTGTCCTGGCAGTAATTATAATCCTGTTGTTAAGGTGAAAAAATGAACTATAAATTATACCTGTTTCCTTAAAAATATACTCAAAACTGAGTATAAATATAATCAAAAACGATATAAAAAAATGAAAATAGCCCTCATAAACATCGATTCCAAAATTCCAAACCTTGCCTTAATGAAAATCTCGGCTTTTCACAAAGCCCAGGGCGATAGCGTTTCGTGGTTTAACGCTTTCGAGCAATACGACAAAGTCTATTCGTCGAAAGTTTTCAGCTACTCAAAAGACTACGATTATTATCCCGATGATGTAATAAAAGGCGGTTCGGGCTATATCAGCAACGATACCGTCCTGCCGGACGAAATCGAGCATACCTGCCCGGATTATTCGCTATATCCCGATATGGATTATAGCATGGGTTTTATCACGAGAGGCTGTATCAGGACTTGCAATTTCTGCATAGTGCCGAAGAAAGAGGGATATATACGCCCTAACGCCGATATAGACGAGTTTGTTCGGCATAAAAATCTTGTCTTACTCGATAACAATGTTTTGGCGAGCGATTTCGGGTTAAAGCAGATAGAAAAGATTATCGACTGCAAAATTAAGGCCGATTTTAATCAAGGTTTGGACGCCCGCATTATAGCGGACAACCTCGCTATCGCAGAATTGTTATCTAAAGTCAAATGGCTAAAGCCTATCCGTATGGCTATGGATAATATGGGAGAATCGGAAGCTGTTATTAAGTCCACAGAGCTTTTAAGGAAATATAGCGCCACGCCAAGAGAATATTCCGTATATGTAATCGTCCGCACCGGCGAAATAAACGATGCCATAAAACGGGTTGAAATATGCCGGAAACTTAATCTTAACCCGTTCGCCCAGCCGTATCTAGATCCCCGTTCCGAAAAATATTCGGTATCAAGGGACCAGCGGGATTTTGTATCATGGGTAAACCAGAAAGCATTTTTTAAAAAAATGCCCTGGGAGTTATTTAAAATTGCGAGGCATAACAGAAATGCTAATGTCGTGCCGGAAGAAAAACAAGAAAAGACACTTAACTTTGCTTAGGGGAAGAGGTTAATTTTATGGAAAAAATCACAAGAAAAACGCTTTTATATAAAACAAACGTAGAATACGGCGATTATTGCGTGAACTACTCCCGCCTTAAGAGGCGTGAGCTTCCTGTTTCATCGTATGACGGCTATATCCGGTATTATGGATACCCGCCGGAGCATACTCCGCAGGCGTTAATTCGGGCAATTCCTGCCCTATTTTTAATCCTTCAAGAAATAGATTAATGCTGGCATTTATATCCCTATCGTGTTTAGTATCGCAATCGGGACAAGTCCATTCACGGTCGGATAGTTTTAAGTCTTTATGAATATATCCGCATTTAGAACAAGTTTTGCTTGACGGATAGAATCTGTTGACTTTTAGTATATCCCGTCCGTACCAGTCGGCTTTATAGGCTAATTGATTAGTGAACATACCCCATGATACATCTTGAATAGATTTACTTAAATGCCTGTTCTTAACCATTCCTTTGATATTTAAATCTTCAAGAACAATAACTTGACTATCGTTTACCATGCTTGAAGATAACTTGTGTGAAAAATCCTTACGCTGATTGCCTATATGATCGTGTAATTTAGATACTTTCTTGGCAAACTTTATATAATTATTTGACGTTTTAGTTTTGTCGGTTTTATTTTTCTTATGCTGTTTCTTATCTAATTGCCGGCTAAGATTAGTGAGTTTCTTTTCGGATTTGACAAGATATTTATGGTTAATGATTTTACGGCTCTCTTTATTGGCTATATTTGCGCCGGTAGTAATAATAGCAAAATCCTTAATACCTAAGTCTATGCCTGATATTTTATTAGTTTTTGGCAATAGTGTGAATTCCTTTTCGACCAACATGTTAACATAATACTTGCCGGGCAGAGTTTTGGTTACAGTAATAGACTTAACCGTTTCGAATACTTTTCTATGAAGTTTAATTTTAAGCGGCGTTTTAAGTTTGGGAATATATAGCATATTATTGTTTATATCAAAATGTTGCGGTATTACGATAGAATTGGTATTTATCTTTTTCTTGAAGTTAGGAAACTTGGCTCTATGCTGAAAGAAGTTACGAAAAGCGGAGTCAAGACATTTAAGCGTTGCCTGCAAGGATTGAGAGTTAGCTTCTTTTAGAAAAGGGAAACCTTTTTTGAGCAAAGGAATTATTGCCGCATTAGTATAATAATTAGTTTTTACATTATAATTTTTATGTAGGTTTATTGACCTTTCAAGAAAGAAATTATAGACAAACCTACTATATCCAATCTGTTCGTCAAGAAAGGCTATCTGGTCTTTGTTTGGATATATTCTGAATTTGTAGTTATATTGTTTAATCATTTTTACCTTGTGATTCCACATATTTTTTTAATATGTCTAATGTAACTCCGCCTGTAGTCATCAAAAAATACGACCTGCTCCAAAAATATTCTTTCCATAATACTTTCTTTATTTCAGGAAATTCTTTCTTAATTAATCTACTTGAAGCCGACTTATAAGAGTTAATGAATTTAACTAATGCCGTTGACGGATTAGAGTTAAACAATATATGAATATGGTCTTTATTATGATTAAATTCAATAATCTTTATTCTATACATATCACCTATATATGCGAATATTTCTTTTAATCTTTCTGCAATATTATCATCTATCACTTGTCTGCGATACTTTACGACAAATATTAGATGATATTGCAACAAAAATACTGAATGGAAATTATTATCATATCTTATAGTCATACCTTAATTATATCACATTGCAACCTAATGCAAAATATTTTTTTAATAATATTTTTTTAGCAATTCATCTCCCGCTTAAGAAGCTGGAGTTTTCTTGCCTGTTTATTGATAAATCACGCTCTTGGCTGCTCGCACGGATGCCTTTATCCCTGTTATGCCTATTTATTAAAAAAGAGGACCGGCTCCGTTAAGGATTATTCCGACTGGACGAACCCTAAGATTGTCGGTAACGCGATAGAGTTACTTGAAAAAGAGGTTGCT
Source organism: bacterium (assembly GCA_021800805.1). The sequence continues at coordinate 49,594 of JAJYYR010000002.1, forward strand.
AAGCATAAGGATAAGATTAAGACGGTGCATTTATGTTTTTCGACGGATCCTTTTATGTTCGGCCAGGACGAGATACATGATTTAAGCATCGAGATTATCGACTACTTAAATAAAAGCGGTATTCCCTGCGCTGTCCTCACGAAAGGGGTATATCCGGTCGGCAGGATAAACGACCCAGATAAAATAAATTCATATGGGATAACGCTGGTATCTATTGACAAGGGCTTTAGAAAAAAATACGAACCCGGCGCCGCTGGCATTGAGGAAAAGATATCTTCTTTAAAGCAGCTGCACGATTTAGGTTATAAAACGTGGGTAAGCATGGAACCATATCCTACCCCGAACATAATCGAACAGGATTTATTGCCGATACTTGAGAGAGTCGGTTTTGTGGACAGGATAATTTTCGGGAAGATGAATTATAATCCGGTTGCGACGGCATTTGCGGGGAACGCAGAGTTTTATAAAGACCATGTGGACAAAGTTATCGGCTTTTGCAAAATAAACGGAATAGATTGGTATATTAAGGATGGAACGGTTTAGGTTAGACTTAAGTAAATAGATATGTTATAATAAAAATTATGGAAAAGATAAATTATAAAAATAAAGACGAGATTCTTCAAATATTAAAACAACATAAAGAAGAACTTTACGAGAAATACGGCATAGAAGAAATAGGTCTGTTCGGTTCTTTTGTAAGAGGCGAAGAAGCGGCTAAGAGCGATATTGATATTCTAGTTGAGTATAAAGAGAACGTAAAGAGAACTTTATTTGATGAAGCCAAGCTTATAGGCGAACTTGAAGATATACTGAAAAAAGAAAATATAGACCTTGCTGTTAAAAAAAATTTAAATAAATATTATAAAGATAATATTTTAAAAGAGGTCCTATATGCCTGAAAAGACGGTAATGAAATATTTAGAAGACATCAGAGATTATTCCCAAAAGGCTATTGATTATTTAAATAATATAACCTATGAGGAGTTTCTTAAGGACAATAAGACAATAGATGCAGCCATTAGGACTATTGAAGTCGTTGGAGAAGCTGCCACTAAAATTAAAAATATGCCGAATTCATCTGATATTTTTGAAAAATATAATTATGTTGATTGGAAAGAAGCTGTAAGAATGAGAAATAGGATTATACACGGATACGAGGATATCGATTTGGAAATTGTATGGAATACAGTGAAAACTGATTTTCCGAAACTAAAAAATAATATTGAGAAAGTGATAAAAGAAGTAAAAGAACAAATTAACCCGACTCCTGTCGAAAAAGAACCAGTCCAAAATAAACCCGAGATTAAACCTACCCAAGAAATAAAAAGAAAATTTAGAAGATAATAATTTCTTTTGCTACCTATTTGCTACTTTTTAAATTGCCCTTCTGTAACTGGTCGGGACGACAGGATTTGAACCTGCGACCCCCTGCACCCCATGCAGGTGCGCTACCGAGCTGCGCCACGTCCCGATTGATAATTATCTTTAATTATACTCTTTCCTTTAAAAAAGTCAATAAACCCAAATTTCTGTGTCAAATCAATTTAGAAATGTCCCCTTCTTAGCAAAGTAGAAATGTCTTGACCGTAAAATTTTTAAGTATACAATTATACATATGAATTATGATTCATATGTAATTTTTGAACTAAATAAAGAATAAAAGATTAATATATAAAGCACAAATTAAAACTTGTTGAATTTTTTAAATTATAATAAACTTATAATAGTTATATTGAGTTATACGGGAGGGTTGTTTGATTATATGCACTTTTATAATTATTTAATTATCACTTCTATTTTAATATTTTTACTAACGCTTTTCCTTATAATTAAAAAACCTTACAATATAGGAATAGGCTATAGCGCTATTATAGGCGCACTGCTTGCCCTGATTTTTAACGTGATAGTCCTGAAAGACATTATAAAAGTTTTCGATATAGTATGGGATGCAACCTTTACATTCGTTGCTATTATTATAATTTCCATAATACTTGACGAGATAGGGTTTTTTGAATGGGCGGCCTTGCACGTGGCAAAATTTGCCGGGGGTAGCGGACGAAAAATGTTTGTTTACGTGATTATTTTGGGCGCTTTGGTTTCCGCACTTTTTGCCAACGACGGCGCGGCGCTTATCATAACACCGATAATCTACGAAAAGATGAAAGCGCTCAAATTCGAGAGAAAAAATATGCTGCCGTTTATTATGGCGGGCGGATTTATTGCCGATGCGGCAAGCCTTCCGTTTAAGATATCAAATTTAGTAAACATTGTTTCGGCAGACTATTTTAATATAGGTTTTTTTACTTATTTCATTAATATGTATCTGCCCTACTTATTTTCTATAATCATGTCGTTAATTGTTTTATTTCTTTATTTCAGAAAAGATATTCCGAAAAGTTACGACGTAAAATTATTAAAAAGCCCGAAAGAAGCAATTAAAGACCCCGTAATTTTTAAATTTTCTTTTTTGATTTTAACATTACTCTTATGCGGCTATTTTTTAAGCGAGTTTCTAAATCTTCCCGTATCGGTTTTTGCCGTAGCTTTTGCATTGATATTTGTTTTCCTGGGATTTAAAAGTCCCGCAGTTAATTTAAAAACCGTTTTTAAAAACGCCCCGTGGAATATAGTCGTATTTTCATTGGGAATGTATCTAGTCGTTTTCGGACTTAAAAATGCAGGCTTGACATATCTGCTCGGAAAATCTATTTCTTATTTTGCCGGTTTCGGCAGCTTCATTCTTACTATTTACACCGGTTATCTCGCTGCTTTCGTATCCTCCGTTATGAACAATATGCCTACCGTGATGATAAACTCTCTCGCTATCCATTCGGCAAATCTCAATGATATTATGCTAAAACCTGCCGTTTACGCCAATGTAATAGGCTGTGATTTAGGCCCTAAATTGACTCCTATAGGCTCTTTGGCAACGCTGTTGTGGCTTAACGTCCTCGAAAGAAAAGGAATTAAAATAACATGGGGTTATTATATGAAGGTAGGATTTATAATTACCGTGCCGGTCCTTTTTGCAACTTTGCTGGGATTATATTTATGACCGATATCTCGAAAGAAAATAAAGAAATAACGACTATTAACGGAATAATAAAAAAAGCCGTGTTTCAAAATATTGAAAACGGTTTTACTATTCTTAATATATATTACGGCGGTAGATTTATTACCGCTTCGGGCACATTCTTCGATAAACCGATTCCCGATTCAAAAATTAAACTCAAAGGTCAGTTTATCCATCATAAAAAATACGGCTACCAGTTTAATTTTACACAGTATGAAGTATCTCTCGCAAATACGAAAACCGCTATAATAGACTATCTCTCATCTAGTATTTTTAAAGGTATAGGCAGGGTCATTGCCGGACAGATTTATGAAAAATTTAAAGAAAAAACTCTGGATATAATCGACAACGAACCGGAAAAATTAAAGGAAGTCGGCGGAATAGGCAGAGTAAAACTTGCTACCGTGCTTGAAGGGCTTAAAGAAAGCTACGGATTAAGAAAGGCGATAATGTTTTTTAAGCCTTACCAGTTTAGCGATTACCAGATTAAATCGGTTTATAACCAATTTAAGGACAAATCTATCGCAGTTGCGCAAGAAAATCCTTATCTTTTTACCGAGATAAAAGGAATCGGATTCAAAAAAGCAGATATTATGGCTGAAAAGTTAGGAATTAAGAAGGATGACCCTAACAGAATCAAGGAAGCTATAAAATATATCATTGCAAATTATTGCGAAAATTCGGGAAACTGTTATGTCTTCTATAAAGACATTAAAAACGGGATTAAAGATATTATAGAAGATACAAGTTTAATAAGCGAAGCCGATTTAAAAAAATATATAAGCGATTTAATAAGAGAAAAAAAATTGATTGTCGATTTTGACGGGGATGTCGATGAAAAAAATATAGACTTAACTTTTACCTCCGACGTAAATGCTTTGAGCCGCATTAAAATATATCCTCCCGTTTACTATTTCAGCGAAATAGGCGTATCCAAAGAATTAAAAAGGATTGCCGGATATGCCCTACGGGAAGCGGGGACGGAAGCAGAATTAAAAGAAAAGATAACGAATAATAAAAACGCGGTATCTCTTACGGAGGAACAAAAACTTGCCGTTTTTAACGCTTTAAGCCGCAAGATTTCAATTATTTCCGGCGGTCCCGGAACCGGAAAGTCAACTGTAATTAAAACTATCGTCGATTTATACGACAGTAAAAAAATTGCTCTGACTTCTTTATCGGGAAAAGCGGCTCAAAGGCTTTCGGATATTATAAACAAGGGAAATTTTGGAGAAAACGCTTTTAGCAATAATAAAAATATAGATATTTCCACTATTCACAGGCTTTTAAAGGCGCAATTCGACAGACAGACAAACGAATCCTTTTTTACTTTTAATGAAAATAACAAACTCCCTCACGACTTAATCGTCGTCGATGAAATGAGCATGGTCGATATAATTATTTTTTATAAACTACTGAAAGCGGTAAAAGACGGCGCCTATCTGGTTCTGGTAGGCGACGTTAACCAGATACCTTCCGTAAGTCCGGGCGATGTTTTGAGAGATTTAATATATTCATATTCCGACATATCCGATACTTATAAAACGAGTGCATTTTTCCCGTCAGTTTTTTTAACAAAAGTATTCAGGCAGAATGAAGGCGGATTGATTAATTTAAATGCGCACAATCTTTTAAATAATAAAAAATTTATTACAGAAAAAAAAGAAACGGGAGGAAAAGAATTTATAATAAAATACAAAAAAAGTTATGATGCGGTCGATTCAGGCAAAGAAGAACTTCTAAAAGACTTTATAGGATTTATCGGAAAGATTGCGGATAACAGAATGAAGAAAAAAATTGTAAATACTTCTGCTTTTGACGATATTCAAGTTTTGACCCCTATGCGGAAAGGAGATTTAGGCTATAATAATCTAAATAAAATATTACAAGGTATATTTAACCCCCTGCCAAATTATGCGGAAGGCGCAACAGGTATTCCGACAACTTACGCTGCGGAAAATATATTTATATGCAACGGCGTTCAATTCAGGTTATACGACAAAGTTATACAAAAGAAAAATAATTACGATCTCGACGTTTTTAACGGCGATACGGGCTATATAGTAAATATAGACCATAATGAAAAAACCTTATCCGTCGATTTCTCCGGTTCGTTTATAGAGAAAAACACCGTAGATAATAATAATGCCGGCAAGAACAAGACTGTGGCTTACGATTTCTTGGATGTATATGAAAATATAATGCACGCCTATGCTCTTTCGATTCATAAAGCGCAGGGCAGCGAATTTAATAACGTCGTTATTTTATTCCATCAGTCGCATTATATGATGCTGAAGAAAAATTTATTATATACCGCCATCACTAGAGGAAAGAAAAATGTCGTTATTTTCGGAACGTTCAAGGCTTTCGGCATAGCAATGAATTCAAAAGAAGAAAAAAGAAATTCAGGGCTAAAAAACCGCCTTGCGGAAGTATTTAAAGAATAAATGCGCTGCGCGCTTCGAGGGTTCGAATCCAATGAATATTTAGAATGTTCCTGCTTTATCGGAAATTGCGTTTTAACTGGCGGAGAGAGAGGGATGAGCGT
>JAJYYR010000002.1:55314-215037 GCA_021800805.1 bacterium
CCTCAAGGACGCTAAAAACGACAAGCCCTCAGACGCGCTGCGCGCTTCGAGGGTTCGAATCCAATGAATATTTAGAATGTTCCTGCTTTATCGGAAATTGCGTTTTAACTGGCGGAGAGAGAGGGATGAGCGTCCTCAAGGACGCTAAAAACGACAAGCCCTCAGACGCGCTGCGCGCTTCGAGGGTTCGAATCCAATGAATATTTAGAATGTTCCTGCTTTATCGGAAATTGCGTTTTAACTGGCGGAGAGAGAGGGATTCGAACCCTCGGTACATCTTTTAGGACATACATTCGCTTAGCAGGCGAACGCCTTCGACCTACTCGGCCATCTCTCCGAAGAAATTTAATCAAATTAATAAATAATATAACATTATAGGGATTTTTATTCAAGCGGTAATTCGACGGCGGCAATAAAGCTCAATATATCAATATAATTTAACGGAAAGTTTATTTGTTGTCTTTCAGTCTGACTATTTTTACGAAATCGGTAGAACCGGGTTCGCCTATAGGAACGCTCCCTGTCAATATCGCATAATCGGGACTTTTACGTCCCGCATTTTTTAGTCCGCCGTTAATTAAATCGATTACGTCTTTTAAATCGATATCTTTATCCTCTATATTTTCCATAACGATACATGAAACTCCAAAACTTAAAGATAATTTTCGTTTTACGGATTCATTCGGAACTATAGCAATAATAGGCACATGCGGCTTTAACGACGATATTAAATTAGCCGTATAACCGGACCTGGTTATCGCCGCTATAATAGAACTTTTTAAAAGTTTAGACGCCTCAACCGACATTTCGGCAATTATATTCGAAATATCCGGCGTTTGCGTTTTAAAAGTATCTAAGTTATGATATCCCGAAAGATATTTTCCGTTATAACCGGATTTATAAATTTTATTAAATATTGCACTTTTTTCGGTAGCTTTTATAATCTTCGACATATATTTAACGGCGGAGGCGGGATATTTGCCGACGGCGGTTTCTTCCGACAGCATTACGGAATCCGTTCCATCAAAAATGGCATTAGAAATATCGGTAACCTCAGCCCTTGTAGGGGATTCGTTTTCAACCATGGAAAGAAGCATCTGCGTTGCCGTTATAACGGGCTTTTTATAAAAATTTGCAACGGAGATTATCCTTTTTTGCTCGATAGGTATATTCTCGACCGGGGCCTCTACCCCGAGGTCGCCTCTCGCCACCATCAAAGCGTCTGCAACCATCGCTATTTTCTCGATATTTTTTACGGCTTCTATCTTTTCTATCTTTGCTATAATTAGAAACTTTTTTTTCGGATAGCCGTCTTTAAGAAAGTTTTTTACGGACGATATATCGTCGGGACTTCTCACGAAGGAAACTGCAAACATATCCACGTTATGCTCTGCGCCGAACTTTAAAAATCTTTTATCATTATCGGTGACGGAAGGAATGCTTAAAACCGAACCGGGGAAATTTATACCTTTTTCGGGATCAAGGATACCGTTAGTTAAAACTTCCGCCTCAAGTTCATTTTTGTTAAGTTTTTTTATTACTCTTAGCTTTATTTTTCCGTCGTCTATATAGACCAAACTACCCGGCTTTATGTCTTTGCCGAGATACGGATAATTTATAAAAATTCTTTTTGCGTCGGACACGACATTTCTGTCGGTCAATACTATTTTGGAACCTCTTGCAATCGCTACGGAATTTTTGGTTAATTTCCCCGTTCTTATCTTTGGTCCGGGCAAGTCTATTAAAATGCCGACGGCGCCGGATATAGACCTTATATTATTTATAACTTCGGCAAAAAGATCTTCGTTTCCATGTGAAAAATTCAGCCTTAAAACGTCAGCGCCGTTTTTTATAATGTTTTTAATAACGGATTTATCGGCGCTCGCCGGTCCTAAGGTTGCGACAATCTTAACTTTTTTTCTGCCGATATTTAAATTAAGCATAGAGTATTTTATTGAAATTATATCAGATTATCAAAAACCCTTCAAATTTTTTAAAACATTTAACGGTTTTTTGCTCCTTGCATCTTTACAAATCGATAATTAAAGGGGTAAAATAATAAATATGATTAATCTTAATCTTTATAATCCGCAAAATTTTTCATCGGTATTTTCTATATTAATTACCGCCTTTCTTTTAGGAATAATTCACGGATTTACTCCGGACGAACACACATGGCCGATTACGTTCAGCTATTCCATAGGCAGTTACAGCACGAAAGGCGGATTTAAAACCGGTCTCTTATTTTCCATCGCATTTACTTTTCAAAGAGCCGTAGCATCAGAGTTGTCTTATTACGCTCTCGGAAAAATATTAACAAAACCGGATGTCGTTCCGATAATATATATATTCGTCGGCATAGTGATGTCGTTTGCAGGAGCTTATATAATAGGTCTTGGAGAAAACTTCGAACTATTCGAAGGAATAGAAAAGATAATCCTCAAATTTTTAAAAATTAAAACTCTTAAACCGCAATCAAAACATACAAGCACAAACGATAAATCACGCCCCATCCCTATATATATGGTACTTCTTCACGGGTTTATCGCCGGATGGGGAACCGGCGCTTTCGCAATTATCGTTTACACCGTCCTTGCTCCAAAAATGCCTAACGGATATACCGGATTTTTGCCGGGTCTTTTATTCGGTTTCGGCACTATGGCAACCCAAATAATGATAGGCATGTTTGCGGGGAGGTTTATGGAGCGGCTTAATATCCCCAAAAAAGGCATAGAATATGTAGCAAGAAGAACATCGGGACTTACTCTTTTTTGGGGCGGGCTGGCTTTTGTACTGGCGGCGGTTTTAGAAATTGCCTTTCCAAAACTTATTCAGGCGGGGTTCATTACTCCCGTTAAAGTCCATAATCTTCACAACCTCGGGGTCGGATTCTTTTTGGTTATTTTTATAATCTTATTTATATTGACGATATCGTTTATTAAATCTTTAAAATACGTAAAAAATAACGGTTCTGAATTTTTATAAATAAAGGGTTAAATATCTCTACTTAAATATCTCATTATTGTAAATTGCAAAATACTTTTTTACTCTTTTGTAATATCCGTAATAGAAATCGGAAAACAACCGATTGGTGCTTTCTGAGATATCAAGATTCAATCTATTGTCGCCTCCGTTTGCTCCGTTTGATTTCAAGGATCTGTAAGCCAATGTCGGACCGACATTATATGCGAATAAAGCAAACTTTAAATTCTTAAATTCGTATAGCAAACTCAATAAATATCTTGCGCCTATTTTTATGTTTAATGATGGATTATAAAGGTAATTTATGGGAAGATATTGTATATACCGGGTATTATAATTAAACTTTTTGGATTTTATATGATATTTTTTAATTAAATAAAGTCCGGTGACGGGTTTAATCTGCATAAGCCCCACGGCGCCCATATTAGAATAAGAAAAATTATTGAATGAACTTTCTACTCTTATAACGGCCAAAATCAAAGCCGGATTTATCTTATATTTTTCTCCTAAATTAAAAATAAGACCGGAAACCTTCTTTTCCTCTGCTACCGGAAGCCCCGAATTAAACGTTTCTATAATTTTAAAAATTGTTATCTTCTCATAATCGACGCGGATTTTATTTTTAAGTAGTTTAACGTCCTGACGTTCTTTCAAGTAGCCGTAATACATAGGGATAACGTAATAATAAGACAAAAAAGCTACGGAAATTAATACCGACAGCAATAAAAAATAAGGTAAAAAATATTTAAATTGGATTTTATTTATTAATTTTATGAAGGATATTTTTAATCCAAATAAAATTTTTTTAATTTTTTTCAAAATTTACTCCAAAAACATTAAAATTTTAATAATAAATAGATATTTTCTAAGTAAAAAAACATTATTAATATATATTTTGATTAAAATATATCATAAATTTTAATATAAGTCAAATTTACCTCCATTTTTTGGTAAAAGATACCTATTTAATTGAAAAAACTATAAAAAAAATAATAAATTTTATGTTATTATAAAAAAATATTTTCTTGCCATTTATTTTAAAAAATGATAAATTAAAATTCATCGGCCTATTTTTTTATTGTGGTTTTAGTTAATGCGTTTTATCTAAATTTGTTTAACTTAATGTCTAACATTTAAAATTAATTTAAACCTTTAAAAGGAGAACAAAAATGGCTGATCAAACCAAAATGGCTATTATTTCTATTCACGGAACGCTCGATATGGCTTATCCTCCGCTTATTCTTGCATCCACGGCGGCAACATTAGATATCGAAAGCGCGATATTTTTTACCTTTTACGGCTTGCAAATCCTTAAAAAAGATGCTGGGGACAGCCTTAAGGTTTCCCCTATCGCAAACCCTGCTATGCCTATGCCTATGCCTAACCTTATCGGCGCTCTTCCCGGTATGACCGCAATGGCGACTTCTATGATGAAATCCATGATTAAGAAAAACGGCGTAGCGTCAGTTCCCGAACTCATATCTTTATGTCAGGAAACCGGCGTCAGATTAATCGCGTGCCAAATGACTATGGATCTTTTCGGCTTTAAAAGGGAAGATATGATAGACGGACTCGAATATGCGGGCGCCGCTACTTTTATGGAATATGCCGCAAATTCTCAGATTCATCTTGCGTTTTAATCCAATATCGCAAAAAAATAAATCATACAAAAACCACGCATTATAATGCGTGGTTTTTGATTTTTATTGACATATAGCGCAGAATTAAATATAATAATATTGATTAATATATATATCTGTATTATTATAAAATTTTTTAACAAAAATATGAATAATTACGAAGAAGAATATAAAGCCGAAGCCGAACTTCTTAAAACGTTAGGACACCCTATAAGGCTTAAAATAATCGAAGTGCTGGTAACCAATAAATCCTGCGTAAAAAATATATGGGAATCCCTGTCTCTGCCTCAGGCTACCGTTTCACAACATCTTATATCGCTTAAAAATAAAGGAATAGTGAGCTGTAAACGAGATGGAGTAATGATGTGCTATGAACTTAACGATAAAAGAATTGAAAAGATATTTAAAGATTTAAAAGAATACCACAATAATCATCCAAACGCCTCAAAAACAGATAAAGGAATTTTATTAAATTTACCGAAGTAAAAAAAATAAGAAATAATAAAACATTTAAAAACTTATTAAATTAAATATATAATTATTAATATATATGAATAAAAACAAACCATTTAAAAATACTTCCGTAATAATAGCTTTTGCTTTTTTCTTGTCTTTAGCAATAATAACTGCCGGGCAAGATGCGTTTGCTTTCCAAGGGAACGCTGCGCAGGACATGTCTATAAATCAGGCTTTTTTATATGCTTTAAAATACAACAAAATGTTAAAGTTGGGGGAAATTAAACTGAATGTCGCGGGCTATCAGGAAAAAGAGGCTATGAGCGGTTTTTTTCCAAAAATAGATTTTAACGAAATTTATATGAACACCGATAACCCCTTATATGCATTCGGCAGTGTTTTAAATCAAAGAATACTCACAAATCAGAACGTTCAATCGTATTTCAGTCCCAATTTCTTGAATAATCCTGGGATGATACATAATTACGAATCCGAATTCTCCGTCCAACAGCCGCTATTTATGGGCGGGAAAATATATTTCGGATACAAAAGGGCAGAGCTTAACAGGCAATCCGTCAAAAAGAATTTAAGCGAAACAAAGCAAAAAGTTCTTTACGGAGTTGCTAAAGCTTATTATTCGGTTATACTGGCAAAACATTACGTTAAACTGATGAAAAGCATGGTAAAAACCGCTAAAGCCTATAAAACGCTTGCCGATAACCTGTTTAAAGCCGGACAGGTCGTATCTTCAGACGTTCTTAGGGCGGACGTAGAACTTGCGAAGATGAAAGAAAAACTTGCATCGGCAAAAAAGAATTATATACTTGCAAAATATTTTTTAAATATAAATATCGGAATTCCAATAAATTCTAAATATAAATTAACAAGCGATTTAAAAGGCGTTCCTTATGCCAAATCTTTAAGCGTAGCCTCCCTGCAAAAAATTGCTTTTAAAAGAAGACCCGATTATAAAGCGCTTTTGTTAAATAAAAAAAATATGCGGATTGGAGTTAAAGAAGCCGAAGGCAAGTTTTTGCCGAAATTAGTCGCCGGTTATGATTATTTCAGCAACGGACCGGCTATTCATCCCGACGATTCTTACAGTTATGCCTTGACCGTAATGCTTCACTTTAACATTTTTTCCGGTTTATACGATTACAATAATCTTCAAAAATCTAAAAGCAGCTATAACACTATGATAGAATATCAAGGGCTTTTAAGAAACAAAATCGAAATGCAGGTTCGGAAAGCTTATTTACAATATAAAACAGATTTAATAAATACAAAGGTAGCCAAGCTTGCCGCATTAAACGCAAAAGAAACTTTAAAAATCACGACTAACCGATATAAGGCTGGAATGACGACTTTAATAAATCTCGACAGGACTCTCGACGAGTATAAGGCGGCTAAAGTAGATTACATAAAAACCCTGTTTAAATTAAATACGGATAAATACTATATAAAATTAGTTACGGGAACACTGTAATAAAATATGAATCCCAAAATGATGATTTTTGTGTCTTTGTATGATATAATATATATAAAAAAATATATGGAGGAAAATAACAAATATGCCGATTTACGAATATGAATGCAAAAAATGTGGAAAAATATTTGAAGTCTATCAAAGACTCAGCGAAAAAGGCGAGGATATTAAGTGTCCTGTTTGCGGAGCGGAAAAACCGGTAAAGAGGGTCAGCTCTTTCAGTAGCTGCGGCGGAGGAAGTTATGCTTCGGGCTACGGCTCTTCGGTAGGTTCCGGTTCATGCGGCGGCGGTCATAGTAGCGGCTTTGGCTGAGCATAATTAACGGACGGTCGTCCGGCTTAAAAGTAATTCAATTCCTGCGTTTACGTTTAAGAAACGCAGGAATTTTTTAATAGTTCGTCCGCTCTTTTATATAAGCTTTCTAAATCGTCGAAAGTTTCCGTCGTCCTGTCCTTTTTTATATTAAGCTCATATTTGTTATCCTTGATAGTCCTATTACCCACAACTATTTTAAAAGGTATTCCTATTAAATCTATATCTTTAAGTTTAATGCCGGCGGATAATTTTCTGTCGTCGTATATAACGTCTATCCCCATTGCGGATAAATCCGAGTAAATCTTTTCGGATACGGCCGATATCTTTTCATCGTTAGCGTTAAGACTAACGACCGCTATGCTGAAAGGACTTACGGCTACAGGAAGATTTATCCCATTATCGTCTGAAAAGACTTCTATAAGCGTTTGCAGGGTTCTCCCGACCCCGATGCCGTAACAGCCCATTACAAAAAATCTTGCCTCCCCTTTTTCATCTAAAAACTTGGCGCTTAAAATACTTGAATATTTTTCGCCCAGCTTAAAAATATGCCCGAGTTCTATTGCGTTTTTAACGTTTAAAACGCCCTGACAACTGACGCATTTATCGCCGGGCTGCACGCTTCTTATGCTAGCAACGATATCAGGGATAAAATCGCGTCCCGGTTTTACGTTTGCCATATGGGAGTCTTTTTCGTTTGCTCCGGTAATCCAGTATTCCGAGTTGTTAATCTCTTCATCTATGACGATAAGATTTATGTCTTTTAAATCAAACGGTCCCGCAAAACCGCACGGAGCGCCGGTTATCCTTTCTACATCCCCCTCTTTTGCAAGAAATAAATTTTTAACTCCCGCCGCTTTTTTCAGCTTGCGCTCATTTATTTCCCTGTCGCCTCTGACCAATGCGGCGACAAATCCTGATTCCGTTTCATATATAAGCGTTTTTGCAAAACAAGTTTTATCTATTTTGAGGTACCCGCCGACCTCTTCTACGGATTTTTTATCCGGAGTAAAAAGTTTCGTCATTCTCGGCTGTCTGCACGATTCAAGCGGACCGTGGCAGTCGGGAACAGAGTCGGCTTCATCGATAGAAGCGGCATATCCGCAGTTTTCGCAGATAACTATCCTGTCTTCCCCATACTCGGAAAAGACCATGAGCTCTTCGGAATAGTTCCCCCCTATTTCTCCTGCTTCGGCCTTAATGAATTTAAAATCAAACCCAAGCCTTTTAAATATATTTTCATATGCCTGCTTCATTTTCTTATAGCTTTCGTCGAGTCCCGCCACATCCGAGTCAAAACTGTAAGCATCTTTCATGATAAACTCTTTGGCTCTCATCAGACCGAATCTCGGACGCATCTCGTCCCTAAACTTAAGATGTATTTGATACAGAGTCAGCGGCAGTTCTTTATAAGACTTTATGTTTTTCTTAACAAGATCGGTTACTACCTCTTCATAAGTAGGGGCAAGACAAAAATCCCTATCCTGCCTGTCCTTAAAACGGAGAAGCTCCTTCCCATAATCTTCGTCCCTTCCGGATTCTTTCCATAAGTCTAATGGCTGGACAAACGGCATCGAAAGTTCTACGGCACCTGCAAAATTCATCTCCTGCCTTATTATATCTTCCAATTTACGCAAACTTTTTAAACCGAGAGGAAGATAGGTATATATGCCTCCCGAAAGCTGTCTTACGTAACCGGCTCTTAAGAGTAATTTATGGCTTTTGAGAACCGCCTCTTTCGGGTCTTCTTTCAACGAAGGTATAAAAAACGATGAATATCTCACGTTAACTCCTGATTTTTTATTTTTTTATTTTGATTTAATAATTTTTCCCCTGTAATGTTTTCTACTTCATCGATTAATGCCTGGAGTATTTCTTTATTATCATATTTTCCGATAATTTTTCCTTTTGAAAACAAAACCGATTTTTCTTTTCCTCCCGCAATACCGACATCGGCATGCATAGACTCCCCCGGTCCATTTACTACGCAACCCATAATTGCAACTTTAATGTCCGATTTTATTTTAGCGGAAACTTTTTCAAATTCCTTTGCCATATTTACTATATCAACCTCGGCTCTTCCGCAGGTGGGACACGAGATAAGCTGAACCCCGCCCCGCTTTAAGCCTAAATCTCTTAAAATATTATATCCGGCAATAACTTCCATAACAGGATCGTCGCTCAAAGAAACCCTGAGCGTGTCTCCTAATCCCTCATATAATAAAATTCCAAGTCCTATACCTGATTTTATTGCCCCCGAAAATGCCGTTCCGGCTTCGGTTATGCCTATATGAAACGGATAATCTACTTTTTCGGCAAGAAGTTCGTATCCTCTTACAGTGGTTAAAACATCGGTAGATTTTAAGGATATTTTTATATCGTAAAATGATTCGTCTTCAAGCAATTTTATATGTTTCAGCCCACTTTCGACCATTGCCGCGGCAAAATCCCCTTCGTTTTTCTCTAAAACCCCTTTTTCTAAAGAACCGGAATTTACTCCTATTCTAATAGGCACGCCGCCGTCTTTACAGGCGCTCGCAACTTCTTTTACTTTTTTTTTATCGCCTATGTTGCCGGGATTAATCCTTAGTCCTTTTACGCCTGCCGCTAAAGACGCCAGAGCAAGCCGGTGGTCAAAATGGATATCCGCCACGATTGGAACATTAACCTGCCTTACGATATCCTTCAAAGATTTGGCGGCTTCAGGCGTATTTACGGCAACCCTGACTATCTCGCAGTTATAGCTCTCTAAGTCTTTTATCTGTCTTACCGTAGAAATAGTATCTTCAGTAACGGTATTGGTCATCGATTGAACGCTGACGGGGGCGCCAGAGCCTATTAAAACATTGCCGACTTTTATTGTTCGCGTATACCTTCTTTTTATCATTTTTAATTTTTAATATATATATTATAATATATTAGAATTAAAAATATAACATAAAAAAACAATCCGTAATTTTAATTAACATCTTAACTATGTTTGAATTTTTAAAAGATAAGGTTTACACGATAGGCGGAGATAAAATAAGACTATCATCTATACTAACGTCTATCGCAATTATTATAGCTTCATATCTTATAGCCTATATATTCTCTCATTTAATCAAAAGAGAATTCCGAAAAACCAAAACGTTAAACAAATCTTTTATAAAAACCGTAACGAGATTTATTAAATATTTTATTTTAATAATAGGTTTTTTCATAGCCTTTCAGGTTCTTGGAGTAAATTTAAGCTCCCTTGCTTTTTTAGCCGGCGTTATCGGCCTCGGCATAGGATTTGGAATGCAGAATATAATCAGTAATTTTATTTCCGGAATTATAATATTATTTGAAAAACCTATAAAAGAAGGAGAATACGTCGAGGTTGCCGGATATGACGGAATTGTAACGGACATAAGAGCAAGAAGCACGACTATAACGACAAGGGACAATATTTCTATAATAGTTCCAAATTCAAATTTTATAACGTCGAACGTAATCAACTGGTCGCACAAGGATCCTAAGATAAGATTACACATTCCTTTAGGAATTGAGGAAACGGCTTCAAAGTTAGACATTGCAAAAAAGGTTTTATTGGAAATTGCCGAAGAAAATCCGGAGGTTCTTAAAAAACCCGTGCCTTCCATATGGTTTACGAAATTCGGCTCTTCTTCATTTGATCTTGAACTTATCGTATGGATTCAATCTCCAATAAGACGGCATTTTATTACAAGCGATATTAATTTCGCCATTGCGAAAAAGTTTGCGGAATACGATATAGACCTAACCTATCCGTGGACCAATCTTGCATTTAGAAATGAATTAAAAATAAAGACCGATAAGGCTTTTAGTAATAACGACGATAAAAGAAATAAAGAAAATGAAATGCGGGACGACAACCTTTAATTTTAATTCATTTTTTTAGCGACTCTAAATAAGATACAATCTTTTTGATATCTCCATACGGAATGTAATTATAAGAAGGCATAATGGAGTAGTAAATCTTCCCGTTAATTTTTACTTCTGAGCCCACCTTATAATGGAACTGCGGATTTTCAATCTGCGTGACAGTCCATCTATAGCTTTTGTTTTTATTGCCGTAATTCGATAAAGAAGGACCGAGCGTTCCGCCTAACCCATTAATTATATGACAATTTATACAGTTATAATAATTAAAAAGATATTGTCCTCGGTTATTTTCGTATCCATACGCACTTTTAGCAGACGTTAAATACAATACGGAAAATAGAAAAACGGTTCCGACAGATATAAAAATTAAAGCAAATAAAGTCATTTTTTTATAATAATTATTTTTGAAATTCATTTTTTAACCTCTGCATTATTTAACGATATTAGTTTTTAAATCCGTTTATTTTTATTTTCATTATTGTGATTTTGTCGTAGCGCCTACATTTATAGTTACTTCAACCATCATTCCGGGCTTTAAAATATGCTTGCTATCGTTTAATATCTTGATCCTTACCGGCAGTCTGTGCGTTACTTTGGTAAATGTTCCGGATGGATTATTGGTAGGAATTAAAGCAAACTTTGAAGTGCTGACCGAACCCACAAATTTCACTATTCCTTTAAAAACTTTCCCCGGAAAGGAATCTACGGTTATCTTAACGGGGTCTCCCGTTTTAATATTGCCAATAACCGTTTCTTTTACATTTGCCGTTACCCAAACCTTGTTTAAATTATTTTCCATTACTATGGGAGTTCCGGGCATAACATATTCCCCTATATAAGACATTTTTTCCGACACGACGCCGTTTATAGGCGAATATATGAATGTATTTTTATAGTTTGCAAGAGCAACCTTATAAGCGGCTTTAGCTATTAGAACGTTTGCTTTAAGCGGTTTAAGCGTAACCATATTGTTGGCGGCAAGATTATTCTTCATATAATTAGATTGAAAATAGTTTCTTCTGGCGGTACCGAGAGCCGATATTGCCATTAGATAAGCTTGCTTAGAAACCAAGTATGCCGTTTTTACCGCATCAAACTGCTGTTTTGTAATGAATTCCTTTTTCAATAGCGACAAGTCTCGAATGTAATCTCTTTTATCCAATTCATAAGTAAGTCTTGCCTTGTGCAAATTTGCAATAGCCGTTCTGTAGGAAAGTTTTGCGATATAGTAAGAATTATAATTTGATCCTATGTATTCGCCGATATTTCCGCCCGCGCTGAATAATTTTGCTTTAGCCAGTTTATAATTGGCTTTTGCCTGAAGCATTGCCGGATAATAAGTCGAATCATTTATCTTGGCAATTAAAAGACCTTTTTTGACTAATTCGTTTTTATGGACGTATATAGCGTTAATATTGCCCGGCACCATCGTGCTGACCGAAACTATATGCCCGTCAACTTCCGCATCTTCGGTATAAACGTGGGTAAGTCCGAAAAGATACCACCTTAAAACGAATATCCCGCCGATTATCGCAAGAAAAATGATAATTGAAGCAGTAATAATATTTTTTTTATTAAATTTACTTTCGTTTTCTCCGTTTCCGTTTTGTCCGTTTTCTCCGTTCATTCAGCGTCACCTATTAATTAATATATATAATTATCAAGTACAATCGATAAATTTTATTTGAACGTATTATTAATTAAATTTACCGACGGTTAAGCTTATAAGCTTTCTATTAAACGAACCGATAAGCCTTTTTAAATCCAAAACCGATTCATAATAATTTAATTTTGCCGATAAAAGATTATGTCTTGCTTTCGTCAATTCCGCAAGAGCGGTTACCACATCGACGCTTGTCGCAACTCCTGCCTTAAATTCTTCTTCTACAAGCATATAATTTTTTGACGCAAATCTTTCTTCATGCCTAAGAGTATTTACTTCATATTTCAAACTGCGCACATTATAGAACTCCGATATAACGCTCGCCTTTAAATCACGCTTTGCCTGAGCCGTATTATACATAGACATATTCGCTTCCGAACGCGCTTTTTCAATGGATATAATCCTTGAAGCCCCCTGAAATAAAGGCATAGTTAATGTTGCGCCCGCCGTCCAGTAATTAGTTGAACCCTGAGGTATAAAATGCTCGTTGGAAAGCGCATTGTAAGAAGCCGAAAAATCAATCTTGGGAATATATTGAGATTCGTAATATCCGGTTTTGTCATTGGCCGATTTTTGGGCAAACTTTAACGATTTTATATTTGGATTATTCTTATAGGCAAGAATTACATATCTTTTTAATAATACTTTTTTAAAAACCGGCTTGGAAGGCTTAATCACGCCAAAATGTCTGCTTATCCCAAGAAGCGCCGCAAGATTAGCTTTGGCGGCTTTCAATGAATTTTTGGAACTTATAAGTTCTTGTTTTGCGGCATAAAATTGTGCTTTTGCTTGAAGAAGGTCGGTAATGATAGCAAGTCCGGCTTTCAGTTTAGCTTCGGTAAGCTCAAGATGGGATTTTGCTTCATTAAAAGTTTTAGCATCGGCTTTTATTAAACTTAAATCGTTCAAGACCGTGTAATAATTTACCGCTACATTATAAAGAGTATTTGCAGAAACGTTATTTACGGACATCTCGGTCGCTTTCTCGGTATTAATTGCAGACATATAAGCCGGAATCGCTCCGATATTAAAGATAGGCTCGTTTAACGTAAAGCTATATTTATAATTAGGGAAAAAGAATGGAAAAATATCGCTAATCGCGCCCGAAGCCGATAAGGAAGACGGCGCAGAGTTAACATGCATTCTCTGATCCGTATATTTCAAAGATATGTCCGGTAACACCATTCCGATGGCAGACCATTTTAATAGGGTCGATTGATAATAACTTTCTTTAGCGGCTTTTATCGTGTCGTTACGCCGTGCCGCAAGAATATATGCCTCGTTAAGAGTAATCGCTTTAACCGGTTTTAAATAAAAAGAATAGGCATTATTCTTGGAGAAAACAAAAAAAGAGAATGTGAAAAATAAAACCAAAATAATCAAACTGTCGGCATAAATTTTATTTTTCATAATTTTTTTTATTTTTCATTAATTATTATTGATTATTAAGCAATATATATATTCTAATTATAATGACTTAAAAGTCATAAGTCAATACGTTAATGCAAATTTATTTTGAACTGTTTACTTTGATTTAATTTGATTAATTTGATTTTGGCTTTTTAATCCCGTAATTAAAAAGCCTATGTGGAACGGGAGATTCTTAATTTTGATATTTTCAAACCCTTTCTCATTTAATATGCTTAACATTTTTTTTCTGTCAAATGCAAGAATACTATAAGTAAGCCAATCATACGCCTGTTTGTCTATGAAAGAACCTATAAGCCTTATAAAAATGAAATAGGATTTAAAAAGAATATTAAGCAGTTTATTTTCCGGCTTACCCATTTCTAATATTATAAATTTACCGTTTTTTTTGAGAATTCTTTTTAACTCGTCGGCAAATACTTCGATATCGTCCACATTCCTCAGTAAAAATCCGGCGGTGACAACATCATAGGCACACCCGGGTTCGCCGATGTCCATAGCGTCTTCAATTTTAAAACATATATTTTTTATTCTTTTCTTTTTGATTTTATCATCGGCTATTTTTATCATATTGGGATTAAAATCTACGCCTACGATTTTAAAGTTCTTCTTAGCTTTCTTTGCTTTTCTGGAAATATCTATGGCAATAGAGCCTGTACCGGTAGCAACATCGAGTACTTTATATTCATAGTCGTCTATAACAGCTGTGTCTATCGCTTCCTCCGCAACCATACCCCGCCATATCCCGTCTATACCAAAACTAAACAAATGTCCCCAAAAATCATAAACATCGGCTATAGAAGTAAAAATATTGTTTATTCTTTCCGACATATCATTACCCTTTCTTTTATTTTATTTAAGAAATTAAACAATTTCATTATATATAATTTTTCCGGGATTATACAACTATCCGCGTTAAGTATTGCCGTAAATTTATAAAAATTTCTTCCGATTCCATTTTTTTATCCTCCAATGATGGTTTCAGTTATATATTATAATATAATAAAGCAACATCAAGAAGTCAAAGTTTTAACCTTAAAATTAAAAAGGCTGATTTAATCCTATATAACACATTACGCCGTATTCCGAACTAACGCCGTTCACAAATGCTTTTGCCGCGTAAATACTAATATCATTTCAGGATATATACTAAATTTATAAGAGTGTGACAGTTTTATGACAGCGAGATAAAAATGTTAAAAGGTGAGATTCTTGAAACCCTTACGAAATATGGAGCCGGCGATAGGAATCGAACCTACGACCCGCTGATTACGAATCAGCTGCTCTACCCCTGAGCCACGCCGGCGATAGGAATAAGAAATAAATAAGCGAATCTTTCCGCTTTTTTAGGAGTTTATAATATTTTTTGCTGCAGTAATAAAATTCAGTCTGTCTTTCTTTTCTTCTATTTCTTCGGACAATCTGTTTATTAAATTTTCGATATTTTCCGCGTTGAAGTTGTCAACATTCTCGTTTAATTCTTTAACTTTTTCATCGAAAAGCATCGCGGAAATCGGACCTAAGCTTGAAGAAAAAATATCTTTAATCGAATCCAATTTATTTTTAGTAATTAATTTACGGGTTTTAATATCGCCGCCGCCTTTCTCTCCAAAGAGCGTATTGAATACATCATTGTTTTCCTTATCTTCATTTTTAGGATATGATTGGTCATCGCTCTGAGTATTAATAAGCGGCTTTGCCGTGACACTCCCCAAAGATTGCGATACTATTTTTATAAACTCGCTTTCTAAATAAGACGTTTCCATCTTAAGCAGGTTTACGTTTGAATTCCTTTTGCTTAAAATAAAAATAAAACCGCTTCCAAATCCGTTAATGATAATATTTCTGTCGTCAAAATTCAAATAAAGAGAAGAAATATCAATCGACGAAATGGAATATGAAGCAAAAAGTTTGCTTATTTCGCAAGACACCTTATTTATCTGTTCAGGTAATATTTCATCTCCGTTCGTTTCGTATTTTAATACCTCTCCGTCCAATGAAGATATCGCGCAAGCATCTACGCCGGCAATTTTAAGTATTTTATCTATAATGCTTTTATCTTTGGAGTCCATAAGCTAATTATTTATTTGCCTGAACGATTTGATTAACAAATTACGCTAAAGAATAATTTATATATCTTTTAATAATTTAGCGGCTTCCATCTGTGTTTTAAGCGCCGGAGCTTCCGAAGAGACTTTCATGCTATATAAAATATTCTTATTATTAATGATTATTTTTTTGTAATTATTAGCTTCGCATATAGCGCTTCTTAAAGAATTAAAATTTAATATGTCGCCTAATTCCTTTGACTGGTTATATAAAAACATAGCATCCGCAGATTCAAATTCGTCGTCGTCGACACCTTTAGAATATAAAATCTCTCCGTTCTCTTTAACGGCGATAATTGATTCGACACCCGGTATAACGGAAAGGCTTTCGGAAATCCTAACGACTATTGCAGGATTAGATTCTTCGCCTGCTTTTATAATTTCCGAATCTTCATATCCCTGACTCAAATCCGCTTTAGCTTCTTTAACATTCTCGTTGATTATTTCTAAAATTTCGTCGAAATATTTATTTATCGTATTTTCAGGAGCAGTTTCTCCGATGCTTACCTGAATATTTATATGAGAATCAATATCTTTTAATTCTTTAAAAACGTCTATATCTCGTTTTGAACCTAAAACGGCGCTAAGAATTTTACCGTTTGAAAAATATATCAAACCCTGTTTGTTTAAAACTTCAAACGACAATTTTATATTATCGAAACTATAAAATTGTTCTAATTGGTATTTTATATCTTCAAGCACCATTTGCTTTTATAATAAAAATCTTATTACTTAATTAAATATCCATTATTTATATATTACCAGATGAAATAATTTTTAATTATGTATTATTATCTTATACCTTTATTTTATTATTTGTCAATAAGAATTAATGAAACAAGCGATTAGACGGAGGAAAAAGAAATTGGCGTCCCCAACGGGATTCGAACCCGTGTTGCCGCCGTGAAAGGGCGATGTCCTGGGCCGGCTAGACGATGGGGACTTAATGTTTTTAATGCAAGTTTATTATTATGCTATATTAATACAAAAAAAGCAAGAAAAAAAACGGCCGAAAAGTTAAATAGTTAAAATCCTAACTCGCTAAGCATAGAATTTACATCATTTTGCGCCATTTTTTGATTATCTGCAACCATATCTTTTAATTTTCCGTATATTTCGGCTTTCTTTTCCTTCGGAATTTCTTTAGCTTCCACTTCCGTATCCACCAAAACTTTCAAAAGTTTAATTTTTGTTTCGTTTAATGTGTTTTGTATCTTGTATAGTTTCTGTCCGGTAAGATCCTGAAACGATAGCAAGGACAGAACGTCTAAAATTTTATCTAAATTTTTTTTATTAAGGTCTTTTAGATTGATTAAACTTTCTTTAATTTTTTTTATAGGATTAAGTTCGATTAAATTATGTAGGCTTTTGTCGATATTGTCCGAATTTTCATTTATCTCGTCCAATAAGTTCATTATGCTGTTCGCGGCCTTTTCGGTTTCCTTAATAATGTCGGAAATTCCATCTTGGGCAAGAGGTATACTGTCGGAACTTTCTTTTACGGGCTTCTTGAATTCTCCTATTTTTTTTGTAGCATCGTCAACGACCTTTGCAAGGTCTTTGAGCTCGGACAGCATATCGTCGATTGCCATATATATTACCTCTTAAATTTTAGTATAATTAATTTTATACACTAATTCATATAAAAAAACAATTTAAAAAAATTAATTCATTTTTAAAAGTTTGTCCGTGATCCCGTAAAGCGCCCCTCTTGTTATCTCCCCGTCCCAATGAAACATAATGCGCCCATTTTTTGATATAAAAAACGTCTGCGGTATTTCGTTAATACCCCCATAATTGCTAATAACTCCCGAACTTGCATATACTACGGGATACGCAATATTATAATTTTTAATAAACGACCTTACCCCTCCAAGACTATTATTTACATTTATTCCTAAGACTATAACGCCTTTAGATTGTTCCGATTTATAAAAGTTTTTAAGCATAGGTATCTCATGCCTACAAGGCGGACACCAAGTAGCCCAAAAATTAATTATAACTACATGTCCCTTAAAATCTCTTAGCCGAAAGTTTTTGTATCCCGACGAAACCGAATTAAGAACTCTTAAATTAAAATCGGGAGCCATTCTCTCGCCTGCCTCGGTTATCGAAATAGAAGAAAAGTTAACTATAAAGATAAAAACTAAAAATAAAGCAGTTAGTGTAAAAATTTTAATTTTACGATTTTTTACGATTTTAACCATTTAAATCTCCATTAGTTTCATTATGGTTACAGTTATATAATTATTTAATTATTATAATCGACTAAAACATATCAAGCTTTTGATCTGTTTTTAACGGCTCTTTCAACTTCTCTTTTATTTTCTTTTTCCTTAATGGAATTTCTTTTATCGTAGAGTTTTTTGCCTTTCACGAGAGCGATTTCTATCTTAGCCCTGCCCGTCTTTAAATACATTTTTAATGGAACCACCGTAAGGTTTTTTTCTTTTATTTTCCCTAAAAGCCTTAAAATCTCATGCTTATGCAATAGCAAAACTCTGGTCCTAAGAGGGTCTTTATTTTCTCTAGTGGCTTTTTCATACGGACTTATGTGAACATTCAACAGAAACGCCTCTCCGTTTTTTATAACTACATATCCGTCCGAAAGATTTACTTTTCCGGATTTTATAGACTTTATTTCCGGTCCGTAAAGCGAGATGCCCGCTTCATATTTTTCGATAATTTCATACAAAAAAGATGCTTTTCTGTTGTCTGCGATAATTTTTATCTTATGACTCTCAGTCTGATTAGACATAGTTATATTTTATTAAAAAACGGAGTAAAAATGAATTAAAATAAATGGTGGAGGCGGCGGGAGTCGAACCCGCGTCCGAAGATTTAAAACTAAAGCATCTACATGTTTAGTTTATTCTTTAAGTACGGCGTCAAAAAGCAAAGAATAAACAAAACCTTTTTTCAGCCGTCCTTTTTAGAGGTTCTACATA
This sequence comes from bacterium, assembly GCA_021800805.1. The sequence continues at coordinate 74,227 of JAJYYR010000002.1, forward strand.
AACGAAAAGGAAACGTTTACGCTATACCCTGCAATTGTCGCCTTTGAATTTTGCAGGTAGAAATTTCAAAGACGTCAGCCGATCAAGCGGCTAATGCGTAATCGTAGTTATCTGCGATTATGTTTTGCTTCGAATGATTAACGAGCCTACAAAGCGTCCTCGACATGCAGCTTATAGCCGTAATATCACCGTCGAAACCGTTGCGCCCCCATTTATTAGATACATTATACCATTTTTTTAAAATAAAATATATTTTTTAAAAATAAATTGCTATAATGACAAAAGATATGCGGAAAAAAACGGAATATTCAAAAAACGTATTAGAACTTGGACGTGTATGTAAAATAGCCTTTGACAAAGGTTTCCTCGATACCCACAGCGGAAATATAAGCATGGGAATAAATAGAAACATACTAATTACAAAAACCGGAAGAAGCCTTATAGATTTAAAGCCGCGCGATTTCACGGTAGTTCCGCTTAGCTCTGAAAATGAAAGCCGCAGATGCGGTTTTACCGAAAACGGTCCATCCTCGGAACTGGAAGTCCACAGATTTATACTAAAAAGTTTCCCGGGCTCGACGGTTCTCCATTCGCATCCGTTAAATGCGATTGCTTTATCTCTAAGCCTTGATAAAATAAATAAAAATAAATTCGAGCCCTCTACTTTGGCCGTTAAAAATATTTATAAAGAATATCCGGATTTAGATAAAATAAGCCCGGTCGATTTTGAATCGGCTTATTTTTTTCCCGAAATATACGTTCTGCCGCTTAAACTCATAGAAGATATCAAAACCGATAAATTAAAACTCAAATTTGAAGCAAAAGATATATTTAAAGAAAACGGCGTGTTTATGATAAAATCACACGGCTCTTTTTCATGGGGACAAAACCCCTTAGACGCTTTAAGATGGACTATGGCGTTGGAAGCCTCGTCCGAAATAATATTAAAGCGCTCATCCCTTTAATACTTTATCTCTTTAATACCCTGCTGAACTCCCTCATTCTGTCCGTCGCGGAACCCGTTTCTTCCCTTATCTCTTTTCCGACAAGCGAAATAAAAACATCCGAAAGCGTGGGCATTTCTCCGTGCTTGGACTCCGTTAATTTTTTTAAGGCGAAGGGGGAATCTATGGCTATAATTTTTCCGTTGTCTATTATTGCTATTTTATCGCAGTTTTCGGCTTCTTCTATATAATGCGTCGTCAAAAATACGGTGGTTTGCTCTTCTTTTCTAAGCCTGTTTATGAAATCCCACATATTTATTCTGGTCTGTATATCTAGTCCGACGGTAGGCTCGTCAAGAAATAGGACGGAAGGCGAATGAAGCAGTCCTCTTCCTACCTCGAGTCTCCTTTTCATTCCGCCCGATAATAACTTCACCGGTTTATCTTTATAGCCGTATAAGTCTATAAAATTTAATATATAGTCTATTCTTTCTTTAACGGCGCTTTTATCCATTCCGTATAGTTTTGCATGAAAATTAAGATTTTCATATGCGCTCAAATCGTTGTCAAGCGTAGGATCCTGAAAGACAAGACCTATAGATTTTCTGACTTCTTTTTTATCCGTGATAGTGTTATAACCGTTTATATATGCATCGCCGCTCGTCTGACGCACCAAAGTGCATAAAATTTTTATAGTAGTAGTTTTACCCGCTCCATTAGGCCCGAGAAACGCAAAAAATTCACCTTTTTTCACGCTGAAAGAAATATCGTCGACCGCCGTCAAATCTTTGTATTTTTTAACTAACCGCTCTACCGTAACGGCAGATTCATTATCTATTCGCATTAAAGCCCCCCGATTGCACAACGTTTAATAATATTATAAAATATATAGGCAATATAATGAAAGGATAAAATTAAAAGGATAAAATTTATGAAAAAAGAATCGATAGTTCTTCTGGGGCACGGTTCCAGAAGAAGCGAAGCTAACGAAATCCTTAAAAGTATAACGGAAATAATAAAATCTAAACTTAACGGAATAAACGTAGAATGCGCATATTTAGAACATGCCGAGCCTAACATACGGGATATTATCGAAAAACTGGCAGAGGACAATTTTGAATCGATATATGTAATACCTTATTTTTTATACTCCGGTAATCATGTTTCAAGGGATATTCCTGAAATAATCAACGGTTATAAAGAAAAATATCCCCGAATTAATATTAAATTAGGCGATCATCTCGGCATAGACGAAAGAATAGCAGAACTCGTAACCGAAAGGATAGCTTCGGTAAAATTGGCATGAAATATAATATCTCCGCATGACCGGAAACCGTAATTTCAACAATAATATACATAAACTGTATGACCTATATCTAGGATCGGAAAGAAACCGTTTAATAAAACAAGCCGACGCATACTTAAAAGCCGTCATAGTATTTCCCAACTATTATAGAGTCGCAATGTCGAATCTCGGTTTTTTAAGAACATACGAGTTGATAAATAAATCGGGATTTATGTCTTGCGACAGAGCTTTTTTGCAGGATGACGCATCTAAAGGCATCATATCGATTGAAACAAGGCAAAGGATAGTAAATTATGATTTTATATTCTTTTCGCTAAGCTATGAAAACGATTTTTCCAATATTCTTTCAATTTTAGCCGCCGAAAAAATTCCTTTCCTATCGAAAGACAGGGATAAATCATTTCCTCTTATTATGGCTGGAGGAGTTATAGCATTCTTAAATCCCGAACCCGTCGCTCCAATTTTTGACCTGATGTTTATCGGTGAAGCCGAAGCAATTTTCCCTGATTTTTTTAAAATCGTCGAAAACAAAAATAAATATGAAATACTTGAAACCGTCGCGAAAATAGACGGTATTTACGTGCCGTCGGCATATAATTTTATATTCGACAAAAAAAAGCCTACCGTTTTAAATAGAATTGAACATCTTTCATGCTTTTCCGAAAAAATAAAAAGAAAATATGCGGATAAGAGTTTTACATTCTCTTCTTCGCCTATTACCACTAAATTTTCGGAATTAAGTAATATAAATATGATTGAAATCGAAAGAGGGTGCAAGAGGGGGTGCCGCTTTTGCAGCGCAGGCTTTATATACCTGCCGTTAAGAGAAGCAAAATCCGCCGACGTTCTTAGCGCCATAAAATCTTTAAACGAAAACGATAAAGCGGGGTTCGTCGGCTTGGGAACGATGGACAGCAAAAACATAAATAAAATAATGCAATATTCTTTGGATTCTAAAAAGCCTTTTTCGTTATCATCGATAAGATTCGACTGCCTTGACGAAAACAACCTTGATTTAATAAAAGAAACCGGCATTAGAACCGTAACTCTCGGCATAGAAACGGGCTCTTCCCGCCTTAAGAAAATGATAAATAAAGATATAAGCAATGATGAAATAATAGCCGTTCTTAAAAATATTATAAAAAAAGGAATAATAAATATAAAGTTATACTTTATGTTCGGACTTCCGTATGAAGAAAAAGAAGACCTCGACGAAACTATAAATCTTATTAAGGGAATGCGGGAAGAGTTTGTTAAATCTTCTAAAATTAATAAAAGAATAGGGCTGCTTACGGCTTCGTTCGGACCTTTCGTTCCTAAAGCATGGACTCCGCTTCAATGGGAAAATTTTGAAGATTTAACCATCCTTCGCAAAAAAGCCGATTATCTTGCGGATAACCTTAAACGCCTGCCTAATCTCAATGTAAATATAAACTCTTTAAGCGCGGCTTTTACCGAAGCATTTTTTGCAAGAGGTTCAAGGATTTCCAATGAAATTTTGATTTATTCTTTTATGAATAAAATCGGTCTAAAAAGCGCCGTGACGGCAAAAGGGAACAACATCAACGACTTTATAAGAAAATTCGGCGAAGATGAGCTTTTACCTTGGGAAATAATAGATCAGGGAGTTACAAAAAAATATCTTTTGGATGAATATTTAAGAGGGGTTAATTTTAAAACGACTCCTCAATGCTTCGAGGGGTGCAAAAGATGCGGGGTATGCCGGTGATAATCTTTTAAAAATATTGTTTCTTTTCTCAACAATTCTTCATATAAATTCATTATATTTTTTGCATCTTCCGTCAGGATGGATCCTCCGCCGTGCCTGCCCCCTATTCTTTTATCGACTAATTCGAAGCCGAACCTTTTTTCCATAAGATTTATAAAACTCCAAGCTTTCTTATAGGAATATCCAAGCTCTTTTGCGGCTGAAGATATAGAACCGGAGGATTCAATTTTTTTAAGAAGAAGAAATCTGCCCAATCCAAAAACGGGTTCGCCGTCTTTTTCAAGCCATATCTTTGCTTTAATATCTAATTCTTTAAAATCTATTCCGCCCCGCATAAAGATTAATCTGCCTGTTTTCTCATAAACGTCGGAATATCATATCTTTCGCTTTCGTAATCTTCTTCCTCTTCTTTATCGGAAAATCTGTCTATATAAACGGTTTTGGATTCGGTTATATTATTTATATCTAAAACTTCCGGCAACGGTTTGTTTTCGGTATTGCCGTCGTTAATCTGAACAGGCTGCGCGCCGGAACCGTTAACGGAAACCAGAGAAATCGGACGCGCTTCGGCGCCTAATCCAGTTGCTATAACCGTTACCATCATCCTGTCTTCGAGAGTATCGTCTATCACTGCGCCGAATATTATATTAGCATCGGGATGCGCTTCGGATTTAATTTTTTCTGCGGCCTCGTTTACTTCAAAGATACTCATATCTTTTCCGCCTGCGACATTTATAAGAAGACCTCTTGCGCCTTCTATCTTTATATCTTCTAAAAGCGGGCTTGAAATGGCTTTCTGCGCCGCTTCCAGAGCTTTATTCTCTCCTTCTGCTATACCTGTTCCCATAAGCGCCATGCCCATTTCGGACATTATAGTCTTAACGTCCGCAAAATCAACGTTAATAAGTCCGTGAACATTTATTAAATCAGATATACCTTTAACGGCTTGTAAAAGAACCTCGTCCACTTTTTTAAAAGCGTCAAGCATAGAAGTAGATTTTCCGGCAACGGCTAAAAGCCTCTGGTTCGGAATAGTAATGACGGTATCGACGACGGCTTTAAGCTCTCTTAATCCTTCATCTGCCTGCTTCATTCTCCTGTTGCCTTCAAAAATAAAAGGCTTCGTAACTACCGCCACGGTTAAAGCGCCTATTTCTTTGGCTATTGCCGCAATTACCGGAGCGGCTCCGGTCCCGGTGCCTCCGCCGAGTCCCGCTGTTATAAACACCATATCCGAACCTTCTAATATCTCTTTAATCTTTTCTCTATCTTCCAATGCCGATTTTTTTCCTATTTCAGGATTTGCTCCTGCTCCGAGTCCTCTTGTAACATGTTCTCCAAGCTGGATTTTTATGCTTGAAGCGCTTGCTTTTAATGCCTGAGCGTCGGTATTGGCTACTATAAAATCTGCCCCGGAAAGTCCAGCCGCTATCATAGTATTAACGGCATTTCCGCCTCCGCCGCCTACGCCGACGACTTTTATTTTTGCCGATAACTCGTTATTCTCAACAAATTCTAACATCATTCCCTCCTTTTATCCGTCTTATTATATATCGTAAAAAATATTAATTAAATTAAATGCTTTTTATTAATTATTAGAAAAAATATTCTATTAAATCGGAAACCCAATTTTTTATAATAACAAACGGATTATCCCCGTTTTTAGAAGAAAAAGATTTTTTATGCAGCTCGTTTTTATTTTTATAAGCATATTTAACGAGCCCTACTCCCGTAGAATATATCGGAGAGCTTATAACATCGGTTAAACCGCCTACATTTAAAGGATAGCCTATTCTTACCGGCGCGTTAAAAATTTCAACGGCAAGTTCCGCCGAACCGTCGATTAGAGCGGCTCCGCCGGTAATTACGTATCCCGAAAGAATTTTGCTTTCTAAACCGTTTTTTTCGATATTTTTTCTAATCCATGTAAATATTTCAGCCATTCTCTGTTCTATAATATTCCCTAGCAACTGCCTCGATATGGGCCGCGGCGGTCTGCCCCCGAATCCGGGAATTTCTATTATCTCATCTTTTCCGGCAAGCGATTCCTTTGCTATACCGAATTTTATCTTAATCTTTTCAGCTTCCTGAGGAATAGTCGTAGTCCCTTTAGATACGTCGCTCGTAACGCTCTGCCCGCCTTTGGGAATTACAAAAGTATGAACTATATTCCCCATGTGAAATATAGCTACATCTGTAGTCCCGCCGCCGATGTCTATAAGCGCGACTCCCAGCTCTTTTTCGTCTTCGGTCAAAACTGCCTCGCTAGACGCAATCTGTTCTAAGACTATTTCCGAAACATCTATTCCCGCCTTGTTGGCGCATTTTACGATATTCTGCGCCGCTATACTTGAAGCCGTAACTATGTGTACTCTCGCTTCAAGTCTCAAACCGCTCATGCCTATAGGATTTTTAATATCATCCTGATCATCCACGGTAAATCCCTGCGGGATGATATGTATAACCTCATGGTCTATAGGTATCGACATAGTTTTAGCCGCAGATATTACCCTGTCTATATCCTGTTGCGTTACCTCTCTGCTTTTAACGGCTACTATCCCGCGGGAACCGAATCCCCGTATATGCGAGCCGGCAATCCCCACTACGGCTTCCTGAATTTGATAGCCTGCCATAAGTTCGGCATCTTCTACGGCTTTATTAATAGATTCTACCGTATTTTCAATATTAACCACGACGCCGTTTTTAAGACCGGTAGAACCGCTGGTGCCGACCCCTATTATTTCCAAAGAATCGTTTTTGGCCTCCGCGACTATAGCGCACACTTTAGTCGTCCCGATATCTAATCCGACAAAAATATTATTATTTTTTTCCAAATTTAACCTCTATCCCGTTCTACCCATAATAATTCTATATTATTTAAAGACATCCGGCGATATATGGGCATTTTTATAATTTGCGGGCAATACTCTGGAGCCCTCGTTGACTTTTATAACGGCTTCGTCTTTATATTCCAAGTTTATATAAGGCTTATATTTAATATGGAGCCTTTTTATTTCGTAGAACAATTTTTTAATCGTCTTAAGCTTGTCTTTATACATACCCATTCCAAATTTTATATACAAACCGCTGTCGGTATAAACCGCTATTCCGTTATCCTTCTCTATATGTACTTCGCCGATAAGGTTAGAGAGTATAGAAGATTTTACAATTTTTAAAAAATGTAAAGCTTTCCTTAGTTTCCTGAAATAACCATTTGCATTATTTTTATTTAAACCTGTAATAACCGGATAATTATAACCTCCGCCGCCATCGGCTCTGCCTATAACATATCCGTTCGAGCTTATATAATATAGATTATTTTTATAAACTATCATTGCAAACGTCTTCCTTTTTTTTAAAACTATTACAATAGTATCGGGGTATTTCTTATAAACCGTAACATTTTTAACCCATCTATCCGACGCTATTAATCTCGAAACTCTTTTTAAATTAACGTCTATCAAATTTTCATTTTTGTCGAGTTGCGATTGGTTTATAATTTTAATTTTTTCCTTGTAGGTTATATCATTCCCCGTTACTATTATTCTCTTAAGAATAAATACCTTTTTCCCAAAAAATAAATAATTATATGTTTTATATCCTAAATAACCTGACGCAAATATTAAAATAATTGCGGCAGACGCATAAACAGAATTTAAAAAATACTTTTTAAAATTACCTCTATTTGTCCGGTCGGTTTTCTTATTATTTTTCTTTTTTGAGAACCGCATCTTCTATTATGTCTTCTACTAATTCATTAAAACTTATCCCCTTATTTCCGGCGATCATAGGAACCAAGCTCAACTCCGTCAAACCCGGGAGCGTATTAAGTTCAAGAATATATGCGCTGCCTTCGTCGGAGAGTATAATGTCGGTTCTCGAAACTCCGCGGCATCCTATAATTTCGTTTGCCCTGACGGCAGCAGATTCGCATTCCGCATATTCTTCTTTCGTTAACTCCGGATTAACCAAATATTCCGTCCTGCCTTTAGTATATTTTGCATCGTAAGAATAGAAAAGGTCGTTAGGTTTAACCTCTACGCAGCCTAAAGGCTTTCCGAAAGCCGCAGCAAATTGTATCTCTCTTCCCTTTATATATTTTTCTATTAATACTTCATCGTCATATTTAAAGGCATTATTTAAAGCATCCGCAAGCTCTTCTCCCTTGTTGACGATGCCGCATCCGATACTCGAACCGGAAGCGCTGGGCTTAATAAAATATGGCGGCTCGATAGCCTTAAGCTTTTTTTTCAGAGCATCTTCTTCTTCTCCTATCGTAACCGTAATTCCCGGAGGCGTTTTTAACCCGTAAAAGCTAAACAACGCTTTTGATTTTATTTTATCCATAGCGAGCGCGCTTGCTAAAACTCCGGAGCCGGTGTACGGAATACCGAATATATCGAGAACACCCTGCACTCTTCCGTCCTCCCCGTATGTTCCGTGAAGGGCAATAAAGCAAACGTCTATATTCTTTAAATTTTCGGAAAAATTTTCATCTAAATCGAACATTATGACATTATAGCCGTTTCTTTTAAGCGAACCCGCAACGGCATTTCCAGTTTTGACTGAAATCTCCCTCTCCGCAGACCTGCCTCCCGCTAAAATGCCGATCCTCAAATTTTTAATACTTTCACGCATATCTATAAAATATATTATTTTATATTAAATTATTTTTATTTCCGTATTTAGTTTTATACCTTTATGCAATAGAGCCTTTTCCTGAATATTTTTTATTAAAAACATAATATCGTCCGACTTTGCCCCGCCTTTATTAACTATAAAGTTGGCATGCTTTTCCGAAACAAAAGCGCCGCCTTTGGAAAATCCCTTAAATCCTATTTCTTCTATGACTTTTCCGGCAGCAACATCCGACGGATTTTTAAAAATACATCCGAGAGAAAATTCGCCGAGAGGCTGAGACGATTTTCTTTTCTTGAAAACTTCGATATTCTCCTTTATCTTTGAATCCGATGCTATATAAAGATTCAAGTATGCCTTGGTAATAAAATAATTATCCTTAATACCGTTAATATCTAAATTGCGGTATGAAAATTTCAAGTCGTTTTTCTCAATAATATATTTTATTCCTTCATCCGTAACAATTTCTATCGCAAGGGTAATATTTCCTATTACGCTTTCTTTTGAACCCGCATTCATTCTTACGGCTCCGCCGAGAGTTCCGGGAATTCCATAAAAAAATTCGCATCCGCTTATACTGTTTTTTATAGCATAGTTTAGAATCTTGGACAAAGACATACCAGCGCCGACCTCTATAACGGTTTCCGATTCGTTTTTTTTGTTTTCCGATATACCTGCGTTAAATTTTTTAAAAGAAATAACGGGCAGGCAGATTCTGGTATCTTTAAACAGAATATTAGTTCCTCTGCCTATAATATAATAGCTGTATGAATTGACTTTAAGCAGGCTGATAACGGAAACCAGTTCTATTTCGTTTTTCGGAAATATAATCAAATCGGCCAAGCCCCCTATCTTAATAGAAGAATATGCCGACATGCTTTCATTCTCAAGAAACTCTACATTGGAATCTCTTAATCCGTTTAATAAACCTGTATAATTGTTTTTATTCATAATTTTAAGAATTGATTTGAGTGACCGATATTCTCTTATTGTATATCCCTGATGTTTTTCTGCCGCCGGTTCTGCTGTGAACAAAATCGTCACAACTCTTAGTTATGTCGCCCGCTCCGAGAAATATTACCATTTCTCCGCCTCTTAACATATTTTTTAAATTAGATTTTACATCATTTCTATTTGGAACATAAAAAACGTTTTTATAGCCTTCATGTCTCATCTTTTCCGATAACGCCATAGACGACACGCCCTCTATTGCAATTTCCCCTGCGGAATAAACATCCGTTATAATAACGAAATCGGCAAGTTTAAGAGAATTTACGAAATCGTCCATTAAATCTTTCATTCTTGAATATCTGTGAGGTTGAAAAACGGCGACTATTTGTCTGTTCCAGTTTTTAGCAGCTTTTAAGGTAGCCGCTATCTCAACCGGATGATGCGCATAATCGTCTACCACTATGAGCCTGTCGTTAGATTTTTTAATCTGAAATCTTCTTTCTACGCCGTGAAAATTTTTAAGCGCCTTTTGAATAAATTCTGTTTTTATTCCCAACTCTTTGGATGCAGCGATAGCAGAAAGAGCATTCAGGATATTGTGCATTCCCGGAACCGATAGGCTGAATTTTCCTATGAATTTTTTGTTTGAATATGCATCGAAAGAAGACGAATTTTTTTCTAATGCTATATTTAAGGCATAATAATCCGCCTTTTGTTCTATCCCGTAGGTAAAATATTTTTTGTTTATTTTCGGAAAAAGAGAGCTTAATATAGAATTATCTGCGCATAAAACCGCAAAGCCGAGAAAAGAAATATTATTTATGAAATCTATAAAAGATTCTTTTAAATTTTCTATGCCGCCGTAATAACACAAATGTTCGTAATCTATATTCGTAACGACGCAATAATCCGGTTTGAGCTTTAAAAAAGAGCCGTCGCTTTCATCTGCCTCTACGACCATATAATCGCCCTTCCCAACCCTTGAATGCATGCCCAAGCCGAAAACCTTTCCGCCTACTACAAAGGTAGGGTCAACGCCCGCCTCCCCAAGTATAGACGATATCATAGACGTGGTAGTGGTCTTGCCGTGGGAACCGGCAATAGCAATGCCTTTCTTTAAGGAAAGGAGCTCCGAAAGCATTTCCGCCCGCCTCAGCACCGTAAGTTTTTTGCTTCGAGCTTCCATTAACTCCGGATTATTTTCCTGAATCGCCGTAGAATAAACTACGACCTCTGCTTCCTTAATATTTTCGGAACTGTGACCGATGAAGACTTTGCCGCCGATAGATTCAATTTTTTCTATTGTCTGGCTGTTTTCTATATCTGAACCGGTCACGGAATAACCTGAGTTGATGAGAACCTCTGCTATACCGCTCATACCGGAACCTCCGATGCCTATGAGATGAATCTTTTTGACGCCGTTTTTCATCATTATGCTCCTTAAAAGTTTAAATATTATTTTTTTGATCTTTTTTATTTAATATTATTCCGGCTATCTCTAAAGCAGAATCTTTAACCGCAAACATTTTTAAATTTTCATACATACGTTTCAACAAATCTCTATTATAAAATATTTTACGGATTGTTTGTAATAAATTTTTTGAAAGATTTTCATCGTCTTTGAGCATATCAAAACAACCTTTACTTGAAAACACGGAAGCATTTTTTTCCTGATGATTTTTTGCCGCGAAAGGATATGGCACCAAAATCGCCGGTTTTCTTAATAAAACCAGTTCGGACAATGTGCCTGCCCCCGCTCTGCATATAATAATATCGCTTGATAAATAATAATGTTCTATATCTACGGCAAATGAAAAAACTTCGTATCTGCTTATTTTGACGCTCTTATAAAAATTTTCGACCTTTTCAATATCACGTTCGCCTGTTTGATGATATACGATTATACTGCCCAATATTTCTTCATCAATCAGGGACAACATATTCATAACCGCATTATTAATAGAAGAAGCGCCCTGAGAACCCCCGAAAACAAATATGCTTAAATTTTTTTGGTTTGTAAATTCATTTTTTTTGATTGATTCCGATAGCGCCAATTCAAATATTTTTTCTCTGACGGGGTTTCCCGTCACTATAACGCGGGAGAAGCGTAAATATTTCTTGGTTTCTTCAAAAGAGGCAAAAACGGTTATTCCTAAAAACCCCAATATTTTGTTAGAAAGACCCGGCACGGCATTCTGCTCCATAACTCCGCATTCTATCCTTTTTAATCTTGCCGCGATAAGCGGAACAAAAGAGATATAGCCTCCCAATCCAAGAACATAATCCGGTTTTATATTGCGGTAAATATAATTTACCCTTTTTGCCGCCGTAAACAGTCCTATTAAAGAATTTAGTTTATTCATAAGATTTTTACCCGAAAATCCCTTAACGTTTATCATAAATAATTCAAAACCGTATTTATCTTTAATCTTATTTTCTATGCCTCTTTCCGTTCCTATAAAATAAACTTTTATCCCGTCGTCTAAACTTTTTAATTTTTCATAAACCGCAATGCCCGGAAATAGATGCCCCCCGGTTCCTCCACCGGCAATTATAACATTCATCAAATATTTTTCCCCTTAAGACTCTGAGAAGATATATTAAGCAAAATTCCTATCCCGATACATGAAGCGAGCAAAGAACTGCCGCCGTAGCTTATAAAAGGCAGAGCAAGCCCTTTAGTGGGCAGTAAATCGAGAACCACGCCTATATTTATAAAAGCGCTTAATGCGAGAAGACAGGTAATTCCGTATGCAAGATACGTTCCAAAAAGATCAGGCGCATGTATCGCAATTTTTAATCCTCTGTATGCCAATATCAGATAAAGCAAAACAAATATAAACACTCCTATAAACCCCAGCTCTTCTCCTACGGTGGAAAATATAAAATCCGAATACGGGGTAGGAAGAAAAAACAATTTCTCCTTTCCGTTGCCCAAACCTACTCCAAAAAGACCGCCCCTTGCGAATGCATATAAAGACTGTATTATTTGAAAGCCTATGCCCGACTTATCGTGAAAGGGGTGAAGGAATGCAAGTATCCTGTCTCTTCTATATGTCACCGTGAAAATAAGAAAATATGCCGCAATACTTCCTAAAGATGCCGAGGCGACAAGATAAATAAAGGGCACCCCCCCGGCAAACAACATTATGCATGTTATTAAAAACAGAATGGAAGTCGTTCCGAAATCAGGTTCTTTTAAAAGCAAAATATCTAAAAAACCCATAAATATAAAAGGACTGATAAACATCAGGGAAAAACGGTTACTGTCTAATATATCCTTTTTTTTCTCTAAAAAGTTAGCTAAATAGACTATAAAGAAAATTTTTAAAAATTCGGAAGGCTGTATGCTGAAAATCTTGAAATTGACCCATCTTCTCGAACCGCCGGCATCGATGCCTATATGTGGAATAAATACCAGAACCATTAAAACTATTATCCCCAGCAAAATAATCTTATAAAACGATTTTAAAATATGATAATCATTATGCATTAAATACCATATAAAAATCGCGGATACCGCAACATAAATGCCCTGCCTTAAAATAAAATGATAGCTTACGCCGTACTGAACTATAGAAATCATAGCGCTTGTAGAATAGACCATAACGAGTCCAAGAGCCATAAGCAATACGGTGGTTAAAAATAAAGTTATATCGTATTTTCTAATAAAAATTTTTCCGTAGTTAATCATATTTTATCCGCAAAATTATCTTTTAATTTCCGGTAGCATTTTTTAAATATATCTCCTCTTTCATTGTAATCCGCGAACATATCAAAACTTGAAGAAGCGGGGGAAAGAAGGACCGCCCCCGTTCCGGTTTCACGACTATTATAATAATTCATTAAATAATCAAACGATTTTTTAACCGCATCCTCCATATCGTCGGCGGTAAACAACTCTATATGTTCTTGTAAAACATCCCGCAGAATATCTTTTGTTTCACCCATTAAAACGCAGGCTTTTACGCTGTTTTTTATCGGTTGGATCATACATTCGTAATTAAACCCCTTATCTTTGCCTCCTAATATAAGAACTATATCTTTGTTTTTTTTGTCGTCCACTCTAAACGATTGGAGCGCGCTTATTACCGCTGCCGGATTAGTAGCCTTTGAATCGTCGTAAAATTCAATATCTCCGATATTCCCCACATATTCGACCCTGTGCTGCAAAAGCTTATATTCTTCGAATGCCGATACTATAATATCGGGAGAGATGCCATATAACATTAAAGAACATGCTGCCGCCATCATATCGTCTATAACGAATTTTCTTTTATCTTTTACGTTTTTTAAAGATATAGAAGCGTTAAAGCCGCAAATATCCTTAAGCCTTAAGTTAACGGCATCATTTTTATAATAAACATCGCATTTTTTTTCGTCATACCCGCACAAAACTGCATTTGAACCGGTAATGCCTTTTAAAATCGACGAATTGCGGTCATCGAAATTCAACACGGCAACGTCGCTGTATTTTAAGTTTTTAAACAATTTATATTTTGTAAGTCTGTATTCGTCGAAGTTTTCGTATCTGTCTAAATGATCGTCCTCAACATTAAGTAAAACTGCAATATCAGGTTTAAAATTATAAATCCATTCGAGCTGAAAACTTGATATTTCCAGAATAAAATCTTTATAATTTTTTATGCCGGAAATAAAAGGAACTCCGAGATTACCTCCGACAAATGTTTCGGCGATTAAGCCTGCTTTATCCACCGCGCTTTTGCAGAGGGTCGCCGTAGTGGTTTTTCCGTTTGTTCCGGTAACGGCAATAATTTTTGAGCTGTTTTTTAATTCATTATAAGCAAATTCTATTTCGCTATAAACGGGAATATTATGCTTTTTCAGTTTTAAAATAATTTTATGATTCCTTTCTATGCCGGGACTTACAACGCACTGTTTAATATTTTCAAAATGTTTATCGAATAAAATATCCTCGTTAGTCTTATTAAAAAATAAATAGTTTTTATTCGGCTGACTGAATGCTTCGGCAATATCGTCGTATATTAAAACCGGCTCATTTTTGCCGTAATTATTTGCGCTCAAGATATAATCGTAAAGCGCCCTGCCTGTTTTCCCGTAACCCAGAATTAGAGTGCTCATCAGAAAATCCTCAACTTTAGCGTCGAAAGAGCAAATATAGTTAATATTAGTGAAATAATCCATAATCTTATTACTATCTTTGATTCCGGTACGCCTTCTATTTCAAAATGATGGTGAATGGGCGCCATTTTAAATATTCTTTTTTTTCGCAGTTTATAAGAGCCGACTTGAAATATAACGCTTAGCGCTTCTATAACAAATACGAAGCCTATTATAACAAGCAGTATTTCCTGCTGTGAAACTATAGCTACATAGCCAAGAATAGCGCCCAGAGATATTGAACCGGTATCCCCCATAAAAACCGATGCCGGATAAGAATTAAACCATAGGAATCCGATTGAAGCCCCGAACAGCGAAGCGCATAAAATAACCACTTCGCCTATATTTTTCATATAAGGTATGGATAAATAATTTGCAAATTTATAATTCGACGCCGCATAAGAAAATATAAGATATCCCGCTATAGAAACGGCAAAAACCCCTATCGCAAGTCCGTCAAGTCCGTCGGTTAGATTAACGGCATTAGAAGAACCCACTATGATAAACGCAGCAAAGATTATAAAATAAGGTCCGAGATTCAGATAATAATCTCTGACAAACGGAATAATCACTAAACCTAAAGATTTATCGTGAAAATACAATACCGAAGAAACAAAAAGAGCAATCAGACTCTGGACGCCGAATTTATATTTGCCTCTTAATCCTTTAGAAGAATGTCCCCTGACCTTTAAAAAATCATCGAAAAAACCGATAAGTCCAAAACCTAAAAGAGTTAATATTCCCATATAAAGGTAAAAATTATAAAGTCTCGTAAGCAATAGCACGGGAATTACGACGCTGAATAAAATCAGGATACCTCCCATAGTAGGAATATCTTTCTTTTCGTTTATATGGGATTTAGGGCCGTCTTCTCTCACTACCTGACCTATTTTCATCTTTTTTAATATTTTGATAAATGTCTTCCCAAACGCGATAGATAATATTAAAGACAAGATTATTGCATATGACGACCTGAACGTAATATATCTAAAAAAATCGATATTAAAGTTTAACATATATAATTTTATTTACCTCTTATTTCTTCTTCGAAATATTCCTCAAGTTTCATTCCTCTCGAACCTTTGACTAATACGACGCTGTTTTTTTTATCTAATTTATTAAATGCGTCTGTGAAGATGCTTTTATTTCCTATTATGAAAAATTTACCCTTAAATCCTTTTTCTCCAAGCCCCTTTGTTATAAAATCCGAATAATCCCCTTTATAAAATATAAAATCGGCTGTATCGCCGATATTACGTCCAATTTCAATATGTTCCTCTTCGGCTGAATCCCCTAATTCCAGCATATCTCCTAAAACTAATATTTTCTTTTTGTCGGCGTAGTTTATTTTTATATATTCCAGCGCCGCTTTAAGAGAGTCGGGGTTTGAATTATAAGAATCGTTAATTAATATATAACCGCCTGCATAATTTGGAATTACCTGCATTCTTCCCTTAGGAAGCATAAAACCTTCCATAGCCTTTAATCCGATTTCGATGTCGATATTGCAAACCGCGGCTATCGAAAGCGCGCACAAAAGATCGTAAATCAAATGTATTCCGTAAAAATTAATATTTGCAAAATATTTTTTTCCCTTAAAAGAAATATCTACAACCGCCTTGCCGGTTTCTCTGTTTATATCGACGTTATTACATAAAATATCGGGGGT
Organism: bacterium; assembly: GCA_021800805.1. The sequence goes on from JAJYYR010000002.1 coordinate 90,606, forward strand.
TACGCCGGCTTGCTTTCCGAATCCAAACGAAAAAATATTTACGTCCGGAAAATTTTTATATTTGCATTTAGCGGACAATGTTTCGTCGTCGGCATTTATTATCAGAAACGAATCTTTTTTAAGGCTCAAAGCGAGTTCTTTCTTTTCTTCAAAAACTCCTTTAATATTTTTAAATTCAAGAAGATGGGATTTGCCTATATTCGTAATTGCCCCTATATCCGGAGTTATAATTTCCGAAAGTTTTTTTATCTCTCCTTTTTTGTTTGTTCCTATTTCTAAAATAAGATATTCATGATTTTTATTTAATTCAAAAATGGTTTTAGGAACCCCTATTAAATTATTATAATTATAATCGTTTTTGAGAATTTTTTCTTTGCCGTATTCTAAAGAAAACATCATATATGCCATTTCTTTCGTGGTAGTCTTTCCGCAGGAACCGGTTACGGCTATTTTTTTCTTTAAATTAAACCTGCTTAAGTAAAATTTAGCAATGTTTCCAAGCGCATCTCCGGGGTCTGCAACCGATATAATAATTTTATCGGGATATATCGATATATCGTGTTTCTCGAGGAAGTCCCATGAAACTACGGCACAGTATCCGCCGTTTTTAAAAACCGAATCGACAAAATCTTCGCCGTTAAAGTTTTCCCCTTTTAAGGCAATAAATACGGCGTTTCTCGAAAAATCTTCTCTTGAATCGGTAAATATTTCGTTAAAAACTAAAGGCCCCGTTCCATTTCCGGAGAGAACGACTTTTCCGTTCGTACAGTTTAAAATTTCGTCTAAAGTTAAGTTATATTCTATTTTCATAATATTTTAATACTTCTTCTTTATCGCTGAAATGAAACTTGTTTTCTTTGACTATCATATAATCTTCATGCCCTTTGCCTGCAATAAGAACGACGTCTTTTTTCGACGCTACGGTAAGAGCAAGCTTTATTGCATTAACCCTGTCTTCCTCGATAGTGTAAACGTGTCCGCCGGTATCGTTTTTTAATAGGCATTTATCTGCAAATAACGCATTTTTTATGCCCGATTCTATTTCCCGGATTATAGACAGCGGATCTTCGCTTCTCGGATTATCGGACGTAATTATGCTTATATCGGCTATATCCGTAGAATGCTTACCCATAAGCGGTCTTTTCCCTTTGTCTCTGTCGCCTCCGCATCCAAAAACGCTTATAAGCCTGCCGCCCCCTATATCTTTTAAAGCGGACAACACCCTTTTAAGCGCATCGTCCGTGTGCGCATAATCTATGCAAATTAAAGGAGAGTCGGCATCCCCCGTATTTACCTTTTCGATTCTGCCGGGAACGTTAACCAACGATTCTATACCTGAAATTATGAAGTCTTCGGCTATGGATAGGACATATGCCGCGGAAACAGCGGCAAGTATATTGTAAACGTTATAACCGCCTATAAGATTGGAGCGAATTTCTCTTATAGCATTATTGCCCGGAAAAATAATGTCTAATTTTAAGCCGTCCGTGTAATAATTAATGTTACAGGCGTATATATCGCTGTCTTCGCCTAATCCGTATGTAAGAATATCGATTTTGCTTTCTTTTTTAAAACCGTCCTTTAACTCGCCTATAAGTCTTTTACCGTAACGGTCGTCGTTATTTATTACGGCAAATTTTTTGTTTTTAGAGCTTTTTAATAAAACTTCCGAAAAAAGCTTCTTTTTAGACTCATAATATTTTTCCATATTTTCATGATAATCGAGATGATCGCGGGTCAAATTAGTAAAAACGGCGACATCGAAAGGAACTCCGAACACTCTATCCTGTGCTAAACTGTGCGAGGAAACCTCCATAACGCAATAACCTCCGCCGGATTTAACCGTTTCGGAAAATAATAGGTTAAGTTCATACGCATCCGGAGTGGTATTTTTAGACTGCGTCGTATTATCCCCGATTTCATAATCTATCGTTCCTATAAGACCTGCATTATTCCCTGCCGCCTTTAAAATAGATTTTATTAAAAACGTAGTGGTCGTTTTCCCGTTTGTTCCCGTAACGCCTACGATTCTTAATCTTTCCGCAGGATTATCAAAAAAGTTTTTGGAAATAACGGCATACGCTTTTAAGGCGTCCTTCACCTTTATTATAACGGTATCTTTATTTTTAAATTTTTCCGCAATTACGGCATCATCGGTTAGTATAGCGGAGGCGCCTTTGGATATGGCTTCTTCTATATAAATATTAGAATCGACGTTAACTCCTTTTCTTGCGGCAAAAAGAAATCCATTTTTTATCCTGCGGGAATCGTTGGAAATTCCGACAATATCGATATCCGCCCTGCCCGTCATGGATTCTACTAAATCGTTATTTTCTATAATATCTCTGATATTCATAGATTTTATTTTTTATTCTTTATTTTTTTGCGGCCTTTAGGTTTAAATTTTAAAACTATGACTTTTTCATTGCCTATATTCATTCCCTGCTTAATACTCTGATAATACAAATATCCGCTTCCGCTTATTTTTACGGCAAGCCTGTATTTCTTCAAAATATTTAATGCCTGATAAATAGTATCGCCTTTTAAATCCTGCATTATCCCTGAATCATTTATAGAAGCGCCCTCAGAAGAGCCTATCCGGCTTTTCCGGACGTTTAAAGAATTTAAAGCGGGAAGATTTCCGCCCTTGCGTATTCTTGACTGTTTTATGTAAGCATTTCCACCGGGATATATATTTAATATATTTAAAGCATTTTTAAATACGCTGCGCACTACCGGCGCGCTGACGGCTCCACCGTAATAACCTATTTTAGACGGTTCCTGCTGAACCACAAGCATCGCTAATTCAGGATGACTGTATGGAACGAAAGCCATAAAAGATGCCGTATATTTGTTTTTATAATATCTTCCCGTTTTCGGGTCGGCAATCTGTCCGGTCCCCGTTTTTCCGGAAACCTTAAAATCTATTAGATTAGAATACTGACCCGTTCCTCCTTTAACGACCAACCGCATCATATATTTAACTTCTTTATCTACTTTAGGAGTTATTATTCGTTTTAAATATTTTGGTTTTGCTTTATAAATAACGGTTCCGTAAGCATTTACAATCTTTTTAATAATATACGGCTTTACTATACGCCCGCCGTTTGCTATTGCCGAAAGCCCTGCCATTTCCTGCAGCCCGGTAACGCTGATACCCTGCCCGAATGCCATTTCGCAAGGACCTACTTCCGACCATTCGTTTAAAGGTCTAACGATTCCCTTGGCTTCCCCAAGAAGTCCTGCATGGGGAGTATGCCCAAAACCCCATAAACCGAACCAATTATAAAGCTGAGATTTTTTAAATTTCATGCCTATCTGACATTCGCCTACATTGCTTGAATATTCGACTATTTGATTTACTGAAAACTTGCCGAACCAGTTTTCTACGTCATGCACCGTTATCCCGTCTAACGAGTATGACCCATGATAACAGTTGATGATAGTATCCGGCTTGACTATTCCTTCCGAAAGAGCGGCGGCGACGACGAACGGCTTCATAGTGGAACCCGGTTCAAAATCGTCCGTAACTGCCCTATTTCTCCAATATCCGGCAGAATACTTCCAGTAATAGTTTGGATTAAAATCGGGATAATCTGCCATAGCAAGAATAGCCCCCGTGTTTGGATCCATAAGTATTGCAAAAGCGCCCTTGGAATCAGCCGCTTTTGCCTCCTTGTCTAAATAATACTGCGTTATAAACTGAAGCTGCTTATTAATAGTTAAATAAATATTATCGCCGTGCGTCGCCTTTTTAAGTCCAAAACCTTTTATAAATATATACTGCCCTAAGCCGTCGTGCAAAACTTTTAATGCGCGTTTATTTCCCTTTAAAAAATTATTGTATTTATACTCTATGCCCGACAAGCCGTTATCGTTGATTCCTACAAATCCCAAAACATGCGCCAACAACGTCCCGTTAGGATAATACCTTACCGGCTGTTTTACTATAATAACCCCGCCTATTCCTTGTTTCAGGACATCTTTTGCAGTCCGCCCGGATACTCTTTTTTTAATCCATGCAAATTGAATTCTGCGGTTTAATATTTTAATTATTTTTGCATAACTTATCCCGGTTATTTTAGACAGTTTTTCCGCATTTTTGAGCTTATGCCCCACCATTAAAGGGTCGACGGCAATTCCCGGCACATTAATACTCGCCGCAAGTATGCTGCCGTTAGAAGAATAAATATTGCCCCGTTCCGGCGTAAAATAGACGTTTGCATGAAACTGCTCGCGGGCAAGCATCCTCAATCTTTGTCCTTCTATTATTTGAAGGTCGAATGCCCTGCTTATCAATAATCCTCCAAAAATTAGAATTACGATAAAACCCAATAGCATCCTTAGTTTTAAACTCGTTTTCCATACTCTAATCATGAACCATTATAATTTCACCCTCTTTCGGATAAATAAAACCCATTTTCGCCGCAATTCCGTAAATCCTGGAAGGAGAGCTTAAAGCCGTTTTTTTAATTAAAAGTTCTTTATGTTTATGTTCCAATTTTGATTTAATATCGTTAAGCTTAGTAATATCGTAGCCGAGTTTTATGCTTTCCATTGTAGTCCATACGTAAAAAATGCCCAAAACGGTCAATATTATGACCAGAACGATAAAATAAGGCTTTATTTTAGACATGATAGAATGCCCTCAACTTTGCGCTTCTTGATCTAGGATTTATTTTCATTTCTTCGTCCCCGGGAACTATAGGTTTTCTATTTACAGGCTTAAAATCTAAATTATTCTTTAAAAAATGCTTAACTATCCTGTCTTCTCCCGAGTGAAAAGAAATTATAACCGCCATGCCGCCTTTGTTTAAGACATTTTTAAGTTTTTCTAAAAATTCCGACAATGAATCGTATTCTTTGTTTACGAAAATTCTTAACGCCATAAATGTTTTTGTAGCAGGGTCCGTTTTAAATTTTTTGAATTTTCCATAACCCCTATAAACGGCTTTTCTTACGATATCGGCTAATTCCAAAGATGTTTCCACCGGCTTATTTTTTCTATATTCTATTATTCTTTTTGCTATTTTTCTCGAAAATTTTTCGTCCCCAAATTCCCAAATAATATCGGCAAGGGTTTTTTCGGGATAGTCGTTTATCACATCATAAGCGGTTAAATCGCTTTCCTTATCCATTCTCATATCCAAGCCTCCACCGTTTCCGTCTTCATTAAAACTAAATCCCCTGCCGCCTTCAAGCTGAATAGAACTTATTCCGAGGTCAAGCACTACGCCGTCGATACCGGTAAATCCTTCAGACTTTATTATCTCATCTATTTTACTAAAATTTGAATGGACCAACTTGAAATTTTTATTATCAAATTTCTTTTCAAATTTCGATTGAGCGTTTTTGACTGCTTCAGCGTCCCTGTCTATTCCGATAAGAAAACCGTCTTTATGCAATCTTCTCAATATATCTTCGGAAAATCCCCCGCCCCCTAAAGTTCCGTCAACGTAAACATTGCCCTGTTTAATGTTTAAAATATCCAGCGCTTCGTTCAAAAGTACCGGTATATGCTCTATAGGCATACTAAAAACCAATCTGCGACATAGTAGCCGCTATGGATTCGAAATTGGATTTTGCGCCTTCAAAGTTTGCATCCCATAGATTTCTATCCCATATTTCAAATCTGTTTATTATTCCTATCAAAACCGCATCTTTATTTAAGTTTCCGCTAATTTTAAGCGATTGCGGAATGTGTATTCTATCCATTTTATCAAGCTCTACTTCTTCTGCTCCTGAAAAAAAATATCTTAAAAATTCTATAACGTCTTTTTGCATTGAGGGAAGTTTAAGCGCCTTTTCCTCTAATTTGCGCCATTCTTCAAGCGGATATGCGACAAGGCACTTATCAAGATTAGTAATTACGACGGAGGTATTATCGTAAACCGACACTAAGGAATCCTTAATCTTCTGAGGGATTTTTATTCTGCCTTTATCGTCTATCGAATGGTTATATCTTCCGCTAAACATAAGATAAATGAATTATTTAAGTTTATTATTTTAATATAATTAAATACTTACCACTTTTTACCACTTTTTACCACACTTAAATAATATTATCGATTTTATTAAAAGTCAAGTAAATTTAAAAAAATATTTTTTACGAGAGAAAAAAGGATTAAAAGAAATAGGCGTGATCGGAAGTTTGCTTTAAATTATGCAGGGTAACCATTCCGGCAATTTGAAAAGGCTTTATCAGCATACTTTCGTCTAAGGACAAAAGTTCTTTGCTTTTTGAGCAGATATAAATTGAAACCGATGAAGAATATTTTAACAATTCCGTTAGATTGTCTATCGTCAAATCTTTAAACTTCTTATCTATGAGAGGATTTTCGACAAGATTATTAAGATAGAGCAGGGGGGCTCTCGCCATACTAAATATGTAAATCTCGTTTTCCATTACCGCCAGCGTTCTTGCGAATATAAGGCTTGCTATCGATTTTTCCGGTTCTTTTTCCGGATCGGCAAGCTGGACTATTAAAATTTTTTCGTTTTCAGCCGACATAAATTAACTTTATTATATTATTGCGCTTTCTCAGCGGTTAAATATTCTTTGAACCAGTCTTTTAAATGAGTTCTTTTTAACCCGAACAATTCATCCAGTCCGCTCATATCCCCTTCGCAGATATTATTATACTTCAGCATTCTAATCTGGTCTGCCGTTATAGGCGCATTTTTGGATAGAGACGGAGATAATTTTTCTATAAAATGCAAAGATTTTTCGGCTATAAAAGACGGAGCATGAATTTTCAGTTTTTTAGGCGGAGAAATTTCCATAATTAAGTCTATCATTTCCTCAAACTTATATGTATCCGGACCACATAACTGAAATACCTTATTTATCGTTTTTTCATTATATAAAGAATTATTATATGCCTCTGCTACGGAAAAGACGTCTATAGGCGCAAATTTGGTTTCGCCGGTCCCGATTATCGGAACAAACGCCCTTGTTTTTACTAAATTTATGAGGTCATCAAAAAACCCAGCATTATTGCCAAAAATCAAAGAAGGGCGGAAAACCGTCCATTTCAAACCGGAATTCCTAACGAGGGATTCGCCTTCGTATTTTGTAGAAAAATATTCGGAATCGCTGTTTTCCGCCGCGCCAAGCGCGCTCATATGAATAAATCTCTCTATGCCGTTTTCCTTTGCCAGACTTAATAACGTGTTGACATAATCTACATGAACTTTTTGAAAAGAAAAACCCGAAAGGCTTCTTATTATGCCAATAAGATTTATTACTGCGTCAAATTTATTTGCAGAAAGAAAATCGTTAACCGCATCTTTCTCCTCAAGGGTTCCCTCAAAAACATCGAAACCCAGTTCTTTTAATCGCGGAATTTTCTTTTTATTGCGCTCCAGAAGCGTTACGAAAGCGCCGGAAGTTTTAATTTTCTCGGTTACGACCGAACCCACGAACCCCGTCCCGCCGGCTATAAAGACCTTCATGACATCATCTCCTCGTCTTAATGATAAAAATATTTTAACGCTAATGCTAATATAATTATACCATTAAATCGATATTGGCATGGATCGTCATTTTATTTTATTTCTTTATAATTGAAATAGTGGTTTGCTTCGATGTATCTTATAGTTCCAGTCTTTGATCTCATAACCGTCGAATATGTTTTTGCCCCGCCGTGAAAAAATTCGACCCCTTTAAGGTAGTCGCCGTTAGTCACGCCGGTAGCTACAAATATTACGTCGCCTGCGGCAAGTTCATTAATGCCGTAAATTTTATTTAAATCTTTTATTCCCATTTTAAGGGCGCGCTCCCTTTCTTCTTCATTCCTGAAAGCAAGGCGACCCTGCATATCGCCTCCGACGCACCTTAATGCGGCCGCTCCCAAAACTCCTTCAGGCGCTCCGCCTATTCCCATAAGAACGTCAATTCCCGAATCTTCTTTTGCAGTTGCTATAGCTCCGGCTACGTCCCCATCCTGAATAAGCCTGATTCTTGCTCCCGCTTTTCTTACCTCTTCTATTAAAGACTTATGCCTTTCACGGTTAAGGATTATCACGGTTAAATCTTCTACATATCTGTTTAAAACATCGGCTATCCTGTGAAGATTTTCGGTCGGCGACAAATTTATGTCTATAACCCCTTTAGCTCTCGGTCCTACGGCTATTTTCTGCATATAGGTATCCGGAGCATGAAGAAAATTGCCGTGATCGCCTATCGCCATTACGGCAATAGCATTGGGAGCGCTGGTTGCGGCTAAAGTCGTTCCTTCCAAAGGATCGACGGCTATATCGACTTTCTGCCCTTTTCCGTTTCCGACTTTTTCCCCTATATATAGCATAGGCGCCTCATCTCTTTCTCCTTCACCTATTACTATAGTTCCGTCTATATCGATGTAATTGAGGGAGTCTCTCATGGATTCTACCGCCGCTCTATCTGCCGCTTTTTCGTCCCCTCTGCCGATAAACCTTGCAACCGATATGGCGGCATGCTCCGTAACTCTGACGAATTCAATAGTTAATGCTTTATCGTCCATAACTGTTCCTCCCTTAATGATTAACTTGTTTCCTTTTTATCCGCGTTCAGGCGCTCCGTCATATTCGTGGAGGTTTGGAGATAACCGCCTGAACGGCTTTTCCCTCATCCATTCCTCGAAAACCTGACCGACGAGACCGGCGGAACGGGCGATAATAAAAAAACCTTTGCCGAGCCTATAATCGAAACCCATATCAGAAATTATCGCGGCAATACAACCGTCAACGTTAAGCGGGAGTTTCTGCTCCGGCTTTTTAAGTCTGAATTCGTCTGCTATGCAGACGGCAAGTTTAACGAAGTTGCCTCCGAAATTTAAATCTTTAGCTACGTCTAAAAGTCTTTTCGTTCTAGGATCGACGGTATGTAGCTTATGACCGTATCCGGCAAGCCTCTTTTTGTTTTTGAGCGCATCGTCAACGATATTCGCCGCCATTTCTTTTATGTCGGTATCTTTAATGCCTTCTTTGTTTTTTAAATAATCTTGAAACATTTTAGCGGCTTTTTCTATAGCTCCCCCGTGCGCATCGCCGAGAGTCAAAACTCCGGCGGCAACGGCGGCGTTAAGCGAATTACCGCCGGAAAATACCGTTCTTGCGGCAACGGCTGAAGGCGTCGCTATGCCCGCATCTATGCACGAAACAAAAATTGCGTCGAGCATTTTAGCTTCATTTTGATTTGGAAGTTCGCCTTTTAGAAGCAGGAAGCAGACCTCAGCGTAAGATTTACTGCCTATCAAATTGTCAAGATTATAACCTCTAATAAGAATCTTGCCGTCTTGATTTGACGTTATTGCGCTGCGCCATTCTTTTTGGGAAACCGTTTCGGACATAATATAAACTAATGCTCCTTATAAATTAAATTAAATTAAATAAATCTGTCCCCTTTTCTTTTTCTTTTATTACTTTAAAGTGCTGTATAAAGGTTTAACGTTATCGGACGAACTATCTTCAAAATCTCTTTTGACTCCGAGCGAAATCAATGAATTTACAAGTTCGTGGTAAAATTTTGCAACTTTGATAGTTCCGGTTTTTTTACCTACTTCTTCCAACATTTTTATTTTATTAGTCGCTTTGCCCATACCTCTTTCGACAATGGCGCCTGCATGACCGAACGAAACGCCTTCCGGCATCATCTCCTGAAAAACTCCGGAAACGAACACGGCTAAAGGTTTAGTGTATCCGCCTTTAGCTACAAGCTCCGCAACCTGTTCTTCGTATGTGCCTCCCGGTTCTCCCATTATAACGCATGCCTGAACGTTTTTATCTTTTTCGAGTTCCGGCAGAACATCGGCAAAAGTCGTGCAGGCTATAACGTCGCCGCCGACCGCTAAAGCCATATAAATGCCGAAACCCCTTCTTTTAAACATTTCGGATGTGGTAACGGTAAGCCCGCCGCTTTTGGAAAGAACGACTATGGAGCCGTCTTTAAATGCTATGCTTGGGTCTTTGCCGCCGATAGCTCCGATTCTTCCGACCGAAGGAACATAGCACCCAAGAGACGTTCCGCCGACTATAGTAACGCCTTTTTCTTTCGCAAGTTCGTATATTATTATAGAATCTCTTATAGGGACATGTTCCGTTATTATATACATAAGTTTAATACCGTTGTCGATAAGTTCGTAAACCGCATCAAGCACTGAGGTAGGAGGAACGTATATAAGTCCGGTATTAACCAATTCCTTTAGTTCTTTGACTTTTAAAGCATCTTTAACGGTATCAAAAACCGGAACGGGGCACTCGTCTTTTAGAACAGTTCCGCCTTTTCCCGGAGTTACGCCGCATTTTACTATGCCCGGGAATAATTTTTCTGATTCTATAACGACCTGAGAAGCCTCTCTTCCGGTAATACCGATTACTATAACGCCGGTATCGTCGTTTAAAAATTTAGTGCCTTTCATCATATAAATAATCTCCAGTTAATTCTTTTAAGAGCTATATTAAATTTTTAGATTTTAAGATTTCGTAAAGTTTCTGAGGCGCTTCGGTAAGAGGAAGTTCAGAGTCGTATATAACTCCTTCTATGTTATTTTTTACGAAACATTCGTAAAGCATTTTCAAGCCTTTTTGATATTCGGGACCGCTCCTTCTGACCACCCATACCAATCCTTCCGGAAACGTTCCGTCTTTTTTCATTTCTTCTATCGCAGAAACCAAACCTTCGCCTAAGGTTACGTCTATTCTCGTATTGCTTGCCGTTCCGCCGCATACCAAAACCGCTTTCAATCCCGGTTTTGAAAGTATAATTTTTGAAATTTTATTCATTTTTTCCGCAGGCGGATTTCCGCCGATATCGGTAAGGTTTGCAGGTTTCATTCCAAGTGCGAAAACAGTTTCGGCGGTAATGGTCGAACCGCCGCCGCCGAAGGTCATCATTCCGATATTTCCGTCTAATTCAACGTAAGAACCGGCCTTTCCCCTATGGTCGTCTCTGTCGATTAAGTGTGCCGCCGATTCCCTTTCCGTAAGGGGTCTCCCCATAGCTCCTCTTGCAGTATATATTTTTGAAGGGGCTATCCTTGCATCGTCGTCTATCATAGTTACGGCATCTATTGCAAAAATTTTCTGCTTATCGGGATTCGATTTGTCTCCGGCTATAATTAAAGGATTAACTTCTAAAAGCCTCGATTCCGAATTCCAGAAACCTTTATACATATTTGCTATGACTTCGGATAACTGTCTTAATACCGGCCTATCTTCCAATCCTATTTCGATTAAGTATTCCCTAATCTTATAAGGAAAAAGCCCTTCGAGGGGATTTATTTCAAAATTAAATATTTTAGAAGGGTCCTGCGTCTCGACATCCATTCCGCCTTCAAGCGAAACTACGAATACCGGACGCCTTGGTTTTGAAGAATATGTAAAACTGACGTAAAGCTCTTTGATTATAGATGCTTTTTCCTGCAGGATTACGCTTACCGGCTTTTCGCCGTAAACCTCGGCTTCCATTAAAGCCTGCACGTGTTCGTTGGCTTCGTCGCCCGTTTTTGCAAATTTAACGGCTCCGGCTTTTCCTCTTTTCCCGACAAGCACCTGTGATTTAATAACGACATCGCCATATTGTTCGACAAAATCCGCTACGTTCTGACCCGGGTGCTGAACAACTAAATACTTAGGCGTGGGCACGCCGTATTTTTTAAATATGGTGTCGTATGTTTCGTATTCGTAAAGTTTCATAAATAATAATCCTCGTTTTAACTTAAAACAGGCGTTCCGATCGGTTTGTATCGATGTCAACCGGAACGCCGTTTTAACTTAATATATAGTATATTTTACATATTTTCGGCTATTCTTTCTCCGAATTGCGAACATTTAACTTCCGTAGCTCCTTCCATCTGTCTTGCAAGGTCATAAGTTACGTATTTCTGCTCGATAGTTCTGTTTATGCCTTTTTCGACAAGATCTGCCGCTTCTTTCCAGCCCATATGTATTAACATCATAACCGCGGACAGAATCAAAGAACCGGGGTTTGCCTTATCCATATTGGTATATTTCGGAGCCGTACCGTGCGTGGCTTCAAAAACTGCAATGGTATCCGACATATTTGCTCCGGGAGCCATACCGAGTCCGCCGACTTGTGCGGCTAAAGCATCCGACATATAGTCTCCGTTAAGATTAGGCAATGCAAGAACGGAATACTCTTCGGGTCTCAGAAGTCCCTGCTGAAACATAGAATCCGCTATTCTGTCTTTAATAATGATTTTATTTGTAGAACCTGCAACCTCTGCTTCCGAAATTAACTTATCGCTAAACTCCGCTTTTGCTACTTCATATCCCCAGTCTTTAAAAGCGCCTTCCGTAAATTTCATTATGTTGCCTTTATGGACTAACGTGACGCTGGACTTGCCGTTGTCTATGGCATATTGTATAGCCTTTTTAACAAGTCTTTTAGACGCAAACGGTCCCATAGGCTTTATTCCGAGACCTGCATCCTCTCTAATTTTTTCTTTGTTTTTTGGATCAAGCGATATTAAAAAATCTCTAAGTTTCTTGGCTTCTTCGCTCCCCGACCTGAATTCGATACCTGCATAAATATCCTCGGTATTTTCCCTGAAAATAATCATATCGACTTTTTCCGGATGCTTAACGGGGGAAGGTATTCCTTTATAATATTTAACCGGCCTTACGCATGCAAAAAGGTCAAGCACCTGCCTGATAGTCACGTTTAAAGATCTAAACCCGCCCCCTATAGGAGTGGTTAGAGGCCCTTTAATGCTGATCGGATATTCTTTGAGAGCGTTTATAGTATCTTCGGGAAGATACTGCCCTTCTCCGTACTTCTCAACCGCTTTTTCTCCTGCGTAAACTTCAAACCAGTTGATTTTTCTTTTGCCGTCGTACGCTTTTTTAACTGCCGCATTGATAACGACATGCATAGCTCTCGTTAAATCGGCGCCGATTCCGTCGCCCTCTATAAAAGGAATGATCGGGTCGTTCGGAACTTCAAATTTGTTAGGTCCTAAGACCTTGATTTTCGAACCTTCCTTGGGTTCGGTAAGTTTTTGATAAGATGCCATAGATAGATTACCTCCTTATAATCTATTTAAGTTAATTGTAATAAAGGCCTAAATTTTAGCTGCTATAGATTATAATAAAACATTTTTTTAAAATCAAGCAAAAAATTAATTTCATTAAACAAAATCTTTAAAAGAATTTAAAAAAGACTTAAATAAAGATGAACCTGAATCAAAAAATAAACCGCTGTTTTGAGCTAACGCCTCAGAATAATAATCGGCTCTGTATTTACTTTCCGCATTTTTAATTTGCGTCGAAAAACCGCAGAAAGGAACCGGTTCGGGCGTGTGTTTCTTTAATTTAACCTGATTGTAATGATCGGGTAAAATCATCAGGGTATATTCATCAAATTTTTTAAGCCCCTCCAAAACCCCTCCGGCGATAAATTTATCGAAATCTTCTATCGCCTTTATTTTTTTATCTACGCTTCCTTCATGAGACGCTTCGTCGGTAGCCTCGACGTGAATATACGCAAAATCTCCGTTATTCAATGATTCCATGCCGTATTCAACTTTGCCCTTATAATTTGTATCTAAATATCCGGTTGCTCCGGGAACGTTTATTACTTTAAGTCCGGCATATTTGCCTATTCCTTTAACCAAATCTACAGCCGAAATTACCGAACCGCTCAAACCGTAGGCATCTTTAATAGTCGGCATGGAAGGCTTATATCCCTGCCCCCAAAGCCATATTGAATTTGCCGGTAGTTTCCCTGCGGCAATTCTTTTTTTGTTGACGTCGTGATTTTCTAATATTTTCTCCGCCTTTTTCATTATTTCCAATATTTCTCCGCTTGAAACCGCTCCGTGAGGAAGATATCCGTCGGTTTGCAAATCCGGAATATCATGGGGCGCAACGGTTTGAAGACCGTTTATATTTATGTTTTTGACGACTAAAAGATGTCTGTAGCTTACTCCGGGATAAAATGTAAAACGCTCGTTACCGAGTTCATTTTGAAATGTTTCGATTATATTTTTTGCTTCACCTGTAGTAATATGTCCGCCGGAATAGTCATGCATATATTCTTCTCCGTCTTTATGCAGTATATTGACGAGATTTAGCCTAAATGCAACGTCGTATTTTTCAAGTTCGACGCCCATACTTGCCGCTTCGAGAGGCGACCTGCCGGTATAATAATTTAACGGGTCGTAACCAAGTATGGACATAGAACCTATATCGCTTCCCGGAAGACATCCGTCGGGAATAGTTTTCATCAAACCTGTAACTCCTCTCGACGCTACGGAATCCATATTCGGCGTTTTTGCATATTCCAGCGGCGTCTTTCCGCCGAGTTCCGACAGAGGTAAATCAGCCATACCGTCCGGGCATAAAATAACATACTTGTGTTTGTTCATATAATTAAATTAATCCTCCTGATTATGAAGTTTACTTCAATCCCATAACTTTCAGAACTGCATTTTTATTGCATGGCACGACCACCGGTTCCTTAGAAACTTTTAAAGCGTTTCCCGGATCTTTTAGCCCATGTCCCGTGAGAGTCAAGACGCAAACAGAACCTTTTTCAAAAAATCCGCGTCCGTTTAATTTTATTAATCCTGCAAAACTTATCGCCGAAGCCGGCTCGCAAAATATACCTTCGTTTCCTGCAAGCAGAGCATATGCTTTCAATATATCTTCGTCGCTTATAGATTCGATTAATCCCTCCGATTCGTCTCTTGCCTCAACGGCTTTCTGCCAGCTTGCAGGATTGCCGATTCTTATCGCCGTTGCAATCGTGTGCGGTTCTTTGACTACATGGTTTAAAACTATAGGAGCGGCGCCTTCCGCCTGAAAACCGAGCATTTTTGGAAGGCTTTTGATTTTGCCGGCGGCATAATATTCTTTATAGCCCTTCCAGTAAGCCGTAATATTTCCGGCATTGCCTACCGGAAGAATATGGTAATCCGGGGCGGAGCCGAGTTCGTCGGCTATTTCAAAGCTTGCCGTCTTCTGCCCTTCTAATCTGAACGGATTTACGGAATTAACTAATGTAACGTCGTAATCCTTTGCGATTTCACGGGTAATTACCAGAGCGTCGTCAAAATTTCCCTGAATCTGCATAACCACGGCGCCGTGGACTAAAGCCTGAGAGAGCTTGCCCGCCGCTATTTTGCCTTCAGGAATTAAAACGAAAGATTTTATTCCGGCTCTTGCCGCATAAGCCGAAGCTGATGCCGAGGTATTGCCGGTAGAAGCGCATATTACGGCTTTTGAACCTTCGGATACGGCTTTAGATACCGCCATAGTCATGCCTCTATCTTTAAAGGAACCTGTCGGATTCAAACCTTCATATTTAAAATATATTTCTATATCGGGGTTTATAACATTCCCTAAATTGCGCGCTTTTATTAAAGGGGTGTTACCCTCATGTATAGTAATTATATGTCTGTCGTCTATTTCCGGTAAAAACTCGCGATACCTTTTGATTACGCCTTCATATTTAGTAAGTACCAAACTACCCTCCTCTCCCGCGATTTTATAACTTTTTATTTAAACGATATTATCTTAATTTATATTGTCTTCGATTCTTAAAACCATAGTTTTAGCGGAAATAACGTCCAGATTGTCGCATAATTCTATACTTTTAAACAGTTCTTCCTCATTAGCCTCGTGGGTCGTGATAACTATGGGAACCGAGCCTTCGACTTTCCTGCCTTTTTGAATCATAGAACTTATGCTTATAGAATTTTCGCCCAGAATTCCCGATATTTTAGAAAGAACTCCCGGTCTATCCGATGCGGAAAACCTTAGATAGTATCTCGAAATAATTTCTTTTTTGCTTTTAATATTAAGCTTATTATTTTTCTTGGAAATAATAAAATCGTGATGTTTATCTTCGTTTACTAGTCTTGAAACTATTTCCATTAAATCTCCCATTACAGCGCTTGCCGTTGGATTCCCGCCTGCGCCGTAACCGGTGAGGCTAAGGGGTCCGGCAAATTTAGTATTTACCAAAAAAGCGTTAAATACTCCGTCTATCTTTGACAAAAGACTGGAAGACGGTATTAAAGTAGGATGAACCCTTATTTCTATTTTAGAATCTTCATTTTTAAGAATTCCAAGCAATTTTACGGTATATCCCAACTCTGTCGCAAAACTTATATCAAGTTGAGATATATCTTTTATTCCTTCGATTATTATATCTTTCATCGATAAACTCGTGGAAAAAGCAAGTCTTCCCAGAACCGCAAGTTTATGGGCGCTGTCCGTGCCGTTTATATCGAGCGATGGATCAGCCTCGGCATAACCTTTTTCCTTAGCCTTCTTTAGAACGTCTTCAAATTTCCCCCCTTCTTTAGTCATTTTGGAAAGTATAAAATTAGAAGTTCCGTTAATTATCGAATAAACCGACTTGATTTCATCGCCGGCAAGCCCGTTTTTTATTGCCCTCAATATCGGTATTCCGCCGCCGACGGCGGCTTCAAAGCCTATATGAACTTTTTTATCTATACATTTTTTAAATACCTCTTCCCCGTGTTCGGCAAGAAGAGCCTTATTTGCGGTAATAATGCTCTTGCCGCCGGATATGGCGCTAAGAGTAAAACTTTTTGCCGGTTCAATCCCTCCTATAAGCTCTATGACAATATCAATCTCCTTGTCTTCGAGTATATCGCCGGCATTTTTAACTAAACGGCTTTTAATGTTTTCGGGAACAGGGTGGCTTATTCCTCTGGTAAATATCTTTTTAATATTTATAGGAATGGAAAAAATAAAATCCAGTTCGCTTTTTTGTTCCGAAAATATATGATAAAAACTTGAGGCAACCGTTCCAAAACCGAACAATCCTATATTAATACCTTTTCTCATATATGTTCCGACCCCACAGCTTTATGAAAAAACTCTTCGTTATTAATAAAATGTTTTACTCCCTTCGATGCCTGCCTTATGCGCATTTCGTTTTCTACAAGCGCAAACCGAACATATTCGTCGCCGTATTCCCCAAACCCTATGCCCGGAGATACCGCAACTTTTGCTTTGTCGAGCAATAATTTTGAAAATTCGAGAGATTTAATCCCTGCGTCTAAAAACTGCTGCGGAATCTTTCCCCAAACGAACATAGTAGCCTTAGGTTTTTCTATATTCCAGCCTGCAAATCTAAAACTTTCTATTAATACGTCTCTTCGGTTTTTATAATGCAGCACCATATCGTTTATAGCGTTATGCCGCATTTCTTCGTTTAAAGCAATAATAGCGGCTATCTGTATAGGCTGAAACATTCCGTAATCTAAATAGCTCTTTATTCTCGAAAGCGCATTAATCAAAACTGGATTGCCGAGAGCAAACCCGACCCTGAACCCCGCCATACTGTAACTTTTGGACATAGAGAAGAACTCTATCCCGACATCCTTCGCCCCTTTCGCCTGCAAAAAACTCGGAGCTTTATATCCGTCGAAAGTTAAATCCGCATATGCGTTGTCATGAATTATATATATTCCGTTTTCTTTTGCAAAATCGACTAATTTTTCAAAAAAATCAAGTTCTACCGTAACGGTAGTGGGATTATGCGGAAAACTTAAGACTATAATCTTGGGCTTAGGCCATGTCTGCTTAAGCGCCGTCATAAGATGCTCAAAAAAGTCTTCGCCCGGAATTAGCGGTATGCTTCTAACGTCTCCGCCTGCGATAATCACGCTGTAAGCATGAATAGGGTATGTAGGGTTCGGCACAAAGGCGACGTCGCCTTTGTTTATAATCGCAAGCATAAGGTGACTCAAGCCTTCTTTTATGCCCATCGTAACTATAGCTTCAGAGTCCGGGTCAAGTTCGACGCCGTAATTGCGCTTATACATATTAGCTATAGCAAGCCTGAGTTTAAATATTCCGCGCGATACCGAATATCTGTGATTTTTTGGATTTTTAGATGCTTCGACTAATTTTTCTATTATATAATCCGGGGTCGGAGAATCCGGATTACCCATGCCGAGGTCGATAATGTCCTCGCCCTGTTTTCTGGCTTCCATTTTTATTTTGTTTACCTCCGCAAAAACGTAAGGCGGAAGTCTTTTAATGGTTTCAAAATCTTTTATCATCATAAATTTCTCCAACCGGATAAATTAAAAATCTTTAAAAACTAATATTATATTATATTATTTTATTTAATTAAGTTAAATAATAAAAATACAACGTAAATTAAGCCGAATGTTTAAAAAATTTTTCTGCGCCAAAAGAACTTCTGACAAGAGGAGCAGAAAATACGTTTTTGACGCCTTTGCTTTTTGCATATTTCTTATATTCAATGAACATATTTAAAGGAACATAGCGACGAACCGGAACATTTTGGAGGGAAGGTCTTAAATATTGACCTATAGTTATAAATTCGACGCCGTTATTTATTATATCGTCTATGGTGCGAAAAACTTCGTCGTCGTCTTCGCCGAGACCTACCATAATGCCGGATTTCGTAATAATTTCCGGATTATTTTCCTTAACGGCCTTTAATAAATTTAAAGAACGTTCATACGAACTCGAAGGTCTAATAAGAGGATAAAGCCTTTCTATCGTTTCAATATTATGTCCAAAAATATCTATATCGCCGTTAGCAACTTTCATAGCAGATTTTTCGTCGCCGTTAAAGTCGGAAGTCAATACTTCGATTATTTGACAATCTGTAGTTTTTCTTATTTCTTCAACCGTCCTTATTAAGATACCGGCGCCGCCGTCATAGAGGTCGTCCCTTGTTACCATAGTAATTACGGCATGTTTTAAATTTAAAGATTTAACCGCATATGCCACCTTTTCCGGCTCTAAAATATCCACGGACATTTGAAAATCCGCATAACCGATGTTGCAGAAAGGACATTTTCTAGTACATTTATTACCGAGAATCAAAAAAGTTGCGGTTTTATTTGAAAAACAAAGATTGAGATTAGGGCATCTCGAGGAAGAACAAACTGTGTTAAGCTCTTTTTCTTTTATTATTTTTGAGGTTTCAAAAATATCTTTTCTGGACTTTATTTTTAAGATTTCGTTTTTTAAATATTTAGGAAGCCTTTCGTTCATCGACAATATTTAATATACTCGACCAGCTCTTGAATAATTTGCAATTATTATTATAATTTTATTACAATATTGTTTATATCATAATTTACATATAAATTTCAATCTTTAATTTTACATTAGAATATGAATTTAGACGACAAATATTTTATGTCCTTTGCCTTAAGGGAAGCCGAAAAGGCATTAGAAGCCGATGAGGTTCCGGTCGGCGCGGTGATAGCGAACAAAGAAGGTAAAATTATCTCCTTTAATTTTAATACGGTCGAAAAAGATTGTTCCTGTATAATGCATGCAGAAATTAATGCAATTTTAGAAGCGCAAAATAAACTCAAAAACTGGAGATTAGATGAGTGTTCGCTATATGTAACTTTAGAACCCTGCGTAATGTGTTGCGGAGCAATTATTTTATCGAGATTAAGCCGTTTAGTCTATGCGGCTATAGACCCTAAAGGCGGGTCGTCTTCGTCCATTCTGAGCGGCAAAATAGAAATCGTTTCCGGTATTATGGAAGAAGAATCATCTTTACTGCTTAAATCTTTTTTTAAATCAAAAAGGGGGCAGTCAAGATACGTAAAATAGATCTGTCCCCTTTTTTCGTATATTAATTAATCAACTCCAGAGCAACAAAACTATCGGGATAATTAAAATCGTAAAAATGTTGACGACCTTAATCATCGGATTAATAGCAGGACCTGCGGTGTCTTTATAAGGATCGCCTACCGTGTCGCCCGTTACAGCGGCTTTATGAGCTTCACTGCCTTTGCGGTAGGTTTGTCCGTTATATTCGAATCCTTTTTCTATAAGTTTCTTAGCATTATCCCATGCCGCGCCGCCGCTTGTCATAGAGATGGCAACAAAAAGACCCGATATAATAGTTCCTAACAGAATGCCGCCGAGAACCTGCGGCCCCATCGTTAAACCGAAAACTATCGGACCTGCGATAGGTATAAATGCCGGCAGTATCATCTCTCTGAGGGACGATTTCGTAACTATATCGACGCATTTGCCATATTCAGGCTTGCCTGTTCCTTCCATAATACCCGGAATTTCTTTAAACTGCCTTCTAACCTCGACGACTATGTCGCCGGCGGCTTTTCCGACGGATTTCATTGCAAGGGAAGCAAAAACATACGGAAGCATAGCGCCTAAGAAAAGACCTATGAGAACGTTTGGCTGGGATATGGAAAACGACACCGCGGTTATTCCTGCTTTAAGAAAGCCCGCTTTAATCAAATCGGAATATTCGCCGAAAAGAACTATCGCGGCAAGAGCCGCAGAACCTATTGCATAGCCTTTCGTTACCGCCTTTGTAGTATTTCCGACGGCATCAAGCGCATCGGTAGTTTCTCTGACGTCTTCCGGAAGTTCGCTCATTTCTGCAATTCCGCCGGCATTATCCGTAATAGGTCCGAAAGAATCTACGGCTATTACCATACCCGCCATGGAAAGCATACTGGAAGCGGCAACCGCAACGCCGTAAAAACCTGCGAAATGATATGAAAGCAAAATACCCAGAGCAATTGCAATAACCGGAAGAGCAGTTGACATCTGTCCAACGGCAAGTCCTGCTATAATATTGGTTCCGTGACCGGTGGTAGAAGCTCTAGCTATAGATTTTACCGGCGAAAAACTAGTCGAAGTAAAATAGTCGGTAATGACGATGATGAGTCCGGTTAATACTAAGCCTACTAATGCCGCATAATAATAATCGAGAGCGGAATAATTACCTACGCCGTTCATAAAACTCATAGTGAAGAAATAATATATCACGGCGGAAATGATTCCGGTGGCAAATAATCCTTTATAAAGTCCTTGCATAATCTTTTCTTTCGTAGGAGCGCTTACAAAAAATACGCCTATTATAGAAGTAAATACCGCTATGCCGCCTAATAAAAGCGGATAAAGTATAGCCTTCATCAATGCGCTTTCACCGTATCCGTGTCCTCTGAAAGCAGAATAAGCTAATAATATCGAAGCAATTATCGTTACCGAAAAAGTCTCAAAGACGTCTGCCGCCATACCTGCGCAATCTCCGACGTTATCGCCAACTTGATCCGCAATAACGGCAGGATTTCTCGGGTCGTCTTCGGGAATACCCGCTTCGACTTTTCCGACTAAGTCCGCGCCTACGTCTGCGGCTTTAGTATAGATTCCGCCGCCGAGCCTTGCAAAAACCGATATAAGACTGCATCCGAAAGCAAAACCTATTAATGAATTTATGACTCCGTCTAAACCGCTCACCGAATGACCTATAAGCATAAAGACGGATATGCCTAAAACGCCAAGACCTAAAACCATTAAACCGGTAACGGAACCGCCTTTAAATGCAAACTTTAATGCGGGTTTGACTCCTTTATGAGCTATCTGCGCCGTTCTAATATTTGCCCGGACGGCGTTAAACATTCCGAGATAACCCGCTAAAGCCGATAAAATCGCGCCGAGTAAAAAACCGGATGCCGTTAAAATTCCAAACTGCGGTATCCAGATACCGCCGATAAGTATTAAAGCAAAAATAATAATTCCGACGATTGCGACGGTTCTGTACTGCCTGTTAAGAAAAGCCGTAGCGCCTTCCTGTATGGCTTTCGCAATCTGCTTCATTTTCTCCGAGCCTTCATCGTGCTTTAATGCCCATATCGTAACCGCTATACTGTAAATAACGGCGATAAGACCGGCAACGATTCCGAAAATCATAGCTTTGTCAAAAACATTCATGTCCAAAAACCCCCTAATTAAATTTTAATGAAATTAAATTTAACAAATATGCTGAACATATCAACTAATTTCGGCGTTTTCGTTACTACCTGCATTAAGGCTTTTAGCTTTTTCTTTTAAATTAGCAAAATAAATTGCGACTGGTCTATAAGCCAAATGCGACCATTTGGAAAAAGGCACTTCTATTATTAACATTGGAAATAAAATCATTAAATGCACAAGATATATATAAAATATTGAAGGCGTAGAAAATTTATATACGATTGCCGCGCGCAGTAAAACACCTGAAACGCCGGTTAGAAATAACAATATTACGAACATCCAGTCGGTATGGTGGGAAAATTTGCTTCTTTCTATTTTTTTTGTAAGTCTTTTAATTACAAAATAAACTGTGCCGAATATAAGCCCTATACTTGCAAAATAATCGAATAAAATTATGTGAAGGTAAGGCAGGCTGTTTTCGGACTGAAACCAATCTAAAAAGAACACTATGCCGACGAACAATATCACATAGCTTATCATAAGAAAAAGATGCGTTAACCAGAAATTATATTTTCCGGCAGCAAGTTTTTTAGAAGAAGATTCTTCCGAATCGTCGCATTTCGCATATCTGTATTGAGTAAAAAAGTTGAACATTAACGACCATGCTTCCGTAAAATAAAGTTTTAACGGAATCTTCACATTTTTGTCGCTTAAAACAGTTTTTCTGAACATATTATAAATAAAAGACGTCAGCATTACTCCCAAAAATACCGTAATAGGCCAGTCAAAAAAGTAATCTATTTTATCCGGAGATACCGCCTGCGCCAAAGAAGCCCCTGCTGCAGGATACAGTCCAAAAAGAACCGCCCATTCAATTAAGACTCCGAGCGCGACTATTAATATTGCGATATATTCCGCGTATTTCGATTTGTATAAAATTTTTGATATTCCCGTCCAGTCGTATGCGCTTATTAAAAAACGGCGTAGGGACATCATTAATTCTCCCGGCTCCGCTTTCCTAGGACAGTTTTTAGAACATTCGCCGCAATAATAACATAACCATGGATCTAAGTCGCTTACTAACTCCTCTTTTAATCCCCATCCCGCTAATATCATTTCCTTTCTGGGAAACGGCCTGTCTTCGGTCGATAATGGACAAACCGCCGAACATGTTCCGCACTGGAAACATTTTTTGAAATTGCTTTCACCGACTTCTTTTATATATTTGACCAACTCATTGTCGGTCTTTACTATGTTATTTTTCAAAATAACCCCCTTTCTTAAAAGCCTTTATATGGATTTGGTCCAAGCGATTTAATTTTATTAACGAAATCTTCTACTATTTCCGGCAGTTTCATATAATCGGTAAATTCAAGCTGAATCTGTCTCACCCTTTCTTCCTCAAGAACAAGCCTTGTTAACGTTTCTTTAAGATTACCCATTCTATACGATGCAAGTTCGGAACCTTTTATGAAATGACATTGATAATCGTCGCCGAATTTACAGCCTAAAAGAAGTATGCCGTCTATGCCTTTAGATAAAGCATCGGCATACCAGACGTTATTGATGGAACCCAGACATCTTACGGGTATTACCCTTATATTAGAAGATAGATTGATTTTATTCAGTCCTAATATATCAAGCGCCGGATAAGCGTCGTTTTCGCATGCAAAAACTAAAATCCTGTAGTTCTCGTCGGCAGGATCCTCGGGAATGTAAAGACTTTTTATCATAGAAGCGATAATATCGGGAGAATAGTTTTTGAAAGATATAATTCTTACCGGACATGCACCCATACACACGCCGCATCTTCTGCACCTTTCCGGATTGTATTTCGGAGTACCTTTTTCGTCTTCGTCTATTGCGCCGAAAGGACACTCCTCGGTACATCTTTTACACTGCGTACACCTTGGAAGATCGAAAAACGGATAGGTCGTATCGTTTGACCGGGGATGAACCGCCTTACCCTTAGAAGTCTGTTCTATGCACTGCACTGCTTTTAAAACGGCTCCTTTTGCATCGTCCACCGAAAAAACGGTGTCGAGAGGCATCCTGACCGAACCTGCGGGATATATCCCGGTTCTTCTCGATTCGTAAGGAAAGCATATAAAATTAGAATCGGGAAATCCGTAAGCAAGGTCAGGCATTTCTTTTCCCTGCCTGTATGTAAGATTTAATAACCCGCTTTTAGCTACCTGAGCCGTTGAAACCGGGATTGAAGGCGGACAAGATGCTCCGCTTGCCGACGGCGGATTGCCGGTCGTTAAATTTACATCTTGATTACACTCGATTTCTCCCGAATTAGGGACCATTCCCGTTGCAAGCACCAGCATTTCGACGTTTAAATCTATATCGCCGCCAAAGAGAGTATCTTTTACTTTTAAATCGATAATATTATTTCCTTCGTCGTAGGAAACGCCCGAAACTATGCCTTTTACCATGAAAATTCCTTCGTCGTCCTGCATTTTCCTGTAGAAATTCTCGTATTCCCCCGGCGTCCTTATATCTTTATATATTATATAAACATTTGCATCCGGATTATTTTTTCTAATTAAAGCCGCCTCCTTAAGCGACGACATACAACATACGGTTGAACAGTAAGGCAGATGGTTTTCGTCCCTCGAACCCGCGCACTGAATAAATGCAATAGATTTAACCGCATCTCCGTTAGATTTTCTCTTGACGGTAAAACTTTCGGATTTACCGTTTTCGGAAAGTTCCGAATAAAATTCTTCAAGCTCGACGTTAGTCAATATATCCCGGGTTAAACCGTAACCTAAATAATCTAACTTTTTCGCTTCGTAAGGCTTCCAACCGGTTGCCACGACAATAGAACCTATAGTTTCGGATACGGTTTCAGCTTTATTATCTCCTACAGACGGTTCTATCTCTACGTTAAATTTTCCAGGGGCTCCCGATACCGACTTGATTTTTGAATTTTTATAAATTTTAATTTTTTTAGAATTTTCTACTTGGCTTATAAGGTCGTCAAGCCCTTCTTTTATCCAAACATTTTTATCAAAAGGAGGCTTAGTTTCCCATTTTTTATATTTTGAATAAGGAAAACCTCCCAAATTAGATTTTTTCTCTACCAAAACTACGTTATAACCGGCTTTTGCAGAATTTATCGCGGCATTAAGTCCCGTAACTCCGCCCCCTACGACGAGAACGGTTTTGTTTAGTTCCTGAATAAGCGGTTCGGGAAATGCGGATTTTTTAGCCCTTATAGCGCCCATATTAACATAATCTTCGGCAAGAAGCTGGGTATTGTTATCATTCGGGGGACTTATCCAGATAACATGCTCCCTGAGATTAACCCTTTCCGTGTGAATAGTAAGCGGGTCGAAATTGAAAACATCCTGTTTAGCGCGCATTGAACATGCAGCTATTACTAATTTATTTATCTTTTTTTCGGAAATATCGTTTTTTATGAGATTTAACCCTTCCGGACCGCATAGAAATTCATGGCTCATACATACGACAGGCTTATTGGAATCTTTTGCCGTATTGACTAATCTTTCAACGTTAAGGCTCTTCCCAATATCGCAACCGGAACATATATAAATCCCTAAATTATTATCCATTTTCACTCCTATTATAAATATATCTTCTCTTTATCTTTTTTATAATTTTGCGTTATGCTGAATTATGGAAAGTGCGGCAGATGTTGCCGACTGACCGGACATATAAACATCTAAAGGAAACTTAGCGACGCCGGCGGAGAAAATGCCCGCCTCATAGTTTTCATTAAATATAAAACCGTTTTCGTCTATATTTATTTTTATATCGGCATCTATTTTTATTCCATTTAAGTCATCTTTAATATTTGGGTACATACCTGCCGCAAGGACTACCATTTCCGCTCTGAATTTAATCTTTTTGCCCGAAAGCATATCTTCGACGTCTAAGAGAAGGTCGCCCGTATTATGGTCTTCCGATATTTTACCGACGATGCCTTTATTAAATTTAATATTTTTGTCGCTCTCTGCTTTATTCAGAAACTTTTCGTATCTTCCGGGGGTTCTTAAATCTATATAAAAAATAGTCGGGGAGGAGGCAGGATTTTTTTCCCTTAAATAAAGAGCCTGCTTTAATGATGCCATGCAGCATATCGCCGAACAGTATGAAAGATGGTTTTCGTTTCTTGAACCTGCGCACTGAATAAACGCAACATTCGTTACTTCTTTATTATCCGACGGTCTCAAAATTTTACCGCCTGTAGGACCGTTATCCGCGGCAAGTCTTTCCATCATTACATTGGTAATTACGTTCTTAAACTTCCCGAATCCTAAGTTTTCTAATTTTTCTACGGCATAAGGCTTCCATCCGGTCGCAAAAATAATATCCGAAACTTTTAGTTCTATTATATTTTCTTGAGCATTAAGATTTATAGCATCGTATTTACAAGCTTCTTCGCATTTCTTGCAGACGGAGAATTTGCAGTAATTTTCATCTACCGTATATTTCAGAGGAAATGTAGATATAGCAGGCATATATATGGCTTTTGTCGTATCCATATCATAGTTAAAGTCGTTAGGTCTGTCCTCGGGACAGACTTTGGCGCATTCCCCGCAAACGGTGCAATTATCGTTTATATATTGAGGTTTTTGACGAACTTTAACTTTGTATCCGTTTCCGTCTTTTTCTTTATTTATTTCTTCTATTACGGACGAAACTAAAAACTTAATATTATCTTCGGTAGAGGACTTTATCCTCTTGGTATTTATTTCAAACCCGCAGAACGGCGGACACAGCTTTGGAAAATACTTATACATCTGGAGAACTCTGCCGCCTATATATGATTTTTTTTCTACTATATATACTTTTTTATTGACGGCTTCGGTAATTTCAAGCGCGGTAGAAACGCCGCTATGCCCGCCGCCTATGATAAGTACGGGATTTTCATTATTTAACTCGCTCAACTTTAAATCTCCATTGATAAGTTTTGAATTAATATAAAATAAGACGAATATTAAAACCCCTCCTCATAATAGAGGAGGGGAAAGATGTATAATTTTATTAATTATTGTAGATAAACCTTTAATCTTTAGTTCTTTGGAACCATTTCGATATAAGGTTTTTTAAACAATTCCGGCTGACCGGTTGCCTTATTTAATTTAGAATTAACAAATAACTTCCAGTTTTGTTCGTCAAGTTTCGGATGATCAGTTCTGTAATAGAATCCGGGGTATCTGGTTTCTTCCCTGAACAATACGTGTCTCAAATGAAGTTCTCCGACGATAGACCTGTGATAATTTTCCCAAGCCCTCATAAGCTCGTGAAGGTTAGATGCGGCAAGTTTCGGTGCATCTTCTTTTAGTTTATTTAAAAGATCCAGTCCTCTTAAAAGATTAGCTTCACTGGTTCTGTAGAATGTAGAAGTTCCGGCGACATATTCATCCATAAGCTTATTTAATCTGAACAAATAAAGTCTCGGTTTAATATAGTTCGGATTAACATTCGACTCCGTTGAATAATTTTTAAATTTCTCGAATGTAATCATAGGTCCGTATACTTTTTCGGCGAGAGTTTTATTGTCGGTATGGACGGTAGGCGTATAGCCTGAATCGTCTAATACAAACCTGACTGCAGATTTTGCCGCAATTCTGCCCTCGACATATGAACCGGAAGAGAATTTATGTCCGGATGCCCCGACGCCGTCTCCACCCGTGAAAAGACCGTTTACGGTCGTCATGCGGTTATAACCCCACTGATACTCTTTAGGAGCTATATCTTCAGGTCCCGAAACCCACATCCCGCAGGCACCCGAATGAGAACCTAAGAAATAAGGTTCCGTGGGCATAACTTCAGAGTTTGTTTCACCCGGATCAATATCCATAGCCGCCCATAATCCCGCCTGAGCTACGGTCATATCAAGAAAATCTTCCCAAGCATCGGCTTCAAGAGATTTTTTTCTCTTTTCCGGAAGAGTTTCAAACAGTGCTTTCATTGCGCCGGAAGTGTTCATATAAAAAGGACCATTCCCTTCCATCCAGTCTTTTAACATAACGTGGTTCCAAAGACATGTTGCGGGAACTTTTGCTAAACCGTAAGGCGCGTAATCCTGTAACATATGCCCCCATTTCTGCATATAGTCTTCGCCGTGCGCATTTATAACTCTGGATTTAAAGAGCGTAAACCATGCTCCTACGGGACCGTAACCGTCTTTAAACCTGTTTGGAACGAACCTGTTTTCCATCGTGGTCATTTCCGCTCCGGCTTGATAACCCATAGCATAGGTCGAACCTGCGTTCCAAATGGCATACCACGTTCTTCCCATACCTTCCGCCTGAGACCTCGGTCTGAAAACGTTGACCGTTCCGCCGCAAGCCATAATTACGGACTTAGCTTTAAATATATAAATCTTGGCTTCTCTTAAGCTGAAACCGATTGCTCCTGCAACTCTGTTTTCATGCTTTTCGTCCATAAGAAGCTCGGTTATAAATACCCTTTCTAATATATTTTCTTCGCCAAGAGCTTTTCTCGCGGCTTCCGCAACTAATACTTTATAAGATTCGCCGTGAATCATTATCTGCCATCTGCCGGCTCTGAGCGGCCTTGCGCCTTCTGCGATAGTCCTTGTATCTTCCTCGTCTTCTTTAAATATAGGAAGTCCGAATTTTTCAAAAAGTTGAACCGTTGAATCTACGTGCCTGCCTGTATCATATATAAGGTCTTCCCTTACTATGCCCATAAGGTCGTTGGCTACGTGCTTAACGTAATCTTCGGGAGTGTTGTCTCCGAGATAAGTATTAATAGCGGATAATCCCATTGCAACGGCGCCGCTTCTTTCTATTGAAGCCTTTTCGACCATCGTTATTTTCATATCTTTAGGTGCCCATTTTTTTATTTCGAATGCCGCTCCGCATCCTACCATACCGCCGCCGACGATTAAGACGTCGGTATTTATTTCTTCTATGGTATAATTATTTAAAACATCGGTGCTTGTCATCGAACCTTTCATTTCAGTTGTACAATTTTCAGCCATAACAATTTATCCTCGCAAATTATAAATTATTTTAATTTAACACGCTTATTTCTTAGGAACCGTAAGTTCAACTCCAAGTTCGTCGCATAAACGTTCGTCTTTCAAATTTCCCTGATTAACTTCCGCCATTCCCTGATACGGATCGATACCGCCTTCGGGAGTAGTCCTTATCGGGAATTTAAATCTTTTAATCTTTCCGTTTCTAAATTTGACCGTCCACATAATCGAATCCGAGCCGCGCATAGGAATAACCGAAGAGCCTAAAGGCGCGAAATCCTGATACGCTCTAACCTCTATAGCGGACTGAGGACAAATTTTAACGCAACTGTAACACTCCCAGCACTGGTCGGGCTCCTGATTATAAGCCTTCATAATGTCCTTGTTAAGAACCATAAGGTCGTTAGGACAGATATACTGACATGCAGTCTTATCCCTTCCCTTGCAACCGTCGCACTTTTCCGTAATTACAAAACTTGGCATTTCCATACCTCCTTAATTGATATATTATTTTTATATATAAAACGATATATTATCCGCTCGTTAACAGGACAATATATAAATTAAATCTCTCCTTTAGCCGCTTTATGAAGTTTGACTTCAACATTATCTTTTTTGGAAAGAGAAGCATAATAATCCTTTAATATAGATAAAACCTCGGGTCTCGAAAAATGGTCGGGTACTTCCTGTCCTTCGGACAACAGTTTTCTTAACATCGTGCCGCTTAAAGTAAGCCTGTCTTCCTTGGGGTGAGGGCAAGTTCTCGTGGATGCCATTCCGTCGCATTTATGGCAGTAAAACGTCAAATCCATTTTTAAAGGCTTTAATTCAAGTGCATTTTTAGGAATTTCGTCGAATATTTTATGCGCATCAAACGGTCCGTAATAGTCGCCCACTCCGGCATGGTCTCTTCCTACGATAAGGTGGGAACAGCCGTAATTTTGTCTGAAAACGGCATGAAGAAGCGCCTCCCTGGGTCCGGCATATCTCATCTCCATTGGATAACCCGCCTGCACGATGGTATTTTTAACAAAGTATTTATCCATTAACGTATTAATAGCAACGGCTCTGACGCTTGCGGGAATATCGCCGGGTTTTAATTTGCCGATGAGCTGATGTATTAGAACCCCGTCGGTAGTTTCTATAGCAACCTTTGCAAGATATTCATGCGAACGATGCATTGGGTTTCTTGTTTGAAACGCCGCAACCGTATTCCAGCCTTTTTCCTCGAATATTTTTCTAACCTCTGCCGGACGCATATATATTTCTTTAAACTCTACCGGATAAGTACTCTCGCTTAAAACTACCACTTTACCTGCAATATTGACGTCTCCCTGCGCCATAACCTTTTGAACTCCGGGATGCTCCGTATCGGTTGTTTTAAACACCTTTTGACACTCATGCGCCTTATCTATGGAATATTTTTCCGATACGGTAATAATTCCTATAATTTCGGAAGTTTCAAAATCGACAAGCGCGACTTCCTCTCCAATTTTAATTTCATCCGCTATTTCTTTTGTAGCCGAAAGCGTAATAGGAATAGGCCAGAACGTTCCGTCTTCCATAGTGTAATTATCTACCGTTCCCTGCCAGTCTTTTTTCCCCATAAATCCTTCCAACGGGGTAAATGCGCCTATGCCCATCATTATTAAATCCGATGTTTCCCTTGAAGTCATCGGTAATTTTTTAAGATTTTTTGCCTTTTCTTTTGCTTCTTGAAGTTTATTGCCTGAAAGAAGCAGAGGTTTTAATTTTTTTTCTTTACCGTGCGGATTTACTAAAGCCATATCGTCCCCCAGATAGATTTAACAAGATATTTAAAATAGAATTGTTCTTGCAATTCTTAGGATTTTTAAATTAATTCTATATATTAAATATTATTTAATTAAAATGTCAACAACTATTTTTTTTTAAGAAATATGCGGATTGGAAATTAAGACAACATATAAATTAAGACCAAGTCATAGGATTGTGTTCTACGACTTTTTCTACAAATCCTTTATAATCGATAATTTTTATGTTTTCCACTATATCGCTTTCTTGTATTCCTCTGGCTTTAATATCTGCCAGAAGGCAGTAAACGCTATTTTTTTTAGTCAAATTTCTTAATAATTCCTCAAACTTGCCGCCTTTTTTAGCGGCATATATACCGTCTTCCGTTAATAGAACTACGTCGTCGTTTTGACCTATATAGTTAACGGCATCCATAAGAGCCGAAGATTCATAAGGCGATTTTTTAATTATGTGCAGCAATTTTATTCTCCTCTTTTATTAATTAATTTAAAAAGGCAGCAGCGCTTTCATTTCGTTCATTTTTTGTTTTAATGAATTTCTATCGACGATTTCGACTTCCGTCATTAAATCGGCGCCGTTCAATCCTCTTTCTTCGAGAGATTCTTTTTCCACATAAATATGCGAAATCTCAAAATCGTCTATTAAAATTGGATATGCCATAGAAAAATTTTTCTTTCCCAATAAAGCCGTATCCTGCCCCTTCTTTAACGAAAAGACTCCGTCTCCGACAAAGCTGACGCTTATATCCTGCTCATATGCCCCGAACATAATCATCGCCTCTATAGCTTCCTGCTCATAGACTGTCCCGTAAGGAGCGGTTCTGCAAACAAACATAACTTTAGTTTTTTCTTGTTCCGACATTTTATTTACTCCCGTAATAAATATATTTTAATAATTTTTAATTAAAACGTTATCATTCTGTCAGATGTTATACAGAGTTCGAGAAGTTGCCCAAGACCGGATATTTCTTCCACTTTGCATACCGTCTGGTTAACTATGCCCCTTCTTTTTCCGGCAGCAACGCATACTATCAGCCTTACGCCCTTAAGTTCAAGCTCTGAAAGAAGATTCATAATATTTCTTTCGTCTCTGGGAGGTTCTAGAGTACTGCATCTATTATAGACCCCGTCGTTATAAAAAAATATGCCCGATATCTCATGCCCCGCTTCCATTGCCGCAATTATAAAATTATACGCGGTATCCATAGCCTGATGCATATAAGGCCCTTCTTTAACAAGAACTCCTATTTTCATTAATTTACTCCTCCCTAATGTTATCAAATTATGTTCTAATCATTTTTATCTTTACATTATAATTGCATTGCTTACAAGCTGGTGAATTCCTCCGACCATTTCCTCGTCTAATCCATAAAGAGGAAATACTTTTGAAAACTGAGTTTTACAGATTGCGCATATAAGGGCATAGAAATTAACGCCGTGGTTATCTACGGCTTCTTTTACCGTTTGCATTCTGGGCATAGAACCGGCAAGCCTTACGTTCATAACTTCTTCGGTCAATAAACCTCCGCCGGCGCCGCAACAGTAAGTGCTCTCTCGAGTCGTTCCTTCTCTTAATTCTACAAACTTGTTTGCGGCAGCTTTAATAAGCTCTCTCGGTATCGTAAACTGCCCTCCTACGACGTCTCCTATCCTCGAACCTCTGGCTACGTTGCATGAATCGTGAAACGTCACAACCTTGTCGTCGTTTGCCGACGGGTCAAGTTTTATTACCCCGTCTTTGACTAATCCTAAAGTAAACTCGCATATATGAGTGGGCTGTTTATATTTTGAGTCTAAAAAATCAAACGGACCGTTCATAGTATTAGAATACATATACGCCGCCCTCCATGCATGACCGCATTCGCCTATGATAACTCTTTTGACTTTAAGCCTTCTTGCTTCGTCCCATATTCTTTTATTTATTTCTTTAGTACTTTGATAGCTTCCTATAAATTTTCCAAAATTACCTGCTTCCGAAGCATACGACGAAACGGTATAGCTTATACCTGCTTTATGAAAAACTTTTGCATATCCCTTCAAAGACTCCATATGAGGCATGGCGAAAAAATCTGCCGACGGCGGCACTAATAAAACTTCGGCGCCTTCTACGTCCATAGGTATTTTAACTCCTTTTCCTCCTTCTTCTTCGATTTCTTCTTCCAAATCGTCAAGAGTGTTTCTTAAAGCCGCAGGCGGTATCCCAATATTATTTCCCGTTTTATAAACTTTATGTATAACTTCCGTAGTGTATTTCTGTCCTAAACCTATGGAATCCATAATCTGCCTTGCCGCCATAGTAATTTCTGCGGTATCTATGCCGTAAGGACAATAAAGAGAGCATCTTCTGCATTCGGAACACTGCCAGAAATATGTGTACCATTCTTTTAAAACCTCTTCCGTTAATTCCTGAGCGTTTGAAAGGCTCTTAAAAAATCCGGAAGGCGTAAAATAATATCTATAAACTTTCCTCATCAATTCCTGTCTTTGAACGGGCATATTGTTGGGGTCTGCCGTTCCGAGAAAAAATTGACATTTATCGGTACATGCCCCGCATCTAACGCAAATATCCATATAATCTCTGACAGCTTTATTATGATCAAGTATTTCTTTAAAAACTCCCAATGCTTTATCTTTCCAACCGTCTTGAAGTTTAGAAGGAAAACCCAGCGCTTCCATATCTTCTTTTTGCGCTACTATCATATGTTCATATGCCGAAGCTCCCGGAACTATCTTGGGAATTGAAATTTTCCCGTCTAAAATGGGGATTTTATATTTACTTTTTGGCTTAGCCATACCGTTTATACCTCCGTTTAATTCTTTATAGAATCAAAATTGCAGGTTATATAATTATATATAGTTTTTATATTTAATATTTTAAATAGACAAATCTTTTGCGTTAGGTTTATAATATCTTTCTTCAATAGGATTATCCGCCATATTTCTGGTCGGCGAAAAGAATATGCCGACGAAATGCATTACTTTGCTAAACGGAATGTAAAGTATAAGCAGCATTACGAGAGTGTAATGTATTAAAAATACAGGGTTTGCCGGAATATTAGTGAATTGAAACGTTAAAAGCCCGTTCATATAGGGATCAAGTTGATTATCGACGACAGTCAAAGCGGCGGGCGTTAAAACATAATTTAAAGACAGACCTGCTAAACCAATAAGCATTAAAAGTATCAATATTAAATAATCCTGAAACAAGGATATAAATTTAACTCTTTCTATAACGACTCTCCTCATTAAAAGAAGGAAAAGAGAAATTACCATAACTATTCCGCAGACTATTCCTATGCCGACAAATATGTTATACCACCAAGGAAGAGGATTTGAATATATAAAATGTCTCAAAAAGTGCATAAATATAAGCAGGAAAAACGAGATATGGAAAAGATATCCAAAAACCCAAGTCGCTTTATTGGATTTAAAAAGACTTTTGAAGAAAAAAACTTCTCCCAAAACTCTGACAAATGCCCCGCTCTTGGTTAGAGGAGCAGGAGTAAGCATAATTTTAATGGGTTGCGGCGTCACGGAATATTGATATATTCTAAGAACCACTCCTATAACAAATATCAACCCGACCGTGTACGTAAATAATAAATATATAGCGGTTGTTAAATTAAGAGGCGCCATATTTACTCCCCCCTGAATAAATTTTTTTTATTTTAGGGAGAAGAATAAATTTCTTCTCCCTTTATTTATAGATAAATCGACAATTTAACTTAAACGCATCCCGTAGGCTTAGGAAGTCCTGCTATTTTAGCAAGCTGCTTTGCCGGACCTTCGGGAAATAATTCATAGATGAATTTGTTTGCTTCTTTTTTATCCGGTAAATTTTCAAGCGTCATAACCTCTTTCGTAAGAGATTTAATTGCCGGGGCAACCTGAAACTGTTGAAAATAATTCCTAATCCATTCTATAAGCTTCCAGTGTTTTTCGGTCAATTCGACACTCTCGGTTTTAGCTAAAACTTCGGCGAGACCTTTATCCCAATCTGTTAAATTTTGAAGGTAGCCTTCGTCATCCGTTTGAATCTTTTTTCCGTTATAATCTAGTTCTGCCATAAGTAAATCCTCCTCAAATTTTAATTAATAATTAATTCTAATATTGATTTTATTTAATTTTAAACCATATCTATATAACCGCATGGACAGCTTTCGGCGCACTTCTTACAACCGTTGCATGTTTCTAAATGAAACTCGAAGTGTTGTCCTTTTGGAAGTTTTTTTACCGCACTCTGAGAGCAGTATTCGAAGCAGCTTCCGCAGTCGAAACACATTCCGCAGCTCATGCATCTTTTAGCTTCTAATATAAGCTCGTCTATGCTAAGGTCGTTTAAAATTGCATCAAAATCATTGACTCTTGCTAAAGGATCTCTTGAAGTTCTTTTCTGTCTTTCGGTAGTTTGAAAATATGCTATATACATATTTTTCCCTTCCCTATTAACCGCATCTCCGTATTTTATAATCCTTATTTCATCCTTTATTATCTGTTCTCCCGTAAATTTCTTATGTATAGCATAAGCGGCATACCTTCCCATACCGATTGCATCGGTAACCAATCCAAATTTCAATATATCGCCGCCTGCAAATACTTTATCTTCGTTAGCAACAAGATAGTTATCGTCAACTTTTAGAAACTCGTTGTTCGGATTTTTAGTCAAATTCTCCAATCCTTTATAATTTGGCTTCTGACCGAAAGAATAAATAAGAGTATCTAATTTTAACGTAAGTACCTGTCCGCCTTCTATAATTATAGGATGAACCCTCCCTGAAGCGTCTTTTTCGGAAAGTTTCATTTTTTTAAGTTTAACGAAGGCGGCTTTACCGTTTTCGGTAATTATTTCATCTAAAGCAAATAAAAACTCGAATTTAATTCCTTCCGCATGCCCTTCTTTGACTTCGGTAGAACCTTTTTCTTCTATTTCCGATACATCGTTTAACGTGCCTTTATTATAAATAAAAGTGACGTTTGCGCCGAGCCTTTTGGCAACCATTCCGGCATCCATAGCGCTGTCGCTTCCGATAACTACGACTTCTTTGCCGGCATCTTTTAATTCCCCGGAAGCGGCTTTCTGAAGAAACTCTATGCCTGTATAAACATTAGGAGAATCCGCTCCATTCATCTTCATTTTGATAGGTTCATGCGTTCCAATCGCCACAAAGACTGCATCAAATTCCGATTTAATCTTGTCTATAGTTATGTCGGTTCCTATATTAACGCCTGTTTTAATTTCGACGCCTAGATTTTTAATGCGCCCTACTTCCGCATCTATAATGTCTAACGGAAGCCTGAAACGCGGAATTCCGTATCTTAAATATCCGCCGGTTTCCGGATATTTTTCGAAAATAGTAACGTTATATCCCCTGATTGCAAGGTGATATGCGGCGGAAAGTCCTGCCGGCCCGCTTCCGATAACCGCTATTTTCTCTTTTCTTTGAACTTCGGTCAGTTTCTTAAACTGAAGATTATTCTTTATTCCGAAATCTCCTACAAACATTTCTATGGCGTTTATCGCGACAGGATTATCTTTTTCGCTCCTATTGCAGGCATCCTCGCAGGGATGCGGACAGACCCTTCCCGTAACCGAAGGCAGAGGATTGGATTCGGTAAGCATATAAAACGCCTGTTTTAGAGAATCGTCTATAGTCCTATCGTAAGATTCGCTCTGCGCTATAAACTGTATGTAATCTCTAACTTTTGTACCATTTGGACAAGTGTCCATACACGGCGGCTTTTTTTCGACGTATTTAGGTCTAAAAGGGGATTGGGACATCCCGCCGCCCGTGTTTGCCGCTATTTTCACGGGCTTCTTTACTTTTTTTAATTCTAACATAAGTTTTCCTTTCTTATCTTTTATATCGCAAAATATATAAGATAAATATTTATTATTAGTAGATTTTTTTGAAACTATAACAAGAAATTATTACTGATTTTCCGGCAGAGCTAAAAAACTGCCTCCGGCATATCCGTAAACTAATTTTTCTTCGTCCATAATTTCCTTTAATGCCCCTTTTATATCGTCTTTAGTCAACCCCTCGCTTGCAAACTCTTTTTCCATCTCTTTAACGATATCTATGGGTTTAAATCTCTTTTTACCGGCATACTCTTTCACAAGTCCGACTATTTTATCTTCGACTTTCTTTTTCGTTTCATCGGTCATAATATAATACTCCTCAATTTATAATTTTCATTAAAAAAACCAACATTTATAATCTTGCGTGAGAAGAGTAATTCATTGTAGTTTCGCCAAGCCTGAAGTCGTCAATATGATATTTGGTAAACGGGAATCCTGTAATTTTAAAGAATCTCGGCCAACCTATCCTTTCGATCCATTCTCCTACTCTTTCTCCCGGTTCCGCTCCTTCTTTATATGCGTTTAAAATAGTCTTTACGGCTTCGACGACTGCGGGCCATCTCGGCGGATCGTTAGGAATAAACGGAATTGCTAACTTAGAGAATGTAGGCTTTGTTCTTGCATTTGAAACCTTGCCTCCTACCCAAATCGATAATCCGTCATTTTCGGCATTAGATATAGGCATAGCCGGACAAACCGTATAGCAGCTGCCGCAATACACGCAGGTTTCTTCGTTGACTTTTACTCCAGGTTTGCCGTCAACCGTATCCGGTCTAATAGAATTGGTCGGACACGCGGCGATAGTGCTGGGTATTTCGCAAAGGTTTCTAAGTCTTTCGGCGTCTATTCTCGGAGGCTTTCTATGCGTTCCTACGATTGCGATATCCGAAGACGAAACCGAACCGCACATATTTAAACAGCAGGCAAAAGCAATCCTTGTTTTTGAAGGAAGTTTGTCTTCGACGAAATATTCATACAGTTCGTCCATAACCGATTTAACTACGCCGGAAGCATCGCTTGCGGAAGTGTGGCAATGAACCCATCCCTGCGTATGAACGATATTTGCAATGATGTTACCTATACCGCCTACATTGTAGCCCATTTTTTCAAGGTCTTTTTTAAGCGGTTCCACGTTTTTTTCGTCTTCTATTAAAAACTCTACATTATTTCTTGTAGTAAATCTTAAATGTCCTCCGCAATATTTATCGGCTATATCACATATATCTCTAACGAAACTACCGCTGACCAATCTGGGAGAACCCATTCTTACCGTATACAGTTTATCCCCGCTTTCTGCGACATGCACCATAGTGCCGGGATCAAGAATCTCATGAAAAGCCCATTTGCCGTAATTCTTTTTTATCATAGGCGACAAATATTCGTTGTAATCATGGGGTCCAACGTCGGTAATCCTTTTTTTTGCAACTTCTTCTGCCATATCAACCTCCAAATTATATATGCAACTATTTTTAAAATTTTATTTTATTATTATAATTTTATTACTTTTCTTCATCGTCCGTAAATTTGATAAACGGATTGCTTCTTGGATGCTCGACCATTTCGGGACTCGGCTCTAATCCAATTCCCTCTAAAAACGTATTTAAACCCACTCTGCCGATAAGCTCGCCTATTCTTTCCCGAGCTACGCCGAATTCATCCCAGAACTCCCAAATATTACTTATTAAAGCTTTCAACTGTTCATAATCATTTTTTGCATCTTCGTTTATATCGTAAAATGGAACGAGCATCATACCCATTCTAGGTCCCGTAACTAAGGGAGCTTTTGCGCCGATTAAAATAGAGGCTCCTTTTTCGTCTCCGGATTTTAACGCTTTTGGCATTTCATTAATGCAGTGCATACATTTTACGCAGTTTTCATCGTCTATTACAAGGTTATTGCCTTCAAACCACATACACTTCGTAGGACATTTATCTAAAACGTATTTTTGAACGTTAAATTTTTTAACGTAATTTTTTACTTCGTCCTGATTGATTTTTATTTTGTCTTTCCATGTGCCGATAAAGGCAAGGTCGGATCTCGCGGCAGATGCGACGCAGTCATTGGCGCATCCGGAAAATTTAAATTTGAATTTATAATTAAATGCCGGCCTGTGAAGTTCGTCTAAATATTCTTCCGTTAAATCGTGGCAAATCTTCATCGTATCATAATTTGCAAATTCGCACCTCGCCTGTCCGACGCAGCACGACGGCGTTCTTAAATCGGAACCGCTGCCGCCGATATCAAACCCAAGTTCAGCAAAGGCTTGGAATGCGCCTTCGGCTTCAGCCTGTGCCATACCGAGAATTTGAATATCTCCGGTTGCGCCGTGAAAATTTAATAATCCGCCGGCGTATTTTTCGGAAATATCCGCGACTTTTCTTAAAAAATCGGAATTATAAAAGAATCCTGCAGGCTCTATAACTCTCATCGAATGACATTCTTTAACGCCGGGATATTTATCGGGGAACTCGCTGAACCTGCCGACCATACCGGCGCCGTAACTTTTAATGCTCGCCATACCGCCGTGTTTCCAGTGGCTTACCTTATCGCGGTAAGATTCTTCTACCTGTCCTAAAAGGTCTTCGGTTCTTTCGCTCTTTTCCGCCGCTCTTTCCATTTCCTTGACAAAACTTATCCACTTCCCCTTTTTAAGCTCGTCAAGAAGCGGAGTCTGGTGCTTTTTACCCATAATAAAGCCTCCTTATTTATATAAATATAGATTTGAAATAATGTAAAATACTTGCCCTATTTTAAAACAATTTAAAACATAGTTGTAATTTTTATTTATAAACCTTTTTTACTACTTTTGTCAAGAAAAAAAATAAACCTTAATTTATTTTTATAGATTTAGCATGCTTAATTTTATTACAGAATAAAAATATAATAAATAATACAAAATATGATTTTTGTAATAAAAAATCCTACTAAAAACTTAATTATAAAACGACTTTTGCTTTTATTTGTTTTATAAAAGCAACCCAATTCCTAAACCAACCCGGAGACGAAGGCGAATATATATGGGTGTACCCCGCCAAAACATTTTTATATGTTATCCCGTCGGATATACCGTCCACTCCATAACCTTTGCTCATTTTAAATACAAATTTATATCTGTCCGGGGACATCTCCAAAAAAGAATGATGAAATTCATGCCCTTTTATTAATTTAATTTTGTTAAACCATAACCCTTCTTTGTAATTTTCGTAAATATAGGGAGCCAGTTTGGTATATCCATGCCCCTTCGGTTTTTTCGTAAGCTTGACGTCGGCGTCTATTATCCCCACCATTTCATTGGAATTGTTTTCATAAAAAATACTTTTGCAAAGATACATAAGCCCGCCGCATTCGGCATAGACGGGAAGTCCCTGCTCTATTTTTTGTTTTATTTCTTTTCTTATGCTTATATTAGCCTGAAGATCTTTAGAGAAAATTTCCGGAAAACCGCCTCCTATATATAATGCATCGACATCGGGAAGATGTGCATCATTTAAGGGAGAGAATTTAATTATTTCACAACCCAAATCTTCGAGGGTTTCTAAATTTTCGTTATAATAAAAATTAAACGCATTGTCGTAAGCAAGACCTATTTTAAGGAGATTTCTATCATTAAATTTACGGCGGACTCCGTTGTTTTTTATTTTGATATCTTTAATATCAGGGTATGATTTATTTGCCGTTTTTGAAATTTTTATAATACTTTCCAAATCTATATATTCCGAAATCTTGGACGACATTTCCGTAACAAGTTTTTCGACTTCTTCGGAGGAAAGAGTCGATAAAAGACCGAGATGTCTCTGCTTTACCGAAAACTCCGTATTATTTGGAATATTGCCCACAACCTTTAAATCGGTATAATATTTAATAGCTCTAAGTAAATTTTTTTCATGCCTTTTGCTGTGCACCTTATTTAAAATTATTCCTTTTATATCAACCTCTTTATCGAATTCTTGAAATCCTAAAATCAATGGAACTACGCCCCTGTTCAGTTCGCCCACGTCGATTAAGAGAATAACCGGAAGCCCTAACAGTTTTGACATCTCTGCATTAGAAGATTTCCCGTATATATCGAAAGAATCGTGCAAACCGTGATTCCCCTCTACTATACTTATTTGAGAGCCTAAAGAGTGTTTTATAAAATGATTTCGTATCTTATTTTCGGACATAAAATAAAAATCTAGATTATAAGTACGCTTGCCCGACGCAATATTGAGCCACATAGGATCAATAAAATCGGGGCCTTTTTTAAACGGCTGGACGGATAATCCTTTATTTCTTAATAAACGAGACAGCGCTATCGAAATAGTGGTTTTGCCTGAGTTTCTTTTAGCGGCGGATATATAGATTCCGTTAATGCGATGTGATTTTAATTGCGTCATTCATCTAAATTCCTTAATTCTTTTATTTTTGAAATTAAATTTAATTTATAAGACGAAAGTTTTTTGCCTTCTACTTCGCTTTCCCTGTGTTCGACCGAGTATATTCTTTCAACCCCCAGAATGAATAAAGAAAATTCATATTCGGCGGATTTATCTTTATTGAAATAGTGCTGATGGAATGCAAACTCATCGTCTTCTTCGATTATCTTGCTTATGTAAAATACCTCAAGTTTTGCCTGCAAAGGAAGACCGTCGAAATATTTAAGCAACTCCAGAATAAACTCTTTGCTTAATTTAGTGATTTTCATAATATAATTTACGTCGTAGTTAAATTTCATATTTCCGTAGTCAAATTTCCGTAGTTACGCGGAACGGCGACAAAAAAGACTGGTATTTGTTTTAACTGGCGGAGAGAGAGGGATGAGTTTTACTTCGTAAAGCTAAAAGCGACAAACCCCCTTGCGCGCTACGCGCTACGGGTGTTCGAATCCAAAAACCCTTTATCTCAAAAACGCCTTATTCATAAGTATTTGTTTTAACTGGCGGAGAGAGAGGGATTCGAACCCCCGGTAAGCTTACGCCTACAATTGATTTCGAGTCAATCGCCTTCAACCGGACTCGGCCATCTCTCCGTATAAAATTTTATTTTTTATTTCCGTTTAGCTTATTTAACTTATTGAATTCATAAGTCAAATAACCGCGCGGAATTTCCCCTGTTATATGTTTAACGACATAACCGTTTTTATCTATTAAAAAAGATTGGGGGATTTCATATATATTTCCATATGCTTTTTCTATAGAATAATTTGCCATTCCGACGGGATAAGTTATTATTCCGCCTTTAAAAGTCTTTATAAAGTGCAGGACATAATTTTTTCCCTGATTGTTAACCGAAAGACCTATTATTGTAAAACCGCTATTTTTGTGCAATTTATAAAATTTTTCCAATCTTGGAATTTCGTCTCTGCAGGGAGGACACCAGGTAGCCCAAAAATTTACTAAAACTATTTTCCCCTTATAATTTTTCAAAGATAAAACCTTTCCTTTATAATTAATACTCGAAACAGAAAAAAGAGGCGCTAAAACCTTATCGCCCGACTTTTTAACGGCATAACCTTTTTTCTTTAACAAATAAGGCGTTTTTATTATTAAAATAGAAATAAAAACAATAACTAAAATAAAAATTGCGGCTTTAACGATTTGTAAATTTCTTCTATTCATTTTTATAATTGTTCCATTATTTTTGCGTTATTTTTGTTACTTTTATATTATCACAAAGTATGATTTTTATCAAAATAATTTTGATAAAATTTTTTTTTATGATATATTATTTCAAATATTCATTAGTTTAAAATGTATGGATAGATATATGGAGGCTATTATTTCATGAAGGTTAATAAGGCCGTCTTCCCTGCCGCAGGTCTCGGAACAAGGCTTCTGCCTATTACAAAATCAATTCCAAAAGAAATGCTCGTATTGGTGGACAAACCGCTCATACAATATGGAGTAGAAGAATGTATAGGCGCCGATATCACGGATATAATCATTATTACGGGAAGAGGCAAAACGGCTATCGAGGATTATTTCGACAGATCCATAGAACACGAGATTTTACTTAAACAAAAAGGAAAACATCATCTGCTTAAATCCGTCGATGAAATATCCAGCCGCATCAGTCTTACATATACTAGACAAAAAGAAGCGCTTGGTTTGGGTCATGCAATTTTATGTTCTCAGAACATGGTAGGCGAAGAGCCTTTCGCGGTTGTTCTAAGCGACGACATTATAGATTCGGATACGCCTGTTATGAAACAGATGGTGGATATATATAAAAATTTCAGATATTCCGTTTTAGCCGTTCAGAGGGTAAAAGACGAAGATGTTTCAAAGTACGGAATAATACGGGGGAAAGAGATTGAGAAAGGTTTGTATGCAGTTGAAGACCTCGTCGAAAAACCGGAACCTAAAGACGCCCCTTCTAATCTTGCCATCATAGGAAGATATATTTTAATGCCTGATATTTTCAGCTTTCTTAAAGATACAAAACCCGGAAAGGGAGGGGAGATCCAGCTTACAGATGCAATAAAATCGCTTCTGCAGATTCAGCCTGTTTATGCATTAGAGTTTGAAGGAAACAGGTATGACGGAGGCAATAAGTTAGACCTGCTTAAAGCGCAGATAATATATGGATTAAAAAATGATGAAATAAAAAGCGGATTAATGGAATTTATTAAAAAATCAGAATGGTGCAGGAATTAAAATTATGGAATTTTTTGACAATAACGAAAACTTCAACAAAAAAATGATAAAATTTAAAAATGAAATAGAAAAACTTTTTCATTTTCATTTCGGATTTTTTCCTATAGAGGATTTGCCCTATTCTTTTAAGGCAAACTCGGCTCCCATTGATATATACACGGATAAAAACAAACTTACTATAGAAATTGAACTGCCGGGAATTTCCAGAAACAACATACTAATAGCGGTTCACAATAATATCCTTGCTATAAGATGGAAATCGGAACCGAAAATAAAATCCACGGTTAATTTTTTCTGCATAGAAAGGAGATTCGGCAGGTTCGAAAGATTCGTCCTGCTGCCTGTTACTCCTTCTAAGCAAAATATTAGAGCAGTTTTATCCGACGGGGTTTTAAGCATATATTTTGAAATAGGAGACATTTTTATAAATTCTGAAACTTTAATACCTATCTTATAAATATAATATAGATTAGATTAACCTTAATTTTGCAATAGACTTTTTGCAATAGACTTTATAAAGACTGGATTCCCGCCTACGCGGGAATGACAATACAGGATTTATTTTTTAACCCAAATGTTGTCATTCCCGCGTAGGCGGGAATCCAGAAATGGTATAACTTTGTAATATGTTTCATAATTTCTACTGCAAAATTAAGGATTAAAATTTATCGAGCAATTATAGCTACAATTATAGTATAATATATATTAG
This sequence comes from bacterium, assembly GCA_021800805.1. The sequence goes on from JAJYYR010000002.1 coordinate 134,297, forward strand.
ATATATTATATATATATCATATACACATTACAGCATAACAGGGGAATAAAATATGAACAGAAACGCCATTATGAACAGCAATAATCTTAACGAAATTGTTATAGGAAAGGGGGAAAGCATAGAACAGCAGGATTTGCCCGAAGAAATTCAACTACCCGAGGTCATCCCGCTTCTGCCTATAAGAGACCTTGTCCTTTTCCCTTTTATGATAATTCCGCTTTTCGTGGGCAGAGAGGCTTCTATTAAAGCCGTCGACGAAGCCCTGTCCAAAGACAGGTTAATCCTTTTATCCGCCCAAAAAGACATAATAGTCGAAGAACCTTCGCAAAACGATATCTATGACGTCGGCGTAGTCGCAATGATTATGAAAATGCTGAAACTTCCGGACGGACGGGTTAAGATACTAGTGCAGGGTTTATTAAAAGCTAAAATAGAAACATTTGTTCAAATAAAGCCGTTTTATCTTGTAAAAGTTTCCAAAATCAAAGATGAAAACGTTACGGAAATTACTCCCGCGATTGACGCTCTTATAAGAAACGTAAAAGAACAGCTTGAAAAATACGTATCTCTCGGCAGACTTCCATCTCAGGATATATTAATCATACTGGAAAATATCACTAATCCGGGGAGACTTGCGGATATAGTGGCATCCAACTTGGGCTTAAAAATAGACGAATCGCAGAAAATACTTGAAGAGACCGATCAGATGGAAAGGCTTAAAAGAGTAAACGACATACTTGCAAGAGAAATAGAAATCCTTTCTATGCAGGCTAAAATCCAATCTCAGGCAAAAGAAGAAATGACAAAAACTCAGAGGGATTATTTTTTAAGGGAACAGCTGAGACAGATTAAGCAGGAACTTGGAGAAACTGATGAAAAATCTCAGGAAATAGCCGAATTAAGGGAAAAAATAACGGCGGCAAAAATGCCTCCGGAAGTCCTGAAAGAAGCCGAAAAACAATTATCGAGACTTGAATCTATGCATCAGGATGCCGCGGAAGCATCCACGATAAGAACTTATTTAGAATGGCTTGCCGATATACCTTGGTCAAAAAAGACAAAAGATAACCTCGATATAGAAACCGCAAAAAAGATTCTGGACGAAGACCACTACGACCTTGAAAAAATCAAAGAGAGAATACTTGAATACTTAAGCGTCAGAAAATTAAACAAAAAAATGAAAGGTCCCATACTATGTTTCATCGGACCTCCCGGAGTCGGAAAAACTTCTCTCGGCAAATCTATCGCAAAAGCTATGAATAGAAAATTCATCAGGGTTTCTCTTGGCGGCGTTCATGACGAAGCAGAAATCAGGGGACACAGAAGAACATACGTCGGAGCGCTTCCGGGAAGGGTCATTCAGGGAATAAAACAGGCGGGAACCAATAATCCGGTTTTTATGATAGACGAAATCGATAAAGTAGGGACCGATTTTAGAGGCGATCCTTCTTCCGCCCTCTTAGAAGTGCTGGATCCGGAACAGAATTTTTCTTTTTCGGACCATTACTTAAATGTTCCGTTCGATTTGTCGAATGTTATGTTCGTGGCAACCGCTAACGTTGCCGACACCATACCTTCTCCTTTAAGAGACAGAATGGAAATTATAAATTTATCCGGATATACTCTCGAGGAAAAAGAAAAAATAACCGAAAAATATCTTATACCAAGGCAAATAAAAGAAAACGGCTTAAAAAAGGACTATATCGAATTTAAGCCGAGTGCGGTAAAAACCATTATTGCGGGTTATACTCGGGAGGCCGGCTTAAGAAATCTGGAACGGGAAATAGGGACGGTATGCAGAAAAGTCGCAAGACTTATAGCCGAAAACAAAATCAAGAAATATATCGTAACCGATAAAAATATACATAAATACCTCGGAACTATAAAAATACTTCCCGAGGAAGAAAGACAGAAAGATGAAATAGGCGTTGCTACCGGTCTTGCCTGGACGCCGGTCGGAGGAGAGGTTCTATACATAGAAACAATTCTCGTTAAAGGCAAAGGGGCGGTTTCGCTTACCGGTCAGCTCGGAGACGTTATGAAAGAATCCGCCCATGCCGCAGTCAGCTATGCCCGCTCTAAAGCCGACGAACTCGGAATTGAAGCCGATACGTTTGAAAAAAACGATATTCATATTCATATACCGGAAGGCGCTATACCGAAAGACGGACCTTCTGCCGGAATCACTATGGCGACGTCCCTGATTTCAGCGGTGTTAAAAAAGCCAGTTAGAAAGGATATCGCTATGACCGGCGAAATAACTCTGAGGGGCAACGTCCTGCCTATCGGCGGGTTAAAAGAAAAATCGTTAGCCGCTTTAAGAGCCGGAATAAAAACTGTTCTGATACCGGAAAGAAACAAAAAAGATCTTGAAGATATTTCTCCGTTAGTTAAGAAAAACTTGAAATTTATACCGGTCAGACATATGGATGAAGTCATAAAGCATGCGATAATCGGTATATCCGATATAGGCGCAGGTTCTAATAAAACTAATCCGGTTAATAAAAATAAGGGTGATAAAAAAAGAAAAGTTAAATGAAACGGTTTTAATAAAAGAGATAGAACGGCTAAGTATAGAAACCCAAAAGTTCAATAAATCGTTGGTTATTAAATCAATCGGCGACGATTGCGCTATTATCAAAGATAAAAACCGCATGCTCGTGAGTTCGGACAGCATAACCGAAAATGTCCACTTCAACTTTGATTTATATGATTTTTATGAAATAGGGCAAAAATCTTTACTTGTAAATTTAAGCGACATTGCTGCTATGGGCGGAATTCCGAGATTGTTCCTTCTGTCTTTTTTTATACCTTCTTATGTAAACGAAGACAATATCAAGCAGGCATTATTGGGAATTATAGCCGCCGCAAAAAAATACAGGGTTTCGCTTATAGGCGGAAATATATCAAAATCTTCCGAATTTTCTATATCCGCAACCATAATAGGCGACTATAAAGATAAAAACGTCGTTAAGAGATTTAATTCTAAAAAGGATAATCAAGTATATATCTCCGGAGAACTTGGAAATTCATGGATGGCATTTTATCTTAACGACAATAAAAATTATATATTCAAAAACTATCCAAACCTCAAGCCCGAGGATAAAAAGCTTATAGAGAATTTCATAAATAGATATAAACTGCCCAAACCGAGGATAAATTTGGGCAGGAAATTATCGGAAAAGAAACTAGCTAATTCGTTAACGGACATCAGCGACGGACTTATTAAGGATATTTACAACGTTATAGGCCATGGATGCGGATGCGAAATAAATATCGATGAAATACCCATAAACGAAGAATTAAAATATATATGCAAGGTTTTAGATATCAAAGATTATATCGACAAAGCGGTTTCGTTCGGCGAAGATTACGAGCTTTTATGGACGGCGGAAAAATATAAAGAAAAAGAACTGCTAAAGCTTTCAAAAACCTCTACGGTCAAAATAAAAAAAATAGGGCATATCACCGATAAACCGGCATGCGTAAATTTTTTAAGGGACGGCGCTCTTTACTTTCCTATAGACTTTACTTTTAAACATTTATAAATTATGTATATTTTTATTTCCTTTTTATTATTTATTTTATTCCTTATCATTTCATCTATTTTTTCCATTTCTGAATCTTCCGTATTTTCTCTCACGCAGGCGGATATAGATGAATTGAATATAAGAGGAAAAAACAAGGTGATTTTTTTAATAAGAAACTCGTCCGTATTTCTTATTATAATTTTAATTGGAAATATGGCGGCAAATGTTATAACGGCAAGCATAGGTTCTATAATTTTAAACAGATATTTTCAACATATGCCCGTTATTTATTCTATTATAATTATTTCGCTTATCCTTATCATTCTTGCAGAGATATTTCCTAAGATAATCGCCCTTAAAAAACCTATAGAACTATCTTTATTAGTATCTAATATTTTTTTTCATACCGTCTATTTTGCAGGATTGTTAATCGAAAAAACGGGCTTTGCGGGAAAGAGGCTTCAATTAAAAAAAGAAGAGTCGATATCAAATGAAGAATTGAGAACGATTATCGAGATAGGCAAAAATGAAGGGGAAATAAAAGAAAAAGAATACGAATTTATAAAAAATTTTTTAAAACTTTCATATTTAAAAGCTTCTAATATTATGACTAAAAAAGATAATGTATTTGAGTTGGATGTTAACACCCCTGTTTCTTCAGCCGTAGAATTTATAGAAACCAACCATTTCTCGCGCATCCCGATATATTTCAGAGAAAAAGACAATATAATAGGAATAATTCTTGCGAAGAACATCCTGTCCAAGGTTTACAATAAAAGCGAAGAAAAAAGAACCCTTAATTCTTTTTTGATAAAACCGTATTTTATTCCCGGTTCAAAAAACGCGCTCGAACTCTTTAGGGAACTTCAAAAGAAAAAAATACACATCGCCGTCGTGGTCAACGAATATGGAAAAATGGCGGGTATCGTAACTATGGAAGACCTTTTGGAAGAAATTTTCGGAGAAATAGAGGACGAATACGATGTCTAACAACGTATATGTTTATATCGTCATAATAATTGCCGCTATATTTTTTGAAGGATTTTTTGCGGGTTCGGAAATAGGCATTATCAGCTACGACAAAATAAAAATTAAACATAAGGAAGCTAAAGGAAGCAGGCTTGCCAAATTTTTGCTTTTAATGACGAGAAAGCCGGAAAGTACTTTTTCTACTTCCTTAATAGGAAACAATATTGCATATACCTCTGCGACTATTCTTGCAACCGCTATTATATACGAATATGCAAAATCCTACACTCCGTTTGTAGCTGCGGTTATTCTTACGCCGGTCATGGTTATTTTCGGAGAAATTATTCCAAAGATGATATATAGGCGTCACGCAAACAGCCTTATGTTGAAGAGCATTCCGTTTATAACCCTCTTTTCCGTCATTTTTTTTCCTATAAATATAATTTTTATAGCCCTTTCTAAACTATTAAATTTAATTTTTAAAAGTAAATCTAAAAATGTTTTTTTAACGAAAGATGAACTTATTAAAGTTCTTACGATTAGCGGAAATATCGAAGAATTTAAAGAATACGATAAAAAAATAATAAAAAGGATATTTGAATTTGGAAATAAAACTTCCAAAGATGTTATGATACCGCTTATAAGCGTGATAGCATTGAACGAAAACGACAGCGTAAACAAAGCAAGGCAGATTTTCGGAAATTCTAATTATTCAAGGATACCGGTTTATAAAGACCGTATAGACAACATATCCAGCTTAGTTTTTGCTTTCGACATATATAATCCGGAAAATACCGATAAAGTCGTTGGAGAAATTGCAAAACCCGTTCTATTCATACCGGAAACTTTAAAAATATCCAGTATAATGCTCAAAATGCAAAAAAGCCGTCAGCAGATGGTCGTAGTAGTAGATGAATACGGCGGCGCTTCCGGAATAATAACATTTGAAGATATTCTCGAAGAAATAGTGGGGGAAATAAGGGACGAAACGGATGAAGAAGAGGCGATGTATAAAAAAATAGGCAAAAATACTTATTTAATAAACACAAGATTGACTTTAGACGAGCTATCAGAACTTTTCAACATAAGCGTAATAAACCACTCTGAAGCTGATTATGAAACCGTATCCGGATTAATAATGGACAGGCTCGGTAGGATACCTGTTGCGGGCGAAAAATTTATGATAGATAATATAAACTTTACCGTGTCCAAATCCACAAGCAAATCTATAAAAGAAGTGATCATAAGTTTTTAATATATTGCGCAGGATAAACCGCAGTCGGTATTATAGCATTATTTTCTGTTGCGGTTTATCCTGTTTTTTAATTTAATTGCCTATGACCTTGTCAATCATCTGTTTAAAAGATGCTTTTGGAGCAGCTCCGACTATTTGGTCGGCGACTTGTCCTTTGTTGAAGAGAATGACCGTAGGTATGCCCCTAATTCCGTATTTTCCCGGGATAACCTGATTCTCGTCAACATTGACTTTACCCACTTTTATTTTTCCGTCGTAATCCGATGCGATTTCATCGACAACGGGAGCAACCGCTCTGCACGGAGCGCACCATACAGCCCAAAAATCAACAAGAACGGGCTTATCCGATTTTAAAACCTCGGCATCGAAATTTGAATCCGTAAACGCCAAAACTTTTTCTGAAGCCATTTAGTAAATCCTCCTTAATAGATTTAATAATTTTTTTATGTTTACATCATTTACTTTTAAATATCGATTTATACTCCTGTCTTCTGCTCCGACCTTAAAATCAAGGAATCGGATATTTTATTAAATACCGATTTTACCTCAGGATGTATGTCTTTGGTCATTATTGGTTCGCCTTTATCGGACAGTTCGCATATATCTTCGACTATGGGTATTTCGCCTAAGAAATTGACTCCCAATTTTTCCGCCGCGGTTTTTGCTCCGCCGTGTTTAAATATATCGGAACGCTTATCGCAGTGCGGACATATGAAATAGCTCATATTTTCGACTATTCCGAAAACCGGCACGTTTACCTTATCGAACATCGCAAGAGCCTTCTTCGCATCTATAAGCGAAATATCCTGCGGGGTTGAAACTACTATCGCAAAATTTATCGGAACGGTTTGCACCAGCGTAAGCTGAATATCGCCGGTTCCCGGAGGAAGATCGACTACGAGAAAATCTATTTCTCCCCATTCCACGTCTTTTAAAAACTGAGTTATAACCTGCATTACAACCGGTCCTCTCCATATAGCCGGAGCGTCTTCGGGAACTAAAAACCCGAGAGACATAAGTTTAATCCCAAACTTTTCTAAAGGAATTATTTTGTTATTAGACGTAAGATCCGGCCTTTTGTTTATTCCCATCATAGTAGGAACGCTGGGGCCGTAGAGGTCGGCATCTAAAAGTCCTACCTTTTTCCCCTGATTTGCAAGAGTAATAGCCAAGTTAACGCTGAAAGTGGACTTTCCTACTCCGCCTTTGCCGCTTGCAACGGCTATGATGTTTTTAACGCCGCTAATAGGCGTTTGTTCGTCAAACGGATTTTTGCTTCCGTGTCCGTGTTCATGTCCTTCACCGCCTCCGCCGCAACCGCAGGAAGAGCCTTCGTCTTCTTCTCCGCCTCCGCACCCGCAGGAATCTGCTCCTTCTTCGTAATAATCTTTATTTCCGTCCATTTCGTTTTCGTTGTTCATAATAACCTCTCTTTTGTTTTAAGTTAGAAATTTATTTAACTGGATTAGCTTCGCTCTACTGGATTTATATTTATATAGATATATAAATATTTATATATTATATATGATAACATAATTTTTATGTCGTTACAACCTTAAAAGCATCCATAAATGCGCTCACGGAAAATTCTGCTTTGCCGGCTCCAGCGGCGCCGTAGCCTTCAGGAATAGGAAGATTATACTTATAATGAAGTTCATGCCATTTGAGCAATAGCTTTACGTAATATTCCAACGGAGCGGATGAATTGCCGAGTTTTCCTAACTTGCTCGTCTTTTCCGGACACCACGTGGTATATCTGGGAATAACGTTTTTAGACATAAAAAATTCAACCCCTTCGGCGGTTGAATTTACTGCATCGTCTATATCCGTAAAACCGTAAGGTTTTGAAAGTTCTATGCCGGCGACAAAGTTAGGAATCACCCTATATTCGCCGAAAACCGCAACGGCATCCACGATTCTTTTAACCCATTCGTCCCTTCCGATAAATTTTGATTTGCCGGGACATATTTTTTCAAAGAGATTTTTATCCCAGACCTCGAAATTCGTGTGATAGATATATGCTCCCGCATCTTTAAGCTTTTTCAAATTTTTTTGGGTATGAGCCTGCACGACGACTTTACTGAGCCACTTTCCGCGGAACTTGTCTTCTATAGCCTCAAGAAATCTAACGTAAAAATCTATTTCGGTGTCCCCTTTAAATTTAATTTCGTCTATGATGCTGCCGCCCGTTAAGGTATATGCTCCCGCTTCGGAATCTTCGGAAGATTCTATTATAGACAGCGCGCTTATAATGTCTTCGACCGATTTGACCGCGGAATAATTTTTATTGGCTTTTTTTTGATTTAAGTAATTTGAGTTCATATCGCAGAATGCGCATTCCGTATGATTTTCAAAATACTGGCACATCCTGAATACCGCAAGATATATCAAATAACCCCATTCTATCGTAGGCGCGACATCCCTGACGGATTTTCCGGAATCGGTTTTTTTAAGCATATAAGATTTTTCCGGTGAGAAAAAAACATCCCCCATAAAATTGTTTCCGAGATAGAGCTTATATTCTTTGGAATCCGGTTCGAATTTAACGCTGTAAGGCGAGGTTTTGTTGATTCTAACGGATATTATAGTCCGTTTTAAATTATAAGGTCCGTTTTTAACGGATATTTCTTCAGGATATTTTTTATTAATTACGTCGCTGTCGTTATCGACGTTAAATGAAAAAATAAAATAAGATTTACTCGAAAAATTATCTTCCCGCTGAACGTCGTCGAAGGAAATGCCCTGCCTTAAAATATCTTCTTTTATTATAGATTCGGGACTTAAAGAGGCTCCGAATTTTTCTATAAAATAATCCAGACCCGACATTGGGTTTTTATTTATATTCATATATTTATTCTATTATATCCTTAAGAAAAATTCAATTTTTTCTTTACATTAATAAAAGAAAATAATATAATAGTAAAAAATATATTAAAGCCTAAATTATCCAAAATTGATTTATTTATTTTTTAATTTTATAACATTAATGTAATTAATAATAAGTAGGAGATAAAAAAAATGAAGACTCTTCAGGCAAAACTTTACATTCTTTTCTCTCTTTTTTTCTTAAGCAGGGAAAAATTAATAAAAGATACGATAACAAATATTCCGAGCAATTATAAAAACGTGGCATATCTATCGGACATCGAATTTACCATTTTCGCATATTTTGCCTATAAATATACCCATTCAACCGCTAAAGAAAAAAAAGAATTTGAAAAAAACGGAATTACGGTTTCCTATAAAGAACTTAACCGATTATATGTTTCTACCCCTCATCTCGCCACGGTTCTTAAAAAACTGCAGGATGAAAAACTCATTAAAAAATCCACCCTAAGCGAAGATAAAAGAAAAACCAATTATATTCTTCCTTTCGCAGAGCTTAAAAAGTTCAACGAAATAAACATCATTGCCTTGCAATTTTGCGGTTTTAACGATTCGGATACTGCCGTTATAGATAATTTAATCGAGGGCACTATTAATCTTTTAAAAAGCAATAAAATTATAACCGACGTTCAGGAAAAAAATCTTGAAGAATTTTTATCGAAATCGGACAATTATAATAAATTTTATTACATTGCGCTTGCTTTATGGACAAGCAGGTATCTCATTACAAACTTTCAGATAAAATTAATGGGGCCGTCGGAATTTATGGTTTACGCAATGATTATAAAATATTATATTAATAGTGAAAAAAAACCTATTACGACAAAAAAAGTAAAAGAAGAAACCGGACTTGCGCCGTCTATTATAAGCCAGAGCTTCAAAAAATTTATCGACGAAGGCATAATAACCAGAAAGGAAATAAACAAATTTAAAGTATATTTCTATATAAATAAAAAAAGCCTTGAAAAGAGGCTTGAAAACGATACTATTTTAATTGAAGAAATCACTAAAAAGTTTAAAAAAGGCGATGAAAAGAAATTTGAAAAATTTGTAGACAAGTTAAGTAATGCCGTAACTAATAAATTAAACAGTTTGGAAACAAATAGAATATGCCCGAATAAAAAATGCGGAATGGAAATACCTTTGATGCCCGGACTTAAATTTTGCCCTTATTGCGGTCAAAAAATCGCCTAACTCTCGAGGATACGGTCATTTTAAAGGAAATATTTTTTATATTCGGAGCATATCTAATAGGAAGTTTTCCGACTTCTGCAATAATTGCAAAATTAAAAGGCGTTCCCGACCTCACGAAAGAGGGAAGCGGCAATCTTGGAGCAACTAATGTTTCCAGAGTTATAGGGAAAAAGTTCGGACTGATTACGCTTATAATAGATTCCGCCAAAGGATTTTTGCCGGTATTTTTTGCGATGAGGCTGTTTCATTCGCAACCGGCGGATGTCCAACAATCGGCTTCATACTTAATATTTCTGTCTTTAGTTATTATAGCGCCGGTTGCGGGACACTGTTTCTCTATATTTATAAAATTTAAAGGCGGAAAAGGCGTTGCTACGGGACTCGGGGTTTTTTTAGCCGTTTCTCCGGAAGCCGTTCTAATCGCCCTTTTAATATTTATAATAATACTATTTTCTTCTAGATATGTTTCCCTTGCATCGATTATAAGCGCATTTTTTACGCCGTTTTTAGTGTTTTATACATTAAAAAATATTTATGTGTTTGCCGCATCGATGATTATATCAATATTAATAATATATAAACATTCTCCGAACATAAAAAGACTTATAAACGGAACGGAGCATAATATAAAAGATAATTATCGATCCAAACGATAATTGATATATTTATGCCCCATTGCACATTTTAACATTTTTTATTTTACCGTTACCAATCTTGAGCTCAATGCCGTAATAACGTTATTAACCTTGACTATGGCTTCATAAATATAAATTTTTGGCGTCTTTTTAGGAATAGTTACCGAAAGCGCCGTTTTATAAAAACCTTCTTTAGAAATATTTGTAGTTGAAGTATGGGTATAAAAAATCTTTCCGTCCAATCCTTCAAGTATTCTTGTTTCCTGAATAGAAGAATTTTTAATATTAACGGTGGAACCGATAACGTTGTATTTCATATTCAAGCTTATCTTGCCGCCCGCCTTTGCCGATTTTGGAACGGTGTAAATTTTTAAATTAGATATTAATACCCCTTTAACTTTATTAAAATTAATTTTAAAACTGCTTGCCGGGTCATATATAAATTCGTTACTCGCCAGTTTATACGAACTGGTAAGCATAGATACGCCTCTAATCCTTCCTTCGCGGGTAACCACATACTTTCCGGTAAGATAACCGACTCCGTAACCTATGGATAAGCCTGCCGCCGTTCCGATTATAGCTCCTATCGGTCCTCCGGTTAATGCCCCTATTACGAAACCGGTTCCGGCTCCGAACAGAGCTCCGGTAGTTCCGCTTGCGGCGGTAGCCCTCGAAGTGGCGCATCCGCTCAGCGACGATGATGCAATAAATATAGAAAGCAGAAGAATTATAGATATTGCAAATTTTTTACTTATTTTCATTGATAATGCCTCCCTATCTACCTTTTATATTATATATAATATCGTACAAATACAGCTGCAACTTTAATATATCAGGTTTCATTCTTTTTGTAAAACCTTTCCTTTTCGCTGTAAATACAGCCGCAGTAATTCTGACGGTATAAACCGTATTCTCGAGAAAGGCTTATACCCTCTTTATAGCCCTGCCTGAAATCTTCGTAATAAAAATTTACTCCGTATTTTTTCTGCAGGTTAAAACCGGTTTCTTTAATGTAATCGTGATCCTGATGCTTGCTGTATAAAAGCGTCGTCGAAAAATGGGTAAATTTTGAAGACTTCGCAAGAGCGGCGGTTTTCTCGAGCCTGTTCCCGACGCAGTAGTAACAGCGGTTTTCTTCACGAAAAACGACGTTTCTGATGAAGCCTTCCATGTCGTAATTTTTTTCGTATATTACTTTAAAGCCTACCTGTTCGGCAAATTTCTTTAACGATTCTTCCCGCTTTAAATATTCGCTATAGGGATGAATGTTTGGATTATAAAAATATCCGACGACTTTATCGAATTTATTACCGGAAGCGGAAGAGGCAACAACGGTGTAAGGATACATTAAACAGGGCGAACAGCATATATGCAGTAAAAGTTTATTTTCGGATTCCATAGGATATATTATACAAAATCCGATTTAATAAATACAATAAGGAATAATATAAAAAATTATACAAATTTATTCGGAAGAATAAATCGGGAAAATAAATAAATCTGTCCCCTTTAATTTAAAGCGGTTATTACAAAACCATCGTCGTTTAAATCTTTATATATGACCGCTACATTCTTTTAAGCGGTGCGAAGCATATTTTCTTTTGTTTTGCAAAGGTCGTATTTTGACTGTAAATTCATCCAGAATTCAGGGGTAGTCTTAAAATATTCGGATAATTTTAAAGCCATTAAGGGACTTACGCTTCTTTTTTCGTTTGCAAGTTCGTTTATAGTCCTGAAAGTAACATTTAAATCTACGGCAAGTTTTGTCTGCTTTAGGCTTAACGGCTTCAAAAACTCCTCTCTTAAAACTTCTCCCGGATGTACCGGCTTTCTTTTAATATCTAAAATATTCATTTTATACCTCAATTATGATAATCGGTTATATAAACATCATGCGCATTTCCATTTTTAAACTTGAAAACTATTCTATAACGGTCGTTAATTCTAATGCTGTAAAATCCGTTCAAATCGCCTTTTAAAGATTCAAGCCGATTAGCCGGAGGAGATTTTAAATCTTCGAGTTTTTCCGCCGCATCTATCATATCCAATTTGCGAATCGCAACTTTTTGTATATTATTCGGAATCCTTCTGCTAAAACCGCTTAAATAAGATTCTTCGGTTTCTATATTTAGAAAGTTTATTATCATTTCAATATTTTATTATTCTAATGTTTTTATTATAACGCTTAGTGTAATAAAAATAAAGAATAATCTATTGGACTTTGAGGTTTTAAATATATTAAAATAAAAACTCCCGGCCGCGTCAAACGCAGTCGGGAGTAAGAGAATAAATAAATCTGTCCCCTTTAATTTTATTAATTCTTTAATTTATTAGAAATTCCAGCTTACGTCCGTTCCAAGGGCAGTTATATTTTTATGAGTAGCATTCGCTAAGGGCATAGACACTGAACCATTACTGTATGTGTAACCGCTAGTTCCAGTTCCATCATTTTTAGTATTAGTAGGCACATTATCATAATTAAATGAATCTACGCCTGCCCCTGTAGCAACATATGAAACCCATGCCTCCCAAGCTAATGTCTTAGTAAAATGATGCGTGAAATTAACGTCAAACTCTGTGCCTATATCAGCCCCGCCAAACATAGAAGCACCTGCTATCTGAGTTTGTAGCCAATTTGCATGAATTATGGATTCTTGGATCGTGTTATTAGACGGTAAATATTCCTTTGCATCCACCATTAAAACCCATTTATTGGCAAGATTTGGCCCGATAGCTTCACCGGCGGCACCGCCATATATATAATTAATACCGGGTGCGCTAAATTGTATCGGCTGCCAAGAAGAACCTATAACATCGCCGAATAAAGTTCTTGTATTTTGAACGGTAGAATAATATGTGAAGTTATAATCACCTTGCGCAATAGGTGCGCCCGTACCAAACTTTACTCCTAATTTTATCGGAGTTGAAGTTTGAACAAGTTGTGAGCCCGTCAAATAAAGATCATAGGAATTTATTCCGTCATATTGATTACTGCCTGAAGGCGAAACCGGCAGCATATACCCGTAATTAGTATATGTACCGGCTGAATTAGGAACCCAAATATTTGGATAATCTGTTATAGCGGCGCTTGATGCTACGATTCGACCTCTAAAATAATCGAACTCACCTGCAAGTTTAGTGCCTTGATTTGCATATTTTATTGATAAACCGCCAAAGGTGATATTTGCGGTAGGGTTTAGATCACTAATACTGCTTGTCGCAGAATAATTTCCTGAAGCAGAACCGCCGGTATATGCCGTAGTAGATGAAGATAATCCTGCCTCAAATTGATTAAGATGCGCTTCAGTAAGCCATGCACTGTAACTAACGTCATTAACCGGTTTCATCGTCATTACTTCTATAGTCGGTATCGTCCCCATCTGAACATGAGTATAACCAACTGTAGCTGGAGGATAGTAGCCTTCTGTTGTGCCGGTAATTGATGTTTCATTTGCATTTGAATACGCGCTTACCTCGCTTCCGAACAATGTCCCAGCAAATACCCCAATATTTCCGAGCGGCAGGAAATCTCCGAGGCCGTCCGCATTCGTATTAACCGCCACGCCGAGACCGAACTTAACCGGCATACGACCGAACATGATGGCGCCTATCGGGGTAATTAACCTGATGTAAGCCTGCCTCATACCAAATGTATTAAAATCATTGTTAAAACCGGTAGGTGCGGGGGTTCCGCCAAGCAAATAATATCCATTAGTACCGTAACCATTTGTAATGCCGTTATACGCGTTCGTCAAATCCATCTGGACGAATATGGCGGCAAGCGGCATACCATGCGCCAGCTTATCGTAACTGATGGACGAATTAAGCCTTAACCTCTGGATGAATGCCTGATAGGTATTCTGAGTAGGCATTCCTGCTGTAGTGCTAAACGCCTGAGCCTGGTTCTGCGACCATTCGCCGATACCGAGATACTGACCGCTTAATGAGAAACTGACTCCCGCTTTGTTTGCCTGTGAAGCGGCAAAAGTCTTAGGAGCCGTAGTTAACGTTAAAAAACCGGCAATTGCGACTGCGACGACTAATGCCGGCAATGAAAATCTCTTCTTCATCTTTACCTCCCTTAGTAATTTGATTTTTAATTTTTGAAATCTTAAATAACTCGATAGTCCCCCTATTGAACTATCTTGTTTAACGCTCTAAACAAAAACGTAAATTAAAAGTTATCATATATATGATAATATTGTCAAGAAAAATTAATAATTTTTAAGAAAAATTTATTATATATTAAACTATTCAAATATTCTAATATACCCATATTTATTGTTTTTTAAGCAAAAACCGTCGCCGTTCTACCTGCAGGTATAAAATTATTTTCTTCTTTTTTATCTTTCGCAGTCTGCCGGACGTTTAAATGCTCTCCTATTTTTTTTACTATTTTGGAATTCATATCATGACCGGTCTTTTTTGCAAGTATCCTGCCTTTAATCCTGTAGCCGGACAGATATAAATCGCCGATTAGGTCTAAAACCTTGTGTCTTATAAACTCGTCTTTATATCTCAATCCTTCCTTATTAAGCACGGAGGTTTCGTCGAGCACGAGCGCGTTATCCAAACTGCCGCCGAGCGCAAGCCCGTTTTTCTTTAAATATTCGACGTCTTTTAAAAATCCGAAGGTTCTTGCCTTGGAAATTTCATTATAAAAATTAAACCCGTCGATTTTCATATCGAATGAACCCGACTGCACTAACGGATGGCTGAAGTCCATATCGTAGGATATTTCAAAATTTTCTGAAGGATAAACGGCTATCGAAACGCCGCTTCCTTTTTCTTCGCTTTCGACGGTAATAGGTTTAAGTATTTCGATATATTTTCTTTTTGCATTAAGTTCTTTAATGCCGCTCTCGTATAAAGATTCGTAAAATACCCTTGCGCTTCCGTCCATAGCCGGAATTTCGTCTCCGTAAACTTCTATTACGGCATTGTCTATTCCCGCGCCCCACAAAGCAGACATAAGATGTTCCACCGTGGAAATACAGCCTAAACGGCTACCTGCGTCTTTTCCTTCTCTTTCGGCTTTTTTAAGTCCTATACTCGTTCTTAACATAGTCGAACATACGTTGTCGGCTTTTGCTTTTATTATTACGCCCGGGTTTAAATCTTTCCTTATAAACATAATGCCCGAATCGGCTTTTGCAGGTTTAATTATCACGGACGATTCTTTTCCCGTATGTAAGCCTATTCCTTTAAAATAAAGTATGCTTGAAACGGTGCATTGAGATTCCTTTTGTTCTTCCGTTAATACTGCGTAAGTTTCCATAGTTAATGTTTACGTAACCTCGATAATTTTATAAAAATAATATATAAATTTATATTATGTCATAGCAAAAAATATGCCGCGCCTAATTTTCTAACGTTGATTTTTTTTATTAATAAATTAGATAGCTTAGATAGCTTAATAATGGGGGAGGTGATAAGAAGGTTTTATCTATATGCGAATTGTTTTTCGCATATAGATATTAAGGTGCGCAAAATTGTTCTCAAAATCTATTTAAAAAACTTAAAACAAAGAGTTTTCCTTGATTAATCCAAAGTGCTTATAGGCAAGTTCCGTAGCTATCCTGCCCTTTTTGGACCGCTGTATAAAACCGCAGGCAACTAAATATGGTTCTATGACGTCTTCGAGGGTATTTTTTTCGTCGTTCATAGCCTGAGCTATGGTTTCGATACCGACGGGACCGCCTCCGAATTTTTCTATGACGGTTTTCAAAAAAAGTAGGTCGCCGGCATCTAATCCTATTTCGTCGATACCGAGACTTTCTATGCCGAACTTCGCCACCTCAAGCGTTATGACGTCTTTTTTAAGATGAACCATATAATCCCTCAGCCGCCTTAAAAGCCTGTTGGCTATTCTGGGAGTTCCTCTCGAACGGCGCGCTATTTCTAAAGCGGCTTCGCTTTCTATGCCGATGCCGTAAAGTTTTGCGCTTCTGACGACTATGCTTGCAAGTTCTTCCGTATCGTAAAATTCCAAACGCGCGGTAAAACCGAATCTGTCGCGGAGCGGAGAGGGAATAAGCCCCGCCCTCGTCGTTGCGCCTACGAGCGTAAAGCGCGGTAAACTTATTCTTATGGATTTTGCCGTCGCTCCTTCACCGATTACGATGTCGAGCTTAAAATCTTCCATAGCGGGATAAAGCATTTCTGCCGCGGGTTTCGGAAGTCTGTGAATTTCGTCGATAAATATGACGTCGCCGTTAGAAACGGCGGATAATAAGGCGGCTATATCTCCCGCTTTTTCTATCGAAGGACCCGACGTTATTTTAATATTTACGCCGAGTTCTTTTGCTATAATTCCGGCAAGGGTAGTTTTTCCCAAACCCGGAGGTCCGAAAAACAACAGATGATCGAGGTCGTGATGCCCGATATGCGCGGCTCTTTTTTTTGAAGCGTTTATAAAAATAAGAAGGTTTTCTTTAAGTTTAGCCTGCCCTATATATTCGTCGAAAGACAGCGGTCTTACCGGATTGTCGAAACTTTCTCCTTCCTCTCTTTCCGGAGAAACGGGAGAATCGCAATCGGAAGCGGCGGCGGTATTATCGGATTTAATGTCCGTATCCGCCGAATTTTTATTAAACTCTTTTTTGAACGATACCATAGTCGGCTAATTTTGATTTTTTATTATATTATTATATCTTATATGTTTTTCTGCGAATAAATATGCTTAAGACACTCCTTAGTTAAATCTTCCGTCCTTAACGGAATATTTCCGGCGTTTTTAAGCGTCCCGAAAACCTTACTTGTAATATTAAAAGAGTCTAATTTGGAATAGCCGAGGGCTTCAAGCGCCTGTGCAGATTCGATTATCATATCGGAAGACTGTTTAACGTTTGACGCCGCCGCTTCGACCAAAATTTCGGCAGTTTTAAATGAATCACGGTTAAATTTACGCTTCTCCGATTCTTTAACTCCTTCAGCTTCTAATTCGAACTGCATAAAAGGTTTCGTCCAAATATCGTCGGCTTTTATATCGTTAAATGCCGCCGCCTTTTTAAGTATTTTATTTTTTAACTCCATTATTATACGTTCCGCTTTAGACTGTCCTATACCTTTAATGCCGCAGAGGGCGGATATATCCTGCGTCGTCAAAATATTTATAAGGTTTGTCGCGTCTATGCTCGAAAGAATCGTAACGGCAAGTTTAGGACCTACGTCTTTTACGTTGAGAAGAAGAGAGAAAATTTCTCTCTGAAGTTTAGTGTTAAAGCCGTAAAGGGTTATTCTGTCTTCCCTGACGTAAGTGTGGATAAAAAGATTTAGTTCCGAACCTTCGCTCACGAAAGCAGAATTTTTTTCAAAATTCGGCATAGGCATATATACTTCATATCCGACGCCGTAGGTTTCGAGTATAATAAGGGATTTTTCTATATCTCTTAAAATTACCTTTCCGTGAAGATAAGCTATCATATTATTTTAATATATTAAATACTCACAAAATTTGTCATATCGGTAGCACAGCATACCGCAATAGCGATAGCGTCCGATATGTCGTCGCTTATATTTTCTTTTAAAAAGTCTTTAACGTTGCGGCTTTTGGAGGAACATATCAAAACAAGCGCATCTTTCATCCGGCTTTTACTTGCAGCTCCATAGCCCGATATGCTTTTTTTAACGAATCTTGGGGAATATTCTTTAAGCCTGATATTCAAAATGGATGAAAGCAGGCATATAACCCCCCTTGCCTGCGAAAGTTTAATTAAAGATGCAGGATTTATTCCCGAAAACACCGCTTCCAAAGACATAATATCGGGGGAATAAGTCAATGCTATCTCTTTGAGTTCATCATATATTTTATTAAGATTAGAGGGGAACTTATTTTTTCTTGCGTCTATCAATCCGCAGGATATTAGATCGAACGGCTTACCGAAAGAAGGCAGATCCAAAACCGCCCAACCTGTCAACCGCGAACCCGGGTCAACCCCTAAAATCTTGTAGCCCATAACTTAAAGCCTGCAATTTTTTAATTTTTAATATATTTAGAACTGATTCATTCCACTGCTTCCGGTATATCGAAATTAGCATAAACGTTTTGAATTCCTTCGATTTCTTCTATCGCATCCATAAGCCTGAGCATCTGATCAGCTTCCTTGCCCTTAAGTTCAATATTTGTCTGGGGTATATACGAAATTTCGGAAAACTTTTCTTTCATTCCTTTAGCCTCGAATGCCGACCTTACCTTTTCAAAATCTTTTACGTCGGTATAAACCAATATTTCGTCTTCTTCGGTTTTAACGTCTTCCGCTCCTGCATCTAACGCGGTTTCCATAACGGCATCCTCCGTATTCTCCGCCGTATCGAAACCGATGACGCCCTTTTTGTTAAACATCCACATAACGCAACCCGATTCGCCGAGGCTTCCGCCGTGCCTCGAAAGAGCATGTCTAACCTCCGAAACCGTCCTATTTTTATTATCGGTAAGAGTTTCTATAAGAAGCGCGACGCCGGCTGGACCGTAACCTTCGTATATCAATTCTTCGTATGTTTCTCCCTCGAGTTCTCCGGCTCCTTTTTTCATAGCCCTTTCAATATTTTCTTTAGGCATATTATTAGCTTTCGCTTCGTCTATAGCTAATCTCAGCCGTGGATTAGAAGAAGCGTCTTTTCCGCCTATTCTGGTACTGGTAATAATTTCGCGTATAATGTTAGTAAAAATCCTTCCCCTCTTTGCGTCCAACGCCCCTTTTTTTCTTTTAATAGTACTCCACTTGCTATGTCCAGACATATAAAGAACCTCCCAAAGTAAAATAAAATTATTACGCTCTATTAAAATAATATTTGTGGTGCGAAAGGGGGGAGTTGAACCCCCATGGGTTGCCCCGCTGGATTCTAAGTCCAGTGCGTATACCAATTCCGCCACTCTCGCAAAATATATAATTTGATAATTATATCAAAAATTAATTAAAAGTGGAAATTTTTAATAAACAATGGAATTAAGAGATTTTAAAAAGTGGCGGGGCCGACGGGGATCGAACCCGCGACCTCCGGCGTGACAGGCCGGCGTTCTAACCGTCTGAACTACAGCCCCGTATATGAGAAAAAAATGACAATAAGAATTAAATTTATATATTGGTATATAAATTTTTATGATTGTTTAATAATAATCGAATAGAGAGAGAAAGTCAAGAAAATTCGGCTAAACCGCACTGCTTTAATCCAAAGTCAATGGTAGGCGGAACAGGGTTCGAACCTGTGACCCCCGGCTTGTAAAGCCGATGCTCTAACCGGCTGAGCTATCCGCCCAAAAAAACAACCCTCATTTTTAAAATTTCAAGAAGAACAAGACTGCAACGCAATAAAATGAGGGTTTAGATGAAACGATAAATTACTTTCCGGTATTGACTGCTTCTTTGAAAGACTTACCGGCTTTAAACTTAGGCGACTTGGAAGCTTTAATCTGAATTTCTTTCCCCGTCTGCGGATTTCTGCCTTTTCTTGCCGCTCTTTTAGTTACTTCGAACGTGCCGAAGCCGACGAGCCTTACTGCATCGCCTTTTTTTAAAGCGCTGATTACCGCATTAATTGCCGCGCTGAGAGCTTTTTCGCTGTCCGCTTTCGTAAGCTTGGACGATTTTGCAATTGCATCAACTAATTCTGCTTTTGTCATACCAACTTCCTCCTTACATTTTAAGGTTTTAATGCTTTAATTTTAGTTAAGCATCCCATTAATGCTACATTTGCAGGTGCTTTACTTTAAAGTATATATAATATATATATGTTTTTAACGAATATGTCAACAAAAAAAATCATATTTTATAATATTTTTTATATACTTAAATTGATTTTGCGCCGGCATCCTTTTCGTAAAGAAGAATAGGCTGACCGCTATTAATAATAACATCGTCGTTTATAACGCATTCTTTAATAGTCGGGTCGGTCGGTATATCATACATAACATCGAGCATTATAGATTCGAGAATCGTCCTTAATCCCCTTGCTCCAGATCCATGTTTTACTGCCTTTTTCGTAATTTCCTTAACGGCGGAATCGGTAAATCTTAAATTTACGTCCTCAAGCTCGAATAATTTTTGATACTGTTTAATCAGCGCATTTTTGGGCTTCGTTAAAATTTCTATAAGGGCTTTTTCGTCTAATTCTTCCAGCGTCGCCGTTACCGGAAGCCTGCCGATAAATTCAGGAATCAGTCCATATTTCAACAAGTCTCTGGTTTCGACCTGTTTCATTATTTCGTAAGGACTGACGGATTTACCGGAATTGACTCCGGCATTAAAACCTATGGGCTGTTGATGTATTCTTTTTTCGATGATTTTATCGAGACCGTTAAACGCCCCTCCGCAAATAAAAAGGATATTGTTTGTATCTATCCTGAGAAATTCCTGATGGGGATGCTTTCTGCCGCCCTTAGGAGGCACGTTTGCAACGGTTCCCTCTATGATTTTCAGTAGAGCCTGTTGGACGCCTTCTCCCGACACGTCCCTTGTTATAGAAACGTTATCCGTTTTCTTTGCAATCTTGTCTATTTCGTCTATATATATAATGCCCTTTTGAGCTCTTTCGACATCATAATCGGCATTTTGCAATAATGAAAGCAGAATGCTTTCGACATCCTCGCCCACATAGCCGGCTTCCGTAAGCGTCGTAGCGTCGGCTATTGCAAAAGGCAGATCGAGCATTCTGGCAAGCGTCTGCGCAAGCAAAGTTTTCCCGCTTCCGGTAGGACCTATTATTAAAATATTGCTCTTCTGCATTTCTACGTCTATATTATTCTTATCAAGATTATTCTTATTGAGCATATTATGATTAGAACTTAATTTTCCGGATTTATTATTATGCAATTTCTCCGAGTTTTTAAGTGAAAGATTATGTTCTATTCTTTTATAATGATTATAAACGGCGACGGAAAGAATTTTTTTAGCTCTTTCCTGCCCTACGACGTATTGATCCAAAAAGGCTTTAATTTCTATCGGCTTATAAAGATAATTTTCAATTTTTACTTCTGCGGGAACCGGTTTGCTTTCTTCCGATATAATATCGTTGCAGAGACTTATACACTCATCGCATATGTAAACCGATGGTCCAGCAATAAGCTTTCTAACCTCGTCCTGCGATTTTCCGCAAAAAGAACAGTATAGCTCTCTTCCGTAGTTATCGTCGTTATTATTGTTATTGCTTTTTTTTGCCATTATTAAATACCTCTATATATTTAGTAGCCGAATATCAACCGATTATAATTATACCGCATAAATCTTAAAAATGATTATTTTACACTTTTAATTTCTTTTTTTTCCACCACTTTATCGACGATCCCGTATTCCACGGATTGAGTGCCGCTCATAAAAAAATCCCTTTCGGTATCTTCCCTGATTTTATCAATCGACTGTCCGGTGTGAGAGGATAGAATCTGGTTCAGTTCTTCTCTCATCCTTA
Organism: bacterium; assembly: GCA_021800805.1. The sequence goes on from JAJYYR010000002.1 coordinate 156,169, forward strand.
AAATTTCTCTTGCCTGAATATCGATGTCGGTCGCCTGTCCTTGAAAGCCGCCTAAAGGCTGATGTATCATAATCCGGGCATGCGGAAGGGCAAATCTCTTTCCTTTCGCCCCTGCCGCCAGAAGAACCGCTCCCATACTTGCCGCCTGACCCATGCAGAGCGTCGAAACATCCGGCTTTATATACTGAATAGTATCGTAAATAGCAAGTCCGGCGGTTATAACGCCTCCCGGCGAATTTATATATATATTTATATCTTTTTCCGGGTCTTCCGATTCCAGAAACAAAAGCTGCGCTATGATAAGATTGGCAAAAGTATCGTCGATAGCCTCCCCTATAAAAATAATCCTGTCTTTTAGAAGGCGGGAATATATATCGTAAGATCTTTCTCCCCTGTGCGTTTGTTCAACTACTATAGGTACAAGCGACATTTTTATTATTCTCCGTATTTATTATAGTATATCTTAATTATTAATTATTTTATGCTATTATTCTTCTATATATGATACTTTGTTTTGTATAAGAAAATCAAACGTCTTGTCTTCCAGCAAAGCATGTTTTAAATTTTCCTGCGCTTCTTTCGCGGAATAAAAACCCTTAACTTCTTCTTCCTTCATATTGGACATAGAGGCGGTATTTTTATAAAATTCTTCAAAATCGGATTCGGTCACGGTTATATTTTCGACTTTTTCTATTTCGGAAAGCAAAAGATACAGGGCAATATCCCGCTTCGCCATAATTCTTAAAATACCCATAAACTCCCCTGCCTGTTTTTCATTTATGTCTTTATACTTGCCCTGTTTTTTCATTTCCTCGAGTCTCGATTTTGCATCTTCTTCTACTATACTATCGGGAAGTTCAACAGGGTTTAGATTTATTATTTCTTCGGATATAGAAGCCCTCAAAGCATCTCTATATCTTTTTTCCTCGTATTCGTTAAGGCTTTTTTCGACGTATTTCTTAAATTCCGCCACGTCATTAAAATCACCGAAGTTTTTAATAGTTTCGACGTTTAATTCGGGCATTATCTTTTTATCTATTTCTTTAATAAAGCCTTTAACGACGACTTTTCTTTCTTTATCGTCGAATTCGAAGCTATCCCCTTTCTTTTTACCGATAAAAGAAGCCTCGAATGTTTTGTCTATGATGCTTGAATTAAGACTTATCGAATAATCTTTTGCGCTGTCCACTTCTTTGCCCGTTTCATCGATGGTTACATAGTCTATTTTAACAAAGTATTTATCTTCCGAATTTATTACGGCGGAATCGTCTAATTTTTCTTGATCCGCCAACCTTTCGAGAAGAAAATCTATTTCTTCTTTAATAACTTCGTCCGTAATATCGCGTTTCTTAACTTTTTTAACTTTTATATCTAAATTTAGATTCTTAACTTCAGGCATAACGTCGAAAGATATTGAATATTCGTTTTCCGTTTTTTTCTCGAGTATAGGGGTTCCTATTACATATATGCCCTTTTCAGAAATAATTTTTCTGAAATCTTCGTTTAAAATCTCTGCCGCGGCTTCTTCTATGAGTTCCTGTTCGTAAAATTTTTTAATTATGGAAACGGGCGCCTTACCGGGTCTAAAACCTTTTATATTTGCTTTTTTTGCGGCGGTTTCCAGCTTCTTTTGTAAAAGCTCCTGCGTCTTTGTTTCGTCCAATTTTAAAGTAACGCTCTTTCTAATTGGAGTTTCATCTTTTATTGTAATTTCGCTTGACGCATTATTCATAACTTGGACTGCCTCCTGTTTTAAAATTTAATTTATCCGTTATTCGTTTACCCGACGAATATAGGTCTTTTTGAAAGCATATCCGGTAAGATAAGTTTTCTAAAGGGCATACCTTCCGTCCCTGCTTTTATTTCCTTTATAAAATCAGGCGGCGTAAGATTAAAATTCTTTCTCTCTTTATATCTGTCCCTGACGGAAAGAACCCCGCTCTCAGACTCTTTCTGTCCGACTACTACTATATAAGGAACCCATTCTTCTTCGGCGAACATAATTTTTTTCCCGAGGCTGAAATCCCTGTCGTCTATATCTACTCTTATATCGGACTTAAATATATCTTCTTTAAGTTTAACCGCAAAATCCATAAACTTATCGGATACCGGAATTATTCTAACCTGGGTAGGACTAAGCCACAACGGAAAAACCGGAATATTTTTTTTAAGCGCCTCTTCTATTATAAGATACATCCATCTTTCGATTGCTCCCACGGAGGAATGGCATATTATGCATCCGGTCTTTTCTCCCGTTTCGGCGGTAAAATTTAGACCGTATCTTTTAGCGTCTTCGACGTCGAGCTGAACGGTAGAAAGCTGACATGAGCCGTTAACCGAATCGACGCCCTGAAATTCGTGTTTAAGCGCCCAGTAGTGCTTCATTTTGGACAAAACCTCGATAAGCGCGGGCTTTTTGGAATATTTTAAAAGGTCTATAATTTTATCTTTATATTTATCGTAATACTCTTTTACGATTCTGAAGACTACCGCATATTCGATATCTGTGCCTTCGGCAAGGTCGGAATATGTTCTGTAAAGCGTCTGATACTCGTTAAAACCTTCTTCTAAATTTAGGCAGAAACTGTGAATATCCGGCATAGTAAAGCCTCTCAACCTTCTTAAACCTGATAATTCGCCGCTTTTCTCATATCTGAAACTTTTTGAAATCTCGTAAAACCTGAGAGGGAGCTGTTTATAGCTCATTTTAGCGTCTTTAAGCATCGAAAAAAGTCCGAAATCTCCGGCAAATCTCAAAACGAACTCCTTAGACGGCGCAAATCCGCCGGTATCTGATTTTTCGTCAGGCACGAAAACCGAATAGTGCCTTTCGTGAAAAGATTCTCCCTGCCCTTTAATTTCAGGTTTATTCCAGTTATATATCAGAGGCGTTTCTATCTCCATACAATTCAGGCGGTTTAAGGCAATGTCCTCCGCCCAATCGGATAAAAGTTTATATAAAAGCGTTCCCTTTGGATAAAATCTTAGGTGACCGGAATCGGAATTTTCTTCGTGATCTGCTATTTCAAGACGTCTCATAGCGGAAACGGAGGGAGGAGTTTCGCCTTCTTTTATTTTAAATTCTTCATACGCTATAACTTTCCTAAGAGAGGGAAAATCTTTCAGTACTTTATCGTCTAATACGCTTTCATTTTTTAAGTCTATTTTTGTTTCGACTCCGTCGTAATTTAAAATATAAAAGTCGCTTTCAACTTCCCTTACTACGTCTTCCCTTGTCTTTTTTAAAGCAGTTACCGTAGAATCGGTTATATGTCTCGAAGATTCGCTTAACGGATGCCCCTTGCATGAAATTTTGAAACTCTTATACCATCCGAAGGGCGCCCTATAAACCGTATAAAACTGTTCAAGTTCGGCTTTTAAAGCATTAAGCGCCGAAACGGCAAGAGCGGGGTCGGCAAGGCTGTTGGAAAGGTGCGCATAAGGATATAAAACTAATGTCCTGGGCTTTAATTTATCGGCAATTTCTTTAATTTCTCCGAAAGCCTGCGTTACGATATTTGCCGTATTTTTTGCATCCCCTTTTTCGACCGTGCAGAAAACTACTAAGGGTTCTTCAAAAAAATTCCCGGTTTCCTTAACGAGATTCGGCTCTATTTCCTCTGCAACGGGAGTTTTTCCGGTTAAAGAATAGTTAAAATCATCGGCGTGGATTATTAATAGCTGCATATAAATATATATTAAAAGTCGTTCGGAAGACTCTCAAGCTCCTTTGCGGTAAACACCGGGCCGTCTTTGCATACGTAAACGCTTCCCACGTTGCACCTTCCGCACTTACCCAACCCGCATTTCATTCTGTTTTCAAGCGTAGTAATAATATTGCCCTTGTCGAATCCCATTTTTTCCTCGAGCGATTTTAACGCAAATTTTATCATAATTGGGGGGCCGCATACTATTGCAATACTATTTTCTCCTTTTAAAGGAAGTTGTTCGAGAATGGTCGGAACAAAACCTACTTTACCCGTCCAATCTGGGGTTTCTCCACCCGGATCTACCGTAATAATTACATCGGTGTTTTTGTATTTTTTCCATTCGTCGAATATGTTTTTATAAAGAAGGTCGCCTACAGACCTTGCGCCGTATAATATGGTTATTTTGCCGTAATCGTCACGCTCGTCGAGACAGTATTCCATTATTGATTTTACCGGCGCCATACCTATACCGCCTCCTACAAAAACAAGGTCTTTTCCTTTCATCTTCGACGTATCGAAATAATTTCCGTAAGGACCTCTAAAGGCAATTTTATCTCCCTGATTCAGACTGTTTATGCCGGTAGTCGCTCTTCCCGAAGACCTGAAACTAAATTCAAAATATTCTTTCCTTAAAGGAGATGACGAAAACCCGAATGTCGATTCTCCTTCTCCTATAAACGAAAATTCGCCGAACTGACCGGGCAGAAAATCTATACTGCCGCCGTCTATAGTAAGACGTATAGTTTTGGTATCTGCAGTTTCCTGAATAATTTCTTTTATTTCAGCCAGTTTCGGCAAATAAATATTTTCCATTAACTATCTGCTCCTTATTTTTAAGCCATATCGGCTAAGTCTTTCGCTACTTCTTTAATATCTATGTCTTCGGGGCAGTTTCTGGAACATCTCCCGCATCCGACGCATAGATATTTATCGAATTTTTCGCTGTATATTTTAAATTTGTGCATAAGCCTTTGCCTGTATCTATCGCCCTGCGTAACTCTGGGATTATGCCCCGAAGTATGAAGGGTGAATATTCCGAACTGACAGGAATCCCAGTTTCTAATCCTCCTGCCTTCTTTTAAATTTCCTTCGTCCTGAATATCGAAACAGTGGCATGTCGGACATGTATATGTGCATACGCCGCATCCTATGCAGGATAAGAACCTTTCCTGAAAATAGTTATGTTCAAAGTTTTTGTCCAAAAAACTTTTTGTTTTTTCTATTTCGAATATCTTTTTCCAGTCCTTGTCCGCCGGAACTTTATCTTTTGTGGTTTCTTTAAATAAATTAGAGTAAGCATTGACTAGATTCAAACCTTTTTCGCTGGTAACAATAGCAAAATATTGGGAACCGGCTTTTTTAAGAAGTATGTCGGAGCCGTAAGAACTTTCGGGTGAAAGCTGCATTTCTGTGCAGAAACAATAGTTATCCGGTTTTTCGCAGGCTATAGAAACTATAGTTAAATTTTTAAATCTTTCGTTAAAAAATTCGTCTTTATAGTCCCAGTTAAAAACTTTTTCCATTATCGGACCTGCGCCGGCATCGCACGGTCTCCCGCCGAAAATAACTCTTTTTTGGTTTGCTCCGGCAACTGCTTCCAGACCGTCTTTAATGTCGGCATTAACGCCGGAAAATGAATATTCGAAGAGCGTTTCGGTTTTAGGAAGAAGATATTCCTTATAAGACATTTTTGGCAGAAGAACGTCTAAATTTGCTTCTTCAAATTTGCTTATTTTCCCGTAAAACGTGTCGCCGTCTTTATCTCTAGGGGCAATAACCTCAAAGTTATCGGCTATAATCTGTTCTACAAATTTTTTAAGATTTTCCGCCGAAATTTCAAAATATTTTTCTTCCATTGTAAGAATTCTCCCTTGCCCGGCGTTAACACGCCGCTCGGTTCATTTAATAAAGTCGTTGAAATCGCTTTCGCTAAATACTCCGAAAACGGGCTTGGCATTAATATCTAATCCCGATTTATATCCAAACATATTATATACGTCTTTTGCCATTTTTTCGTTAATCAGCATAAGGGGGATATTGACGGGACAGGCTCTTTCGCATTCGCCGCATCCTATACATCTTCCGGAAAGATGGTAAGCTCTTATAAGATTCCACTGAGCATTGCCGGTTTCTTCGGAATTAGTATCTATCCACTGGGGCATATTTTTTTCGACTATGCATCTGGAGCAGTAACAAAGCGGACACGCCTGCCTGCAGGCATAACATTTTATACATTTATCGAATTCTTGCGCCCAGAAGGCATCTTTCTCGTCGGCGTTCATAGATTCGAGCTTTTCTATCTCCGAATAAGGCTTAACGTTGCCGGACAAAACCAGCTTAGGCTCTTCCGATTCTACAAGAAAATCGTAGAGTACGGGAATATGCTCTTCGCATATAAGACATTTATCGTAAACGGTAGATTCCGAAACCTTTGTTTCGCCTTTATCGGCAAGGTTTTGCCTTATTACGCCGTTGCACTCTACCCCGATAATCTTTATATTATCTCTGGAAATCTGATATTCCTGAATTAAGGCGTTAACCGCTTTCTCGTCGCAACCTTTGACGACTATGCCTATTTTTCCGAACTTTTTAACTTCCGGTTTTTTTAAAAATACCGCAAGGTCTTGAACGGCATTAGGACTGAAAGAAAGTCTGCCGGTTTCTTCGGATTTTGTAATAAAAATGGGCCTCATCCTTTGAGGATTAGAACCTTTTGCATAGCCTATTATAAGGCTGACCTCTCCGCTTTCTAAAAGGTCTTTTGCAATTTTTTGCAGTTTTTCGTCGGTCTTTGTATTTGCCATAAATATATCCTTTATATCCTTATTATTTTTTTGTAAATATATCGGTTGATTTACCCGGCAGAGATTTAATTTTATCGGTAAATTCGTTTATTATCGAAACCCATTTGTTTCCCTCCGAAGCGCTTACCCATGAAAACTCGACCCTGTCTAAATTTACCCCGAAATATCCGAGTAAATCCCTAAACGTCGCATATTTACGCCTTGAATGATAATTTCCGCTGGTATAATGGCAGTCTCCCGGATGACATCCCGAAACCAAAACGCCTTTTGCCCCTTTTTTAAACGCTTCGACTATAAAAAGAGGATCTATCCTTCCCGTGCATGGAAGCTTGATAACTCGAACATTGTCGGAGTATTTCATTCTGCTTGTTCCCGCAAGGTCCGCTCCGCTGTAAGTACACCAGTTGCAGACAAACGCTATTATTCTTGGGTCGCCGACGCCGCCCTCCGCAATTTTTGCATCTGCATGGTTTTCCTTTTTTACGTCTTTATCTTCCATTTCCGAAAGACTCCTTTCTTTTATTTTAGTTGTCGTTATATTGAGTTTTTATATTGCCAATGCTTTAATTTCTGCATATATCTGGTCGTCCATAAATCCTTTAACGTCGATAGACTTGGAAAAACAGGCATTTACGCAAGCGCCGCAGCCGGTGCATAATCCCGGATTAACGTTAGCTACGACTTTTACGAGTTTCCCGCTTCTGTCTTTAATTTCTTTTCTGCTTATGGCGCTGTAAGCGCAGACTCTCTGACAGTAAAAACAAGCAACGCACGTCCCTTCGTTAACGTTGGCGATAGTTCCCTCGACCTCATATTCGTTCTTAGAAAAAAGCCCCAATATTTTAGAAGCGGCTGCCGAACCGGAAACGACGGATTCCGGAATATCTCTGGGTCCCTGAGCCATACCCGCAAGAAAAATCCCTGCCGTAGAAGACTCTGCCGGACGAAGTTTAGGGTGGGATTCGGTAAAAAATCCATACTTATCATATGATATTCCGAGCATCTGCGCAAGTTTATCCGAACCTTTTTTCGGTATAACGCCGGTAGCAAGCACGACCATATCGGCGGCAATTTCTACCTGATTTCCGGAGAGAGTATCCGCGCCTTTAACGATAAGTTTGCCGTCGTCTTCATATATTTTAGATACCCTGCCTCTTAAATAAATTGCGCCGTCCTGCTCCATGGTGCTTCTAACGAACTCCTCATACCCCTTGCTCGTCGACCTTATGTCTATGTAAAAAACATAGCTCTGAGAACCGTGAACCTTGTGGGCAAATAACTTAGCATGCTTAGCGGTGTACATACAGCACACTTTTGAACAATAAGGAACGCCCTTTTCCGGATCCCTTGAGCCTACGCACTGAACAAAAACGATGGTCTGCGGAGTTTTCCCGTCGGAAGGTCTTTTAATAACGCCTTCCGTAGGACCGGAAGCGGATAGAAGCCTTTCGAACTGCAAGCCTGATATAACGTCTTTATATTTCCCGTAGCCGTATTCTCCGTACATAGAGGTATCCATCAGGTCGTATCCGGTAGATGCGACTATCGCTCCTACGGTTTCTTCTATAATTTCATCCTGTATATCGAAATTTATACATTTAGGACCGCAGGCATCGTAACATTTCTGACATTTACCGCCTTTTTTAAAGTGTAGGCATACTGACCTGTCCAATACCGGAACAAGCGGAACCGCTTGCGGAAAAGGAACATATATAGCCGTTCTTTCGGAAAGATTCACGTTGAATTCGCTTTTGACGTTTTTATGCATCGGGCAGGCATTCCAGCATTCGCCGCATCCCGTGCAGTCTTTTTCGACGACGCTTCTTGCCTTTTTCTTTATTTTAATCTTAAAATTGCCTATATACCCGGAAATATCCTCTACTTCCGAATATGTGTATAATTTTATATTAGGGTGCTGATTTGCTTCGACCATTTTAGGGGTCATTATACAGCTCGAACAATCGAGCGTAGGAAAAGTTTCGTCAAGCTGTATCATCTTTCCGCCTATCGAAGGCTCTTTTTCCACAAGTATAACTTCTACCCCGCCGTTTGCAATATCGAGAGCCGCCTGTATTCCGGCTATTCCTCCGCCGATAACTAAAGCTTTTTTATTCAAAGGAACCCTGACGTCTTCGATAGGTCTGTCTCTTTTAACCTTTTCGACCATCATCTTCATAAGGTCGACGGCTTTTGCGGTAGCCCTCTCTTTATCTTCGTGAACCCATGAAACCTGCTCCCTGATATTGGCTATCTCGACGAAATAAGGATTTAAGCCTTCTTTTGCGGCGGCTTTTCTAAACGTATTTTCATGCATATGGGGCGAGCATGCCGCAAGAACGATACCCGTTAAATTCTTTTCTTTTATTATATTTCTCAAACTGTTTTGACCCGGGTCGGAACACATATATTTGTAATCTAAGGCGCTGACTACTCCCGGAATTTTAGCCGCTTCTTCCCTGACTTTCTCGACGTCGACCGTTCCGGCGATATTGGAACCGCACCAGCAAACAAATACGCCTATTCTTGCCATAATATTTTACCTCTTGTATGTATATAATAGCTTAATAATCTTTAATTACCAATCTTTTTTAAAACCCTGTCGGCAGCGACCATATGTCCGTCTATCGCAAGATCTTTTGGATCTATACCGAAAGAAAGTCCTAATAACTCCGTTATAAAAAGAACGGGCAAACCAAGCTTTTCGTCGTATTTTCTTTCTATTTCCCTCTGCCTGACGTCTAAATTGGAATGGCAGAGCGGGCATGCGACTACTACAAGGTCGGCTCCATGTTTTTTAATATCGTAAAGAACGTTGCCGGTCAGAGCCATAACGACGTCGGGTTTGGAAAGCGAATTAATCGCCCCGCAACATTCCGTTTTAAAAGAATAATCCACCGGTTCGGCTCCGGTAAGCGCAACCAATTCGTCCATAGTAACCGGATTTTCCGGGTCGTCGAACTGCATAATTTTGGGGGGTCTTACCAACAAACATCCATAATACGATGCAACTTTAAGACCCGATAAGGGTTTTTTTACCATAGATTTTATTTTATCTTTTCCCACTACGCCTATAAGAAATTCAAGCATATTGTTAATGCTCATGTCGGCGTTATAAGGCATTTCTAAAGAATCCGTTATTTTCTTTTTAAGGATATCGTCGGTTTTTAGTTCATAGTCGGCGTTTTTAAGCCTATTGGAACAAGCCGCGCACGGAGCGAGGACAGATTCAAATCCGCTGTTTTCGGCTATCGCAAGATTTCTTGCCGGAAGGGCAATGGATAAATTATGATTTATGCTGTGCGCCGCGGAAGCTCCGCAACAGTTCCAGTCCGGAATTTCTTTAATCTCGATATTAAGAGCCTCAAGTATTTTTAACAAAGATACTTCGTATTCAAACGATGTTCCTTTAAGCGAACATCCCGGATAATATGCTAATTTCATATACTATGTTTCTCCGATAATTTTAATTTTTACTCAAAGTCCTTAAAAATTTTAGCAATTTGATTTAAATTGGCTATTTTTTCCCCGTGTATTCTAAGTTTTCCTTTTTCGAGCATTTTAGGAGCTAAAAACATATCCCTGAATAAATGCCTCGTCTTTAATTTATATTTGCCGACAAGTTCAAGTTCGAATATTCTGCCGTTGGATTTGACGTTATCGAGAAATACTTCGTGAAACATCTGAACTTCTTTTTCTGTCTTTGACGTTATGCCTTTCTTCTCGGCTATTTCTCTCAAAACGTCCATAATTTCGGTAACTTCAAACCCTTTTGGACAGCGGGTGGAACAGGTATTGCATGAAACGCAGAGCCATATAGTTTTAGAATTGAGGACTTTATCTTCCATTCCGAGTTCCGTCATCTTTATAATCTGGTTCGGCGTGTAATCCATTTCGAAGTTGACGGGGCATCCCGCGGAACATTTGCCGCATTGATAGCACTTGGATAGCTTGTCGTGGAGCATAGTCTCGACCTGAGACGCAAAGTTTCTTCTATTTTGTTCGTTTATGACGGTTTTCATATTAAACTATACCCCTATATTAACATACGGAGATTATTTTAAATTCAATTTAATTATTTATATATATATTCTAATATTTTTATGGATTTTAATACACGTCTTATCATTATAATTTAATCCACGTTTTTAGTCAAGAAATTTTAGGCTTGCTCTTTTACGAAGTTCCAAATGAATCGTAATCTCCCAGCAAATCGTAATCCTTTGCTTTCAATATTTTGACGGAAATAAAACCTTCTTCCTGTTTATTTTGATTTTTAAAATTATTTTTTAAATCGTCCGCATACAAATAAACGCAGCCGTCGATATCGGGAGCCTGAAAGTAAGTTCTCAACTTTGCGGTTTTATTGTTTGTTTCGTCAACTATTGCGCTGTATGTCCGCCCTATATGTTTCGATAATATGCCGGGGATAAGCGTTCTTTGGGTTTCCATCAACAGTTTATACCTTTCGGATTTTGTCTTTGCGTTTATTTTTAAATCATATTTATAGGAAGCGGCGTCTCTTTCGTCGGAATATTTAAAAACTCCGAGATTATCGAATTTAACGTCTTTAATAAACCCTAAAAGCTCTTCAAAGTCTTTATCCGTTTCGCCGGGAAAGCCGGTTATAATGGACGTCCTTAAAGCGGAATCGGGTATTTCTTTTCTTAATTTTTGAATCAGGCTTACAATGTCTTTTTTGTTGCCCGCGCGCTTCATAAGCTTAAGGATGCGGTCGTTTATATGCTGAACGGGCATATCGATATATTTCAGGATTTTCTCTTCATTTTTTAAAAGGCTTATTAAATCGTCGGTGAACAAAGTTTTTAGCGGATATAGATACATAAGCCTTATCCATTTTATATCTTTTATTTTGACAAGCTCTTTTAAAAGCTCGTATAATCCGTTTTTTATATTTAAATCAATGCCGTAATAAGAAGTGTCCTGCGAAACTATTATAAGCTCTTTGACGCCGGCTGCGGCTAAATACGAGGCTTCATTCTTAATTTCTTCTATGGACTTAGACTTATATACCCCCCTTATCCGGGGGATCGTGCAAAAAGAACAAGTTCTGCCGCATCCTTCGGATATTTTAAGATACGCGGTTCTTTTCAAATTAAAATGCTCCCTTTCAAATTTTTTATGCGCATTAAAATTTTTACTTGTTATTTTTTCGCCTGTTACCTGCGCAATTTCTTCGACTATCTTTTCTTCGTCGAAAGTCGGGAGAAAAATATCTACTTCCGGCAGTTCCTCTTTAAGGGTTTTAAGATTGTTGTTTACCATACATCCGACAACAGCTACGTATCTGACTTTTCCAGCCTGTTTTTTCCTTACGGCTTCCATGATTACGCCTATGGATTCTTTCCTCGCCGCTTCGATAAATCCGCAGGTGTTGATAACGCAGACGTCGCAATTATCTATATCGGAAGTAAATTTTATATCCGATTTTTCAAGGCGGGTAAACATTGCTTCGGAATCTACCTGATTTTTCGGACATCCTAAACTTATAAGATTAAAGCTGAAAGGCATTTATTTTTTAACGAAGGATTTATTTTTATATTGACAAATGACTTTAAAGTCATTATATTTATATTTATATTTTATTTACAATAAGACGTTATAATTATTTATAATAGTATAAAACGGCTGTTAAAGCCAGAAAAAAATGATAAAATGCAATTATAGAAAAAACAAATTTAATTATTTCCTCGCCGCGGCGTTTGCCGTTCTGCTTATGTTCTCTGCGGCTTTATTTTCGACGGCGTTTCCCCGTCCTGCTTATGCAGGAAAGCTTAAAAAGCTTAAATCCATTAAATCTAAAAGACGAAAAACATCCGGGAACAACGGCCTGCTCAAAGAAAAATTCAAAAATTTAGAGAAATATAAAAATCTCCTTAAGGAAGATTACCCAAATATAACCGCAATAGATTTAAAGACGGCATTAAGGCTTGCGCTTAAATATTATCCCGGCATACAGTCTTCGAAATATTCTTACGCCGCTTCCGTTTACAATAAAAACGAATCCCTCTATAATTACTATCCGCAGGTTTCAGCAAGCGCCCTTTATTCAAAAAATACGGTTATGAGCGTATCTTCGCTCGGTTCATACAGCCCCTCCCCCACATTTGTAAATAACGGGGGCATTAATTATTCCTTAAATACCTATCAGGCTAATTTAAGCGCTACATGGCTCTTGTATTCATTCGGTTCGAGACGCTACGGCTTTCTGCAGTCTTTTTACGGGATGAAAGTTTCTAAATACGCTTACAACCAAGAAATAAATGCGGATTTATATAGCGTCATACTAAATTTTGCCCAATATTTCGAGGATAAGGAAATCGAAAAAACGGATAAGGAAAACTTAAAAAACAACGAAACTGCATACAGGGCGGCGGAAGCCTTTTACAAAGTAGGAACCGGCGACCTCCTTGACGCCGAAACGGCAAAGGCAAACTTGGAAACGGCTAAAGCGGCATATATAAACTCCGGGTTCAATTTAAAAATTGCAAAGTTGGCGCTGATAAATTCTATAGGACTGCCGTTAAATAAAAATTATAATTTCGTTAATACTATGACAATGGAAGGCTTTAACGAAAATTTAAAGGCGCTGATAAAATTGGGATTAAAATATAACCCCGTATTAAAAGAGAGCGGATTTACCGTAAAATCCGGGAAGGCATCCGAAAAAGAAGCCGCGACCGGTTATTACCCTAACATAGATGCCAATTTTGCTTATACGGGAGAGAATTCCGTATTCCCTTTAAACAGAAATTATACGACCGGAATAACCTTAAACATTCCCATATTTAACGGATTTTTAACTAAGAATAAAGTAGAATATTCGAAAGCTACGCTTTATAGTTCGGTCTGGAGAAAACGGTTGACTAAACAGAACCTTGTCTATACTATTTCGCAGGATTATTACGGTATAAAAAACCAGTATCTCACCGTTAAAGCGTTAAAACAATCCGAAACAGCTTCAAAATTGGCATACACGCTTGCGCTAAAAAGCTATGAGGTTGGTGTAGGCTCTATGGTCCAACTCGTAGCCGCTAATGCCCAATATATTTCCGCAGTGACAAGCTATATAAACGGGGAATACTCTTACTTTTACCTAAAAGCCAAGCTTTATTCCGACCTCGGTTTAACGGTAAAACATTATATAAAATAAAAATGATTATGTTAAGGAATGACAAAATTGGGGTAAAAAATGGGAAAAAATAAAAAATTTATCATAATAGCCGTCGTCGTTTTGATTTTAATATCGGTTATTTCTTATCTCATAATAAAATCAAAAACAAAAAAGCAGTCTTACGAACTATATGCCGTCCAACCTATGACTATACAGAAATATATTGCTACGACCGGAACGGCAAACCCCATTAATACCATAAACGTCGGCGCGCAGGTATCAGGAATATTTTCGAAGCTTTACGTCTGGTATAATTCGATAGTAAAAAAAGGTCAGCTTCTTGCAGAAATTAATCCTGCGCCGTTCATCCAAAAAGTCGATCAGGATAAAGCCAACCTTGCATCGGCAAAAGCAAACGTCCTGAAACAAAAGGCTCTTTTAGCATACGACAAGCTTACCTATATCAGAGATAAAAAATTATGGAAAGAAAACCTTATAGCCCATGCTACTGAGCAAAATGCCTACAGCGTTTATCTTCAAGACGTAGCCCAGCTTAAATATCTTAAAGGCGTCGTAAATGCGGGTAAAGCGGCGCTTGCGCAGGATGAAACCAACCTGTCTTACACAAAAATATACTCGCCCGTTAACGGCATTATAATAAACGTAAGCGTGGTCGTCGGGCAGACCGTAGCCTCGACTTTTCAAACCCCGAGCCTTTTTACCGTAGGAGAAGATATTACAAAAATGGAAATAGACACCACTACCAACGAAGCCGATCTTGGCGGAATAAAAAAAGGGGATAAAGCGTCGTTTACCGTATATGCCTATCCCGATAAGACGATATGGGGTTACGTTCATAACGTAAGAATAAATCCCACGACTGTTTCAGGGGTCGTAAGCTACAACGTTACGATATTTTTCGACAATAAAAACGGATTGATACTTCCCGGTATGACGGCTATCGCTAAAATTTACGTTTCCGAAAAAAAAGGCGTTCTCGGCGTGCCTAACTCCGCCTTAAGGTTTATTCCGCCCGGCGAAAACAAGGGCATTTTAGACGCCCTTTCTAAAAAATTAAAAACCGGCGAAGGAGTCGTCTGGATATTAAAAAATAAAATACCGGAACCGTTAATAGTAAAGTTAGGCATAAATAACGACGAATATACGGAGGTTATATCTAAGGATATCACTGCCGGAACCGAGATAATAACGGGTTTGAAGTCTAATAATCAAACGGCGGCGGCACCCGGAAGAAAAATGTTCTTCTAGCTTATGAATAACCATAACCATGAAACGGAAAACATGAATATACCTCTTATAAGGCTTGAAAATATAGGCATGGTATATAAAATCGGAGATATTGCCTATGAAGTGCTAAAAGGCATAAATCTTATTATTAAAAACGGAGAATTTGTTTCTATAATGGGAGCTTCGGGCTCCGGCAAATCCACGCTGATGAATATATTGGGATGCTTAGACAAGCCGACCTCGGGCAGTTATTTTCTTGAAGGGAACGATGTTTCCGGCTTGACGTCCGACGAACTTGCCGAAATACGAAATAAAAAAATAGGATTCGTATTTCAGGGATTTAACCTTATCCAGAGGCTTTCCATCATTGAAAACGTAATGCTGCCGCTTTATTATTCAGGCATACATTCTAAAGATTCGGAGGAAATGGCTATGGAAGCTTTAAAACTCGTCGATTTATCCGATAAAGGAAATAAGTTTCCTAACCAGATATCCGGCGGCGAACAACAGAGGGTTGCTATCGCAAGGGCTATAGTAAACGATGCGCCGATAATTATGGCGGATGAACCGACCGGCAACCTTGATTCCGTGAGGGGAGCGGACGTTATGAATTTTTTCGGAAAAATCAACGCGGAGAGGGGGGCTACGATTATTCTCGTAACGCATGATAGGCATATAGCAGGCTATGGAAGAAGGCTCGTTACGGTTAAGGACGGAATAATCATATCTTCCGATATTATAGACGCAGGCGTCTAAAAAATTTTATGAAGCAAAAAAGGGTAAAATTTGCATTTTTTCTGGATATTGAGTCTGCCTATAAGACTTTGCTGAGAAACAAAATCAGGTCTTTTTTGACTATACTCGGCATAATCATAGGCGTAGGTTCGGTTATTGCCACTATCAGCATAGGTCAGGGAGCGTCTAAGGCTATACAGAACTCCATAAACTCGCTTGGTTCGAATATGCTTATAGTCCTTCCCGGGTCGTCTTCCTTAGGCGGCATACACAGCGGGTTCGGGGTCTTGCCGACGCTGACTTTAAACGATGCCTATGCAATAAGAAAACTGTCCGCCGTAAAAACGGATTCGGGAAACCTCGGTATGTCTCAGCAGGTTATATGGCGCGGCAATAACTGGTCGACGTTAGTCGTAGGCGCAAATTCGACATTTACGGAAATTAGAGATTGGCCGGTTGCAAAAGGAGTATTTTTTACCCATCAGCAGGTAGTTGCGGCGGCAAACGCGGCAGTTATAGGTCAGACTACCGCTTCTGAACTTTTCGGACTTATAAACCCCATTGGACACATAATACTTATACATAATGTTCCGTTTACGGTAATAGGCCTTTTGTCCGTAAAAGGATTTAACGCTTTCGGGCAGGATCAGGACGATACGGTAGTAATTCCGATAACTACGATGTTAGAAAAAATTGCCGGAACCACTTGGGTGCATGCCATAGCCGTGTCGGCAAAAACTTCTAAGGATACGTCTTTAGCCCAGTCTGAAATTACGGCGCTTTTAAGGCAGAGACACCATATACCCCTGCATAAACCGAACGACTTTTTTGTCCGAAACCTTACCGAACTTGCTGAAACCGCAAACTCGAGCGCAAATACTTTTACTATTCTTCTTGCAAGCATAGCGGCGGTTTCCTTGCTCGTGGGCGGCATAGGCATAATGAATATAATGCTCGTTTCCGTTACCGAAAGGACAAAAGAAATAGGGATAAGAATGGCTATAGGGGCTAAAAAATCGGATATACTCAAGCAATTCCTGATAGAATCGTCCGTTTTAAGCCTTTTCGGAGGCTTGCTCGGAATAGCCTTCGGATTTGGAATTTCAAGCGCCATAACCGCTTTTTCCCCGCTGAAAACTATCGTTACGACGGAACCGATAATAATCTCTCTCGTCTTTTCTCTATGCGTAGGAATTTTCTTCGGCTTTTACCCAGCCTATAAAGCCTCGCGTATGAATCCCGTCGAAGCCCTCAGGTACGAGTAATCCCTTAATCGGCTTGTAGAGTGATATATTTACTAAAGAGGTTTAACATATATTTATCAATAATTATCTATCTTTTCTTCCGCTATTTTTTTAAATTTGCACTGCAGTTTATCTTTGAACTCTTTTCCGACTTTGTCGAATTCTTCCAACAACTGCGGGAAAGTATTGCTCCCGCCGATAAAGTCCCAGTATTCGTCCCCTACCAAAAAATCGTTGGGATGGTTCATCATTCCAACTTCGGTAAAACGGGAATACGGCCGGGGGTGATAGGGATTATAAGGAAATGCAAGGAATACCCTTACGGAAGAAGACCTCTTTCGTGCAACCCATTCTAATAATTTCGTTTTACTCTTTTCAAAAACGTCTATATTCGGTTTTACGGTTTTAATCTCGAAAAAAAATTCTTTACCGTTCTTTTTCATATAAAAATCTGCAATATTGCCTGATTTCTGGAACTCCCCGCCGGAAGAAGACGCCGACAAAACTTCTTTAACTTCTTGATTTATATCGGATTTCCTTTTGCCTTCCCGTAACTCGTTAATTATCTTAGATATAGCCGTTTTTTGCGAGGAAGATATTACCCCGCCGACGCCGTAATTTCGGAAAGCATCATCCGCATTTTCCGATGCGATTATTACGGACACGTCTTCATAGATAGACATGCCCAGCGTCGTGGCTAAAGAGTGTATAAAAGAGTAGGCGGCAATTTTTTCGTTGTCCTGAATAAGCCTTGCTAAAAAAGGCATAGAGGTCGTTTCTCGTCCATATTCTTTGAGTTTATTTTCTATTTTTCTGCTTAAAAGTTCCCTAATTTTATCTTTTTGACTTTGAGATAAAGACATCGTCTATCCTTCCTTCATATGAAAAATAATTTCCGCATAAGCGTTTTTGTCTTTCTCGGTTCTGTTTAAAACCGGCCGCTTAAACCTGCTGATAATGCGCATGCCTGCTTTTTCGGCAATCTCTGGATATAGATTATATTTGTCGTTTGCTACGAGAAACACGTTGTAATCGTCCGCAAGATATTTCTTGCAGTTATTCAAAACCCCCGCCACGCCTTCTACGTAAGCCGCGCGGGCATCTCTGCCCGTTCCTTTGCTTAACGGCCCTATCTCAAAATCGTCTTTTCTCGAAAAACCGAAAAGGTCATATGCATATGCATGTTGTTCGTGGTAATCTATAAGACCGACATACGGCGGACTGGAAAATATACCGGCTATTTTTTTATTTCTTGTCAACCCGGCTAATTCCGGTTTTGATTTTTCCAATGCCTGCAAAATGTCTATAGTCCTAGAATCTCCCGTCAAACAAGTTTGAAAAGTATTTGTTTTGATTTTACTAAACTGGTTTAACCTTGCCACGGTATCGTTGCTATACCGCAGCCACCAGCCAAAAATCGAAAACACAGGCTTGCATATTTTTTTGTGTTTTGTGCAGTAATATGCCGTTGTTACCGGACTTAACAACGTAGCAAGGTCGGAATGCGTCGTAGCCCTGCACGACCTTATCGTCCTGCTTAAAATAATAGCTACTATGCTTCTTGTTTTCTTATCCGGTATTTTTTTTATAAGTTCGAATACGAAATCTATTTCCGAACGAATATTGGGTAAATACCATTTATCAAGAAAATGGCTAACGCGAACTTCGTTGCCGTTTCTTTTCTGAAATAATTCTATCCCGTATTCTGCAACAAGCTTGTTATATATATGTAAAAATTCCTTTTCTTTTAGTGATCCATATACTGTTTCGCCTATCTCTCTATTTTCTAATTTATATTTATACTCGGGGGAAGGAAAATATTTATCGTTAAATACGGCTAACTCTTCGGCAAGTTTAGATTCGAATTTCGCCGTATTAGAACCGGCAGTATAATCAATTAATCTCTCCGTTATTTTATTGACCGTCCGGTTTAATAAGGCAAGGTCGTATTCATTAACCTTGGCATTGGCGATGAGGGCATTAAAAATAGAAACGTCTATTCCTATTGCATGCATCCCTAATTCGCTGCACTGGACAAGGGTAGTGCCGCTTCCGCAAAAAGGGTCAAGAATTATATCGTTTTTTTTAAAATAAACATTTTTTTTAAATTCGTCGGTTTTTGCGTCCAAAAAGTATTCTACAAGCTGAGGGATAAATTTTCCCTTATAAGGATGTAGCCTGTGGACGTGTTTTGTAGTATCTTTTTCCCTCAAGTTATCGAAGGAAAGATGCCAGTTTAAATCGTTTCCCAGACGGCTTTTCCAGATTAACTCGCGTTTTCCGTTAAAAGAATCGTAATATTTTTTTAAGTCGCTTAACTTTATTAATGCCGAGCCGTTATCGCCGTACTTTTTTATTTTGCCGTATTGAATAAGGTAGGATATATTGGATACATCAATTTTTTTCTCCAAAAAATTGCTCGCCCAAACGCTCGCCTCTTTTATTGTAAGCAAATCCGGCACTTCCTCTATTTCTTCCTTCTTAAAAGCGGCGGCTGCCGTGGTTGGGCGCATCGTGTTTTGTTCCATTTTCATATTTTATGTTATGCTTAAGACAACAAACGCAAAAGGCATGCTTTTGCATAGCGAAGTTCATTTCTATTTCATCAAAAAAGTAAATTTATGTCAATATATTTATCGAACAAAGTAATACTAAACGCACCTGCCTTTACATCTTTAAAATTTATTAAATTTCTGTTATGATTAATAATTAAATATGTAAAATTTTGAAATTTTACATATACTAAAAAACTAAAAAAATAATTTAATGTTCAAAACTTTAAAGGAAAATATAAATTCGGTTTATGAAAGAGATCCTGCGGCAAGGAATGCAATAGAGGTGCTTACGTGCTATCCGGGTTTGCACGCCGTTTATATGCATAAGCTGTCGCATTTCTTATGGACCCACAAGTGCAAGCTCTTAGGCAGGCTGGTTTCACAGGCAGGCAGATTTTTAACCGGCATCGAAATACATCCCGGAGCAAAAATCGGAAGAAGGTTTTTTATAGACCACGGTATGGGAGTCGTAATAGGCGAAACTGCCGAAATAGGCGACGACGTTACTATTTATCACGGCGTTACTCTCGGAGGGACAAGCTGGAAAAAAGAAAAAAGACATCCCACCATAGGCGACAGGGTTATAATAGGAACCGGAGCAAAAATACTCGGTCCTTTGACCATAGAACACGATTCTAAAATAGGCGCAAATTCCGTAGTGGTTAATACCGTTCCCGCTCACTCGACCGTCGTCGGAATACCTGCAAAGTCCGCTAAGAGGGACGAGTCTGAGGTTCACGACAACATAGACCTCGAGCATAACAGGTTATTCGACCCTGCTTTTTACGAAATTTCCATTTTAAAATCTAAAATATCGGAACTTGAAAATAAAATTCGAGAGATTGAGGCCGTTCAAAAACAAAAATAAACTATGAAACTTTCTTCTAAAGGACAATATGCCGTCAGGGCGTTAATAGATTTATCGTATAATTCAAAAGATAACTCCGCCCCCATAAGTTTAAAGGATATAGCGGCAAGAGAATCTATATCTCTGCACTATCTCGAACAGATATTTTTTATTTTAAAGAAAGCCGGCATCGTAAGGAGCCTCAGAGGTCCAAACGGAGGGTATCTTCTTAATAAAAAGCCTTCGGAGATCCTTATAGGCGATATAATAGCTTCGGTCGAACCGATTGAAATCATAAGCTGCATAAGCAAATCCAAAAATAAAAAAGAATGCGGCAGGAAATCGATTTGTCTTGCTTTCGATATGTGGAATTCTATATCTAATAAAATAACCGAATTTTTAAATTCCATTACTATAGAAGACGTAATTAACGAATATAGACAAAAACAGGAGCTGAATCAAAAGCAGGGTCGAAAAACAGCCGGTAAACCCTCAGAAAAACCCTTAAAAACCGATGCAGGAATAAAAAACTGTTGACTTTAATTTTGAGATAAAAAATTATAATAATATATAATAATATATGCCGAGAATTTATTTAGACTATAATGCGACTACTCCTTTAGACCCCATAGTTCTCGAGGAAGTAATCGGCGCTTTGAAAAATTATCAGGGCAACCCCTCTTCGGTTTACGAAGAAGGAAGAGCCGCAAGAATTCTTATCGAAGACTCGAGAGAATACATCAAATCATTTTTAGATGCAAGAAATTCCGGCGAAATTATTTTTACTGCATCCGGTTCCGAATCCATTAACCTTGCTATAGCCGGCTCAGTTTATGCATATATGCGCGACAAAAAATCAAAACCGCATATTATTACTTCTCAAGTAGAACATGCCGCCGTTCTTAACACGTTCAAATTTTTAGAATCTGCCGGAGTCGAAACTACATACATAGGCGTAAACGAATTTGGAGGATTGCTCTTGGACGACCTGAAGTCTGTTATAAAAGAAAACACTATGCTTATATCCATAATGGGCGCGAATAACGAAACAGGCACGATATTTCCCTTAAAGCAAATCTTTGAAGAAATTAAAAAAATTAAAGACGATATACTTTTTCATAGCGACTTGGTTCAAATTATAGGAAAAAGCAATTTCAGCTTAAAAGATATTCCTTTAGACCTATGCAGTTTTTCCGGACACAAGTTTTACGCGTTAAAAGGTTGCGGAGCATTATATGTAAAAAAAGGAGTAAATATAGACCCTATAATACACGGCGGACATCAGGAGCGCGGGTTAAGAGCGGGGACAGAAAACATCGGCGGTATAGTTTCTATGGCTAAAGGTTTAAATATCCTCAAAAACGTTATGAACGAAGAATTAAACAGGATAAATAATCTCGGAAGTATTTTTTTAGATAAACTTTTTTACGGCATAGAGGGCATAAAGCTTAACGGTCATCCGGTAAATAGGCTTAAAAATACTATAAACGTATCCTTCGACGGCGTTAAATCGGAAACCCTGCTTTTTAACCTCGACCTTTACGGTGTCAGTGCTTCCGCCGGTTCGGCATGTAATGCGGGAGCAGTATCTTTATCCCACGTTTTAAAGGCTCACGGATATGACGCCAAAAGAATAGAATCGGCTATAAGATTCAGTATAGGCAGATTTACTACCGA
Source organism: bacterium (assembly GCA_021800805.1). Next base: position 178,121 of record JAJYYR010000002.1, read on the forward strand.
GGACGATATAGATTATGCAGTCAGCGCTATAAAAAAGGGCGTGCTTAAATTAAGAGCCGGTTCGTAAAATGCTTATAAAATCAGACAAAACCGTTGCCGTAGCAATGTCGGGCGGTGTGGACAGTTCGGCAGGCGCAGTAATTCTCAAAAACAAGGGTTATTCCGTAATAGGCGTTTCTATGCATTTAATTTCCAAAGAGGTTAATTCTTCGGGGGGATTAAAAACCTGCTGCAGCACGGAAGACATAATAGACGCAAAAAGAGTATGCGTAAAAATCGGCATACCCCATTTCGTAATAAGCCTTGAAAATGAATTTAAAACCGCCGTGATAGACCGTTTTGTTGCGGAATATCTTGACGGAAAGACTCCTAACCCTTGTATTTTATGCAACTGCGTCATGAAGTTCGACCTGCTTCTTAAAAGGATAAAAGAACTGGGGGCGGATTATCTTGCAACGGGACACTATGCGAGAATAACCAAAAATAAAGTAGGACAATATTTTCTTTTGAAATCCAAAGACTTAGCTAAAGACCAGTCTTACGTCCTTTATAATTTATCGCAGGAAAACCTTAAAAATATTATATTTCCGGTAGGCAATTTGAATAAACGGCAGACGAGAAAAATTGCATCCGATGCAGGATTCGGCGAAATATCGGATAAAAAAGACAGCGTCGAAATATGTTTCGTTCCCGATAAAAACTATGCGGAATTTATAAAAAAGCAATCAGGATATCTTTCAAATAATTGTTTAAAAAGTGGATTTATAAAAAATTTAAAGGGGGAAGTAATCGGGGAACATAACGGCATTTTTAATTATACGGTGGGACAGAGGAAAAAACTGGGTATTTCATCTAAAAGCCCTCTTTACGTCGTCAAGATTTCCGCCGAGGATAACGAAATAGTCGTGGGAAACATAGAAGACTGTTTTACCCGGATTTTAACCGTTAAAGATTTTCATTTTATAAATCCTGAAGATAAAAACAGATTGCAGAAAATGAAAACAACCGCAAAAATAAGATACTCCTCGCCTGATTATAAGTGCAAAGCTTCAATTTCCAAAGACGGCTCAGTCGAAATCGTATTCGACGACAAAGTTAAGTTTGTTACGCCCGGACAATCTGCGGTTTTATATTCCGGAATTAAAGTAATAGGCGGCGGGGTTATAGGATGAAAAATATAAATAAGGCCGACGACAATATAAAGCGGCTATTGTTTTTAAACGAAAAAGAAATTATTAACTGCGCCGTAATATCTTCGGGGTGCAAGCTGAACCAGTTTGAATCATCCCAGTTTGAAGCCGTTTTTAAACAATTGAATATAAATATCGTAGAACCTTGCTTATCGGCTAAAAATCACGATTCCAACGATAATATTAACTTGTTTTTGATCAACACCTGCACAGTTACGGAAAAAGCCGACGCAGAAACCGATAAAATAATCAGAAAAATCAAAAAAAAGTATCCCGACAGCCGCCTTATATTAACCGGATGCTCTGCACAGCTCAATAAAATCAAATTTTCGGAAATTCCCGGCGTAAAGTTGATGGATAATTTTCAAAAATCTGAAGTTCTAAAAATTTCCTCGCAAAGATTTCCCGATATCGTCCTAAATCAAAAAAGAACAAGACCGTATTTAAAAATACAGGAAGGATGCGATTTAGAATGTTCCTACTGTATAATCCCTAAAGCAAGACCGGTAAAATGGTCTTTGGGCATAAAAAGCATTTTAAGTTCAATTGAAAAATTCGACGGGCTCGGATATAAGGAAGTCATTTTGACAGGCATCAACATAGGTTCATATACCGATAAAAACTCCGGCGCTAAACTTAAAAACCTCCTGACTTCTATAGAAGAGCTAAAAAATAGCGTAAAAATTCGGCTTAGTTCAATAGACCCCGTTTATATAGACGACGATATGATAAAAATATTTGCCCTTTCTAAGAAAATTCAAAATCATTTCCATATTCCCCTTCAGAGCGCTTCAAATAAAATACTTAAATCTATGAATAGAGACTATTCTTTTAAAGATTATAAATCTCTTGTAGGGAAAATAACCGAAAAAATTAAAGATGCTTCGATAGGCACAGATATAATCAGCGGTTTTCCGGGCGAAACCGAAGACGATTTTTCGGAAACGGCGTGTAATCTTAAAAAACTGCCTATTTATTATATTCATGCTTTTTCCTACTCGGATAGACCCGGAACCGAGTCTTATTCCTTAAAACCAAAAATAGAAGAAACAGAAATTAAACGCAGAACCGGTATAATCAGGAAAATTTCTTCACAAAAAAAAATTGAATTTCATCTAAGATTCCGGAACAAAACTTTAGAATTCCTCAGCCTGAACAATAATAAAGCAATAAGCTCTAATTATATCAAGGCAAAGATAACCGGCAGCAGGAACGGTAACGACGGGAATGGGAATGCGCCCGTTGCCTCGGGAAAGATGTTCAAAGGAACGATAATAGCGCCGGAAAACGGCGTTGGTCCGACAGAAGAGGTAACGGTTATAATTGAAAGTTATATTTAATCGGTATGAATTATAATATCATAGAAAAAAGAATCGGCTATTTATTCAAAGACAAAACATTAATAGACCTTGCTTTTACCCACAAATCGATTAATGCGGCAAAAAACTATGAAAGACTGGAATTCTTGGGGGATGCCGTTATAGGAGCCGTAATATCGGAGTATTTATATATAAATTTTAAAGATTTAGACGAAGGAGAACTTTCAAGGTATAGAGCGGTACTTGTAAGACAGGACGGCTTATACGAAATAGCGGAAAAACTTAAAATTTCCGAATTTATTTTAAAAGAACGGGACAATACCGCAGGAGAAGCAAATCGTAAAAACAAAAGAATAATAGGCAATGTTTACGAAGCTGTTATTGGCGCCGTATTTCTTGATTCCTCATATGAAAAATCAAAAAATATTTTGCTATCCCATATACATAAGTTTAATCCCGATATTGATAACGAAATTTTGAAAAATACCGATTTTAAAACGACTCTGCAGGAGCTTGTCCAGAAGGAAACAGGCAATACTCCCGAGTATTTAACCGTTAAAAAGGATGGTCCTGCCCATAATATAATTTTTACGATTTGCGTTAAAATAAATGGGGAAATTTTTGGTTACGGAACCGGCCTATCTAAAAAAATTGCAGAACAGAACGGCGCAAAAGAAGCCGTTAAAAAATTTTTGGAGAAAATAAATGATAAAAAGTAACGATTTTTTTGTCCTGCTCATCGGCAGACCTAATGTCGGCAAATCGACTATATTTAATAAAATAACCGGCAAAACTTCCGCACTTTCTTCAAAAGTAGCAGGAACAACGCTTGACTTAAACATTAAAAAAATTTCTTTCGACGGATTAGATTTTTTTATTTCGGATAGCGGCGGATTTAACGTTTCTCCCGCAAATGAAACGGAGAAAAAAATTAAGGAAAAAGTTTTTGAATATTCTAAAAAAGCCGATATAGTTTTATTCACGGTTGATTTTAAAAGCGGATTTATCCCCGAGGATAAGGAAATTTTCTTAAGATTAATTAAAAACGAGGCAAATATTATTCTTGTCGTCAACAAGGTTGATTCTCCAAAAGACATCGGTAACGCAATTTCAGAATTTTCCGGACTAGGCATAAAAAGAATCGTTGCGGTAAGCGCAGAAACAGGAATGGGAATTGACGACATTACCTCCGAAATAACCGGCGAAATTAATTTAAAAAAGCCTACGAAGCCGGCTAAAAAAAATGAAGAAACAAGTTTTAAGATTGCAATTATAGGAAGACCTAATAGCGGCAAATCTACTTACATAAACACTATTTTAAAGGAAGATTTGCTTTTTACGGATCAAAAACCCGGCACTACAAGGGATGCAATTGACACATATATTAAATATAAAGGGTATGCCATAACCTTGGTTGATACTGCGGGGATTAGAAAAAAATCTAAGTTAGACGGAAACTCCGAAGCTTTTCAGAAGCAGAGCATAGAGCAGATAAAAAGAGCCGACGTCGTTATTATTTTTATAGACGTAAATTCCGAAATATCGCATGAAGATCTCTCGCTGCTGAAAAGAGTCACTTTAGACAAAAAACCTTTTATCATAGCTTTTACAAAGTGGGATTTAAAAGATAAAGACGCCGTGGATTCCGGCTTTAATTTAAAAAAAGAGATTAAATTTAACCTGAAAGAATTTCATGGAACTCCTTTCATTTATATATCTTCTAAGATAAATAAAAATTTATATAAAATATTAGATTTATCTATAGAAATTTATAATTCAAAAAAGATAAACATTAAAAAGAAAGATTTGAATAGATTTATAGAAGAAGCAAAAACGAGCGATAAGATTGGAAGATTGTTTAAATATATAACCTACGGGGTGCAGAAAGAAGGAGAAGAAATCCCAACTTTCATATTATTTACCGGAAATAAAGGAAAGATATTTACGATGACGGATATAAAATCCTTAAGAAACGGCATAAAGGAAAGATTTGACATAAAATCCAACGTGGAAGTTATAATAGAGTATAAGAAATATAATGCTTAAGATTTATTTGGAATTTTTCGATAATTCCTCTACTTTGGCTTCCAATTTCTGGATTTTTTTTGTCAATTCTTCTATATCGTAGGTCGAGGCAAAATTCATTTCGTCCAATAGAATATCGGCTACTTTTTCCTTTATGGATTTAAAGATAACGCCGGATTCGTATTTTACGGTTTCGATAATCTGGTCTGCCGCTTCCCTGCTTTCCTCGTCAGATATATCGACGTAATCGTCCAATTTCTCCTGTGCAAGAATAGAAAGACCTTTAAGCGCTTTGAGAACTAAGTTTATATTGTCCGACATTTTAACCTTCCTTTTATTTTATTGAATATTTTATCGGGAACAGACTTAAGTCCGTCCTCTTTCGTTATTTAGTTAAATTTCGTTCTGCCTGACTTTTGCCATTATACCCCTGAGAGACACGTTGTGCCTCGAAAAACCCATTTCCGCATAATCTCCGCCTAACGCTATGCCTATAAGCTGGGGAAGATGCAATATGGGCAAAGATAATTTTTTATTTATACTCTTTGCCGCAACCGTCTGATAAGTATCTAGGCTTAAATGACATAGTGGGCAAGGGGTGACCATCACGTCGGCATTTTTCTCCTGCGCTTCGTAAATGGCGTTTCCCGCCAAAGACGTAGAAGTAGCCTCGTTTACTAGTATCGTCTGGAAACCGCAGCATTTTGTCCTGCGGACATATGATACCGGTTCCCCGCCCAGCGCCTTGATTAACTCTTCAAATCCCTGAGGGTTTTCGACATCGTCGAACTTTACGGCGCTTGAAGGTCTTAATATATGGCATCCGTAAAACGGGGCGATGTTTATTCCTTTCAGGCTTTTTACGGCTTTTTCTTTCAGCTTGTCAAAGCCTATGTCGTCTCTGACGGCATATAAAATATGTTTTACTTTTACTTTTCCGGAATATTTAAGCCCTATTTTAGCAAGATATTCATTAGTTTTTTCCAAAGACTTAGGATTATTTATCAGCTCTTCGTTTACCTCGCTAAGGGTCAAAGTACACGTATTGCAAATAGTCATTATATCGAGACCTTCTTTTTCGGCTAACGCAAGAGTTCTGCCGTTGATAAAAAGTTTTAAATTTTTATCGAAACCGTCTATAACGCCGCCGCCGCAGCAGGAAGCTTCGGGCATCGGGATTAAATTTATACCTAATTTTTCTGCTATAAATTTGGTGGCGTTATCAAGTTCTTTGCCGCTTTCTTGAGCTACGCACCCGGGATAATAAGCATAGGTAATCATTATTTTTCCTCCAGATCTAATTCTTTGTATGCAAGTCTTATGTCTTCCATATCTTTAATTAATTTAAGCCTCAGGGGAGGAATTTTTCCTTTTAATCCGGCGCCGAAAGCCATAGGTAAATCGTTTATGAGTCCGGATATGCCGCCGGAGTCGAATGCAACTTTTATCTCGTCGAGCCTTCCGGTTTCCCCTATAGACTTGGCTATAGAAACGACATGCTTTGAACCTGCGGAAAATGTTATAGAATTTTTAATAGTTCTTTCGTGAAGTTTAACTATAGATTTTACCGGAGAAATACCTTTCGGGCAAAACTCTTCGCAGGACTGGCAGTGGACGCAATCCCACATTCCGTCGGGTTTAGAGCCGTTAACCAAACGGGAGCCGTTTTTATCGTTATCTCTTGGGTCTTCACTATACCGGTATAGCTTGGCTAAGGCGGCGGGGCCCAGATATCTAGGGTTTCCTACGACGCCGCCGCATTCGGAATAACAGCATTCGCATAAAATACAGTTGGGGGTATCGTTATTCCCCGTAAGATTTTGAAATTCCGATTTATAATACACGGGTTGGCTTATTTTTTCTCCTTCTTTTAATGCGTGAAAACTATTATGAGCTTCGTCTTCCCTCTGTCCGAGAAGATAGGGCTTGATTTCTTTGATTTTATCGAAAAAGCTTTCCTGATCGACTATAAGGTCGCGTATAACAGGCATATTGGCAAGAGGTTCTACATTAATTATTCCGAATTTTTCTATCTCAGGTCCTACCTGCGTTTTGCAGGCAAGTTTAGATATGCCGTTTATCTTCATAGCGCATGAACCGCATATAGCGCTTCTGCAAGACCTCCTGAAACTCAACGTTCCGTCCAACTCGGACTTGACTTTTATTAAAGCGTTCAATACGGTCATACCCGGATAATCCTCAACCGTATATTCTTTATAATACGGTTTTTCATCGATTTCAGGATTAAATCTGTATGCCCTGACCTTAAATTCCATTATATTTCCCCTTTTAAAACTTTAATTTTATCAATACGTCCTTGGCTGAGGCTTAAATTTTGTTATGGCAACTTCCGAAAAATCGAATTTTATATTGCCTTTGCCGTCCAACGTAGCCAACGTATGCTTAAGCCAGTTTTCATCGTTTCTTTCAGGAAAATCGGTTCTATAATGCGCGCCCCTCGATTCTTTTCTTAATATTGCACCCCTCGCTATAATTTCGGCAATGAGCAATATATTATTAAACTCGAATGCCTCGACTATATCGGTATTAAATGTCTTGGATTTATCGTCTATACCTATGTTTTTTGCGCGCTCCTTAAGTTCGACAATCTTGTCTATGGCTTTTTTCATGGCGCTTTCTTCCCTGAAAACGCCTACGTTGGCTCTCATTTCTTCCTGAAGTTCCGATTTTAACAAACCGTGTCTTTCTTTCCCCGAAGATTTCTTAAGTTTTTCAAAAGCTTCTTCATCCCTTTTAACCGCCGATTCGTCGAATTTTGATTCGGAAGCATTTTTTAAATATTCGGCTATATCTATTCCCGCCCTTCTTCCGAATACTACGGTATCAAGCAATGAATTTCCTCCGAGCCTGTTTGCCCCGTGAACGCTGACGCATGCGGATTCTCCCGCCGAATAATAGCCTTCTAAGGCAGTCCTGCCGTTATAGTCGGTTTTAATGCCGCCCATAGAATAATGGGCGCCCGGTCTTATGGGAATAGGTTCGTAAATAGGATTTACTCCCTCAAAATCGATGGATAACTGCATTATTTGCGGAAGTCTTTCCATTATTCTTTCTTTACCTAAGTGTCTGACATCCAATAGTATTGCGCCGTCAACTCCTCTTCCTTCGTTTATCTCGGTCTGTTCGGCTCTCGCGACGACGTCCCTCGGAGCAAGTTCCATAGCCTTTGGAGCATATTTCGACATAAACCTGACGCCGAGAGAATTAAGTAGATAAGCGCCTTCGCCTCTTGCGCCCTCCGTAACTAATATTCCGGTGCTTTTAAGGGTAGTCGGATGAAACTGGACGAATTCCATATCCATCAAAGGAACGCCGGCTTTAATAGAAACCGCCATTCCGTCCCCCGTATTTATAAGAGCATTCGTGTTTGAAGAATATACCTGTCCATAGCCTCCGGTAGCAAACAGGACGGCTTTTGCGGCAATGCCTTCGAACCTTCCGTTTTTAATATCGTAGGCGACGACCCCGCTTACTTTTCCATTATCTAGGACTAAACCGGTAACAAAATATTCGTAAAGGATTTTTGTTTTATATTTAAGGACGTTGTCGAAAAGTCCGTGGAGCATCATATGTCCTACCGCATCCGCATAGTAGCATGAACGCGGAAAACTCTGCCCGCCGAAAGGTCTCTGTGCTATTCCTCCAAGGTCGTTTCTGTTGAATACGACGCCCATTCTTTGAAGATCGAGTATATTAGCCGGGGCTTCGCTCGTCAGAATTTCTATGGCATCCTGGTCGCCGAGGTAATCGCTGCCTTTAACGGTGTCGAAAAAATGGGACTCCCACGAATCGTTTTCGTCGAATGCGGCGTTGACCCCGCCCTGAGCCGCTCCGGAATGAGACCTCGTAGGATAAACTTTGCTTACGATTACGGCGTCTATTCCTTTTTTTCTAAGTTCGACGGCGGCTCTTAATCCCGCAAGCCCGGCGCCGACGATAACAACGTCATGTTTTAGCATTTATGTCCTCTATTTTTTACTTTATTTTTAAAAATACAGTTTTTGATATTATAGGATAAACCTCTAAAATTTGCAATAAAATTTTATCTTTTATAACTCCCGCTTTTTCCGCCTTCTTTGCTAATAAGATAAATCTCGGATATCTCTATAGACTTATCTACGGCTTTCAACATATCATAAATTGTTAAAGCAGCTACCGACGCGGATGTTAGGCTTTCCATTTCGACTCCGGTCTTGCCGGATATTTTAACGGTGGAAATTATATTTATAGAATTTTCCTTTTCGTCTGGTTCAAAAAAAATGTCGCAGCCTTCTATATTTAAAGGATGGCATAAAGGGATTAATTCGGAGGTTTTTTTTGCCGCCATAATTCCTGCAATTTTTGCGGTTCCGAACACATCCCCCTTTTTGCCGCTTTTGCTTATTGCAAGTTTAAAAGCATCCTTCGACATAGATACTTTCGCATGGGCGGATGCAATCCTGACGGTGTCCGCTTTTTGAGAAACATCGACCATTTTCGGCATTCCTTTCTCATCGAGATGAGTTAACTTCATTTCTTTTTTCATAAATACGATTCCTTTAATTTTATTTAATGATATACCGAATAACCTTCGTTTTTACCTGCGTCTCTTTAAAATAATTTAAAACAATTGTATCAAAAATAATAAAAAAAATAAAATTATATACCTCGAAATGATTTAAGCAAAATATGAAAGGCAATGCTGCCGACCACGGCTGCCGCAATGATTATGAACCATGAAACTGCGTCTAACGCCACGAGTCCGATAAAGCCGCTTAGTCTGTCCCAATAGACGGCAAGGACATTCAAAATCAGGCCAACCGCCAGTATAGCCCAGACCGCCGCCTTTTGCATCAGCGAAGAATCACTTTTCCTTTCTACCGGAGTAACATAATAGACGATATAAAGACCCATCAATATGACTATCGACAGGGCAGCTGTTTTATCGTAGTTTGCCATCGGGTTCTGCCAAAGGAAAAAGTCTGTATAAACTATCAGTGAAACTAATGCGATAATCAGTCCTGCGATAAGGGAAAACCCCAGTGTTTCCCGCAAGAAATCGTTGACCGTCTGTTTTGGGGCATGGGCGCTCATCAAAGTTAGTAAAAATGCAGGCGTACCGACGGTGAGCAAATCAATCCATGTAATAAATCTTGGACTCAGCGGAAACGGCAGCCCGACAAAGCCGGAAAAAAGCACGAAGAAAAGGCTATAAACATTTTTTGTCAGGAATAGTTTGGCAACCCGTTTAATATTATATATGATACGATCTCCTTCCTGTGCAAGTGTCGGCAGGTGCGCAAAAGTATTTTTAAGAAGAACTATGTCTGCGACATCTAAGGCCGCTGCCGCTCCCGACTTCATTGCGATACCGATGTCGGCTTGTTTGAGCGCCAGAATATCATTAATCCCATCCCCCGCCATTCCGACAAATTCACCTGTTTCCTGTAGATATTTGACAATCTTTTGTTTTTGCTGCGGTACGAGGCGGCCAAAAATCTGACCCCGTATTACCGCTGTTTTAAACTCGTCAGGAGTGAGCAAATCAAGATCTGCGCCGATATAAACCGGATCCGCAATCTTCAAGCCGGCTTGCATTGCCACAGCCGCTACGGTTTCGGGATGGTCGCCGGAAAGCACCTTCAGTTTAATTCCACGCGTTTCAAAAAAACTAACAGCCTCCCGGACATTAGGCCTAAGCTCGTCACGCAGTATAATGAAAGCGAGAATATTTAAATCATCCCGCTGTTTTAACGAAGCCGGACCGCTTGCGAATGCGAGCACGCGCAATCCAGAACGGCGTAGCTCGGCAAGTTTATCTTCCTGTGCCTTTGCGGCGCGCCCCTGAATAATACTCTCCGGTGCGCCGAGCCACAGAGAAACTTCCGCATTCTTATATAGAATTTGTACGGCGCTTAATTTAGTTTTGGACGAAAATGGAAGTTCATCGATCAGATTACTTGGAATTCCCGGAAATACAGCCTCTATAGTCCGCAATGTTTCGTTCTTCTCGCGCACCGCACCGACAAATGCTTGCAACTGGTCGGCTACATCGCCATGCGTTGCATCTAGAACCTCAAGTCCATCGAATATGAGACGGTTTGTTCCAAGGGTACCTGTTTTATCGAGACAGAGTACGGTTAAATGGCTAATCGATTCGACCGCATTCAGCTTCTGAACCAGCACATGCCGTCTAGCTGAGCGAAAGGCTCCGAGCGCGAAAGCCGTGGTCGTAACCAGCACTAAACCCTCCGGCACCAGAGCTTTGATCATTGTTGCTATTTCAAGAATGCTCGCCACAACCGGCAATTCCTGAATGTAATTAGCCATAACTATCAGAAAGGACAACAGTATCATAATTGCGATAAGCACCCTGATTATTTGGCCGATAGCCCGCTCTAAAGGCGATCGAAATATTTTGTAAGTTTTGGCTTGAGCGGTAAGTGTGCCGGCGTTTGAGGCCGCGCCGACCCCGGTAGCAAAGTATCTGCCTTCTCCCCATACACAATAACTGCCTGATAATACCGGATCGCCGTTCTGTTTTGCGATCAAATCGGCTTCCCCCGTGAGCAGTGATTCATCAAGAAAGAGGCCTGACGACTCTGCGATGACGCCGTCTGCGATAACGGGGTCCCCCGAACGCAGCACAACCAGATCATCTTTAACTACTTCGTCTAACCAGATTGATTCTTCGCTCCCGTTGCGAATAACGGCAATCTTTCGCCGAATAAGAATAGCCAATCGGTCAAGGGCTCGTTTAGCGCGGAGCTCTCCAATTATACCCGCAAGAATATTAGCCGCCGTAACGGCGCCAAGGACAACCGCATCGTCGTATGCGCCTATAAGTAATAAAGCGCCTACCGCGGCTGTCAATATGGCGGCAAACAATGTTAAAATATTATTGCGAATAATTGCGGAAACCGTTCGCGTCGCGAAACGATCCGTCCGGTTGACTTGTCCTGCTTCAATCCGCCTGCGAACATCTTCGGAACTCAAACCCGTATCGGAGAAACTCATAGGTTATCCCTTCATACTTATATATTTTTTTTAATGTATAATTATAATATTATAATATAACAAGGCAAACAATTTAATTAAATTATACTAAAAGTTATCTGGTTAGACTATCGGCAAATTTGGAAAAATAATCTTTTCGTTTTCGGTTTATATTGTTTATATCTTTTAATAATATCTAAATATATTGCAGGGCTTATTTACGCCTATAGCCGGCGCAGCGGTGCTTTAATGAATCAATCGATAGATAACGGGCTTAGCGCCCAAGAAGCAAAAGAAAGACTTGTAAAATTCGGACATAACCAAATTTTTAAGACGGACAAAATTAGTTTTTTTAAAATTGTCTGGCACGAAATTAGAGAGCCGATGATTTTGCTTTTATTCGTGGTAGGTTTTTTTTATTCTATTTGGGGAGAATTACACGACGCACTCGTAATTTTTATTGTTATTTTTCTTATGGTTTTAGCAGAAGTTTATAATGAATTTCGCGCAAAGAAAGCCGTCGCTTCTTTAGAAAAGATTGCCGCACCCAGAACAAAGGTCAAAAGAGACGGGAAAGTTCAAGAAATTGCCTCTGAAGATATTGTGCCGGGCGATATATTGATATTGACTCACGGAACAAAGGTTGCCGCCGATGCAATGCTTAAAACAGCGATTGGGGCGGAACTCGACGAATCTGCTTTAACGGGGGAATCTTTTCCCCAAATAAAAATTGCGGGAGATGAAATTTTTGCGGGCACGATATTTATAAGCGGCGAAGGTGAGGCGGAAACGGTAAAAACCGGCAAAGAAACAAAGATGGGCAGGATTGCCGCAACCCTCAAAGAGTTAAAGCCGCCTAAGACGGCATTACAGAAAGCAATGAAATCATTAGCCGGAAAATTAGTCTATCCTGCCCTTTTTTTCTCTATCTTAATTCCCGCCGTCGGAATTTTGCGGGGAGAGGATTTACATCGGATGGTTTTAACGGGACTTTTGATTGCTTTTTTCACTATTCCGGAAGAATTACCGATTATCGTTACCATGGTTTTAGGGTTGGGCGCTTATGCCCTTTCCAAACATAACTTAATAGTCAAAAAAATAAAATCCGCGGAAATTCTTGGCAATGCCACATGTATCGTTACCGATAAGACAGGAACGGTAACGGTAGGGAAGATGAATATCGACAGAATTTATCCCGCATCAAAAGAAGACGAAATCCTAAAAAATGCTCTGGGGGCGGTTTCGGAATACTCTTTTTCTCATATGGAACAATCTATCAAAGAAAGAGCAGGCGAAAAAAACATCCCTTTGTCCCAAGGGAAAGTTATAGCCCAAAGGAATGTGGGTAACGGCAAAAAAACAAAAGCAATCGTCAGAAAGGACAAAGAGGGCATCAAATTGTATGTAAGCGGTTCTCCCGAAGAAGTTTTTTTAAAAACTTCCCATGTGGATAACGAAACAAAAGCGATGCTAGGGAAAGAGGCTTCTCTGGGGAAACGGGTTATTGCGACCGCTTCAAAGAAACTAAACCCGCGCCAAAAAGATTTTGATTTTGATGTCATAGAGAAAGAGATGGATTTTGAGGGACTTATAATCTTTGAAGACCCTCCGAGAAAAGGAGTGAAAGAAACTATCGATATTGCTAAAAAAGCCGGCATCAGAACAATAATGGTAACGGGAGACCATCCTTTAACCGCAAGATACATTGCGGAGAAGGTGGGTATCGCGGGCGCGGATAAAGTGCTTACCGGAGATGATTTAGAAAAATTAAGCGATAGCGATATTAAAATCGTCCTGAGGGAAACCTCGGTCTTTGCAAGGACAACCGCTGAACATAAGTATCGCATAGTTAAGATATTGCAGGAAATGGGCGAGGTGGTAGCCGTAACCGGCGACGGGATCAACGATGTTTTGGCGCTTAAAGCCGCGGATATCGGTATTGCAATGGGGCAAAAAGGGACGGATGTCGCCAAGGACGCCGCGGGTATTGTTTTAGCCGATGATAATTACATTACGCTTACCCATGGCATTTTTGAAGGACGAAAGTTTTTGGACAACCTTTTAAAGGGGGTAAAGTATTATCTTTCGGTAAAAATAGGTCTGGTATTGATATTTCTTGTTATTGTTTTAGCAGGTTTACCGCAGCCGTTTTCGCCAATCCAAATTATTGTTTTAGAATTATTTATGGATTTAGGGGCATCGGCCGGTTTTGTATCCGAACCGGAAGAAAAAGGAATATATTTAAGACCGCCGCGAAAGTCGGAAGAAAATATGTTCGGGAGTAAATTCATTTCGGATATCTTGTTAAAAGGCGCTGTGTTATTCTTAGCCGTGTCGGCCGTGTACTTTTGGTCGGAAATGCAGGGCATGGATATTGGCGAAATTCAAACTTTCACATTTTCCGCATGGATTTTTGCGCACATTACTTTAGCCTTAGTTTCCCGCTCGGATAGAGAATCCATTTTCTCTTTAGGGTTCTTAACAAACGGAGCGATAAATATCTGGGGGGTTGGAGCGATAGCTTTTCTTGCGGCGGCCGTCTATATTCCCGTTATAGGGGCATGGTTTCATCTTGTTCAAATCAGTTTAGCTCGATTAGCGACAATTTTTTTAGCGACAATTTTCATTGTAGGCTTATTAGAAATTAAAAAATTAATCGGAAAAACGAGGTTAAAATATCCGGTCGGACGTGAAGTTTAAAATTATTGCCCTGCATAATACCATTTTCTTATGTTATAGCCTATTCCTGCGGGAGCAGGCTTTATGCCTTTTATGCTCCTTTTCACGACCGGCATCGCATAAGGAATATATAAGAAAGTGTAAGGCTCTTCTTCTGCGATAACACTTTGAATTTTAAAATAATATTTTCTTTGTTTTTTTAAATTAAACGTGGAGCGCGCTTTTCTGAATAAAGCGTCTATTTCCGGGTTATTAAAAGACGTAAAGTTTAAACCCTTTGGAACGATATTCGACCCCATAAATATTGCGGCATTGTCGTAAGGGTCGGGAGTTATCGTGAATCCGAGCAAAACCGTCTGAAATTTTTTCTTCATAATAAATTCGGATATTAAGGACGTCCATTCCATTACTCTGATTTCGACGCTTATGCCTATTTTCTTTAAATTTTGCTGTATAATTTCGGCGGCGGACAATCTTTCTTGATTTCCCTGCGGGGTTAATATGGTAAATTTAAAAGGCTTTCCCTCTTTTTCTAAAGTTCCGTTTTTAATCCGCCACCCCGCTTCGTTAAATAATTTTAAGGCTTCCGCGGGATTATAAGCGTATTTTCTTACATTATCGTTATAAAAATATGTTCCGGGCATAAAAGGTCCGTAACAGCGAATCCCCAGTCCCAACAAAGCCCCTTTTATTATTTCTTTTTTGTTTATGGCATAGCTTAGAGCCTGTCTGACCTTTAAATTTTTAAAAAGCGGGTCCAAAAGATTGTATCCTAAAAATGTAAAACTTAACGAAGGGTGCATATATTTTTTAAAATGCGACCTAAATTTTTTGCTTCCGGATTCATACTTAAATTGAATCGGACTTAAACCCATATAGCTTATTCCGTTTGATTTAAGCATAAGAAACATAGATGAAGAATCGGGCACTATTTTATATATTAAACGTTTTATATGCGGAGCGCCCATAAAATAATGATCATTAGCTTTCAGGACTATTTCGTATCCGTGGACCCATTTATAAAATACGTAAGGTCCAGTACCTACGGGATGGCTTCTTAATTTAGTCGTAAGCAGGTTTTTCCCCTTAAGTAGTTTTTCGGATAAAATACTTAACCCCCATGAAGATAATGCGGGGGCGTAAGGTTTTTTATAAGTCACGCGAAAAATGTATTTTCCTATAATTTTTGCCTTATATACTTTGAGGTATTCCGCGGCATAGGGCGTAGGAGTTTTTGGGTTTATCATTAAACGATACGTAAACATAACGTCTTTTGCGGTAAATTTTTGCCCGTTCTGCCAGCGAATATTATGGCGCAGGTAAAAGGTTATAGTTTTCCCCTCGTTGCTTATCTTCCATGATTTTGCAAGGTCTGGAACTATCTTAAAGTTCCTGTTGTATCTGACGAGTCCATCGTAAATCTGAGAAGTAACTTCCGCCGTGGGAGCATCCGCAGCCATATTTCCTATTAGGTTAGTAGCGTCTGCGGGAAGTCCGATAATCAAGGTATTTTTAAAATTATTTTTAACGGAAAGGGTCTTCACGCTGATATGCCTCATATGTTTGAATCTGGCAAATATAAGTATGAGCGATATGGCTAAGATACCGAAGACGGCAATAGATAGATATATAACCTGCTTTTTTTTATTAGATAATTTCATAAAGCTAATTACGGGAAAGGCGAATATTCCGGAATGCCGTAATCTGATTTTAAGCCGAACATAAGGTTCATGTTCTGAATTGCCTGCAGAGAAGCGCCTTTGCCAAGGTTGTCTATAGCGCTGACGATTTTTACCATTCCTCTATTTTGTTTTTTGTCCGCTTCAAAGGCTATATGGCAGTTATTAGAATAAACTACGTTTTTTATGTTGCAGTCTTCTATATTATTAAGTATGGATATAAACGGGCTGTTGCCATAGAATTCATTATATATTCCGGCTATGTTTTCTTCCGATATACCCTTATTTAACTTTATGTATATCGTAGTCAATATGCCTCTTGATACGGGAATAACGTGCGGGGTAAATAAAATATAGGGTTTATCGTTATCCGGTTTGCCGCCCGAATTTAAAAACGCGTTTTCTATTTTTTCTTTAATTTCGGGAAGATGCCTGTGCGACCAAACGTTGTAAGCCTTTACCGAGTTTTCGACTTCGCAGAAAAGATTCTGCAATTTTATGCCTCTTCCGGCACCCGAAACTCCCGATAACGAGTCTATTATAACGGGAACGGAAAAATCTACGGCACCCTTGAAAACAAGGGGTAGAATAGGCAGCAAAGCGCCGGTGGGGTAACATCCCGGATTAGATATAAATTGAGAATTTTTAATTTTATCGTAAAAAATATCCGAAAGACCGTAAATAAATTTAGAATTTAACGAGGGGGCATTATGCTTTCCGTAAAATTCTTCATAGGTATCGAGGCTGTCGAATCTGAAATCCGCGCCTACGTCTATTATCTTGATTTTTTCGTCACGTTTTAAAATATCGGAAATGAGTTTGGAACTTTCATTATGCGGCAGACAAAAAAATGCCGCATCGGAAGATTCCGATATAGCATCCGGATTAAAAGATTCGAACTTGAGTTCGGAAATTCGATTTTGTTTAGAATATGTTTTTGTAAATTGAGGAAAAACATCCGATAATTTTTTGCCGGAATAAGTCTGGGAAGTTACCGTCGATATAGCAACATCCGGTCTTAAAGACAGAGCATATATTAAATATATGCCGCTGTAGCCGGATGCCCCTATAATCGAAACTTTAATCATTTGATTATTACGATTATTATCTCTTTGAGAACTGGAATCTTGCTCTTGCCCCTTTCTGACCGTATTTCTTTCTTTCTTTGACCCGAGGATCCCTCGTAAGCATAGAAGCTTTCGCAAGAGTTTCTTTAAGGTCGGGGCTTATTAAAAGAATAGCCTTTGCAAGCGCAAGTTTTATCGCTCCCGCTTGACCGGCTAAACCTCCGCCTACCACATTTATATATATATCGAACTTATTTTCTACGGAATAAAATGCTAAAGGCTTTGTAGCGGCTACTCTGTGGCTTTCAAGGGGAAAATATTTATCGAAATCTCTTCCGTTAATTATAATTTTGCCTGTTCCTTCTTTAAAATATGCTCTTGCTATGCCTGTTTTTCTTTTTCCAACCGCATGTATAATATTCTTTTTTGCCATAAGTCTTTTACCCGTAATTTAATTTTTTAATTTGCTCTATTAATTTTATATAAAACCTATTTTACTATTTCAACTTTAACCGGTTGCTGAGCTTTATGCGGATGGTCTTCGCCTTCGTATATTTTTACTTTTTTTAGAACCACGTCCGAAAGCTTATTTTTCGGAAGCATACCTTTTATAGCCTGATAGACCGGAAACGTCGGATCTTTCTTGAGCATATCTTTATAGTTAAAAGTCTTCATCCCTCCCGGATAACCGCTGTGAAAATGGTACTCTTTGTCCTCTGCTTTTTTGCCGGTTATTTTTGCTTTGGCGCTGTTGACGATAACCACAAAATCTCCGTTATCCGCATACGGCGTCCAGTTTGCTTTGTCTTTACCCATAAGTTTATTTGCTACAAAACTTGCAACCCTTCCCAGACTGACCCCTTCCGCGTCTACTAATATCCACTTACTTTCCGTCATTTATATTTCCCTCGGCTTTGATATATTTATTTAAAAAAAGCTGCGACTCAAACGTAGCATTCTATTATTCAATAATTTTATTTTTTTGTCAAGAAATTTTTTGTTACCACCAAAATTCGGGATACTTTCTTTCTTTTGAAAGATTATTGACGAGAAGCGCTACTATTAAAAGAATAAGCGCTCCGAGACCTGCGGGCATTAAAGCGTAAAGAAAACCAAGCTTATATATACCCTTTCCGCCTATGACGGCGATAAGCGAGGTTGCTCCTCCGGGAGGATGGAGCGTCTTTGTCGCATGCATAAGCATAATAGCAAAAGACACTGCGACTGCGGCGGCTAACGGCATATTAATATGTCCTAAAAGTTTATAGCTTGCTACCCCTACAATGCCCGAAAGAATATGACCGCCTATAAGATTTCTGGGCTGTGCAAGCGGAGTTTTTATAGCGCCGTAAACAAGAACCGCCGAAGCACCAAAAGAGCCTATAAGCAAAGTCAAATCGTAAGGATTAAAATACTTTTTCGATAAATATGCTACTACGGCTATTCCTATGAAAGAAGCGAGTCCCGACCAAAAAATTACGTGAAAGCTGACGCCGGTAGGACTCTGTCCGCCTCCTTTCATTCTGTTTACGTATTCTTTAAACCACATTTTGCGCCCTCTATCTTATAAAGATAATTGAAATTTTTTAATTTTAAATTTAATTTTTTACCTTTTTCTATTTTTTTCCTATCCATTTCACCACGTCGGTTGTAGATATAATACCGACGAGTTTACCTTCTTTATCGACTACCGGCATTCTCTTTATTCTTTTTTCGTTAAATATTTCCGACGCTTTTTTTATGCTTGTATTTACTGTTACGGTTATAGCAGGGGAAGACATTATGTCTTTAATATTTTTGCCGTCTATAGTTCTATGTAAATTCGGGGTAGGTTCCCCGATAAGATGTCTTACCAAATCCTTAACCGTATGTTTTTTTGCGACCCCCGCCGAGGCTAAAATATCAGCATCGGAAACAAATCCGATAACTAAATTTTTATCGTTGACTACCGGCGCGCACGTTAATCCATTATTTGCAAGCAAATTCGTCACCGAATGTATATCGGAATCCCCCGATACGGAAATATATTTTTTAGACATCACCTCTCCCACCGTAAAGGAGTGAACCCTGTCCAATGCGTTGTTAAAGGCGTCTCTATATATCTTCATAAAGTCGCCTATCGATATATCTATAAAAGTTTTATGCTTTTCAAAGGCTTCCCTGATGTCTTCGTCGGTGATTTCGACGCAATTTTTATTCTTCTCTTGTTCGTTTTCCATAATAGTCATAATTAAATTTGAATTTTTTATTAATTAAAATTTACTTAAATTATAACATAAGGCTGAGTAAAATTACGTGACTTTTATCACATTATAAATATTTATACTCCGACCGCTCAAGTATGATTCTTTTTCCCGAAATATCCTCTAATTTTTTAGCCTTATACATCCTGACAGCTCCAAAACTACATATATCTTTACATAAGTTGCATCCGGTGCATAAAAAGGGCTCAAGCAGTATTTCTCCATCTTTTTCTTTATATGTTAAAGCTCCGGTCGGACATAATTCCCAGCAGTTGGAACAAAAAACGCAATTTTCATTTAATCTGGGCAGTTTTATGTTAAAAAGCGGTAAAAGTTCTACATTTTCTTTTAGAAAACGGTACATCTTTCCCTGTCTTTCTAAAAACAGCTTATTTATTTTTTTTCCGGCGCTGCCTCCGGAATCGATATACGCGGAATAAAGTTCAGATAACGGCAAATCCTCTATAGAAATATCTTCGATAATTTTTTTGGCATTGTTTTTAATTGCTTTAATCGAATTTCTAAAAAAGTCCCTCCTGTCCAAATCTTTCGCTTCGTTATCGCTATTTCTTTTTTCGTTCCTGCTATGCTCGCCGATATTATTTTTTTCGAGATTAGATAAATCAAAATCCTTTATATTAATTTCTATAAAAACATCGTTATCCTTAAAAAATTCTTTGATTTGTTTTATTATTTTTAATTTTTTATTATGAAAATACCGGAGATTACAGGATTTGCAGTCTCCGGTAATAATCGATATTTTACGGCCCTTTTTTGCGGCGGATACTATATCTAAATCTTCGATTGCATATATACATTCTATCGTATTTACCGTCTTTTTATCTGCCTCGGTTTTTAAACACGCGTCCGTCTTCTTGCAGAAATAATAATAATTATCTTCGAACGACGATATAAGATTCTGTTCTTCCGAAATATTATTTTTAACATAAAAAACCGAGTTCGGACAGATATAAAGACAGGCATTGCAATTAGAACAGTTTTCCAAAATTTTTATGTCGCTGTCGGTTATTTTTATCGATAAATCCGGACATCTGTCTATACATTCATAACAGCCCGCCATAGGCGTTTTAAGCCTGACGCAGAAATCGGGATTTATGAAAATCCCGCGTCCGTCTCCGCTATTTAACAGTTTTTCAATCAAGCCCAGTATATTCATCTTTACCTGTTCTTAATATGTTTAAAATATCCTTTATTTCTTTTTCGGTTTTTGCATTATTTACCATAACCCTTAAACTTTTTGAACCTTTAAAACCTTTTAAAAAGTTATAAAGATGCGGCTTCATAAGATTATAACCTCTTTCTTTGCCGTAGAACAAACTAGTTTCTTCCGTCAATTCATTCATTATATCTATTTTATGTTCAATGCTTAAAACAGGATTTAAAACATTTAAGTATTCGGCAAATATCCACGGTCTGCCGATAGCCCCTCTTGCAAACATAACGCCGTCGGCCCCGGTATAATTTTTTATATTAACTGCATCGTCAACCGAAAAAATATCGCCGCTGGCATAAACCGGTATATTTATTTCTTCTTTGAGTTTTTTCGTCAAAGAATGGTCAGCCGCTCCGCCGAACATAAGCGACCGTGTCCTCGGATGAAAAAACACCGCGTCAACTCCCGACGATTCGGCAATTTTGCCTATCTGCAAAAAATTAACAGCTTCGGCATCGAACCCGCTTCTGATTTTTACCGTAAAAAAAAAGTCTTTTACCGCTTCTCTGACGGATCTTACTATTTCCGAAAATAGTTTCAAATCTTTTAATATTGCGCTGCCTGCGCCTGTTTTCACGACCTTTTTAACCGGGCAGCCCATATTAATATCTATAACTTTAAATCCATTATCTGCCGCTTTTTTAGCCGCTTGAGCCAGCATATCTCCGGTGCTTCCGAAAAGTTGAATCCCTGTTTTATCCGCATCGTTTCCTATTTCCAACAGTTCCAGCGTTCCTCTGTCGTTATGCAAAAAACCTACGGCGCTAATCATCTCGGTAAAACAAAATTCCGCCCCGTATTTCAAAGCTATTTTTCTGAACGGAAATCCGGTTATTCCAGCCATCGGAGCAAGAATACACTGCCCTAAATTAATATTATTCCCGTCCATTTATAATATGTTTTTCTATAAAATCGGCTATTTTTTCGGAATCGTTTATATCTATTTGAGGGGTTTCCAAATCTTTTATGAACTCATCGGCACACACGAGGATAAGATTGGGATCGCTTATAAATTTAGGCTTTAAGCCGCCCTCTATATCTTTTCTTAACAGCTCTATTTTTTTTATCTTAAGGTCTTTAAATCCTTCGACTATAACAATATCGGAACCGTTAAAATATTTAGATATTACGGCAGCTATTTCCGCATCGAAAGACGAATCGACGTCGCTGAAAAACGCCGTTTTATCTTTAGAAATCAGCATAGTCGAAAATGCTCCGGCATTTTTATGCCGCCATGAGTCCTTTCCGGGAATATCCGCTTCGAAATCATGGTCGGTATGCTTAACGGAAGAAACCTTATAGCCTCTATCCGAGAGTATTTTTATAATCTTTACTATTAAAGTAGTCTTGCCGGTGCCGGACTTGGCTATAAAAGAAACGGCTCCGGGCATTTTGTTGCTTTTAGTCATAATATTTAATATAAAATTTTTACGATATACATTATAATTAATTATAACAAAATTTAAAATAAATCCCAATGAACATTCACGGATTATCGTCTATCGAGGCGGAAAAATTAATTAAGCAATACGGTTTAAACACCATAAAAGAACAAAAAAGACACCCTTTCATTATTTTTTTATCTAAATTCTGGAATCCGGTTTCGTGGATGCTCGAATTTACGTTTATTATTGAATTAATTCTTAGAAAAAACATAGAAGCATATATCATTATAGGATTAATTTTCTTTAATGCCGCAATATCTTTTAAACAAGAAAATAAAGCGGAAAAAGCTCTTGAGTTACTAAAAAAACAGCTTAAAATTATTACCAGAGTTCTCAGGGACGACAAATGGATTAAACTGCCTGCCGAAGAATTAGTTCCCGGAGATATAATTCATATAAGGATGGGCGATTTAGTCCCCGCAGATACCGAAATTATTTCCGGAAGCGTATTAGTGGATCAGTCTGCTTTAACGGGGGAATCCCAGCCTGTTGACAGGAGTGAAGGCAGCTCGGTATATTCCGGTTCGGTAATAAAACGAGGCGAGGCTACTTGTAAGGTTACGGCAACCGGGACGGCAAGTTATTTCGGAAAAACCGCAGAATTAATAAAATCGGCAAAAATTAAGGGACATCTCGAGGAATTAATTCTCAAAATAGTCCGCTATTTCATTATGATAGACGGTATCCTCGTTGCTTTAATACTTGCATATGCTTTAATAAACAAAATGAATTTTGCCGAAATGCTGCCGTTCGCATTAATTCTTTTAGTGGCTTCGATACCCGTGGCGCTTCCGGTTACGTTTACGCTTGCTACGGCATTGGCTTCGATGCGGCTTGCGAATAGAGGCATTCTCGTTACTCATCTTTCCGCTATAGAAGATATTGCTTCTATGGAAGAATTATGTTCGGATAAAACGGGAACGTTAACCGAAAATATCCTTGCGCTTACGGCTTTTAAATCATTTAAACCGTTCGGCGTAGAGGAATTATTTGCATATGCGACTGCGGCTTCGGACGAATCCACGCAGGACCCAATAGATATGTCTATAATTTCATATGTTAAATCTAATAAAATAAATCTGCCGGAAATAGGAAAAGTAATAAGATTTATACCGTTTGACCCTCAAACAAAAAGAGCGGAAGCGATAATCGAAAAATTCGAAGGAAACGAAAAATTACAAATTGGCGTAATTAAAGGCTCTCCTATAGTAGTATCTCAAAATTTGGATGAAACTGATGCCGAAAAGGTTTCTAAAGAATCGGAAAAGTTTGAAGCTACAGGCTATAGAGTTATTGCCGTAATGATAGAAGACAAAAAAACCGGAAAATTTATTCCCGTAGGTATTTTAGGGCTATCCGACCCGCCGAGGAAAGATTCCAAAAAATTACTCGACGAACTTAAAAATTTAGGTATAAGGGTGAGAATGGTAACCGGAGATACGGAACTCACGGCAAAAACCATGGCGGGTTTAATCGGACTCGGGGAAACCGTATGCACCCGTGAAAATTTTAAAAATCCTGCGGGATGCGACGTTTTCGCGGGGGTCTTTCCCGAAGACAAGTTTCATCTCGTGCAGGGACTCCAAAAACTAAAAAAAATTACCGGCATGACGGGCGACGGGGTAAACGACGCCCCAGCGCTTAAGCAGGCGGAAGTCGGAATAGCGGTAGCCAACGCTACCGATGTTGCAAAAGCTGCCGCAAGCTTAATCTTAACCGAACCGGGATTGTCGAATATAGTAGATGCCGTAAAATACGGCAGAATAGTTTATAGAAGAATGCTCACATATACGCTAAACAAGATTTCTAAAACTTTTCAAGTAGCCCTGTTCCTGAGCTTGGGTTTAATTTTTTTCGGCAAATTCGTTACCACTCCTAAATTAATTCTTATATTAATTTTTGCAAACGATTTCGTTACTATGTCTATTGCAAAAGACAATGCCGTATATTCGAATAAACCCGATAAATGGAATATCAAGCTTATAGTTTCTGCCTCTCTTTTAATTGCCGGAGCTTGGCTTATCTATTCTTTCGTCGTATATTGCATAGGCTATTACGTTATTAACTTAACTTTGCCGCAGGTTCAGACCCTTGCGTTTCTGTCTTTGGTATTCAGCGCGCAGGCTACCGTATATTTGGTAAGGGAGCAAAGACATTTTTATAAATCTAAGCCGGGCAATTATTTAATGCTTGCAAGCGCTTTGGATTTAATAATAATTATCTTAATGGCATATTTTGGGATACTGATGCAAAAAATTCCTTTTGCGGACATAGCGGTTCTGTTTGTCGCTACTTTTATTTATATGATACTGCTGGATTTTATAAAAGCGCCCGTAATGAAAAAGTTAGCGTAAAAAAGATTTTAAAATTTTAAAGTTAAAGCGTAATTCAAATATTTTATGAATTCTTCTTTTGTAGGAGGGGTTTTAACTCCCGTGTTAAAAATTTTCCTCTTCTTTTCATACCATTTGCCGAAATTTTCTTCCGAAATATCTTTTACCTCTATTAATAATCCTTCCAATATAATATTCAAATTTTTTTCGGATGCGTTTTGTTCGTCGATATTCATATGTATATTTTATTTTATTTTATTTTAAAATTTTTACCTCCAGTTCGTCCTCGAAAACTCCGGAAGATCCTCAAAATCTCCTCTTACGGCATATCCCTCGTTTATGTTGTATATCTCAAATTCGCTGTCGATAACAAAAGAATATATATTTCCGTTTAAAAATTCGTCTTTATATTTATAGCATTTTAAACCCTGTCTTATAATAGCCGACAATATACCGCTGCCTGCAATATCGCCGAGAAGAATCGCTCCTACGAGAACTTCGCCGTCGAACACAAGTTTTCTGTAAATATTTTCGTCTTGAAAAATAAAAACCTTTTGAGACTCGTTTGATGGATTCGTCAAACCTATAGTTACTATAGGCAGCCCGTAAATTTCAACGGAATTTAAACCCATTCCGCCGGGATATTCCCTGTAAACGCCTGCCATATTAGTCCCTGCGACCCGCCCTTCTTCGCATGCCATAGGCACTATCGCAATAATATTCGGGCGCTTATTTATAACGTCGTAAACTACGACGGCGTCCCCTCCGGCATACACGTCTTTGACGCTCGTCATCATAGTTTTATCGACTATAATACCCCTGTCTATTTTTATTCCGCTTCCTTCGAGAAACCCGACGTTAGGTCTTACGCCCACGCCGACGACGACTATGTCGGCGGGAAGCAATTTCCCGCTTTTTAATATCACGCTCGTCGGATTGCCGGCTTCGTCTAAGTTAATTTTCGTGACGGTTTCGCCGGTAGCCGTGTCTATGCCGTTTTCGTTTAGTTTTTTGGAAGTTATATTTCCGGATATTTCGTCAAGGGCAAGACCCAAAACACGAGGTAGTAATTCTACTATCGTAACGTGAAGACCTAATGCTCTCAATCCTTCGGAAGCCTTTAGTCCTATGAGTCCGCCGCCTACGACTATGCCTTCTTTGTTTTTTGCAAGTTTAGCGGCTTTTTCCATCTTTTTGGCATCGTCAAATTTAGTAAAAGTCCCCATCATAGGCGAGTCTGGATTAAATCCTTCGGTAGGAGGCACAAACGGCGTTCCGCCCGGACCGATAAAAAGCTTGTCGTAATCCAATTTAGTCTCGTCTTCGAGAACGACTTGCTTTGAGACGGTATCTACCGAGACGGCTTTTTTTCCAAGAATAACTTTAAAATTATTCTTTTCATAGTAATCGTCTTCTTTATACCATATGGTTTCATCGGTAGTTTTTCCTTCGAGGTAATATGATATTAAAGGTCTTGCATAAGCCCTGTAATTTTCATCGGATACAATAACGACGTCTCCCGACTTGTCGAATCGTCTTATCGCGTCTGCGCAGGACAAACCCGCATATGAATTTCCTATAATAACGTACTTCATAATCTAATCCCCTTTTTTTACCGCTTAGTAACGGATTTTATATATGGACCGTAAATTTTTTTTGCAACCATAAGCCTTCTTTCATATGAGTAGTTCTTAATTCCTATTCTTTTCAGCGCCCCTTTTTTGCAAGCTTCTACGCATTTGGGGGTATCTTCGTCTATACAGCCGTCGCACTTAGACGCAAAATGGTCTTTGCCAATTCTTTCGATGGCGCCGAATGGGCAGGACATAACGCACATCCAGCATCCTACGCATTTTTTATAATTTGTTACCGTCCAGCCGGATTCTAGGTCTTTATATCTTGCGCCGGGCATACACGCATCGACGCATGGAGCTTCTTCGCAGTTATGGCATATTACCGGAAAAAACTTGCCGGCTTTTTCCTTTATATTAATTCTTGCGCCGGTATATTTTGAACCGTATTTTCTGCCCATATGGATTTCGCATGCCTTAATACATGCGGCAAATCCTTCGCTTTTGCATCCATCGCACTTAGAAGGATAAAGCATTATTTCTATCTGATTTTTCTTTAAGTCTTCTTTTAAATTAGTAAGTTTATTTTTATCCATAACAACCTCTTGTTTATTTATTGTTTTATTCGCAGCGTTTCGAAAGGATCCGGTAAAAGATTTAAGATTTTATCCCCCATAAAATTTAATCGATTATTGCGATACATTATGCCGTCTTTTTTAAAATATTCAAAAGATTTTTTAAGGTATATAAAATTTCCTGTTTTAGCATAAACCCACCACCAATATAATCCATTTGCAAGTATGCCGTAAGGTTTACCCGACGGATTTTTTAAATCGAAAAATCTATTCGCCTTTCTTATTTTAACACTTTTTGACCTGCCTTCATCGGATATTTTTTTATTGCGGCCGTATCTCTCTAAATCTTTTTTTGAATTTATGTTTATAAAGAATTCCGCCCTTAAATCAGTGTTATTTTTTATCATATCAAAAATATTATAATAATAAACCGAGGATAAAAGCCGTGAAATATTTACCGAATCCGTAAATAAAAAATGCTCTTTCAAATTTAAGGCATAATTATTAAGAATCTCTAAAATAAACCCGGTCTCTTTTATTTTATAGCATGCCAATAGTGGTTCTACGGTAGAATCAGGCCATAGGGGAACGACGGCGTTAACTTTTTCCAATTCCAGCTTTTTTATCAGTTCCCTTGCCGCGTCAAAATTAAAAAAAGGCGCGTCGCACTCCATAACTATCGCCGATTTTCCTTTTAATATTTTGAGAGAGCTGTAAATTCCCTTTAACGGTCCCTTGAAGCCGCAATTTTTATCATCTGCAATTATCTGCGGCATCAATCTTCTTTTGCCTGCTTTTTCTCTTTTTTTAATAATGTTTTCGACATAGTCTAAGTAGTTTTTTATCTTCTCCTCTTCCCTAACGCAGATTACGATATCGCCGCTTATTTCCATTGCGGCATTCAACGCCCTTTCTATAAAGGATTTTCCTTGGAAATTAAAAAAAGATTTATCCTCTCCAAATCTCTTAGACTCCCCGCCTGCAAGTATAATACTGCTTATCGTATTCATTATTATTTTAAGTCCATTCTGATTTTTCCTCTCTGACCATGCCCTTCGCTTAAAGTAACCTCAAAATATTTTAATGGATTAAACATTTCTTTGTTTTTTAAATCTAAAGCAAGTTCATTTGCAAAATAAACGGTTAAATCTTCTATATTGAGAGAAGGACTTTTTATTTTAAAAATATCGGCCTTTGGTATGAGATAAAGTTTATTGTTTATCTCTATTCTGTAATGCAAATCTTCTACCGTAACCTTCTGAACGCTTTCGGGATAATCCGCTACCAAAATTTTATCTTCAAACGTGGAGCATATTCTTTTAACGACGGCTTTTAAGTTATACAAATGAACTATTCTTCTCTTGTCGTCGAACTCTCCGTCAACCAGCACATCGACGTAATGAAAATGCGGGTGTATCCGCGAACAGTCGCCCCTGCCAGGCACTATATGCATACATTCAAAAGTTAAACCGGCTTCTTTGCCTATAAGCTCAACAATCATAATAATCTTTAACCTCTTAAGTTATTCGTAAAGAAAATTTTTAAGGACGCCGTTCGGCAAAAGTCTTAAGCCTCCGCATCTTTCGCCGGAAGATTCGCCGACATCGTTCACGTTCTTACAAAGAGTGATTTTAGACCCCTTTATTTTAAAAAACTGCCTGTCGTTTGATGCGCCCGCCTTAAATTCCAAACCGCCTTTTTGTAAAGTTTTATAGGGTTCCGAATAATATTTTGAATAAAAAGGCTTAACCGTTTTATTGGACATCTCTATAAACTGCAAATCAAATCCATTTTCCACGCAATAATTTATCATATTTTGCAAACATTTTTTGCTCGTATTTAAACTTTTTAATAAAAGATTATTTATTTCAACGATATACCCGTTTCTTTTCAGCATATTAAGCCCCGCAATAACCTCTCCAAGCAAATTTTTGCCCGTTATATATTTATAAACGGCGGGGTCTAAAGTATCGAGGCTGACCGATACTTTGCTTATTATATTAGGACTCAAATCTTTAATTCTTTTTTTAATGAGAGTGCCGTTGGTAGTGATAAGAAGCTCCACATCGGCTATATGCTTTATTTTATATAAAAGATTTTTTAAATCTTCATACAGCAGCGGTTCTCCTCCGGTAATTTTTACTTTTTTAAGACCAAATTCCTTTAATAAATATATGGTGTTAATTATGTCCCCGGTTTGAATGACTGAAGGCATTTTTTTAGATATTCCTTCATTATGGCAGTAAAAACAGCGCTCGTTGCATTTGCTTATTAAAGACACCCTTAAAGACGGAACTCTAAATTCAAATCTTCCACGGTTAAATTCGTATTCTTTATCGTTAAACATTTTGAATAGATATGGCTTCATTAAAAACTTTTATTATTTTATTATTTATAAAATTTCGTAATCGTTTAACGTCACCGATATAACGCTTCCTGTCTCTAAAACGGTTATTTCCTCTTCCATAACAAAACTGCCGTCCGCCTGTATCATAGGACTCAAAGACCTTGCGGCGGACGGGGGCTTGGGCGCAGGTATTACAGATGCCGATAGAAAACCGTTTTCTTTTGCCAGCTTTACTTGAAAATATTTCCTCACGCCTTTTTCTTTTGAAACGCTATATTTTAAAACTGCCTGAACGGAAGGGTATCTTTTATATATGTTTTTGGCATTCGTCATTTTCTGTATAGTCGGTCTAACAAAAAGATCGAAAGTTATCAGAACGGAATACGGCCATCCCGCCAGTGCAAAAATCGGAGTTCCTGCGTTTAAAACCCCGAATGAAGTAGGTTTCCCCGGAACGAGCTTTACTCCGTGAAACAATAATCTGCCGATTTTTTCGACTGCCGAAGGAATTAAATCGTAAAAATTGGTAATTTCTTTATTTTCTAAAACTAAAAAGCTGGCGCCGGTTCCGCCCGTCGAAATTAACAGGTCGTATTTATTGGAATCGTCCGCCGTTTTTAAAATTTCGACCAATTTTTCCAACTTATCCTCGACTACCCCTACAACCTCGGGAACTCCCCCTGCATCTTTTATTAAAGATTTAAGCACGGTCGTATTTATATCGTAAATTTTACCGGGGGCCAGTTCCTCTCCGGGTGAGGCTAATTCGTTTCCACCGGATAATATTCCTATTACCGGCTTTTTATATACGGGCACCGAACTTAAACCGATACCGGATAAAGCCGCAATATCGCAGAATCTTATCCTATGTCCCTTACGCAGTAATATTTCGCCATTTTTAATGTCGTCTCCTATGGGGGAAATATAAGAGCCTTTTTCAATCGTTTTTTTATAAATCATTTGCCCACCGGAATATTCTTCGGCATCTTCTATTAATACGACGGCGTCGGCATTTGGAGGGATAGGCGCTCCGGTAGTTACAAAAGCGGCTTCTCCGGAGTCCAAAGGCGCAATATCTTTTGAATATCCGGCGGTAATTTGGCTTTTAACTTTAAATGTTTCTATTTTTCTTTCGGAAAAGTCGGAAAACATTAAAGCGAATCCGTCAACGGCTGACCTTCTAAACGGAGGAATGTCGGTATCAGGTATTATATCTTCCGATACAATCCTCCCGAGACTGTCCTCTGCCGGTATATTTTCGGAGGCGGTTATCTTTTTAATATTTGCTTCGGCTGTATTTAATAATCTCCCGGCAGTTTTATCACGCATATTTTAATTTATAAAAATACGGCTTCAGATTTAAACCTGAAGCCGTATTTTGGTTTAAAAATTAGAAGTATGGTTCTATCGGATATGTTTTAATACCCGATTTTTTAATCAAACTCAAGGCATTGCTTTCATCTTTAAGGCCGACGAATATTGTTGCATGATATGGAGTTACGCTCGCAACATTCCTGCCTAAGATATGAATATCCGCTTTTTTAAGAATTTCCTCCGCCTTATCGAAATCGCCGTTTATATATTCGACCCTTATCGGCGCATTATAAACGGTCCCTGCGGCTAATACATCTGCCATAAAAACCTCCGTATTTTTTAAATTCAATATATGCTAAAAATTTATAATCAACCGACTTTAACAGAATTTTCCGTATCGTTAGCCGAAGAAGTCCCTAAAGGCGTATGGGGAGTAATAAACCCAAATAGATGCTCGGTTAATTTTCTGGCCGTTTTCTCCCTGTCGATCGTGGATATCCTGTTTATATTTCCAAACCAAAGCGCATCCGTCGAGCATAACGTAACGCATGCAGGCAAAAGCCCTTCGTCAATCCTGTGTTTGCAATAATCGCATTTTGTCACCTTTCCCGTCGCCTCGTTAAACTGGGGCGATCCGAAAGGACAGGCATGTATGCATGATTTGCAACCTATGCAAGTATTGGGATCGTTAAATACTATTCCGTCCGCCCTTTTTTGCATAGAGCCGGTAGGACAGGCTTTTACGCATGCCGCATCGTCGCAGTGAAAACAGTTCATAGGAAGATAAACAGTTTTTAACTGCCCTTTTTTAACAAAATAAGGACCTACTTGTATAACCCTCATCCTGCGGGGTCCGACGGGCAGGTTATGTTCTTTTTTACAGGACACTTCGCAGGACATACAGCCTATACACCTGTCCGTATTTACCTTCATTGAATATTTTGGAGTAGATGATTTTAAAGTGATACGGGATGCCCTTTCCTCTCCAAGATGAAATCTATCGAATCCGTATTCCGAAGACATATTTATGCTCCTATTTTATTGGGGACGGATTTCAAATCCGTCCCCTTTATTATTTATTATATATTTATATTTTTTTAATATTTGCGAATGTCGCACGAGTCGGGCGTGCATTCCACCGGTTCTTTAAAATTAACTAGCTTTTTCCAGCCGATGCTCAATTCGTGATATTCTTTCCAGTGGTCTTTCCATTTTCCGACGATAACGTTTTTATCCTGATGTTTCGGGTCCCATACTTCGGGGAATTTTTTCTGTAAAAATTCCAATGTATTTTTGGAAACAGTTTCAGGATCCGGATCGCCTTTTTTGTAAACTCTGCAAAGAACAGCTTTAAACTGTATCTGTCCGTAAACTGGATCCTTGATTATATCGTCTATTACGGTATTTATAGATTCATAAGGATGAAACGGCTGATACCTGTCAAATCCAAAGTTTGCCCATATTCCGTCTTCCGGAACCATCTCCGTTACCCATGCCGGACCTTCAACCCACCCCCTGTCGTTTTCTACGATAACCATATCGCCGTCTTCTATTCCCATAACAGCCGCGGTAGCGGGATTTATTTCTATATTTCTGTCCGGTTCGAGTTCGTCGTTCCACGGCCACCAGTGTCCGCCTTCATGAAACGACTGCGCTATACGGGTGGTATTTAAAACCAGCGGATATTTCTTTGCTCTTTCGAAATTGCCTATAGGAGATTCGGAACCTTCGACCTGAGTCGGAACTTTATACCAGCCGATTTTTTCTAAAGCATCCGAAGCAATTTCTATTTTACCGGAAGGCGTGGGGAATCTATTGTCGGACTCGGGATAATTTTCGCCTTCTTTATACATTATCCATTTTCCCCTTAAAACAGCCTCGTCGTCTTGAAATACCGCATCTTCTTTAGACATTACCGGCCACATTAATCCCCCCTTCGGATTTTTCTCAGGATTAAGAAGCTCATAGGTAATACCTCTCGTGAGCGGCTCCTGCTCATTAAAGAAATCGGTCATCTTAATTTCGTTAACCATGCCTTTTTCGGGACCGTCTTTGTAATAACCCCATGGGTTAAATTCGACTTTATCGAAGTGTCCCGCGTGTCCTTTGAGCCTTTTTGCAAGACCGTCGAAAACGTCTATATCCGCTCTGTGTTCATGCTGATAAGGTATTATTTTATTGTGCCACTGGATAAGCCTGTTGTTACCGTGATGACAGACGCTGTCCGTTTCGACGGAAATTGCTATCGGAAAAGCTACGTGGCTGAACATATACGTATGATTAGGGTATATAGAAAGATGGATATTTATTATATTCCTCTTCATAGCTTCTTCCATCTTCCACGAGTTGGGAAACTGCGGCAGATGGTCGCCGTTCCAAATAATGCCTTTAACCGGATACGGCTTCTCATACATCATCGCGTTTATAATGCACGGAACGGAACTGTCTCCCCATGATATTAATTTATCCGTTATCTGGGGTCTTTTAAAATCAGGCAGAACTTTTAAATCGTTGCCGTAATTTAACGGAGGACGGCAGTTATGAAGCCAGTTCCAGCCTCCACCCTTAACGCCTATGGAACCGGTGAGCGCCAGAAGAGCCGCTATAGACCTGTTGACATTGTTTGAGTTATATATCTGGGCAGTGCCTAAATTACCCGTCACGGATGCAGGTCTTGCCGAACCGAATCTTCTTGCCGCCTCGATAATCATTTCTTTCGGAACGTAGGTAAGCTTCTCCGCCCTTTCCGGAGTCCATTGCGCGCACTCTTTGGAATACTCTTCGAATCCAGTAACCCATTTATCTACGAATTCTTTATTATAAAGTTTTTCTTTGATAATTATATTTCCCATAGCAAGAAATAATACGGCATCCGAACCGGAGCGTATTCTCATGCCGATGTCGCATTTAGACAGCGTCGCATTGAAGCGCGGGTCAACCCCTATTAAAAATGCGCCGTTATCCCTCGCATCGAGAAGGTGCGTCATAGTAATCGTTTCCTGCGCCGCCATATTTGTTCCTACGACAAGAATGCATTTTGAATTTTTCCAATCCTGCGTCGGATTCATAAGCCTGCCCAGCCCTTTTGCCCCAAAAACATAATTCATAGACACGCCCGGACTTTCGCAGCAGATAGGACCTTGACCGTAAACGTTGGGAGTGCCGAAAATTCTGCCGAACCTCGCTCCTCCTTCTTTATTTCCAAATGAAGATCTTCCGGTTCTAAAAACGGTAAGAGCTTCGGGACCATATTCATTGTGTAGTTTAATGAGTTTTTCGGCGGCAAAATCAAGCGCATCGTCCCATGAAACTCTTTTGAAATCATCGGTCAAAGATTTTCTCATCATAGGATAGTGAACTCTCAGCGGGTCATACCACCATTGAATCTGTCCAACGCCTTTAGAGCAAAGACCGCCCCTGTTCTGCGGATGTTCGGCATCGCCCATTACATCCACTATTTTACCGTCTTTTAAAAATATTTTGAGACCGCACCCGCTCTCGCACATATTAGTGCAGGTCGAATAGCGCACGGTGTCGTAATCCTTTGACGATTCCTGAGGACGATGGTCAGGCTTTATTTTCATAAGCCTGTTATCTTTTACCCGCAGGAATTTCTCGTTTTTTAGCTCCTCAAAATCCATTATTTACCTCCATTTTTAAATTTTATATTTTGTGTTTTATATTTTATATGCAGTATTTTTGCACCGTTTCGGCATTATTACCGTTGCCGGCTTTATCTCCGCCGGATATTAAATCTCCGCACCCGTCCATACCGAATAAAAATCCTATAAACTCCGTCAAACCTATTATAGGAGCAAAAATATTAAGGTCGGATAAATCAATACCGTCGCTTATATTTTTTTCACACATTGAACATATCGCCAGTATATAATCCGAACCGATTTCGTCCGCTTTTTTATTGATTAATTTGAAAAATCCATCGACGGCGTTGATATTTTCTATCCTTTTGGAACGAACGGGGGTGGTGTTCCTAATCTTCTCCCCGCCGCAACATTCGCCGAAAAGATTAACCTCCGCCCCGAGAAGATTTAATATATTTTTAAAACGGTTAATATTTTCATTATTGTGATAACATCCGGTATAAAGCAGTATAGAACTGCCGTTTATATTTTTTGAGGCATTATTAAAAAGCCGTCTTTCCGTATCGGGGTCTGCGATAATATCTAAAAGGTGGACTGCTCCGGTTGAACCGGCTTTTGTTTCTTTAAGGTTTGCATTGAAAGGCTCGAGACTGTAATCGGCTTGATTTTTGAACATCGAATCGGAATTGATTATTTTAACCGCTTCGTTTATCTGCCTAACGCATACTTGACAGCCCGAATATAGAAAATTTCCGCCTTTTTGCTGGGACATTCCGAGGTTTCTAAGGGGCATTACAACTTTATTGAAAAAATCAGGCTTATAGTGTGAAGGCGGCGCGGCGCAACAATTCCATTCCAACACTGAACGCGCCTCAAAACCCAACCTTTCTAATATTTCCTCCGATTGTCTTTTATTTTGAGAATCTACACAGCCCGGAAAATACGTAATATATTTTTTCAATAATATTAAACCTATATTTTATTTTCTTAGACAAAAAATTCCTTGAAAAATTAATTTTTCAAATTTTAAAAATCAAGGCAATACTTATGAGGTTATTATATTTTAGTATAAAGGGGGGGATTAAATCAAGAACTTTTTTATGTATCGGTTGAAAATATAACATTGTTATTTTTAATAAACGTTTTAACGGAGCCGGCAAACGCTTACATACAAACAGTCGTGAAAGATAAAATAATACGGATGCGATAAAAGAATATTGCTAACTATAAGAAGTGGTGCCGAGAGGCGGAATCGAACCGTCGACACGAGGATTTTCAGTCCTCTGCCATGACTTTTAACCTATTAATTTTATTAATCAATTTTAACGACATTATTTTTTGTAGTGGTTTTTGAATTATTTTTGTCCCGTAGGATGTAAAAGATCTAAAAGCCTTTCATTATATTTATTCATTAATTCCACCTTATCGTCAAGATGTGCTATGCCCGATTTAAGTTCCGCCTTAACGGAATCTATTTTTTCGTCAAGAGCGTCGATTTTAGTATCTACTTTTTCGTCTAACGCCGTAATTTTAGTATCCATCTTTTCGTCAAGATGTTTAATATCTGCTTTTAATTCGGATTTAAGAATCTTTTAGTATTTAACGCCTTTATCTCGCCTTTTATTTCGTTTAATTGGGCGTTAAAAACCGTTCCAACGATTTCATAAAAGATTCTACTCCTCACAAACTCTTTCGCTTCGCTTCAAGAGTATTGTTTCGGGTTTTCGTCCGCCTTCGGAATAATATTAATTTTAACCAAAAGGGGACATTTCTACTTTGCTAAAAAGGGGACATTTCTAAATTGCTTTGACAATTAAATTTTTCTCCTTGACATTTGAAAAACCTATGATATAGTAGAATTTTTTTATGGTTTAGTTTTTGGTGCTTTTGCACTCTACTCTAAAAAGAAATAATAAACCGCGTGCCGTAGAGATATATTGCATATAAATTACAGTTCTTATTTATATATTCTCGAAATCCGGACGACTTCAAAAACTGTTTATTCAACCAAAGTCGAAACTTTGGAATTTGACAAGAGTATTTGTTTAACTTTTATGCTCTTTTCGCGGCCGTAGTTATGCCGCCTCTATTCTACGGACAGTTTCGTTCAAAATTTCCACTTATCTAAACAAAAAGAAAAGCAGAAAACGTAAAAGCACTTCGATATTACAACTTTCGAGATAACCCCTGCGTTCTTTCTTAATCGTATTTTTGCGCTTGTGAGGGCTTTTGTCCGCTTGCCGGACAAAAAACCGAACCAGCAAAAAAACGGCTTGGCGCTCGCTATTTATATAGCTTTATTATATAAATTCCGTTGCAGGTTATGTTAGCTATTTTCCAATAAAATAGTAAAAAATTATAGTTTATGGATGTTCTATAATTTTTCAAAATTCAAATCCTATTTATAATATTAGCGGTTCGTCCTTCCCGCTACAATTTCTCTTTCATAGGCTGCATAGAGATGCGCTACAAACGCGTATTATTTAAACCAAAACGCAGGACAGAAAGAAAAATTAAGGACAGTTTTACCGGTTTTTTAAGAGCCGAAATTTTTAAAAATCTGAATCTTATTAATACACTTACACTCAGTTTTACTGTTCGAATGCTTAGCCATTTCGGACAAACCGCAAGTCGTGGATGCGCAAGTCCTTGAGTCCCGCATTTTTACAGGCGGTATGGAAAGAACGCTTAAAATTACAATAGAAATTCAAAAAAGGTACGATAGATATAAAAACTCCCGGCTACCGTTAATGCAGTCGGGAGTGATAAAATAACTTATACATTTAATTTTTATTACGGCCATTCCGGTCCGGAATAAGGGAAATATTCATGTCCTTTTGCCGCTTTGATTAATTCCGTAACATCGTGGCTACCTTTATTCGCCACCCAGACATCGCCGGATGAACCTATCGCTATGGCAGAGGGATGACTTCCTACATCATGAGTGCCTATAATTTCGCCCGATTGACTTAATTCCGTAACATCGTGGCTACCTGCATTCGCCACCCAGACATCGCCGGATGAATCTATCGCTATGGCAGAGGGATGACTTCCTACATCATGAGTGCCTATAATTTCGCCCGATTGACTTAATTCCGTAACATCGTGGCTACCTTTATTCGCCACCCAGACATCGCCGGATGAACCTATCGCTATGGCAGAGGGATGACTTCCTACATCATGAGTGCCTATAATTTCGCCCGATTGACTTAATTCCGTAACATCGTGGCTACCTGCATTCGCCACCCAGACATCGCCGGATGAACCTATCGCTATGGCAGAGGGATGACTTCCTACA
>JAJYYR010000002.1:215137-299110 GCA_021800805.1 bacterium
TCCTACATCATGAGTGCCTATAATTTCGCCCGATTGACTTAATTCCGTAACATCGTGGCTACCTGCATTCGCCACCCAGACATCGCCGGATGAACCTATCGCTATGGCAGAGGGATGACTTCCTACACTAAATGTCTGTGAAATGATAGGCGAATGGCCGTCATCCCCTTCGCTTGCCCCTTCGCAACCTGATAATGCAAGAGTGCCGGCAAATAAAAACATCGCTAAAAGAAACAAAGAAAAACCGAAGCGGTTAAAACGCTTAAAAACCTTTTTCATCTTTACACCTCCAAGAGCTTAAAAGTTTAAGTTAATTTGGTATATTAATAAAGGTTAAATAATTTATTTAACCTTTATTAATATAATTATAATACCCCACTTTTTAGAAAAATCAAGAAAAAGTCAAGAAAAAAATATTTCTTGTCAACCCAAAATAGAAATGTCACCTTTGCTTAAAATTAATTTATCGTCCTTACGGCGGATGAAAACCGGAAGCAATACTCTTTGAAGCGAAGCGAAAAAGGGTTTGCGTAGGGTTTTAATTTTCGTCCGCCGTCTTAAGTTTAGATTGAAAATACCTCTTAAAAGCTCTTTTAGGGGCTTGCTTATAGGAATATACCTATCAAACTTGTTTTAGTTCCTTTTATCGCTATTACGTCGTTCTGCAAATCCACGTCGTCCCATTTAAGATTTAACGCCTCGCCTTTCCGGCAGCCGGTATAAATCAGGAAAGTAATTAAATCCCGAGTAAGTTTGTTCATGGCGCCGGCGATAAGTTTTTCGATGTCGACGTTGGATAACGTTTTAATACGGGAAAGTTCATTAAGTTTCTTAATGCCGGCGCAAGGGTTTTTATCGAGATAGTTTTTTCAATGCAGAAATTAAAGAAATTATGCAAGGTAGTCGTTTCTAAATTTACTAACCTGAAATTAATTTCGCCGTCCTTTTTGCCGCTGTTTTTTTGCATAGCCAAAACTTCTAATTTTCGCTGGAGCTGATAGTTTTTTATATCGGAAACGGTAATACTTTTTAACGCTTTACTACTAAAAGCCCTTAAAAAATGTTTACTTGCTATTAATTTTCGTCTAACCGTTTCCTTTTCATTATTTATGATTGGTAGTGGTTTTTGTAGTAAAAATTCATCGGTTTTTATTAAAATTTAACAAATCTGTCAAGTTTATTTTTTAGGATTAATCGGCTGGAAATGCTTATTAACTGAGGTTAAAGGTGGTGCCGAGAGGCGGAATCGAACCGTCGACACGAGGATTTTCAGTCCTCTGCTCTACCGACTGAGCTATCTCGGCGCAAAATGAGGGGCGCAAATAAATTAGAAATTTAATTAAGAGTATTTATATTACCATAAAAATTTCAGCAATACAAATATTTTTTTTAAACAATTATCGTTGAAATCTCATTATTTATTCCCTATTTTAAAAATATCCCTTTAAACGGATTTGCATAAAACAGGATAAAAGTTATCAACAGGGCATAAAGGGCTAATGATTCCATAATAGCCATACCGGTTATCATCCAGACGATTAACTTTTTTTCCATACCGGGATTCCTTCCCATAGATTCTAACGCTCCCCTGACGGCGTTACCCATGCCGATCCCTGCTCCGATAACTCCCAAGCCGATTGCAAGTCCTCCTCCAAGCGCCGATAAACCGAAAAAGAGACTTTTAGAGAACAATGCGGAATTGTTTGCGATATGATGATGCACCGGCGCGGAAACGTTTGCCGCTTTTGCCGCAAAAGCTTTAGCACTGAAAATCGACGCCGATAAGAATGCGAATATCGAGATTAAATACTTAATCATTTAATACCCTCCGGTATAATTTTAATTAATTTTAATGTTCTTCTTCTAAGGAAAGCGCAATATAAATAATTGCAAGCAGATAAAAAACAAACGCCTGCATCAAATCGGTAAAAACCTGCATATACATCATAATTGCGGGAATTACCCACGGAAGCAGAAATAATAAAACGGTCACCATAAACTCTTCCGCAAAAATATTTGCGAACAAACGCAGGGCATGCGAAAAAGGACGGGATAATGCGGACATCACTTCTATTATAATCATTATCGGCGCTATTATTATAAGCGGACCGAGAAATTTTTTTATATATTTTGCCCCGTGTTTCCTGATTCCGACGGCATGTGAAAGAAAAAATACTATAAGGGCTAAGGTAGCCGTCGTGTCTATGGTAGCAGTAGGCGAAGTAAAGCCCGGGATACTGCCGATTAAGTTAGAGAAGAGGATAAAGACGGCAAACGATGCTATTAAAGGCAGATATATGCCGCCTTCTTCGCCGATAATTTCTTTTAAGAAATATTCGGTCATTATATATATAAGTTCAAAAAAGCTCTGCGCGCCGGTAGGGACGACCCTTAAATTTCTGCCTATAATGAAAGCCGCCGATAATATAAGGCCCATTACAAGAATAGTCATCGTCCAGTAAACGGGTACGCCGGGAATGTTTATCAGGATAGGGGCTTTTAACATAATTTTCTAAATCATTTAATTAATATGCCGCCGGTTAAACGGAAAAAATATCCACAATATTGATATGGAAACCGGGGTTATCGTAATCCCTGCCGCTACTAAAATAAAATTAAACTTAATTAATTTATAGGATATTATAAAAAAAAATAGGATGATGAGCAAGTCCTTTATTGCCGTCAGATTAAATTTTATTATGTTTATTTTTTTAATATTTCTGAATAAATATAAAGAAGTGTCCGCAAACAAAAAATAAGAAACGGCAAAGCCTATAAATAAACTGATTAAATTATCGGCATGATTATAAAATAATATTATTGCCGCGTCGGAAATTAATATTAAAATCAAACCTGCGGTAAACACGCGCAAAATTATACTAAATTTTAACGATTCATTAAAGTTTAGTATTAAGCTCTCTTTTAACCGCTTTATATATTTCATAAATTCCTGCCGCAAAACCTAAAATAAAAAAAATTATAAGAAAAAGATATTTAAAGCCGAAATATTTATCGATTTCGATTCCTATAAAAATTCCGATCAGGACGGATATTATTAAATTTAATCCTAATGAACTCATTCTTGTAATCTGTTTAATAAATTCTTTATCCATTCTTTTGCTCCAAACAAACAAAAGGCATTTACCGCTATATAATTATATCTTATTTATAAAATAAAATATAATGAAACGGTAAATGCCTTTAAAATAAACTCGTGCCTTTGTTTATATTCCCGTCAAATTATTTCTTAACGGTCTTCTTTTCCGTTTTTTTCGATGGGGTTCCCCACGGTAAAGACGCCGGCGGAGTCCATTTTTTATGTTCTTTTGCAAGTTTCTGATTATAGGCGATAATGTTTAAAGAATTCAAATAATCGACTATCTGTTTTCCTTCCGCATTTGTTATCGGACAGCCGTTAACGTCTTTCATTACGTGAAGGACTACGTTTTTCCAATCGCCGTAAGATTTTCCGTTGTATCTTTCGACCCTGTTTAACGTATGACAGATAACGCACTTATCGTGCAACAGGCTGAACCCTTTCTTTACCGGCCATGGATAAACAACCGGCGGAACATAATTCGTTCCGTTTAAATTCATAGTTTGGTATATAATTCTGTCGTTTCCTCTTGCCGCATTTTTCATATAACCCATAACCGGCACGTTAACCGCAACGCAAAGTCCGCTCAATATTAAAAATATTTGCGGAAATTTTGAAATATTTCCAAATTTAAAATTAGGCGTAAGGTCTTTAAGATAATAGCCGAGAACTAAAAACCCCGTTAAAAAAAGTCCCGCAAGGGATAAATATTTAACGGGCTGCATATTACCGAGAATGCCCATAGTCGTAGGAAGCATTCCGAACCCTAAAGAAACGAGACCGACTATTATAAAGAATATTATAAGCCCGACGGAAACCGTGGGTTTTGTTTTATCCCTGCCGTTTATCAGCTTCCACAGCATATATATAAATTCGAGTATAAGCGCAGCTCCGGTTGTCCCTAAAAATACGTACATAATCCACTGATACTTTCCGAGCATAATTCTGTTAAATCCCGAACTGGCGGTAGCTCTGAAATGCTTAAACCAACCGAAGTAAATTATGGGATACATTACTAAAAACATAACGGTTATAATACTCGCAAACGATCCGAGCCAGTCGTAAAATTCTTTGTCGGCTTGTTTAGACGCAAGGATATACCTGATGCCTGCCCATACGGCGAGCAAACCCCCGGCAAGAGCAAAAATCTGTATGTTTTTCTCGATGATTAATAATAAAACCATCGGGGTTCTTATAGCGGTATCGGGCGACGGTCCTATGGTATAGCTTTCCGAAATAGTATAAAAAATATCGGAGGTAAAACCTGCCAGAAATGCGATTATACCGACAAAAACATTCCATCCCTGATGTTTGCCCTGACCTTTTCTGTCAAAACCTGCATAATATAACGCTCCAAGAACAAGAAACAACAGAAGAAATTCCATAGAATAGCCGATAACGCCGGGCTGCAGTTTATTCATTAGTATCCAAAAATTCGGAATTCCGTTTTTAAGAACGCTTAAGAAATAAAAATATACTATGGTTTGAACCGTGCCTATCACTAAAGCGCACATTATAAGCGGCTTGGCAAGCCTGAAATATCTGTCTTCTTTTTTAAATATCCCGATATACTGGGAGATAAAGGCAATCGCCATAAAGCCGAGCGCAAGCCTGTTTATAAATAGATTTACTATATCTATGACACCTAAATTCATCGTATTTACTCCTCTTTTGATTTTATACGGTAGCAGGCGCTTTTGGTTCGCCGCCGATTAATGTTAAATAAACTAACAAAAGGAGAAACAAAATCCCCAGCACCGTCGCCGCAGGTCTTTTAAACGGACTTCTCTCGTGTCCCCTGTCTATAAAAGGCAGTGCGAACAGTATCGCAAATCCTATCGTAGGAACAAGGAAAGTAGAAAATATGATAAGCCCGTGACCCGGAAAATATTTAAGCAATTCCTCGTTCGCAAGGAAATACCAGTCGGCTTCCGGAGCAAAATTAAGCGCAAGGGGTCTGTACATCGGGCCTATTTCCGCTCCGTAAACTACCGCAAGCAAATAAACTACGGCAAATACG
Source organism: bacterium (assembly GCA_021800805.1). The sequence goes on from JAJYYR010000002.1 coordinate 220,255, forward strand.
CACAAAGCTACTATCATATCTTTAAATAATTGGTCAGGAAAAAAAGGAACGGTAGCATCGGGATGTTTCCATTTGTTTATGTCGTCGGCGGCAAGTTTACTGTTTTTATATTCTAAAGGTAAGCCTTGCTCTCCTGTTTTCCTAATTAAGAAGATGTGTATGGGTATGAACATAATAACTACAATCGGTAAAAGCCATACGTGAACGGCAAATATATGCTGCATCGTTAAAACCGACGTTTCGGTTCCGCCTCTGACGATAATCCTTAAAAAACCGCCGATAACGGGAGTATGCGCCGCAACGTTAGTAAGAACGTTAATCGTCCACCACGAGTTTTCGTTGCCGATAAGCATATATCCGGTTAATCCTAGAACGACGACGACGGAAAACAAAACCATACCGACAACCCATTGAAGTTCTCTCGGTTTTTTATACGAACCCGAAAAATACACTCTGGACATATGGACGAGAAGTATAAATATCATCGTAAATGCGCCCCACAGATGAATGCCGAGAAGAATATTACCTAGAAGAACGTGGTGCTTTATGTAATACGTCGCATTTCTTGCCATAGGGAAATAAGGAACGTAATAAAATAATAAAAATATCCCCGTTACTACTTGTATTATAAAAAGAAAAGCGAGCAGACTTCCGAAAGTATATGCCCATCCGCCCCTTGCCGGAATTCTTTCGCCGTTAAACTCATTTATTAATTCGGTGAGCTCTATTCTTTCGTCAAACCAATTTTGAATTTTTTTAAACATCAGACCCCCCTTTCTTTTGGATTATCTAAAAACTTATTTTGGATTAATACCGTGCCGTTTTCTATTTTATGAACCCAAACAAATAAAGGTCTTGGCGGGGGCCCTCCTACGACTTTGCCGAGAACGTTAAACATACCGCCGTGGCAGGGACACATAAATTTTTGTCTTGCAGGCATCCAGTGCAAAGGACATCCTAAGTGAGTACATTGATTAGAAAAGAAATAAAGTTTGCCGGTTATATCCTTAACGACTATAACCTGCCTTGGAAGCGTGTTTACCGTCCAGCCCTCTTTAACCCTGAAATAGACCGGGACAAACTTAGGAACCAACGGTTCGATACTTTCTAAGTCGCTGACCTTCCCCAGCTCCGACCACACGATGTCTCTTTTCTTGAACAACGGACTTAAAACCTCTCCTAAAATCGGAATTGCAAGCGCGACCCCGACCACGGCGGAAATTAAGCCGATTACAACCATCATAAAGGTTCGCCTTGACGGCGACTCTTCTGAACTTTTAGTCATTTTACCCCCCTTTAGTTAAAACTTATAGCTTTTTTGTATGTATTAGTAAAATTTTAAAGCATTAAATATAACTTTTTATCACTATGCCGATAAAAAGTCAATATATTTTTTAACCTTTAATTTTCAAGGAGGCTCACGGCAAAAAAATCGTATCGTCTTTTTTGCCGGTGTCAGCTTTAATAAAAAGCAAAATATAGTCCCTTAAGTGCCTCGTAATCAAAAAATTGTGTTTTACATGTTCGTGTCCGTTTTTCCCCAACTGTTCGGCATATTTTGGATTTTGCAGCAGCTGTTTCACGTACAATGCCGTTCCTTCTATCGTCCTCGATAAAAGCCCCGAATATTTGTGCGTTATCTGAAGGGGTATTCCTCCGACGGCGGAGGCAACCACGGGTTTATATTTCCATAAGCCTTCGGAAACCGTAAGCCCGAAACCCTCCCTTATCGACTTCTGAATAATAACGGTAGATGCCCTCTGTATGGCGTTAATCTCGATGTTGCTGGTGGGCGGAAGGTTTATAACGAATATATCCCGGTCGCCTGCGGCTTTTTCAAGGACTTCGTTATAAACCTCTATGCCTTCGGGGTCGTCGGTTGCGCCGCCCCCTGCAAGGATAAGCTGGCAATCCACGTATTTTTTAACGAGCCTGTAAACGTCGATAACCCCAAGCGGGTCTTTCAATCTGTCAAATCTTGAAACCTGAGTAATTATATTTCTTTCGGGGTTTATCTTAAATCTTTCTAAAACCTCTGCAATTTTTTCTCCCGGCAATTCTTTATTTTTATCCGAAAGCGGGTCTATGGACGGTGAAATTAAAACCTGCGGTATTTTTAATTTTTTAGAAAAAAGAGGCGATGAAAAAACCGAATAATCGTACTGCTCTATATACTTTTTTAAAAAATTAAAAGTATTTAAATCTGCCGAGCTTAAATCTATATGGCATCTCCAGATAAACTTTTTATCCTTATGAGACGATCTTTTTTTAATTTTAACTAACCCTACAGGCTGCGGGTCATGGATAAAAATAATGTCTCCGTAAAGGTTCATCTCTGCTATGTTGGCATCGGTAACGTCTATGAAATGTTTAAATTCTTCTTCGGATATATTTTGCACGACGCCGTGAAGCGAGTTGTGAATTTTTTTAGTTACCTCGAAAAATTTTTCTCCCCCCTTTATAAAATCCCATCTTGCGTCCACCCCAAGCTCTTTTAAAAGCGGAATCATTCTATTAAGTATTTCCGCTACCCCGCCGCCCACCGGAGTAGAATTAATATTTTGAATTACCCTGCCTTTAAGGTAAGACGCTAATTTTTGTATTTCAAAGACATTTTCTATTCCTATTATATCCGAATATTCGCTTATAGAGGTCATTTTACTATATTTATAATGTTTACAAAAATTTATTAATTAAAATCATTTGAAAGTTATTTATAAATAACTTTCGGTTAGCTTTAATATATTGGTTTTAAGATTATCCATCGTCAGGGAATAAGGATCTAAGCGTGAAATCTTATCGGCCAATTCAGAGAGCCCTATCTCGCTCTTTATCCACATCGAAAAATCGTTAGACATTCTGGCATTTATTCTAAAATGAGCCTCGAAAAAATGATAATAAAAAGAAAAAATAGTGATATTTGCAAGCGTGTCGTGAAACTCTCTCAAAGTATAAGCGATTTTTCCGGTATCCATTATAAAGGTGGCTGCCTTCATAAAATTGAATCTTTCGTTGATATCCACCTGCCTTATTTTATTCTCCTTCCTCGATGTTAGAAATTTATCTATAATTTCGACTATTTTTCTTTTATAATCGCCGATATTATTGTAATCAAAAATATCCGTTCCGGCAATTTCCTCGCTCAGAAAACTCTCTCCAAGCCCGTTATTAATCCAGTACGCAAAATCGTTAGTGGCCGAGGGGACCATATAATGATGCTGCAGTAAATAATGGTGGGTATGATAATATATAATGGAATCGTCCGCCTTTTTAATGCCGTTTAAAAGCTGCCTCAAATTAAGCGCATACTCGCCGGTTAGAATAGGCAGCGTTACTCTTGTGAAAAACCTGAAAGGGTAATTAACCCTCTTATCGGCAATATTAGAAATATTATTCATTTTGCTTTACCTGTACTTATTATCTGCGTTTTTAATACATAAGAAAGTACAAAATCCCTCACCGGGTCTTCATAAATAGAAGGAGTGAAAACCTCAACAGCCACAAAATAGCTTGATAAGGAAAGGTCAATTATTCTCACGGCAGGAGGCGGGCTTGCCGTTATTAATGAATTCCCGCCTGCAGATTCCGTGTTTTTAAGAAGATAATCTACCAGATTTTTTTTAAAACTTTCGAAATCTACAGTTTTATCAATTTCAAATCTTATCCTAACTAATCTTTTTTTTATGCCGTTATAGTTTGTTACCAACGCCTGCATTAAAATATTATTGGGCGCCTTTATTATAAACCCGTTATCCTCTTCAAGCGTAGTGAAAAGAATATTTATATCTTTTATGATGCCGGTATATCCCGGCTTGGCCGCTTCATGCTGATATGTTGACATCAAAAGCCCCCACTGCCACGTTACGACGGTAATTCTATCCCCTATTTTAAACGGCTTACCGATTAAAATTACAAACCCGGCAAACAAGTTTGATAAAAGGGTTTGCGAAGCTATGCCGAGTATTACGCCGACAAACGTAGCTCCAAGCAGGATATTTGTAATATCTATCCCGAGAGTCGTAAAAATAAGCAACGCTAAAGTAAAATACAGAATAAAACTGAAAGAAAATTTTAATAAACCTATTTTATCGCTCGAAATATAATTGCCCAGCAATTTAAAAAGACTTTTTTGGAAAAGTTTTATTGCGATTATACCAAAAATTGCGGTGAATACCGCCTCTAAAACCGAAAATGCCCCTTTAGGCAGGTAAGCGTTAGAAAAGCTTCCTAAATATGCAGAAATAACGTAAAAAATTATAAAAAATAGCCCTGAAATAATAAATAAAAGGATAATAATATTTAAAAGATTTTTAAATACCGATTTTTCTTTCTTGTTAAAATTATTCATTTTTTTTATTTCTAAATTTAACTTTAGTTTTATATTAAATCAGATAGAGCGATAGAAGAAAATTATATGCCCAGTCATAGATATCGTTTTCCCTTATTACGTTTTGCATTTTTTCCATTCTTCTTTTCTTTTCCTCCTCATCCATAAATAACGCCTTATAAATAGATTCGGCAAAACATTCGACGTTAAAAGGATTAACTAATACTGCGTCTGTAAGTTCTTTGGCTGACCCTGCAAACTTGGATAAAACTAACATTCCCTTTAAATCGCTATTAGCCGCGACATATTCTTTAGAAACAAGGTTCATACCGTCGTGAAGCGGGCTGACGATAGCAATATCGGCCATTCTATAATATGCAAGATATGTTTCTAATTCGAGCTGTTTGAAATATCTAACTATCGGGTACCAGTCGGATGTTCTATACTTCCAGTTAATATTATTTATCAGCCTGGAAATTTCATCGTTAAATTTGCTATAGGCTTCGATATTTATTCGTGAAAGCACTCCAAACTGAACAAAAACAAACTTACCTTGAAGTTCGGGGTATTTTTCCAACAGCTTGTCGATCGCCGTTAGCTTTTCGATGATTCCCTTCGTGTAATCGAGCCTGTCGACGGAAACCGCTAAATACTCATAGGAAGGTTCTATAATCTCATCGTTGTTTTTTACGTTCTCGATAATTTTTTCCACGTTATCGGACATCGAGAAGTGGTAAAGGTAATGCGCATCGACGCTTATGGGGAACGGCGCGACCTTTGTTTTATGCCCTTTATAAGTCACGGAATAGTCTGCCCAGTTTACCTGAGCCTCGAGTTCCCATTCACACGTCCTTAAAAAGTTTTGGCAATGATAAATTATTTGGAAACCTATAAGGTCGTTTGCAAGGAGACCTTCTAATATAGCCTCTTTTTCGGCGCAGATAGAAAATATTTCAGGGTTAGGCCATGGAATATGCCAGAATAAAGATACTTTTATATTCCGGTCATGCTCTTTTATATATTTAGCGCATCTTACAAGGTGGTAATCCTGCAGCCAGACGACATGCTCTGCTTCCGTTTCGCCGGTCCCGTTCTTTTCGCCTGCGGAATCATTGTAAGTTTTTATTTCATCTATAACGGCATCGGCAAATTTTTTATTGACCTCGTCGTATTCTATAAATTGTTCCGAATTAAATTTTGGCCTGACATATACTATATGGCATAACGGCCATAAAACCGAATTTGCATAACCGTAATAATAATCGTTTAGCTCTTGCTTCGATAGAAAAAGCCTTTTAACGGTATAAAATTCACCGGGGTCGTCTCCCTGTAATTTTACCCTGCCCCTATCGTCCGAAACCGCTTTATCGGCGCTTCCGCCGCCGTAAGCAATCCATGTTCCGTTTAGGTTTTTCATGATGGGTTCGAGCGCTATCGTGAGTCCGCCTACCGACTTAACCGGTTTAATCTTCTTGCCGACATACTCATGGGCAACGGGTTCACGATTCGAAACCACGATAAGATTTATATTGCCTAATTTTTCCTTGATTAAATCTTTAAATCTAGATTTTTCCATATAGTATATATTTAAATAAAATAATCGTTACCGTTTCTTCGGATAAATGCCGTTTGCGTTATGCAGCCGACGGTATAAATCCGCTATTTTTTCAGTAATGATATAGGTCTGGCTATAATTATCCAAGTAATAATCCGCATTCGATTTCTTTTTTCCTACGACGCTGCCCATATTAAGCACATTTGCGCCGGTCGTAATGTATTCGGCGCCTCTACTATCTTTGAACATAGTTTCGTCCGTCAGATCGTCTCCGGCGCTAAATCTTAAAATATTTAATATATTGCCGCCGGATTTTATATCGTGCATAACCGCTAATTTTCCGGTTATATAATTGCAGGCTTTCCCCTTGTCCCAGTCGAATTTAGGCCTTACCTCGACTATTTTTTTGCCCCTTTTTAGATGTAAAAGCGCTTTATATTCCTTATTGGATTTAATAATTTCTTTTGTTTCTTTTTTTAATTTTGAAATGTTTTCGGGACTAAGCATTCTGCAATGAAGGCTTATCGAATATTTTTTATTTTCGATTATCAGCCCGGGTATTTCTATCTTTCTGAGGTCTTTTTCTATTTTTTTTACAATTTTTATAAAACTGCCGGATTGTTTTCCTCCGGCAACGAAATTTATTTTTAAATCCTTATAATAACTTTCTATCTCCATGCCGTGGTTGCCTGAATATATTATATTACTGCTTATACCTACCCTTTTTTTTATATCTTTTAATTCCCTGCCCGTTACTATGCAATAATAAATTCCTTCAATATCCGCTATTTTTTCTATCGTTTTTTTGTGATCAATATCTAAATATGCGGCATAAGGATTTTTTTGAATTTTAGCGAGCGTTCCGTCGAAATCGATGCAAAGCAGTAATACATCCGGATTAAAATGCTCTATTTTGCGTTTAACGTTGGTGAAAGATTCGATTATATTATTCATTAGTCTAAGATTAATATAAGATTAATATATGCGAAGATTCCGAAGAAATTTTTTTGAGAATAAACAGATAGTAGCATAAATAGAGGCAAAATGCAAATATCTCCTGTTGATTTTTAATTTAAAATGTTGTATAAAAAATAAAATAGCGTTTTATATCGCGCTTTTAATTTAAATAATAATTTTAACGCCTAAAAATGAACTTACAAAATGAATTAATCGAACGCTATGCGGAACAATTTCCCGACTCGAGAATCGGAAAATGCATAAAAATCATAGAACGCGCGGCAAGGATGAAAACTAATCTTCTCATTCAGGGAGAAACCGGCACGGGGAAAACAACCCTGATTAATTTTGTCGGAAAAAAAATTTCCCCGACAAAGCCCCTCGTTACGGTCTCCTGCTTTAATTTGTCCGGAGAACTTTTTCAATCCGTGCTTTGCGGTCATCTAAAAGGGGCATTTACCGGCGCGGTGGAAACTACCGAGGGGAAGGCTCAAACCGCTAATAACGGGGTGCTGTTTTTTGACGATGTCGATACTTTAACTATGGACAACCAGTCTAAACTTTTATATTTTCTGGATTATCACGTGTGCGAAAAGGTCGGCAGCACAATGCCTGAATTATTAAACTTATGGACGGCATTCTCCACAAATTCCAATATCGAAGAAAAAATAACGACCGGCTTTATGAGGGAAGATTTTTATTACAGGATTTCCACTATTAAGGTAAATATTCCTCCTTTAAGGGAAAGACCTAATTTTATAAGATATTTTATTGAAAATTATCTGGACAGTTTAAAAATTTCGTACTGCAAAAGATTTATGGACGAATGTCTCGGGTACTTATGGCCCGGGAATATCAGAGAAATGACTTCCGCGCTTGATAGGATTCGGATTTTAAATTACGACGGCTGTAAAAAGGTTAAATCGCTTAAAGAATGCGGCATAGAATTTAATATAAAAACAAAACGGCAAATTTATGGCAACGGGCAAAATATAACAGGCAAATTTTCTATGTCCAATGCTAATAAGGATACCTATGCCGATAAATTCGAAAATGAAAGTTTATTGCGAAGCGGTTTAAACGGCAGTGGAGAAGATGTTTTCGATATAATTTCAGAAAAAAATAGAATTATAGGCGCATTAAAAAAAGCAAAATACAAGAAGAATAAAACCTGCAAAATATTGGATATTTCATACTCTACGCTATGGCGAAAATTAAAAAGATATGAAATCTACGAAAAACTCAGATAAATAAATGTCCCAACAAAAAAATGGGACGGATTTTAATCCGTCCCATTTTTGATCTTCTTTTTATACGCTTTTTACAAATAAAATTTAAGGTCTTACGTTATATTTCCTAAAAATCCATACCTTTGCGATATCAATCAAGAACAGATAAACTGCTCCGAATACATAAATGCGGATTATTTCCAAAAGAGGAATTCGGGCTATAAGAGGATGGTTTTCAAACTTGACTCCTAACCATGCCAGAAAAGAAACGACTATTAAATCCGCTATGGTTGCAATCATCATATATTTTGACGGCGCGCTCTTATAAAAATAATCCGCCGTTCTAACCAAATAAAGAACTCCCTGTCCGGTAAATACCATTATTAAAAAAACTATAGTCGCAATCTGACTCATATCGTAATGACCCTGCATTTTATAATAAACAAGGGCTCCAAACGAAAAAATCAGCTGAAATATGCCCATTGCTACCGAACCAATTACCATATTTTTAATTTTCCATTCATTCGGCTTAAGAGAATGCTTAACGTTATCGGTAGAAATCGACATCGTCACGAAATCGTTCGTGAAAAGCAGTAAAATAACAAGCACCGGCGTAATTATAAAAGAATTTTTTGCCGGCGTATTATAATAATAATTCATAAGAATAATGCCGAATATCGTAAAGAAAGAAATCTCTATAGTTTTGGCTATCTTATTGAGCACCCAAGTCGCCATTCTCTGAAATATTTCCCTGCTGGTTTTTATTGCGGAAACGATATCGGACAAACCGGGGTCGGTAAGGACGATACTGGCGGCGGCTTTTGCGACATCGGTGGAGCCGGAAACGGCAATGCCGACCTCCGCCTGTTTGAGCGCCGGAGAATCATTAACTCCGTCTCCCGTCATACCGACTATATAGTTATTATCCTGCAAAGCCTTAACTATGTTATATTTGTCTTCCGGATAAATACCTCCGAACACGTCATAATCCGCAAGACCTTTTTCTTTTTCTTTATCCTTGCTCATTTCTATAAGCTCTTTTCTTTCGCATACCCTTTCGCCTATATCCAGTCTTTTAGCAATGGTTTTGGCGGTAATAGCGGTATCTCCGGTAAGCATTATTACTCTTACGCCTAAATTGCGAAGTTCGTGAACAAGTGGTTTGGAATCCACTCTTTCGGGGTCCATAAACCCTAAGAATCCTAAAAATTCGTATTTTCCCCCTTTCTCGTAAGCCGCCGCAAGAACTCTTTCTCCTTTTTGGGCAAGTTCTCTCTCGACGTTTTCATATTTATACGGCGCTTCGGAGTTTTGCTGAGTAAGATTCCATATAGTTCCGGGCTGTCCTTTGAATATTCTAACTTCTTCTCCGTTAACCTTATACAAACCTTCAGTCCTTTTAGTGGCAGGATCAAAAGGCGTGAAAGAAACTTTCTCTCCTTCCGGCTTCAAGTTCATAGGGTTCGTAACTTTAAATATTGCATCGTCTAAGGCATCCTGACTTTTTTCGTCGCTTGCCATAATGGAGTATGTAAGCAGTTCTTCTTTAGTATGCCCTTCGACGGGAGTTATATCTTCCAGTATAACCTTGTTTTCGGTCAGCGTTCCGGTCTTATCGGAACACAAGACGGTCATTGCCGCAGATTCTTCTATTGCCGATAATTTAGTGGTAAGAACCCCTTTTTTTGAAAGTTCAAGGGCTCCCAGCGCCGTGGAAAGGGTGTAAGTTGCGGGAAGAGCGATAGGAATAGCGGCTATCAGAATAACGAGGATAAATACTATCGTATCCGCAGGGCTGAAACCGTGCGAAAGCGCATAAACGAGAAAAAATGCCAAAAGAATAAAATCCATATACATCATATACTTGACGATTTTAAAAATAAGTTTCGACAGGTTGCTCTTAGTCTTGGCTATTTTAACGAGTTCGGCGGTTTTTCCGAAATAACTTTCCTTTCCGGTAGCAACGACGATCCCTGTCGCTTCGCCTCTTTTTACCACGGAGCCCGAAAAAGCGACGCTTCCTTTCTCCGCCTCTATTGGAAGAGATTCTCCGGTAAGCGCAGATTGGTCAAGCTGTATTTGGCTGTCAAGAATTTTAATATCCGCAGGAACAAAATCGCCCATCCTTAAATGAACGACATCATCCGGAACAAGGTATTTTGCATCGAGTATAGTCCATTTATCGTCCCTCATAACCTTTGCCTTAACGGCGAGACGCTGTTTTAAAAGTTCAAGCGCCTGCTGTGCTTTGCCTTCGTGCATAAAAGACATTATGCTGTTAAATATCAGGAGTGCCAGTATTATTGCCGCCTCGATGAATTTTACATCCTGCCCTCTAGTTATTCCCACTATAATTTCCAATAATGCCGCAAATTCAAGCATCCATGGGATAGGACCCCAGAACCTTTTTAATAATTCTTTTACGGGATTTCTTTTTTCTTCCTCTACGCAGTTCAAACCGCACACTTCGATTTTTTGGTTTGCCTGTTCGGTCGTAAGGCAAACATACTCACACACCGTTTCTTTTTCTTTAGCCATTTACCCCCCCAATTTGTTTAAAAATACGGTTAATTAAAAAAATAAATATTTAGATAAAATACGCGTATGCGCAAAGAAAAGAAGTGCATTTTTTATGCCGTGAGATGCTCTTCTTGTATTTGTTTAGATAAGACTAATTTTTGAAAGGGCTAATATAGTTTTTTGAAATAAAATGAAAAGATTTGAAATGATATGAAATATAATGAATTTATTTGAAATTAAATAATTCGGCTAAATATCCGCCGATAGACGAATCCTCATTAAGAGAAATTTCCTCCGGCGTTCCGTATGCGATTATTCTGCCGCCGCCTTCGCCGCCTTCAGGTCCCATATCGATTATATAATCAGCCGATTTTATTACGTCTAAATTATGTTCTATGACTATGACGGTATTACCCGCTTCTACCAAAAGATTTAATATATTTAAAAGTTTGCTTATATCGTCAAAATGGAGCCCCGTAGTAGGTTCGTCAAGTATATAAAGCGTTTTATACTGCCCCGGTCTCGATAGTTCTTTCGAGAGTTTTATCCTTTGAGCCTCACCTCCGGATAATGTAGTCGCAAGTTGTCCTAAATTTATATAATCGAGTCCCACGTCGATTAAAAACTTTAGCTTGTGCGCAAGAGCCGGAAATGCGTCAAAGAATCCATAAGCTTCTTTTACGGTCATGTTTAATACGTCGTAAATATTTTTATTCTTGAACGCAATTTCTAAAGTAGGCCCGTTATATCTTTTACCCTTGCAGACATCGCACATTACATAGACGTCCGGCATAAAAAGCATTTCTATTTTTTTTACCCCGTCCCCGCTGCAGGCTTCGCATCTGCCGCCTTTTACGTTAAAGCTGAACCTGCCGGGGTCATAGCCTCTTGCTCTCGATTCTTTAGTTCCCGCAAAAATATCCCTTATAATCGTAAATATTCCGGTATAAGTCGCAGGATTAGATCTTGGCGTCCTGCCTATAGGAGACTGGTCTATATTGACTACCCTGTCGAAATATTTTACGTTTCTTATACCCTCTATCTCAAATTTTTTAAAATCGGTTGTATATCCGTTTATATAAGCCGATATTGCCTGATAAAGCGTATCTATTATTAAAGTGCTTTTCCCCGACCCCGATACGCCGGTTACGCATATAAAATTATTCAACGGAATTTTAACGTCGATATTTTTCAGGTTATTCATTTTTGCGCCCTTTATTTCCAAATAGCCGGATAAACTGCTCCTCCTAAAATTTGGTATGGCTATTTTTAATTTTCCCGTTAAATATTTGCCCGTTAAAGAATCGGGGTTTTTCATTATTTCGTCGGGCGTTCCCATAGCAACTATATAACCTCCGTTTTTACCCGCGCCCGGTCCCATATCGATTATATAGTCGGATTTAAGCATAGTAGCTTCGTCATGCTCGACGACGATGAGTGTATTGCCCTTATCCCGCAAATCAAAAATCGTTTTAAGAAGCCGCTCGTTGTCTCTCATATGCAATCCTATGCTCGGTTCGTCCATAACGTATAAAACTCCGGTTAGACCCGAGCCTATTTGCGAAGCAAGTCTTATTCTCTGGGATTCTCCTCCCGAAAGCGTTTGCGCCTGCCTTGAAAGCGTCAGATAGTCAAGCCCTACATTGGCTAAAAATTGCAGTCTGTCTTTAACCTCGTTTAAAATCTTTGCGGCTATGCCTGCTTCATAATCGCTTAAGTTCAAATCTTTAAAAAAGCTTAGGGCATTTTTAACGCTTAAATTCACGATTTCGGCTATATTGAGCCCGCCTATTCTGTAACTTAAAGACTCTTTTTTTAACCTGAAACCGCCGCAACCGGGACAAGTTTTTTCCGCTTTAAATTTTTTAGGGTCAAGCAGATAGCTCCCTTCGGCTATATTTCTTTCAAGCAGGGGTATAACGCCTTCCCAGTATTTTAAATGAAATGATTTATCGCCTCCTACTGCATCGTAAAACTTTATTTTTTCGCCGCCCGAGCCATAGAGTATCGCATGCTTTATATCCTGGCTTAATTCTGCAAAAGCAGTATCAGGATTAAATCCATAATATTTAGATAATGCGTTTATAATTTGATTTTTGTAAACCGGGGTAGAGTTTTTGAAAATAATTATCGCATCTTCTTTTAAGGAAAGGTTTTTATCGGGAATTATAAGGTCTTCGTCAAAATATTCTTTGTAACCTAATCCGCCGCATTCCGAACAGGCGCCCTGCGGACTGTTAAACGAAAAAATCGCCGGCTCCGGTTTGCCGCCGTAACTTATATTGCAGTCAAAGCAAATTGAGTTTTCGGTCAATATCTCTTCCCTGTCTTCATACTTTAGTTTTAAAATACCGGAAGATAATTTTAAAGCAAGCTCTATGGAATCGAATAATCTTTTTTTGTTTTCTTCTTTGATGACTAACCTGTCGATAACCAAATCTATATTATGTTTCTTTTTTTTATCGAGATTAATAGGCTCGTCTAAGTTATATTCTTTGCCGTCGGCATATATTCTATAGAATCCGTGTTTAAGATAATCTTCGAATTTTGCCTTAAACTCTCCCTTTCTACCTATAGCTACGGGAGATAAAACTATCAGTTTTTCCCCTGCTTTATTGGAGTAAACCGATTCCACCATCTGATCTACGGTCTTAGGTTCTATTTTTTTGCCGCAATTATAGCAGTAGGGAACTCCAATTCTTGCAAAAAGGACTCTGAGATAATCGTAAATTTCGGTAATAGTTCCTACCGTGGAACGCGGGTTTTTGCTTACGGATTTTTGTTCTATAGAAATAGCCGGCGAAAGCCCTTCTACGGAATCGACGTCAGGCTTATCCATCTGCTCCATAAATTGTCTTGCGTAAGAAGACAACGACTCCAAGTATCTCCTCTGACCTTCGGCAAATATAGTGTCAAAAGCCAAGGAGGACTTGCCTGAGCCTGAAAGTCCGGTTATTACGACAAGTTTATCTTTTGGAATTTCTAAACTTATATTTTTTAAATTATGCTGTCTTGCACCTTTTATTATTATCTTTCTATCCATTTATTTCTGTTCTCCGATATCCTGCGGACTAATTTTATCGATTCGACCATACTTTCGTAATCCGCTATATTTTTACCCGCAATATCGTAAGCCGTCCCGTGAACCGGAGACGTTCTTATAATTTTAAGACCGGCGGTAACGTTAACCCCTTTATTAAAGGAAAGAAGTTTAAACGGAATCAGCGCCTGGTCGTGATACATAGAAACTATTAGATCGTAATCTTTATACCTTTTTGCAAAAAAACTGTCCGCCGGAAACGGACCCTCTATGCTTTCTTTTTTATTTTTAAATTCTTCCACGACAGGCATTATAACATCTTTTTCCTCATTTCCTATTCTTCCGTTTTCTCCGGCATGCGGATTTAGACCCAATACCGCGATACGCGGATTCTCTTTGCCAAAATCGTTTTTTATCCAGTTGAGCGAAGTATTTATGATTTTCCTTAATAAATCTTTCGTTATTTTAATATGAACGGTCGATAAGGGAATGTGAATGGTGGCAAGAACGGTTATTATTTTTTTTGAATAAAACAACATAGCAAAATCGTCGGATCCGGTTAAATACCCTAATAGTTCGGTATGCCCTCCAAACCTTGCCCCGCCTTCAAGCATCATATCTTTATTAATAGGGGCGGTAGCGAAACCGCATATTTTACCGTCTGCAGAAAAATTTACCGCCGTTTCTATATATCGTTCGACGTCTTTTGCATATTCCGGATTAACCGCTCCTAATTTAACGGAACCGTAAAACTTAGAAGATAAATCTATTACGTTAATTTTTCCGTTTTTGAACGATGTTTTAAGAGGCGATTCCGGTCTTATTAAATTTAGCGGGATATTTGATTTTATTATATTTTTCGAAACATTTTCTATATGTCCGAAAGAACCGAAAATAACAGGTTTAACGAATCCACTTTTCTTGATAAAATATTCCGACGACTTTACCGCAATTTCCGGCCCTATACCGCCGGGATCTCCCATTGTAATGCCTATAAAACAGTTTTCTCTATCCAATTTAAATTTTAATTTTATTATGCCTTATTAAGCAGCGATCAATATCTTGACGTAAGAATTTTTTCTTGCTTTTTTTAAAATTTTTTCGAGGTATTTATTTGTTTTATATTTTTCTAAAATAGAAAATATTTCCGGTCTTGCCTGCTTGAAGGTTTTAAACGAACCCATCTTTTTTCCGACAGATTTTAATACGGCATAACCAAACTTAGTTCTTATAACGCCGCTGACTTCTCCAACATGAAGCTTAAAAGCCGTGGCCGAAAAATTTGGGGATAATTTATTTTTGTAGATATAGCCTATTCTTCCGCCGTTTTTTTCGGAAGGGTCTTCGGAATATTTTCTTGCTAAAGAGGAAAAACTTTTATTTCCGGCTATAGCTTCTTCTCTAATCTTAGAAATTCTTTTATATATTTCTTCCCTTAATTTCTTATTTGCATTTGAAGGAACGGCTAAAAATATAAGTTTTAAATTTACCTTAGGCTCGCCCCTGAATTCTTCAATATTTTTTTTATAATAATCGACCAACTGCCGCTTAGTTATAACCATCTTATTGCCGTAAACTTTCCTTAAAAGCTCTACTTCGGAGAAATGGTTTTTAACCTGTTTTATATAAGCTTCTTTTGTGATGCCTCTTTTAGCGAGAAAATTGAAAAATTGGCTTACCGTAAAGTTATTTGCAAGAGCCACAGCTTTAATATATGCGTTTAATTGTTTTGGAGCAATATATATAGCCGCTTTCTCTTCTTCCTGCTTAATTAAAATATCGTCCACTAAAAGATTTAAAACATCTTTAGTTTTGGACATTGTCGCCGAATCCGACTGCGTAAAAATTCCACGCGATGCTTCATTTTGCATCTGCTCATAATCTTCGAACGCCTGCCTGTTGAATTTTGCAAATTCATACAGGGTTATAGGCGTCTTATTGACTACGGCAATTACTTGGTCTATTATGACGGCATCCGCATTTCTTACTCCCGCGGAAAACAAAATAACCGCAAAAATACCGGTAATTATCAATATCTGAATCTTAATCTTTTTTATTATATTTATCATAAGTCAATTTGGTTCTTCCGCTTTAGCGGCTATTCCGGTCTGCACGCATATGCCGGAATAGCCGTATGCAGTAAAATTACCCGCTTATCCCTGTTTTTTAGCAGTTGCCGGAGCGGGAGCCGCCTTCTGAGCCTGAATACCTGAGCTGCTGCCGGAATTTGCAACGGGTAAATTTTCGTAAAAATACTTTACTTTGGATTTTTTCCTTAAATTTTGCACAAAAGCCTTCAGGATATTTGAAGCTTCTTTCTGCTTCATCATCATAACTATATCTCCTTTGACGGAGGAAAAAGGCTTAGGTTTGCCGGCTACGATATTATTCAGTTTTATTATGTCGTAATTACTGCCGACTTTAACTATTTTTGAGATACCGCCTACTTTTGGAATACCGAATGCCGCATTGTTAAATGCAGGATTTGTTTCCTGATATTTTATCCAGCCAAGAACTCCGCCGTTTTTACCGTTAGGCGCAGTGGAATATTTTTGAGCCGCCGCAGCGAAAGGCTTGCCGCCGACCAGCATTTTGTAAACATCCTGTGCCTGCTTCGGCGAATTTAGCTGTATATAGCTTACGTTAATTTTAGAAGGCACGTTAAACGTGAGATAGTGCTTTTTATAATAGGCTTTAGCATCGGCATCGCTTACTTTAACTTTGTTTGCCACCTCTTTATGCAATAAAAGCTGGACCAGCAGTCCTTTTTTAAAATCTGAAACCTGCGTTTTATAAGCTTTGGATTTATTTATTCCTTCTTTTAAGGCTTCATTGACTAAAATTTGCCTGTCCACAAGACTTTTGAGAAGCCTTTTCTCGCCCGCAGGCGTTTCGAGGTATGACCTTAATTGTGGTGGAAATTTAGACATTTGCTGATTAAACTTAGCCTCGGTAATAGCTTTTCCGTTAACGGTGGCTATGACCTTCGAAGATGCGGACGGTTTTTTTGCGCATCCGTATAAACCCATCGATATAACAATGAATAATAAGGCAATAAATAAAATCGAACCTTTAAACTTTTTCATTTTTCCCTCTTAATACATAAAAGTTAAAATTAAATATACAAATATCTTTAAATATTAACATAGCTATATAAACGTTGCAAGATAATTTTAGCCCCTTCTAATTTATCAACGGTCAAAACCTCTTTCTTTAATCTTATCTTTATTTTGAACTCTCCTGTAAAGTTAAACATATAAAGCGATGAAAACTCTTTATCGTTTACTAATTTAACTAACGCTTCAAAAACTGCTCCCGCCGATTCATGAAATTCCAATATAAATTCTTTTTCTTTTATTTCAAGAAACTGAATTTTTGAATTTTTCATATAGTTTTTTAGTTCCGTTATTTTTAAAAGATTGGAGACGGAATCTTCAATTTTCCCGAATCTGTCTTTAAGTTCGGCTCTTATTTTATCGACGTCGCTTTCACTGTTGCAATTCGAAAGTTTTCTATATATCGACATCTTTGTTTTTCCGTCGCTTATGTAAGAATCGGGAATATGCGACGATAAATTTACTTTTACCTCCGGAATTATTTGAACGGGTAAAACAATCCCTTGTATTTTTTCTATCTCTTCTTTGAGCATCTGCATGCACATTTCAAGTCCTACGGCGTTTATATGTCCCGATTGCGCCCCTCCAAGGACATTTCCCGCCCCTCTTATTTCCAAATCTGCCATTGCAAGTTTAAAACCTGAACTTAGTTCGCTGTAATCTTTAATCGCGTTAAGCCTCTTTCTTTGTTCGGCGCTTAAACTATCCTTATTCGTTCCCGTGACGAGCAGACAGTATGCTTGTATATGCGACCTTCCTACCCTCCCTCTTAGCTGATAAAGCTGGCTTAAACCGAATTGTTCGGCATTATTTATGATAATCGTATTTACGTTAGGGTTATCTAAGCCGGATTCTAT
The DNA here is from genome assembly GCA_021800805.1 of bacterium. The sequence goes on from JAJYYR010000002.1 coordinate 237,856, forward strand.
TATAGCCGTCGAAAGAAGCATATCGTAACCTTTATCGTAAAATACATGCATAATATTCATAATTTCTTCGGAATCCAGCCGTCCGTGAACAACTCCTATTCTGATATCCGGCATTATTTTTTTAAGACTGCCGTAAACCGAATCTAACCGCGATATTCTGTTGTCTATAAAATAAACCTGCCCACCCCTGTTTAATTCTTTAAAAACGGCATCCTTGATAATCCCGTCTTCATATACGGCTATATCCGTAATAACATTTTTCCTGCCGGAAGGCGGGGTGCTTATAATGCTTAAATCTCTTATTCCCGACATAGAAAGATAAAGCGTCCTCGGGATAGGCGTTGCGCTCATGGCAAGCACGTCTATGGAGTACCTTATTTTTTTAATTTTTTCTTTTTGAAGCGCGCCGAATTTTTGTTCTTCGTCTATAATCAAAAGTCCTATATCATTGTATGCTATCTTTTCGGATAATAGTTTATGCGTCCCTATTATTATGTCTATGCTCCCGTTTTTAATCCCTTCAATTATTTTTTTTTCCTCGTTTTTTTTAATAAACCTTGAAATACATGCTACTTTTACCGGATATTTTTCAAATCTTTTTTTAAAATTATTGTAATGCTGATCTACTAAAAGAGTGGTAGGAGCTATTAACACAACCTGCTTCCCATCCATAGCGGCTTTAAAAGCCGCTCTTATTGCAACTTCCGTTTTTCCAAACCCGACGTCTCCGCAAATCAACCTGTCCATAGGCTTATTACCGCGCATATCGGATAGGACTTCCTTTATAGCCTTAGACTGGTCATCCGTTTCTTCAAATTCAAAACTTTCCTCGAATTCTCTGTATTCCTCGTCTTCTTCGGAAAAGGCAAATCCCCTTTCGGTCATTCTTTTGGCATACAAAACTTTTAAATCGTCGGCTATCTCTTCAACCTTCTTTTTCGCCCTCACCTTTGCCTTTTCCCACGATTTATTTCCCAGTCTGCTTAATGCCGGAAAATTTTCTTCGGAAGAGGCAATATATTTGTGAAGCAGGTATATTTTATCGGAAGGAACGAAAAGCTTATCTCCGCCTTCAAAGAGAAGAGTAAAATAATCTGATGAAATTCCGTTAAGAGTTATATTTTTTATTTCGCTGAATTTTGCTATGCCGAATTCATCGTGAACTACGAAATCGCCCGGATTAAGCTCTTCTATGCTTTTAAAGTAATCGGCTCCCTTTGATATGCGGCCTGATTCAGGAATTAAATCCAAATGTTCCCTAAAAAGTTCTTCTTCTTTAATTATAAAGAGTTTATGCTTTTTAGATATGATACCCGACGAAATATCTCCATTTGATATTTGAAACCTGCCGCCCGTCTTCTCTTCGTCTAAGCCTATGGACTCAAAAATAATTTTTAACCTGTCTTTATGAATATCATTTTTTGACGCTATTATTATTTTGTATCCTTTTTCGATAAGATTAATAAAAATTTTCTTAATTAAAGTTAAGTTTAATTTTCCGTCTTTATATTTTAGTTTTGAGATAAAATCGATATTGCCGGATTCTATAGCGGACGATAACCGTCCTATTGGATTTTCGGGATTTTTAATACCGTAATATATTGCAGATTTTTTATAATTATAAAAATAAAATTTATCTAAATTATTCAAAGAGGCGTTAAAAAGATTTTTATTTAACGTATCGCGGTTTAACGCATCTAATAGTTCGGTTTCCGGTTCTTCTATATATAAAACCGGATTTTCTAATACCTCTAAAATATTAAGCTTCTTTTCGTAATAATCCGGTTTGACCGGAAATACCGTAAAACTGTCAATGTTTTTAAAGCTTATCTGTGTATTTAAATCAAAATATCTTATGCCTTCGGCGGTTTCGTCAAAAAAATCTATCCTTACCGGATATAGACCGTCTCCGCTAAATATGTCGACAATACCGCCTCTGACGGCAAATTCGTTTTCGTTTTCAATTTGATTAGTCCTTTCGTAACCGTAAGAAATTAAAGTCTTTATAAGATTTTCTCTGGGAAAGTTCAATCCTTTCTTGATATGTATGAAAGAATTTAAAAGACTGCCCGGTTCCGGAACTTTAGAGAAAAAAGAAAGCGGGGTTAAAATTATAACGGCATCGTCGTCATGTTTTAAATCATACAGGAGGCTTATGGGAATTATTTCTTCGCAAAAAGAGATATTTTTAGACGAAAAAAAAGAGATATTTTTATATAAATCTTTAGCCGAGGCGTAGCTGTCGCATAAAAAAACGTATATTCCGCTTTCTTCTCCGATAGATAATGAAATATCTAATGAAAAAACAGCCGGTGTTTTTAATTTTATCGAGTTCAAATCAATATTATCGGATTAAAGTTTCTCCTCTTTAATCTGCGCCTGCGCCGCAGAAATGATTGCCACGGGAACCCTGTAAGGAGAACAGCTGACGTAGTTAAGATTTAAATTATGACAGAATTCTATGGAACTTGGATCTCCGCCGTGTTCTCCGCAAATTCCCAATTTAATATCCGCCCTTGCGGCTTTTCCCTTATTGACGGCAATTTTCATAAGCTCTCCTACGCCGTTTCTGTCTAATTCCATAAACGGGTCGGTCTTAAGTATATTTTTGTTTAAATAATCCGGCAAAAAAGAACCTATATCGTCCCTTGAAAAACCGAAAGTAGTCTGAGTAAGGTCGTTTGTTCCAAAAGAGAAAAACTCCGCCTCTTTTGCAATTTCGTCCGCGACCATACAGGCTCTCGGAAGTTCTATCATCGTTCCGACGAGATATTTAAACTTTACGCTATATTTCTGCATCACTTCGGAAGCCTTTTTATCGACCAATTCTTTTAACAATCTTATCTCTTCATAAATGCCTACGACCGGAATCATAATTTCCGGTATTATCTTATTTCCATTTTTATGAAATTCGCATGCCGCTTCTATAATAGCCTGCACCTGCATTTCATAAATTTCGGGATAACTTACTCCAAGTCTACAGCCTCTATGCCCCAGCATAGGATTTACTTCATGAAGCGAAATAACTTTGGATTTTAACCGTTCATAAGAAATATTCATAATTTCCGATAGTTCTTTTATATCCTTTTCGGTTTTGGGAAGAAATTCATGAAGCGGCGGGTCGAGCAGTCGAATATTCACGGAATATCCTTTCATTTCTTCGTATAATTCTATAAAATCGGATTTTTGCATAGGTAAAAGCTTTGCAAGAGCTTTTTGCCTTTCCGCAACCGTGTCCGAAAGTATCATTTCCCGGACGGCTTTTATTCTGTCTCCTTTAAAAAACATATGTTCGGTTCTGCATAATCCGATGCCCTCCGCTCCATAATTTCTTGCAACTTTAGCGTCTTCCGGCGTATCGGCATTTGCCCTGACGTGAAGTTTTCTGAATCCATCGGCAAATTTCATTATAGTTTTAAAATCTTCGTTAATCTCGGGGGTGACCATCTTTACGTAGCCTGAATAAACTTCTCCGTTTGAGCCGTTTAAAGTTATAATATCGCCTCTTTTTATTTCCCTGTTTCCGACTGTTATTTCGCCTTTCTTTTCATTTATGTCGAGAATGGAGCACCCTGTTATCGCGCATTTGCCCATTCCTCTTGCAACGACCGCGGCATGAGACGTCATTCCTCCCCTGGCGGTAAGAATTCCTTCTGATACGCTCATTCCGTGAATATCTTCAGGGGAAGTTTCCATTCTGACTAATATAACTTTTTTACCTCTTTTTACTTCTTCTTCGGCTTCTTCTGCAGAAAAAACGACTTCTCCGCTTGCCGCGCCGGGAGATGCGGGTAGTCCTTTTGCCAAAACATCTTTTTTAGCGTCAAGATCTACTGCGGGATACATAAGCTGCGCAATGGAATATGGGTCTATTCTTAAGACGGCAGTTTTTTTATCTATCATACCTTCTTTTTCCATATCTACCGCAATTTTTACCGCTGCTTTTGCCGTTCTTTTTCCGGTTCTAACCTGAAGCATATAAAGTATATTTTCCTGAATCGTAAATTCTAAATCGAGCATATTTTTATAATGTTTTTCTAAAAGCCCGGCATATTCCAAAAGATCTTTATATACTGCCGGCATAGCATGCTCAAGCGAAATATCGGCAGGGTTTTTCTTAGAGAACTCGTTTACCGGTTGAGGCGTCCTTATTCCTGCTACGACATCCTCTCCCTGCGCATTAATGAGATATTCCCCGTAAAAACCGTTTTCCCCCGTGGAAGGATTTCTTGTAAAAGCAACGCCTGTCGCCGAAGTTTCGCCCATATTCCCGTAAACCATAGAAACCACGTTTACCGCAGTTCCCCAGTTTTCCGGAATTTTATTAAGTTTTCTGTAAGTTATGGCTCTCGGAACATTCCATGATTCAAACACTGCGGAAATACCCATCCATAACTGTTCTTCGGGGTCGTCCGGAAAATTAATTCCTTTTTCTTTTTTAACTACGCTTTTAAATTCGGTTACGAGGCTTTCTAAGTCGGCATCGCTTAATTCGTTATCGTTTTTTACCGATTTTTCTTTCTTTTTGTTTTCCAAGAGAGATTCCATAATACGGGAATCTATACCAAGCACTACATTTGAAAACATCTGGATAAATCTTCTGTAAGTATCGTAGGCAAATCTTCTATTGCCGGATTTACTTATAAGCCCTTTGATAGTATCTTCGTTTAATCCAAGATTTAAGACGGTATCCATCATACCCGGCATGGAAACTCTTGCTCCGCTTCTGACGGAAACTAACAGCGGGTTTTGGGCATCTCCGAACTTAGAACCCATTGCTTCTTCCATTTTTTTTATATTATCTCTTACCTCAGTCTTTAATTCATCCGGATATTTCTTATTATGCTCATTATAGTAAGTGCAGACGTCGGTAGTAATAGTAAAGCCGGCAGGAACTCTTATGCCGAGGTTTGTCATTTCGGCAAGACCTGCTCCTTTTCCCCCAAGAAGATTTTTCATAGAACCATCGCCGTCGGCATGCTTGTTGCCGAAAAAATAAACATACTTGCCCATAACGCCATCCTCCAATTAAATAAAATGATATGATATTTAAAAAAAATAATTATAAATCTAAATTGGAAAAATCACAAAAATTTTTAAGAAAATTCAATATATTATTTAACAATCCTATCCTTGAATTTTTAACGTCTTCTTCTTCGGTTAAAACCAAAACGCCGTCAAAAAAATCGTTAACCGGACGCACTAACTTATACATTTCATTTACCGCCCCGACATAATCGCTTTCTTTAAATAGGGAAACCGTATCTTTTCTAACCGACTTAAAGACGGAAATAAGTCGGACTTCCTCCGGCAGAGTTAATTTATCTTCATTAAAATTAACTATTTCGGAAAATTTGTAAGTAATATTATTCATCCTTTTATATATCTGCGATAACTCAAAAACTTCTTCATGTTTCTTAAATTTTGAAAGAAAATCTATTTTGAGAAGCGAAATATAAAAATCGCCGGATATTTCGGGAGTTAAAACTGCCGCTATTTCATCCGGTTTATAGCCGTAGGAAATCAGAAGATTCTTAAATCTGGCATATGCGAAATTTATAAAAACGGTTTTTAATTCAACGGCGTTTAGCTTGCGCTCCTTAAAAAATTCGTTAAAATAAAAATCGCATGCTTCGCTCAGATTAATTTTATATTTTTTATTCAAAATAATTTCTATTATGCCTATCATAGCTCTACGCAAATAAAAAGGGTCAGATTCCCCCGTAGGAAGTTTTTTTAACATTACAAAAGAAAAAACGGTATCTAATTTATCCGACAAAGCACAGAGCGAAGATAAATCGTTTGAAGGCAAAACTCTTTTTTTTCCTTTAGAAACGGGATAATAATGTTCTTCGATAGCCAGAGATACCTCGCGGCTTTCTTTTGATGCTTTCGCATATATCCTGCCCATTACTCCCTGCATCTCCGGAAATTCATATACCGCATGGGTCGCAAGGTCGAATTTCAATAAACCGGACGCAGTTTTGAAATTAGGTAATACGTCGGACGGGAAATTCAATTTTTGTGCTATAAAAATTCCTAATTCCCTTATCCGCTCCGTTTTATCGAAATATGAACCTAACCCATGATAAAATAAAATATTTTTTGTTTCCTCCACAAAAGAAGACAGTTGTTTTTTAATATCTTCTTTAAAAAAAAATTCCGCATCCGCAAGCCTTGCGCTTAAAACTTTGGAATAGCCCGATTTAATATTGTTTTCTAAGGATTCTTTAACGGAAGGCGCAGGGTTTACATCGGCTACGGCGGCAAAATACGGCAATAAGCCGCCGTTTTTGCTTAACGGAAAAAATCTCTGATGTTTGCGCATAACCACGGATAGCAATTCTCCGGGAACGGACAGAAATTTTTTGTCGAATCCGCATAGCAAAGCATAAGGGGTTTCCGTTAAACCGGCTATTTCGTCTATAAAATCGTCGTCATATTCAGGTATATCGGCATCTACTTTCTTCGACAGCATTTTAATTTCGGTTTCTATAATTTTTTTTCTATCGTCGTTTTTAAGGATTATGCCGGTTGAAGATATAACGCCAAAATAGTCTTTAGAACTTGAAATTTTAACGGATTTCATTTTATAAGAAAGCGGTCCGGCGATATAGGTGCAGTTGGACGCTTTAATATCTCCGAAATTAAACGGCGACGTTTTTCCGTCGAATATGGATAATATCCAAAGAACCGGTCTTGGATAGCGAATTTCTTTATCTATCCAAAACATCGTTTTTTTAAAAGGAATTTTTTTAATGAACGAGGGAATATTTGCGGTCAATAAATCTTTTATCGGCATTCCTTTTATATGTTTTTTATAAGCCGTATAAATGCCTTTTTTTTGATTTACGGGATATATTCTTTTATGATCGGAAATTTCGTTCTTCTTCATAAACTGTATAAGCGGCGCGGATGGAACGCCTCCATGATAAGATATGCCGACCGGGGGACCGATGATTTCTACTTCTCTGTCGGGAGATTTTAAAGGCAGTCCGCTGATTAAAACAACCGTGCGCCTCGGCGTAGAAAATACCTCTATATCCGGTTTCTCGTTAAGCATTATTTCATTTTCAAAAAAATTTTGCAGAATATTTTTTAATACCGCGGGTATCTTTCTTACCTCGTCGTATGGAAGTTCTCCCGAACCTATTTCTAATAAATATTCGCTCATATTTAGATAACCTAATTTAATATTGATAGTCGATAATCGATAGACCTCAAATTTGTCGACGACTAAAATTTTATTTATTTTTTGCTTCGCCTTTATCGCCTTCGCCGGTATAAAGTCTGGCGCACCCTTCGGCAAGCGCCCTCACCTTTAATATAAAATTCATCCTTTCCGATACGCTGATAAGCCCTCTTGCATCAAGCAGATTGAACGTATGCGAACACTTTAGGCAATACTCGTAAGCAGGTTTTACAAGTTCTTTCAGCTTAAACGAAAGAAGTTTTTTAGATTCAGCCTCATAGGCGTTAAATAATTTATATAAGATTTCTCCGTCCGAGTATTCAAAATTATATTTAGAAAGTTGAAATTCGTCGTCTTTATGTATATCGCCGTACTTAAAAGAATCGTTCCACCGAAGATCGAAAACGTTATCTTTATCTTGAAGAAACATTGCGATTCTTTCTAATCCGTAAGTAATTTCGATCGCAGGTTTTGAAAGTTCTATGCCGCCTATTTGTTGAAAATAAGTAAACTGGGTAACTTCCATACCGTCAAGCCAAACTTCCCAACCCAAACCCCATGCTCCAAGCGTGGGAGATTCCCAATCGTCCTCCACGAATCTAACGTCATGCATGACGGGATTTATGCCGAAACTTTTAAGACTGTCTAAATAAATCTCTTGAATTTTACTTATATAGGGTTGTATAATAACCTGAAACTGGTAGTAACGGCCTAATCTGTTGGGATTTTGACCGTATCTTCCATCGGTAGGTCTTCTGGAAGGCTGAACATAGGCGGCTCTCCAATCTTCGCAGTCAAGGCATTTGAGAAATGTGTAAGGCGCAAATGTAGCGGCTCCCACCTCAATATCGTAGGGTTCTAAAATTACGCATCCAAAATTGGACCAAAAATTTTGGAGTTTAAAAGTCAATTGTTGAAAATCGAGGGCTTTGATAATTTTTCCTCTTTTTTAAGGGACAGACTTAAGTCTGTCCCTTTTCTATTATTTAGGAAAATTTATTATACTAAAGGGCGAGCATATTTTCAATAGATTTTCTTGCTTTAATTCTAACGTCTTCGGGAATTTTTATAATATTTTTCATACCGGCTAACGAATCTATAATGTCGTCAAGATGGGTTTTTTTCATATTCGGGCATACCAACCCCTTATTGGAAGGAATAAAAACTTTATCGGGGTTTTCTTTTTTCATTTTATACATTATGCCTCTTTCCGTCCCTATAATAAAATATTTTGCGGATGATTCCCTAACAAATTTATACATTCCCGACGTAGAAGAAACATGGTCGGCGACGTCTATTGTTTCGGGGGTGGACTCCGGATGCGCTACAAATACCGCTCCCGGATATTTTTCTTTTAGCGCCTTGATATCTTCGGGTTTTGTTCTTTTATGAGGCGGACAGAATCCGGGCCAGCTTATTATTTCTTTATCGGTAAATCTCTGGACGTAGCTCCCGAGGTTTTTATCGGGAACCATAATAACTCTTTTAGCCGGCAGAGAGTTGACGACTTTTACTGCATTTGCCGACGTACAACAAATATCTGAAACGGCCTTGCATTCCGCCGAAGTATTCACGTAGGCAACAACCGGAGCTTCGGGATAATCGGCTTTTAAATTAACGATATCTTTGGCGGTTATCATATCGACCATAGGACATCCGGCGTTTTCGTTCGGAAGTATTACCGTCTTATTGGGATTCATAATAGCGGCGCTTTCAGCCATAAAACGGACGCCGCAAAATACGATAATGTCGGCATCGGTTTTATTCGCTTTGATGGAAAGTTCCAGCGAATCGCCTTGAAAATCGGCAATTTCCTGAATTTCGTCTCTTTGATAGTTATGCGCCAGCAGTATTGCGTTTTTTTCTTTTAAAAGCTCTTTTATTTTTTTCTGCTTTGTTTTTATATTTTCAAAACTTTGCATTTGTCCATATATTATTTTTTAACTTGTTTTCTATCATTATAACATATTATAATTAAAAACTAAACGCAAAAACATACAAAACGGTATTAAACGATGGATTTAAAGACGGATAACGCGGCTATAGCCGACGAATCGAAATTCAATTACAAAAGAATTTTAACAGGCGACAGACCCACGGGACCGCTACATTTAGGTCATTACGCCGGTTCGTTAAAAAACAGGGTAAGGCTTCAGGATAAATACGAAACTTTCATTTTAATAGCCGATATTCAAGCCCTAACGACCAATTTCGAACATCCCGAAAAGCTTAAAGATAATATCTTTCTTGTCGCTTTAGATTATCTTTCGGCGGGAATAGACCCTAATTTATCTACGATAATCATACAATCTATGATACCGGAAATTGCGGAACTCACTACTTTTTTTTCTATGCTTATTTCCATCAATCCTTTAAAACACAATCCAACGATAAAAACCGAAGCAAAAGAAAGGGGGTATAAGGAATTAACTTACGGTTTTCTGGGTTATCCGGTAAGTCAAACCGCCGATATAGCCATTTTTAAAGCCGACTTGGTCCCGGTGGGCATCGACCAGCTTCCCCACATTGAACTTTCACGAAAAATAATTAGAAAATTTAATGAATTATACTGCGGCAAATTAATAGAACCGTTTGCCCTGATAGACAAATTTCCGAGGTTAGTCGGACTCGACGGAAACCTTAAAATGAGCAAATCTTACGGAAACGCAATTAATCTTTCGGATGGTTATGATTCTATAAAAACTAAAATAAGGTCTGCGCTGACAGACAAAAATAGGATTCATCCTACGGACAAGGGAAACCCCGACATATGCACTATATACTCTTACCATAAGGCTTTTTCGGATGAAAATTTAATAAAAGAAACGGAATATAATTGCAGAAACGGGAAAATAGGATGCATAAAATGTAAAGATAACCTTTTTACCGTTATTAAAAACCTTCTCGAACCGATGAACGAAAGGAGGGCTTATTACTTAAAAAATAAGGATGAAATTTGGGATATTCTGTTTACCGGAACTAAAAAAGCAGAAATAATCGCTTCGGAAACCGGTAAGGAAGTCAAAGAATCGATGAAAATATTATACGCTCCTAAATAACCCAAAATTGTTTGTTGCAAAAAAACCCGCTTTAATGTTATTCTAATATATAGAAATTACCGCTTATTTTGCAAAAGTTTAAAAAAAATTAATGGAGGATCCATTACAAATGGCAAACAAACTTTTTATTATGCTTCAAAATACTTCGCCTTCCAACCCGCATGCTTTAGGAGCGCCCTTTTTTCAGGCGGCGGCGGCGGCGACTATGGATTATGAAGTAGAAGTCGTGCTTACGGCGGACGCCGGTCTTTTGATGAAAAAAGGCGTTGCGGAAAACCTGAGGGTTAAAGAAGGAAGTCCAAAATCGGTTTATGATTTTATTAAAGACGCTTACGAAGCAGGGGTCGTTTTTAAAGTATGCACTCCTGCCTTAGAATTAAACAATTTTAACAAAGAAGACCTTATAGAAGAATGTAGCGGCGTCGTGGGTGGGGCATACGTCGTCGAGATGGTTATGGACGATAACGTAAAAACGCTGTCGTATTAAGAAAAAGATAATAAGAAAAAGGGGACAGATTTATTTATTTTCTATCTAAAATCCCGCAAATGCAGTCAGCCGTAAGAAAATAAATAAATCTGTCCCCTTTTTTCTCTTTTTTTCTGCTGTTAATTTTCAACCAGACTTAGCGCGTATTCCTTAACTCCTTCCAACAAAGTAAACCTGTCTAATATTATCGTTTCGCAGGGCATAGATTCGACAAAAAGCCTGTTCTGGACAAGCCCGCCGGTAAGATATATTTTTTTCGGCTTTCTTGCAAACCTAAACATCGAAATACATACGCCTTTAATTAATCTAGAAGCCGCTATTTCCGGCTCTGTTCCGCCGGCTACAAGGTCGAAAACATGCCCCATTCCGAGAAGTCCGCATGTTGCCGTTATAAATTCCTTTTGCGGCTCTACCTTTGAATAATCAACGTTTAGATAATTACCCAGAATTTCTATAGCCTGTCCCGTAAATGCGCCGCATTCGGTATTCCAATCGGAATGAACGAAATTTCCGCTTTCGAATACTACGTATTTTGCGTCTCTCGAACCGACGTCTAAGAGGGTAAAAGAATCCTCTTTTATGAGACTTTTGCCGGCGTTTGCAAGCGCTATAATTTCATTAACCGAATGATTCGCAAACCTGTTTATATTATGCCCCGTCCCTATATCCGCCCTGAATGTTTTTTCGAGTTCGGATACCCTTTTTACCGTTCTTTCATTTGTTTCGGTATTTAGTATTTTTGCATAGGTCGTTCCCGCATCAAGTAATATCATTTCTTTTCTCCGTTTTCAATCTTAAATAACCTTATTTAATTGCAAAAATGCCGTAAGTTTTGCAACCGTGCTTCTCGTAAGACCTATATCCATATCTATAAACATCCCTCTGGGATGTTTGCTCGCAAGATAAGACGCAAGACCGGCTTTTGGACAGAAACTTTGGGAAAAAAATACGGTTGGCACGTCCGGATCGAACTCCAGTTCTAATTTTAAGTCTCCGGGCGTAAGATTCTCGACGCATCTCGTCCACCCGTAAATGTGGGTTTCGTCGGGAAAATAATTTGCTATGGAAAAATCGCCCCACGGCGGAGTTCCCCAAAAAGCGCATTTAGGTTTAACGTATTCAGGTCTGAAAGACTTTTTCTTTTCCATATCCCGATAAAAGTAACCGGCTATTTTACCGAATTTTTCATCTAAGGGGATACCGCTTTTGCATATAAAATCTCCTTTTCTTTCTATATCTTTATTTTTTACGCGTCTTAATTTAATTTTAAGTTCGTTTTCTATATAATCGGCGACAAAACCCATTTCGTTGCATCTGCAAATTTCAGAATCCTCGATTATTATCTCGGATATAGGATTTCTTCCCACTAAAACGGAATCCATAACGTCTTCGTTCCAGTAATCGGTTACCGATAAAATATTTGCTATTATTCTTTTAATTTGGGCGCAATAAGCTTTAGGGAGTATATTGTCCGTAGGCTCGGTGATGAGCTGATCGACTTTATACATATCTAAAGAAAGTATAATGGCGCTTTTTTGAATTAGTTCCTCCATAATTTTTTTGGGAGGTATTCCTATTATTCCGATAAAAGGCTTATCTTTAGGATTTAAAAGAAAAGATTTTTCCTTTCCCTGAACAAACCCGTGCCTCGTTAAAACCATATCCTGCATCGGATTATAATTATTGTCCTCGCTTTCGCCGTTTTCCAATTTAAACGCACCTCTCGTATAATCCAGTTAAATTTAATTATAATTTATTTTACGGGATTAAAAAGAATTAATAAATGACTTTTATCACAAAAGTCAACAGATATCGCAAACAAATTCTTCTGCGGCTGTAGCCGCTAAAGCGCCTTCACCTACCGCAGTGGCAACTTGAAGTAATTTTTTGGAATGGGCGTCGCCTGCGCAAAATACGCCGGGCATAGAAGTCATTAGGGTATAAGGGTCGGTTTTTATAAAACCGTTTTCGTCTTTTTCAATATTCTTTAGAAATGATGTTTGCGGATTTATTCCTATAAAAATAAAAACCCCCTTAACGGGAATAGTCTTTCTTTCTTTGGTTTTAATATTTTCTATAGTTACCGATTCTACGGTCTTATTGCCGTTTATAGAAACGGTCGAATGTTCTAATTCCATTGTAACGTTTTTTGCGTTATGCAGTTTTTCCTGTATTATTTTTTCGGCCCTGAATTCTTTTCTTCTATGAATTAAAACCACGGATTTAACGATTTTAGTCAGATAGTTGGCTTCTTTTAATGCAGCATCTCCGCCTCCTATAACCGCTATATCTTCATCTTTAAAAAACGGTCCGTCGCAGGTCGCGCAATAAGACACCCCTCTTCCGGTAAACTCTCTTTCTCCGGGAATGTTAAGCCTTTTAGGAGAAGCCCCGACGGTTATAATAACCGTCTTTGCCTGATAACTTGCGTTAACGCCTCTTAAAGCTTTATATTGTCCATTGTCGATTATATCTTTTATTTCGTCGTATATGATATTTAATCCCAAACCTTTAGCGTGTTCTTCAAATTTTTGCATAAGCTCGACTCCCGAAAGCGACGGAAACCCCGGGTAGTTTTCAATATTATCGGTAAGGGCTATCTGTCCTCCTACCGCCATTTTTTCTATTAAAATTATATTAAGACGGGCTCTAAGAGCGTATATTGCGGCTGAAAGACCTGCGGGTCCGCCTCCAATTATAATCAAATCGTAAATCATTTGATTTTTGCCTCCTTAATTTTCTTTATGTTAAATTAATATCTCGTCACATTATTTTATTGTTGTTTTATATAAAAATGGCAATTATAATACATTATCACATATATTTTATTAAATCAAACCGATGAAAAAATCTTTAAATTTATTACAGTTAACGTTTGCCTCGACAAGCGCAATTATAGGCTCGGGCTGGCTATTGGGCATATATATCAGCGCTAAATACGCCGGTCCCGCATCGATATTTTCTTGGTTTATAAGCGGATTTGCAGTAATCCTCATCGCATTAGTATATGCAGAACTAGGCGCAATGATGCCGGCGGCAGGAGGTTTAGCAAGATATCCTAAATATACCCACGGCGCATTTTTGGGATTTATAACGAGCTGGATATTAATAATTGCCGGCGCGGCGGTAAGCACCATAGAGACTATAGCCACCGTCCAGTATCTTAATTTTTATATCCACGGGCTTTATGTAAATAAATCGCTTACCGAGGAAGGAATTATCTTTTCTTTTTTTATCCTCGCAATCTTCTTTCTACTCAACCTGTTCGGCGCAAAAATATTTGCAAAAACCAATACTTTCCTCACATATTTTAAAATTTTAATAGTTTTGGCAACTTCGGCGGTGCTTATTTATATTTCGGTTAAAAGCGGCAATATAAAAAATCTTTCCGGTTACAATTTACTGCCTTACGGATATGACGGAATTATGAAAAGCATATCTATGGGCGGGGTCATATTTTCGTATCTCGGCTTCAGACAGGCGATAGACCTTTCCGGCGAAGCAAAAAACCCCGGCAGGGACGTTCCCGCCGCTACTATAATATCCGTCGTCATCGGTATCATAGTTTATACTTTGCTTTCATTCAGCTTTATAATATCCGTCCCGCAGGTTAAGCACAATTCTTGGAATATGCTTAATTTATCTTCTCCTTTCGTAAATTTATTAAATTTATACGGATTTACCGCATTTGCTTTAATGGTGATAATCGGGGCGGTTATTTCCCCCTTTGCGACAGGATTAGTATATATGAGCACTACCTCCAGAATTACTTTCGCTATGTCTAAAATGAAATTCCTGCCTAAAAGTTTTCATTTAAATTTTAATAAATACGGTACGGCATACATATCGCTGATTTTTACGTTTATTTTATCGGCGTTATACCTGCTTCCGTTTCCAAGCTGGCAGTCTTTAGTCGGCATAATCACGTCGGGAATGGTATTTACTTATGTCCTCGGTCCAATAGGGCTTATGACGTTCCGAAAATTAGACCCTAAAAGAAAACGCCCTTTTTACCTGCCTTTTGCAAATATAATATCGTTATCTGCTTTTATAGTCGGAACCCTCATTATTTACTGGTCAACTTTTTCGACGCTGTGGAAATTATCGGCGGGAATCTCTATCGGGATCATTTTATTTATTTTAACTAACTCCGGTAAAATTAAAAATAAATTCAAACAAACCGTGATTCCGGGACTTTGGTTCCTATCTTATACCGCCGTTCTTTTAATAATATCTTTTCTGGGAAATAAAAACTTCGGCGGACAAAATATTATTAAATCGCCTTACGATTCAATAGTCATAATTTTAACCGCCGTCTTATTTTATTTCATCGCGATTAGAACTTCTATAAGCAAAGAAGAAATGAAAATGATAATCGAAGAAGAGTTTATCGGGGAAGAATTCGAAGTATAATTATTCGCCGTCGGATTTATCTATAGCGCCGTTTTCCCGTCCTTGTTCCGGACACGCATCTTTATTTTTATTTGCATGTTCGTCGCATCCGTGCCTGCCGTCGCAATACGGCAGTCTTTTCGACAAACCGCATTTACAAAAATACAAAGGTCTTTCTTTTACTTTAGATTTTAACTTAGTTAAATCTACTTTATTCATATTTTTCATTTTTTATTCTCATTATTAAAAGATAGCATATTAAAGAAGATGAGATTAAAATTACCGGTATAAAGCCGTAATAACTTTCATACAATAAACCCGCAATACTTCCGCCGAAGAAACTTCCCGAAAATTGCAGGGTATTATAAACGCCCATAGAAGTGCCGACGAAGGATTTATCCGATGAAGACGAAACTAAAGAAGGCATTATAGGCTCCGTAATAGAAAAACCGGTAAAAAAAAGAATACCTCCTATAATAATTATCGGCAGCGCATAATTACCCGGCGGGGAAAACATAAAAATGCTTGAAATCCCCATTAGTATAAAACTTAGCTTTAAAAGATGAACCTCGTATCCCATATCCGCCTTTTTTGACGCTTTCATCATCGCAAAAAGCGAAAAAATCACCATGGGGATTAAAACTTTGTAATAATAACCGGTTCCAAGTTCATTTTTAACTATCAGAGGCAAACCGAAAAAGAAAATAGTCATAAAAAAAGATAATAAGAAACCCTGAATGGAAAGATTTGCCAGCGTTTTGTTTTTAAGAACTCTTACGGCATCTTTTAAAGAAACCTCGATTTCTTTTAACATTTCTTTACTTTTGGGTTCTTCGACCCAGACAAGAATTAAGACTGCCGAAATTATTCCCAGAATGCCGGAAACATAAAATAAAAACGGATAACCGAAATAATATGAAAGAAGCGGTCCCGCGACTATTCCTACGACAAAACTGAGTCCTATCGGGATACCGAGAAATGCCAGCGCTTTTGTTCTGTCGTTCTCCGAAACCGTATCCGACACCAAAGCAAAAGCAACGGAACTTTCGGCTGCGACTCCTTGTAAAAATCTAAGAAGAATAAGCTCGTAAATATTGGAAGAAAATCCGATTATAAAAGTTAATATGCCGAACAACAACATTCCAAAAAATAAGACGTTTTTTCTCCCTATTTTATCCGAAAGATAGCCGAAAGGAATCTGAAATATTGCCCTCGACAACCCGTAAATACCGAAAGCAATTCCGATTAAAATAAAATTTGACGAAAATTTTTTGGCAAAAAGCACAAAAACGGGCAGAACAAGAAATACCGCAAGCATCCTTAAACCCACCACCGAACTCATTGCCGCAATGGTCTTCTTTTGCTTTTTGTTAAAAGCCATATTTTAACTCTTTTTTATTATTCACTTTCCCGCCCTTATCCGTCTTGATTGATAGCTTCGTATAGCCCTTAGAAAATCGATTTCCCTGAACTCCGGCCAGTAAGCGTCGCAAAAATAAAATTCGCTGTATGCGCTCTGCCACAAAAGAAACCCGGACAATCTTATTTCGCCGCTGGTCCTGATAATTAGGTCGGGGTCAGGGGAGCCTTTTGCATAAAGATATTTCGATATATTTTCGACGGTAATGATATTGGACAGATAATCGTAATCGTCGGTGAAACTGGAGGGGCAATTATGCCGATGATTTTCCGGGGAAGATAAAACGGAGGAAGCGCTTTCGCCTCCGTAACTATTAACGCCTTCGTAGGCAGGATTCAATTTTGTTTTAATATAAATATTATCCGAGATAAAATTTATTATGGCATCGCATATTTCCTGCCTTCCGCCGTATCCTAAGGCAATATAAAGCCTTAAATTAGAATAATCTTTGGTTTTATCTTCAAGCTTTTCTATAACGTTTATTAAATCATCGGAAAGAAGCTCTCTTTTACCTATAACCTGCACCCTAATTTTATTTTCGTTTATAAATTTTGAATTTATATAAAATTCAAACTGAGATTTTATGATTTCAAATAAGCCGTTCACTTCGGACTCGTTCCTTTTAAAATTATCGGTCGAAAAAGCCCAGACGGTAACGACTTTAATATTTAATTCTATACACCAGGATAAAACTTTATATAGCTTATCTGCACCTTTTTTATGCCCTTTAGACGCATCTTCAAATCCGCATTTTTTTGCGTATCTCCTGTTCCCATCCAGTATAATCCCTATATGTCCGGGAATTTTATTTCTTAATACTTCTTTTTTAAGCCTGTTTCTATAGTAATAATATGCTAATTTTTTTATAAAATTCATTTTTTGCCGTGTTATAACGTGTTATAATAAGACCGGTAGAACAATTTTATTAGTCCAATATATCATATTTTAAAAAATTTTTAAATTTATATGCCCTTCATTGAATTAAATGACGTAAAAATTTTTTACGTTTTACATCATAATGCCGGTTCAAAAAATATAATATTGATTCACGGCGCCGGCGGAAATCATCTTTCTATGCTTTCAATTTTCAATTATATTAAAAAAAAATTCGGCAGGACATATAATATACTTATTCTCGACCTTCCTTTTCATTTCAGGTCCGCGGATTTTAATTCGAATCATTCAATTTCCGAAAAAGAGGGCATGCAATTTTATGCCGAAACGATATATTCTCTTGCATCAAAATCGTTTGGAAAAAATGAAAAAGCTCTTTTAATAGGTCACTCTATGGGGGCTCAGATCTGTATAAAATATGCTTGCTTATTTCCCGAAAAAGTCGAAAAGATTATGACTATTGCGGGATGCCACAATACAGGCATAAGCGATAGTTTTATAAAAAGTTTAGAAAATTCTTTCGACAGAACTATAATGCTTTTTTTGAAAGATGCTCTTAATTCAATGGACAAAAATATCTTAAACGATGCTTTAGCCGATATAAAGAGGACGCCCGACGAAATAGTAGTAAACGATTTTAAATATTCTAAATATTATAGCGAACATTGCGGTAAAGATTTAAATGAAATTAACGGAAATAAAATATTTTTTAATATTATATACTCAGAAAAAGATCTGATTATAAACGAAAAATGTGTTAAGGAATTACGCAAAAAGTTCGTAAATTCCACAATTGTAGAGATTCCTGCCAAAAATCATATCGATTTTTTATATGGAAACTACTTTATGGAGAAAGAAATAGATAAATTTTTATTGACATAACCAATGCTAAAATTATAAACTTTAAAATTGAACTAAAAAAATCCAACCGTATTTTTAAAATTTGGAGAAACGATATAAAAATGCGAACGTTATGCGAAGATATTAATGAATCCGATACCGGTAAAGAATTTACCTTTAAAGGATGGGTTATGCATTACAGGGACCACGGGGGATTAATCTTTATCGATTTAAGAGATTATTCGGGCATACTCCAGATAGTTTTCGACGAAAATATAGACAAAGAATCTTTTAAGAATGCCAAAAAATTAAAAAACGAATATGTCGTTTCTATTACCGGAATCGTCCGAAAAAGACCCGAGGGAACGGAAAACGCAGGGTTAAAAACCGGCGGCATAGAACTTCTCGCAAAATCCGTCGAAGTTCTCAATACGTGCGAAGTCTTACCTTTTCAAATAGACGAAGAAAGCGATGTTAATGAATTTACGAGACTTAAGTACAGATATTTAGATTTAAGAAGCAAAAGATTAAAGGATAACTTAATATTTAGGTCTAAATTCACCTATCTGATTAGAGAGTTTTTAAATAATAAAGGTTTTTTTGATATAGAAACGCCTTTTTTAACGAAAAGCACGCCTGAAGGATCCAGGGACTTTTTAGTGCCTTCCAGGCTAAATCACGGTCATTTCTTTGCTCTTCCGCAATCCCCTCAACTATTCAAACAAATTCTTATGGTCAGCGGGTTTGAAAGATATTATCAGATAGTGCGTTGTTTCAGGGATGAAGATTTAAGGGCGGATAGACAGCCTGAATTTACCCAGCTCGATATGGAAATGTCTTTTGTAGAAACCGGCGACGTTATTTCCGTTACGGAAGAATTATTTGCTTCGATATTTAATAAACTCTTAGGTATAAAATTAGAAAAACCCTTTAAAGTATTGGATTACGACGAAGCGATGGATAAATACGGCAGCGATAAACCCGATACGAGATTCGAACTGATTATTAATAATTTAACCGATATTTTTGCCGGCTCCTCGTTAAACGTATTTAAAGATAATATTCAAAAAGGCGGGGTCATTAAAGCCGTTTGCTTTCCTAACGGGTCGAATCTTCTTTCGAGAAAAGATATCGATGAACTTTTAGTCACGGTAAAAGATTTTGGCGCAAAAGGTCTTGCATGGACTAAAGTCGGAGAAAACGGACTGTTCGAAGGCGGAATTTCAAAGTTTATATCCGACGATGAAAGAAATAAAACCGTTGCAAGACTGGGGGCTAAAAACGGCGATATAATTTTTTACCAATCCGATTCAAAAAAAACTGCGGAAAACGTTCTCGGAAGATTAAGGCTTCACCTTGCAAAAAAATATAATCTTATTCCCGAAGGTAGATTCGACCTTTTATGGGTCGTCGATTTTCCTCTATTCGAATATTCCGAAGAAGAAAAAAGAATCGTTTCCGTTCACCATCCTTTTACTTCTCCTGCCAAAAAAGATTTAAAAAGTCTTGAAAAGGATCCCCTTTCGGTTAAATCCGACAGCTACGACCTTGTGCTTAACGGAGAGGAAATAGGAGGCGGCAGTATAAGAATACATGATCCTAAACTTCAAGGCAAAATTTTTGAAATTCTTTCTATATCGCCTGAAGACGCAAAACTTAAGTTTGGATTTCTTTTAGACGCATTAAGTTTTGGAGCTCCTCCCCACGGCGGTATAGCTTTCGGCGTCGATAGAATATTAATGATACTAAGAAACGAAAGTTCTATCAGGGACGTAATAGCTTTTCCTAAAACCCAGAAAGCCTATTGTCCGCTATCGGACGCCCCTTCCAACGTAAAAGACGTTCAACTTAAAGAACTTGGAATAAAGTTGCGGTAAACAGCCGTTAAAAATATAAAATCCGAATAAACACGGAGGTATTAAATTGGAAAAAAAATCTACTTTTCCTCATCCATATTTTGAATCTCATCCTAACTGGAAGTGGTTTATACTCACCACTGTTCTTGTCGGAGCAACTATGTCCGCTTTGGACGTCAGTATAGTTAACGTCGCTATGCCGACTATGCAACATGGGTTTGCCGTTCCTATGTCCACCATAGAATGGGTCGCAATGGCATATATGTTGACGCTGACGGTTTTTTTGCCTCTCTTCGGGAGGCTTGCCGATATGTTCGGAAGAACAAAGATGTATAATACCGGCTTCGTCGTGTTTACGGTAGGTTCTGCGCTGTGCGGACTCGCTCCTAACGCAAATTTTCTAATATTTTCCCGCGTGCTTCAAGCAATCGGCGCAGGTCTGCTTCAAGCAAATTCCGTTGCTATAATAACGCAGGCATTTCCTTCGAATGAATTAGGGAAAGCTATAGGGCTTCAGGGCTCGATACAGGCAATAGCAATGTCGGTCGGCCCGTTCGTAGGAGGTATGCTTATTGCCGCGGTAAACTGGCGGTTAATATTTTACGTCAATGTTCCGATAGGAATAATAGGCACATTTATGGCTCTGTTTATACTCCCGTCAAGCAAAGCCAAACTCGGCGAAAAAAGAGAAAAAATAGATTATTTAGGCATATCTTTTTTTGCGGCGGGATTGGCTTCTTTAGTTTTAGCCGTTAATCAGGGCGAAAAACTTGGATGGAATTCTCCCGTAATTCTTACTTATTTTATTATTGCTATCATATTACTGCCGCTCTTTGTATATACCGAGCTCAAAGTTCAACATCCGATGATCGATCTTAAAATGTTTAAAAAATGGGGGTTCTCCGCAGGCAACACAACCGGTCTTTTATCTTACTACGTTCTGTTCGCCGTTTTATTTCTTATGCCTTTTTACTTAGAAGAGGTATTACATTATAATGCCGCGGTAACAGGTTCTCTTTTAACCCCTATACCGCTTTCAATGGCTATAATCGCCCCTTTTGCCGGAGCAATCTCCGATAAATTAGGCTCACGCATAATGACTACGGCAGGAATGTTTATCTGCGCAGTTTCGACGCTACTTTTAACATTTTTAACTCCTGCCGTAAATCTATATCTTTTAATTTTTGAATTTATTATACTCGGCGTCGGAATGGGTATTTTTACCCCTCCCAACAACAGCGCCATAATGCTTTCGGCGCCGCCGGAAAGGCTGGGGGTCGCCGGAGGAATTTTAAATATGATGAGGGCGTTGGGTCTCATATTCGGCGTTGCCATATCGGGACTCGTCTTTACATATTTAAAACATGGATACGAGATGTCCCGCGTCGGCACTACCGTGCGTTCCCGCGTACCGGAACACGTCTATATTTTCGCATTTATGCGCGGATTTTCCGTAGTCATGATTTCGCTCGTTGCTATAAACATATTCGCAACGATTATTTCTGTCGCCAAAAAGGATGTAAAACTTACAAAAATAGAAGGCGCAGAACCTATCGATTTAATGTGATTAAATTATAAAAATTATGGGAATTTTTAATAGAAATAGAAATATCTTAACTTCCGACAAAGGTTATGAAATTATCTGCGGAACCGAATTGATCTTAAAGAGAGCCTTAAATAACGGAATCGGCAATATATTTCTTGACGGTAAACTGACAAAGAACCTTCCTGAAATCGACAAAACGTCTTCCTTGAAAGTCCAGTCGGATATGGATCTTTTATGGACGGAGATTTATTGTCTATCTATAACTAACCGCAGAGCTATGGCGTTCGCCTATGATCAATCTTTTTTGAATTTTATCAATTTAGAAAAATATTTTATAGGCAATAAAAATTTAAACGGCGGCATTGTTTTATTTCTTTTTAAAAAACCGGGCATTAAAAAGTTTTCCTTCTCGTTCGAAAGCATTTTGCCTGTTTATAATTATTATAAAATATCAGGATTTATAGATTATCTTCCTTATTATTTCGAGCTTTCCGAAAAATTAAAACTACCGGTTCTTATTTATCTCAACGAGTCGGTTATGAATGAATACAATCTTGACGAGAAGAAAGAATATACTGAAAGGACTGCGGCTAAACCAAATTTTTCTTTTGGGGATAACGGCATACAAACCGTTCCTAATGAACTGAAAAATAATATTCAATTTTTTAAAAATACCGGAAAGCATATAGAACTGTTTAAAGGAAAAGCAGGAAATAATCTTGTCTTGACGGGTGCCGAATATTTTCATCGAATTATAGAAAATAAGGATTTTTCGGAAAATTCGGACATAATTTTATTTAACCTTCTCAACCCCGTAGATTCTTCCGAGTTTATCGAATTAATTAAATCCGATTGCGGCAATAACTACAAAAATATATACATATTCGACGATAAAGGTTTATTGAGCCCACAGTTTACAGAAGTCATAGAAAACAATAAATCGTTATTGAACTTCGAAAATCTAAAAATTACCGGAACGGAAAATAATAACGGGATCGAATTAGGATTTTGTGCCGACGATTTTATAATAACCGAAATAAAATCGGCAAAATCTTTTTGCACCGGCTGTACTTTATTCACTTTTTTACAAACTCTCGAAAAAGAAATAGGCGTTTCGGAAGATTATATATTGATAGGCGGAGAAGAGTGTTTTTCCCTTTTAAACTCAAGCGCATTAAAATATTCGTTTCAAAATATAATGATTACGGAAAATCCTCTTTTTTTATCATTCAATTTATATTCCAAAGATTTAAATAAAACTTTTTATATTTTTATTCCTGCGGTTACATTTTCTGAACAAATGGACAAATTTGCTAAAATGTATAATGAACTAAATTTTAAGGGTAAAATTATATTCGTCGTTTATAAATCAATTTTCGATTTTGATTATAATATTGAAAATTTGCTTTCACATCCGTTATTAAAATCTTTTAAAAAAATAGCCGTTAAAAAGGGCGCGCGATTAAAAGATTTAAATTTAAAACACGATTCAACCCTGATATTTATAGACAACGACTGCAACAATTTTGCGAGATCCGGACGAAATTTAAATTATACCGCATATTTATATATTAATAATTCCGTCTGCAATAAATTTGAGTGCAGATTGTGCTATCAGAAAACAAGATGCGCCGCAATTAAAATTATGGAAGATAAAAATATATTCATAGATGCAGAAATATGCAATTTTTGCAGATTGTGCATAGACATATGCCCCCATAGCGGAATAAAATCAAAAAAAAGAAAAAAGATTAAATTAAAAAAATCTTTAGAAAGTAAAATTAACCTTTAACCCGATATGGAAAATATAAATTACAATCTTATATTAAACGGCGCCGATTTCAAAGAAATTAAATACCTAAGTAAATTCATTTGCTTTTCTTTAAAAAGCGAAAATTTCAACGTTTCGCTTTTAATCAAACCGGCATCTAATATTTCAAATTACAGCTTAACATACGCGATTATAAAAGTAGGAAAATTTGAGTCTATAAGCTGTCTTCAAAATATAGACGCAATTATCAGCTTAGACTATCAGTCTATATTAAATTATCTTCCTTTTATAAACAAAAATACCCTGGTCTTGTCTGATTATTCCGCATTTAACGTGTGCGATTATTGGCTTACCGACAACGATTCGGTTTCAAATAAGTTAAATGAAAAGACGACAAACATATATAAAATACCTCTTAAAAATATAATAGATATGGACGCTATGGGAAAAAATAAGGTAAGCGCATATAATGCGCTGATTGGCGCTTTTATCGCAAAAAGCAATCTTTTAGACCTTGATTCCGTTTGCAGACAGACGGCGTTGTTTTCTAAAAACGATGCGGAGAAAAAAAATATGATTCAGGCTATTCTAAAGGGATACGATTATGTTTCCGAAGGATAAACGTCCGGCGCTTTTTTATTGCAATCGCCGCATAAACCGTAAAATTCAACTCCGTAATTTCTTATGTGATAGTTTTCGGTTAACGTTTTCTTTATTTTAGTTTCAAAAAATCCTTTCAAATCAAACTCGTCTATCTCAATGTCTGTTATCTTTCCGCATTTTTCGCATATTGCGTGACCGTGTAGAGAAATATCTCCGTCATAATGGACGGAATCCTGCATTGTTTTAATTTCTTTCACTTCATGGAGGGACGCAAGCATAGAAAGATTTTTATAAACCGTGTTTAAAGAAACCATCGGGTATAATTCTTTAAGTTTATTATATACGTCCGTCGCAGACGGATGATTTTTTGATTCGGAAATAATCTTAATAATCTCGAGCCTCTGGGGCGTAAGACTATAACCCATTTTTTTAATTTTTAAAACTATCGCATTTAATCTAGGATTCAAATTCATATAGTATTTATTATTATATAATAATAAAAAAATGTCAAATGTTTTCGGGCTTAAATTCGCTTATACTGTCAAAAAAAGCTTCGAGTCTCGTTACATAGCCCGCATCGGCATTATGTTCGTCTATTTCTATTTCAAGATAGGGTTTATATTTCATATATTCGGCGAAAAAAGTTTTAATGAAAGAATCGGGGCCGCAGGCGTAATTAGTAACATAAACGGCGTTGAGTTTAGGATTATCCATTATTATCTTTGCCGCGGATAAAATTTTATGCCCCGAATGCCAGAACATATTATCATGTTCTCCGTAAATAGAAACTTCGCCTATATCAAGAAAATCCATAGGGATAACGGTTATACCGAGAGACGATATCTTATTGGAAATAGCTAAATTAATCCCGTCGTCTTGAGTATTATAAGGTCTGCCGACTAATACGGTAATATCGTCGTATTTTTCTATAACTTCTTTTCCCTTGATTTTTAATTTTTCAAAAAAACTCTTTTGTTTTTGAAACGCCGAATCGAAAGAATTTATAATTTTATTTTTTGATATACCGAAACTTTTAAGATTTTTGACGATGTTATCCACCGTCAGGTTATAATCGGAACTATCGCTAAACATTCTGATTTCCGGTGAAATTATTTTTATTTTATCGAATTCTAAAAGCGATTTTGCTATATATGGAACACCTTGTATATATGGGCATTGATATGTATTTTCCTGAAATTCGTGATTTTTTTCCCTGTTTACTAATGCAGGTAGAAAAATTGCATCGACTTTCTTGTCTATCAAATTTTTTACGTGACCGGACAGCACTTTTACTGGGAAACAAGTATCCGTTACGGAAAGCATATTAGAAGTATTTATAATCTGACGGTTAGTTTCATCCGATAAAATAACGTTAAATCCCAGTTTTGTAAAAAATTCATTATAAAACGGGAGAAGATCGTATGTTTCTAAACATAAAGGAATACCCATACGCGGTTTTGAATAATCGGCTTCGTTTTCTACGGAATATCCTTCAAATAAAAGTTCTTTTCTAAATTTAAAAAAGTTTTCTCCTTTTTTTGTTTTAGCCTTATCTATTTCGAATATATCGCATCTTGCCCCATAATAATGCGGAGATTCGGATTCAACGGTAACTTTATTTACATCGCATAAATTAGAACATTTTTGGCATTCAAAAGATTCCTGAAAATATTTTCTATCCGTAAGATCAAAACCGGCAAATTTTGATGGTCCCATATTTTGAAATGCTATAAGAGCGCTTCCTATTGCCCCGGTCACTTCATTGTGTTCCGGAACGACTATTTTTTTACCTAAAAGAGTTTCGAAGGCGCTCACCACCGCTTTGTTCAATGCGACGCCGCCCTGAAAAAGTATTCGGTCGCCTATGGGTTTGCCTAAAACTACTTTGTTTAAATAGTTTTCGACTATTGAATATGCAAGTCCCGCGATAAGCTGATTTTTGTCTGCCCCCTTCTGCTGATGGGAAACAAGGTCCGATTCCATAAACACGGTGCATCTATCCCCCAGATTACAGGAGCTTGACGCGTTGAAAGCTTTATCCGCAAATTCCTTAACAATATCTATATTAAGTTTTTTCGCCTGCTCTTCCAGAAACGAACCGGTTCCGGCAGCGCATGCTTTATTCATTTCAAAATCTATTACTACCCCGTTTTTAATTCTTATATATTTTGAATCCTGTCCGCCTATTTCAAAAACCGTGTCCACTTCTTTATCGATAAAAATAGATGCGACCGCCTGCGCCGTTATTTCATTTTTTACTATATCGGCTCCTATATAATCGGCAATTAAATATCTTCCCGAACCGGTAGTGCATACCCCTTTAACCGAAACATCTATATTAAAATTTTTTAATTCCAAATATATTTCGCGAAGGGTTTCTCTGACGACGTCTATGGGTTTGCCTTTGGTTTTCTTATATTTTTTAATCAAAAGCCGTCTATTTTCATCCAATAAAACTACATTGGTAGAAACGGAACCGGTATCCACGCCGATATATACGGGAATCGTCAGACCGGAAAAGTTTTTCACGACGGTTAAATTATCTAAGTCCGAATTATTTTCTTTTTTGTCTTCTATCGAATAATCTTTAAGCCTGTCTCTATATCTTCCGGTTAATTTACTTTTCTCTATAAATTCTTTAAGGGGTTCCAACCCTTTAAATTTAAAATTTTTTTCATTTTGCGAAATTATGGCAATTCCTATTGCAGACATAACCGTATGATGTTCCGGAATAATAAGTTCATCGTCTTTCAGTTTAAGAACATCTTTGAATGCCCTAACCATGCCTTGGTTGAATGCCACCCCGCCTTGAAAAATAATCGGCTTTTCAAATTTCTTGCCTTTAGCAATAGTTCCTATGAACGTTCTTGCGACGGCATAACATAATCCGGCTACAATATCGTATATAGGGGTCGAAACCTGTTGAAGATGTATCATATCCGATTTAGCAAATACGGTACATCGTCCGGCTATTTTTGCAGGATTATTAGATTCTAAAGCCAGTCGCCCGAACTCATCCTCAATATTTATATTAAGCCTTTCTGCCTGTTGGTCTAAAAAAGAACCCGTTCCCGCAGCGCATAGGTCGTTAAGTCCAAAATCCTCGAGAAAAATCTGTCCCGTCTCGGTATTTTTCCTTAGCATAAGAAATTTAGAATCCTGCCCGCCCATTTCTATAACCGTTCTAACATCGGGATAAAGATATTTCACGGCTTCCGTCTGGGCAACAAGTTCATTTATATTGGGAATGCCCAAGACCTCTCCTAACGTTCTCGAACCTGAACCGGTAGCCCCTATTCCCGCAAAAGAATTTTCCGGAAACTCATCGAAAATATCTTTTAAAACATTATAAGCCGTCATAACGGATTCTCCGTTTGACCTTATATAATCTTTTTTTATAACTTTAAGGCTTTTGTCTAAAATTGCAAATTTAACGGTAGTCGAACCTATATCTATACCTAAATAGAGTTCTTTGCTCAATTCTTTCATTACGCTAAAACCTCATATTATTTCTTTTCATAATCTTTTCCATCTGCCGCCTTCTTCAAGCGCTTCTTTTTTCCATATCGGGACTGTTTCTTTTATATTGTCTATTAAAAACTTCGACGCCAGATATGAGTCTTCTCTGTGAGGGCTTGAAATTCCAATGGAAATAGAAGTTTCTCCTATTTCCATTTTTCCTATTCTATGAATTATACAGACTTTTAAAATATTATACTTGCTAAATGCGGCGGTAATTAATTTTTTAATTTCTTTAACCGCCATTTCTTCATATGCCTCGTAATATAAATATTCTACCGGCTTTCCGTCGTCATTATCCCTGACCGTTCCGTTAAACAAAAGAACCGATCCTGCCGAAGCATCGGAAATAAAATCGAGAACTTTTGCATAATCTATTTTCTTATCGGTTATCTCTATATACATACCCGTTTCCGATGCTGAGAAAACACCCCCGCTGACAGGCATAATAATAGTTATCTCATCTCCGTCGTTCAACTTTTTTCCGTCGTTTATATCTGTATATTCCATATTAACCGCATATTTAGAAATTTCGATTATTTTTTTTACGGCAGGATAAGTTTCATTTATAAATACAATAACGTCTTTTAACGAAGAACCGTCGTTAAACTGCAAATCTAATTGATTTTTTCCGATTATTTCTTTGAAAGCGGCAAAAAGCCGAACTTTAATGCTTATCATATATAGTTCGTTTTCAAATATTACGCCTCGTTTCAAGAGAGATGTTTAGATATTTCATAATAAAGATGCCCTATTTCATTTAGAATTATCTTATCCATAGCTAATTTTACGGCATTTAGGGAACCTGGGATGGAAAAAATTATTTTTCCGTTATATATACCGGCGGAAGCGCGCGACATAATAGCGGAGGATCCAATTTCATTGTAGCTTAAACTTCTAAACAATTCTCCAAAACCGTATAGTTCTTTATCGTATAAATCTTTTAACGTTTCATAAGTTATATCTTTGAAAGAAACTCCTGTTCCGCCGTTTATAATTAAGGCGTCGGTTTTCTGTTTTGAATTAGGGAGGCAGACTTTTACGACAAGATTTTCAAGCAAGTCTTTATCGTCTTTTATAATACTGTAACCCGACACTTTATAGGAAACCGATGAAAGTCTTTCTTTTATATAGTTCCCGCTTTCATCTTCGCTTTCTTTTCTTGTATCGCTTAGCGTTATAATATAAACGTTTAAAAGTTTACCGGCTTTTATATCTTTTTTGTGCTCCAAATGCCCCATAATAATTGAATTTTAAACTATTATGGGAAAAAAGTCAATCTCGCCGAATGCTTTGTCAAAGCAATTTGGAAATGTCCGCTTTTGGTTAAAATCAATAAGGGTATTTTATAACCGCATGCGCCAGCTCGGATTGCGGAGACGGCAACGTACGCGTAAAATTGGTTTGGGCATTGCCTTTGCGCTTATGAAGCGAGGTTTCTATCTGCGCCTCAAGGATATTCCTGCTCCAACCGTTTTCGATGCAGGCTCCAGCATACCACTCTCTTAGGGCAGGGTCTTTTAACTTAGCGATTATTAAAACATTGTGTCCCCATGGCAATTGTCCAACAAGCTGTTGGACAATTTGTTTATCAGGATAAGCTTCCGCAAATGCTCTTATGTAAAACAAATTGGCTCGTGACAACCCTTTCATCTCCGGAAATTCCCGGCGAAGATCGTCCGCTAACCGTTCCATAACTTTAGCGCCCCAGCCTTGTTTTTTCTGCCGTTCTAAAATAGTTTCTCCTATTTCCCAGTATAGCAAGACAAGCTCGCGGTTTACGCTCAACGCCGCTTTAATGCGGGCATTTTTAATGCGGATTTTAAGATTTTCCAATAATTCCGCGTAATCTTCCGGTACAAGCTTATTTGGCATAATAAGTTCCCTTAATACATTAATAATTAAAAAATCTTAAAACCTATTTTTTCCAACTGCCTCTTTATTTCTTCGTCCAGCTTTTTTTCTTCTTCCATTTGCCTCGATAATTCCGAGGTTAATTGCTTCATCTTTTCTTCAAAAACCTCTCCGTCTTCTTCTATATAGCAGGGGATAAAGGAGAAAAACAAAAATGCCGAAAAGCGTGGATTTCCCGCTTTTCGGCATTTAACGATAAACATTTATTTTTTAACTCTTAATACATTCCGCCCATACCGCCGCCCGGCATTCCGCCCGGCATACCGCCGCCCGGCATTCCGCCTTTTTCTTCGGGTTTATCGGCTATCATCGCTTCGGTTGTAAGCATAAGGGATGCGACGCTTGCGGCATTTTGAAGAGCAGTCCTTTCGACCTTGGTCGGGTCGATGATACCGGCTTTAATAAGGTCTTCATATTTGTCGGCAGCCGCGTTATATCCGTAAGAAGCACCGTCGTTATTAAGAACTTTGTCGATAACTATCGAACCTTCCACTCCGGCATTCTCGGCAATCATTCTTAAAGGTTCCTGCACGGCTCTTTTAATTATTTTAACGCCGGAATCTTCGTCGTGATTTGCCCCTTTAAGTTTATCTATTGCTTTTGCGGCTCTTAACAAAGCTACTCCGCCTCCGGGAACGATTCCCTCTTCGACTGCCGCTCTCGTAGCATGAAGAGCGTCTTCGACTCTGGCTTTCTTTTCTTTCATTTCAGTTTCCGTAGCCGCGCCGACATTTATCACGGCAACGCCGCCTATTAATTTGGCAAGCCTTTCCTGTAATTTTTCTTTATCGTAATCCGATGTGGATTCTTCTATCTGCGCCCTAATCTGTTTAACCCTTTTTTCTATGTCGGTTTTTGAACCGGCGCCGTCAACTATCGTCGTATTGTCTTTATCTACGGTTATTCTTTTTGCGTGACCGAGGTCTTTAAGGGTAATGGATTCAAGTTTAACTCCTATGTCTTCGGAGATAACTTGTCCGCCGGTCAATACGGCTAAATCTTCGAGCATAGCCTTTCTTCTGTCGCCGAAACCAGGAGCCTTTACGGCACAGCAGTTTAACGTGCCTCTTAATTTATTTACTACAAGCGTTGCAAGGGCTTCTCCTTCGACATCCTCTGAAATTATAATAAACGGGCGTCCCGATTTCGCAATTTGTTCGAGAATAGGCAGTAAATCTTTCATTGCGGATATTTTCTTTTCGTTAATCAAAATATACGGGTCGTCCAAAACGCATTCCATTCTTTCGGAATCAGTTACAAAATAAGGCGATAAATAGCCTCTGTCGAATTGCATTCCTTCGACTACCTCAAGCGTCGTCTCCATACTTTTTGCTTCTTCGACCGTAATAACGCCTTCTTTGCCTACCTTGTCCATTGCTTCGGCAATAATAGAACCTATAGTTTCGTCGTTATTTGCGGAAATAGTCCCTACCTGAGCTATTTCTTTTTGATCCTGAATGGGCTTGGATATTTTTTTAAGTTCTTTAACGATTTCTTCTACGGCTTTGTCTATTCCTCTTTTAACATAGATAGGACTTGCTCCGGCGGTAACATATTTGACTCCTTCTTTATATATCGCCTGAGTTAAAACTGTAGCGGTGGTTGTTCCGTCTCCCGCCGTATCGGAAGTTTTGGACGCAACTTCTTTTACCATCTGGGCGCCCATATTTTGGAACTTGTCGGATAATTCGATCTCTTTAGCGACGGTAACGCCGTCTTTAGTAATCGTAGGGGAACCGAACGATTTTTCTATAACTACGTTTCTGCCTTTAGGACCGAGCGTAACTTTAACGGCGTCCGCAAGAGCATTGACCCCGCTAAGAATTTCGGCTCTGGCTTCCGATGAAAATTTTAATTCCTTTGCCATAATTATTTTACTCCTTATAATTTAAATTATTTAGTTTTTAAAATTTTAAATTAAATAAATAACGAAAGTTTTTATTTCTCTACTATCGCCAAAATATCGTCTTCTTTCATAATGAGATATTCTTTGTCGTCGATTTTAACGTCGTTGCCCGAATATTTTGCAAATAAAACAATATCTCCCACTTTTACGTCCATAGGGATTTTCTTTCCGTCTTCGGTAATTCTGCCGTTTCCCGCGGCTACGATTTTACCCTGCATAGGCTTTTCTTTAGCGGAATCGGGGATAAACAACCCGCCTTTGGTTTTTTCTTCTTCCTGAAGCCTTTCTACTAAGATTCTGTCCTGCAACGGTTTAACTTTCATAAACTTCCTCTCCTTATTAATTATTAATTTATTTTTTATAATAATTAGCACTAATATTGTTTGAGTGCTAACTCTTTTAATAATATACACTTATACTTTTAAAAAAACAATACTATAAATCTTTCAATGATTATTGGAATTATAAAGCATTTTTTAAAATAAATCAATATAAATTAAATTTTCTTTATTTTTTGTTGTTTATCATTTCTTTAATACTTATTGCTCCATTTATTATTTTTATATTCAAAGAAAAAACAAACATGTTATAATAAATTTATTAATAACATCTTACATAATGATGAAAAATTATATTCTGACGGTAAAAGGTTTAACTAAAAGTTTCGGCAGCGTCTGCGCCTTAAATAAAATTACCTTTAATATAAAATACGGAGATTTTTTCGGGCTTATAGGTCCAAACGGGGCGGGGAAATCGACTCTTTTAAAAATACTTTACGGAATAGTCATTCCCGATTCCGGTTCTACCTTTGTCTCCGGTTTAAATCTTAAATACGATTATAAAAAAATCAAGTATAACCTCGGAATTGTTCCCCAAGACGATAATTTGGACGAAGACCTTAGCGTTTATGAAAACCTTTTAATATATTCGATGTATTTCGGAATATCAAAAAAAGAATCTATGAAAAAATCCTCCGAGCTTTTAATTTTTTTTAATTTGGAAGATAAAAAATATTCGAAAGTTGCGGCTTTATCAGGGGGATTAAGAAGGCGGCTTATGATTGCAAGGGCTTTAATAAACAATCCGTCCTTAATCATATTAGACGAACCTACAAGCGGATTGGACCCGGAATACAGGCAGAATATCTGGGGCAGGTTGAAAACATTGAATGAAAGCGGCGTTACTATCCTTATGTCCACGCATTATATGGAAGAAGCCGAAAGGCTTTTTAAAAATATGATAATCCTGAATCACGGAAACATTGTCCTGAACGGAGCAATTAAGGACATTACTTTAAATAAAAAATCTTTAGAAGAAATCTTTCTCGATATAGCTAAAAATTAAGTGAAAATAATAAGAAAAATAAAAGATATAAATTCAAATTTAAGTTCAAGGTCGTTTACCGTTTTTTACAGAAACTATATGGTCTGGCTTAAATATTATAAACCGGGCGTAATAGGCGATATTCTTGAACCTCTTTTATATCTGGCGGCGCTGGGATTCGGCGTAGGCAAGTTTATACACCGCATAGACGGAATATCTTACGTTAAATATATCGTTCCGGGGATAATTGCATCGTCGTCTATGTACGCGGCGGCATTCGAATCGACGTTCGGCGCATATACAAGAATGGTTACCAACGGAATATACGAGGCTATTCTTCTTACCCCCGTCGGAATAGAAGACATAGTTTTAGGGGAAATTCTCTGGGGAACGGCAAAGGCATTTATGAGCGGGGCGGCTGTTTTAATAATAGGAAGCGCTTTCGGATGGACTATATCTCCTTTCGCATTTTTTATTCCGGTCGTCATCGTCCTAAACGGTATTTTATTTTCCTCGCTGTCCCTTTTGATAACGTCGTTTTCGCCTTCTTACGATTTCTTTTCTTATTATTTTACTATTGCCGTATCTACGATGTTTCTTTTTTCGGGGGTATTTTACCCTGTTTCTTCTCTTCCTTCTTTAGTAAAGTATTTCGTTTATATTATGCCTTTGTATTATACCGTCGGCATAATGAGAATGCTTGACGAAGGCACAATACGTCCTTTAATATTATCATCCTATTTATTTATTATAATATTATTCGCCCTTATATTTTTTTACGCTTCGGTTTTCTTTATAAGAAAAAGAGTGATAAAATAACTTAAAGGCGGGGTAGGGTTATGCCGACCTGTGATTGATATTTACCTTTTTTATCTTTATATGATACTCTCGGCTCTTCTCCTTCAAAGAAAAGAACCTGCGCAATGCCTTCATTCGCATAAATTTTAGCTGGAAGAGGAGTAGTATTTGAAATTTCCAGCGTAACATATCCTTCCCATTCAGGTTCAAACGGCGTAACGTTAACCACTATTCCGCATCTCGCATAGGTTGATTTCCCCAAACAGATAGTTACGACGTTTCTTGGAATTTTAAAATATTCCACCGACCTGCCGAGGGCGAAAGAATTAGGAGGAACAATGCAGGTATCGGATACTAAATCTACAAACGATTTCTGGTCGAAATTCTTAGGATCCACAATGGTGTTATTTATATTGGTAAATATTTTAAACTCGTTCGATATCCTTAAGTCGTAACCGAAAGAAGATACGCCGTAAGATATAACGCCGTCCCTGACCTGAGAATTTTCAAAAGGGCTTATCATACCTTCCTTAGCCATTTTTTCTATCCACTTATCGTTCTTAATCATCTTTTATTCTAATATTCTAAAAGTTGTTTAATTGCCCTGACGAAATAATTAATTATATATTGAAATTCAATATATAATTAATTATTTCGTCAGGGTCGTCCATTATCTTAATTATATTGAAATCTTTTTCCGAAATATAAGAATTGTGCAAGGTATTGTTTTTAATCCAATCTATTAAACCGTTCCAGTATCTCGAACCATATAAGATTACGGGAAACGGCTTTGTTTTATTAGTTTGGATGAGTTCTACCGTTTCAAAAAGTTCGTCTAAAGTTCCAAAACCTCCGGGCATCATTATATACGCGGAAGCATACCTGACAAGCATGACTTTTCGGACAAAAAAATATCTGAATTCAAGGGTAACGTCGGAGAACCTATTCAACGCCTGTTCGTGGGGAAGTTTAATATTTAATCCGACGGAACTCACGTTTAAATTGTGCTGTTCTTTAGCTTCCCTACAACCCCTGTTTGCGGCTTCCATGACCCCCGGACCGCCGCCTGAAATTATAGAAAATCCTTTTAACGCAAGTTTATACGCAATATCTTTAGTGTTTCGATATACGACATCGTCTTCAACGACTCTAGCGCTTCCGTATATAGTTACGGCGGGGCATATCGACGGTAAAATATCAAATCCGTCCACAAACTCTCCGATAATCCGGAAAAGCCGCCACGGCTCGGATTTATCTAAAGAATTTAGTTCGTATCCTTTTATATTTTCTCTTTTAATGGACATGCCTTATTGTAAAAAATTATTAGAATTTCCAGTCCTTTTTATCGGGATGCGCCTTCATCGCCTTCGCCTTCAGCTGATCTTTAGATTCCTTGTGATTTTCATCCGGAATACAGCAATCTACGGGACAAACCGATGCGCATTGCTGGGTATCGAAATATCCGTAACATTCCGTGCAAAGATTGGGATCTATAATATATATATCTCCCTCGGCAATTGCGCTATTTGGACATTCCGGAACGCAAACTCCGCAAGCAATACATTCATCTGTAATAATAAAAGCCATAACAGCCTCCTTGTTTTAATTTTAGTTTATTGTTATTATTTTATTTTACCAAAGTTGTAAATTTAACTTAAACGGCTTCCTGCCCCTTTAAAAGCCTTTAGCCCTTTATATGAAGAATTAGAACCTAATTCTTCTTCTATCTGCAAAAGTCTGTTATATTTCGCTACCCTTTCGGAACGGGCAGGCGCGCCGGTTTTAATTAATCCCGAATTTACGGCAACCGATAAATCGGAAATAAAGGTATCTTCCGTTTCTCCCGACCTGTGCGAAATGACGGCACTCATATTATTTTTCTGCGTTAATTCTATGGCATCTAATGTTTGGGACAAAGAACCTATCTGATTTAATTTTATTAAAACCGAGTTTATCGAATGAGAATCGACGGCTTTTATTATTCGATTAGGATTTGTTACCGTCAGGTCGTCCCCTACTATTTGAACTTTGTCTCCGAGTTCTTTAAGTAAAAGAGAAAATCCGTTAAAATCGTCCTGCGCCATGCCGTCTTCTATAGATATAATAGGAAACTTTTCGACATAGCCTGCGTACATTGCAACCATTTCATCGGCTTCAAGCACGGTTTTTTTGCCGGCTTCTTTAAGGACATATTTGCCGTTGGCATAAAATTCGCTTGCCGCAGGGTCGAGCGCGATAAAAATATCTTTTCCGGGCTGATATCTTGCTTTTTCTATAGCCTCCATTATTAATATTATAGCTTCCATATTGTTTTGAAGTTGGGGGGCAAATCCGCCTTCGTCGCCTACTGCGGTGGGCATATTTTTGTCGTCTAAAACTTTTTTAAGCTTCTGATAAACTTCCGCTCCCATTCTAAGCGCTTCTTCAAATGATTTTGCTCCGGCTGGAACTATCATAAATTCTTGAAAATCAAGCATATTGTTTGCATGTTTCCCGCCGTTCAGAATATTCATCATAGGAACCGGCATAATATGGGTATTTACGCCGCCCAGATAACGATAAAGCGGTATTTCTAATTCGTTTGCCGAAGCGACCGCCGCCGCGAGAGATACGGCTAAAATTGCATTTGCTCCTAAATTAGACTTATTTTGAGTACCGTCGAGATTCATCATAATATCGTCTATGAGCCTTTGTGAATAACTGTCTATTCCATTTAAAGATTTTGCGATAATATCGTTAATTCCTTCTATTGCGGAATGAACCGATTTTCCGCCATAAATTGAGCTATCGTTATCTCTTTTCTCATAGGCTTCGTATTCCCCTGTAGATGCCCCCGAAGGAACACAGGCGAAACCGCTCATACCGCTCTCTAAGGAAACCTTAACGCTAATCGTCGGATTCCCCCTCGAGTCTAAAATCTGTCTTCCTTTTACATCTACAATTTCACTCATTTTAGATTTTCCCCTGAAAAATAATTAGACTTAAATTTTAAGAAATAATTTTAAAATTATAACATTTTTTTTCGTTTCTAAAAAGGATTTTTTATCTTAAAAGTTCTCTATATCCCGCTTCACTTTATTTATAAGGTCATCCGTTTTCTTTTTAAGCCTGCTTTCCGCATAAATTCTTAAAACGGGCTCCGTCCCCGAAGGACGTATTAAAAGCCACGAACCGTCTTTATACTCAAATTTAAATCCATCCGTAAAGTTTGCAGAAACAATATCATTTTTAAGCGGCAAAATAAAACTGCCGTCTTTTAATTTTTCAATTAACCGACGTTTCTTATCTTCCTCTAAATGTAAGTCTTCCCTAATATATGAATAAGGATACGGCTCGTTAGACATACCGCTTAAAAGCTCGTTTAGGCTTTTTTGAGTTTTAATCATAATCTTGAGAAGCAAAAGCGCGTTAAAAATGCCGTCCCTCTCGGGTAAATGAGATGCTATGCCGATTCCGCCGGATTCTTCGCCTCCCATAAATACGTCGTTTCCTTTTTTTGTCATAAGAGCGGCAATATTTTTAAATCCTATAGGCGTTTCATACAATTTTATTTTATGCTCTTTACAAATATCGTCTATAGATCTGGATACGGAAACAGTTTTAACTACGCTTCCGCGACAGCCTTCTTTAATAAGATAGTTTAAAATTATTGAAAAAATTTTATGGGAATCGATAAAATTCCCCTCGGAATCGACTGCTCCAATTCTATCGGCATCTCCGTCGGTAGCAAAACCGACGGCAAATTTATTTTTAATTCCCCTTTCTTTTAAAAATGCCTTTAGTTTACGCAGATTACCGTCTATCGGTTCTGGATTTAATCCCGGAAATGCGGGATTAACGGTATTATGTATTGAACTATGTTTAATAGAAAATTTTTTCAATATGAAAGATAGA
The DNA here is from genome assembly GCA_021800805.1 of bacterium. Next base: position 275,270 of record JAJYYR010000002.1, read on the forward strand.
TATCCAATGCCCGCGCCAAACATCGGATCGATAATAATATCTAACGATTTTAATAAATCTTTATCTGCTCCGCTTACGGCTTTATCTATCTCCGTTAAACCGATTATATGCTTTATATAATCTTTTTTAAAATCGGCAGATTGAAAATTACTGTTACCGCGATAATCGAGTTCAGATGAATTGACGTAATAACTTTTTGCATTGACGATTTTTTCTATTTTTTTTACATCCGATTCCGACATAGAAGAGCCAAACCGGCTCTTAAATTTAAGCCCGTTGAACATAAAGGGGTTATGGCTTGCGGTTATCATTATACCGGCGGCGCATTTTTGGCTTTTAACGAAGTATGATAAAACGGGGGAAGGGCAAAAATTATCGCTCAATATGACGTTTATTCCCGCAGATGTAAGGACATTAGCGGCGGCAGAGGCAAATTCTTTAGATAAAAACCTTGTATCGTAACCTATTGCAACGGTTTTTGAAGAATTTTCTTTTAAATATTCGGCTAACGAAAAACTAATGCGGCTAACCGCGTTAAACGTAAAATTATCCCCGATGACGCCTCTAAATCCGTCGGTGCCGAAGTTAATCGATATGGGCTTGGATGCCGAAATCATTTATATTAGTTTATATATTTAAAACGATAATTTTATATAAAATATTGGATAAAACTAAAGATTACTATAAAAATTTTAAATAATATCGAACCGAAAAGCAAGAAATTGTAAGTTCCACAAATTATTTAGACCGCCGTCCTTTAACTTTCCTTATTTTATCATATTTTAAAAAAAATAAAACTACAAAATATATAAAGTTAGACTATGATGTAATTAAATTAGAATGCCTCGACATTTACAAAATAAAATTATACTATATAGACAATAGCACCTGAAATAAAGTCGGCTCCGATTTCGGTATTAATTTTAAAACATGGCACCTCTAAATTGGTCTAATTTATTTTTGCACCTTACACCCGCTGGCACAGCCGACCTGCCGTTTCTAACGATTTCAAGTTTTTCTAACCTGCCTCAGGCGGATTGCTTGGCTTCGCCAAGCTTGGCGGCAAATTCTTTTTATGTTTTTAGAAATTGAATAATATTGTTTAAATCTTCGGTTTTTAACGGATTCTCATTTGAATTTTGTGTTGCGTGAGTACCACGATTACTTAGATCATTCCAATAGCCTTCTAGCTTATTTATGCTCTCTTCTTTTTTATCAATTTTCTTGAGATTTTCCCAAGGCACTCCAACTCCGCGGAGTCGATCTTTCATCAAACCAGTTTTTAATAAAATCTTTTCGTCAATATAATGCTCAATAGCTGATTTCAAATAACCAGCTACGCAACTCACAGAGTAATCACCCTTTATTTCACTTTCAGCTTTTTCGATGTAATAACTACAAGACTCATTCTGTGCTTCAAATATTCTACCCGTTTTATCTTTTGCTTCTCTGTTCACTTTGTATGTATAGACATGACAACCCTTGCCGTTACAACCTTTCTGTGTATAGTTTTTGCAAATATGATGAGTTTTATTATTTTTCTCATCTTTTAAGCTATTACCCCAATAAACCAAAGAATCGTAAAAAAGTTTATTGTGTGTGAAAATAATGATTTGTCTATCCAATGACAAACATAAGAGTTTCTTAGCCAAAAAATCAGCAACTTCATGATCAACGCTAGTAACGGGATCATCAAAAACAATAGGATATTTATTATTTTGGCTTTCAATTTCTGCGAGAAACAATGCAAGCCCAACAGCTTTTTGCTCACCGTCGCTTAAAATATCACGAACATCATTCCCTAAAATCTTAAGTCTTGTGCGAACAGAACCTTTTCCTGCGCCAGCCTTTTCAAGACTAACTTCAATATCTTTACCTAAGGCTTTTAGTTCATCTTCAAAAGACTGCCTAGTTGAGTTAGTTAAAAGTTCGTCATGCGCTTTTGATCCTAATTCTGTTACCCCTCTAGTGCTTATAACCTGATTGACGCTTGAATACTTTTGAACAGACTGACAAGTCAAAAAATAATTCTCAATTGTTGTTCCCCATTTTGAAATATTTTGCTTATCTCCGAGTTTGTTAATTTCTCTTTCAAGTTCGCTAATTTTCTGAGCCTTCTGCGTATCAGATTGTTGTAAGTCGTTTAGTTCACTTCGTTTTTCCCCTGCTATTCCCTCTAGTTTTTCATCCGCCTTTAATAAGTCTAAGGTAAATTTTTCAGGGATAGTTGTTTTATCTATTATTGCTTTTTCAAGAATTGATTTTTGTTTCTTGGCTTCTTCTATCACTTGCCCTACTAATGTCTTGTAATCCTGTTTTTGCTCCTTATGTAAATTGGCCAAAATCTTATTAAGACTTTCTGAAAATGAGAAATCGGTAATTAAATTTTGACTTTCTTCTTTTAATTCGGAAATTTTATCTACGGCATTTTTAAAATTCTGTTGTGATTGGTCATCTAAGTATTGGGCGTACGCTTGTACAAGTTTTATTGCATCTTTGTTTAATGGCTGATGACAGTAGATACATTTCTCATCCTTGTTCAGGACAGAATTATCAATCTCTTCTCCATACTCTTTTGCCGATTCAATAAATGCCTGCCATTCCTCAGTATTTTGAGAAGGGATATTTTTCAATACTTCAAACTCTTTCGCTCGTTCATCTCTGGCCTTCTTTTTTTCTAAGTAGTCATTGATCGCAGATGAGGTGTTTTTTGTTAATTCTTCAATGTCCGTTTTAAGTCCTAATAAGTGTTCCTTGAGATCGTCTATTTCCTTTTTTTCTTGATTTAAAACTTTTTTGCTATCTTCGGTAGTATTTTTTTCAAGGTTGGCTCTATCTTTTTTTAGCTGTTCAAGTCGTGTGGCGTCCTCCTTGGAAAAAAATTTATTATCATCCAACTGTTGTTTTTCTTGTTCTGTTAATGAAGTTTTGCCGAGTAATGTTTTTAGATCGTCAGAATGGACAACATCTATCAATGCTTGCAGATCAGGAGACGAATTTTGCTTTTGCCGTTGAGCTTGACTTAATTTATCCTTAAATTCATCAATAAGTATTACGATCACTCGAAAAAAATTTAGTCCAAGCGGCTCTACGTTTACTGAGCTTTCGCGTTCATTTAAAAAAATTGGTAAATACTCTGTATCAAAAACCTTTATCTGGTTAAATGGGGGGATGCCTCGCAATGTTTTATCTTCCCATCTGAAAGGGTTTTGTGCTTTGTCGTCTAATAAAAAATTCACATCAACCTCTAAACCATCGCCTTGCTTATGAATATTGTCTAAAATATCTTTAGACTTAATACCGCCCGCAAGTTCATGGATAATTCTGAAATATCCACTTTTGCCGGTACCATTAAGCCCAAAAATCACGGTACACGCAGGACTTAAGGTAATAGACTGATTAGAGATAAGAGCATTAACACCTTTTATGTGAGTAATTTTTTGCAAGGTAAGTTTTTGCTTTTTTGAATTGTTTGTTGTTTCTGTTTGAGTAACAACGCCCTCATTTTTAATTTCTTCCGCAGTTTGTTCAACCTCAATTCCATTTTCCTTTAGAAGTTCCTGATATATCGCGTCTTTTTCATCTTCGGAAACTTTTGCATTGGTATTAATTACCTTTTGAATTAATAAAGCAAGCCATTTCGGTGTGTCCTTTTTGGCTTTGTATTCAAGCAAATAGTCTTTAGCGTGTGATTTTGTAGTTTGGGACATGATTAAAAATTACCTTTTCCTATTCAGCCTTCTCCCTGAAAGCTTTTTCCAAATACTATTGGCAAGTTTGATTTCTTTATCCGAAAATCCAAAACCTCTTTTTAAAATTATCTCGTCAGAATAAGCAAGAATTTCATCAATGTTTTTTTTCTCTCGAAACATTTGATCAAGGTTGTTTATTATTTCGGCATGTTCTTCTTTGTAAGGCAACAAAATTTCTTTAACTTCATTTGGCATAAGTTCTAAAACTCCGCCCCCATAACTTCTGCCCACAATTTCGGAAAAAGCAAAAGAAAGAGAATTGTAAAAACTGGCAACAAAGGCTTTTAAGTTTATTTTATCTTTTATAAAAACCCTGTGCATTGTGTCCGTTGTATAAGCATTTGCAAGATTTTCAATAAGTTTCGGATATAAATTATTTCTGCGAATAAATAAAGCGTCAGACAATTTGATAGAAGGGATTATTTGCCATTCATCTCTAATTTGGCATTTATAGCCTTTATGAATATTTTGACTTTCACCAATTCTTAAATATTTCAAAGCCTCAGTATTATCAGACATTTCTTTTTTTTGAGGAAAGACAAGTAAATGAGCCTTTGCATTTATGTTGCGGTTTAGTTTCCAATCATCCGTTGTAAAAATCAGGCTGTTTACTTGTACGCTGCGACCAACTAAAGGCTTGGTGTATTCTTTTAAATTAAAAGTGTCAACAATAGGCTTTGGTACTGTGAAAAAATCGTTTGCTCCTGTTGTGATTCCGACTTCAACATCGGCAAAATTTTTAATATTTGGAAGAAGTTTTGTTTTTCTCAGTTTTTCCAAGAAATTAATTTCTTCTTGATCCAGAAAATAAAAAGTCCATTTGTTTTCTTGAAAATCAATTTCTTTTTTCGGGCTTCTCAAAAGTGTAATATCAATATTTTCTAAGTCGCTTGCGTCTTCAACCTCCAAATGCTCAATTAAATGCTTATCAATACCGTTTCTCTCACAAAGCAATAAAACAACTTCTTGTTGAATATCAGGAAAAACAAGTTTTTTAAAAGAAATAATATTTATTTTGTGAAAAAAATGAGATAGATAATTTCTAAGCGTCTTGGCATAAGAGACTTGCAAAAGCTCGGCAGGTAGAACAAGGCCCATTTTGCCGTTTTCTTTGAGAAGCAGACTTGAACCAATCACAAAAGACACCCAAGCATTGGTGAGTTTTGAATATTTTAAATTTACCTTGTCAAAAATTTTTCCGGCTTCCTTTTGTTGTTTTTTGTCAAAATATTGATAGCGGATATAAGGTGGATTTCCGACAACAATATCATTTTTTTTTTCTGATTCATTGCAAAACTCATAAAAGTCGGTATTGATAATTTCCGTAAATTTTAGGTTTAATTTTTTTGATTTTTCAGCTTCCTGTTTATCAAGCTCAACCGCTGTTATAGACTTATAAGGAAAATTATTTTTTTTAATGCTTTCCAAAAAAACGCCATCACCACAACTTGGCTCAAGCACATCTTGACCTTTACTTGCGTTAAAAGCCCATTTTAAAATAAAATCAGCTATTGGCTCGGGAGTATAAAAGCCGCCTCTCAATTTCTGACTTGTGGCGTTTTTAATTAGTTGCATAAATTTCCGAAATTAAAGGTATAAGTTCATCATCTTTTCCAAGCTGAAAAAGCTCTTGAAGTAATTTATCAAGAGATGTTTTGGTATTATCAAATTTTCTTTTCAGAGGTGTTCTTAAACGAATATTATCCTGTACTTGATCTAATTCTTCTTGAATTTCAATCAGTTCTTTTTGAAGTTTGGCAATATCATCATGTAATTTTTTATCTTGCTTATTCACAAAATCAATTTTTCTAATCGGCAATTTTTTCAAAACTTTTGTACCTCTTGCGATATAGCCACCTCGAAAAACTTCTCCAATGAGAAAAGAAAACCATTCAAGATATTTAGAATTAAGCAAAGCTTGAATATAGTAAACAGAATAAGAAAATTTTTCCGGCAAAGTAATCATGCAATATCCGGCTGTTCCACCTGACGAAATAAGGGTTTTATGCGTATCAATAGCATATTTGTTGCCGACCGATAAAACACCAACGATGATTTTTTGATCAACTTCGCATTTATCCAGATTTTGATGTCTGCCGTAGCGATACCATTCGTTTTTAGTTTTTGGTTCAGGTTTTATATCTCGTTTTGGGTCGCTCAATTCTTTTTTGTAATGCGAAAGATGTTTGAAAGCAAAAGGAAAATTCTTTTTTAACTCATCAATTTCAATAAACTCGATTCCTTTTTTAGTCTTTTTGTAAGGATAAATAACAAAACTATTTGGTTGAAATTTGCGGTAAGTGTATAAATTATCATTTCCGCTTGAAGTCTGAAAATATAGTCTGGTTAATTCTTTTTCAATTTTCCATTCTTTTCCGTCTTTCTCAAAATAATAATAGTTTTTGTCTTCTTTCTTCGGTTTGTGAATGTAAATTTTATTAGCGCTCGTTTGGATTCCGTTAAAAATATTATCTTCACCAATAAGTTCGCCCAAAGAAACACTGTTTTGGTTTATTTTCTCATAAGCATTTTTTAATTTTGCAGAAACCAAAATCCAAACTTCATTATCAAGAAAGACTGTTTTTATCTCTTCAAAATCTGTCTTTGTAAGATCCCTAGTCTTCCAGTCTTTAAAACTCTCAACTTCAAAATATTCAAAAGCCTCTTGTTCTTTTTTATAAAGAATAAGCAAACAAGCGTAGGTTGTTTTATCTTCAAAAACTTGATTCGCTCCAAAAGAAATAATTTGTGAAATGTTTTTCGATTTCTGTAATAATTCTCTCAACTTTTTTCCTGCTCCGACTTTTGTGAATTTGCTTGGAACAATAAAACCAAAATAGCCATCTTCGTTTAGCAAAGACAAACCTTTTTCAATGAAAAGAAAATATTTATCAAACTGTTTGTAAGCAGATTCATAATATTTTTTATACAGAGGCAATTCCTTTGGCGTGATATTTTTCATGTCCTCCGATTTCATATAGGGAGGATTGCCAATAATCACATCAAACTTATTTGGAAAATCAAAAGGATTGATTTCAGTCTGATCTTTTTTAGGTGATTGATTTGAATTTACTAGTGAATTTCCAAAAAAGATATTTTGATCAAGACTTGGTAAAACAGGCTTTTTATTGCTTATGGAATCGTTTGATTCTGATTCCAGCAGTTTGAGTAAAAGACCAAATTTACAGGCTTGCACTGCGTTAAAATCTTTATCAACTCCATAAATGCAATTTAACAAAATTTGCTTTTTGATTTCAAAAGACAGTTTGTAAGTATCAATAGCGGTTTGAATAAGTTTGCTTTTGTCTGTTTGAAGATAAGAATCAATCAAAGTATCATTGAGAAGTTGGAAGGCTTCAAGTAAAAAAGCACCTGAACCGCAGGCAATATCAGCAAATTTTGCTTTTAAAATTTCAGAATCTTTTTTGTCCTTACAAAACGGAATAATAGTTTGCCTCAAAATATCTTGAATAATGTTTGTCGGGGTAGTAATAATGTCTCGATCAAGATGTTCCGGCTTATTTTCCAAGACAACAGTTTTATTTTTGATATGGAGTTTTTGAGAAAGAAAAATCTCGTAGATATTTCCCAGAATATCAGATGAAAAAACAGAGAAAGAATACGGACTTTCAGGATAGTATAGTTTTTTGATGATTTCCCAAAATACCGATTGATTGTCGCTGATGATTTTTTCTCGAAAAGAGTAATTAAAAAGTCCTGAATTATATTTTTTGTCAGCTTCTTCAAACTTCTTAACTATAGCTTTAAAATCCTTTTTCGTTGCAAAAGAAAGGAGCGTTTTGTATTCTTCCAAATTTCTATCTTCACAAACTCTCAAGAAAATAATGCTGTTAAGATAGCTTTGAACTGTGTCATTTAAGCTGTGTTCGTCAATACCTTTTTGATGTTTGTAAATTTCATTTCCAAGCAAAAATCGCCATTCGTTAATTTGCCCCAAAAATAAATCATCAACGCTAAATTTGCTGATTTTATCTTCAATATGAGTCCAAATTTTATCAAACTCGCCAGAATAAACATTTTCTTTGCTAAGATATTTGTATATTTTATCAAAGCATTTTTCGTATTCTGAGAAATGATAAAGTTTTATTAAAGCAGTTTTGCTTTGGTCTGTCTCTTTTACTTTTTCTGAACAGTCGTATATTGCAAGATGTTCAAAATTTGAAAGAACGGATATTTTTAGTTTTGCGGTAAATCCATATCTACGAACTTGTTTCGCTGTTTCGGGATCATTTTCAATTTTTACGCTTGGTTTTTTAGCTTCAAGAAAGAATTTTCTTTCTGCAAATAAGCGAAAGGTATAATCAGGCTTCTTTGAATTTGCCGAAACATCCGTTTTCAAACCTTCTTCTAAAATAACCTCTCTTTCGTTAGTCGACTTACCTGCTTTATTTTTTATGTCCCAGCCTAGTGCTTCAAAAAAAGGATCTAAAAAATCACTTCTGAGTAAAGTTTCATTGTATTTTGAATTACAATAATTTTTTCGATTACTCTTGTATTTTTCAATCAGCTTTGCAATTTGTTGTTTTGTTTCCTGTTTGTTCATAGGATTATTTCTGTAAGTTCCACAATTTATTTAGACCGTCTCGCTTAACTCGGTCTAATTTACTTTTGTAGGGTCTAATTATATTTTGCATAGTCTAATTTACTTTTATGCCTTACACCACGTCCGACGCAAGCATGGCACGCCGCAGGCGCTCCTCGGCAACGTGTAACTGGCTTTCGATTTCTCTGGGCATAGAGTGCATTCTGTTGTGTGGTCTAACGTTTGAATTCACCGGCCTGCGTAGCTTTTTGCGCAGATCCGGTGGAATGACGGGTTGAGCACATGGTTTCTCAGCCTCCTTTTCGCTTGGGTTTCACAAGCTCATCAGCGGGCTATGCCCGGAAGGGAGGTGGCGCTCCCAAGACACGATGACGTGGCTGATGATGCGTTTTGTTGCGTATGCCATTACCTCATAAACTGCCTTCTTGACCATAAGCAAACCCTCCTTTCGAGATGAAGATATATAAGCAATGATTTCCGTTATTACAAACCCTAGCCAGAAATTGGTAGGGCCAATAACTACATAAATAAAGCCTGCCATCGTCAGTCTCAGGAGGCCACCTCTGAGGGACGCACAATTTGTGCGTTTCGGCATTTCAGAACGGTACGGCGAACAATGTACCCAACGTAAATTCGACGGCACTGTCGGCGCAGTGTAATAAGGAGTTATGCCGCATAACATTGGATGATCTTCCTGCTGGTTCACAAGACAGAATGTATCATTATGTCCGAAAGTGTTTGTAAATTCCACAAGTTATTTAGACTGCCTCCTTTAATTTTTCCTTATTTTACCATATATAATTAAATTAAAATAGCTTGATACTTACAAAATATAATAATACCATAAGGTCTTAATATATTTTGTATAGTTTCACTTACTTCTGCACCTTACAGAAATATTTGCGATTTATATTTTCGCTGGTGTGTCCGGCGGGATTCGAACCCGCTACCTCAGGAGTCGGAGTCCTGAACTCTATCCGGATGAGCTACGGACACATAAATAATATATATATTATATAATATATATATGGAAAAAAAATACAGAAAAAATATTGAAAAAAGATTATTGAATTCTAAGTTAATAGAATTTTCAAATAGCGTAGAGCAAAGCCTTGAAGAGGTTCTTAACGAACTTATAACTAACAATTATAAACAGTATAATTTCAGCATAGATAACACAACTAAAAATAAGACCAAGGATAACATATTATACAGGGAAGTTAACGAACTAATCAATCAAATATTATCTTCTTCAAAAAAAATAAATTTGTCGTCTTTAAAATCATTATGTCCAAAAGAAAAATCGGATTATAAAAATTTTGTGGGCGATATCACGCGTATAATTAAATTTACAGATCATTTGCAAGATATCGGCAACAGCATCGAACTAATAAAAAATAATATTAATGAACTTTATAAATATCCTGCATTTAAAAAGCAGGCATATATTCCGGAATTCTGCCTTACCATAAGCTCTTTTTTTAAGGAAAATATCGATATATTTTTTATGCAATTAGGCGAAAACGAAGAGATAAAAAACAAAACGGCAGCTGATTTATCTAAGATTATATCCTTAGGCAATAAAATAATGAATGAATTTTTTTTGAATATAACTTATGAAAACAAAGGCGATGCCAAAGATTCCGGAAATCAGGTTATTTATTATTCCGGCATAATTTCGCTTTTAGAATTGATTTCTATAAACAGTATTCAATTTACTTTTATATAGAAGTTATTTATGGCAGATTTAAATTTAATGACTTTTAGGTCATTTTATGATAAAATTTATTCTTCTATTATAAATTAGTTTCCTAACGATAACTACCGACCGTATGTATTCTAAAGAATATAAAAACCTTATATTAATGTTGCTTGTGGCTTTTTTCTTTATGGTAATGCTCGATATGAGCATCGTAACTATAGCCATTCCTAAAATTATGTCCAGCCTCGGCGTCGATCTTGAAGAAGTTGACTGGATTATGATTGCATATAATGTTGCTACGGCAATAATAATAATGCCTATCACGTTTATCATTAGAAAGATAGGACTTAAAATTCCTATAATATTAAGTATTATATTTTTTACCGTATCATCTATAGCATGCGGTTTTGCCACATCTATAAATATGCTCATATTTTTTCGGATTATTCAGGGATTGTCGGGCGGAGGCATTGCCCCGTTGGGGCTTGCCCTTCTCGGCAAGGTTTTTGAGCCGGGAGAAAGAGGAAAAGCTATGGGAATTTGGGGGATAGGCGCAATGGCGGCGCCGGCGATAGGTCCAACGCTCGGCGGATGGATTACCGACCATTTAACATGGAGATGGGTTTTTTTTGTAAATGCTCCGATAGCCGTTATAACGCTTATAGGAATATTGATTATTATGGAAGACGACCATAAAACGCAATATTTCAAGGCAAATTTCGACTTCTTAGGATTTATGTTTTTTGCAACGGCCATATCTTTTATCCTTGTAGCATTCAACGAAGGTCAGAATAAAGGATGGGATTCAAGCTACATTCATATCTGCGAACTTTTAAGCGCCGCCGGTTTTTTCATGTTTTTCTTATTTGAACCTTTCATTTCTCACCCGCTGATAGACTTTAAAATCTTTAAAAATTATAATTTTTCTATTATTACTTCGATTAACGCCATAAGGGCAATAGCTCTTTTCGGCTCTTTGTTTATAATACCGGTTTATCTCGAAAACATAATGGATTATACTCCATATATGACCGGCCTTATTATGATGCCTTCCGCAATTTCGGTTGCTTTAGCCGCCCCTATTTTCGGCAGAGGGGCGGACAGGTGGGGACCAAAGTATTTTATAGTATTCGGCATGGCTTTAACCGCGATATCTCTATTTTTGTATTGGAATTTATCCGTTCAATCAAGCCTGTATGACATAATATATCCGTCCATTATTAGGGGGATAGGACTTGGAATGTTATATTCGCCGATTATGAGCACGGGACTAAATTCGGTTAAGAAAGAACAAATTCCCGAGGCATCGGGTCTTTTGCCCGTTACTATGAGGCTTGCTTCGGGCTTCGGAATCGCATACTTTGCAAATTATCTTGCGACTAAAAAGGTTTACTATTTAACACGATACGGAGATAAAATTAACGATAGAAATTTTACTTTCCTTAAGGCAAAATCTTTATTTAATAACAACGGACTGTTTAAATCAAATGTGGGAGTTATAGCTAACTCCGCAAGAATTAATCCGGGACTTGGAATTATAGACAATATTACTAAAATGTTCGCTACGATTCAATCCTACGACGACGTATTCATCGTCGCGGGCGTAATATGCCTTATAGGCATAATTCCTGCGCTTATGCTAAAAAATAAGGTACACCGTTGATTCATTATTATTTTTTATTTTTGTCTAAAAATTTAAATATTTTATTTTGCCGCCATCGGAATAGCTAACCCCCGATAAACCTATTTTTAATATAAATATTCCTCTGACGCTTTCTCCGGTGTGGACGTAATAGCTTCTTCCGTCTATTTTCAACAAAGCAATTTTACCGCTTATAAATATTAAAGATGGATAAGCACGGGTCTTTTTTGAAAATCCTTTAAACTTCAGCTTTGTGATAAAATTAGATAAATTACTGCCAACGGGTTGACCGCTATTAAAAGAATTGCCTGCTCCGCCCGAAACATGTCTTGAAGAAATAAACAGCCGGTTGAATCTTTTATATTTTTTATAGGGGATATCAAAAATATCTTTTAAATTATTCTTTGAATCGTATATATCTGCACCCGTTTTTGTCTTTAATTTTGCCTTTAAAAGTTTCTTATCTGTATCTGGCTTCAAAGTATTGCCAAAAGTCGTTTTGTTTGCAAACCCTCTGCCGCGCAAATTTAATATCCAATTTGATACAAATATCAGTAAAACAATGCCTATAAGAAAGAATACAATCCATTTTGCTAATTTTTTAAAAATATTTATATAATTTTTGCCGGACATACTCATTTTACCCATCCTCTCTCTTTAAGTTAAGCCTATTAACCTCTCGTTAATAACGATATTCATCCCGTTTCTGGATTTTATAGATATTTTCCTGAGTTCCGACGGAAAAGCCCCGAATGTTTTTAGCAATGAAAAAGCGACGCCGATATCGGCAATTTTATTAAGAGTAATTATTATATCTTTGGATTTTAGTTTTAATAAAGATTTTTTATTTACAACTTTTATTTTAATATCATATCCGCTTTTTTTTAAATAATTTATATAAGATAACAGCGTAAGAAGATTGGTAGAAAATCTATGATTTCCCGCTTTAAATTTTATGGGTTTAACTCTTTTTTCGTTAAATAATTTGATTTTAAGCAATTTTTTCATATTCAATTTTTTAACGTAAATCCGCTTTAGCTTATAATAATTATCGAATGAAGGAAAAAAATTAAAACAAAGAATATAAGCGGATATTAAAAACAACGACAAAAATATTAATAATTTTTTATTTTTTAACCGTTTCATTTTAATCTTCCGTAAAATTTAATAAGAGGTTTTCCGAAATTATCCAAATTATAAGAAATTCTAAAATGTCCCGGCAGGCGGGATTTTTTTAAAATTAAATCATAATTTTCCGCAAATTTTCTGTATCCCCTAGGGACAAGAACCGTTCCGTCGATAATATAGATATTTTTTAATCTTTTGATATCGATATTCTCAATCTTTACTCCGTCAGGAAAAACCGTTATAAATTTTTTAAGGTAATCAGCTACGTTTACCAACATAAAATATTTGTTAAATAAAATAATATTTTCTTTTTTTTGATTTTGTTCCGATAAAACGGCTATATTTTTATTTAACGATTTTATTTTTTGATTTTCGGCGGACGATTTATTATTAAAAAATAAAACGGTTGACTGTATAAGCAATATGGCTATAATTAAAACCGCCATATACAGATTAATTAATTTATTTCTCTTGAGTTCTATTTTTTTAAATTTTATCTCCAAGTTTTCAAAATGAGGAGTCGATCTTTTTATATTATCGAAAAATGCAGAAAAATCTCTTGACGTAAAATTGACAATGCCCGCATCTCCGAAGAAAATGTTGAAATCTACTCCGCTATAGTTTGTAATAATTTTATTTATCTTAATATTTTTTGAATTTAATTTTGTTTTTAAAATATTTAGGTTATCGTTTAGCATATCCTCCTTAAAACTTGCTACGGGAAAAAGATTAAACCCGTTTAAAATAACCATTATTTTATAGATATCCCCGGTCTTTTCTATAAATATAAATGATTCTTTTTGTTCGGAAATTACCTTCTTTTCATTCAAAAATAGTATAGCTAAATAATCGTACGGAATAATAAAATCAATTTCGCTTAATAACGAATAATATTTTTTAATATTTAAAGGCAGAGTATGATAGACTCCGTATTCATTATAAGCATTGCCGATATAAAAATAAGATTCGTTCTTGTAATATTTAGAAAGATATTTATTCAACCCAGATTTTTTAAAAGATTTAAAGTTATTTTTTGGAATCACGGAAAAATTAATATTTTTAGATATTACGGCAAGCGCCGCCGGAATTTCAAAACCAGCCGTATTTACGGAATAATTACTGGAAAAGACCGATTTTTCTCCGTCAAAATACTGGTAAATATCGTATTCTTCTATATAAATTAAATTTTTATTCATAATTTTCAATTTAGCGTATTCGACTGGTTTAAATTTATTAAATTAGGAAGATAACTTACCGGTATTTCTATTTCATACCCGGGGGATTTTATGGGAACATAACTCATTCCTCCATTCCAGTAAGAATAGCGCACCGTCCCCCAAACCTCGGGAAGATAAGGATTTTGAAATGCCCCTCCCACCCATGAACTGTAAGAATAAGAATCTCCGGCATTATTTGACTCCGATGAACTGTAATTACATTCGGAATACGGGTTATTGGCATAACTTAGAACCGCAGCGTTTCCGTTTATCGCCTCTACTATAAAATATAACGACAGCATTCCGCCATTCCATATTCTCGTATATGTATGACCCCTGCCGGAATTTATATATGCGGTTTCGGTAATATAACATATTGCTCCGGTTATATAAAAACTCTTTCCTATATATTGACCGTAAGCGCCTGCCTGATTATTATCCACGGCTATCGGGTCTATATAAATTATTTCATTCCCGTTAATCATAGCGCTTCCGGGTATATTATGCCTTATATCGTTATAAAAATCGTAATAATTATTAGATTCAGAACTTTGCGCAGCCGTTATCTCGAGAGCGTAACTTATTTCTTGAGACGTCCCGTTTTGAACGGAATTATTAACGCTTAAGCATATTTTTGTATCGTTCTTTGCGGTTATGCTCCCGTATATGCAATCCGAAGAAGGACTGCCGCCGACAAAGTTAATTCCCAGTCCGTCCGCAAGATATCCGGCAGTTTGAAGAGGGCCGATAGCGCTAAAACTATTATTATTATTTACGTAGGTACTCTCCGCGTTTATAAGAGCGTTGGCAAGCAAAGATATATTATTAGCCCTGTTTTCAAACACCATTCCTTTGAGCGCGGGTAAAGACAATGCCGCCATAATCGAAACGACAACCATAGAGATAATAACGCCTATAAGCGAAAATCCTTTATTTTCTTCTAAAATCCGCGTTAGATTCATAAAATTCTCCTTCTATTTATTAAATCTATTTATCAAAAAAGGCTCAACGCGGCTGTAAAAAAATTAACGACTGCCTGTATCGCTCTATTTATTAAACTGCTTTGATTTTCGATGTTTATATAACTCGTTCCACCGTTTGCATCCAGACTCGTAAGCGTAGAACTAACCGGGGAAGCGTTATCCGGATTAGATGCGAAAGAAGGTGGATTTTGTTTAAGATTAAAAGAAATATCCGCCAAACCGTTGCTTTCCGAAACCTGCTCCGTTTTTCCGGTAATACCTTTACTTATCTCGCGTACCGCTATATCCGAATAAGCAAAATCGTCCGGCATAAGAACTTCCAGCATCCCGCCCTGCAGGTTTACGCAGGTATAAGTATTTGTTTTGAATAATATTTTCTTCACGCAGCCTTCATTATTAAAACTATAAACCGGAATAGGGCTTAAATATGCCGGACTGTTTTGTTCAAGACTTGTTATTTCCGCAAACCTTCCGTAGTTTAGAAAATATGCATGCTCCGCCTTTATTATGAGGTCTGCCGTATTTACTATATTCTGCGCCTCTAAGTTATAAATCTGCCCTTTACTCAGACCAAAACATAATTTTGGAAATATGAACGGATAAATCAGGGCAATTCCGGCAATTCCGGCAATTCCGACTAATATAATGCAATATTTCATAATTATTCATCCTTATAAACTTTTAACTTTTAACTTCTGAAATTTAATTAAACGTAAAGGTTAAATTCCCCTGAAAATTAGAACTATCGGCGGAGGAGGCATTGCCGTTAAATAAATCGCTCAAACAAGTCTGCCCGTTGCCGATATTAAAAACGGCATTTCCGTTTGCATCAACCCCCGATATAGAATTTTCTAACGAATTACATATATTTAAAGCCTGCGCATTAGTCATCTGAGGAGCATTTATGCCTATTACGTACTGATACTGTCCGGGATTGGAATTTGTCGAGATAAAATAACTCTGTATAAAACCCTGATTAGGCGGAGCGACATTATTCCCGTTGACCGTCCATGATGCGGGAAGAAGATTATCTTCCTGCATTGCATACGGAAGAGATATTCCCGAAGGCGGCATAATGCTTCCTCCGTTTACCTGCATATAAGAATTTACGGCAGATTCAATTTTAGTGATAGATTGAACCGTAGCGGTAACGTTTGACGAACCTATGAGCCCATTATAAACCATCAACCCTCCTGCAGATAGTATTCCTACCACTATCATTGCGACTATAATTTCCATTAAAGTAAAGCCGTCATTGCCGTTGCGTTTTTTCAATTTTTTAATCATATTTTGCCGCCTCCTTAAATTTTATTCAATATGAATCTTTTGTTTTAATTCTATATTTTAATTAATTTCTTATTATTAATAGTTTGCCGGCAATTCGACCATTCCTTGGATAAGAGGCAAAAATAAAGAAAAAAACATTAAAAGCAAAAAAGCTACGACGGATACTATAGCTAAAAAAAATAATCCTTTTGTAAATAACTCTATATACCGGCGTGATTTTTCCTTAAATTCCTGCGATAATCCCAAAACCGTTTCGGGCAAAAAACCTCCTATTTCCGCATAACCGATAGATTCTACTACATCTTCCGATAAAAAATTTGCGTTAACCATAGAATCATGCAGAGTAATTCCTCTTATCAAATCTGCATAAATTAATTCAAATTTATTTTTAAAATATATCTTGGAAGTATTTTTCCTGAAATAATTAAATGCGCCGTTAACCGTAACGCCGGATGAAATCATTAGAGAAAATTGATAAAAAATCCAGTTCAGATAGCCGTAATTTACAATGCTTCTGATTTGAGGAATATCATACATAAAAGACGCTGTTTTAGTTTTAACTTTAAATAAGTCAAAACCGAATGCGGCTAAGGCGAATGCGGCTAAAATTATGCAATATACAAAGATATTTTTTAAATAATTAAATAAACTCAAAATATTTTCAGTCGATTGGGGTATATGCGGAAATTGACTGAAAAATAATGCAAAAGTCGGAATTATATAATATAAAAATACCAAAAATGCAACGAACAGTAAAAAAAAGAGAAATGCGGGATAGGCTAACGCCCCTGTTATACTCTTTTTATAAATATTTTTTGTATCGAAATATTCGGATATTTTTAAAAAAGTCTGTGGATAATCTCCGGTTGAATCGGCTAAATCTAACAATGAAAGAACAATTTCTTCAAAGTTGTTTGAAATAAATATTTCTTTAAGCGTTTCGCCTTTGTTTAACAAAGAAACGCAATTATTTATGAGTTTAAGCCGGTTTCTTGATTTTGATAGTTTATGATTATAATAAAGCCATTCTACGGGATATAATAATTTATATTTCCCGCTTGCGAACGGCTTTTTATGCTCTTTATCCATATAGCTTAATGCTTTGCTTACGGAACCGGAAGATTTTGCAAGCTGATAAAATTCCATAAAAAATACTGAAAGCTCCTTATCTTTCATACCTGCGTTACGAACCGGACGCAATATATCTAAAAATATGTTGGGGAGCGCGAGGACGGGCATATAACCCTCCAGTATTATTGCAGATTTTGCCTCGGATAAACTTTCCGCAGGAATATTTTTTATCAGGCTGTTGCCTTCCGGAGTATAAAATTTTATTAAATAATTTTTTATCATTTTAAGAACCGAATTATTTCGACAGATTAAAATATGTTACGGGGTCTATTTCTCCGTTTACCAATTTATAAAAAGATTGAACTTTTAAAGATTCAAAATTAGACAAATTTATTAAAATTTCTTCCAGCAACGAAGGATTGGAAAGCGCAGTCAAATTTCCGTATATTTCTTCTTTGACGGCATCGTTGAATTCCGCAATTTCAATTAACGGTTTTCTTTTGACGTATCCGGTTCCTCCGCAGTTACCGCAATTTTTTTCGCCCCTCACATATACGGAATCAAAACCCGAAACTTCTCTCGAATCTAAGAATTCACGGCACATATTAGTTTTAGATAAGATTGATGCGGTAAATTTTAAATTTTCCTCTAAGGCGCATCTGTATATAGACGGCAGCTTTGCCGACCCGATTCTTTTTCTGCATTCCGGACAAAGCGGATTATAAAGTCTTTGGGCGGTTACGAACTTTAAAACCGAAAACAATTGGACTAAATCCGTATTAAGAGATTGAAATCTGCCGAATATCGAAAGTGAAGAGTTGGTATGAAGCGTAGTAAGAACAAGGTGTCCGGTTTCCGCCGCAATTAATGCATATCTTGCCGTTACCTCGTCTCTTATTTCCCCTATCATCATAATATCAGGCTCGCTCCTTAGCATAATCCGGACCGCTTCGGAATAACCGAAATCTTCGGATATATTCATCTGAGTAATATTTGATTCTCTAAGTTCTATTTCTACCGGATCTTCTATCGTTATAATAGAACTTTTCTTCTGCGATAAAAGTTTCAACATAGCATAAAAAGTAGTAGTTTTACCCGAACCGGTAGGTCCCGTCGAAATAATCAAGCCTTGCGGATGAATATAAGATTTCTTTAATAATTCGACTTTATCATCGGTAAATCCAATATATTTAAAATCAAAAACCTTATTGAGCCCGTGAATTCTTAAAACCGCTTCAAAAAGCGCCGATTCTTTATCTAATTTTGAAGAAATAGGTAAAAAAGCGACTCTTATATTTACGCGGATGCCTTTATAAAAATTAGAAACAAAAATGAATTTCGCATCTAATCCTAAACCCTTTTTCAAGGTTATCTGACAATTCCCTGCTATTATATTTATTATTCTCCGACCCGATTCTAAACTTAAAACCCTGATATTTTCCTGACTTATCTCCGTATCCATAATAATCATATAAAAATTTTCCGACCGCTTGATTCTTAAGTTGGGAGAGCCTTTTAATAAGGCAATTTCAATCGCTTCATCTAATATTTCTTTTTCGGAGAATACTGTTTTGCTTATAAATATTTGATTAAGCGCTTCATAAATTTTTCTTTTCGTCGAGAATCCTATTTTAAAATTTTTTAAATTTTCGTCGAAAGCCATTTTTTCCGAAAGACTTGCGGTAATTTCACTGCAAATTACATAAGGAACGTCCTCTTTTCTTATAACTACCGCCGGAATTTCGTAAAGAAAACTAAAACCGAGTTCTTCGTTTTCTTTTTTATCTATATATAAAGACAGGGTATTTAATTCCTTAAAAAATTCCCTGCCGGAATCGTAAGCGAGATAAGCGGCTACATCCGAATCTGTAATACAGCCGCTTTCTATTAAAATTTCGCCTAATCTTTTTTCGCTTATAGATTGGACGAAGAGAGCGTCTTTAAGCTGGGTTTCCGTCAATTTTCCTTTTGATATTAAATATTCGCCTATTTTCATAAAATTTTACAAATTTTACAAGGTTATTTTAGGGGTCAGCATAATCAAGAGATCTTCCTTTTGGCTCGAATCGTTTATAGAGTTAAATAAATCTCCTATCAGCGGAATTTTAGACAATATCGGAATTCCATATGTATTTTTTGATTTATCCGTGGTCAATATGCCGCCGACAAGTATCGTAGAACCGGATTTTACGTTAACCGTGTCCGAGAAACTTTTTGATTCTATGACCGGATTGCTAAAATTATCGCCGCTTATGGAAAAAGACTGATAACCCGTGATAGAATTGTCGATTAGACTTAAGGTAACGGAAACGGAATTATTTTTAAAATTTATATGGGGCGTAAAGGATATTGAAAGACCGGTCTGCACCTGAGATATGACCGGATAAGTTTCGGTCTGGGACAAACTTAAAGCCATAGTTTGTATGCTCGAAATATACGGGGTTATCGTTCCAGATGAAATCAGCCTCGTCTGCCCGTCCATTAGAACTAATCTCGGCTGGGATATTACATTAACCGCACCCTGCGTCTTAAGAGCATTTAAAATTGCGCTGCTGTTTCCGGAACCGGTAAACCCGATATACGGCGCATTGGATATATTATTCCCTGAAGCAAGCTGAGCCGCGACCGATATCGAATCTGCGCCGAAAGCATTTGATTTGAACGCTTGATTAAACAAAAGACTCCAATTTATGCCGGTTTGAAATCCTTTATTTAAACTTACGTCTATTACCTCGACTTTTAAGAAAACCTGCTTTGAAAGAAATTTATCGATTCTTTTTATATAGCCGGAAACTTCGGCGACATTGGAAACTCTGTCTTTAACCCAAATTAACCCGTCTTTTGGATTAACGAAGTATCTTCCTTTTTTTGTAAGCATTTCTTTAATATTTCTAGAGATGATGCCGTAGAGGCTGTCGGACTCCGAAAGCGTTAAAGAAAGCGATGCCGAAGAATTAGGAGAAACCGCGTTGCTTTCGTTATTATTACCGGCAGAATTAATAGAATTTACGGAACCGGACGCAGCGGGTTGGGCGCCTCCGGTATTCTGACCGCCCTGCATACCCGGAGCATTAGTATTGCCTATATTATCGTTGTTATTGTTATTGTTCTGACCGGTCATTCCGGTCATTCCGACCGTGGACGAAAAAGACGAAAGTAAATCGGAAACCGGAATATGAAACGTTTTTTCTTCTACAGCGTAAACATTTAACATTCCATTTTTATAGCTATATTTAAAGCCGTTAGAAATTACCAGCCCTTTTAATACCTTATATAAAGGGACGTCTTTATAATATGCGTCGTTTTTTAATTTGTCGGGGAAACCTCCGTAAATAACCACGGGAACTCCGATTTCGCGCGATAAAAGCATTAATGCAGATTTAACGCTTCCTCTGCCTGCAAGCGAAACTTTTTGACTAAGAAAACCGGCTAAAGGATGTTTCTTAGTCCCTTTATTATATATGTGTCTATATTTAGAGATATGATTGGGGTTTGAACGACCCGTTCTCCTTTTAACCATTTTTTTATTTATATTCACGGGAATTATTTTCGGCTTAGATAGGCTGACGTCGTATTTTTTAAGCAAAATGCTTAAATTATCGCCCTTATCGTCATAAACCGACCTGCCGTAAACAAAATTTATATTTAAAAGCAGATACTGGACGGCAAACGTGAATGCCATAATTAATAAGTACTTATTTTTCATAATTTTTTGCTTTTACTATTAAATTAATTTCTAATATAATTCAATTATATTTTTTTAATGTTTCTATATTATGAAAGTTTTGTTTCGATTATATTAAGTTTTTGTTAAATTAATGTTACAAAATGGATTTAACGGTTTATATAGGAAGGATTTAAGGATTTTTATCTTTATTGCTTTGACATAAAAAGGCTGTCGATTTGACAGAAATTCGAATAAATGATATTATTTAAATGAATATATTTTCCCTATATGCGTTCATAGCTCAGTTGGATAGAGCAACAGCCTTCTAAGCTGTGGGTCGCAGGTTCGAATCCTGCTGGACGCACCACGTTTTATAAGGGTTTCAGAACACCTCATTTTTTACATATTCACTCTGCGGTAAAGAAACGGTAAAGTTTTTTTGAAAATCCTTATTATCTAAGGCTTTAACGGCATTGTTAATATGGCTTGCCGCTAAATGACTATATCTTAAAGTCATCTTTATATCTTTATGCCCCAGAAGTTCTTTTACGGTCGTCAGGTTTATCCCTTCCATCACAGGCCAGCTTGCAAAGGTATGCCTTAAATCGTGAAAATGAAAATCAAGGATATGCGATTTTCTTAACGCCGTCTGCCAGCTACGCTTTAAATTATCAAAGGCTTTTAGTGAGTTTTCTTATTTTCCACTGCGCATGCCGGTATTTAAAGCCGAAATAGCGATAGGTTTTAAGTGCTTATCGCAGTTTTAGACAAACCCTTCGGCTTCTTCTTCCGATAAATACCTAAGCCGTTTATTTTCGCCATTGATAAGTTTTACTTTCCAGACTCGCCTTAAAACATCTTCGGTTATTAGTTCCCATTCATAAGCTTTCGTCCGCCTTCGGAATAATATTAATTTTAACCAAAATGGGACATTTCTAAATTGCTTTGACACTTTAAATAAATTTTATTGACTTTTATAAAACTATATTATATTTTTAAATATAAAAGGTTTACTTATTATAAAGTACCGATCGTTTAATTTGGAATGTTATTTAAACAGAACAAGAATATTATTAATTAAAATAGTAAATTAACAAAAGATAATACGCCTAAAAAATTGAAATCTTAGTATTGACTTTGGGGAGTACTTTAGAACACTTTTAAAAAAATAATAGAGACCGTTCAAAATTCTATGTTAGGGTGAAATTTAGCTAAATCTTGAACTGCTGTTTTTATTGAAATATTATTGGTTTTTAATTAACTGCGGCCAATTACCGCATGGAGGAAAATATGAAGAAAATAGCTTTGATGATTATTTTTTCTTTTTTAGCTTTTGGATTTTCGGCCTATACATTTGCAGATGGGACGCAACAAATAAATACAAGTAACGCGAATGCAAGTAATTCAAATATAGCAACTCAGCAATTGAAACAAAAAATTCTTAATTTCATGAACAATATAAAAGGTTTGAATAACGGAAAATCGGGGCAGGTAACTGTTCAGACAATAACATCAAAATCTTTCCACAATCCAGAAGGTATTGCTATTTCTTCAAACGGCAATATATGGGTTGTAAATTATGGCAATGGAACTGTTACAGAATTAAATAATAAATATCAATTTATCAGTTCATACAACGTCGGAGGAAATCCTGAAAACATCGCAATTGATATAAGCGGGGATGTTTGGGTTGTGAAAGGAAACGGCTATATAGCAGAACTTAGCCCGCAAGGGGTCTGGTTGAATGGGTATGACACAGGTGCTTTTTCGGATGATATCGCAATTTCTCCAGGCGGACTTATTTATGTAACAAGTACTCTTAATAACAGCGTTGCATTGCTTGAAATGACATCCCAGGGTCAGCTGGTTAGTAGTTATACAATAGGGGACGTTCTTGGGGGACCTCATAACGTAGCTATAGATGCAATCGGAAATGTATGGGTTACAAAAGAAAACCCTTCTGTAGTGCTGAATTTAAATATATCTACCAATGTATTTACCGCTCATCCTGCAGGAAGCAACCCATGGGGTGTAGCTATAGCTCCGAACGGCAATGTGTTCGTCGTAGATAACGGGGTTTGGCCTTCTCCCGGACGTTCGGTCACAGAATTCAACCCTGAAGGAGTAATTTTCGGCATTTTTCCCACAGGCAAATATCCCAAACAAATTGCTATCGATACCGATGGAGACATATGGGTCACGAACCAAGGGGCCGATTCTGTTACTGAATTAAATCCACAGGGGATAGTTCTTGGGTCATATCATGTCGGCAAAAGTCCTTATGGGATAGCTATAGCACATAACGGAGATGTTATAGTCAGCAACAAAAAAGATAATACATTGTCAATTATAAAGGGAGCCGAAAAGACACCAGAGTATTTTCCGTATTCCGGGCCTCAGTGGCCGTAATGCTTATTAAAATTACCAATTATATTGCTGTATTCCATTGAGTATAATGAATCAATAAATTAATACAACTTTTAAAAAATCTTAAGGAAAATTATTTTAATAGGATATTTACTTTAAAAACTTCTTTGAGGATTTCAAACAATCCTATCCCAAATCTGGGAGATAATTTTTTATCTTCATCAAAATTTTTCCATATATCTTCGGGCCTATTATTTCTATTCCTATCTCGATTGTATTTTGCAAAAGTGGGGAATTTTGTTTGCAATTTTGGGGAAAAATGATTTGCAAAATACATACCAACGAATTTTCATCGAGGTTTATTTATAAATATACGGATAAAAAGGGAACTATGCGCTATTTAGATTTATTCAGGACGGCAGTCGCTTATAACGGGAAACAAACAGGTCTTGCCATTTTTA
>JAJYYR010000001.1:0-1058798 GCA_021800805.1 bacterium
TTTTTTTTTTTTTTAATTAAAAAATTTTTTTTTTTTTTAAATTTAAAAAAAAAAAAATAAAAAATTAAAAAAAAAAAATTTTTAAAAAAGGGGGGGGGGGGGGGGGGGGGGGGGTAAAATTGTGAAAATAGGAAAGATTTAAAATTTGATATATTTAAAAAATGGGATAATATTTATATATAAGTTTTAAATATTTAATTATATATTATAGATAATGATAAGTAATAGTAATTATCGATTAGTAAATCAAAACATTATTTTATTTAATCGATAATGTGACTTTTATCACATTTTTATTTTCTTAGAATTAATATAATTCTAAGAAAATAAAAATAGTTTATTATAGGGGGAGGTTAATCCGGCTTATTTTTAGTCTTACTTTTTTAATTATTTATTTTTTTAATTTAACGTTTTTTCTTTTATGAATACCCGAGAAGGAGGGGTTTTTATGGAAAAAAATGAAAACGAATTGATTCAAGAAGAAGATTCACAAGTCGTAAAAGGCACTACGAGGCGCGGGTTTTTATCCACAATGGGTAAAATAGCGGCAGCAGCCGGACTTCTAGGAAGCGGCGCCGGAATGGAGGCGTTATCGGGATGCGCAAAAGCGCCGACCAGTACCGGAGGCAAGGTGTCGGCATCTGTGTTAAAAGCTATAGTGCCTCCGGGCAAATGGGATAAATACATGGGATTCTGGAGTGCCGGACCTAGCGGAGAGGTAAGAGTCAAAGGTATTCCGTCAATGAAAACGCTATTAAGAGTGCCGGTTTTTAATAACGACGGCGGAAGAGGTTATGGACTTACCGGCGACGACCAGAGCGAGAAGATGCTACAGGATGCCGGCGGATATTACGAAGGCGATACGCATCATCCGCATCTTTCTTATACTAACGGGGATTTTAACGGCAAATATCTTTTTATCAACGATAAATCTGCCGGCAGAATTGCCAGAATAAGGCTTGATTATTTCCAAACAGACGCCATTACCGCATTACCAAATGTTTCGGCCGTTCACGGTTTAGCTACCCAGCGCTATCCAAAAACAGGATATGTTTTTGCGGCAAGCGAATTTGAAGTTCCACAGCCAAATGACGGCATAGATATAGTTCCAACGGGGAATAATGCGGCTCAGACAAAAAATTACTGGGTGCTCATGAGCGCAACGGACGGCGAAACCATGCAAGTTAAATGGCAGGTTATGGTCGACGGCAATATGGACAATATATGCACAGACTATAAAGGGCTCTATGCCGCGGCGACGTGTTACAATGCCGATAAGGGATGGAATGTTCCCACAATGACAAAGCCCCCGGTTGCATGGGCTGTTTTTTTTAACATTCCCAGAATAGAAGCCGCTGTTAAAGCTGGAAAATACAAAACTATCGGAAAATCTTCCGTCCCCGTCCTCGACGGCAGGCACGGCTCTGATTTAACCGCTTATATTCCGGTAGAAAAAGATCCCCACGGAATATCGCCCACTCCAGACGGAAAATATTTCGTCGCAAACGGAAAACTTGCGCCGAAAGTTACCGTTATAGACCTCGAAAAAGTAGGACAGGTTTTCGAGGGCAAATTAAAACCGAAAGATGCCGTTGCCGCCGTTCTTACGGTCGGCGTAGGACCTTTGCATACCGTTTACGACGGCAGGGGGAATGCTTATACCACCCTTTTCGTAGATTCGCAGATGGTCAAATGGAATATCGAAGATGCGATAAAAGCATATCACGGCGATAAAAAGGTCAAGCCGATAGTCCAGAAGCTTGACGTCCAGTATCAGCCGGGGCATAATGCGGCAACAATGAGCGATACGAATAAACCCACTGGAGAATGGCTCGTAAGCTTGAACAAATTCTCTAAAGATAGGTTCCTGCCGGTCGGACCGAGATTTCCCGAAAACGACCAGTTGATAGATATATCCGGACACAAAATGGTTCTCGTGTCAGACAATCCCGTTTATATAGAACCGCATCAGGCTACCATAGCTCTTGCCGACAGAATAAAATATGCAAAAAAGGTTTACGACCCGAAGTATTTCGCAAATCATGTCGCTGGAGGCACCGAGGGCGTAAAACGCATCGGTCCGCACAGGGTAATAGTCCGTCTTACCGGCGTCGCGCCAACTTTAACGCCCGTTTATTTCCATGTTAAGGAAGGAGACGTCGTAACGGTTATTTATTCCAATAACGATACGGTCGAAAACCTTGCCCATGGATTTAATATGACCCTTCACGGAAAAAATCTAAACATAGACCCGGGCGAAACCAAAGAAATAACGTTTACCGCCGACAGAGCCGGCGTTTACTGGTATTTCTGCACCATATTCTGCCATGCGCTGCATCTTGAAATGAGAGGAAGAATGATAGTAGAAAAGGTCCCCGGGTACCATTCGAGACCTATAAAACCGAACAGGCTTCATGGAAAGCCGTCCTTCGACGAAAGATTTAAGGATTTTCCGGAGGTTGGAAAGGCTTAATACTATAAAACTTAAAATCTATTCAGGGGCTGGGTAGATAAATACTGTAAGCTGTGTTTTTCACCCTCTTTCCCCTCTTTAATATTTTGATAGTTAAAGAGGGGATTTTTTTAAATATTAAAATCATCACAAAAGGCATAAAAATGAATAAAAATTTATTCAGGACTTTTTTAATTATTATACCCTTTTTATTCTTATCCTCTGCTGTTTTTACCGGCTGTTCCCCAAATAAAGCCAAACTTCCGCCGCCGAGAAAAGTCACGTCCACGACGACCTCAAAACTCTGCGGGATGTTCCTTAAGCAGTATCCCGGACCGGAAGCCCAGGTAATATATAGGAACGGGAAAACTTATTTCTTTTGCGACACCGTGGAATTATTCGAATGGATTCATTTAAAAAGCATCGCGGTAAGAGTTCCGTTAGTTATGTATGTTCAAGATATGACTCACAATTCTTGGAAACACCCTGAAGACCGGTTTATTAACGCAGAAAAAGCCTATTACGTCGCAGGTTCTAAAAGAATGGGCTGTATGGGTCCGACGTTCGTTTCGTTTTCAAACGAAAAAGCCGCGAATAAATTTATTAAGAAATACGGCGGCAAAATATACAAATTTAATGAGATTACCGTAGAGATGATAAACAAGGCGGCAAATCCCGCCGGAATGAAAATGAAATTTAAAAATATGAGATAAAAAAATAAAATCGTGATTAAAATCATGTTTTAAAATGGGGATATATTTTAAAATAATTATATATAAATATACATATAGTTTGATAATAATATATTTTGACAATACGGGGGTAAGCTGTTAATTTATGAATAAACCAAAAATTTTTAATACTTTTTTTATTTTCGTCATATCGTTTATTGCGTCTTTTATATTAAATTCTACGTTCGCATTGGGCGTTTCAAACGTCACGCTTAAAAATTCTTCCAAATATTATCATGACGCGTTAAAAGGCGCAGTAAAATATAAATATGCAACGATCAAGGGTACTCCCGTAGTTTACGGCTATAATAAAGCCGGAAAATTTATGGGATATATTTTCCTCTCGATAAATTTGGTCGATATAAAAAGCTATTCTGGAAAACCCTTAGTATCGCTAATATCTATTAATAAAAAAGGGATAATAAAAGGGGTAAGAGTAATCCACATAGACGACCCCATATTTTTAATAGGAATTCCCGTTACGAAATTATATTCGTTTACCGACCAGTATATAGGAAAAAATATAAAAAGCCATATCTATATCGGCGGTAAAGGTAAAAACCACGTATCTGCCATAGCAAGCGCCAGCGTTACCACCGTAGCGATGGACCAGACGATTATGATGGCGGCAAGAAGATTTGCCGCAAAAGCCGGAATCATAAAGGCAATTCCAATCGTAAAATATAAATTAAAAAATACTTATACCCCTCGGAACTGGACGCAATTAAGGCGGGAGGGAAGTATCAAAAAATTCGTCATATCCTGCTCGCAGATAGGCGAAAAAAATTGCGGCGGACCTTACGAAACCCTATATTACGGCATTATAAGCGTTCCCTCTATAGGGAAAAACCTGCTCGGCAATTATACATACGGCTATATGTCGAGAAAATGGAAAAGAAAAAATGAAGCCGCCATTTTTGTAATAGCAAACGGAATTTCGTCTTTTCTGGGTTCCGGTTTCGTCAGAGGCGGAGTTTTCGAGAAATTTCATTTAGAACAGGGCTATAGTTCGATAATATTCAGAGATTTTAATTTTAGCTACATCTCTTCGCTTCATATAAAAGGAGTGCCGTATTTCAAGGAAGGAGGGATATTTACCGTACCTCTTTCAAAATTTAATCCGGTTCTTCCGTTCCATATAGTTTTTACGTTCCATAAGCACGTATCGCACGGCTCTATGTTGAAAAAAGAAAGTTTTTCGACCTTTTATTCAACCTATCACCTTCCCGGAAAATATTACGTATCGAGTTACCGCTACGTAAAAAAGATTCCGCCTTACGAACTGCCGTGGATAAAGTATTTTAAATACATAGTTCCGCTTGTAATATTTTTATTAATTTTAACCGTTATTTTTATAATAAAAGATAAATTTATCGTAAAGAAAACATCCCCGAAAGGACGCAAGGGCATAAAATGGCTTTATTATTCCGTTTTGCTTTTATTTCTGCTGCTAATCGGCATAATAAAGCCTTCCCAGCCTTCGGTTACCCATTTATACACGATTTACGACAGTCTTTTCGTCAGTTACAACCCGACGCTGTTCCTGCTTGACCCGTTAATTTTTATTCTTTTCGTATTTATCTTTATAACGGCAATCGTCTGGGGCAGGGGCGTATTTTGCGGATGGGTCTGCCCGTTCGGGATTATACAGGAATATATTTATAGGATAAAAAATTGGATAATTCCCGAAAAACTTGCAAAGAAAATATCGCTTGAGTTCAGCGATAAATTTCATTTTAAGTTAATTTACATAAAATATGCTATATTTATAATATTAATGGCTACGGCAATCATTTCGATAGCATGGGGCGAAAGGCTTGCCGAGGTAGAACCGTTCAAAACGGTTTTTTACCTGCATTTCGAAAGACAGTGGTATTTCGTATCTTATGCCGTGATATTAATAGGCATATCAGCCCTCTCTTACAGGTTTTTTTGCAAATATATGTGTCCGGTCGGAGCCTCCTTCGGCTTGCTGTCGAAATTAAAAATATTCAGCATAAAAAGATACGAAGAATGCAAAAGCTGTAAAATATGCGCCCGTTCATGCACTATAAGAGCGATAGACGATAAAGGCAGAATTAACCGCTCGGAATGTTTTTACTGTTTAGAATGTCAAATAAATTATAACGACGAAAAAATTTGCCCTCATTTAATAAAGCTTAAGAGAGGAAAAGCCGCCTAAGCGGTTAAATAAAATGAAATATTTTATTTTATTTTTATTATTTATACCGGCGGTTTTATCCCGCTCAACCGTCGTCCTGTCTAAAACTATTTATGCGGGGGTAGGCGGGGCGACTTTGTCCGCCGCTTCGATTCAAAAAGCCTTAGATTCCGCCGGCCCCATGGATACGGTAATAATAAGAAAGGGTATTTATAAGGGCAATGTTTATATAAATAAACCTATAACTCTTATAGGTTTAAATTATCCAACGATAGACTGTACGGGAAAAGGAAGCGGGATAACCGTTAATGCCCCGCACGTTAAAATAAAAGGTTTTAGGTTAATAAACGACGGGGATAACCTTGCTAAAATGGACGCTGGGATTTTATTAAGACAAAAGGCAAAATTTGCCGTAGTAGAAAACAACCGGATTATAAAATCAAATTCTAACGGGATTTACGTGGACGGCGCGTTTTTTGCCACTGTTAAAGATAATTTCATAACTTCTTCTAGAAAAATACCCTACGGCAACAGGGGTTACGGAATTTATTTATGGAATGCCCAATACGGGGTTTTTGAAAAAAATTATATAACCCGTTTTATCGGAGGGTTCTACGTCGTTTCTTCGCCGAATTCGTATCTTTTAAAAAATATCATAATCCACGACTATTACGGAACGCATTATATGTTTTCCAACCACGACATAGTCGCGGGGAACTTCGTAAAAGACACGATTGACGGTCTTGCCCTTATGTATTCTAGACATATATTCGCCGCTTTAAACACTATAGTCGATGCAAAACACAAGGGATTTTTATTTAATCAGGTGTTCCACGACACCATAATAAATAATATAGTTATAAGATGCGGGAAGGGAATGGACTTATACGACACGGTTTATAATAAAATTATTCATAACCTCGTTATTCATAACAGGATAGGAATGCATATATGGGGCGGCTCTTTTCCTAATACCGTATATAATAATTCTTTTATAAACAACGTCTTTCAGATTAAATTTCTTGCGCATAAGGACGTTTACTGGGATTATAACAAAAAAGGCAATTACTGGTCGGACTATAACGGCTTTAGCATGAAAAAAAACAACGTCGGGTCACTGCCTTACAGGTCGAACTCTATTTCCAGCTATATATACTGGAAATTCCCGATAGCAAAACTCTTATTAAGCGGTTCTCCCGTTATTCAAACCCTTCAGTTCATAGAAAACAGCTTCCCAATCTTTACTATTCCGGGAATAGTCGATAAGTTTCCTTATCTAAAACCGACTTTTCCAAAAAAAATAATAAAAAATTCGACAAAGGAAGGTTTCGCTTATGTCAAAACAGGATACGACAATGAAAAATAACTTAAGTAAAGATTTACCTGAACCGCTTTCGGTTATAACCGCCAAAAACATTCAAAAAAATTATAATCTTAAAGGGGGTTTTATTTTTAAGGCTTTACGGGGCATAAATCTTACGGTAAATAAAGGCGAGGTTTTTACTATCGTGGGTCATAACGGAGCCGGAAAATCTACTTTTATTAAAATAATTATGGGGCTTACCAACCCGACGGGCGGGGATATATCTATTTTAAATACCGATACCGCTTTAAACCTGCCGAAAAATATTAAGGCAAAAATAGGCTACATACCGGAAACCGTAAATTTTTACGGCAACTTAACCGGAATGGAAACTATGAAATTTTTTGGAAAACTTAACGGCGTTTACGACGAGAAACTTTTTGCCGGGCTTTTAGAAAGCGTAGGGATACTTAAGGCAGCCGATAAAAAGGTAATCGCCTATTCCAAGGGCATGAGACAGAGGCTTGCCTTTGCGGTATCGCAGATAAAAAACCCTGATATATTTATCTTTGACGAGCCTACAAGCGGAATGGACCCATCCGGTATTAACGAGTTTGTTTTGTTAGTGAAATCTTTGCATAAAGAAGGGAAAACTATTATAATGACATCTCATATACTGCCCGAAGTCGAAGACATCTCGGACAGAATCTGCATTATGATGAACGGGGAAGTTACAGCGCTCGGCGGAATAAACGATTTAATCGAAAAGGCCGGGCTTACGACGTTTATAAATCTGCGTTTCAAAGACGGTTACGTCCCGGAAATAACTACGTTA
Organism: bacterium; assembly: GCA_021800805.1. The sequence goes on from JAJYYR010000001.1 coordinate 7,483, forward strand.
GAAGATATGAAAGCCGAATCGCTTTTAATAGATTTTTCGAAAAGCGAAATAAACTCGGAAATTAATATCGGCTTTTTAGAAAAAAATAGGATAAAACTTCTCGATAAAATCATAAGCAAATACGAAAACATGCTAGAAGACTTAAATATTAAAAAACCGGGGCTTTTTGAAATATATAAACATTTTTCGGTAAAGAGGGGGACGAATGATTAATTCAAGCGTAATTTTGGCAATTTCAAAAAAGGAATTTATAAATAGGATTAAAAACATCAGCCTTTTTATACTGATTTTTATTCTCGCATTATTATCTTTCGCAATATCTTATTTTGGAACAAGTCCTTTCGGTTTGACCGGCTTTCACGGGATACCCGTTACAATAGCCTCCCTTATGAGCCTCTCGATATATTTAATCCCGTTAATCGCCTTTATTGTCGGTTATGATTCCATTACAGGAGAAGAAGAAGACGGGACGATGCCGTTATTGTTATCGTCTTCGGCTACACGCAACGAAATATATCTCGGAAAATTTATCGGGCTGATATTCGTTATTTCTATTGCTATTTTTGCCGGTTACGGAATATCCGGAGCCATAATTCTTTTAAAAGAAAATGTTTCCGACCTTATAAGCTACTCGGTTTTTATCGCTTCGTCTATTTTGCTCGGCATCTCCTTTCTTTCCATTGCAATTTTGATTTCGAGTTTCACGAGGTCGAGAACGGCATCCATTACTATTTCGGTCTTTTTATGGTTTTTTTATATTTTTATATACGACTTATTATTAATCGGAATCCTCGTAGCGACTAAAGGAAAGGCATTATTTATAAACAATACGGTTATAGGGTCGCTATTATTGTTTAACCCTGCGGACGTTTACAGGCTTTTTACCATATCTTTTATTAAAGGGCTAAAAGGCTATTACGGACTGACGAGCATTTTAACGGGCAAATTTATTCTGAGCCGGTTTCTTTTAATTTCTATTTACGTTTTGTGGATTTTTCTGCCCGTCTTTCTGGGCATGTATATTTTTAACAGGAAAAGATATTAAATAATTGTAATCGGGAGGATAAAGGTATGACCGACTTTTTTAGCGACGTCAAGGATGTTTCCAAAAAAAAAGAACTTGCAGATATGGTGCAGGAAATTACGCTTATGAAGGTAGCGATAGACGATATAAAAGACGCATACGACGTTAAAGACGAAGACCATCTTTTAAAAAAAATAAAAAACGGCGAGGTTCCCGAACATCCAACCTACGAAGGATATCTCTCTATATTACATATGCGGGACTATATAGACCATTACAGGATTAAAATCCAAAAATTTATGGACGAACTATAACTATAGCGAGGTATATTTATGAAACATGAAAAGGATTTGCTTGAAAAGACAAAAATCGGGGAAGAATTCGGCGTTACCCTTGCAGGCGATATAAATCATAATTTTGGTAATATTCTGAAATCTCCGGCAGAAATCAAAAGCGACGGATTACTGCTTCAATTTAAAGACGGCTCTCAACTTGAATTGCATTACCCCGATAAAAAAGAGTATTCTTTTAATTTCTTAAAAGGCGGTAAAAAATTATTCATTATAGACACCGCTCCCGTCCATAACGAATTAGAAACGTTCCCGAACCACATTCATAATTTCGAGGGAAAACTGACGAAGGACGAAATTACGAATATTAATAATGAACCTGTTGAAAATATCAAAAACTTCTTAAGGTTTTTTGGGTATCTGCAAGGGAACAATTAAATGAATAATAAAAAATTAATAATTTTTTTTTATTCATTATTTGGCTGTCGGCAAAAGCCGTTTTCGCAAAAACCCTTTACGTCGGCGCGGGAAAGGCTTATCCGAATATTCAGAAAGCGATAGATTCGGCTGATAACGGCGATACAATTATAGTCCAAGGGGGCAAATATGCCGGAGACATATTTATAAACAAGCCGCTAACTTTAATAGGAATTAATAATCCGATAATAAACGGGCAATTCAAAGGAAGCATAATAACCGTCAATGCAAAACACGTAACTGTTAAAGGATTCAGGCTGATAAACAGCGGCGATAACCTCGGAAAAATGGATGCGGGCGTGTTTCTCAAGCAAAAAGCCCTTTTTGCGATTATAGAAAATAATTACATAATAAATTCAAACTCTAATGGAATTTATGTGGACGGTGCGTTTTTCGCAACGGTAAAGAATAATTTTATTACCTCGACGAGAAAACTTCCTTACGGCAACAGGAGTTATGGAATTTATTTATGGAATGCTCAATACGGGGTATTTGAAAAAAATTTAATAAAATATTTCGTAGGTGGGTTTTACGTTATATCTTCTCCGAATTCGTATATTTTAAAAAATATTATAATGCACGTTTATTACGGAACGCATTATATGTTTTCTTATCATGGCATCGTTGCGGGAAACTTAGTAAAAGACTCGGTGGACGGTCTGGCGCTTATGGATTCTAGATATATCTTAGCCGCATTTAACACGGTTATCGGAGCTAAAAATAAAGGATTTTTATTTACCAACGCATTTTATAATACCATAGTGAACAACACTGTAATAAATTGCGCAAAAGGAATGGATTTTGACGATACGGTTTACAATAAAATAATACATAACCTTGTAATAAATAATAAAATAGGAATGCATGTATGGGCAGGTTCTTTTCCGAACACCGTTTATGATAATTCTTTTATTAATAATACCTTTCAAATTAAATTCCTTGCCCATAATAATGTTTACTGGGATTACGCGAAAAAAGGCAATTACTGGTCGGATTATAACGGATTCAGTATAAAAAAAAATGATATAGGTTCTTTGCCATACAGGTCAAACTCAATCTTAAGCTATATTTACTGGAAATATCCGATTGCAAAATTATTATTAAGCGGGTCTCCTGTTATTCAGGCGTTAGAATTTATCGAAAACAGTTTTCCTATTTTTACTATTCCGGGTATTGTCGACAGATATCCGTATTTAAAGCCGACTTTCCCAAAAAAAATAATAATAAAATCAACAAAAAAAGGATTTTCTTATATTGCAATAAAATCCATGTTTAACAAATAAAAAAAACGATCGGGAGAAAAGAACAAATGAATAAATTTTTTAAGTTAGCTATTCTTGCTTTATTTTTATGCTCATTTTCCTTTATTTTAAATTCCTGCGCTAAATATAAAAAGAAAACCGCGCCTAAAAAAATAGAAATAAAAAAAAGCTTTTATTCTATGGGAACATTCTGGGAGATAAAGGTCGTTTCGAGCTATAAAAATAAATTGCGGGATTTAAATGCCGTAGCGGCTGCCGAAAAAAGAGTAAGACAATTAGACGGTATTTTAAGCAACTATAAACCTTCGAGCAACGTTTCTTTAATTAATCGATATGCAGGGATAAAACCGGTAATAGCCGCCCCCGATACCTTAAGGCTTTTGAAGTTAAGTCTTAAATTCTATAAACTAACGTATAAAACTTTTAACGTAACAGTAGAACCGATAATGAAAATCTGGGGATTTTACAGCAAAAAATACGTCGTGCCGGATGACAAAAATATTAGAAATGCCGTTTTACTCGATAATCCAAAATTTATAAAAATAAAAGGCAATAAAGTTTTTTTAGAAAAAAAGAATATGGGCATAGATTTCGGCGGCGACGGCGAAGGTTACGGTATTGACGGGGCGCTTTTCGTTCTAAAAAGATACGGCGTAAAAAACGCGCTTATAAACGGTGGCGGACAGATTACGGCGATAGGGAAAAATTTAAAAGGGAAATACTGGCGGGTCGGGCTTTTAAATCCGCTCGATAAAAATAAGATAGTTAAGATTATAAGGTTAAAAAACGCATCCTTAAATACATCCGCAAATTACGAAAACCATTTTTTATATAAAGGTAAATATTACGGTCATATTATGAACCCTAAAACGGGAACTCCGATAAACAGCGAGTTTTTAAGCGACACGGTTATCGTAAAAAATAAATATTTCAAACTTCCCTCGACCGTTTCGGATGCTCTGTCCTGCGCCTTTTTCATACTTAATAGAAAACAGATTCATAGAGTTATAAAAAAATTAAACAAACCGATAAAAGTCGTTCTTATAAAAAAAGCCGATAACAAACCGGGTTTCAAAATATATTTGCTTAAATAATAGCAAAGGATTTCTTATGCCCTGTGCGGCACATAAATAGAAACCGGATTTGTTTCAAAAGGTTTTCCGGTCTTAGGTGAAATTAAAGACATTTTAAAGTCGTGAACGCCGGGGGTTAATACTCCTTTTTTTACCCCCGCGTAAAAAATAATCCTTTCTTTTCCGTGCGGATTTAATATTATAAAAGATTTCCGCCCCTCCAAAAATTGGTGTTTTGAAAAAACGGAGCTGTTTATTTCAGGTTTTACCGCAATTTTTTTATCGGTAAAATTTGTCGCATTTATTACGAATTTATTTAAAAAATAACCTTTAAGTTTAGGCGAATCATAATTCCAGTAATGGTATAAGTTGTAATTTGCGGCGGTAAACCTGATTTTTCCGACCCTAAAAGGCGCTAAATACATTAATCCGCCTATGGAAAATAAAACTAAGACTAGAAAACCGACTTTATAATTCAAAAAAGAAAGTCTGTTGTTTTCTCCCCTGAAACCGAATTTAATAAATTTTTCGGGGCAGGCATCGACGCATTTAGCACAGTTAAAACATGTCCTGAAATGCGTATTTCTTGGATCAAAGTCCTGAGGGCAGACGTCTTTGCAATCGGTGCAGGTTTTGCAAACGTTTCCTTGTGGTTTATAACTTATCCCTATAGAATTTTCGTCCGATAAGGACGACTGAGTGTAGCCGTATAAGCAGTAATCACACATTTTAGGTCTTAACACCGTTAAATCGATTATAAACAAGGGAAACACTACAAACAGAGGATATAAAAGATTTTCAAAATTAAACGAACTTAAAGAATTAAAATTAATAAAATATGAAGAAACAGAATAAGTTAAAGCGGCGGATAATATCCCTATAAATGAATAAACCGCTATTTTTTCGGGAAGTCCGCGCTTTATTTTCGATTCTCCCTTATTGACCGCGCTTTTATGGAATACTTTTTTTATTTTATTTACAACGTAATCCCTGAATTCGTAAAGAGTTAGCTGAGGGCAGAAAAAACCGCACCAGACTCTTCCGAACAAAAGATATATCCAATATCCCGCTATAATTAAAAACGACAAAAACAGCGTGACTTCATAAACCGATACCGAATTCAAATATATTTGGCGGTGCAAAAAAAAGATCGAGTCTGTTTTTTTATCCAATCTTATGAATCCCAAAACGGGAGTTAAAAATAATAAAAAAATTATAAAAATCTGCGTAAATCTTCTTAAAATTAAAAGTCTCGTAATTTTTGAATCTTTAATTTTTTCCATTTCCGTCACCTTTTATAAATTTTTTCGTTATAAAAAAAACCGTTTTTTTTGTTGAAACAATCTTACCTTTTGAATTTAAAATGTCAAAATTTACAGGGTAAGGTCCGATTCTTAATTTCTTTTCCATATTTCTGCCGTTATGTATATAAAGCACCGGATAAGCCGTTACGCTTTCGTGAGGCTTTATATTCATAGAACCTCCGGAAAAGAAATACAGTTTTAAATCGGGACTGACTGCTTTAAAAGTAAGACGCCGAGTTTTATCGGAAGCATTTTCTACTATAAGCTTATACTTATTGGCGATAATTTTATTGTTTGATATAAAAGCCTGATTTATGTTAAATATAGCCTGATTCAAATAATTATAATTAGAAAATTTTAAGGTAAATATTATAAACGACCCTATTAATAAAAATAATGCAATGGATACCTTATAAAAAAACGGTCTGTTTTTGGCTTTATTCTTTTTATCTTCCTCCAATCCAAATGAATAGAGTAGATTTTTTCCCTCTTCATTTTTCGAGTCGAACCTTTCCCTGCAGGCGTCTATACAGTATCCGCAGTTAACGCATTGGATCTGAAGGGCTTTTTTTCTAGGGTCTATTTTCATAAAACAGGCATCAGTGCAATTAGTGCAGTCTTTGCATAAAGCATTATCGACCGGCTTATATTCAATTCTTAAAGTTCTAGTATCGTTAAACAGAAACTGGATGAAACCGTAAGGACAGGCATACATACAGTATTTATGCCTTAAAAGAACCATATCGAATATTATTAATGCCGTAACCGCTCCCGCAATAATCCATAAATACGGGGTAAGGTAATTCGGCTCAAGAAAAGCATGCTTTATGATTAAAACCGGGGGTATAAAATATGCAATTAAGTTAAATCCTATAAACAGCGACAATGCCGTCATAAAAATCAGAACCGCCGCATATATAACCGGTTTTGAAACCGCGCCTGCCTTTTTTTTAATATAATCGAATAACCCCTCGAAAATTTGCGACAATATAGTTTGAGGACAGATGAATCCGCAATATACTCTTCCAAAGACGATAGAAACAAAAATAAATGCAAATAAAATAAAAAGCAGAAAAAGCCATAATACGTAAAATTCATTAATAAAATAATATCTGCCGAATAGGACGATAGTTCCTTTCAAGACGTTCATTCTGATTATATTCAGCAACGGCGCGGCTATAATAAACAGCGTAGAAATTACTAATAATATCTTGCTTATAAGTTTTATACTTATATTAAATTTCATATATCTATATACTCCTATATGTCAAAGAAACTAAATCCCGCCCCAATTCAATTCCGGTTTATTTTTGAGAAATGTTTTTATGCGGATATTGCAACGGCGGCGGATTATCCTGTTTTGTTTAAATACAAGGGCGATCCGCCGCTGAAGCGTTAAAGGAAACGATAAATAAAATTACGGGCTTACCAGTAAAGATACAGATAAACTACTCCCCAGATAACAAGTCCGGCAATGACAAACATAAGCCAGACGGGCATTGCTCCGTGCCCGTCGCTTACCTCGATATTCGAGGATTCTTCTGAATGACTCTCGCTCATAATAAAACCTCCATGCTTTTAAAAATTAAAATAAATTAATGCCTTAGTTTTGCGCTTTTCTCTTCGTTTTTAAGCATCCTTTTTGCTATTTCTTCCGGATTTTTAAACTGTCCGGTTTTTATGCCCCAGTATAATAAGAAGAAAAAACCCAAACCCATAAAAAGACTCATAAGAATAAGTATAAGATAAAAAAACATTTTGATTCACCCCCTTATCGTATTTAATATTGTTTTTTGAATTATTTTTTCATTCTGCCTTTCTACGACGCTGCTTTTTTTAGTCCTGCGTATCCTTAAAGAATTCAGGGTTATAAAAATACTGGACGCCATCATAGAAATTGCCGCGCTTAAAGGATTGAGCAATCCGATAACCGCTAAAGGTATAGCGATAAAATTATATATAGAAGAAAACAAAAGATTTTCTTTTATAATCCTTTTAACGTCGGAAGAAATTTTAAATAATTTTATAATAGATTTTAAATTTCCGTTTAATAAAACGACATTTGAACGATTAAAAGGAATTTCGTATTTTGAAGGAGAAAGAATAGAAACATCTGATTCCTCCATTGCGGGAATATCGTTTAAACCGTCTCCTACAAATACGACTCCTCCGCTCTTTTTTTCGTTTTTCAATTTTTTTATAAATTCCAGTTTATCTTCCGGTTTCATTTTAAAATATGCGTTCCCCTCGGGTATCCCGACTGCCGAAGCAATAAAATTAACGGCAGGTTCGTTATCTCCGCTCAGCATTATAACTTTTTTCCCTGCGTCAAGAATTTCTCTTATCGCCTCAAATGCGCCGTCTTTTATCTTGTCGGCAATTACGAAAAAACATTTTAATTCATCCTCTATGCTTAAATAAACAACCGTTGCCCCTTCTTTTTCATATACATATGCTTTTTTTGCTGTTTCTTCGCTTACGGCTATACCGTTTATTTTTAAAAATTCTTCATTTCCTATAAAAATATCGGAATTTTTATATTTTGCGCTTATGCCGTACCCCGTTTTAAAAATAATATCCGAAATATCCTCTTCCTTTAAATAGTTCCCAGAATTTATTTTAAAAGCTTCCGCTATTCTATCGACAATATTTTTTTCTATTAACCCCGCGACTTGTATAAATTCATCTTTTAGATGCGCAGGTTTTAAATTATCGGCATTAATTAAAAGAACGACTTCTTTTACCTGCGGCAATCCTTCGGTTATAGTTCCTGTTTTATCGAAAACGACGGTATCTGCTTTATTCAAAATTTCAAACGTTTCTGCGCCGTTTATTAAAATATCGTCTTTATGGATTTTCGATATAGCATTCGTTATGGCTAAGGGAGCGGCAAGACCAAAAGCGCAGGGGCAAGCCACGACAAGCACAGAAATAAATCTTGTTATAGATAAATCAAGGTTGTTCGTAAAAAAATAATAAAAAAGAAAGGTTAAAAAAGAAACGCCTACTATAACGGGCACAAAAATTTGGGATATTTCGTCTATATATCTTAGCGGCTCTATTTTCATATTATATGCCTTTTCGGCAAATCTTATCATTTTAAAAAGATAACTTTTATAAATTTCGGCCTCCGCTTTTATTTTTATCGTTCCGTCTTTATTAATTGAACCGGCAAAGACTTTTTCGCCGGATTTCTTATTAACGGACAGAGGTTCTCCGCTAAACATAGATTCGTCGATCGTTGCAAATTCGGAAACAAGCTTTCCGTCTGCAGGAATAGGGTCTCCGGCTTTAACGGACAATACGTCTCCGGCTTTTACGTTTTTTATGTCGATGTCTTTTTCTATGCCGTCAATATCTAATGCCGCAAAATCCGGTTTCAGGCGCGTTAAGTTATGAAGACCGGAAAGCGAAGACCTTTTAGCGGAAGCCTCGAGAAACTTGCCGAAGGTAATTAAAATCAATATCATAGCAGCCGTATCAAAAAATACTCCCGAACTTTTTTTATAAAATCCGAAAGTGATAAAAGAACTGTAAATATAAGCGGATAAGACTCCGATAGAAATTAAAGTATCTGAATTATAAGTTAATGAAAAGAGTTTTTTAAACGCGCTCTTAAATATGGGATAACCGACGACTAAAACGATTGCAGTAGTAAAAGTCCATAAAATAAAATGGCTATAATTAACGATTTGGTTTCTAAGTTTTAAAAAATATTTAGAGTACAGCAAAAGAGAAAATATCATTATATTCATAGACATAAAAATGCCGAACCCAAATCTGGCGAGCAGAGAATAAGATTCTTCTTTAATATTGTCGTAACTGTCTTCGTATTCGGAAATGGAATACCCTAATTTATTTAAAACATTTTTTATATTTTTTATATTAGACTCTTTTTTGTCTAAATTAAGCGTAACCGTATGACTGACCGGATTTACTTTTGCGCTTATTACGTTTTCCTGAAGCTCAAGCGCTTTTTCGATTACGGGTATGCAGGAAGTACACGTTACTCCTTTAATGCCGAAACTTATTTGATTATCGGCGCTTTCTCCGTCTCCGCCTTTATTGACGAATAAAACCGCCGCAGATTTTTCTTTTTTAAAAATAGGATCCCGACCCTGTAATTCAAGATCCTTAATAATATAATCGGATATAGAACTTTCACTATCTCCAAGGGTCAGGTATCCTATTTTACAGCCGTAACAGCAGAAGTTTAACATATAGGGGGGTGTTTTAACCTCCGCGGTTACGGGCCGTTTAACTTTTGCCCCGCAAAAATCGCAACTTGCGGGTTTTTGTTTTTCTTTCATAATTTAGCGTTTTAAGCAGTTTTTTTCTGCGAAAAAGTTTTTATATAATACAACACCTGCCATATCTGGGCGGGTTTTAACGTAGTAGCCCATTCCGGCATTGATGTATGCGGAACTCCCCCGGCTATCTCTTTATAAATATCTTTATCCGTCGTGCCGTATTTTTTTATCCATTTGCCCGATGTAAAATTCCATGGGCGAGGTTTTAAGCTTGCGGCCGCAGGGCCGTTGCCGGCGCCTTTTATTCCATGGCAACCCTCACAATTTGCGTTGTAAATTCTCATACCTTCCTGAACAGCCTGAGGCGTATTGGGAACAACGGCCGAAACGACACTGGCCCGGGCAGCTTCATATTGCCAGTAGCTCTTGTATCCGGTTCCTTCGGCTACGTCGGTGCCCAATGTCTGAAGATACGCTACAAGTTCTACCGCTCTTTTCGTCGGCTTTGCGGCGCTTCCGTTAAACAGCCACGGGTAAGCCTGCATTATCGTTCCCGGAGAAACCGAGTTTGGGTCGTATAAATGAGCATACTGCCAGTCGCTTGTGTGCTTTCCGCCTTCGTCCGATAAATCGGGACCGATTCTTCTTTTACCCATAAGCATAGGCAGTTGATAGTTATAAGTTCCCGCTTGGGCAACTGGACCGTAATACTGTTTTTCTCCGGAAACCGGTCTTACGAATTGAGAATGACAGACCCAACATCCTTCGTGAATATAGACTAATCTTCCTTCAGCCGCCAATCCTGTAATTTTATTGACGGGTTCAAACTTTCCTTTTAAGTTTATTATCGTATGAGTGCTTTGTTTAGGCTGAAGCCACGGAATAATACCGACTACGACAAAGCCTAAAAGGAAAAATCCGAAGCCGGCTATCAATATAACATTACCACTCCTTTTCATAAATTTATCTCCTTGCTTAAATTTTTAAATTTTCAAAATGAGACTTGATTAATCCGCCGATGCCGACTCTTTATTTGTTTTCCACATATTATAGAGCAAAACAAAAAAGCTCAGCACCATCATCGCTCCCGCAACCGTTCTTATAACCCAGTAAGGCTGAATATCCCATACCGTATTAAGAAACGGCACCTGCGCAATCCACAATATTCCCTGAATTAAACCGGCTGCCCATAAAACCATTGCCATAATGGAAAATCCGACAAAACCCAGCCAAAAATGCCAGTTGCCGAGTTTTTTGTCCAATTCTTTTCCGGAAATAATCGGCCACATTAAGTAGATTCCGGCAAAGATAAATAAGGAAAAGGCGCCGTAAAGAGCCATATGGGCATGTCCCACGACCCAGTCGGTAAAATGGATGATTTTTTGCATAGACCGAAGCGACTGCATTGGTCCCTGAAAACAAGTAAGAAGATAAAATACCGCTCCTAAAATAACGAATTTAACCGCTATATTTTCCGTCAGTTTCGTCCATTTTCCCTTCATCGTTCCGAAAAAGTTGGTAATGACGACCCAGACGGGTATAATAAGAAGCATACTGGTAACGATAGAAATAGTCTGCACCCAAGTAGGAATTGGACTATAAAGATAATGATGGGCGCCGGTAAAAGGGTATATGAAAGCTAACGCAAAAAAACCGATTATAGAAAGCTTATGCGAGTAAATCGGCTTATCGGTGCCTATAGGAAGAACGTAATATGCTATCGCCAGTCCTAAAGGCGTAACCATCATTCCGACGACGTTGTGAAAATAAAAACCGCTTAACATAGCTCCCTCTGTCCCAGTCGCCCAGTAGTAGGGAATCCAGTTTCCGATTATATAATTAAGCGCAGACCAAACTATTCCCGCCATTAAATACCATAAACTGACGTAAAGCTGATTTTCCCGTCTAGTAAAAATAGTTCCAAAAATGTTTATGGCGTAAATAACTACCGCTACCACGACTATATAGTTAATCCATATCGGAATTTCTGCATACGGCAGTCCTTTATTGTTGCCGAGTAAAAATTCTATTACTGCCGCTACGACAATAAAATTCCATAAGAAATAAAGAATCCATGCGCCTCCGACCCAGAATAATTTCTGGCGGGTAAGTCTGGGAACATAATAATAAGAAACTCCGAAAAAACCGGTAAAAAGCCACGCAAAAGCAACTCCGTTAACGTGAACCATCTGCAGTCTCGGAAATGCAAGATACGGAATATTGTTTAAAAATGCGGGCCACCAAAATTTAATAGAAAGCAGAAATCCGACGGTCGTGGCAATGCACAACCAGATAACTGCCGTAAATAAATAAGTCTTTACAAGACCTTTGTCGACATAACTGTCCAATGACTCTTCCATAAAAACTCCTTAAAGTTTAAATAAATAATTAAACTAAATAAATAATAAAAATGCGATAAACTTCTCTTTCTTCACCTCCGTATTATATAAATTTTATAACTTTGTTATATTTTTAATTTAGGATTAATCTAATCTTATTTATCATATTTATATCACTTGTAAAAATTTTGTCAAGAAAAAAATGATGAATGAATGATTAATGCGCTTCCGACCAGTTTTTTGCGATGCCGATATTTACGGCGAGAGGAACTTCGGATAAGAGGTTTTGTGCGGTCATAAAAGAAATAACGATGTTTTTAATATCGTTTATGAGGCGTTCTTCGACTTCAAATATTAGTTCGTCGTGAACTTGAAGGATCATTTTTGCATATCCTTTTATGCCGGAATTGTTTTGAAGATTTTTATGAATATTTACCATGGCAATCTTAATTATATCTGCCGCCGTTCCTTGAATAGGGGCATTAATTGCCGCCCTTTCGGAAAACGAAGCTAAATTTTTGATTTTGGAGTTAATATTTTCTATATAGCATTTTCTGCCGAAAGCAGTTCTGACGAAGCCTTCAGACCTTGCCTCCCCAACCGTTTTTTCCATATAGTCTTTAATGGCGGGATGATTTTTAAAATATAAATCTATATAGACCCTTGCCTCTTCGGCTGAAATGCCGAGTTCTTTAGATAGACCGAAGGGGCTCATACCGTAAATTATACCAAAATTTATTACCTTTGCCTTTCTTCTCATAGCCGCGTCAACTTCGACCGGATTAACTTTAAAAATTTCCGATGCAGTTTTTGAGTGAATATCTTCATTATTTTTAAAACTTTCAATTAATGTTTTATCTCCGGAAATAGACGCCATTACTCTCAAATCGATTTGAGAGTAATCCGCCGATAATAAAAGACAGCCTTCCTTTGCAATGAAAGATTCCCGTATTTTTCCGCCTTCTACGCCGGAAACGGGAATATTTTGAAGATTCGGGCTTTGACTTGCAAGCCTGCCGGTCGAAGTGGTTATCTGGGAAAAAGACGTATGCACCCTGCCGTTTTTATCGATTTCTCTTAGAAGCACGTCCACGAATGATGTTTTAAGTTTAACTTTGTTTCTATAAGATATAAGGCTGTCTAAAAATAAAATATAATCTTTAAATGTTTTATCATCGCTGTTTGCCGAAAGTATTTCGAACTGAGTTCTTAAGGTTTGCAAAACTTCTATATCGGTGCTGTTTTTTTTGATCCTGTTAAATTTCATCTCGTCAAACATAATTACGCCGAGCTGTTTAGGGGAATTAATATTAAATTCCCTTCCTGCGATATTATGGATAATACTTGTTAGTTTTTTGGAATCCGAGTCTAAAGAAACAGATAGGGACATAAGCGTATCTTTATCGACTTTAAAACCGGTTTTTTCCATTTCAAAAAGTACAGACGAAAGAGGCATATCGACGTCATAAAACAAGCGTTTCAAATCAGCATCCTTTTCTATTTCTGATTTTAATATTTTATACAAAGAATAGACCGTGCAGGCATAGTTGTTTAAATTCTCCGATTTTGAGGCGGTTAGTTCGTCTATATATTCCGTTTCTATATCTTTAAAATTGTGCCGGTGTTTTATTGGATTCAAAAGATAAGAGGCAATTTTTATATCGAAATAAAGATTATTAAATTCAATTCCGCTATTTTCTAAAAATAGCTTTACGGCATTGAGTCCGCATCCTATCTTTAAAACAGAATTATCCTTCAATAAATTTATTAAAGATTTATTGTCTGCAATATCTTTCTGATTAAACGATTCGGCACCGGCTTCTTTAGAATATATATATATTAGATTTGATTCGCTATCGAATAATTCTTTATTCTTTTCGCTGAAATCGACATAAATCGAAAGGAATTTTCCGTCTTCATTGGCACTAAGACCTACGTTTGAGTTATTCTTTATATCTCCGGGTTTAACTTCCAAATCTTTCATTAAAGAATTAAATTCAAGCTCTTTAAAAACGGAATAAAGCCCTTCCTTGTTTTTTTCTTTTAATGCAAAATCTTCGAGCGAATTAAATGTTTTATTGTCGCTTACATATTTTTCCGGATCAGGCGTAAAATATGCTTTAGTCAAATCTATATCTTTATAAAACGACGCAAGTTCTAAGCTTTTATAAGCATCTTCCTTAAAGTTTATTAAAAGTTCTTTAAGTTTCGGTTTATTAATCCCGTCCAAATTTTTATAAATGCCGTCCAAATTATGATAATCTTTAATTAGACCAAAGGCAGTTTTTTCTCCTATTCCTTTAATTCCCGGTATATTATCGGATGCATCGCCCATAAGCGCCAAAACATATCGATATTCATCCGGTTTTATCCCGTTTTCTTCTTCAAAACTTTTGTAGGTTATTGTCTTATTTTTAAGGGCATCGTATATAAAAACGTCGTCCGACAATAACTGCTTCAAATCTTTATCGCTGCTTACTATGCAGATAGATAAGGAACTTCCCTCAAATATTTTAACTATGCGGGCGATTAAATCGTCGGCTTCATAGCCTTCAAGCTTAAATGTTTCAAATCCAAGCAGATAAGAAATATCGGTCAGATAACCTACCTGCGAAACTAAGTCTTCCGGCATCCCTTTTCTATTGGCTTTATAGGCTTCGTAAGACTGTTTTCTGAAACTTTCTTTGGAATCGAAAAGGCAGGCGCCGTATTTTATATCTGCTTCTTTAATTAGTTTCATAAGCATTCTGGTATATCCGAGCGATGCGCCGGTAGGGTTGCCTTTGGAATTTGTAAGCGGAGGAAGGGCATAATATGCCCTGTAGAAATAGGAGCTGGAATCTATTAAAAAAAGATCGGCTTTAATGCTGCCTTTTTCCATCTTTTATTTATGTTTTCTTATATCTACATCTACAACGCGGGTAAAAGCAAATCTGTCTCCAATCCTTTCGCCTTCGGGACTTTTTATAATAAAATAAACCTCGGCGGCATATATAACGATACCGATAACTACGAGAAGAAAATAACCGACAAACGGAATAAATGCAAACAACAAAGGAACTGCAAGAAAAGAGTTTCTTATGATTGATTCCTTAAATTCCGGTTGTTTTTCGTCAAGAACTGTTACCACCTTTAAGCCTATAATCCTTTTTCCGAGACTTGCGCCGTCAAAAAAACCGTCGGAAATTAAAATATAAAGAACTCCCGCCAAAAAACCGTAAGGATAAAACATCTCGCTTAAAAAACCGAATATAAGCAAATCTATAGCCTTTGCTATAAACCTGTGAAGAACGTTCGCTTTTTTATCCATAAGTCAATTATTTATTGATATTTCTTCCTCTGAGCGGTTCGTAGATGCAGTAAGGCTCTTCTTCCATATAGTCGCCTTTTTCGTAATATGCCCTTGCCCTGCATCCTTCGCAGACCTTTTTATATTCGCAAATCCCGCATTTGCCTTTCAAAAGCCCGGTGTCCCTTAAATTAAGAAAAACCTCAGAACCGCTCCATATTTCTTCTGCGGATTGTTTCGTAACGTCGCCCGCCTTAATAGGCAGATAACCGCACGGCTGAACGATACCTTTTCTCGAAATGAACATAACGCCGCTTCCGGCAAGACAACCCTTAGTAACAGCATTCATACCGTGTGTTTCGGGAGTTATCGCTATTCCTTCATCCTTTGCTCTTTTGTGCATTATTCTAAAAAAATGCGGGGCGCAGGTTGCTTTAAGCTCTATTTTTCCTCTAAGTTCCATAGTTTTATCATAAAACCAAGAAAGTATATCTTCATATTTTTGTTTATCCAACATCTGAGAATCGGCTATCTGGACTCCGCATCCTACCGGCACGAGCATAAATATATGAAGCGCTTTTATGTTGTTTTGCAGGGCTAATTCGAGTATATCCTTTACTTCGTTCTCGTTATGCCTTGCGATGGTCGTGTTTACCTGAACTTCTATCCCTTCTTTCTGCAAATTTTTAATACCGTTAAACGCGCTTTCGAAAGAACCTTGTATCATCCTGAACGAGTCGTGGGTTTGGGCATTAGCGCCGTCAAGGCTTATAGAAACTCTTTTAATTCCGCTTTCTTTAATGCGTTTAGCCGTTTCGACATTTACGAGCGTTCCGTTCGTCGCAAGAGCTACCCTAAGTCCTTTTCCGGTAGCATAATTGGCTATTTCAAAAATATCATCCCTGTAAAGAGGTTCGCCCCCGGTTAAAATAAGGATAGGACTGCTGAATTTGCATAATTCGTCTATTACGTTAAAGCACTTTTCCGTAGAAAGCTCGTCTTCCTGCCTTTCCGTTTGGGCTTCCGCCCTGCAATGGATACATTTTAGATTACATCTTGCGGTAAGCTCCCAGAAAACTAACCTGAGGTCGTTTTTTTTCGGCATTGCGCCGGGCATAGTATTCGGATGTCCGGCGGCTGGATGCCCCTGTCCGTGAGCAGTCGCCATAGGATTATTTTGCATCGTATATCTCCTCGTCGGTCAGATAACATGCGGGATCCGGCGCCCATAAATCGTCTTCTTTCGCCTCCGACCTTACCCTGAAATTTCCGTTGCAAATTTCAAGCCATTTACAATCCTTGCACTTTCCTTTTACGTATTCTTTTTTGTTTTTAAGCTGTTTCATTAAAGGATTTGACGTATCCGTCCATATTTCGCTGAAGTTTCTTTCTTTGACGTTTCCAAAAGAATAGTGCCTCCAGAACTGGTCGGCATAAACTTCTCCGTCCCAGCTGACGCAACCGATGCCGACTCCGGAACTATTACCTCCGTTCATTTTAAGAAGACTCATAACGTTTGCGGCTTCTTCTTTTTTTCCCTCTTTTAAAAGTTTTAAATAAATATATGGTCCGTCGGCATGATTATCTACCGTAAGAACTTCTTTCTGATTATCTCTCGAATAAATTTCTTTTGTAAGTTCGAGTATAGCATCTACCGTCTGCCTCGTCTCTTCATGGGATAAATCTTCTTCCATAAGCTTTGTCCCTCTTCCGGCATAAACAAGATGATAAAAGCAAACCCGGGGAATGTTTTCTTCTTCTAAAAGCTTAAAAATACCCGGAATTTCCTGAGCATTTCTTTTGTTTATAGTAAACCTCAAACCGACCTTAATCCCTGCTTCTTTGGCATAATTTATGCCGTTAATAGCTTCCTTGAAGGCTCCTTTTTTGCCCCTGAACCTGTCATGAACGGATTCAAGACCGTCAAGGCTGATACCCACGTATGACAACCCCACTTTTTTTAATTCACGGGCAAGCTCTTTAGTTATAAGCGTTCCATTGGTCGAAATGACCGCCCTCATACCTTTCGATTTTGCATAAAAACACAGATCGAGAAAATGGGGGTGCATTAAAGGTTCGCCTCCCGAAAAAAGCATAACGGGAGAACCAAAAGCGGATATATCGTCTATAAAAGCTTTTCCTTCTTCAAGCGTAAGCTCGTTATTATATTGAAGATTTTTAGACTGGGAATAGCAGTGGATGCAGTTTAAATTACATGTTTTCGTCATATTCCAGACTATTACCGGCTTTTTATCCTCGGAAAATTGCAAAAGATGCGAGGGCAGCTTGCTCGACATACGCCCGTACCTAAGAGCGTCCGATGCATGAACCCCGCCGCAGTAAAGTTTTGAAATGCCTATCATTTTATATTCTCTCCTTTTTTATTTATTCTTTTTATTTTTATAAAAACTCGTTATTCCGTCGACTAAAGAATCGATACTCGTTTCTTTAGATATTATATCAGATTTTATTCCAAACCCCAATGCATATTCGGCGGTCTTCTTTCCTATACTTGCAAACTTGACGCCGGAACTGATTACTTTTTTTAAAAGACCTTTCTTAATATCTTCTAATGCGCTTGCGAAATTTTCTACAGTTGAATAACTTGTAAAAGTAACCAAAAAAGAGGTCAAATCTAAACTATCAGGCAGTCCTATATTTTTTCCGGTTTTTTTAAGCGAGTTAAACATTTCCTGCAGGGTTTCTTTAGATTCTTCCGGCACGATAGTTTCGTAAACGGGCAAATTTTCTAAATCGGATCCCTTAGACTCAAGAAATTCCGGAAGTTCTTTATTGATTTTTAAAGCCTGCGGAAAAAGAATTTTTTTGCCTTTAATATCGACCGATTTTAAAACATCTATTATTCCCGTCTGTGAAGGCTCGGTAGGAACGATATCGGGAACTATGCCGTATTTTTTAAGCTCCGAAGAAGAAACTTTACCTACGGAGATTATCTTCTTGCCCGAAAGCGCTCTGGCATCCATCCCTTTTGAAAAATAACGTTCAAAAAATGCGGAAACGGCGTTTGCGCTTGTAAAAATAAGATAATCGTATTTTTTGATATTTTTTATGGCTTTATCAATTTTAACCTTGTCAATATTCACGCCGTCTTTTATTATCTTTATCAGAGGCAGGCTTATAACGAATACGCCGAGTTTGTTAAGTTTTTCCGACAACGTCCCTGCCTGTCCCTCTCCTCTCGTAACAATCACTTTTAAGCCGCTAAGCGGTCTTTTTTCGAACCAGTTTAAGGTATTTCTTAATTTTACTACATAACCCACTATTAATATAAGAGGGCTTTTTAATCCTTTTTTTTCTACTTCACCTGCTATAGTGCTTAACGTTCCAACGGCAACCTTTTGATTTAAAGTAGTTCCTTCCTGAATAACGGCACAGGGCGTATTCTTATCTTTTCCCGCTTTAATTAAACTTTTTGTATTGGAATCTAAATTTTTAAACCCCATTAATATGACGATAGTATCTGCTCCCGCAAGTCCTTTCCAGTTAATCGTGCTTTTTTCTTTATGCTCCCCTTCATGACCGGTTATAATCGCAACGGTAGAAGCATAATCCCTGTGGGTCAACGGTATGCCCGCATAAGCCGGAACGGCAAAAGAAGAAGATATGCCGGGAATAACTTCAAAAGGTATGCCGTCTTTAAAAAGCCTTTCGGCTTCTTCGCCACCCCTTCCGAAAAGGTAGGGATCTCCGCCTTTAAGCCTTAAGACGATATTGTTATTTTTCGCTTTTTCGGAAAGAAGCTCGTTTATGGAGTATTGCGGCAGAGTATGATTTGATGATCTTTTGCCTGCATAAATTATCTCGCATCCCTCTTTTGCATAAGACAAAATCTCCTCCGAAATAAGACTGTCATATATTATTACGTCTGCTTCGCCGAGAATTTTTTTAGTCTTAAGAGTAAGTAGTTCCGGATCGCCCGGTCCTGCGCCTGCAAGATATACCCTGCCCGTTTTCTTTTTTGTCTTCATTGAATTTTTAATCCTTTTTTTGTTATAAATTATTTTTGCTCAATATTTCAAAAGCCCCTTTATCTATAAGTCTTAAAGCTAAATTTCTGCCGATATTTTCGTAATCGTCTTTTTTGCCCTTGAATTCATCCTCCAGATATTCACCCTGTATGTTGGAAACGAAACTTTTAATATATAAAATGTCACCATTATTATAAGCATAAGCTCCTACCGGAGACGCGCATCCGCAGTTTAATTCTCTGATGCAGGCTCTTTCGGCAAAAACGGCGGCATAAGTATCGGGGTCGTTTAAAGGGTTAATAATTTCTTTAATATCGTCCCTGTCGGTTCTATGTTCTATCGCTATTACTCCTTGTCCGCACTGGGGAATGAATTTGACCGGGTCTAAATATATATCTATGTAATGTTCGAGATTAAGTCTTATAAGTCCGGACGAAGATAAAACAATAGCATCGAAAAAACCGTTTTTGAGCTTTTCTAACCTCGTGTCGATATTGCCCCTGAGCGGCTCAAATATAAGGTCGTCCCTTAATCTCGCCATCAACGATCTTCTTCTTAAACTGGATGTTCCTACAATTGCGCGGCTTTTTAACAGCGGCGTAAAGTTTTCGGGATAGTCTCCCCAGAATGTTTCAGGCTTGTCTTTTAAAATTATGCAGTCTCTCGGGTCGTCCCTTTTTAAAGTAGCTCCCAATATTAATCCGCCCGGGATTATCTGGGGAACGTCTTTTAAACTGTGAACGGCGATATCTGCTTCGCCCCCGAAAAGCGCTTCTTCTATCTCTTTTACAAACAAACCTTTTCCGCCGAAACTGCTTAAAGACGCATTTAAAATCTTATCTCCGGACGTTTTTATAACTATTATTTCAAAGGTAATGTTTTTTTTAAGTCCATTGTAATATTCCGACAGCCTTTCTTTGACGAGATTAGCCTGATATAAAGCAAGTTTACTGCCTCTTGTTCCTATTTTGATTTTCAAAATTTACCTTTATTTTATAAGTTTTATATATTTACTAACGTTTTCATTTTCTTTCTCTTTTCCGGTTTCCGACGAATCTACCGAATCAAGGTTAAAAAGCGCCTTTATCATTTCGATAGAATTTATCCCCTCCGGATTTACGGTTGCCTTTTTAATAAGCATCGTCGGCTCATGGAGTATTTTATTCGTCAAAGAATTTATTATTAAATCCTTTTCCTTTTTATCTCCTATATATTTATATAATTCTATTTCCAATATATCCTTTACCTTGTTTCTAAGGGAAATTATAACCGGCACCGCATTCAACGATTCTTTCCAGTTCATAAACTCTTTAACGGCGGTTTCAATAAGTTCCATAGCGGCGGCGGCTTCCTGTTTCCTTATTTCTATATTATTCTCTATCATCTTTCCTATGTCGTCTATATCGAATAAATAAACATTGGATATTTTGTTAATTTCCGGATCGATATTTCTCGGCATAGATATATCGATTAAAAATAACGGCCTCTGCTTGCGTATTTTTATTATAGGTATAATATCCGCATATTTTAAAACGTAATCTTCGGAACCCGTAGAGCATAAAACTATATCGGACTGCGGTAAAAACTTATAATATTCCGAAAAATCTATAACGTTTAAATATTCTTTTTCTGCGGCGCTGAAGGATTCTTCAATAAATCTTTGGGCATTTTCTTTTGTCCTGTTTGCTATATAAATGTTCCGCACTCCGTATTTTATAAAATGTTTGACGGTAAGTTTCCCCATCTCTCCCGCCCCGAGAAGAAGAACTTTTTTCTCGTCTAAATTGTTAAATATCTTTTTAGAAAGCTCGACTGCGGCGTAACTGACCGATACCGGAGACGTTGCTATTCTTGTTTCCGTTCTAACCGTTTTTGCGCAGTTAAAAGCTTTGTGAAATAATTTATTTAAAAACTGACCGCTTGTTTTAAATTTGCATGCTTCATTGTAAGCTTCTTTAAGCTGTCCTAATATCTGCGGTTCGCCTATTATCATGGAATCCAGACTTGAAGCCACGCTGAATAAATGCCGGACGGCATCTTCATTAAGGTGCATATAAAAAATATTTTCTTTTGCGGCTTCCCCGAAAAAATATTTTGCTACATAATTTTTAATTATATGTCCGCCTTTCCCTATAGCCCATGAAGATAAATTCATTATAAATTCAGACCTATTGCACGTGGTAAGGATAACGATCTCCTTAATGAAAGGCCTGCCTGCTTCATCTTTTAAATCGAGCAGTTTATTCGTAAAATCCCGTCTTAATTCAACGGTCAAAAGCTTCTTGGATACCGCTTCCCTATCGCTGATTTCCGCCGATTTATGGTTTAGTCCAATTATTAAAATATCCATATTTTTTAATTTTAATTTTAATTTACTCGAATCCGTGAAATGCCGGAAATAAATAAAAAGAGAAAGTTAAGCTAAACAGTATAAGTAAAAAACCTATAACGCTGAAAATAGCAGCCCTCTTTCCTCTTAAACCCTTTGCCATCCTCTCGTGAAGCAGAACCGCGTAAATAAGCCATGTTATAAGCGACATAATTTCGATCGGCTTTACTATAATAAAAGTCTTAAACAAAGAACCGGACAGATACATACCCATTACTATGCCTAACGTTATAAACGGAAAACCTATTTTTAAGCACTGATAATTAATATTATCCAGCAATTCCAAATTATACCCGCCGCCGGAATGCAAATCCTTCGGCGGCTGAATATCTTTTTTATCGAATAATTTAAGGTTCTTCTTATTCTTAATTTTTCTTTCCTGAAAAATATATATTAAAGAAACTATAAAAGCAAGGGCAAAAAGGGAATCTCCTATTAATATAAGCACTATATGCGTTAAAAGGATGGTTTTATTCACGTTTAGCGTAACCGGCTTTATATGAATATGCGGAACAAACAAACCTACCAATAAATTTATTGCGACCAAAGGCGTAATATATAAAAGAATATACTCTACTTTATAAAAAAGGCTGAATAACACGACTATAAACATTAATATCCACGCATTGAAAAACACGAATCTGTCGATATGAACGGGAACGGCGAGCCCCTTGATGCCCAAAAATATAAAAAATATTAACGTTTGAACGGCAAAACCGGCATAAATTATAGAAAAGGAGACCCCGAACATTTTCTTTTTTTTAAATAAAAGGGGTATATAAGAAAATATATATACGGCGAAGGGAATTAAATATAGCTCTTTAAGCATTTTTTTATGCCCTCTTAAGAAAATCGCTTATAAAAAGACTGACATCGGAAAATCTTTTATCTCTCACGAGTTCAAAAAGATCCGAATTTATTAATTCGTCGAATAGTTTTTGATTCCTACTCTGCGGATATTTTTTCATTTTGATTTCTTTTCTCATAAATCCGAGAATTTTAACATAAGTATCGTATTCTTCTCCGTAAACTTTTTCTAAGTCTTCCCTTATTTTTCTGGCAAGCCTGGGGCTGTGCCCGCTTGTGAAAACGGCTATATCGAATTCTCCTCTCGAAACGAGCGCGGGAAGCGTAAACGTGCAAAGTTCAGGCTTATCTGCAATATTTATTAAAATATTTTTTTTAACGCACCGTTTAAAAAGTCTATCTTCCATCTTTAAATTCTTTTTTTCGGGAGAAACTGCGCAAAAAACGGCAAACGCACCTTTTTCGTCTCCCGTTTTATACGTCCTTTCAATCCAATCTAATTTAGACTTTTTAACAAATTCTTTTATTTCGCCGGATATTTCTGGAGCGACCAGCATTATTTCCGCCCCTCTTTCCAAAAGTCTTTCGACTTTTCTCGTAGCAACCATGCCGCCGCCTACGACAAGAACCCTTTTGCCGGAAATATTAAGATTAACCGGGTAATATTTCATTAATCTTCTCCGAATACGATAGCGGAGAACGTGCATATATCCGCCCCGGTTTTATAGGCATCGGGCGAAAGACCCGCCTTCATAGAAACCGCTTCCAAAAAACCCTCTTTACTCATATTGCATTCGGTTGCAACCTGAGGAAGCAAAACCCCGTGGCACGGCCCTTTTATAAGATATAAACCGTGTTTTCCGATTTCAATATTATCGAGATTGTCTATCTTTTCAAGGGGCGTTAAAACCGATATCTCAATTTTTATTTTTTGTAGTTCGGCATTATTTAAGGGCATAAACCTCGGATCGGCAAAAGCCGCTTCTTTTGCCATATTATAAACATTTTGATAAATCGGAATACCGAAATTAAAATTGCCTATGCATCCTCTTAATTGCTCCCCTCCGGTCTTAAGCGTTACAAAAACCCCTGCATTAGTTCTAAGATTATCGGTCAGCGAGGATATTAAATCTTTAGAGTTAATAAACAAATCTTTGGTTCTATTAAATCTGTCTTCTATGGATTTTCTTGCTATGTTTACGAGAATAGATTTCTCGTCTTCCGTTAAATCAAAATATTTCATATTAATCACCTCTATCAACAATTTTCAATTTTATATGACCATTCTATATCTACCACATTTTTTAACATAGCCCATACGCTGCAATATTTGTCTTTCGATAATTCTACGGCTCTTTTTACCGCCTGTTCATCGATATTTTCGCCTTTAATTTCATAAATTATGGAAATCTTGGTAAATACGCGGGGATGAGTTTCAGCCCTTTCCCCCGTAACGTTGACCCTGTAATCCGTTATATTCTGCCTTTTCTTCTTTAAAATAGAAACTATATCCATAGAACTGCATCCCGCAAGTCCCACGAGGATTAAATCGGTGGGCTTTATGCCTTCGTCGCTTCCTCCAACTTCTTTTGAGGTGTCGAGTAAAACGGAATAACCATTATCTTTGTCAGAAAATGCTCTAAACTGTAAATCCTTAAGATACTCTAATTTAATTCCCATAATAATTCTCCCCGAATTAAACAAACTCGTCTTTTATATCTCTTTCTAAAAGTTTAATTATCGCATCTGCAGGCTTAAGCCCTTCGTAAAGAACCGAATAAACCACATCGGTTATAGGCATATATATATTTTTTTCTTTACCTATGTTATGAACCGATTTAGTCGTTGCGACGCCCTCGGCAACCATCTTCATCCCGCTTAAAATTGAACCTAAGCTTTCGCCTTTTCCTATCCTTATTCCTACAGACCTGTTTCTGCTTAAATCTGATGTAGCGGTAAGGATCAAGTCGCCGAGACCGGAAAGTCCGGTAAAGGTTTGTCTGTCCGCTCCCAAAGCCTCGCCGAATCTCGTTATCTCAACAATTCCGCGTGTTAAAAGAGCCGCTCTAGCGTTGTTTCCCAGTCCGAGTCCGTCGGATATACCGGCGGCAAGCGCAATAATATTTTTTAGCGCCCCGCCTAATTCCACTCCTTTAACGTCGTTTAAGGTATATATTCTAAAGTTTTTTATATTTTTAAAAAAGTTTTTTAATTCTTCTAAAATTTTATCGTTAAAAGATGCGGCGCAAACTGCCGTCGGAAGATGTTTTGAAACTTCCGACGCAAAACTTGGACCGCTTAAAACGGCGTATCTTTGAAGCATAGAGACGCCTAGGACGCTTTCAAAAACCTCATTGGGTAAATTCATAGATTTATCGCCCAATCCTTTTGCCGTATTTATAAATATAGAACCGTTCAGGTTAAATTTATCCTCATACTTTTTTATTTCCGTTAAACCCGCTTTCAGTGCAAACGAAGGAACCGCAAGGAATATAATACGGCAGTTTTCAAAAACGGTTTCATAATCATCGGTTATTATGATATTTTCGTCTAAACGAACACCTTTTAGATAATATTCGTTATATCTCTTTGTTTTTAATTCTTCAGTAAATTCTTTGTTCCTGCATTTTAAATAAACCTTTTCCGTAAATTTTGAAAAATTAACGGCAAGAGCCGTTCCAAAACTTCCGGAACCGATAATACCTACAGGTTTATTCATATTTTTATTCTCCGTATTCCTCGCTCATACTCATTCTTCCGTCAGTTCATTAGTTGATATCATAGCGCTTACGACCCTTTCATTTTCATCGAGGTTGACTAATTTTACGCCCATAGTATTTCTTCCGATGCTTCTCAAATTGGACTCGTTTATGCGGATGATTTTACCGTTAGACGTTATTAATATAATATCATTATCCCCGGAAGCTTTAAGCACCGAAACTACAAATCCGTTTCTCTGTCCGGTTTTAATGGCAATTATGCCTTTGCCGCCTCTGCTTTGTTTTCTGAATTCAGTCATTATAGTTTTCTTACCGTAACCTTTTTCGGTTATAGCAATAAGATAATCGTTTTCGGAAGAAAGCAGGTCCATAGAAACGACAGAGTCGTTTTTGGAAAGCCTTATTCCTCTTACCCCCATCGCCCCCCTGCCAAGCGTTCTAAAGCCGTCTATATCGGCGCAAATGGATTTACCCATTTTCGTGGCTATTACGACAAGCTGATTTTTAACGGTATTGTCCGCAATTCTGGTGCTTATGACCTCGTCATCGTCTTTAAGCTTGATAGCTATCAGCCCGTTTTTTCTGATGTTCTTAAACTTATCCAAAGAAGTTTTTATAATCTGCCCCTTTTTCGTCGCAATAAAGATAGAAAAATTTGTATCAAAATTTTCAATGGGAAAGACGGATGAAATGGTTTCTTTTTCTCTTAAATTAAGAAGATTTACTATAGGTTTACCTTTTGAAGTTTTAAGGGTTTCCGGAATATCATAAACGTTTAATTTATAGGCGCTTCCGAAATTAGTTATAAACAAAATATTATCATGGGTATTTGCGCAAAAAGAGTTTGCTACAAAATCTTCCTCTTTAGATTTTATGCCCGTTTGTCCTTTGCCGCCCCTGTTCTGCGCTTTAAAGGTAGAGAGTTTAGTTCTTTTAATATATCCGTTCTCCGTCATCATAACTATCATAGCTTCGTTGGGAATAAGGTCAATGAGAGCGGTTTCGTTTTCTTCCTGCACTATTTCAGTCTTCCTTGTATCTCCAAATTTATCCTTAATAAGTTTAAGCTCTTCTTTTATAACGTCTTTTATAAGTTTTTCGCTGGCAAGAAGTTCTTTTAATTTTTTTACTTTGTCGAGTATTTCTTCGTATTCTTTAATGATATGCTCCCGCTCTAAATTAGTAATCTTTTCTAATTTTAAATCGAGAACCGCCCGGGCTTGGATATCCGAGAAACTATACTTTTGCATAAGACGGTCTTTGGCGGCGGACGGGGATGCCGATGTTTTGATCAGTTCTATGACTTCGTCGATATTTTGAGCTACTATCCTAAAAGCTTCCAATATATGAAGACGCGCTTCGGCTTTTTTTAATTCGAACATCGTCCTTTTTATAACTACTTCTTTCCGGAAATCCACAAAAAGGGAAAGCATATCTTTGATATTTAATATTTTTGGCTGATTGTTCACTATTGCAAGAAAAATTACCCCGAATGTTTCTTCAAGCTGGGTATGTTTAAATAGATTGTTCATTACGACCGTTTCGTTTGCGTCCCTTTTTAATTCTATAACTACTCTCATCCCTTCCCTGTCAGATTCGTCCCTGAGGTCGGATATGCCTTCTATCTTTTTTTCCTTGACGAGTTCGGCTATCCGTTCGAGTATTTTCGACTTATTCACCTGATAGGGTATCTCGGTGATTATTATTTTTGCTTTCTCGAAGTGATACCTCGCCCTTACCTTAACGAGCCCTCTTCCCGTATTAAAATAATTATTTATTCCGGTATAGCCGTAAATTATTCCGCCTGTCGGAAAATCCGGTCCCTTTATTATCATTTTTAATTCATCTATACTGCAATCCGAATTATCTATAAAATGAAGTGTGGCGTCTATAGATTCCGTAAGGTTATGCGGAGGTATGTTAGAGGACATTCCTACGGCGATACCCGATGAACCGTTGACAAGCAGGTTAGGGAACTTGGCGGGCAGAACCGAAGGTTCTTTTAGCGAGCCGTCATAGTTAGGAACAAAATCGACAGTTTCAAAATCTATATCGTCTAATAAAAACGATGAAAGCTTGGTCATTCTGATTTCCGTGTATCTCATAGCCGCAGGCGGGTCGCCGTCTATCGAGCCGAAATTTCCCTGTCCGTCCACAAGAGGATATCTTAAGGAAAAATCCTGCGCCATCCTGACGGTCGCGTCGTAAACCGCCGAATCGCCATGCGGATGATATTTGCCTATAACGTCGCCGACTACTCTTGCCGATTTTTTATAAGGCTTGTTGAAATCGTTTCCGAGGTCGTTCATGGCAAAAAGGATTCTTCTATGAACCGGTTTCAATCCGTCTTTAACCTCCGGAAGCGCCCTGCCTATGATAACGCTCATTGCATAATCTAAATAGGATTGCCTCATCTCGTCTTCGATGTTGATGTTGATAATGTTCTTCTGATCCAAAATTTTCTCCCCTGTTTTATTATATATTGTTTATTATCCGCCTATTCCGTTCATAAAATCGTTAGCCCATAATAAAGATTCCGGTTTTTTAGCTTTTTCGTTAAAGTTATGTTTAAAAAGCTTTAATTTAACGATATCCGAAATCTTTTCAAAAACTGTTTCGTCGCTATTTTCTCTTAAGATATCTTTAATATTATATTCGTTGTCGTAAAAAAGGCACGGCCTTAAGTTGCCTGATGCCGTCAATCTCAGCCTGTTGCAGTCTCCGCAGAAATGCTCGGATACGGGACTTATGAAACCTATTACCGCTTTCCCGTCCTTGAACCCGAACGAACGGCTGACGCCGTTATAAACAGGATTATCCGAATTATTTTCACCTTTATTGCCGGCAATAAAGGTGAAATCGTCAAATCTCGATCTGATTTTTTCTTCTATTTCTTTAGACGATACCGCTTCTGCTATGTTTCCGCCTATAGGCATATATTCTATAAATCTTAAATTAAGTTCAAATTCTTTTGCAAAATTAACGAAATCTATTATTTCGTCGTCGTTTATTCTCCTTATTAAGACGGTATTTATTTTTACGGGATTAAAACCCATTTTTTTTGCAAGTTTTATACCGGCCAAAACGTCTTTCAAGCTGCCCGTCCTTGTAATCCGGTAAAATCTTTCTTCCTTTAAAGAATCAAGGCTTATATTAATTCTTTTAAGTCCCGCATTATAAAGTTCGGAAGCATATCTTTCTAAAAGAATCCCGTTTGTGGTCATAGAAATATCTTCTATGCCTTTTATACCGCTTATATTTTCGATAAGAGCGGCCAAACCTTTTCTCACTAAAGGCTCTCCTCCCGTAATCCTTATTTTATTCACTCCGTGATTTGAAAGAATATTTACCAATCGTAAGATATCTTCATAAGAAATTATCTCGCCGTGATTTAACAGGGGAACCCCGCTTTCGGGCATACAATAAACGCATCTTAAGTTGCATCTGTCCGTTACGCTGATTCTTAGATATTTTATCTGTCTGCCGAAATTGTCGATTAAAGGTTTTAATTTGTCCATCTTCGCATCATCCTAAAATAATCCGAAGAACGACTGCGGATTATTAATCTTTTTTTGCTTTTTAACGGTAGTCGGCTCAGTTCCTGCAACATATGGCATAAGCACGGGGTCTTTATAGCTTGAATCTGCAATCAAGCCGGTTTGCGGATTAATTTCGGCAAAAACAACTCCTTTCGGTATGGCAAACGCTTCCGGCGGATAAATATTAAGGGCTTTGGACATATAGGCATCCCATATGGGTGCGGCGGTAATAGCGCCTACCATAAACCTACCCATAGAATGAAAATCGTCCAACCCCGTCCAGACCCCGGTTACTAAAGAAGAAGTATATCCCATAAATATTCCGTCCCTGTACTGGCTCGACGAACCGGTTTTCCCGGCTACGTAAGGGGTAATCTTCCTTATATTGGAAATGGTAACTCCGGTTCCGTTCGTAATAACTCTTTCAAGCATATTCGTCAGCACGTATGCAACCTGCGGAGATAAAACCTGCTTGCATTCCGGTTTATAACTATACAAATTTTTGCCTCCCGGCGTTAAAATCTTAATAATAAAAACCGGCTTACATTCTTTTCCGCCGTTTGCAAAAGCAGTATAAGCATCAGTTAAATCTATAAGTCTGACGCTTGACGAACCTAAAGCCATAGTTAAATTTTTTACTACGTGATGTATCCCCATTTCGTTGGCTAAACCGGCTACTTTATCTACTCCGACTTTTTGCAGAAGCTTGACGGCAACGACGTCTATGGAATGGGCAAGCCCTATCAGCAGAGTCGTCGGCCCGGTAAATCTGCGGGAAAAGTTATGCGGTTTATAATACTTGCCGGGAACGCCGGTAGGATATATTACCGGGGTATTGTTTATAATGGAGGAAGGCGTATAACCGAGCGTAAGGGCTTCTGCATATACTATGGGCTTAAATGCCGAACCGGTCTGTCTTTTTGCGTAAAGCGCCCTATTAAACTGCGTTTGGTTAAAACTATACCCGCCGACCATAGCTTTTACGAATCCGTTTTGCGGGTCGATAGAAATCAAAGCCCCTTCTATAACATTTTTTTCCTCTAAAGAAAAAACCGGTATTCTATTGTTAGCGTAGCCGTCAAATTTTACCAATATTTCGTATCCGGGTTTTAGAACCTGGTTAGCATTATTAATAGTCCTGTACGTAAAATAAACATAACGCTGGAAATGTGATGCCCAGCTCATATTCGACACCGGAAGAACGCCTCTAAACCTGCCTACTGAAACATATGCCGTCTTTCCGTTTTTAGAAACCCCGGTAACAAAGCCTTTATATATGCCATCTTTATATAAATAATTTATTTTGCCTTTTTCACTGTTAATTTTATTTAACATTTCCCCGTAACTAAGTTTTTTCAACGGTCCTGTGTAGCCATATTCGTGGGAAAGTTTAATCAAGCCGCTTTTTACTGCTATATCTGCGTAACGCTGGGCCTTTGCGCTTAAAGCCGCATATATTTTAAGTCCGCCTTCTTTATAGACTGCTTTTCCGTATTTATTTATAATATCCTGTTTAATAAAGGCAAGATAATACGGGGCTACGCCGTAATATTTAAAGAAATTGTGAAAAACAAGCTTTGCGTCGTATGCCGTTTTAGCCTGCGCTTTTGTTATAAATCCGTCGTTTGCCATCTGCTCCAAAACATATTTCTGCCTTCTTTTTGCGTCCTTAAAATGGATATACGGGTCTAAAAACGAAGGCGCCTGCGGAAGCCCTCCGAGCATAGCCGCCTGCGATAAGTTTAATTTCCACACCGGAACCCCGAAATACGTGAGGGAAGCCGCCTGTATCCCGTAAGCGTTGTTTCCAAGATAAATTTGATTAAGATAAATGTCCAGAATATCGTTCTTGGATAAATTGTCTGCAACCCTATATGCTAAAATAGCCTCTCTCAACTTCCAGATATATGTTCTTTCATACGGAACAAGAAGGGTTTTTGCCACCTGCTGCGTTATTGTCGAACCGCCTTCTACGATGTGTCCCGACATAAGATTCACGATAAATGCCCTCGCAATAGCTTTGTAGTCAAGCGGACCCTGATTATAAAAGTTTTTATCTTCCGCCGCTAAAAAAGCCTCTCTGACTTTCAATGGAATATCCGAAAACGGAACGACTTCTCTGTTTACCGAACCTAAGTAGCCGACGAGTTTTCCGCTCGATGAATAGACATAATTAACTTCTTTAGGATGATAGTCTTTAAGGGAAACTATATTTGGAACGGAAGAGGCAAGCAGATAATATAAGATTACAAAAATTATTATCGGAGCGAAAATTAATATAAAAAGTCCGGTAAAAATTATTTTAAATAATTTATTCTTCTTTTTTGGTTTATTTTTATTACCTTTATTAGTCTTTCTATCGTTTGTAGTCATAAATTTTACGGTTTAATCAATTAATTAAAAATATAATTTAAATTTTTACACATTTTTATATTATACAATATTAATTTTAAGTTTAAAAGTTTAAGACGAGAAAACTGCTTTATTCAAAAAGGAGAGGGGTTATTCAAGAGTTATCGAAGCGGATTCTTCTTTGTCTTTTGCGCTCTTTGAGCCTTTTAATAAGAAAATAACCGGAATTGTAACCGCGAAACAAATCGCCATAAATATAAAAGCTAAATTAAAGGCTATCATGGTGGATTGCTGAGTTACCATTCCGTTTAACAAAGCAAGGACTTTTTTAACCGGCGGATAAAATACGGATGAATGCGTTATCTCGGCGGCGCGCCTTAAAGATAGCATCGTTTGCGTATTGCCGCTTATATTCTGCGCAAGCACCGAATGCGCCATCTGCGTATTATTATCTATCATCGTCGCCAGTATGGCAATGCCTATAGAACCCGCAACCTGCCTGATTAAATTAAACAGTCCGGCTCCGTCTATTTTATATTTGTTATCAAGCGTTATAAGCGAAGAGGTCATCAGAGAAACTATAATCAGTCCGAAACCAAGCCCCTGCGTAAACTGGGGCCAGAAAACATTCCAGAAACCCATATTCAAGCTCATAGAACCTATTTGGATAGAAGATATTATGGATAAAATAAATCCTATAAGAACCAGAATTTTAGGCCCTACTTTATTAAATAGCCTGCCCGTTAACGGCATGCTTATAACCATTGCAAGCCCTCTCGACATTATAGCTATTCCGGCATCATAAGCAGAATATCCCATTATTTTCTGTAGAAACATGGGCAAAAGAAACAGGCTTCCAAATATTCCGAGGCTGAATACCATGGAAAGAAAGGAATTTGCCGATAAATTTACGTCTTTTAAGACTTTTATATTAACCGCAGGCTTTTCTATTATGAGTTCCGTTATAACAAAAAGTATAGATGCCACGACGGATATTATAGTCAAATTTACGATATAGCTTGACGAAAACCAGTTTTTATACTGCCCG
This sequence comes from bacterium, assembly GCA_021800805.1. The sequence continues at coordinate 39,635 of JAJYYR010000001.1, forward strand.
TCCGTTAAAACTATCTGCATTGCTCCTAATCCTACCGTCAAAAAAATTATGCCGAGCCAGTCAACCTTTCCTTTTATTCTTTGCATTAAAGGATGGTCTTCGATTATTAAATATATAAGTATTAAATTTAATAATCCTATGGGGAGATTAACATAAAATACCCAAGGCCAAGAATAGTTAGTTACTATCCAGCCGCCTATATACGGACCTATCGCAGGTCCGAGGACTATGGCAAGACTAAATATCGCCATTGCTTTGCCCTGCTCTTTTTTCTCAAAATTTTCGGCAAGATAAGTTTGGGATAAAGGTATAAGCGCTCCACCGCCAACGCCCTGCAGGAGGCGGAAAAGAACTATAGAGTCTAAATTCCATGAAAGACCGCATAATACCGAGCTTACGGTAAATAAAAAAACAGAGGCTATATAATAATTTTTCCTTCCGAAACGCGAACTGAAAAAACTTACGAGGGGCATTAATATGACGCCGGAAAGCATATATCCGGTAACAACCCACGTAACCTGCTCGATTGAAGCATCCATAGCACCCTGAATATAGGGCAGAGCGACATTCACTACGCTCATATCCATACTGTAAAGCGTCGTGCTTGGTATTACCGCCAATACTATCAGCCATTTATTTTTCAGATCCATAATGTTCAACCATTATAAATAAATTATTTTTCTATCGTCACGTATGGTTCGACCGATAACCCTGGATACAACGGGGTTTTACGATAAACAGCCTTGGATAAATTAATTTTTACAGGAACTCTTTGAACGACCTTGATATAATTTCCGGTAGCATTCTCGGGAGGCAGAAGACTGAAGACGGAGCCCGTTCCAGATTGAAAACTTGAAACAGTGCCGCGAAAAGTTGCATTGGGATAAGAATCTACCTTGATAATAACCGGAGCGCCGATTTTAATATTGTCTATATCGGATTCTTTAAAATTCGCCACAATCCAAATTTTATGAAGATTTACGATATTTAAATACGGAATGCCCGGCATAACGTAGCTTCCGATATTAACGTTTTTTTTCGCCACGTACCCGTCGCACGGCGCATAAACTATGGTCCTGCGTAAATTAATTTCGGCTAATTTATAAGAGGCGAGCGCGGTTTTGGCAAAAAAACTTCTTGATTTCAAAGCTGTTTTTAATTCTCCTATACTTGCGGAAATTTGCGTAAGACTTGCTTTGTCGGCACCGACTTTTGCCTGCATCATCTTGTATTTGGTGGCCATTTCGTCGAACATAAGTCTGGAAGTAGCTTTACCCTTAAGAAGATTGTAATATCTTATATAATTTTGACGGTCTAATTTTTCTAAAGATTCATCGGCTTTTAATTCATACCCTGCTTTTGCAAGAGCGCTATCTTGAACTATAATAGACATAGATATTTGCTTTATCTGTTTTCTACTCCCCTTAAAACCCGCCAATGACCTGTTAACGTCCTGAATATAATCCGACTGGTCTATTTTAAATAAAGGCTGCCCTTTTTTAACATACTGATTTTGCTTAATATAAACTTTTACGACTTTTCCTTTAACCTGCGGGGCTATAGGCACGATTGCGCTACTGCCGTCCACGAAAGCATCGCTTGTCGTAACATGAGTGAACGCAAATTCTATATTGTGAAGTTCGAAAATCGTCCCTATTATAATAACGGCAATTATTGCAATTAAAACATATTTCTTTTTTATCCTGCTTTTTTTATTATTATTGGCGGCGGCTTTAATTTCCCCGTTATCGCCCGCACTTATATCATTCGATTTATTTTCCATAAATGTTCCTCCCGATAGCTCTTTGAAGTTTCGCTAAATATATATCATACCCGTAAATTGAATCGTAATAATTAAGCTCCGCATGCTTAAGATACGTTTCTGCATCCAAGACTTCGGTTGAAGTCGTAGTTTCCTGCATATATTGCAAATTTGTGATTTTTAAGTTTTCTTCCGCCTGCCTCACCGATAATTTTGCCGTCTTAATGTTTTTATAGGCGGTTATCAAATCTAAAAGATTGCTTTTTACCTCCAGCCTTACATTGTTTAAATATGATTTAAGGTCATATTTTAAAGCCATCTTGTCATGCCTTTCTTTTTGATAATTATCCGAGGTTTTAAACCAGTTAAATAACGTCCAAGTTGCGCTCAGACCTATTATTTTATTTGCCTGATTTGAAAATTCGTTGCTTGATGCAAGCCAGTTCTGACCCGACTGAGAATATGCGGCAAAAGCCGATACCTGAGGATAATATCTGCTATTTGCCATACCTTCCTTTAGGGAAGCCTGTTTAATTTTAAATCCGAAAATCTTAAGTCCGGGTCTATGATTTAAAGCATAGTTAAAAAGATTATCGAGCCGGTATTTTTTGAAACTTACGTAATTTATATTTTTAAACCTGTCTTCTTCATTTATATTTTGATTAAGAACGGTATTAAAATTAGATATTGCAGTATTCAAAGATGTTTTCGATAAAGCCTTGTATTGCACGGCATCAGCCAATGCGACTTCGGATTTTAATAAATCGTTATAAGGAATTACGCCCTGCTTATAAAGGAGTTTTGCCTGCATTTCGTGCGACTTTAAAGACTTTACCTGTTCGTCTGCTACTTTTACCTGCTCCTGCATCCTTAAAACATTAAAATAAGCTATTTTCACACCTTCAATGACGTTTAAGACGGCTTCCCGCTTTTGAACTTTTGATATATCGATGCCGAGTTCGGCAAGCTCCCTTTTGTCGAGAAGGGCAAATCCCGTAAAAATAGGCTGGGTTATTTCGGCATTCCAGTTGAAATTAGCAATGGAATTCATATAAATACGGGGCGGGAAATACATATATCCATTTTTTGCACCCGAGCCGGTAAAAACCGGTATTTGATTATGAGGGGTCGCAAGATAGGGCTGATATTCAAGTCTCGTCGCATTATAATTAAACGTCAGCTTAGGGAGCATGCCTGCAGTAGCCGCATTAAAATTTGCCTGCGCCGATTTAACTTTTTGAGCGGCGCTTTTTATTAAATCGTTGTTTTTAAGAGCCTGCCTGACGGCTTTATTTACGGTAAATAAATTGTTTCTAATTATATTTAATTTTTTATCTTTAGCATAGACGGTTATGCATCCAGATAAATTGATTATATTAAAGATAATTAATAAAAAAACAATTATAATCTTTTTCATTTTATCACCATAAATAAACTATATCGCTAAAAAATTATTAGTTTTATAATTTGCCGTCATTTTTAATTAACGGAATCAAGACATTTAATAAATGATTTCCGCCGTTCAGACTGTAATGTATCCAATTGCCTTTTCTTTGGGTTTTAACAAGATTCGACTTTCTTAATATTCTGAGATGAAAGGATAGATTCGGCTGCGATATTTTAAAAAAATCCTGAAATTTACAGGCGCATATTTCTTCATTATCTATTAATAGTATTATAATTTCAAGTCTTATTTTATCGGATAAAGCATAAAAAATATCCCTTAATTCGTCTATAGACCGGTCGTGTTTTTCCGTATTTTTAAAATTTTTTAATTCGTTTACAATGTTAATCGATTCCGATGATTTGCTCATGGTTTTAATAAAGTTCAGATTTTATCAGCAGCAAGAGCCTTTTGAAAAGCTTCCAAAATCGCCTTCTTTCAAAGAAATATTCTTTTTTGTAAAGTTATTAAATTTAACGAATTTATATTATAATTTGACTATATCAAAATATTTTTATATAGTCAAGCAGAATATAAAAAAAATTTTATAAAGAAGGACAACGGCGGGCGAGCATCGCAATTGTTTTTTGTTATTCACGTGATATACTTTATATATATTATATAAAATAAATAATAAAAGAGGCATAAATAACTGCTGAATTATGTATTATATGCTATCTAAATTATGTAAATATTAAGAGGAAATATGCCTTATAAAGTCGATACCGTAGCTTTTTCGGGTCTTTTGCGCTGGGAAGATGTCGAAAAACTTATCAGCGACGTCAAAAATTCCGGTTCATCATGGTATTACGTCTATACCCAGCTTGACGATGAGAAAGCCGAGATTAATGCCGGCAAAGCTGCCGATTTCTTAAAAGAAAGAATGGGAGAAATTAAAAAGTTAGACAAGATTTGCGGATGGTTCTATGTTCACACGAAAGACGAACCCTCCATAATAAAGATTTATCATCCGAGGATGTCGGGCGGCGGCTGTTCCCGCATTACCCCTCCGCCTTGGATTATCGTTTCCAAAGAAAAACCTGAAGACATAGCAGACCTTGAATCATATAAGCCCGTTATAAAAACGGCGAAGAAAGGATTATTTAGGAATATATAATATTTATTTAGACATCCTTTCAGATACGATATTTCTCACGCTTTCGCTTTCGTCGTTTTGCATTAAAAAAAGGTACTCCTTCGGCATTCTTTTTGCTACTGCTTTTCTTACCAATGCTTCGCCGTCTTTTGCCATATCTTTTAAATATTTTGGATTTATTCTTTCGGCTACTTTAATTCTAACGATAGGCTCTTTGTCGCCCATTAACGAAGGAAGGAAAGATTCGTCTATTCTTTCGGCTGCGGCATGCCTTACCCAGAAAGATTTATCGTTCAGCATTTTATGCAGTTCTTTTGCGTCTATTCTTTTTGCAACGATTAAACGAACTTCTTTGTACGGATCGTTTATTAGCGCCGTTAAATTTTCCGCCGGTATTCTTGAAGCGACTTTATATCTTACGTTTTCGTCTTTATCGTTTAAGGCGTGTATAAGATAAGCAGGTTCAACCCTGCTTACCGCATCGAAACGTTCTTTGAAATCTCCGGTTTTTAGAATATTTATAAGTTCGTTTTCAGTCATTTTGCATTAAAGCGAAATTTTTAAAATCAAAAGGGACTTTCGAGAATATAAATTTTATTGTTTTTATATTTAAATAAATAAAGAGATTTTTTAAATCTGCCGCCGTTTAATTTGCTGGTTCCGCATACCCCTTTAAACGTTTTAATTTTTAAAAGCGAGCGGTAAAATTGCATTCCGGGGGCGGAACCGGAAAAGTTCATATTCTTTGCCGCCTTAATTATTATTCCGCCGATATCGTATCCTTCGGCACTGAGTATATTGGGCATTTCCCCGTATGTATTTTTGTAATTAGAACTGAATTTTTTAACGATTTTTTTCTCGTCATGCTTGAAAAATCCGTCGGGGAAAATTGCGTTCTGCATATAAAAGCCGTACTTTTCCATAAAAGACCTCGAATCAAGGGAGCTTAGCCCGAATATAGGAAATCCCGTAATGTTATAATAAGAAAGTTGGGTTAAAATCAGTTCGAGTTTAGAAGGATTGCCGATTACGAAAAGACCGTTAAACGGTATATACGGCTTTGATTTTGTTATGCCGTGCATAAGATTATAAGGAGTAATGCCGAGCTGTGCCTTTTCCGCTTTCGATACATGGGTATTGCCTATATTGTTAAACTTGACTAAAGAATTGAAATTATAAAAAAAATCGACGGTTTTCCCGCTATATCCATTCGCATTCAAGACCTTTACGCCGTATTTTTTTGAATATAAATTTATATAAGACATAATTTTTAAACCGTAACCGTTATCCGGATATATTACGGAAACAGACCTTATACCCGCATATGCGGCATATTTCATTTCCGTTCTTATCTCCTGCTTTAAAGTCATACCGTAACTAAAAACAAAAGGGGATAAATCTTGTCCGGAGATAACCGGCGACGGGGTTATCACAGGAATTTTAAATTTAACCGAATCCGATGCGAAGTATTTTAACTGACCTTCAAAAAGAGGACCTATAACGGCGCTTATCCCTTTTTTAGAGAAAGAATCAAACATTTCGCCGATGCTTTTGCCGCCCGCGCTTACAGGCAGGTTGATTATTGAATATTTTATGTTTAAACCGCCCCGTTTATTGAGGTTGAGGAGGAGTCCGTTTATAAACTGTTTGGTAAAAAATTTAAATCTTCCTCCCGTGGGAAGCGCCAGCACTATTCTTACCGGATTGACATTAATTTGACCTTTTTTATTTATAACGGTTTTTCCGACGGACAATGAAGGAGATAAGAAAACGGCAAGAAAAAATACTATACCGGCGGCGGCAAAATAAATTTTAATTTTAAATATTTCTGTCATAGTTTTTATAAATTTAAATCACATTAACAATATTTTATTTATACAACTAATAGTTATAACAATCAACCCGATTGTATGTAAAATAATTATTTTATTTTTTTTTATTTTATCATATTATTGTTCTTATGAATATCGAATACTATACATTATACCTTAATTACAGGATTATTTTAAAGGCTAAATCAAAAGGTTATTTTAAAACCGCCGGAAAACAAAACGAACTTTCGGGAAATAATTTAGAAAACGCCGATTTTTACGCAATATTTAAAACCGAGGCGGAAAACGAAATTAATTTATTAAATAAACTTAAAATAAAGCCGGTAAAGACAGACCGTTTAATAAATTATTACGGGAGAAAAAATATTTCTCCCGTTTTACCGCAATTTTTACACATATACGACCATAATGATTTATTTGATGCCGATGGCTGTTTAGCTTCTAAAATAAGGTTGGCAAACGGCATTTTTTTAACGTCGTCAAGATTCGAAGGCGCAAAAATTTATAAACCGGATGACGATATTATAAACAATTTATATATGTATATTTCCGATAACGCCCGCAATCCAAAATTTGATTTTATCTGCATAGGCACAAACAGTGAAGCCGAAATAGAATTTATTAAAAATTTTTCGGGAAATCTTTTATTAATCATTCTGCCGTCAAACCCTCTGCCGAATTTAACAGCCTTAAATAAAGCGGCGCTTAATTGTTTGCATATTTCTGCATTAGACCCCTTTTCTAAAAACTCAAAATTAGGATTTACTTTAAGAAACAGTCTTGCTTTTCATTTATCGCAGGAAACCGCAATACTATATTTATCCAAAAAAAGCTCTTTGTCGGGTTTTATAAAAAAATTTAAAAATGCCGGTAAAAGGGTAAAAATATTCAAAGAGGAATACCGTTCAGATTTGGATACGGCATCTTCTATGAAACCGAAAAAAAATAAAGGGGCGGATAATATTCCGCAGTATAACGCAATTCAGCAATTTATAATAAATTCTTTAAAAAAAGAAAATATTGCTATTGACAATTTATTAAAACTAAGCAATATTAAATTTAACGCTGCCGACAAAGAAATCATTAAGGCAATTTCAATACTTGAAATGAATTCAGAAATAGAAAGATGTCCGGGAGGGATTATAAAAAAAATATGAAAAATCTTGTTCTTGTCGAATCTCCGTCTAAAGCTAATACTATAAATAAATACTTGGGACACGATTATACCGTTAAAGCTACCGTGGGACATATAAAAAATTTGCCGAAAAGTTCTATCGGCGTTGATATAAAAAATGGGTTCGAGCCTAAATACGAAATCATAAAAGGAAAAGAAAAAACCGTCGAAGAAATTAAAAAACTCGCAAAAAACGCAGACACGGTTTATTTAGCCCCCGACCCCGATAGGGAAGGGGAGGCGATAGCATGGAACATAAAAGAGATTATAGATGAAATTAATGGTAAAAAACCTGAAATAAAGAGGGTGCTTTTTCACGAGATAACCAAAGATAAGGTTATAGAAGCAATTAAAAATCCTACCGTCTTAAATAAATCTATGTATGAATCGCAAAAAGCCCGAAGAATATTGGACAGGCTTGTGGGTTATAATCTCAGTCCCTTTTTATGGGAAAAAATAAGAAGAGGCCTTTCGGCGGGAAGAGTTCAATCCATAGCATTATATCTAATAGTAGAACGAGAAAAAGAAATAAACTCTTTCGTAAAAGAAGAATTCTGGACGGTAAAAGCCCTTTTCGACATACAAAACAAGGATAAAAGTTATTCCGCAAGCATAGAAGGAGATCTGGCTAAAATAAACGGAAAAGAACCTGTAATAAAAACAGAAAAAGAGGCGGACGAATTAAAAGAAAATCTTCTTAAGATAAGCGGCGGCTATGCAATAAGCGATATAATTAAAAAACAGACATCTAGAAAAGCGCCTCTTCCTTTCATAACAAGCACTCTCCAGCAGGAAGCGGCAAAAATATTGCGCTTTTCCGTTAAAAAAACAATGTCCGTAGCCCAAAAACTATACGAGGGGATAGAACTTGGCGCCGTGGAAGGCGTCAGTAATAAACCTATAGGTCCTTTGGGTCTTATTACATATATGAGAACCGACTCTACAAGAATTTCCGCCGAATCCGAAGGAAATGCGAAAGATTTTATAAATAATACTTACGGTTCCGATTATCTTTCAGATAAATCGGGTATTAAAAGGAAAGGGAAGGCTGCAGCGGAAGGGAAAAAGGTTCAGGATGCCCACGAAGCGATAAGACCCACGAATATACTGCTTACGCCAAAAAGAATTAAAAGCTATCTGACCCCTGACGAATATAAACTATATAACCTTATATGGACATATTTTACGGCTTCTTTGATGAGCGAAAGCATTTACGACCAATATAGTTTGACCGTAAAAGGAATTTATGAAGAACCGCAAAAAGATAAAATAAAGGAATATGTTTTTAAAACGACGGAAAGTATATTAAAATTTGACGGATTCCAAAAAGTTATAAACGAAAACCTAAAGAACAAAGACGGCTCGGATGACGAAAATGAAGATCAGCAAAGCTCAAATGAAACACCGCGGGAAAAATCTCCGTCATCGATAATAAAAATATTTGAACTTCTTTCAAAAGGCGACCCTGCCTCGATAAAAAAAGTAGATGCTCTTCAGCATTTTACTTCCCCCCCTCCCAGATACACCGAAGCAAGCTTGGTTAAAGCTTTAGATGAAAACGGCATAGGCAGACCTTCGACATACCAGAGTATAATAGCAAATATAAAAACCAAAGATTACGTAATTATGACTACGGAAACAAAGTACAGCGCAAGCTCATCTGCAGATGCGTCTAAGAAAGGCGGCTCAACTCAAAAGTTTAAACCTACCGAATTGGGAATGACCGTTTCCGATATATTGAAAGCCGGATTCTCCGACATAATAAACTTAAAGTTTACGGCAAATATGGAAGAAAAATTAGATAATATAGAAAACGGCTTATTGGAAAAAAACGATCTGCTGGCCGATTTTTACGATAAATTTATGAAAAACTTTAAAGACGCTAAAGTTAATATTAAAAATATAAAAGGTTCATCGGAGCCTACCGATATAATATGCGAAAAATGCGGAAAGCCTATGGTTATCAAAATGGGGCGGTTTGGGAAATTTCTTGCATGCAGCGGTTATCCGGAATGCAAAAATACGAAAGAACTCCAGAAAGATAATACCGGCAACGGAGATAATTATGCGGAAGCGGAAGAAACAGGCGAGATTTGCGATAAATGCGGAAAGCCTATGATAATTAAAACCGGCAGATACGGCAAGTTTCTTTCCTGCAGCGGATACCCCGAATGCAAAAACATAAAACCCATACCGGTCAAGCTAAACAAATCCAAGATTCCGTGCCCGAAGGGATGCGGCGGCTACCTTACGGAAAAAAGAACTAAAAAGGGCAGAAAGTTTTTCGGATGCTCCAACTACCCAAAATGCGATTACGCCGCATGGACGTTACAGCAGGAAAAGGCAAAATAACGATTGATTTAATTTAAATTTTAAAATATTATTATTAAATATTAAATTAATTAATATGAATTAAAGGGGTGTTATTATGTCAAAAGGTCTTTCTCAGTCTATTAAGGACGTATCCATTAAGACAAAAATTATTATTCCGCTTTTATTATTGGTCATCATTCCGATTGCGTTAATTGCCTACAACACATACAATCTTCAAAAACAGCTGACTATATCTTTAACGAAACACGATGCTATAGTTACGGCAAAAACCACGCTTTCGAGCCTCAATGCAATGATGTTGAACGGAACTATAATGAAAAAAAGAGACAGGAAACAGCTTTTTTCTATTTATAAAAAAATTAAAGGGATAAAGGGATTTCAGGTTATCAGGGGAAGCATCGTGAACATGGAATTCGGCAAAGGGCTTAGGGAGGAAATGCCTAATTCTCCGTTTGACGATAAAATATTAAATTCAAATAAAACCCAAACCGAGATTGTTTCTAAAAACGGGGCGCCGTATGAACTTGTAATTGGCGTGCCTTTTGTTGCAAAAACAAATTCGAGGGGCATAAACTGTCTTATGTGTCATACAAAAGCTTCGCCAGGCGATATTCTCGGCGGCGTTAAATTAATCTACTCCCTGAAACCGTTAAGAGAATCGCAAAAAATTTTCACTAAAGAGACATTGGTCATCGCCTTAATTTTTATAGTCCTTATAATCTTATTCTTATATTTCATTATAAAAAGCGCAATAATTAAACCCATAGCAAAAATGTCGAAACTTGCGGACGAAATATCAAAAGGGCATTTTGAAGAAGAGATAGCACACACCAGAAACGATGAGATAGGCTCTCTCGCAAAATCTTTCAACAGGATGCAGATAAGTTTGAAAAAAGCTATGGAACTTTTAAAGCGGGGCAGAGAATAAATATTACAATATCGGGCAATATAAAAAATATAAATAAAAGGGTTAAAACTGCCGCCGAAAAAGGCGGACGTGATTTTTCCGATATTACTATACTCGCGGCTTCAAAAACAAAGACTGCCGAGGAAATACTCGAAGCACACGACAACGGCATAAAAATTTTCGGGGAAAATTACGTTCAGGAATTTTTGTCTAAATTTGGACGGCTCAGTCAAAATAAGGACATTAGCTGGCATATAATCGGGCGGCTCCAAAAAAATAAGGTTAAATATGTAATCGGCAACGTAGATTTAATTCACTCCGTAGACGGCATAGAACTCGCTAAAATTATTGAAAAATATTCCATTTCCAAAAATACGGTTACTAATATCTTAATAGAAGTCAATCTTGCCGGCGAAAAAACCAAAAACGGCATTTCTATAGATTATTTGCATAATTTGATTAGCGAACTAAACAAGCTTGAATCCTTAAAACTTAAGGGTCTTATGGCGATGCCCCCGCAGGGGACGGAAAATAGAAAATATTTTAAACTATTAAAAGAACTTCTTCTGGATATAAATATTAAAGGCATTTATAAAGAAGAGCTTTCGGTCCTTTCTATGGGCACTTCGGACGATTTTGAAACCGCCGTAGAAGAAGGAGCTACTTTAATTCGGCTTGGAACCGCGATATTCGGAAACAGGCCGTCAAAATTAAATAAATGATACCGCTTATACTGGCATCGTCTTCGGAAAGAAGAATATTTTTATTAAAAAAATCCGGCATAAATTTTATTGCCGTAAACCACAAACTTGAAAGCGAACCGCTGTTTGAGGATTCTAAAGGAAACACGCCGGCTTCAATCGGCGATTTCGTCCAAAATTTAGCTTTAATGAAGGCAAAAAGCCTGCAGGACGACTATGCCGAAAACTGGATAATAGGTGCCGATACTTTAATATATATAAATGGAACTGTTTACGGAAAACCGAAAAATTCAAAAGATGCTTTTAATATGATAAAAGAACTGTCCGGAAAAATACATATAGTTTACACCGGAATAGCCTTAATTAATAAATATAAAAATATTTACGTTACCGATTACGATAAAACCGCCGTTAAAATAAAAATGCTGAGCGACAAAGAAATAACCAGTTATCTGTCCGAATATCCTCCTGCAGGTAAAGCCGGAAGTTATGGAATTCAGGATGAACACGGCATCGTCGAGTCTTATGAGGGCTCTTTTGAAAACGTATTAGGGTTGCCCGTCCAAAAACTCAAACTAATCCTTTTGCCCTTAAATATGCGGCATTGACGGCAGAATCCAGAACATATTTAATCCTTCCTTCTTCAAGTTTTGCAAGTCCGTATGCCGTTGTTCCACCCGGTGAAGTTACCATATCTTTCAAGTCTTTCGTGGATGTTTTAGAAAATTCCGAGCTACTTAGCAGTTCCGCCGAGCCGAGAAGCGTCTGGACGGCTAATGTTTTTGCGGTATCCCGCGGAAGGCCAAGCTTGACTCCCGCTTCTATAAGACCTTCGGCAATCAGGAAAATATAAGCAGGGCCGCTCCCGCTTAATGCGGTTACGGCATCGAAATATTTTTCGTCTATGGATAAAACTTTTGACGACGTTTCCAGTATTTCCAAAACGGTTTCTGCATCTTTTTGAGAGACATTGCCGTTATAACACATTGCGCTCATCCCTTTTCCGACTAAAGAATTTATATTGGGCATAATTCTAAATATTTTTAACGAAAGATTATTTTTAAGCGTCCCGTTAAAAACCTCTTCCATAAAACCGACCTTAACCCCCCCGGCAATAGAAATAAACATAGGAAAGGCTTTGCGGTTCTTAAAATTATTTATCGCGCCTGCGGCAACTTCAAGAACGCTTTCCACCGAATAAGGCTTAACGGCGATAAAAACTATATCGCAATTTTCGACGACTTCTCCTATACTGTTAAGCGGGTTTACTTTTAAAGTATTTTTTACGAAATCAATCCTTGACGGATCGGTATCATAAATAAAAATTTTTACATCTGGACGATTTGCGTCGGACATTCCCTTAATAAGTCCGTAAGCCATATTGCCTGCGCCTATAAAGCCTATTGAGGTTTTCTTCAGGGGCATATCTCCTCCTTAAATTAACATATTAAATTAAATTAATAATTTTTATTCTACAAAATTTCAACCTTTTAGGCAATTAATTTGATTTCAAAATAATAACGTATTATGCTATAATTTTATTAAATTAAGGTGCTTATTATGGAACATCATTTAAACGGCGAATCTTTTAAAACCGAAAAGAGCTTAAAATTAGCTTTTTTGCTTACCCTTGTTATATTGATTGTCGAATTTAGCGGAGCCTTAATATCAAAAAGTATGGCTCTATATTCGGAATCAGGACATGTTTTAGTCGATGCGTCCTCTCTTCTTTTGGCTTGGTTTGCACAAATTCAGGTTAGAAAAACTCCTTCGGAAAAAAATACTTACGGCTATCATAGGATCGGAATACTAGCCGCGCTTTTAAATTCGCTTTTACTTCTTATATTGTCTTTAATATTGATTTATGAAAGCTATCTGAGACTCGTGCATCCGGAGAAAATTAATTCAGGCATTATGATTATTTTCCCGCTTATAAGTCTTACTATAAACTCCGTCATCGGCATAAAAATACACAAAGGCATAGAACATAATTTAAATCTTAAAAGCTCATTTTTTCATATACTTGGAGATTCTTTAGTCTCTGTTGCTATTATAGCGGGTGGAACGATTATATATTTCACCGGAATTTATTATATAGACCCTATAATCGGCTTAATAATATCGCCTCTTATCGCAATAGGAGCATTCTCCGTAATAAACGAAACGATAAACATACTGCTGGAAGGCGTTCCGAAAGAGATTGACTTTACGGCGGTCAAGGACGAAATACTTAAAACGCCCGGTGTAAAAAACGTCCATGACCTTCACATATGGAGCATGTCAAAATCTTTTAAATTGTTAAGCGCTCATATTCTCGTAGAAGAATCCGCCGTTAAATCATCGGATATTTGCTGTATTATAAATAATATTCGGGAAATCCTCGCGGAAAAATTTAACATAAATCATGTGGTAATTCAGCCGGAATTAGCTGCCTGCAATATGACTGACGGTTTTTGCGTTCATAAAAATTTATAATCACGGTTTATTTTTTGCTTGAATTTATTTTATAAATGTTTATAATATCTATAACGTAAAAACTTAATAACTTAATATAGAAAGAAAATATATTGCCGATGAGGGTTATCGCATCTGAAGAAATTTCAAACGCCGTTAAAAATTTAATAATTAATTCGAGCGTTAACTTGCCTGAAGACACTTATAAAAGTCTCAAACAGGCTTCCGAAAAAGAAATTTCCGAATCAGGAAAAACGGTTTTAAATCAAATACTATTAAATGCCGGCATTGCAAAGACCGAAATCAAGCCTCTATGTCAGGATACGGGGCTTGCGGTATTTTTTGTCGAAGTCGGAAAAGATGCGGCGGTCGGCGGTAAAAATTTAACCGATGCGATAAATGAAGGAACTAAACTGGGCTATTCCGAAGGTTTTCTTAGAAAATCGACCTGCGATCCGCTTTCAAGAAAAAATATCGGCGACAACACTCCCGCTATAATACATTACGATATTAAGGACGGGGACAAAATTAAAATAATGTATGCGGCAAAAGGCGGCGGAAGCGAAAATATGAGCAGATTAAAAATGTTGCGTCCTTCCGACGGAAAAGAAGGAGTTATAGATTTTGTCGTCGAAACGATGCGTGAAGCAGGTCCAAACCCTTGTCCCCCAAATATTGTAGGCATCGGCATTGGGGGCAATTTTGAAAGGTCCGCTATTATTGCTAAAAAAGCTCTCTTTAGAAAATTGGGCGAGAAAAACGAAGACCCCGAATTAGCAGAAATGGAAAAAATTATCTTTGAAAAAATAAATAATATAGGAACGGGGCCTATGGGTTTCGGGGGTATTTGCACCGCTCTCGGCGTTCACATAATTAAAGAACCGTGTCATATTGCCAGTTTCCCTGTTGCGGTTAATATCGAATGTCATTCGCACAGGCATTCCGAAATTATAATATAAGATATTAATTTATGAAAGCAATAAAAATAACTACTCCTCTTGCAAACGATACTATATTAAGCCTGAAAACCGGGGACGAAGTTTTAATCAGCGGAACTATTTATACTGCGAGGGATCAAGCGCATTATAGGTTAGTAAAGCTGATAGAAGAAAATAAATCTCTGCCTTTCGACCTTGAAGGTCAAATTATTTATTATGTCGGACCTACTCCCGAAAAACCCGGAGAGATAATCGGTTCGGCAGGGCCTACCACTAGCTACAGAATGGACAAATATGCGCCTTTACTTATGGAAAAAGGTTTGAAAGGTATGATAGGAAAAGGTAAAAGATCTGCCGAAGTAAAAGAAGCTATTAAGAAATATAAAGCCGTATATTTCGGCGCGATAGGCGGAGCGGGGGCGTTAATATCGAAAACCATAAAATCAAGCAAAGTAATAGCATACGACGATCTTCTTTCGGAAGCCGTCCGCCGGCTTACCGTAGAAGATTTTCCGGCTATCGTCGTTAACGACGTTTACGGCGGCGACCTTTACGAAGAGGGAAGGCGCAAATACGAAAACAAATATAATAATATAACGTAAATAAAACGGGAACTATTATGGATATTCATGAATATCAGGCTAAAGAGCTTTTAAATAATCATAACATAAAAACTCTGCGGTCTATTTTATGCCATAACGGCGAAGAGGCGTATAATGCTTATCAAACGCTCGCTTCTTCCGTCGTTGCCGTTAAAGCTCAGGTTCACGCAGGGGGCAGGGGGAAAGGCGGCGGAGTAAAGATTGCAAAATCTGCAGATGAAGCCAAATCTATCTCGGAGAAAATGATCGGAATGAATTTAATCACCGCCCAAACCGGCAAAGAAGGCAAGTTAGTAAGAAAAGTCCTCGTTGAAGAAGGGGCGGAAATTATCAAAGAATATTATTTATCTCTTACCATAGACAGAAAAAATTCTGGAATTGCGTTTGTTTTAAGTGCGGAAGGCGGAACGGAGATAGAAGAAGTTTCTAAAAACAATCCCGAAAAAATTCTAACCCTGTTAATTTCCTCCGTTAATGGTTTAAAATCGTTTCATACGCTTGAAATGGCATTATTTTTAGGTATAGGAAAAAATCTTTATTCCGAATTTTCAAATCTTATAAATCTTTTATATAACGCTTTCATAAAAGAAGATATGTCGATGTTGGAAATTAACCCGTTAATTCTTACGGGTTCAAACATATTTATTCCTTTAGACGCAAAAATAATTTTAGACGATAACGCTTCATTCAGACACCCTTATTTTAACGACTTTATCGACGAAGACGAAGAAGAGCCTTTAGAGGTCAAAGCAAAAAGCGCGGGACTCAACTATATAAAATTAGACGGAAACGTTGGGTGTATGGTAAACGGGGCGGGACTTGCAATGGCTACTATGGACACTATTAAAGAATTCGGGGCAACGCCGGCAAATTTCCTTGACGTAGGCGGAACTGCGGACGGCAAAAGGGTCGAAACCGCATTTAATATTCTTCTGTCCGACAAAAACGTTAAGGGAATATTTATAAATATATTCGGCGGAATAGTCAAATGCGATATGGTTGCCGAAGGCGTCGTAACAGCCGCTAAAAATATCGGGTTAAAACTGCCGGTCGTCGTCAGGCTCGAAGGCACTAATGCCGATATGGCAGCTAAAATAATCGAAAATTCCGGAATGAACTTTGTATCGGCAGAAAGCCTCGCCGACGGCGCTAAAAAAATTTCAAAAATAGTTAACGGATAATTTTAACTTTTAAGGAAATATAAATATGAGTATTCTCGTAAATAAGAACACTAATGTTTTAGTTCAAGGGATTACCGGAAAGGAAGGGTCGTTTCATGCTCAAAAATGCATTGAATACGGCACTAAAATTATAGCGGGTGTTACTCCTTTTAAAGGCAAAACGTCATTTAACGATTCCGTTCCGGTTTATAATACGATAAACGAAGCTAAAAAAGAACACCGCATCGATGCTACGATGATTTTTGTTCCGGCGGGTTTTGCCGCTTCCGGCATTATCGAAGCTATCGAAGCCGAAATTCCTTTAATAGTATGTATTACGGAAGGGATACCCGTTATGGATATGCTTAACGTCAAAGCGGCGCTTAATTGTTCAAAATCTATTATGATAGGTCCTAACTGCCCCGGGATTATTACCGCGGATGAGTGTAAAATCGGCATAATGCCCGGATTTATCCACAAAAAGGGTGGGGTAGGGGTCTTATCGAGAAGCGGTACGCTGACGTATGAAGCGGTTAATCAACTCACCAAAGCCGGTCTGGGGGAAACTACCTGTATAGGCATAGGCGGCGACCCTATAATAGGTTCTCCTTTTATAACGTTTTTAAAAAAATTCGAGGATGATCCCGAAACAAAAGCCGTAGTTATGATAGGAGAAATCGGCGGAACGGCTGAAGAAGAAGCATCCGAATTTATTAAAAACAATATGAAAAAGCCTGTGATAGGATTTATAGCCGGTAAAACTGCGCCGGCTGGTAAAAGAATGGGGCATGCGGGAGCCATAATTTCCGGCGGAAAAGGAACTGCGTCGGAAAAACTTAAAACAATGGAAAAAAACGGAATCTATATAGCTGATAATCCTTCGGTTATTGCGGAAACCGCTAAAAAGGCTTTAAACTTATGAAAATACCTTTTAATTTATTTTAATTCTAATATTATAGCAGGAGGCTAACGTGCCTGAAAAAGAAAGTAAAAACCCGGATAATTCATCGGTTGCTATTGCGCCGACTAACTATAAAATCTGCGAGATGATAGAAACCGAAATTAAAACGGCAAATAAACTTACAATAAAAGAAGCTTCAGGAAAGGGCAAAAAGGAAGATGTTAAAATTGATATTATCGTTAATTATTGCAAAGGATGCGAGATTTGCGTCGCATTCTGCCCCGAAGGAGTGCTTGCAATGAATAAAGAGATTGCAGAGGTCGTGGATATTTCTAAATGCACTAAATGCAATATTTGCGAATATTTATGCCCTGATTTTTCAATTAGCGTAGAATAAAACGGTTAATAACGGAGGAACTATAAAACTATGAGTAAAAATATAAAATTAATGCAGGGTAATGAAGCCATTGCCGAAGGGGCTCTTATAGCCGGATGCGATTTTTTTGCGGGATACCCGATAACGCCCTCTTCCGAAGTAGCGGAAATTTTGTCGAATAAACTTCCTAAAATCGGAAAAGTATTCCTCCAGATGGAAGATGAAATTGCCGCTCTGGGCGCAGTTCTGGGCGCCGCTCTCGGTGGGGCAAAAGCCATTACTGCCTCGTCGGGACCGGGAATTTCTTTAAAGCAGGAACATATAGGTTATGCTTCTATGTGCGAAATTCCGTGCGTGATTATAAATGTTATGAGGGGCGGCCCTTCTACCGGACTGCCGACGCTTCCCGCCCAAAGCGATATTATGCAGGCAAGATGGGGGACGCACGGCGACCATGCTATTATCGCAATTACGCCCTCAGGCGTAAACGAATCTCTTTATGAAACTATACGCGCATTTAATCTTGCCGTAAAATACAGAACTCCGGTCATGATTTTAACCGACGAAATTATCGGACATATGAGAGAAAAGGTTATCATTCCGGATAAAAACGAGGTCGAGATAATCGACGTTAAGCTTCCGGACGTGCCGCCCGAAAAATATAACCCGTATAACTTTACTTCGGGAAAGGTTACCCCTCTTGCTCCAATGGGTGAAGGTTACCGCTACCATGTAACCGGTCTTATCCACGGAGAAACCGGATTTCCTTCTCAAAAAACCGATGTTATACAGAATGCGGAAAATTGGCTGATGGATAAAATTTATAAAAATATTAAAGATATTGAAAAATTCGAAGAATTTCAAGTGGACGATGCCGATATTCTTTTAGTCGCTTACGGCTCAACATCCAGATCCGCAAGGCAAGCTATTATGATGGCACGGGCGGCAGGTATTAAGGCGGGTATGTTCCGTCCAATTACGATTTGGCCGTTCCCGGAAGAACAGATTTTAAACCTTTCAAAGAAGATAAAAAAGATTTTGGTTCCGGAAATGAATATGGGGCAGGTAATTTTAGAGGTTCAAAGAAATGCCTGCGGAGCCAAGGTAGTCGGCTTGAACATCGTTAACGGCGAACCGATTACGCCCGACCAGATATATGCGAAAATAAAAGAAGTGTCGCAACTTTAATTAATTTATAACCTGTGTTAGGAGATCCAACAAATGATAAAAACAAAATTTGATTACGACTATTATCTGCGAAAAAATACTCTGCCGCATATCTGGTGTCCGGGTTGCGGAGACGGAATCATTCTCAAAGCGCTGTTAAGGGCAATTCACAAATGCGGTTATACCAAAGACGAGGTCGTCATTACATCCGGTATAGGGTGCGCTTCAAGGCTTCCCGGTTACGTCGATTTCAACACTATTCATACAACCCACGGAAGAGCATTGACTTTTGCGATTGGAATAAAAATGTATAAGCCAAAACTGAAAGTTATAACTATTTCGGGCGACGGAGATGCTTTAGCGATAGGCGGAAATCATTTTATTCATGCCGCGAGAAGAAATATAGATATGACTTTAATCGTTTTTAACAATTACACTTACGGAATGACGGGAGGGCAATTTTCTCCCACACAGCCGTTAGATAGTTATTCTACCACTACCCCGTTTGGAAGCATAGAATCGCCTTTCGACGTTTGCAATTTGGCACAAGCCGCCGGAGCTACATGGGTCGGTCGTTCCACTTCATATCATGCCGTTCAGCTTGAAAAATTTATGGTCAATGCATTAACTCATACCGGTTTTTCGGTACTCGACGTTATCACTAACTGCCATATTTCATACGGAAGAAGAAATAAGATGAAATCTCCGGTAGATATGATTAAATATCAGAAAGAAAAAGCTGTAGCCGCACGGTCTGCCGAAAATATGTCTGCCGAAGAACTTTCGGGGAGGTTTAAAACCGGTATTTTATTTGAAAAAACCGATAAACCGGAATTCAGCTCGGAATATTATAAAAAAATAGAATCGATAAAAACAAAATAAATATAGAGGGTGGGGGCAACTAAATATGAACGATAGAATTGAGTTTAGGTTTTCGGGTTCCGGCGGTCAGGGATTAATATTAGCCGGAATTATACTGGCTGACGCCGCGGCAATCTATGAAAATAAAAATGCGGTTCAAACTCAGTCTTACGGACCCGAGGCTAGAGGAGGCTCAAGCAAATCAGAGGTAATTATATCGGATGTCCCGATAGAGTATCCAAAAGCTACGAAGGTTGACTATATGGTTTCGCTGACTCAGGTATCCTTTGATAAATATATAAACGATGTTAAAGACGACGGCATCGTTATAGTCGATAAAGAGCTTGTAACAGACTTATCAAAAGCAAAAGGGAAACTGTATAAGGTGGATATGGTAAAATCTGCAAGAGAAGAATTGGGCAAACTTTTAGGACTCAATATTATTGCCCTTGGGATTTTAGTAGAAATATCTGAGGTCGTATCCCGCGATTCCATCGAAAAAGCCTTAATGAAAAGGGTCCCTAAGGGATTTGAAGATTATAACAAAAAAGCCCTCGAGATCGGCTTTAGATTAGGAAAAGAAATCAAAAATAACAAATAAATAATTAAGGGGCATAATTCAATGATAGAGCAGACGCTTTCAATTATTAAACCGGACGGGGTAAAAAAAGGACTATCCGGGAAAATCATTTTACTATTCGAAGAAAACGGCTTTGAAATTAAAGCTTTAAAAAAGGTTCAACTCACAAAAAAACAGGCTGAAGGTTTTTATTATATTCATAAAGAAAGACCGTTTTTTAACAGCTTAGTTGCTTTTATGACCGAGGGCCCTATTATTCCTATGGTTTTATCCCGCGAAAACGCGATATTAAAAAATAGGGATATAATGGGGGCTACAAATCCTAAGGACGCTAAAGACGGCACGATAAGAAAAATGTTTGCCGAAGGCATCGAAAGAAACGTGGTTCACGGGTCTGATTCGATAGAATCCGCAAAATTTGAAATTTCATATTTCTTTAACGTTTTTGAAATAATATAAATTTAAAAATATTGAAAGAAAAAGATTTAAATTCTATTATAGATCTTTTCGAAAAAAATTACGGCGATTTAAAACCGTTTTTAAACTTCAACAATGCTTTTCAGCTTTTAATCGCCGTCGTTCTTTCAGCCCAATGCACCGACAAAAGAGTTAATATAATTACCGATAAGCTCTTTAAACAATACGTTAAACCTTCCGACCTTGCAGAAAAAAAAATAGAAAATTTTGAAGAAGAAATTAAAACCTGCGGCATGTTTCATAATAAGGCTAAAAATCTTATAGCGGCTTCAAAAATCCTTACGGAAAAATATAAAGATACCGTTCCAGAAAACTTCGATGCCCTTATATCTCTTCCGGGCGTGGGAAGAAAATCGGCAAACGTTATACTCGGCACATATTTTAACGAAGCACGGTTTCCTGTAGATACCCATGTTTTTAGAGTTGCAAACCGCATAGGCATGGCAGACTCTAATACGCCCGAAAAAACTGAAAACGACCTGACCAAAATAATTCCGTCAAACCTCTGGATGAAAATGCACCGCTGGCTGATAAACCATGGAAGAATTTACTGCACCGCAAGAAACCCGAAATGTCCAGACTGTTTTTTAAAAAATTACTGCAAATATTATAAAAATTTAAAATGTAAACAAGTGTGACATTAGTCATAAGAACTTATAAATATATTTGATATAATATTCACATTATGAGTCCTGTAATAAGATATTTTACGATAGCTTCTCTGCTTTATCTGGTAATAGGAACGGGTTTAGGTTTAATTATGGCGGTATATCCGCAATCAATAGGATATCTGCTTTTAGCCCACGTGCATTTTCTTTTACTGGGGTTTATCGCTATGATGATTTATTCGGTCGGCTACCACGTTCTGCCTAGATTTAGCGGATTTAATCTATACAGCGAGTTTCTCGTAACCGTTCAATTTTATTTGACCAATATCGGCTTAATCGGAATGGCTTTAACTTGGATTATTTCTACCGATGTTATATCCGGATTTTATCCGGTTTTAATTCTTGGTTTATTTGCTTCTATGGAGTTCATAGGAATTTGCATCTTTGTTTTTAATAATATTATGACTTTATCCGGCAAAGGCGGAAGGATGATACAATAATGCCCCTTTTAACTGCGCTATTTTAAATGCAATATCTTATGCAGTTGAATTCCCAATCTAACGTTTAAACCGTCTTTTAAAATTTTTTCCGCAAGCCCTCTTGAAGACATAGCGCCTTCTACTGCAGAAAATATTAATTTATCGGTTTTAATTTTATTTATTTTTAAAAAATCTTTTGCAAATTCATAATCTTCATCCGTTCCTATTACGAACTTTATCTCATCGTATATGCTTATATATTTTAAATTTTCGTAATTAAATTCTTTTGAAAAACCGCTGGAAGGGCATTTAACGTCGATAATTTTAATAATTTCTTTTTGTACTTTTTTTAAATTTATCGTTCCGTTGGTTTCTAACAAAACCAAATAATTTAATTTAATAAGTTCGTCGAATAGTTCAAGCGTCTCTTCCTGAAGAAGGGGTTCTCCGCCGGTAATCTCTATAAGCTTTATATTATTGCTTCCTCCAATAGAATATAAAGCGGCTATTATTTCGGCGATACTTAAAGTGCTGGAATTTTTAATATCCAGCGCTTCTTTAGTATCGCAATAACTGCATTTAAGGTTGCATCCGGCAAGCCTAACAAACTTGCACGGATACCCTATAAAAGAGGATTCTCCCTGAATGCTGTAAAAAATATCATTTACGTATAACATAAAAGAAATTTGAATATTTTAATAAATTGTTATATAATTAATTTAAAAGAGAGGCAAAAATGTTTGGAATAGGAGCTCCTGAATTAATTATTATCGGCATAATCGCATTGCTAATATTTGGACCCTCAAAACTGCCTGAATTAGGGAAGACCATTGGTAAAGGTTTAAAAGAGTTCAGAAACGCTTCATCTAATTTAAAAGACCAAATTAATCCGCTTAGCGACGATAATACAGAAAAAGAACGCATCAAGCTTGAGGAAAATAATCTTATCGAAGATAAAGAAACCGGCAAAAAGAAAATAAAAACTCGCACGACCACAGCCAAAAAACATACTAAACCGTTAAAATCCAAAGCCTCCGTAAAAACAACCTCGAAGCGGTCATCGCCTAAACCCAAAAATTAAACATCCAAATTTACCACATTTAACGCATTGTCTTCTATGAACCTGCGTCTCGGCTCAACCTTGTCGCCCATAAGAATATCAAACATACCGTCAGCTTCTATGAGGTCGTTTATATTAACCTTTCTTAACATTCTTGTTTCTTTGTTCATAGTCGTCTGCCAAAGCTGTTCAGGGTTCATTTCTCCGAGTCCTTTATACCTTTGAATAGATATATTCTGAGGGGCTTTGGATTTAATAATATCGTAAAAATCGTTCGCATTTTTAGCTTCATATTTTTTAGAATCGGCAACTATAACTACATTTAAAAGTTCTAACGATTTTATTTCTTTATTTAAATTGTAAATTGTTTTATAATCGACGGATTCTAAAAATTTTTTGTCTATGCAGGCGGAAGAGATGAAATTCTTAAATCGAATAATTATTTTATAATAGTCTTCAAAATCTTCATCGTTTATTATATTTACCTCATACCCTTCGTTTTTTATAAAACTAATTAAGCCGTTTAATTTATCGGATGTGCCGTCTTTTAATAAATCTCTAGATACTATGTCGTTATCCAATAAATATTCCGTCATTGTTTCGCTTATATGAGTTTTGTTTAATTTATTAATTAAATTTTTATAGCTTTTTATTTTATCTATCGATTCTTTAACCCATTTTTTATCTAAAATAATGTCGGCGGCATTATTCTGCTTTCTGTAAACGCTAAGAGAATTAAGAGATTCGTTTACAAGAAAAGCATCTAAAGCTTCGTCGTCTTTAAGATAAGATTCGTTGTTTCCTCTTTTAACCCTGTAGAGGGGCGGAAGAGCAATATAAAGATAACTGTTTTCTATAACTTCTTTCATATATCTGTAAAAGAATGTTAACAGCAATGCCCTGATGTGAGATCCGTCAACGTCTGCATCAGTCATTATAATTATTTTATGATATCGTAGTTTTTCAAGATTAAAAAAACTTTCTTCCTTTTTTGAAGTTCCCGACGTGATGCCTCCGCCCAGAGCGGTAATTAATATCTTGATTTCGTCCGAGCCGAGCATTTTTTCAAGTCTAGCCTTTTCCACATTTAAAATTTTCCCCTTTAAAGGAAGGATGGCCTGATATTTTCTATCTCTTCCCTGCTTAGCGCTGCCGCCTGCGGAATCCCCTTCTACAATATATATCTCGCATTGTGAAGGATCTTTTTCCTGACAGTCTGCTAATTTTCCGGGCAAAGAAGAAAAATCCAATAAACTTTTTCTTCTGACGAGTTCTTTTGCTTTCCTTGCGGCTTCTCTGGCTCTTGCGGCATCTAACGCTTTTTCGACTATAATTTTTGCCGTCTGGGGATTTTCATCGAAAAATTCGGATAATCTTTCATTTACTAATGATTCTACGGTGCCTTTAATAAAGCTATTGCCGAGCTTTGTTTTAGTTTGTCCTTCGAACTGCGGATTAGGCATTTTAACGCTTATAACCGCAATCAAGCCTTCTCGGACGTCGTCGCCGGAGATCTGTATTGCTTCGTTTCGTTTGCCTCCCTTTTCTTTAAAATTATTTGGGTTAGAAACGTAATAATTATTTATAACCCTCGTTAATGCCGATTTAAAGCCGACTAAGTGTGTTCCGCCTTCCCTGGTATTTATATTATTTACGTAGGAATATAATATTTCAGAATATCCGTCGTTATACTGAAGGGCAATATCTGTTATAACATCGTCCTTTTTCGCGGATATAAAAATAGGTTCTTTAATAAGGACATTTTTATTTTGATTTATATATTCGACAAAAGATTTAATGCCCCCGTCATATTTAAAATCGTGAGATTTGTTATTAATTTCGTCGATTATATTGATATGTATTCCGGCATTCAGAAAAGCAAGCTCCCTTAATCTATTCGATAAAATATCAAAATCGAAATTATTGTATTCCATAATTTCATAATCCGGAATAAATGTAATCGATGTACCTTTTTTATTTGTCTTTTCGCTTTTTTCAAGCCTTCCGAGCGGAACGCCTTTGCTATAGCTCTGCCTGTAAACATATCCGTCTCGATAGATTTCCATATCTAATTTTTGAGACAGGGCATTTACGACTGAAATACCCACGCCATGAAGTCCTCCGGATACTTTATATGATTTTTTATCAAATTTGCCGCCTGCATGAAGAACGGTAAGGACGACCTCGGCGGCGGAAACGCCTTGCGGCTGGTGAATATCGACGGGAATACCCCTTCCGTCGTCTTCTATGGTAATACTGCCGTTGATATTAATGCGCACGAATATATTTTTACAGTATCCCGCCAGCGCTTCGTCTATGCTATTATCGACCACTTCGTAAACTAAGTGGTGTAAACCTTCTATTCCGGTCGAACCTATATACATTCCGGGTAATTTTCTTACCGCTTCCAAACCTTCTAATACCTGAATATCAGAACTTTTATATCCCTCTTCTCCGCTCATTTAAATCCTCTTATTTTAATATTTTAACTTAATTTAATTTTAATATCTCATAGGCATAAATATACCTATGACCCGCATCGGCTTAACCGTATTATCGTTGCCGCCTTCTGTACGGTCTGAAATTATATAGGGTTCTATAACAAAAGGCGTATAAATAGTATTAAACCTAACGCTTAAATTATTTTCGGTAATATTCGAAATAAAATCCATAATATATCTCGAATTTAATTTAATACTTATCGGTTCGCCTTTATAATCAATTTCTATTTCATCGCTTCCTTCCCCTATATTTGTATTAACAGTTTTAATTAATAAATTATTTTCGCTAAAACTCAGCTCAATAGAATGGCTTTTTTCTTCGGCAAGCAGTGAAACCATTTTAATAGAATTATAAAATTTTTTAGTATTAATTATTGAAGTTTTATAACCGTCTTTGGGAAGGACGGTATTATAATCCGGGAATTTTCCTTCTATGAGTCTGGATATAAGTTTAGTATTTTTATTTAAGTTATCGGATGAGCTTCGCTGATCTTCGATTGGTTTTTCAAATTCAAAAATTACGTTATTGGAATTTATTAAAATATTAATAAAACCTTCTTTGTCTAACTTTAAAACTTCGGTTAAAATTTTCCTCGGAATTATAACTCCTGTTTTTAGTAAATCATAAATTCCCCCATTTTTTTTGCCGTTATAATTAATTTCCGATTCAGTTAAAGATAACCTATGCCCGTCGGTTGCGACTAATCTAAGATAATCTTTTCCGTCTAATTCTTCTAAAACAAAGTAAACTCCAGTGAGATTTCTTTTTGTATCTTCCGATGCCGCGGTAGAAAGTATCACTTTACTAATAAGCATTTTAAAAATTTTTAATTCGATATTAAAATTATCTTCGGACTTAAAATCTATAATAGTAGGGTAATCGCTTGCAGGAACCGTAGTTAATTTAAAAACTGTTTTTTTAAAGCTAATAGTGACTATTCCTGCTTCATTCTCAATAAATTTTATAAATAAATCTTCATCTTCTTTTCCTTTATTTTCCGGAAATTCTTTTATAATATTATATATTTTTTTTGAATTTACCGTCGTTTTACCTTCAGAAATAATTTCGGCGTTACAATATGTTACGATACTGATTTCTAAATCGGTTGCGCTTATTTTAATAAAATTATTTTCTATACTTTCTATAAGTAAATTAGAAATTATCGGCATCGAACCTTTTTTCTCGGAAGCTCCCTGAACCGCCGATAGACAATTTAAAAAAAATTGTTTTTTAATTTTAAAATTTAACATAATTAACAGAGCCTTTTATTATTTTATTAATTAATTTTAAATACATTAATAGTAATAATAACGTTTAAAAAGTTTATAGATATTTAAGTAATTAAAATTATTAACATATTATATTTATAAACCTGTGCAATTTTATTATAAATTTTTAATAAAATTGTTTAATTTTTTTTAATATAAAAATTTAAACATAAATTAAACATAGTTATATATATTATTTTTTAATCATTTTAATAATATTATCTATTATTTTTTCTAATTTCTCATTAGTTTCTAAATTCTTTTTAACTTTATTTACCGCATAAATTATAGAAGAATGATCTTTACCGCCAAATTTATCGCCTATTTCCGGAAAAGATAATTCCGTATAATTTCTTATTAGATACATAGCAATCTGCCTTGGTTCCACAAATTCCCTTAATTTTTTATTTGATTTGATATCGCCTATTTTAATATTAAAATAATTACATACGGATTTTATAACATTTTCCGCGGTTATAACTTTTTCATTTTCCTTAAGTAAATTTAACGTCGCTTCGATTGCAAGATCAATAGTAATAGGTCTTCCGGTAAAAGACGAATATGCCGATATTTTAATCATCGCCCCTTCTAATTCTCTTATATTAGAGCTAATTTTATTAGCTAAAAGGTTTAAAACGTCATCCGGGAAATTAATATTATTCAATAAAGCTTTTTTCTTGAGAATAGCAACTCTAGTTTCGAAATCCGGAGGCTGAATATCCGCTATTAATCCCCATTCGAATCTTGACCTTATCCTTTCTTCTAAACTTACTATATCTTTGGGAATTTTATCGCTGGATACCACTATCTGTTTTTGATTTTCATATAAAGCGTTAAAAGTATAAAAAAATTCTTCCTGCGTTCTTTCTTTTCCTGCAATAAATTGTATATCATCGATAAGCAGAACATCGACGTTTCTATACCTATTTCTAAATTCAACCATTTTATCGTCCCTAATAGACGTAATCATTTCATTAGTAAATTTTTCAGACGAAATAAGATATACGGTTAATTTTTTTTCTTTTATTATTTTATTTGCTATAGCGTTAAGGAGATGCGTCTTGCCAAGCCCGACGTCGCTGTAAATAAACATAGGATTATATGTCTGACCCGGTAGGTTGGCGACCGCAAAACTTGCAGCGTGGGCAAATTGATTACCCGATCCTATAACAAAATTTTCAAAAGTATATTTTGAATTTAAATTTAGATAAACTTTTTTTACGCTTTTTTTATTTTCGGAAATTGTTTCTATATCCGTCGATTTACTTAAAACATAATTTTCTAAATTATTATTTTTTACACCGTTTACCGTTTCCGGTCCATCGTTAATATTATAAATAAAATTAAGTTCTTCTTGATTATTCAAACCCTTCCAGATATTTAAAATCGTTTCCTTATAAGATTCATTAATAATGTCTTTAAAGAATTTGTTGGGAACGGAAAATATTAAGGTATTATCATTTAAACATATATCGGTAGGATTAAACCATATATTAAAATTACTTATGCCGATTTCTTTTTTTAGTTCTTCAAGTAACGGTTCAACTTTATCCATAAAATATATTTGAAATTTTTATTTTTTATTATTATAGATGGGATATTAAAATTAAACAGAGTTATCAACAATTGTTAATAACTCAAATAGTGTAATAATTACAAAAAGTTAGATTAAAATTTTATAATAAATCTGAAACTAATTTTTCTAATTTTTTTATGATTTAAATTACAAATAGAATTAGACAAATCAACATTATCAAATTTTTAAATATATTTCAATTAAATTTTAATAAATTATTTCTTGTAAAATCAATATATTAATTGATTAATGACCCCATTCGTCCATATAGTATCATAAGTTACGGGTTAAATGGTAAAATAAAAAAAGCTTGACATCCCGATGTTTATTTGCTTAAATTAAAATTTAACATAATTTTAATATTTAGTTTGGAGCAAATCTTATGAAGCGCACATTTCAACCGAGTAAATTAAAGAGAAAAAGAACTCATGGTTTTTTGAGCAGAATGAGCACAAAGAATGGAAGATTGGTTTTATCGAGACGCAGGAGAAAGGGACGTAAAATACTGGTTCCGGTTATTAGCTCTAAATAAGTTTTATGAATTTAGATGCCTAAAATAAATTTTAAATTAAACGAATTTATTAAATTAAAAGATAAAGAATTTATAAATTATATCTTTAAGCAGGGAAATAAAAAGCCTCAAAAAGTTTCGGTTATATTTTATGTCCAATCCCTTCGGTTTAAATTTTTAATTACTTTTAAAAAAAAGCTTTTAAATTCGGTAAAACGGAATAAATTAAAAAGGCAGATTAAAGAATTTATAAGACTTAATCAATATAATCTTAAAAAGATAGATTGCGCAATATTAATCGTAAAATTTCCCGCTTCTAAAATTCAATTATTAAAAGAACTTGAATTTTTATTAATAATATGAAAATTTTAAATAAATTTTTTATTCTGCTGATAATTTCTTATAAAAAACTTTTATCTCCATTACTTCCCCAAAGCTGCAGGTTTTACCCTACCTGCTCCGAATACGCCGTAGAATGTTTTGAGTCGTTTGGTTTTATTAAAGCTTTATATATGTCTATTTACAGGATTATCAGATGTAATCCGCTGTCTAAAGGCGGATATGACCCCGTTTCAAGGCACATACATTAATTTTAATATTTAAATTTGGAGATTTTTTGGAAAAAAGAATTATAGTCGCTTCTATCATATCGGTAGTTTTAATTTTAGCATGGGGTTATTTTATGCCCCACGCAGGCAAGAAACAGACCACAGTTAAGAATCAGCCTGTTGCCGTTAAGAATGTTGTTTCTCAAACTAAGGAACAGATTGCAAAAAAAAATATTCCGACAAAGTCAAAAAATTTGATTGCCGTATCAAAGTCCCTCCAAAATATTAAAAACGTATCATATAAGGGGAAAAAAATTTATGCGGACTTCAATAATTCCACGGGAGCGGTTTCAAGTTTAAAACTTTTAAACTATTCTTATACCGAAAAAGATTTAAAAAATAAAATTAATCTTGGCAATTCAAAAAATATTTCTGACATTATTAATTTTATTCCTAAAAATACCGGTCAATCTATAAAACTTATAAAAATAGTTAAAGAAAACGGCGCAATAAAATTTATTTATAACATCGGCAATAAGTTAATTTTGACTAAAGAATATAAATTCTCTAACGGGAATTATCTTTTTACCGATGCGGTTCACATAAAAAATATTACGAATAAACCTGTTACATTTAAAGGTTATTTTATCGTTTCAGCCGGATTAAAGCCTGTATCTGCCAAGAGCATGGATTATATCAATTTTACCCCCGCGGTATATCTCAACAAAAGCTTAATGACTCCGGTTATTAAAGAAAAAACAAAATACTCTGGAGATATTTCTTTTGCAGGCTTTAACTCTAAATACTTCCTGCTTTCGGCCGTATCTCCCGGAACCGATATAACCGTCAAAAAAAAAGGCGATATTATTTCTTTTATAATACCTAAGACTTTATCCGTCCTTTCCGAAAAAACTGCCGGAACTTCTTTAAAAATTTACGGAGGTCCGAAAAAGCTATCTCTACTTACCCCTCTGAACCACAACCTTAATTCTACTTTAAGTTTCGGATTCTTCGGATTTTTTTCCATAATTCTTTTACATATACTTGAATTTTTTTACGGGTTTGTTCACAACTACGGCCTTGCTATCATACTTCTTGTTTTAGGCATAAGGATAGTATTTTATCCGCTTACCTATACGGGATTTAAATCAATGAAACAAATGCAGAAATTAACCCCTAAAATTAATGAAATGCGGGAAAAATATAAGGATAATAAGGCGGAATTGAATAAAAAAATTATGGAGCTTTATAAAGAAAGCAAGGTAAATCCGTTCGGCGGATGTCTGCCTATGCTCCTGCAAATTCCCGTTTTTTACGGGTTATATGAAACTCTCTTAATGTCCATACAGCTTAGAAATGCGCCGTTTATTTTCTGGATACACAATCTTTCTGTTCAAGACCCTTATTATATTCTGCCTATTTTAATGGGTATTTCTATGTTAATTTCTCAAAAAATGAACCCAATGGTGGGAGATCCCGCTCAGGCTAAAATAATGCTTATTCTTCCCGTTGTTTTTACTTTTATTTTTATTCATTTCCCCGCAGGGCTTCTTTTATACTGGACGGTTAATAATATCCTGACGATTGCCCAGCAGTATATCATTAATAGAAAATTTGCATAATTTAGCCGTATGTCGTCATGTCTTCTTTAACATATGAAATAGATACGATTTGCGCTGTTTCCTCACCTTCCGGAGAAGGGGCAATAAGCATTATAAGAGCATCCGGAAATGACAGCGCAGGTATATTAAAAAAAATTTTTAAGCCTTATAATAAGAATTATTCCGAAATAAAATCCCGCCGCTTATATACAGGCAGAATTTTTGATTTTCAAACTGAATCATACGTTGACGAAGCCGCCTGCATTTTTATAAAAGGACCCAAATCTTATACCGGCGAAGATATGTTTGAAATATACCCGCACGGCGGGATATTTAATACTAAATATATTCTGGAAATTATTCTCAAATCGGGAGCAAGGCTCGCATATAACGGAGAATTCACAAAAAGGGCTTATTTAAACAATAAGATAAATCTTATAAAAGCCGAAGCCATCCTTGAAATCATCAAGGCAAATTCTTTAAAAACGCTTGTTATCGCCAACAACGAACTGAACGGCTTATTAGAACAAAAAATAAAAGACATAAGGGAAGATTATATTTATCTGCTTGCTTCTATTGAAGCCCTAATCGATTTTCCGGAAGAAGAATTCGAAAATATTAATGCGGAATTTTTTAAAAAAACGGCTCAAGCAGCCGAATTGATAAAAGGGTTGATAAATTCATACGAGAATTATGAATTAAATAAGCACGGTTTAAGCGTGGTAATTGCCGGAGAACCTAATGCAGGCAAATCAAGCATTTTAAATTTAATGCTTAATAAAAACAGGGCTATAGTTTCGGATATACCCGGTACTACAAGGGATTATATCGAAGAAAGCCTGTTTTTATTTAATAAACCGATTAAAATCATAGATACCGCCGGCTTGCGAAAGACCGGCGAAACATTGGAATCGGAAGGAATAAAACACAGCTATGAGCAGATTAAAAATGCAGACGTTGTTTTATATGTTTTTGATATTAACGATTTAACGGAAAGTAAAATTTTAAGAGATATATTAAAAGAAAAAAATGATAATTTAATTCCGGTTATAAATAAGACGGATATATTTAGCGGCGGAGACTTAACTGCAGTAAAAGAAAACGTTATGCGGCCGTTAGGATTTATTAATAATCCAATTTTTGTAAGCGCCAAAACGGGTTCCGGTTTTGAAGCGATGAAAAAAGCGGTATATGACGTTATTTTGAAAATAGAAGGCGCCGTTAAAGACGATGTCGGCATTACTACGGTAAGGCAGAAAAATTTGTTAATAAAGTCTTTAGATCTATTAACTAATGCAAAAGATAAATTCAAAGAAGAACAGCCTCTCGAATTAATATCGATAGATTTAAGGGGCGGTATCGCCATTCTTGACGAGATTATCGGCGGCGTTACCAACGAAGATGTTTTAGATACCCTTTTTAAAGAATTTTGTATAGGCAAATAGATTATGATAAAAAAATACGGCGATAATTTTTTTGACGTTATAGCGGTCGGCAGCGGACATGCCGGAATTGAGGCCTGCCTTGCCTCTTCGCGTATGGGTTTAAAAACAGCGGTTATTACGATTAATTTAGACAATATCGGTCAGATGTCCTGCAACCCGGCTATCGGCGGCTTAGCCAAAGGGCATCTCGTAAGGGAAGTCGATGCGCTTGGCGGAGAGATGGGGAAGGCTATAGACAAAACAGGCATTCAGTTTAGAACCCTTAATACGAAAAAAGGTCCCGCCGTAAGATCGTCGAGGGCGCAAGCCGATATGTTTAAATATAAAACTTATATGAAAAACGCTTTAGAATCTGCCGAAAATTTGACAATAATTCAATCTATGGTCGATTCGCTTATAGTCGAGAACGGAAAAGCCGCTGGGGTAGTTTTATGGGCGGGCGAAAATCTTTATTCCAATGCGGTTATTTTAACCACTGGAACTTTTTTGAGAGGACTTATACATATAGGTCTTTTTAATTATAATGCGGGAAGAGCAGGAGATTTTGCCGCCAATAAGCTGTCTTTAAGCCTGCTTGAAAACGGGCTTGAATTAGGAAGGCTTAAAACAGGCACGACTCCCCGTTTAGACGGCAGAACCATAAACTTTTCGGAGCTTGAAGAACAAAAAGGGGAAGACGATTTTATTCCTTTTTCTATCGCCGATAAAAGTATAACTAATAGCATTAGCTGCTATATTGCATATACTAACAAAGAAACCCATAATATAATTGCAAACGATCTGGATAAGTCCCCGTTATACTGCGGGGTCATTAAAGGAGTGGGTCCGAGATACTGTCCTTCCATAGAGGATAAAGTAGTCAGGTTTAAAGATAAAGAAAGGCATCAAATATTTTTAGAAAGAGAAAGTCTGGATTCCATTGAATATTACCCCAACGGGCTTTCGACGAGCCTGCCGTTAGATACTCAGCTTAAATTTTTGAGAACCGTAAAAGGGCTTGAAAACGTAAAAATCATGAGGCCGGGATATGCTATAGAATATGATTACGTTCTTCCTATCCAGCTTAAACATTCGCTGGAAACCGAAAGAATTGAAAACCTGTTTTTGGCGGGGCAGATTAACGGAACGTCGGGTTATGAAGAAGCCGCCGCCCAGGGGATTATCGCCGGAATTAACGCCGCTTTAAAGATTAAAGGCGAGAACCCTTTGATACTTGGAAGAGATGAGGCGTATATCGGGGTTTTAATCGACGATTTAATCAATCTGGGCACTTCTGAGCCTTACAGAATGTTTACGTCGCGCGCCGAATACCGGCTTTTATTGCGTGAAGACAATGCGGACTTTAGGCTTTGCGAATACGGAAAAAAAATCGGCTTATTAGATGCAGAAAGATATCTTATATATAAAAACAGACTGCTCAAGTTTAACGAATTATCTGCTTTTTTAAATACTTATGGAAACGGAAAGTATTATGATTTATTAAAACGGCCGGACTTTACGGTTGAAAATCTTAGATCTGAATTAGGGGCGGAATTAAATAGGTATAATATAGATATATTCAACAGGGTCGAGCTTTTTATCAAATATGAAGGTTATATTAATAGACAAAAAGAGGAAATTCTTCGATTAAAAAAATTTGAAGACATTAAACTAAGCGAGGATATAGATTTTAAGGCTATCCCCGGTTTATCGCTTGAAGTTATCGAAAAACTTGACAAGATAAAGCCTAAAACCATTGCCGAAGCAGGCAGGATTTCGGGTATTACGCCTGCCGCCGTCAGCATTTTATTGATGAGATGCCGCAAGCCCTGAAAACATGACGAGATAATCGTTTTTACCGGCGGCTATCAATGTTTCCCGTGAAACATATTAACCCCAAAATAAGATAATATTCAAAATTTACGGCAATTTGCATTTAGCCGTGTAGCTGTTCCGCAAACAAATCATAAAGCCGAAATTGAGGAAAGATTTAAATCAATCGTTTTATCTTTGTAAAAAATATAAGAACCCCCCAAAGTGCTTAGCATAATGGTAAAAAGGGATAACCCGCTTGCTTCTAAAGGCGATAAGTGCATATAAAAAATAAAAAACGGAACAAGCAAGATTCCGCCTCCTATTCCGATTGCATTGCCGACGATTCCCACAAAAATCGTGGTAATAAAAAGAGTAAAATATATAATAAATAAATTTATAAAATTCATATACATTGGCTCTTCGTTAAGAATTAATGTTATGTTACATAAATTATATCAGAATATTTATATAAATAATTTTTATTTTTTTAAAATTCTGCTTTCCTGATTATTAAAATTTTGCCTATTTATGCGCGGTGGTAGACCTTTTTATGCCGGTAAGTATGTTCGTACCTAACTACCTTCAGGATATATTTTATTATTGATATTATAGATATAATTAATGTATAATGTACATCATATAAAATGTGTTCAAATTATTTATTTAATTATATTTATTTAAACGGAGTAATTTTGATGAGAAGAACTCAAATATACTTAGATGACGAAATTTACGAAATTTTAAAAAAGAGAGCACTATTCTCGGGAAGAGCGCTTCCCAGATAATAAGGGAAAATTTGAAAGAAGCTATCTTGAACCGCCAAGAAAAAATTATTAAAGCTATCGATAATTCCCAAGGGGCATGGAATGATAAAACTAATTTTGAAGTAAACGGTTTTATAAGAAAAATAAGAAAAGGGAATAGAATTGATAATTTTTGATACCGATATATTATTTGGATATTAAGGGGCAATAAAGATATAGTATCCAGAGCGAAAGCATTATCCGCAGAAACTTACGGCAAGATATTTATAACGCCTATTCAAGTTACCGAGGTCTATTCTGGAATGACAGGTAACGAAAAGATAAAAACCAAAGAACTTATCGAAAGTTTTTATATGTTAGATATAAATAAACAAATCGGTGAATTAGCCGGCGAATATATGCAAAAATTTAGAAAATCTCATAATATTGAATTGGCGGATGCAATTATTGGAACGACCGCAAAAAATTTACAATTTTAAATTATTTACTTTAAATATAAAACATTATCCGATGCTGAGCAAAAATGATTTAATGAACCAATAAATCAAGGCAGGATTTTATTTACCCTCCCTTAAATTTTTTAATCATTCTTGTAGAAAATATTCCTTGACATAATTTTTTTAAAATAGCATACTTTTATTAATATATTTAATTTAAATTTAACAGGAGATTATTTATGCGAAGTGAACCGGACAGTAGCCATTATTGCTTAACAAAAACCAAAAACAACTTTAACCATTTATTAAAGAGTTTAATATTAAACGATAACTTGAATAAATTCTTCGCTGATTATTCCTTCTTCCTATAGTCCTTTTTAATATTCTTCTCTTTCTATTTAAATAGTTAAAGTTATTTATTGAGAAGGAGACAGAAAATGCAAGATTACAAAGATAAACTTGACAATCTTCCCGTAGATATAAAACTAAGAGCCGTAGACAGGCTTAAAATCCATCTTATGAGGCAAAAATATGGGTACTTTTCGCGCCTGTGCCTTTTAATGGCGCTGATAGGTCCGGGAATACTCGTTATGATTGCCGATAACGATGCCGGAGGCGTTATGACCTATGCGCAGACCGGTTCGATATTCGGAATAGGTTTTTTTATTCCTTTTATGATAATAATGCTTCCCGTTGCATATATCGTTCAGGAGATGACGGTAAGGCTGGGCGCCGTCACGCACAGGGGACACGCAGAAATGATATGGAAAAGATACGGAAAGTTTTGGGGCGCGTTTTCTTTAATAGACCTTGTCGTTGCAAACGTATTGACATTAATAACCGAGTTTATTGGAATAACCATTGGAATGCAGGTTTTTGGAATATCCCCCTTAATTTCATCCGTAACCGCAATTGCCGTTATAGCTTCTATTCAGCTTTTTTTGCGTTATTTTACATGGGAATGGATAAGTTTAAGTATTGCGGCGTTTAATTTAATATTTGTTCCCTTAGTATTTTTTATACCTCATCTGCATTGGGGAGCGGTTGCAAGAAGTTTTGTTTCTTGGCATATACCGGGAGGAGTAAATTCCCTTTTTATATATGTCGTGCTTGCAAATTTGGGAACGACGATAGCTCCGTGGATGCTTTTTTTTCAACAGTCGTCCGTTGTAGATAAAGGACTTACCGTAAAGGACATAAGAGACGGGCAGATCGATACCTTTATCGGCTCCTTTTTTATGGTAATTGTCGCCATAGCTATTATTCTAATTACGGCGGGAACTGTTTTCGGTTTTACCGATGCCCCTAATTTAGACATACAGACCATACTTTTAGCTATATCGACAAAAATGGGACCGCTGGCAATGAGGCTTTTTGCCTTAGGTCTAGTAGAAGGCGGACTCATTGCCGCTATTGCAATTTCTGCAAGTACTTCATGGGCAATGGGCGAAGCGTTCGGATGGCCCAAGAGCATTAATATGCCTCCTTTACAGGGCTGGAAGTTTTATCTGCCGGGGATTATAAGTCTGTTGATTGCCGGAGGAATAGTTTTAATTCCTAATGCTCCGCTCGGGTTTTTAAATTTAACCGTTCAAGTCGTCGCTACTATTTTTATGCCTGCGGCAATGATGTTTTTGCTTCTTCTTCTTAACGATAAAGAGATAATGGGAGGACATATAAACAAACCTTGGCAGAATATATCCGCATTTACAATAGTCGGGTTTTTGATAATTATGAACGGCATATATGGATTAACGGTGGTTTTTCCGCATATATTCGGATAATATAATGTTTAAATTATACGAGGCGTAAAAATGAAGAAAGACGATAAGATTTCAAAAAAAATAAATCTCGACGAGGACTGGGAAGACTTTATTAAAGAAGAAGGCTTGGTGGATTATAATAAGATTCCCGTTGAACGAGCCGGCGTCAAAGGATGGGTTCAGATTGCCTTCTGGTTTTTAAGAATTTATATACTTGCCATGATTATATTAGTAATTATCGGATTTTCGAGGATTCATTAAGAGGATTAAACCAATGGCAATAAAATATTCCGTTTGTCCGCACGACTGTCCCGATACCTGCGCTTTAAAGGTAAAGATAGAAAACGGAACGGTAGTAAAGGTAGAAGGCGATTCTTCGCATCCCGTTACCCGCGGGATTATTTGCGAAAAGGTCAGAGCTTATCCCGAACGTATTTACGAAAACAGGATACTTTATCCTATGCGCAGAACCGGGAAAAAGGGGAGCGGCAAATTTAAAAAAATAACATGGGATGATGCTATAGACGGAATTGCGGAGCACTGGAAAGAGCTTATTTCTAAGTGCGGTCCGGAAAGTATTATGCCTTATTCTTACGGCGGAACAGAAGGAATAATTAATAAATCGAGTATGGACAGACGCCTTTTTAATAAAATAGGCGCTACAATTCTTGACCGCACTATCTGCTCCACAGCCGGAAGTTTGGGTTATCAGCTTGCTTACGGCGCGTCTAAAGGCGTAAATCCGTTAGACACGGTTAATGCTAAATTAATTATATTGTGGGGAATTAATGCTTTAGAAACCAATATACATCAGGCTGTTTTGGCGGATGCCGCCCGTAAAAACGGAGCTAAAATCATAGCAATAGACGTACATAAAAACAAAACGGCAAAGTGGACGGACGATTTTTTTATGATTTTGCCCGGTTCAGACGGCGCGCTGGCTTTAGGTATAGCCCATATTATATTAAGGGATAAAACCGCGAATACATTATTCTTGGAAAAATATTCATACGGGTTTGACGAATTTTATAAAAAAGCTATGGAGTATTCCCCCGAAAGAGTTGCAAGCCTGACGGGTCTTTCGAAAGAACGTATCGAAGGTCTGGCAAAAGATTATGCCCGAGCGAAGCCGAGTTTTATAAGAATCGGAAATGGTCTTCAGCATCATAAAAACGGCGGTATAAATACCTGGGCAATTTCTCTCCTGCCGGCATTAACGGGGGCTTGGACGGACAAAGGCGGAGGAGCATTAAAATCTAATTCGGGATATTTCCCTTTAAACGAGGATGCTTTAAAAAGACCGGATTTAATTAAATATCTAAGCAGAACCGTAAATATGGTTCAACTTGGAAAAGCTTTGTGCGGGCTTGAACCTCCCTTAAGGTCGCTTTATGTTTATAACAGCAACCCTGCCGTCGTAGCTCCTAATCAAAACTTGGTTCTTAAAGGGCTTGCAAGAGAAGATCTTTTCACCGTCGTTCACGAACAAACCATGACCGATACGGCAAAATGGGCGGACATTATTTTACCTGCAACTACAAGTTTTGAACATGCCGACCTTTACGTAAGTTACTGGCATACTTCACTCCAATGGGCTGATCCTGTAATCCATAAAATCGGAGAAGCAAAACCAAATATAGACGTATTTAAGCTTATTGCGCATTCTTTGGGTTTTACCGACGAATGTTTTTTAGATACGGAAGAAAACATTGCGCGTCAGGCATTGGACATTCCTTACTGGAAGGAAAAAGGCATAACAATAGAAAGGCTCAAAAAAGAACGATTTATTATGATAGATACGGAGGATTGTCCGTTTGAACGGGATAAACTTTTAACCCCTTCCGGTAAAATAGAGTTTAAAAGCCAAAAACTCACCCCTTACGGACTTTTAAATATACCGAATTACAATCCTATAAAAGATTATATGTTAAAGTCTAAATCTGTTTTTCCTTTAATCCTTGTTACCCCTCCGAATCATTTTTTTTTAAACTCTTCTTTTGCAGGGGTTTCTTCCCTAAAAGCCAAAGCACGGGAGCCGTTTATAGAAATTAATCCAAAGGATGCCGAAGATAGAGAAATAAATGACGGAGACTTAGTGAGCGTCGAAAACGAGCGCGGCCGCCTATCTATAAAAGCTAAGGTTTCAGATTCGGTTTTACCCGGCGTAGTCGTTTCCGCAGGTTTATGGTGGAAAGACGATTACTTAAGCGGCTCGGGAGTAAACGCTCTGACGCCGGACGATTTATCGGATATCGGCGGCGGCGCGACTTTTTTCTCAGCATCCGTTGAAGTTAAAAAAATTTAAAATCCCAATCCCGCTTTAGCTGAAAATATTTCTTGCTATTTTTTAAGCTTCTGTTATAATTTTAAAGTTTTGGCTTTAATTGCAGAAGCATTTTTATTAGGGGGTAAGTTTTGATAATAAATGAATAACCTTAAACATAAAGGAGTATACAGATATTTTTTTAATTGTTTGTCTATCTTATTCGCCGCGTTTTTTACGGTTTTAAGCATTTATTGTTTTAAGAGTAAATTTATTATAAAATCTTCTTTTATAAATTTTTCTTTCGGATTTGACGCCCTCTCTCTCTTTTTTGTAATATTCATATCGTCTGTCTCTATATTTATTTCTATTTTTTCAATAAAATACGGAGAAAAATACGATAAAAAACCATCCTTATTTATCTATTCTTTTTTATTTATAATGTCAATGATAATCCTAGTTATAAGCAATGATATGCTGACTTTTTTGATATTTTGGGAATTAATGTCGATTTTTTCTTTTCTTTTGGTTATTTATGAGGGAAACGAGGAATCGAGGTCTGCAGGTTTTTTATATTTTTTAATGACGCATATAGGAACGATTCTCATAACGGCCGGTTTTATAATGCTGTATTTAAAAACCTCATCTTTTTCTTTCGACTATTATAAAGGAGCCGCAGGAATTATTATACTGGCTTCGGCAATAACGGGATTTTCTATTAAAGCAGGCATTATGCCGTTTCATACTTGGCTTCCTTATGCCCATCCCGTTGCGCCCGCCAATATATCCGCCATTATGTCCGGTATTATGGTAAATATGGCTATCTATGGCATTCTAAAATTTTTATTTGTTTTTAGTTCGGGGGCAGATTCTTTTGTAGGAATTATACTTCTCGTTATAGGCGCTTTATCCGCGCTTTTCGGCATTATGTATGCAATGGCGCAAAAAGACATAAAAAAATTACTGGCATTTTCGACTATTGAAAATATGGGTATAATTTTTATGGGCATAGGTATTTCTTACTGGGCAAAGGTAGAAAATTTCAAATCTATAGAATATATTGCGATGCTGGCCGTTTTGCTTCATATAATAAATCACGGTTTAAGCAAAAGCTCTTTATTTATGGGTTCGGGATTAATAGACAAATATGTTCATACGAGAAATATAGAAAAACTCGGCGGTCTTTCAAAAAATATGAGACAACTGTCAGTCTTGTTTCTTATAGGCGTAATGTCCATTTCTGCCATGCCCCCTTTAAACGGCTTTTTGAGCGAGTGGTATTTATACATTTCATTAATAGGTTCGGTCTTTACCGGAAATCTATATATAATATATTTTTCAATTATAGCTATCGCGCTTCTATCTTTAAGCGGAGCCGCGGCGGGAGCCGCTTTTACAAAACTTTTCGGCGTCGGCTTTCTTGGAAAAGCAAGAACCGTTAATGCAGAAAATGTCGTTGAACCTCATATTATCGAAAGAATAGGGATAGCCCTGCCTGTTTTATTGTGTGTTTTCATCGGAATTTATCCGTATCAAATAATTTCAAATTTAAATGACGTTATATTTTATTTGACCGGAGGGACTGTTAGCTCAAACCCGTTTTCGGCTATCCATATTATAAACGCCCGCCCGTTTTCTTTGTATGCTCCGGTTTTAATAGCTGTTGCTTTTGCGGCGGTTTTATTGGTAGTATTTTTCTATCTAAAAGTGTTTTCTTCCAATAAAAAAAGAATATTTGAAACATGGGCATGCGGACTTGAAGAAAAAAATTCAAAAGCCCAGTATTCCGGCGGAGGGTTTTCATCCAGCATAATGAAGGTTTTTTCCTCTTTTTATTCTTCCGTTTCCGAGATTAACTTTGAAAAGGACGTGAAAAAATATTTCAGGTCTAAATCGGTTTATACCGAAGAATTCAACGATATTTTCGAAAAATATATTTATATTCCGGCAGGAAAATTGTATCTAAAAGTATCGGAAATTTTTAATAAAGCGGCTAATTCGGAAAATATAAATATTTCATTAGGATATTTGTTTTTATCGTTAATAGCCTGTTTTATTATTTATATATTTATAATAAGATAAAAAAATAAAAACTATGAATTATAATATAGTCCATTTGATTTTTGGAGCCGTTCAATTTTTTATTATAGTTCTTCTTGCGCCTTTTTTTGCAGGTTTCATTCACAAATTGAAACAGCGGGCAAGAGGACAGAAAGGAATTAATATATTTCAGTTTTATATAAATTTTAATAAATTATTAAAAAAAGAGATTGTTTTATCTAAAGAAGCAACTTTTATATCCGAGATTGCGCCATATATCGTTTTTGTTTCCTATCTCGTTATTTTATTAATGCTGCCCGCATTTTATAAATATTCTTTGCTCGGTATATCTTCCGACGTAATATTAATCGCATATTCCCTTGCGCTGGCGACATTTTTTATGACTCTTTACGCAATGGATCAAGGGAGCGCCTTCGGAGGGCTGGGAGCTAGCAGAGAATGGTTTTTAACCGTTCTTTCGGAGCCGTCTTTAATATTTGTTTTTATATCCCTTGCCATTTATACAAAGCAGGGGAGAATAACCGATATATTTTATTTTATTCAGAAAGGAGTCGCAAACGCTTTTTTATCCGGAGTTCATTCCGATGTTATATCTATCGCTATTCCCTTTCTACTGTTTATCTCTCTTTTTATAGTAAGTATATCCGAAAATGCAAGAATCCCTATAGACAATCCTGAAACTCATCTTGAACTTACGATGTTTCACGAAGCAAATATTTTGGAGGCAAGCGGAAAGCATCTCGGTTTATTTGAATACGGCAGTTATTTAAAACTTACCGTATTTTTAACCATAATGTCTCTTATCTTATTTCCCTATATGGCAGTGAACGTCTATCAAATTCCTTTGGCTTTAATAGTTTATATTATAAAGATGCTAATTTTGTGCATTCTTATTGCGGGAGTTGAAATTGTTAATCCCAAGATGCGCGTATTCAGGGTGCCGAACGTTCTTTCCGTTTCTTTTATACTATCTTTAATAGCGATGATTTTATCGATAAGGGGATTTTAAAAATGATAATGGAAAAAATAGCCGAACTTTTTATTATTTTAATACTTGTTTCAGTCGTATTAAACGTAAGTTCGCCTTTTATAAAATTTGCAATTAAACTTTATTCCTTCCAATCCCTTATGCTGGCATTTTATATTTTCATGGGCGCCGTTCATTTTAACTCGATAAATTTATACGGGTCTTTTGCCATTACGGTAATTTTTAAAGTTATTTTAATACCTTATTTTTTATTTAAAACGCTTAAAAAAGTTAAAATGGATAAAGAAATCAATATGTACATCGGCATACCCGAAGCTGTCGTATTTGCAGGTTCGTTAACCCTGCTTTCAAATTTAATAGCCCAAAAAATTATTAAAACCGGCATAACGTTTGGTTCTTTTGTGTTCACTATATCGCTTGCGACGTTTTTAATAGGCGCAATGCTTATGATAACTAGAAAAACTTTATTTTCCCAAATTATAGGATTTTTGACTATAGACAACGCAATATTTTTAGCGGCAAACAGCATTACCCACGGTATGCCGCTTTTAGTCGAGTTGGGGGTGCTTTTCGATCTTTTTGTCAGCATACTTATATTATCTATTCTTATATTAAATTTAA
Organism: bacterium; assembly: GCA_021800805.1. The sequence continues at coordinate 82,690 of JAJYYR010000001.1, forward strand.
GAAGAAACGTTACTGCATAAAAACTTTAAATAGGAATAAAATGAACAATGTATGAATTAATATTAATACTCCCTGCAGTTGCTTTAATTGTTTCGATTTTTGCCGATGTTTTATGGATGTCTTACGCACAGTTAGCGATATCCGTTCTTATATTTTCGGCGGTAGTAGCAATCGCCGCGACTTTTAATTCTATTACGGTTTTTTTAAACGGTTTTTTCTTTATAGATTATATCAATTTAGTTATACTTATAACCGTTTCGACGCTTGAACTGTTTGTAGCATTTTATTCGTTTGGATATGTCAGAGCCGAGATTTCCGGCGGCATATCAAAAAGGAAATTTAAATTTTACTATTTCTGGAAAAATTTATTTATTTTCAGCATGATGGTTTCGATATTGTCTAATAACCTCGGTATCTACTGGACGGGTCTTGAGGCGACGACGCTGGCTACGGCATTATTAGTTTCTTTTAACAGGACTAAAGAATCTTTTGAGGCTACATGGAAATACGTAATTATGTGTTCCGTGGGCATCGCGATCGGGCTTTTTGCGATAGTTATCCTATATTTTACGACTTCGCAGGTTTACGGCGAAAGCGTAAAAGCTTTATCTTTTATAAGTATTATGCAGGCAGGTTCGGAATTAGACAAAAATTTTCTTATGCTTGCTTTTATTCTTGCACTTGTCGGATTTGGAACGAAAGTCGGATTTGCTCCTATGCACAATTGGCTTCCCGATGCTCATTCGCAGGGACCTAGTCCTGTTAGCGCCTTGCTGTCGGGGGTTTTACTTAATACCGCGCTTTTGGGCATTTTAAGATTTTATCAGATAAACGGGGCGGCAGACATATATTATCCGCGATATTTTTTAATAGGTTTCGGGTTTTTTACTATTCTGGTTTCTGCGTTTTCAATAATAAAACAGACCGATTATAAGCGCCTGTTTGCATTTTCTTCTATGGAAAATATGGGGATTATAGCATTAGGTTTCGGTATAGGCGGAATTGCAGTCGTAGGCAGCTTGCTGCAAATATTTTTCCATGCTTTGAACAAGGGATTATTATTTTTATCTTCAGGAAACGTTCTTGCGGCTACCCATCAAAGGAAAATCGAAAAAATAAGAAATTTGTCTAAAAATTTTCCGATTACGGGACTCGTACTTCTTTTTGGGGTTATGGGAATTAGCGGAATGCCTCCTTTTGCAATGTTTCTGGGGGAAATTTATATTATGACGGGCGTGTTTAGGAGCAATATATTATTAGGTTTTTTAGTTTTTATCTTGTTGATTTTTATTTTTATAGGACTTTTTAGCAAAGTTCTAAAAATGTACACCGGAAATAAAGACGGCGACGAAGAGGCAGATGAAATCCAAAACGAAAATGCGGCGCATAAACGAATTAAAGAGGGAGCTCTTCATCCTTTTATGATATATGTTCCGTTAATTCTTTTATTAATCTCTTCTTTATTATTGTTTTATATTCCTTCACAATTTTTAAATATTGTAAAATCTGCATCTTATGAATTTGCAGGCAAGATAATTTTTTAAATGGATAACATTTTGATTAACAAACATATTGTCGAATTAAACGATTTTGTAAATTCGGCCGACAACGTTAAAGGGTCGGGAAAATACTTGCTTGGTATTGCCGCCTCTGACGAAAGAAGCTTAAATTCTAATTTTAATATCAGGTATTTTTTCGGCGGAAATGGCGGTATTGACGAATATTTGGTTAAAGTCGGAGAAAGTTTTCAATCTATATCTAAAATATGTCCCGCCGCAAAAATGTATGAAAGGGAGATATTCGATTTATTTGGACTTAAACCCATCGGACACCCCGATTTAAGACCTTTAATGCTGTATCCCGAAAACTGGGATTCCTCGGTTCATCCTTTGAGAAAGGATTATAATAATTTAATTCCAGAAATGAAAAAATACGGCGAATATAAGTTTAAAGAAGTTTCAGGCGAAGGCATTTTTGAAGTGCTTGTCGGACCGGTGCATGCCGGAATTATAGAACCCGGACATTTCAGATTTTCCCTTGCGGGAGAACCGGTTTTACAGTTAGAAATAAGACACTTTTGGAAACACAGGGGAATCGAAAAAGTTTGCGAAGGCAAAAATTTCAAAGAAGCGCTTGATTTAGTAACAAAGATTTCGGGAGATAATAACGTAAATATTGCCATAAGCTATCTCGAAGCCGTCGAAAGTATTTTAAACGTGGAAATACCCGAAAGAGCGCAACATATCAGGGTAATACTTGCCGAACTTGAAAGAATATGGAACTATGTCAGGGATGTTGCATGGATTTTTATGGACATCGGTTTTGCCCTGCCTGCGCAGAGCCTGTTTGCGTTGCAGGAAGAATTAATGAGACTTAACAAAAGTTTGACCGGACACCGGTTTTTGTTTAATTCCTTAACCATAGGGGGCGTGAATTTCGACTTTGATTCTTCGAAACTTAAGGCGATTGACGACATTATTAAAAAAGTTGAAAATAATATGAAAGAGTTTGAAGCATTTATTTTAAATTCATCGACAGTTTTAGATAGACTTGAATTTACCGGAAAAATTAATAAAAAGACTGCGGAAGAGCTTTCTTTATGCGGAGTAAGCGCAAGGGCATCGGGACTGCCGCGGGACTCCAGAATCGAGTTTCCTTATTTGATTTACGATAAGTTTAATTTAAAACCCGTTTTACTTGAAAGCGGAGATGTTTTTGCAAGAACGGTTTTAAAAATTAAAGAAATTTATGTTTCCAGTAAAATAGTCGGCGATTTATTATTCAACTTGCCGAAAGGGAATATTACCGCCTCCTATGAAAATAAGCCAGAAGCCTATAAATATGCGATAGGCAATTCGGAAACGGCGAGAGGCAACGCTTTTTTCTACGTTATGGCAGATAATAACGGAAAAATATTCAGGCTTAAATACATTGATCCGTCGTTCAGGGTGTGGCCGTCTATCCAGTACGGCGTATTGGGCAATATAATTGCCGATTTTCCGTTGATAAACAAAAGTTTAAACCTGTCGTATGCGGGAAACGATATGTAATTTCAAAATTAAGAAATTTCAATATTTATAACGGGTGTCAATACATGAGTTTTTTAAGTAAATTATTATTTAAAAATAAGGCGCAAGATATTGTAAGCGGCAGCAGCGATTTTATTTTAATCAAAGGAGATGAATTAAAACGCTCTATTGATAAGGTGTTTGGCAGAAGTATATTCGTCAGGCTTGTGGATAGCGGTTCCTGCAATGCCTGCGAAAACGAGCTTGCCGCCCTTTCCAACCCTTATTACGATTTAGAAAGATTCGGCATAAAGTTTGTCGCTTCCCCGAAGCATGCGGACGTTCTTATAGTAACGGGTTGCGTAACAAGAAATATGCTTAATCCGTTGCTAAAGACTTATGAAAATATTCCGGAGCCTAAGTTCGTGATTACTGCGGGCGATTGTCCCGAAACCGGCGGACCTTTTAAAGATTCCTATTCGGTATGCGGTCCCGTTTCAAAACATTTAAAAGTAGCGGTGAATATAAAAGGGTGTCCGCCCGAACCGGAAGCCGTAATATCGGGGTTTTTAAAATTTATGGATATGATAAAAAAATAAAAACCTTGTGAATAAATACCTATTTTCGTATTTCCTTATCTAAAAATTATTACCGCCCTTCTTAAATTTTATCGGCAGACGCTGGTTTGGTTTCCTAATTTGTGCATATTTATGTGTTATAATTAAACATAATAACTATAAATCTCATAGCGCAATGGAAAAGCTCGATAAATTGATTTTGCGATTAACTGAAGACGCTAAAGGCAGGCAGGGTTCTTTATTTTATATATTTAACGGTGTAAACGAAGAGATGGGTTATATACCCGAAGATGCGGTACTTCCGATAGCGGAAAACCTCAATATCTCTAAAGCGGAAGTTTACGGTTTTCTTAGTTTTTTCAGGAATTATAAAACTGATGCCCCCTATAATAAGGTTCACCATAAAATTGTCGCCTGCAAGTCCGAAAGTTGCGAGGCGTCCGGTTCAAAACAACTGCTGGAGCATATAAAAGCAAGCCTAAATGTGGATTTCGGCAAATACAGTCCCGACGGGAAGTATTTTTTAGATTACGTTTATTGTTTCGGACATTGCGCCTTCTCCCCGGCGGTTACGGTTGACGGTATATTATATGAAAAAGTGACGCCCGAAATATTCGACGAAATAATAAAAATACCTTCAGTTAATAATTTGGATTCTGTGAACCCCACCGATTTTAAAAATTTAAAAAAAACGGAAAATTATAGTGAACTCCTTATATTTAAAAGGTGCGGTAATATAAATCCCTTATCAGTTCCTGATTATGTACATGCGGGCGGATTTAGTACGTTGAAAAGAGTTATCGGCGAAATTAAAACCGGAGGAGATGAAGGGAAAATTTTAATTATTAATGAACTGAAACGTTCTAAACTCAGAGGCAGGGGCGGGGCGGGATTTCCGGCAGGCATTAAGTGGGAGACGGTATTTAAAGAAAAATCCGCCGTTAAATATATAATATGCAATGCCGACGAAGGGGATTCCGGGGCCTATGCCGACAGGGTTATTCTTGAAAACGACCCTATGTCCGTTATCGAAGGTATGATTGTTGCCGGTTTAATAACCGGCGCCAAAACTGGTTATATTTATTTAAGGGCTGAATATGCGGGAGCCAAGTTAATAATCGAAAGCGTTCTCGGTTTATTGAGAAAGACGGGTTATCTCGGCAAAGATATTTTAGGCTCAGGTTTGGAGTTCAATATTGATTTAATGACCGGCGGAGGAAGCTATGTTTGTGGAGAAGAAACCGCTCTCATGGAAAGCGTCGAAAATAAAAGGGGTACGGTAAGACAGCGTCCGCCGGTGCCTGCCGTAAGCGGTTTATACGGCAAACCTACCGTTTTAAACAATGTATTGACCTTTGCTTATGCCGTTTATATTCTTAATAACGATGCAAATTTGAATTACTTTTTATCCTTAGGAACGGAAAATTCTAAGGGTGCGATGCCTTTTCAGGTTTCGGGAGCGGTTAAAAACCCGGGAATTTTTGAATTGCCTTTCGGAGTTACTCTAAGAGAACTTTTAGATCTTGCAGGCGCATATGAAACTGCAAAAATGGTTCAAATAGGCGGACCTCTCGGCGCATATTTTCCTTTAGGCGGCGAATTTATCGACTTGAAGCTTTCATATGAAGACTTGTCCGAAAACGAAGGCATGCTTGGTCATGGAGGTATCGTCGTTTTTGATAACAATACGGATATGAAATATAGACTATTAAGTTTTTTGGATTTTTTTATAGACGAATCCTGCGGTAAATGCGCTCCCTGCAGAATAGGAACGGTGAGAGTTAAAGAATTGTTCGAAAGAGTTTTAAGAAAACAAAATATCGAAGAAAATTTAAAAATTATTGACGAGATTCTTGAATCTATGAAATATTTGTCTCTCTGCGGATTCGGTTTTGGTATGCATATGCCCGTTAGGAGCCTGCTAAAATATTTTAAAAATGAAATTATAGAATTTTAATGAACGTCAAAATCGAAATAGACGGTAACAATGTTAATGTCAAGCCGGGTTACACGGTATTGCAGGCTGCGAAACAAAGCGGCATTTATATTCCCTCGCTTTGCGATTACGCCGGACTGCTTCCTTACGGCTCATGTCGGCTTTGCGGCGTTATCGTCGAAGGAAAAAAAGGATATTTGCCGTCATGTTCTTTATACGTGGAAAGCGGAATGAAAATAAAAACCTTTTCGGACGAACTTTTTTCTTTGAAAAAAACCTTGATGGAATTATACCTTTCCGACCATCCAAACGACTGCCTTACTTGTTCCAAAAACGGGATATGCGAACTTCAAACGGCGGCTTCTTATTTCGGCTTAAGCGGTATAAGATTTAGAGGAAAGAGCCATTTAAATCTTCCGATTGACGACTCTAACCCGTATTTTTTGTTTGATCCAAAAAGATGCGTAGTTTGTTTGAGATGCGTAAGAGCTTGCGCGGAAATTCAAGGTAATTTTGCCCTTACGGTTGACGGCAGAGGTTTTAATTCCGTTATAAAAGCCGGCTTTAGCAGAGAAAGCAGTTTTTTTAATTCCGAATGCGTTTCCTGCGGCGCATGCGTAAAAGCTTGTCCTACGGGAGCTCTCGTGGAGAAAAACGTTGCCGGGTCAGGTAAGCCTTTTTTTAAAACGAGGACGACTTGCGGCTACTGCGGAGTCGGATGTTCATTTAGCATAGAAACAAAAGGAGATAAAATTATAAGAGCCGTTCCGGTTGACGAAAGTCTTTCAAATTATGGACATTCCTGTATTAAAGGCAGGTTTTCCTTCGGCTATGTCAATAGCGGCGAGAGACTTAAATATCCCCTTATAAGGGAAAATTTGAGTTTACCCTTTAAAGAAGTTTCATGGAATGAAGCATTTGGTTTTGTTGCCGATAGATTCAAAAAAATTCAAGAAAAATATGGAATAAATGCGATAGGGGCAATAAGTTCTTCAAGGTGTTCAAATGAAGAAAATTATTTAATGCAGAAACTTGTCAGAGCCGGTTTTCATAATAACAACATAGATACCTGCGCGAGAGTGTGCCATCAGCCGACGGGTTACGGGCTCGGTATTGCGTTCGGCGCCGGTGCGGGAACTCAGGATTTAAGTTCGGTGCTCGAATCCGACGTAATAATAGTCATAGGTTCAAACCCAACGGAAGCACATCCGGTCGTCGGTTCTTTTATTAGAAAAACGGCCCGGCTTGGAGCCGAACTTATAGTGATAGACCCCAGAAAAACGGAGGTTTCAAAATCGCCGCATGTTTCCGCACGCTTTCACTTAAGGCCGTTTCCCGGCACGAACGTGATACTTCTTAATGCTATGGCATATTATATTTTAAAAGAAAATTTAATCAAAAAAGATTTTATAGAAAAAAGATGCGACGAAGAATCTTTTAAGTTGTGGAAGGATTTTATAATAAACGAAACAAACTCGCCGGATGTTGCTTCAAAAATTAGCGGCGTTCCTAAAAAAGACATAGAGGGCGCAGCCGCCCTCTATGCAAAAGCCGGCAATGCTTCAATATTTTACGGTCTGGGCGTAACCGAACATTTGCAGGGTTCTACCGGAGTTCTTGCTATAGCAAATTTAGCCATGGTTACAGGAAATATCGGCAGAAAAGGCGTAGGCGTCAGCCCTCTTAGAGGACAGAACAATGTTCAAGGAGCGGCGGATATGGGAGCGGAACCTTCTTCTTTGCCGGGATACAGACATATTTCAGACGGAAAGGCGAGGGAGATATTTGAAAAAATATGGAACGTAAAATTAGACGGAGTTCCGGGTATGAGGCTTCCCGATATGTTAAGAGGCGCGCTTGACGGAAGATTTAAAGGAATATATATAATGGGGGAAGATATAGTTCAGACCGACCCCGATTCAAATAGGATTATTGCATCTTTAATGAATATGGATACTGTTGTAGTCCATGATCTATTTAAAACCGCTTCCGCAGAATATGCCCATGTTTTACTTCCGGGATCGTCTTTTTTAGAAAAAAACGGGACGTTTACTAACTGGGAGAGGCGGGTGCAGAGAGTAAGAAAGGTTATGGAACCGGCAGCCGGTTTGCAGGATTGGCAGATAATTTCAGGACTTTCCAATGCTTTGGGGTACGGGATGACTTATGGACATCCTTCCGAAATAATGGATGAGATTGCTCGCTCTACGCCGCAGTTTTCGGGAATCAGCTATGATTTATTAGAAAAAAAAGGTTCGGCGCAGTGGCCGGTTAATACCGAAAATCCCGAAGGCACAGCTGTTCTTCATAGAGATAAATTTACCCGCGGAAAAGGAAAGTTTACGATTACTAAATTTATAGGCTCTAAAGACGCAATATCGAAGGAATACCCTTTTATTTTGACGACGGTGAGGAACCTTTATCAGTATAACTGCTCCAACAATACGCGCAGGAGCCATAACAGCCTTTGGTACGGACGGGATGTTTTAGAAATTTGCCCGGAGGATGCAGAAAAGTTTGACATAACCGACGGCGGACTCATTCTTGTTAGAAGCAAAAAAGGCGCCGTTACGCTTAATGCGAAAATTACCGGCAGAATGATGCCCGGCGTTGTTGCTACTACTTTTCATTTTCCGGAATTTAAAACCAACATCTTAACAAGCGAATATGCAGACTGGTCCACGGAAACCCCCGAATATAAAGTAACGGCGGTTTCTATAAGTAAAGCCGGCGCGCCTTTTGCATCAAGAGATTTTAAGCCGTTATTAAAAGGAAACGATGAAATTAAATCAATGTTTTTAGATATTTGCAGGATCTTTTCCCCGTATCCTATAGATGTTGCGGCAGAAGAGGTTCAAGTCCATATAGACAAATATTGGGAACCGGTTTTACGCCTAAAATTATTTGAAATATACGGAATCAATGAAAATAATTTTAAATCCGTCGTAAAAGAAGTTATCGGGAATTTAATTTATTTAACTAAAATTATATAAAACAACGGCAGGCATAGCAGTTCGTTGAACAGAAACAATTTAACCGACCATTTATGCAGGCTGTTAAATTGTTTTCTTTTCGGGTCATCTTTAGGGATTTCGTCTATTGAACCCATACGTTTTTTAAGGTTATTCATTTTTTTTGAAATAAATTTTTCGGAAAATAATAATAGAATTAATATAATTAAAGGAATAATGAAAATAATTATGCCGACGAGGTTTAAATATAATATATAACCTGTAATTACCATTAAAACCTGAGTAATATACCCAAGCGTCGAAAATTTATGAAGAAGCGCCCCCACCATATTTCCGGCCTCGCTTCTAGAATTTAGAGTTTTAAAGATATACGGTGCCATTATATATCCTATAAATATACTTGAGCCGAAAAAAATTGATAAGCAAACTAAATATATATATGAAAAAATTATCGATAACATATTTCCACTCCCATAAATTTTAATTAAATTGTGTATTTACCGCACGCCGTATAATTAATATATTATATATATTATCACATTTCAAAATATTAAATATATATAAAATTCTTGACAAAATAGCTCTCCTGCTTTACAATTATATATATGAATTATAATTCATATATATAATGCTTTCTATGTATATAATATATTTAAATTTTAGATTGAATCGATATGAGCGGAGATGAGTTAAGGCTTATTAAATTTTTTAAAGCAATAAGCGATGAAAACAAGTTTAAAATAATTTCTTCATTAAAAGAAGGGGAGAAATGCGTATGCGTGATTTTTAAAGAACTTAGCTTAAACCAGACGCTTGTTTCCCATCATTTATCGGCGCTGAAAGCCGCCGGATTAATTAAAGGAAGAAAATCTGGGAAATGGGTTTATTACTCGGTAAATAAAAAGTATTTTGCCGAAATAGAAAGTTTATTCAATAAACTATTAGGACATGAAAATTTTAAAAATGAAAATGATACGATAAACACAATGATAAATAATTTATGCTGATAATTAATTATTAAATGTTTCACGTGAAACATTTAATTTCATAAAAATGATTAATGAAAATTTAAATATTATAGATTTATGCAAGAAGCCGGAGCAACCGGAACCTGTAAATAGGGTTTTTTCAGACTGGTTGGCGTCCGATTATTCAGGGGCTATAAGTTGCAGGATAAGCAGTTCTTTCAGGATGAAGTACAAAATTGAGCCGGGGCTTTACGCTTTAGGCGAACCTGATGCTAATTCGGACATTTTCGTAAGCGCAAATTATAAATTAAGCTTCGATATTCTTAGAAAGGCGTTAAGCGGACTAAGCGCATGGTTGTTAGTGTTGGATACTAAAGGTATAAATGTATGGTGTGCCGCAGGAAAGGGGACGTTCGGCACGGAAGAACTAATTAAGAAATTAAAGAAAGTTAAGGCGGATAGTTTTTTAAATCACAGGCGCGTAATAGTTCCGCAACTGGGAGCAGTCGGAGTTAATGCCGATGTCGTTTTTAAGCAGACCGGATTCAAAGTTTATTTCGGTCCGGTTTATGCAAAAGATATTAAAGCCTATATAAAGTCAGGCAGAAGAAAAACTCCGGAAATGAGGGAAATTAAATTTTCTATAATTGACAGGCTTATTCTTATTCCGAGAGAAATTATTCCAGCAATAAATAAATTCCTTATTTTTGCGGTTATCATTCTTTTGTTTTTTGGCATCGGGAAAACGGGTATTTTATATAAAACTGCATGGATAGCAGGGATGCCTTTTCTCATTCTCGGATTAACGGCTATTATAGCCGGGTCATTTATAACCCCGGTCTTTTTACCTTTTATTCCTTTTAGGTCATTTGCTCTAAAAGGTTGGTTAGTCGGTATTTTATTAGCAATATTAGTAATATTTTCATTCAATTTGACTGAACCAAGAAATATTTTAATTTTTAGCTCGGAAATTCTTTTTTTTCCAATGGCAAGTTCATATTTAGCATTGCAGTTTACAGGTTCTACTACTTTTACGAATATGTCCGGCGTAAAAAAAGAATTAAAAACGGCATTGCCTGTTTATTTAACATCGGCGGCAATATCGATTATTTTATTGATAGTTTATAAACTCTATAATCTGGCGGTTATATGAAGTACTTAAAAAACTCGGCAAGTCTTATTTTTAATAGCAAAAAATGCACTAATTGCTTATTGTGTATAGATGTTTGTCCCCACGGGGTATTTACTTTAAAGGATAAAAAGGTCAGGATCGTCGATAAAGATTTATGTATGGAATGCGGCGCCTGCGCGCTTAACTGTAAATATGGAGCTATTTTCGTAAGTTCCGGCGTGGGTTGCGCATCGGGAATAATAAACGGTATGATAACCGGCGGTTCGCCTTCCTGCGACTGCGGCGGCTCGTCATCAGCCGAATGTTGTTGATCTATTTTTAAATTAAAATTAAATTTATGTTCCTTTGTCTGGGACCGTCAAATTCACATAGGAAAATTCCTTCCCATCTTCCGAGATTCAGCTTATTGCCGGAATAAGGGGTCATTCTTGAATTGCCTATTATTGCCGCTTTTATATGCGCATCCGAATTTCCTTCGGCATGGCGATAATTATTATTTTTAGGCGCTAAATTATTTAAAAAAAGGTTTATATCGAAAGCAACATCGGGATCATATGCTTCGTTAATAATAATGCCGGTTGTAGTGTGAGGGGAATAGACAAAACATAATCCTGCGGGGTTAGAAGATTTAAAAATAAAATCTTCGATTGTTTTTGTAATATTTATCAATTCAGTTCTTTTGCCCGTTCTTACCGAAAAATTATATATTTCCATAACTGTTTATATTTTAAGAGATTCATGTTTTTTATATTTATTTTTTGCGATAGGGAGGAGAAGATTTTTTAAAAAAGATTTATTGTAATTGCGTTTAAGGAAATTACAAGGATTTCCTTCCGCAAACTTTTTAGCAATATATCTATATCCAAAATCTCCGAATTTTTCTATCAAATATCTGTTAACAAGCGATGTTTCCAGCATGGGTTTGACCTCTTTTTTCCAAAGGAAATCATAATCCGAGTCTGTAATTATACTCATCGCCGCAAGATATCCCGACACGATCGCATATCTCAATCCGAACCCCCAAAGATAATCCTGAAATCCCGCCGACTCCCCAACGTATATTTTTTTATCGACGGTATTGCTATCCCTAATAAAGAAATTTCCGAACCCCCCGATTTTTTTTTCATTTTTAATGTCGATATTTTTTTCATTTTTGAAAAAATCAATTAAATTTTTAAAATATTTTTTTGTATTTTTGAAGTTTTCGTAAATAACGGTAGCCATAGTCCCAAAACCGTTATTGATAATTAGATAGGCATAGCCCTTAGGCGCTATTTCGTCGTTAAAAAGTACAGATGCCAGATTTTCGTTTGCGGTATCGAATGTTATGCCTTCCGCTATAAAATCGGCTCTTTTCGGCCCCCCGGCTATTATGGTTTTTCCTTCGCCGGATTCGATTCGGCGGTTAAAAACTATTTCGACCCCTAAATGAACAGCCTGTTCCTTGAGACCGTTATCAAGAGAATCTTTGATGGCGCCTCTTTTTACGAGATAAAAAATAGGTCTTTCGGATTTTATTTTAAGTGGAGCTATTTTGGGAGCATATATATTGCCTTCGTAATAAGGAACGCATAAAAAATTTACATCTATGCCCAATTCCTTAAGAAGCACGATGATGTCTTTATCGCCGCTCCAATTTTCTAATCCTTGAAAATCGCCGTTCATTCTATGTCCGACATCGGGCGACATTTCGTAAACTTTCGGCTTATATCCATGTTTTGCCAGAACTATGGCGGCGGTTAAACCTGCGGGTCCGGCTCCGGCAATATTTATATTGTTTTCCAATTTTAAGTTCAATTTTAAATTATTTAATTTAGATTTTTCTATTATATCGCATTTCATAAGGTTATACGCATACATCATAAGGCTGGTTCTATGCCGACCTTAGCATATCGACGAGGTTTATGTCCAATTTTAATTGTTCCAGCGAAACCGCTCCTATAATCTTTATAGCGGTATTTTTCGACAGGTCTATTTCTACCGGCATGACGAATTTTCTCGTAAACGAATCATAGAATACCCTGACCAATGGTCTAAGCAAGTTGCCCCCGTTCTGCTGGAGAACGGATAGAGACGAATCCAGATTCGAACTCGACTAAGGTTCCAATGGGATAGATTCCCATCATGTGCACAAACTGTTCGACGAGAACCTTGTCAAAGTGGAAATCGCTCCACTCGAATATTTTGCGCAAAGTTTCATGGGGTATCAGGGCACTGTGATATACTCTTACGGAAGACATTGCATCGTAAACGTCACATATTGCGGCCATCCTGCCTATTTTAGAAATTTGTTCCCCCTTTAGCCCTTCGGGATAGCCCATGCCGTCGTATCGTTCGTGATGTTCATAAACGATGTGTTTTGAGAAGTCGGATATATCTTTTATATTTTCAAGTATTTTTCTGCCTTCCGTTACGTGGGTTTTCATTATTTCGAATTCATTCCGGGTAAGCCTGCCCGGTTTTTTAAGTATTCTGTCGGCTATTTTGGCCTTGCCGATATCATGCAATAATCCGCCGAGGGCGGCTGCGTAAATGCTCTCTCTGTCGAATCCCAATATATTGCAGAAAGCTACAAGCAGCGAGCAAACAGACACCGAGTGCTGAAACGTATAATCGTCTTTGTCTTTAATGCTGCTTATCAAATGCACGGCTTCGGGACATTTAAGAACGGTATCGGCAAGCTTTACGGCGGTGGACACGGCGTCTTCGGTCACTATCTCCTGCCCCGAACGCACATCGTTCAAAACGTTGCGTACAGTGTCTACGGCTCCGCTCCTGGCTTTTTCCACCACGGGCATTTCCTCCCGAACGTGAACCTGGACGATGTTTTTGTTTTCTTCATGCCTTTTGTCCTCGGAGACTATATTTTCCATTGTTTCTTTTATTTTTTTATTGATGTCTGAATAGGCAGGAGCGTTCGGTTCATCTGTGCCTTTCGAGGGATCGATGTAGACCGAGCGAATCCCAGATTCCTTAATTTTCTCGATAGTTTTATCATCCTCGACCATGAAGCGGTTGCGAAGAAAAGGGTGATCCATGTATGGGGCGTTCAGGTCCGAAATAAACATCCCTACCCTAAGTTCTTCAACCAGGATTTTCTTTGTTCTATTCATATATTTACATCAGGTAATTATAATTCAAACTTCTATACTTATTAATGCTACCATAATTTAACGCTTTTTCAAGGAACAAAGCATATAATTTTATGATATAATAATTTTACCGGCATCTTTATGAAACCGTAAAATAAAATAAATGCAATAGAATAAAAACATATGCCGTATTTTATCGATACGATTAAATTGACTGATGGACGTTATAAACTTATAGGCTTTCATAATAATAGGATTAATAATACTATAAAATATTTTTTTGGTTTTGATCCACAAATAGACCTCAATTTATATTTACCGAAGCCCTGCAAATATAAAACCGGAACTTATAAATGCAGATTGACCTATTCTAATCACATCGAAAACATTGAAATTTCCCCTTATATTAAAAGAACAATCAAGAAATTAAAAATTGTCGATTTAAATGCCGCTGATGTTTCTGCGGAATATAGGTCGTTCAATTATGAATTCAAATATCAAGATAGGACGCTTATAAACTCTTTCTTAACGGGTATCGACGACATATCGGATATACTTATCGTTAAAAACGGTTCATTAACCGATACTTCATTTTCTAATATAATTTTATTTGATGGAGAAAAATGGATTACTCCCTCTACCTTTCTTTTAAACGGGGTGAAAAGACGCTATCTTCTGGAAAATAACAAGATAGCAGAAGAAAAAGTTTCTCTTGACGACATAGGTCGTTTTCAGAAAATATCTTTAATAAACGCAATGCTTGATCCTGAAGATATTGAGGTAGATATTTTCAACGTAGAATTTTAAACTACCGACCATTCACGAAAACCGCAACTGCAACCAATAATGATATGATTTTAGATTCTAGTTTCGTAGAAAAAATGAATTTTTACGGAGTAAACGGGATTAAATTTCTTTTTATTATCGATTTTGAAATGAAATATCCAATTATTATGGAATTATCGGAAATTAATGATCTCTGCGTCCAATATTTCATAGACGGAGCTAAGAATTATACGGAAGATGCCGGTAATATAACGGATAAAAATGAATTAAAAATTCAAAAAAATCCGGTTTCGTTCGAAATTTATGAAAAAGCCTTTAATAACGTCGTTAAAAACGAAAGAGCGGGTAATTCATATCTTGTAAATTTAACTTTTAAAAATTCTATCAAGATTAATTTAAATTTGAAGGAAATATTTTATAGGAGTAAGTCGAAATATAAACTTTATTTCAAGAATTTTTCTAACGAATTCGTTTTGTTTTCTCCGGAAACTTTTATCAACATAACCGGCAGAAAGATTTTCACTTATCCTATTAAAGGAACAATCTCTGCCTGTATTCCCAATGCAAAAGAAATTCTTTTAAACGATAAAAAAGAAAGAGCCGAGCACTTAACGGTTGTCGATCTTTTAAGAAACGACTTGAATATCGTATGTAAAGACGTAAAAGTTAATAGGTTCTGTCTTATAGAAACCGTTAAAACGAATTTTGGAGAATTATTGCAGATGACCTCCGAGATAGAGGGTAAAATTAAGCCTGAATTAAATAACCGCTTCGGGGACATCCTTTGTGGAATGCTTCCCGCAGGGTCAATTTGCGGGGCACCTAAAATAAAAACCCTAGAAATAATAAAAGAAACCGAACCGGAAAGCAGGGGTTATTATACGGGAGTTTTTGGCATATACGACGGGGAAACCTTTAAAAGTTCGGTTATGATAAGATTCATAGAAAGAACCGGAAAAGACTATTATTATAGGAGCGGCGGAGGCATTACGGTTTATAGCGACGTAAAAAAAGAATATGAGGAAATGCTCGAAAAGATTTATGCTCCAATCTATTAAATAAATAAAATTATAAGTGTTCCGTAAACCATCCGGCGCTTAAGCGGGAAACATCCTCCAGCGTTCCGGGTTCTTCAAACAGATGCGTCGCTCCGGGTATGATTTCAAGTTTCTTCTCGGCAGAAATGTTTTTATAAGCGGTTTTATTTAATTCGATAACGTCAAAATCTTCGCCCCCGACTATTAACAGCGTGGGCGCTTTAACTTTTGGCAGACTTCGCATGGCAAGGTCGGGACGTCCGCCTCTAGAAACCACGGCATAAATAACATCCGGTCTTTCGGCTGCGGCAATTAAAGCGGCTGCAGCTCCGGTACTTGCCCCGAAGTAACCCAATTTTAAACCTTTTAACGAATTTTCTTTAAGAATCCAATCGGTGACGTCCACGAGCCTTTTTGCAAGAAGTTCGATATTGAACCGGTATTCAGCAGTATAATTGTCGATTGTTTCTTCTTCTGCGGTAAGAAGGTCAAAAAGAAGAGTGCCAAGATTATTTTTATTTAAAATACCGGCTACATACCTGTTTCTTGTACTAAATCTGCCGCTCCCGCTGCCGTGGGCAAAAATAACCAAGCTCTTCGCTTTCGGCGGAATTTCGAGATTTCCGTATATGTTCTTGTCGTTTATACGGATTAGAACTTCTTTACTTATAGGAAATACGTCATTATTTTTCATATTTTTAAATATATCGCGCAAATTAAATCATAATAATAAAGAACCCCTTTTACTTTAAGTATATATTCATTAATGTTAAAGTCAAATTTGCAGGCCGCTATCATATTAATCTACCGAAAATACGCTTGCTTCTTTATTTATATTCTTTTATATAGCAGCTAAATTGATGATACAATTTTGTTTGTTAAATATCAATTTTATTATTATAATATTATAATAATAAAAAAATAAGATTACTGCTAAGGATGTTACTGTGTATTGCAGAATAAATTCCCTACCTTATACGAGGAATTTTTTAAGTTAGTTTGTTAATGTTAAATAATTATTTAATTGAATTATATGGACTCTTTAAAAAGATTTCATAACGAGGACTGGCATACTCCCGAAGGTAAACTTATCAGGGAGTTTGTCTTTGGGATAAACGACGGCTTAGTTACAACCGTAGGATTTGTCGCGGGCGTTACCGGAGCTTTTGTAAGCGCCAAAATAGTTCTTATGTCGGGTATGGCCGAGATTGTAGCGGGAACGGTTTCGATGTTTTTCGGGGCTTATCTTGCCGCAAAGTCCCAAAACGAATTTTACCAAAAAGAAATTAGAAGGGAAAAAAGGGAGATTGCGGAGAACCCTGACCACGAAATAGAAGAGATTTATGAATTGTACGGCGATAAGGGCTTTACGAAAGAAGAAATAGACCCGATAGTTAAAAGACTTATGTCCGACAAAAAGATTTTGCTCAATTTTATGATACAAGACGAGCTTGGCATAAGTTTAGATTATTATGAAAAACCCGTTAAGATAGCGGTTTACACCGGCTTGTCATTTTTAGCCGGCGGCATTCCTCCGTTGCTGCCTTATTTTTTTATTAAAAATTCATCAGTATCGATATTGATTTCCATTATGTTTTCAATCATAGTTCTTTTAATTACAGGCATTATAAAGTCTAAGATTACAAAAACCGACCCCGTCAAAAGTTCGTTAGAAATGGTTTTAATAGGGGGAATTGCCGCCGCAGCCGGATTTGTCTGCGGTAGATTTATATCGTTTATTTAGTCATTTATGCACCTTAAATTTTACTCAAACTTTCCGTTTCTATCGTTATATTCTAAAAGCGACCCTTTTTTCATATCAAAATACCAGCCGAGTATCTTAATTTCTCCTCCGGCGTATTTTTTTTTCACAAAGGGGAAAGTCAATAAATTTTCCAAAGAAACGATTATCGAGACCTTCTCGCAGGCAGTGCGCCTATCTTCTTCGGTCAAGTATTCGGGGTTCTTCAAAACCTCCTCCTTAGCTCTCCGGGAAACAGAAACCCACGGCGAAATAAAATCCCCCGTGTTTTCGTCTTTCATTAATGCCGATATACCTCCGCAATTAGAATGTCCTTTAACGATTATATTTTTTACGCCAAGGTAATTAACGGCAAACTCGATAGCGGCGCTCGTGCCGTGCTTATGCCCGTCGTTATCGTACGGCGGGACGAGGTTTGCAATATTTCTAACCATAAAAATATCCCCAGGTTTAGCATTAAAAGTTATTTCGGGGGATACCCGCGAATCGGAACATGCAATCATAAGGGTTTTCGGCTGCTGACCTTCCGTAATAAGCTTTGCATATTCGGCAGATTTTTTTGAATCTCCGCCATAATAACAATCTTTAAATTCTTGAAACCCTTTTTTTAATTTTTGGATATAATCCACAAAATACCTCGCCTATTTTATAAATTTTATAAATAATAATATAGATAAGGTTATGTGCGGGGGCAGCAAAACCAATTTTTATTTACAAAATAGCCCTGTAATAAATATCTTCTATCGCACTATAAACGGAAGCGCCTATTATTCTCTGAAAGAAAGGTTTTTTAATGCTCAATTTAACGGCTTTATCGGGATTGGCTTTTATCTCTGCGCATAATTCCTCGAGTGCATCGTCGAAACCGCAAACTTTATCTATTAACTTATATCCTAAAGACTTTTTCGTAGAAAATAATTCGCCTGTGGCAAGGCTTAACACGTCTGAAGCGGGAATTTTTCTTCCTTCCGAAACTATTTCTATAAACCGGTTATAAATCTCCTCTTGAAGTCCGCTTATGCTTTCCCTTTCCTCTTCGGAGTAATTTCTCGTAAAAAGCCACATATCCTTATGCTTGCCTTTTTTAATTACTTCATATCCTATGCCTATTTTTTCGAGTATTTCTTTCAACACGGGCTTAATGCTTATCACGCCTATTGAACCGACAACCGCGGTAGAAGGAGCATAAAGTTTATCCAGCGCGCATGCAATCATGTAACCGCCGGAAGCGGCAAATTCCAAATATCCGTATATTTTTTTACCTTTATTTTTAAGCCTTCTAATGGCAAGATAAAGAAGTTCCGAGTGAATCGCGCTGCCGCCGGGACTGTCGATAACAAACATAATTCCTTTAATATGCTTATCCTTTTCTATCTTTTTTAAAAGTTTTAAATAAGGACTGACGCTTTGTGCCGTTATGGCTCCGGAAAATCGTATTACCGCCGCTTTATTTCGGTTAAACATCGACATAATTTTATATCTCCTTCTCCGTAAAAATTTATAATTATTCGTCGTTTATTTGATAAATTAAACATAAGTCCTCTCTGATAATCCTTAATTAATTTAAAGCAGTTTTCGAGGATTGTCTTAGTCGGACTTTTACAAGGGTTAAGACTTGCATTTTTATTTTATAGTCAACATTTTTCCTATTATGCCGTGTTTTTCTTCCGGCGATAACTGCATATCCGCCATATTGAACAGTATATTTTCTTCTTTATCTATTTTATTTGTTTTTCACCTACTGGGTGAATATAATTAGTAATAATTATATCATCGAAAAGCGGATAAATAAAGGAGTTTTTTAGTTTTTAGTTAATTTCTATCGGCAAATTTGGGGTTAAGATACCTCTTGACAATGTATTTTCTTTTTGCGATACTACTGTTATATGATAGTGTCGTTCAAAGACGATGAAACAGAATTTATATGGAAAGGGCAATTTTCTAAGAAGATAAAACTGCCTTCAAATTTACAAAATATAGCCCGCCGCAAGCTAAGGATGATTGCTGCGGCTACAATTATCGAAACCTTAAGAATACCCCCTAATAATAAATTAGAAGCATTGAAAGGCGACAGGGAAGGACAGTGGAGCGTAAGAATAAACGATAAATGGCGGATTTGTTTTAAATGGCAAAACTCCAACGCTTATGAAGTTGAAGTAATAGACTATCATTAATTTTAATTAAAGAAAAGGTGGATAAATTATGAAAAAATTAAAAAATATTCATCCGGGAGAAATACTTACACTGGAGTTTTTAAAACCTATGAATATATCGGCATACATGTTGTCCAAGCAAACCGGTCTTTCGCAAACTCGCTTGAGCCAAATAATTGCCGGAAAAAGGAGCGTTACCGCCGAAACAGCGCTGAAACTTGGGAAATTTTTCGACGTTCCTGCGGAGTTCTGGATGAATTTACAGACGCTTTACGATATAGAAGAAAGCCTGAAATTGCATGGTCAAGAATTAAAATCGATAACGCCTTATCATAGACATAACGATAAAGCTGCTTAAATTAAATAACTCTCTAAGTTTAATTTAGGTATTAAAAAAACATTAAAACTGCAAAACGACATTCCGTCTTTTATCTATCACTTAAAAACCGTTAATCCGATTCTGATTAAAATAATTAAATACGAAAAATCGGGTGAAACAAATAAGATTCCCGAAGAAATAAAAAAATTACATCGCCATATCCGTAAAATAGATCTTTCCGCGATCGGCGTTACGGCGGGTTTGAAATATTCGAAATCTTCAAAACATTCGGGATTAAATAAGCTTATTTTTAAATAGTTTAATATATACAGGCCTATTTTGCTTAGGTTTGAGACCCATCCCCGCTTAATGTCCGAAAAGAGCGTTTTTATTTTATAGTCAACATTTTTTCCATTATGCCGTGTTTTTCTTCCCGCGATAACTGCATATCCGCCATATTGAAAAGTATATTTTCTTCTTTGTCTATATGTTCCGAAAGAAGCCGTATGAAGGAATTTCCGAGGTCGATTATCGGTTTGTAGTCTTTTTCGTTTGGATAACTATTAATTTTTGCCTTAAACTCTCCGGAAAGCTCTCTGCTATGTTTGTGTTCTATAAGCATAACATGAATGGGGCCGGTTTCTATGCCGATATAATTTCCGAGAACTGGAAATAAAGCTTCCTCTTCTTTTTTAAAGTGTATTTCCAGATCCTTATCGATAAAGGCGGTAATTTCATGAAGCTGGTTTATTAAATTATTTCTAAGTCCCTCCGAGGAAACCGAGCCTATTTTTTTTAAATATCCTTCGAGATTATTTAAAACGGCCCTGACTGCTATATGGTCGCTTTTTAAAGCGGTAATCGGGTCGATGCTTGTATCCATAGACATAGCAAAATCCCTCCTTATTTTAATTGTTTAATTCTCTTAAATTAATTTTACCAAAATATTTAATTTATATCTTGAAAAAATTTTATATAGAGAAAAGCAATAGGCTACAATTATGCTATAATAATAATATACGATATTATAAATACTTTAATTATAATTAATTTATTTTTTAATAAGGGGAGGATATAACATGGCAGAAGTGCAGGGATGCGAACTACCCGATGATTTGTATTACGATGTAGAAAAAGATACTTGGGCTAAGCCCCTCGAAAATAATATCGTTATGCTTGGAATGACGGATGTCGCACAGACGCAGGCAGGTAAAATTTTACACGTAACGTTTAAAAAAGTTGGAAGTATTGTTCAAAAAAGGGGCAATACGGCTACAATCGAAAGCGGTAAATGGGTAGGACCTATTCCGTCGCCGGTATCGGGAGAAATCGTCGAAGTTAACGAAGTCCTCTTAAAAGATCCTCTGCTTTTAAACGTATCCCCCTATAAAGACGCATGGGTAAGTAAAGTGAAAGCCATGGATTTGAGCGAATTAGGCAGCTTGTTCACGGGCAAAGAAGCCGTCGAAAAATATAGAGAAAAAATCATAAAAAACCAGATTCAATGTATGAGATGTTCCAGCCAGTAAAAAAATAAAATAAGGAAAAAGTTAAAAGTATATGGAAGATAAAAAACACGATGTTATACTCTTGGTTTCAAAATGGTGCGAAGAGTGTATTCCTGCGGACAATGCATGGAAAAGGCTTCTCGAAGAACGTAAAAATTTTAACTATAGATCGTTAGACGTTGCCGAACCTGAAGGCAGGAGACTATCGATTGAATTATATATAAGAAGCGTTCCGTCAACCATTATCGACGGAAAACTTTCATTCGTCGGTATTCCTACAAAAGAAGAAGCGTCGGAACTACTTGATTTATCATAAAAATAAAGCAAACGATAAAGCCGATACTTAATTATCCCGCGTTATTCCTCAAAAATGCCGTCATCCGTCCTATTCTTGAATATTTTAAAATATACTATATACTTTTAATAAGTCTTGTTAATAAATAAATATTCAATGGACGTATATTTATGGATGCTTACGATAATAAAAATCAAAATCTGGAATTTTACGTTCAATGGCATTTTATAGATTCCTGCAATCTAAGGTGCATTCACTGTTATCAGAGCGATTATAATCATAAAGCCTTAGATTTAAACATTGTAAAATCAATTTTTTTAAAATTAGACGAAGCGATGTCTAAATGGAAAATGAAATGTTTTGTTTCCCTTACGGGAGGTGAGCCCTTTTTGCAGCCTGAAGGACTTTTTTATTTAATGGATTTAATAGAAAAGTCCGATAACTTTAAAAACATGGCTATATTAACAAATGGGACCCTTTTAAACGAGGGTTTGGTTAAGAAGATTAAAGGCTATAAAAAATTAGCGGAGGTGCAGGTATCGCTCGATGGACATGACGAAAAATCTCATGATGCGGTAAGGGGTAAGGGAACATTTTTGAAAACGGTTAATTCAATTAAAATTCTTAAAAATTCAGAAATAAAAACCGTCGCGATGTTTACCCTTCATAAAAAAAATATAGAATCGGCGGCTAAAATGCCGCAACTTGCAGGTTCGTTGAACATAGACGCTTTAACGGTTGAAAGAATGACGCCTATGAATGATGTCGAAAAAGATGAATTTTTTATTGAAGCCGCCGAATTAAAAACGGTTTACTCCGACGTCTATAATGCCGCAAAAGTGGATTTTGCGGATAAAAATGCAAAACTTGCAACTTCAAGACCTCTATGGAACTTAATTGACGAGGGTGCGGGAGGCTACTGCCCTATAGGATTATCATCTTTGTGCATCCTTTACGACGGAACACTCCTTCCATGCAGGCGACTTTATCTGCCTCTCGGAAACATACTGACGGACGGTCTTTTTAAAGTATGGTATAACTCGGAAATATTATGGAAATTAAGAAAAAGGAGCGACGAGAATGAATGTTCCGGCTGTTCTCATATCGATAGATGCGGAGGATGCAAAGCCGTAGGTTATTACGTCAATAAAAACTTAAATTCTAAGGATCCGCAGTGTTGGATTTAATATTATAATAATATCTATTAAACTATGATATACGGGATTATAATTTATGAGAATATTTAAACTTTCGGATTCAATTAGTCTTAGAAACGACGGCGATAAATATCTGCTTTTCGATAACGTTAGCGGAAATATCTTTAAACTAAACGAATTATCGTATGAAATTTTATCTCTATGCGACGGCTTAAACAACGAAGCAACAATTATAAATAAAATATCCGGAGTATTTGATGTTTCGCAAGAAAAGATTCATAGCGATTTTAACTCCTTAATAGATATGCTTTTAGAAAAACAATATATTTCGGCAATTTAATCTTAAATCTTAAACAAAAAAGGAGGTGAAATCTCATGAAAAAAATTTATGAAGCACCGTTATTTCAGGAAATCTCGGCCGAAGAATTTTACGGCATGATTACGGAAGGATATGGAACGAAGGATTCGTGCTATTCCTGAAAGGAATGTAAAAAATAGCGCAGGTTGCGCTAATATTCCCCGCCATAATTTTTGCCGGTAAAGAGAGTTTTAAAATGAATAATGGCGGGGCTTTTTATAAATAAAACTTGTTATTAACGGCGATAAGAACTTATGAAATCGATGGTGTTAGAAAAAATATCGGATTTAAGAATCAATAAAAATCCCTTATCTTATATCGAATCAAAAATTCCCGAAATAAACGAAAACGAAGTTTTAATTAAAGTTTATACTTGCGCCGTTTGTCATACCGAATTAGACGAAATAGAGGGCAGAATTAATCCTATTAAACTGCCGGTTATTCCGGGTCATCAAATTGTCGGAAGAGTAGTCGATATGGGAAGCAGTGTTAAAAGATTAAAAATAGGCGACAAAGTCGGCATTGGCTGGATTAATTTCGCCTGTGGAAAATGCGAATATTGCAAAAGCGGTTTTGAAAACCTATGTCCCCAATTTATAGCAACAGGAAAAGACGTTGACGGCGGTTATGCCGAATATACGAAAATAAACGAAAATTATGCCGCGCTTATCCCTGAAAATTTTACCGATGAGGAGGCTTCGCCCTTGTTATGCGGTGGAGCGGTCGGATACAGGGCTTTAAAATTAACCAATATCAAAGACGGCTTAAATTTAGGTTTTCTCGGATTTGGAGCTTCAAACAATTTAGTTTTAAAAATAGCAAAAGCGATTTATCCTAATTCAAAACTTTTTGTTTTTGCAAGGTCTGTAAACGAAAGAAAACTTGCATTGAAGCTTGGCGCATGCTGGAGCGGCGATATTAAGGAAATTCCTCCCGAAAAGTTAAATGCGGTTATTGATACTACGCCCGTTTGGACGCCGGTAGTAGAAGTTTTAAAAAATATAAAACCCAATGGAAGACTTGTTGTAAATAACATCAGAAAAGAAGACTTCGATAAGGAATATCTTGCAAATATCGATTATCCGCGGGATTTGTGGATGGAAAGAGAAATAAAGTCTGTCGCTAACGTTACTTTTGCGGACATTAAAGCAGTTTTGGAAATTGCCGCCAAGCATAATATAAAACCTGAATTTCGGCTTTACGGCTTAAATGATGCAAATACCGCTATAAATGAAATTAAAGATAAACATATTTCGGGAGCTAAAGTTTTAAAAATTTCCTAATATAATTGGATTATTTGAGTATATTTATTTTAAATCCGTATAGATGTTTCACGTGAAACATCTATACGGATTATGTTATTTATACATTTTCACATATCAATCAATGGGAACAACCAGAACCTTGATGTTTATCATGCGAAGAACATGTGTGACCGGCTTCAAAAGTTAAAAATTTATTTTCCCTGCTATCATTCAATATATCAGAAATTAAATTTTTATCGGTCTTATAAACCTTTATATTGTTTCGTTCCAGATTTCTAATCGCTCCTTCGCCTATACCGAAACAAACGATGGCGTTAACGTTTTTATCCGCTATTACGCCGACGGGATTGCACATATTGTGTTCATGGTTTTTATTTGAATTTGTAATCACTTCCGATGATCCGGTTTCGGTATCGTATATCAAAAAATATGGAGCACTGCCGAAATGCCTGCTTATCTTTACGGCTTCAAAATTAACGGTTGGAATGCATAATTTCATTTTTATCTCCTTTTAGTTTAAATTTAAAATATTTTTATTAATCTTTGCCGAAACAACGGCGTCTTTTCCTGCCGCGCCGGCATTCTTCATTTTGGTTATTAACCCTGCTAAAGTTTATACCTCCGCATTTAGGACATTTTTCCGGTCTGCCCGTTCCGAACGGTTCATCCCAAGTATTTTTACAACCGGTACAAAAAAAATTCCGTTTCATCTCGATTTCACCTCCTTCTATTTTTAAAGCTTTGGCGTTAACTATACAATCTGCAATTTTGGAATGGGCGGATGCAATTATGTTGCCGAACGTCTGGCGGGATATATTCATTCTTTCCGCCGCTTCTTCTTGATATAAGCCTTCTAGGTCGGCAAGCCTTACCGATTCAAACTCGTCAACGGTCAAAACGACTTTTTCTAATAATTTAGCCGGAATTCCGTTAGGCTTGAAGAATTTTATTTCCGGTTCCTGTTCGACTTTTCTACACTTATACGGTCTCATATTTATTTAGAATAATTTTTATTATTAGCATATGCCAATAATTATATATTAAAATAAATATATATAAATGTCAATATATTTTTGATGCAATTAAAATTTATTAATTACCATATCTTTTATAAAGCCTATATTATTAGTATTTTTATTGGTATAATAAAAATACTAATAATATAGGCGGATATATTCTAAAAGGAGCTGATTTTGGTTAATATTGCTGTATTATCACTCAATCCGGCATTAGACGTTACTTACAAAATTCAAAAATTGATCGATGACGAAAAAATTCATTCTTTTGAAACGAGGTTCGATCCTGGCGGGAACGGAATAAACGTTTCGAGAGCATTTAAAAAGCTAAACGTAAAGGCTGCTACATGTTGCGTTTTAGCTGGGAAAATAGGCGCATTGATTTCCGATATTCTAACCAACGAGCTGGACGACCCGCATTTTATATGGGAAGAAGGAGAAACGAGAATAAATTGTGTTATTCAGCAAAGCGATCCCGTTTCTCAATATGAAATCAACGGTATGGGTCCCGCTATGGGTTTTTCGGTTTTGGATAAATTAGAAAAAGATCTTTATATTTATTCAAAGGACGGTTATGCGGTGCTGACCGGTTCACCCCCTTTGAATATTACTTATAATATATATAACATATTATGCACGCGCCTTAAAGATGCGGGAATAAAATGCCTCGTCGATGCCGACGGCGCATTATTAAGCAGTGCTATTAAATCGAAGCCTTTTATTATTAAGCCGAATATTCATGAGCTTGAAAGGTTAGTCAAAAGAAAATTGACATCGAATCTTGAAATCGCTTCCGTGGCGGCGGATATTTATAATTCCGGCATTGAATATGTATTTATATCGCTTGGACATAAAGGCGCTATGCTTGCATCTAAAGAAGGGGTTTGTTATGCCCCAGCTCCAGAGGTGCCGGTAGTTTCGAGGGTCGGTGCAGGCGATTCTATGGTTGCCGGTATTTTAAGTGTTATTGCAAACGGGGGCAGTTCGGAAGACGCTTTAAAGCTTGGTATAGCATGCGGGTCGGCAACCGTTCAAATGCCGGGAACTGAACTTTTTACTATGGACTTGGTAAACGAACTTATCGGCAGGATTAAAATTGAAAAAATAGATGTTCCGTAGGTAGGTATTTTTTTAATGGATATTTTACTGGGCGCTCATGTTTCCGTTGCGGGAGGATTCAAAAATGCCTGCTTAAACGCAAAGGCAACATCTTCTAACGCTATTCAGATTTTTACTAAGAATCAACTGCAATGGCGCTTTAAAGAACTCGACCCTGTCGATGTCGGGCTGTTTAAAAATTGCATAGCGGAGCAAAAGATAAAAGTCGTATCTCATCTTTCTTATCTCGTAAACTTGGGAAGCACCGACGATGCAATTCTAAAAAATTCCATTAACGCCTTTGTCGATGAAATAAAAAGGTGCGACCAATTAAATATAAATCTTATCGTTTTTCATCCCGGGTCAAATAAAATCTTATCCGAAAAAGAAACTATAAAACGAATTGCAGACAATTTAAACTATATTATCGCAGTGACAGCATCGTTTACAAGGATTAGGCTTGTTATAGAAACAACTGCAGGACAGGGCAATCAAATAGGTTATAAAATAGAGCAAATAGCCGAGATTATTGAATTGGTCGAGGATAAAAATAAAATCGGGGTCTGTATCGATACATGTCATATTTTTTCCGCAGGTTATGATATAATTAATAAGAAGAGTTATGATAAATTTATTGCGCATTTCGACGACGTTATAGGGCTTAATTATTTAAAAGTTATACATCTTAACGATTCTTTAAAGCCTATCGGGTCGAAGATAGACAGACATGCATCTATCGGACGCGGATATATGGGTCTTGAAGCATTCAGGCTTATAATTAACGATGAAAGGCTTAGAGGCGTTTTATTTATCGTCGAAACGCCCGGCGGCAATTCGGAACACAAGTCGGATATAGAACTATTAAGAAATATGTTAGTCAAATGAAATATAAAAATTTATAAATTAATTAAGTTACGGGAGGCAGTATGAAAGGAAACAAGGAGATTATTGAAAGACTTAATGCAAGATTGGCGGAGGAATTAACCGCTATAAACCAATATATGGTTCATTCCGAGATGTGCGATAATTGGGGATACGAATTGCTCCATAAAGAAATAGAAAAACGGGCAATCGACGAAATGAAGCATGCGGAGAAACTTATAGGCAGAATTTTATTTCTTGACGGAATTCCGGTTGTATCCAATTACAATAAACTTTACATAGGTTCGACTGTAGATGCAATGCATAAAAATGACCGGACTGCCGAAGAAAACGCCATTAAGGCTTATAATGAAGATGTAAAATTTGCCGCAGAAGTCCGAGACAATGGAACTAAGGATTTGCTACAGTCCATACTTGACGAGGAAGAATCCCACATAGATAAACTTGAAGAATATCTCGACCAGATCGAACAGATGGGTCTTCAGATATACCTTTCGACGTATAAATAAACCGGGACATTATTTAAACATAATTGAACCGTTTTGCAAAATTGGGTATCGTTTTTATGAAATCCGTTTATGGTATAAATATTTATGAAAATCTTAAGGAAATAATCAATCCCGAGCGTAGCTGTTTAGTCGTTTGGGACGTGCAGAACGGGCTTGTTTCAAGAATTTTCAATAAGGATGAGTTTGGCGAAAAATTAAAAAATCTTATAGATAAATTGAGGACAAAAATGCCCGTATTTTACACTCTTATAACTCCTCCGGTAAAGCGGTTAAGGTCTTCATGGTCATATTATTCTATGATGAAGCGTTTCGGCATCGACGACCCTTCTAAACTGCCTGATTTTATGGCGGAAGGGACGCCGGAACGCGAGATATTTTCTGAAGTTAAACCTTATGAAAGCGATATCGTCATCGAAAAGTCAACCGCCAGTATTTTCATAGGAACGTATTTCGAGTATATGCTCAGGAATAGAGACATAGAAACTATTATTTTTACAGGAATTGCCACCGAAATAGGGGTAGAATCTTCCGCAAGGGATGCCTCCAACAGGGGGTTTTATCCGGTTATCGTTTCTGACTGCGTTTCTTCTATGAATAAACCGGCGCATGAAAGGTCGCTTGAAAATATGGCAAAGATGTTTATCTGCGAAAAATCCGAAACGATAATTAAAAATATATAAACCTGCGGACGGACAAACAGGAAAGATATGGAGGGAATATATAAATCTTTAAAGATATCAACGTTTGTCCATCATGAACCTTTTTGATATGCCTATTACTTCGTCAACCATGCTTATAGCTTCCTTGCCGTCTTCTTTGGAATAATAGTTAAATTAAAGTATTACTAAACAAAAAATTAACATAATAATGAGCAAAGATATTAAAGAAAATGCGTCGAATTTGCCGACATTAGAGAAGTTTCGCCAGATGGGAAAATTAATCGGCAAAACAATACTAATTACCGGAGCTACCGACGGCATTGGGAAACAGACCGCCTTAATGCTTGCAAAAGAAAATATTGTTATAATCCACGGAAAAGATCCGCTTAAATGCAAAAATACCGCAGGCGAGATTAGAAAAATAAGCGGAAAAAATGAAGTTTACGGCATCGCCCGGGATTTAAGTATTTTAAGCGAGGTCAGGGAATTAGCATTTAATCTTAAAAATGAATTTCCGGCGCCCGATATACTCGTAAATAATGCAGGTATCTTTAATTCTAAAAAAGAAATTACCGAAGATGGATTTGAAAAAACATTTGTAGTCAACTACCTTTCCCACTTTTATCTTACGCTGTTGCTTCTTAATAATTACGGTTTGAAATATCCGCATAGTATTATGAGCGTCAGTTCTATGGCACATTCAAGCATTTCGGATAAAAATTTCTTTAAATATATCGATTTTAAAGATTATTATGAAGGGCACGATGCCTATGCCGCTTCTAAATTTTGCCAGATTTTATTTACCTACAAACTTGCGGATAAACTTAAAGACGCAGGAATTTTGGTTAATTGTCTTCATCCGGGCGTCATTAACACAAAACTTTTAAGAGCAGGCTGGCCTTCCGTCGGAACGGCATTTTCTTTTGCCGTTTCCGCCGTTTCTAAAATCTTTTCGAGTGAAGATAATTCTTCGCCGAAAAAAGGGGCTTTAAATGTTATAAATGCCCTTGAGCTTTCCGAAAATGAAAAGCTGACCGGAAAATATTTTTTTTCCGGTAAAGAAGTTAAGTCAAACAGTCTCTCCCATGATAAAAATCTTCAGGATGAGCTTTGGAAATTAAGCGTCCATATGACCGGAACGGATTTAAAGCCTTTCAATACAGAAAGTATAAGAACGGCAAAAGATTAAAAACCGGTTACGGCGGGCATATCTTGACAACATTACCCGGTAAAATTAAATAATTCTTCTAAAAACATTCTATTAAAGATGCCATGCTGTTGGAAGATGTATCGGTAGGCTTAAATGCGCTGTTTTTTTAAATAAACAGGCGGTATTGCAAACCATACTATAAAAACAGTCAATCCAAACACGATATATATAGCATTAAACAGCCAAATCGGAAAATTATAATATAAAACCTTATCGACCATTCCCGCAATAAAAGGCATAGACCCGTGTTTTATATGGTCTAACGACATGAGTTTATATTCAAGCCATGTTAAAGGGCATTCGATATTAAAAACGGATTCTACGGCTACAATTCCAATCATTAAGAGATGAATTAATCTGAACGTAAAATTTCTTATCCAGCGCCATCCTGCAAAAAAACCGATTATTATTAGAAAAAAACCTATTACGATAACAAGGGCGTAAAGCAGGTGGATAATGTAAACGGAAGATATCGCAATAGAGTAAAATTCTTTAATCATAATTAATTTAAGTATAGCATATAAGAAGGATGAATTTATTTTCGTTTTGTCGGTTTATTTATGTTATAATTATTTAAAGATTTCAAAAAGTACAATAAATACTATCAATAATAATGGAATAACCGATGATAATAGTTACCGGCGGAGCCGGATTTATAGGTTCTAACATTGTCGAGGCGCTTAATAAAAGAGGCGAAACAAATATTCTTGTCGTCGATAATTTAACAAACGGCAAAAAAATGCACAATCTATCCGATCTAAATATTTTAGATTATATGGATAGAGACGATTTTTTAGCCCGTGTTAAGTCCGGCTTCGATTTCGGCAATGTTTCGACCGTTTTTCATGAGGGAGCTTGTTCGTCGACCACCGAGTGGGACGGAAAATTCATAATGAGAAACAACTTTGAATATTCCAAAGAGTTATTAAAATGGTGTCAAAAAATAGGAAGCCAATATATTTATGCTTCTTCGGCTTCCGTTTATGGACTTGGAAAAAACGGTTTCGTTGAAGACAGAGCCTGCGAGCTTCCGATAAATATGTATGCTTATTCAAAATTTCAATTTGACCAGTATGTTAGAAATATAATTAAAAAAGCTAAATATCAGATTGTGGGATTTAGATATTTTAATGTTTACGGTCCGCGTGAATCGCATAAAGGCACAATGTCCAGCGTTGCATTCCACTTTAACAACCAGATTCTAACCGATGGAAAAGCTATGCTTTTTGAAGGAACGGCAGGATACGGAAACGGAGGGCAGGAGCGAGATTTTATATACGTCGAAGATTGCGCAAACGTTAATTTATGGTTTATGGATAACCCCGACAAGTCCGGAATATTTAATCTAGGAACGGGACAGGCAAGGTCGTTCAACGATGTAGCAAATGCCGTAATAAAATATCACGGGAAAGGCAAAATCGAATATATTCCATTTCCCCAACATCTTAAAGGTGCATATCAGAGTTATACGGAAGCAAATATTGCCGCTTTACGCAGTATAGGATACGAGAAACCTTTTCTGTCAATCGAGGAGGGGATTAAAAAATATTTAAACTGGTTAAATAGCGGAGACAAAAGCCGTCTACCATACTAGTTAAAAGCATTATTTGTTTATATTATGTTTCAAATGAAACATATAAGAACATTTTTAAATATTTGTTAACGGAGGATTAATTTCATGTTTGGATTAGGAATGGGAATGTTGTTTATGTTTTTATTTTGGATTGCTTCCATAGTGCTATGGATCAGCGCGCTTATCGATATTCTTAAAAGCGACTTCAGGGGTGGATCCGATAAGATTGTATGGCTTTTAGTCGTGGTTTTTTTACCGCTTTTAGGGGCAATACTA
Organism: bacterium; assembly: GCA_021800805.1. Next base: position 114,239 of record JAJYYR010000001.1, read on the forward strand.
TATTTCACAATCGGTAAAAATCAAAAGATTGATAAACCGGCTACAAATAGCAGTCAAAATAACCCTCAATAGCCGGGCCGCAAAAACTATTTTTTATCATATTCTTTTTTGGCGCAGCTTACGACATCAATTAGTTAATATCAATATTCGATCTTCTTTTCCATATATGATAAAAATTATGTAATGCAATATCGATTTCTCTTTTATCGGTTATATATGTCGCATCATTATCCTGATTTTCTGACGAACCGCAATTGCCGCGAAAACAGGATGCTCCTTCAGCGGAGGGAGACCAATTTGCAGAGCCTTCCCTAAAAACAATGCCGGGAATTATGAATATTTTTTCATGCATAATGTTCCAAAATCCACTGTCCCTCTTAGCTTTTATATAAATATTCTTTATGTTTTTAAGCATATAAGTTCTATCTGTTCTGTCCCTCATCTGCAAATCGTCCCTGTAAACGTAAATTTTAACACCCCTGTCTGCAAGGTAAATAAGTTCTTTTGCAATTTTATAATCGGTAAAAGAATACATCGCGATATAAAGCTTCTTAGCTTCTAACGATTTATTAAGCCAGCCGATATCGATATTTTGAAGATTAGTTTTCGGCGAAAAATATGTTGCGACACGAGCATACGAAAAAGAGGGTATAAATAAATTTAACGAAACAGACAAAATTAAAAGCAATATAAATTTAATCATAAAATATCTCCTATTAATTCAATTAATTTCTGCTAAATATAATCGTAACATACTGTGATATAATTTAATAATATAATAATTTATAAGGAAGGAGGCTCTATGAAATATATGAGGCTTGGAAATACCGGATTAAAGGTTTCGAGACTGTGTCTCGGAACAATGACGTTTGGGTTCAAATTTAGAAATATCGGAGCGGTGGGACAGGATTCTGCCGATATTATGGTTAAAAAAGCATATGAAGCCGGAATAAATTTTTTTGATACGGCAGATATGTATTCATTTGGGCAGTCGGAAGAAATCTTAGGGAATGCCTTAAAAAAACTTGATGTGCCGAGGGAAAAATTCGTTATAGCCACAAAGGTTCGTTCGCCTTTAAGCGAAGATGCTATGAAAGGAACCGGCGATTTAAACAACGTAGGACTTTCAAGAAAACATATTATAGAAGGATGCAATAACAGTTTAAAAAGATTAAAAACGGACTACATCGACCTGTATCAGGTTCACGGCTGGGATATGTCCTGTGAATTGGAAGAAACTTTAGAAGCATTGAACGATTTGGTGAGACAGGGAAAAGTTTTATATACCGGCGTTTCAAACTGGACTGCAAGGCATATAATGAAAGCCCTGTATTTAGCCAAAGCAAAAAGTTTTAGCGGTTTTGTTTCGCTTCAGGCATATTATTCATTAGTTGCGCGTGATTTAGAGCATGAACTTCTTCCATTATGCAATGAAGAAGGGATTGGCGTTCTTCCATGGTCGCCGCTATCCGGCGGATTTTTAACCGGAAAATATACGCGGCAAAATCCAAAACCTGCAGGCGCAAGAAGAAGCGAATTTAATTTTCCTCCGGTTGACGAAAGGGGTTATGATGCAATCGACGTATTAGCGGCTATATCGAAAGAAAAAAATATTTCCATTCCCCAGTTATCCCTTGCGTGGCTTTTAGCTCAAAAAGGCGTAACTTCGGTCATTATAGGCGCAAACAAGATGACCCAGCTGGAAGATAATTTAGAATCGGTAAAAGTAAATTTGATGGATGATGAAATTTTAGAACTTTCTAATGTTACAATTCCTAAAAAATTCTATCCCCAGTGGATGGTTGAATGGCAAAATGATAGAAAATCGCTTAATCCCGATGAATTTTAATTTATAAAGCAGGGAGAAGGGGTCAGATTTTAAATCTGACCCCTTCTCCCTGCTTTTATTTACTGCAAAATAAAAGGTATATCCTTTTTTATCAAACCGGTCAGCGTATATTCGCCGGGCCCCATTATAAAAATACTTAATGCGACGGTGAATTCCGTTAAAGCATATTCGTAACCGTTTACCTGAATATTAAATCCGTTCGGTAAATGAAGTATGAATATAGCTCCCAGCATTACTATCATTATATTTAATGCGCCTATTCTTGTTAATACTCCGCTTATCATTGCAAGGCTGCCCGTGGTTTCGGCAATACCGACAAGAACGGCTATTATTAGCGGAAAATGCATGTATCCTGCAAATCCATTAACTCCCGGTCCGGAAAACCAGTCGAATAAAATCCCTGTTCCGTGATAGAAAAAGCTTAAAAACAAAACAAATCTTAAAAAGAATAAAGCAATAGATTCTTTTTTCATCGTTAAATACCCCCTTTAAAATTTAACAGGTTAATTAGTATAGTTTAATTCTATTAAATAATAATAATTTATTAAATACATTTAGTCAATCAGGGAGTTTTTTATTATTTGGTATATTTAATATATCTAATTGACATTGTATATTTAAAATGATATCCTGTTAATATTATGGAAAATAATAAAACTTTTTGTCCTGCCCAGGAAGCGTTTAAAATACTTGCCAATAAATGGTCTTTAATGATAATTAAAGAACTATCCGGCGAGAAGCTCAGATTTAACCGCATTAAAAAAAAGATAGAGGGCATTTCTTCGAGGGAATTGTCTAAAAGGCTCGAAGTATTAGAAAAAATAGGAGCGATTAACAGAAGTATAATTTCAATTAAGCCTATAATGGTCGAATACAGTATTACGGAGGCAGGCAAAGAATTGACGGAAGCGATTCAAATATTACATAACTGGACGATTAAAAATAAAAGAAATATTTCAAACATCTTAAGTATAAAAAAAGAACCAGATAAATCTAAAATCCCTGATTGACAATATATATTTACTGGATTATTATATTAATAATCGGTTAACCGTTTTAAATCATAAGGATATTAATTTAATAAGGAGGTATTATGTCAAGAATCGTAAAACATGAAAAGAAACTGCCGGTTGCAATAGAAGAAAAAGATGCGAAGTTTCCGATTTATGTCTGCGCATGCGGTCTTTCAAAGAATTTTCCATTCTGCGACGGTTCGCACGACCACGCAAAAGACGAATCGGATAACGGAATTTATGTTTATGAGGGCGATAAAAGAATTAAATTGTAGTCAATTTTTCAAATAAAATTAAATATACAGCCGTTTTTAATCTCATTATTTAGGAGCGGCTGTATATTTTGCTATCAGTCTTAAACCGTTTTTTGCGTTTTTAAAATCCGAATAATCCGTTTTATAAAATAATATTCTATCTAACCGTATAAGTTTAGCTTTGTATTTAAAATCCGCAATTTTTTTCGCTTCGTTTAAATTGGTCAAGAATAGATATAAATCAATGCTTTTTTTAAAATTTAATTTTTCTATTAAATTTATAAGTTCGTTTACGTTAAAAGCCGCCCGCGTAGTTACCGCATCTAAATTTTCGTTAAAATTTTTATAAGAAAATATATTTAAATTTAAGCAGTTAAAATTCACAAGGTTTAATTTTCTAGAAATGTTTTTCTGGAAATTACATTTTTTAAAAATAGATTCGACTGAAACTATATTTAAAGCCGGATTCAATATATTAAGAACTATCCCCGGAAATCCTGCGCCGGAACCTATATCCATTATATATCCTTCTCCTTTATCTAATACCTTAAACAAAAAAGCGCTGTCTAAAATATGTCTTTTTATAAATTCGCTTTCATCGGTAATAGCCGTAATATTTATTTTTTTATTCCACTCTATAAGTTCAGTATATAAAAAATAAAATTTTTCAAGACTTTCAAGATTAAGATCGCTACTTGCAGATATTATTCCGCAATTTTTAAAATATTCCGCAATTTTACCTATAAATATTTCTTTATGAGTTTTTTTGCGCATAATTTATTGAATAACTAATTTTATTTATGATATTCTATGATAATTATAATATAATAATTTTTTATTTTTAAAAATAAAAAATTAAACGAAGCAGGTAAAATGGAAGAAAATTCGGTTAATACGGTCAGGGTGCGTTTTGCGCCGAGTCCCACGGGCAACCTTCATTTAGGAGGCGTGAGAACGGCATTATTTAACTATATTTTTGCCTTAAAATACAGAGGTAAATTTATTTTAAGGATAGACGATACGGACAGAGCTAGAAGCAAAAAAGAATATGAAGACGTTATTAAGGACGATTTGATGTGGTTTGAAATTAAGTGGGACGAGTTCTACAGGCAGTCCGAAAGGACGTCCGTTTATGAAAAATATCTGAATGTCCTAAAAGAAAACGATCTTGTTTACGAATGTTTTTGCACCGAAGAGGAAATTTTAAAATCCAAAGAAATTGCAATTAAGTCTAAAAAACCTTATATATACAATGGGAGGTGCGCCAATCTTTCCTCCGGCGAAAAAGAAAAATTGAGGTTTAGCTTAAAAGAAAGAGGGTTATATCCTTCTATTCGTTTAAATATAGCCCAAGCTTTGAGAATGGATGCAAATTTTAACGCCATAGAATTTAACGATGCGGTTCACGGGCATCTTTCTTTTAATCCAAAACTTATCGGCGATTTTATTCTGAAAACGGAAGATAACAGATTTGCATATAATTTTGCTTCTATTATAGACGACTACGATCTCGGAATAACTCATGTGATAAGAGGCGAAGACCACATAAGCAATACTCCGAAGCAGATTCTTATTCTTAATGCCCTCGGCAAAGAGCCTCCGATTTTTGCCCATATCTCTCTCCTATACGGAAAGGACGGAAGAATTATGTCAAAACGAGATGCGGCGTCTAATATTAAATATTATAAAGAAGAAGGGTATCTTCCCGAAGCCGTATTAAATTATCTTGCCGTAACCGGAAACACTTTTACCTTATTTGAATATAAAAACGGTAAAAAAGAAATATTTGAAAAAGAAATATTTTCTAATATTTTAGAAATGGCAGACCTTTTAGATATTAAAAAAGCAAAAGGTTCGAGCGCAATCTTTAGCGAGGATAAATTAAGGCATATAAACGAAAAACAGCTTACTCTTATGCCGGCAGAACAATTGATAAAAGTCTTAACCGAAAAATTTCAGGCGGCATCTCTACTGACAAAACTTAAAGAAGAATACGGGGAAGGTTTTTCTTTGGAAATAATCGATTTTATAAAAAATGAATTTAAGACCGTAAAAGAAATTCTAAAAGAACTCGAGATATTTTTTGACGACTTTAAAATTAATTTAAGCGGAATGAAATACGATGATGGCTTACGGAAGGTTTTTTTAGAAAGTTTTCAAAGTATGAATGATTTTAACGAAAATTCAATTAAAAATATTGTAAAAGAAACAGCATTAAAAAATGGTAAAACAGCTAAAGAATGTTACGAAACATTAAGACTGTTTTTAACAGGCAAATTAGACGGACCCTCTATATTAAAAATAATTAGATTTCTCGGTAAAGACAGAGTAGTTAAAAGACTTCACAACTACGTATAAAAATAATAAATTATGATAGTTTTGACATTTTCGTGTCCCGATAAAAAAGGAATAGTAGCTTCCATTTCGAAGATACTGTTTGAAAACGACGCCAACATAGTTGAATCTAATCAGTATTCAACAAATTCCGGCGCTAAGCCGCATTTTTTTATGCGGATTGTTTTTGAGCAGGAAAACCTCAGCGAATTACGTAATATAAATCAAAAATTAGCCGAATTTTCTTCGGTTTTTAACGCCGAATTTAAACTAACGGATACTTCGGTAAGGAAAAAAGTAGCAATATTTGTTTCAAAAGAAGACCACTGCCTATATGAACTGCTTTGGCAAAAAACGGCAGGCGACTTATTTATGGATATCGTCTGCATCATATCGAATCATAACATATTACTGCCCGTTGCGGAATCTTACCGCCTGCCGTTTATATATGCCCCTTACAGGGATAATCCGTATCAACAGGAAGAATTAATAAAAAAAGAATTCGAAAGATTAAATTTGGAAATAGATTTTGTAATATTGGCAAAATATATGAGAGTTTTATCAAAAAGCTTTATTAATTCTTTTTGTCAAAAAATAATCAACATCCATCATTCTTTTCTGCCTTCGTTTCCCGGCGCAAAACCTTACGTTCAGGCTTATCAAAAAGGAGTAAAGTTAGTAGGAGCTACGGCGCATTTCGTAAACGAAAAATTAGACGACGGGCCCATTATAGAGCAGGATATTATAAGAATAAGTCATGCAGACGATATAAATGAAATAAAAAGAAAAGGTAAAATCGTCGAAAAATTAGTTCTTGCGAAAGCCGTTAAACTTTTTACGGAAAACAGAATAATAGAACACGATAATAAAACCATAATATTTGAATAAAGTTTCACGTGAAACAAAAATTTTGATTTATAAATTTAATTAATGATATAATTATTTTTATTAATTTTTTAACATAACAATTACAAGCGGGTTGATTTAAAATGTCAAAAGTCGTCTGTATTTCCAACCAGAAAGGCGGAGTAGGAAAAACCACCACCGCCGTTAATATTGCGGCATGTCTTTCCGCATACGAGAAAAAGGTTCTTTTGATAGATGCCGACCCTCAGGCAAATGCTACAAGCGGATTAAATATTGTCGTTGAAAAATCTAATCCGACGATTTACGACTGTCTCACCGGCGAATCCAAAGTTTCCGACGCGGTCTATGCCACGCAGATGAAAAATCTTTACGTAATGCCCTCGACGTCGGACCTCGCCGGGATAGAGGTTGAACTTGTAAATATGGATGAAAGAGAATATTTTTTTAAAAAAAACATAATAGATAAAATTAAAAACGATTACGATTATATTTTCATAGATACCCCGCCTTCTCTCGGACTTTTAACTATTAATGCGCTTACCGCCTCGGACAGCGTTTTAATACCTATGCAATGCGAATATTATTCGTTAGAAGGAATATCGAGGCTGATGCAGACGATTAAGCTTGTGAACCAGAGGCTGAACAAAACTTTATATATAGAAGGAGTTTTGTTTACTATGTTTGACGGAAGGGCAAACCTTACAAATCAAATTGTAGGCGAGGTTAAAAAATATTTCGGACAGAAAATTTATGAAAATGTTATACCGAGAAACGTTAAACTTCCCGAAAGTTCAAGTTTCGGGAAACCTATAATTTTATATGATATAAACTCAAAAGGGGCAGTCTATTATCTTGAATTAACCAAGGAATTCTTATCTAAGGCGGCATAAAAAGGACTAATATGGAAAGAAAAGAGAAGCATATTAAAAAAAACGTATTAGGCAGGGGGCTGGGGGCTCTTTTAACGGATGCTTTTGATCAAAACGAGAGTCAGCCGGGTTTGGACAATACGTTTTCCGTTTTTGAGATAGACATAGATAAAATAAATACCGGCATATATCAACCAAGGCAATATTTTGACGAGGATAAGCTGGCGGAATTAAAAAATTCTATTAAAGAAAATGGAATAATTCAGCCGTTAATAGTAGCTAAATCTAAAAATGAGGGCGAATACGATTTAATAGCCGGAGAAAGAAGATACAGAGCCGCCAAAGAACTTAATTTTAAAAAAGTTCCGGCGATAATTAAAGACATCGCAGGCGTTTTAGCCCTTGAGATTGCGCTTATAGAAAATATACAGAGGCAGGATTTAAACGTTATAGAAGAAGCAAACTGCTATATGAGGCTAATAGAAGAGTATAAAATAACGCATGAAGAGCTTTCGGTTAAAGTCGGCAAGGATAGAGCTACTATCACTAATATGATAAGGCTTCTTTCTTTATCCGATGAAATTAAAAAAGAACTTATCTACGGCAAAATTACCCCGTCCCATGCGAGAAATCTTATAGGTCTTTCGGATGATGAAGCGGGTATGCTTCTCAATACGATTTCCGGCGAAAAATTAAATGTAAGAGAAACGGAGCGCAAGGCTAGGGAATTTAAATTAAAGAAAAAGAAGCAGAAGCCTAAAAAGGATTTATCCGTATCTTCTCAAATTAAAAATTATGAAGATGAATTGCTGGAAAAACTTCAGACGAGAGTTAAAATTGATTATAAAAGCAAGGGAGCCGAAATAAAAGGTAAAATAGAAATAGAATTTTATTCCGGCGAAGAACTTGAAAGAATAATAGAATTTATTAATCAAAAATAAACAAACATGTCTGAATTAATTATAACGTGGCAGGGGCTTCTATTTGAAGCCGCCGCGTTCTTGATATTCACCTATCTTTTAAATCTATTTTTATTTAAACCTATAAGAGATATTTTAAAAAAGAGAAATGAAATTATAGGTTTAAGCAATGAGAACCAAAAAAATTTTGAAGAATTAACGAACATATTAAATCAAGACGCGGAAAAAGAAAAAAGGGAATTAAAAACCGAAGTCAATAAAATTAAAGAAGCTTATCGTAAAGACGGGTTAAGAGAAGCTTATTTAATTATTTCTTCGGCAAAAAAGGGAGCTTCTGGACGCTTAGATGCTATAATTAAAGATTTCGACGAGGAAAAAAAGTCTATAATAGATTATTATAAATCGAAGTCCGAAGAGCTTGCAAATTTAATTTGTAAAAAAATTTTAGAGTAAATGTATGAATATTTTTTGGCGGATATTAGACACCGTTTTGTTGGCAATAGGAATTACTTACATATACGTAAAATACGGCGCGCCGTATTTCGGCGGCAGAAAGAAGGATATAGAAACGTCTATAGCTAAAGCCGAAGAGTATGAAAAAAAAGCTAAGGAGTTTTATGAAGAAGCTAAAATGAGCCTTGCGGAAGCTAAGAAAGAGATAGAAGATATTAAAAAAGAAGCGATAAAAGAAGCTGAAATAGAAAAGAACGGCATTATAGAAAATGCAAGGGCATCCGCCGATAAAATTTTAGATAATTATATAAAACAGGCTAAATCTGAAATAGACAATCAAAAAAAACGGTTATTCGAAGATGCATTGAATATGTCTTTTAAGGCGGTTAACAATATTTTGAAAAAAGAAATGACCGCAGAGGATTATAATAGAATAAACGATAATTTTCTTAAACTCCAAGAGGACGCATTTGCAAAACAATCAAATAAGTAAACGATATGCCGCCGCCATCTTTGAAATTGCCGTCAATTCCGGCATAGTAGAGGAAATTTTTAACGACCTTAATAATTTTATTAGTTTCTGTTACGATAAGGTATGTCTGAAAGAATTTCTGTCGCAGACGTATATCGGAAAAAATGAAAGATTTGAAGTTATCGGTTTGTTGAGCGGAGAGTTATCCTTGAACTCGTATTTCGTAAATTTTATTCATCTTTTGATAGAAAACGAAAGGACGGGGTATCTGCCGAAAATTTTCGACGAGTATTCGGCTTTAAGAGATAATTTTTTAAATATATTAAGAGTTAAAGTCGTTTCCGCAAAAGAATTAAAACAAGAAGAAAAAAACAAAATAAAGAATATTATAGAAAAAGCTTTCAATAAGACGGTTGTTATAACGGCAGAGGTTAATGAAAAAATAATAGGAGGCTATATAATAAATATAGAAAATATATCGTACGACGGCAGTATAAAAACGCAGGCGGATAATTTTTATAATTATTTAAAACAAGGGGCGTTTATTTATGGCGGTTAAGGCTTCCGAAATCACGGACATAATAAAAAGCAAGATAGAATCTTATACGAAAAATATCGATATAAGCGAGGTAGGCGTTGTTTTATCGGTAGGGGACAACGTAGCAAAAATATACGGGATTAAAAATGCTATGATAGGCGAGATGCTCGAGTTTTCTCCCGACGTGTACGGATATGTTTTAAATTTAGAAGAAGATAATGCCGGCGTCGTCATATTAGGTGAGGAATTTTTAGTTAAAGAAGGCGATACCGTAAAAAGAACCGGCAATATAGCCGAAGTACCGGTTGGAATGGGAGTTCTGGGGAGGGTTCTCGACGGTCTTGGGAAACCTATAGACGGAAAAAATCCTATTGAGGCAGATAAATTCTCGGCAATCGAAAAAAAAGCTCCGGGCATAGTTCGAAGAAAAAAAGTTAATGAGCCTTTATATACCGGAATTAAAGTAATCGATGCTTTGATACCGATAGGAAGAGGGCAGAGAGAGCTTATAATAGGCGACAGGCAGACCGGAAAAACCGCGATAGCGATAGATACCATAATGAATCAGAAAGGTTCCGGAGTTTATTGCATATATGTAGCGGTGGGACAGAAGCAGTCGAGTATTTCATTTATCTATGACCGTTTAATGAGCGCCGGAGCTATGGAATATACAACGATAATAGCGGCTAACGCGAGCGATCCCGCGGCGCTTCAATACTTTGCTCCATATACGGGGGCGACGATGGGGGAATATTTTAGAGACAACGGTATGCACTGCCTTATAATATACGATGATTTATCGAAACACGCGGTTGCATACAGGGAACTTTCACTGCTTCTCAGAAGACCGCCGGGCAGAGAAGCATATCCCGGAGATGTTTTTTATCTACATTCAAGACTTTTGGAAAGGGCGGCTAAATTAAACGATGCGCAAGGCGGGGGGTCGCTGACGGCTCTGCCTATTGTAGAAACTCAGGCAGGCGACGTCTCTGCATATATTCCTACCAATGTTATATCTATTACGGACGGGCAGATATTTCTAGAAACCGACTTATTTTATGCAGGGGTCAGGCCTGCCGTAAATGCGGGTCTTTCCGTATCAAGGGTGGGAGGCGATGCCCAAATTAAAGCTATGAAGCAGGTTTCGGGCGGTTTAAGGCTTTCTTTAGCTCAATACAGAGAATTGGCGGCATTTTCACAGTTCGGAGCAGACCTCGATAAAACTACCCAAGAAATGCTTGCCCGCGGCAGAATGATGTCCGAGCTCCTTAAGCAGGGTCAGTATGACCCGATGCCTATAGAGAAAGAGGTTGTAATATTGTATGCGGCTAACAACGGCTATTTGCGTGAATATACCCTGTCTTCGATAAAAAAATACGAAAAAGAACTTTTGTCGTATATCGAAAATAATAATCCGGAGATATATTCAGGCATCAGAGAAAAAAAGGTTATCGACGACGATCTTAAATTAAGCCTTGCTGCCGTATTGGATAAATTTAAGAAGATTTTTATAGAAGAATGATAACGATAAAAATATATTATGCCGAATTTAAAATTCATAAAAAGAAAGATTTCGAGTATTAAAAATACTAAGCAAATAACGAAAGCTATGAAAATGGTGGCGGGTTCTAAACTAAAACGGAACCAGTCCGCTATGAACGAGTTCAGGTCATATGCTCATACCTATGACGGCGTCATTAAAAATATTTCCGATAATACGGTATTGTATTCCCATTCTTTTTTCGGGAAAATATTAAATAAAATAGAAGGCGGCAACGGCAATATCGGTATAATAATAATTTCTACGGATAGAGGGCTTTGCGGTTCTTTCAATATGAATCTATTTAAACTTTTCTATGAGGAATTAAAAATTAAAGGATTAAATTCAAGCAGGGTAAAGTTATATATTCTCGGCAAGAAAGCTTTTGATTTTTTTAAAAAAACCAACTATGACGTCATATTTAGCAAATTTTTTTCCGAAGCGGATTCGCTTATAAATCTTTCCGGTCTATTGGCTGATGATATTTCAAAAGATTTTATAGAAAATAAAATCATGGAAATTTATATAATATCTAATATTTATATTTCAACCCTTCATCAAAAAGCCCACATTGAAAAAATTTTACCTTTTGAAACTAAAGCCGCCGGCGAAAATAAAAATAGCGGGGGATATTTGGTAGAACCGGTTGATTATGAAGAAGAAATCATAGACAAAATTTTTAAAGATTATATACAAACTAAAATATATTTTAAAATTTTGGAGTCTTTTGCCGGCGAACAGGCTTCAAGAATGAATGCAATGGATAACGCGACAAGAAACGCGGAGAAGCTTATAAATAAATTAACCGTGTCTTATAATAAAGCAAGGCAGGCGGCTGTTACGCTCGAAATTTTAGATATTATAAACGGCGTGAATGCAATAAAATAAATTTTTCGGAGGATATTAATTAATGAATGAAGGTTTTGTCGCTCAGGTTATAGGCCCCGTCATCGACGTTAAATTTGAAAACAAAAAACTGCCGTCTATTTTTAATGCGTTGACGCTGACGAATCCTGCTATAAACGATAAAGAAAATAATTTAGTTCTTGAAGTCGCTCAGCATCTGGGCGAAGATGTCGTCAGGTGTATTGCGCTCGATTCTACGGACGGATTATATAGAGGCGTAAGGGTAATAGATACCGGTAATAAGATAACCGTTCCGGTAGGCAGAGAAGTGCTCGGGAGAATATTTAACGTTATCGGAGAGCCCGTCGATGAACTGCCGTCCGTGCAGTTTAAATCAAGGCTTCCAATTCACAGACCTGCCCCGACTTTTGAAGAGCAATCGACTAATGTCGAGGTATTAGAAACAGGTATTAAAGTTTTAGATCTTTTAGAGCCTTACTTAAAAGGAGGCAAGGCAGGATTGTTTGGAGGCGCAGGGGTCGGTAAAACAGTTTTAGTTATGGAACTAATTCATAATATTGCAATAGAACACGGCGGATTTTCGGTATTTGCCGGCGTAGGAGAAAGAACGAGGGAAGGGACGGACCTCTGGACGGAGATGAAAGAATCGAAAGTTTTAGATAAAGCGGTATTAGTTTATGGGCAGATGAACGAACCGCCCGGAGCAAGGGCAAGGGTCGCCCTCTCCGCTCTTACTATGGCGGAGTATTTCAGGGACGAAGAAAGGCAGGACGTCTTAGTTTTTATAGATAATATTTTTAGGTTTGCGCAGGCAAATTCGGAAGTCAGCGCCCTTTTAGGAAGAATACCATCCGCAGTCGGCTACCAGCCTACGCTTGCAACGGATATGGGCGAACTTCAGGAAAGGATAACCAGCACAAAAAAAGGCTCTATTACTTCGGTTCAAGCGGTTTACGTTCCGGCGGACGATTTAACGGATCCTGCTCCGGCAACCACGTTTGCCCATTTAGATGCTACGACCGTGCTTTCAAGACAAATAGTAGATCTGGGGATTTATCCCGCCGTCGATCCCTTAGATTCTACGTCAAGAGCGTTGGACGCCAACATTATAGGAGAAGAACATTACGGTATCGCAAGAAAAGTTCAAGCGGTTCTTCAAAAATATAAAGAACTTCAGGATATAATTGCAATTCTTGGAATGGACGAACTGTCCGAAGACGATAAACTCATAGTAAACAGGGCAAGGAGGATACAGAGATTTTTATCCCAGCCTTTTTTTGTCGCGGAAGTTTTTACCGGCTTTCCCGGAAGATACGTGCCTTTAAAAGAAACCATTAGAGGTTTTAAAGAAATTTTGGAAGGCAGGCACGATGATTTGCCGGAGCAGGCTTTTTATATGGTGGGAACTATAGATGAAGTCGTGGAAAAGGCAAAAGGATTACTTAAATAAATGCCGCTTAAATTAAAAGTAGTAAATAAAAAAGGATTAATTTTTGATGGAGAAGTGGATTTTTGCGAAATCCCTACAGAGGCGGGTATAGAAGGAGTTATGCCTAAACATGTAAATTTTATCGCTAATCTGACTTTGGGGAAAATAAAGTATAAAATCGATAGAAAAGAAAATGAAATTGATGCGGCATCGGGAGGGTTTGTAGAAGTCAGCGGCGACAATGTAAACATTCTGCTTAATTCCTGATTGATATTTAGTTTTAAAAATATTAATATAAGAAAAAAATAAAATAATTAAATTATATATAATTTTAAAAAAATGATAGACATTAAACTTATTAGAGAACAGAGAGAATACGTCAAGAAGGAGATGGAAAAACTTTTCGTTCCGGTTCCCATAGACGAAATTTTTGAACTCGACGAATCCAAAAGGAAACTTTTATACGATTCCGAGTGTTTGAGGAACACAAGAAAAACCCTTTCTAAAGAAATAGCTTCGGAAAAGGACGGGAAAATAATTTCTGCAAAAAAAGAAGAAGTAAACAAGGTAAACGAATTAATTAAAATTCAGGAAGACGAATTAAGTGCTATAGAAGAAAGACTAAATTCGTTAATGCTTAATGTTCCAAATCTACCGGACTCCGATGTTCCGATATGCGAAGACGAAACAGGAAACGTGGCGGTTTCATATTTCAACGAAAAGAAAAAATTTAATTTTGAACCTAAAACTCATTATGAAATCGGGCAAAAAAGAGATTTAATAGATTTTGAAAGAGGAGTTAAAATTTCAGGCACCCGGTTTTATATTTTAAAAAAAGGACTTGCAAAACTTCAGAGGTCGCTTATTAATTTTATGCTCGATGTTCATATAACTTATCATGATTACGAAGAAATATATCCGCCTTTTATGGTTAACGAAGAATGTTTGGTAGGTACCGGTCAACTTCCTAAATTTTCGGATAATTTATATAAAGATGAAGATTCGGGAATGTGGTTTGTTCCGACTGCCGAGGTTCCGGTTACTAATATGTACAGAAACGAAGTGTTTACCATAGATGAACTTCCCATAAAACATGCGGCTTATACCGCCTGCTTTAGAAAAGAAAGGCTGTCTGCCGGCAAAGACACGAAAGGAATAAAAAGAGGACACCAATTCGATAAGGTAGAGCTTGTAAAGATTACTACTCCCGAAACTGCAAAAGAAGAATTATCAAGCCTTATAGCAGATGCGCAGGATATATTAAACAGGCTCGATATTCCCCATAGGCTTGTCAGGATATGTACCGGCGATTTAAGTTTTACCGCAAGCGAAAAATTCGACATCGAAGTTTACGCCCCCGGAATAAACGAATGGCTGGAAGTAAGTTCGTGTTCCAATTTCGGTTCTTTTCAGGCAAGAAGGGCTAATATAAAATTTAAAAGGGATAAAAATTCAAAAGCCGAGTTTGCCGCTACGCTGAACGGTTCGGGGCTTGCCCTTCCAAGGGTTATGATTGCGATAATAGAAAATTACCAGACCGAAGACGGTTATATAAAAATTCCGGATGCTTTAAAACCTTATTTTGCAACGGAAGAGTTCATTTAAATTATGTCAAGCCATAAAAGGATAATATGGGGAATATTAATTATACTTTTTTCCGTGTATTTCCTGCTATCCCTTTATTCATATAATATACTACAGCAAACCTTCAATTCATATTCGATTTCGACGGTTCATAAAACAAATTTAGGCGGGGTTTTCGGCGGTATTTTATCGAATTATTTATTAACGATATTCGGGTTGGTATCTTTCCCGATAATCCTTTTTATATTGTTGGCGGGCGTTGTTTTAATACTGAACAAGCCCTTAATTAAAAGATTTTATGCAGGAATCTTAATTGCGCTCCTTGCCTTATCTATTTTTTTATACCGCCTATTTCCTAAAATTTCATACCACGGCTTTATTATATCGGGCGGAGGACTAATAGGCAGAGGAGTTTACGACGGTCTTATCAAGTTTTTCGGCGAAGCCGGAACTATAATAATAACCATTTTGCTTTTTCTTTCCTCGTTTTATATTTTTTTTAAAAAAATTAATCACGAACGCGTCGCCGAATATTTTAATTATATTTATAATTTATCTAAAATAGATATAAGAAAAATTAAATGGTTAAATCTTCGTTTTCCGTTTATTAAGGCGGCAGGTTTTTTATCTTCGTTAAAATTAAGGTTTGAAAAAAGGAAAGGACTTAAAAAAAGAAAAAAAAGTTTTGTTTTAAATAAAGAATTATTTGGAGGAACGAGAGAAGAACTTATAAGCGATTTAGAAAAAAAAGAAGAAACCGAAGTCGTAAACAGCGAACCCATAATTGAAAAGGCCGGTACATTCGATTTTATCGACGATAGAGATTCAAAAATACCGCTGATTTCGTTAATAAACAATGAAACGGCGGCAAAAGATATTCAAAAACCGGATAAATTATCTCTATTAGGAAATGCGACGTTAATAGAAAAAAAACTTATGGATTTCGGGGTTAAAGGAAAAGTTACGGGAATAAACCCCGGTCCTATTATAACTATGTATGAATTCGAACCGGCAAGCGGAGTCAAAATAGGAAGAATTCTATCGCTTTCGGAGGACCTTACGATGGCATTAAAATCGAAACCCGTCAGAATAACCGGAGTTATAGAAGGCAAGTCGGCCGTCGGCATCGAAGTTCCTAATAATAAAAGGGAAACCGTTTTCTTTTCGGAAATTTCGAATTCAAAAGATTTCGTGGATTCAAAATCTTTGCTTACGATAATTCTCGGAAAAAATACCACGGGGGGCAGCGTGCTTTTCGACATCGCAAAAGCGCCGCATCTATTAATCGCAGGAGCAACAGGAGCGGGAAAAAGCGTTTTTATAAACACCTTAATAATGAGCCTTCTTTTTAAAGCAAGCTATGAAGAGCTGAATTTTTTAATGATAGACCCTAAAAGATTGGAATTGACGCCATTTGAAAACCTGCCCCATTTAATAAGCGACGTAATTTACGATGCAAAGAAAGCAGGCATTGCTCTTAAATGGGCGGTTTCCGAAATGGAAGGGAGATATAAAAAGATGCAGGCAGAAGGCGTTAAGAATATAGAACAGTTTAACGAAAAGTATAAAAAGCAGGGTTTAAAGCCTATGCCTTATTTAGTAATTATAATAGACGAATTAAGCGATCTAATGCTTACAAGCCCCAAAGACGTCGAAACTTCTATAATAAGGCTTTCTCAGATGGCGCGCGCCGCCGGTATTCATCTTGTAATTGCTACCCAAAGACCTTCCGTTAACGTCGTAACCGGAGTTATTAAGGCAAATATGCCGTCGCGCTTATCTTTTTTAGTTTCGTCCAAAGTGGATTCTAGAACTATACTCGATTCCAACGGCGCAGAGGAACTACTCGGGAACGGAGATATGCTTTTTATGCCGCCGGGTCAAAGCAGGCTTGAAAGAATTCATGGTTCCTATGTTTCCGAAGAAGAAATTAAAAAGATATTGAATTTCATAAACGAAAAGAATTTTCCGTCCCAAAAAAATGAATTATTAATAAATGAGTTTGACAATACGGGTAATTTTGATAGAATAATTACGGACGATGCAGACGACGAAATATATAATGAAGTGTTAAATCTGGTTCAGTCCTCGGATGACGGCGAAAATATTTCAATATCTTATGTCCAGAGAAGATTTAGGATAGGCTTTAACAGGGCGGCAAGAATAATAGAAAAAATGCAAAATGAAGGAATTTTAATAAAAAAGAGGAGAGCAGGGAAATGAAAATAAAATATTCAAGAATATACGCTTTGTTTTTAATTTTGTCTTTTTTCGTTTTAATATCTTTTACGGCTAAATCTTACGGCATATCCAATAATATTATAAATAAAATTGAAGCAAGATATAAAAACATTTATTCAATAAGAGCTAATTTTTATCAAAAAGAAATTATGCCGGGATATTCACAAAATATGGCCTTTAAAGGTCTTTTTTATTATGAACGCAATAAGGGTATGACATGGGTTTACGAATATCCGTTTAACAAACGACAGATTTTGAAAAAAGACAGACTTTATATCGTAAATAATCGGATTAAAAAGGTGACCGTAGTAAACGTGGGAAGAGAAAGGGGCGGATTTCCGCCTAATATCATAAAGGTTATCGGTAGTTTGACCAAATATTTTATTGTTAAAAATATTTCTAAAAATTTAGTTTCAGGGGAAATAGTTCTTAAGTTGAAGCCGATAACGATGCAGAGGGCAAAAGAAATTTACGTCGGTTTTGACGCGAATAATCTTGATATAAAATCCCTTAAGATAATTACATATCAAGGACAGATAATAAATTTTATATATAAAAACGTTAAATTTAATAGTCGTATTAGCGGCAAGATTTTTAACATTAATTTTCCTTCGTATTATAAAATAATAAAAGAAAATTAATCAATGTAAACGGAGATAAAAATGCCTTCTTTCGATATAGTATCCAAAGCAGACCTTCAAGAGGTGGATAACGCAATAAATCAAACGGTGAAAGAAATAACGGGCAGATATGATTTTAAAGGGACTAAGAGCGAAATAAAAAGACAGGATAATATTCTTACTCTGCTTGGCGACGACGATTATAAGCTTACCGCCTTAATAGATATACTTAAAGGAAAACTTATAAAACGGGGGGTTTCGATAAAATTTCTGGATTTTAAAAAAAAGGAAGAGGCGTCGAAAGGAATGATGCGCCAGGAGGTAGAAATTAAAGAAGGCGTTGACAAAGAGTCCTCAAAAAAAATAATTCAGGAAATAAAAAAAATAGCGCCTAAGGCAGGCGTAGAGAATCTTAAAGATCATTTAAGGGTTAATTCCAAATCAAAAGACGAACTTCAAAGCATAATCTCACATTTGAAAGCTTTTCCTTTAAACATAGAGCTTGTTTATATAAATTTCAGGGATTAAATTAAAATGTTGCTTATTCTTTAGGCATTAATTTTTTTTATTGCTAATTTTTTATGCAAAAGATATAAATAATTTATGGTTTTATCAAGTTATATATTAAATAATTATTGGCATATTTATTGCTTTTAATTTTATACCGGAGGAACGATGAAAAAGATCGAGGCTATCTTTAAACCGTTTAAGCTTGACGACGTTAAAGAGTCGTTAAGTAAGATAGGCATTCAGGGCTTGACCGTCACGGAGGTCAAAGGTTACGGCAGGCAGAAGGGGCATACGGAATTATACAGGGGCGCGGAATATGTCGTGGATTTTATACCTAAAGTTAAAATCGAAGTTATCGTTCCCGATGACAGTCTTGCTTCGGTTATAGAAGCAATAACGTCCAGCGCTAAAACCGGAAGAATCGGAGACGGAAAAATATTCGTTCTACCGGTAGAAGACGCTATTAGAATAAGAACCGGCGAAAGAGGAGACGATGCTCTTTAAAAAAACGGACGCTATTAAGCGCTTTTATATTTATAAATTTAATAAATCTTAATTTTTAAATTTTTTTGGAGGAGAAATGACGGAAAATGAAGTAATGCAGTTTATCAAAGAACAGGAGGTTCAATTCATCGATGTTAAGTTTTGCGACCTCTTGGGAACATGGCAGCATTTTACGGTTCCAGTAAGCGAAATCTCAAAAGATACGTTTAAAGAAGGTTTTGGATTTGACGGTTCAAGCATAAGAGGATGGCAGGCGATCGATGCATCCGATATGCTTATTATACCTGATGCATCTACTGCCGTCGTAGATAATTTTATAGAGGCAAAAACATTATCTTTAATATGTAATATTAAAGACCCCATTACGGGAAAATTTTACGATAGGGATCCCCGCTATATAGCGCAGAAAGCCGAAAAATATTTAAAATCCACCGGTATTGCCGATACGGCTTACTTTGGTCCCGAAGCCGAGTTTTTTATTTTTGACGACATAAGATACGACCAGACTTCAAACAGCGGTTATTATTATATCGATTCGGAGGAAGGCACTTGGAATACCGGAAGAGACGAAATGCCTAATCTGGGTCATAAGCCGCGGCATAAAGAGGGCTATTTTCCCGCTTCCCCTATAGATACCCAGACCGATATTAGAAATGAAATGGCTTTGGAACTTCAAAACGTAGGAATAAGGGTAGAAGCCGCTCATCACGAGGTCGCCACGGGCGGTCAGGCTGAAATCGATATGAGATTCGATTCTTTAACCGCTATGGGCGATAATTTTATGTGGTTTAAATATATAATCAAAAATGTTGCAAGAAGATACGACAAGACCGCTACTTTTATGCCTAAGCCGCTTTTCGGCGATAACGGATCCGGTATGCATGTCCATCAGTCGTTATGGAAAAACGGTCAGCCGCTTTTCGCGGGAAAGGGTTACGCGGGTCTGTCGGAAATGGGACTTTATTATATCGGCGGAATATTAAAACACGCAAAAGCATTATGCGCATTTACCAACGCAACGACAAACTCTTACAAAAGATTGGTTCCGGGTTTCGAAGCCCCCGTTAACTTTGTTTATTCTTCGAGAAACAGAAGCGCTGCAGTAAGAATTCCTATGTATTCTACTTCTCCGAAGGCAAAAAGAATCGAATATAGAACGCCCGATCCTACCGCAAACGGATATATTGCTTTTGCGGCATTGCTTATGGCAGGATTAGACGGAATTAAAAATAAAATAAAGCCGGGTAATCCAGTAGATAAAGACCTGTTTACTTTGTCCAAGAAAGAACTTAAGAATATTCCGGTTGCTCCGGGTTCGCTCGAAGATGCCTTGAAAGAGCTTGAAAAAGATCATAAATTTTTGCTTGAAGGCGGAGTATTTACCGAAGACTTGATACAGACTTGGATTGAACGCAAAATGGAAAACGACGTAAATCCAGTCCGTATGAGACCGGTTCCTTATGAATTTGCGCTGTATTACGATGTTTAAATTTAAATTATAATTTTCGTTTATTTATTACCTTTTATTTTACCGGATTTTCGCCCTCGAGGGCGAAAATCCGGATATCCCCGCAAAGCAATCTCAACCGCATCCGTATAATTTAAAAAATTATTAAATTAAAATTATGATATACTCAATATATTATATATTTTATAAAAAACTAAATTAATTCTATTAGAAATTATTTATTTATGTATATTAACTGAGTAATTACGGGAGTCAGGTCGGCTTCCCCATAAGAAAATTTTCCGGTTTATTATCCGTTTTTGCATTTGTACCAAAAATGCAATTTAAATGAACTAATCGGAGAAATAACTTATGGAGCAGTTAATTTATTATATTTCCGGTTTTATATGGACGTTATTTACCGGATTCGTATTTTCGACGGTCGGAGCTGCAGGCGGAATACTTGCAAGTTTTGGATTTATAACCGTTTTGCATATTCATGCCGCTAATTCCGTTAAGGTAATGAGCCAGATTCTAATTATAATCTCGCCTATTATCGCCCTTCCGATATATTTAAGGCAGGACAGGACTAAACAGATAAAAAGTATTTTATTTTATCTCGGGTTCATTATAGCGTCGGGAGCTATTCTGGGAGCATTATTCGGCTCTTGGTTTTCCAAAAATTTTCTTTTTGAATTAAAATCGTTTAAATATCTATTCGGATATTTGACGTTTCTTGTAGTCGCTATGATGATTTATAATATTTTAAAGCAAAGAAAAAAGAAAAAGGCGGAGCCGGACGCAAAAAAAAGCGATGAGGATAGCAAAGACTATAACATCCCTTCGGTAATAAAATTTTCCGTTAAAAAAATCGATTTTCGGTGTTTGCGCAAAGACTATTCGGTATCGCCGATAATATTGTTTATCGCCGGATTTGTAATAGCAACTTTATCGTCTATTTTTGGCGTAGGCGGAGGATTTTTAATCGTTCCGTTTCTTACGGACGCAATCGGACTTCCGGTTTTTTTGGCGGCAGGCATAAGCATTCTGGTTGTTTTTATCTCGTCTTTGACCAGCGTATCGAATTATCTAAGGATGGGCGTTCCAGTGATTATCCCTATATTATTGGTAACGATTGCAGGGGTCGTGGCGGGTTCGGTAATAGGTCCAAAAATTTCTCAGCGGTTAAACGAAAAAATGTTAAAATATATTCTTATGGTACTGTTAGTTTTTATAGGAGTATTTTACGTATTTAAACCTTAATTTAAATTATATTATAAAAATGTTATAAACGGAGGAAAAAAATGGAGCCTATCGAAGTAAAAATTATTACAAAGTGTCCGCCCCACGGAAGATGTAAAATGTATTCGTCGGTCGTGTGGCTTATTATTTCTACTTTTAGAAACGTTAAAATTTTCGTAATTCCGTCGGAATTTAAAGACATAAGCGATCCTGATGGTCCCTGCGTTATAATAAGAGGCAAAGTTATAGAGCCTTCGAATACCGTTTACGTTTCGGGAGAAGATTTTATCGTGGCGCTTAAAGAGGCGGGCGCCGTTGCCTATGAGGGCGTCAATCCCGATGTTTCCGCATTTAACGAGGTAATAGAAAAGTGCATAAGTTGATTTGCGAATCAGGCATCGATGTTGAACATAAATCCAATTGTTTAATATGCGGACATCCGCTTGAATACCTGTCTTCCGCCGCCGACGTAACCTGTTTTTATTGCGGTAAAAAAGAAAAAGGGAACATCGTCTGTTCGAAGGATTTGGGGCATTATGTCTGCGACGACTGCCATAATTTATCTTCGTATAATTACATAAAGGATTTTATACTAACTACGGGAAGCAAAAATCCTTTTAAAATTACGTTCGATATTTTGAACAACTCAAGTGTAAACATCCCTATGCTTGGATGCCATCATGCCTATATCTTAACGGGGGCGGTTTTAGCTTCGTTAAAAAACAGAGGTTATGTAAATATTTCCGAAGCCGATATCGAGGAAGCATTTTACAGGCTGTCGAAGCAGGCGGTCGGGGGTTACTGTGGATTGAGCGGAGTTTGCGGCATAGTTCCTGCAGGGGGTATCGTATATTCGATTCTAACCGGTTCCGTTTGCGGCAGGAACGAAGAACAAAAAATAACTATGAAAATTACGGCTCTTCTTTCTAAAGCAATATTTGATTTAACCGGACCTTCCTGCTGTAAGGCTTATCTTTTTAAGGCACTGGAAATACTTGCCGCATCTTTAAAAGAAGATTTCAATTTTATTTTAATTGATAATGACGTTGATATAAAATGCAATTTTAAAGAACTTCACCTCCACGGGTGTATGCTCGAAAGATGCCCTTATTATTTTGAAAATTTAAAAAATACGCCTTCTGTTGCGGTAAGCATTAATCTTGATAAATCCTATCTTGAAGGCAATGATAATATACATCCGGCGCCATGCTGAAAATAATATGCCTTAAGTTTAAGGCATATTATAAATTTATCCGTTATAAGGTATATTGTAATGAAAAGTGTTTCCGAAATATAACGATATTACGGAAAGATAATTAAAAAATATCAGAATGCCGACGGTTATTAAGATAACCCCGCTTATTATCGAAATAGCTTTTACGAACGGTTTTATTCTTTTAAACGCCGATAAAAATAGATTTACGGACAAAGAACTTACGAAAAACGGAACCGCAAGACCCATAGCGTATATAAAAAGCAATTCCGCTCCGGCGGCGGTATTGTGTAGAGTAGATGCTATAAAAAGAATGGAAGCCAGTATCGGTCCTATACACGGCGTCCAAGCGGCGGCGAAAAAAACTCCTATTAAAGCCGAACCGATTAAACCCAAGGGCTTGCTTTTCAAATTAACTACGGCGTCTTGATTCATAAAGGATAAAAATTTAATTTTATTGAAGGCTCCAAGTATAAATAAGCCCATAATTATTATAAATATTCCCGCAATTCTCATCAGCCAAATGGAATGAAGCAGGCTTCCGACGGCGCTTGAAAACACGCCGAGTAAAACAAAAATTATCGTAAATCCAAGAATAAACATTAAAGAGTGTTTTACGGCGGTGAATTTTGCTTTCGGATTTTCTTTAATGAGTTCGTCCATGGATAAACCGGATATATATGATAAGTAAGAAGGTATTAACGGAAATACGCACGGGCTTATAAAAGAAAATAATCCCGCAAGAAATGCAACTAAAAATGAAACGTTAGGCGCAAAAAAAGAATTCATATATAAATATTCTCCTAATATAAATTAAACGTGAATATAATTTCAAAAATATTTTTGATATTTGATTTTAGATTATATCATAATTAGGTGAGATTAAGCATTAAAGTTTTATCTATTGGATTTTATTTATGCGGTTATGATTTTTTATCTTTTTGAATAATCTATGATAAACTTATAATAAGACCGCCTGAATTTTGAAATAAAAGGAATATTATGAAAGAATACGACGTCATCGTAATAGGAACCGGAGCAAGCGGTATGCCTGCCGCGTACAAATGTAACGGCGCAGGCATGAAAGTCGCAATAGTAGATTCTCATCCATTTGGAGGAACGTGCGCCGTAAGAGGATGCGATCCTAAAAAAGTTTTAATTAGTTTCTCGGAACTTGCGGATTACTACGACAGGTTAAAAGACAAAGGTGTATCCGCAGATAATTTGAAAATAAATTGGAATGCAATGATGAAATTCAAAAGAACAATCACCGACACCGTGCCTGAAGACCGCGATAAAGGTTTCAAAGAATCGGGAATAGACACATATCACGGCAGAGCCCGTTTTATTTCTAAAGATACAATAAAAATAGGAGATGCCAGCCTTAAAGCTAAATATTTTATGCTCGGGGCTGGGGCTAAACCTATGAAGCTCGGAATTTCAGGCGAGGAATATATTAAGATAAGCGACGATTTTCTGGAATTGGATGAATTGCCTAAAAAGGTTGTATTCTTGGGCGGCGGATATATATCTTTTGAGTTTGCAAATATTGCAAAAAGAGCGGGTTCTAATGTCACCATTATTCAAAGAAGCTCTAAAGTCCTCAAGCGATTTGATAAGGATATTGTAAAATGGGTTATATCTTCCATGAATGAGGCAGGTATCAAAATATTGCTTAACACAAACCCTTTATCCGTAGAGAAAAGGGATAAAAGTTATATCGTGCATACCTCCGGAGAAGCCGGAGACCTGCAAATCGAGGCAGATATTGTAGTGCACGGCGCGGGAAGGGAGCCTGATATTGAGGACATGGGGCTTGATATCGCGGGTGTAAATTACGACAAAAGAGGAATTGCCGTTAACGAATATCTGCAAAGCATTTCGAACCCTTTTGTGTATGCAGGCGGCGACTGCGCCGCGACAAAAGGTTATCCTCTCACCCCCGTCGCTTTTTTAGAGGGTGGAATAGCTTCGTATAATATAATTAACGGTAATAAAAAAAAGCCGGATTATGCCGGTATGCCTAATGTCGTCTTTACGCTTCCTCCTATGGCATTTGTCGGTTTAACCGAAGAAATGGCTTTATCGGAAGGTTTTAAATTCAGGGTAAATTTGGAAGAGACGTCCGGATGGTATTCTTCGAAAAGAATTGGTGAAAAACACTCTGGATTTAAGGTGTTAATAGAAAATGATACTGAGCGCATAATTGGAGCGCATCTTTTTGGTGCGAATGCCGAGGAAGTTATAAACATTTTTGCGCTCGCCATAAGAAATAATCTTACTGCCGCGGCTTTAAAAGATGCTATTTATACATATCCTTCAAAGACATCCGATATTAGCGATATGTGTTATTAATTACCCCCCCGGTTATTTTTTAATTTTTAATAAAAAAGCCCTTAAATTTTAAGGGCTTATAAATAAAATATTTATATTTTATTAGAAGGTGTTTTTCAAAACGGTATATCGTCATCGTCGTTAGTTTGGTTTGGGACGCCGCCGGTATTTGCTGTAGAACCGACGCCATAGGAATTACCACCGTTTTGCCCGGCGTAGCCGTAATCGTTTGAGCTTTGACCGTAATCGGCATCGCCTGTTTCAGGAGTGCCGCCGCCGCCTTTAGAACCAAGCAGAACGATATTAGTCGCAACGATTTCGGATATATATTTTTTATTACCGTCTTTGTCGTCGTAGGAACGATTGTTAATTCTGCCTTCGACGAATACCTGTTTTCCTTTGTTTAAATAATTTGCAAGAGTCTGCCCCATTTTTCCGAACGCGACTATATTGTGCCATGTCGTCTTTTCCGATTTATTACCCGATTTATCGTTAAAATATTCCGACGTTGCAATGGAAAACTTTAAAATTGCCAGACCGTCCGGCGTGTACCTGAGTTCCGGGTCCTTGCCCAGATTACCGATTAGCAATACCTTGTTAAGACTGCCCATAAAACCTCCGAAATTTAATAAATATTTAATATTTTAATAAAAATTGAACTTAAATGCAAAATGTAAAATGTAACTATAAAATTATGATAAATTAAGTTATTAATATAGGCAAGTTAAATTTATATTAAACTTATATTACGTTAATGTTTCATTTATGTTAAATTTTCGTTACAAATTTCCAATTTTTGATTTTTTTTAAAATAATGGTATAATTAAAATAAAATAGAATTTTTATAATAAAATTTTATGATTATAAAAACAAAGTTAATTATAAACAACCGAAACGGTGCTTCGCTATTAGAAGTTATGATTGCGATGGTTATTCTTACAGTAGGATTTCTCGGCGTAATGGCGCTGGCGATAGCTCTTACAAATAACAACGCCACGGCAGGAAAGATAAATACCGCAACGGCTATTGCGCAAGCGCAGGTCAGTCAGTTAAATTGTCTGGGGGTAAGCGGCATAGAGCAATATTTTCCTCAAGTAAATCCGTGGACTTATACATATACCGTCAACCCGACGGTTTTAACGCCGGACTTAAGAAATACGGTAACGTCCTGCATAAATTCTGCTTTGGCGGCAGGAGGTCCGGCACCTGATTCTCCTGCGCCTACTGGATTAGGAGTTACCCTTCCTTACACCGTTAGTATTAATTTTTCTAATAATCCTAATCCGACATCTGCAACCGTTATAAATGCACAGGTAGAAGTTAGCTGGCAGGATACGACGCAGCATGTTATAGTAATGAACGATTTAATTTCATAAATTTTATGAATAAACAAACGGAAGAAAACGAAACCGGCGGAATTTTAAAGAACAATAAAGGCCTAACATTAGTCGAACTTATAATAGCTCTGGCAATTTCCGTGATAGTAGTAGCGGCGGCGGGCTTTATTTTACTTACCCAATCCGGCGTCATAAGATTCAATAGATCGGTTTCGACCGAACAGCAAAGATTAAATACGGCGTTTAATGTCGTAAGATATTCTCTGCGTATGGCGGGGTTCGATTACGGTAACGGTTATTTTGCGACAGCAAATTCGGTTCCGCCGGTTCAGGTTGTTCAGGCATCTTATCCAAATAATCCCTACGAAGTTTTAGTAAGTTACAGCGCCGTAGTCAACGGTTCCAATCCTTGCGTTATAACTCCCAACGCAAATTCAAATTCTAACTCTGCATCGGCGCGGTTTAATTTATCCGCCTCTTGCAATATTAATAATTTTTATATAGGACAAATTATTAATATTATAAATCCTGTACCTTTAGGCAATCAGCCCCTGCAATCTCCGCCTATAACTTTTTGCGTTACGAACGTGTTGACCGGTTCTAATGCGATTATTGTAAACCCCGGCATCGGGAACAAGCCCTGCGGCACTAATAATCCCGTGCCGCCGAAAAGTATCGGCGGGGGAAACGTATCGTCAATAAATCAGATATTATTTTATTGGGGAAATACCGCCTACAATTTCAATGCCCCGTTTAATGTTCCCGGCAACTTATACGAATGCACGGTTAGTCCAATAGTCAAAGAACCGCCTATAGCAGGTTTTACATATACGCCGCCGACATGTTCGGCGACTATTATGCTTAGCGATTACATAAATAATTTTGCGGTTGCGCCGCAGGGATATAGTTTTAACAGTCCGTTGCTATCATACTATATAACCTCAACCACGCCTGCCGGACAAATTCAAGTCAATTATAGCAACGGCACAAATCAGTCTGAACCGCCTTATTTTAATTTGGCTATTACGGGCGAGTCCAATGTTGCGCTGTCGGATTCTCCGGCATACAGCGTTAACGTTCCTTATAATTCTAATGCGGGCGGGGCCAATGCTAAAGGAAACGCCGGACAGATTGTGGGAAACAACGTATTAAAGACCTTAAACTCAAGTATCTTTTTAAGAAATATCTATTACGGAAGTTAATTCTACCGGTAATTTTAATTATATATACGATAATTATTATGAAGAACAAAAATTTTGTAAATATTATAGCAAGAAATAATCAAGGTATAGCTCTTGTAACGGTAATATTGGTTATCGCAATTCTGGGAATACTGGCGGCGGTGGCAATAGAAACAACCGGTACGGATATAATAAACGCCGGAAATTATACATCGTCGGAGCAGACCTTGAATATATCTAATTCCGCTATGAATATCGTATTGGCTCAGCTGAACACGAGCCAACAAACCAACGTAGGCATAGGTATGCCGTCTCCGAATGTGTATTATTATACGACTTATAATAATAGTCCTTCCCCGGCATGTACTTCACCTATAAATTCCGGCGGTATAATCCCTGAATGCGACACCTATGTTCCATTAACCGCCGCCAATATAAATTCTAATTTTTCTAACGTTTTAGGATTTACTACTAATAGCGGTTCATTCGGTTTTGAATACGAGGGGGTTTACGGAGGCGTTCCGGGTTATGGCCTGAATTACCATTTTTATAACGGACAAATTAATACTATAACACAGAATCAAAACGGCTCAAAAACCGTTCAAACAGGAATGACGTTCAGTTATGGGCCTATTCAAGTGGGATATAACCAGTAAACTGAGATATAAGGAGTAATCATGAAAAAGAATGCAAGTTTATTTAAAATAATATTTTTTACGGCAATCGCAGTAATTTTCGCAAGTATATCGATTTTAAGCAAAGAAATTAAAATCTCTTATGCAAACGGAGTTCAATATATTACCCCTCAGGTTTTGATTGTATTAGATAATTCTCAGTCTATGGACGGAGATTTGAGTGGAGCCATAATGACTGGTTCCGGGACGGTAACGCAAGATAATTCTTCATCCAGTCCGATAGATTATACGGTGCCCGCCGGATTTGTCGCTCCCGTAACAGGAACTACCACGGGGAATGCCGCATATACCGTCAATCAGAACGGCGAATACTTAGACAACTCCGCCAGTCGTCTGAACGTCGCCAAGGAAGCGATTATGGCGGTTTATAACGAATGGGCAAGCGACGTCCAGTTCGGTCTTATGGACTACGGGGTATCGGGAAGCCCCTCCGTTTCTACCACATGGGTATATTATATGAGCGGTTCAGTAGGTTTTGAGTTTGGAAGTTCCGCTACACCGCCTTCAGGGCTACAAACCGTGCCTAATCCCTGCTATCAGCAAACATATACGGCATGTAACGACATAAAAAGTATTTATTCCGGGGGCGTTAGTTATAGCGACCCATATTTATACATTCAGGATACCAGCGACGAGCCGACAATTAATGACGTGTTGTATGCTGGAGCGGGATGGCCCGTTAATTTTGTTAATTATAGCGGTCCGCATCCGTCATCTCCGTATCCGCCGAATTATTCATTAACAAATTATAATAATGGAACTATTTCAGAGTCTTATAGCTTGGGCACGGATGGGACGGGAGGTTTTTCAACCTCTCCAACCAACGCTGGTTATGTGCCGTATTCCCCGCAGGTCTGGTATTCCGAACGGGGATTCGGCTATTATAATAATGTTACCAATAAAGGCGACCTTGTAATTCCTATTGCGGTTTCGGCTTCGGTGCAGCAAACTTTGTTTTCTCAGTTTCTTGCGCCGGAAACAAACAATTCAAATACGTCCGAGATTAAAGCGGATGCGGTCAATGCTCCAATGGCGGGGACACTGGCAAGCGCGTTGTCTTATCTTACGGGTTCGGGCGGTTTTCCATCCCTGCCTTCTACGACATGTCCGGCAAAAAAATATGTAATTTTCGTTACGGACGGTCTGCCGACATATGACCAAAATGGCAAGAACTGGCCGCCTATCGGTAGTGCCGCCGCGGCAGGTTATGGGGTTACCGCAACTTTCAACGCCGACGGTTCTCTTGCGGCTACGAACGATACCGCGTTAAGCGAGACTATTCAGGAAATATCAAACTTAAAAGCTCAGGGCATAGATACTTATGTCATAGGTCTGGGCGCCGGAGTAAATCCTTCCTTAAATCCTGAGGCGGCGGCAGTTCTGCAGGCTATGGCTGTTGCAGGAGGTACAAGTAATTATTTTCCCGCGACCACGTCGGCAGATGTTGCAAACGACATGGGAATTATAGTTCAGGCGATAGTATCATCCGGTTCCTATGTTTCGCCGGTTATAGACCAGACGCCGAGCAAGTCCGGAAATTACGCTTATTACGCCAACTTTGAGTCGGTTAATCAGCCGCTCTGGGGCGACGGGAATATTTTTAATTTTACTTTAAATTCGCAGGGCCAGTTGATAGGTCCGAGCGGTCCGGCCGTCAACGCCAACGGTATAGTAATCACAAGCGATTCTTACTGGGATAGCGGCAACGGAGCGGGAGGCGCTCTTCAAAATAAAAGTTCCGATTTAAGACATGTAATTACAAGTGATATTAATACCTCAACCGGTTCCGTCGCCATAATACCTTTTAGCATTAGCAACGATACTAATTTGGAAACTCTTTTGGGGCTTACTTCAACTAATTATACTGCCGTTTGTCCAAGCTCTGCCTCTGAAAGCGCCTGCGCAGACGACATTATAAATTTCGTGCTTGACCCGGGCGAATCGACCAACAACTGGAAATTAGGGGCTATATATCACTCCCAGCCGGTATTTATAGGACCTCCGGCTTATCCGTATTCAAGCGCATCATATCAGGCTTTCAAATCTCAATATGCCACAAGGTCGAATGTTTTGGTGGCGGGAGCCAACGACGGCATGCTTCACGGATTTGATGCAGGAATTTACGGATCCGGCCCCGGTTCAACTTCAAATACATACGGTTACGGCACGGGAGGTGAAATATTCGGTTACATACCGCCCGATTTTTTAAACGAACCGCCGGTAGGAAACGAAGAAATATGTCCTACAAATAATTCGCTCGTTCTTCCAAAAATTACTTGCTGGTATGAATTATCCTTGATGCCTTCATCGACGAACTTTGACACTTATTATCCGTATTTTGAATTTGTAGATTCTACTCCGGGGGTAAGCGACGTATTTTTCGGTAATATATTTAACGGAACTACAAATAGTATAGATGCGGCTAATTATCCGATTTCGACTGGAACTCCGGCGAACAGCTGGCATACGGTTTTAATAGGAGGAGAAAGGAGCGGAGGGTACAGCTATTTTGCGCTGGGACTTTCAAATCCGCCGCCTCCTATCACCGGAAACACATATCCCGACCCTTTATGGGATTTTTCGGATGCGGCCGCTTCTACCGCACCTATGGGAAATACATGGTCTCAGCCTTTTTTAACTTATGTATGCCTTCCAAATCCTAATTATAATTTGACCAACGGCGGGACGGGACTATGCCAAAACAATCCAAATCCGGCGAACCCGCTGGTTCCTTCGCAGTATATCGAAACATATGCCGCTTTTCTAGGCGGAGGGTATTCTTCTAATAATACTGCAGGGCAGGCGGTATATGCCTTATACGCCGAACCGAATCCAGTAAATACCGGAACATCCGGAAACCAGAACTATGTTGACGAGCAGGAGTTATGGAAATTTGACGGCGCAAACGATTCTAATATGAAATATTCCATACCTTCGGCTATAGCGCCGTATCCTTCTTACGGCGAACTTCAGGCTTTTTATGTGGGGGATTTAGGCGGACAGATGTGGGCTTTTAATATTCCGAACGGAACGCCCCCTTATGCCGCAAACGGCAGTTCAAACTGGACGGGATGCAGAGTTTTCGCTTCGGACCAGACGGCTTCTCCGCTGGATATTTTCTTTCCTCCGTCAATCTCTTCCGATAATTCCGGCAATGTATGGCTGTATTTTGGAACGGGGAACAGAGCTGATTTAACGGAAATGAATTCTGCAAGAAATAATGAATTAATCGGATTAAATACCGCAGGGACTCAAGGAATCGGCGAGTGTGCCGTAAAAGGACAAACAAATTATCCGTACAACGAAACCGATTTAACGAATGAAACAGGTATAAGCGGTATAGGAACCGTAACAAGCGACGGCTGGTATATAACATTGAGCCCCGGAGAAAAAGTCGTTAGTTCGCCTACGGTTTATGACGGCATAGTGTATTTCGACACATATATTCCTTCAGCCGCTTCTAACGCCTGCGGCCTTGGAACGGCAAAATTATATGCGCTTTATTATCTTAACGGAGGAGGAACTATAACGACAAGCGGCGGGACGGTAATAATTTCAAATACGGTAACAGGCGGCGGAGCGGCGCAATCTCTTACAGTAGGTTCAGGCGTACCATCCGCGCCCGTTATATCAAACGGAAATTTGATAGTAACGACATCTACGGGCGCTGTTTTAACCCAAAAAATTCCGTCTATGCCGTCTAAAATTATACCTACTTCATGGTTTCAATTGCCGTAAATATCGTAAAACATAAATAATTTTTTGTTCGGGAATATTTTTCTTAATGAGCGGCATAAAAAGAATATTAGATATTTTAATCAGCATAAAATCATGGGTTATAATTATATTTGTAACAATCTTTTTTGCGATTGCCGCAATTTTTATTTCACTTTTCGGCGGCGACGAAAAAGCTCAAAAGATTGCAAGATTATGGGGAAAAACGATAGTTAGGTTTTTAGGTATTACTATAATCGAAAGCGGTTCGGAAAATATAGACCCGTCAAAATCATACATCATTACTTCCAATCACCAGAGCTATTTTGATATATTCGTCCTGCTTACCTGCTTAAATTTAAATTTTAAATTTATCGCAAAGGCATCTCTTTTTAAAATTCCGTTTCTAGGCTGGTCGATGAAAAGACTCGGCTACATACCGATAGACAGAGAAAACTTAAGGAGCGCCCTTAAAAGCGTTAAAGCAGGGACAGAACTTCTTAAGAACAAAACCTCTATACTGATTTTTCCCGAAGGGATGAGGTCGCCTGATGGAAGGCTTTTGAGCTTTAAAAAAGGCGGGCTCAATATGTTCCTTAAGCAGGGCGGTATGACCATCCTGCCTGTCGTCATCATAGGCACCGTAAATATTTTAAAGAAAAACAGCCTGGCGATACACCCGGGAAAGACCGTAGAACTCCATATTTTAAAGCCTTTAAACGTGGTCGAAAAAGGCGATAGCGCCGTTATAATAGAAAAAATAGAGCAGGGAACCCACAAAGCTTTAGAAAACGGATGTCCTCAATTTTAAGATTTTAAATATTTTTCTTGAAAAAAGAAATATCAGATGATAGAATTAAAAGTAGGAGAAATATAAAAATGTCTGAATTATCAAAAATAGGTAAGAGAGCGCAGGTAGTCATACCCAAAAAAATTCGTAACGAGATTAACATAAAGGAAGGGGACAGTATTTTTATCGACGCAATAGATAACTCTATAATCATAACCTTAGTTCCAAAGGATATTTTAGAGTTTGCAGGTATTGCTAAGGGTATTTATCAAAAAAATTACATCGAAAAAATTAGAAAAGAATGGGATTAAATGTCTTTGCCGATTCAAATATTATAATTTATTTCCTTGAAAGAAACGAACGCTTTTTTTCATTAGTTGAGCCATATTTTAAAAAATGTCAGAAAAAAGAATTGGTTTTGTTTACATCTTCCTTATCGTTTATGGAAGTTTTGGTGCCGATTGTTTCTGAGGGCAATCGTGTTTTACAAGCAAAGTATAATTACCTTTTTAAAGATTTTTTAAAAATTATAGATATAGATTTAAATGTGGCTGAGATTGGAGCATATATCAAGGCAAGATATAGAATTAAAACTCCCAATGCACTGCAGATCGCGTGTGCTAAGAAAGCAAATTGTAATGAATTCTTAACCGCCGACGCCGGAATTGAGAAAATAAAAGAAATAAAAATCAAAATAATTAAGTAAATAAATTAAACGTAATAATCGCTATTAATGGCTACATTAAAAGTTATACCTCTCGGCGGACTCGGCGAAATCGGTCTAAATATGATGGTTTACGAGACCGAAAAGGACATTATAATCGTTGATTCGGGAATTATGTTTCCCGAGGATTATATGCTCGGGATAGATATGGTTATTCCAGACATAAAATATCTATACGATCCCGAAAAAAAGAAAAAGATTAAAGGAATAGTCCTCACTCATGGGCATGAAGACCATATCGGCGCCATTCCTTATATTTTAAGAGAATTTAATATCCCTATTTTTGGCACCCCTTTTACCCTCGGAATACTCGAAGAAAAACTAAAAGAACATGATTTGCCTTTTAAGGTATCTCTGTTTACGGTTAAAACGGGCAATACAATTACCCTCGGAGATTTTGAAATAGAATTTATCAGGGTCGCGCATTCTATTATAGATGGAGCGAGTCTTGCCATTAAAACGCCGGTCGGCACGATAATACATACGGGAGATTTTAAGCTTGACCAGACTCTCGAAAAAAATGCGGTAACCGATATCAACAGGCTTGCCCATTACGGCGATAACGGGGTTTTAGCATTATTTTCCGACTCCACCAATATAGAAAAAGAAGGATTTACTATATCGGAAAACGATATAAAAAAGACTTTCAGAAATATTTTTAGAGATAACAATACGAGAATAATAGTCGCTCTTTTTGCTTCAAATATACACAGGATTTCCGAACTTCTTTCCTTGGCGAAGGAATTTAATAAAAAAGTTATATTCAGCGGAAGAAGCCTTATGACTTATACAAAGGTTGCAAGAAAATTAGGCTATTTGAATATTCCGGAGGAAGTTCTGATAGACGAGGAAACGATTGGCTATTATAAACCGGAAGAACTCTTGATATTAACCACCGGAACTCAAGGCGAAGCTATGTCGGCGCTTTCAAGAATTTCGGTGGACGACCATAAATACATTAAAATTAAGCCTAACGACCTTGTATTAATGTCTTCTAAATTTATTCCGGGAAACGAAAAAGCTATCTCGAAAATCATTAACAACCTTTATAAAAGAGGCGCGGAAGTTTACTATGAAAGCATTTCCGAAATCCACGTGTCCGGTCATGCAAGTAAAGAAGAACTTAAACTTATGTTGAATATCGTTAAGCCGAAATATTTTATTCCGGTTCACGGGGAATTAAAACATCTGTATCAACATAAGAAACTTGCGATAAATTCCGGTATTCCGCCTTCCGACGTTTTTGTCATTGAAAACGGCAACAGTCTTATTTTTGCTAAAGATAAAGGATGTAGAATTGGAGAAAGCGTTTATGCCGGCAGAATTTTTGTCGATGGCAAAGGGATCGGCGATGTCGGCGCTCATACCCTTAAAGAACGGGCGCATCTTTCGGAAAACGGAATGATTATAGTCCAGCTCGTCGTAGATTCCAAGACGTCGAGTATAATTTCCGGTCCGGATATTATTTCTAAAGGATTTGTGTTTGAGGATTATTTTAAAGAATTAAACGACGTTCTTTATAAATTGGTTATGCATGTAATAGAAGAAAATCAAAAACACGACAGCATCGATTGGGTTAAAGTGAAGGACGATATAAGAAAAGCTTTAAAGAAATATTTAAATAAAACTATAGACAGGCATCCTTTTATTTTTCCAATGATTACTGAAATTTAATTTATTCAATAAAAATAATTTTTTATTTTTATTATGGTATACTTTATTTAACGCTAATAATTATTAAAGATAATTATTAAATATACCGTTTAATTAATAAAAGGTAACGGAGGTGATTAAAATGGCATGCGCTTCTAAAAAATCGGCTTCTACATCTAAAAGCAAACCCGCAAAAGCAAAGAGCAAATAATGAAAGGTTGCAGCTTTTGGGACATGTTCTTACGGCAAACGCTTTTAATTTTAAATATTTTAAATGTAAAAATGTCTTTAATTAAAAGCGTTTGCCGTTATTTTTAGTCGTTATTTTCGTCGTCTCCTTTGGTTTTGCCGCCCCCGGTTTTTGATCTGCGTTCTTTTGTTTTTGCAATTCTATCATCGATTCTTTTAACAAAACCATTAAATACGCCTTCTATAGCAAATATCAATTCTTTATTTGCATTGCCTAAATGTTCTACGACATCTACGGGGATTTTATCGTATATTCCGTCCACTATTCTGTGTCTAAAATCCGACCTTTTTTCTCTAAAAGATTTTTCTTCTTTTGAAAGCATTTTAACCTCCGTTACCCGATATTTTAATTTTTTGCAGATTATAATTTAATTATAACCCCATTGTCGTTAAAATTCAAATTTTATTCGGAATATTTTTTACCTATTCCATATCCTAATTTTTCGGAAATAGCATTGCTTGCTTCGACGGTAAGCGGGATAATAACATTTTTAAGTTTTTCCGAAGTGGTTCTTATTACCGGAGCCGAAATAGATATGCCTCCTATTATATGGGTAGTGTAATCCCTTAAAGGCGCACCTATGCAGATTATGCCTTCGTCAAGCTCCTCATTATCTATCGCATAACCCTGCTGTTTTACTTTATCTAATTCTTTGAATAGAGCTTCCTTATTCGTTATGGTATTTTTAGTAAAAGGAGAGAGTTTTTCAGGCAGAAGTTTTTCTATGTTTTCTTTAGATTCAAAAGCAATTTGGGATTTTCCTATAGCGGTGGCATAAACGGGAAGCATATTGCCGACTCTAGAGGCGACTTTTAAAACCTGATCGGCTTCTATTATGTCGAGATAAATAACATTTTTTTCCCTTATGACCCCGACGTAAGCAGATTCCTTTAATTTATCGACTAATCCCTTGAGAATGGGTTCGGCAATGCTTAAAAGCCTTAAATGATGGATAAAAGACTGACCGAGCTCAAGACTTTTTAATCCGAGGCGATAATTTTCGGTAAACGGATCCTGCTCTATATATCCCATATATTCTAAAGTAGCAAGAAGCCTGAAGATTTTATTTTTGTGAAGCTTTAAAATTTTACTTAACTCGCTTACTCCAAGCTCCGGCTTTTCGCCTTTAAAAGCCTCTAAAAGGTCAAGCGAATTTAAAACCGTTTTAATAAAGTAGTTGGTTTTATCCTTTTTTTTGCCTGCCGGCTCTTTTTTATTTTTCGTCTGCATTTTTGCACCTTAATTTTCAAATTATAATTTCAATTTCAGATTAATTTTACATAAATAAAAAATAAAATGCAATTTTACATTATTAAAAATTAAAATGATTTTAATTATGCGTTATATTTAAAATATCATAAAAAAATTAAAATTTGATATAATTAATTAAATAAAATATAAATAAAATTCAATTGGAGAAGCAAAATTGAAAGCAATCAGGCTTTTTAATCATTCAATAACGGCGGACGGCGAATTCATGCAGTGTCTTATATGCGCCCACAGGTGCAAGATTAAAGAAGGCAAAGTAGGAGTATGCAAGACCATTACGAATAAAGGCGGGGTTCTATATAGTATAAATTACGGGATTTTAGTTGCCCAAAGCGTTGATCCTATAGAAAAAAAACCGCTTTTTCATTTTCTGCCGGGGACCTTTTCATATTCCATCGCATCGCCCGGATGCAACTTTAGATGTCTCGGCTGTCAAAATGCCGATATTTCGCAAAGCTACAGAGACGAAAATTACGAGACTTATCTCGATTACTTTAAGGGATTAAAACAAACGCCGCCTAAAGATGTCGTCGAAAGCGCTTTAAAAGCAAATTGTAAGTCTATTTCATATACTTACACCGACCCCGCGGTTTTTTTCGACTACAGTTTAGACGTTATGGATATTGCCCATAAAAACGGTTTAAAAAATGTGTTCGTTACAAACGGCTATTATACGGAAGAATCGATAAATGCCGCTAAAGGACTTTTAGACGCGGCAAACGTCGATATAAAATTTTTTAACGATGCAAGCTATAGAAGAATTTGCGGAGGGACGCTTGAGCCTGTGCTTGAATCGGTAAGGTTGTTTTATAAAAACGGCATTCATTTAGAATTGACGACTCTTTTAATCGACGAATATAATAATAACAACGAAGAAATCAAGAAAATAGCAGATTTTATCGTTTCCGTGGATCCAAATCTGCCGTGGCATATATCAAGGTTTTTCCCGTTATATAAGATGCGGGATGGTCATATTACGGCGGAAAAAACCATAATTAATGCTTATAATATCGGAAAGGATGCAGGATTAAAATATATTTATGCAGGAAATATCCAGCTGGACGGTTATGAAGATACGCGTTGTCCATCATGCGGGAAACTTTTGATAAAGAGACAGGGATATAATATTCTTGAAAATAACGTGATTAAAGGGACAGCCGAAACCAGCGGCGGCAAATGTAAATTTTGCGGATATACGATTTACGGAGTTTTTTAAAATTTTCTTGAATTAAAGTGCCGCAATATTATATAATCATAAAACTAATTATTCATTTTATTTTATTGGGGGATCGTCTAGCGGCAGGACCTGGGACTCTGACTCCCATTACGGAGGTTCAAATCCTTCTCCCCCAGCCATTCTCATAGCCCTTAGTACGAGCATAATCTCACCCTCATCGCTATTAGTTATTTTTTTATACTGGTGAGTATGTTCGTATCTATCTACCAAAAATTTAAAAAATTTATTGACTTTTATTAAAAAGGTCTCCAAAATAGTATTATGGAAACTTTAATATTTGAACTCAGGGCATATCTGTGATAACCTTAAATTGAGAGGAGGGGTTACAATAATGCCAAAGGCTGAATTTGAAACCGAAGTAAAAAATGGCGTGATTCACTTGCCAAGGAAATACAGTAATGCCAAAAGAGCCAAGATTATAATACTCGACAACGAAGATTTTATCTTCAGAACGGTTAATAATCCTGTCCGTTTGGGTCGGCGCTCGGCATTCTTAACGAGAGAAAAGGCCAATGAAAGATAAAACCTTTCTTGACTCTAATATATTTCTATATGGCTTTTCCGATATGGACTCCCGTAAACATGAGATAGCGGGGGAAATTCTATTATCCGGAAGCTTTTCAATCAGCACCCAAGTTATCAATGAAGTCTGCAATAACATGCTTAAAAAGCTTAACTTTGATGAACCAAGCGTAATGGATTTTATAGATAGCTGCTATAAAAGATACCATATTGCTGATATAACTAAGGAAACATTCCTTGCTGCTTCTATGGTCAGAACTAAATATGCCTATTCATACTGGGACAGCATGATATTGGCTTCGGCTCTGGTAAGCGGCAACAATGTATTATATTCCGAAGATTTCCAATCCGGCCAGAAGATAGGAAAGGAATTAAAGATAATTAATCCCTTTGGTTGAATTTACTACATATTTATCACATCATTTTTTATATAAGAATAATCTAAAGTAATTTCAATCTCCTTAGCCTTTTTGACTATGGAGACCCATGTGAAAATGAATTCTCCGGCGCTTTCCTCCTTCATCAAGGATCCGCAATTGGCATGACCTTTTATTATATAGTAATGACGGTTTTGACCATTGCGGCGTTAGGTCTGATAATACATTCGCTTTAAGCCATAACGTCGATGCGGCTTTAAGGAACCGTGTGCGGAACATATTATGTATATTATATATTTTATAGTATATACTATAAAATAGTATATGTATTTTTGTATTTTTATTTTATTAGATTAAAATAGGAGAATAGAGATATGCTTCCACCGAACCAGTCTCGGGTCGACGATTTAATCAGGCTCGATTTGGGATATATACCGGATATTAATATTAACGATTTTAAGCTGGAAATCAGGGGAGATATAAAAAACGAGCTCGATTTAACTTATGAAGAGTTTATAAAATTAGGTTTAGATATCGTTATAGACGATTTTCACTGCGTTACCGGATGGTCTAAACTTAACGCGAAATGGGAGGGGGTGCTCGCTTCTAAAATAGTCGAAGCGGCAAAGCCGGTTGCAAGCGCAAAATATATTTTCATTTATTCATACGACGGATATTCTACTAATACGACGTTAAAAGATTTTAGCTCTAAAAATTCCATTTTTGCTATTAAATATATGGATAATATTTTAGAAAAAGAAAACGGTTATCCGGTTAGATTGGTAATATCGTCCAAATACGCATATAAAAGCGCAAAATGGGTTAGAAAAATTATTTTTCGGAGTACGGAAGAACTTGGATATTGGGAAAAAAGAGGATACTCCAACAACGCCGACCCTTTTAAAGAAGAAAGATACTCTTGACGGATTAATTTATATTTAATTTTATGATAATATTTTATATATGGACATAAAAAAACGCATTGCTTAATCGTAAATATATCCAAAACGGATAAAGGCTTAATATGAGCATAAACCAACAAGAAACCGGTAACGGCGCAGATTTTACCGTAAACGCTATTCGAATAAAAAAAAATGAAATAATCGACCGAATAATTAACAATATATTGACATCTAAGATTGAGTTGGGAATTACCGTTTTTCCTTATAACCAGTTTTTTAAATCTTATTTGATTGAAATTAAGCCGAAATATTTACTCATTGACAGTCTTATGCCGTTTTATGGAAACAAAATAATGCCTAAAACGGAATATTTAAAAATAAACGTCGATTCCGGCAGTCACGGAACCGATAAATATTTCCTTTCAAAATATAAAGATGAAATAATATCCGGCGAAGAAAACAATTTTTTAATTTATAAACCCGACGAGATAGTTATGGTTGAGAAAAGAAGCGTCTTGAGAGTTTTGGCAAATAAATTTAATGCGGCATTTGTTTTCGGTTCTTATCAAAATAACGATTTTTTTTATCCGGTTTACGATTTATCATGGAACAGCATATCGTTCAATGCCCTCAAAACAATGGAAACGGGATTGATATTAAAAAATACTATGGTAAAATTTTTAGATAAATCTATTTATATGGATTTAAAGATTATTCATTCTACTTATATGGATGGACAATTTAGAATAGGGTGCCGGATCGATAAAATATCCGATAAAGACAGAGATATGATTATTAACTTTATTTTGGGGATAGAAAGACAGAATATTAATTCGAATTTGGAAGAATAGTTGATAAAAAGGTTATTTTTTCAAATACTCGATAATTTCTATCATAATGCCGTTTGGGTCGTTAAGGAAAGCGATTTTCATACTCTTGTCCATCGAATAGAAGGGCTCTCTTAAAAAATTTATTCCTGCATCTTTTATTTTTTTTGCGTCTTCGTCGATATTATTTGTTTGAAACGCAAGATGGGCAAACGAATTTTCGCATTCGGCAACCGGTTTTGGATTATCGTC
Organism: bacterium; assembly: GCA_021800805.1. Next base: position 155,069 of record JAJYYR010000001.1, read on the forward strand.
GGCGATAAGTTCTATTTCAAAGTCTGCATTTAAATCTTTCAAGAAAACCAGAGTTGTTTTATGCGCTTCGATATAACGTTTTTCCCTCACAGCAAACCCAAAAACATTAACGTAAAAATCTATAGATTTATTTAAATCGGTTGTCCTGATTGCGGAATGTATTAATTTCATTTCATTTTAAAATAATTTGAATAAACATTAATAATTAATAAACTTTATTTAATTATATGCCATTTATATCATAATTTCAATGAAATAATGATATAATTTAAAAACATGTAGGTAAAAAATATTATGAATAGAAACGGTTTTACTTTAGTCGAAATAATAATGGTAATAATCCTTATCGGCGTTCTGGGGATTATAGGAACTATAGGTCTTAATTCCGCAGTTTCAAGCGATAGGGGAATGTATGAAAGACAGCTCCAGTCCGCAATAAGATATGCGCAGAATTATGCTATGAGCCATTTTACCTATACCGTAGTCGTATTTTCACCAACCGGTTCAAGCCCCTCTTGTGCTTTGGGGAGCGGCGGCGCGGCATATTCCGGTTATGCCGTATGCGCTTGCAACGGTAATTCAAACGTTTCATCTTTTCAACCCCTCGTAAATCCGTTAGCGCAAACCGCCGATAATTTTTACGTTACTATGAATTACGGCATAACTTATAGCGTGCAGGGGCAGGGATTTACGGAAAACTATATTGCTTTTAATTCACAGGGCGAGCCGGGAACGTTTCAAGGCAACGGCAATCCTTGTCCATCTGCCGGCGGCGTGGCTTTCCAGTCGCTTATCAATAATAATGTAATATCTTTATCTTTCGGTGTTTCGCCATCCCAGTTAACCTTTTATATCTATCCGACGACTGGTCTTGTAAGCTATAACGGTTCTTTATGAACTTTATAAATATATTCACAAATTAAACCTTTGGTGTTATAATAATTAAAATTAATTTTAAAAATCGGGGGGTTTTAATTTATGAAAAGCTTTAAATATTTAACGTTTCAGGCATTATTTTCGGTTCTTGCCGTTTCTATTATAATACCTATTTTTTCGGGCGTATCTTTTGCAAAATTCTATTGCCCGTTGGGATATTCTTATAACACTAAAATACAACTGTGCGTCGGCAAAAACTCTTTAAAGGGTTATAATGCCTTACCCGTCACCAAAATAAATGTTTTTAAAGGAAAAAATCACATATATATCTGCCCCGATAAATATACATATTCTAAAAAAATTCAGTTATGCAAGGGGGAAGGCTCTTTAAAAGGAAGCACCGCCCAACCTACCGTTAAAACCGTTAAGGCTGTTATTGCTTTAAAAACTTCAAAAAAAGCGGTAAAAAAATAAATCTAAAATATTTAAAACTTAAACATTAAAAAAAATTAATAACAAGCAAAAAATGAATATAGCCGTAATATTAAGGTCAAGGGAAATGTTTACTATTCTAAAGCCTTTTCTCGCCGGACATAATGTTACGCATTATACGAGCAAAGAAGATTTTTTAACGGGCATAAAAGCAGGTTCGGGAAATTTAGCTTTAATAGTTAATGCCGGAATCCCGATAGGCGAAGATGTTTTATCTTTTGCAAATATTAAATTAATTCAGCAGTTCGGCATAGGTTATGAAAACGTCGATATAGATTATGCCTCTAAAAAAGGAGTTTTAGTGTTTAACGTTCCTACTATAGGAACGTATAACGCAGTTTCGGTAGCCGAATTATCTTTGTTCTTTATGCTTGCGCTTGCAAGAGATTATAACGGATGCGTAAATTCTATCAGTCACGGAGTTGCCAATCAACCTATGGGACATAGCATCTCCGGGAAAAAAATCGCCGTTGTAGGACTCGGCGGAATCGGATTAGAATTAATTAAAATGCTAAAACCATTTAAGCCCGAAATTTACGGTTTTAAACATAACAAGCCGCAGGAAGGTTATGCCGGGAAGCTCGGAATTAAATTTGCGGGAACGGTGGACGACGATTTTAAAAAAGTTTTGCCGTCAGCCGATTATATTATACTTGCCGTTCCTTTAGAAAAAAACACCGAAAATTTAATCGACGACTCAGCCGTCGGTTTAATGAAATCGGGCGCATACATCATAAACGTAGGCAGAGCCGGTTTAATTAATAAAAGTTCTCTTATGAAAGGATTAAAAAGCGGCAAAATAAAAGGAGCCGGTCTTGACGTATTCTGGGAAGAGCCGGTTAATATAAGCGACGAAATATTTCATTTTAACGTAATAGCTACTCCGCACATAGGAGGAGCGACATATGAATCTATCGCCGATATTTCACGCTTATGCGCCGAAAATATAAATGGATGGATAAATAATGGAGATTTGACGAACTGCGTAAATAAAGAAAAAGTAAGCAAATAAAACTATAATAATTAATAATTAAAGTAATTAACGACAATTAAATTTAAAAGGACTATTACAAAACTATTATGGAATATAAAGACACTTTAAACCTTCCAAAAACCGATTTTCCAATGAAAGCAAATTTAAAGGCTGCGGAGGAAAAATTTCTCAAAGAATGGGAGGAGATAGGACTTTATAAAAACATAATAGAAAATGCAAAAAAGAGCAGTCATAAAACTTTTATACTTCACGACGGTCCGCCGTATGCCAATGGGCATATACATCTTGGAACGGCATTAAATAAAATATTAAAGGATATAATAATCCGTTTTAAACTTATGTCGGGATATTATGCGCCGTTTATTCCGGGCTGGGATTGTCATGGTCTCCCCATAGAACATAACGTCGATAAAACATTAAAGTCGAAAGATTCGATTTCTAAAAGCGAAAAAAGAAAACTTTGCCGCGAATATGCATCTAAGTTTGTCGACATTCAAAGGCAGGAATTTAAACGCCTTGGAAGTATAGGCAGATACGGTGAACCGTATCTTACCATGAATTATACTTATGAAGCCGGCACCGTAAGAAAATTGGCTGATTTTATAAAAAACGGAGGGCTTTACAGGGCAAATAAGCCTATATACTGGTGTTCGTCGTGCAAAACTGCTCTTGCCGAAGCCGAAGTAGAATACGCCGAAAGGACGTCTCCTTCTATTTTCGTAAAATTTAGAATAAAGTCTAATCTTGAAGATATTATCGAATATTCCAAAACAGGCGGAAAAGACGTTTTTGCGGTAATCTGGACTACTACGCCGTGGACTATTCCGTCAAATCTCGCTATTTCTTTAAATCCGGATTTTGAATATTCATTTGTAGATAACGGAAACGAAATTTTTATTCTTGAGGAAAGTCTTTCCGATGAACTTATGAAAAAATTCGGGTTCGGAGAGTTTAAAATAATAGCTAAAACGAACGGAAAAAATCTCGAAAATAAAATAGCCCGTCACCCTTTTATAGACAGAGATTCTCTGCTTATACTCGGTTCTCATGTTAAAAAGGATGCCGGAACGGGTCTTGTCCATACCGCTCCCGGTCACGGCGACGACGATTATGCCGTAGGATTGAAATATAATCTTCCGGCTTACGCCCCCATAAATAACGAGGGAAGATTTTTGAAAGACGTCGATACGTTTGCCGGTATGCATGTTTTTGAATCTAATCCTTTTGTTATAGAAAAGCTAAAAGAAGTCGGCGCATTAGTTTTGGAAGAAAAAATAGAACATTCTTATCCTCATTGTTGGCGATGCAAACACCCCGTGATTTTAAGGTCGACTAAGCAGTGGTTTATTTCTATGGAAATAAACAGCCTGCGTGATAAATCCTTAGACGAGCTTGAAAAAATAAAATGGATTCCTAAATGGGGGATAGACAGAATTTCCGGCATGCTTGAAACACGTCCTGATTGGTGCGTTTCGAGGCAGAGGTCGTGGGGCGTTCCTATAACCGCATTTTACTGTAAACACTGCGGCGAAGCATATATAGATTACGATCTTACGCTTAAAATTGCCGACGAATTCGAAAAATACGGCGCAGATGTTTGGTTTGAAAAGCCGGCGGAATATTTTATAAAATTAAACAAAAAAGAAGTGAAATGCGAGAAGTGCGGTTCCAACGAGTTTGAAAAAGAAGAGGACATACTTGACGTATGGTTCGACAGCGGCGTGAGTTATTACTGCGTTCTTAAAAACGACGAAGAGATAAAATCCGTTGGATTTCCGGCAGACTTATACCTTGAAGGGTCAGACCAACACAGGGGATGGTTCCATTCCAGCCTTCTTATAGGCGTCGGAACGGACGACGGAGCGCCTTATAAAACCGTTCTAACGCATGGGTTTGTCGTCGACAGTTCGGGCAAGAAAATGTCGAAATCTCTCGGCAACGTTATAAGTCCCGATGAGATAATAAACAAATACGGCGCGGATATTTTAAGATTATGGGCGGCGTCCGAAGACTACAAAAACGATATGAGGATTTCGCAGGAAATAATACTCAGGCTTTCCGAAGGATACAGGAAGATAAGGAATACCATGCGCTTTATGCTAGGAAACCTTTACGACTTTAATGAAGCCCAAGATTTTATCAAATATGAAAATCTTTCCGAATTGGACAAATACGCATTGCATAGAATTACGCTTCTTTCGCAAGATATTTTAAGGCATTACGAAAATTACGATTTTCATCTTGTTTATCAGGGAATTTATAAATTTTTAATAGAATTTTCTTCTTTTTACTTAGATATAGTCAAAGACACGCTTTATGCGGATGGAAAAAATTCGGTAAAAAGGCGTTCCGTGCAGACCGTATTTAATTATGCGTTAAACGTATTTATAAAATTTCTTTCGCCTATTATTCCATTCAGCGCATCGGAAACATGGGGATACTTTAAAAAGACCGAAAAACCGGAAAGTATTTTTTTTGAAAAGTTCGAAGAGCCGAATGAATCGTTTCAAAATTTTGGAATAGAAGAGAAATTCGATAAATTAATCGAGATTAGAAATATTGCTTTAGCGACATTGGAGAAAGCAAGGGCTGATAAAATTATCGGAAGCTCTCTTGAGGCAAAATTAATTTTAAAAGCAAACGATGAAGATTATGCTTTACTAAGCAATGTAGATTTAAATGAATTGAAAGATTTATTTATAGTTTCCGGAGTCGTTCTGCAGAAAAAAGAATCTTCGGAAACCGACATAACGGAAACGGAAGTCGAAAAAGCTGACGGGGATAAATGCGCAAGGTGTTGGAAATACGATACTACGGTCGGAAAATATGAAGACTATCCCGATATTTGCGAAAGATGCCGGAGCGTAGTGCGATGAAAAAGAAAATAATAGCGGCAAATTTTAAAATGAATAAGACGGCGGACGATATAAAAAAATATTTTGCCGTTTTTCTCGAATCTTTTGACGTTTTAGATGCCGAACTTATATTTGCTCCTCCTTCCGTCTTCCTTTGCGAAACTTATGAAATTGTAAAACCTTATATAGATTTTATAAAAATATCTTCTCAGAATATTTATTTTGAGAAAAGCGGAGCCTATACGGGAGAAATTTCTATCGATATGGTTAAATCCTGCGGCTGTACTTATGCAATATTGGGGCATAGCGAAAGGAGAAATATATTTAAAGAAGGCGACGAGCTAATAGGCAAAAAAGTCGAAGCGGCTTATAATGACGGCGGGATAACGCCTATATTATGCGTCGGGGAAAACTTGGAAATAAGAAAACAAAACGGTCAGGAAAAATTTGTCGAAAATCAACTTGCCGCCGGGTTAAGCCATGTTAAAGAGAGAAATTTACCTTCTTTAATAATAGCCTATGAACCGGTCTGGGCTATAGGCACGGGAATGCTTATAAAAGCAGATGACGGCGAAGCAATGCACAAATTTATATACGATTATCTCAAGTCCAACTTTTCTATAGGCGAATTAAGGGTTATATACGGCGGAAGCGTTACCGAAGCAAATATCAAAGAATTAATGTCAAAGCCTCATATAGACGGAGTTTTAGTCGGCGGGGCAAGTTTAGATCCACAGAGTTTTTATAATATATTTAAACTTGCTTCGGAATATTAATAATATAAAAATAAAATGGAGGGTAATATTATGAAATACGTTATTCAGACGTCGAACGGCACTATTAACCCCGGTCTTTTGATGAATGTTATTAAAAATTTAAGCATAATAAGCGAAACCGAAGAAATAAACGTCGTCGTATTTGGTCCTGCCGTAGTTTCATTATTGCACCATTCACAGCTTAAAGAACAGTTAAGAGGCGTTCTCAACGACAAAGTAAACATTTTCGTCTGTCGCAATGCTATGAATATGTTCGAGCTTAAAGACGGCGACGTTCCTGATTACGCTAAAATAGTGCCAGCCGGCGTAGAAAAGATAGCAAAACTTTCAAAAGAAGGATGCGTTTATATAGCGCTTTAACTTTAAAATAAAATATGAGCAAACCCGTTCAGCCTCCTAAAGGCACAAGAGATTTTCTTCCGGAAGAGATGCTATTGAGAAGAAAAATTATGGAAACCATACGGGAGTGCTTTGCCCTTTACGGCTTTATCGAAATAGATTCCCCGGTTTTCGAATATTTTGAACTGCTTTCCCGGAAATGCGGAAGCGAAATCGAAAAAGAGATATACGTTTTCGAGGATAAGGCAAAACGGAAACTGGGCTTGAGGTTTGAATTTACGTCTCCTTTGGGGCGTTATTACGCAACAAACGCCGAAAAATTAACTAAACCTTTCAAGAGATACATAATAGGCAAAGTTTACAGATACGAAAACACGCAGGCGGGAAGATACAGGGAATTTTATCAGGCGGATGCCGATATAATCGGTTCTTATTCTATGAATGCGGAAAACGAACTGCTTGATCTTGCCGGTTTTACTCTCGAAAAATTAGGTATCGGAAACTACGAAATAGTTATAAACGATAGAAAAATACTTGACGGGATAATTAATGCCGCAGGCATAGACGAAAGCAAAAAAGACGCAGCGTTAAGGGCGTTAGATAAAACGGCAAAAATAGGCGGAGAAGGGGTAATTAAAGAATTTAAAGAAAACGGCATCGGCGAAGAAAATTACCGTTCTTTTATGCGGCTTATAGATTTAGGCAATTTAAGCGCAGGGTCTAACGACGACGTAAAAAAATTGGCGGCATTAAAAGAACGTGTGAATGAATCCGTAAAAGACGAATTTATTAAAAATAAGACAAACGAAGGCATAGAAGAACTTTCGCTAATATTAGAAAACCTGCGAAAAGCGGGAGCCTGCACAGACGGAGGTTTTAGCGCCGTAAAATTCGACCCGCTTTTAGTCAGGGGGCTGGGCTATTATACCGGACCTATTTTCGAAATAAAATCAAAAGACGTCGCCATAGGAAGTTTTGCCGCCGGCGGAAGATACGATAACTTGGTCGAACTTTACGGAGTCCGCCCTGAAGGCGCCTGCGGAATATCGTTCGGCGTCGAAAGAATAATAGATATTATTACCGAAAGGGATAAAGATATATTTAAATCTCTTTCTTCTCCGGTAAAACTTTATATAGTTTATTTAAGCGAAAACGAGAGGACATTTGCCTTAAAAACCGCAAAATTGTTACGTTTAAAAGGAATTAGCACAGAGTTATCCGTTTCAAGCGAACATAATATCGGGAAAGAGATAAAATACGCCGATAAAAAAGGCATAGAATATTTTGCCGTAATAGGCGAAAAAGAAGCTTTCGAACAAAAACTTACCCTAAAAAACCTTAAAACGAGAAAAGAAATATTAGTTTCCGCCGAAGAAGCCGCCGACTTAGTCAAAAACATTTAAAATCTATAAGGTTTACATGTTTAAATTCTTTAAAAAAAAGCAGGATAAAACCGTTATTAAATCGGAAATCATAATAGCAAACGTTGCCGTTACCGTTTTTAAAAAAGATATTAAGAACCTTCATTTAAACATTCTTCCGCCGGACGGTAACGTGCGGGTTTCCGCTCCCAAGAGAATGAACGACGATTCCGTCAGGCTTTTTATAATATCTAAACTGCCTTGGATTAAAAAACACGTTAATAAATTTAAAGAACAGCCGAGAGAAACCCCTCGGGAATATGTTACCGGCGAAAGCCATTATTTCAAAGGCGAAAGATATTTGCTGAACGTTATCGAATACGGCGGGAAGCCGCGTATTGCAATAAATAATAAAAAATATATCGATTTTTACGTAAAAAATTGTGCGGATTTAGAACAAAAGAAGAAAGTTTTTTCACTATGGCAGAGGGAGGAACTAGGGAAGGAACTTTCCGGCATCTTTATTAAATGGCAGGAGATTATGGGAGTTTCGGCAAATGAGTGGAGAATAAAGCAAATGAAGACAAAGTGGGGAACCTGCAACCCTTCCGCGAAAAGGATATGGATAAACTTAGAACTTGTTAAAAAACCGGTTCACTGCATCGAATACATCGTAGTTCACGAATTAGCGCATCTTATCGAGAAAAATCATAATAAAAGATTTGCCGCGGTTATGGATAAATTTATTCCGCAGTGGAGAATTTATAAAAAAGAACTGAACAATTTGCCTTGACACATGCTCGCATAATCGATTGACATTTTTAAAATAATGGTTTAAAATTAATCATCGACCGTTGTTTGTAAAAATTTAACCGCTGTCTTTTTTGTTAAAATTCAATAATACAAACTGCTTCCGCTAATATATTTTGTCTTAACCGTTAAACAAAAACATCGCTATAAGTCTATAAATTTTATGAAACAATTTAAAAAAGTATTAATAGCCAACCGAGGAGAAATTGCTTCAAGAGTCATTAGGGCATGTAAAGAGCTTGGCATTAAAACCGTTGCGATTTATTCCGAATCCGACGGTCAGGCTCTTCACGTAAAAAAAGCCGACGAGGCTTATCTTGTAGGACCTGGGCCGATATCCGGTTACCTTAATATTAACAGAATAGTAGATTTAGCTATAAATACGGGGGCTGATGCCATACATCCGGGTTACGGCTTCTTATCCGAAAATCCGAAATTTCCCGAAGTATGCGAAAAAAGAGGCGTAATATTTATAGGACCTACTTCCAAAACTATTGCTATGATGGGGGACAAAATAGAATCCAAAAGACTGATGAAGTCGGTTGGAGTTCCAGTGGTCGAAGGATCCGAAGGAGGGGTCGGGTCTGAAGAAGAAGCTGTCGCCGTTGCAAATAGAATAGGTTATCCTGTTATGATAAAAGCTTCAGCCGGGGGCGGCGGAAAAGGCATACGAATTTGTTTTACCGACGGGGAGTTGATTAAAAATTTTTCTTTATCACGTTCCGAAGCCGAAAAATCTTTCGGAAATCCAGAAGTTTTTATAGAAAAGTACATAGAAAAGCCCCACCATATCGAATTTCAAATTCTTGCGGACAATTACGGGAATATCATACATCTCGGCGAAAGAGACTGTTCTATTCAAAGAAGACATCAAAAACTTATAGAAATTGCCCCTTCGCTTATTTTAAACGAAGAAAAGCGCAAAAAAATGGGAGAATCGGCTGTAAAAGCCGCGCGCGCATGCAATTATCGCAATGCAGGAACAATAGAATATATTGTAGATAAAAACGGCAATTATTATTTTATGGAAATGAATACCCGGATACAGGTGGAACATAGCGTTACTGAAATAGTTACCGGAGTAGATATAGTCGGCGAGCAGATTCAAATAGCAATGGGCAAGGAACTCGATATCAAGCAGGAAGACGTTTCTATGAGAGGATATGCCATAGAGTGCCGAATAAATGCCGAAAACCCCAGAAAAGATTTTATTCCCAGCACCGGAAAGATTACGGCTTATTATTCTCCCGGAGGAATAGGAGTGAGAATAGACGGCGCAGTTTATAAGGACTATATCATTCAGCCGTTTTACGATTCCATGATAGCAAAGCTTACGGTAAGCGGCAGGACTTGGGAAGAAACCGTCAGAAGGGCGCAGAGAGCGCTTGACGAATACGTGGTCAAAGGCATTAAGACGACCATACCTTTTCAGCTTAAAATAGTCCAGGATGAAGATTTTTTAAAGGGCAATTTCGATACGCACTTTATCGACGAAAGGCTTTATTTAAGGGATTATAAATTACAGAGGGACCCTTTTGACAGAATACTTGCTATATCGGCGGCTATATCGGCTTATTACGGGATTTAGACCATTTTCTAATAAAAATGTATAATATTATATCAAAGGGCATAAATACATGGAAGAAAAAAGCTATATAAGAAAAATAGGAATTACCGAAACAGTTCTTAGAGATGCGCATCAATCGCTTTTGGCTACGAGAATGATTACTCCCGATATACTCGGAATAGCAAACGTTCTCGATAATATAGGATTCTGGTCTTTAGAAGTTTGGGGTGGGGCGACTTTCGATTCGTGTCTAAGATTTTTAAAAGAAGACCCATGGGAAAGGCTTAAAAGAATTAGAAAGGCATATAAAAACTCAAGGCTGCAGATGCTTCTGAGAGGACAAAACTTAGTCGGATATAGACATTACGCCGACGATGTCGTAGAAAAGTTTGTTTCGTTAAGCGCCGATAACGGCATAGACGTATTCAGAATATTCGATTCTCTGAATGATTTCAGAAATATAAAAAAAGCGGTAGAAACTGCAAAAAAGAAGAAAAAGACGGTTGAAGCCACCATATGTTATACGACGAGCCCGGTTCATACAAACGAGCTTTTTGCCCAGATGGCAGTTGAACTCGGGAATATGGGGGCTGATACTATATGTATAAAAGATATGGCAGGACTTCTTTCGCCCACCAATGCTTATAATCTTGTATCAATGATTAGAAAAAAAATAAATCTTCCTATACATGTACATTCCCATTCAACCAGCGGATTTGCGTCTATGTCTTTATTAAAAGCCGTAGAAGCCGGAGCGGATATCATAGATACGGCAATTTCATCTATGTCGTGCGGAACGTCGCATCCCCCTACTGAATCTATGGTTTTTACGTTATCCGAGATGGGTTACGATATAGACTTAGATCTAGAAAAGCTTAAAGATGTTGCGGATTACTTCAGAAACATCAGGAAAAGATATGGTTCTTTGGAAAGCGAATATACGAACATAAACGCAGACATAATAGTTACTCAGGTTCCTGGCGGAATGATGTCAAATCTTGCAAACCAGCTTAAAGAGCAAAACGCTCTCGACAAAATGGAGGAGGTGCTGTATGAAGTTCCTCAGGTAAGGGAAGATTTTGGCTTCCCTCCTTTAGTGACGCCGACTTCCCAAATTGTAGGAACGCAAGCCGCCCTTAACGTAATAACCGGCGAAAAATATAAAGTGGTAACAAGCGAAACTAAAAATTACCTTAAAGGCTATTACGGCAAGCCGCCGGCCGAGATTAATCCCGAGATACAAAAAAGAGTTCTTGGGAACGAAAAGGTTATTCAGGTAAGACCGGCTGATTTAATTGAACCGGAACTATCAAAAGAATATATGGACGTTAAAGAATTCGATATTAACGACGAAGACTTACTCTCATATGTTTTATTTCCCAATATTGCACTAGAATTTTTTAAAGATAGAAAGGCAGGCGGTTTGCCTGATTACTCAAAACCTACGGATAAAGAATCTGCCTTAAATCCGGTGCCGGAGCAGAATATCATGCAAGAACAGGTTTCTACTGTTTTAGAAAAGAACGGAGGACTTGCTCCGAGCGAGTTTATCGTTACTGTTCACGGCGAAAGCTATAAGATAAAAATTGCGGGCGTAGGGCATAAGTCGGATCAAAAAAGGCCGTTTTTTTTAAATATAGACGGCGCGCTTGAGGAAGTAGTTATAGAATCGCTTACCGAAATTGTTCCAAGCGCAGGCGGAGAAATAGTCGGAGAAAGTATAGCAAGGTCAAAAAGACCTTCTCCGAAAAGAGACGGAGATGTTTATGCCCCTATGCCCGGAAGGATTACAAAAATTATCGTTAAAGAGGGTAGCTCCGTAAAAGCCGGCGATACCGTATTAATAGTCGAAGCTATGAAAATGGAAAATGAAATACATACTCCTATAGACGGCATAGTTAAAGAAATTTATATAAAAGAAGGCGACAGCGTAAATCCCGACGAAACCTTAGTTTACGTCGAGGCTTGCAATATATAATTTTGTGGTATAATTAATTTATAATATTACTACGAAAAAGGTGAACTAAATGATTAGAAAACCTGCCGCAATCGGTTATTTTTATCCTGAAGGATTAGATAATATAAAAAAATTAATAGATTCTTTCGGCGTCGTTCCCGCTAAAGAAAAAGTAAACGCTTTCGGTATTATATCTCCGCATGCCGGATATGTATATTCGGGGAAGATAGCATATGCCGGTTTTTCGAGCATTAATATAAAAAATAATATTATTATTATAGGTCCGAATCACACAGGTATGGGAGCCGATTATTCGGTAATGAATAACGGCAAATACGACTTCAAAGATTTTTCCGTTCCTATTAACGCCCAGCTTGCCGACGCTATAATAGAAGACGGAGGCAGTCCGTTTATTTCCGATGAACTTGCGCATTTAAAAGAACATTCGGTCGAAGTCCAGATACCCCTTTTATATAATTTAAAAAAGGATTTTAAGATTGTTCCCATAGTAGTTTCTTTTATGAGATACAATGATATCCTTAACGCTTCAAAGGCGGTATTTAATGCTCTTAAAAAATTAAATTTGCTTGACGACGTTTTGATAATTGCAAGCTCCGATATGACGCATTATGAACCGGCGGAATCCGCAAAATTAAAAGACGATATTGCCATCAAAGAGATTCTGGATATGAATCCGCGCGGCTTATACGAAAAAGTCGGGGAAAACGATATTACTATGTGCGGTTTTATTCCTGCATCCATAATGCTTAATATCGCTAAAATGGCAGGCAGAACAAAATCGAAACTGATAGGCTATACAAATTCGGGAGAGGTATCCGGCGATTATTCAAGCGTGGTCGGATATTCTTCTATCGTTATATATTAAAGAAATTATATATATTATATATTGTATTTAAAAATTAATGAATAATATGAAAACAAGATTTGCCCCGAGTCCTACCGGCTATCTACATATAGGAGGGGCAAGAACGGCTCTTTTCAACTATGCTTATGCAAAACATTACGGTGGAAAATTTGTTCTAAGAATTGAAGATACGGACTTCGAACGTTCCGAAAAAAAATTCGAAGAAGACATAATAGAAAGCCTCAAGTGGTTGTCTATATTCCCCGATGAAGAAATAATATTTCAATCCGACCGTCTAAATATTTACCGGTCTTATATAGACAAACTCCTAAAAGAAGATAAAGCCTACTACTGTTTTTGCTCGAAAGAACTTCTTGAGGAAGACAGGAATAAGCTTATAGCGGAAAGCAAAAAACCTATGTATGTTGGAAGATGCCGCGAGTTAAAGCCGGACGAAGCCCTTTTAAAAACCCCGCATGTAATCAGATTCAGGGTCGATAGAAGCCCCGGCGTCGCTACCGGATTTAAAGATTTAATAAGAAACCAACATATAAGCGTAGCTAACGATGAAATAGACGATTTTGTTCTTGTCCGTGAAGACGGTATTCCAACCTATAATTTTGCCGTAGTCATAGACGACGCGCTTACCGGAATAACGCATATCATAAGAGGCGACGACCACGTCAGCAATACCCCGAAACAGATAATGCTGTATAATGCCTTCGGCTTTAATACGCCCGAGTTTGCGCATGTTTCAATGATACTCGGTTCGGACGGAAAAAGATTATCGAAAAGACATGGGGCGACGTCTGTAAACCAGTACAAAAAAGAGGGTTTTTTGCCGGAAGCCCTTGTTAACTACTTAATAAGGCTCGGATGGTCGCACGGAAACGACGAGATATTTTCTTTAGAAGAAATAATAAAATATTTTGATTTAAAAAATATAAGCAAATCTGCCGCTATATTCAATACCGAAAAACTTTTATGGTTAAATTCCCACTATATCAAATCAAAAGATCCTTTTGATTTGATTGATATGATAAATGATATACGCGGAGATTTAGAGTCCCCTTTAAATATCGATATAAAAACCGCATCGCTTGTAGATTCCCTTAAATCCCGTGCGAAAACTCTCGTTGAACTGAGACAGAAGCTCGGTTTTTTTGTGAATGAAACAATTGATTACAAAGATGAAATTTTGAGCGAGTTTAATTTTAACGAAAGCGACCTTCTGTTTTTAAAATCGTTTAGGGAATTTATCGACGGGTTGAATAACGAGATTTTTAATTCCGATAATATAGATTTGACCGATAAAGCCGGCAAAGCTAATGCCTTAGAAATGCTAAAAAATTCTATAGAATCTATAAAAAATGAATTTAATTATTTCTTGTCAAAAAATAATTGGACGATGAAAGAAAAAGCTATGATAATAAGATTGGCTTTTACGGGAGAAAAGGTATCCCCCCCTATATACGAGATTATATTTGCGATGGGAAAAGAAAGATGTATCAAGAGAATCGATAAATTTTACGATTATATTATAAATATAAAGCGTTAATTATTATGCCGTTAAAAATATGTGGAATAGACGAAGCAGGCAGAGGCAGTCTTGCTGGTCCGGTGGTATCTGCGGCGATAATAATAGATAAAAACAGAATTCCCTCAGGCGTTAAAGACTCCAAGCAGTTAACCGAGGCAAAAAGAAACGAGTATTATAAGATGCTTATTTCCAATGCCGTTTCTTATTCTATCGGTACCGCGTCGCATACGGAAATAGATGAAATCAATATCTTAAATGCAGCTATGCTCTCTATGGAAAGGGCATTCGACGGCTTATCCGTCAAACCGGATGTCGTAATCATAGACGGCCCGTTCATTCCGGCAGGCTTAACCGATATTACGGGATTAAAAGCTATTCCCGTAATTAAGGGCGACGACAGAATTAAGTTAGTCGCTTGCGCTTCCGTAATAGCCAAAGTTTTCAGAGACGGTTTAATGGTTTTGCTGGACGAAAAATATCCGAATTACGGTTTTAAACGGCATAAGGGCTATGCAACAGTAGAGCACAAGAATAATCTTAGAAAATATGGATTTTGCGAGGTTCACAGAAAAACATTTAAGTTTTAACGATAAATAATATACAATATAAAAATGAATAAAAATAATAAAATTAAAGGAGATCGAGGAGAGAGAGTAGCCGCGGGGTTTTTGGAAAAAATAGGATATAAAATCATAAAAACAAAATTTAGGAAGGGACGCAACGAAATAGATATTATTGCGGAAAGCGAAAACGGAGTTTTAAATTTTATAGAAGTCAAAACAAGGTTTGAAAGCAAATTTGGGAAGCCTTATGAAGCCGTGGACAAAAAAAAGTTAGAAAAAATTATAGACGTATCAAATTTTTTTTTGTTGATTTCCAATATAGACAGAGAAAAAAGTTTTATAAATTACGGAGTTATTTCGATTGAATATATAGATAGCAGTTCAATTAAATTAATTTTTTTTGAAAATGTTATTGAATGAAAGAAAATAATTCGATGAAAATTTTCCTTGCCCAGACAAATCCCAAAGTAGGGGATTTAAAGAAAAATATCGAAAACCATATTGAAATTATTTCCGCAGCAAAAGATAAAGAGGCTAACCTTGTAATTTTCCCGGAGCTTTCTTTAACCGGTTATTTTTTAAAAGACAGCGTTTACGATATGGGAATAAATATTTATACCGATGAATCCGCAGTTCTAAGAGATATTTATAAAATAACCAAAGATTTGGACATTTCGGTGATTGCAGGTTTTGTGGAAAAAGATCCCGATTTTAATTTTTATAATTCGACTTTTTGTATCTCTAAAGGCGGATTAATCAACGTTCATAGAAAAGTTTATCTGCCTACATATGGAATGTTCGAAGAATTAAGGTATTTTAAGCCCGGAAACGTCTTTGGAGTTTTTGATCTGGACGGCGTCAAAGTTTCCGTTTTAACCTGCGAAGACGCATGGCATCTTTCTTCGTCTTATATCGCCGTAAATAAAGGAGCGCATATAATTATAATCAATTCGGCGTCTCCCGCAAGAGGTATTACCGCCGGACTTAATAAATTTAATTCTATGAATATGTGGGAGGAACTGCTTTCCGTTATAGCTTTCTATTACAAAAGTTATGTATTATACGTAAACAGGGTTGGATTTGAAGACGGTATTGGATTTTCCGGCGGTTCTTGCATATTTAACCCTTCCGGAGAGATGGAAAGCAAACTGGATTATTTAGAAGAAGGGGAAATTTTGACAGAAATTAATTTAGACCTTTTGAATAACGAAAGATTTAAAACGCCTCTCATAAGAGACGAGAATCTAAACCTGACGCTCAAAGAGATAGAAGGTATTATAAATCCCAAATGAAAAAAGAACTCCCAAAAATAGACGAATATAATTTTCCACTCATTTATAAACATCTTTCTAATTTTATCAAGATAGAAGTTTCAAAAGCTGGGGTAAATAGCGTAGTTTTGGGATTGTCCGGGGGCATAGATTCTGCCGCAGCATGCTATTTGGCTTCAAATGCGCTTGGAAAAGAGAACGTGACGGCGCTGATTATGCCTTATGAAAGCAGCGCCGGATCAAGCATGGACGATGCCTTAAAAATCGTGAAGACGCTTGGCGTTTCTCATTATGTCATAGACATAACGAAACAGGTAAACGACTATTTTACAAAAGAAAGAGCCGGCAAGGATGCCGATGATATTAGGATTAGAAAAGGCAATAAAATGGCAAGGGAAAGGATGTCTATTTTATACGATTATTCATATAAATTAAATTCTTTGGTGTTAGGGACAAGTAATAAATCGGAGCTTCTTTTGGGTTACGGAACTCTTTACGGAGATATGGCTTCTGCATTAAACCCTATAGGCGATATTTACAAAACGCAGATATATCAACTTGCGGAACATCTTGACATTGCAAAAAGCATAATAACAAAGCCTCCTTCGGCTGATTTATGGGCGGGACAATCCGATGAAAATGAACTCGGTTTTACTTATGAAACAGCAGACGGCATAATGTATCTTTTAATAGATAAAATGTATAAACCGGAAGTCGTCGTCTCCCTTGGATACGACGAGAATCTTGTTAATAAAATATACGACAAAATAAAAAAATCCCAGTATAAAAGACGAATGCCTTTAATAGCGAAAATTTCCGAGCGGACGATAAATATAGACTTTAGATATTTAAGGGACTGGGCATAATCGAATGGCCTCGTTATACATTGTTGCTACCCCCATAGGAAATCTTGAGGATATTACGATAAGGGCGCTTAAGACGTTGAGGCTTGTTGATTTTATAGCCTGCGAGGATACGAGAAAAACCAGAATATTAACTTCCAGATACCATATAAAGACGCGTTTAATCCCGTACCACGAATATAATAAAAAATCAGCGGCTGACGGTATCGTCGCAAGCATATCAAAGGGTAAGGATGTTGCGCTGGTCAGCGAAGCCGGAACGCCCTTGATATCCGACCCAGGTTCGTATTTAGTAAGGTTATGCGTGGAAAAAGGCATAAAAATAGTCCCGATTCCCGGACCTTCAAGCGTTTTAACTGCTCTCTCCGCCTCGGGACTTGATACGTCCGAGTTTACGTTTATAGGATTTTTACCGAAAAAAGGAGGTAAGAGAAAGAAACTCCTTGCCAAACTTAAGGAAGAAAAAAGAGTTTTTATATTGTTTGAACCCGGCAGAAGCGTAGAAAAACTGCTTGCCGATATGAACGATATTTTTGGAAATATAAAAATTTGTTATGCGAAAGAATTGACTAAAATTTATGAATTCATAGAAACTAAAGATTTAAAATCGGTTCTGGAGGAAATTAAATGCAGACCCGAACTCATTAAGGGCGAAATTACGATAGTCGCAGATCCCTTATCAAAAGATAATGCTACTATTATTATATTACCTTAGAATTTTAAAATCCTTAAAATTCGACAAACTTTCCTGTTCGTAAAGTTTGACTTCCTTTACTCTGGAAGAAGGAGGTCCAACGTGAACCGAGGCTATCATTTCCTTAATTTGTTCTTCCCCGCCTTCGAAAAATGCTTCTACATGTCCGTCATGAGTGTTCATAACATATCCCTTGATTCCTATTCTTTCGGCTTCAAGTTTTGTAAAATTGCGAAAGTTCACTCCTTGGACTATTCCTTTAATTATAACTCTGTAAGATTTCGCCGTCATTTACTTATTACTTGCTGTGCGTATGCGTATGATGCGCATTGTGCTCTGTATGAGTATGAGAAACATGGCCATGTTTATCGACTTTCTCTTCCAGCGTTTTTATTTTCTCGTGTAGTTCTTTAATTTCGGAACCACGCGCTATATCGGCTTTACTAAGGGCTTTTTTCACCGATTCGTCGATTAAAGACAACATTTTCGCTTTATTGGATTCATATATGCCTTTCATTTTTTCGGAAAAGTCTTGAGCTTCTTTTTTTCCAAAATCCTGCGTTACAATAAATTCATCTAGAATTTTTTGAAATCTATCCTCCGTTGCGGTAAGAACGGTGCCGATAAATTCGGCAAATTTATCGAATGGCGTTTTTGAATTTTCCATAGAAAATCTCCCTTATTTAATATTAACGAACTTATATCTTATATTATAGTATAAGTATACCATTAATATTCATAAAAGAATCGGTTAAATATAAAAATATAATATTTTATATTTACTGCTGTTGAACCATATCAAGCCTTTCTATTTTAGCTTCTTTGCCTTTTTTCTTTCTTAGATAGTACAGTTTTGCCCTTCTGACTTTTCCTTGATACAGCAGTTCTATTTTATCGATTAAAGGAGAATTGACTAAAAAAGTTTTTTCCACTCCTACGCCGTAAGAATTTTTTCTGACGGTAAACGCAGACCTTATGCCGCTTCCCTTTCTTGCGATTACAACTCCTTCGTAAACCTGAATTCTTTCTTTATCGCCTTCTTTTATCTTTTGATGCACCTTGACGGTATCCCCCGATTTAAATATGGGCGTATCGGTTTTTAAAGATGAATTTTCGATTTTTTCGATGATATTCATTGAAATCTCCTTTATTTGTTTTTAGTTATAATTTTATATTATTATTAGAAATTTTATTCGGTCTTTCCTCTATTTTCCGCAGTCTTTTTTAAAGCTTTTTCCGTTCTCCACTCGTTTATCAGCTTATGGTTGCCGCCGAGTAGAACATTGGGAACAGGCTTGCCTTTTAAGATTTTTGGTTTAGTGTATTGCGGATATTCGAGTATTTTGCCGAAATTGCCGGAAAGGCTTTCTTCTTTGAGGGAATCCGGGTTTCCGAGAAACCCTTTAAAGTATCTGCCTACGGCTTCTATGAAGACGATAGCGGCTATTTCTCCGCCGGATAATATATAATTTCCTATCGATACTTCAACTCCGCCGGTGATATCCGTCACTCTAGCATCTATTCCTTCGTATCTTCCGCAAATTATGATTATATGGCTATAATCGGACATATCTTCGGCTATACTTGAATCAAGCAATTTTCCGGATGCGGACATTATTACCGTAATATGTTTCTTATTCTTATATTTATAATTAGTTAAAGAATATTCGTAGGCTTTGAGAATAGGCTCTGCCATTAAAAGCTGACCTGCCCCGCCGCCGTAAATCTTATCGTCCACTCTTTTATGTTTATCCTCTGAAAAATCTCTTGGGTTAATTATATTGATTTCGATAAGTCCGGTTTTTAAGGCCCTTTCGATAAGTCCTACTTTAAGAAAAGACTCGAAATATTCCGGCATTATCGAAATGACGTCTATAACTTTTTTATTTTCGTCTATTTGGTGAATCATATTTTATAATTTTCTTCGTTTTTTACCGTTATTTTTAAATTTTTAATATCTATACATGAAATGTTGTCATCAGTCATAGGGATTAAGTAAGTTGCATAATATGATTTTATTTCAATTATATCGGTTTCCCCCGGGTAAATTTCCGAAACCGTTCCGATATTTCGGTTGCTTTCGTCGTAACAGTTTAAGCCTATTAAATCTGAAATTAAATATTCATCCCGATTTAAATTTATATCGTCTTTCTTAACGAACACGGGGACCTTTTTAAAATTTTCTGCCGATTCGATAGAATTAACGCCGTAAAGCTTAATGAGATACCCTTTATTTACCCGCCTTATTTTTTCGATTTTTATCCGTTCAAGTCCGCAATTTTCGTTCATAAACAGCGGAATGTCCAAATCCAATGCATCCGATAAGGGATTATACGTTATAAATAAAAGCTCTCCGCAAATACCGTGGGGTTTTATAAATTCCCCTATGCAGATGCAGTCGTTCATTTGTCCTGTTTTTTAACCAAAGACATAACGGTATCGCTCGGTTTGGCGCCTAAGCTTATCCATTTGTCGAATTTGTCTTTGTCGATAGTGAATTGACTTGTGTTCGAGCAGGGATTATACGTCCCCAGTATCTCGATGAATTTTTTCTGCACGGCTTTCTCGCTGGAAGCCGCTACTATTCTGTAAAAAGGTTTTTTGTGAGAACCGATCCTTGTAAGTCTGATTTTTACCGCCACTTGAAATCTCCTTTGTTAAACATGCTTTTAATATTATTTATATTTTTAAAAGAACCTAATTTGTTTTTTTTGAACGACTTCATAATTTTTTTAACTTCTTCGAATTTGTTTATAAAAATATTCACGTCGTTCACGGTGGTGCCGCTTCCGAGAGATATTCTTTTGCGTCTTCCGCCGTTAAGGATATCCGGATTTATACGTTCTTTTTCCGTCATAGAGTTAATAATAGCTTTAATTTTAACTATTTCTTTTTCCGCCGCTTCGGAATTAAATTTATCTTTAATTTTAGAAAAGCCCGGAATCATACCTGCTATCTGGGCAATGCCGCCGATTTTAGACATCATTTTAAGCTGTTCGGCAAAATCTTTAACGGTAAAATCTTTTTTGTTCAGCGATTCTTCTATGGATTTTGCAGATTTTTCGTCGATAGACTCCTGAGCCTTTTCTATTAGGCTTAATATGTCGCCCATTCCGAGTATTCTGTCCGCTATTCTGTCCCCGTAAAAAACTTCGAAATCGCTCAATTTTTCGCCGACGCCGATAAATTTTACAGGCTTGTTGACGGTTTTTTTAATAGAAAGAGCCGCCCCTCCTCTTGCGTCGCCGTCAACCTTGGTTAATACGACGCCGGATATATCGAGGGTTTCGTTGAATGTCTTAGCCACCGTGACGGCGCTCTGACCGAGCATCGAATCCGCAACGAATAATATTTCGTTAGGGTTGAATTTATTTTTAAGAAGTTTAAGCTCGTCCATTAACGGTTCGTCGATTTCAAGGCGTCCAGCCGTATCGACGATTACGGTATCGTAAGCTTGTTTTTCGGCGATTTCCAAAGCATTTTTTAATATTTCGTCCGGTTTCTGCAAAACCTTTCCGTTTTCTTCGGGGGTTTCATAGACGGGAATATTAATGCTTGAGCCGATTTTTTTTAGCTGTAGTATTGCCGCAGGTCTGTAAACGTCGGCAGGAACGAGATAAACCCTGCGCTTCATTCTGTGTAGATACAGCGCAAGTTTACCGGCGGTGGTAGTTTTGCCGGAACCCTGAAGCCCGATAAGCATAATAATGACGGGCGGTTTTGCCTTTATGTTTAACGGTTCATTGTTCCCTAATAATTCTACAAGTTCGTCCCTTATTATCTTTATGATTTGCTGGGCGGGGGTAAGGCTGTCGGCAACCTTTTCGCCTACGGCTTTATTTTTTACGGATTCGATAAATTCCTTTACTATAAGGTAGTTTACGTCGGCTTCCAGCAAAGACAGCCGTACTTCTTTAAGGCTGTCCTCGATATTTTTTTCTGATAGCTTTCCGTAACCTTTAAGATTTTTAAAAACCTTTTCGAGTTTTGAGCTGAGTCCGTCAAACATTTAATTAATAAGTTTAATAAATTAGTTTTAATAAAGATTTATATTAATCGAAAACTAATATTTTATTAGTTTTTTATAAATATGTCAATATGCCGAGAAACTTTTGTCAATATAGGACATTATCATATTGCAGTAACAGCCGTCGATAAATATAATATTATTGTGTATCGCAATTTCATAAATTAGTCCTTAAAAATATCCCAGCCGGCGCAGTTTGTCCATAGCCGCTTCTTTGTCTTGCGACCTCCCGGAGCGTTCGGCGGCATCTATTTCGGTGGTTTTTTGCGTGCAGGGGGCGCAGTCTATAGACCTATAACCCTGTTCGTAAAGGGGACAGTAAGGAAGGTTATTTAATTTTATGTAGTCCCATATATCTTTTTCGGTAAAATGAAGAAGGGGATGAACCCTGAAGTGGTGGGGGTCTTTTCTTTTAGAAAAATATACTTCGTTTGCCCGGGCTTCGTTTTCGTCTTTTCTTATGCCGGTCATTAACGCTTTGAGATGCAAATCTTTAATCGACAGCTTTAACGGAAGAGTTTTAAGATTATTGCAGCAGTCGGCTTTATCTTTGGCTACGGGGTATTTTTGTTTCAACGCTTCGTTATTAGAATAAGTCGAGAGTTCGAAGCCCCAAGAGCTTTTTAGTTTTTCTATAAATTCTTTTATTTCCGGAAATTCTACAGAAGTATCTATGGTTATAACTTTAAAAGGTATTTTCCCTTGAAAAACGTTTCTCGTTAAGTCCAGCAAGACAGTTGAATCTTTTCCTCCGGTAAACGCGATTCCGATTTTATCGCCGTATCTGTCATATGCTTCTTTGATTATTTCGATACTCAAAGAGGTTTTTTGCTTTAACAAGGCGAGCGATTCGCTTTCGATATTCTTAGCGGATTCGGACTGGGTAAAGATAATTTTTGTACCGTTTTTGTCTGCGGTATTACTATCTTCGAATAAATTATCGGTGATAACCGCATTGTTTTCTATTTTGTTTAGCGTCTCGATATATTTGACCGAATCCGATAAAGCCGTATTTAATATAATTAAATTTTCTTCGAGAGGGTCGGTCAAAAGGTCGAAATAAAAATTCTTAGGTCTGTTGTAAATTTCAGAAGAAACCATGCTCTGGTATATATTCTGTCTGGTACTTTGTTTAGATTTAAGAGAATTTAATAAAAATAAATATTCCGGTTTGCTTATCCTTTTTCTCATAACGGCGTTAAACATTTCAATAATGAAGTCTTCGTCGGACAGATTAATATTTTCGACGATTTTTTTTGCCTCTGACGGTAAAATATTATCGGGTATAAACATATATTTTCGGTCTTTGGTTCTTATAGAGCGCTGGGATAGGAAATATTTATCCTTATAAGATGCACCGGTTTTACTTCTGTCGTAAACGGCTTCCGAAAACTGCCTTATCTCGTTGTACATATTCTGTGTGCAGAATTCGGAATAACAATATTCTCTTTCTTTTAATAAAGATTGTCCGTCAATGTCGGTTAAATTAGTTTTTAATTCCGATAAAGATAAAAGCGTTGGAAATAAATCGACTATAGAAGTTGGTTTATCATAAACCGTGTTTTCTATTTGAGGAGCATGCAGTATAAACGGTATTCTTATTACTTCGTCGAATAGTTCCCCCATATGACCGAAAACCTGCATATCGAAAAAAGTGATCCTTCCTTCCCCATGGTCTGCAAATATCGAATATATATTGTCTTCGTTAAAATACCCCAGATTTTTTAAAAAACCGTAAATTGATCTGAAACGCCCCTTATCGAACTTGTTTACGCCGTGAATATAAGGAGGAAGCATTATCTGGACGCCGTAATTTACTTTGCCCGAAAAATTATTCCACATAGTGAATGGATTATTGTTTTGAATAGGAATCTTATATAATGTCGACATTTTGTTCATAAAAGCGAAATAATCGTCGTTATATCTGTTTTCGTTGTAATTCTGAGAGTAAATATAGGGTTCGTGAATATCGAAAAGATGAACGAAGCAGAATACCTTTTCGTCTTTGAAGACTGAAAGCTGTTTGAATAGTTGGTTTACGTCGTTTGCATATATGAAATCGAATCCTTTGGTTAGTCCGAGCGGTTGAAAAAGTTCAATGACGTCCGAATAAAAAACGGTTTTATAGCCGTTATTCTTATAAACTTCAGCAAGAGTTAAGCAGTCGTTTTTTATCTTTTTATAGAAGAAGGGTCTAAGACCGTGTTTTGGCGGCAATAATCCCGTAAACAGAGAGGCATGGGCGGACGTCGTATAACTTGACGTCGAAAAACAATTCGTAAAAACCGAAGAACTTTCGGCAATCTCGTCAATAGTAGGCGTATCTACTATGTTTTCGACATAAAACTGCTTCAAATGAGGTTTGTCTTTAATATAACTTACACAATCATATCTCAGGTTGTCTATCGAAATAAGTAAAACTTTGTTATTAGGCATAATTTAATTTACAAGAAAGTCGGCTTTAACTTTAAATAGATTGCTAAAAACTTTTTCTGTAATTGATTGCTTCGGAAAGCGTGTTTTTATCGACGTATTCAAGATCGGAACCGATAGGGATTCCGCGTGCGAGGACGGTTATATGAACATTGTAGGGGGATAATATTTTTTGTATGTAAATAGAGGTGGCTTCCCCGTTTGAATTTGGGTTTAAAGCAAGTATTATCTCTTCAAAGTTGCCGTTTTCAACTCTTTCCGCAAGTTCTTTTAATTTAAGGTCGGACGGAGTAGTACCTTCCAGCGGATTGATTAAACCATGCAAAACATGGTAATAACCGTTGTAATTACCGCTTTTTTCAAATACGTATATTATTTCAGGGTTTTCTACAATGCAAAGCTGTTTATTGTTTCTCGACTGATTGTTGCAAATCGGGCATACGTCGTCCGAGCTTAGATTGAAACAGTTTTTGCAAAGTTTGACATTTTGTTTTGCATTTTTTATTGCATCCGAGAGGCTGTAGGCAACAGATTCGTTCTGGGATAGAATATAAAAGGCTAATCTTCGCGCCGATCTTTCGCCGATGCCGGGAAGTTTTTTAAATGCAAAAACAATATCTTTAATATAATCCGAATGGTTTAAAGACATAAATCCGCCGGTTAGAAAAGACCGGGCAGATTAAGCCCGCCGGTTAATTTAGACATTTCGCCGGTTACCATATCT
Source organism: bacterium (assembly GCA_021800805.1). The sequence goes on from JAJYYR010000001.1 coordinate 180,076, forward strand.
TTTGATTTGCTAAGCGCTTCGTTTACGGATGCGACGATAAGGTCCTGCAACATTTCCACGTCGTCGGGATTAACCACCGTTTTATCTATTTTAATTTCGAGCAGTTCCTGTTTTCCGTTTACTTTTGCCGTGACCATTCCGCCGCCGGAACCGGCTTCCACTATTTTAGATCCTAATTCTTCCTGCATTTTAAGCATATCCGATTGAAGTTTCTGCGCCTGTTTTAACATTCCGGCGATATTTTTAGACATTTTACCGCTCCTCCGAGTTTTTATTTTGTTATATTTTATTTAATTTTATGTTTTTTTGCAAATTAACTTTTTATTTTTTTTCTATTTTTTCGATATCGCCGCCGAATATTTCTTTAATATTTTCTATAGCGTCGTCTGTATCAAAGTTGGCCGCATCTTTTTTATCTGTCGTATGTGCTTCGGTTCGGAAAATTTCAAATTTTTCTGTTTTTTTATTAAGCCCGCTTAATTTTTCGTCCGTTTTTAAAAAATGGTCGAATAATTTTTCATGATCTGGTGAAGCGCCGGGCGTGTAATTTGCGGATGTTATATTAACTTCCGTTATTTTATTATTATCTCTTAAGCCGGTTTGTTTTATAATATCGGTATGTCCCCCCTGTTCTTTAAAACCGCCGGTAGCTTTCAAATCATTAAGCTTGCTAATGAGTTCCTGTACGTCTTTTTTTTGGGGAATATTAAAAAGCCTGAAGATAGTCAGTTCCAACATTAACAGAGGCGATGAAATCCTTTGGTATTTCATATCCGCGTTAATCATAATATCTATCATATCTAAAAGTTCTTCTGCCGATTTTTGTTCGGCGAAAGGAATTAAAGCATTAATTTCTTCATTGGTTAAATCGTAAATCAGGTCTTTATATTTTAGTTTTACGATTAAAATGTTTCTTATATAAAATGCCGCCTGTTTCATAAACTGTCTTATGTCGGCTCCCGATTCATATATTTCCCTTGCCGCTTTTATCGAACTTTCATAATCTTTAAGAAATATAGCGGATATAAGTTTGGATATTATTGCTTTAGTAGTCAGTCCAAGCACGGGCGAAACGTCTTCTTTTATATCTTTTCCAAAATAAGATATGGCGGTGTCGAAAATAGATAGCGAATCTCTCAGCGAGCCGTCTGCCAGCGATGAGATAACCATAAGATTTTCATCGGTTATCGAAACATCTTCGGTAAGAGAAATTTCTTTTAATTTATCGAAAATAATTCCGGTAGGTATTCTTTTAAAATTAAATCTCTGACACCTCGAAAGTATAGTTTCCGGAACTTTATGAATCTCGGTAGTGGCGAAAATGAATTTTGCGTGGGCGGGCGGTTCCTCAAGCGTTTTTAAAAGAGCGTTAAATGCGCTATTGGAAAGCATATGAACTTCATCTATTATATAAATTTTAAATCTGAAACTCTGAGGAGAATATATTATGCTTTCTTTTAAATCTCTTATAGAATCGACCCCGGTATTAGATGCGCCGTCAATTTCAATAACGTCGACGGAGTTTCCGTTCTGAATCTGGACGCAGGCGGGGCAGACTCCGCAGGGATTAACCGTAGGGCCTTTTACGCAGTTTATTGATTTTGCGAGTATTCTTGCGATTGAGGTTTTGCCTACGCCCCTAGTTCCGGTAAATATATAGGCATGCGAAACCCTGTCGTTGATAACCGCATTTTTAAGAGTCTGGATAATCGCGTCCTGTCCGATAATTTCATCGAAAATCTTCGGTCTGTATTTTCTTGCAAGCACTTGGTACATTTTATCTATTATATCATATAACGACCGAAATTTTGCAAGTTAAGTTGATTTTTAAATAAAAAATTGCTAAACTTTATAAACTATGCAAAAAAATACGGAAAGTTTTGTCGATTTTAAGGATTTCCCCAAAAATTACGATTATAAAACCGTAGAAAAAAAAATATCGCAATATTGGGAAGACAATAAAATTTATAAATTTGAACCTCTCGATAAAAGCAGGAAAGTTTATTCGGTAGATACCCCGCCGCCTTATGTTTCGTCTTCTCATCTTCATGTAGGGCACGTGATGAGTTATTCTCAGGCGGAATTTATTATCAGATATAAGAGAATGAAGGGATTTAACGTTTTCTATCCTATGGGTTTCGACGATAACGGTCTTCCGACCGAGCGTTATGTGGAGAAAAAATACAAAATAAATAAATCTAAAATCACCAGAGAAGATTTTATCGATTTATGCCTTAAGGAAACTAAGTCGGGCATAGAAATCTATAAATCGTTATGGAAGTCTGCCGGAATAAGCGCAGACTACGAATTGTCGTATTCTACCATAGACGAAAGATGCAGAAAAACCTCGCAAAAATCGTTTTTGGATCTTTATAATAAAGGACTGATAGAAAGGCGCAATGAACCTATATTATGGTGTCCTCAATGCAGAACCTCTCTTGCGCAGGCGGATGTTATTCTTGAAGAATTCAGCGGCGTCCTTTACGATATAGAATTTAAATCAATGAACGGCAAAAGCCTCATAATATCTACGACGCGTCCCGAACTTCTCGGAGGATGCGTAGCGGTTTATGCCAACCCTGCCGACGAAAGATATGAATTCCTGGAAGGGCAAAATGTTAAGATACCTCTATATAATAAAGAAGTTCCGGTTAAATTCGACGAATCGGTGGATATGAATTACGGAACAGGACTTATGATGGTCTGCACATGGGGCGACGTCGAAGACGTTAAGAAATGGAAGGAGCATAAACTCGATACGGCGATAGTAATTGATAAAGCGGGAAGATTAAACGAACTATCGGGAAAATATAGCGGATTAAACGTTAAAGAAGCCAAAAAAGCCGTCGTAGAGGACTTAAACGAACTGTGTTTAATAAAAGGAGAAAAACCGCTTATACACAACGTAGGAGTCCACGATAGATGTGCAACCCCGGTCGAGTTCATTCTTGCGGAACAGTGGTTTATAAAAATACTAGATAATAAAAGCAGGTTTATAGACGCCGGCAATCAAATGACTTGGCATCCGGAATTTATGAAAGCCCGCTATGACGAATGGATTAATAATCTTAAATGGGATTGGAACATTTCGAGGCAGAGGTTTTACGGCGTTCCTTTCCCTGTCTGGTATTGTTCCGAATGCGGTGAAATTATTACTGCGGCGGAATCGGACCTGCCTATCGATCCGGTCGTAAATTTACCGCACGTAAATAAATGCCCTAAGTGTGGAGGAAAAGAACTCAAGCCGGAAACCGACGTCATGGATACTTGGATGACGTCTTCGATGACGCCTCTTATAAATTCGCGGTGGGCATACGGAGACGACGGTAGTAAAGAACTTTTAAATATGATTTATCCGATGGGTTTGCGTCCGCAGGCCCAGGAAATTATCAGGACATGGCTGTTTTATACCGTAGTCAAATCTATTTATCATACGGAAAACATACCTTTTAAAAATGTTATGATAAGCGGATGGGGCTTAGACAAAAGCGGTAAAAAAATGTCCAAAAGTCTTGGAAATTTCGTCGCTCCTGAAGACATAATAGGCAAATATTCGGCGGATGCCCTTAGATACTGGGCGTCTAAGGCAAATCTGGGGCAGGATTTGCGTTTCAGCGAGGAAGATGTAGTTGTCGGCAGAAAGCTTTTAATTAAAATATGGAATGCGGCAAGATTTTTGATTACCAATATACCCTCGGAATTTGATCCTTACGAAAAAAACATATCCAACCTTAAGTTGACGCAGATAGATAAATGGGTGCTGACGGAATTTGAAAATGCCCTTAAGATTTGCGAAAATAATATGGAATCGTATGAATATTCATTTACGTTAAGAACCGCATCCGATTTTTTTTATAACGTTTATTGCGATAATTATTTAGAAATTATAAAAAATGTTTTCTGGGACGAGGGCATCGATACCGCCGATAGAAAAAAAACCGTTTTAAACGTTATGTATTTTATTTCTTTAAATATATTAAAAATTTTCGCTCCATTTATACCGTTTATTACCGAAGAACTATACCTTTCCTTTTATAAAAATTTTGAGAAAGACAGGAGTATTCATCTATCTAACTGGCCGGAATTTAAAAAAGAACTCGTTTTCAGCGATTCCGTGAATATTTCCGGTATCTTATTAAATATATTAGAGGCTGCCAGAAAATTACGAACTAATTTAAGCCTTCATCAGAATCATAAGATAAGCAAGATTTTAATTAAGGCGTTAAATCCCGATTATATCGACATTATAAATGAAATATCGGGCGATATAAGATCTGCGGTAAGAGCGGAACGATTGGTGTTTTCCGATAAAGCGGATTTTAAAACGGCGGACGACAATATTTTCATATCGTTGGAAAATTGAAATTGACATTTTACAATTTTAATTTAATAATATAGCATTATATTTTAAAAAGAGAAGGGCGAATATTTACACGCTGAAAGTTGCAGAGCAACTTAATTATAATATATAAATATGGGGAGGTTATATGGCAAATCCAAAAAAAAGACATTCTAAATGCAGGAGGGATAAAAGAAGAACTCACGACAGCCTTACGCCGGTGAATTATTCGAAGTGTCCAAATTGCGGAGAACCCGTTCTTTCGCACAGAATGTGTCCAAACTGCAAAACATATAAGGGCAGGAAAGTCGTAATCGAAAAAGCCGCGGAAAACTCTTGATTCATTATATTCCCGTCAATTTTATAAGAATAGGGAGACTATTTAATGATTAGAATAGCTCTGGACGGCTTTGGTTCCGATAAGGCTCCCGAGCCTGAGATCATGGGAGCGATAGCCGCCGTCGAGTCTAATAAAGACTTAGAGATAATTATAACGGGAGACGAGACTGCCTTAAAAGATGCTATTCAAAAAAATAATTATCGCGGCGCCAGAATTAAAATAGTACATGCGCCGGAACGGATAACGATGAACGATTCTCCTTCGGCAATAGTAAGGAATAAGAAAAACTCTTCTATGCGCGTTGCTTATGAACTTGTTAAAAATAAAGAAGCGGACGCAATTATCAGCGCGGGCAACAGCGGAGCGTCCTTAGCCATAGCAATGTTTGTTTTTAAAAGAATTAAAGGAATCGACAGACCCGCTATTGCAACGATTATGCCCGCAATAGGCGGATATACCGTTTTGATAGACGCGGGCGCAAACGTAGATGTAAAGCCTTATCATCTTGCAGAATTTGCAATAATGGGTTCCGAATATGCTTCTTTTATGAAGGGCATTAAGAATCCTAAGATAGGAATACTCAGCAACGGCGAGGAATCATCTAAGGGCAACGATTTAACCAGAGAGGCTTTCGGGATAATAAAAAATACGGATTTAAATTTTTACGGATATGTAGAGGGCAGAGAAATATTTAACGGAAAGGTTGACGTGGTAGTCTGCGACGGATTCACCGGAAACGTTATCTTAAAAGCATCCGAAACACTGGCGGAAACGATATTTAATCTTCTGAGAGAAGAAATAAATAAAAGTTTTATGGCTAAATTAGGTTTCTTTATGGCAAGAAAATCATTGAAAAAATTTAAAAAACTTGTAGATCACAATGAATACGGCGGCGCGCCGCTTCTGGGCGTTAATGGAGCGGCTTTTATAGCCCACGGCGGTGCAAGTGCCAAGGCTTTAACGAGCGCCGTATTAGTCGCGAAACATTTTGTAGAAAAAGGTATAAACGTTAATATAAGCCACAAGATAGAAGCTAATGCAAAAAATATAAGCTGTTAAGAAATAAATAAATTTAATATTTGAGCGAAGGTTGAAAATTGATATATTCCAAAGTCATAGGAGTAGGTTCGTTCGTTCCCGAAAGAGTGCTTACTAACGATGAATTATGCAATATAGTAGATACGTCCGATGAATGGATTACTTCAAGGACGGGTATAAAAGAACGAAGGATTGCGGAAGAAGGATTAGTTACGTCGGATATAGCGGCTGAAGCCGCAAGAAAAGCCGTTAAACTTTCAGGGCTAAATCCGCAGGACATCGAACTGATATTAGTGGGAACGATTACTCCCGATATGATTTTCCCTTCAACTTCCTGTATAGTGCAGGAAAAGTTGGGGCTAAAAAATGCCGCGGCTTTTGATATAAGCGCCGGGTGCAGCGGATTTATATATTCTTTGTCGATAGCGGACAGTTTTATCAAATCCGGCAAATATAAAAACGTTCTTGTTATAGGCGCAGACTTACTATCGAGGATTACCGATTATAAAGACAGATCGACCTGCGTCCTGTTCGGCGACGGCGGGGGCGCGGTAGTACTTACGGCAAATACGGAGAATAACCGCGGTATTTTATCGACGCATATGCATTCGGAAGGCGGACATGACGATATTCTTATGCTTAAAGGCGGCGGTTCGTTAATGCCGGCAAGCCTTGAAAGCGTTAGCAATCGGGAGCATTATATCAAGATGAAAGGTTCCGAGCTTTTCAGATATGCCGTCAATTATCTTAAAGCGGTGGCGGAAGAAGCCATAAAATTTAACAATCTTAAGCCGGAAGATATCGATTTATTCGTTCCTCATCAGGCAAATATTAGAATCATAGAAGCTACGGCAAAAAAATTGCGCTTTCCTATGGGAAAAGTTTTTGTAAATGTAGAAAAATACGGCAATACTTCAAGCGGTTCGATTCCTATCGCTTTAGACGAAGCTTATATGTCCGGTCGTTTGAAAGAAGGCAGTCTCGTATTAATAGATGCTATAGGCGCCGGTCTAACTTGGGCTTCTTCGATTATAAGATGGTAAAATAATAAAATGATAAAATCTCCGATATGCGATAAATTAGGAATAAAATATCCTGTATTTCAGGGCGGAATGGCATGGGCGTCTAATTATGAACTTGCGAGCGCCGTTTCAAATGCCGGCGGTTTAGGTATAATCGGCGCAGGACAAATGCCCCCCGAACTTTTGGTTCAGGAAATAAAAAAAGCAAAAGATAATACCGATAAGCCTTTTGGGGTCAACCTCATACTTTATTTAGCATATATAGAAGAGCTTGTAGATGCGGTTATCCAAGAGAGCGTTCCGGTCGTAACGACAGGCGCGGGCAACGCCGGCCCTTATATAAAGAAATTTCACGACGCAGGAATAAAAGTTATACCGGTTATTCCTTCATCCGCTCTGGCAAAGAGGGTGGAAAAAGCGGGAGCCGATGCCGTGATTGCGGAAGGAACCGAATCCGGCGGACATATCGGCGAACTTACTACAATGGCGATAGTTCCGCAAGTCGTCGATGCCGTTAGTATACCTGTTATAGCGGCCGGCGGCATTGCAGATTACAGAGGATTTGCCGCGGCTTTATGCCTAGGAGCCGCCGGTATTCAAATGGGGACGAGATTTCTTGCGACGAAGGAGTGCCATATACATCAAAATTGGAAAGATATGGTGGTAAAGGCATCGGATAGGGATACCGTCGTTACGGGAAGACCGACCGGACATCCGGTAAGGGTTTTAAAAAACAGGCTTGCCAAAATGTTTCTTGAACTGGAAGAAAAATGTGCGCCCGTCTCGGAATACGAAAAACTGGGAACCGGAAAATTAAAAGCCGCTTCGGTTGACGGAGACGTAGAAATGGGTTCTTTTATGAGCGGACAGATTGCCGGACTTATAAAAGAAGAAAAAACAGTCAAAGAAGTTATAGAAGAAATTGTTTCGCAGACGGAAGATTTTATTAAAAATATGGTTAAATTTATAAAATAATATAAAAAACAATAAATGGAAAAATCATCAAATTCTAATATCGCGTTTGTTTTTCCGGGGCAGGGGTCTCAGCATATCGGTATGGGAAAAGATATTTTTGAAAATTTCGACGAAGCTCGTTTTGTTTTAGAAGAATCTTCGGATATTTTAGGGTTGGATATGAAGAACCTAATTTTGGGAGACGATGAAGCGGCGCTTAATCTGACGGAAAATACGCAGCCGGCTCTTTTAACCGTGAGTATAGCAATTCTTAGAGTTATAGAAAAAGAACTGGGCTTAAAACCTGTTTGCGTTTCAGGACACAGTCTCGGCGAATACAGCGCCAACGTTTCTGCAGGCTCCGTCGATTTTTCAAATGCTCTTTTAATTACAAAAAAAAGAGGATTTTTTATGCAGACGGCTTGTCCGGTAGGATTCGGCAAAATGGCGGCGATTATCGGGCTCGACGAAAATATAATAAAATCCGCAATAAACGAGGTTAATCATTTAAAAAATAAAGAAGGAGTTTTTATAGCAAATATTAACTCTGCAATTCAAACGGTAATATCCGGTATTTCGTCATTCGTCGATGAATCATGTTTACTCCTTAAAGAGCGCGGAGCGAAAAAAATAGTTATCCTGTCCGTAAGCGCTCCGTTTCATACGCCTTTTATGGAGAGCGCAAAGGAAAACCTCTCTTCGTTTATAGATAAGGATTGGTTCAGTGATGCCGAATACGATATATTTTCCAATGCTACGTCGCTCAATTATTCTAAAAAAGACGATGCGGTCGGGCTTCTTCTCGAGCAGATAGTTTCTCCCGTTAGGTGGAAAGATATTATAGTTAATATGGAAAAAATATTTGGGGTTTCCAAATTTATCGAGATAGGACCTTCAAATGTTTTAAGCGGACTGATTAAAAGGATAGATAAAAATGCGGATGTTATGTCCGTAAATTCTGTTTCGACCGTTAAGGAATTAGAAAGTTTAAGGATTTAATAAATGGAGGGTGATTTATGTCTCTTTGTATCGAACTTACGGGTAAAACGGCTATAGTTACCGGCGGCTCTTCGGGAATAGGACTTTCTATATCCAAAGTTTTACTTACCGCAGGGGCAAAGGTTATAATAATCGACATAGACGAAAAAAGATTTATAAGCGTTAAAGACGAAATCAAAACGATTTCATCCGGGTTTGATTTTTATGAAGCCGATATCAAAAATTCGGAAAAGATATCGGAAACGATCCAAAAGATTATATCTAAAGAATCTAAAATCGACATTCTCGTTAACAATGCCGGTATCGTTAAAGACGGTCTTTTAATAAGAATGAGCGACGAAGACTGGCTAGACGTTATAAACGTCAATTTGAACGGTATGTTTTATATTACAAAAAATGTATTAAAGCACATGGTTAAAGCTAAATCGGGGAGAATAATAAGTATAGCTTCGGTAATAGGCGAAATAGGCAATACCGGACAGGCAAATTATGCCGCATCGAAAGCAGGCATAATTGCCCTTACGAAATCCATAGCTAAAGAATATGCGGCAAGAGGCATTCTTGCAAATGCTATTGCGCCCGGGTTTATTAAAACTATTATGACCGATAAACTGCCGGAAGATATTAAAGATGCGATTAAAAAAGGGATTCCGCTTAATAAAATAGGCGAGCCTTATGACATTGCAAATGCCGTGCTTTTTTTATGTTCGGAGCTTTCCGGCTATATAACCGGAACGGTTATGGACGTAAACGGCGGAATGTATATGTAATCATATTAAAAAATTAAAAAACAATAAAAAGGAGGGGGTGAAATTAAATGTCCGTAGAAAACAAAGTTAAAGAAATAATAGTAGAGCAGTTAGGGGTTACTCCGGATGAAGTTACTAACGAAGCTTCATTTGTAGAGGATCTCGGCGCAGATTCATTAGACACGGTAGAATTAGTTATGGCATTTGAAGAGGAATTTGGAATAGAAATATCCGATGAAGACGCCGAAAAAATTAAGACGGTTCAAGATGCAGTTTCGTATATCGACGAACATACAAAATAATTTATTATTATACCGGATTTATTATTATGGAAAAAATTGATTGCAACAGAAGAGTAGTTATAACGGGATATTCTATGATTACGGCGCTTGGCAACGATGCTGAAACTTCATGGAATAGAATGGTAAAGGGAGAAAGCGGCGTAGGACCGATTACGAGGTTCGACACCGAAGGATATTCCACCAAGATAGCTGGAGAGGTAAAAGGGTTTGATCCGGAAAAATTTATAGAAAAAAAAGAAATAAAAAAAATGGATCAATTCATACATTATGCTCTTGCCTGTTCTAAAATGGCATTAGATATGTCCGGACTTAAAATCACGAATGCCAATGCCCACAGGGTCGGAGTATGGATAGGAGCCGGCATCGGCGGGTTGGTGACCATAGAAAAATATCACACTATGCTTTTGGAAGGCGGTCCAAAAAAGATTTCACCTTTTTTCATTCCGATGCTTTTAATAAACCTTGCCCCGGGACAGGTTTCTATAATGACCGGAGCCAAAGGTCCTAATGCCAGTACAGTTTCTGCTTGTTCCACAGGAACAAATTCCATAGGAGACGCATATAAAATTATTGCCAGAGGGGATGCAGACGCTATGATAGCAGGGGGGGCAGAATCTACCGTGTCCCCTTTATGTATTTCAGGTTTTAACGCGATGAAGGCGCTTTCCACAAGAAACGACGAACCTACTAAAGCATCAAGGCCTTTTGAAAAAAATAGAGACGGATTCGTAGTAAGCGAAGGCTCCGGCATCGTTATTCTGGAAGAAATGAATGAAGCCATAAAAAGAGGGGCAAAAATATATGCCGAGATAGTTGGATACGGCGTATCTTCAGACGCCTATCATTTATCTACGCCGGATCCGGAAGCTACCGGAGCATACTATAGTATGAAAAATGCGATCGAAGACGGAGGCTTAACGCCGGCTGACGTAGATTACGTCAATGCTCACGGAACATCCACTTATTATAACGACTTGAATGAAACCAAGGCTATTAAGCAGCTTTTTGGAGAGAATGCGAAAAAACTCAAAATCAGTTCTATTAAATCTATGATAGGGCATGCGCTCGGAGCAGCAGGCGGTATAGAAGCCGTTGCAACCGTTCTTACCGTCGACTCCGGTATTATGCCGCCTACTATTAATCTGGAAGAATCTGATCCCGAGTGCGATCTCGATTATGTTCCGAATACCGCGCAAAAAGCCGATATAAAGTATGCGATATCGAACTCTTTCGGTTTTGGCGGAACTAACGCCACATTAGTTTTTAAAAAATGGGAGGATTAAAACATAAATGATTTATTTAGGTTCCGACCACGCCGGTTTTGAATTAAAAGAATCCATAAAAGAAAGCCTTGAAAGAAAAGGTTTAAAATACCTCGACCTTGGCACTGATTCTTTAAAAAGCGTGGATTATCCCGATTACGCATTAAAGGTAGCGGAAAAAGTCAAGGAGGATAAGGATAAAAGCTCTTTCGGGATACTTGTTTGTGGAACGGGTATTGGTATGGATATAGCGGCAAATAAAGTTGACGGTATAAGAGCCGCCTTAGTCCACGATGAATATACAGCGGAGGTCGCAAAAGCGCATAACAACGCAAATATTATTACTATGGGCGGGCGAACTACTACTCCTACCGAGGCGGAAAGGTATGTAGATAAGTTTATGTCTTCGCATTACGAAGACGGCAGGCATGAAAACAGAATTTCGAAAATTACTTCAATTGAAAAATTAAAAAATTAATTTATATGCGAAAGGTGGGATAAATTGAATTTTGAAGATTTAAAAGAAACGGACAGGGAAGTTTACGATTTTATAGGAAAGGAGATCGATAGACAGAGAAATTCGTTAGAACTTATAGCATCCGAAAACTTTGTTTCAAAAGCCGTTATGCAGGCGCAGGGATCTGTTTTGACGAATAAATATGCCGAAGGGTATCCTAAAAAAAGATATTACGGAGGATGCGGCTTTATAGATAATATAGAACAGCTGGCAATCGATAGAATCAAAGAAATTTTTAAAGCCGAATACGCAAACGTTCAGCCTCATTCCGGATCTCAAGCCAATATGGCTATATTTTACGCTTTTTTAAAACCCGGCGATACGGTTTTAGGCATGGATTTATCGCACGGCGGGCATTTAACCCATGGAAGCCCGGTAAACTTTTCAGGGAAATACTTTAATATAGTCCCCTACGGCGTAAACAAATCTACGGAAACTATCGATTATGACGAGTTGAGAAGGACGGCTCTGCAGAATAAGCCTAAGATGATAATAGCCGGCGCAAGCGCCTATCCGAGGATTATAGATTTTAAAAAATTTAGGGAGATAGCGGACGAAGCCGGATGTTATCTTATGGTGGATATGGCGCATATAGCCGGATTAGTAGCGGCGGATCTTCACCCAAGCCCGGTTCCTTATGCCGATTTTGTTACGACCACGACCCATAAGACGCTAAGAGGTCCGAGAGGCGGAATTATTCTGGCAAAAGCTAAGTACGAAAAAGAGTTGAATTCGGCGATATTTCCGGGAATTCAGGGCGGGCCGCTGGAACATATAATTGCGGCAAAAGCTGTCGCCTTTAAGGAAGCGTTAAGCGAAAATTTTAGAAATTACCAAAGACAGGTCGTTTTTAACGCCTCTGCGCTTGCGAATACCCTTAAAAATAACGGTTTTTCGTTAATATCCGGAGGCACGGACAATCATCTTATGCTCGTAGATTTCAGAAAGTCGGAAATGACGGGCAAGCAGGCGGAAGCGCTTTTAGACGAGGTAGGCATAACCGTCAATAAAAATAAGGTTCCGTTTGACGAAAGATCTCCTTTCGTTACAAGCGGAATAAGAATCGGAACTCCGGCAGTTACTACCAGAGGCATGAAAGAAGGCGAAATGATAAAAATAGGCGAACTTATAATAGAAATCCTGCAAAATCCTGATGACGAAACAATAAAAAACAGCGTAAAAAAAGAAGTTAAACTTTTATGCGATAAGTTCCCTCTATATGAAAATATTTAATGTATTTAATGTATATTGTATATGAAATGCCCTTTCTGCTTTAACGACGACGATAAAGTAGTCGATTCGAGAGTATCTAAAGACGGCAGATCAACTAAAAGAAAAAGACAGTGCAATGTTTGCGGAAAAAGATTCACTACTTTAGAAACTATTATTGCCTCCTCTCCTTTAATAATTAAAAAAGACGGAAGGAGAGAGTCGTTTGACAGACAGAAACTCCTTAACGGTCTTATAAAAGCATGCGAAAAAAGACCCGTTCCCTACCGGAATATCGAAGAAATAGTCCAATCCGTGGAAAAGTGGATTGAAGAAACAAATTTAAAAGAGATAAAAAGCGAAGAGATAGGAAAACGCGTCCTCGATAAATTAAAAAATACGGATGCCATAAGTTATGTTCGTTTTGCTTCGGTTTATCTTTCTTTTAAAGATATAAACGAGCTTTACGAAAATGTATCCGATCTTATTAAAAAGCAGTCTTAAAATATAAACCGCGAATATTTTCCATTATATTCTATGGCTAAAAAAGGCAATAATTCGGATAAATATTTCATATTAAAAACTTTAGAGCTTGCAAAAAAAGCCGAAGGATTAACCTCTCCAAATCCAATGGTAGGGGCATTAGTAGTTAAGGACGGAGTAATAGTCGGCGAAGGCTGGCACGAAAAAGCAGGGCAACCTCATGCCGAAGTTGCGGCGTTAAGGAATGCAGGAGAAAAAGCAAAGGATGCAACGATTTATGTAAGTTTAGAGCCATGCAGTCATTTTGGGAAAACCCCGCCTTGCGTTTGTAAAATAAAAGAATCCGGTATAAAAAGGGTAGTAGCGGCGGTTAAGGACCCTAATCCCTTAGTATCGGGCAGGGGGTTTAATTATTTAAGGGATAGCGGAATAGAAGTAACTTACGGAATTTTAGAAGAAAAAGCCAAAAGACTGAACGAAGTTTTTTTTAAGAATATAATAAGCGGTCTTCCGTTTATAACAATTAAAGAGGCGGTAACTTTAGACGGCAATATAGGTTATAAAAACTGCAAAGAAAAAACCTATCTTTCGTCGGGCAAATCGCTTGAATATACCCATTACTTAAGGTTTATAAACGATGCAATAATGGTTTCCGCAAAAACAGTCGTGCAAGACGACCCTATGCTTGATGTTCGCAAAAGCAGGGGCGGCATTAAAAACAAATTCTTGACTAAAAGATGGACTAAAATAATTTTAGATTCAGGTTTAATTATCCCGATCGATTCAAAAGTTTTTAGCTCATACGGAGATGTTTTAATATTTACTTCAAGCGATTACGATAGAGAAAAAGATAAGAAAAAAAAGCTTTTAAAAGAAAAAGGTGCAATTATAATCGATGTATATTATAATAATATTAAAGACAAAATGTTTCTGAACCTGCAGGAAATATTTAGAAGATGCGGCAAACTAAAAATTACGAGCATACTTGTAGAAGCGGGACCTGAGCTTTTTAGTTCTTTGATTCTGGAAAAAAGTTACGACAAGTTGATTTTTAATTTGACGCCGGATATTTTAGGGAGTAAAAACGGGATTGACTTATTTAAACCTTTAGGTTTAGAAGTTAAAGAGAAAATAAAATTCGGCGGTTTAAATGTTAAAAAATTCGGAGATGAAATATTCTTGTCGTATTATCCGAAGAATTAATAAATTTAATAGTAATTTTCGCAGGTTTTAATGATATGTTTAGCGGTATAATAAAAGAACAGGGGGTCGTAAAATCTTTAAATAACGGCCTTTTGTCGGTAGCCGTTAAAATTGCCGGAAAAAATGCGTATATTGGACAGAGCATCGCCGTTAACGGCGTCTGTCTTACGGTAAAAAAGATAAACTATCCCGTTTTATATTTTAATTATACTCCTGCAACTCTAAACGATTCTGCATTAAAATATTTAAAAATAAACGAAAGCGTTAATATCGAACCGGCTCTTTCCGTCAACTCGGATATTTCAGGACATTTCGTGCTGGGTCATATAGATGGCATAGGCAGGATTTCGGTTAAAAAAAGAACGGGGAATTCTATAGTTTTAGGTATAAAAATAATAAATTGTATAGACGCCGATATTAAAAATTATATTATAAAGAAAGGCTCAATAGGTATCGACGGAATCAGTCTAACGGTCAATGAGGTTGAAGGGGATATTTTTTTTGTAAGCATAATCCCTTTAACATATGCCGAAACAAATTTAAAATTCAAAACGACGGGCGATTATTTAAATCTTGAATCGGATATAATAGAAAGGACGGTAGTTAATCGCTTAAAAGATATTGCGGTAAAGCAGGAAAGCGGCGGAGTTAAAAAATTGGACGAGATTTATAATGGGCTTACCAAGAAATTTTTAGCCGAAAATGGGTTTATGTAATAAATTAAAAAAGGAAGGTGAATATTTATGAGTTTAGCAACTATAGAAGAAGCTGCTCTTGATATAAAAAACGGAAAAATGATTATTCTCGTCGATGACGAGGACAGGGAAAACGAAGGAGATTTAGTCGTCGCCGCAGAACATACTACTCCGGAAATTATTAATTTTATGACAAAATATGCAAGAGGCTTGATATGTTTAACGTTAACCGAGGACAAAGCCGACAGCTTAGATCTTCCCCCTATGGTCGTCAATAACGAGTCAAAATTTACTACCGCGTTTACCGTATCGATAGAAGCAAAAGAAGGCGTCACTACCGGCATATCGGCGCACGACAGGGCAAAAACTATATTAACTGCCATAAAAGACGACGCAAAACCTTCCGATTTAGTCAGACCTGGACACATTTTTCCCTTAAGGGGCAAGAACGGAGGGGTGTTGACTAGAACGGGACAGACGGAGGGTTCGATAGACATAGCGCGCATAGCAGGACTAAAGCCGTACGGCGTTATATGTGAAATAATGCACGATGACGGAACTATGGCGAGAATGCCCGATTTAATAAAATTTTCAAAAAAATTCGATATAAAGATTTTAACTATAAAAGATTTGATAAATTACAGACTTAAACATGAAAAACATGTCAAGCGTCTTGTGGAATCTAAAATACCTACGGAATTTGCGGGAGATTTTAAAATTATAGTTTATTCCAACGATATCGATTTTAAAGAGCATATAGCTCTTGTAAAAGGAGAAATTAATAAAGACGAACCCGTTTTAGTCAGGGTCCATTCTCAATGTCTTACGGGTGATATATTCGGTTCTATGAGATGCGACTGCGGAGATCAATTACATTCGGCTATGGAGATGATAGACAAGGAAGGCAGAGGCGTTGTGCTTTATCTAATGCAGGAAGGCAGAGGTATCGGTCTTGTAAATAAATTAAAAGCCTATAATCTTCAGGATGAAGGTTACGATACCGTTGAGGCAAACGAAAAATTAGGATTTAAACCCGATTTACGAGAATACGGGGTAGGCGCTCAAATTTTAGTAGATCTGGGCGTCGGTAAAATGCGGCTTATAACCAATAATCCTAAAAAAATAATCGGGCTTGAAGGATACGGGCTGAGCGTGGTCGAAAGAGTTCCGGTTGAGATATGTCCGAATGAAACTAATAGACACTATCTAGAAACAAAAAAAGAAAAATTAGGACACATATTAAAAATGAAATAATAAAATTAAATTACAGGAGCGCAAACAATGGGTAATTTTAATTTAATAGAGGGTGAGCTTAAAGCGGCAGGTTTTAGGTTCGGTATTGTTATATCCAGATTTAACGATTTTATTAATAGCAAACTGCTGGACGGGGCTTTGGATTACTTAAAAAGGACGGGAGCTAACGAGGATAACATATCCGTCGCGAGGGTTCCGGGGGCGTTTGAAATTCCTATGGCGGTGAAAATGCTGTTGGAAACAAAAAAATATGATGCCGTAATCTGTCTTGGAACGCTGATAAGAGGCGAAACTACCCATTTTGATTTGCTGTCGAATCAAGTAACAAAATTAATTTCAGAACTTTCGATACATTATAATATTCCTGTGAGCTATGGAATTATAACGGCGGAATCTATCGAACAGGCGATATCGCGCGCCGGTACGAAAATGGGAAATAAGGGTTTCGATGCGGCAATGTCTGCCGTCGAAATGGCAAGCCTTTACGCAAAAATTAAGAAGAGTTGAGCTTTAATTATTTATGACAAAAAGAAGAAAGGCGAGAGAACTTGCTTTACAGTTTTTATACGAAGAAGACGGAAACATAAGCAATTTAGACTATAAAATAAATTGTTTTTATAATGACTTTGCCTCAGAAAGTCTTATGCGGGACGGATTTATAAAAACTAAAGAAGATTTAAACAGGAAAAAGGATATTTCTCAGATTTTTAATTTCTTTGCGGATATCGTACGGGGAACTTTAATAAATTTAGAAAAAATCGACGGTCTTATCAAGGCGCTGGCTAAAAACTGGACTATTGAAAGAATGTCGAGAGTTGATAGGAATATTTTAAGGCTTTCTATTTACGAGATTTTATTTATTCCCGAAACCCCCAAAAATGTCGTTATTAACGAAGCAATTGAGATAGCTAAAAAATTCGGAAACGACGAGTCGCCGGCTTTCATTAACGGTATCTTGGATGCGGCGGTTAAGGTTAAAATAAGTTAATCGGCTGATAAAAACTTAAAATAACCAAAAAGAGGTAAAAATGGAGATTAAATCGGGTTTGAATTACGGCGGTATCGTACTTGATATCAGGGGGCTTTGCTGAGGACCTCCGGTATGGGCGGTCGTCCATAAGCTTAAAACTTTAAAGCAGAATGACGTTTTAACGGTGGTTTCGGATAAAGAATCTTTGCTGAACGATATTCCCGCTTTATGTTCTCTTATGAATGTTCAATTACTAAACTCGGTCAATTTAAAGGATCTTTACATGTTTTTTATTAAAAATAAAAAATGGGAGCAGAATAAACTTTGAATAGGAATAATAACAGAGCCGCAGATGAAATGAGAACCGTGAATATTATCCCCGGCTATATGAAATATGCCGAAGGTTCGTGCTTGATAGAAGCCGGTGATACCAAAGTGATATGCACTGCGTCCGTCGATTATAAAGTGCCGCCGTTTTTAAAAGACAAAGGCGAAGGCTGGCTTACCGGTGAATATTCCATGCTTCCGAGGTCAGCCCAAAACAGGATACCGAGAGACTCCGCAAAAGGAAAAGTAAACGGAAGGGCTCAGGAAATACAGAGATTAATCGGCAGGTCGCTAAGGTCGGTGATCAATTTTTCCTATTTTCCGGGGATAACTTTATTGATAGACTGCGACGTTATTAGCGCCGACGGCGGGACGAGGACGGCTTCGATAACGGGGGCTTATGTTGCCGCCCATCTTGCATTCTCAAATCTGATAAAGCAGGGAAAAATCGAAAAAATGCCGTTTTACGATTCCGTTGCCGCGATAAGCATAGGCATAGTAAACGGCGAGATTTTATTAGACCTCGATTACTCCGAAGATTCGACTGCGGAATTGGATTTTAATTTCGTTTTAACCGGCAGCGGCAACATAGTCGAAATTCAGGGATGTGCTGAAAAAACTCCGATAAAATTCGACGTTCTCGGAAAACTCTATGAACTTTCAAAAACTGCCGTTTCAAAGATTACCGTGATGCAAAAAAATGCAATATCATATTATCTATGATGCACTTCTATAATTTTTTTATTGACAATTTTAAAATAATCCGTATAATTAATTTAAGGCTCAGGCAATGGGGTTTGCCTGAGTATAATCTTTAAAAATACCGCGCCTTTATTCATTAAAAGGCTGATGACTCCTACATTACATAATATTATTTAGAACAGAGAGTATTTACTAATTTGTTGGAATTTTATTGTAATGCATACGGAGACTGAAAGCCTATAATGAATGTCTATATAAATTCAACCATATTTCAACTCTTTCAAGTTATTACTGTTCTCGTTTGTTCCCCGTTTATTGCCGGATTTATCGGCAAAATAGAAGAAATAATCGAGGGCAAAACTGGACCTTCCGTTTTTCAGCCTTATTACGACCTTTATAAACTTTTCCATAAAGAAATTTTAATACCGAAGGATGCCTCGTTTGTATTTAAATCGGCGCCGTTCGTTTCTTTTGTTTCGATGATACTCATAACGCTTTTGATTCCGGTTTTGACTGCTTATCCGCTTCCGCTGGGATTTATGGGGGATATGCTCGGCGGAGCGTTTTTGTTTTCCCTTTCGTCGTTTTTTATAAATATTGCATCATTAGATTTAGGAACAAGCTACGGAGGATTAGGTTCTTCGCGCGCAACGCTTCTTGCCATTCTATCAGAACCCACCCTTATCTTAGTTTTTGTGGGCGTTGCTTTGATTGCAAAATCGACACTTCCATATGTTATGCTTCATACTATAACGTCATCCTTGCCGCTTTATTTCAGTTCGCCTCATTTTATGATAATCGTCGCTTTTTTTCTTTTATTTCTGGCGGATACGGATAGAAGACCGGTTAATGCGTCCACGCATGCCGAAATGAGTATGATAGAAGAAGCAAGAATTTTAGATTATTCCGGACCTTATTTGGCCTTATTAAAATGGTCGGGATATATGAAACAGTTTTTACTTTTAGTGATTTTTTTGAATGTGCTGGTTTTTCCATGGGGGCTTGCGGTTAATCATAGTTCGTTTTCTCTTATAACCGCAATAATTAGTCTTATTCTAAAAATGCTTGTAATTGGAATAATTGCGGCAGCTATAGATACGGCTATTTCAAGATTAAGGTTTTTCAGGTATCAGGAATATTTCGGCGCCGCATTTGTTTTAAGCGTGCTTGCCATAATGACATTTCAATATAAAGGATTTTAATTTAAAATGGTAAAATAAAAATGCTCGGTTATTCAATGCCGCTTTATATTTACGTTATAGAAGACCTTTTAGTTTCGCTTATTCTATTGTCGTCTTTCGTTATGCTGAGTTCGAAATGGATATCGTTTTATATACATGCGTACGGTTTCCAGTCGTTTCTGATATTTGTTTTAACGCTTATACTGGGAGTAGAAGCGAGAAACGTAGATTTGTATTTCGTTGCGTTTTTAACGCTTGCGGTAAGAACGGTATTCGTTCCTTATATTCTTTTAAAAATGATAAAAAAATTTAATATTAAAGAAGAAGTTAAATTGAGTTTAAAAATACCCTTTTCTATTATTTCAGGGGTTGTCTTGACGGTTTTTGCCTATTTTTTGATATACAGGCTTATTTCTGCATTTTCGCCTAAGATAGTTGTCAATGCTTCGTCTATAGCTTTAAGTTTGATATTTGTAGGTTTTTTTATGATTATTTCGAGGTTTACCACGATAACGCATATTCTCGGACTTCTTGTAATAGAAAACGGAATATTTCTTTTGTCGGTCGTTGTAGTTCCGACGCTTCCGATAATAGTAGAATTAGTAGTTTTGTTCGATATTCTCGTTACCGTTACGGCAATGCTTATTCTTTCGATGTTTATGAAGATGCAGACCGGTTCCTTTTCTACCGATATGTTAAACAGGTTAGTCGGGTAAAATTTAAGCAGGTAAGAATATATGAACTATATAAATATGAAAATTTTTATTAGTATATTTTTGATAATTCCGCTTTTTGCGTCCTTAAGCTCTTTTATCGTAAAAAATAAAAGATACGACGAGTACGCCGGCTTTTTTTCTTCGTTTTTAAGCCTGACCGGCGCATTTTTTATTCTTTATTACGTTTTAAATTTTAAAACGATTTTTTTATTTAATAATTTTATAGCAATAGACAAGTTTTCCGCTTATTTAATCCTACTTGTAAGTATAGTATATTTCTTGTCTTCAATGTACGGAATTTCATATATGAGGCTTGCTATAAAAAATGAGAAAATGACGGATAAAGAATTTTTTAGGTATTATCTTTTTGTTAATATTTTTGCTTTGACGATGCTGATTGCTCCTATGATTAACAATATGGCGATATATTTAATAGATATAGAGTTGACAACAATCGCAAGTTCTTTTTTAGTTATATCGGAGGTCACCGAAAAATCTATAGAAGCGGCATGGAAGTACATATTAGTCGTTTCTTCAGGAATTTCAATAGCGCTTTTAGGCACTATATTATTTTATCTTTCGGGGAATATTCCCGAAAATTTACATGCCGTTTCTTCTTTGGATTGGACGACTATGCGTTTAAATGCCGGCTATCTTAATAAAGATATAGTGCGTTTTGCCTTTGTTTTAATAGTAATAGGATTAGGGACTAAAGTAGGTCTTGCTCCTATGCATACTTGGGTTCCGGATGCATATTCCGAGGCGCCGTCTCCAGTATCTGCGATGCTGTCGGCATCTTTAGAAAATGTTGCATTATATGGAATTATAAGGTATTTTAGCATTACAGGGGCAAATATAGGCTTTGGTTATCCCAAAACGATACTGATAATAACGGGGATATTTTCTATTTTTATAGGAGTTATGGGAATAATATACCAAAGAAGCACGAAAAGGCTTTTTGCCTATTCCAGTATAGAACATATGGGCATAATTTCTATAGGTTTCGGTTTAGGCGGGGTATTTGGCACATTCGGCGCTTTATTGCAGATGCTTGGGCATACCCTTGCTAAATCCGCGATGTTTTTCGGCGCCGGTAATTTTTTACATAAATTTAAGACTAAGAATATTAAAAAAATTAAAGGAGCTTATTATGTTATGCCTAGAACGGCTTTTTTATTTTCTTTCGGTTCTATTGCGTTGATGGGAGTTCCGCCGTCGATAATTTTTATAAGCGAATTTTCTATTATACTTCAGAGTTTAAAAAACGGTTATTACTGGATAACGATTTTTTTAGTCGGTTTTTTAATAGCGGCTTTCATAGCTCTGCTGTCAAAAACGGGTTCTATGATTTTTGGAAAAAAAGAAGATAATTTAATTGAAGATAAAGGCGATTTTTCGGCTTTATCCTATACACCGATGCTTTTACCCGTCGTTGCGTCTTTAATCATGGGATTTTACATTCCGACGCCTTTTTATAATTTATTAATTGGCATTGTCCATATAATAAAATAAAATCTTATGCCTCATAGTAAATATAAATTTTTGGGAGATTACGAGTTTGTTTGGGGCCCGGTAAGAAAGGGAACTTCCGAATCAATTTTATTTAATTTTCTGTCTTCCGGCGAAGAACTGCATAATTTAGAGATTACGGCTGGTTATAAAAAAAGAAATGCGAAAGCCGTTCTTTCTAAAAAAGAGAACTTATACGAACAAATAGCGGTAACGGAAAGAATATCGGGACTGCACGCTTTTGCCTCATCGCTTTCTTTTGTCTTAAGCGTAGAAGATTTTTTGGAGCTTTCTGATAAAATCGGTGACGATATTAAAATTTTGCGGATGTTTTTTGCCGAATTCGAAAGAATTAGAAACCATATAGAAAATTTATCTGAAATAGCCGAATCTACTTATATACAGGTTCCTTCAGCTCTATACGCATATTATGCCGAAATGCTGAAGCAGTTATCCCATAAATTTTTAAATTCGCGTTATCTTATGGGAGTTAATGAAATAGGCGGAATAAGGAAAGATTTATCAAAGAGCGACATAGAAAATATCTTTAATTCCGTAAATTCAATCGTAGGAAAGGTTCAAGCCGTAATTAAAAAAAATATAGAAACTAAATCTCATATAGACAGGTTAAAAACGACCGGCAAGATAGACCTAAAGACGGCAAGGCGATTTTGCGCAAACGGCGTTGTCGCAAAAAGCATCGGTATTTCTAAAGATTTAAGAATGAATAATCCCTATCTTTTATACGGAGGAATTAATTTAAAACCGGTTATATTAGAAGAAGGAGACGCTTTTTCGAGATATGTCGTCAGAATAGAAGAAATCGAACAGTCTTTAAATATTCTCGAGTACTGTTTAAGCGCTCTTAGAGAAAACGGATTCGACCATACCGCAAGTTTGCCTGAGAATGGATACGGGGGCAGACTTAAGTCTGCCCCCTTTATGTCAAATCTGTCCCATTCACGCAATCACGGCTTCGGGTATGCAGAATCTTCCGAAGGGGCAATTTTTTGCTACGTAAAGGACTTTGACGGAAATATTTTTAAAAAAATAAATATAAAATATCCGTTTGAAAATAATTATAAATTATTTGCCTGCAGCACGAAAAATACTATGATGATGGATTTTAACATTAACGAAACGAGTTATAATTTTTCCGTTGCGGCTTTAGATAAATAAGGAACATATATATGACTTTCTGGACATATAACGGGTTAAAATTTGGAATAAAATCGGTTAAATTTCCTAAAGAAAACGATTTTTACGACGGTTTTACCTCCTCCAATTTAGATTTTAAAGCAGTGGTTCAAAATTATACGGTTAAGGAAAAAATATTTAAAAAATCGTTATTCGTGAAGCATATCGATACCGGTTCATGCGGGGCATGCGAATCGGAAATAAATGCTTTAAACAATCCATATTATAATATGCACAGGCTCGGTATATTTATTACGCCGAGTCCCAGGTTTGCCGACGTTCTGCTTGCAACCGGAACGTTTACCGAACGGATGTCAGAAATTTTTATAAACGTTTTAGACAATGTTCCTAAACCGAGATTTATCGTTTTGGCGGGTTCATGTGCCTTTTCCGGCGGGGTTTTCGGGACGGGGGAAGACAATGAAATAAGGACAAATTCAAGCGAAAAGAGGGCGGATTTAAGTCTACCCTTTTTGGAGGAGCGTTTGCCGATATCTTTTTTACAAAACGAAAACGTAATTGCCCTGACGCAATGCCCGCCTAACCCATTTGAAATACTTAACGTTTTACTGTTGATAAAAAAAGGCGGTTTAAAATGACTTATACTTATGATTTTTATTATCTTTTTTTGATTTTTTCTTTATCCGGCGTTATTATTTCGTTTCTTGGCTTAGTATCAAAGGGGACGGATTTAAATCCGTCCCCTTTACGTCGGCTTTCCGCTTTTTCAAACGTTCTTTATATGGCGTCTTCCCTTACGGCGGTTTTATATTCGTTAATTTCCTTTATAAAAAGGGGAAATCTTTTAGGCACGGCGTTTCAAATCGGAAGATTTTTTCCTGCAGGCAGGATTATTTTAAAATTCGACCCGATAACCGATTTTTTTATTTTTTTTATTTTTTCGGTATTTTTTTATATATCTATTTACCAGATAAAATACGTTAATAGGATAGGGCAGGGAATAAATATTCCGCTGTTTTCTTTTTTATATGGAATAATGCTGATAAGCGTTTATTTTGTCCTTGTTTCCTTTAACGGTTTTATGTTCCTTATTTTCTGGGAAATTATGGCGGTATCTTCATATTTTTTGGTTATGACGAAGCATTATATTAAAGGAACTAAGAAGGCGGCATTTTTAATGGCCGTCATAATGGAAATAGGCGCAATGTTTATAATAGCCGGTTTAATAATTTTATACCTTCATGCAGGCAGTTTTAATTTGGAACTGCTTAAGGATTTGATTATTCCTGCTTACGTAAAAGAGATAGTTTTTTTGCTTTTTTTATTCGGTTTCGGGGCAAAAATGGGCATAGTCCCTCTGCATATATGGCTTCCCGAAGCCCACCCCGCATCTCCATCGGGAGTATCCGGAGTTTTAAGCGGCGTGTTGACGTCCTGCGGAGTTTACGGCGTTATAAGGTTCGGACTCTATGTTCTTCATCCGTTGAACACTGCATTAATGCTAGGTTCGGTTATTCTGGTTATTGCGGCGCTTACGATGTTTTTCGGCGTTTTATATATGTCGCAGACGCACGATATAAAGGTGCTTTTGTCTTATTCCACGGTTGATAATATGGGCTTGATATTAACCGGCATAGGCGCATCGCTTTATTATAATTATTTCGGCTTGTCCGGTCTTTCCGCGCTTGCTCTCGTAGCTTCGTTATATGTTCTTATTAACCATGCATTTTTTAAAAGTCTTTTATTTTTAGGTTCGGGAAACATAGAGTATGAAACCGGGAGCCATGACATAGACAAATTCGGGGGAATTCTAAAAGGCATGCCTTTGACGGGCGGACTTGTTTTTATAGGAATTCTTTCTGCCGCCGGAATTCCTCCGCTCAATGGGTTTGTATCGGAATGGCTCAACCTTGAGGTTGTTTTTTTAGGGTTTCACATAAGTTCGGTTCTTCCGAGAATACTAATTTTTACCGTAGGAGCGATAATGGCTTTAAGTATGGCTGTTGCCGTTTCGACTTACGTAAAATTATACGGGCTTACCTTTCTCGGAATGCCGAAGTCGAAAGAAGCTAAAAAGGCTAAAGAAGTCCCCTTTTCTATGAATATAGCCTTATTAATACCGGCGCTTATAAGTATATCCTTAGCCGGCTTTATGTATTTATATATTCCGATTTTATCCAAAGTATCCCAGTCGATTTACCATATTAATATCGGCAGTAAAATACTTAAAAATTATATATTTATTCCTTATTATAGTTCGTTTTCCGCTTCGAGTCCCGTTTATCTGTTTTTCGTATTCATTGCATTCATATTAATCCTCTATATTTTATATAAAGTTATAATAAAACCTAAAAAACGTTTTGTAGATTATGCATGGACGGGAGGCGAAAATTTAATTAACGGTCATACGCAGGTATCGGTACTCGGTTTTTCCAACGCTTTGAGGATTATGTTCAATCTTGTCTATAAAAAAAGAAACAGGCTCGAGGTTCAAAATTTAGAACACCCTTACGAACTTAAAAACCCCTTTCCTTATTCTTCTTTCTATCACAATTCCAGCGGCTACGGCTCATACATATTCCCGCTTATCGAATATTATTTATATTTGCCGCTGATAAAGCTTTTTGAAAAAATAAGTTCCGTAACGACCGAATTGATGCAGAACGGTTCTTTAAATTTATACATATTTTATATATTTTTCGTCTTTATTGCGGCTTTTTTTATTATCGTCATGATACCCATGTAAATATAAAAAAACTCATAAATAATGCATAAAAATTTATAAAACATTATGTTCGACGCATATTTAAAAATTAAAACGGACATTATAGAAAATTTAAGAAGAAGACCTTGAAAAATTAAAGCTCGAAAAGACGAAGCAGCTACTTGAAAAGGTAGAAGAATTTGCCCTTACGCTTGCGAATGAAAGCAATGCAAAATTTGTCGAACTTATCGGCGAATTTTTAGACGTTAGGATAAAAGAAATATTTAGCGAATGGCGTGCAAGGGAAGAAAAGATTTTAAAAGAGCATCTCGAAGGAATATTTAAAAGGTTTTTAAGTCGTATGAACAAAATTCTCGAACTTCGCCCTTCTTCGCCTCTATATTACTAATTATTTATCGTTATACTTTTTTAAAGGCAGCGAAAGCACATTAACTATTTTATTTCGACCGGATGAATTTTCATTCTCGCCGTCGGCGTTTTCGTTCCGATCTTCGTCCATTGTTTGACCGCTATATTTGCTATGTGCATTAGAATAGTAATAAGTAAAGTTCACGCCGTTATGCAATTTTTTAATAAAATATTTAAATATTAAATAAATTATATAGTAATTTAAAAAAGGTATTAAAAAAAGAACGGCAAGAAAATCGCTTATAAATCCCGGGATAAAAAACAAAACGCCCGATATAAAAAAGGCCGCCGATTTTATCAAATTTTTGCTTATATTTTTTCCGGCGGAATAATCAAAGGCTATATTTTGGAAAGCTATATATTTTATTTTTTTCGTTATTAAATAGCCCGTTATGCTGAAGAAAACCAGAAGCCCCGCTGCAGAAAGGAATCCTATAATTTCGGCTACTTTAATAAATACGAAAATTTCAAGAAATAAATAAACTAATAGACCAAAAAAAATCTTTCCGAATAAGCCCATAAGTTTAATATACAACGATTTTTAATATTAATCAAATTTTTAATTTTTACATATTATTCCATTTGTTACAAAAATTTAACATAATCTTAACGCTATCGTAATATTTATTATGTTATGATTTTTATAATACTGTAAGCGAAGTCTATTTGCGCCCACCTTTCAACTTCCGGGATTAATAATTTAATTAACCCGGAAGTTTTTATTTTTAGCATGCTATATATTACAATAATTTAACATAAATGTCATAAAGTCGTAACATCCGTTTGATAAAATAAAATTATTAAAGATTGAGATATATAAATGATATCCAGCCGAGTTGCAAATCGGCTATAAATGCTATTAAGCCGGTAAATAGAAGCAATAATAAGGAGGGATAAATGGAAAGTTCTTCGTTTTTTGATAGGTTAGTCGAAAACGCAAGCCAGAATGCCGTATTAATGAGGGCAAAATTTCTTAATATTCTAAAAAAGCAGATGAAGTCGGCTTCCTCTAAGAATTGTATCATGAATGTAAAATGTGGATGCAACGAAAATAATTTTAACGTTCTGGTTACCGAGGGCGACATTGAAAAGGTTTATGATAGATTTGCCAAGAAATGTCCTTCATGTGGGGAAGCAATTAAAATCACTTTTAAGTTTAATTAAAACAAAAAAGGAAAGTAAACTGAAGCAGTAAACCAAAATTTCAAAAGGAGGTATTATTAATGGAAAATGTTAAAGAATTGAGGAACGACCTGCTGAATAAGGTTGACGAGGTTGACCTCGTCAGACATCACTTTAGGACGATGTTTACGGCAGGCATGGGTTTTTTTACGGATGCTTACGACTTGTTTATTATCGGGGTAGTTATTGCGCTCCTTACGCCGATATGGCATCTTACCACATCGGAAATTGCAATTCTTGGAAGTTCGTCGCTGATTGCGGCGGCGCTCGGGGCTTATATTTTCGGAAGGGTAGCGGATATTTTTGGCAGAAAAGCAATATACGGATTGGAAGTCCTTATTTTAACCATCGGAGCGATAGGTTCGGCATTTTCGCAGGATATTACCCAGCTTATAATATGGAGAATAGTTCTCGGTATCGGGATAGGAGGCGATTATCCTATAAGCGCAATTATAATGAGCGAATATGCAAACAGAAAAGACAGAGGAAAATTGGTTTCCATGGTTTTTTCGCTTCAGGGAATAGGGTTGATAGTAGGTCCTATGGCGGCGATTCTTATTTTAATGCTGGGGGTTCCGCACGATATGGCATGGAGAATACTTCTGGGCTTAGGCGCCATCCCTGCCGCAAGCGTTATTTATTTAAGAAGAAAGATTAAAGAAACGCCGTATTTTAGCCTTAATGCAAAAGGAGACGTTAAAAGCGCCGTTGCGGCTATTAACGACATAACCGGTTCAAAGATAGTTTCAAAATCTGCAGAAAGCAATAAAAATAACAAAAATAAAAACGGGAACGAAGTTAAACTAAAGGCAAGATGGCACGACATGTTTAAATATCCGAATAATTTGAGACTTTTGGGAACGGCTGGGTCATGGTTTTTATTGGACTGGGCTTTTTACGGAAATTCTATAAGCTGGCCGCTTGTTATGAAGTCGATTATGCCGCATGCCACGTTTATTCAGGGACTTGCCGCATCTACCATAGTTTTTGTGGTTTTTGCCGCGCCTTTTTATTGGCTTGCCGCGTTCAGCATGGATAAGCTGGGGAGGAAATTTATCCAGATGTTCGGTTTTATCGGAATGGCACTGTGTTATCTCATAATTTCCCTGACAAGTTTCGGCGGATATGAGCTAATCCCGGCTATGTTCATTCTCGTGTTCGGTTTAAGCTACATTTTCGTAGAGTTTGGGCCTAATGTGACAACATTTGTCTATCCAGC
Organism: bacterium; assembly: GCA_021800805.1. The sequence goes on from JAJYYR010000001.1 coordinate 208,539, forward strand.
TGAAGTTTTCCCGACTCAAATTAGAGGCATGGGCGACGGCATATCGGCGGGAACCGGTAAATTTGGAGCATTTCTGGGGACGCTTTTATTTCCTTTCCTTATGGCGGCGATAAAGGTGCAGGGAACCTTCATGGTGCTGGTCATAATTTCATTCATAGGAGCTATCCTTACGGCTTTTGCTTTGCCTGAAACGAAAGAAGTTTCTTTATCTAAGGTTAGCGAAGAGGATAAATATGAAGAAGGAAACATAGGCAAAACTTCTATAGTTTCTCAGAACTCATAAATATTGCAATATAATATAAAATAAAAGGTAATCTTAAGCGATTATATGAATTATTCTAAAGCGGATACTCACATACATACAAGTTACAGCGACGGCAACAGTTCTCCCGAGGATATCGTAGAGGCGGCGGCAGGCAGACTCGACGTAATCGCCATAACCGACCACAACAGAATTAAAGGTGCTTTTAAGGCTAAAGAATACGCGTTAAAAAACAGTTTTCTCGAGGTTGACGTTATTGTAGGCGAGGAAATTTCAACGAAAAACGGACACGTAGTCGGGCTGTTTTTAGAAAATAAGATAATTCCGGGCAGGACGGCTCAAGAAACTATCGATGAAATACATTTTCAAGGGGGGCTTGCCATCGCTCCCCATCCTTATTATTTTGTTTCTTATGCTGAAAAAGGTTATACGCCGATAAGGAAACTTTTGTCCGAGCTTGATTTCGATGCGGTAGAGGTTATTAATAATTCCAGCACGTTTTCCATATTTTCCAATGCGGTTACTTCTTTTGCAAATGTATCCATAGGGCTTCCGCAACTTGGCGTGAGCGATGCGCACATGAGTAATTTTATAGGCAAAGGTTATACCGGTTTTCATGGAAAAACCGCTTTAGACCTTAAGTTGCAGATAAAAGAAAAGAAAACCACTGCGCATTTTAATCATTATTCTGTCAGGGAATTTAAACTCAACACTATCCAGACGGTAAAATCCCTTTATCTTTATTTTTACGGAAATAACGATAAAGGTGCCGCTTAAGCATCTTTCCCGCCGCATTAATGCTTTCTTTCATTCAGGTATTAAAAGATGCGAAAGATAGGTTATTATATGCTATAATATTCTAATGGAATTAAAAACGGAATATAATAATACAATCAATATACTTATAGCTACCGGCAATGCCCATAAATTTCAAGAAATCCAAGAGATACTCCGCGATTATGCAGATATAAACCCCGTATTTTTAGATAAAAACCGCAAAATTGAGATAATCGAAGACGGAAAAACCTACGAAGACAACGCAAAAATTAAAGTCGAAGGCTGTCTTAATTATTTAAACGAAAATCCTGATTTAAAAAAATCTTTCAATATTAGTTTTATATTAAGCGAAGATTCCGGACTCGAAGTAGAGTGCTTGGGAGAGGCCCCCGGTCTTTTTACGGCGAGGTACGCCGGAGAAAATGCTTCTAATGAAGATAATATCGATAAACTGCTCTATGATATGACGTTAGAAAAAAAATGTTCATTAAACAGGCGCGCTAAATTTGTTTGTTATGCCTGCCTTTACGATATCCAAAAAAAAGATTTTCGATATTTTTACGGCGAATTAAAAGGACTAATAGCTAATAGCGTGAGCGGAAGCGGCGGTTTCGGATACGACCCTATTTTTATAGTGCCGGAGTTTAATAAAACCGCAGCACAAATAGATGCTTTCCAAAAAAACGCTATATCGCATAGAGCGGCGGCTATTAAAAAAGCCGCCGATAAAATAAAGGAACTGTGTAATAAATAAATAATGAATATTAAAATTATAGAAGAATTTAAAGCCCTGCTCGGCAGAAAGCGCGTTTTGACGGAAACAGAGGAGCTTATCTGCTATTCTTACGATGCGACATCTAAGGATTTTATGCCGGACGCCGTTGTATTTCCGCACAGTGCCGGGGAGATATCTAAAATAGTTAAACTGTGCTTAAAATATGATATACCGATAGTCGGAAGAGGTTCGGGGAGCGGTTTTTCGGGAGGGAGTCTGCCTTTAAAAGGCGGAGTAGTAGTTTCGTTCACGCAAATGAACCGCATTTTGGAATTAGACGAAGAAAATATGTTTGTTACTGTCGAGCCGGGTATAATAAACGCCGATTTAAAAAACTATCTTTCGGATAAAGGATACTTTTATCCCCCCGATCCGGCGAGTTACGAATTTTCGACGATAGGCGGCAACGTTGCGGAATGTTCGGGAGGACCCAGAGCAGTCAAATACGGCGTTACTAAAGATTATGTTGCGGCGCTCGAGGTTATAACGGGCGAAGGAGAAATAATCGATACCGGCTCAAAAACGGTTAAAAACGTTTCAGGATATAATCTTACCCAGCTTTTTATCGGTTCGGAAGGCACACTCGGTCTTTTTTCCAAAATCACCCTTAAAATTTTATCCAAACCGGAGGCAGATTCGTTAATTTTAGTATCGTTCGACGATATAAGCAATGGGTTTAAAGCGGCTGTTTCCTTGTTAAAACTAAGAAATAAACCTTCTATGCTTGAATTTATGGATAAATCATCCATTGAGTCCGTTAAGGATTATTTTAAAAGCGATAAAATAAAAATAGAGGGCAATTTTTTGTTTATTATAGAAGCGGACGGCTCCCAAGCAGAGGTGGATAAGTCTATAGACGAATATGAAAAGATATTGAAAGATTTTTCGTCGGTTTATCTTTTTACTTCCGGAAATGATAAAGATAAGAAAGAAATAATGGATGCGAGGAGAGCAATATCTCCGTCTTTAAGAAAATACGGCGACCTTAAAATAAATAACGATATTGCCGTTCCGGTAAATAAAATTCCCGAAATGCTTTTGTTTTTAGAAGAATCGTCGAAATCTTATAATATCCCTATAATAAACTTCGGACATTTCGGGGACGGCAATATTCACGTAAATATTATGCTGGATAAAAATGATGCAGAGATGGTTGTGAAAGGGGAGAAGGCGAAATACGAGATTCTAAAAAGGACGGTGGAACTCGGCGGAAGTTTGTCGGGCGAACACGGGATAGGGCTCGAAAAAAAAGAGTTTATGAAATTGAAATATAACGATTATTATATGAATATTTTAAAAAATATTAAAAAGGCGTTTGACCCTCGAAATATCATAAATCCCGGAAAGATATTTTAAATCATCCGTTTTAGGTATAATCCCCGCAAAGGAGTCTGGCTATTGAAAGACAAAGATAAAGATAAATATAAAAATGCAAGTTATTTAGACTGCGTTCATTGCGGTAAGTGCCTGCCCGTATGTCCGTCCTATAGCGTCAGTTTAAATGAGTTTTTTAGTCCGAGGGGCAGGGTACGTTTAATTTTGACCGATAATACCGATAAACTTCCGCTAAGAGTTTCAAAAGTTTCCGAAACGATGTCTTCCTGCCTTTTGTGCGGAAGATGCGTTAAAATATGTCCTAACGACGTCAAAATAGACGAACTGATAATCGATGAAAAAATAAAACTAAACGAGTTAATCGGAAATACCGGCAGTGTTTTTTCAATCGATAAATTTGCGTTAAAAACCCTAAAAAATAAAAAAAAGAGTTTATTAAAATCGGCATTAAAAATTGCAAATATTCCTGTTGCAGAAAAACTGATAGGGAGATACGCGCCTAAGCCGGAGGGAAAATATTTCATTCGCAACAGAGATTTGATATTTAATGCGGCTATCTCCGGAAACGGGGCAGCCGGTAAGAACGTTCTTAAAGCCGGATATTTCAGCGGCTGTGTTTTTAATAACATATATCCGCAAATATCCGAGGATACGATAACATCTCTAACGAAAAACGGCGTCGAAGTCTTTGTTCCGCAAGCGCAAGGCTGTTGCGGACTGCCGTTCATTTCGAGCGGCGACCTAAAATCATTTAGAGAACTTGCTTTGAATAACGCAAGAGCTTTTAACAATAAGGGCTTGGATTATATTGTAACGTCCTGCGCTTCATGTTCATATTCTATAAATAAACTTTATCCTTTATATTTTAATGCAAACGACGATGAATATGCTGAAATTAGACAACTTTCCGAAAAATTACTCAACGTCTGGTCTTTTTTTAAAGAGTTGGAAAAAAGAGGCATTAAAATAAAAACCGGAGAATTAAAAAAAGAAACGGAGGCGGTTTTTCATATCCCCTGCCATCTTTCAAATATGCCGGAATTTAAGCCGTCGTCTCATAGCGAAAATTTAATCGGCGAGGCGGGCTTGATAGCGGATAAGATTAAAGGCTTGACGTTAAAACCGCTGAAGCATAATTATTGTTGCGGCAACGGCGGTATGTTCAACATAAGGCATTACGATTTGTCTAAAGAAATTACCAAGCGCAAGTTCGAAGAAATTAAAAAATCGTCCCCGCAGGAGATATTAACGTCATGTTCGGGATGTATATTTTCGTTGAAAGACCAGAAAGGAATTTTAAGGGAGAACGAAAGGTTGCCGGTGAGGCACTTAATAAGCGTTTATGCTCAAAGTTTAAAAGAATTAAAGGAATGAAGCCGGATCGACAAGCATCGTTATAGCCTTATCCGCCTTTTCTATTTTTACGGGAAGCGTTCCGGCGAACTCTCCGTCGCACTGATAAAATATATATTTATTTTCCGACGGGTCAGAAGACGATATAATCATTTTTTCGGCTTTTACGTAAAAGTCGGGGTTGTCGGAGTATCTTTTATAAAACGTCAGAGACTTTAATATGGAAAGAATGACGTCAATTCTTCCTTCCGCATTCTTTACCAATCTTATATCAAATTTTTCGTTCAAAGGCGAATTGCCGGGAAATACTTTAAAAGGACCACCGTAATATCGTATATTAGATACGATAATCTGTTTTGCGCCGTGGTTAACTTGAATTTCTACCTCATCTTTTACTATTTCTAAAGATAAGCCGTAGAATTTATAATTTTTTGTCAGCTTAATTATATTAAATATATAGCTGACATATTTTATGAAATTATTATATATCCTTTTCTTATTTTTTCTTATTTTTTCCTCCATATTTTTAACGATAAAAGCGTCAAGCCCGATGCCGGTCATAGCGAAAAAATATCTATCGTTAGCTTTCCCCAGATTTATTTTAACCGGTTTGTATTTATAAATAATTTGGTTAAGCGCTTTCTTAAGGAGATAGGATGTTTTGTTTTCCAAAGCAAAAAGATTTACCGTTCCCATAGGCAAATGGGCAATCGGAATATCCGTGAAGGCCAAATTATTTATAACGTGATTTAAACTTCCGTCGCCTCCCGCCACTAAAACCGCATCGAAGAAATTTACGATATGTTCTTTTGCAATGGGATTTTCAATTATATTTAGAGTGTCGGTTAAGATATTGCGGTTTTTTAAGAAATTTAAAATATGAGAAAGCTTTTTTTCCGAAAAACGTCCCGACTTAGGATTATAAATAATTAATACTTTATTGAAATTCATCTTAAGTAATTTTAATAAATATAAAAATTATTTGCAATGCCCTAAATTTGACTTTACCGCAATGCTTTACTATAATGTAAATGAGTTATAATAATCATATGATAAGGAGTTTATATGCACCATACAAATACAGGATTAGCAGGAAAAAAAGTTTATATACCTTATATGTCCGATGCCGCCTACGCTTTAAGCGCCGCATTCAGAAGATGCGAAGTAGATTCTGCAGTTATGGATGAGCCGGATGAATCGACTCTTGATTTCGGACTTAAATTTACAAATGGAAACGAATGTATGCCGTGTTTCGTTACTACGGGCGATATTATCAAAGTTATAGAGAAACCGGATTTTGATGCTAAAAAGTCCGCTTTTTTTATGCCGACTTCTCCGGGTCCTTGCAAATTTGGACAGTATAATAGGCTTCACGAGATGGTGCTTGATAATCTTGGCTATAACGAAGTTGAATTCCTAGTCCCAAGCGCCAAGAAATCTTATACCGATTTTATCGGAGACAAAGCGACTCTTTTCAGGAGAGCGGCATGGCAGGGCTGTGTCGCCGTAGATACTTTAGAAAAGGCTCTTTACAGGGTGAGACCTTACGAAATTACTAAAGGAGATGCAATTTCCGTTTATAAAGAATGTCTAAATTTAGTGGTCGAAGCAATCGAGAATAGTAATGATATTTATGATACTATGGATATATGCGCCAAGAAATTCGAAAAAATACCGAAAAAAGATGAATTAAGACCTCTTATCGGCGTCGTAGGCGAAATATTTTTGAGGCTAAACAAGTTTACCAATAATTTTACGATAGAAAAAGTCGAAGCGCTTGGAGGCGAGGTTTCCGTCGTTCCGACATATAAGTGGATAACTTTTACGACCTATGAATATGCCGTAAATGCTTTTAAGAGCAGAAGAGTAAAAGATATGTTTTTAAGCTTTCTTGTAAATTATTATCAAAAAAAGGATGAAACGGGCATGTTTAAACCTTTTAAGAAACTTCTTAGAAATCATAAAGAAACAAGCATAAAGGAAATACTTTCTTATTCTAAAAAATATCTCGACTTATCTTTAGGCGGAGAGGCAATACTTACCGTAGGAGAGTCGGTAGATTTTGCAAAAAAAGGATATTCGGGAGTAATAAGCATCCATCCTTTTCACTGTATGCCCGGTTCGATCGTGCAAATAGTTTCAAAAAAATTCAGAGAAGACCTTAATAATTTTCCTTGGATAAATTTATGGTTCGATGGTCAGGAAAGTACTAATTTAATGCTCAGATTGGAGGCTTTTATGCATCAAGCGAAGCAGTGGAAGGGGGTTAAAAATGACTTTTCAGAAGCTGCGTAAATATATATTTTTAATAATCGGGATATCTTGCTTTTTGACGGTATTGTCCGGCGGTTTATTTGTTAAACGGTCTTTTGCTTTTAATAATCATTACAATGAAAGCGGAAGCGGGTCTATCGTGGAAAGGCTTTTTAACGAGATTAAACCGGGCGTAGTTCACATAGAAGTTTTAGGATATGCGCGCCTTAAGAACGGCGCTATAATGCCCGAAGAGGATATAGGAACAGGATTTTTTATAAATAAAAACGGAGATATACTTACAAATTTTCACGTTATCGGTAACGCCGGCAAAATTTACGTAAGTTTTTTAAAATATAAAGATTTGAGGGCAAGCATTGTAGGAACCGACCCGATGTCCGATATAGCCGTTATTCATATAAACCCCGGCGGCAAAACGATAACCCCCTTAACTATGGGTGATTCGGGCAATTTAAGAGTAGGCGAAAGGGTTATAGCTATCGGGAATCCCTATAACCTTTATCAAACCGTTACTACTGGAATTATAAGCGGTCTAAAAAGATCGCTGCTCTTTCCTTCAGCAAGATTTTACGGAAATATAATACAGACGGATGCGGCGATTAATCCGGGAAACTCAGGCGGACCTCTTGTGGACTATAAAGGCAACGTTATCGGCATAAACACGGCTAAACTTGCAAATAATGCCCAGAATATCGGATTTGCCATCCCCATAAATCTTGCAAAAAGAAACATACCGGAACTGATCAAATACGGAAAGGTTATACGACCGTGGCTCGGTGTAGAAGCAATAAAACTCACGAAAAGCCTTTCCACGCTTCTCGGCATAAAATACGTCGAGAAAGGACTTTTGATCGAAAAAGTTTTTCCTAACAGTCCTGCTTATAAAGCGGGTCTTGTCGCCGGCAATAGATTGATAGCGATGAAAAATGTTAATTATATAATAGGCGGAGATATTATAACAAGATTCAATAACAAAAAGGTCAATTCGTTTTCCCGCCTTGAAGAACTGATAAGTACATTCTCGCCAGGACAGGTCATTACTCTTAAAATTCATAGAGGCAGAACGGTAAAATTAGTTAAGGTCAGATTATCGAGTATGCCTTAAGAGGTTTTATTATGTTTTTAACGGAAAAAAAAGATATAAAGGAAATAGACGAAGCATTAAACAGATATAAAAAAATCGGGATTATAGGTTGCGCTTCCTGCGCTTCCGTATGTCTTACAGGCGGCAGTAAAGAAGTCAAGGAAATGGAAAAACACCTGACGGCTTCGGGGAAAGAGGTTACCTTTACTATTTCGATAGATGAGCCCTGCGATAAAAGAGTATTAAAGGAAGACATCCGTTTTGTCGAAGACGAAGTAAAAGATACGGAGGCGGTTGTAGTCTTATCATGCGGCACGGGGGTGCAAACGATAGGTGAATTTTTAGGAAAGAAGGTAATAGCCGGAACGGATAGCAAATATATTGCTCAGACCGAACATATAGGCGAATATAACGCTTTATGCGGCGGATGCGACGAATGCAGACTGAATTTTACCGGCGGGATTTGCACTATAACATTGTGTCCCAAAGGCTTGCTGAACGGTCCGTGCGAAGGCCATAACGGCATTAATTGCGAGGTTTATGAAGACAAAGAATGCGTGTTTATGAAATCTTACGACTTGATGACGAAATATTCGGAAGAGGAAAATTTAAGCAAAATTTTTAATCCAAGAGATTACGGTTTATCGGTAAAAAGAACAAAAATATAATTTAAAAGAAATAAATAAAATATGCGGATAATACCTCAAATCGAAACCCCTGTTAACGAAAATTACATAAATTTTGAAGAAAATTTAATTAAACTTATAGACGGAATAGAAAAATCAGGATTAAATAATCAAGATGCAGGGCAGAGCCTCCCCCGGATAATTCTTGAACAGAATTTTGGAGTAAACGGCTTGCTGTTGTGTAAAGATTTAAAGGACAAATATGGCAATATAAATATAGCTTATGCTTTTAATATGAGGGATAAAAACCGAATATCTATTTTATCAGATTTAATTACGCTTAAACAAATAGACATTAAAGATATAATCGTATCCGAAGGCGTCCATCCGTTAAAAACTGTTTTTAATGCGGCTAAACCCGTATATGACGTAGATATTTTAGGTTTCGGTTTGATATTGAAAAGAGGTTTTATGAATTATCTCGAAGGTATCGTAGATAAAAACGAACCGGATTTTTTTAATCTTAGCGTCGTTATTTCCGCCTCAACCGAGGTTGACGGTTTGAAGGTTAAAAAACTTATTAATATCGGAGCGGATAGATTTATTATAAATTATGCGGGTAAAAACCCCGACGAAGATATAATAAAATATATAAAATCAAAAAAAAAGGAAGTTTTCTTGTTCGTCAAAGAATCGTATATCGATAATTTATCGGAAGATTTTATTAAAGCAAGCGAGCGGTTAAACTTAGACGGCATTATAATTAAAATTACAGACGAAAAGGCAAATGTTTTTACTCGGCGATAAAGCAATAATTAAAAATGGGAAAAAGCAATTTATTTATAAACGGAACTAAAGGCGACAAGGCTATAGTGCTCGGAAACGAAGCTATAGCGCGGGGAGCCTTAGAAGCCGGTATAGGCTATGCTTCTATGTATCCGGGAACTCCCGCTTCGGAAATCATCGCGGTTCTGGATAAAAATAAGAGTAATGTAAAAAATTTATATACCGAATTTAGTTTAAACGAACACATATCTCTTCATGGCGCCATAGGCGCATCATGGTCGGGCATAAGGTCGCTCTGCGCTATGAAAAACGTGGGACTTAACGTTGCAAGCGAACCCGCCCAATTTTTGTCTTATACCGGAGTAAAAGCGGGCTTAGTGCTTGCCATAGGGTCCGACCCCGGCGCTCCAAGCAGTTCGAATGAGCAGGACGACAGATGGTACAGCCTGCATACCTACATGCCCATAATGGAACCTTCCAATATTCAAGAAGCTAAAGATTTTACAAAAGACGCCTTTGACGTCTCGGAAGAATTTTCTTTCGGGGTTGTTTTAATGGCGCCCTCAAGACTATGCCATAATGCCGGAGCGCTTTATTTCGGAGATTTAAGGGACAGGACGGCTATTAAAGGCGATTTTAAAAAAGACCCCGAAAATTATCTAAATCTTTTTAATATGGCGGTAAGAAATCATACTAAATATTTAGAGAGAAACGAGCTTCTTAAAAAATATCTTATAGATTCAAAATTCAATAAGATTATAAACGGAAGTTCATCAAAAATCGGTTTTATATCCTCAGGCGTTATTTACGCGCATTTGATAGAGGCATTAGATATCCTCGGCGTTTATGATCATAAAATATTAAAATTGGGTTTTACCTTCCCTCTGTCGAATGAACTTTTTGACATGTTTTTTAAGGGGCTTGAAAAAGTCGTTATTGTCGAAGAGGCGGAAGGTTTTTTAGAATTTCAGATCAAGAAAATAGCTTATGAATTGGGATATAAGGGAGAAATCCATGGAAAAAACTTCTTTAAGCAGACGGGAGAGCTGACTATAGACGATGTTATCGTCGGAGTAAGCAGATTTCTCGAAAAACCTCTTCCGGTTTCTTTTGATTTTGCCGTCAAAAAAGATAAAGAATTGCAGAATAAACTGCCTCAAAGGTCTGGAACTTTCTGCATAGGTTGCCCTCACCGCGCGACTTTTTATTCCATCCTTAAAGCGGTCGGATTTTCAAATACCGAAGGAAAAGAAAGAGACGTCGTTATCGCGGGCGATATAGGATGCTATACTTTAGGTCTTTTGCCGCCGTATAATGCAATGGATTTTCTTACATGTATGAACGCAGGTCTGGGGATAGGTCAGGCGATAAGTATTTTCGACAAGAAGAAAAAAGTTATAGCTCTTGTCGGCGATTCGACTTTTTATCATTCTGGAATTCCGGTTTTACTTAATGCCGTCCAGAACGGCGCGGATATTCTTTATATTATTCTTGACAACAGTTGGACGGCTATGACGGGACATCAAAGGACGCCTTCCACGCAAAAAGATATAGACGGAAAAACGTCTACAAATGTGTTAAATTTGAAAGAATTAATAAAATCCCTCGGTGTTTCTTACGTAAAAAGCCTTGACCCCAACAGCGTAAAAAGATTCGCATCTCAGATCAAAAGCGCATTGAAAGAGCCCGGGGTGAAAGTATTAATTGCAAAAAGGGAATGTATTCTGCAGGAAATAAGAAGAAATAAAATATTAAATAAAAATGGCGCGGGATTAGGGGAAACAGGCGAAACTTTATACGAGATTCAAAAGGCGAGATGCGTAAAATGTAACGAATGTTTTGTCGAACTTGCCTGCCCCGCCATCATCTTAAAGAAAGATGAAGAAACCGGCGGAGATTATTATTATATAGACCCTTCTTCCTGCGTAAAATGCGGCGTTTGCTATGAAGTATGTCCAAACAGCGCTATACGCAAAGTAGAATTTGATTTAAAATCCGAATTTAAATTAAACTCACGCAAATCAATTTAATGCATAATTGAATTTTAAAATGAAATAAATGAAAAAATTTAACACAGCGATAGTCGGTTTAGGCGGTCAGGGTATTATAACGATGGGAACCGTAATGAAAAACGCCGCCTTAAGTTCGAATTTACAGGATGTGTCCGGTTCCGAAAGAAGAGGCGGCGCTCAAAGAGAAGGCTATGTCGAAACTTTCGTAAAATATATATTTTACGAAAACGAATCTGAAATGAGCGACCCGAGAAAAAATATGCATTCTCCGATGATAGAATCGGGAGGAGCCGATGCGCTGATATCGTTAGAACCTTTGGAAACATTAAGAGGAGCCCGCTATCTAAACAAAAATTCAATAGTAATCTTCAATCAAACCCCTTATATTCCGATAAGCGTCAGAATGGGACAGACCTCATATCCCGAAATTTCTTTTATTGTTTCCGAGCTTAAAAAAATAACAGAAAATATATTCTCTTACGATTTCGATGCGATTTCTGTAAAAAATTTTAATTCGCTTACTCAAAAAAATATAATTGCGCTAGGCGCTCTATTTGCGAAAGCTGATATTCCTATAGTTATTACAGCGATAGAAAATGTTCTAAGAGAAGGAAAAGGCGCCGAGAATAATTTGAAGGCTTTTAATCTGGGCTTAAAACTGTGAAAGAGATTGAATTAAAACAATTTCTCGAAGATTTAAAATCTTTTATTATAGACAACAAAGAACATTTTACGGTTATGTCCGCCGCTTCCGACGAAAAATATTTAATAAAATTAAAAAATAATATGAAAGGCAAAACCGAATTCAAAACTGAAGCCGTAAATAAAGCCGAAATAGGTTCAGGGGTTTCCAACGCGGACAGATTAAAATTTTTAAGGGACGAGAAAGTAAATGAGTGCATAAAGTGCAGGTTGAGTATTGCGCGGAAGAAAATAGTTTTTGGAGAAGGCAGTCCTGAAAGCAGGCTGATGTTTATAGGGGAAGCTCCGGGCGCCGAAGAAGACAATACGGGTAGACCTTTTGTGGGCAGAGCAGGACAACTCTTAACAAAAATCATCGAATCCATAGGCCTGAAGAGAGAAGAAGTCTATATAGCAAATATAATAAAATGCAGACCTCCCGAAAATAGGAACCCATTGGAAGACGAGATTAACCTATGCGTTCCGTTTTTGAAAGAACAGATTTCGATAATAAAACCGGAAATAATTTGCACGCTGGGAAAATTTGCAACCGAGTTTATTATCGGAAAGGATAAGGGCGCAATATCTTCGGTAAGAGGAAAGGAGTTTAATTATGAAGGTATAAACGTAATACCGACGTATCATCCTTCTTATTTATTAAGAAATCCCGGAGCAAAAAGGGAAACATGGGAAGATATGAAAAAAATAAGGGGATTATATTTTAAAAATTAATTTAAAAATTAGGATATAATATTTATAGCAAATAAATTATATTTATAGTTTACGGCAAAAATATTCTTAATCTAATTTATAAGGGATTTCGATTTATGGTTTATTTAGCGGATTTTTTAATTTTTTTTGCTTTTATATTAGTCATTACCGATTTTTTTGCTATGAGTTACGGCGTTTTTACCGCCGCCGGCGCAATTTTTTTTGTTATCGGAACCGTTATTCTTTTTTCGGTTATGCATGCCGTCCCCGCTTTTTTCATAAGGATCGTTTTACCCACTTACATTACTTTAACGGTGTTCGTTTCTATTTTTGTTTATTTAGGTTATAAAGCTTATAGAACAAAAGTAAAAATAGGGGAATCTACTTTAATAAACGAAGAAGGAGAAGTCACCAAGGACATTAAGGGAGGAGACGGTAAAATTCTTGTCAACGGAGAGCTATGGACGGCTTTTTCGGATAATGAAATATTAAAGGGTTCAAAAGCAGTTATAATAGAAATTGATAATAAGCTCAGGCTTAAAGTTAAACCGGTAGAAAATACAAAATAAATTAATTGCTTCATCAAACGCTTACTTTGGAGGATATATGGATTCGGAAGGGATTTTTTTAGCGGTTATAATAATCGTCGCTATTATTATAATTTTAAATGCGGTAAGAATTATAAACGAATACGACAGGGCTGTTATTTTCAGGTTGGGCAGGGTAATAAAAGTTAAAGGTCCGGGTATAATACTTTTATGGCCGGTAATCGACAGAATGGTCAGGGTAACATTAAGGATAATAACGCTTGATGTGCCGCCGCAGGATGTTATTACAAAGGATAACGTAACGCTAAAAATTAGCGCGGTAGTATATTATAAGGTCGTAGATCCGCTCAATGCCATAGTTCAGGTTTACGATTATAATTATGCGGTATCGCAGTTAGCCCAAACAACATTAAGAAGCGTATGCGGCGAGGGAGAACTTGATAAACTTTTATCCGAAAGAGAAAAAATAAATATGGAGATTCAGGATATACTTGATAAACATACCGGTCCATGGGGGATTAAAGTCACGGTTGTGGAACTTAAACAGATAGACCTGCCGCAGGATATGCAAAGGGCTATGGCAAGGCAGGCGGAGGCGGAAAGAGACAGGAGGGCAAAAATAATCAATGCCGACGGTGAATTTCAGGCGGCGCAACGCTTAAGCGATGCGGCTAAAATTATCTCTGAAAATCCTATGGCTCTTCAACTTCGCTATTTACAGACCTTAAATGAAATTTCATCGACCAACAATACCACAATGATTATGCCTATACCCTTGGATATTATAAGAGAAGTAGGAAAAAGTCTGAGTAATAGCGGTTCTAAATAATAATATAATTGGTATTTTAAAACAGAGGATTACGAAATGGAAATAGGAATGATCGGTCTCGGGAAAATGGGAATGAATATGGTGTTAAGACTTTTAGAGGGCGGACATAGGGTCGTGGTTTTCAATAGAACCGTTTCCAAAGAAGAGATGGTTATAAATAAAGGAGCAGTCGGTTCAAATTCGGTTAAAGAATTCATGGGGAAACTGACCGCTCCGAGATTAATATGGCTTATGGTTCCCAGCGGCGAACCTACCGATGCTATGCTAAACGAAGTTTTGGAATATGCAGCGAAAGGAGATATCGTTATTGACGGCGGCAATTCATATTATAAAGATTCTATTAGAAGGGCAAAGCTATGTGCAGAAAAAGAAATTAAATTTATGGACTGCGGGACAAGCGGGGGTATCTGGGGATTAAAGAACGGATACTGCTCTATGATAGGCGGGGAAGACGAAACCTTCAAACGCTGCGAGCCTATTTTTAAAACTCTTGCGCCGGAAGACGGTTATTTACACACCGGGCCTCACGGTTCCGGACATTTTGTAAAAATGGTTCATAACGCCATAGAATACGGCATGATGGAGGCATATGCGGAAGGGTTTGAAATTATGAAAGCCAGCGATTTCGACATAAATCTCGAAAGGGTTTCCGATTTATGGAATCATGCATCGGTAGTGCGCTCATGGTTGTTAGAGCTTGCCCATAACGCTCTCAAAGAAGACCCCGAACTTAGTAATCTTAAACCGGTAGTAGATGATTCGGGAGAAGGAAGATGGACGCTTCAAGAAGCTATAAATAAAGCTGTTCCTGCGCCGGTTCTGGCGGATTCCGTTTTTATGCGGTTCAGGTCGAGGCAGGAAAATTCTTTCGCCTCAAGGATGCTGGCGGCGTTAAGACATCAGTTCGGGGGACATCCGGTACATAAATAATAAATGAAAAAATAAAATTTAAAGGAAAACATTTATTATGTTTATAGACGTCAGTATGGATATAGAAAACGGTATGCTGCACTGGCCGAGCGATCCCGCTATAGAAATAGATAACTATTCGGACATTAAAAAAGGTGCTGCCTCCAATAACAGCAAAATTACCTGCGGAGTGCATACCGGAACGCATATGGATGCTCCGAAACATTTCATAGATGGCGGAGCGGGAATAGATAAATTTAACCTCGATACATTGATAGGTCCGTGCAGGGTGATAGACGTGCCCGCCGGTATTTCGCCCATATCTAAAGAATTTCTCGGACCGTTCAATATAAAAAACGGCGATAGGATCCTTTTTAAGACGAAAAATTCGGAATGGATTAATAGGGGCGACCGAAATTTCCATACGGATTATGTATGCGTAAATTCCGAAGCAGCCGAATACATGGTTGAAAAGGGCGTCGTGCTGGTAGGCATAGATTACCTTTCGGTAGAAGGGTATCATATAGGGCACGATACGCACAAAACGCTTCTAGGAGCAGGGATTGTTATTATAGAGGGGTTAAATTTGTTCAACGTTACTGCCGGCAGTTACAAACTTATAGCTCTTCCGGTTAAGATAAAAGATTCTAACGGCGCTCCGGCGAGGGTGCTATTAGAGAAATAAATTAAAAATAAGGCGGCTAATAAATATAAATGGCTGAAATGAAACCTTCCATAATGGTAATTTTCGGGGCAAGCGGAGATTTAGCGCATATAAAAATATTTCCGGCATTATACAGTTTATGGGAAGACGGGTTTTTCCCCGATAACTTCTTTATCGTCGGTTTCGCAAGGACAAAGCTTGACGACGGAGCTTTTAGAAAAACTATTTTTGATTCCTTAAACGTAAATTGCAGAAAAAAACCTATAGACGAAGACGAATTTTCAAACTTCTCGAAGCATGCATTTTATTTAACTTCAAAATACGACGACGATTCAAGCTATAAAGAATTAGGCAGTTTTATAGAATCTAAGGCAAAAGACTATAATATGCCTAAAAACGTGGTATATTATCTTTCCACTCCGCCGAGCGTTTATATTAACGTAATAGACGGTATCGAAAACGCTAAGCTTACATCATACGAATATAAAGGGGACGCCTTTTCGAGAATAGTTATAGAAAAGCCTTTCGGTTACGATTATGAAAGCGCAAAAAATTTAAACGGCAAGATTCTTTCGGTATTTAAAGAAGAAGAGGTTTACAGGATAGACCATTACCTTGGAAAAGAAACCGTGCAGAATATACTTGCTTTCAGGTTTGCAAACGCTATTTTCGAGCCTATATGGAATAATAAATTTATAGACCATATTCAAATATCCGCTTTAGAGTCTATAGGCGTGGGTTTCAGGTCGGGTTACTTCGATAAAGCCGGCATTATCAGAGATATGATGCAAAACCATATGATGCAGCTGTTGTCGCTTGTTGCCATAGAACCGCCTCCGCTCCCGGATGCGGACGATTTAAGGAACGAGAAAGTAAAACTTTTAAAAAGCGTCAGGCCGCTCAGCTTAAACGATATAAAAAAATATACCGTAAGGGGGCAGTACGATAGAGGAATAATAGGAAATAAGCAGGTTTTAAGTTATAAGGAAGAAGAAGGAGTGCCTCCCGACACGATTACCGAAACTTATGCCGCACTGAAGCTTTTCATCGACAATTATAGGTGGGCGGGAGTGCCGTTTTATTTGAGATCGGGCAAGAGGCTGAAAATACATAAAACGGAAATAGCTATTTTCTTTAAAAAATTACCGTACAGCCTATTTGCGAAAATCGGAATAGAAAATATAAAACAAAATTCTATAATTATAACTATTCAGCCTAACGAAGGCATAGCAATAAATTTCGGCGCTAAGACGCCCGGTTTTAAGTTAGATATCGAGCCTGTTAATATGGTGTTTAATTATAAATCGTCGTTTAAACTTTCTCCGCCGGACGCTTACGAAAGGCTTATATACGACGTAATAGTAGGCGACCAGACCCTTTTCGCAAGATACGACGATATGCTGATTGCATGGCAGTTGATTACATCTATAATTAACGGCTGGTCTAAAACTGAAACCCCCGTTTTCCCAAACTATGAAGCAGGGTCATTAGGCCCTAAAGATGCCGATAGCCTAATCAATGCAGACGGCAGAAGTTGGAATAATTAATTATATTAATATTTATTTTTTTAACTCTTTTTTTACTAATCCGAATAAATCTTCGGGAGATAAGCCTGCCAGTTTGTAAAGGTCTTCCGGTTTGCCGGAAGAACTGTAAAACCTTGCGCCCATTTTTCTAAACTTTACCGAGATGCCGTTTTCGGCAAGCAGAGAGCCTATTGCCGTTCCGACGCCGGTTTTAACGTTATGATCTTCTATGGTTAATATAAATCCTGTTTTTGCGGCAAGACGCAGGTCTTCTATATCTATATCGCTCGGGCAGGAAACATTTAACAACATCGGGTTTATGCCGTCTTTTTCGAGCATTTCGCATCCTTTTAGCGCGTGCGGGAGCATATTGCCGGTAGATATGACTGCAATATGCTTACCTTTTCGTATTATATCCATTTTGCCGTATTTGAATTCATAACCTTCGCCGAAAAACGGGTTTCCGTTTTCGTCAAGTATGACGGGTATAATAGACCTACCCATTATAAGTCCGAAATTTCCTTTATGAGATGCTATGTAACGGGTTGCCCTGTCGGTTTGATTAGGGTCGGCAGGAAGTATAATCTTAAAGCCGAACGTGGAGTTAAGAAGCCCGAAGTAATCGATGCACTGGTGGGTTTTGCCGTCCTCTCCGACGTCTATTCCGCAATGCGTGCAAACTACTTTAAGGTTTGAGCTGTTTATGTCGTTTAATCTTTGCTGGTTATAAACTTCATCTACGCCGAAAACGCCGAAATCGGCAAAAAACGTCAGTATATTTTCCGTCGATAATGCTCCGGATATTACTGCCGTGTTATGCTCCTGAATACCGGATTCAAAAAAGTTATCGGGGAAAGCCTTTCTGAAAGCGCCGGTTTTAACGGAGCCTTCAAGGTCGCAGTCGAATACAGCAAAAGGTATATTTTGGAGATTGTTTTTTTCTTTATAGTTTTTTGCCATATCGTAAAGAGCGTTGCCGAAGGCGGACCTGTTATCGGTGTTTTTTTCCTTAGTATATAATATTACGTGCTTATTATCAGTATCGGGCTCCAATACAAATAAATTTTCTTTTCTTTCCTTTAAGGGTTTTAAAGGCTGTTTTAAATTTTTTTTATTAATAAGAGTATCCAAATTGTCCGGTTCTTTTAGCTCCGCCAATCCTTTTTTGCAGTCTTCGATATTTAAAGCGGCGCCGTGATACTTAGCCTGATTCTCCATGAACGAAACGCCTTTTCCCATAACCGTATTTGCAATAATAACTACCGGAGATTCAATAGTGCGGGCTTTTTTTACCGCCGAATATATCTCGTTAAAATTATGTCCGTCTATCTCTATAATTTGAAATCCGTCTGCCTTGAAGTTTTCTTTAATATTGTCAGGCATTATATCGGAAGTTTTTCCGCCTATTTGAAGTCCGTTTTTGTCGACGATTACGGTAAGATTGTTTAATTTATATTTTACCGCAAATCTTCTTGCCTCTCCAATCTGACCTTTTGTCTGTTCGCCGTCGCCCATAACGCAATAAACGTTGTAGTTTAGATTATTTAGACGGGAATTTAACGCGAAACCGCAGGCGGCTGAAAGTCCCTGTCCTAGGTTGCCGGTATTCCATTCGACCCCCGGCACCGTTTTTTCGACATGACCTTCAAAATGTGAACCTGCAGTCCTAAAATGCAATATCGCATCTTCTATATCGAAAAAGCCGTAATTTCCAAGAGCCGAGTAAACTCCCGGAGTCGTATGACCGTGGCTTATAACAATCCTATCCCTGTTTTTATTGTAAGGGTCGTCGGGTAAAACATTGCAAAAACCATATAAAACAGTATATATGTCTATAGACGACATCGAACCGCCCGGGTGTCCCGAAGCCGCCAGAGTAGTCATTCTTAAAATATCGCCCCTGCATTTTTTTGAGAAATCCGATAAAAATTCAATTTCTTCTTTAGATAAACTTTCCCTGTCAAACCCCTTTTTAATATTCATAATATTCAATATCCCCAAGAATTTTAAAAAAATTAAATTTTAAGTCACGCCAAAATATTATACGATATTTGAAATGTTTTTAATAGAATTAAGAAGTTTTTCATAAGCATCTTCAAATGATTTAACTCCGTCAAGCTGCAGTTTTTCGCCGACGTTATTTAAATCTATCCCGAATTCCGACAATTCTTTTATTATGCTAAGAGATTCGTCGAACTCTTGCGATGCGGTGTCGGGCATTATGTTTCCGTGGTCGGCGATATGCTCGATAGTTTCGTTTGGGAGCGTGTTTATAGTGTTTTTGCCTATAAGAGGTTCGACGTATTTTAAATCGTGGTATGCCGGATTTTTTGTGCTGGTGCTGGCAAATAAAAGACGTTGTATATTAGCGCCTTTTGATTTTAAGGCGGCAAATTCTACGCCGTTAAAAATTTCGTTAAATTTATTAAAAATCATTTTTGAATTTGCTACGCCTGCTTTACCAAGCAAATTTGATAATTTTTCTTTTTTTGAAGAATCGGCGGCAGCGATTAAATCGTTTAATAACTTATCGACGAGAGTGTCAACCCTGCTTATAAAGATACTTGCTACCGAATGTATGCTCGATAAATTAAATCCGTTTGCAAAGGCGGATTTAAGCCCTTTAATGTAAGCCTCGGCAACGGAAATGTAATGATTCATCGAAAACATTAGCGTTATATTTATATTTATGCCTTTAGATATAAGGATAGGTATAGCTTCTAAACCTTCTTTCGTGGCGGGTATTTTAATCAGCACGTTTTTCTCGTTTATAAGAGAGAATATTCGGAGCGCCTCGTTTAAAGATGTTGAAGTATCAGTTGCTATATCGGGTGAAACTTCTATGCTTACAAACCCGTCGTTGCCGCCAGACTTTTCGTAAACGGGCTTAAGAATTTGAGCGGCAGATTTTATGTCCTCCCTTGTAATAGTATCGTATATTTCAAAAGAAGTTAATTTTTCCCCGGAAAGTTTTTTAATTTTTTCCGGATATCCGCATTTTCCGGAATTAATAGCTTTTTCAAATATAGAAGGGTTTGACGTTATTCCGGTTATAATTCCGTTTTGAACTAATTTAGCAAGGTCGCCGGAATCGATCATACATCGCGATATATTATCTAACCATGGACTTTGACCGAAAGACTGCATTTTTTTAAATTCGCCGTTCTTTGAAACGGCTAAATCTATATTCATTATTTTATCCCCCTTATTATTTTAGTTATTTTTAAAAAACAGCCAATTATTTTCCCCGGCTTTGGCAAATTTTAATAATGTGTATTCCCCGTTTAATTTATCGCCGTTAAAATACAGCATATATTTTGATTTGTCTTTTTTTATAAGATTATATGTTCCCCTGTCCCAAATTTTTACTTCTCCTGCCCCGTAATGTCCTTCCGGTATTGTTCCTTCAAAGCTGCCGTAAGAAAGCGGATGGTCTTCGACCTTAATCGCAAGATTCTTTTTTCCATGTTCCAGCGGAGGTTCTTTAGGTAAAGCAAAAGAAGTTAATACCCCGTTCTCTTCTATTCTTAAATCCCAGTGAAGATGGCTTGCATGATGTTCGTGAACTACAAATATTTTATCCACGTAAAAATTATATCATAAAATAATGTATGAAGATAATATGCATAGTAAATTTTAGCAATGTTATTTTTTATAATTTTATAATATAATGAGATTAATTGATAATAAAATATAGAAAAATATATAATTTGTATAGTTGAAAATTTAAAGATTAAAAAATGGCGGCTAAAAACTCAAATATCTGGAATGCTTTTCTAAGGATATATATAGGATTATTTTTTCTTTATGCGGCGCATTTTAAGCTAAATCCCGCCTTTTTTGCAGGTCTCCATAATAAACTTGCGAACTACGCAAATCATGATCCTTTATGGTTTTACGGCATATTTTTAAGCCGCATCGCCGTTCCGAACGCATTTTTGTTTGCCATCTTAATAGTTATGGGAGAATTGTTTGCCGGTATTTTTTTAACTGCCGGTTTTATTACGAGAGCCGCCGCATTAGTCGGGATTTTTTTAAATTTAAATTATCTGCTTGCAATGTACTGGATCAGCCCTTCGGAATTAGGTATTAATCTTACGTTTATCGTATGCGAATTAGTTATAATATTTACCGATTCGGGAAAAACTCTGGGCATAGACGCATTGTTTTAAAAATAAGTTTTAATCTAACTCAAAATCTGATAAAATAATTAAAAAGTAGTAATATATATCTTAACGGTGGATGTAGCTCAGCTGGTAGAGCCCCGGATTGTGACTCCGGTGGTCGCAGGTTCAAAACCTGTCATCCACCCCACTTAAAACCGCAATTTTATAAAGCTTTCTTGGTTCCAACGGTTCGTGATATATCCTTTCTATCTTGCTCTGCACCTCTTAATGGCGCCGAAGCTTCAAGATATAGCTTTTCAGCGAATCGAAGCAATTTTTCAGCGTTTCTTTGCTCTGGTTAGACTTGGACATCATTATGCAGCCCTCGAAAGAGGCGATAATAAAATCGCTTATGGCTATGATATTGCAATCTTTAGATATTATTCCCCTTTCTTGAGCTTTTTTAAAACCCGATTCTAAAAAAGAACGCCAGAGCGTTATTACGCCGTTAGTATGATTGGCAAGAACGGCATCTTTTGAGGATATTTCGAGAATTAAATTTCCAAGCGGGCAGCCGGTTTTAGACAGCCTCTCGGCGCCGCTATTAAATATCTTGTCTATAGTCGAACAAAGGGCTTCCAGCGGGTCGTCCGACTTGTAAAAATCTCCCCAGACAGCCTGGTAATGGGGCTTGATAACCTCTTCTATCACGGCGACGGCTATGTCTTTTTTTGATTTAAAATAATAGTAAATACAGCCTTTGGTCGCGCCTATTTTGGACAGTATATCCTGAATACCCGTATCCTCATAACCTTTTTCGAGCATAAGCTCAAAGGCTGCATTTACTATTTCATTCCTGTAACTGCGTTTATCGTTTTCCTTCTTTTTTGTGACCGCCATTATTATAAGCTACATTTTTTTAATCGGGAATTCAAGTCATATAATAAACCCGTCATTAAAAAGTCATCGGTTGATAACCTTCTGCCATTAACTCTGCAATCCTCTGTCCGGCGTGGACAAGCTCGACATTTTTTTCCTGAAGAACCTTTGACACTCCGAAACCCTCCGCAACGAAAACACATGCCTGAGGATTTATATTGTTTTTCAGTACCTCGCCGTAAGCCTCGATAATCTCCTTATCGTCGGTTTTTGCAATAAAATCCTCCGCAGGACCGAAGAATAAAAGTTTTACATCCTCGAATGCCCCGCTGTTTTTGGTTCTCCATGCAACATTAAGCCCAAGTTTTACTTTTATCGGGCTATCCGCACCTGATAAAATAATGATTAATGCCTTTGCCTTTGCCATAACGGCCTCCTTAAAAATTTAGATTATCCTGCAAAAAAACAAATCTCTACTTTTGTATTCCTTATGCTTTTTTTATCGTAAAGGTAACTTTTTCGCCCTCTTCCGTTGTTTTAACAAGCTCATTCCCCGTCATTCTGCACCATGCGGGTATGTCTTTCAAAGAGGCGGGGCTGTTTGAAATTAATTCAAATATTTCGCCGCTGTCGAGCGTGTTAAGCTCATGCTTGATTTTAGGATACAGGGCTGCGCAGGTGAGACAGCCTGTATCGACCACCTTCTTTACATCTAAAGACATAATTGCCTCCTCTTGGCTTCAAGGTTTGTTTAAAGTTCCCTCAAAAAGTTACTCCCGGAATTACATACCAACCGGTTTGTATCTTATCATCGGCAAAAACTTTTGTCAACATAAAAATATTATATGTTGCAACTTTATTTCAATATTATTTATTATTCGTTTACATTACCGTTTTATAATTATGTATAATAAATTTAGGGGGACTTTTTGCTTTATGATAAAAGCCGTAATGATAGAAGACGATAGAGAAATTGCCGAACTTTTAAAGGAATATCTGCGCAAGTTTAATATAGACCTTACAAATTTTGAAAATGCGGAAGAAGGTCTTAATGGAATAATAAAGAAAAAAGACGAAGGGTTCGACATTTTAATATTAGACCTCACTCTTCCCGATATGGACGGTTTGGAAATTTGTAAAACCGTTTCCGAAGCCTGCAACATACCTATAATCATCTCCTCGGCAAGAGGCGACTATTCCGATATAGTTACCGGTCTCGAAATAGGCGCGGACGACTATGTCGCAAAACCTTATAACCCGCGAGAATTGGTCGCGCGAATAAGATCGCTGATTAGAAGGAAAACCGGACTAAAAAGCGAAACAAAACTTTTTGAAATAGACGAAAGTAAAATGATTATTAAAAAAGATGGTAAACCATTAGATTTTACGTCCGCAGAATACGAACTGTTTCTAACTTTATATAAAAACAGGGGCAGCGTAATTACCCGCGATTTTATACTCGAGAACATTAAAACTATGAGCTATGAAAGCATCGACAGAAGCGTGGACGTTTTGATAGGAAGAATAAGAAAGAAAATAGGCGACGACCCTAAGAATCCAATATATATTAAATCTATAAGGGGTTATGGTTATAAATTTTATGAAGATTAACATCCATTCCATCCTGTTTAAAATAAATATCGCCTTTTTATTGATTTTTATTATTCTTTTGTCTTCCTATTTTTTTGCGTACGGGATAATTATGCGTGTTGAGACATTTAATTTTATTAGAAAAACTGTATTGCTGACAAAAAAAAATAAATTGGAAGACGGTAAGTTTTTTGGAATAAACCTGGTAAATAATAAAAAAACCGCCTCGAAAATTTTAAAAAACGGAAAGCCCTTCTTAAAAAGAAAACCACCGCGTCTTAATTACACTCTCACTTTATTAAAATTTAAAGGAATCGAATATATTTACTTAAAGTCAAAAACGAAAAAAACCGCCTTTTTATTAGAAAAAAACCCCGAATCCTATGACAGGCAGGAAATTCTAACGGCGGCATGCTTAAGTTTAGTTTTTATTATCATTCTTCTTTATATAAGTATATATCGCTCTATACGTCCCCTTAACATGCTCAAGAATAAAATAGAGGAATTTAAAAACGGCGATGTTGACATAAATTTAGACCCGTATACCGGCAGAAAGGATGAAATCGGTTATGTCGCAAAGGAATTTAAAGAGGCGGCAGACAGCGTAAAAAAAACTCTTAACGCAAGAACTTGGTTTATTAGAAATATCGCGCATGAATTAAAAACTCCTATTACTAGAGGAAGAATTGCTTTAGAACTGCTAAAAAACGAGGATGAAAGCAAGAAAAAAGTTTTCACGGATATTTTTACGAGAATGGAAATGCTTATAAACGAATTATTTTCGTCCGAAAAAATTGCGGCGGGAAATAAGGAGCTAAATTTAACACTTTGCAACCTCTCAGACGTCATAAACAGGGCGGAAGAGTTTCTATTCGTAAACGACGGCGACAACGATAAAAACATCGAGGTTATAGCAGATGGAGATTATTCCGTTAATGCCGATTTTGAACTTTTAAGCATAGCGATAAAAAATTTAATCGACAATGCAATAAAATTCGGCGACGACAAAAAAGTAACCGTAGGCATAAAAAACGGCTTTTTAAGCTTCATAAACAAAGGAAATAAACCGGCTATCCCCAAGGATTTGATGTTCGAACCCTTTTTAAAGGATGCCGATATAAAGAATAAAGACGGCTTCGGTCTCGGGCTTTATATAACCAAACAGATACTGGAAAAACACGGATTGAAAATCGAGTATAAATATACGGAAGGTAAAAATATTTTTTCGATAGACTTGCGCGCTATAATAATAAATAAATAATATTATAATTATATTGATAAGGTCTTAAATTTACGGCGGCTTAAAACATTTAAGAGTTTTATGCCGCCGATTTTTAGTGGCAATAAATAATTATTTATTGCGCTAAGTTTTCTTTCATCATATTGATTTTTCTATTAAGCATCTTTTTCATAAATTCTAAATGTTTTATCCTGCTCTTTATCCTAATCTTCATCAAATTTACAAATCTGTTTCTCTGGACAGGCGTTAAGATATTGAAAAATTTGGAAAGAAAATCGGCTTTTATCTCCGCTATATTTCTTACTTTATTCGTTAAATCGGAAACAAAAACGGATTTATTAAAAGTTCCGGATTTTAAGGCACCGAACATAGGATTTTTAAAAGTTTTTGCATTTAACCTAAACGCCTTAAATTCTCTCTTTTTTGCCGCAATAATTTGCCTAACCTGCTTTTTAGTCAAGTGAAGTTTTCTTTTAAGCTTAAAAAGGTTAAACATTGCAATTTTCATAAACATTTTACGGCGCATCATAAATTTACGATGAATGAAATTGCGGCGTTGCATCGACATTGCGGAGGCATTATTAGCAGGATAAATTCCGGCAAAAATAGATAATGCCGAAAACAACATAAATAAAAATAAAATGTTAAAGTTTTTAACTTTGCTTAAACACTGTTTCATGACAGTTCTCCTTTTAATTTTGACAGTTTAATTTATTCAACCGTATTTTTGATTTTTTATGTCAAAAATATTTTACGATTACGATAATAGCATTATTTATTAAACTGATTATAAACCTTTTGTAAACATATGCCTTCCCTATTTTTATTTTTAAAAAAAACGGGAATTTCTAAGCTACCCGCAATATCTTTGAATAAGTTTTATAATCATTTTTTTAAAAGTCAGGTAAAAATAAAAAGTTGTTAACAAGGAAAATATAAAGGTAAGTCCCTGCCAGATAGCGGCTGTTTTGATTCATAAGAAATTTAACCGCGGTAAATAAGCCATATTAATGATTGTCCATTTAAGTCCGCATATCTTTTTATTTTTCTATTTGCATAAAATCGTTTAAATCGTTAAAATATAGCAACGATGGAACAAATAGGAACAAAGATACAAAACCGGACGGAAACGGCAAGCCAGTCACGTTCGGCGGCTACCACCGTCCTGTTAAGCCTGTCGCATTTCTTCTGCCACGTTGCAATATTAACCTATCCTGCCATTTTACTTCTTATAAAAAACAGGTTCCATACTAATTATGAAATACTGGGGACGGTTGCAGGCATATATCTTTTTTTGTTCGGCGCGGGATCGCTGCCGGTAGGTTTTATAGCAGATAAAATAAACAAAAAACATATTCTTAGAATATATCTTGCAGGAATGGCTTTGTTTTCTTTTGCCGCGGCTATTTCAGGCAATTTTTACATGTTTTCGGGTTCCATTATATTGATGGGGCTAATAGGCAGTATTTACCATCCAGTTGGTTTAAGCATGATGTCTTTTGTCGGAACGGATAAATTAAAGGCATTTGCAATCCACGGAATTGCGGGGACGCTGGGGGTTGCCGTAAGCGCGGCATTTGCGGGTATTCTCGGATATTTTTTCGGGTATAATTTTCCGTATTTTATTCTCGGAGCCGTGTTTTTAATCCTTTTTGTTCTGTCTTATATTTTAACTATAGGGGGCGAGTCTGCAAAAGGTTATTTAGAAACGGAAAACGGTAAGGAAGGCATATCCTTAAAAGCCGCTTTTAAGGGTTTCTTTATAGATTTTTTCCATTTAAACTTAATAATTATTTTTATAGTCGAATTTTTAAACGGTTTCGTTTTTCAGGGGGTTTTTTCATTTTTACCCGCATACGCAGGTCTCGAACTTAAGAATTTTTTATTTTTTCACAATCAGGCTGCGGCGGCGGGCGGGTTTTTTGTAACATTTGCATTGATAATCGGGGTGATATTCCAATATAACAGCACAAAGATTACAAAAAATTATAAGCCTCACCGCGCTTTTTCGGTCTTAGTGCTTATAAGCGGGATTTTTTTGTTGATTTCAGGTTTAACGCACAATTTTATCCTGTTTGCGTCCATACTAGCTTTTTCCGCATTCAATTTTTCCATAAATCCTATTTCAAATCTTATGATAAGCCAGAATGCGCATCAAAAATACAGGGCGACGGCTTACGGGATTTTTTTCTTTGCCGGTTTCGGGGTCGGCTCCATTGCCGCGCCTATAGGCGGAATAATTGCGCAGAGGCTTGCGCTTCACTGGATATTCGTTCTATACGGACTTGTCCTTATGACTTCGTTCTTAATATCCGTTGCAATAAAGGACGGAAAATTTGATTAGATTATTTTAAAAATGCGATATAATTATATTAAATATACATTATGTTGTTAGCAAACGAATATGATAAAACTTAAACGAATTTACGAAAATGCGGAAAAAAGCGACGGCTTCAGGGTGCTGGTCGACAGGTTATGGCCGAGAGGAATCTCGAAAGAAAAAGCCGCGCTTGATTTATGGTTTAAGGATATTGCTCCTTCAACCGAACTGCGGAAATGGTTCGGACACGACCCCGCAAAATGGGCAGATTTTCAAAAGAGGTATAAAGGAGAGATAGCGGCTAATAAGGAAATCTTTAGACAGCTTAAAGAAATCGTTCAAAATAACGAAAACGTTACTCTTTTATATGCCGCTAAAGACAAGGAGCATAATGAAGCCGCAGTCATCAAAAGCTTGTTTTAACAAAATTTCATTGCTTTCCTATTATTTTTTTATCCTTTCTGATAAAAAAATCAAAAGATATTGCCTGCACCGTTAAAGAAAATAAAACGATTATAAAAACATAAGCAATTATTTCGTTTCTTAAATGCAGATTTAAAGGCAGGGATAAAGCCATAGCTATAGGCAATGCGCCTTTTAACCCCCCGAATACGAGAAATCTTTTATATCGTTTATCTAAACTTAAACTTTCGGAGAAAAATTTAACTTTATTTTTAATTATGTTAATAATCGGGGAAAGGCAATATATAGCAATAAAACGTGAGACTATCCCGAGCATTATTATAAATAATGATATAAACCAAATATTAATAATTTTAAATAAATTTATTTCTATACCTATTATTAGAAACAAAAGAGAGTTTACTATAAAAGTTAAATATTCGATAATTACGGGAAACGTTTCGATGGTTCTGGCAGATACCCTTTTTTTCTTGAATCCGTAATTAGCAAGGACTATGCCGCTGGTTATTATAGCCATTATAAAGGACATATGAAGATAATACGCCGCGGTTAATGAAGCGTATGCGAGTAATAAAGATATCATTATTTCGGTCAAGAAATCGGTTGCAAGATATAATAACAAAGATACCCCGTATCCAAGCAGGATGCCGACGATAGAGCCCCCTATGGATTCATATAAAAATTCAAATGTCGAATTTTTTATTATAGGCAAAATATAGTTAAACATAGGAAATATTCCGTTTAAATCCGCTCTATGCAGATTTAATCCTAAAAAAATTTCAAATAAAACAAGGCTTATCCCGTCGTTAAAAAGGCTTTCCCCTGTTAATAATGTTTCTATATTTTCATTTTTATCTTCGGTTTCATTTCCTTTGCTTCCGTCATTGCCTGCCTTTTTAGTTATTTTGTTTTTTAACAGCGCAAGTATAGATATCGGGTCGGTAGGAGTTATAATTGCTCCAAAAATAAGGGATTGTTTTAACGGAAAATTCAATACCGAATGAAAAATAATCGCGGTAAAAATAGCGGAAATTATAGTTCCGAATATTGAAAGCATACCTATAGGCAAAATATTAGATATCAAAGGACGCATTTTTATGTTAACTGCCCCTTCAAATATAATAACCGGAAGGAATACATAATATATTAAAGAAGGAGTAATCTTTAGGTTTGGAAATATTCTAAAAATACCGACAAAAAGCCCTATAATAACCAGCATAGAAGCATAAGGAATTTTAAGGTATCTGGTTAGAATTCCTCCGGCAGAGGCTATCGAAAGTAAAATTATAGCGGTAATTATTATGTGTTTTCCATCATACAACATATTCTATATATAATATCACAAAATGCAATGTTCAACTTGAAATTCACCGCTAATTTTTTTGTTTATATAGTGGTATAATATTAATCAGAGTATTTTAAATAAATTTTCATTAAGATTACAATGTTTTTATGGAGGCATAAAAATGGACGTATCAGAGGCAATAGAATCAAGACGAGCATACAGGTCATTGGAAAGAACCGATATAAATGAAAACCTTATAAGAACTCTTGCCTTACCGGCTTCCTTATCGGCATCTTGTTTTAATCATCAACCTTGGAAGTTTGTTTTTGTTTATGAGGATGCCGTTCTGGAAGAATTAAAAACCGCCCTTTCCAAAGGCAACGATTGGGCGAAAAACGCATCTATGATAATAGCCGTTTTATCGAAAGCAAACGATGACTGCGTATTGGGTTATAGAAAATATTATCTTTTCGATACAGGAATGGCAACGGCTTTGCTTATCCTAAAAGCAACAGAACTTGGATACGTTGCCCATCCTATAGCCGGTTATAATCCTGAAATAGCTAAAAGCATTATAAAGTCTCCGGAAGATATGGAAATAATAACGCTTATAATATTCGGCAAACACAAAGAAGAAATAGACCCTATATTAAGCGAAAAACAAAGAAACGATGAAATTAAACGACCCGAGCGCAAATCGTTTGACCAATATGCATGCTTTAACAGATACTGTTTGTAGCGAGTGATAATGTGGATTTAATGTTTACCGAATTCTATTTAAATATAGAACTATTCCATCCGAAAGCCGTTATGCCCAAACGGGCAATTACAGGCGATGCCGGATTAGACTTATTTGTTTGCGAAGAAACCGAGCTGCCTCCAGATATTTTAATTTCTGCTCATACCGGCATCAAAATAGAGTTTCCAGCCGGATATGCGGCAATTATTAAAGAAAAGTCGGGATTGGCTTTAAAAGAAATAGAAATAAAAGCCGGAGTGATAGATCACGAATACAGAGGCGAAGTCATAGTTTTAGCTAGAAATAAATCCAAAGATATTATCTCGTTATCACCCGGTCAAAAAATAGCCCAAATGATAGTAGTTCCCGTATGGATAGGAGGACCTAAATTAGTTGAAAAAGTCAATGAAGATACCGATAGGAAAAACGGTGGATTCGGGTCGACGGGGGTCTAAATTTATACATTTCCTATAAAAATATATTAAAAAAGAAAATCATATAAAGTAATACGAGTTAAAAAAAATGTTGACAAGCGGTTAAAAATTTTGATAATATTAAAGTTTCTAAATTGTTGGATGTTGGGAATTTTTTGCCTTGCTGGCGTAGCTCAATGGCAGAGCAGCTGATTTGTAATCAGCAGGTTGCGGGTTCGATTCCCATCGCCAGCTCCAAAATATATTGAAAGTTTCCGGTTGAGGAGAGGTGCCCGAGCGGCTAAAGGGAACAGACTGTAAATCTGTCGGCGCGAGTCTACGAAGGTTCGAATCCTTCCCTCTCCACCATCTACAAAGATGGATTAACAACAGTGATTGTATTTTGTTAAATGTTCGGTTTTTAAATATATTGAATTTTTTAAATGCGGGAATAGCTCAGTTGGCTAGAGCGTCAGCCTTCCAAGCTGAGGGTCGCGGGTTCGAATCCCGTTTCCCGCTCCAGATTTTATTGGAAAGATGCCCATGTAGCTCAGTGGTGGAGCACTTCCTTGGTAAGGAAGAGGCCATCGGTTCAATCCCGATCATGGGCTCCAAAAATAAAAATAAAAATGATTAATTTTTCATAGCATAGGAGGAACTAAATGTCCAAAGAGAAATTTGACAGATCAAAGCCGCATGTCAACATAGGAACCATAGGTCACGTCGACCACGGCAAAACAACATTAACCGCTGCCATCACTAAGGTTCTTGCTAGAAAAGGACAGGCTACTTTTAAATCATACGATCAGATAGACAATGCGCCTGAAGAAAGGGAAAGAGGCATTACTATAGCGACTTCCCATGTAGAATATCAAACCGATAAAAGACATTATGCTCACGTAGATTGTCCGGGTCATGCCGACTACGTAAAGAATATGATAACCGGAGCGGCTCAGATGGACGGAGCCATACTCGTAGTTTCCGCCGCAGACGGTCCTATGCCTCAAACCCGCGAGCATATACTATTAGCCCGTCAGGTAGGAGTTCCCTATATAGTGGTATTCTTAAACAAGGTTGATATGGTTGACGATCCCGAACTTTTAGAGCTTGTCGAACTTGAAGTAAGGGAGCTTTTAACCTCCTATAACTTCCCGGGAGACACCGTCCCCGTTATAAAAGGTTCCGCCCTTAAAGCTCTTGAAGCCGAAGGCGACAACGAATGGACTCAAAAGATAGTCGACCTTATGAACGCGGTAGACGAATATATACCGGTTCCGAAAAGAGACATAGATAAACCCTTCCTTATGCCCGTCGAAGACGTATTTTCCATCTCCGGCAGAGGAACTGTCGCAACGGGCAGGGTTGAAAGAGGTATAGTAAAAGTCGGAGAAGAAGTAGAGCTCGTAGGAATACTTCCCACATCCAAGACAGTGGTAACCGGCGTAGAAATGTTCAGAAAACTTCTTGACGAAGGTCAGGCGGGAGACAACATAGGCGTTCTTTTAAGAGGCAAAAAAAGAGAAGAAATAGAAAGAGGTATGGTTTTAGCCAAACCCGGCTCTATAACTCCGCATAAAAAGTTTAAAGTTGAAGCTTACATACTTACCAAAGAAGAAGGCGGACGTCATACCCCGTTCTTTAACGGTTATCGTCCCCAGTTTTATTTCAGGACTACGGATGTTACCGGAGTCTGCACTCTGCCTGAAGGTATCGAAATGGTAATGCCAGGCGATAACGTGGCAATGACCGTAGAGCTTATAACTCCAATCGCCGCCGAAAAGGAACTCAGGTTCGCGATAAGGGAAGGCGGTCACACGGTTGGAGCAGGCGTTATAACAGAAGTTATAGAGTAATCTAATAAAAAACAAAGAAACGGAAAAAGGGGTCATAGAAAATAATGAGAGAGATAATAACTCTGGCATGCGGCGAATGCAAGCAAAGGAACTATACTACGACAAAAAATAAAAAAATTTCTTCGGAAAAGTTGTCCGTAAAAAAGTATTGCAAGTTTTGCAAAACTCATACGGCGCATAAGGAAACAAAATAAAAATTTTAATATTTTAAATTAAAATAGGCCAGTAGCTCCAACGGCTAGAGCATCGGACTCCAAATCCGAGTGTTGGGGGTTCGAATCCCTCCTGGCCTGCCAGTGCATCTTACTTTAATGAGAGAAAACATCAATACGGGAATATCAAAAATGAAGAGCAATCCTGTTTCGGATTTTATTAAAAAAACAAAACAATATTTATACGAAGTTAAGACCGAACTTGGAAAAATAGTATGGCCGGATAAGGATAAAGCTACAAAAACTACATATGTAGTAGTAATTTTTATTGTGCTTGTTACCGCCTTTCTCGGCATTATAGACGTCTTTTTTTCTAAAATATTTTCATATTTTTTTCAAATTTAATATTAATATAAATTAAAATTATAAATAAAATAAATTAATGAGCAAAAAAGAACAAGAAAAAACGGAAGAAAATATCGAAGCCGGTTTGGAAATAAATGCGGCAGACGTCAGCACCGGAGATAATACCGAAATAGACGAAATTCCTAAAAAATGGTATGTCGTCCATACTTATTCGGGCTTCGAGGACAATGTTAAATTAGCGCTTGAAGAAAGAATTGCGTCCAGCGGTTTTAAAAAATACTTTGGCGATATAATAGTTCCTAAAGAGGATATAATAGAGAAAACTGCTAAAGGCGGAAAGAAAAAGGTTAAAAGAAAATTTTTCCCGGGTTATATTTTCGTAAAAATGAACGTAAATACCGATTCGTGGCATTTGCTTAAAGCGACCCCCAAGGTTACCGGATTTGTCGGCAATCAGCTGGATCCTATGCCGGTCGACGATTCCGAAATGGAAAATATAGTAGCGCAAATAACCGAAGGTATTAAAAGACCTAAGGCGAAGATAGAATTTTCTAAAGGAGACGGCGTTAAAATTACCGAAGGTCCATTTTCAGGCTTTAACGGCGTGATTAACGAAATAAAACCCGACAAGAGCAAGTTAGAAGTTCTAGTTTCAATATTCGGCAGAGCTACCCCGGTCGAATTAGATTTTACCCAAGTAGAAAGAAATTAACTTTATTTATAAATAAATTTTAGAGGATAAATATTATGGCGGTAAAGAAAATTCAGGCTATGGTAAAATTGCAAATCGTAGGCGGTAAAGCTAATCCCGCTCCGCCCGTCGGTCCAGCGCTTGGTCAGCATGGCGTAAATATTATGGAGTTTTGTAAACAGTTCAACGAGAGGACGAAATCTCAAGAAGGGACTGTAATACCGGTTGTACTTACGGTCTATGCCGACAGGTCTTTTGATTTTATTTTAAAAACGCCGCCTGCTTCAGTTTTACTTAAACAGTCTGCAGGCATAGAAAAAGGATCCAAGGAACCTAATAAAAACAAAGTTGCCGTTTTGACTAAAGCGAAAATAACGGATATCGCAAAACTTAAAATGCCCGATCTTAACGCAAATGAAATTGCTTCGGCAATGAAAATCATTGAAGGAACAGCAAGAAGCATGGGCATAGATGTCAAAGATTAAATACTATAAGGAGATGATACGGATATGAAAAAAAGAGGAAAAAAATATATCGATGCGTTGAAAAAAGCCGAGATTGACAATAAGGACTTTACATTAGACGATGCGTTTAATATAGTCGTCGATTCTCATCATGTAAAATTCGACGAATCCGTAGATGTTGCCATCAATCTTGGAATCGATGTTAAGAAAAACGACCAACAGGTTAGAGGGGCGGTTTTACTGCCAAATGGAACGGGTAAGGAAGTTAAAATTCTTGTTTTTGCTAAAGGAGAAAAAGAACGCGAAGCTCTGGCTGCCGGAGCCGATTATGTAGGACAGGAAGATATGATTGCAAAAGTCCAGCAGGGATTTATGGATTTTAATAGAGTAGTTGCAACGCCGGATATTATGGCAAGCGTAGGCAAGCTCGGCAAAATATTGGGACCGAGAGGTTTAATGCCGAATCCTAAAGTAGGTACGGTTACTTTTGACGTGGGCAAAATAGTAAAAGAGTTGAAAGCGGGTAAAATAGAATTTAAAGCTGAGAAAAACGGAATTCTGCAGGCTTCTATAGGCAAGGTTTCGTTTGGGCAATCGAAGCTTAAAGAAAATTTTTTGGCGCTACTTGAAACTGTAAATAGATTGAAACCCGCTTCAAGCAAAGGGGTGTATGTCAAAAAAGTTTCTTTATCTTCTACTATGGGCTTAGGCGTTAATATAGATATTCTTAAATTAAGAAATAATTTGATATAAAAATAATAATTAAAAATTTAATATCGTCAATGACGGCAGGTTTATAAATCCTGTCCAGACAAAAAGAGCCTTATTATCCCGATTTTCTTTTAAATTGCTCTTGTTTTGCTTTTATTGACGTATTAGAAAAAATTTAAAAGAAAGGAGGGGAGAAGAAAATTGAAAAAAGATAGAAAGAATCAAGAGATTGAATTTTTGAAACACAACCTTGAAGCCAATCAGGCCGTCTTTATAAGCAGATATCAAGGATTAACCGTGGAAAAATTCAGTCTTTTAAGAAGACAAATGCGCAGTACAGGGGCATTACTTAAAGTGTTTAAGAACACGCTAAGTAAAATCGCTTTTAAACAGACTCATGCCGAATCACTTTCAGAGTTCCTTGACGGACCTAATTTTTTAGTATTTACAAATGACCCGCTTGCCGGTTCGAAAGCGCTTTCTAAGTTTGCGCAGGAAAATCCAGACAACATCGAGATTAAGGCAGGTTATTATCAGACGATTCTTGATAGGAGCGCAATTATTACGCTTGCCACATTGCCTTCTAAGGATGTTTTAATTGCAAGATTTATGTCTGTTATTAAATCGCCTGAAATCCGCTTAGTTTTCACTTTGAGGTCGCCGGTTATAAAATTAATTAGAACGCTTCAGGCTGTAGAAGCCGCAAAAACTGCCGCATAGGCTAAATTTAAATTAATCAAATAATTTTTAAACTTTATTTATTTAACATTATCGGAGGAAAAATAATGGCTATAACAAAAGAAGATGTTTTAAACTATATAGAAAATGTTTCTATAATAGAATTAAACGAGTTGATAAAAGCAATTGAAGAAAAATTTGGCGTCAAGGCAGACCAGTTCGCGATGGCGGCGCCTGCCGGAGGCGGTGCGGGCGCAGCAGCAGCACCTGCTCAGGCCGAAGAAAAAACCGAATTCGATGTTATTCTTTCCGGTGCGGGAGCTAATAAAATTCAGGTTATTAAGGTAGTCAGAGAACTTACAAGCTTGGGATTAAAAGAAGCTAAAGATTTAGTCGACGGAGCTCCTAAGCCCGTAAAAACGGGAGTCAATAAAGAAGATGCGCAAAAAATGAAAGTTAAGCTCGAAGAAGTCGGCGCTACCGTTGAAGTTAAATAAATTAAAATATAATTCTATTTAATTAAGTTAGAAAAACGGGAGTTTAAATTTAAATGTCAAAAGCAAAATCGGAATTAAATATAGAAAGTAATAATCCTATAATTTTAAGAAAGAATTTCTCAAAAATCAAGAGAGTAATAGATAACCCTAACCTTCTTGAAGTACAGAGAAAATCATACGAGAGATTTTTACAAAATGATTTATCTCAAGATAAAAGACTTAATAACGGGCTTGAGGGTGTATTTAAATCTGTCTTCCCCATAGAGGGACTTAATAAGAATTTTTCTTTAGAATTTAAGGGTTATACTATCGGAGAGCCGAAATACAGCATATTCGAATGCAGACAAAAAGGGCTTACCTACAGCGCTTCTCTTAAAGTCCTTTTTGATCTCGTAACTTTTGAACCTAATATTAATCCAAACGATAAGGATTCCCAAAGGGACATTAAGGATATTAAGGAACAGGAGATATATTTCGGCGAAATTCCGTTAATGACGCATAACGGTTCTTTTGTTATAAATGGAATTGAAAGGGTCATTGTAAGTCAATTGCAAAGATCTCCCGGAGTTTTTTACGACAGCGACAAGATAAGGAGTCATGCCTTAGGCAAGCCTTTTTATACCGCAAGAATTATACCTTATAGAGGTTCTTGGTTAGATTTTGAATTTGATCAGAGAGATATGATTTTTGTAAGGATAGACAGGAAAAGAAAATTTCCCGCTACAATATTGCTTAAAGCGGTAGGGTATTCTAAAGAAGATATTCTAAAAAATTTTTATCAAATAGAAACATTTAGAATTGAAGGCGGTAAATATTTTAGAAAAATGCCTAAAGATTTCCTTATTTTTACTAAAGCGTATGAAGATATAGTCAATCCAAAAACAGATGAAGTTTTAATCAAAAAAAATAGAAGAATTACGAAGCATCTTATAAATAAGCTTGACGAAGCAGGTATTGAATTTTTGCCCTGCGACGAGTCGGACATTATCGGAAAATATCTTGCCGAAGATATAATTATCGGCAAAGAAACTGTTTCAAAGTCGGCACAGCCGGTAACCCGTGAACTTTTAGAATCGTTTAATAGTATAGGGGTGAATGAATTTAAGGTCTATTATATAGATAACATAAACGTTACATCTTCGGTTCTTGAGACGGTTTTGTCGGACAAAGTAAATACTAAAGAAGAAGCTGTTATAGATATTTATAAGAGGATGAGACCGGGAGAGCCGCCGAATCTTTCTTCCGCCTCATCTTATTTTGAAAATATGTTTTTCAATGCAGAAAGATATGACCTTTCGGAAGTTGGAAGGTTAAAGATTAATAATAAATTAAATCTCGACAAGAGTCTTGACGACAGAGTTTTATCCGCTGACGATATTTTAAATGTTTTAAAATATTTAATGGAGTTAAAAGACGGCAGAGGTTCTATAGATGATATAGACCATCTGGGGAATAGGAGAGTAAAGTCTGTAGGAGAACTTTTAGAAAATCAGTTTAGGATTGGGCTTGTAAGAATGGAAAGAGCGATAAAAGAAAGAATGACAATCCAAAAGCTTGATTCGCTAATGCCTAACGATTTGATTAATCCTAAACCGGTTAATTCTTTAATGAAAGAGTTTTTTGGAAGAAGCCAGTTATCGCAGTTTATGGACCAAACGAACCCTCTTTCGGAGGTTACCCACAAAAGAAGGCTTTCTGCCTTGGGACCGGGAGGCCTTACACGGGAAAGGGCAGGATTTGAAGTTAGAGACGTTCACCCTACCCACTATGGAAGAATATGTCCGATAGAAACCCCTGAAGGACCTAACATAGGTTTAATCGCTTCTCTTTCTTCTTATGCAAGAGTTAATGAATACGGGTTTATAGAAACGCCTTACAGAAAAGTAAAAGTAACGGAAAGCGGCGCCGAAGTGACTGACGAAGTAGATTTTTTAACCGCTATGGAAGAAGAAAAATACGTAATAGCTCAGGCTAATGCAGAAATAGATAAAAACGGTTATCTCAAACACGAGTTAATTCCGGTAAGGAGAAGCGGAGAGACGGTAATGGTTTATCCGAATGAAGTTGATTATATAGACGTTTCTCCGATGCAGCTTGTATCCGTCGCAACGTCATTAATTCCTTTTTTGGAAAACGATGATGCCAATCGCGCTCTTATGGGATCCAATATGCAAAGACAGGCGGTACCCTTATTAATGCCGGATCCGCCTATTATAGGAACGGGGATAGAAAGAATAGTAGCTAAGGATTCAGGCGTTTGTATTACCGCAAATCATAGCGGCACGGTGAGTTATGTCGATTCTACAAAAATTATCGTAACCTCCGATGTCGATGATTTGAATGACGGCGGCGGAATTAATTATGAATACGACCTTGTTAAATTCCAAAGATCTAATCAAAATACATGCCTTAATCAAAGACCTTTAGTTAAGGCCGGAGAAAAAGTTGTTTCAGGTCAAATTATAGCCGACGGAACTTCGACCAAAGACGGCGAGTTAGCTCTTGGGCATAATGTTCTTGTTGCTTTTATGCCGTGGAACGGTTATAACTTTGAAGATTCTATATTGGTAAGCGAAAAATTATTGCATGAGGATGCTTTTACTTCAATTCATATCGAGGAATTTGAAGTAGCATGCAGGGAAACAAAATCAGGCAAAGAAGAAATAACTTCCGATATTCCTAATATAAGCGAAGATGCTTTAAAGAATCTCGATGAGAACGGAGTTATTAGGATAGGCGCCGAGGTTAAGGCACAGGACATATTGGTTGGAAAAGTTACGCCCAAAGGCGAAACCGTTCTCACCCCCGAAGAAAAACTTCTAAGAGCGATATTCGGAGAAAAAGCCAAGGAAGTAAAAGATACATCCTTAAGAGTGCCACCCGGAGTTTCAGGTGTAGTCGTTGATATAAGAATTTTCTCGAGAAAAGGAATTGAAAAAGATTTTAGGGAAAAAGAGATAGAAGACAGCGAAGTTGCTAATTTTGTCAGAGAGTTAGAAGAAAAACAGCAGTCTATTTTAAATAATGCTCTTCAGAAGATGAGGCATATAATAATTAATAAAAAATGCGGAGCTAATATAACTCTATCTTCAGGGCATAAACCTGTTAATATTAAAAAAGGCGACATATTTAACGAGAATACGGTATCAAAATTATCTAAAGACGATATATTTAATATAGAATTTGAAGGAAATACAAAAAATCTTTATGGTAAGTTAAAAAAAATAGACGATGAGTCGATGGAAGATGTCGATTTGTTAAAGTCTTTTTACGAAGATAAAATCGAAAGGATACAAAGAGGCGATGAACTCCCCCCCGGCGTTCTTAAGACTATAAAGGTTTATATCGCTATTAAAAGAAGGTTGTCCGTAGGCGATAAAATGGCGGGAAGACATGGGAATAAAGGAGTCGTGTCTAGAATATTGCCGGTTAACGATATGCCGTTTATGAAAGACGGCAGGATAGTGGACATGGTATTAAATCCGTTAGGAGTTCCATCCAGAATGAACGTGGGTCAGGTACTCGAGGTGCATTTAGGCTGGGCGGCGCATAATCTTGCCATTCAGATAAATAAAATCATAGAAGATAATTTCGGCCCTGAAGCTGTAAGGGGTAAATTGCTTGAAATATTCAACGATCCGACTATGATTCATTTTATTAAAGGATTAAACGATGAAGAAATTATAGAATTTGCCAAAAAATATAAGAAAGGCATTTATATGGCGACCCCTGTTTTTGACGGTGCTAAAGAAAGCGATATAAAACATTATCTTAAATTATCCGGAGTAGAAGAAACGGGGCAGGTTTCCTTATTTGACGGGAGAACGGGGGAACAGTTCGATAGGAAGGTTACGGTCGGCATAATGTATATGCTGAAATTGCATCATTTAGTTGACGATAAGATACATGCAAGATCGACAGGTCCATATTCCTTAGTTACTCAACAGCCTCTCGGAGGGAAAGCGCAGTTTGGCGGACAGAGATTGGGAGAAATGGAGGTATGGGCGATGGAAGCTTATGGTGCGGCGCATACCTTGCAGGAGTTCCTTACCGTCAAGTCTGACGATTCGGTTGGAAGAACAAGAATGTATGAATCAATCGTAAAAGGCGATACTTCATTTAAGGTCGGATTACCCGAATCTTTTAATGTTCTTATTAAAGAATTACAAAGCCTTTGCCTTAACGTAGAGCTTTTAAAGGAGGGAGAAAATGTCGTTTGATGAAAATTTAGAAGAATATAGCGATAAAGACGGCGATAATACGCTTACAGTCAGTTTGGACGATATTTCCGAGGACGAAGAAAAGATAGAATCCGCTGGAGAAAAAGAATTAGACCTTAAGAAGTTATTCAACGATTCCAATAGAGGCGATTTCTTTTTAAGTGACCGGGAAGGAATTAAGGATCCGCTTAGTTTTAATTCTATAAAACTTGGTATAGCTTCGCCGGACGCCATAAAAAAATGGTCTCACGGAGAGGTCAAGAAACCTGAAACAATAAACTACAGGACATTAAAACCCGAAAGAGACGGGCTTTTTTGCGCAAGGATTTTTGGACCTATTAAAGATTACGAATGCAACTGCGGAAAATATAAAAGAATGAAGCACCGCGGCATAATATGTGAAAAATGCGGCGTCGAGGTAATTTCGTCCAAAGTAAGAAGGGAAAGAATGGGGCATATAGAACTTGCTTCTCCGGTAGCGCATATATGGTTTTTTAAAAGTCTGCCGTCGAGAATCGGAAGCATTTTAGATATGACCCTTAAAGATATAGAAAGAATTCTTTATTTTGAGGCTTATGTGGTTCTTGAGCCTGGAGATGCCTCGAAGATAGGATTGAAGTATAAAGATTTAATAAGTGAAGAGAATTATCAAAAAATTCAAAAAGAAGGCTATAGTTTTAAGGCGGGGATTGGCGCAGAAGCATTAAAAGAATTACTTAAAGGCATTGATCTGGAATCTTTATCTAAGAGTCTTAAAGAAGAGATAGCCGATTTGCCCAACGGAATTAAAAAGAAAAAATTAGCAAAACAACTTAAATTAATTGAAGCATTCAGGACGTCGGGAAATAAGCCGGAATGGATGATTTTAGACGTTATTCCTGTAATACCGCCTGATTTGCGTCCGTTAGTTCCTCTCGAAGGCGGAAGATTTGCAAGCTCCGACCTTAATGATTTATATAGAAGAGTCATAAATAGAAATAATAGGCTAAAAAAGCTGATGGAGCTTTCTGCTCCCGAAATTATTATTAAAAACGAAAAAAGAATGCTTCAGGAATCGGTAGACGCCCTTTTTGATAACGGAAGGCGCGGCCGGGTAATAATGGGGTCTAACAGAAGGCCGCTTAAATCCTTAAGCGATATGTTAAAAGGTAAGACAGGCAGATTCAGACTTAATCTTCTCGGTAAAAGAGTAGATTATTCCGGAAGGTCGGTTATAGTAGTCGGTCCTGAATTAAAACTACATCAATGCGGTCTTCCTAAAAAGATGGCTATAGAACTTTTTAAACCGTTTATATTTAATAAGTTATTGCAAAAAGGAATTACCGATACTCTTAAGACTACAAAGAAGCTTGTAGATAAAGAAGCGCCGGAAGTTTTCGACGTTTTAGAAGAGGTTATTAAAGAACATCCGGTAATGCTAAATAGAGCGCCTACCCTACACAGACTTGGAATTCAAGCATTTGAACCGATATTGGTAGAAGGAAAGGCAATTCATTTGCATCCCCTTGTATGCGCCGCGTTTAACGCGGATTTCGACGGAGACCAGATGGCGGTGCATGTTCCGCTTTCTATAGAGGCGCAGGTAGAAGCAAGAGTGCTTATGATGGCTACTAATAACATATTGTCGCCTGCAAGCGGTAAGCCGATTATCGTTCCGTCTCAGGATATAGTTTTAGGTTTATATTATATGACACGCGAAATGCCTTTCGTCAAAGGAGAAGATAAGGTCTTTTCCGACCCTGACGAAGTTAAGTTTGCTTACGATAACGGACATGCCAGTCTGCATGCCCGCATAAAGGCGAGAATTAATAATAAAATTGAAACTACTACAGTCGGTAGAGTTATACTTTACGAAATAATTCCCGGCGAAATCCCCTTTGATTTAATAAATAACGTAATGACTAAGAAGGAAATTACAAATTTAATAGATTATGCTTTCAGGGTATGCGGTCCAAAGAAGACCGTTATCCTTGCCGATAAGTTAAAATCTATGGGCTATGAATATTCGACTAAATCCGGCATATCAATATGTATAAGCGATATGGAGGTTCCGGCGGAAAAAAATAAGATTATTAAAATTGCGACAAAAGCAGTAGAAGAGATTGAAAATAGTTATAAAGAAGGTTTAATAACCAACGGGGAAAGATATAATAAAGTCGTGGATACATGGGCTAACGCCACGGATGAAATCGGCGGGGTCATGATGAATAAATTGGGAACCAGCGAATATTCAGACATGAATAAAAAGAAAAAAATGCTTGGGAAAAGTTTTAATTCGATTTTTATAATGGCCGATTCCGGTTCCAGGGGATCAGAAACCCAAATCAGACAACTGGCAGGTATGAGAGGATTAATGGCTAAACCGTCGGGTGAGATTATCGAAACCCCGATAACTGCAAATTTTAGGGAAGGATTAACTGTTTTGCAATATTTTATATCTACTCACGGAGCAAGAAAAGGTTTGGCGGATACCGCTTTAAAAACTGCTAATTCCGGTTATTTAACAAGAAGATTAGTAGATGTTTCTCAGGATAATATTATAACGGAAGAGGATTGCGGCACGATGGACGGCATAATCGTGTCCACTCTTGTCGAAAGCGGAGAAACAATAGAGCCGATAGAAGAGAGAATACTAGGGAGGGTTGCCTTAGAGGATATTATTGATCCGTTTTCGAGCGAGTTAATTATCAAGGCTAATGAAGAGATTCAAGAATCTCATTCGAGTAAAATCGGAAACGCCCATATAGAGAGCGTTAAAATTAGATCGGTATTAACTTGTAAAGCTAAAACCGGTGTTTGCGTAAAGTGTTACGGAAGAGATTTAGCCAGAGGTCATTTAGTTAACATAGGTGAAGCTATAGGCGTTATGGCAGCGCAATCTATAGGAGAACCGGGGACTCAGCTTACAATGAGAACATTCCATGTAGGAGGTACGGCATCAAGAAGAACCGAGCAGACAAGCATAGAAAATAAATACGACGGTATAGTTAAGTTTCAGAATCTTAACGTTATCAAAAATAGGGATAAAGAATATGTCGTAATGAATAAAAACGGATCTATAATTATAGTTGACGACTTAGGAAGAGAATTAGAAAAAGTTCAACTGACTTACGGTTCCAAAATTAAAGTCGAGCCTGAGTCTGTTGTGAAAAAAAATACTCTGTTAGCAGATTGGGATTCATATATTAATCCTATAATCTCCGATATATCCGGTAAAATTAAATACGACGATATCAGGGAAAGTGAAACGATGCAGGAACAGGTTGATGAAACTACCGGATTATCCAGAAAGGTAATTATCGAATCGAGAGACCAGACTTTAAGACCCAAGATAGTAATCAAATCGGCGCATCAGGAAAAATCGTATTTAATGCCTATAGGAGCACATTTGTCCGTTCAGGAAGGCGACGAAGTTTTTGCGGGAGATATAATCGCAAGGATTCCGAGAGAAACTACAAAAACCAAAGATATTACCGGCGGTCTGCCTAAAGTCGTGGAACTTTTTGAGGCAAGAAAGCCCAAGGAATGGGCGGTTATTACGGAGATAAGCGGCAAGGTATCCTTTGGGCGCGATTTCAAGGGTAAAAGGCGTGTCGTTATAACGCCCCCTCACGGAGAACAGAGAGAATATCTTATTCCCAAAGGAAAACTCGTCAGCGTTCATGAGGGAGATTATGTAAATGCGGGGGAACCGCTGATGGACGGATCTCCTAATCCACATGACATATTAAAAGTTCTTGGAGAAAAAGAGCTTGCAAAGTTTTTGGTTGATGAAATTCAGGAGGTTTACAGACTTCAAGGCGTTAAAATTAATGACAAGCATATAGAAGTTATCGTTAAGCAGATGCTTAAAAACGTTAGAATCAAAAACTCCGGCGATTCTAGATTTCTCGAAGACGAAGTGATTGATAAAAATGTTTTTGATGCGGAAAACGAAAGGGTAATCAGGGAAGGCGGAATTCCGGCTATTGCAGAGCCTGAACTCATGGGCATAACAAAGTCATCACTAAGTACTGAAAGTTTTATCTCTGCAGCGTCTTTCCAGGAAACCACGAAGGTTTTAACCGAAGCCGCTATCCATTGCAAGGTCGATAATTTAAAAGGCTTAAAAGAGAATGTTATTATGGGAAGATTAATACCTGCAGGAACGGGCTTTGAAAAATATTCGCATCTCGATGTTGACGTAATATAAAAAAAAGCAAAAAATATGTTGACAAAAAATTAATTAAATATTAAAATCTTTAATTCCACTAATTAATTATAAACATAAAATTGTAATTGTTAAATTTTAAAAAATAAAGGGAGTAAAAGTGCCGACCATAAATCAGTTAATCAGAAATGCAAGGAAAAAAGTCGCCAAAAAGACATCTTCTCCGGCATTAAAAGGTTCGCCTCAAAAAAGAGGAGTCTGCGTCAGGGTTTATACTACAACCCCTAAAAAACCTAACTCCGCTCTCAGAAAAGTGGCGAGGGTCAAATTAACCAACGGAATGGAAGTTACTACATATATTCCGGGAGAAGGGCATAACCTACAAGAGCATTCGGTTGTTCTAATAAGAGGCGGAAGAGTAAAAGACTTGCCCGGCGTCAGGTATCATATAATAAGGGGAGCGCTTGACTGTGTGGGTGTTAATGGAAGAAAGCAAAGCAGGTCAAAGTACGGCACTAAAAGAGCCAAGTAAATAAAAGAAAAATAACAAAAAATAAAGCATAGAAAAATAACGTGTTAAAGTAAGGAGCGGAAAATTGTCTCGAAGAAAAAGAGCTGTTAAAAGAGTCGTTGAAGGCGATCCAAAATTCAATGATAAAGTAGTGCAGAAGTTTTTAAATAAACTTATGTATGACGGAAAGAAAAGCATAAGTGAGAAAATATTTTATGGTTCTCTTGACATAATTTCCGAAAAAACCAAGGATGACGGATTTAGGATTTTTAAGCAGG
This sequence comes from bacterium, assembly GCA_021800805.1. The sequence goes on from JAJYYR010000001.1 coordinate 253,257, forward strand.
CTATAGAAAACGTAAAGCCTGTTTTAGAAGTTAAAGCCAGAAGAATCGGCGGCTCAAACTATCAGGTTCCGGTAGAGGTTAGAGCCGACAGAAGATTATATTTGGCAATCAGATGGATTATCGGTTATGCAAGGTCTAGAAGCGAGAAGTCAATGGAAGAAAACTTAGCTCTCGAAATATTGGATGCGGCAAACAATAGAGGCAGTTCAATTAAAAAGAAGGAGGATACTTTTAAAATGGCTGAAGCGAATAAAGCTTTTGCTCATTTTAAATGGTAAGAGGTTTATAAATGGCAGATAAAATATCTCTAGACAAGACCAGAAATATAGGTATAATGGCGCACATCGATGCCGGAAAAACAACTACTACCGAAAGAATTTTGTATTATACCGGAGTTAACTATAAGATAGGCGAGGTCCATGAAGGAACTGCCACTATGGATTGGATGGAGCAGGAACAGGAAAGAGGAATAACGATTACTTCTGCGGCAACGACATGTTTCTGGAAAAATCATAGAATAAATATAATAGACACCCCCGGTCACGTCGATTTTACTATTGAAGTCGAGAGGTCTTTAAGGGTGTTAGACGGAGCCGTTGCGGTTTTTGACGGTGTTGCGGGTGTCGAACCCCAATCTGAAACTGTCTGGAGACAGGCAGATAAATATAAAGTGCCCAGGATATGCTTCGTCAATAAAATGGACAGAACCGGAGCAAATTATTACAGATGCGTCGATATGATAAGAACAAGGCTTAACGCAGTTCCCGTGGTTATGCAAATCCCCATGGGATTAGAGGAAAATTTTAAAGGCATTATCGATATAGCTAACATGAAAGCCTATTTATACAAAGATGAAACTCTAGGCGCGGAATACGATATTATAGAAATCCCCGAAGAATATAAGGCTGATTCAAAAAAATATCATGATGAATTTATTGAAAGAGCGTGTGATTTTAACGATAGTTTAATGGAAAAATATTTAGCCGGCGAAGAAGTAGATGTTGAGTTGGCTAAAATTGCAATAAGACAGGCTGCTTTAGGATTTAAAGTAGTTCCTGTTTTTTGCGGTTCGGCTTTTAAAAATAAAGGGGTTCAACCGTTACTGGATGCAATAATAGATTATTTACCGTCTCCGCTTGATGTTCCACCGGTTACGGGAATAAATCCTAAAACCGAAAAAGAAGAAGTCAGGCATGCTTCGGACGACGAACCGTTTTCCGCTTTAGCATTTAAAATTGCATCGGATCCTTATACCGGTCAGTTAACTTACATAAGAGTTTATTCGGGCATACTTGCTTCCGGTTCATATGTTTATAATTCCGTAAAAGATTCCAAGGAAAGAATTGGACGGCTATTGAAAATGCATGCAAATAAAAAAGAAGAAATAAAAGAGGTGCACGCGGGCGATATAGCTGCAGCCGTCGGGTTAAGAAATACGACTACCGGAGATACTCTTTGCGATGAATCAAGCATTGTAGTTCTTGAATCTATGGAGTTTCCGGATCCGGTTATTTCGGTTGCAATAGAGCCAAAAACTAAAGCTGATCAAGAAAAATTAGGTTTATCGCTTCAAAAATTGACCGTAGAAGATCCATCATTTAGAGTTAAAACCGATTTAGAAACAGGACAGACTATAATTTCAGGAATGGGCGAACTCCATCTTGAAATAATAGTCGATAGGTTGACCCGCGAGTTTAAGGTTGATGCAAATGTTGGCAAACCTCAGGTTGCATATAAAGAAACAATTAATAAAAAAGTCGAATCGGAAGGTAAGTTTATACGCCAATCAGGCGGTAGAGGTCAATACGGACATGTTTGGCTTGAGATAGAACCGTTAGGGAAAGGCGCCGGATATGAATTCGTTAATAAAATTAAAGGCGGGGTTATTCCAGCCGAATATATACCGGCAATAAATAAAGGAGTTACCGAGGCTTTAACTACAGGCGTTTTAGCGGGTTATCCGGTAGTCGACGTTAAAGTATCGGTCTTTGACGGGTCTTTCCATGATGTGGATTCGTCGGAGATGGCCTTTAAAATTGCGGCTTCCATGTCGTTTAAAGATGGAGCTAAAAAAGCATCCCCGGCTCTTCTAGAACCTATAATGAAAGTAGAGGTTTTAGTGCCTGAAGAATTTATGGGCGACGTAATAGGGGATTTGAATTCAAGAAGAGGGAAGATTTTAAATTTAGAAGCCCGTGCAGGAATTCAGGTTATAAATGCCGAAGTTCCGTTAGCTCAAATGTTCGGTTATTCTACTGATTTAAGGTCAAAAACTCAGGGCAGAGCAAACTATACTATGGAATTTCTCAAATATGAGCAAGTGCCTAAGGTTATATCCGAAGAAATTATAGCTAAATCGCAAGGTAAATAGATACTATTAGGAGGAACTAAATGTCCAAAGAGAAATTTGACAGATCAAAGCCGCATGTCAACATAGGAACCATAGGTCACGTCGACCACGGCAAAACAACATTAACCGCTGCCATCACTAAGGTTCTTGCTAGAAAAGGACAGGCTACTTTTAAATCATACGATCAGATAGACAATGCGCCTGAAGAAAGGGAAAGAGGCATTACTATAGCGACTTCCCATGTAGAATATCAAACCGATAAAAGACATTATGCTCACGTAGATTGTCCGGGTCATGCCGACTACGTAAAGAATATGATAACCGGAGCGGCTCAGATGGACGGAGCCATACTCGTAGTTTCCGCCGCAGACGGTCCTATGCCTCAAACCCGCGAGCATATACTATTAGCCCGTCAGGTAGGAGTTCCCTATATAGTGGTATTCTTAAACAAGGTTGATATGGTTGACGATCCCGAACTTTTAGAGCTTGTCGAACTTGAAGTAAGGGAGCTTTTAACCTCCTATAACTTCCCGGGAGACACCGTCCCCGTTATAAAAGGTTCCGCCCTTAAAGCTCTTGAAGCCGAAGGCGACAACGAATGGACTCAAAAGATAGTCGACCTTATGAACGCGGTAGACGAATATATACCGGTTCCGAAAAGAGACATAGATAAACCCTTCCTTATGCCCGTCGAAGACGTATTTTCCATCTCCGGCAGAGGAACTGTCGCAACGGGCAGGGTTGAAAGAGGTATAGTAAAAGTCGGAGAAGAAGTAGAGCTCGTAGGAATACTTCCCACATCCAAGACAGTGGTAACCGGCGTAGAAATGTTCAGAAAACTTCTTGACGAAGGTCAGGCGGGAGACAACATAGGCGTTCTTTTAAGAGGCAAAAAAAGAGAAGAAATAGAAAGAGGTATGGTTTTAGCCAAACCCGGCTCTATAACTCCGCATAAAAAGTTTAAAGTTGAAGCTTACATACTTACCAAAGAAGAAGGCGGACGTCATACCCCGTTCTTTAACGGTTATCGTCCCCAGTTTTATTTCAGGACTACGGATGTTACCGGAGTCTGCACTCTGCCTGAAGGTATCGAAATGGTAATGCCAGGCGATAACGTGGCAATGACCGTAGAGCTTATAACTCCAATCGCCGCCGAAAAGGAACTCAGGTTCGCGATAAGGGAAGGCGGTCACACGGTTGGAGCAGGCGTTATAACAGAAGTTATAGAGTAATCTAATAAAAAACAAAGAAACGGAAAAAGGGGTCATAGAAAATAAAGATGGAAATTCAAAAAATAAGGATTAGGCTGAAAGCATACGATCATCGTTTATTGGATCAATCAGTAACGGAAATAGTTGAAACTGCAAAACTTACCGGTTCTAAAATTAGCGGACCTATTCCGTTGCCGACTAAAATAAATAAGTATTGCGTTTTGCGTTCTCCGCATGTAGATAAGAAGTCGAGAGAAGAGTTCGAGATGAGAACGCATAAAAGGATCATTGATTTACTTGAGCCTAATCAGGCAACCATCGATGCGTTAATGAAATTAGATTTATCTTCGGGTATAGATGTCGATATTAAGCAGATTTAATTGAATCTTGGAGTATTAAAATTATGATAAAAGCATTAATAGGAAAAAAGATTGGGATGACGCAAATATTCAATCAGGAAGGTATGATTATTCCCGTCACGGTTATTAAGGCAGGACCATGTATCGTAGTTGGGAAAAAGATTAAACAGTCGGATGGATATGATGCATTACAAATGGGTTTTGAAGAAGCAAAATCGTTTAGATTAAAAAAGCCTATTCTAGGAAAGTTTTCAAAAAATAACATAACGCCTTTAAAAGTTTTAAAAGAATTTAGGGATTCGGAAATAGACGGCGTAAATATTGGCGACGTTATAGATATCTCTATATTTAACGATGTGCAATCCGTATCTATAAGCGGTATTTCAAAAGGAAAAGGCTATCAGGGAGTTGTTAAAAGATGGGGTTTTTCAGGCGGCAGAGACACGCACGGTTCAAATTTTCACAGGGCTCCCGGGTCAATAGGACAGTCGTCTTATCCGTCAAAAGTATTTAAAGGTTTAAAAATGCCCGGACATATGGGAATGGACAAAAAAACCGTTTTAAATTTAAAAGTGGTTAAGATTGATAATAGTGAAAATCTTATGTATGTTAAAGGCGCGGTTCCGGGAGCTAATAACAACATTATTTATATATATGCCGCGGATAAATCCGGAAGAAAATTACATAAGTAAAAATAATTTTTTAATTTAAAAACAGGGATTTATTATAATGTCTGAAAGCACAAACGTAATAAACATTAGCAACAAAAATGCCGGAAGTATTTCATTAAATGAAGAAATATATTCATATCCCGTCAAGGAAGTTTTAATAAAAGAATTTGTTTTATTGACTCTTGCTAATAAAAGGTTGGGATTGGCTTCTACAAAAAATAGGAAGATAGTTTCCGGCGGCGGAATTAAGCCGTGGAAACAGAAAGGAACCGGAAGAGCGAGAGCCGGATCTACTAGATCTCCTTTGTGGAAAGGCGGCGGAACAATTTTTGGACCTACAAACGAAAGAAATTATAAAAAAGATATGCCCAAGAAAGCCAGAAAAGCGGCTGTCAAATCTGCTCTATCATATTTATTGAAAGAAGGGCGTCTTATTTTCATAGAGGATTTCGAACTTTCAAATATTAAAACAAAAGAAATGAAGTTGATATTTGATAATCTCGGAATAAAAAAGGGATTGTTGATATTGCCGTCATTAAATACAGACGACAAAATAGTTAAATCAACAAGGAATCTAATGAATTACAAAGCTACTAACGTAAATCTGCTAAATATTGTAGATTTGTTAAAATACGAAAAAGTGATGGTTACGGTTAAAGCTAACGAAGAACTTGAGAGGAATCTTGCATTATGAAAGAATTAAATACTGCTATAGAAAGAGCGGTTCAATCCGAAAAAAGCCTAAAAATTAGAGAGATAAATAATACTTATGTCTTTAGCGTTAATAAAGATGCAAATAAAAAAGACATTAAAGACGCGGTAGAAAAGTATTTTAACGTTAAAGTAGATGACGTCAATACCGTAATTACCAGAGGAAAATTTAGAAGGGTCGGTAAATATACGGGGAAATTACCTAACGTTAAAAAGGCTTATGTAAAACTTAAAGAAGGACAGAGGATATCTGCCTTAGAAGTATAATCGGGAGAAAAGAACGATGCCATTAAAAAAATATAAACCTACGACAAGCACAAGAAGATTCCAAACCGTTTCCGATTTTTCTGAAATTACGCGTGATTTTCCGGAAAAAAGTCTTCTTGCAAAATATAAAAAAAATGCAGGAAGAAACAATAACGGCAGAATTACTACACGGCATCAGGGAGGAGGGCATAAAAGAAGATATAGAATTATCGATTTTAAAAGGGATAAAAGAGAAGTGCCTGCCCGCGTAATCGAGATAGAATACGATCCAAATAGGTCGGCGAGAATTGCTTTGTTAAGCTATATAGACGGCGAAAAAAGGTATATATTATGTCCTGTCGGTTTAAAAAAAGGCGACAGCGTTATATCGTCGGAAAAGGCTGATATACAGCCCGGCAACTGTATTCCTTTATTCAATATTCCGGTTGGAACGATGATACATAATATTGAAATGAAACCCAACTCCGGAGGAAAACTTGTCCGAAGTGCAGGAACTTATGCGGAACTTCTTGGAAGGGACGGAGGATATGCCCAGATTAAAATGCCTTCCGGAGAATTTAGGATAGTGCCGGAAAAATGTTGCGCTACTATAGGACAAATCGGTAATATCGAACATGAAAACATAAGCATCGGTAAGGCGGGAAGGTCCAGATGGCTCGGTATAAGGCCTTCGGTAAGGGGCGTTGCGATGAATCCTATCGACCATCCGCACGGCGGAGGCGAAGGCAAGACTTCAGGCGGACGTCATCCCGTTACGCCATGGGGTGTTCCGACTAAAGGATATAAAACTAGAAAAAATAAACAAACATCTAAATATATTATATCAAGAAGAAAGGGAAGATAATCCTTATAAAATGTTAATTATATAAATTAGGAGAATTAAAGTTGGCTAGGTCTATAAAAAAAGGTCCTTTTTCCGACAAATCGCTTTTGGAAAAAGTTGAAAAGGCATTTGATTCCAACGACAAAAAAATAATTAAGACATGGTCTAGAAGGTCAACAATAATACCTTCGATGGTTGGGTTTACTTTTGCCGTCCATAACGGCAAGAAGTTTATTCCGGTCTTTGTAAGCGAAAATATGGTAGGACATAAGCTTGGCGAGTTTAGCGCCACAAGAACTTTTACTATGCATTCAGGGGATAGAAAGGCAAAGGTTAAAACCGGCGGTTCGTCCTCAAAATAAACAAAAAGGGGTAGAAAATGGAGTTTAAAGCAGAAGCAAAATATATCAAAGTGTCTCCACAAAAAGCAAGGTTAGTGGTAGATTTAATCAGGGGAAAAAAGGTTTACGACGCCATCAATATATTAAAGTTTACTAAAAAGAAATCCGCTAATCCGGTTTATAAGCTTTTAAAATCTGCTCTGGCAAATGCATTATCGACCGGAAGGATTGACGTGGATAACCTTATTGTTAGAAAAATAAACGTTGATATGTCTTTGTCTATAAAAAGGCTTATGCCTAAAGCTATGGGCCGCGGAGCAACTATTAAAAAACGAATGAGCAATATAAAAATAGTTCTTGAAGAAATTTAAAACGGAGGTAGATTTTGGGGCAGAAAGTTAATCCAATCGGACTTAGAATCGGAATCAATAAAACATGGGATTCCGGGTGGTATAGCGATAGAAATTATGCAAAATTTTTACATGCGGATTTGAAAATTAGAGAATTTTTAAAGAAAAAGCTTTATTCGGCAGGGATATCCAAAATCAATATAGGTAGAAAAGCCGAAAAATTAATTATCGATATATTTGCCGCAAGGCCCGGAATAATTTACGGGAAAAAAGGTTCGTCGGAATTTGATAACATTAAAACCGGCGTTGCAAGGATTAATAAAATAAAAGTCAAGGATATCGAAATAAATATAATAGAAGTTAAAAAACCTGAATTGGATTCAGTTTTAGTAGCAGAAAGCATAGCATCCCAGCTTGAGAAAAGGATTGCATTTAAAAGGGCAATGAAAAAAAGCGTCACTATGGCATTGAAGAGCGGGGCGAAAGGTATTAAAATAACATGCGGCGGAAGATTAGCCGGCGCTGAAATAGCCAGAACGGAATGGTATCGCGAGGGAAGAGTTCCGCTTCATACATTGAGAGCCGATATAGACTACGGTACTTCGGAGGCTAATACTACTTACGGAAAGATAGGCGTGAAAGTCTGGATATATAAAAGAGACGTATTATAATTAAAAAATAAAGGAAAGCAAAAGGTGAACAATTATGTTGATGCCCGCTAAAACAAAATATAGGAAACAGATGAAGGGTAGAATGAGAGGAAAGGCTACCCGCGGAAATGCGCTTGCGTTTGGCGATTACGGATTAAAAGTAATAGAATGCGGTTATATAACTGCCAGACAAATAGAAGCGGCAAGAATCGCGATGACCAGATTTGTAAAAAGAGGGGGCAAAGTCTGGATAAGAATTTTTCCTGATAAGCCTATAACAAAAAAACCGGCTGAAACCAGAATGGGTAAAGGAAAAGGATCGGTAGAAGAATGGGTATGCGTTGCAAGACCGGGATTAGTTTTATACGAAATGGAAGGAATCCCCAAAGAAGTTGCTCAGGAAGCGTTAAGATTAGCATCTCATAAACTGCCCCTTAAGACTATATTTATAGAGAGAGGAGAATTCTAAATCTATGAAATTTAAAGAATTAAATACAATGAACAATGAAGAACTTAAGGTGAAAGAGTCGGATTTTAGAAAAGAAATATTTAATCTTATAGTTCAAAAATCGGTCGGCTCGTTAGAAAATCCTAAGAGAATTCAGGCGGTGAAAAGATCTATCGCCAGAATTAAAACGATTTTAAACAATAGGAAGCAGGAGATAAAACTATGAAGAAAACATTAACGGGCGTCGTAACTTCGGATAAAATGAATAAAACAAGAGTCGTCGAAGTATCGGATATCGTAAAGCATCCTGTTTATAAAAAATATGTAAAAAAGGTTAAAAAATTTAAAATTCACGACGAAAACAATATTGCGCATATAGGGGATAAAGTTTTATTTATAGAAACGCGTCCTTTATCTAAAGATAAAAGATGGAATCTTAAGAAGGTTCTTTAATATAATTTAATTACATGAGGCTATAACAATGATCCAAATGCAGACAGTTTTAAAATCCGCCGACAATTCGGGCGCAAAAAAGCTTATGTGTATTAAAGTTCTTGGAGGTTCCAAAAGGAAATATGCAGGAATCGGCGATATAATAGTTGTTTCTATAAAAGAAGCTATTCCAAATTCCAAGGTCAAAAAGGGGGACGTTTCAAAAGCGGTTATCGTCCGAACGGTTAAAGAAGTGAAGCGTCCGGATGGAAGTTACATAAGATTTGATAATAATTCAGCAGTTTTAATAAACAATCAAAATGAACCTATAGGTACTCGTATTTTTGGCCCCGTAGCAAGAGAATTAAGAGCAAAAAAATTTATGAGAATTATTTCCTTAGCGCCGGAGGTTCTATAATATGACCATAAAATTAAAAAAGAACGATAATGTACTGGTTTTAGCAGGAAAAGAAAAAGGAAAATCCGGTAAAATTATTCGGGTAGATAGAGAGAAGAATAGAGTTTTTATCGAAAAGGTAAATATGATAAAAAGACATATTAAACCTAAAAGCGCACAAGAGCCGGGAGGCATAATAGATAAAGAAGCCTCGGTAAATATTTCTAATGTAGGTTTAATTTGCCCCAAATGTAAAAAAGCCGTGAAGTTTTCAATTAATATTGACGATAAAGGGAAAAAAGTAAGAATCTGCAAAAAATGCGGATCCGAAGTTTAATTTTTGGAGGATTGAAAATTGTCATCAAGATATAAAGAATTTTATAAAAATGAAGTAGTGCCTAAATTAGTTAAAGAAACAGGTTATAAAAATATAAACCAAATACCTAAATTAAAAAAAATAGTTATCAATATGGGTTTAGGAGAAGCAACTTCAAATTCGAAAATAATCGAGCAGTCCGTTGCCGAACTGACTAAAATTGCCGGTCAGAAACCCGTCGTAGCAAAAGCGAAAAAGTCTATTGCCGCTTTTAAATTAAAAGAAAATCAAGAAATAGGCTGTTTTGTTACCTTAAGAAACGATAAAATGTATGATTTTTTTGATAAACTTGTCAATATATCTCTTCCAAGAGTGAGGGATTTTAAGGGTATTTCTAAAAAGGCATTTGACGGACGCGGAAACTATACTCTGGGAGTTAAGGAGCAGGTTATATTTCCGGAAATTAGTTACGAACTTATCGAGAAAATTAAAGGTATGAATATAACAATAGTTACTTCTGCAAAAAATAATGAAGACGGATTTAAACTTTTGAAAAGTTTTAATTTTCCGTTTAGAAATTAGGAGATACGATATATGGCAAAAAAGTCTATGATTATAAAATCGAAAAGGACCCCTAAATTTAAAGTAAGGGCGCATAATAGGTGTCCAATTTGCGGAAGGCCTCGAGGTTATTATAGGAAGTTCGATATGTGCAGAATTTGTTTTAGGACTTACTCCAGCAAAGGACTTATTCCAGGGGTTACCAAGTCCAGCTGGTAATTAATTTAAAAATATTTTTAATATATTTAAGAGAGGAAAAAAGAAAAAATGACTTACCCGATTTCAGATATGATAGTTAGAATAAAAAATGCTTATAAGGCAGGCAAAGAAAATGTTAGGATGCCGTATTCGGGTTTAAAGGAAAATATATGTGAAATTTTAAAGAGGGAAGGCTATATAGAAAATTATTCGATTGAAAACGCCGAAACGGTTTCAGCCAAAAATATTTATATTAAGCTCGCATACTATGAAAGCAAAAAACCGACGGTTATCGATATTAAAACGACAAGTACCCCTGGAATAAGATTTTATAAAAAAGTAAAAGATATAAGAGCATATAAAAATGGATTAGGAATTGAGATATTTTCAACTTCGGCAGGGATACTGTCGGATGTCGAGTGTAAAGAAAAAAAAGTCGGCGGACTTTCATTATTAAAGGTTTTTTAATTAAGATAAATTAAAAATAAGAAAGGTATCGATAAAATGTCTAGAATAGGTAAAAAAATTATTGAAATCCCAAGAGACGTCAAAGTAGAGTTAAACGGTAATACCTTAACTTCTTCTGGACCTCTCGGGAAAATTTCTAAAAAAATTCCGGAAGGAATTATGGTTGAATTAAATAAATCCGATGTTTCGGTTAAACTAAAAGACAATAATCCAAATTTCGAAAAATTTACCGGACTAACCAGAACTATTATAGCAAACGCAATAATCGGAGTCGTAAAAGGATTCTCTAAAGATCTCGAAATTATCGGGGTAGGATATAGGGCGGAAGTTAAGAATAATAATCTGGTGTTAAATTTAGGTTTTTCGCATCAGGTTAATTTTATAATCCCTGAAGGAATAAAAATAGTCGTAGAAAAAAATACGTTATTGAAAATTACCGGATTCGACAAAGAACTTGTCGGGCTTGTCGCTTCTCAAATAAGAGAATTAAGGAAGCCCGAACCTTATAAAGGTAAAGGCATTAAATATTCCGACGAGGTTATAAAACGAAAAGTCGGTAAAGCATCGGGAAAATAAATAAATTTGAATATAAAAAGGGTTGAATATGAAAGATAAAATTGAAAAGAGATTGCGCAGGAAGGCACATATTAAAAAGGTTATGAAAAATAACGTTAAACCCCGTTTATGCGTGTTTAAAAGTTTAAATAATATTTATGTTCAGGTCTTTTCTACCGACAATAATGTTTTAGCTCAGGCATCTTCTCTTTCTAAAGAGATAAAAGCGAAAATTAAAGGACACAGCGGGAATGTAGATGCCGCTAAAATAGTCGGTAAAGAAATTGCGGAATTATGCAAACAGAAATCAATAATCGATGTCGCATTCGATAGAAACGGATATATTTATCACGGAAGAGTCAAGGCATTAGCCGATGCCGCTAGAGAAAACGGTTTAAATTTTTAGATATATGAATATTGGAGGATGATTTGGAGAAATTAAACGTTGAAGATTTAAATATTAAGGATAAAGTTATCCATATTTCAAGAGTCGCTAAGGTAGTTAAAGGCGGAAGAAGGTTTGGCTTTTCTGCATTAGTAGTTGCCGGAGATCCGGATGCAAATTTTGTAGGAATAGGTCTCGGTAAAGCTAAAGAAGTGCCGGAAGCGATTAGAAAAGGAACCGAACAGGCAAAGAAGAATTTAATAAGAGTTAAAGTGCATAATAATTCAATTCCCCATGAGCAATATGGAAAAAGCGGAGCGGGGTATGTATTTATGAAGCCTGCCCCTGAAGGAACCGGAATAATCGCAGGCGGGGCTATGAGGGCAATTTTTGAACTTTCGGGAGTAAGAAATGTTTATGCAAAGTCCATCGGTTCTTCAAACCCGCATAACGTTGCAAATGCTACATTGAAATGTATTTCTTCGTTTTTCTATAAAGGAGAACTAGTAAAAAGAAGAAAAAAATCAGAAATAAATACATAAAATTGGAAATATAGAACGGTGGCAGATTTAAGCTTGCGACCCTAAAAAGAGGAATATAATTAAATGGTTAATTTAAGCGAATTCGGCAGACATAATAATAAGAAGACCAAAAGGCTTGGGAGAGGTCCGGGTTCCGGACACGGTCAGACTTCCGGAAAAGGGAATAAAGGTCAGAATGCAAGAGCCGGGGGCGGAGTAAGACCTGGATTTGAAGGCGGTCAAATGCCCTACAGCAGGAGAGTTCCTAAGAGAGGATTTAATAATCCCCTTAGGGAGCATATTGCAATTGTTAATTTTACAGCCATCGAAAATATAAAAAATGATGACATAAATATAGATATTTTAAAAGAAAACGGGGTATTGAAGAAAAGCGAAATTAAATTTAAACTGTTAGGCGCAGGGGAAATTAATCGCAAAATCAGCATAGTTTGTAATAAGATATCTAAGAACGCAAAAGAAAAAATAGAAAAAAGCGGCGGAACCGTAAGGATAATATAAATAATGGCGCAAAGTTTTGAAAATTTAGGAAAAATACCGGAACTGCGAAACAGAATACTGTATACGCTTTTAATGTTTATTGTATTCAGGATAGGTGTTCATATTACGACTCCAGGCGTAAATCCCGTAGCTTTGTCCCAATTTTTTAACGCATCAAACAGTAATTTATTTGGGCTTTTTAATATGTTTACGGGCGGAGCGTTAGCGCGTTTTTCTATATTTTCTCTTGGCATTATGCCTTATATTAGCTCGTCGATTATATTTCAGATGCTCCCTATGGTTATCCCTTCTCTCGATAGATTGCAGAAAGAGGGTGAAGCCGGAAGAAAGAAATTTATGCAATATACAAGATATGGAACGGTACTGCTTTCATTGTTTCAGTCTATCGGAATAAGTTACGGAATTGAAGCAATGAGAAGTCCCGAAGGTTTACCGGTAGTTATGCATCCGGGTATGAGTTTTTTAATTATATCCGTTATTGCTCTTACTGCAGGAACCGTATTCGTTATGTGGATCGGCGAAGAGATATCCGAACACGGTATAGGCAACGGTATTTCTTTGATTATTTTTGCGGGAATAGTTGCGGCTATCCCCGGCGCATTTATGAATACTATTAAAATGGTTCAGCTAGGTGAAATTAATATTATGCTGTTGATTTTAATTCTTGCATTTATGATTTTGGTAATAGGATTTATTGTTTTCGTAGAGTCCGCCCAAAGACGAATTCCGATACAATATGCAAAAAAAATGGTGGGAAGAAAACTTTATTCCGGTCAGACCAGCTATCTTCCTTTGAAAGTAAATACTCCCGGCGTAATTCCTCCTATTTTTGCAATGTCGATACTTCTTTTTCCTGCGACAATTGCAAATTTTATTAAAATACCTGCTTTTGAGAAAGTCTCGGAATATTTAAATCCAAGCGGAGTCCTTTACAATATAGTTTTTGTTATTTTAATTTTTTTCTTTTGCTATTTTTATACTGCAATTACTTTTAAAGTTGACGACGTTGCCGATGATTTACGCAAATACGGCGGCAACATTCCGGGAATTAAACCGGGGAAATCTACTGCATCATTTATAGATAAAATTTTAAACAGGGTTACTTTTATAGGCGCAGTATATGTTTCTTTAATTTGTCTTTTACCGACTATTTTGGTTAATAAATTTCATGTTCCTTTTTACTTTGGAGGGACTGGACTTTTAATTGTTGTTGTCGTGGCTATGGATACCATAGTTCAGATTCAATCGCATTTATTATATAGAAATTATGACAGCCTGTTAAAGAAAGCGTCAAAAAAATAATTAATTAATATAAATTAACAAAGGAGTAGAAATGAAAAGTAAAATTTATATTTTAATAGGACCTCCCGGCGCAGGTAAAGGAACGCAGGCTAAAAATATAGCGAATACAAAAGATTTTGTGTTGATTTCCACGGGTGATTTATTAAGGGAAAACGTAGAGAAAAAAACCGAATTGGGTCAAATTGCAAAATCATATATGGATAAAGGTGAATTTGTTCCTATCGAATTAGTTACAAAAATAATCAGGGCAAGCATAGAACAGAATTTAGGGAAGAACGGCTTTTTATTTGACGGTTTTCCAAGAGATTTATCCCAGAATGTGTTGCTTGACGAAATGCTTAAAGAATTTAATCTTGAAGTAGATAAAGTTATATATATCGACGTTAGAGACGAAGCGATACTTGAAAGGCTTACAAACAGAAGAGTTTGTCCAAAATGTAAAAAAGTATATCACATGAAATTTAATAAACCTAAAAAAGACGAATTATGCGACGATTGCGGTGTTTCATTGATCACAAGGGACGATGATAAGCCCGAGGTTATTAAAAATAGGCTGGCAACATATCATAAATCTACACATCCTTTGGTCGAGCATTTTGAAAAATTAGGTAAAGTAATCCGGATTAACGGTGAAAAATCTCCTAAAGAGGTAGAAAATGAAATAGTTTCACATATTTAATCCGGTAAAATGATTAATCTTAAAAGTAAAATAGACATAGAAGGCATAAAAAAAGCGGGAGAAATATTAAATAAAGTATTAAATGAATTATCGGCTATGACAAAGCCGGGTATGAAAACAATAGAGTATGATATCGTTGCGGAAAAGGAGGCGGTATCTTTAAATGCAATTCCAGCTTTTAAAGGATACAGCGGGTTTCCTTACTCTGTTTGCGTATCGGTAAACGAAGAAGTTGTTCACGGTTTTCCTTCGCAGAGAAAGTTAAGAGAGGGGGACATAGTAAGTCTTGATTACGGCATTTATTATAACGGCTATTATGCGGATGCCGCCGTTACCGTTCCTGTAGGGAATATAACGGATTCGGCTTCAAACTTAATGAAAGTTACTAAAGAAGCATTGAATATAGGAATTTCGAAGGCAGTTTGCGGCAATAAAATTAACGACATTTCGACGGCTATCGAAAAATTTGTAACTGAAAATAAATATTCCGTAGTTAGGGATTTCGTCGGTCACGGGGTCGGTTTTAAATTGCATGAAGACCCGCAGGTTCCCAACTATTATATTGAAGCAAACGACGTGCAGATAAAGAGTGGAATGGTAATTGCTATCGAGCCTATGGTTAATGAATTTTCTCATAAAGTAAAGATTAAAGAAAACAAGTGGACGGTTATTACTAAAGATAAAGGTTTATCTGCTCATTTTGAGCATACTGTTGCAATTACAAATGAAGGTCCGCAAATACTTACTTAGGAAAATTTATGTCTAATAAAGAAGATTTAATTGAAGTTGAAGGAACCGTTGTGGAGCCGCTTCCTAATGCAATGTTCAGGGTTGAATTAGAAAACGGATATAAAGTGCTTGCTCATATATCAGGGAAAATGCGCATGCATTATATTAAGATTCTTGCCGGAGATAAAGTTACGGTTCAGCTGTCCCCGTATGATTTGACGAGAGGACGCATCATATTCAGAGGAAAGTAAAATATAATATTCAAATATAAAAAGGGAAAAGGAGTCAAAATTGAAAGTAAGATCATCGGTTAAGAAGATATGCGATAAGTGCAAAGTTATTAAAAGAAAGGGGGTCGTAAGAATTATCTGCGAAAACCCTAAACATAAGCAACGTCAGGGTTAATAAGGGGGAATAATTATGGCAAGAATTTCAGGAATAGATTTACCTAAGAATAAAAGAATTGAAATTGCTTTAACCTATATCTACGGTATCGGGCGCTCATTATCAAGCAGTATTTTAGAAAAAGCCGGCATCGCTATTGATACTAAAGTAAAAGATTTGACCGATATTCAGGTTAATAATATAAGACAGATGATAGATAATGAATTTAAAGTAGAAGGAGATTTAAGAAGAGAAGTTCAAACGAACATAAAAAGGTTAATAGATATAGGCAGTTATAGAGGCTTAAGACACAGAAAAGGGTTGCCCGTGAGAGGGCAGAGAACCAAAACAAATGCAAGAACAAGGAAAGGACCTAGAAAGTCCACCATAGCTGCCGCAAAAGCAAAATAAAGGCATATAAAGTATAAAAATCCATTAATATATTATAATAATTATTAATTTAATGAGAGTATTAAGAGGTATAAATGGCTAACGTAAAAAAAAATGCACCAAAAAAAAAGAAGGATAAAAAAAATATTCAAAATGCGATTGCCCACATAAAATCGACGTTTAATAACACTATAGTGAGCATTACCGATTTAAGCGGGAATGTTCTCGCTTGGGCAAGTTCCGGAACAAGCGGGTTTAAAGGGTCGAGAAAAAGTACGCCTTATGCTGGACAGGTTGCTGCTGAACAAGCTGCCAAAAAAGTTTCGGATTACGGCGTTGCAAACGTAGAAGTTTATATTAAAGGTCCGGGTGGCGGAAGGGAATCGGCTCTTAGGGCGCTTCAAAGCTCGGGCATTAATATCACGTTAATTAAAGACGTTACTCCTATACCGCATAACGGATGCAGACCTCCTAAAAGGAGAAGAGTATAAGCTTTCTAAGGATATTATTATAGTAAAATATTAGATTAATTTATATATTAAGTAACATTGAAATAATGAGGTGAAAAATTGGCTAAATACAATGGACCGGTTTGTAAGTTGTGTCGGAGGGAAGGAGGAAAACTTTTTTTAAAAGGCGACAGATGCTTTTCCGATAAATGTGCCTACGATAAAAGAGAATATGCTCCCGGAGAGCATAAGGGCATCAGAAGAAAGTTATCTGAATACGGAGAGCAGTTAAGAGAAAAACAAAAGTTAAAAAGAACATACGGCCTCATGGAGAAGCAATTTAAAAAAACATATAGAACCGCTGAAAGAATGAAGGGGATCACGGGAGAGAATTTGCTCTCTTTGCTGGAAAGAAGATTAGACAACGCTATTTATACCTTAGGTTTTGCAGTTTCCAGAAAATTAGCCAGACTTTTAATAACCCACGGGCATTTTTTAGTTAACGGTAAAAAAGTAAATATCCCGTCTTATATTTTAAAACCGGGAGAGCAGATTACAATTTGCGAAAAAAGCAGAAAATGCGAAATTATAAAAAACTCGTTAGAATCTGCCGTAAGAAAAACCCGTCCCGAATATTTTGAAGCAAATCTCGATGCTTATCAGGGAGCGTTAAAAAGTATTCCGGAAAGAGACGAAATTATATCTACGGCAAACGAAAAGCTTATAGTAGAACTTTATTCTAAATAAGCTCCGAATAATAAATTTTTGGAGGCAATATGAAAAAAAATTGGCTTTCGGTTATTAAGCCAAAAAAAATTGAATTTGAAAAGGAAACCTATACCGATTATTACGGAAAACTGATTGTTGAACCGTTAGAAAGGGGCTTTGGAACTACTATCGGCAATGCCCTGCGTAGAGTTCTTTTATCATCTATAGTCGGATATAAAATATCGGAAGTTAAAATTGAAGGCGTATCGCATGAATTTTCATCCGTTCCGGGGGTAACCGAAGACGTAACGGAGATTATACTAAATTTAAAAGATATAGATTTTAATATAACCTCTGACGAGCCGGAAACTGTTTATTTAGACATCGATAAACAAGGAGACGTTTATGCATCTGATATTAAAACGTCGCAGAACGTCGAAGTAGTAAACAAAGAAAAAAAGATATTAACCGTTGCGAAGGGCGGTTCTTTTAAGGCTCAAATGCTTGTAACGGGTGGGAGAGGATATGTTCCTAGCGAGATTAACAGTCGCGAAGACGCGCCTATAGGTACCATTTCTCTTGACGTTTCGTTTTCGCCCGTAAAAAAAGTTACAATGGACGTTTCCTATGCAAGAGTTGGTGGGATTACAGACTACGATAAGCTCATAATGGAAATATTTACAAATGGATATATTACTCCTGAGGATGCTCTTACGTCAGCTTCTTTAATTATACAAGATCAAATTTCGATTTTTGCAACTTTTGAAGAAATGGATCAATTATACGAGAAGAAAACTCAACAGGAAACGGAAAAACCGTCAGAAAGCCATTTAAACGAGAATTTACTTAAAAATGTGGATGAACTTGAACTTTCGGTTAGATCGGCAAATTGCCTTAAAAATGCAAATATAAAGACGATTTATGAACTGGTTCAAAAAACTGAAGGAGAAATGCTAAGAACCAAAAATTTCGGAAGAAAATCCCTTAACGAGATAAAAGAAGTTTTATCTACCATGGGATTGAGTTTCGGAATGAAGTTAGAAGAAAAATAACTTGTCAAATTATATATTCAGAGGTTAAAATGCGTCACGGAAAAATTAAAACCAGATTAAATAGGACTTCGTCACATAGAGCCGCTCTTCTTAGAAATATGGCCTCTTCACTTATCGAGTTCGAAAGAATTGAAACAACTTTACCCAAAGCTAAAGTTTTAAGAAGTTACGTAGAAAGGCTTATTACGCTCGGTAAATCCGATACTACCGCGAGGCGGCGTATCGCGTTCTCGAGGTTGAGAAGTAAGAATGCTACTACTAAACTTTTTAAAGATTTAGGTCCAAGATTTGTGGATAGACCCGGAGGGTACGTTAGAATCATTAAAACGGGATATAGAGCCGGAGACGCAAGTCCATTAGGATTGATAGAATTTATTCCCAGAGAAGAAAAGCAGTCTTAAAACAACCCTCTTTCTCATTCTTTAATTTTGCATTAGAAAAATTAGAACTGGATGCCCGCCTGCGCGGGCATGACATGAAGAGGATTTAAAATTTTATCATATAGGTGTCATTCCCGCGAAAGCGTGTACATTTTAAAACCGCCTTCATTTAAGCGGCTCATCAAAATATACATAGCTTTCGAATACCTTATGTAATTTCTAATGAAAAATTAAAGGATTCATTCCTTAAACTATAATAAAGAAAAAAAATGTGATATAATTTTCTTTACTATGCCCATTAAACCTATATTAAATTATGACGAAATCCTCAAGACTCCAGATCCATACAATATTATTCCCCTAATCCATGATATAAGCGGAGATATGGATACGCCGATATCTATATTCTCGTCCTTCAAGCACGAGCCGTGCGCATTTTTTTTCGAAAGCACGGAAGGCGTTGGAAAATGGGGGAGATATTCCTTTATTTGCCTGAATCCCTTACTTACCGTTAAACTTTATAAAGATGAACTTAATATCGAGAATTTTACCGGACATAGATTCCCATTTAAGGAAAATATAAATATTAAAGATTTAAACGAAGATATTTTTGTATATATAAAGAAAATCCTTGCCGAATTTAATATATACAAAGACAATTTGTCTGAAGGATTTATTGGCGGGCTCTTTGGTTATTTAGGATACGAGATCAGCGGTCTTATAGAAAAATTGCCTCCGGATAAAGAAGATGTTACCGATGTTTATGATTTATTTTTTATGCTTCCGAGGGACATAATAGTTTATGACGGATTAAATCAGGCTATTAAGATAGTATCCTATATATTCAGAAATAATTCTCACGACGAAAGACTTAAACCGGAATATGAATCGGCTGTTAAAAGAATAAATGAGATAAAGGATATTATCCAAAGAAAAGATTCAGGATTTAAAAAAACTACAAAAGTTCAAAATTTCGATGTTGAAATTATCGATGAAACAGGTTTCGAAGAATTTAAGGAAAAAGTTTTAACTGCAAAAGAATATATACTCCGCGGCGATATATTTCAAGTGCAGATTTCCCGCAGAAAAAAGATTATTAATCCGCCGGATCCTTTTCTTTTCTATAGAGCGCTTAGACTTGTAAATCCATCTCCATATATGTTTTATCTTAAAATTAACGATTTTGTAATTACCGGCTCTTCTCCTGAAAATTTAGTTAAACTATCAGACGGCATTATCGAAACAAGGCCGATAGCCGGCACTATTAAAAGAGGCGAAAATCCGATCGAAGACGAATATCTTGCCGGCAAACTGCTTGACGATCCCAAAGAACGTGCAGAACATATTATGCTTGTAGATTTAAGCAGAAACGATATTGGAAGAGTATCAAAAAAAGGGTCGGTCAAGATTGATAAACTGATGTATATAGAAAAATATTCCCATGTTCAGCATATAGTTACCAGCGTTCTTTCTCAAATAAAAGAAGGAACCGACGCATTTGATTTAATTAGAGCTTCTTATCCGGCAGGCACGGTTACCGGCGCGCCCAAAGTAAGGGCAATGGAAATAATTAATGAGCTTGAGAAATCAAAAAGAGGAGTTTATGCAGGAGGGATCGGCTATTTCGGTTTTTTGGAAGACGGTATGTGCAATAAAATGGAATTCTGTATAACTATAAGAACGGCGCTATTTAAAAAAAATGCGGCATATATTCAAGCGGCTGGAGGAATAGTGCATGATTCTACGCCGGAAAATGAATTTGCCGAATCGGAAAATAAATTAAGACATCTAATAACGGCTTTTAAAATGATAGAAAGGTTTAATTAAAAACTTATGATTTTAGTTATAGATAATTATGATTCGTTTACTTATAATATCGTTCAATATGTAGGAGAGCTTGGTTTTGATACGGTAGTATTCAGAAACGATGCCATCGACATTTCCGATATTATAAAGATGAATCCCGAAAAGATAGTTATCTCTCCGGGTCCTAAATCGCCTGTTGAAGCTGGAATTACCGTTGAAGTCATAAAAAATTTTTATTCTAAGATTCCTATACTGGGAGTTTGTCTTGGGCATCAGGCTATCGGCTATGCATTCGGAGCGGAAATAATACGAGCCAAAAATGTGATGCACGGAAAAGTTTCATCTATAAAGCACGATTCATCTTTTATATATAAAGACGTACCGAGTCCTTTCGAAGCTACGAGATACCATTCGCTTGTTATCAATAAAAAAAACCTGCCGGATATTATAAACATAACTGCGATAAGCTTGGACGACGACGAAATTATGGGTATAGAGGTTAAAGGCAGTAAAGTTTACGGCGTTCAATTTCATCCGGAATCCGTCCTTACATCTTTCGGAAAACAAATAATCAATAATTTTTTGTCTATTTAAAATTTATGAAAGAGGATTTTATAAAAGAATTATTAGGGCGGGTTGTTAATAATAACAATTTGACCACAGACGAATCGCATGAAATTTTTAATGCAATTTTAAAAGGAGAGCTTACTAATGCGCAAATTGCATCTTTCCTTACATCTTTAAAGATTAAAGGGGAAACAGTCGATGAGATCGTCGGCGCCGCTCTTGCAATGAAAGAAAATGCGGTTCCCGTAAACATTAAAGACGAGTATAAATCTTCATTAGTGGATACCTGCGGAACGGGGGGAGATTCTAAAAATACGTTTAATATATCGACATGCTCAGCTTTAATCGCTGCAGGCGCGGGGGTTAAAATAGCAAAACACGGGAATTATGCCGTTTCTTCAAAATCTGGTAGCGCCGACGTTCTGAAAGAATTAGGGGTAAATATATCATTAGACGCCGAAGGAGTTTTAAGATCGATAGAATATGCGAACATAGGTTTTTTATTTGCTCCCGGATTTCACACGGCAATGAAATATGCCGCTCCCGTAAGAAAAGAGCTGGGGTTTAAAACCATTTTTAATATATTAGGTCCTTTAACCAACCCGTTAGGCGTGAAAAAACAGATAATAGGAGTTTATTCCCATGATTTATCCAAAAAAATAGTAGATGTGCTTAAAGCGTTAAATTCAGGAAAAACGTTCGTCGTTCACGGCAGAGACGGGATGGACGAAATAACCCTTTCGGCGATAACGGATATTTATGAATTAGATGAGGCAGGCAATGTTGAATATTTTGAATTTAATCCCGAAGAATATGGATTTAGCTTTTATCAAGAAGACGAGTTTAAATCTTTATCTGTTGCTTCAAATGCAAAAATTATATATGATATTATCAGCGGAAATAAAAGTCCCAGGGCAGATCTCGCAATTTTAAACGCGGGATTTGCAATTTTAGCTTCCGGTAAAGTAGATAATTTACGCGATGCTTTTAGCGAAGCAAGGTACTCTGTGGAATCCGGCAACGCTTTAAAATCTTTACAAAACCTTATTGAAATTTCCAATAAATAAGTATTAAAATATAAATATGATATTAGACGATATCTTAAAAGAAAAAACGAAAGAAATAGAAAAATTTAAAGCGTCGCTTAATGAAGAGGCATACAGGGGAAAGGCATTTTCTACTTTTAACGGTTTAAGAAGTTTAAAAAGCGCTTTAAAACCGAGGTCTAACGGGGAGGCGGTTTCATACAGGATTTGCAGTATAATTGCTGAAGTCAAGAAAGCTTCCCCATCAAAAGGACTTCTATCGGCAAATTATAAGCCTGACGAACTATCGATTATTTATGAAAGAGGTGGAGCGAGCGCTATTTCGGTTCTTACGGATAGGAAATTTTTTATGGGGAGTCCGTCGGATATTTTAAAAGTCAGAAATTCGGTAAAACTTCCTGTTTTAAGAAAAGATTTTATTATCGACGAAATTCAAGTTTTTGAATCTAAAATAATAGCAGCGGACGCAATTCTTTTAATTATTAAAGCATTGACGGAAGTCCAGTATAAAAACCTTTTATCTCTTGCATCGGAACTTTCTTTAGATGTCCTTACCGAGATAGCCGATGAAAAGGAGCTTGAGACGGCTTATAAATATAACGCCGAAATTATCGGCATAAATAGCAGAGATCTAAGGACTTTCAAAACGGATTTATTTAAAACTGCCGCTTTAGCTGAAAAAATACCTCCCGGAAAGTTGATTGTAGCGGAAAGCGGAATTAACGGAAGAGGGGATATCGAAATGCTAATGAAAAGAGGCATAAATTCTTTTCTTATAGGAGAAGCCCTTGTTACTTCTAACGATGCTTCAAAGACTTTGAAAGACTTTTTATTGCCTTATTCTATGAATAATTACGTATAGATTTAAAATTTTAATGCCAGATATTCCAAAGATTAAGATATGCGGTATAACTAATGTCGATGACGCCTATAATGCTTTAGATCTGGGCGCCGATACTATAGGCTTCGTGTTTTACGAAAAATCAAAAAGATATGTTTCTCCCGAAACCGCAAAAGGAATTATAAGGGAACTCAGAAAAACGGCGGGGAAAAATAAAAAAAATTTCTTATCGGTTAAAAGAAATATTATAATTACGGGAGTTTTTGTAAACGAGGGTTCGGAAAACATTAAAAAAATAGTAAAAGATTTGGATATCGATATAATTCAATTATCGGGAAACGAATCTTTAAATTACATAGAAGAATCCGGCATAGATAAAAATATAGTTTTAAAAGCTGTCCATGTTAAAGAAGAGAAGGATTTAGAAGTAATTTATCTATACAAGGAAGCCGGAGTTAATGTTCTTATAGACGCGTTTGGGGGGGAGGGCGTGTTCGGAGGAACAGGTATTTCCGTAAACTTAAATATAATGAAAAATTTAAACGCCTCCAATTTAATTTTAGCAGGAGGAATAGGTCAGGATAATATAGAATATATAATTAAATACCTTAAACCTTACGGAATAGACCTTTCCTCAAAAATAGAAGATTTACCCGGCAGAAAGAATTACGATAAGATGGCGCTATTTTTTAAAAATTTTAGGAGAGCTTCATATGCAACTGCCAGATAAGAAAGGTCATTTCGGCGAATACGGCGGAAGATATATTTCGGAAACATTAATGCCTGCCGTAATCGAACTGAACCAATTTTATAAAAAGATTAGAAACGATAAGGAATTTATAAAAGAATTTAATTATTATCTAAAAAATTATGTAGGCAGGCCAAGCCCCTTGTATTTCGCAAAAAGACTTTCCGATATTTATAAGTCTAATATATATCTTAAACGAGAAGACTTAAACCATACAGGGGCGCATAAAATAAACAATACCATAGGGCAGGCATTGCTTGCCGTAAAAATGGGGAAAAAGCGTATTATTGCCGAAACCGGGGCAGGACAGCACGGAGTGGCTACCGCTACGGTCTGCGCCCTATTCAACTTAGAGTGCGAAGTATTTATGGGCAAAAAAGATGTAGAGAGACAGAAGCAAAATGTTTTTAGAATGGAACTTCTCGGAGCAAAAGTAAACCCCGTGGAATCGGGTTCTCAAACCCTAAAAGATGCTATGAATGAAGCATTAAGGGACTGGATTACAAATATTAAATCTACGTATTATATGATAGGAACGGTTGCGGGGCCACACCCTTATCCTTTAATAGTCAGGGATTTTCAGTCCGTTATAGGAAAAGAAGTTCTGAAACAGCTTAAGAAACTGCCGGATATTTTAATAGCATGCGTCGGGGGCGGCAGTAATGCCATAGGGTTGTTCCATCCATTTCTTAAATACTCTCAAGTCAAGATGTACGGTGTAGAAGCCGGAGGCTACGGCATTGAAACCGGTATGCACGCCGCTTCTATTTCCGGAGGCAGACCCGGAGTTTTGCATGGAAATAAAACTTACCTGCTTCAGGACGAGTTCGGCAGAATTGCCGATGCGCATTCTATTGCGGCGGGTTTAGACTATCCCGGAATAGGACCCGAACACAGCTATTTTGCCGATAATAAAAGGATCACATTCGCAGACGTAACGGATGACGAAGCCGTAGAAGCTTTTCAAAGACTATGCAGGCTTGAAGGTATTATTCCGGCATTAGAAAGTTCCCATGCCGTTGCATATTTAGAAAAAATAAAAAAAGAAATAAAAGGGAAAACCGTCGTTATTAATCTTTCGGGCAGGGGAGATAAAGATATGCACACGATTTCAGATTATCTGCTATCCCATCCTAAATAATAATAAAATAACATTTTAAAGCGAAAAGAAATGAAAAATAATAAAATCGACGAAGTTTTTAAGACGCTTAAATCTAAAGGCAAAACTGCTTTTATACCGTTTATATCTATAGGCGATCCCGATATGGAAACATCCTTGGAGATAGCAAAAGCTTTGATAAAAAACGGAGCGGATATTATCGAGCTGGGCTTCCCTTTTTCGGATCCGATGGCAGACGGCAAAGTTATACAAAGGTCGTATGAAAGAGCATTAAAAAGGAAAATTTCAATGGAAGACGCTTTTGATTTTATAAAACGCCTAAAGGCTTTTAAGGATATTCCGGTAATCTTTTTTACATATTACAACCCCGTTTTTATACTCGGCAAAAAATTCGCCGAAGGCGCTCATAGCGCCGGAATAGACGGTATTTTAATAGTCGATTTGCCCCCTGAAGAGAGCCGTGAATTAACAAAATACATTCAAAGCAAAAATATATATCAGATTTATCTCTTAGCCCCTACGACGGGTAACGAAAGGATGAAGCAGATATTATCCCTCGCTAATGGTTTCGTATATTACGTCAGCGTTACGGGAGTTACCGGCGCAAGAAAAAGCCTCCCCGAAACAATTAAATCTAAGATTAAGGAAATTAGAGAAATAAGCTCTATACCGATTGGCGTAGGCTTCGGCATATCTTCAAAAGACCAGGCGAAAGATATCGGGGGTTGCGCCGATGCCATAATAATAGGTTCGAAAATAATTCAATTTATAGAGGATAACATTAACGATAAGCAGGCGATAATCCAAAGTATAGCAGAATTTTCTTCCGATATAAAATCAAGTCTATAAATATAATAATAATATATGCTTTTATTTAAATCAAAAAACGGCAAAAAGGAACAGGGCAAATCTGCCATACCCGAAGGGCTGTGGATTAAATGTCCGAGTTGCAGCGAAATTATTTATAAAAAGGAATTAGAAAGAAATCTTGAGGTTTGTCCAAAATGTAATTATCATTTCAGGCTTAAAGCGCTTAGAAGAATAGAAATAATATTCGATGAAGGCAGTTTTAAGGAACTGTTTCAAGATATCAAACCTGCCGACTTACTAAATTTTACGGATACGAAAAGGTATAAAGACCGGCTTAAGGAAGATGCCGATAAAACGGGGCTTTCTGATGCAGTAGTGGCTGGGGAAGGGAATATACATGGAATCAGAGCGGCATCTTCAATTTTCGATTTTAATTTTATGGGCGGCTCAATGGGGATGGTTGTAGGGGAAAAGATTGCAAAGACATTTGAATATGCTATTACAAATAAACTCCCGGTGATAATTTTTTCGTCTTCCGGCGGCGCAAGGATGCAGGAAGGAATTCATTCTCTTATGCAGATGTCTAAAACCGTAGCGCTCGTTTCGGAATTTAATAGGACGGGTATGCCTTATATATCGGTCATGACCGATCCTACCACTGGAGGGGTATCGGCAAGTTTTGCCACGGTAGGCGATGTTATAATTGCGGAGCCTAAGGCGCTTATAGGATTCGCCGGTCCGAGGGTAATAGAAAAGACTATTCATCAAAGTCTTCCCGAAGGTTTCCAGAGATCCGAATATTTATTGGAACACGGAATGATAGATATGATAGTAGAAAGAAAAGACTTAAAGGATGTTTTAAAAAATCTGCTCCTTCTTTTTATCAATGGGTAGAAAAATAAGTAAGCCAATAAATAAGTTAGATGCGATATACGGTTCAAGCGGTTTTTTAATGAATTTCGGACTTGAAAGAATAAAGGCGTTAATGCGTTATGCCGGTAATCCGCAGGATCAATTAAAAACGGTGCATATAGCGGGAACAAACGGAAAAGGGTCGGTAAGCAGGTTTATTTATAGTATTTTAGAAGAGCATAGCTTAAATGTCGGACTTTATACTTCTCCTCATTTAATAACTTTTTCCGAAAGGATAATTGTCGGCGGAGAAAAAATAAGCAATGACGATCTGGAAAGATTGAATAATTTTTTTAATAAAATAATTTCAGAAAAAGATGATTTTAAAAAATTAGGTTCTCCGTCTTTTTTTGAGTTGACTACGGCGATATGTTTTCAATATTTTTACGAAAAAAAGGTTGATATAGCCGTTATAGAAGCGGGTTTAGGGGGCAGATTAGATGCGACTAATATAATAAAGAAACCGCTTCTATCCGTAATTACCAATATATCTATGGACCACAAAGACATATTGGGGGGTTCCCTTAAAAAAATTGCATTAGATAAAGCCGGCATAATTAAAAGAAGCTCCGTCGTCGTTTGCGGAGAAAAAAAAAGCGTAATAGCGGATTTAATAAAAGATTATGCTTTAAGTTTAAAAGCCGGATATTTTTCTTCGAATTGCGTTAAATTATTCGAAAAAGGAGGTTTATATAATTACAAAGGACTAAATACTGAAATAAAAAATATAAAATTACCGAATCTTGCTTTGTATCAGAAATATAATTTAAAACTCGGTCTTTTATCTATAGAAGTCCTTTATAAATATTTTAAAAACAGCTTTAAAACGGATTTAAACGATAATCTAATAAGAAACGGAATATTAAAATTTAAAAATGAAGGACGCTTTGAAATAATCAAGTATAAAAACAGCAGTATAGTTTTAGACGGAGCGCATAATCCGGACGGAATCAAAAATCTTGTTATTTCACTTCGGAAAATTTTTAGCAAAAATAATTTTATAATTATCTTTGCCGTTATGAAAGATAAAGACTATAAAACAATTTTAAGAAGGCTTTCTGTTCTAGGAGGAGATATTATTTTTGCCGGTTTAAATAATGACAGGGCGCTGGGCGTGAATGACTTAAAAGAACTATCCTTACAAAGTCGTTATTTTAGAAATGTTTTTACGGCTGATAATATAAAAGATGCATTACAAACGGCGATTAAGAGTAAAAAAAAGAACGATATAATACTTATTTGCGGATCTTTATACCTGATTGGGGAATTTAAAAAAACCGTTACAAATTCATTGCGTTTAAATTCATGAAAAAAATTTCCTTTATCCTCTTCGTTTTGGCAATTTTATATTTCTTTAATGCCATAAGCGTTAAAATTTCATACGCGCTTGAACCGGAAATCATTCCTATTCATATTTTGGCGGACAAAGTAGTCTATAATAAGAATAATCATACCTATATTTTTACCGGAAGCGTAGTAATAACACGTAAAAAATTCACCTTAAAAGCGGATAAAGTAGTCTATTTTTACAAAACCGATTATGCCGTCGCTACCGGAAACGTTATCGTAAATTCAAAAGGAACGATTACTAAAGCTAAAAAACTTAAAGTATATTTAAAAAGTAGAATAGGCACTATTTATAATTCTCATATACATTATTTAAACAAAAACATTTACGTTTACGGCGATAAAATTTACCATAAAGGCAAGGGTTTTTATCAGGTAAAAGACGGTTACTTAACCTCATGCAAAAGAAACCCTCCTTCATGGAAATTGTATTCATCTTTTTCGGATATATATGAAGGGAGCTATGCCTATTCCTTTAACTCTATTTTTTATATCCATAATGTGCCGATTTTATATTTTCCGATTATGGTGACTCCTATTAAAGATAAGAAATCTTCAGGGCTCTTAATACCTACTATGGGATATAGTTCCCTTACCGGTTATCAAGCAGGAGAGGGATATTATTTCGATTTAGGCAGATCTCAGGATTTGACTTATAATTTAAATTATTACAGTTATCTGGGCTATGGTAACTCTCTGAAATATAGATACAGCCTCAACCCTTATTCGCATGGTTCTATTTACGGTTTTTATATGCATGAGGAAAATAATCAAAAAAGTTTTTCTATGACGCCTAATTTAACTCGATATCTTTTGTTTTCGCATAATATGGATTTTTTTGGCAATTTGGCGCTTAAAACAAACTTAAATATTCCATCGGATAATTCATTTTATGCCGATTTTTCGACCAGCATTTATCAGATGACGAAAAACAGATTGTCTTCCAATTTTTCGGCTACTTACGATTTTGACGGTTATTCGACAAGGATGAATTTTCTCAGGCTCGATAACTTATTTATTCCGAATTACGCCACAGTTGACGAATATCCTGCTTTTACCTTAGACGGTCAATCCGAACTCGGAGATTTTTTAAACAACCCCTTATATTTAAATTTACATTCGTCTTTCGATGTTTTTAGAAGTCCCGCATATCTGAATGATGAAAGATTAGATATTTATCCGCAGGCGTATATGCCGCTAAGACTTATAAAAGGTATTCATATAACCCCCAGAGTAGGAATCAGGGACACGGGTTATTTTAATATTACGGACGGATATTCCGGTATTTCTTCCGCCGACAAAAACAGGCAGGTCTATTATGCTTCGATAAACGACAATACGACACTGTTTAAAAATTATACCGTTTCCTCTAAAAAACATAGCGGCTATTTAGCTTTTTTAACGCCTTACGTAAATTATAATCTTGTCAGACCGGTTAATCAATCCGGTATTCCGTTAATCGATCAGACCGATTACATTCCTCAGGAAAGCGCATTCAAATACGGCATTAATTTTAATCTTGAAGGTTATACAAATAAAGGGATAAATAATTTACTCAGGTTCAGCCTTTATCAGTATCATTCTATTTCGGGCAATTTTATAAATCAGGTAAACTATTTTAATTACGATAATGCAAATTCGGATATAATTACAAGAATAAAAGTACACCCGATTTCCAATCTGTATTTTTTCGGGAATGGAAGCTACGACGATTATAACTATATATTTCACGATTATAATATTAGTTCTCAAATTACGGATTTTAGAAAAGATTCTTTCGGCATAGGATATACCGAAATAAACGATGTTCAGGGGTATCTCACCGCTTTAAATATGTTTAATTCTACTAACTTAAATCTTTTTCCGCAGACGTCGTCCGTAATTACCGACCTAAATACTCTTTCTTATACGAGCTTATCCGCTAATTTGAACATTATAGGCGGCTTTAGCGTAAATACGACGGAAAATATAGACCTGACGGTGCATAAAGATATATCTAATTCTATCGGCGTGACATATCAAACCGGATGTATAGGTTTTATCGCAAATTATATGAATCTGCCGTATTTTCATCAGTGGGCATTTTCTTTCGGCTTGGTACTTAGAGGCATAGGGACATACGGCTTCGGCAATATGATTTCTCCTAACGCCGGGTCATCTGGTTTGACGATGAGCGGTCCGGGCTTTAGCAACGGTTTATAAATTTAACTCAGGCCTAAACGGCATGTCAAATTTAGGAGGTATTTGATTTTATGAAGACATATTTAGTGACGGGCGGTTTCGGTTTTATAGGGGCTAATTTTATCCGTCATATCTTGGATAAACAAAGAGACGTCGAAATAATCAACGCAGATAAGATCACATATGCCGCAAACCCCGAAAACCTTTCAGGCTATTCCGCAAATTACAAATTTTACAAGGTGGATATCGCCGATAAAACGTCATTGTCTAAAGTTTTTATCGAGAATAAAGTAGACTACGTGGTTAATTTTGCGGCGGAATCCCATGTCGACAGGTCTATCTCGGACCCCGGGATTTTTATTAAAACCAATGTCGAAGGAACGCTAAACCTGCTGGAATTATCTATGGAACATAATGTCGGTAAATTCCTTCAGATTTCCACGGACGAAGTTTACGGTTCGCTGGGCGATTCCGGAAAATTCAGCGAAGAAACTTGCGTTTCGCCGCGCAGTCCTTATTCCGCTTCAAAAGCCGCCGCGGATATGCTTGTTATGTCGTTTTTTCATACTTACAATATGCCTGTTTTAATATCGAGGTGTTCAAACAATTACGGACCGTATCAATTTCCGGAAAAATTAATGCCTTTAGTTATAATTAATGCCTTAAATAATAAAGACATACCTTTATATGGGGACGGAAAAAACGTAAGAGACTGGATACATGTGTCCGACCACGTTAAAGGTATATGTTCGGTTTTAGAAAAAGGGAAATTCGGAGAAGTTTATAATATAGGAGGCGATTCAGAAGCAGAAAATATAGATATAATTATATATATATTAAATAAGCTTAATAAGCCCCGTTCGCTAATCAAATACGTTAAAGACAGGCAGGGGCATGACAGAAGATATGCCATGGATTTTTCTAAAATTAATTCCGAAACGGGATTTTTACCGGAATATAATATAGAAAAAGGCATAGATTCTACGATAAACTGGTATATAAAAAACGAAAGCTGGTGGCGGAAAATATTATCCGGAGATTATAAAGAATATTATAAAAAAATGTATGAAAACAGATGAGGTCTTATAATGTTGAAGATTGCTCTAATCGGTTCAACGGGTATGCTCGGCATAGACGTAAATTCCGCCCTTAAAGGGGTAAATTTTCTTATTAAGAATTTTAATTCCAAAAATTTAGACATAGCGGATGCTCAGGCGGTCGACGGAGCCTTGAGCAGCTTTAAGCCCGATTATATTATTAACTGTGCCGCATTTACAAATGTGGACGGAGCAGAAACGGAAAAGGAAAAAGCCGACGCCGTTAATAATATAGGGGTGCAAAATTTAGCCGATGCGGCTTTGAATATAGGATCAAGAATAATACATTTAAGCACGGATTATGTGTTTGACGGGTTGAAGAAGACGCCTTATACCGAAGACGATGTTACAAACCCTATAAACGAATACGGATTGTCAAAGCTCAGGGGAGAAGATGCTTTAAAAAGTTCCGGGGCAAGTTATATAATATTAAGGACGTCATGGCTATACGGCAAGAACGGTAAAAATTTCGTGAACACGATTTTAAAAGCGGCGGACACCCAAAAAACAATAGAGGTTGTGGACGATCAGTTCGGCAGTCCCACATATACTAAAGACATTGCTTATGCCATATCTGAAATCATTATAAAAGACAATTCAAAAAATGAAATTTATCATTTAACTAACGAAGGTTATACTTCATGGTATAAATTCGCCGTCGAAATAGTGAGTGTTTTTAAAAGAACGAATTGCAAAATTATACCGGTATCTTCAGATAAGTTAATTAGACCAGCCAAGAGGCCGGTTTACAGTGTTATGAATAACTCTAAAATTAAAGAAGATTATAATATAGAACTGAGACCGTGGAAAGATGCCCTCAAGAAATATTGCAACGACATAGGATATTTTATTATTTGAAAAATTTTAATTAAGATATATAATTATAGTATTAGATATCTAAAAATTGTTTAATTATAATTTTAAGATGGAGGCTGTATGAAAAAATTTATTTTAACCGCTTTTTATGCGCTCAACCTTTTGATTCCAACTCAGGCGAACGCCAAGATGATGCATAAGATGATGCCTAATAATGCAAAATTAATAGCTCAGGGAAAGAAGCTGTTCTATTCTAAAGATATCGGGACTAACGGTTTTTCATGCGCTACATGTCATGTTTACAGTGCAGGAACTTATATAAATTTACATGGCAGAGGAATGGTTATTAGACCCATTAAAAATGCGGCAAAAGAAATGGCGAAATTCGACAAAATGCACCATATGAATATGTCCGTTAAAATGAAAGATAAGATGTGCGTTAAATTTGCTCTCAGGGGACATATATCTAAAAGCGACCTGAATGCATTAACTGCATATGTGGATTCTTTGAAATAGAAAAGTCTTAAAAATTTAATTAATGAGTAAATTTTTTTTCGCTAAAATAAGAAGCAGATTCCTTACCGGATTAACTATCGTAATTCCGGGAGCCATTACTATTTTTATAATAGTATGGCTATTAAGAGAAGTTAATAGAATTTTCAACCCCTTTTCTATTTTTATAAAAAGGTATATCCATATTTATATACCGGATGTCGGATTAATACTTTTATTCGTATTTATTCTGGCGTCCGGTTTTCTTATTACTAACTGGCTGGGCAGGGCAGTTATTAATTTATACGAAAACGTTATGTTGAAAATTCCGGTCGTAAATTTACTTTATAAATCGACTAAGCAATGGGTTGATATATTTTCTCCGGGCAAAAGTTCGTTTAAAAAATTCGTGCTGGTAAGATATACAGGCGATAAATTTATATACGGTTTTTTAACGTCCCATACCGGAATAAAGGGGGATAATAAAGACGATTATGCGGTAGTTTATATTCCGACGAATCATCTTTATATAGGCATGAATGTAATTGCCAAAAAGGACGATATAATCGAAACGGGATTGAAGGTCGAACAGGGAATACAGATTGTGCTTTCGGCCGGCATAGCGTTTCCGGAAAAATTGTAATATAAAAAATAAACGGTTTTTAAATGCACAATAGATTTTATATCGAGGAGAAATTAGAGAACGATTTCACGGGTTTCAAAAAAGAGATTGTTTTAGAATCGATATCCGCCCATATTAAAGCGTTCCGCAAAAAAACGGGCGATGAAATTAAACTTTACGACGGGTTAGGAACCGTTTATCACGGTAGAATTATTAAAATCGCTAAGAAAAATGTTAGTATCGAGTTGATATCGAGCAAGAAATTTTTAGAGAATAATATTAAGATTTATCTTTTCCTGCCGCTTATTACATCCCATATGATGGATCAACTGATAGCCAGAGTCTGCGAGCTTGAAGTAAGCAATATTTTTCCAGTAATTACCGAGAGGTCTATTAAATTAAAAAATGAAAAAGAAATAAATTCTAAACTGTCGAAATGGAATAAAATTTCCGGAGGCGCTATGATTATTGCCGGAAAAAATTTTTCTACGGTTATAAACAAACCTATAGAATTAGCTGCAGCTTTTAAATCTATGAAAAATTTTAACGCAAAATTAATAGCTTCTCCCGATGCGGATTTAACATTGAGAAATTATCTTGAAATCTTTGATTTTAAAAAAGAAGATATCTCTATAGGAATATTTATAGGACCTGAGGGAGATTTTTCTCCATCCGAATTAAGATTGTCAAAAGATTATGGATTTGTGCCCGTTAAATTGTCTAACTATATTATGAGCACTTTTACCGCCTCTCTTTATTCCGTTTCAAATTTAATATGTTTTGCTCTTTCGTATAATAATTATGCGTCTTAAATTTATCGAGCTATTTGGATTTAAAACATTTCCCGACAAAGTCAGAATCCCTTTTCATCAAGGCATAAACATCATAGTCGGTCCTAACGGATGCGGCAAAACGAATATTGTAGATGCCGTCAGGTTTATTCTTGGAGAGCAGAATTTAAAAGATTTAAGGCTTAAGAATATGGACGATATAATTTTTCACGGTTCCAATGCACGCAATCGTTCATCGGTCGCCCTGTGTAGGGGAGTGTTTGAAAACGATTCGGGCGGTAGTTTTAGGTATAAAGATTTTTCCGAAATAATGGTCGAGAGAAGACATTTCAAAAACAAAGAAACGGAATATAGAATTAACGGAATTTCTGTTCCTTACAGACAATATTTAGATTTTTTTAACGAATGCAGTTTATCTAAGCATTACTCCATAATAGATTCGTCTAAGATAAATGCCGTATTAAATTATAAACCTTATGAATTAAGACTTTTTTTTGAAGAAGCTTCGGGAGTAACAAAATATAAGATCCAAAAAAAATCGGCATCTAAAAAATTAGAAGCGGCGGTAAACAATCTCCTTAGGATAGGCGACCTGTTTAACGAAGTGAATATTCAATTAAGTTTTTTGGAAAAGTCGGCAAAAAAATTAGATGAGTATAAAAAACTTGAAACAGTAAAAAGGCAGTTTGATTTAGCCTTATACGATAGGGTAAAAGGAAAAATAACTTCGGAAATAGATAAATATAAGAAAGAACTCGAAAATTATTACCTACAACTTGCGGCAGCAGGAGCAAAGGAGAGTTCTATTTTGAGCGCTTTAACGGATACGAAAACCTCTTTTGATAAGACTGAATCGGAATATAAGCGCGCGACAGGCGAAAAAAACAAATATTTGATAGACCTCGCAAAACTTAATTCTAATATAGAATACGGCAATATGAAAATAAAAAATTTAGAATCGGAAATTTTAAAGAAAACACAGGAAATAGAAGAACAAACTCGATCAAAAAATAAAAATGCGGAAAAATTATCAAATCTTAAAAATAGTTTGGCATCCGACGAATCAAACCTCGAAGATATTCGACAAAAGTTAAATATTTTAAATAAATCGGTTGCGGAAAAAAAAGATTTAATGATAAAAATAAAGGATAATATAGAAGATATAAACGACGAAATATTCAATATCGTCGAAAAATCTCAAAATTATAATAATAAATTGCTTTTTAATAATAAAAATATTAAAAATATCGAAGCGAGAATCAGCGATACCAAAAATCTTATATCGAAAATTTCTACGGAAATAAAAGAAACCGATGAATCTTTAAATGAGAAGTTAAAATTGCTTAATGATGTTTTTGTAATTATTGAAAATTTAAAAAAGGAATACGCTGGTAACAGGACGAGGCTGTTAGAGCTGATGGAACGGCTTAATGAATACGGCGCAAGAAAGGGCGGTCTAGAAAAAGAACTTATAAAAATAGATATAGATATATCTAAACTAACCGATTTTATAGATAACCGTGAGGCATTTTCGGAAGGAACCAAGAATTTTTTAAACGCAAAAAAAGATTACGAAGCTTACCCCTTATCCGACCTTGTAGAAATTGAATCAGGATTTGAAAATGCCGTATTATTAGGAGCAGGCGAAATTCTAGAAGCCGTTTTAATCGGAAATACGGAAGATGCAGAAAAAGCATTAAATTACGTGAATAATAATAAAACAGGAGAAATAAAAATTTTTATTCCGGGCAAAAAAAAGGAAAAAGGATTTAAACAGGAAAATTTATCCGAAAATATAAGCAGGCAATTGAATCTTATACCGCTGAAAGAGAAAATTACGTTAAACAGGGATAATTTATTTTCTGAAGATATAGGCGTCAATTTTTATTATCATAGCAATAAAAGCGATATTCTGGAATATATAAAACAGACCGGTTTTTTCCCCGAGGTAAATATTATTACTGAAGACGGGGTAATCTTCCTTTCCGGGGGATTTATAATCGCCGGCAAAAATAAAAAGATAGAAAGCCAAAATTTATTTGTTAATAAAAAGAAATTAACTGAATATAAGAATATTAGGATGGAAAAACAAAAGGAATTTGACCGCGATGAATCGCTGTTTAATTCGATGCAGGTTGAAATTAACGAATTTAAGATAAAGATAGACAATCTCGGCGAGGAAATTAAAATTAACGAGATGACCGGGTTAACCGTAAAAACCGATATTAAACACTTAGAAAGCCTGTTAATTAAATCAAAGGAAAGACTTAATATATTAACGAATGAATTTAATAATCTCGAAAATGAAAGAACGGCGAGCTATAAAGAGGAAGAAGATTTAAAAGGAAAAATTTTGATTATAGAAAGCGAATCAAAATTAAAATCCGATGAAAAAAATAAAATAGAAAAAAGGCTTCAAGACTTTGAAAGCGAATTTGAAAAGGTAAAAGAAGATGAAACGACGTTAAAAATAGAAATTAATTCTGCCGAACAGAATATTAATTTTATTAGAAAACAAATCAGAGATTTAGAATCCAATATTTTAAATTATGATAAAAGGATAAAATCTTTGATAGAACAGAAAGAGAAAACAGCGTTAGATTTAGATAATACCGTCAAAGACTTATCGGCGAAGCAAAAAAATATAGAAACTATTAATGAATCTTTAAAACTGGCAGACGTCATTATTAATGACACGGAAATTAAATTAGAAAGACTGAAAGAAAGCATTAATGACACGGAAAAAGATCTAGAAAATGCAAACAGGCAAAAGCTTAATATGGATAAGAAAAAAGATGCGGTGCAGACCTATATAGATATTAATAACGAAAAACTTGCAGAACTTAATTCAAGCAGGGATTTAAACGGTCTGTCCATAGAATACACGCAAGAGGATAAAGATTTTATGGATAGTATTGCCGACATTGATAATGACGGCATTAGAAAAAGAGTAGAAGAACTTAACTTGAAAATAAAAGAACTCGGAGATATTAATATGAATGCCGCGAAGGAGTATGGAGATGCATTGGACAGGCTCGAGTTTTTAGGTAAACAAAAAAAAGACCTTGAAAATTCTATCGAAACCCTGCGAAGCGTTATAAAACAATTAGATGCGGTATCAAAAGAGAAATTTAATTCCAGTCTTAGCAGTATAAGGCAAAAATTTAAAGAGTTGTTTATATTTTTATTCGGCGGAGGAAACGCCGATATCTTGAATGTAGCTTCGCGAAATCTTGAGGAAACGGATGAAAGTGAAGAACAATCGGATGCAAATTTGCAGGGTATGGAAATAAATGCTCAGATACCGGGAAAAAAATTTTCGGGAATAAATATTCTGTCGCAGGGTGAAAGAGTCCTGGTGGCTGTGAGTCTTTTATTTTCTATTTTTTTAGTAAAGAAGACTCCTTTTTGCGTAATAGACGAGGTTGATGCACCCTTAGATTATGCAAACAACGCCAGATATAATAAGTTGATAGAGGAAATATCGAATTATTCGCAGATAATTTTAATAACGCATAATAAGAAAACTATGGAAATAGGAAAAAATATTTTTGGGGTAACTTCCAAACACCCCGGTATTTCCGGCATCGTATCGGTTTCGATGAATTAAAAAATAAAAATGGCGGAGGAAATAGATTAATGAAAATATTTGAAAAGTTTAAAAATTTATCGGAAAGTCTTAAAAAAACAAAACAGGAATTATCCGGCAAAATTAATTCTATTTTTAGCTCGGGTAAAATCGAGAGCCGCGACATCGATAAAATAGAGGAAGCATTAATTCTATCGGATATTTCATATCAAACGGCATCTGAGATAATAGAAGGCGTTAAAAAAAGAGTCCTGAAAATTAAGGATCTGACGCCGGACATTATAAAAAAAGCCTTAAAAGAAGAAGTAAGTTCTAAAATATCCGTCTACTTTCCGGAAATTAAAGCCGACGGCAAAAAAAATATTTTTATTATAGTAGGCGTAAACGGGGTTGGAAAGACTACGACCGTAGGGAAGCTCGGCAAATATTATGCGGATAGGGGCAAAAAGGTTATTATAGCGGCATGCGATACATTCAGGGCGGCTGGGAAAGAGCAGATTGAGGTCTGGGGTCGTAAGACGGGCATAGAAGTTGTATCCGGGAAAGAAAATCAAGATCCGGCATCCGTAGCGCACGATGCAGTTCAACGATTTAAGGAAAAGGATTATAATCTGCTGCTCATAGACACGGCAGGCAGGCTTCATAATAAAAAACACCTTATGGAAGAACTGTCTAAGATAAAAAGAGTAATATCGAAATCGTACGGCAGCGAGCCGGACGAAATTTTAATAGTAATAGATGCAGGTTTAGGGCAGAACTCTTTGGTTCAGGTGGAACAGTTTAAAGCTATCATGGATATTACGGGAGTTATAATTACTAAATTGGACGGTTCTGCTAAGGGCGGGATAATCATAGATATAATACATAAGTTGAATCTACCGGTAAGATTTATTGGAACGGGAGAATCTCCAGATAAAATATCTGAATTTTCTCCCGAAATTTTTACCGATGATCTGCTTTAATTTAAATACAGGCAGTTTATTTAATCTCTATTTTTTTAGGCGCGGCGGCTTTGCTTTTTTTAAGGGTAACCTCAAGTACGCCGTCTTTAAGCAATGCTTCGGCATTGTTTTTTTCGACTTCTGACGGTAGATCTATAATTCTGTAAAAAGACCCGTATTGGATTTCCTGACGGTAAAAATTTTCTTTTTTTTCTTCTTTTTCCTGTCTGTGTTCACCCTTTATCGTAAGCTGGTCTCCGTTGACCTCGATTATGATATTTTCTTTCGGTATCCCCGGCACTTGAGCTTTAACCATGATGTTTTCATCCTGCTCTACTACGTCGACGGCAGGTTCAATATAGCCTGCGGTATTTCTTGCTACGGGATTAAAAAAGTCGAAGAAATTTTTTTCAATTTCACTCCTTATCGGATAAAAAGGGTCAAACTTAACAATCTTTTTCATAATTTAACCTCCTTATGTTATATAATAGAATGATATATTTAATTTAATTATAT
The DNA here is from genome assembly GCA_021800805.1 of bacterium. The sequence goes on from JAJYYR010000001.1 coordinate 292,105, forward strand.
CGTAAAAAATTTATTTTTCAATTTACAAAATTTTAAAAAAATTATAAAATCAAACGACTATGAATTATAAAAAAGCGGGCGTAAATATAGAAGCCGGAAAAAAAGCGGTTTCGGATATTGCTTCGATAGTGAAAAGCACTTATACTAAAGGGGCGATAGATAATTTCGGTTTGTTCGGCTCTCTGTTTTCCATAGGGGAACTTAATTATAAAAATCCGGTTTTAGTTTCGGGGACGGACGGGGTGGGAACCAAACTGAAAGTCGCTTTTGCCGCGAACAAGCATAATACGATAGGCATAGACTTAGTAGCTATGAGTATAAACGATATTGCATGTCTGGGAGCCAAGCCGCTTTTTTTCTTAGATTATATATCTACTTCAAATTTAAACCCCGATATTATTAAAGAAATAGTTTCAGGAATAGCTAATGGATGCAAAGAAGCAAAGTGTTCTCTTCTCGGCGGAGAAATGGCGGAGATGCCGTCTTTTTACGGGTCGGACGAATATGATTTAGCCGGTTTTGCGGTGGGAATAGTCGAAAAAGATGAAATTATCGACGGGAAGGACATTAAAGAAGGGGATAATATAATAGGTATTGCTTCCAGCGGTCTTCATTCCAACGGCTATTCTCTTGCCAGAAAGATTGTTTTTGAAATGATGGGTTTAGATATAAACGAACCTTTGCTTAGAGACGGAAGAACCGTTAAAGACGCTCTTTTAGAACCTACCGTTATTTATTCGGAACTCGTACAAACGCTTAAAGAAAAATTTAAAATTAAAGGAATTGCTCATATAACCGGCGGAGGAATTCCGGAAAATTTGGTAAGGATACTTCCGGCAGATACTTCTGCAGAAATAGATAAACATTCTTGGGATTTGCCGGAACTTTTTTATCTTCTTAAAGATAAAGGAGGATTAGACGAAGCTGAATTTTATAAGGTCTTTAATGCAGGTATCGGTCTGATTTTAGTGGTTGAAGACGCTAATGCCCGCGAAGTTATTTCGCTTATAAACGATACGGAATATTTACATTCAAAACATTTTACCTCATATAATATAGGTAAAATAACGCGTTCTAAAACCTTTTCGGGAGAACCTGCGGTCAACCTAATTTAAATATAAAAAATGCAAAAAAATTGTATTATTTTAGCTTCCGGCAACGGCTCTAACGCTTTGAATTTAATCAATAGATTTTACAGGGGTAATACCGGCTCAAGCTTAATAAATATATCGGCGGTAGTTTCAAATGTAGAAGGCGCGCCTGTTATAGATAAGGTTAAACAAACCGCACCTGATATCCCGCTTTTCACTATACCTTTTGCTTCCCTTTCCGAAAGGAAATCTTTCGAGGATGGGTTGGAAAGCATTATCAGAAATTATAAAATTAAATATATAATTCTTGCCGGTTTTATGAAAATACTCTCAAAAGAGTTCGTTTCAAGATTTCCTTTTAAAATAATAAATATTCACCCCTCGCTGCTTCCTGCATTTAAAGGCAAAGATGCGATAAAAAACGCATTCGAATACGGAGTAAAATATACCGGAGTTACCGTGCATTACGTTACCCATGAAGTAGATGCCGGCCCTATTATATGTCAGGAAATCGTTAAAATTGAAGATTCCGACACGATGGAAACATTAGAAGCAAAAATACATAAAGCGGAGCATAAAATATATCCGGCCGCTTTAGAAATAGCTTTAAACGGCGATAATCCGAAATATCAACAGTTTTAACCATTTACATATCTAATTAATTCTTTAATTATAATGCCGCTATAAATTTGAAACCTTTAAATATTAGCCGCGAAAATATCTTCAACAAATTAAAATTTATTTCTTACGTAGGTATTTTCGTAAATTTAATACTGACGATTGGCAAGTTTTATGTGGGGATTGCCGGACATTCCGAAGCCCTTGTAGCCGACGGCTTCAATTCTCTCTCCGATATATTTGCGGGTTTTGTCGTTTATATATCTTTCAAAATATCCAACAAGCCGCAGGACAAAGAACATCCCTACGGGCATGCAAAAGCCGAAATGATTGCGACCTTTATCGTGTCGTTGATATTGATACTTTTTGGGTTTTCAATAATAGGCGTTTCCGCCTATAAGATTTATTTTCATAAATTTGAAAAACCGGCTATAGATACCTTGATAGTCGCTCTTGCAACTATAGTAATCAAAGAAGTCCTGTATAAATGGACTTTAAGATGGGGCAGGCTTTTAAAATCGACGGGACTGATTGCGACCGCCTATGACCACAGAAGCGATGTTGCCGTATCCTTGGCTGTAGTAATAGGAATTCTTTTTGCTAGAGAAGGATATTACTATATGGATCCTATAGCTGGAATAATCGTAAGCTTTTTTATATTCCGACTGGCTTTAAAACTTATTAGGGAATCTATCGGCAACCTTATGGACGAAAGCCCTCCAAGCTTTGTCGTCGATAAAATAAAAAATATAATTATTTCCGTTAAAGGGGTCGAAAAAATTACGGATATAAAAGTCAGGAAATCCGGTCCCTATTTTTATATAGACGTCGAAATAGAAATTAATCAAAATATGACCGTTAAAATGTCCCACGATATTGCGGAAAACGTAAAGAGCAGTCTTATGTCGTCAAATATTTATATAAACGATGTTATGGTGCATATAAATCCTTTCGAAAATTGATGCGATAAATGATAAAAATGATAAAAGTCACATTAATACGGTTTAAATAATGTTACGATTTATAATTATAACGTGTCGTTATCTTTTCATATTATGGATATATACGTTCAGATAAAAAACAAAAAAGGCGAAGTGCTTAAAGTCGTAAATATTGGCAGAGAAGAATATTTATCGCTTTTTAAGGAACATCTCAAAAAAATGAATTTAGCGGAAGACGACGCTCCGGTAGTTTTTTTTAACGAATTTAAGCAGGGGAATTATCTTGACGTAAAAAAAGTCAAAAAATTAAAAGAAGAAATTAAAGCAATTGCCGGTATTATCGGAAAAGATCTGGATTATTATAAAGAATTTATACAAAAAAGGACGCAGTTGGAAAATGAAATTTTTAACCGCTCTTCGTTGAAAAATTTAATGATTATCGGCATGCGCAGGCTGGAAGAAGTATCCGCGGATGAGATTCCGGATGTCGAAGCCGAATTGGACTCTATTCGCAAAGAAATAGATAGACTTTCGAAAAGCGAGCATTTATTGGAAGAAGAAAGAGAAAAATTTCAAGCCGTATTTGATATAGAATTATTATTCGATATTTTATCCGAAAGCGTAAAATCTTCTTCCGGAATATACATAAAAAATTAACCGCCCGTCGTTTTTTTTAAATCGATTTTATATTCGTTGATTTTTTTCCGCAACGTATTCCTGTTAATTCCCAGAAGTTTAGAAACTTTTAACTGATTAAAATTATATAAATTAAGTATCTCTTCAATTACTATCTTTTCGGTTAAACCCATTATAGATTTATAAACGTCGTTAATTTCGGCATTTTTGATTTTTTCCGCATAATTTTTTATCCTGCGTCTTATAATTTCTTCAAAAGGGTCGATTTCCGGTTTTTGGTCTCTTGAGATTTCATTGATGTTTAAATTTTTTTCGTCATTGTTTAATATTTCCCTGAAGTCGTCGGAATTTAATATAGAAGAAGGAGACATAACTATGCATCTTCTGACGGCGTTTTCAAGTTCTCTGATATTTCCGGGGAAATTATATGATTGAAGAAATAAAAGAGCGTCTTTGCTCAACTGTTTTTCGGGGATGTTAAGTTCTTTAGAAAACTTTTTTATAAAAAAGTCTGTTAAAATAGGTATATCCGTTCTTCGTTCTCTTAAAGGCGGAAGTGTAATTTCTATGACATTCAAGCGGTAGTATAAATCTTCCCTAAATTTTGCATTATTAATCATCATTTTAAGATTTTTATTAGTAGCGGCAATAATCCTGACATCTATTTTAACCGGCTTATTAGAACCTACGGATTCTACCTCTTTTTCCTGTATTACGCGCAAAAGCTTTGCTTGAAGGCTTAAGGGCATATCCCCGATTTCGTCTAAAAAGATAGTTCCTCCGTTTGCGGCTATAAATTTACCGTCTTTTTTTTCGTTTGCGCCGGTATATGAACCTTTTTCGTGACCGAACAATTCGGATTCAAGCAGTTCCGAAGGAATAGACGGAGTATTTACGACAATAAACGGTTTGTCGCTTCTCACGCTGTTTAAATGTATGGCTCTTGCGACAAGCTCCTTGCCGGTGCCTGATTCCCCTAAGATTAATACGGTAATGTTATTATGGGATAACTTACCGATAGTCTTAAAAACTTCCTGCATAGTTTTTGATTTGCCTACCAGCAGGGTATCTATAAAATCTTCCGATTTTTCTAATTTTTTATTTACTAAATTCTCGCTTTTTTTTATTTTTTCGATTATACCGAGAATTTCGTCTAATTCAAAAGGTTTCGTTATATAATCGTATGCGCCCTGTTTCATGGCGTCTATCGCGTTCACCATAGTGTTTTGGGCAGTCATAATTATCACGTTGGGTTTGTTGCTTAATTTTCTAGTATAAGACAACACTTCCATACCGTTTATTTTTGGAATTCTTATATCTAAAAATATTGCAAAATATTCATTTTGTTTGATATATGAAACCGCTTCTTCGCCGTCGGATGCGGTATCGATAATAAATTCATCTTCAAGGAGTTTTTTTAAGACGTAAATTAAACTTTGCTCGTCGTCGACGATTAAGATTTTGTGTTTTTCCATCTTATATTAAGTAGGTATCAATCAGTTCGTTTTTAAGAACGCCGGAAGCATTTTCGGAAATGGATATTATCGAATTCATATAGCCGAGGGAGCTAATCATCGCCGATCCAGATTTTTTATAGATTTCCGAAAATACAACGCCGTCTTTATAAAAAGTATGCGCAGGGATAAACTCTCTTCTTTTGTTATTTTTAGTATATTCGAATGAAGATCTTGATTTAATTACTTGCATTCTGCTGTTTATTTTAATATGCAGGTTAATAAAAGGTTTCACGAATATCGCTAAACATGTATAAAATGCAAGAGGATTTCCGGGAAGCATAAATACGGGTATTTTATTATTAATCAACCCAAACGAGAAAGGTTTAGCAGGTTTTATGGCTGTCTGCCTGAATTTAATTTTAAACCCGACGGATTCGAGAGCCTTTTCCGTAAAGTCTTTATCCCCGAAAGATGCCCCTGCAGAAGTTATGATTATCTTACTTGTTTTCACCGCCAACGATAAAGCATCTTCAATTTCTTTTAGATTGTCTTTACATATGACGTTATTTGTAACGCCGCACCCGTTTTGCAATAAAAAATTTCCTGCAAGAATCCCGTTGGAATTATATATTTTACCGTATCTAAGATTTTGATTAAAATTTAATATTTCATTGCCGGTAGATATTACGGATGCAGATATTTTTTCATAGACCTTTATTTTTTTAATATTGCAGGATGCAAGCAATGATATATTTTCCGGAGTCAATCTTGTGCCTTTATTCAAGATTATATCTCCTTTTTTTATATCCTCTCCTTTTTTTCTGACGTTTTTATTCGGTTTTATGACGGAATTTATGATTAGGCGGTTATTTTCAACGGCGGCATCTTCAATGGGTATCACTGCATCAAACATTCTGGGAAGATACCCTCCGGTCATTATACGCACGGCGGAATCTTGTTTTGCGGCAGCTTTTAAACCGCCGCCGGCATATATAACTTTTTTATCTATTTTTAATTTTAATGCTTCGGTATTTATTTTTGAGGCGGCGTTTGAATTTACGGCGTATCCGTCCATTGCCGAATTGTCTTCAGCCGGATAATTCACTTTGGATACGACATCGCTGTAAGAAACCCTGTCAAGTGCGTTTAATAGAGATATATTTTCGGGTTTTAAGTATATATAGGAAGAATTAATTAAATCGTATGCTTCATCAAAAGATATCATTTTTATCTTGCTATCTTCAGAACTTCGCCCGGATATATAGAATTTGGGTTTTTTATATTATTCGCCGCCATTATGTTTTTAACGTCGTCATGAAATTTCGATGAAATAGCATAAAGAGAATCGCCGAATTTCACCCTATAATATGTTAATCCGGATTTTTTTGTTCGGGACCGATTATTGTTAATATAAGAATATCTAACATTTGCCCGTCCGCCCTTTAAAAATATTTTTTCTCCTGAATGAATATCGTTTCCGCCGATATGATTTATTTCTTTAATAACGTTCAGCGATACGTTAAACTTTTGAGATATACCCCATAAAGTCATACCCGGTTTTACAATAATATAAGTTAGGCCGGCATTGCTATAATTTTTAAGGGCATTAGATTTAGATACGCCGGAGACGCCCCGCCCCGGAATAGTAATTCTTTCGCCTACTTTAAGCATAGAATAATTATTAAGCCCGTTGTATCTTTCGATAGTTTGAAGCGGCACGCCGTATTTAGAAGCTATTCCGAGAAGCGTATCGCCCGGTTCGACGGTATAAACGGTATTAACGTTATTTCGGGCATAACTATAATTTTTCGTTTTCGTATTTACTCCCGGAATAGTAATTCTTTCGCCTACTTTAAGCATAGAATAATTATTAAGCCCGTTGTATCTTTCGATAGTTTGAAGCGGCACGCCGTATTTAGAAGCTATTCCGAGAAGCGTATCGCCCGGTTCGACGGTATAAAGAGTATTATTCTTAGGTCTGGAATAAGTCGTATAGACGATGCGGGGTTCTTTAGCGGCATACTTTTTAACGTATTTGAAATTTTTTATAAACCTGTTATAATCTTTTGCCGGTATATTCAGCATAAATCCGGGATCGTCGGGAGGCGTAGCATTTCTTAATAGTTCGGGATTCATTTTGTGGAGCCTGTATTCGGAAATACCTATACATTTTGCTAAATCATATAAACTGGCTGAATACGGAACATTCACCTGTTTAAATTTAATCGGTTTTTTATAATTTATATTGTGAAATCCAAAATTTTCCGGGTCTTTCGCAATTATTGCGGCGGCTATGATTTTCGGAACATATCTCCTTGTTTGTCCGGGTAAAAGATAGGGTCTGTTTTGAGATATCGTCCAGAAATTACCTCCGGGATATACCGATAAAGCCCTCTCTATAGTCAATTCGCCGGAGTTATAAGCGGCTGCGGCAAGGTACCACGAACCGAACTTATTAAATAGGTCTTTTAAATATTCGCCTGCCGCATATGTCGATTCCACAGGATTTCTTCTTTCGTCGACCCACCAATTTATCGTTAAGCCGAATATTCTTCCCGTCGAAGGTATAAACTGCCACATGCCGCTTGCTCCGGCATAAGAATATGCCGTAGGAGAGAAGCCGCTTTCAATCATTGCAAGATAAGCCAGATCGTTAGGCAGTCCTAATTTCTTAAAGACCTTTTTAATCATAGGAATATATCTTTCCGATCTCGAAAGTGCATATTTAAAAAACTTTCTTCCGGAAGTTTGATAAAAATGTATATAATGTATTATTTCTTTGTTTATAATCATCGGGAATATATGGGACAAGTTTTTTTGATAATTATTAAAATCCCCTTTTTTTGCTAAAAGTCCGGAATCAGTGAGGTTGGAAGAATTAGTGTTGGTTTGCGTAGAGGCGGTTTGAGTTTTGACAGTCGGCGCAGCCGCATTTTGCAAATCGGATGATTTTTTTTTATTAGTATTAGTATTGATATTGTTGTTGGAAACTATAGGGGAAGATGATATTACCGTTACTTGAGCAGAACCGTCGTTGTCCGGTTTTTTCTTTTTATTGTATGAAGTTTTGAATTTTATCTTTACGAAATTTGTATTTCCATTTAGGTTCGAAGCATAACAATTGGAAATAAAAAAAATTGTAAATATTGCAGTAAAAAAAATATACGACAGGCTTATTTTTCTCATCGTTTATTGTTATCCGCTTTTTCCGCTAACATTAAATATATGCTCAAATTTGAATTGTAAAATATTAAACTATTGATGATTATAATGCCTATAAGTATAAATGTCAAATTTATCACCTTCAATAAAGGAAATTTATAAAAATTTTTATAAATTCTTGACAATTTTCCTTAAATTTGGTTAAGTATTAAATGGTTTGGAATTGACATTTAATATTTTTATTTTGTAAATTTATATAATTTAATTTAAGTAAGAAGAAGGGGTTAAAAATGCAGAAAAAATATTTATTGGCGCCGGGACCTACTCCTGTACCGGAACGTGCTTTAGCCGATATGGCGCTTCCTATCGTTCATCACCGCGCTCCGGAATATTCGGTTATACTTCAGGAAGTAAGGGATAATCTGAAATACCTTTTTCAGACCAAGCAGGAAGTTTTGATATTCACGTCAAGCGGAACCGGAGCAATGGAAGGCTGCGTGTCTAATCTTCTTTCGGCGGGAGACCATGCTCTTGCGGTCAGAGGGGGGAAATTCGGAGAAAGATGGTTCGATATTTGCAAGGCATATTCAGTTAACGTGAAAGCGATAGACGTAGAGTGGGGGCATACCGTTTCTCCTAAATCCATCGAAGATGCGTTAAACGAAGACCCCGAAATAAAGGCGGTTTACATACAGGCATCCGAAACATCCACGGGCGTTTATCATCCGGTAAAAGAAATTGCCGATATAATCAAAAAAAGACCGAATACTATTCTTGTGGTAGATGCGATTACGGCTCTTGGAGTAGTGGACGTTCCTCAGGACGCATGGGGCATAGACGTCGTCGTGACGGGTTCTCAAAAAGCGCTTATGTTACCGCCCGGACTCGCGTTTGCTTCTTTAAGCGATAAAGCATGGGAATTTGTAGAGAAATCTACGCTGCCCAAATATTATTTTAATTTTAAAAAAGAGAAAAAATCTCTTGAAAAAAATCAGAATGCCTATACTCCTAACGTTCAACTTATAGTCGGTTTAAGAGAAGTCTTGAGGGAAATTAAAGAAGAAGGTCTGGAAAAAGTTTTCAAAAGGCACGCAAGTCTTGCAAATGCGACAAGGCTAGCCGTACAGGCAATTGGGTTAAAGCTTTATACGGTCGATGAACCTTCCAACGCTCTTACGGCTGTTTGGGCTCCTGAAGGAATAGATGCAGGTAAAATAACAAAACTTATAAGGGAAAAATATGGTATTACAATAGCAGGCGGTCAAGATGCGGTTAAGGGCAAGATATTCAGAATAGCACATCTCGGCTACGCCGGATGTTTTGACGTTATAATCGCTATTTCTGCATTAGAGGCGGTATTAAAAGAACTCGGTTATAAATTCGAAACGGGCAGCGGACTTAAGGCAGCGCAAAAAGCTCTTTTCGGAGAATAATTTTTGTAAATTAATTATTTATTATTAATATAATACGGGAGATACAAGATGTTTAAGGTTATCGTCAGCGATAAACTTTCTAAAGAAGGGATAGACATATTAAACAAGACCGGCAAAATTCAGGTAGATGTTAAGACGGGTCTTAAACCGGAAGAGCTTAAGCAAATAATTCACGAATATGACGGTATAGTTATTAGAAGCGCTACTAAACTTACCCAAGACATTATAGCCGCCGCAAAAAATCTTAAGGTCATAGGAAGGGCAGGCAGCGGTTTAGACAACGTGGATAAGGCGGCAGCAACCGCCGCAGGCATCGTCGTTATGAATACGCCGGGTGGAAATACGGTAACAACGGCGGAACTTACTTTTGCTATGCTATTGGCTATGTCAAGGCATATACCGCAGTCCTTTCTTTCTATTAAAGAAGGTAAATGGGAAAAAAGCAAATTTCAGGGTACGGAAGTTTACGGCAAGACTCTCGGTATTATAGGAATGGGTAATATAGGACAGGTGCTTTATAGCAGGGCAAAGTGTTTCGGAATGAATCCATTAGGATACGACCCTCTTTTATCTAAAGAAAAAGCTAAAGAATTGGAAATAAATCTTGTAAGTTTAGACGAGATATATGCGAAATCCGATTATATAAGCGTCCACACGCCTTTAGTAAAAGAAACGAAAGGAATGATAAATAAAGAAACTATATCTAAAATGAAAGACGGAGTTAAGCTGCTCAATATAGCAAGGGGAGGGATAATCAATGAAGCCGATCTATACGAAGCGCTTAAATCAGGCAAGGTTTCGGCATGCGCGCTTGACGTATTCGAGATAGAGCCGCCTGCCAACAATCCGCTTTTAACTTTAGACAATCTTATTGCTACTCCGCATCTCGGAGCTTCCACGGAAGAAGCTCAAACTAATGTTGCCGTTGCTATATGTAATCAGATTGTGGACTATCTTATTAACGGAACGATAAAAAATGCAGTAAACGTTCCTTCCGTAACAAAAGAAGAAGTCGAAATTATAGGTCCCTATCTTAATTTAGGCGAAAAGATTGGGAAACTGCTTGGAAATATCATAACCGGCGGAATTACAAATATTAAAATAGATTATAACGGCGCGGTTTCCGCCCATAATACCGGCGCTATAACCCCTAATATAGTTAAGGGTATTCTTTATCCGCTGTTAGGAGAGGATATAAATTACGTGAATGCAAACGAAGTAGCAAAAAAAAGAGGCATATCCGTTGTAGAATCTAAATCCGATCAGGCATTCGACTACACAAGTTCTATATCTATTACTGCAACAACCGATGTTAAAACTTTCAGCATATCAGGGGCAATATTCGGCAAAAAAAATCCATGGATAGTTAAAATAGATGATTATTCTATAGAGGCTATTCCCGAAGGGCACATATTAGTCATATTCAATCTTGATAGACCCGGCGTTATAGCATCGATAGGAAAGGTTCTCGGCAAGAATAAAATCAACATTGCAAGAATGCATCTTGGAAGGCATTTAGATAAAGCTATCTCAATATTACAATTAGATTCGGCTGTCAACAGCGCCGTTATTAATGAATTAAAAGCCGAGTCAAATATAACCGAAGCTAAATATTTAGAATTATAGTGAATAGGAAAAAATCGATAATTTCTTCTCAGCCGCCTCAGGGAACAAGAGATTTTCTTCCCGGAGAAACAGAGTTAATAGATGGAACCGCTGATATATTGCTGGAAGAATTTTCAAAATGGGGATTCAACAAGGTTATAACCCCCAGCATAGATTTTTTAGACGTATTTTTAATGAGTTCGGAAGCTGCCGAACTATTTAAGGTTGCCGATATAAGCACAGGGGAAATGCTGTCGTTTAGAAGCGACTTTACGCCCCAAATAGGCAGGCTTAGTTCTGCATTAAAAAATTCTATCGTCTTGCCGTATAAGTTTTCTTATAGCGGTCCTGTCCTGAGAAATTTCAATCCGGTTCTCGGCAAGCCCAGAGAAATATGGCAAGTCGGAGCGGAATTAGTCGGACCGGAATGTCCCGAAAGTGATGCCGAGCTTATAATTATGGGCATCGAATCGCTTAAGCGTCTTAATATAAAAGATTTTAGCGTGGATATAGGGAATGTCGAATTTTTCAGAGGAATAGTTTCGGATATAGAACCGCCGTTCAAAAAAAAGATAGAAGAATTTATACTGAGAAAGGATTCTTCCGGCTTGCATAGTTTTCTCGAGAGCATATCTTTGCCTGCCGACAAGAAAGAAGCAATAAACCAGCTTCCTTTTATATTCGGGGAAAAATCGGTTATTAAAAAAGCATGGAAAATGGCTTGCAACGAAACTTCTCAAAATGCTTTAGAAAATTTAGAACGCGTTGTTTCTTATATAAAGTCGTATAAACTTGAAAAATACATCACTATCGATTTAGGTGAAATAAGGGGATTAAACTATTATACCGGAACTATTTTTGAATGCTTTGCGCCTCATGTAGGTTACGAAATTTTCGGAGGAGGCAGATATAATAATTTAATAGGTATGTTCGGAGATAATTGCGCAGGAGCAGGATTTGCAGTGAATTTAGATATTCTATGCAAATATGCCGGATCCACGGCTTACGATTATAACGAGAAAGACTATCTTGTTTTCAATAAGTCTATGGATAAAAAATCTGAAGCCGGGCTTATTATATTTTTGAGAAAAAAAGGCTGTGCCGCAGAATCCAATTTTATGAATTACGGATATTTAGATGCCGTAAAATATATGAAAGAAAATAATATCAAAAATATTATATATATCGATGAAAAAAAAATCTTATTAAAAAATATTTATACCGATAAAGAAAAAATTTTTAAAAGCATTTCCGATATTAAAAAATACTTAGAAAATAATTAATTTAAATCTAAATAAAATATTTATGAGAAAAAAAAATATTATTGTAGTCGGTCTTCAATGGGGAGATGAAGGAAAAGGGAAAATAGTAGATTTGTTGGCAAAAAATGCCGACATCGTAGCCCGGTATCAGGGAGGAAATAATGCGGGGCATACCGTCGTTAGCGGAGATTTAAGCCTTGTATTTAGACTTGTCCCCTCAGGAATATTAAACGAGGAAAAAATTTGCATTCTGGGTAACGGAGTCGTTATAGATCCCGTGGTTCTGTTTCAAGAACTTGAAGATTTAAAAGCTATAGGGATAAATATCAAAGACAGGTTTTTTATTTCATACAAGTCTCACATTATAATGCCGTATCATAAAAGATTAGATATAGCGAGAGAAAGGTTGAGAGGCGCAGGTATGATTGGAACCACGGGAAGAGGAATAGGTCCCACATATGAAGACAAGGTGGCGAGACTCGGTATCCGCGCAATAGATTTGCTTAACAAGGATCTACTGTATAAAAAAATTGTTTTAAGCCTTAAAGAAAAGAACTATCTTTTTAAAAACGTTCTAGGCGAAGATATATTTAACCCTGATGATTTAATAGGAGAATATTTGGATTATGGAGCTAAAATCAAGGAATTTTTAATAGATACTTCAATATTTGTCAACGAACGACTTGATAAAGGTTTTAACGTTATGCTTGAAGGGGCGCAGGGGACTTTTCTCGACGTCGATCACGGCACATATCCTTATGTTACGTCATCCAACACTATTGGCGGATCTGCTCTTTCCGGTATCGGTTTAGGTCCTACGAAAATAGACGAAGTAATAGGCATTACAAAGGCTTATACTACAAGGGTAGGAGAAGGTTATTTTCCTACGGAACTTAAGGGGGAAGAAGGCAGGATAATAAGGGATAAGGGAGAGGAATTCGGCTCTGTTACCGGAAGGCCAAGGAGATGCGGCTGGTTTGACGTTAATTTAATTAAAGAAGCCGGACGATTAAACGGCGCTACGGGAATAATCGTAACAAAACTTGATGTTTTATCCGGATTAGGAAAAATAAATATATGCACCGGCTATATGCTAAACGGTTCTATTATAAATCATCTGCCTTTTTCTTCCGCCGACTACGATAGGGCAGTCCCTGTTTATGAAGAAATGGAAGGATGGAGCGGCGATATATCGGATATAAAATCATTTAAAGACCTGCCCGTTAACTCACAGAAATATATTCTTAGAATAGAAGACCTTACGGGTTTGCATATTAATATGCTTTCGGTAGGCAAAGAAAGAATGCAGACTATAAATTTAAAAAATATTTTTTAGGACGGTTAATTGTATTGCAGGCAATTTTTTAATACGGCTTTGTCGCAAGATTATTTTCTGAATGTTCGTTATATGGCGTATCAGTCATATTTGACCGCCCCGCACCTATCAAATCAGCTAAACGGTTTAGATTATTCCTTTGTAGGCAGAACTGTTGCGGATATCGGCACCGGCTTAGGAATATTGCCTTATTTATTAAAAGATAAAAAACCTTCGAAGATTATAGGCGTAGATTTAGATAAAAATTTTTTAAATGCCGCACGTAATTTAACCGATGCAGAAAATACCGGTTATATAAATGCCGACGGTTGCAATATACCGGTTAAAAATTCCGCTTTTGATGTAGTTTTTGTTCGATATGTTTTTCAACATATCAATTTGTCCGATATTTTTCTTTCGGAAATTAAAAGAATAATTAAGGACGGCGGATTATTGGTTATAGTCGATATCGAAGACGATATGAATATATTTTATCCCGGTTTGCCTGAAAGTTCCCAAAAATTATTTGAGGTTTATTCAGAATACCAAAAGTTAAAAGGCGGGGATAGGTTTATTTCCAAAAAATTACCCGGTTTTTTATTATCGCATGGATTTAAAGATGTTTTAATAAAGCCTTATACGCTCGTGTTTTTTAAGAAGGAATATGAAAGCTCCGGTTCGGAAGGCTTAAAAAACGCTTTCCTTTTGGTTCAAAACGAATTGGAACTTGTAAAAGACGACCTTTTATGTAGAAAATTAATAGGCCCCGTAGAATTTCACAAAGGTTTAAACGACTATTTTAAATTTTTAAATTTAAACGACGATTTACTAATTTCCAAAACAGAATTTTTAATTACATGTAAAAAATAATAAAATGAAAAGTGAATTACAGGCTTTTATCGCGATAAACAACAGGGAACTTTTGAAATTTATAAGGCAGAAATCGAGGCTTATTACCGACCTTTCCAGACCTATAATATGGCTCTTATTTGTCGGTTATGGAATTTCCACTATGGTTAAAATTAAAAGCGGTTCGTATATGCAGTTTATTTTTCCGGGCATACTCGTTATGACGGTTCTTTTCAGATCTATTTTTTCTTCGATATCTATAATTTGGGACAGGGAATTTGGCATACTGAAAGAAATACTTGTTTCTCCCGTTTCAAGAAAGACCTTTGTTCTTGCGAAAATTACCTCCGGAGGCATAGTAAGTACTGCTCAGGCTGTTATAATGCTGGCATTTGCGCCATTTATAGGCGTTAAGCTAACCTTAACGATTTTCATATTGACGGTCATAGCTCTTTTTTTAATTTCGTCCGCAATTACTGCATTCGGTATAGTTATAGCCTCAAAAATGACTTCTTTCGAAGGATTCAATTCAATTATAAACTTGATAGTTCAGCCTATGTTTTTTGTAAGCGGGGCTCTTTACCCTATAAAGAGATTCCCTAATTTTTTAAAAATACTTGCATATATCAATCCGGTTACTTATTCGGTCGATTTACTGAAGTACATCTTTTTTTACAATAAAAAGATAAATTTGTTCATACCTGAAACCCCTGTCATTTTGGACTTTATTTTCATTTTATTATTTTTGATTTTAATGATTCTTCTTTCAAATTATTTTTTTGAAAGAGAAGACGATTAAGAATATGAGAATAAATTTTTTAAATATTTTTAAAAAATCTATAAGGAAAATAAAAGTAAAAAAGCCTTTAGAAAAAAGAGGCTTTGTCATATTTCAGATAGACGGTCTTTCTTACGAGGCATTAAAAAAAGCGTTATCGCTTAATTTAATGCCTCACTTGAAAAAGATTATCGGGTCGGATAAATATTTATTCAAAAAGTATTTTACCGGAGTCCCGAGCGATACGCCTTTTTTTCAGGCGGGTCTTTTATACGGGTATAACGATAATATTCCGGGATTTAGATGGATAGAAAGGAAAACCGGAGAAGAGATTATATTCAAAAAACCCGAAAGCGCCGGGCATATCGAAGAACTTCTCGCAAAGAAGAGCAGCGGTCTTTTAAAAGGCGGCTCCAGTTACGTTAATTTATTCTCGGGAGGGGCATCCCGTTCCACGTTTACGCTTTCAACTTTTTCCATACGATACTTGTTTAAAAAAAAGGTAAGAAATTTCGATATTTTCATAGTTTTCGTTTTTCATATTTTTACTTTCTTAAAAACTCTTTTTTATGTTTTTTTCGAGGTCGTATTTGAAATAGGGGAAAGAGTAGCGGATATACTTAAAAACAGGCAGGTTCGTCCCGAAGGTTTTTTCCCTTTTGCTAGAGCAATGTCTAACGTTATATTTAAAGAAATCGAAACATTCGGGGCTATAATGGATATATCGAGGGGAGTTCCTTCTATATATCTTGATTATATAGGCTATGATGAGATTTCTCATCATAGGGGACCGTATTCGTATAGCGCTTTGAGAACGTTAAAGGCTATCGACAGAAAAATACTCCATATTTACAAAGCTATTTTAAAAGCGGAAAGAAAATACGACTTTTTTGTCATATCCGACCATGGACATACGCCGTCGGTTCCTTTTTCGAGATTAAACGACGATAAAATACTAAAGGACGTAATTCGGAATTATTTCGGCGACGGGGACTTTGAAATTTATGAGTTCGATACGGGCTATAATGCGGTTTTTAAAAGATTGTTTTTATATATCGGCGATTTTTTTAAAAGGGGGACTTGCAGTAAAATTTTTAACAAGTTTACAGGCAGGATTGAATCTATAAAAGAATATAACAGGCAGGATGAAAAATTAAACTGGGATTCGGATAAATTAATTTATATTATGGATTCAGGACCCATGGCTAATATATACTTTTCAGGAAAGTCGCGCAGAATGTCCGTCGAAGAAGTAGAAAAAAAATTTAGAGGATTAATATCAATGCTTGCGGGTACAAAAGGAGTCGGGTTTATTACGGGCATTAATAATAACGGAGAAGCGGTTATTTACGATAATGTAAATAAAAAATTTTACGGCTATTCGTATTACTTAGACAACCGTAAAAATATATGTCCTACTATTAAGCATATTATCGATAATTATAAAGATATTGAAGAAAGGAACGCCGCATTTTTGTCTCTACAAAAATTTTCCGAATTTAAAAATTCCGGAGATTTGATATTATTCGGTGAATATAACGGTCGGGATATAGCTAATTTTGAAAACCAGATGGGCGCTCACGGCGGCATAGGCGGAGAACAAAACAAACCCTTTGCGGTTTGGAGCAAAAACGTTCCGTTAGATTTTGGCGCAGTTAATAATTCTTGTAAAATTTATGAATTTTTGTATAATAATTATGTAAAGTAAATTTTTATTTAAAACCTATGTCAGAATTAAGACAGGACCCTACCACGAGAGAATGGGTTATTATTGCTACGGAACGAAGAAGAAGGCCTCACGAGTTCGGCAGTGATTTTTCACGCAAAAAAGATAGGCCTGAAAATCTTCAGGAATATTCCAAGGACTGCCCGTTTTGTTCCGGGAACGAATATCTTTCGCCTCATGAGACGGCATCGTATAGAACTTTCGGAACAAATCCAAATTCTAAGGGCTGGTGGGTCAGGGTCATTCCTAATAAGTTTGCCGCGCTCTCTCTTAATTTTGAAGAAAATGTCCATGTATATGAGGGTGTGAGAGCCGTTAACCCTGATTTTTCCGGATACTTTTTCCCAAGGGCTACGGAAGTTTTTAGAACAAAACCGGGTATCGGCGCTCATGAAGTCGTCATAGATACTCCAAGACACAATGAACAACTGCCGTTTTTTTCCGATAAACAGGTGCAGGAGCTTTTCTTGATGTATAGGGAAAGATACCTGAATTTACGCATAAATCCTAAGTTCAAATATATTATAATATTCAAAAATAGCGGCGCCAATGCGGGGACTTCTATAATTCATTCGCATTCGCAAATTATTGCAACCCCTATAATTCCCCTTACCTTAAGAAATAATATTTCTCAGGCAAGATTTTATTACGACGAGGTCGGCAGATGCATATTCTGCGATATGATACAGGCTGAAATAGTGGACGGAAGGAGAATTATAATACAAACAGACGATTTTATAGCTTTTCATCCCTTCGCTTCCATGAGTCCCTTTGAAACATGGATAATGCCGTTATCTCATGAACCATGTTTTTCAAATACATCTATCGATAAAATAAAAGCCCTTTCTATTATAGTCAAAAAAATTCTTAAGGGTATGTATGACGCGCTGGATGACCCCGACTATAATTTTGTATTTAACAATCCGCCTATAGCCGATGAAAAGGAAGATTATTATCACTGGAGTTTGAGGATTATTCCAAGACTAACTATGAAGGCAGGCTTTGAAATAGGAACGGGTATGTCTATAAATACAGCTATTCCCGAAGAAACCGCGGAATTTATGAGAGGATTTTTAAAATTTTAAAACGATACGATTCTATAATTTTTGATTTAGACGGAACGTTAATAGACTCATTCGAGGCTATTAACGATGCTTTCGACGCCGTGTTCTCCAGATTTCAAAGCAGAAAAATAACGTTCGAGGAGTCTAACTCTTATGTGGGAGTTCCGCTCGAAGGGCTTCTGGGAAAACTTTTTGGGGAAGAAAATGAAGATGAAGCCATAACTATTTTTAGAAATAGGTATAAAGATGTATGTTTTGAGAAAACATCTTTAATTAAAGGGGCAAAAGAACTTCTTTTAAGCCTTAAGGAAGAAAAGAAATCTTTAAGCGTTGCGACGAATAAAACGGGCTCTATATCCAGAAAACTATTGGAACACTTGGAAATAGACGGTCTTTTTGATTATGTGTATGGAGTATTTGACGGACTTGAAGGAAAGCCTTCTCCCGAAATGATAGATAAAATCGTCGAAAAAACCTCTATTCCTAAAACCTCGACTATATTAATAGGCGATTCCCCCATAGATATAATGACCGCAAAAAATGCAGGCATTCATATTTGCAGCGTAGCTTCAGGCAACCATACTTTTGAAGAACTAAAAACTTACAACCCGAATTATTTATATGCCGCAATATCGGAATTAAGCCGTATTCATAATAACGGCGAACGGTGCGGGTAAATGATACGAATCGGAGAAATAAATTATCTTAACGTATATCCGATATATTATTATTTAAAAAAGGCGCTTAAAAAGAATAATAAAATAAATTTTATGAATTTCGTTTCCGGCAGCCCCGCTTTTTTAAACAGGGAATTGGAAACGGGCAATATAGACATCAGCCCTTCGTCTTCCTTTTATTATATTTTAAATTATAAATATTCTTATATATTTCCGGATCTATCCATAAGTTCCAAAAAAAAGGTAAAAAGCATTTATCTTTTTTCCCCAAAACAGGTAGAAGATTTTTATGAAAACGAAACAATATATGTTACCCCTGAAACGCTTACATCTATAAATCTCCTAAAAGTTTTGCTCGCAGAAATATATAAAATGGATTTGAATAAAATAAAATTTACGGTTCTAAAGCCTAATGATAAATTAGAACTGAAACTCGATTCCTTTGAAGACGGCGCGGCAATAAAAGAGGGGATTTTTTTACATATAGGGAATAATGCTTTAAAACTGATAAAACACATTCCTAAAGGCTATTTTGCTTATGATCTTGCAGATTTATGGCACAGATATACCGGCTATCCTTTTGTTTTCGCGCTTTTTATTATAAACAAAGACGCTTACGACAAAAATAAGGATGAATTCGATATTCTATATAAATTTCTTGTCGAATCAAAAAGAACGGCCGTTTCGGGGTTCAGAGAGGCAGCCTTGTCCATATCGGAATTAGATGAATATAAATTTATATCTTACGAAGAACTCATCGATTACTGGACGGAATGTTTGAGTTTTGATTTCGGAAAAAACGAGATTAAAGGATTTAATCTTTATTCGGAATTATTATATAAAAATAAGTTAATATCTTCCGTTCCGGAACTTAATTTTGTTTAAAATTCTTTTTTGCTTCAGGTATTATAAAAGAAAAGATAAAACCATTGCCCAGGCTGCTTTTAATTATTGCCTTCCCTTGAAGCAGTTTTAGCGTATGTTTAACAATTGCGAGTCCTAATCCGGTTCCTTTATGTGCATTGTTATGGGAGCTGTCTACCCTGAAAAATCTTTCCCCGAGCCTTAAAAGATTAGTGTAATTAACCCCCTTACCATCATCTTCTATCGAAAAGAAAAAGAATTTTCCGGAGCCTTCTCTAAACGGAGAATTATCCCATAAAACCGAAGCGCCTTCCTCGCTTAAAATAAAATTACCCGCGGTTTGAGAGTCTGCAATATATCCTTCGAGCTTAATAGTTCCGCCTTTATCCGTGTATTTAACCGCATTCTGAATCAAGTTTGTAATAATTTGATTAATTTTTACCGGATCCGAAACAAAAGAAATATCGGATATATTGTTAATTACGGTTAGTTTTTTTTCTTTTATTTCTTTTTCAAATAAAGCCAATGAATTATCTATGTCGGTTTTAATATGGATTCTTTCATATTTTACGCGGGATTTTTCGGTTTCTATATTTGTCAGCGTTATCAAATCGTCAATTAAATAGTTAAGTCTTTTTGCATGATGGTCTATTATATCAATAAATTTAATTCTAACGTCAGGATTATCTATTGCCCCGTTTTTTAACGTTTCCGTAAAACCTATTATTGCCGTTATAGGGGTTTTTAATTCATGGGATATGTTTTGAATAAATGCCGCCCGAGAATTTTCTATTTTTTGAAGGTATGTTATATCTCTGGTAATAACGGCGTATTCGTTAGAAGATCCTATTTTTAATACTATACAACTAATTATTTTTTCCTCGGCTCTGTCATAGTATGAAATTTTCTTTTCGATAAATTTAAAATTTATATCGGAAACGACTTTGTCTATTAAAGAATTAAGCTCTAAATTTCTTGTTAAGGCATCAAATTCTTTAATATTCGATAATATTTTTACGGATCTTATATTTTTATTAAAAGCGTCGTTGACGAATAAAATATTTTTCCCCCCGTCGATAATTGCCAATCCGTCCCTTATATTGCTTAATATGTATAAATATTTTTTTATTTCATCGTTGTATTTTTTGAATTTGTTTTTAGTAAACAGTATCTGTATATTTTTATACAAAAAAATATATAAAAAAAATAAAAATAATGATAATATTAAAATATAAAATATGATTGAAAAAGAATACATAAGCAGAATTTTATAATATATTAAAAATAATTTCTATTAAATTAATGCAAAGAAAAATAATAAATATAAAAATTAATATTTTTTGGATTTTTTTTTCAAATTTTCTAATTTTGTCTTTATTATCGGTAAATTCTCACGGATTTTTGGCTGATGAGATTGCCGCTTCCGTAGATAATACGCCTATAACCTTAAACGAACTATATTTTCTGTATAATTTCAATATGATAAATAATTTAAAATATCGTAAAATAGGCAAAACCGTATCGCCGGCTAAATTAAAACATATTTTAAATTTTTATATAAACAGGATATTAATTTTAAAGCAGGAGGAAAAAACCGGAGGATTATCCGTATCCGAAAGCCGGATTAATTCATTAGCCTCCGACTTTGAAAAAAAATTTAACGCGCTTCATAAAAGAATCGGCTTTAACTTATTTTTGGCAAAATTTGGGTTAAATAAAAGCGATTTTCTTACTTTTGTAAAAAATATTCTTATTGAAAAAATTTTTATCGATGAACAACTTCATTTCTTTTTGTTTACTTTAGAAAATGGCGTAAAAACTACGCAGGGCGCAAAACAAAAATATAATAAGGAATTGTCGCTTAAATTAAAAAATCTGCTGCTAAACCTTAAAAAGCACGCCGAAATTAATATAAACGATAATTTTAATTAAACAAATATGTACGATTTAAAGGTCTTATCCGGTTTTTCATCGGCGCATGCCCTTAGAGGTTATAACGGAAAATGTGAAAACGTTCACGGTCACAATTGGCATGTCGAACTTATAGTATCATCCGATGCGCTGAACGAAATCGGTCTAGTTATAGATTTTAAACTGCTTAAAAAATATCTTAATGAAGTGATGGAAATGCTCGACCATAAATTTATTAATGAAACCGAATTCTTTAAAGAAGTAAATCCTTCAGCCGAAAATATTGCCAGATATATATACGAAGAGTTCGAAAAAAAAATAAAAGCAGAAAAACTTTTTAATGTATCCGTTAAAAAAGTCGATGTTTATGAAACAGACACATCCATGGCTTCTTATTATAAAATTTGATCATAAAATTGATTGACTAAATTTTATTAATAATGTATTAAATATATTAGCATAAAATTAAATTATTAAATTCAGGCGAATATTATTTTTGTGGATAAAAAAAATATCTATTATTATATCGCTATCTTAGTTTTTATAGCTTCTGCGGTAGGCGCTTTTTTTATTTACGAAACTCTTTACGCAAAAGAAAAGAAAATAAGTTCGGCAATAAGCGTAAGACTCAATAGTCTTGAAAATATACAAAAGCGTATCGCTGAAAATGTAAAGAGTATTAAAAATATTGAACTGCCCGTTCTTAGATATGGGTACTCTTTCAATGAGAATGACGATTATTTTATTTCCGAAATCATGAGCGCTTCTAAAAAATATAATGTAAAATTAGGCTATATCAAATTAATCCGTACTAATAAAAATAAAAATACGGCTGTTTATTTATTTAAAGCATCAGGTTTAGGAAAACCCGCCGATATTTATTTGTTTATTAAGGCGCTGGAATATAATTACAAAATAGAATTAAAGAAGTTTTATATTAGCAAAAATTTTAATAAAGAAAACGATGTTTCTTTTTCTTCAGTTTTAGCGGCGTATGTCATAAGCAAGCCTGAAATATTACATGGTATCGTAAAACTAAAAGCTAACCTTTTACCTCCCGATAATTTCGGAAAGATAAATCCATTCGTCAATTCTTCTAATGTAAGCGTAAAAGCGCCGGCAGAAAAAATAAAAAGGAAACCGGTAAAAAAAATAGCCGAAAATATTTATAAAAAGTTATCTAACGAATCGAACATTAAAGAGTCCGATTTTTACAATAAGAAGGGAGTCTCATTTTTCTTAAAAAATGATCTCGGTAAAGCATTGGTAATGTTTAAAAAGGCTGTTATGTTGAATCCGGGTAATTATATGGCGCTATCTAACGCGGCACTTGACAGCTACAAGAATAAAAATTATAACGAATCTATATTCTATGCAAAAAAGGCTTTAAAAATTAAAAAATTATGGCAAATTAATTTTATACTAGGCTTAGCATATCTCCACAGCGAAAATCCGTCCGAAGCCAAATATAATTTTAAAGAAGCGTTAAAATTAGATCCTTCGAATGAACGGATAAAATATTATTTAAATATTTCAAACAATAGACGATAAATATGAAATAAAAATATATATGCATAATTATTTTATAGAGGGAACCCAATTATGAATTTAAATGCAAAAAAAGTAACGCTTTATCGTGTCGTCCTGTTCTTAATCTCTATTTCAATTTTATTAGTTTCCACAGGGGCATATTCATTTACCACGATAACTATTCTTCCCGGAAAGTTGAATAATTTTAGAATAAACGTTCCGGGCACGGTATCCGCCGGGAGTAAATTTACCGTTAAATTAGTGGCATTGGACGATTACGGAAATATTATCACTGATTTTGCAAATAAATATGAAGGGCTTAATATAGGCGTAAACATTGGAAACCATAACGGTAAGGAACAGTTGAATATTCCCGCATCGGAATTTAAAAACGGAGAGGTCAATTTTAATTTGTCCTATAAAAAGGCAGGTAACATTACCGTATCCGCTTTGTTCGAAGGTGTTCGAAATATAAGTTCGACTATATATGTCGCCGCAGGTCCGTTTCACAATTTAAAAATAACGGCGCCTCAAAAGGCAATGGCAGGAGAACCTTTCGGCGTTAAAGTTTTTGCCGTGGACCAATATGGCAATCCTATCCGTTTTATGCCAAAACCGAACGGCGACATAAAAGTTTATCTTACCGGAGATAATTTTAAAGTTCGTCCGAGAATAATACCGGCAAATTATATTAAAAACGGTTCGGGCAAATTTAGTTTTATTTCCGACAGGGCAGGCTCGAGCCGACTTAATTTTGAAGTGGATTATGATGGCAGAACCCATATTTTCATTAGTAAAAATATTAATATTTATCCTTCTTATTTTAATAAATTTCTTATATCTACTAATATTGCGAAAGTTCCGGCAGGAAAACCTTTTATAATCAAAATTGTTTCCGTAGATAAATACGGCAATGTGATAAGCGATATAAATAAGACGAAAGGAAAAGTGAAGTTGGTTTTAATTTCCGAAAGCGGGATAGAAAGGAGTAGCCTGTTTAGTTTTAATTCGTTCAATAAAGGCGTCGCTTTAGTAAAAACCGTATTTAACAGGGTTGGAACATTTTCTATTTATGCAAAGCCAGAAGGAATAAATTTTAAAAAACTTAAAGAGCATCTACCCAAGGTTAACCGGAAAATAAGGGCTAAAAGCCTTCTGCTATACAAGTAATAAAACTCTTTTTTTATTTTTCTATTTAAAAAAAAATAAAAAAGTATTATAATGAACAATTAATCCGTAATATTTAAGGCGGCATAGCCAAGCGGTAAGGCAGAGGTCTGCAAAACCTCTATACCTCGGTTCAATTCCGAGTGCCGCCTCCATCATATATTTCGATATTTGCGAGGTACTTTAAAATATGTATGAAATTGTCGGTAAAAAAAATTTAGGGGAAGGGATAAATTTATATAATATATCCGCGCCTGACGTTGCGTTAAAAACCCTGCCCGGTCAGTTTATAATAATTAGGGTTAATAAAAACGGGGAAAGAATCCCCATTACTATAGCAAATTCCGATAAAAACGATAAAACCGTCACCATACTTGTGCAAACGCTCGGTAAGACGACGCACTTGCTCAGTGAACTAAACGTGGGCGACAGTTTAGCCGACGTGGTGGGTCCGCTCGGCGTTCCCACGGAAATAGAAAAATTCGGAACGGTAGTATGCGTCGGCGGAGGTTTTGGGATAGCCGCAATTTATCCTATAACCAAAGCTCTGAAAACAGCCGGAAATAATGTTATTTCGATAATCGGAGCGAGAAGCAAAGAACTTCTTTTAATGGAGGACGAGATGAGATCGGCAAGCAGTGAAGTTCTTGTTGCTACAAACGACGGAAGTTACGGCACGAAAGGAATAGTTACGGATGTTTTGAGGGAGCTTATTTACGATAAGAAAATTCAAATTGACAGAGTTATTGCAATAGGACCGGTTATTATGATGAAAGCGGTCAGCGATATTACAAGAGAAAAATCCATCAAAACTATGGTAAGCCTAAATCCTATTATGATCGACGGAACCGGAATGTGCGGAGCATGCAGGGTTCTTGTGGATAAGAAAACTAAATTCGCCTGTGTTGACGGTCCTGATTTCGACGGACATCTCGTCGATTTCGATAATCTTATGAACAGGCTTAAATTTTATAAGGAAGAGGAAAAAGCTTCTTACGAATGTCATATGAAAAAACATCATAATGTATAACCGCTAATAATTTTATATAATTCAAGTAATAAAATTAAAGAGATAAGATATGGATAAAACCGCAAATACAAATAAACAGAATTCTTTAGAAACAAAAGAAAGGCTTAAAATTAAAAAACACGAGATGCAGTGCCAGCCTCCCGAAGAAAGAAGGCATAACTTTAAGGAAGTGCCTTTAGGCTATACTAGAGAAGAAGCCGTCCAAGAGGCTAAAAGATGTATACAATGCAAAAGACCTTACTGCATTGAGGGATGTCCGGTAAATATCGATATCCCCGCTTTTATTAAACTTATAGAAGAAGGCGATTTTTTGGGAGCGGCGAGAAAAATTAAAGAAACTAATTCTTTGCCGGCTATCTGCGGCAGGGTATGTCCTCAGGAAGACCAGTGCGAAAAAGTTTGCACCGTAGGTAAAAGAAAAGACACGCCTTCCGTCGCCATAGGAAATTTGGAAAGATTTGCCGCTGATTACGAATCGAAATACGGAGATATTCACATTGAGGCAAATAAAAGAAAAAACAAAAAAATAGCCGTCGTAGGAGGCGGACCCGCCGGTTTAACCGTAGCCGGAGATTTGTGTAAAATGGGTTATTCAGTCTCAATATTCGAAGCCCTTCACGAGATAGGCGGCGTTTTAATGTACGGAATTCCTGAATTCCGCCTTCCCAAAGAGATTTTATTAAGAGAATTAAAAGTCCTTGAAGATATGGGCGTCGAGATATTCACTAACGAAGTAATAGGAAAAACTATAACAGTCGATGAACTGTTGGGAGAAAGAGGCTATAGCGCGGTGTTTATAGGAACAGGCGCAGGAACGCCTAAATTTCTTAATATTCCAGGAGAGGAACTTAACGGAATTTATTCTGCCAATGAATTTCTTACCCGCGTTAATTTAATGCGCGCATATAATAAGTCCGAATACGATACTCCTATTAAATGCGGCAAAACATTAGTTGTTTTTGGAGCAGGCAATACTGCAATGGATGCCGTAAGGACGGGTTTAAGGCTTGGTTACGACGATGCAAGGATTTTTTATAGAAGGTCTAGAAAAGAAATGACTGCACGAATTGAAGAAGTCCATCATGCCGAGGAGGAAGGGGTTAAGTTCGAGTTTTTAATTAACCCTATAAGATTTATAGGAGACGAAAACCATAACGTTACCGCCGTAGAATGCGAGCGTATGGAGCTTGGAGAACCCGATGAAAGCGGCAGAAGAAGACCTATTCCGATAAAAGGTTCCGAGTTTATTACAAAAATAGACGCCGCAGTTATTGCGATAGGAACCAATGTAAACCCTATAGTTCCGTCTTCTACGCCGGGAATGAATTTAAATAAATGGGGCTATATTATTGCAGACGAAAATACCGGAAAAACTACAAAAAAAGGCGTTTTTGCCGGCGGCGATATAGTAACCGGAGCCGCAACGGTAATACTTGCTATGGGAGCGGGGAAAAAAGCGGCGGTTGCAATAGACAAGTATTTAGAAACGGATATATGGTAAAATATTTACCGGCAATCGTTTAATCGTTTGACAAATTCCATTTTTTGTGAGATAAATTATATATTATTCGCCGGGGTGGCGGAAGTGGTAGACGCAAGGGACTTAAAATCCCTCGGAACTTAGTTCCGTGCCGGTTCGATTCCGGCCCTCGGCACCAATATTATATAAGGTTTTCCGGTTTTTAAACCCTCGTAAAGCATTTCCTTCCTATTATTACTATTTTGCCTTGGCAATCCCATTTTTTTTTATTGACTTATGTTTTTATAAGTAGTATATTTTAATGTTGTAAGTAAATCTTCGGCGTTTCTACAATAGTTATTAGTTATTGGCTAAAAAAATCAATCAAACAAAAAAATTAACTTTGGAGGTTAAAGAATTATGCGTTCATTTCGTTTGTTTAGAATGCTGGCATTAGGTCTGGCATTAATGTTTGTTTTAACCGCTTCTATGTCTGAAGCGTCTTTCGCTCTGGGCATCAAAGGCATTTATCCGCCGTGGTGCAAAAACGGAAATCCTTCGATAAATCAGGGTTACCATTTCAGCCCTATGACCGTAGATAACAATCCCGATTTTCACGGAAACGTTACCGCCGTTACTTTGCATCCTAAGTCAAGCTTAGTAGTATTTATCGGAGGCAATATATTTTTCGTCCTGCCCCATGTAGTAAAAGCATTTATGAAAAAATATCCCAACGTCAAGCATGTATTTTATATAACGATTCCTCCGGGCATGCTGATAAGAGTATGGAAGCACGGTAATACCGTTACTCTGGGAAATTTAACGATGCATTTTTCGCCGGATGTCTATATGGCGGGCGCAAAAAAACTTCGTTTTACCAATAAAATAGGAATGACGACCGGAAAAATAGTTACCTATGGAAAAAATGACCTTGCTATAATGACTTATAAAGGGAACCCGTATCACATTACAGGTTTAAAAAGCCTCGGCAATCCAAAATTAAAATTATCTATGCCGAACCCCGCATTCGAAGGCATAGCTCATCAGATTAAGGCTTCGCTTGTTAAAGCCGGCGGAAAAAAATTAGAACAGTCTGTTTATAATTATGGAGTAAAGTCGGGAAGAGTTTATTTAACTCATATACATCACCGTCAAACTCCGATGAGGATTATGCAGAAAAAATCCGATGCCGGCGTTACATGGCAGTCAGAGGCTAAATTTCAGGAAATGATAGGAAATCCTATTACCGAAATCAACATCCCGGCTAACGAAAACACTGTTGCCTTATATGGCGGAGCCATGGTTAAAGGCGCTCCTAACGTTAAGGCTGCTCAGGAATGGCTAAGTTTCTTGAAAACGAAAGAATGTTTAAAAATATTCGAGCGTTTTGGATTTACCGCTCCTTAATTATAAAAGAATTTTTAATTAATAGGTATTCGACCTTAACTCAATAGTATTAAGGTTGAATACCTTAATTTAATCATAATTTAATTATAATAGGGGGGGAGTAATAAAATTATGTCTAAAAATACTAATGAAATCGAAGATAGCGCAATATATCGATATCTTGGTTATGCGGCAATTCCGTTAAGATTAGTTTTGGGATGGATGTTTTTTTCGGCGGCTTGGAGAAGGGTTGTTCTTGCAAGCGGAAAACTTCAGCCTAATTCGTCTTTATGGGTTGGTCACAAGTTCAATACCTTTTTGCCTCATGCGAGTAATTTTATGGGGGTAGGAAATTTAATCCATCTTTTAATCCTGCATCCGCAGGCACTGGCAGTATTCCTTAACGTGTTTACAGTAATAGAATTCCTTGTAGGGCTATCTTTAATATTCGGTTTGTTCTCAAGGCTCGGAGGTTTAGGATCTGTTGCTTTAGCTTTCGGAATTTTGTTCGGTTCCGGATGGCTCGGCGCTACGTGTCTTGACGAATGGCAGGTCGGTTCCGTCGAAATGACTATCGGCCTATTAATTCTTTTTACCGGAAGCACGTGGTCTTTTGACGACATTGTAAGAAATATGTGGCCTAAAACGGCGAATTCTTTTATTTATAGACTAATAGGAAACGGTCCTCTATGGGGAAAAGGATTTAAAGCGTGGAACGCCGTATTTGCGGTATTCGCGATTCTGGTGACCATGGGTACCAACCAGATGTTTCAAGGAGGCGTTTGGGGGAAACTGCATAATTTCGGAAAAAAATTAGCGGTGTCGGTTTCTGAGGCTAAAATTTCAAATAAAAATTTGAAATTCGTGGTTTATAGAACGGGAGGCAGCGGAGCCGCATTTGCATATATTATTAAGATGCAGGTTAATAATTCTATCGGAAAGCCGGTTTATGTTTTAAATCAAGAAGCTATCGAAAAATTGCCCCAGACCGTCATACATAACAGATATATCAACAGGGCATTCATAAATAAATACAGCATGGTAATGCAGCTCGGAGCTAAAGCCGATATCAGCCTGCCTATAACCGATAAAATTATAAAAACTTTAAAGCCGGGAAATTATAAACTTATACTTACGGATGTAAGCGGACAAAAATTTTCCGAGAATTTTAGCTATAAAGGTTAAATTTCCGAATAATATTATAATGTTAAAAATTTAATTTAAAGGAGAAAAAAATGAAGAACAAAAGAATTAAGATACTTTTAAGCATCTTTGTTTTAGTTTTTTCGGCAATGGTTTTTTCTGTAACTTCGAGCGCTTTTGCAAGCTGGAGAGGAATTGCTCCTACTACGCATCCGGCAGGCTGGTATGGCTGGCATAACGTTAAAGGCGTCAGAAAATATTACCCTAATTTATCGACTGCGCCTAAATATACTATGGGAGCCCCTTATGTTCCGGGGAAAATTTATCATGCAATCTATGTAATAAGCGCAAACAATAAAATTAAAATGAATAAGATTATAGATAATATTCATAACGCATTAAACGACCCGCGGCTTAAAGGACATATTAAAATAGAGCTTATGGCATTCAGCGCAGGAACGCATCTTTATTTTAAAGGAAACGGACGCGAAAAGGCTTTACTGCAATTAAAAAAGATGGGGGTAGAGCTTGCTCAGTGTGCTAACAGTTTATATGAACTTCATATCCCGGTTTCTAAATTATATACTTTTATAAAAATAGTTCCGTCTGCGCAGGGCGAGATTATTTTAAGGGAATCCGAAGGATATGCTTATTTAAAACCCTGATTATTGCCGTTAAAAGCCATAAAGCGGTTTGGTTATTGATATTTTTTAGCCCGTAATTTAATAATATATTTAAATTACGGGTTTTTTTATTAATATGCTAAATTCCTGCTTGAAAATTTATAAAAAAAGATTAATAATATATAGCTATATGAACAACAAACCGGAAATTATAAATGAAATCGATAAAATTTTAGAAGATGCCAAAGGACTTCTAAATTCTTCGGAAAATGTAAACGAATTAGACGAACGGTTCCGTAATTTTACAGGCAAAAAGGGTAAGATAACCGAGATATTGCATAATATTCATCTTTACTCCGCGGAAGAAAAAAAAATTATCGGTTCGAGATCAAACGAGGTCAAAAGCCTAATAGAAAATATTTATAATGACAAAAAAAATGAACTTTCAAAAATAGAGCAAGGGAAATTTTTAACCGGACGTGGAATCGATTTAACTATTCCAGGCAGTTATATAGAAGGACCGCATAAACATCCTATAACGGCAGTTTTAGAAGAAACAGCCGATTTTTTTTCCTCTATGGGCTTCGAGATAGTCGAAGGCCCTGAAATCGAAACGACCTATTATAATTTTGATGCTCTTAATATACCTGCGGATCATCCTGCGAGAGACGTATGGGATACATTTTATCTGTTAAACGGGTTTGTTCCCAGAACTCATACTTCGAGCGTCCAAGCAAGAACTCTTGAAAAAAAACCGCTTCCGTTGAGAGTAATCGCGCCGGGAAGATGTTACAGATATGAAGCTGTCGATGCGACGCATCTTTTTATGTTCAACCAGATGGAAGGACTTTTTGTAGATAAAAACGTCAGATTAACGGATTTAAAAGGTATTTTGGAAGAAACCGTAAAAAATCTTCTCGGCGTTAGAAAGACGCGTTTTAGGCCGGCTTTTTATCCGTTTGTCGAACCAGGTTTAGATCTAGATATAGAGTGTGTTTTTTGCGGCGGGAGGGGCTGTAGTGTTTGTAAAAACACCGGGTGGATAGAGGTCATTCCGTGCGGAATGGTTCATCCAAACGTTTTTAAATATGCGGGAATAGATTCACGGGAATATAGAGGATTTGCTTTCGGAATGGGATTCGATAGGATGGTTATGCTGAAATATAATATTAATGATCTAAGACTTCTTTATCAGGGGAACCTCGATATCCTGAAGCAATTTTAATAATTTTAATCTATTAAAAATTCCGATATTTCTCCCGAATAAGTAATAAAAACTTTTTCTTTAGCTCTCGAAACTGCAACGTAAAAAAGTTTAATTTCATCGTCACGGTCGGTTTCTAATTTAATTCCGTCATCTAAAAATTGAATAAAAGAATGTCTTAAGTTTTTTCGTTGCGAAATCGCCGGCGGAATGCTTTTTAAATGCGGAATATTACCTCGCGATACGTTTGCTATGAATATAACGTCGAATTCCAGCCCCTTGCTCTTGTGTATCGTTCCTATATAACTATGTCTGTTTTCATTAATACCGGCGGCGGCTTTGAAACGGTTTTCTTCTTTTTGGGTTCTGACTAAGATAGCTGTAGATTTTCCCTGCGCATTAAGCCTGCCGGTCATTTCTATAATAAATTTTTCTTCAATATTTTTATTTTTAAATTTCATAATATTAACGATATTATTTCCGTTTTTCTCATCTCCGCTATTATTGGCGGTTAACTTTTTAGGATATCTAAAAGCAATTTTATTTATTATTGAATTGCAGAAATCTATAATTTTATAATGAGACCTGTAATTATTTTGTAGGACGAAGATTTTTCCGGACGGAAAAAATAAGTCGAAGAACAATATATTAAAAGAATCGCCGCCGTTAAATCCATATATTGCCTGGTCGTCATCTCCGGCATACATAACCGCGCCTCTGGCAAAGTCTAACTTTTTTATAATATAATCGCTAAAAAAATCCAAATCTTGGTATTCATCGACGAGGATATATTTAAACCGAGATGCTATATCGAAAGCAATGTCGTTATTTTTAAAAAGTTTTATAACATATAAAATAATTTCGTCAAAAGATATAAAAGCGTTATCCGCGTTTTTACGGATATCATCTTTATTTTTTTTAATTAAGGGAGCGGATTCAAATCCTAATTCTTTATAAAATTCTTTTATAATTGAATAGAAAAAACTATGGAACGTAGATATATTGAAAATTTTATTGCCGATCGCATTATGGTCAATCCCTTTAATCGACAAAAAGGACGCTATTCTGTTTTTTATCTCTTCGGCGGCATTATTTGTAAATGTTAAAATTATTATGGAATCTACGGGAATAAAATTTAAAAGGTATAAAAATTTATTCACGATAATTCTAATTTTTCCCGATCCTGCTCCTGCGATAACGAGATGCGGGGAGAGTATTTCTTTTGTAGATATGTCTTGAATTTCGCTCATTTCGGCGGTTTTAGTTTTATTTATCGTTTTATGTATTTGCGCCCTTTTATAACTGCAATAAATCGGTTTGCCTATGTTTCTAGCAGTTCCAAGAAATATTTTAATTTTATTGATTAAGCCATCCGGATAAAAATAAATATCCGATAAAGTAGTATTTATAGTTACGCCTTTTTCTGAAATAAATTCGCTGTTTGAATACATATTTCCCCTAAACGGATTAACGGATAATTTAATTTTAAATTTTTTATCGCTAGAAAAAAGCAAACAGGGTTTGTCGTAATTTTTCGAATAGGTTTCTGTTATATAAAATCCTAAAGCATTAATTTTGTGAATAATATCAGCCATAGAAGAAGTATATCCGCTGTATTTACCGTCTTGGATTATTCTTGTTTCCGTTAAAAGAGTTAAACGCGTTTTATAAACGTCTAAAATTAAATGTTCCCGAGAATTTTTACCGTAATTTAAATAAGAAGAAAAAATGTCGCCGCCGTTAAAACCGTCTTCGGTTTTTATGCAGAAAATAATCCGGTTATTTAGAATAAAATCGCAAATCGCATTAAATAATGCGGCATCCCATAGGCGCTTTATTTCTATGTCATCGAGGATGACGAGTCTTGCGGATAAAAGTTTATCGATATCTTTAAAGGGAAAGTTCAGAGGGGAAACTATCCCGCCGTTAAAATTAAAATGCGTTTTCAAGGCTTCAAAAGAATAAGATCTATAATCAATTTGTAAATCTATAATCTTTTTTATAAAATCTTCTTTTTCTAATTCGGAATAAAGCATAATTCCGATTGAGCAGGATAGATTAAAATTGAAATTTTTAAAATAAAGATTTATCATATTATAGATTAAATTATTTTAATTTCTTTAAAACCGGATATTTTAACGATGTTCAGAAAATACAATAATATTCATACCGATAGAAACGGGGAATATTTTTATCTTAACGACTATATTCCGAAAAATAAAAAAATGTCGTTTGATGAAGATGCCGTTAAACATTCGGAGCAGATATTAAAATACAAAAGAAGCGACCCCCGGACGATAGCTTTTTTCGTTAAAATTTTAAATAATATTATATATAATTATTTTTATTTTTACGATTTGATTCTCCCCGTCCCCCCAAGCAATTCTTTTTTGGACGTTTATCCTAACGCGGTTGTTTGCTCGTATCTTTCGGCATTAGGAACGATAAGCACCCTTGAAGGAGCTATAGTGTGCAATAAGGGGCATAAACCGGGGCATATTGGGGATATCGAATCTAAAAAAAATGATTTAATACATATTTCCGTGATAAATAAGTATGATTTTGAATATAAAAACATAATAATTCTGGACGATATTATCACCACGGGAACAACATTCTCGCACATAAAGGAAGCCTTATCGAAAAGAGGCGCAAATTCGGTTGCAGGGTTGTTTCTCGGTAAAACATATTCGGCGGGCGGTTTCGGAAAAGAGGGTATTAATGGATGATTTAATATGCACTCTTGCACTAAAAAAGATAAAAGGGCTTCAGAACGGGCATATATTTTTTTTATTAAAGACATTTAAGAATCCATGCGAAATTTTTAGCGCGGATAAGTCCGATTTCATAAGAGCCGGTTTAAAAACCGAATATATAAAGATTTTAACTAATCCAAGAATCATAAAGACGGCATTCTTTGACGCTATTAAAGAAATCGAAGAGGCTTCCAAAAACGGAATTAAAATTATAACCTTCAATTCGGCTTTGTATCCATCTAATCTAAAGTTTATAAAGGCCAAGCCTCCTATTTTATATTATAAAGGGGTATTAAAGGAAAATTTAAGATTTGCGGCGGCGGTTGTAGGACAGAGAAAGCCGCCTGAATATGCATTAGAGCTTGTAAAAAATATTACGGCAAAGCTATGTTCTTATGGCTATTCCATAATAAGCGGACTGGCTCTGGGGATAGATGCCGCAGCCCACAAGACCGCATTAAAAAATAACGGCTATACCGTTGCTTATATAGGTTCCGGTCTGCTGTCGCAGGCATATCCGCCTGAAAACAGAGAGCTTTATAACGAAATTATATTAAACGACGGAGCTATAGTTTCCGAACTGTCTCTGCATGAAAAAATATCTTCTAGAAATCTAGTTGCAAGAGACAGGCTGCAAAGCGGTTCGGGAATTGGAACGTTTGCAGTGTCTTCGCCGGTAAAGAGTGGAACGATGAAAACATGTAATTTTTCAATAAAACAAAAAAGACCGGTTTTTGTTCCAGAATATAATTTTGATCTTATGAATTCTTATGATAATTTGGGCTTAAAATCTATTTTTGGCGCCGTGGGAGTCTCAGGTTTAAAACTAAATAAAGATTTTTCTTTCGATATAACGGAAGCCTTGGACGAAATGACGTTGACATATAATAAAATGTACGCCGAAAAGTTCGAGGAAGAGGATTCGCTGACGGAACCATGGTTATTCGACTTTATTTAATTGGTTTTTTGTAAAAGGGAGGAATATTAAATTGAAAGTTAGTTTAAACTGGCTTAAGGAATTTTTAAATTTTAATACGGATGCCGAAAAAATAGCAAATCTTTTAAACAGCAGAACAATGGAAGTAGAAAAATTTTTTCCTTATTATTCACAAAAAAAATCTTTTGAAAATATAGTAGTGGGAGAAATTAAAAGTATAGCGGAGCATCCGTCAAGCGATAAATTCGGCATTGCAGAAGTTTACGGCGGAGAAGCGGTCGGAATCAAAAGAATAGTTTTTACAAAAGAAGGACTCGATATTAAAGTGGGGGAAAAACCTTTAATCGCTACTAAAGGAACGGTGTTTGAACACGGCTTAAAAATAAGAGATAAAGCTATATTCGGCGTAGTTTCGGAAGCGGCTTTCTGCTCCGAAAAAGATTTAGGTTTGAATTTAAACATTTCTTCGATTGTAAAGTTCCCTTTTGAAAATACAGGCAGGACGGCTTACGATATTTTTGAACTAAACGATGCCGTTTTAGAATTCGATCTTGAGCCTAACAGACCGGATTTATTCGGCATGCTGGGGTTTGCTTACGAATTGTCGGCTATATTGGATAAAGATTTGATTTTACCGGAACTTTACGGCGGCATAGAGTTTAAGGCGCATGGAAACTATTCCTCTAAGGAAAGCGAGTTAACCGTAAATATAGAAAATAGAGATTTAATTCCGGCTTATACGGCAGTTAAAATTTCCGGCATAAAAATAAAAGAATCCGCGATGGATATAAAAAACAAATTGCTTAAGGGCGGCATAAGACCCGTCAATAATATAGTGGATTTAACGAATATCGTTATGCTTGAAACAGCCCAGCCGCTACATGCATTCGATGCCGGAAAATTAAACGGCAATAGAATTAATGCAAGACGCGCTAATGAAGGAGAGCAGGTCATTTCTTTAGACGGCAGGGAAAGAAAGTTGACCGGAGAAGATATTGTTATAGCCGATAAAAATAAGATTATTGCTATTGCGGGAATTATGGGGGCATCAAACAGCGAAATCGACGAAAATACGGTCAATATTATAATAGAAGCCGCAAATTTTAATATGTCGAGCATAAGAAAAACATCGAGGAAACTTTCTCTGCGGACGGATGCTTCGACCCGTTTCGAAAAGGGTCTTCACCCGTCAATAAGCGTATTTGCAATAAGACGTTTTTTATATCTTCTTAATAAATACGCGGACGGTTTTACTATTTCCTGCCAAGCCTATGATATAAAGGAATACGATAACCCGAAAATTTATGAAATCAAATTAAATGATTTGTCGGATTTTCTTGGAGACACTGCGGTAAAAAATAAAGCGCCGCGTTTTCTATCGCGTCTTGGATATGAAATTATAGAAAATAAATCCTTTGACGCGGCGGCAGAAGAAATTATCTCGGTTACGCCGCCTTATTTCAGGAGCGATATAACCGAAAACGTTAATATATACGAGGACGTATTCAGAATTTACGGTTACGATAATATTAAATCTTCGATTCCGTCCGGCATTTTAAGACCGCCGCAAAAAAATCCAAATTTCGAAACATCGAGACTCTTCAGGAATTTATTGAGGTATGCCGGATTTACCGAGATTATTTCCCCGTCGCTTACCGGGGAAAAAGAGATAAATATTTCGCTTGGAGATGTAGGCGATAAAACCGGTGTTCTGGAGCTTAAGAATCCTATTTCGAAAGACTATACATTTTTCAGAATCAGTATAATACCGGATATACTAAAAGCGGTATCGCAAAATTCTAAAAAATATAAAACCGTTAAAATATTTGAGATAGGGAAAATTTATATCGGGGGAGAGACCGGCGGATATCCGGTTTCGGAAAAAAATATTTTATGCGGAAGCATTTGCACGGGAATTAAGCATATGGGCAGTGAGCCGGAATTTTACGGCGGAAAAGGCGTAGTCGAATTTTTACTAAAAGAATCCGGCATTAAAAAATTCGTATTTAATAAACCGGATGAAGACGGGTTTTATAATAAAAATGCGGCTTTAGAAATTACGATAGGCAGAAAGAGAGCCGGTATTTTTGGAGAAATAAAGAAAGAAGTACTCGATGACTTTAAGATAGAACATAAGGTTTTTGCATTTGAGATAGATATAGATTTTATAAAAGACTTTATTTCAAATAAAAAGTCTTTTATTCAACCTAATAAATATCCTGAAATAGAGCAGGATATTTCTATCGTCGTAGATAGAAGTATCGAATATTCGGTCATAGAAAAATTTATAAAGGGTTTTTCGGGATTAATTAAAAATGTCAGATTAGCGGATATTTACGACGGGAAACAGATTGAAGAGGGGAAGATATCCTTTCTCATAAGATATGATGCAATTGCGGACGACAGAACGTTGACTATGGAAGAGGTTAATTTATTAAGGGACGGCATCATAAAAGAGTTAAACGTCCGTTTTGGAATTACCCTTAGAAGTTAAAAAAAAATTGCATTTTTAACAAAAAAAAAATATAATAAACTATATTAATAGCTAAAAAATATAAAAAATTTTAACAAATAAAAATATTATGCTTAACGGAGTTGTTTACGACATCGTCGCTTTTCTCATAGTAATAAGCGTCATCGTTCTCATTCACGAGTTCGGACACTTTATAGTCGCAAAAAAAATGGGCGTTAAAGTCGAGAAGTTTTCGCTCGGCTTCGGTCCTAAGGTCTTCGGCAGGCAAATCGGAGAAACGGAATACGTAATTTCAGCTCTTCCTCTGGGCGGATACGTTAAACTTCTCGGAGAAGATCCTTCCGAAGAATTGCCTGAAGAAGATAAAAAACGTTCTTATTCTAATCTGCCGCCCCATAAAAAGTTTTTGATTATTTTTTTCGGCCCCTTTTTTAATTTTGTTTTAGCCGCAATAATATTTACTATTATTTTTATGGCGGGAAGACCGATTCTAAAGCCCGTTATAGGCGGAGTCATGAAAGGTAAACCCGCGGCAGTCGCAGGTCTTAAAAAAGGCGATATAATTACCGAGGTTAACGGAATAAAGGTTCATTCATGGGCGGGTTTGGCTAAATATATCGAAAAATACGGCAAGAATACAATAACTTTAGGAGTAAAAGAAGATAATATATTTAAAAAAGTGAGGTTAAAACCGGAATTAACATCAGGCTTAAATATTTACCGACAAAAGATAAAAAGGTATATAATCGGAATAATCCCTTCTAATAAAGCCGTTTTTTACAAGCATGCCGGTTTATTGAATTCTTTTTACTCCGCCGTAAAGGAAATATGGTTTATTATATATATTACGGTCGTCAGTCTTTTTTACCTAATAGTCGGAAAACTTCCGGCGAGCGATCTTGGCGGTCCCATAATGATAGCCCAGCTTTCGGGAAGAGCGGCAAGCCTCGGTGTTTCAGGTTTTTTTTATTTCATAGCATTTATTAGCGTCAATATAGGACTTGTAAATCTATTTCCAATACCCGCCTTAGACGGAGGTCATTTACTGTTTTCCGTTATAGAAATGATTAAGAGGGGCCCTTTAAGTATTAAGTTTCAGGAAACAGCGGCAAAAGTCGGGTTTGCGCTTTTAATACTGCTTCTATTATTTGTTTCTTATAACGACATAATGAGAGTTATAAAAACATAAGATGCTTTTGTTGTCTATAGACAGTTCAAACGGATATTCTAACGTATTATTAACGGATGAAAATTTCAATAAGGTTTCCGAATCTATCTCGGACTTTCATGAAAAACATTCCGTCTTTGTATTTAAGCAACTAGACGAAATAATGCGAAAAGCCGATATGGGGCTAAGCGATTTAACCGGAATAGCCGTTATTTTAGGCCCCGGCTCTTACACCGGCATAAGGGTTTCTCTGACCATTGCAAAAACTCTATCATATGTTTTAGGGATAAATATTACAGGGGTGGAAAGTTTATTGGTCTGCGCATATTCGCTGGCTAAAGATAACACGGGTTCTAAGTATATAATCGCCGTAAAAGACGCGGCAAAAGGTAATTATTATGTATCCGAATATTTCGCGGATGAAGCAAATTTTACGCGTCAGACTAAAATCGACATTTTTAATATATCTGAACTTAAATCGTTTGTCGAAAATATGAAAAATAAACCGTCTATTGTTTACGGCTTTAATAAAGAAGACGATTACGAAAAATTTAAAAATGAATTTGAAGGTATAAATTTGCCTGCGCCTTTTGATTTAAAACAGACAGCCTATTTTGCTTCCGCGTATGTGACGGAAAATGGAAACGAGTCGGGTATAAGCCCGTTCTCTCAAATAAAATATGCGGAGGAGTTGTCCCCATATTATGTTTACGGCAACGGACCTTTTTAAAAATTATTAATTTTTATCTTAATATAAATATGAGAAGGAGGATGGTTTATGCAATTCTTAGATGAAACCGAAAAAAAAATGGCGGAATCTCTTGCCGCCGGAGACGAACATTTTAAAAAAATATACAGCGAACATATGGAAATAGAAAAAATGTTAAATAAATACAGCACGAAGCCTTTTTTGACTCCCGATGAGCAGAAAACTATAAAAGAACTTAAGCTAAAAAAGCTTAACGGCAACGATATAATGAAAAAAATTATTAAAGAAAAAATAGCGGGATAAATCTATCCCTATTAAACTAAGCGGAAGGATAAATTTTATGAAAAGTAATAATATTAAAGAAGGCGTGGACAGAACCCCGCACAGATCGCTATTATATGCAACGGGAATAGCTAAGAGCGAAATGAAAAAACCTTTTATAGGTATTGCTTCGAGCTTTACCGATTTGATACCGGGGCATGTCGGCATAAGAGATTTAGAAAGGGCTGCAGAAAACGGCGTTTACAGCAATGGAGGACATCCTTTCGTTTTCGGTATTCCGGGAATTTGCGACGGAGTCGCCATGGGGCATATGGGCATGCACTATTCCCTTCCTTCCCGAGAACTTATTGCCGATATGATCGAAACCGTAGCGGAGGCTCATTGTCTTGACGGTCTTATTCTTTTAACTAACTGCGATAAGATTACTCCTGGAATGCTTATGGCTTCCTTACGCCTTAACATACCGTCCGTGGTTGTTACGGCAGGGCCTATGCTTTCGGGGCATTATCACGGGAATAGACTTTCTTTTGTTAGGGATACGTTTGAAGCTGTCGCGAAATTTCGAATAAACGAGATAACCGAAAATGAACTTAACGATTTAGAAATGTGCGCTTGTCCCGGACAAGGGTCGTGTCAAGGACTTTATACCGCAAATACGATGGCATGTTTGACTGAAGTTCTGGGTATGTCTTTGCCGGGAGCGGGAACGGCGCTTGCCGGTTCGGCTATAAAAAAAAGAATGGCTTTTGAAAGCGGCGCCAGGGTCGTTGATCTTGTAAGAGACGGCATACGCCCCAGAGATATCGTAACTATTGATTCTTTTAAGAATGCTATCGCGGTAGATATGGCTTTAGGCGGTTCGTCTAATTCGGTTTTACATTTACTCGCCATCGCAAATGAAGCAGGAATAAAATTGGATTTAAAGCTATTCGACGAGATTTCTAAAAACACCCCGCAGATTACAAGTTTAAGACCTGCAGGAGAATATTTTTTAGAAGACCTTGATTTTGCAGGCGGTATTCCTTCTCTGCTCTATGAGTTAAAAACGGTTATAAATCTTAACTCCATTAGCGTCTCCGGCAAATCTATAGGCGAAATAATATCGGGTGTTAATTACGTTAACAATGAAGTTATACGAAAAATAAGCAATCCTTACCGTAAAGAAGGCGGGATAGCCGTTCTTTTCGGCAATTTAGCCCCAAACGGCGCTATAATAAAATCCAGCGGAGTCAGTCCATCTATGATGAAATTCACCGGAAATGCGGTGGTTTTTGACAGCGAAGAATCGGCAATGGAAAATATTTCCAAAGGCGCTATTAAAGAAGGCGACGTCGTAGTGATAAGGTATGAAGGTCCCAAAGGGGGACCGGGGATGAGAGAAATGCTTGCGCCTACCTCTCAGATAGTCGGAATGGGTCTGGGGGAAAAAGTTGCCCTTATTACAGATGGAAGATTTTCAGGCGGGACGAGAGGTCCGTGTATCGGGCATATATCGCCCGAAGCACAGGAAGGCGGACCCATTGCTCTCTTAAACAACGGCGATAAAATCGAAATTGACATTGCCGGCAGGAAACTAAACGTGCTTGTTTCCGATGATGAACTAACTAAAAGAAAGTCGAAAATTTCAAAAAAACCAAAAAAAATCAATTACGGTTACTTGTCGAGATATGCCGAAATGGTTTCATCCGCAGATGAGGGAGCTATAGTCAATAAAAATATAAGGAAATAAAATATGAATCATAATTCTAAAAAAAATTTAATGACCGGCTCAAAAATAATTATGGAAAGCCTCGTAAGGGAAGGCGTGGACACTATATTCGGATATCCCGGCGGAGCGGTTTTAAATATTTATGACGAACTTTTAAATTATAAAGATAAAATAAGACATATTCTCGTCAGACATGAACAGGGGGCGGCCCATGCCGCAGACGGCTATGCGAGGGCATCCGGAAAGGTGGGCGTCGTACTTGTAACATCGGGTCCCGGGGCTACCAATACGATAACGGGCATTGCTACCGCTAATATGGATTCAATACCGATGGTTATTCTTACGGGGCAGGTTCCGACTAATTTAATCGGAAACGATGCGTTTCAGGAAGCCGATACGGTCGGCATAACCAGACCTTGCACAAAACATAATTATCTTGTAAAAGACATAAAAGATCTCGCAAAGACCGTTAAAGAGGCATTTTATATCGCCTCCACCGGCAGACCCGGACCTGTATTAATCGATATTCCGAAAGATATTACATCAAGCGTATATGAGTTCGATTATCCTGAAACAGTTGAATTAAGAGGCTACAGTCCTACGTATTTTGGACATCATCTTCAGATTTCAAAACTTGCGGCGGAAATTTTAAAGGCAAAAAGACCTTTGCTCTATATAGGCGGAGGGGTTATAAGTTCGAATGCAGCCAACGAACTAAAAGAATTAGCGGAGTTATTAGATTTGCCGATTACATCTACTCTTATGGGGCTCGGCGGCTTTCCTTCCGATCATCCCCTCTTTTTCGGAATGCTCGGAATGCACGGCACTTATGCCGCAAATATGGCAATATCTAATGCGGATTTTATCGTAGCTATCGGAGCAAGATTTGACGACAGGGTTACAGGGAAGGTGGAAGAGTTTGGAAAAAATGCAAAATTTGCCCATATAGATATAGACCCGTCTTCTATAGGCAAGAACGTGAAAATAGAAATACCCGTGGTAGGCGACGTTAAGTCTGTTTTAAGTAGTCTTCTAGAAATTTTAAATAATAAAATGGAAGAAATCTCATCGGCGAAATATGAGAGATTAGGATGGCTCGAAGAGATAAATGCATGGAAGTACGAACACCCCCTTTTGTACCGGATGAACGATATAATAAAACCTCAATATGTAATAGACAAAATTTATGAACTTACAAGCGGGGAAGCGATAATAGCGACCGAAGTGGGTCAAAGCCAGATGTGGACGGCGCAGTTTTATAAATTTAAAAATCCTAGAACCTTATTGACTTCCGGCGGACTCGGAACTATGGGTTTCGGATTTCCGGCGGCTATAGGCGCTCAAATAGCATGTCCCGATAAAACTGTTTTCGACATTGCCGGAGACGGAAGTATTCAGATGAATATTCAAGAACTGGCAACTGCCGTACAATATAATTTGCCGGTTAAAATAGCCATAATTAACAATAACTTTCTTGGTATGATAAGACAGTGGCAGGAATTTTTCTATCATAAAAGATATTCATTTTCGGAAATGAACGTTAACCCTGATTTCGTTAAACTTGCCGAAGCGTACGGCGCAGTCGGATTAAGGGCAAAAAATCCCGACGAAGTAGTTCCCGTATTAGAAAAAGCTTTATCTATAAAAAAGCCGGTAATAATGGACTTTGTCGTAGATAGAGAAGAGAGCGTTTATCCTATGGTTGCCCCCGGCTCTCCTATTACCGGAATGTTATTGGTATAAACAATTTATTAATATTTATAATAAATTAACAAAAAAATAAAATTATTATGGAAAAAACTCATATTCTTTCTATTCATGTCGAAAACGAATCCGGAGTTCTCACTAGAGTCGCAGGGCTTTTTTCGGCAAGAGGATTTAATATAGATAGTATTTGCGTTGCAAAAATGCTTGAAAAGAATGAATCCAAGATGATAATCGCCACATCCGGAGATACCCAAATTTTAGAGCAGATTACAAAGCAGCTCAACAGACTTATTAACGTGATAAAAGTGCAGGAGTTAACGGACGAAGATTCCGTTGTAAGAGAGACGGTTTTAATTAAGGTAAATGCCGATGAAACTACAAAAAGCGATATATTCAGAATAAAAGATATATTTGGAGGCAGAGTTATAGACGTTTCAAGAAATTCTTATACGCTCGAGGTTACCGGTTCCGAAAGAAAAATAGAGTCGCTTATCGATATTTTAAGGCCTTTAGGCATAAAAGATATCGTTAAGACGGGCATAATAGCTTTACAAAGGACGAGAAAACCAAGTTTATAAATGCAAATAATTAAATAAATTATTCCGTAAGGGGGTTTTAATGAACATTTTTTATGAAAAAGATGCCGATTTAAGGCTGATCCAATCAAAAACCGTAGCAATAATAGGTTACGGATCGCAGGGGCATGCGCATGCTTTAAATTTAAAAGATTCGGGAGTGAAAGTTATTATAGGATTAAGACCGGACGGCAATTCTTTTGTAAAAGCTAAAAATGCCGGTTTTGAAGTATATCCGGTTAAAGAGGCGGCAGAAAAAGCCGACGTTATTATGGTTTTACTTCCCGACGAAATTCATGGAGACGTTTATAAAAATGATATAGAGCCGGGCTTAAAAGCAGATAAATATCTGGTTTTTGCACATGGTTTCAGCATACATTTCGGTCAGATAATTCCTCCGAAAGAGGTAAACGTTTTTATGGTTGCGCCTAAGGGACCGGGACATTTAGTAAGGCACGAATTCGAAAAAGGAGGCGGGGTGCCGGATTTAATCGCAGTGCATAACGATTATACGGGTAATACCAAAAATATGGCGTTATCTTATGCCGTCGCTATAGGCGGAGGCAAAGCCGGCATTTTAGAGTCAACCTTCAGGGAAGAAACCGAAACGGATCTTTTCGGAGAACAGGCGGTTCTATGCGGGGGGCTTGCGGCTCTTATGACGGCAGGCTTTGAAACTCTTGTCGAAGCAGGGTATCAGGAAGAGAGCGCATATTTCGAATGTATTCATGAAATGAAACTTATAGTCGATCTTATATATGAAGGAGGAATTTCAAATATGAGATATTCTATAAGTAATACGGCTCAATACGGGGATTTAACGAGAGGACCAAGAATCGTCGACGAAAAAGTTAAGCGCGAGATGAAAAAAGTGCTCGAAGAGATAAGGACGGGAAAGTTCGCAACCGAATGGATGCTTGAGAATAAAGCCAGCAAGCCCTCTTTTAACGCTCTCACGAGAAACGGGGAAGAGCATCAGCTTGAAAGAGTCGGAAATAGATTACGGTCATTAATGCCTTGGATAACTAAAAATAAAATAGTCGATAAATCAAAAAATTAACGGCAGGAAAATGCGTAAAAAATACGAGAATGAAATATATCGCGAAAGAAGGAATTAAAATTATAATAGCGGCATTGTTGTTTTCCATATTTTTTTTGTTTTTGTATTTTTACGCAAAATATATATATTT
Organism: bacterium; assembly: GCA_021800805.1. The sequence continues at coordinate 336,541 of JAJYYR010000001.1, forward strand.
AAAATATCTTTTTTTGCCGCTGTTTTTTTTGTTTTTTTTGTTTTTTATTTTCAGTATTTATTTTTTTAGGGATCCGGAACGTAAACCCGATCATATTTTGGGCGGCGGCGAAATAATTTCTCCCGCCGACGGCAGAGTCATATTTTTACAAAAAATTTTCGACGATAGATTTTTAAAAAGCGAAGCCGTTAAAGTAAGCATCTTTATGTCCCTGTTTAATGTTCACATAAACAGAGTTCCTATAGACGGAAAAGTGGAAAGGATAATATATAACAAGGGAAAATTTTTTTCTGCCAATTTAGACAAAGCATCGATAGAAAACGAGTTTAACGGGATAATATTAAACATAGAAGGCAATGCAGGCGGAGAAAATAAAAGAATAGCTTTTGTTCAAATAGCCGGACTTATAGCAAGAAGAATAGTATGCAAAATCAAAGAAGGAGAGAAAGTGCAATCGGGCAACAGATTCGGTTTAATCAAATTTGGTTCGAGGTTAGATCTGTATCTGCCGTTAAGTTTTAAGCAGAGTATTAAAATTGGGGACAGAGTATTTTCAGGAAAAACGGTTATTGGCAAAATATCGTAAAAATTATGAAAAAACCGCTTCAGCCTTTACAAGACGTCTTAGCGTCGAATAATATCTATAAAAACAGTATGACTAAGGGCGTCTTTCTTTTGCCGAATTTAATAACCAGCCTTTCGCTTCTGTCCGGATTTTATTCCGTTATAAACTCTATAGAAGGAAAATACTGGGTTGCCGGCTGGCTGATAATAGCTTCTATCTTTTTTGACGGAATAGACGGAAAAATTGCAAGACTTACAAATACAAGTTCTAAATTCGGTATAGAATACGATTCCCTTTCGGATCTTATAGCATTCGGCGTCGCCCCGTCCGTATTATCGTTTAAATGGTTCCTCATAGGTTACGGCAGAGCGGGATGGGCAGCCGTGTTCGTGTATCTTCTTGGAGCGGCTCTCAGACTTGCCAGATTCAACGTCCAGCGAAATTCGGTAGAGTATAATAAATTTATGGGGCTTCCTTCTCCTGCCGCAGCTGGAATCGTTGTTTCGTCCCTTTTTATTATGACGGAATTTTCTTTAAAAGCCGTATTAATAAGCAAAATAATGCTTGTCTTGATAGTCGTCGCCGGTCTTTTAATGGTCAGTAACATAGGCTATTTTGCAATGAAGGATTTCAGCGTTTTTAAGCGCAGGGCGTTTGAATCGCTTGTCCTGCTTTTAATAATTCTGATTATAATTATAATTAAACCCGTGGAATCTCTTTTTGCTATTTTTTTCTTATATTCTTTTATATCGCCGCTATTGTATTTTTATCTTGTTAGTGCTAAGATAAAAAAGAATAAAGAAATTGAATGAGCAGTGTTTCGGAGGACTTTTGGGCGATAATCAATTAAAAAAAATTAAAATATTCGATACTACTTTGAGAGACGGCGAACAGTCTCCCGGAGCAAGTATGAATATAGAAGAAAAATTAAATCTTGCGCGTCAGCTTTCCCGCCTCGGGGTAGATGTAATAGAGGCCGGATTTCCCATTGCTTCCGAAGGCGACTTTGAAGCCGTAAAGACGATAGCTATGGAGATTAAAGGAGTCGAGATAGCGGGACTTGCAAGGGCAAACGAAAAAGATATATATAGAGCGTATTCCGCCGTTAAATATGCGGCAAAACCGGTTATACATACCTTTATCGCTACATCCGACGTTCATCTTAAGTATAAGCTTAAAATGACTCGAGACGAGTTATACGATAAAGCCGTCAATATGGTAAAATATGCCAAATCGTTTACGGAAAATATCGAGTTTTCCGCAGAAGACGCCTCGCGGTCCGATTTAGATTTTTTATGCAGGGTTATAGAAGGGGCTATAAAAGCCGGGGCAACGACGATAAATATTCCCGATACGGTTGGATATGCTACCCCGTTCGAGTTTTTTAATTTTATAAAAAATATAAGAGAAAAAGTCGAAGGCATAGACAATATAATACTCAGCGTTCACTGCCATAACGATTTGGGTTTAGGCACCGCTAATTCTTTGTCGGCGATTTTAGCCGGAGCTAATCAGATAGAATGCACTATTAACGGTATAGGGGAAAGAGCCGGAAATGCGGCGCTGGAAGAAATAGTAATGGCTTTAGACGTTAGAAAAGATATATATAATGCCGTTACGGGTATAAACACGACCGAAATATACAGGTCTTCCCAGCTTTTAACCCACATAACCGGAATATCGGTTCAGCCTAATAAAGCAATAGTGGGCAAGAATGCTTTTGCCCACGAAGCGGGTATTCATCAGGACGGCGTATTAAAAGAAAAAACCACATATGAAATTATGACCCCGGAACGCGTAGGAAGACAGCCTAACGAATTGGTTCTGGGTAAACATTCGGGAAAACATGCTTTTAAAGAAAAACTTTTATCTTTAGGTTATTTGTTAAACGACGACGAAATCGAAAAAGCTTTTGCCAAATTTAAAAACCTTGCAGACAAAAAAAAGGAAATATACGACGAAGATATAGATTCTCTTGTAGCAAAATCGCATCCTCTCGAAAAGTATGAGTTGAAATACGTAAACGTAGTTTGCGGCGATACCGTTTCTCCTCTTTCTATGGTTAAACTAATGGTTGACGGTGAATTAAAGCATGATTCTTCGTGCGGAAACGGTCCTGTCGATGCTGCAATTAATGCTATAGAAAAAATTGTTAATTCAAGGGCAAAGGTCGTTGCATACGAAGTTAAATCAATAAGAGGAACTACCGAAGCGCAGGGAGATGTTTCGGTTACTATAGAAGACGCAGATAAAGGGGGAACGGGCGTTACCGGAAGAAGCGCCCATACCGACATCGTAGTCGCAAGCGCTAAGGCTTATGTTAACGCTTTAAACAAACTGTACGTTCATAATAAAAATACTGCCGATAAATCGGCCTGCGAAATGGAAATCCACGCATAATTTAATACTGCATAATACCTGAGCAGGTTAATCTTTAATTTATATATACAGTGGGCAGACTTAAATCTGTTTCCGGTATAAAAAGGGGAAAAAAAATGGGAAGACCTTTAACTATTACGGAAAAAATAATTCAAAGCCATACGGATGCAAATACGGTCGCTCCGGGCGATATAGTAAACGCGCGGGTGGATATTGCGCTGGGTAACGATATTACCGCCCCTATAGCGATAAAAGAGTTTGAAGCTATAGGAATAGGCGAAGTTTTTGATAGAAAAAAAATCGCTTTAGTTCCCGACCACTTTGTTCCAAATAAAGATATTTTAAGCGCTAAACAGGCTAAGATGGTGAGGGAGTTTGCAAAAAAGTTCGATATAGAAAACTATTTCGAATGTGGAGAGGCGGGGGTCGAACATGCGCTTTTGCCGGAAAAAGGCGTAGTCCTTCCCGGAGACCTTGTCGTAGGCGCCGATTCTCATACTTGCACATACGGCGCTCTGGGGGCTTTCGCTACGGGGGTAGGCTCTACCGATCTGGCTTATGCCTTTGCTTTTGGCGAGCTATGGCTCAAAGTTCCCGAATCCATAAAAGTTATCTTTGAAGGGAAGCCGAAAAAATGGGTATCGGGAAAAGACCTTGTTTTGTATCTTATCGGCAAAATAGGCGTAGAAGGGGCTAATTATATGGCATTGGAGTTTGCCGGAAGTACTTTTAAACATCTTGGAATGTCCGACAGGTTTACCATATCCAATATGGCTATAGAAGCCGGAGCAAAAAGCGGAATATTCGAGCCTGACGAAATTACCGAGGATTATGTTAAAGGCAGAGCTAAAAGGGATTATATATTTTATAAAAGCGACGAAGGCGCGGAATATGCCAAAGTTTTAAATTTTAATACAGAATCCATCAATTTGCAGGTAGCCTTTCCTCATCTTCCCGAAAACAGCGTAGATATTAGCGAGGCTTCGTCGAAAAATATAAAAATAGACCAGTCGGTTATAGGTTCATGCACAAACGGTAGAATAGAAGATTTAAGAATCGCCGCTGAAATTTTAAAAGGAAAAAAAATAGCAAAATATTCAAGGCTTATCGTTATTCCCGCTACCCCCGATATTTATAGAATGGCTGAAAAAGAAGGGCTTATAGATATATTCATGGATGCCGGCGGGATAGTAAGCACTCCTACTTGCGGACCCTGTCTCGGCGGATATATGGGAATATTAGCCGACGGGGAAAGGGCTATTTCTTCCACAAACAGAAATTTTAAAGGGAGAATGGGAGACGTAACGAGCGAGGTTTATCTTGCAAATCCCGCAGTCTGCGCGGCGTCCGCTATACTCGGAAAAATTGCCGGTCCGGACGAAGTAGTTTAATTTTTATACAGGAGAGATTATGATATTCAGCGGAAAAGTTTTTAAATTTGGAGACAATATAGATACCGACGCTATTATACCCGCAAGATATTTGAACGATTCAAGCGAAGAAAATTTAAGAAAACACTGTATGGAAGATGCCGATGCAACTTTTTCTTCAAAAGTATCTAAAGGGGATTTCATCGTTGCGGGGAATAATTTCGGATGCGGCTCTTCCAGAGAACATGCCCCTATAGCTATTAAAGCCAGCGGGGTGCCGGTCGTAATAGCGAAAAGCTTTGCGAGGATATTTTACAGAAATTCCTTTAATATAGGATTGTTTATCCTCGAGGCCGATACCGACGGAATGGATAACGGCGATATGCTTGAAGTGGATACCGATACCGGAGAAATTAAAAATAAAACAAAAAATACCGTCGTAAAAGCCAAACCTATTCCCAAATTTATGGCAGAACTTGTTAATGCCGGCGGTTTGATTGCGTATGCTAAAAAAAAGATTAAGGAGGGTAAGAAATAAATTATGATAAAATTAGCTCTTTTTGCAGGTGACGGGATCGGAACCGAAGTTGCAGGCGAAGCGGTTAACGTCCTAAAGTTTTTATTCGATTCTGATTCAATAAGATATGAAATAGAAGAAGACCTAGTGGGAGGCTCTTCTTATGACGAATATAAAAAACCTATAACGGAAAAAGCTCTTAAACTTGCAAAAGAAGCGGATGCGGTTATATTTGGAGCCGTAGGCGGACCTAAATGGGAATCTCTTCCGATAGAATTAAGACCGGAAAAAGCGCTTCTGACTTTAAGATACGACCTCGAACTATATGCAAATTTAAGACCCGCAAAGATTTACGATGAACTTATCGATGCTTCTCCGTTGAAGAAAGAGGTCGTTAGGGGAACCGATATGATGATAGTAAGAGAGCTTACCGGCGGTTTATACTTCGGTCAGCCCAGGGGCGTTTTTGATTTGGGTGACGGACAAAAAAAAGGCGTTAATACCCTTGTTTATACGACGAAAGAGATAGAAAGAATAGCCAAAATAGCTTTTGAAATTGCTAGAAAAAGAAGAAAAAAGGTTTTATCGGTAGATAAAGCCAATGTTCTGGAATGCACGGAGTTGTGGCGAAATGTAGTTGCCGAAGTAGCCAAGGAATATTCCGACGTCGAGCTGACTAATATGTATGTCGATAACTGCTCCATGCAGTTAATAAGACAGCCTAAATCTTTCGACGTTATCGTAACGACGAATTTGTTCGGAGATATATTAAGCGATGAATCGTCTATGGTCGCCGGTTCTATAGGAATGCTTCCGTCGGCAAGTATTAACGGAAAAAAAGGAATGTATGAACCTATTCACGGGAGCGCGCCGGATATTGCGGGACTTAATAAAGCCAACCCCGTTGCCGCTATTTTATCCGTTGCGATGATGCTCAGATATAGTTTCGATATGGATAATCTTGCAGAAAAAATAGAAAATGCCGTAGAAAAAGTTATTAAAAACGGATACAGGACTGCCGATATTTATTCAAATGTCGTTGGAACTAAACTTGTGGGTACTAAAGAAATGGGTAAGGCAGTGATAGAAGAATTAAAAAAATAAAAAAATTTAGCATGACGAAAAAGGGACAGACTTAAGTCTGTCCCTTTAAAAAATATTGAAGAATAAAGGATATGAAAAAAGAAAAATATAATATCGGTATAACCGGAGCGACCGGTCTCGTAGGCAGAGAATTTATAGAAATATTGGAACAGAGAAATTTTCCGGTTGAGGAGCTTTATCTTTTTGCATCGGAAAATTCTCTCGGAGAAACTATAAAATTTAAAGGCGAAGACTATTTAGTCGATGCTTTAAAAGAAGATTCTTTTAAGAAGAAAAATATAGATATAGTCTTATCCAGTCCGGGAGGTTCGATAAGCGCAAAGTTTTCGCCGCTTGCCGCAAAGGAAGGGGCGGTTGTTATCGATAATACGTCTTACTTTAGGATGGATAAAGACGTTCCGTTAGTTGTTCCTGAGGTTAATCCCGAAGATATAAAATATTATTCAAAAAAAAATATAATAGCTAATCCTAATTGCTCTACCATTCAAATGGTCGTGCCGCTTAAACCTATTCACGACAAATACAAAATAAAAAGAATAATCGTTTCTACATATCAGTCTACTTCCGGAGCCGGCAAGAAGGCAATGGACGAATTATTCTATCAGACAACCGGCATTATTAACGCAAAAAGCGATATCTATCCGGAAAAATTTCCGGTTCAGATAGCTTTCAACTGCATTCCTCAGATCGATGTTTTCGACGATGAAGGATACACTAAAGAAGAAATTAAGATGGTAAAGGAAACTCAGAAAATAATGCACGATAATAATATAGGCGTATCCGCTACCACGGTGCGCGTCCCCGTTTTTTTCTCCCACGGAGAATCCGTTAATATAGAAACGGAGAAAAGTTTCGATATTAAAGATATTAAAAAAATGCTGTCGGAAACAGACGGAGTAAAGCTCATAGATAACGTGTTAAGCGATAACCCCGACGAAAGGTATCCGTATCAGATTCAGGCCGCCGGTAAAGACGAGGTTTTTGTAGGCAGGATAAGAAAAGATTTTTCCGCGGCTAACGGTTTAAATTTATGGATTGTTGCGGATAACGTGCGAAAAGGGGCGGCTCTTAACGCAGTGCAGATTGCGGAAATCCTTATTCAAAAATTTCTTTAAACGGCAGATGCCTTCTCAACTAAAAAATCATGAAATAGTCAGAAATTTATCGGTTGTTTCGTTTTTTACATTGATAAGCAGGATATTAGGTTTATTGAGGGATGTCTGTATTGCATATTTTTTCGGCGCGGGGACGGCAACCGATGCGTTTTTTGTAGCATTCAGAATACCCAACTTATTTAGAAGGCTTTTTGGCGAAGGAGGAATATCGGCATCGTTTATTCCGGTTTACTCGGATAATTTAGCTAAAAAGAGCAAGACTGATTCCGAAGAACTATTTAAAACCGTTTTTACCGCATTATTCTTTATTCTCTTATTCCTTTCCTTGATAGGGTTTTTATTTTCGTTTTTTTTCGTTGCAGTTACCGCGCCGGGTTTTTTAAATAAACCGCTTGAATTACAACTAACGGTTCTGCTTACCAGGATTATGTTCCCCTATATATTCATGATAGGGCTTGCGGCATTTTTATCCGGAGCGTTAAACGTTCACGGTTCTTATGCTCCGGGGGCGATGTATCCTATTATATTAAATGTTTTATTTATAATCTCCGCTATTTTTTTAAGACCTTTTTTTCATCCGGGTATTTTTGCGCTTGCCGCCGGCGTTATGATAGGCGGCGGATTACAGCTTTTATCTCAGATTTATTATATAAAGAGAAAGAAAATAAGCCTCGGTTTCAAATTCAAATTTAATAACAGCGACGTAAAATCGGTTTTTAAATTGCTTACGCCGTCCCTTATGGGAATGGCGGTAATCCAGCTCAATTTGGTTTTTGATACTTTACTTGCATCTTTTCTGCCTTCGGGCAGTATCTCTTATCTTTATTACGGGGACAGGCTTTATCAATTTCCTCTCGGCGTTTTTGCGATAGCAATGCAGACTGCTATTTTCCCCGTGCTTTCAGCTTCTTTTGCAAAAAACGACGTCAAGGAAGTTGACGGGGCTTTTAATTTTTCGTCCTCCCTGATGTTTTTTATAATAATTCCTTCAAGTATAGGATTAATACTTTTAAGAAACAGTCTTGTAAAATTAATATATATGCACGGAATATTCAATGCGGCGGATGCCCAAAAAACGGCGGGAGTTCTTCTGTTTTTTATCGTCGGCTTGTGGGCGTCGGCGCTCTTAAAAACGGTAGTTCCGGTTTTTTATTCTATGAAAGACACAAAAACGCCGGTAAATGCCGCTATTATTTCGCTGATTATAAATATTGTATTTGCCGTCCTGCTTATGCAGGTTATGGGTGTTTACGGACTGGCGTTAGCATCCAGTATTTCTTTAATTTTTGATTATTTGTTTCTATTAAGAAAACTTCATCTAAAAAAGGGTATCGGTTTGGGATCGGACTTTTTCAAATCGTTTGCTAAGACGTTAATTGCAAGTTTTATTATGGGTTTAATAGTCGAATTTTTAATAGCCGTTTTCGGCAGACTGAATTACGGTCCGTTAGCGGTCGTTTTAGCTTCTCTCGCGGCGGGCGTAATAATATATCTCTTTGCCTCGATTGTTTTGAAAAACGATTCCGCAAATACGGTAAAAAACGTAATCTTGAGGAAGCATTAAATATCTCATTCCACGCAGGTTTCGGCAGTGGAACCTTCCTTGACGCGATGTTTTTTTGCCGCGGCATTTCCGGCAAATCCTATAACGGTAACTATCGTTCCGTATCCCGTATTTTTGTATAAAAATCTGGCGGCGCGGAGAGGTATTTCTACGCACCCTGCCGATTGAGGAAATCCGAAACGGGCGCGGGAAATATAATGCAGAGCAATTCCTTTATTAAAATAATCCACGTATTTGATACCCGAATCGTCGTAGGGAACCCATTTTATCCTATGTCCGTCTAAACACCCCACCGCATTAGAATGCTTGGCTTTTAGCGTTTCGTAAACTTTTTTAGAAATTCTTTTCGGCGATAGTCCGCTCATAGAAGTATCGTGAAAACGCAGGAAAATATACCATGTTCCATCAGGGGTCGTTGTAAATTCGCCGGTATTTACGGGGGAAGAAAAAATTGCCCTGCCGTTTTCGTATAATTCGACCTTTTCGCCTTTTTTAGCCTGCTTCACTAAAACCCATTTCCAAGGGAGCATGTCAAATTTTCCCTTTGCCGCGCTTTTTTTAAGTTCCGACAAAAGTACCCCATTTATTTGAGGTCTTGCATATTCTCCGTCGCTAATTTTTCCGGAAGCTTCAAGATATTGCGCCGCCGCTCCTAATATAAACGGATTTTTGGAGTTCCATGTATATGAATCCGCAATGCTATATAAAATATCCGGAACGGGGAACGAGAATTTGTATACATCGTGACCGGCGTATGAAACCGGAAGATAGCGCAGGTATTGCAGATATTTAACGGTGCAGGCAAATACGGTTTCATCTTTGCATATAGGAAGTTTTAAGGACTTCGGCGTAACGCTAACGTATGCGGATAACGCAGGCTTTGGTTTTTTAAATGCGGCGGATGTTTTACGTGCCGGAGACAGATATTTTACAAAACCGACGGCAAGCAAAATAAACACGGAAATAAATACGGTCAAAATATAAAGGCGCCGCGCTTTAAATTTCATGAAATTATACAATAACCTTCCGAAGAGTTTTTTGTAATATTATGTCATTTAAAATCGATATTTTCAATATATTATTAACATTGGTTTTTAAATATAATATACAGGCAAAAAATAGTTTAATTTTTAATATGGTATAATAAAAATAAGGCAAAATATAAAACTCAACATTAAAAAACTAAGGAGACAATTAAAATGATCGACGAAAAAAGATGGAACCCCGCAAATATAAAAAAACATTCTGCAGACGACGAATCGGATGCCTTCAAAAACAGCCTGTCTTATAAAGATATGTCCGTGTGTAAAAGTTGTCATAATATTTATCACAACAAAAGATGGGTAAAGGACGATGAGCTTTACAATTCGATGTTAAAGAAAAAAGAAGATATAAATTATACGATTTGCCCCGCATGCTTAAAGATAAAAACAAAATTTTATAACGGGGTGGTCGAGCTAAGCGGCGATTTTCTATTTGAACATAAAAGCGATATTATGAATCTCATACATAATACCGTGGAAAGAGCGGATTATATAGATCCTTTGGAAAAAATAGAAAATATAGAAGAAAATGAAAAAGAAAAGATTATAAAAATATATACGACAAGCGAAGACCTTGCCCAAAGAATAGGGAAAAATATAGAAAAAGCTTATAAAGGCGAAATAAATTATTCATTTTCCGAAAGAGATTTGCTATTGAGAGTTTACTGGAAAAGGGAATCATAAAATAATTGGGCTGTTTTTGACTTTTTTGCCAATAATGTTATAATCAAAAAGTAAATTAATAATATAATAATATATTAAACAAAGGAGCCGGTAAAAATAAAATTTGGGAATAACTAATAATAAAATAAGGAAAAAGGTGTCGGTTGCGACGGTTAAAACAGTCCCTAAAGCGTCTAAGCCTCGGTTAATATCCGGCGGCGGCGAAAAAGAATCCACCCGTATAGAAAAGGTAGCGCTGGAAGACATAGATCTTTTTAATAAATTTTCCAGTCCCTCCGCACATATAAAAAATATTATCGAAACCGAATTCGAAGTCAACATATCCGTTAGGGGCAACTTATTGCTGATTAAAGGCAATGAGAGCAACGTCGCGGTTTGCGGCAGATTCATATATGACCTACTGAATTTATATAAAAATAAAGCGGTTATAACAGATAACGAATTAGTAAGATTAGCTAAACTGAAAATTGAAAATCCTGAAGTTAATATCGGCACGCAGATTTATCCTTCTATCTTAATAACTCCTAGAAAAAAAGTTATTTCTCCAAGAACGGCAAATCAAAAAAAATATACCGATGCAATTTATAAAAACGATATAGTTATCGGCGTGGGACCGGCTGGAACCGGCAAGACTTATCTTGCTATGGCTTGCGCTATATCTTTATTTCAAAAGAAGTTATTTGACAGAATAATATTAACCCGACCCGCAGTTGAAGCAGGAGAAAAATTAGGTTTTCTTCCCGGAGATATTTCGCAAAAAATAAATCCGTATTTAAGACCGCTGTATGACGCTCTTTACGAGATGTTTGAGTTCGAAAAAGCTATAAAACTTATAGAATCCGATATAATAGAAGTTGCTCCAATCGCATTTATGAGGGGAAGAACCCTGAATAATTCTTTTATAATATTAGATGAAGCGCAAAATGCCACAAACGAACAGATGAAGATGATGCTTACCAGGATAGGCTCGGGTTCTAAGATTGTCGTAAACGGCGATATCACGCAAACCGACCTGCCTTACGATAAGGAATCGGGACTTGTAACCGCAAGTAAAATCCTGATGAACATAGACGGTATAGAAGTGGTTAATTTTAATAGAACGGATGTTCTAAGGCATAAACTTGTTCAAAATATAATAAAAGCATATGAAACGAACGAAATTTCTCGAATTTCTAAAAAATAATACTTTAGAAATTAAAAACCGCTATTCGGCGCTATTGGCGTTACTTTTAATATCCGCTATATTTTTAACTTTTTTGCTTTACAACGGGGTGGAGTTTATAAGAAGCAAGTATAAAGCGGGGGAGATAGCAACAAAAACTATAATATCCAAAAAGAGTTTCAGATATGTAAACGTAAAGGCGACTAACGCCGTCCTGAAAAAGAAAATCGATAAAAGTCCCGTTGTTTATTTATATTATCCGGAAATCAAAACGACTCTTTCAAGAAAAATAAGGCAGGCTTTTGCTATTGCGAGGTCTTATAAGGAAAGTCATGCGCAGAACAAGCAAAATATGGATATATCCGAAAATATATTTGCCGCTAAATTGGGAATAAAATTAGATAAAGCAGTCCTTAACGAGTTTTACTATTTGAATTACAATAAAAATATAGAGGCTTATATTTTAAAAATAGTTTCGAATATCTATAAAAGGGGGGTGTTGTCCAAGCCGCCGGCGGATAATAAAAGTATAGAAATTAAAAATGTTATAACAAACAGGCTTAAAACTATAAATTATCCGCAAATATTTTTTACTTTAAATAAAGAGAAAGGTTTCACTTATTATTATACTAAAAAATATCTTGGTTTCCTGCCGTCTTATATGCAGAACGATATTTACGGATTAGTTTACCGCATAATAAAGCCTGATATAGTATATTCTAAATATCTCACTCTTAAAAAGATAGAAGATATTAAAAAAGAAAACGTGCCGATTTATATACATATTAACGAAGGAATGCTTTTAGTAAGCGCAGGCGAACTAATAACTAAATCAAAGGCGCTTGAATTGAATACGTATGACGCGGAATTTAAACTAAAAAATAATATTCCTTCCCTTATAGGGCTTTTTTTTGTTATAACAATGCTTTTATCGCTGTCCTATGTTTTTCCTTACAGATATATAAAGAAATTCAGGACATCCGTAGATTTTAAGAATATTGTTTTTGTTATAACTATTTTATTGTCTTCGATTTTAATAATTAAAGCCGGAATTATTTTTTCAAATGCTCTTTCTTTATATTTTCCTTTCATAAATAAAAACGATATTTACTATTTAATTCCGTTTGCGTTCGGACCGATGCTTATAAGAATAATATTGAATTCCGAGGTTTCGGTGGTTTATATAGCTCTTTTTTCTATACTGACGTCCATAATTTTTAAAAATTCTATTTTTTTTATGATATATACCTTTGCCGGAAGTTTCATAGCATCATACGAGGTTTTCGACTTTTCTTCTTGGAGCCGCGTCATCAAAGCCGGCGTTATTACCGGATTTTTAAATAGTTTTATGGTTTTGTCGTTTGCGCTGATAGGGTTGAACCTTATGAATATACAGAATGTTTACAGCGTTGTCCTTGCGTTTTTATCCGGTATAATCTCTTCTATAATGGTTATAGGGCTTATACCTTTGCTTGAGAAAATATTTGATTTTACCACGGATTTTAAACTTCTTGAGCTTTCAAGTTCCAATAACCCGCTCCTGAAGCAATTCTCCGTCGTCGCGCCGGGAACTTATCAACATTCGATAATGGCTGCAACCCTCGCGGAATCAGCCGCATCGGCGGTCGGCGCAAATCCTCTTTTGGCCCGTGTTGCAAGCCTCTATCACGACATAGGAAAGATAACCAAGCCTAATTATTTTATTGAAAATATATCAAATTCGGAAAATCCGCACGACAAGCTTGCTCCTACTATGAGCAGTTTAATTATTGCGTCTCATGTAAAAGACGGGCAGGAGCTTGCAAAAAAATATAAATTGGGAGATAAAATAGAAAGCATAATCGGACAACATCACGGAACGTCCATGATAGGAGCATTTTATGAAAAAGCCTCCGATGAAAATAAGGATGGACATCTCTCAAAAGATGCATTCAGATACGGCGGCAAAAAACCTCAAACTAAGGAAGCAGGTATAATTATGCTTGCGGATTCTGTAGAGGCAATATCAAGAACAATGGCTAATATTTCCCCTTCGAGATTAGAACTTATGGTGAGAAAGACTATAAATAGAATTTACAGCGACGGACAGCTTGACGAATGCGAACTGACATTGAAAGATCTTCATTCCATAGGCGATGCATTCGTAAAAGTTTTAAATTCCGTTTTTCACCAAAGAATACCGTATGCGGGCAAGCCGACTGAGGAAGACGATAAAAATGAAACAAATGAAATCCGTAATAAATATAGCGAATACCCAAAGAAAGCTGAAAATAAATCGAAAGTCAGTCCGCTATATCGTTAAAAATTCGATAGAAAAGCTTTATTGCGGTTCTTACCAAATCGATATAATTTTTTGTTCGGAAAACTATATTAAAAAGTTAAACAAAATTTACAGAAATCAAGATAAGGCGACGGATGTTTTATCTTTTGAAATAAAGGAACGGGTCGGAGACGTTTTTTATATAGGAGAGATTTATATCTCTCCTTCCGCCGCAGAAAAAAATTTCATAAGATATAGGCATTTTTGGGAGAAATCCGATTGGGTCGCTTTTGACGAGGACAAAGAAAAATATTACAAAAACGGATTCGGCAAAGAACTTGCGTTATTAATAATCCACGGTATTCTTCATCTTTTCGGGTATGTTCATGACGAGGAGCATAAATTAAATTTAGACGACTGCGGCTACGATAAAGATATGAAATATATGCAGAATTTTTTATATAAAGAATTATGAAACTTGTCCCGCAAAATCGTTTGGAATCTTTTAACGCGGCTATAGAAGGAATAATATTAGCGACGAAGACCGAAAAAAATATGAGGATCCATTTCTCCGCGGCGATCCTCGCTATTTTCCTTGCACTCTTTTTAAAGGTAACTAAAATAGACGTTCTTCTCATATTTATTTCCGCTTTCTTCGTTCTGTTTGCCGAAACTTTGAATACGTCCATAGAATATCTATCTGATTACGTATCTAAAGAATACTCTCCCGGAATAGAGGCGGTTAAAAATTTAGCGGCAGGCGCCGTTCTTCTGTCTTCATTTTGCGCGTTTGTCGTGGGTTATATAATTTTTTCAAAATATCTGTATTATATGATATACTATGTTTTGAATATGATAAAAACTACAGGCTCCGATATCTCAATCGTAGTAATCTCTATCGTTTTTGTCGGAATAATAATTATAAAGGCTATATTTAATAAAGGAACTCCTTTAAGAGGCGGGTTTCCAAGCGGTCATGCCGCTGTGGCATTTTCCATATGGCTGATGGTTTCGCTTTTAACCTTAAACCCGGTCGTTTCGCTTCTTACGCTTATACTTGCGTTTCTTATCGCATTATCCAGAATAAACAACGGCATTCATACTCGAATAGAGGTTTTAACCGGAAGCATTATAGGTATTTTGATTACGGCTTTAATATTCAAACTGTTTTACTTTTAGGAGGCATAATTTTATGGAAAACGAAAAACAAAAATATACGGAACTGAAGCATCTAATAGAGGTAGTGAAAAAATTACGCTCCGAAAAAGGCTGCCCGTGGGACAGAAAACAGACGGAAGAGACGCTGAAGCCGTATATAATAGAAGAAGCTTATGAGGTCGTAGATGCGATAAATTCAAATAATAAAGCGGAAATCATGGAAGAACTCGGAGACCTTCTTCTTCAAGTTATATTCTTATCGGAAGTTTACGAAGAAAGAAGCGAGTTCTCTATTGAAGACGTTATTAACTCAATAAATCAAAAACTAATCAGAAGGCACCCCCATGTTTTCGACGAAAATTTTTCGTTAAAAGAAGGCGAATGCCTTGAAGACGTTATCCTTAAGAATTGGGAAAAGATTAAGGGAGAGGAAAAAAAAGAAAAATTAAAAAATATGCCGGATATGCCGAAAAATCCTTCCGTCTATGTATCGGAAACCATGCCTTCTCTTCACAGGGCATATATGGTGCAGGAAAAGGCTAAAAGAATAGGCTTCGATTTTAAAAACGAAGACGCCGCTTTGGATAAAGTTTATGAAGAAATTTCAGAATTTAAAAAAGAATTAAATAATAAAACGGATAAAGATAAAATTATTGAAGAATACGGAGATATATTGTTTTCCGTGGTAAATCTCGGAAGGCTTTTAGATATACATCCGTGTAGCGCTTTAAACAAATCCTCGGATAAATTCATCAAGAGATTTGGATATATGGAAAAAAAGGCGTCTATACCTGTTTCCAAACTTGACGCCCAAAGTCTTGATATATTATGGGAAGAAGCGAAAAAAGCGCTATGATGCCCAAAATACCCCGATCTATTCTAATAAATTCCGCTTCTGCGTGCTTATCCGGCATACTCATCGGCTTTTTATTTCCTAATTTTAACTTTGAATTTCTTGCGTGGTTTGCGTTGGTCCCGCTTTTATATGCGGTAAATAATTCTAAAAACTTTAAGGAATCCTTTTTATACGGTTTTTTATCCGGTATCATTTCATATTTAATCATTCTGTACTGGATAACTTACACCGTTCATGTATTTGGAAGTCTTCCTTATTACATAGCCGTTCTCGCACTTTTGCTGCTTACCTCATATTTATCCTTATATTTTGCTTTATTCGCCGGTTTCAGCAGGATTTTATTAAATAACTATAAGATATTGAATATAATTTTAATTCCTTCTTGCTGGGTTTTTTTTGAGTTTTTAAAGTCTAATCTTTTAACTGGATTTCCATGGGAAAACTTAGGTGCTTCCCAGTATTTAAATCTTCCGTTTATACAGGTTTCTAATATCATAGGAACTCTCGGGCTGTCTTTCGTCATAGTGCTTATAAATTATTTATTGTTCCATTTCATTTTTTTTAAAAATTCAATTTCAAAAAAACAGGCATCGCTTGAACTGATTTTTGTTTTATCGGTTTTTATTCTCGTAATATCATATGGTTATTATAATATTTATTCCGTAGATAAACTGCTTAAAAGAAAGAAACCCGTGAGGGTTGCAATGATACAGGGAAATATAGGGATGTTTCAGAAATGGAAGATTACGAAAAAAAACACGACTAGAATCTATCTTAACCTGACGAAAAAATCTTTAAAATATAAGCCGAAGCTGGTAATATGGCCTGAAACGGCGCTTCCTTATATTATATCGATATATCCTTTTTATTGGAATAAAGTTATGAATTTTACGAAAGAAAATAAAATAAATTTAATTTTCGGCGCCGTAGGTTTAAAATTATTAAACGGAAAATATCATTTTTATAACAGGGACTATTTGTTCGACTACAAATCGGGCGGATATTCTTATTACGACAAGCATCATCTCGTTCCTTTCGGCGAATATATCCCGTTAAAACGACAATTCCCTTTTCTAGCTCATATCCTGAAAGGCGCGGGGATAGGAAATTTCACTCGGGGCAAGAAATTCAGAATTTTAAAAAACGGAAATTTAAAGGTGGGTTCGATGATTTGTTATGAAGCCTATTTTAATTCTTTAGTAAGACATTTTTCCAAAAAAGGAGCTAATCTTTTAATAAGCATTACGGATGATGCATGGTATGGAAGAACTTCCGCCCCATATCAGGATATGTCTATGACGGTTTTTCCCGCCGTAGAAAACGAGCGGTTTGTCGCAAGGGCGGGGAACTCCGGCATAAGCGGGGTAATATCTCCTACGGGGAAAATTTTAGGGGAAACGGGCATCTTTAAAAGAACTTACCTAATAGGCTATATAAAATTAATTAATAGAAAGACATTTTTCGCATTATATGGTAATATATTTGGTTATATAATAGATGCGGTTTTTATGCTGTCGATAGCTTATATTCCGCTAAATAAAAGGAACAGGGGGTTTTAATGTCCATTTTGCCGGCAGATTCGGTTTTAAACGTCAGCCTTTTAGATAGAAGTTTAAAAGAGCTTGACGATAAACTCGAAAAAATACGGAGGATGCTTTGAAGTTTCTAAATTAGAAGCAAGACTCAAAGAAATAGACGGAATTTCTTCAAAAGAAGACTTTTATAAAGATATTTCTTTCTCAAAGGAAATATTAATAGAAAAATCCGGATTAGAAAACCGTCTGAAGCCGTTTTACGGCATATATGAAGAATTTAAAAATATTAAAGATTTATATGATATCTCTTTAGAGGAAAACGACGAAAAGATGCTGTCGGATATTTCGGAAAGCGTCAAGTCTTTAGAAAAGGCAGTTTTGAGCTTAGAAATGGATATGACGCTTTCGGGAAAAGACGACAAGCTCAATGCTATAGTGGAAATTCATGCGGGTTCCGGCGGAACGGAATCTATGGATTTTGCAAATATGTTGTTAAGGATGTATTTAAGATGGGCGGAGAGAAAGAAATTTAAAACCTCGATAATGGAATTTAACGCAGGTGAAGAGGCGGGCGTTAAGAGCGTTACGTTTGTAGTGTATGGAAAATATGCATACGGTTATCTTAAAGCGGAAAGCGGAGTTCACAGGCTCGTAAGAATTTCGCCTTTCGATGCAAATAAAAGACGACATACTTCTTTTGCATCTGTTTTCGTCTATCCTGAAATCGACGATTCTATAGACGTAGTTATAGACGAGAAGGATGTAAAGATAGACACTTACCGTTCAAGCGGCGCTGGAGGGCAGCATGTAAATACGACCGATTCCGCCGTTAGGTTAACTCATATGCCGACCGGAATAGTCGTCGCCTGTCAGAACGAAAGGTCTCAACATAAAAATAAGGACACGGCGTTCAAGCTTTTAAGGGCAAGACTATATGATTATTATAAAAAGAAAAAAGAAGAAGAAGAAGATAAAGTAAATAAGGCTAAGAAAGAAATATCATGGGGTTCGCAGATAAGGTCTTATACGCTTAACCCAAACCGCGTTATCAAAGACCACAGGACAGGCGTTACTATTTACGACGACAGGAGCGTTTTTGACGGAGACATCGACGAGTTTATCAGCGCATACCTGCTTGGCGTCGGGATTAAAGATTAAAAAATAGATAAAAGGAGGGTGTTTTGGAACAGGAATTAAACATTATAGAAAATAACCGTTTAGATAAATTAAAAAAATTAAAAGAAAACGGGATTAATCCTTTTGCAAACGATTTTGAAAAAAAAGAAAATATAAAAAATATCATAGAAAAATACGGCGGCAAAGATAAAGATTTTTTTGAAAACAACAGGGCGGAAGTTGAAACCGCAGGCAGAATTATTATCGTAAGGAGTTTCGGCAAGGCGTCTTTTTTTAGACTCAGGGACGGTTTCGGCGAGATTCAGTGCTATATTCAAAAAGGCGCGGTTGAAGAAAAGGATTTCGAACTATTTAACGGATATATCGATATAGGGGATATATGCGCAGTAAAGGGACATCTTTTTAGAACCAAAACGGACGAATTAACTATAAAGATAGAACATATAGAAATTTTAACGAAATCTCTCCTGCCTTTGCCGGAGAAATGGCATGGGCTTAAAGATATAGAAGCCCGTTTTCGCAAAAGATACGTTGATTTAATAGCAAGCGCAGAGGTCAGGGAAATTTTTAGAAAAAGAGCCGAAACTATAAACTTTATACGGTCTTTTTTAAATTCCTATGATTTCTTAGAGGTAGAAACTCCCGTTATGCAGGCTAATCCCGGAGGCGCAACGGCAAGACCTTTTAAGACGCATCATAATGCTCTTAACTTAGAACTTTATATGAGAATTGCGCCGGAACTATATTTAAAAAGATTAGTGGTAGGCGGTTTCGACAGAGTTTATGAAATAGGAAGAAATTTTAGAAACGAAGGCATATCGGTAAAACATAACCCCGAATTTACTATGCTTGAATTTTATATGGCATATTCGACATACGAATATTTAATGGATTTTATCGAAAAAATGCTCTCGGAGTTAGCAAACCGCATTTGCGGTTCTCTTGAAATAGAATACGGCGCCGAAAAATTGAATTTCAAACCTCCCTTTAAAAGAATAAAATTAAAGGAAAGCCTATGCGAAATAGGCGGTTTTAATTCAGGCGAGATAGATTCCGCGGATAAGGTTTATGATATTCTGAAATCAAGGAATATTGCAGGCATAAGCAGGACGGACAGTCTCGGAGAATTATTAACTCTATTATTCGATGAAACGGTAGAACCGAAACTTATAGATCCGACTTTCGTAACCGATTACCCGGTGGAAAGCTCTCCGCTTGCAAGAAGGAACGACCGAGACGGATCGGTCGTGGACAGGTTTGAATTATTTATAGCAGGCAGAGAGATAGGCAATGCGTTTTCGGAGCTTAACGACCCCATAGATCAGGAAGAGCGTTTTAAATTACAGGTTGAGGCAAAAGCAAAAGAAGGATTGCCTGTAGAGATGGACGACGATTATATAGAAGCTCTTAAACAGGGGCTTCCTCCTACCGCAGGATGCGGGATAGGCATAGACAGGGTAGTAATGCTAATGACGAATTCCCATTCAATTAGGGACGTGATATTATTTCCCTTGCTTAAACCTTTGAAATAGATAAAATATCGGGAAATGAATTTTCATACTAAAATTGCTCTTCATTATTTAAAGCCGAAAAATAATTCGTTTATATCGTTATTGAGTCTTATATCGGTAGCGGGCATAATGATAGGCGTGATGGCGCTTATCGTCGTTATATCGGTTATGAGCGGCTTCGACCGCACTCTGGAAAAAAGAGTTATAGGAATAGAATCGCAGATTATAGTTTTAAATTATAACGGTTTTGTAAATAATTACAAAAAAGCCGTTAAAAAAATATCGCGTATAAAAGGCGTAAAGAACGTTTCGCCTTTTATATATACCGATGTAATGATATCTTCCGCATCTACTTCGACGGGAAGCGTTTTAAGAGGGGTAGATATAAGAACGGAGGAAAAGGTTACCGATCTTAAGAAATATCTTATTAAGGGAAATTTATCGGGACTGAATAATAAAAAGAAAAACGAAATAGTTTTAGGAAAGGTTTTAGCTCAAAATCTGGGAGTTTCCGTAGGCGACAGAGTAACGGTAATTTCTCCGGAAGGGGAAATTACCCCGTTCGGCGTTATGCCTAAAACGGAAAGATTTGTCGTTTGCGGCATTATAAACAGCGGAATGTATAATTACGACTCGACGCTTTCATTTATTTCTCTTAAAAATGCGCAGGCGTTTCTCGGTTTATCCGCGGATTCGGTTACCGGTCTCGAGGTTAAACTCGACAATCTAAGCTCCGCAAATAGCTTTGCAAAGAAAATAACAGATAAGCTGAACGGTAATAAAACTTCTTCGTCTTATTACGCTTTAAGCTGGGAGGAACTTAATAAAAATTTATTTTCAGCGATAAAATTAGAAAAACTTACTATGTTCGTAATTTTATCGCTTATCGTGCTTGTGGCGGCGTTCAATATAATTTCGACTCTTATAATGGTGGTTATGGAAAAGAGGAAGGATATAGCTATATTAAAATCCATAGGCGCAAGTTCTAAAGATATAATGATTATTTTTATAGCGCAGGGCGTTATAATCGGCGCGATCGGCACGGGGCTCGGACTTTTATCCGGCTTTTTAATCTGTTATTTAGAAAAAACATATCATATAATAAGCCTTCCGTCTTCGGTTTACTATATAACTACTCTGCCGGTGAGAATGACCGCCGGCGAATTTATCGTAATAGGATTGTCGGCTCTTTTTTTGAGTTTTGCGGCAACGCTTTACCCGTCTTATAAAGCCGGTAAAATCGATCCTGCGGAAGGCGTAAGACATGAATAAAAATATGGCGGACGATAATAATAACGACTTTGCAGTTTTGTTAAAAAAGGTTAGCAAAACATTTACGGCGGGAAACGAAACGGTTAATATTTTAAATGAAGCTGATCTGAAAATAAAAAAGGGGGATACTTTTGCCGTAACAGGCGAGTCCGGTACGGGCAAAAGCACTCTTCTTCATATAATAGGGACGCTTCTTAAACCGGATTCAGGGCAGGTCGGGTATTTCGGAGATTCTAATATATATAGTTTTTCCGATGCCAATCTTGCACGGTTCAGAAATAAAAACATCGGATTCGTTTTTCAGTTTCATTATCTTTTAAACGAATTTAGCTGCTTGGAAAATGCGGCTATGCCTTTATTTATTAAGAGAGAACCTAAAGAAAAGGCATTAAAAACGGCGAGAGATTATTTATGCGAAATGGGGTTGGAGAGAAGGCTTAATTTTAAGCCTTATATGCTTTCCGGCGGAGAACAGCAGAGGGCGGCTATCGCAAGAGCGCTGGTTTGCTCTCCGGAGGTTATATTAATGGATGAGCCGACCGGGAATTTAGACCCCCGGCATGCGGACATACTGCATAACATAATTATAGATCTTAATAGGAAACATGGTAAAACTTTGGTAGTAGTCACTCACGATAAGGAATTTTCTAATATGATGGACCATAAAATTAAAATTACCGGCGGAATAATCGAACATATAAATTGACATAAGGCTTAATATTTGATAGTTTATTAAAATGAAATTCTTTAAATCGATACTTTTAGGAATTATTATATCCGGCGTTTTAATTTTAAATGCGGTTAACGTTTATGCCGCCTTAAATAACAATAACGTATGGACGGGGTTTTTCCATCAGAAAGGTGCTCCATCTTCCGTTTCTATAAAAAAATCTTTTTCTTCTGCCTTTAAAAATTATTTGAATTCAGGTAAGCCTTATTTTGTCTTTGCATACACTTTACTCCAAAAACCTCCGTATTTCAATTTCGATAAAAAAATAAATCTTGTCCGGATAAAAAAGCTCGGTTTGGCTTATCATTCCAATTATATAATTACCGGAAGTATTTCCAGACTTGGTTCAAACTTTACCGTTCATGCAATGCTGATAGATGTTGCAAACGTATATAAATCAAAGACGCTTAATTATTCAGGCGCAGGCAATACTTTTCTTAAAAAAGACTTAGGCAAATTCTCAGATAAGGTTGCATATTTTATAAATGAAAGAATCGTGAGAAAAACCGCCGGAAGACAAAATTCTTCGTTTAATAAAATAATTTATGCGGTTAGGGTAAAAGGAAATATAAGAGTCGGAGCCGGGTTTATAATGAACCGCATTAAAATAAAGAAAGGCGGTCGTTATTCTATCGCGAAAATTAACGAAAGCGTTAAAAACCTTTACAAGGCCGGATATTTTAAAAATATTTTAGTAGATGTTTCTTCTATTAATAATCGGTTTATAATAACGTTTATAGTATCGGAAAGACCTTTGATTAAATTCATTAAATATACCGGAAACGGTTCCGTTTCCGTTAAAAAAATCAAAAAAGTTATTAACCTTAAGGTTAATAAACCCTATAGCTCCTATGAAATGGATAAGGCAGTTAAAATATTAAAATTTATATATTCTGTCGAAGGTTATTATAATGCAAAAATAAAAGTAAAAAAGAAATCTTTTCCGGGAAACTATGTAGGCGTACATTTTATTATAAGCGAAAATTCGCCGGTAATGGTAAAAAATATCGAAATCAGGGGAAACAATTCCTTTTCCTCCGGAAAACTTGAATCGGTTATGGGTATTAAAACGGTAAATCTTTTAACATGGATAACCGGGGCGGGAAAGTTTAAGAAAGCAAAACTGAACTCTCAGATTATTAAACTATTAAGTTTTTATTATAATCACGGTTATATAAACGTAAGCGTTAAGAAACCGAAATTTATATTCTCCAAAAATAAAAAATACGTTACCGTAATAATAAGAATAATACAAGGCCCTCAATACAGGATTTCCGGAGTAAATCTTATTATAAAAGGAACAAAAAAAAGTTCCAAAGAATATAAAGAAGCGCATAAACTTATAATTACCAAAGCAGGCTCTATTTTTAACAGAAACAATATAGAAAAAGAAATTTTAAGCATAACAAAATATTTTACGG
Source organism: bacterium (assembly GCA_021800805.1). Next base: position 359,924 of record JAJYYR010000001.1, read on the forward strand.
ATAAAGGTTATGCATTCGCAAACGTAGAGCCGTCGATTAAAATTAAACGCAAGACCAGTTCCGTTATGGTATCCCTCATTGTCCATAAAGGTAAAATTGCAAAATTCGGAAAGATTACGATTACCGGAAACGATATTACATACAGCTATGTTATATTAAGAGCGCTTGTGATTTACCCCGGCGAGAAATATAATCCCAAGCTCATAAAAATATCGAGGCAAAACTTAAAAAACCTGATGTATTTCAAGCATGTTACGATAACTACCGAAAAGGTTCCGGGTAAGAGCATATTAAACATTAAGGTGCATGTTAAAGAGCAGAATACCGGTAAATTTACTATAGGCGGCGGTTATAGTTCCGCCACGTCTTTTATGGCCATAACGTCTATTTCCGAGTCTAATCTTTTCGGAACGGGAATCTCCGCATCTTTCAACGTTCAAGCGGGCGGTCCTTACCAATCATACAGCTTCAACGTCCTACAGCCGTATCTTACTTATCTTTTTGCAAGACCGGTGTCTTTTAATTTATCTTTATACGATACTTTTAATTCTTTATATTATGAATTTGCTTACCGCTCGGTCGGCGGTTCGGTAACCTTAGGCTATCCTTTATACGGAAATATATTAACCGAGTATTTCCGTTATCTTATTGAACAGGATAATTCGGTCATAATACCCGGACTTTCAAATATATTGCCTCAAGGCAAAGTTACGACCAGCGAAGTTTCTTTAACGACGGTTTATGATACTCTAAATAACCCGATAGTTCCTACGGCGGGAGATATGGATAGTTTCAGAATAAGTTACGCCGGTCCCCCGATAGGCGGCAATGACGATTTCGTCAAATACGTCGCTCAGGCTAACCATTATATACCGCTGTGGTGGGGGACTTCTTTTATGCAGGGCGCGCAGTTAGGTTATATAACTGGAACCAATTCCTCGTATCCCCTGCCTATTTACCAGAGGTTTTTTGTAGGCGGCATAATGAATAACTATCCGCTTTTGGGATTTATGTACGATTCCGTCGGCCCTTCGGAAAACGGGAATATTATAGGCGGAACAAAAATGTTTACCGTTCAGGCAAAATATTTTATACCTATACTGAAAAGAATGAAATTCTACGGATTTTTATGGTGGAATGCCGGCAACGCATGGCTTTCGGGAGATTCGGTGTTTCCGGTCAGTCTTGTTCAGGCGGCGGGTATAGGATTTAATTGGTATTCGCCCTTCGGCCCCATTACGATTACTTACGGCAAAATACTGGGAACGGCTATAAACGGTAATAATCCGACCAGAATACAGTTCAGTCTCGGCGCAGGTATGCCCGGAATTTAAAGTTATTGTTTTTAATTTTAATAAAAAATAAGGAGATTTAATTATGAAAAAAACTATTTTAAATTTAAGTCTTGCCGCTTTTTTAGTATTAGCGGCATCTGTAGTCTTAAGAATATTAAGCCCCGTTAATGCATCGGCAGCCGGTTCGAATATTGCCGTGGTTAATATGCAGAAAGTAATTTCAACGTCTAATCAGGGTAAAGCGGCGCAGAGCAAATTGAAGACTTTAGTTTCCAAATATAATGCAAGACTGCTCGCAATGAGAAAAAAAATTGCGGCAGTTCAGGCAGATTTGAAAAACAACGGATCTATTATGTCTGCAAACGAAAAAGCTAAAAAAACTAAAGAATTTGAAGCGGATATATCTAATTTTACGTCCGAAGAAAAACATGTTCAGGGTATTATGTCTCAAAAGAGATTCGAGCTTTTAAAGGGCATAGTCGATAAAGCTACGACTATTATTAATGCGATAGCAAAAAAAGACGGTTATATTCTGGTCATAGATAGACCGAGCGTTGTATATAGGGCGGCTTCTATAGATATAACGGATGAAGTACTAAACCAAATGAATTCAAAATAATATAATCCCGTTATGCTTTTAAAAGACCTTATTTCAAAGTTATCGGTTAATATTATAGGCGTTTTTCCGGAAAATTTGGAAGTTTCAGGCATAGGCTCCCTGCGGGCGGCTAAAAACGACGAGATTTCTTTCGTTGCAAGCGTCAAATACGCCAAGCAGCTTTTCGAAACCAAAGCTTGCGCAGTAATAATGGATTACGAATCTTTAAAATCGGAACTTCCTTCCGATTTTAACTTTGTCATACTGAATTCTAAAAATCCTTATCTGTCGTTTGCAGAGGCTACGCAAATATTTAAAGAAGCTTCTATAGAGAAAACCGGCGGATATGACAATTTTGAGGGTCTTTATTTTATAAGTAAAACTTCCGTTAAAGGAAAAGAAACGATGATTTTTCCGGGAGCTTTTATCGACGAAGGCTGTTCTATAGGCGATAATTGCAAAATTATGTCTAATTCGGCTATAGGCAAAAACGTAGTAATAGGCAATAACGTTATTATATATCCAAACGTTACCGTTTACGATAATTCTAAAATAGGCAGCGGGTGTATCATTCATGCCGGGTCGGTAGTAGGCAGCGACGGTTTCGGATACGCAAGAGGCAAAGCCGGTTACGTTAAAATAATTCATTCCGGATATGCCGAACTTGAGGATAACGTCGAAATCGGAGCAAACGTAACCATAGACAGAGGGGCGGTCGATTTTACAAGAATAGGCGCAGGAACTAAAATAGACAATCTGGTACAGGTCGCGCATAACGTGATTATAGGCAAAAACTGCGTAATTGCCGCACAAACCGGTATAGCCGGCAGTTCCGAAATAGGAGATAACGTTACTATGGGGGGGCAGGTAGGTATAGCAGGGCATATTTCAATAAAGAATAATGTTACGATAGCGGCGCAATCGGGGGTGTCTAATAACGTAAAAGACAATGAAATAGTAGCAGGTTCACCGGCTTTTTCAATAAAAGAATGGCGAAACTCCGTCGTGCTTTTTAAAAAACTTCCCGAGCTGTTTAAAAAGATAAAAGAAATGTCTAAAATAAAGGATTAACTAAAATGGACAAAGAAGAGAGGGAAGATTTAAAAGACGGCGAAATAATAGGTATAAGAGAAATTTTAAATCTGCTTCCGCACAGGTATCCTTTTTTAATGATAGATAAAGTCGTTTCTTTAGAAAAAGGGAAATCTATTATCGCAGTTAAAAATACTACAATTAATGAACCATTTTTTCAGGGACATTTCCCTAATTATCCTGTTATGCCGGGAGTTCTTATTCTTGAGGCGCTTGCTCAGGCAGGAGGCATACTTGCTTATAAAACCGAAGAAGACGATGATTTAAGAGATAAACTAACTTATTTTATGGGCATAGACAAGGCAAGGTTTAGAAAACCGATATTTCCGGGATGTTCAATTTTTTTAAAAGTAAAACTCATTAAAAAAAAGCAATTCGTATGGGTTTTTGCAGGAAGAGCGGAGGTAGAAGGAAAACTTTGCGCCGAAGCAGAACTTATGGCAACTTTTATGCCGAAACATAATTCCGAAGAATAATAATCTGCGTACATATAATTCGGTAATAAAAATTTATGATTGATAAAACCGCTATAATTTATCCGGGAGCCGAGATTGACGAATCGACCGAAGTCGGTCCTTACAGCATTATAAAAGGCGGGGTAAAAATCGGGAAAGATAATCAAATTGCATCGCATGTGGTCATCGAAGGAAACACGAGCATTGGCAACGGTAATAAAATATTTCAATTTGCTTCTATAGGGTCGGTCCCCCAGGACCTTAAATATAAAGGAGAAGATACAAAACTTATTATAGGCGATAATAACATAATAAGGGAATATGTTACTATGAATCCCGGCACGATTACCGGAAACGGCATTACCGCGGTAGGCGATTCCAACCTGTTTATGATGCACGTGCATATCGCTCACGACTGCATAATAGGGAATAGGAATATTTTGGCTAACAACGCGACTTTAGCGGGGCATATCGAGATTCAGGATTATGTTATACTCGGCGGTCTTTGCGCGATACACCAGTTCGTGCGGATAGGCGAATCCGCTCTTATTGCCGGCGGTTCGATGGTTGTTCAGGATATTCCTCCTTATCTTGTAGCATCGGGAGACAGGGCGAAAATCTATGGAATTAACAGAATAGGACTTGAAAGGAGAGGTTTTACCAAAGAAGAGATAGAAAAAATAAAAAATGCCTATAAGATTTTATACAGGTCTAAAGCTACCGTTAAAATTGCGATAGGACGGATAGAAGAAGAATTAGGCAAAACCGATAAAATAGAGAAATTTATATCTTTTATTTCGGATTCAAAAAGGGGCATCACCAGATAACATCAATAGAGATGGAAAGTAAAAATATAGGCATTATTGCCGGTTACGGAGAATTTCCGTTAATTTATATAAACGAATTAAAATCCGCGGGTTATTCCGTAAAAGTCTGCGCAATAGAAGAAGAAGCGGATAAATCGCTTTCCGAATGCGCCGATTCGATTATCTACATAAGCGTAGGACAGCTTGGCAAATTGGTAAATTTTTTTAAATCGGAGGGCGTCAGGGAAGTAATAATGGCGGGAAAAGTCCGCAAGACCTTGATGTTTAAAAAAATCAAACCCGATATAAAAGCCATTACTCTTTTTTTATCTCTTAAAGATAAAAAAGACGATACTATCTTAAACGCTATATGTAAATTTTTGGAAAAAGAAGGAATAACTATAATTCCTCAAACTAAGTATATTTCTTCGGTTTTTTTGCCTGCGGGCGTCGTATCTAAAAGAATTCCTACCAAAAAAGAGATGGAAGATATAGAATTCGGAAAAAAAACCGCACTCCTAATCGCAGGAGCGGATATCGGACAGACTGCCGTAATTAAAGATAAATCGGTAATGTCCCTTGAAGCTATAGAAGGGACCGATGAAGCGATAATAAGGGGCGGAAAACTCGCAAACGGCGGAGCCGTAGTCGTAAAAGTAAACAAGCCTGAACAAGATTTGAGATTCGACGTTCCGGCAGTGGGGCTTGATACCGTAGAAGCAATTATTTCGGTGAATGCATCGTGTTTAGCTTTTGAGTCTAATACCATAGTTCTGCGCAAAGAAGAATTTATTAAAAGAGCCGACTCGGCTTCAATTGCCGTATATGTTTTTTAATATAACCTTAAACCGCATTATATGCCGAAAGTACTAGTAATTTCCGGAGAACCCTCCGGAGACGTATTTGCCGGCGGTTTGATATCGTCGTTAAGAAAACTCGACAAAAACATTTATTTTTATGCAATGGGAGGAAAAAACTGTGCCGATGCAGGGGCAGAGTTAATTGCGGATATTAAAGAATTATCGGTTATGGGTTTTACCGAAGTTCTTTTTAAATTAAAAACTATAAAAAATGTATTAAATAAAGTTTTTGAATGGATTGAGATAAATAAACCTAAAGCAATTATTCTCGTTGATTTTCCGTCCTTTAATTTTAAAATAGCAAAATTTGCATATAAATTAAAAATTCCGACCGTATATTTTATACCCCCTAAAATATGGGCTTCGAGATACGGCAGAATAAGTTTCATTAAAAAATATATAAAATTTGTTATAAATATTTTTCCGTTCGAACAGGATATCTATGCAAAAGAAGGCGTTGAATCTTATTATTTCGGCAATCCTTTATATGTTTTAAATAAAAAAGATGCTGCGTTTGACGAAAAAATGCAAATTAAGCTAAGCGGAAAATATCCCGTTATTGCATTTTTGCCCGGTTCTAGAAAGACCGAACTTAAATATCATTCAAAACGCATAACCCGGTCGATTATTTTAATAAAATCCGCCTATAGAGACGCTTTTTTTATTTTTCCTTTCAGAAAAGAAATAAATTCGTCTTATTTCAAGGCGGTTTTAAAAAATAGTCCTATACCGGATGAATGGTATTCTTTTACGGATTCTATGAGCTATGCCCTGTCATCGAGCGATTTAATCGTAACAGCCAGCGGAACCGCTTCTTTAGAAGCCTGTTTTTACGGCAAGCCCTTAATAATAGTCTATTATTTGAACTATCTGACTTATATTCTGGCTAAAATATTAGTTAAAATAAAATATGCCGGACTCATAAATATACTTGCAAACGATTTAATAGTTCCCGAACTTATAGAATCAAAATTTACCCCGCGGAACGTCTTTAAAGAGGTCGATAAATTTTTAAAGGACGACGGCTACAGAAAATCCGTATTAAATAAAATATCCGGCATAATTTCGACGCTTGACGCCGGCGTCAATCCCTTTTCTGCGGCGGCGGACATTATTTATGATAAAATATTAAAAAATGTTTAATAAAAAAAATATAAAAAAAGATTTATCGGTCTTAAAAAGATTACTGCCTTATATTCTGCCGTATAAAAAAAGACTCGTTGCGGCGGTAATAAGCATGGCGGTAGTTTCCGCCCTTACCGGCGCTCTCGCGTATATAGTAAAACCGTTGATAAATAATATATTCATAACTAAAAGCTATACCGAACTTACACTGATACCCTTATTGGTAATCGTAATATTTTTAGTAAAAAATATTTTTTACTACGCAGAGTTTTATTATATAGGTTCCGTGGGACAGAATATTATACGCTCTATCAGGGACGAGGTTTATTCCGCCGTGGTAAAACTGCCGGTTTCAAGGCTTAATAAAATTCCGACGGGTGTTTTGATTGCAAGAATTACATATGATATAAACATCATCCAGAGAACGGTTTCGGATTCGGTAAGCGCCGTAATGAAAGACGTTCTTACTATAATAGTGCTTTTAGCGGTAGTAATTTATATGGATTTTTATTTGGCGATAGCGGTTTTGGTCTTGTTTCCGATAGTAATTTTTCCCGTAACTATGCTCGGTAAAAAAGCAAGAAGAACAAGCACGGATACTCAGACGGAAATGGGCAATATAACCAAGTTTTTGGATGAAACTATTTCCAATATTAGAATGGTTAAAGCTTATAATATGGAAGAACAAGAAACTCACCGGTTCAAAAAATTATCCGATAACTTATACCGGTTTTTTATGAGAATGACTAAAATAAGAGGACTTACCGTACCGTTCGTAGAATTAATAGGGGGAATTTCGGTTGCCGCAATTATATTTATAGGCGGGCTTCAGGTAATAAAATTTGGATATACCCCCGGCAATTTCTTTTCTTTTTTAACGGCGATACTTTTGCTTTACGAGCCGGTTAAAAGTTTATCGCGCCTCAATAACAGCCTGCAGGAGGGCATAGCCGCAGGAACCAGAATTTTTGATATATTAGACGAAAAACCCGAAGAGGAAGGCGGAACGACTCATGTCCCCCCGGAAATTTCGACACTTGAAATAAGCGGTCTATATTTCAGCTATGATAAAGGCAAAGACGAAAATTACGACTTAAAAAATATAAACATAAAAATTAATAAAGGAGAAATCGCGGCAATAGCCGGTTATTCGGGAGCCGGAAAAACTACGATTTCTATGTTGATTCCCCGTTTTTACGAACCTGACGCCGGAGAAATAAAGTTTAACGGAATAAATATAAAAAAATTCGGCTTAAAGGATTTAAGGAATTCTATCTCTTATGTATCGCAAAATGTAGTATTATTCAATGAATCGATTAGATTTAATATAGAATACGGAAGCCGAAATAAAGGTCTGAATGAAGTGGTAAATGCCGCAAAATTGGCATTTGCGCATAATTTTATAATGAGTCTTCCGGACGGATACGATACCGTCGTTGACGAATCAGGTTTAAGATTATCCGGCGGAGAAAAGCAAAGAATTCTTATCGCAAGGGCTTTTTTGAAAAATTCTCCTATACTAATACTAGACGAGGCTACATCTTCTTTAGACAGCGAATCGGAAAAGCAAATTCAGAATGCTTTATTCGGGTCGGATGAAAATAGGAGCGGTTTATGCAAAAATAAAATCGCATTGATTATAGCCCACAGGCTTTCTACCGTAAAACATGCCGATACTATTTATGTTTTGGAAAAAGGAGAGATAGCCGAAAGCGGAACGCATGAAGAACTGATAAAACATGACGGAATTTATAAAAATCTTCTTGTCAAGCAGATGGAATAGTTATTTTTATATATGGAAAAAGTCTTATTTGCCTTTTATAATATTCTTTTATTACTTTTATTCCCGTTTTTCTTTATTGCATTATTTTTGTTCAGCCTGACGAAAAATAAAAAAAGCCAAGGATTTTTTTATAAATTATTTCCTTTTGCTTATCGTCGGTTCAAAGACTATGTCTCGGAAGACGGAATATGGATACATGCCGTATCTTTAGGCGAGATGAGGGCGTCTGTTAATTTTATCGAATTAGTTAAATCTAATGTTAATAAAAAAATATATCTGTCTTCAACTACTAAAACCGGCTTTGATTTTGCAAACAATCTTTATAAAAATGATAGTAACATCTTAATTTTTTATTTTCCGTATGATTTTTATTTTTCTATTAAAAGTATTTTGCAACATATAAGCCCTATTTTATTTATTTCGATTGAAACTGAAGTCTGGCCTAATTTATTTAATATATTAAGGAAAGAAAATATTCCAATTGCAATAATAAACGCAAGAATATCAGATAAATCATATAAAAATTATTTAAATTTCCATTTTTTTTTCAAGTATGTTTTTGAAAAAATTAACATAGTTTTATGCATATCCGAAACTTATCGCGAAAAATTCGTCCGTCTCGGGATAAGCGTAGAAAATATTCATATAACCGGCAATATGAAATTTGACCTAAACGTCGGGCTTATTGCGGATGGCATTAAAGAGAAAAACAATAAATTGAGGGGAATCTTTAACTGCGGGAAAATTATAGCCGCAGGAAGCACTCATAAAGGAGAAGAAAATATAATTCTTAATGCCGTAATGAAATTAAACCGGAATAAGAAAGATAAAATATTTTTATTTATTGCGCCAAGGCATCCCGAAAGATTTGATGAAGTTTTTCATTTTTTAGAAAACAGCGGCATAAAAATTTATAAACTTTCTTTCATATATTCGCCGGACTTTAATTCGGATGTTTGTAAATCGGAAGGGCCGAAAGCGGTTGCTATCTTAGTTGACATAATAGGAGAATTGCTTGCCGCTTATAGTATATGCGATGCCGCTTTTGTAGGGGGCAGTATGGTGAATGCGGGAGGACATAATCTCCTTGAGCCGTTAGTTTTCGGAAAACCGGTTATTTTCGGGAGATATACCCAAAATTTTTTAGAGATAGCAGAGGAAATCATTAAAACGGAATCGGGAATATCGGTAAATTCCCCTCAAGAATTGGATGATGCATTAGCCGAATATTTATATAACGAAAAAGCCTCGAAAACGGCATCTAAAAACGGATTAAAGCTTATATCCCAAAACAAGGGCTCATCTCAGCTTAATTTTAATTACTTATATATATACTTACGAGCCGGCGGTCCTACCGCATAGAGTAAAAAGAGGACATTTTTACCCCGTTTCTTCCATCCTTGCAGCGTTACATAGCGTTTTATCCTTATTTTCCTTAAAACTTGCCAGAGCGACGAACCGTCCTTTGTATACCGCAGTTTGTACGTGAAATAATAAAGATTTTTCTTCCCCGTTCCCGTTAATAATATTAAAAACATGTTCGAAATAAAACTCCTCTCCGTTTAACCTTCTTTTTATATTTGCCTCGATAACCGCCCTGTCTTTTTCGTCGAATAAGTCCCATACGAACTTGTTATAGAGTTCTTCTGCCGGGTAGCCGAAAATATCTATAGCAGACGGGTTAGCGTAAATAATCTTAGCGTCGTTAATATAAATGCCCTCGCTCAGACCGTTGACTAATGTCTTAAAAAGAATCTCGTTTTCTTTCAGCTTTTTATTCTTCTCCTTTTCATCTGTAATATCCTTAAGCACGCAGTCTAATATATCGTGTCCCTCATCGTCTTTTTTGAGGCGGCATGTGATATATACGTCCATGACCCTGCCCTTTAGGGTTTTTCTCTTAGTCTCGAATTCGTAAGACCCTTTTTCGGTTACTTTTCTTATTATGCTTCTTCTTGTTTCTTCTCCGGCGTATTCCGTATATAAATCCGTAATTTTAACGTTCTTAAGTTCTTCCTTGCTTTCCGCGCCGAAAGTTTTTACCATATAATCGTTTACGTCTATAAAATGACCGTTTTCATCGGTAGTAACCTGATAAACGCCTATAGGTAAAAATTCGATGAGATTTCGGTATTTTAAAGAATAATCCAGAAGTTTTTCTTCCAGTTCTTTTCTTTTCGAGATATCCCTTGCTACGCAGATGCCTATTTTTCTGCCTTTTTCGAGGGTAAAAATATTGTCCGCCGCTTCAACCTGTATGAGCTTTCCGGTTTTCGTAACGTGGCTTATTTCGTAAATTAAAGACCCTTTATTAAAGAGTTCTGCAAAATAGTTTTTCATTTTTGCGTAATCCGTTTCGGGTACTATATTAAAAGGGGAAAGCATGAGAAACTCATTCCTGTCGTAACCGAGCTTTTTAAGCCCCGCTTCGTTTACGTCGATGAACGATTTAGGAATTCCGTTTTCCGAATACTCCATTACGAAGGCGGCGTCGTTTATCGAGTTAAAAAGCATTCTGTATTTTTTTTCGCTCTCTTCTATTTTTAATTCTTTATAAGAAAAATTAATAAAAAACGCCGATAAAATTATAAAAAACAGAATAGAAACGGCAATAAATACAAATTCAATCTTTATGATAAAATTATAAAAAATAAGCGAAATAAGGACGTAAATAAAAAGAATAATAATTTCTAATAAAAATATTTTAGATTTCGACAATAAGCGAAAATTTATCATAAAAAGAGGATATGTAACATGTTGTCAAATTGATTTTGATAGAATTTGCCATATTTTAATTTTTCGGGGGGGGGGGGGAGTAAAATATATAATGGATATTTTTCCGGCAGTTATTTTATTGTTAAAATAAATAGCATAAATCATAATTTATATTTGTTTTAATTTTAAATTATTTTCAAAGACATATCAAGATAAATTTTATTAGCAGCCCATGCCTTAAACATTGCCTCGACAGAAGTAATTTTTTCGTTGCTCATTTTTTAGTTTTAGTGATATACTTTTCATTATAAGCCGCCTTTAACACCTACATTTTATAATAACTTGAGGGTGGTTTTGCGGAGACGACGAAAATGCTTAAGAATATAGGCAAAAATATAAATTCCGTAAAACTTAAGGCATACTCTTTATTTATCATTTTCAACCTTATCGTTTTTTCAATCGGCGCTTTTTTTATTATCCGCGGCATTAATCTATACGAGCAAAAATACCTGCGTGAAAAACTTAAATCACAGCTTATGGACGTTACTATGCAATTTATTAACGACAGAAGTGATATGCTGGAAAAGGCTAACGATATCGTCGCGCACCGGTTTAAAAGAAGTTTTATACAGAGTATATTTCCCCTTAAAAAAATCAGCGGCATAGATTTAATGAAAGTTAAAGACGGAAAAATCCTATACTTCGAAAAATTTAAATATAGGTTTACGAAAGCGGAGCCGCTTAAAAATTATGCAAGGTTTTCATACCTTGTTTCAATGAAACACCGGCATATATTATACGGGTTCGGCAGAGATAAAGACGAAAGGATTATCGAATCGAGGGTTGTTTACAGGCTGCTAAGAAAAGGAAGCGGATATATTTTGATTTTAAACAGGCATATAACAAGCCGCTATTTACTCCAAATTCGCAGAAAAATGCATATGATTACACATATAGGGATATATTACGGGAACAGAAGGTCGGCGGTTACGGCCGTTAAAAATAATAAATTCATAGGAATCGGACAACGCGCAACCGGAAGGCAAAAAGAAGTATTAAAAAAAGGCAGGACAGTTTATCAATCGTTGAATGTCGAAGGCATTCCTTTTTATATCTATAATACTCCGATTTATAACGTCGAGGGGAAAATAATCGGAATTACGGGCGTCGGCATAAAAAAATTCGGCTGGTTTTGGTATATTGCCAAGTTTTATATTCAAATTCTTGCATTTTTAGTAATTTTGGCGTTATTCTCGTTAATTTTTTTATACGTCGATAAAAGGTTTATAAAAAGGTTTTACGAACTCCTGAAGTTAGTCAAGGGGATAAACCCCGATAACCCAGAGAGATTAGAACCGCCGCCCGGTTTTAAGAATAAGGGTATGGAAGCCGAATTATTAGAACTTTATGAAGCGATTGGCGTATTAAATAACGCCATTATAGAAGGACATAAAGAAAATATCCTTATAGTATCTACCATAAACGACTTTAGCAGGAATATAACCGTTCAAGACGATATAAACACCGTCGCCGGTAAGCTTATTTCCATTATAGTAGAAAAAATGGGGTTCGACCACAGCTGGTTCGGCGTGACGAACGAAGCAGGTAGAGAAGTAAAAGTGAAAGCGTCTTACAAAGGCGATTTTTTTACTTATGCGAAGAACCTTGTTATAAAGTACGACGATTCGAACTATATGCAAAGTTTAACCGGAAAAGCTTTGAGGGCTATGAACTATATGGTAATTAACGATGTTTCGTCCGACGAAACCGTGCCTCGGTATAAACAAAAGCTTTTAGAATATAATTTTTTGTCCGCAGGGGCGTTCCCTTTAATTGCTAACGGCGAAATATACGGAATAATAGGAGTTTATTCCAAGAAAAAAAACGCTTTTACCGGAATAGAACCGGCAATCATCTTTAATCTTGCCGGGTATGCGGCGCATATCGTTCAATACCTCGAAAATCTAAAAAGGTCTATAATTTTATCGGAAATGGCAGAAAACATGCTGCTCTATATTGCGCAGGCCGGCGAAACGGAAAATAGCGAAAATACGTCAAAAAGCCAACCCGAGAACCGGGAGTTTTTTAGCGGCGTCGAAGAAAATTTAAATGCGGATTTTGTAGAATTTATAGCCTATGACACGGCAAGCGCCGAAATAACGGATGCGCTGTTTTCGAGAGGCTGGGATTACAACATAGGAGTAAGTTCTATAACTCCGGCTCCCACTGGATTCGTAAGGGAGAGGGTTGCCAAAGACAGGTTAGACGCTTACGATTATCTGGAGGACGATTTTGCTACCCCTGTATTTAAAGATATGGGAGTGCGCGACATAATCCTGTTCGCTTTTAAGGGTTCGAAAAATCGCAGGTATTTGGCGGTAACGGGTGTGAAGGGCAGGAGGAAGGTTTTTAAGGCGCGGGATATGGATTTTTTCAGGGACGCAATGACGCTGTTTGCCGGATATTACGAAATAAATAAATTATATAGGCATCTGGGGTCATCCTTAGAGCTTCTTGAAAACAGGGAAGTTTTGATAAACAAGATGGTTGCGTTTGGGTTGGTTTCGGTAAATATCGGCAAAAAAACTATAGATATTTATAACGACTATTTCGCTTCTATTTTTAATATAGGTAAATTTAGCGTTCCGCTTGAAATAGACGAATTTTACGAAAAAATAAAAACAGCGTTCGAAGAAGAAACTTTTGCCGAAGAAATATTTCGAACTTATGTAAAGAACAGATACGTATCGACGATAGACAGCGTAGAAATAAGGCTTAAATCAGGCGTTATATTAAGCATGAAGTCGACCCTTTTTTTAACTAAAGACGGAGAAGTTATACGCCTTCTGGTATTCGAAAACATAACGGACATAAAAAAATATATAAACGACATAGAAAGGTCGAAACAAAGATTAAATATACTATATGACCTTTCATATAAGCTTTCCTATGTTTTTACGCTGGAATATGCCATCAAAACTTTTGCCGAAGGGATTTATTCGATAAAAAAAGAAGAAGGCGGAATAGTCGATTCTCTTCATATAAATATATTTGATACCGTTAATAAAAAAACGGTTACATCGTTGATTTATTGCCGGAAAGAAAATGAACAGGGAGAAGAACCCGCTTCTAAAAATTACTCCGAGTCTTCCAAGATAATAGTTTCGACTAACAGTATAGATTACGAGGATTATCTTTCAAACTGCAAATTATTAAAAAACGGAAAAAAATCAAACAGCGACGGAACAGTCGATGATTGCGAATTTAGGGGGACAAACGGAAGCTATAAGTGCTTCGTCATTAAAATTAGCGACGAGGTTGCAGGAACAGTTTCGATAGATTCCAAAGAAAAAAATTTCTTTTCCCCGGAAATAACGGATTTGATAAAGGAAATAATTAATATAGCATCGCCGGTGTTTGCAAAACTTATATTAATAGAAACGAATAAGGAACTTGCAATCACCGATTCTCTTACCGGAATACACAATAGGCGGTTTATGTACGAATTTACGAAGAGGGAATTATCGAGGGCACAGAGAAATCAAGCCGACCTTTCTATAGTTATTTTAGATATAGATAAATTTAAAGAAATAAACGATAATTTCGGTCATCATATAGGCGATATTATGCTCTTGGAGTTCACGAACGATTTAAAAAATGTTTTAATGAGGAAACAGGATCTTATAACAAGATACGGCGGCGACGAGTTCGTAATAATTTTGCCCGATACCGATAAAGATAACGCCCTAAAATTAATGGAAAAATTGAGAATTCATATTAAAAACAAAATATATTATTTTGAAAATAATTTAAGTTTAAATATTACGGTATCGATCGGGGTAGCAAATTTAAGGTCTAAGGCGGCAGACGAAAAAATAAAAAACAGCAAAGACCCCGAAGAGATTTTAAACGTTCTTTTAAAAATTGCGGACGACAATTTATATAAAGCGAAGGATTTAGGAAGGGACAAAGTTGTAGGATAAATTTATTGTTATATTGTTAATAACTTTTGCTAAAAAGAGGTTGACAATATTATTAAAACCTATTAAAATAATTTATTCAAGTATAAACATACCGGATATATATTATATTTTAATTCAAGTAAAGAGGATTATTAATGAACAATTATGCGATTATAGCCTCAGGCTCTAAGCAATACGTAGTTGCTGCCGGAGATATTGTCAGAGTTGAAACTTTAGGTAAAGAAAAAGGCGAAGAGATAACATTTAAACCGATAGCTCTTAAGAATGAGGGCGGTTTACTGACCGATAAACAGGTTTTAAAGGATAAGAACGTTACCGGCACGGTGGTTAGAAACGGAAGGGCTAAAAAAATAATAGTATTTAAAATGAAACGCCGTAAAGACGAAAGAAAAAAAAGAGGACACAGGCAGAACTTTACGGAAGTCAGAATAACCGCTATTTCATAACAGGATATAAAGCAAGATATAAAAATAATTTTAAATTTTAAAATAACTATAGCTTATTATAGTAATTTATTAAGGTGATATTATGGCGCACAAAAAAGCCGGAGGCAGTTCAAGAAACGGAAGAGACAGTCAAGGGCAAAGAAGAGGAGTAAAAAGGTTCGGCGGTCAATTAGTCAAACCCGGGGAAATTATAGTCCGGCAGGTGGGTTCTTCTTTTCATCCCGGAAAATATGTTAAAGAAGGCAAGGATTACACTCTTTATTCCATAATAAAAGGTTTTGTAAAATTTCATGCCGGAAAAAATAACAGAAGATTCGTCAGCATTATACCCGTGGAAGAACAATAATATTTGACGGCAGGTTATATATCCTGCCGTCAAATAAAGAAAATATTACATATTCCACAGGATTCCCGCCGTTAAATCATTTAGATTTCTCACGATAACGAAGTATTTTATTGTAACAGCAGTCAATTAACCATTTTATATGAAATTTGTCGATAATGCTCTGATAACCATTGCTTCCGGCAACGGAGGCAGGGGCGCCGTCAGTTTTAGGAGAGAGAAATTTATCCCTAAGGGGGGACCGGACGGCGGCAACGGGGGTAAAGGAGGGGACGTAATTTTTAAAGTTTCCCATAACATAACAAGTCTCCTTGATTTCAGATATAAACCCAGATATATTGCGGAAAACGGCGGCAACGGACAGGGCAATAACAAAACAGGCAGAAACGGAAAGGATCTTATTATAACGGTTCCTATCGGCACGACGGTCGTCGATTTAGATTCCAACGAAATCATAGCAGATCTCTCGATAGACGGCGAGAAAGTAGTGTTGTTAAGAGGCGGAGTCGGCGGCAAAGGCAATTCTTTTTTTAAGACTTCTACGAACAGAAGACCCCGCTTTGCCCAGCCGGGAATATCCGGTAAAACCAAAAAAGTCCGGCTTATTTTGAAAAGCCTCGGCGACGTCGGCATAGTAGGTCTTCCAAACGCGGGTAAATCAACTCTTATATCTAAATTAACGGGCTCCCGTCCAAAAATAGCTTCATATCCGTTTACCACTAAAACCCCGAATCTTGGAGTTTTTTTTGACGAAAAATCCGATAAAATTTTAACTTTAATCGATATACCGGGTATAATAGACGGCGCTTCGGAAGGGGCAGGTTTAGGTTTGAGGTTTTTAAGCCACATAGAAAGGTCTAATATGCTGCTTCATTTAATAGAAATCGGAACGTTAAAAGAAATTGCAGACAGGTATGAAACATTAATTAAAGAAATAGCCGGATATAAAGAAGAAATATTAAAAAAAGAACAGATAGCGGTTATAAACAAGATAGATTTAATAACCGATGCGAAAAAGTTAAATAAGATTGTGAAAGACGCCGAAAAATTTTTTAAAAATAAGAATATTCCGGTATATTTTATTTCTGCTTATAACGGAACGGGCATAGATGAACTCAAAAATATTTTAAATACGGCTTTGAATAAAAAAGAGATTGAGATATAATTTAAAAATATAATTAATCTATTAATAATATAATAATTTAATGGAAGAACTGAATAATTTTAAAAAATATTTAGATTCTAAGAAGAGAATAGTTATAAAAATAGGCACGCAGGTGCTTCTAGATAAAAAAGGAAAACCGTCTTTAACCGCATTTAAAAATATCTGCGACTTTTCTTTTTCGTTAATCGGCCAAAAAAAAGAAGTAATACTCGTTTCTTCCGGAGCCATTGCCGCCGGAAAAGATTTATTGGATATAAACTCCGGATTAAATAATTTTTCAATTC
Source organism: bacterium (assembly GCA_021800805.1). The sequence goes on from JAJYYR010000001.1 coordinate 376,874, forward strand.
CTCAAAAACAGGCGTTTGCCGCCTGCGGACAACCTGTATTAATGAGGAATTATAATTCCTGCTTTAAATGCCGCGGGCTTAAAACAGCGCAGATTCTTTTAACAAAAGAAGACATATCCGTCAGGAGAAGATTTACAAACGCAAGGAATACCATATACGAATTATTAAATAACGGAGTTATTCCTATAATAAACGAAAACGACACGGTTTCATACGAAGAAATAAAATTTTCCGATAACGACCATTTATCCGCCCTTGTCTTAAACTTAGTATGCGCCGATTTATTCATAATTCTTTCCAACGTGAAAGGCGTTTTCGATAAAAATCCAAACCTTCATAAAGACGCCAAGCCGATAAGAATAATAAACGATATAAAAAACTATATTAAAAATTTTAAAGAAACATCTAAAAGCCTGCACGGCACGGGCGGGATGAAATCTAAACTTTATGCATCTTACATTGCATCGAGCGCAGGCGTAGATACCGTTATTATGTCGGGAAAAAACAAAAAAAGCCTTGATTCTTTAATAGACGGAAATTTAATCGGAACGTTGATTAGTTCCTCTATGGATAAAATAAATAAAAAAAAGCACTGGCTTTTGTTCGGAATGGAAAAAGCAGGTGAAATCGTTGCGGATGAAGGAGCTCTTAAAGCGATTACTTATCAAAACAAAAGTCTTCTTGCAAGCGGCATCGTTAAAATAAAAGGGGATTTTAAAAAAGGCGACGGCATCTATATAGTAAACGAAAAAGGCGATGTATTTTCTAAGGGCATAACCAATCTTGATTCGGGAGATATAAAAAAGATAAAAGGATTAAGTTCAGGAGAAATAAAATCAAAATTCGGCAAAGAGGGTATATCTTCTTTAGTCGTTCATAAAGATAAAATGGTAGTTTCTATAATATAGCATATAAGCGGGAGCAATAATTATGCAACAAAATAACGAAATGCCGTCTATAAAAGAGATTGCCGAAAAGGCTTACAGGGCGAGCGGTAGTATTGCAAATGCGGGTTCGGAAACAAAACTTAATATACTCGGAACGCTTAAAAGCCTTTTGATTAAGGACAAAAAACGGATAGAAGTCGAAAATGCCAAAGATATAGAAAGCGCAAAATCCGCCGGTCTTAGCAAGCCTATGATAGACAGGCTTTTTATCTCCGAAAAGACATTCGGTTCAATGATTAATTCCATAGAAGATGTAATGAAAATAAAAGACCCTGTTGGAGAAATAGAAAATATGACGACAAGACCCAACGGTCTTATGGTGGGTAGGATGCGGATACCGCTTGGCGTAATCGGGATAATTTACGAATCGAGGCCGAACGTCACTATCGATGCCTCTATATTGTGCCTGCTTTCGGGAAATGCCGTAATTTTACGCGGCGGTTCTGAGGCCATTAATTCAAATAAAATACTTGCTTCTATCGTTTCCAAAAGCATAGAGCTAAACGGACTTTCTCCTGAAACCGTTTCGATAGTTCCATATACCGACAGGTCGGCGATAAAAGAATTAATATCCCAAAAAAAATATATAGATCTGATAATACCGAGAGGCGGGCAGGGTCTTATCTCATTCGTAACGGAAAATTCTAAAATTCCGGTAATAAAACACGACAAGGGGGTATGTCATATATATGTCGATAAATATGCAGACGTTAAAGAATCCATAGGAGTAATTATTAACTCAAAAGTTCAGCGCCCTTCGGTCTGCAATGCTTTAGAAACTCTTATCGTCCATTCCGAAATATTAGATGAATTTATGCCGGGGATGCTTGAAGAACTTAAAAAAAATAATGTAGAAACCAGAGTTGACGGTGAAATATTAAATATTTTTAAGAATAAATTTAATTTTATAACCGAGGCGGAAAGTTCCGACTGGGATGCCGAATACTTAAATCTTACTCTGTCGGTAAAAGCCGTTAAAGATATGGACGATGCGATAAGCCATATAAAACTGCACGGTTCTAATCATACCGAATCTATAATGACGGAAAACTATTTCCGGGCATTAGAATTTATTAAGAAAGTAAATTCTTCCTGCGTTTTAGTTAATGCCTCGACAAGATTTAACGACGGTTTCGAGCTGGGACTCGGGGCTGAAATAGGCATATCTACTTCAAAAATTCATGCGTTTGGACCGATGGGAGCAAAAGAACTTACCACTACCAAATTTATAGTACTGGGAAATTATCAGAAAAGACTATAGGTCATAGATTATGAAAATAGGAATTTTTGGCGGCACATTCAATCCTGTTCATTTTGGACATTTGAGGGCCGCGGAAGAAGTTGCGCAGACATTTTTAGATAAGGTCATATTTATACCTACCAATATAACGTCGAATAAAAAAATGCAGGATATTAATCCTGAAAACAGAATAGAAATGCTAAATATAGCAATCAAAAACCATAAAAAATTCGAGTCGTCCGATATCGAAATAAAAAGAGGCGGTTTTTCTTATTCATACGATACTATCGTTCAGTTGGAAAAAATATATCCGTCGGACGAATTATATTTCATTGCGGGAATGGATGCATACTTTGATATAAAAAATTGGAAAAATGCCGCAGAGATTTTCGATAAAATTAATTTTATCGTCGTCAACAGGTCAAATAAAAAATCTGATTTAAAAAATTTAATAAAGCTTATCGATTTTTTGCCCGATAAATTTAAAAAAGGCATAAGAGTAGATTATGCAGAAAACAGACTTATTTTAGGTAATAACAAACTTATATATTTTTTTAAAATCACAAGGCTCGATATTTCTTCTACGGTCATAAGAAATAATTTTAAAAATAATATTTCCAATCTCTTTTTATTGCCAAACGATGTTATTAATTATATAATAAATAATAAATTATATTAAGGCGGCGGAAAACGATAGATACTTTGAAAAGCGGCAGAAAACCGCTTAAAAGAACGAATAAGGATATTAGATCGGTCATAAACTTTCTTTTAGAGAAAAAGGCGCATAATATTTTAGTCCTTGACGTCAGGAAAGTTTCCGGAATAACCGATTTTATAATTATAGCCGGCGGCTCATCGGACAGACAGCTCAATGCGATAGCGGACAATCTGCTCAAATCTTTCAAACAGAAGCCTCTTGGACAAGAAGGTTTTTCTACTCCCGGCTCAAGATGGATTGTTATAGACTACGGCAATATGATGATACATTTAATCCATGACGATTTAAGATCATACTATAATATCGAGGGGCTGTGGCCGGAGGCAAAAGAATTAACGGTCGAAGATTCTATTGATGGAAAAATTTAATTTTAACTTAGGTTAATTTCTATATGTATATAATAACTATAATCGTGGCGATACTAATACTCGTTGCATTTTTCGAGTATCTTTACGCGCTTAATCCGCAGAGAGTTCTTTTGCATTATGCCCCCGGACAACATCATATTCTTAACAGTTATCTTATAATTTATATATTTTCCGCATTTTTAATAGGCATCGCGCTTATATTAATTATAAATGCATTAAAGGATTCTATCTCCCAGATAAAAAATCTAATATACAAAAGAAAGCAGTATATAAAAACAGAATTAGACAACTCGGTCAATAAGGCATTTGATGCATACATTAAAGGACAATACGATAAAGGAATCGATCTAATTAAGAAATATTTATTAAATTATCCTAATAATCTTAGCGCTTATCTTCTTCTTGCAAAGATATATAAACATAAAGGAAGAGTTAAAGAATCCGAAAATGCGCTTAATAAGGCTTTAGAGATAGAAAAAGAAAATATTACGGCGCTCAATGAAGCCGGTAATCTTTATAAGCTTAATAAAGATTACGATAAGGCCGTTTTTTATCTAAATAAAGCGCTGGAATATTCCCCGGACAATCTTTACGCTATAACTCAGCTGAAAGATATATTTATCAAAAAAGAAGAGTGGAAGAATGCTTACAGGATGTCTAAATTGTTTCTTTCGCACTCGAAAGACAAAGAGATTAATAAAAAAGAAGAACAGATTATGCTTGGACTTAAATATGAATTCGGGAAATATCTTCTGGAATCGGAAAATGATACCGAGAGGTCGGTGAAACGTTTTAATCAGGTACTCGGACAGAATAAAAATTTTGTTCCCGCTTATATATCCCTTGGAGACGCATTTGTAAAAAAGGGAAAAATTAACGAAGCTTTTGAGCTATGGGAGAAAGCATTTCTGAAGACCGGCAATCTGGCTTTAATTATAAAAATTGAAGATATTTCTATAAAAACAAACCATCCGGAAAATATAATTAGATTTTATCAGGAGCTTATATATGATAACCCGGAAAGATGGGAATACAGGCTTTTTCTGGGGAAATTATATGTCAGATTGGAAATGATAGACGAAGCTCTTTCTAATCTATCTTTAATTCCTCCGTCGGTATTTAAAGATAATTCTCTAAATATGTTACTTGCGGAATGTTATTTCAAAAGAGGAAAATATAACGATGCATCGGTAAATTTTAGAAAAGCGCTTAAAAGCAAATACCCGGTTAAATTGCCCTTCGTGTGCTCAAACTGCGGGTTTGTTTCATATAATTATTCTTCTATATGTCCCTCGTGCAATTTCTGGAATACGTTTAATATAAAAACATCTGGAACTCTTTATGAAACCGGCGTCAAAGACGAAATAAAAAATATATCTCCTTTTGTTTCCGAATAAAAAAAACGATATGAAAAAAATTAAAAGCGCCGTTTTAATTATTTTAGACGGTTTCGGAATGTCTTCGAAAATTGAAGGCAACGCAATAATTAATGCAAAGCCCGAGTTTATAAATTCCCTCTTTAATAATTATCCTTTTACAACTCTAAAAGCACATGGATTGGATGTCGGTCTGCCGGAAAACACTATGGGAAATTCCGAAGTCGGTCATTCAAATATAGGCGCCGGACGCGTAGTGATGCAGGATTTGACGAAAATAGACCTGCTTATAAAAGAGGATAAGCTTAAAGACAACAAAGTCTTATGCGAATTTCTGAAAAAAGTAAAAGCAGACGGTGCGGTCGTGCATCTTATGGGGCTGCTATCGGAGAGCGGAGTTCACTCCGAACTGTTGCATTTGTTATATTTAATAGACTTTTTCTATAATAGCGGAATAAAAAGAATTTATATTCATCCATTTTTAGACGGCAGGGATTCTCCGCCGAAGAGCGCGCAGATTTTTTTAGATAAATTAACCGCGCATATAAAGCCTTTTGCCGATAAGGTTTATATTTCCACTATTTGCGGAAGATTTTATGCAATGGACAGAGATACCCGCTGGGATAGAATTGAAACAGCCTTTAATTTATTGACTCGCTTGAAAGGCGAAAAATTTGACGACCCTGCAAGAGCAATTAAAAAATTTTACGGGGACAATATAACCGATGAATTTATGCCCGCAATAGTTATGGATAACGGCGCTGAAAACGATGGAGCGATTAAAGAAAACGACGGCGTACTTTTTTTTAATTTTAGGGCGGACAGGGCAAAACAGTTGACTATGGCGCTTACCTTTAAAGATTTTGATAAATTTTCGAGAGAAAATTTTAAACCGGTTAAAAATTTCGTTACGATGACTAAATATGACGATTCGTTTGAAAATAAATATATTATAGAACCTCAAAATTATTCCAATATTCTGGGAGAGGTTGTATCTAATTGCGGTTTTAACCAGTTCAGAATTGCCGAAACGGAAAAATATGCCCATGTAACTTATTTTTTTAACTGCGGCAGGGAACAGCCTTTTAAAAATGAGGATAGGCTGTTGATACCTTCTCCGAGGGAATTCAAAACATATGATTTAGTGCCGGAAATGAGCGCATTTAAAATTAAAGATGCGCTCATAGAAAGAATAAAATCGGGAGCATATGAATTAATAGTCTGTAATTTTGCAAACTGCGATATGGTCGGACATACCGGAAACTACCCTGCCGCTATAAAGGCGGTACAAACTATTAATTCCGTTTTAAGCGAAATAATACCTATAGCTTTAGGTCTTGACTGCGTATGTATAATAACGGCAGACCACGGAAATGCTGAAACTATGATAGACGAAAACGGAGAGCCTATGACCAACCATACCTTGAATCCAGTGCCGTTAGTTATCGTATCGAACGATGCAAAAGAAATTCCGCCGTTAAAAAACGGCAGGCTTGCGGACATTGCGCCTACTATCCTTAAACTGATAGGTTTAGATATACCGGAAGAGATGACCGGGCGCGTTTTATGGGAATAGTTTCATTTGATCATACGGGTAAAGATATAAGATTAGACCTTTTTTTAACCGCGAAACTGCCTGAGACGACAAGGTCGTTTGTTAAAAAACAGATATTAAACGGCGCGGTCTGCATTAACGGCGCGGTCATAAAGAAACCTGCTTACATATTAAAAGAAGGCAGTCTAATAACGTTTAAAGAGCCGGAGACGATAAAATCAGGCATACAGGTCTTTGATTGCGATATAGAAATAATTTACGAAGACGATTATATTGCGGCGGTAAACAAACCGGCAGGGATCCCCGCTCATCCCGGAAAGGGAAATTATAACAATACGTTAGTAAATATTTTAATAGGAAAAATATCCAATCTTTCGGGCATAGGCGGGATTGAAAGACCCGGAATAGTCCATAGATTAGACAAAGATACTTCCGGCATAATGTTAATAGCGAAAAACGATTTATCGCACAACGCCCTTGCGTCAAGTTTTAAAAACCGTGAAATTAAAAAAACTTATTTTGCCGTAACTTACGGTATTATTACCCAAAAAGACGGATGCATCGAAGGGTTCATAAAAAGAGACCCTAAAAACAGGATTAAAATGGAAATGGATAAAAAAGAAAACGGAAAACATTGCATTACCCGTTTTGAGAACTTAAAATCTATAGGCGGCGCCGCAACACTGCTTAAAGTTATGCCGGAAACGGGAAGAACTCATCAAATTAGAGTTTCTCTTTTTGAAAGCGGGTATCCTATCGTAGGAGATAAACTTTATAAAAGAAAAGATATTAACGATAAATACAAAAGTTTAAATTTTGTCAAAAGACAGATGTTGCACGCATATATGCTTGAATTTCCACATCCGGTAACAAAGGAAAAAATAATTTTAAAAGCACGAGTTCCCGACGATATGTTCTGGGCTATCGGTCCTAATTATTCGGACACCGCAGTTTTATAAGTTAGAGGTGTTTCATAAAATGGTTAAAATAGGATTAACGGGTTCCATAGGTGCGGGGAAAACAGCCGTCCTAAATTTGTTTAAAAATTACGATTTTTTAACCGTAAATCTTGACGAAGAAGCAAATAAAATTATAAAAAAAAATAGCGTCGAATATAAAAAAATTGTTGATTTTTTTGGAAAAAACATTTTAAATAGTGATTATGAGATAGATCGTAAAATTCTTGCCGGTATAATTTTTTCTGATTTTTTTAAAAAAAAGGCTTTAGAAGATATAATCTATCCGTCATTAAGAGCAAATGTAGACGACATACTTAAAGCAAGCCGTAAACCGGCTGCGATAATTGAAGGAGCGGTTATTATAGAATCCGGATATTATCTTAACTTAGATAAAACCATCCTTGTAGCCTGCGATTTCTCGAGAAGAATTAAAAGAACATATAAAAAATTCGATTTTGAAGATTTTATTAAAAGAAATAAAAATCAATTAAGCGAAAAAGAAAAAATTAAAAAATCCGACTTTATTATAAATAATAACTACGGATTTAAATTCTTAATCCCTCAAATTAACTCATTTATACGCTTTTTAAATAATTTATATAAAATTAATTTTTCAAAAAATAATGTCGTATAGGGATAGACTTAAATCTGTCCCTTTGAAATAGGGGGAATATTGCATATGGAAGAACATATAAAATGCGCAGACCTCGGATATAATTTTATAAAAGAGTTGTTGAATTTTGCGTCTCAAAAAAAATCCGTAGAGGAAGTGTTGCATTTCGTTAATATCGGGTTTGAATTTACATTCGGAGCAACGGCGATAATGTTTATATATAGAAGATATAATGCCGAAGAAAGGGTTGAGATATCCAGAGGCTTTTCGCATGAATTCATTAAAAAAACCAATGAAACTCCCCCCGTAGCTTTACTTCAAGAAATAGCGCCGTTAAAAAACGGATTATATATAGATTTTAAAAAAGACGGCGATAAATATGGTAAATATGGCTATTTATTTGAACACGAAAACGTTTCGGAGTTTTATGCTTATGAATTGAAAACGGCATATACGGATTCATATTCCGTAATAATATATTCGGTATCCGGGTTTAAAAATTGCGGTATCGATAAGATTGAAGTTTTCGATACTATCTTTTCCGTAATCGCTTATGTTTTGAACTCAAATAAATGCGTTCAAACTATGAGAGATTGTTCGCAGATCGATTACGTATCGGGATTAAATAATTTTAAATATTTTCATGAAAAACTTTTTCAGGAAATGCAAAAAGCAATTAACGAAAAAAGTAAGTTATCCGTTTCGTTAATTTCCATTAATCAATTAAATAAATTAAATTCTATGAACGGTCATCAGGCCGGGGACAAAAATATCGGGATAATTGCTAATATAATTAAGAAGAATATAAGGGTATTCGATACGGCTTCAAGATACGGCAATAAATTTATAATTTTATTTCCTAATATAGGAAAAGACGCGGCAAAAGATATTATAAAAACCATATTATCGGAAACCGAAGGCGTATTCAAAAAAGAAAACCAGACTATATTATCTCTAAATGCCGGAATTTCAACATTTCCGGACGACGGAAATAATGAACGGACTATTTTAGATATAGCCGAAGGACGCCGCATCGATGCAAGAAGGATAGATAGGTGGGCATGTCTATAAAAGTACAAAAAATAAAAATTTAAAGGAGTATTTATGAACATTAAGGAATTATCGGTAAAAAAAATTAACGAATTACTTCAAATAGCAAAGGATTACAATATAGAGGGCGCATCCGGGATGCGGAAACAGGACCTTATATATGCCCTCCTTCAAGCGGAAACTGAAAAAAGCCAGCAGACGGAAAAAAACGGCTTGATTTCGGGGGAGGGAGTGCTTGAAATTCTGCCTGACCAATATGGATTTTTAAGGTCGCTGGAGGCAAATTATCTTCACGGTCCCGACGATATTTACGTATCGCCGTCCCAGATCAGAAAATTCGGTTTGAGAACAGGGGACACTATTCGTGGAGTCATAAGACCGCCAAAGGACAGCGAAAGATTTTATGCCCTCTTAAAAGTCGAAAGCATAAATTTTGAAGATCCCGAGATTGCGAAAGAAAAGATTTTGTTCGATAATTTAACTCCTTTGTATCCGGAAGAAAAAATAAAGCTCGAATTTGACCCTAAAAATTTATCTACGCGGCTTATGGACCTGTTGATTCCTATAGGGAAAGGACAGAGAGGGTTGATAGTCGCCCCTCCGAGAACCGGAAAAACGATGCTATTAAAAGATATCGCCCATGCTATAAATACCAACCATAAAGAAATTTTTCTTATGGTTCTTTTAATAGACGAAAGACCGGAAGAGGTTACGGATATGCAGAGGTCGGTTAACGGCGAAGTAATCAGTTCCACGTTTGACGAACCGCCTCAGAGACACATACAAATTGCCGAAATAGTTATAGAAAAAGCAAAAAGATTGGTGGAAACAGGAAAAGACGTCGTGATATTATTGGACTCTATCACGAGGCTTGCACGCGCATATAACGTTACTATTCCATCTTCGGGAAAAGTCTTATCCGGCGGAGTGGACTCAAACGCCCTTCATAAACCAAAAAGATTTTTCGGAGCGGCAAGAAATATCGAAGAGGGAGGCAGCCTTACCATAATTGCCACGGCTTTAATAGATACGGGATCAAGAATGGACGAGGTAATTTTCGAAGAGTTTAAGGGAACCGGAAATCTTGAAGTTAACTTAGACAGAAAATTATCCGAAAAGAGGATTTTTCCTGCCATAGATATTAATAAATCCGGTACAAGAAAGGAAGAGCTTCTCATAGATAAGGACCATATGAAAAAAATATGGATATTGAGAAAGGTTTTGTCCGGCATGGATACTGCCGACGCAATGGAATTTTTAATAGACAAAATAAAAAACACCAAAACAAATACTGATTTTTTAAATCTGATGAACCAGTAATGTAACGGCGTGAAATTTTTGTAAATATGATATATTATAATCATGTCAAAAGAAAATATTAATTTGCCGCTCAATGCTTCGGAAATTTTAGATACTATCGACGACGGCGTAATAGTGATAGGCGAAGATTATAAAATAGTCTATGCAAATAAACGCTTCTTGGACGATGCCGGCATTCCTCCCTCCGAAGTTATAGGAGGGTATTGTTATAAAGTAAGCCATTTTCGCGACGAACCATGCGACCCGTTGTTGGAATCATGTTCAATAGAAGAAGTAATCAAAAAAGGCAAAACGGTCAAAGTGATTCACGGTCATTACGGCAGACAAAATAAAGAAATTGCCGTAGAAATAAATTCCACGCCTTTTTATGACGTTTCGACCGGTAAAAAATATGCCGTGGAAGTCTTGAGGTGTCTTGGAAACGGTTCAAACGCCCATATAAAGTTTAATCTTTCCCAGAGATTATCCGAAGTAGGTCTTTTAGCCGAAGGAGTGGCGCATGAAATAAATAATCCTTTAAATAATATCCTCGCTTCTATCGATATGATAAAAATGTGCGTCGGAAACAGCGCTTTAATTCAAAATTCCGAGATTTCAAACATAATGAAAGAAGGGGGATGTAATATAAAAAAATATTTTGATTTAATGAAACAGGAAATAGAAAGATGTAAAGAAATTACAAAAAAAATGCTTATTTTGTCCCGCCCCGTTTCAAACTCTTCGGACATCGTGAATGTTAACAAGTCTATCGAAGAAAGCTTATCCCTTATATCCTTTACCGCAAGCAAAAAAAATATTATGATTAAGAAAAATCTTGCGTCTAATATTCCCCTTATCAGTTTTTCCGAAGCAGGTCTTAGGCAGGTTTTGCTAAATATCGGTCTTAACGCAGTTCATGCGGTTTTAGAAGATTCCGGAATAATTTATTTTATTACGAAGAAAATTAAAGATTATATTTATATAATAATTATCGATAACGGCTGCGGTATCGCGCAGGGGGATATTAAAAAGATTTTTGACCCGTTTTTTTCTAAAAACAAAAATTCGGCAAGCACCGGACTCGGTCTTTCTATTTCTATGAGCATTATGAAATCTCTCGGCGGCTCTATAGAAGTCAGGTCAAAATTAGATTACGGAACAAAATTTACGATAAAGATTCCGATTAAAAGGAATTTTTCGGAAAATAAAGAAAATAAGCATGAACATGAATTTACGGTAGATTATTAATTAAATTTTAAGATGGATAATAAATCTATTTCGATACTTGTAGTGGACGATGACGTAAATTACAGGACTATCCTTTCTAATTTTTTAAAAAATGAAGGTTACGACGTCGAGTCCGCTAATTCTGAGGAAGAAGCCGTGAATAGACTCGAAAAAGATTTTTTTAATATCATAATATCAGACCTGAAATTACCGGGAAAATCGGGAATAGAACTGCTAAAAACGGTAAAATCGAGGTCTAAAGACGTCGAAATGATTATCCTGACGGCTTTCGGAAGCGTGGATTCCGCCGTTGCCGCCTTAAAAATGGGAGCCTGCGATTATTTAGTCAAACCTTTAAGCCTAGAAGAACTCAGCATAACGATAAAAAGGCTAATAGAGAAAATAAATCTTAAGAATTATGCGTCTTATTTTAAGCGCGAAATCTTTAAAAAATTTTTTATAGGCAAATCTAAAGCGGCGGCAAAAGTTATAGAAGACATTACCGTTGCCGCAAAATCAAATTTGAACGTTCTTATTTCGGGAGAGTCCGGAACCGGTAAAGAACTTAGCGCAAATCTGCTTCACAGGCTTTCTTCAAGAAGAGATAATCCTTTTATTATAGTAGATTCGTGCAATTTATCGGAAAATCTTTTTGAGTCCGAATTGTTCGGACATGAAAGAGGCTCTTTTACCGGTGCCGACATCCTTAAAAAAGGACTTTTGGAATACGCCGACAAGGGAACGCTGTTTATAGACGAAATAGGAGAAGTGAGCGGCATAATACAAAGCAAACTTTTAAGGATAATAGATACCAAGAGCTTTAGAAGAGTCGGCTCTTCTAAAAATCTTTTCATAGACATGAGAATTATAACGGCTACGAATAAAAATCTTAAAAAAATGGTGGAAGACGGTCGTTTTAGAGGCGATTTATTTTACAGGATAAGCGGATTTACGATAGAACTTCCGCCGTTAAGAGAAAGAAAAGAGGATATTCCTTATTTAGCGCATTATTTTATGACAAAAGAAAATAAGATTCAATTTTCAAAGCCCGTTTCGCGTTCCGCTATGGATAAACTTATGGATTACGACTGGCCGGGGAACGTCAGGGAATTAAAAAACGTTATAGAAAGAGGAATAGTATTATCCGAAGGAAAAGACGAGATTCCCGAGGAAGCCGTACAGCTTGAAATTTCAAACGCGAAAAATTATCATAGCGGAAAAGAGTTTGAAGTTTTCGAGAAAAATTTATCCTTAAAAGAAATAGAAGAAAAATATATAAATTATCTCCTTTCCAAAGGACTTACGAAATTGGAGATTGCCCGGATTATAGGAGAAAGCGAAAGATCGGTCTACAGAAGACTTTCGGCGGGAAAAGTTTAATTCCTTAATTTTTTATTTTATTTTTTATTTATTTGATTTAAAATTAATAAAAACCGATTCAAAAAGCAACGCATATTTTCAATTTTTTAATTTAACTCCAGGGGGGTTATTATATGAACTTTTCAAGAATCAAAAAAGTTTCGATTAAGACCAAACTGCTCGTCTTAATTTTTGTAATTTTAGTTTTAATGTTGTCGTTTTTGACATATTATGCCGTATTTTATCAGAACAAAATGTCCGTAAAAACGACGTCGTTCGATGCCGTCGTTACCGCTAAGACGATGCTGTCTAGTATGAACGGTATGATGCTTAACGGCACCATAGCCAAGAAATCGGACAGGAGGCAGTTGTTCGGCATATACCAGAAAATCAAAGGAATTAAATATTTTAAGGTTGTAAGGGGCAGCGCCGTCGATAAAGAATTCGGCGCCGGTTTAAAACAAGAAGTTCCGACTTCTAAATTCGACAAAGAAATACTTGCATCTAAAAAAGAGATAACGAGAGTTTACGAAAAAAACGGGCAGAAATATTTAAAAGTAGGAGTTCCTTTTACGGCGGAAAAGATGTCCCGCGGAATAAACTGTCTTATGTGCCATACGGTTAAGGCGGGAACCGTCCTCGGCGGGGTCGAGCTTGTTTATTCCCTAAAGAATACGGTAAACGCTTCAAATATTTTTATGAGAAATATTATTGTTTTCTCGATTATACTTATTGTTCTGTCGATTATAATAATATATATTCTCCTTAAACAGGCTTTTATCAAGCCTATAACCGCTTTTTACCACAGGGTTAGAGATATATCTAAAGGCGAAGGAGATTTAAGCAAATTAATTCCTATGGACTGTTACGATAAGACGGCTATTATCGCCAAGAGGCATAAAAAATGTATGCTGGAAGAATCCGAGTTGGAGACGAGGTGTTGGGATAAGCAGATTGAACGGTATGGAGAGAAAGGGGAGCAAATCTGTATAAAGTGTAATGTTTATAGAAATTCGGTTTACGATGAAATAACATCTGTCGTTAATGAATTTAATAAATTCATTATAGATATAAGGGAAATAGTAAAATCCATAACTGAAGAGGCAATGACAATAGTGGACGTCAGCACGACGATAGAGGGTCATGTGGACGAAATCAGCGGCAAAGCGCAGGAACAGGCGGAAATCGCCACCCATGTCGCCGCGGCCTCCGAAGAAATGTCACAGACTATAAAAGAAATTGCCAAGAATACTCAAAATGTCAGTTCTATAGCAAAGGAAGCCTCGGACAGCGCTAAAGACGGTTTCGATATAGTCGAAAAATCTATTTCCGGCATTAAAAACGTCGCAGTTCTTACAAAGCAATTAGGCAGTCTTATAAGCGGATTGGAAAAAAGCTCTTTTGAAATAGGCGAAATCATTTCGGTTATAAACGATATAGCCGACCAGACTAATCTGCTTGCGCTTAATGCCGCAATAGAAGCCGCCCGCGCGGGAGAATCCGGCAGAGGATTTGCCGTCGTGGCGGACGAGGTAAGAAAATTAGCCGAAAGGACCGTCAAAGCCACTAAAGAAATAGTATCCAAAGTTCAAACTATGCAACAAAGCACTCAGGATACTAAAACATCTATGGATAAAACGTTAAACGAGGTTGACTTGTCGGTAGGTTATGCTTCTAAGGCGGGCGAATCTTTGGACGGCATAGAAAAAAGCATAATGAGCTTAACCGACCAGATTAGTTCCATTGCCGCCGCATCGGAAGAACAGACTGCGGCAACCAACGAGATATCGCAAAATATCGAAACGGTATCCAATCTTTCAGTGTCTAATTCGGAGAAATCTTCCAGCACTGCCAAAGAAGCCGCTTCGATTTATGGAGAACTCGAAATATTGATAGGCATATTAAAAAAGTTTAAATATTAAAACATTATTAAAAAGGAGGATGGTTTATTTTGGAGAGCTACGAAGCAGGTTCGCGCAAATCGACTTTCGACAGTTTGGCTAATACAAAAGATATATACGTCCCGTCGAAGGAAACGATAAAAAATAGTTATGTGGACGATTACGACAGACTTTACGAATATTCCATAAAAGAAAACGCGAAGTTTTGGGACGAGACGGCAAAGCAGTTAGACTGGTTTAAGCGTTACGACAAGGTTTTGGATTCGTCAAATCCCCCTTTTTATAAGTGGTTTACGGGAGGAAAAACAAATATCGTTTACAACGCCTTAGACAGACACATAACGACGTTTCGCAAAAACAAGCTTGCCATAATATGGGAAGGTGAGGACGGCAGCGAAAGGGTTTACACATATTTTTCTTTATATAAAGAGGTTAATAAGTTCGCAAACGTTCTTAAAAGTTTCGGAATAAAAAAGGGCGATACCGTTACCATATATCTTCCTAATATACCGGAAATCGCGATAAGTATGCTTGCATGCGCAAAAATAGGGGCTATCCACAGCGTAGTATATGCCGGGTTTTCGGCTATGGCATTGAAGGACAGAATACTCGATGCGCAAAGCAAACTGCTTATTACGGCGGACGGCGCCTTCAGGGCAGGTAAGATAGTAGAGCTTAAAAAGATAGCGGATGAAGCGGTTACGAAAGCTCCGGTGGTTCAAACGGTCATCGTCGTTAAGAGAATAGGTAAAGACGTCGCTATGGATACGTCCCGGGATTTTTATTACGACGGGCTTATGAAACTGCCTATAGCAAATCCGTATTTAAAAACCGAAGAACTTGATTCGGAAGATCCCCTTTTTATACTTTATACCTCGGGAACGACGGGCAAGCCCAAAGGAATTCTTCATGTTCACGGGGGATATTCCGTAGGGACTTATATAACTTCAAAGTATGTTTTTAATATTAAAGATAACGATACTTACTGGTGTGCCGCCGATCCGGGCTGGATAACGGGACATTCGTATATTATATATGGGCCTTTAATTAATGGGGCGACTACGCTCATGGTCGAAGGCTCGCCGTATTATCCTTATCCGGACAGATGGTGGAAAATCGTTGAAAAGCACGGGGTTAATATTTTTTATACTTCCCCTACGGCAATAAGAGGCGTCATGAGGTTCGGCGAAAACTGGCCTAATAGGCACAACTTAAGTTCTCTTAAAATATTAGGCAGCGTAGGCGAGCCTATAAACCCTGAAGTATGGCGCTGGTATTATAAGCACATAGGCAAGGAAAGATGTCCTGTAATGGATACGTGGTGGCAGACCGAATCGGGCATGTTTTTAATAACGCCGGTTCCTACGATGTCTTTAAAACCGGGTTCGTGCGGAAAGCCTTTTTTCGGAATAAACGCCGATATATTCGACGAAAACGGTAAAAGCGTAAAAGCAGACAAGGGAGGCTATCTTGTAGTAAAAAAACCGTGGCCTGCAATGATGAGAACTATTTATAAAGACGAAAACAGATATAAAGAAACATATTTTTCTAAATTTAACGGAATATATCTTGCCGGCGATACGGCAAAACGAGATGAAGACGGATATTTTTACGTTATGGGTAGAATAGACGACGTAATAAAAGTTTCAGGATACAGGCTGGGAACTGCAGAAATAGAAAGCGCCATAATAACCCATGAATCGGTTGCCGAATCCGCCGTTATAGGAAAGCCGCATGACATTAAAGGCAATTCCATTAAGGCTTTTGTAGTTTTAAAGCCTAATACGGAAAAAAGCGACGCGCTTGCAGACGATATTAAAGCTAATGTCGGGAAAACTTTAGGGCCTATTGCAAAACCGGATGAGATAGAATTTGTGGACTCTCTTCCAAAAACCAGAAGCGGAAAGATCATGAGAAGAGTTTTAAAAGCAAGAGAAATGGGAATAGACGAAGGCGATTTATCTACTATAGAAGAAGATTAATTTCGGATAAAGACATATAATAAACTCAATACGGAGGATTCAAGCTTGAAATTTAAAATTATAGATTCTATAGAAACAGTTTTGGAAGAAAAAAGGGTAAAAGAATTTGACCGAATTTTTGTTTTCGGGGTTTTTCAGGGAGACGAAAATAATTTTTTAGGGAATAAAAATTTTAAAAAGTTAGATTCTATCTACAAAAGAATTAAACAGCTCGATTTTAAGGCAAAAAAAGGAAAAAATATAATTATCGAATCCCCCGTTTATTCGTTAATCTACGGATTAGACAAAAAAGATAAATTTAATTACGATTCTCTAAGAAATTTTATTTCGGGTTCTTCAAAAATAGCCAAAACAAATAAAATTAAAGAAACAATTTTTATAATTCCCGAATTGCATAGAGAATATTATATAAAGAGCGGGCTATTTTATTTATCGGGCTCCATTGCGGAAGGAGCCGAATTAGGTCTATACGAATTTAAAAAATATCTTACCAAGGATAAAAAAAATAATGATAAAATTATTTATCCCGAAACCGTAAGTATCTATTTTGACGGTTTAAAAATAACTAAAGATATAATTAATGAATTAGAAAGCGGTTTTAATTTCGGCAGAAAAACTTCCTCTGCGGCTAATTTTGCGCGGGATATAGTCAATGAGCCTGGAAACGTCGTTACTCCTGAACATTTAGCCGGCATTGCGAGAGAGATATCTGCCGAAAATAATATAGAATGCGAAATATTGAACGAAAAAGAAATTTTAAAAAAAGGAATGAACGCTTTTTATGGCGTAGGTCAGGGGTCGAAGAATCCTCCAAGATTCATTCATTTTACTTATAAGCCTCAAAGCAGTTCAAAAAATAAAAAAAATAAAAAAATTGCAATTATCGGAAAAGGAATAACATTCGACAGCGGAGGACTTTCCCTTAAACCGGCGGATTTTATGACTACTATGAAGTCGGATAAGTCGGGAGCCTGTGCAGTTCTGGGGGTAATGAAGTATATAAAAGATTTTGATATAAATTTAGAAGTCCACGGTATTATCGCCGCATGCGAAAATATGCCGGACGGAGGCGCGCAGAGACCGGACGACGTAGTCAAAGCTCTTAACGGGAAAACTATCGAGATAGACAATACCGATGCGGAAGGCAGGCTTACTCTGGCGGATGCTTTAGCCTTTGCGTCTAATCTCGGAGTGGACGAAATAATAGACCTTGCGACTTTAACCGGAGCATGCGTTGTTGCGCTTGGAGAATATACCTCAGGCGTTATGGGTAACGATAAAGATTTAATAAATAATATTATATCCGTAAGCCAAATTTCCGGCGAAAGAATGTGGGAACTGCCTTTCGACGACAATATGAAAGAGAAGCTGTCGAGTCCCATAGCGGATTTAAAAAACGTAGGAAACAGATATGGAGGAGCTATTACGGCAGGAATGTTTCTCGAGGAATTCGTGTCCGATAAAATTAAATGGTGCCATATAGACATAGCCGGTCCTGCCTTTACTAAAACAGGTTTTGGTTATAATCCTAAAGGCGGCACTGGAGTTGGAGCCAGAACCTTGCTCTATTATTTGAATCAGCATAAAATCTAACGGCAATATTTTTTCTTGATTAAGCCATTTTCGTATGATATATTTCATATTAGGAAATTTTTAATTAATAAAAAATTATAAAATTCTAAGGAGTTTTCTTGAATTCTTTTCTGCCTATTCTTATAATGCTCATCGTGGCAATTTTATTTGCGGTTCTTACTATTGTAGTTTCTAACTTTATAGGAAAAAAAACTTTTGAAACCGGAAAGTTAAAGGCTTACGAATGCGGCGTAGAGCCCTCCGGCGAACCGCATATAAGATTCGATATTAAGTTTTATCTTATTGCCATTTTTTTTCTTCTGTTCGATATAGAAGCTCTTTTTTTATTTCCTTGGGCGGTAGTTTTTTCTAAATTAGGATTTTTGGGTTTTATCGAAATGTTCTTTTTTATTATAATATTAGTTTTAGGTTTAATGTATATCTGGCTTAAGGGAGCGCTCAAATGGGAATAGAAGAGCATTTAGGCGATAATATCATTACCGCATCTTTAGATAAAATAGTTTCATGGGGCAGAAAATGGTCTATATGGCCTGCAACCTTTGGACTGGCATGTTGTGCGATTGAAATGATGACTGTTGCCTCTTCTAGATACGATTTCGACAGGTTGGGATTAATATTCAGGTCAAGCCCGAGGCAGGCGGATTTAATTATCGTTTCCGGCAGGGTATCATATAAAATGGCTCCCATGGTGAAAAGAATTTATGACCAAATGCCTAATCCAAAGTGGGTCATTGCAATGGGCGACTGCGCATCGTCTGGAGGACTTTTTAATGTTTACAGCATAGTTCAAGGAGTCGATAGAATAATTCCCGTAGATGTTTATGTACCCGGTTGTCCTCCGAGACCGGAAGCCTTGATTTACGGCATAGTTAAGCTTCAGGAAAAGATAGAAAAAGGAACTATAAAAAACGAAGAACCGCCTAAACTTATAATATAGATTAAATACTTTATTAATATGGACGTAATGTTTGCATTAACGGTTATAAAAGAATCTAAACCTCAATCTATCATTTCGACGGATACTATTAACGGCGATACCCACATAAGGATTAAAAAAGAAGATTTAATAGAATTTGCTTCCTTTTTAAAAACGGATTCCCGATTAGAGTTTGATATGCTGTCCGATTTATTTGCCGTCGATTATCCGAAAAAACCGGAAAGAATAGAAGTAATTTATAATTTTTATTCGGTAAAAAATAACTTCAGGGTTTTTGTTAAGGTCGGAAGTAAAGCCGATGAATCGGAATATCCGAGTTTAACGTCTATTTTTAATTCGGCAGACTGGTTTGAAAGAGAAGTATATGATATGTTCGGCTTGAAATTTAAAAACCACCCTGATTTAAAAAGAATATTAAATCCGGACGACTGGGAAGGATACCCACTCCTTAAAGATTATCCTTTAAGAAAAAGACCGGAACCGGAAGAAATTAAAATGGATGCCCCTGGATATATAGAGTTGGAAAAAATATAATAATCTTAAGAGTATTTATTTAATGTTCGAATATAAAGATTTTCTTATAGAAACGGATAAGTTTGCATTAAATATCGGACCTTCTCATCCTGCCACCCACGGAGTTCTCAGGGTTTTAGTCCAACTTGACGGAGAAACCGTCATCCATACAGAGCCTATAATAGGCTATCTGCATACCAGCATGGAAAAATTTGCAGAATTTAGAACATACCATCAGGCGGAAACCATTACCGACAGAATGGATTATGTTTCCGCAGCTTCGAATAATCTTGGATATATTCTTACGGTGGAAAAACTCTGCGGGGTTAAAGCTCCTAAAAGAGCCGAATATATAAGAGTTATACTTGCCGAATTAACAAGAATAAGTTCGCATCTAGTATGGCTTGCGACGCATGCCGTAGATATAGGCGCGTTGACCGAGTTTTTATACTGTTTTCGCGAAAGAGAACTCATATTAGACATAATAGAAACGGTTACGGGAGCAAGGATGACCCCGTCCTTTTTTCGCGTAGGCGGTCTTGCAATGGACGCGCATAAAGATTTTTTCGATAAAACAAGAAGTTTTATTAAAATTTTTCCGGAAAAAATTGGCGAGTATGAAGCGCTTTTGACAAAAAATAAAATATGGTTAGAAAGAACTAAAAATTTAGGAATAATTTCTGCCGAAGATGCCATAAGTTTTGCATTAACCGGCCCGTCGCTCAGGGGAAGCGGAGTAAAATACGACGTCAGAAAAGCAAATCCCTACTCGCGCTATGAAGATTTCGATTTTGAAATTCCGATTGGAGAAACGGGCGACGTTTACGACAGATACTTAGTTAGAATCGAAGAAATGCGCCAAAGCATTAAAATCATTTCCCAGGCTGTAGAGAATGTTCCGGAGGGGGAATATTTAAGCTATGACGAATACCCGCATTACGTTATCCCTCCCAAGAAGAGGGCATTAACGACTATGGAAGGGATGATTTTTAATTTTAAATACGGAATGGAAGGTATAAAGCCTCCTAAAGGAGAGGCTTACGTTTCCATAGAAAATCCTAGGGGAGAATTAGGCTTTTATATGGTATCGGACGGTTCGGGTTTTCCATACAGAATGAGAGTCAGACCGCCGTCGTTCTGCAATATAAGCGCTTTAAATAAAATGGTTAAAGGACATCTGGTAGCAGATTTAATAGCTATTATGGGGAGCGTGGATATATTATTGGGCGAAGTGGACAGATAAGATAAATTTAATTATATTTTAATT
This sequence comes from bacterium, assembly GCA_021800805.1. The sequence continues at coordinate 397,778 of JAJYYR010000001.1, forward strand.
TCACTTATTATGAAAATTATAGATAAAATCGGTTCAAAATTAGACGTTTCGTTTTTTAAGAGGTCTGGACATTCCGAGATTTCTTCCATACTCAGTTGGAAAGGTATAGTTTTACTCGACGATGAGGATAACAAGATTGACTTGGCACGTTGTTATATGCAGGAACTACAAAAGACGTCCTGCGGGGTCTGCATACCCTGTACCGTCGGAACTGCGGTAGCTTCCGATATTCTTGAGAATATCTGCAACGGCCGCGCTATTTTAGAAGATATCGACAGATTAAAGAAACAGTGCGAGTGGATTATGTCTTCTTCCAAATGTGCCGTAGGAACAATATGTCCGTCAGTAGTTATAGAATTGTTGGATAATTTCTATGAAGATTTCGAAAAGGCGATAATAAACAAACAAACCATAGAAAAAGGAGATTATATAACGAAGGTTACGGCTCCGTGTATTAACGGCTGTCCTTCTAAATTAGATATTCCAAACTGGATAGAAAGAGTTAGGGACGGAAGGTTTGAAGATGCGTTGGAATCGGCAAGAAAAAACACTCCGCTTGCGGGTATTCTCGGCAGGACATGTTTTCATCCATGTCAGGATAATTGCCGCAGGGCAAACGTCGACGAATCTATAGAGATTTGTTTAATAAGAAGGTTTGCGGCGGATAACGAGTTTTATACCAATATAAAACCTAAGTTTTCTATTAAAAGTAACGGAATTAAGATTGCGATCGTCGGCTCCGGCCCTGCAGGTTTAAGCTGCGCCTATTATTTAAGGCTTATGGGTTATGAGCCGGTAATATTTGAGGCGTTGCCGGTTTTGGGCGGAATGATGAACGTAGGTATTCCTAAATATAGATTGCCTCAAGAATTTTTAGATAAAGAATTAGGTTATATATTTTCAACCGGAATCAATTATAAATTAAATCAAAGACTCGGCGTCGATTTTACCATAAAGGATCTTTTTGACCAAGATTTTAAAGCGGTTTTTCTTGCCGTCGGCGCCCATAAGGGGCAAAATATAGGTTTACAGGGCGAAAACGACAATCTTAAAGGTTTTTATGAAGGCGTTAAATTTTTAAGGGACGTTTCTCTCGGTAATAAAATAGAAATCGGCAAAAAAGTTATTATCGAAGGCGGCGGAAACGTTGCTATAGATTGCTGCAGGACTGCGATAAGATTAGGATTTAAAGAAGTTATCGTGGTATATAGAAGATCGAGGCATGAAATGCCCGCTGCCCAGTATGAAATAGATACGGCTATAAAAGAAGGCGTTACATTTGAATTTTTAACGAATCCGGTAAGCATTATTCAGGAAAACGGAGAGGTAAAAGGCGTACGATGCAGAAAAATGAAGTTGGGAGAACCGGATGCGAGCGGCAGAAGAAGCCCCGTGGAAGTTCAGGATTCCGATTTCGATATAGAATGCGATTCGTTTATTATGGCGGTAGGACAGGTTCCGGATCTGGATTTCTTAAAAGATACGCCGCAGATTAAAACCGATAAAAATAAAATTATAATAGCAGATAAGTTTACTCATATGACCGATATGCCCGGAGTTTTTGCGGGCGGAGACGTATTTACCGGGCCGATTAGCATAGTAGATTCTAACCGCGACGGCAAAAATGCGGCAAGAAGGATAGACCAATATATAAGAACCGGTTCTTTTGAGGCTACGGACGATTGCCTGTTTGAATATTTTTTGGAAGAAACAGGCGTTTACGATAAAAACGAAATAATAGATTATACCGATTTTCCCGCAGGAAATCCCGCGGCTAAGCAGGTCGAAGAAAACATTGCCAAACGCATAAAAAATTTTAACGAGGTTGACAAAGGGTTAACCGCCGACGATGTAGTTTACGAAGCGACGAGGTGCATGAGATGTTATTTTCTTATGCTTGTTAAGTTTAAAAAGGATTAAAAAATAAATGGATATAGAGATTACTATTAACGGAAAAAAAATAATTACCCAATCGGGTATTACCATTCTCGAAGCGGCGGCACAAAACGGAATAAGAATCCCGGTGCTTTGTTATTTGAGAAGGTTAAGGCCTATCGGCTCCTGCAGAGTCTGCGTCGTCGAAGTCGAAGGAATTAAAAATCCGATTCCTTCGTGTGTTGCCAGAGTTAAGGAAGGGTATAAAATTACGACGGACACCGAAAGAGTTTGGAAGATTAGAAAGGAAGTAATTTCACATCTTCTGTTGGACCATCCCTTAGATTGTCCGGTTTGCGATAAATCGGGCGAATGTCTTCTGCAGGATCTTACGTTTGAATTCGGTATCACGACTCAGAAAAACCAAAAAGTCTTTCCCGACAGAACAAAAATTTTTAAAAGCGATTTAATAGAATACCATGCCACGCGATGCGTTTTGTGTTCGAGATGCATAAGAGTATGCACCGATATGTACGGGAATCCTTTTTACGAAATTAAAAATAAAGGAGATAACGGATATATAGGTTTGCGGCATGAGGATAAATTAGAATTAGGCGTCGTTTCTTCGGAACATTGCGGCTTTGAAGGAATTAAGCTTGACTTCGATTATTTAGATTGTTATTACTGCGGAAACTGCATCGAAGTTTGTCCTGTAGGCGCTCTTATTTCAAAACCTTCAAAGTTTAAAGAAAGATACTGGATGGAAAATCCTTTTTCATCCGTTTGCGATAAATGTTCCGCCGCCTGCAGGGTTGAATATTACAGATATGCCAAAGAGGAATCTTTGGTGAGAACGGCCGCTTTATTCGGCGGATATTTATGTAAAAAAGGCTTTTTTTATGAAGGTATCGGAAAAGATAATGGATATTATATTTCTTCGCCTTATATTAAAAAGAAATCTGCGCCGGAAGCGGTTTCACTTGAAAATGCCCTAAACGAATTTACCATAAGGATAAAAAATATTTCAGAAAAAGGCGGAATGAATAACACGGCAGTTTTAGTTTCTCCTAATGTTTCCATAAATGACGGTTTTGTTATAAATGAATTTATTAGAAATATTTTAAAGCCGGCATATTTCGATATTTCGGAGCCGGAATTTTACAGAACTAATTTTAATAAATTTAAATCCGTATTTAAGGGTGAAGAAATTTTTGATATTAAAACTATTGAAAACTCCGAAGTCGTGCTTTATATCGGAAGCATCGAAGACGAGATCCCTTATGCGGCGTATAATATAATGAAAACTCGCAGGGAACAGGGCGCTAAATTATTATTTATAAATACCAAAAATAATTCTACTCATCATTTGACGAGGTTCGAAGATATCGCGTGCGTAAAAAAAGACATAGGTTTATCTTTATTAAACGGTTATTTTAAAACTTTGCGCAATGTTTTTTACGAAAAAGGACTTAAAAAAAACGATGAAGTAGTTGAAAGCATACTTAATGCCGATTGCATTTCTATTATACTGGGCGACGATCTTTTATCTTCATACGATATGGGCGACGATATTTTAATATTAAGAGAGATAGTCGAGTTTTTAAGAGACCAACAGAAAATATTATATATTTACCCGCTCATTAAACCTTTTAATCATAGAGGGCTTATAAGCGCCGGAATTAATCCGGAGGGCGGGGTTTTAGGTTTCGATTCGATAAATTCCGGATTAAAGAGCGGTAAAATTAAAAATATGATATATATAGGCGACGTATTTAACGATCCGGCGTCTAAAGATATAATTAAGTATGCATCCGATATGGAATTTTTAGCCGTCTTTTCGTCTAAAACAAGCATTCTTTCGACAATGGCTGATATTGTTATTCCCGTTAAAGACTTTCTTGAAAACAGAGGGTCTTTTTACGAAAATTTTGAAGGCAAAATTATTAACATAAATAACGAGTTTAATTTGGGAGAATATAGATATGAAATTATTCCTCTTTTGATTGATATTTCAGGCAGGCTCGGATATTCTTTCAATTATATACAAGAAGAAATGTCCCATTATATTGATTCAATAAAGACAAAAGATATGATATATTATAATAAAATTAAATCCAGAAGCATATTTTATTATAACGATAAATCAAAGAAATTTTATTAAAATTATAAAATTATAAAGACACCGTATATATGTTATTCGTACTTATTACAGATATTATTAAAATTTTAATCGTTTTTGCGGGTCTACTTATGTCTGCCGCTTATCTTACTCTTTTAGAACGCAAAATAGCCGCAAGAATACAAAATAGAATGGGTCCGATGGAAGCCGGATTTCACGGATTACTACAGCCCATAGCCGACGGAATAAAATTATTTTTTAAAGAGGATATTATACCTGAAGGAGCTAATAAATTCTTATTTCTTTTGGCTCCGGTAATAGTCGTTATTCCCGCGCTGACGACTTTTGCCGTTATACCTTTCGGCGCTCCGGTAAAAATTATGGGACATATCGTTCCTCTTCAAATTGCCGACGTAAACATAGGAATACTTTTTATTCTGGCGTTAACTTCTCTGGGCGTTTATGGAGTGGTTCTGGGAGGATGGGCGTCTAACAGCAAATATTCTTTACTCGGCGCTATAAGGACTGCCGCGCAGATGATTAGTTATGAAGTTGCCCTTGTTCTTTCCATCGTCGGCATAATAATGATAGCGGGAGATTTAAGCCTTGCGAAAATAGTTTCCGAACAATCGCATATGTGGTTTATAGTATATCAACCGATAGGATTTATAATTTATCTTATAGCATCCACCGCTGAAATGAACAGGGTGCCGTTTGATTTAGGGGAAGCGGAAGGAGAACTTGTCGCAGGTTTTCATACCGAATATTCCAGTATGGAGTTTGCTTTTTATTTTATCGGCGAATATGCCCAAATGGTCGTAAACAGCGCCGTAATAGTTACTTTGTTCTTGGGAGGCTGGCAGGGACCGTTTCTTCCGTCCGTTTTATGGTTTTTAATTAAAGTTTTTTTTGTAATACTAATATATCTATGGCTCAGATGGACTTATCCGAGGCTCAGGTATGACGAGCTTATGGATTTAGGATGGAAATTTTTATTGCCGTTAGCTTTAGCCAATATTATAGTTACCGGTTTTATAATGATTTTACTCAAGGGGTGAAATACGGGTAATATATGAATACCGAAAAACAGGAAAATTCTATTATAGAAATATCGAAAAATCTTTTGATAGGACTAAAAACGACCGTTAAAACTTTTTTTCGCAAACCGGTAACGTTTCAATATCCGAAAGAAAAGCTCGTAATAGCCGAAAGGTTCAGGGCATTCCCTCATCTTAACGTTTTCGGGGACGGTTCTTTAAGGTGCGTAGCATGTTTTTTATGCCAAACCGTATGTCCGTCGGAAGCCATTAAAATAAAGTCCGGTTATGTCGATTACGGAATTCAACATGAGCTTACCGAAAGGCAAAAGCATAATCACAGTCTAGATAATATTAAAGTCGGAACTTTTAACGATGGAAGAAGGCACCCTTCTTCATTTGAAATAGACCTGTTGAGATGCATCTGCTGTGGATACTGCGAAGAAATTTGTCCCGAAGAAGCTATAACTATGGGCAGCGACTACGAAGTCGCTTTTTATACGCGGGACGAGGGGATTTACGGAATAGAAAAATTAATCAAATCAAGGTAAATTTAAGATAAAGAGGATAATTTTGGAAATGCTTTTTTATATTTTTTCGTTTATTGCAATCTTTTCTGCTTTAATGGTCGTCGCAATGAGAAATCCGCTGACGTCCGCGCTTTATCTGATTTTATGCTTTTTTGCTCTTGCCGGTTTTTACGTAATGTTAGACATGCAGTTTTTAGCGGCTATGCAGATACTTGTTTATGCCGGAGCTATAATGGTCCTTGTCGTTTTAGTTATAATGCTGCTAAATATTTCAAACATAAAAAATATGAAATCGGATCTACATCAAAAAATTATCGGCGTGTTAATTTCTTTAATTTTATTTATTGAGATTATTTTTTATATTTCCAACGGAGTTCCAAAAAAATCGACCGGTATTTTTACCGAAGCCCTAATTAGAAAAGTTGGAAATACCCAGTTTATAGGAGAATTTTTATTTACCAAGTATATGCTGCCTTTCGAGATTGCTTCAATTCTTTTATTAGTTGCAATAATCGGAGCTTATTTATTTGCGAAGAAGAAATATTAATTATCGGGTAATAAACTTATGAACAGTTATTTGATAGTAGCAAGTATTATTTTCTGCATAGGCGCTCTCGGAGTGATGATAAGAAAAAATTTAATAGTCATTTTTATGAGTTTGGAACTTATGTTTAATGCTGCTAATTTAGGATTTGTCGCAGTGTCTAATCGTCTAAATCTTATTTCGGGAGATATATTTGTAATTTTTGTTATAGTCGTAGCCGCGGCGGAGGCGGCAATAGCTCTGAGTATTGCGATTGCTTTTTACAGAGAAAAAGGAACGGTAGATATCGATAAGGCAAACGAATTGAAAAATTAAAATTAAGGATAATTATTTAAAATGGATTTTAAAATATTAATTACATGGTTGATCCCTTTATTTCCGTTTTCAGGCTGGCTGTTATGGGGTTTATTTGGAAAATATTTTAAAGGTTTATCGGGATATATCGCCAGCGGTTTCGTAGCCGTATCTTTTATTTTATCGGTCATTCTTTTTTTTATAGTTGCCTATTCTCATGGATTTACCGATACTCTTTATCCCTGGGTATATGCCGGAATATTTAAAGTAGGGGTATCTGCAGTAATAGACAGGCTTTCGGTAATTATGCTGGTAATGGTTACCGGAGTCAGCATGCTCGTCCATATATATTCTATCGGATATATGCAGGGGGACAAAGGTTTTTCGAGATATTTCTCATTTTTGAACCTTTTCGTTTTTTCTATGATAATGCTTGTAATTGCTAATAATCTTCTGCTCCTCTATGTATTTTGGGAGGCAGTAGGCTTTTGTTCTTATATTTTAATAGGATTCTGGTATGAAAAAAAATCTGCCTCCGATGCGGGAAAAAAAGCATTTATCGTTAACAGAATAGGAGACTTTGGTTTTGCCGTAGGAATTTTTCTTTTATTCGTAACGACTAAAACGCTTAACTATGAAACGGTGTTTACGGCTATCCCGTCTATACCCGCCTATACTACTACAATTATTGCCTTGCTTTTATTTGCCGGAGCGGTCGGAAAATCGGCGCAGTTTCCCTTGCATATATGGCTGCCGGATGCAATGGAAGGCCCTACTCCCGTCAGCGCTCTTATACATGCGGCGACGATGGTTACTGCCGGAGTATATATGATTGCAAGATTTCATGTTATATTTTCTTATTCGCCGGAAGCTTCCGAAGTTGTGCTTGCTGTAGGAACGTTTACTGCATTCTTTGCCGCGTTCATAGCGCTTACGCAGTTTGATATCAAAAGAATTATCGCATATTCTACGATAAGCCAGTTGGGATATATGTTTATGGCAGTAGGAATAGGTTCTTATACCGCAGGAATTTTTCACTTGATTTCCCATGCTGTTTTTAAAGGACTGCTATTTTTAACTGCCGGAAGCGTAATGCACGGACTTTCGGGAGAGCTGGATTTAAGAAAAATGGGCGGGCTTTATTCAAAAATGAAAACTACCGCCGTTACATTTATAGTCGGCGGGCTTGCTCTATCCGGCATACCCCCGTTTTCAGGTTTTTTTTCGAAAGATGCCATACTTGCGGATATTTATAATAAAGGCTTTTATTTTGCATGGGCAGTGGGGGAATTAACCGCATTAATGACGGCTTTTTATATTTTTAGATTAATATTTCTGGCATTTTTTTCCGAATCAAAAATTGAAGCGGGTAAGCATGTCCACGAATCTCCGAAAATTATGACTATTCCTATGATAATACTGGCTTCGTTTGCCGTTATAATCGGCTTTTTGGGCATACCGCCATTTAATCATTCCATATTTTACGGTTTTTTACATACCGATTTTAAAACTGCGGCAGTTTTTGCGCCGGCAGTAAATAACGCTCCATGGTATATTTTGAGTTTAATATCTGTCCTAATGGGATTATTCGGCATATATATAGCATATATTTTATATATTAAAAAAGCTCTAAATCCTGAAAAAATTAAATCCCTGTTTAAACCTATTTATGCATTATCTTATAATAAAGTCTACATAGACGAAATATATAATTTTTTAATAGTAAAACCTTTGTACGCATTTTTTGATTTCCTATGGAAAGTAATAGACGTTAAAGTTATTGACGGCGCGGTGAACGGGGTAGCTTCCGCATTTGCCGGTTTTTCGGTCAAAGCGAGAAGAATTCAAAACGGAATGTTGATGAGCTATATTTTAACGCTTTCGATAGGTGTAGCGGCTCTTCTCTTCTATTATTTTATTAGATAAATTTGAACCTAAGGGATATAATTATATGGATTTTTTTATAAAACATCTGCTTTCGATATTGATTTTTTTCCCCGTTTTTTCTATTTTTTTGTTGCTTCCGGTAAATAAAAAGAACGAGGGTATATTAAGAAACCTTTCTACTTTCTTATCCTTAGTAGAGCTTATTTTTTCGCTTTATCTCTTTGCTTATTTTAAGCAGAATACTTATAAATTTCAGTTTGTTGAAAAATACAACTGGATTCCCTCCTTTGGTGCATCATACTTCTTAGGAATCGACGGAGTAAGTCTTTTTTTAATTTTATTGACTACGCTTTTGACGTTTGTTTCTTTATTATCAAGCTATAGATATATAAAAGAACATGTTAAGGAATTTGTTATTTTGATGCTTTTGCTGGAAACGTTTATGATAGGAACTTTTGCGGCGCTTGACGTCCTGTTGTTTTATCTTTTCTGGGAATTTATGCTTATACCTATGTATTTTATTATAGGCATGTGGGGAACGGGGAAGAAGGTTTATTCAGCGGTCAAGTTTGTCCTTTATACTCTTTCCGGCTCTTTAATTATGCTTTTCGGTCTAATTTATATATTTATAATGCATTATAACCAGACCGGAAATTTTACGTTTAATATATTAAGACTGTATAATACGCATATTTCAAGCAGTCTTCAGATAATATTATTTATTGCTTTATTTTTAGGTTTCGCTATAAAAATACCTCTTTTCCCGTTTCATACATGGCTTCCCGATGCCCATACCGAAGCTCCTACCGCAGGCAGCGTCATACTTGCCGGTGTTTTATTGAAATTCGGCGTTTACGGCTTTTTTAGATTTGCCATGCCTCTTTTACCTGAAGCCGCTTTTACGCTTGCCCCGTTTGTAATTATTCTTGGAGTTATAGGAATACTTTACGGCGCTTTTGTTTCGATAGTGCAGAAAGATTTAAAAAGATTAGTCGCCTTTTCGAGCGTTTCGCATATGGGTTTTATAATGTTAGGATTGTTTGCAATGTCCGTAATAAGTATAAACGGCGCGGTTTTGCAACTTTTAAATCATGGAATTGCCACTGGTGCGCTATTTTTGTTCGTCGGAATGCTTTACGAAAGAATGCACACCAGGCAGATTAAAGATTTTGGCGGTATCGCAAAAAAAGCTCCGGTGCTTACGGCGCTTTTTATGATATCGGTTCTGGCATCCGCAGGGCTTCCGGGATTGAACGGATTTATAGGAGAATTTTTAATATTAATCGGTTCGTTCCATAGTTATCCCGTTTTAACGATTGTCGCTACAAGCGGCATTATTTTTGCAGCCGTTTATTTATTATGGATGTTTCAGAGAGTCATGTTTCAGGACATTACGAATCCTGAGGCAGAAAACTTCGAAGATATGAATTTAAGGGAAATCATTACGGTTTTACCCTTGATTATCCTGATGTTTTTAATTGGATTTTATCCTATGCCTTTTTTGGAAAGAATCGACCCTACCGTTTTACATTTTGTTTCCATGATGAATCATCATAATGTCGTTTATAACGCAGTTAAATTAAAGACGGGGTTGTCCAATGCATAATGCGCCTTCTATATATGGATTGAATTTCTTAGAAAAAAGCATGCTCAGTATAATACCGGAAGCCGTAATTATAATATTTGCTTTTTTGGTTCTTTTTTTTGCATTTTTTGAAAAACTTGCGAAAAGAAAAAACTCTTACTATCTTTCTTTAATAGGCATAGTTTTTTCCATTCTATATGTGTTAATGCTTTCCGACAGGAATATGTACGGTTTTTACGGGTCTGTCATTTTTAACGGTTTCGACGTATTTTTGTTTATCGCTATTCTTTTCTCGGGTCTATTTACGGTTTTAATGTCGAAAGATTATATAGAAAATTCCGAGATGCCGGCGCCGGAATATTATAGCCTTGTTCTTTTCGGATTGTCGGCTATGATGTTTTTAGTATCTTCCAATAATTTAATAATGGTATTTTTATCTATAGAATTTATGTCGATATGCGCCTATATACTTACCGGATATATTAAAGGCAGTACAAGAAGCACGGAAGCGGCGCTTAAATATTTCGTATTCGGAACGTATGCATCCGCTTTTTTACTTTTCGGCTCAGTTTTTATTTATGCATCTACCGGACATTTAAACTTGGACGGCATACATTATTTTTTAGAAAATATTTCGTATGTCGGAGGGGTTGACCGCAGCGGCGGCAATGGAATTAAAGTATATATTTCAATCGGATTGATTTTGTTTTTAGTCGGTCTGGCTTTTAAAATGTCGTTATTTCCGTTTCATTCATGGACGCCGGATGTTTACGACGGAGCTCCCACGCCCATAACGAGTTTTATGGCTACCGGAATCAAAATAGCCGCTTTCGCAATTTTTTTAAGGATTTATTCGCTTATTTATAATTTTAACGTAATGAATTTTAACGATATATTATGGCTTCTTGCAGTTTTTTCTATGACATTTGGAAATATAGCCGCGCTTTTATCTTCAAACATAAAAAGACTTCTGGCGTATTCGTCCATAGCTCAGGCTGGTTATATACTTGTCGGTATTATAGGAGGCGGGTTTTACGGCTATTCGGGAACGCTGTTTTATTTGCTCTCATATATTTTTATGACGGCGGGAGCTTTTGCCGTCGTTATTATATTTGAGAATTCAGATTTAATTTCATTAGATATTAAAAGATATTCCGGAATAGGATACAAATATCCATTCATTGCCGCGTCTATGTCGTTTTTTTTACTATCGTTTGCCGGAATACCGGTAACTTCGGGATTTATGGGAAAATTTTACGTATTTTCTTCCGCCGTTAAATCGGGTTATAACTGGTTAGTCGTAATTGCTCTTTTAAACAGCGCTTTTGCCGCATTTTATTATATTAAAATAATCGTTAAAATGTATATGCCCGACAAAGAGCCGGCAGGCGCGTCAATTTCTCGCGGCAAAATAGATGAAGGTTTAATGATTACAATTATAATTTGTTTAATTTTAACGCTTTTAATGGGGATATTTCCTCAAATATTTATAAATTTCGCGAATAATTCAGTATTTTCTTTATGGAGAATATAACTTATTATGCTTCTGCTAAAATTAATTTTTCTCTAAGAATAGGCAGGAAAGAAACGGTGGGTCTCCATAAAATTCATTCCCTTATGAGAAGAATCGGGATAACCGATAAAATTTCCTTTAAGGTTACGGAAGACGGCTATAGGATTAAAGTAATTCCGGGCGCAATTTTAAAAAATAGCGGGATAGAAGTTGGTTTAGAATCGATTTCAAATGAAAACAATATAGTAATAAAAGCAGCAAAAAGTTTTTTTAATAAATTAAATATAGGAGATAAAGCAATAGACGTCCTGATAGAAAAAAACATACCTTTTAATGCCGGACTTGGAGGCGGTTCAAGCGACGGAGCCGGATTATTGCTAAAGTTAAATGAAGTATATAATAATATATTAGACAAAGTTGAATTAAGGAAACTGGCTTTAGAAACCGGTTCGGATATGCCGTTCTTTTTGGAGGAAAGCGATGCTATAGTGTCCGGTTTCGGAGAAAATGTCGAAAAAATTGAAGCCGGCGTATTGCCGAAATATTATATCGTTTTAATTATACCAGATTTTGGAATAAGCACAAAAGACGCATATGCAGATTATGACGATTTTTTGTTGACAAATAATATAAATTATTATAATATTCAATACTTAGGCTTTAAAGATTTAATGTTTGAAAATGATTTTGAAAGCGTAATATTTAAAAAATATCCGATTCTTAAAGAAATTAAAGAATCGTTAAGTTTAAACGGAGCCGAAACGTCTCTTTTATCGGGAAGCGGTTCCGCTATATTTGGCGCATTTAAGAACTTGGCCGACGCAAATTCATATATTGATGAATTGAAATCGTTTCATTTTTATCGCAGAATATGTTTGAGCTATTTAACAGAAACTTTATAAACCATTACTCAATGATTTAACGCGCAGGCGCAAGCCGAGCAATTTATTTTTGGAGGGATTTTGTTATGCAAGTTACCGAAGTTAATGTTTTTCCCGTAGACGAAGAAAAATTAAAAGCTTATGTTACAATTACGTTCGATAACTGTTTTGTAGTCAGAGACCTCAAGATAATCAACGGAAAGGATGGGTTATTCGTAGCAATGCCCAGTAAAAAAAGGAAGGACGGCACCTTTAAAGATACGGCGCATCCTTTAAATAATGAAACAAGGGATATGATAGAATCGGCTGTCCTTGCTGCATATGAAGTTGCTATGAACAGCCCGGAATAATAGAGATAAAGAACCTCTTGTCTTTGTTAAGAAGGTTTAAATTGGGGCGTCGACAAGCGGCAAGTCACAGGATTTTGATTCCTGCATTCGGAGGTTCGAATCCTCCCGCCCCAGCCAGCAGAATGTAAGACGAAAGCAGTAAATAAGATTAACAATGCTGTTGGGTAGGCGATCACGAGCAGGCAAAGCATGCGAGTCATCCTCCCGCCCCAGCCAGCAGAATGTAAGACGAAAGCAGTAAATAAGATTAACAATGCCTCTATTAACAAAAATATGACTAATAAATTAAAATTATTTACCGGAAATTCCAATAAAGAACTGGCGGAAAAGATGGCAGATTATCTCGGCATAGTGCTGGGAGACGCCGAGGTTTACAATTTCAGCGACGGGGAAACTTTTATCAACATCAACGAGAACGTCAGGGGTTGCGATATTTTTCTTATGCAGTCCACATCAAATCCCGTAGATAAAAATCTAATGGAATTGCTTATAATGATAGACGCTATGAAAAGAGCATCCGCAAACAGGATAACCGCCGTCATTCCATATTACGGTTATGCGAGACAGGATAGAAAAACTGCGTCTAGAGTGCCTATAACTGCGAAATTAGTAGCGGATATTATCACGACGGCAGGCGCCGACAGGGTATTATCTATGGATTTGCATGCAGGACAGATACAGGGATTTTTTAATATTCCGGTTGACCATTTATATGCGGCGCCGGTATTGCTTGAATATATAAAAGGAAAGAATTATGATCCGTCAGATATCGTAGTCGTTTCTCCGGATGCCGGAGCGGTTGAAAGGGCAAGGTCTTTTGCAAAACATCTGGGGGCAAATCTTGCTATAATAGATAAAAGAAGGATTAAGGCAAATGTTGCCGAAATAATGACCGTTATCGGCGACGTTAAAAATAAAATAGCTATTATGTTAGACGATATGATAGACACCGCAGGAACTATAACTCAGGGAGCCGCAGCCATTTCCAACAACGGCGCGAGCGAAGTAATAGCAATGGCGACGCACGGAGTTTTATCCGGCGAAGCAATGAGCAAAATAGATAGTTCTCCTATAAAAGAACTTATAATAACCGATACGATTAACCAAAAAGATAGGCAGGGGTTCTCAAGAAAAATTAAAATATTAAGCGTTGCAAATATATTAGGAGAAGCTGTTAAAAGGATTCATGACGAGGATTCGGTCAGTTCGCTTTTCATTTAAATAATTTATATTATAAAATAATAAAACAAAAATAAGAAAAAAGGAGATTTTCATTGGAAATAATTAATTTGAACGTTGAGGCAAGAAAAAAGGAAAGCAATCTTAAAACCTTAAGGCAACAGGGCATTATACCCGGGGTATTATACGGAAAAAAAATCGGTTCGGTCATTATTTTGCTAAACTACAAAGAATTTCTTAAAACTTTTGCAAAAAATTCAATATCCTCATTTGTTAACATAGTAAGCAAAGAAGATAACGTAAACGGTAAAACCGCCGTTATAAAAGAAATCCAGAAAGACCCGGTTACCGATAACATTATTCATATCGATTTGCATGAAATATCGATGGACGAAAAAATAGAAATAGAAGCCGCTGTCCATTTTATCGGTAAACCCGAAGGAGTTAAGCTCGGCGGAATCCTTGAGCCTCTCATGAGGCATATTGCTATAAAGGGCTATCCTAAAGACATAATCGATACTATAAATATCGATGTTTCAGGACTCCAAATCGGAGATATTATACATGTCAGAGATTTGAATTTAAGCGAAAACATCGAGATAATGGCTGAAGAAGATGCAGCCATAGTGACCGTTGCCGAACCGGCGGTTGAAGAAGTTTCTACTGCGGAGGTTACCGCCGCCGAAGGCGAGGCCGCTCCTTCAGCATCTGCCGCGACGCCGACCCAGCAGACTTCTCAGAAAGGTTAAAACTTCTATTTTATTAAAATGCCTGAGGATATATTTATTTTTGGACTTGGAAATCCGGGGCAGGAATACCGGTTTTCCAGACACAATTTTGGTTTTACGGCATTGGACTATTTTTCGGAAGAAAATGATTTTCCACGGTTTATTAATAAAAAAAAATATTTAATTTCCGATAAAATTATATCCGGCAAAAATATATTTTTAATTAAGCCGCTTACTTTTATGAATTTGAGCGGAAAAGCCGTAAAAGAGGCGTTAAATAAGAACGGTGTTTTTAAGATTAGAGAAAACGAAGCTGATTCAAATATTATCTTGATTCATGACGACCTCGACCTTGCCTTTGGAAGTTATAAGATTAAGTTCGGCGGCAGCGGCGGTTCTCATAACGGCGTTAATTCGGTTATAGATTCGATTCATAGTAAAAATTTTATACGCATAAAATTAGGCATTAATTCCACGGAAAGAGCAAAATTTAATACCGGCGCAGACTATGTCCTGTCAAATTTTTCAAAAGACGAAATTAAAATATTACCGGATATTTTAAAAATAATAAATGAGATTTTATTTTCGTTTATATCGGACGGTCTTGCGAAAACTATGAATAATTATAATCAAAGGAATATAAAATAAATATGGGACTTAAATGTGGAATAGTAGGGCTTCCTAATGTAGGAAAATCGACCATATTCAACGCTATCACGTCGGGAGGAGCCGAAGCCAGCAACTATCCGTTTTGCACGATAGAACCAAATATAGGCATAAAGCCTGTAAAAGATAAAAGATTAGAAAAACTGAGGGATATATTTAATCCCGAAAAATTCACCCCTACCTATGTGGAATTTGTCGATATTGCGGGATTAGTAAAGGGTGCGTCGGCAGGCGAAGGGCTTGGAAACAAATTTCTATCCCACATTAGAAACGTCGATTTAATCATACAAGTTATAAGAGTTTTTAAAGAAAGTTCCGTCGTACATGTAGAAGGCGGAATAAATCCGGTAAGAGATCTCGATATTATTAATACCGAACTTGCATTGAGCGATATAGAAATTCTTTCAAAACATCTTCAGAAGCTTGAAAAAATAGCAAGAAGCGGCGACAAATCGGCGGCATTTAACCTCGATTTTTTAAAAAAAATCAATGTCCAGCTTTCCGAAACCGGCGCCATAACCGATAAAGAATTCGGCGAACCGGAAAAAAGCCTTTTGAAATCTTTAGGCATAATATCCGCGAAACCTGCGGTGTATATCCTTAACGTCGATGAAGATATGTTGTCGGAAAATTTTTCAAATAAAGATATAGAAAACATAATGAAAATAGCCGCATCTAAAAATATACCGGTTATAAGATTGTGCGCAAAATTAGAAGAAGAACTCTCCACTCTATGCGACGAAGACAGAGATGTTTTCCTTAAAGATTACGGTCTGGAGTCTTCCGCGTTGGATACCGTCGCTTCCGTTAGTTTCAGGTTGTTAGGTTTAATTTCGTTCTTTACCGCCGGCAAGCAGGAGGTCAGGGCATGGGAGATAAAAAACGGCTGTAAAGCGCCCCAGGCGGCGGGAACGATACATACCGATTTTGAAAAAGGCTTTATAAGGGCGGAAGTTATTTCTTATGACGACTTTATTAAAGCCGGTTCGGAAGCTAATGCCGCAAAAATGGGGCTTCTAAGGCTTGAAGGAAAAGACTACACAGTCAAAGACGGCGATATAATGCATTTCAGGTTTAATGTTTAAATCCCGCGCTTTTAATATAAACGGATATAGTATTTATAATTCCCACCCTCATCATCATTACCGCGTATGCGGCAAGCAAAAGAGCGGCAAGCTTGCCTGCGGCATTGGAGCCTGTTTTTCCGAGGTATTTCAATATCGTCCGAGTATTTTTTAAAACGATATAAACCATTAAGAGATTAATAATAAACGCTATCGTAACTACTAAATATCCATATATGCCCGTAATTATTAAAAGCGTGGTTAAGACCCCCGGACCGACTATTAAAGGTACGCCTATAGGAACTACTCCTAATTCAGACTTGTCTGCGGATGCGTAAAGCTTGGGCTTTTCCGAGAGTAGATTATTGATAGATATTATGAGCAGGAGTATGCCGCCCGCCATTTCAAAATCGTATATCGAAATACCCATAACGTCAAAGAGGGATTTACCGAGCAAAAGAAAACCGATGCCGACGCTAAAGGCCGTAATTAAAGAGTTTTTTCTAATCTGCTTTTCTTCTTTGAGCGAAGTGTCCCTTACGAAGTCTAAATATATAGGAAGCACGCCGAATATATCTATCGCCACGAATAAGGGAATTAAAGCAAGAAATATGTCTTTAGAAAAAATTATAATAATATTCGTCATAGGCTTTTTATCGACTAAATTATTTTAAATAAATGTGTATAGTATTATAATATAATTTCTATGAATAAAAAAAATAAATTTAATATACTCCATATAGACGGCTTTAAAGGCTTCGGCGGAGCGCAAAACGATATAGTTATACTTCTGGAATTTATTAAGAAGTATCATAGCGAAGACTTTAACATCTACGTCATTCATAACAATAACGAAAGATTAAAGACTGAATTGGATAAATTAGATATTCCTAATTTTTCCGTCAAAATGACCAATTTTCTTGATATTTTTTCCGTCCTAAAAATTCGACATTTTCTAAAACGCAACGGCATAGATTTAGTAAATTTTCACTCGTCTTTGGACCATTATTTAGGGGGTATTGCCGCCGTTTCAATTTTTAAAAAAAAGATATTCAAGGTTCTAACGCGGCATGTCGCGTATAAAGTCGATTTTTTAAAAGGATTTTTAATATACAAACTTTTAACGGACAGATTTATAGCTATATCCGATTTTATTAAGAAAGGGCTGATTAATGATATTAAAATCGACCCTCAAAAAATCAAGACTATTTACAGTCCGAGAATTTATAATGAAATATCTTTTTATGAACCTGACAAAGATAACGCAAGAACGGAACTCGGCATTAAACTAGATGAAAAAATGATTTCTCTCATAGGGAGGCTTTCTAAAGAGAAAGGTCACGAGGTATTCATAAATGCGGCAGAACTGATAGTAAAAAAGAGAAACGATATAAAATTCGTTATTATAGGGGAAGGCGAACTCTACGCCCAAATTGTCGATTTAATAGACAAAAAAGGACTTAAGAATTATTTTATCATAAGCGGTTTCAGAGAGAACATAAAAAATTTCATAGCTGCTTCCGATTTAATAGCCGTTCCGTCCGGTCTTGAAGGTATGGGAAGTATTATTATAGAGTCGTGCGCTTTGAAAAAAGCGGTTATCGCATCCGACGTCGGAGGAATTCCCGAAATAATTATGAATAACGAAACAGGGCTTTTATTTAAAAATGAGGATTATGAAGAACTTGCGGATAAAATCATTCATTTGATAGATAAACCGGAGTTAATTGAAAAGCTTGGTTTAAATTGCTATAATGAAGTCGTTAAAAAGTTTGACGCAAAAGATATTGCGCATGAAACAGCCTTATTTTATCTTAATTTATTAATTAGCAAAAATATATGAGAATAAGCGTTTATAGATTATTAAGAAAATTTGCAATAATTATATTTATTTTATTTTTAGCTTACTCGATATTTTTTTCATTTAATATCACAGCTTTTTCCAAACAAAATTTAAAATTTAAACTTATTTCTTTTTTGAAATATTCATCTATAAAACCGGAATTTTTGAAATTTATAGACCTGAACTTTAATACTCTGGTTTCCGATTATTTCTGGTCGCTTTTCGTTCAAGAGGCTTCGTCTTTCAGGCTCGCAAAGATGCATTATCCTTATATGTATAAAATATCGGTTATAACGGTTTCCCTAAACCCTAATTTTAATTATGCTTATCAGGCAGGAGGAACGCTTTTAGGATTGGCGGGCAAGCCGAGAAGAGCTATAAAACTATTAAAAATGGGAATGAACCGGCTTAAAGGGAATTGGAATATACCGTTTCTGATAGCTTTCAACTATTTTTACAGCATAGGAAACTACAAAAAAGCTGCATATTATCTTAAATATGCGGTTAATATGAAAGGCAGCCCCAAATATTTAGAATTTTTATACGCTAAACTTTTGAATAAATCCGGCAGCCTCCAAAAGGCTTTAGGATTTCTTAACGATATGTATAAAAATAATAAAAATCCTTATATAAAGCAGATAATAAAATACAGGATAAACGCAGTAAAGAAAGAGATAGCGTTTAAAAAAGAACATAAAAATTATAAAATTCCTTATTCTTTAAAAATATTTTTACCGAATAAAAACAATGCATCAAGAAGGGGGAAATAATGATTGAATTAAAAAACGTAACTAAATATTTCAGAATAGGTTTTTTTGGAACCAAGAAAAATGCGGTAGAAGATTTTTCCTTAAATATCGAAGAAGGAAAGGTAACCGGATTTTTCGGTCCGAACGGCGCGGGTAAATCTACGACTATCAAGATGATCGTGGGGCTGATTAATCCTTCCGGCGGGCAGGTTAAAATAAACGGCTACGATGCGAAAGATTATAGGGCTAGGCTTAAATTAGGCTATCTCCCGGAAAACCCCAGTTTCCCGCGCGGACTTAAGGGGGTAGAAATTATAAGCTATTATTCCAAGCTGTTAGATGTTAAGGCGGATAAAGATTCTATAAACGAAGCGCTAAAGTTAGCCGGAATTTTTTATGCAAAAAATATCCAGGCACATAAATATTCTAAAGGAATGACCCAGAGACTGGCGCTGGCTATTTCTATTTTAGGAGATCCGGAAATTTTAATTTTCGACGAACCGCTGTCGGGACTTGATCCTATTGGGCGGAAAGAATTTAAGGATATAATATTTAAACTTAAGGAAAGAAAAAAAACAATATTTTTCTCATCCCACGTGCTGGCGGACAGCAAAGAACTGTGCGACAAGATTGCGGTTCTCGTGAACGGCAGATTAATAAAAAATGAAGACGTCGCAGGTATCGAAAAAGAGGCGGAAGATTATGCGGAAGAGAAAAAAGATTATCATTTAACAGGGGAATACAGCACTCCTTTAGAAATCTATCTTTATGATTTAATGCTTAAAAATAAGAAAAATTAACGGGGTATTTTAATGAAAAAAATTTTCTACGGCGCGATATATTCTTTTAAAGAAATAAAAAACTCCAAAATTTTTTATTCTTTTTTAATATTTGCGTTGATTCTTATTTCGGGAAGTTATTTTGTTTCGCAGACCAGTTTTATAAATCAGGGAAGGATTATGGTAGATTTTTCGATATTTGCCATATCTATTTTTAATATTTTTATCGGGATTTTTATAGGCGCTTCGATAGTTTACGATGATATTGAAAAGAAAAGCATTTTCCTTACGATAACAAGACCGTTAAGAAGAACGGAATATTTAATAGGACGTTTTCTGGGGCTTGCGTCGGCAATAACATTCTCCACGATTATAATGATGTTGATTTTTTATTCGGTTCTTTTGATTATGCACAAATTTATAGTTCCGGCAATTCCTTCCCCTGCGGTCGGCGGCTCGGATATTAAGTCTGCCATAGATGTTTCAAGCGTTTCAAGACCTTTTATTTTATATTTACTGCCTCAGCCTTTAATAATTCAAGCGCTTTTTATCGTAATCGAGTCTATATTTATTTCTGCGGCGGCATTGCTTTTTTCCTTAATAACGTCTAAAGCTCTGGCGTCAATATTTGCAATACTCGTTTTTTTTATAGGCAACGTTTCGAGCAGGATGAACGATTTAATAAAACCCGTAAAAAAAATTATGAACGGCAAAACCGTAACGGTGCATCAGGCTAACCATACTCTTGCGGCGATAGTCCATTTTATTTATATCGTTCTGCCTAACTTTTCGATATTTAATATAAGCTCCGAAGCCGCATATAAAATATCTATTTCCGGCGGGACGATTATATACAGGATTATTTACGGGTTATGCTATACTATTTTGCTCTTCGTTATAGCATCGCTGATATTTAATAGAAAGGATATAAGTTAAATACTATTTATTTAAAATCAGATTCTATGAAGAATTGATGAGTCATTCTGTTTGTCAAATTTTGAGGTATAATAAATAACAAAGAACCAAATAAAATTAAAACAATGAGAATTTCCGATTTAGAAAAAAAGATACTAATATCTCAGGCAAAGAAACATTTTGGGGAGAACGCCAGAATTTATCTTTTCGGCAGCAGGGCATACGACGATAGAAAAGGCGGAGATATTGATTTGTTCATAGAAACAGACAAAGACGTCGAAAAACTTTCGGAATATAAATTTATTACCGGTTTTCACAGACTTGCAAATGAAA
Source organism: bacterium (assembly GCA_021800805.1). Next base: position 418,649 of record JAJYYR010000001.1, read on the forward strand.
GAAAAATAGATTTAATATTAAAAACCCCCTCTTCGGAGCTTAAACCTATTCAAGAAACGGCTAAAAAGGAGGGTATTCTGTTATGTTGAAAGAAACTATAGACGCTATAAATATAAACTTTAAAAGAGCCTTGTCCGATTGCAACGAAATAAAATCATGGGGCGGCTTAATGCCGGTATTTTTTAACGATGACAATAAGAGACGAGTTATAGATTCTTTCATATTCAGATTTATTAAAATTCAAGATTTAATGGGCGAAAAACTATTTAAAGAACTACTGACCGTTTTGGGGGAATATAAAAGAAATATGTCTTTTATAGATGTCTTAGACAGGATGGAGAGGCTGGAAATAATAGACAACGCCGATAAATGGAACGATTATAGGGAGCTAAGAAACGGCTTGTCTCATGAATATCCCGCCAACGAGGACGAAATTATAAAGGAAATAAACCTTGCGATAATAGCTTGTGAAGACATAAACAATCTTTACCTAAAGATAATAGAATATCTTAAAAATAAAAATATTTAATTTTTCGCCCCCCCCCAAGCGCCATTTCATCGGGCATACACTCCGGCTGGCATAAAGGCTTTGCCTTTATAAGCGCCTGCCTGCGTAGCTTGGCTTTATAAACGCCCGACTACATATGCCCTACGGGTGTTCGAATCCAAAAACCCTTTATAGTAATAACGTATTATTCATAAGTATTTGCTTTAACTGGCGGAGAGAGAGGGATGAGCTTTACTTCGTAAAGCTAAAAGCGACGAACCCCCAAGCGCGCTTCACGCTACGGGTGTTCGAATCCAAAAACCCTTTATAGTAATAACGCCTTATTCATAAGTATTTGCTTTAACTGGCGGAGAGAGAGGGATTCGAACCCCCGGATGTTTTAAGCATCAACGGTTTTCAAGACCGCCGCCTTAAACCGCTCGGCCATCTCTCCGAAAAAATAGTATATCTTTTTATGTCTTAAAGGTAAATATTTTCAGCCTTCTCTTTAAGAGAGGGATGAGTGTCCTTACGGACGCTAAAAGCGACGAACCCCCGGATGTTTTAAGCATCAACGGTTTGAGCTTCGCTGACTTCGTTTCAAGACCGCCGCCTTAAACCGCTCGGCCATCTCTCCGAAAAATGGATATTTATATTACTATTATAAATATCGAGGAGTTATATTTCAACATAAAAGTTTTAAACCATAATGCGGGCGAATATTTCGGACGATAAGAGCATGCCTTTTAAAGTCAGAGTGATATTTTCTTTAAAATTTTTCATAAGACCTTCCTTTATAAATTTATTGATGACTTCACGGACTTCCTGCCCTGTTAGTTCAGATAGTCTTTTTGTGCTTATTCCGGCGGCAGTTCTTAAAGATAAAAATATTTCTTCGTTTATTTTATCGTTTTCCGATAAAATTTCTATAAAATCGGTTTCGGATGCCGCCTTTTTATTATAAAAAAAAGGGTTATGGATGATATTATTCGATTTTCCAAGGATATTATCGGCATATTTATAAAGGTCGGCTGCGTTGGTTTTTCTGATTTCCTTACCGTTATCGAGTTTTAAAAAAGAGGAAGCCGAAGGACCTAACCCCAAGTATTCGCCTCTTTTCCAGTAATTTATATTATGCCTGCTTTCATAGCCTGCTTTTGAAAAATTAGATATTTCATAGTGAAAGTAACCTTTCCCGGTTAACAATCTGCATAATGTTTCATAATATGCGGCTATATTGTCTTGAGTCATAAATCCGACGCCGTTTTTTTTATTATAAATTTTATAAAATTGAGTTCCCGATTCAATGCTAAACATATAAGCCGAAATATGTTCAGGTTTCATATCTAATATCTCCCGCGCATCGTCATAAAAAATATTTTCGTTTTGTCCGGGAAGCCCGATTATCAAATCTATCGAAATATTTTTAAATCCCGCTTTTTTAGCGTTGTTTACCGCGTGGTAGATGTCATTTTTGTTATGTATTCTGCCAGCCGTTTTTAGCGCGCCGTCGTTAAAACTTTGCGCTCCTATGGATAAGCGGTTTATTCCTAACGATTTCAAAGCCGACAGTTTCTCAAAGTTTCCGCTTTCAGGATTTATCTCCGCGGTTATTTCGGCGCCTTCCCTAATTTTAAAGTTTTTTGATATATAATCGGTTAAGTTCTTAAAAAAACTTTCAGGCATAACGGAAGGGGTGCCCCCGCCGAAATATATGCTTTTTACGCAAGAGCCGCCGAGAGAATATTTTTTGGAATTAATTTCTATTTCTTTTATCAAAAGTCCCGCATATTCTCCAAAACCGGCAGAATTACTTAAATACTTTAATTTAGATAAAGGAATAGAATAAAAACTGCAGTAATTACATTTGCTTTTGCAAAACGGCGTATGAATGTAGATACTTAATTCTTTCATTTTTTCGTTTATATGCCCTAATAATTAATAATTATATATGATATAATAATAAAAAAGGATATTTATTTAAAATAAATCCTAAAACTTAAATAGGAGGTTTAAGCCTATGGATAACAATAAAGATTTATTTCAAAAAGCCCTTGAAATAAAAGACGGCGTCTATTATACCGGCGCTTTTGACCCGGATTTAAGAGTTTTCGATATAGTAATCCCCACGGTACACGGAACGACATATAATTCCTATTTTATTCAGGGAAGCCAAAAATCCGCCCTGATAGATACGGTTAAGCTCAACACTAAAGACCAGCTGATAAATAAATTAAGCGGATTAACAGACATATCTAAAATAGATTACATAGTCATAAACCATACCGAACCTGACCATTCAGGCGCGCTTCATCTTATTAAAGATATAGCAAAAGATGCAACTTTAGTTTATTCAAAAAATGCCCATCATTTTGTAAAGCATATAATAAAAAAAGATTATAATAATATTACGGTCGGGGATGGAGATTCGATAGATTTGGGCGGAAAAACTTTGCAGTTTATTAGCGCCCCTTTTCTGCACTGGCCGGATACTATGTTCAGCTATCTTAAAGAAGATAAAATTTTGTTTCCCTGCGATTTCTTTGGAGCCCATTATTGCGACGCAAATGTTTTTAACGATTTGTTAGCCGATAAGGAAGAGGCTTTTGAAGCGTTTAAATATTATTTTACTCATATAATGCGACCTTTCAAGAACTATTCTTTAAATGCGCTGGAAAAACTTAAGAATTACGACATAGAAATAATAGCTCCGTCGCACGGCCCTATTTTAAGAAAAGATTTAAAAAAATATATAGACTGGTATATGGAAGCGAGTAAGACGTCCAATACGGATTCAGCCGTTAAAAAGATAGCCGTAATTTATGCTTCCGCTTACGGCAATACCGAAGAAATGGCAAAACACATAGCAAAAGGCGCAAGTATAGACGGGTTGACTGATGTTTCGCTGATAAACTTAGTCGAACGTGATATTAAAGACGTCGTAGATGATATAGAAAGAGCCGATGCCGTAATAGTGGGGTCGCCGACGCTTAACGCAAAACCCCCTAAGCCTATATTCGATATGATATCGTCTTTGGTTATGCTTAACGTCAAAAACAAAAGAGCGGCAGTTTTTGGTTGTTACGGCTGGAGCGGGGAAGCCGTGCAGATGGTGCAGGATATTCTGAAAAGCTTGAGGTTTGTTATCGTTCAGGAAGGATTGAAAATCCAGATGACGCCTTTTGAAGAAGATTTGCTTAACTGCGAAAAATTTGGAATGGATTTTGCGTATAAAATAACGCAGGATTCTTAGGTAGTTAACAATAAATAATTAATAATTAAACAGGAAAGAATTTTATAATGAGTTTAAAAGTTTCCGGCGGGTCTTTAATCTGGGAAGATAACGACTTTAATTTTTATACGAAAATAGACGGGAAGGAAGTTTTTATAGGCAGGGGAATGAACGTTCCTTATCCTCTCGAAGAAGGCGACTGCTGGTCTCTTCCCGGCGGGAAAACATTTGTTTATAAGGACGGAATTATCAGTCAGGTTAAATCGTTCGGCGAAGGGGAAAAAACATTAAAATTAAAGGAATGTTTAGAAGATTTATACGATAAATTTGAAGAATCATATCTTTATTCGGACCCTCTCGGTTTTGTCCATAAATTCGACGACCCGAAAGATATCGAGATTGCCGGATTTATGGCGGCGGGATTTGCGTTCGGCGGGGTAAGCCAAATTCTTAAAACCTTAGATAAAATAGATAAAATAGTGAATCATAAATTTTATGAATTTACCTTAAATTTTGACGTTTCCGAAGGATTTAAATTGTTTAAAGGTTTTTATTACCGCTTTATCAAAGAAAAAGATATTATTGCCCTATTTTTAATTTTAAGAGAAATACTTACAAAATACGGTTCTATAGAAAATTTTTTTCTTAAAGGTTATAACCCGTCCGATATAAATTTAAAAAACTCTTTGATAAATTTTTCAAAAAGGGCGCTGGAGCTTGTCGATTTTTCGTCTGTTTACGGGACGGAGAATCCGCCCGAAGATTCTATGGTTCATTTCTTTTTTACGTCTCCGGCGGACAGCAGTCCGTGCAAAAGATTAAATTTATATTTAAGATGGATGGTAAGAAATTCCGACAATCTTGATTTCGGCATATGGCAGGGAGGTATCCAGCCCTATCAGCTTGTAATGCCGGTAGATACCCATATAGGAAGAATCAGCCGCTATATAGGTTTAACCGCCCGTCAAAATCCGTCTTTTAAAATGGCGGAAGAGATAACCGAAAATCTTAAAAAATTAGATTATTCCGACCCGGTAAAATATGATTTTGCTATTACAAGGCTGGGTATATTGGATTTATGCAAAAAAGGCGGAAACAAAGCAGACTGTCAAAAATGCGATATTTATAATATTTGCAATTGGACCGGAACAATCAAACCTTAACTTTTTAAAAGGATTATTATTAATGAAAATTAAAAAATTAAAACCTGCATTATTTTTTGCTCTTTTCGTTTTTATCTTTATTATAACTCCCGTTCTTTCATCGGCGGCTGTTAAATCCGGCGGCATAACCGGAAAAGCAGAAAAAAAAGTAGATAAAAATTTCGGAGCATACATAATCAAAAAAGACGTCGTCTTAAAATTAAATAAAAATTATGAATTAAAAACATATATAACCGAGTCTGTAAAAATACTGTCGCAGAGAGGAATTAATAAATATTCCGAGGTTATTATTCCTTTTTCCGAGAAATACCAAAAAATCAAATTACTTTATGCATATACTTTACTCAAAGGGATGTTTAAAGTTCCCGTCGGCAAACATTCCGTTAATATTGTTTCTCCGGGCTTTGCGGTTAATTATCCGGCTTATTCCGACATAAAATATATGACTCTTTCGATGCCGGCGGTCGAAGACGGCTCGGTTATAAATTTTTCTTATGAGGTAGATAACTTTAAACCCCTTATTAAAAACGGCGTTTTCTATACTAATTATTTTTCTTATACTATGCCGGTCCGCAAAATAGACTTTTCTCTGATATATCCGGAAAGGCTTAAACTCAATCTATATTTGCATAAATTAAACGGAAATTCAGTTTCAAAAAAATTAGTTTATATTAAAAATAAAAAATTCGTTGAAATCGGCGTATCCCTTAGCAATATTCCTGCAATAAAAAAAGAATCGTATATGCCGCCGATAAAAAATTTAAGAAAATATATAACGTTATCCACTTATTCCTCTTGGAACGATCTGCTCGGCAGGATAAACGCATTGTTCGCAGGAGCGGAGAAACCGTCGGGTAAAATAAAGAAATTCGTTAAATCAGCCGTTAAAAACGATAAAGCAAAGAGCGGCAGGCAGAAGGCGGCTTCAATTTATTACAGCTTTGTAAAATCTTTTAGATATATAGGAATAGGCTATGGTTTAAACGGCTATAAACCGGAACCGGCGGCAATAACGCTTGAAAACGGTTACGGCGATTCAAAATCCTTAGCCGCGCTCCTTGTAACGATGCTGAAGATTGACGGCATCGATGCATATCCGGTTCTTATATCTTCGTTAAATACGGCGGACTTAAATACTAAAAGCATTTCTCCCAAGCAGTTCGATTCGGTTATAGTCGGTTTAACTTTAAAAGAAAAAGGCAAAGTCCAAAAGTATTATTTGTATCCCGATTCATCCTCTTATGAGGCATTTAAAATTCCTTTCGGCTTGGCAGGCAGAAAAGGCGTCGCGCTTCTAAACCGTAACGTCTTTAAATTTATTTCTACTCCTTCCGAAAAACCGAATCAGAACGAAAAGATTTTTTTATTCAAAGGTAGGATTAATAAAAATGGAACTTTAAGGGGCGGGATTTCGATAATTTATAAAGGATTATATTCTAATTTTGAAAGATCTTCTCTGAAAAATAAAGATAGTTACCATAAAAATATCAAAGCGGCGGATTTCTTATATGATTTTATCCCTGGAGCAAAAATAAAAAGCTTTAAATATAAAAATATTAAAAAAATTACTAAAAATGTAGAGCTTAATATGAAATTTTTTGATAAGAATTACGGAGTATTAAAAGGAGATAAGTTAGTATTCCATTCGGTAATACCCGTAGATATGAGCCTAATGCATCTTGTTTTAAAGCAAAAAAGGCTTTATCCCGTAATAATAGGCTACCCGTTTGAACATATAAGCAAAATTAAGATCAAATTGCCTAAAAAATCAGGAATATACTATCTGCCGTCCGCATTAAAGTTTAACGATGAAGCGGCTTCGGCATATTCGAACTGTTCATTTTCAAAAAATAAATATGAGTTAAACTGTCTTTTTAAATTTGAATCAAAAAAGCCTGTGGTACCGGTTAAAGACTATAAAAAATACAGGCAAATTATAAGAACCTATGCAGGGTATTTAAAAAATTATTTCATCGCGGTATCAAACGTTTATTTTTACTAATATTTAAGGCTAAATTACCGGAGGGTTTAAAAATGAGAAGCATGACCGAAGAAGATTTAAAAGCCGCTTTTGCAGGCGAAAGTCAGGCGCACGTAAAGTATATTATTTTTTCGGAAGAGGTGCAGAAAGAAGGTAAGCCTAAGCTAGCTAACGTATTTAGAGCTATAGCAAGGGCGGAGCTGATTCACGCAAAAAATCATTTAAGGGCGCTGGGAGGCATTAAAAACTCAGGAGAAAATATTGTCGCGGCATATAACGGCGAAGATTACGAAATAGAGGAGATGTATCCAGTATTTTACGAAGTAGCTAAATTTCAAAACGAAAAAGAAGCCCAGCGTTCTACTCATTATGCGCTTGAAGCCGAAAAAATACACAGGGAAATTTATAAAAAGGCAAAAGAGCTCGATGCCTCAGGCAGGGATTTTGACGGAGAAACGGTTTATATATGTCCCGTCTGCGGACACACGCATGTAGGACCGGAAGCGCCGGATAAATGTCCCGTCTGCGGATGCGCAAAAGATAAATATATTAAATTCAGCGCATAAAGTGAAACAGCGGCATTCTGAAATTACCAAATTTGACAATATCTGTTTTTATGATATTATAAATAATAAGAGGATGAGTATTAACAATGTTTTAAAAGGAGGCGATTAAAATGATTCAGGGAGTAAACGGCAATCCTACGGCTTCACAGCTTTTTCAAAACAATCAGGCCGATGCCGCTAAAGGTCAGTACCAAAATATCTCGGGACCCAACGACGTTGCCGACAAGACCGCGGCATTGGCGTTAAATACGGTTAATACGCTTAATCAGGGGTTAGTCAATGCTCTCAACCAGTCTACCGCAAATCTTAACCAGAACGTGCAAAATCTTCAGTCTAACGGCAATAATGGAAATACAGCCGGACAGCAGCAGTATAATAACGGAGGTCAACCCCTTACCGTAGGCGCCAATCAAAGCGGTAATTTATTAAGCAAAATAGTTTAGTTTCTTTTGCGTCCAATTTGTTAATTTGCTAAATGCTGAAAAAATTAAACGATTTGATTGAAAAGGCAGGACTGTTTTCTCCTAAAACGGCGGCGGTCGTCGTCGCGGAGGAGGAACTTGTCATCGACGGCATATTGAAATCTTATAAAAGCCGTTTAATAATTCCTAAATTGATAGGCAATAAAAACAAAATACTTTCCCTTCTAAAGAAAAATCGTTTAAACGGCTTTAATTCTGGAAATTATAAAGATATTGAAATAATAGATGCCGAAAACGATGCGAATGCTGCTTATATTGCCGTCAAACTGGCGTCGGAGAAGAAAGTCGATATTATAATAAAAGGGCATATCCATACGGATATATTAATGCACCAGCTTCTTCATACGGAAAACGGTTTAAGAACTAACAGGTTTGTTTCGCATATATTTTTAATGGAAATTAAAACCTATAAAAAATTAATATCTATAACCGATGCCGCAATAAACATTAATCCCGATATTATACAAAAAGCCCAAATACTTCAAAATGCGATAGATATATGCATAATGCTCGGCATTAAGCATCCTAAAGCCGCTATGCTGTCCGCCGTGGAAACCGTAAATCCTAAAATAACTTCGACCCTGGATGCCGCAATTATTTCTAAAATGGCGGAGAGAGGACAAATTACCGGAGGAATTGTGGACGGTCCGCTTGCTTTCGATAATGTAATCTCAAAAAAAGCGGCGGTCGAAAAAGGAATAAAAAGCAGGGTATCGGGAGATGCCGATATAATCGTAGTGCCGAATATAGAATCCGGCAATATACTGTTTAAAGATTTAGAATATTTGGCGGGGGCAAAAGTCGCAGGAATAGTCGTCGGACTTAAAGCGCCGGTCGTGCTTACTTCAAGGTCCGATAACGTCGAAGCAAGATTATATTCAGCCGCTTTTGCATCCATAATTTCTGAAAATTATTCTAAATTTTTAGAATACAAAGCCGAGTTCTAACTTAAATTAAATTATCAAAATTATGTATAGAGGAATAAACGATTTTATTAAAATGAAACTAAACGGCGAAAAAATCGCAATGATAACCGCCTATGATTCCGTTCAGGCGGGCATTGCGGCAGAAGCCGGCGTCGACATAGTTCTGGTCGGCGATTCACTTGCGACGACCGTTCAGGGTAAAGATAATACTATAAGCGTTACCTTAGAAGAAATGATATACCATGCAAAAATAGTTAATAATGCTTTGAAAGACGTGTTTACCGCATGCGATATGCCTTTTATGTCTTATCAGGTAAGCGCCGAACAAGCTTTAACGAATGCAGGCAGAATACTTAAAGAAAGCGGAGTCAATGCGGTTAAAATCGAAGGCGGAAAAACTGTCGCCGCTACCGTTAAAAGGCTTACCGAGAACGGTATTCCCGTAATCGGACATATAGGGCTTATGCCTCAATTTATTAACGTGCTTGGCGGGTATAAAGTTCAGGGTAAAATAGAGCCTCAGATAGAAAAACTTGTCGACGATGCTAAAGCCTTGGAAGAAGCCGGCGCATTTATGATAGTGCTGGAAGCAATGCCGGAAGAAGCAGCTTTAAGCGTGCAGAACAATATAAATATCCCTACGATAGGCATAGGCGCGGGCAGGTTTACCGACGGACAGGTTCTGGTATTCTATGATGCCGTGGGTATGCTGGCTCAAAAGCCGCCGAAATTTGTTAAGAAATTTGCGGATTCTCGTTCAATGCTAATCGACGCATTAAAAACTTACGGAAAAGAAGTTAAAAATGGAGCGTTTCCGGCTGAAGAAAACATATACAAATGAATCTAATGCGGCGTGGATATTAAAATTAATTTTAAAAGGCGCGTGAAGAGGGAGTAAATAAATGGAATTAACTGAATGTATTACGAGCCGGTCTTCTAAAAGAGATTTTAAAAATATACCGGTGCCTAAAGATTTAATTATTAAATTAATCGAGATTTCTTCCTATGCGCCGTCTTGGGCTAACTCTCAGCCATGGAAAGTTGCGGTTGCGACGGGAAAAACATCCGAATTCATCAAAGAGAAGATTTATAAACTGGCGCAGGGAGGCAATCAAGGCAACCCCGATTTTCCTTTCCCGGAGTTTTGGCCTGAAGAACAGTCTAAAAATATTTTTGAAACGGGACGGCATAGATATGAATCTCTCGGTATTTCAAGGGACGATGAAGAGAAAAGGAGAGAAATATCGCTGAATAATTATCTTTTTTTTGGTTCGGAGACTGCAATTTTCATATATATGAATGAGAAATTAGGACACTGGTCTACTTTAGATTGCGGAATGTTTGTCCAAAATATTCTTTTGACCGCTCACGATCTTGGATTAGGCGCCTGTCCGCAGGCATACTTAGTCAGATATCCAGACATTTTAAGAGAAGCTTTTAATCTTGGAAACAGCGAAAAGTTTCTTTTAGGCATTACGATAGGATATTATAAAAAAGAAAGTTCTATTAATAATATAAAAACGGCAAGGGTAAAGGTTGACGACTTGTTGAAATATTATGAATAATACAATACTTAAAATCACTTAAATTAATCTTTAAATATTTCGGGAGGAAATAAAAGTTATGAATTACATATCTTATTTTAAATTTAAAGGCACGCTGAATAATGATTCAAAATATCCTGCGCTTTCGCTTATCGCATTTATTTTGAAGATTATAGCCACGATATATATTGTCGTAGGCTTAATCGGAACTTTAATTATGTCGTTTGTATGGGCGGATGAGGCTGGAAAAATGTCTATGATGTTCGGGGCGGGCGGATTTAATTTTGGGGCGGCGTTTTCGTCGTTTTTATTCTCTTTGTTCGGCGGCATAATCGTTACGGTATTGATATTTTTGTTAATATGGGCTTATTCCGAGCTCATTTTAGTCCTGATGGATATCGAGAGCAATACGTCAAAAAAATAAAAAATTACTCTTTTTAGCAGAGAAGGCATCCGGAAAATTGTTCATCGAACTTAATCTTAATATATCCGGATTGTGGTGCCCCCGACCGGAATCGAACCGATGACCAAAGGTTTAGGAAACCTCTGCTCTATCCTACTGAGCTACGGGGGCGGATATACCTGCCGACTATTGAAGTGTTATTATTATATATTACTTGACTGCGCAAAACAATAAAAAACCTCAATATCTATGCATTAAATTTATTTATTAATATTTTATTGTTTTTAGGCAGATTTTATATTAATATTAAATATAAACGAAAAATTAGATGTTTGATATTTACTCATACGACGGATATTCTACTAATATGCCATTAAAAGATTTTAGCTCTAATTTAATGAAGAAAGATATTCTTGATGTATTCTTGAAATATAAATATTAGTCGATGCCGGTTGATATCGTATGCAATATTATGATATTTTCCGAAATGTTAGAAAATGTTTAATGTTCTTTTAAGTTTTTTTCGTAAGCTCAATATTTTGACATCTAAGCACAAATCCGACCTGCTTAGAATTTTTATTGTTCTTGTTATAATTCTTTTAACCTTTTCTTATTTATTTAGTCGTTACGAAAAAATTTCTTTTTTTAAAGCCTTTTACTGGGCTGTGACTACGGCTACGACGGTGGGTTACGGCGACGTTACTCCGACGAACAATATAGGCAGGGTAATCGCAATGGGACTTATGATTGCCGGCATCGGTATTTTAGGTTTGTTTTTAGCCACGGTATCGTCTATTATGTTTGATTTTAAAATAGGGAGGATATTCGGAACTATGGAAAGCCATCTTTTTACCGATCATATCGTAATCCTTGGTTACAGCAGTTTAATTAAATCTTCTTTAAGGGATATATTAGAAGCAAAAGAAAATGTAACTCTTGTAGCCGATATCGATAAAGCGCCGGATGACAACGATAGGTTGGTATTTATAAAAGGCAGTATTACGGATGAAAAAACTATTTCCAAGGCACATATAGATAAGGCAAAACTTTGCATTATTTCCGATGAAGACGATTCGAATTCATTAATAGCAGGGATTAATGTAAGGACAAATTATAAAAACGCGTACATAATAGCTTTAATTTTTAAAAAAGAAGTCGAAAAGGCATTCAAAGAAATAGGCGTTAACGAGGTATTTTCTTCCGGTTCTTTTTCAAGTAAAGTGCTTGTTAAGTCTGTAGAATTTAAAGGAGCTTCCAAATTTTTTAACCAGCTTTTAGACGAAAGTTACAAAGAGGGGCTGATAGAAAGGAATATACCTGAAAACTTGCAGGACAAAGAATTTTTTGAAGTCATAAAATATTTTAAAGAAAAAACGGATGAAATTGCGGTAGGTATAAAAAGAGAGAACGAAGTATTAATAAATCCCGATAAATCTTTTATTTCTAAACCTGGAGATAAAATAATATTGATAGGGAAAAAATAAACAAATTAACGGAACGTAAAAATTATTAAGTTAAACCGCCTTAAACTGCATGGTAATTGCCGCAGTATTTGCAATAGACGTTATTTAAATGTATAATAAAAACTAATTACGCGCCCATAGCTCAGCTGGATAGAGCGTCAGACTACGAATCTGCAGGCCGGGGGTTCGAATCCCTCTGGGCGCACCAGTATTCTTTATCATATCTTAAAAATACTGATATTTTTCGTCAATAGCGAAGCGAGATTCGATAATTCCTGCGAACTTATCTGAATCTGATTTGTGCTGACTGAAGTAGTTTCCTGCGCTTTTAAAATTAAGTCTGAAGAAGCCGATATTTCTTCGGCGGCGGTGGATTGTTCTTCGGCGGCAGTTGCTATTTGGGTAATCATATCTTTAAGTTTATTCGTTAGTTCTTTTATTGCCGCTATTCTTTCTCCCGCCTTTTTTGCGACTTCGACCCCATTTTTTACCTTATTTTTTCCTTTAAGCATAGAGTCGATAGCCTTTGTCGTGTCGTCCTGAATAAATGTTATAGTTGCGGTAATTTCTTTTGTAGCCTTAGAGGTTCTTTCTGCCAATTTTCTTACCTCATCTGCTACTACGGCGAATCCCCTCCCTTGTTCCCCTGCCCTTGCGGCTTCTATAGCGGCGTTAAGAGCCAGCAGGTTAGTCTGGTCTGCTATTTCATCGATAACCGCGATAATGTCGCCTATTTTTTGCGAGGACGCTCCCAGCTCCTCCATTACGGATGAGGTATCATCTACGGCAGTTTCTATGGAATTGATTTCTTTAATTACGTTTTGGACGGCATCATATCCCTCTTCCGTAGCTTTCTTAGTATGGTCGGCTTCCTGCGCCCCCGAGTTTGAATTTTTAGCCACTTCCAGAATAGCCGAAGTAATCTGCTTTATAGATTCTATAATAGAAGAGCTGTTCTGCTTCATGTTCTTTAAATTTGCTTCAAGTTCTTTTGAAGAGTGGTTTAGTTCTTCGCCTTGTCCGGAAATAGAAATTGCCGCCTTATTTATAGACTTCACATTGCCTGCAAAAGATTCGATAAGCGTATTTACATGGTTAATCAATCTTCCTATTTCGTTTTTTGGATTTACGTTAACTTTTATTTTTGAAGATAAATCGCCGTCCGCAACATCTTTTATTTTTTTAATGGCTATTTCAAGTTCGTCTATTAGAAATTTTTTAAAATAATAACTGACTGATAAAAGCGCTATAAGCATAAAAAACGGCGCCGCAATAAATAAACTAAATAGAAAATGTATTTTTTTGCTCATACCCGAAGACATTGCATACCTATCGAAATCCAGCAGTTTAATAATCTTATCGATATTGTCGTTAAAATATTCCGGTTTCATTTTTAATGCTTCTTTCTTAGGATTTTTTAATAATTTAGCCATGTTAGGTCTGTAATTAGCCATAATTTGTTTAAGCTCGGACATTTTTTCTTTAGCCGCCCGATTTTTTAAACTGTCGGGTCTTTTTATTAAACCTTTTTTTATTCCGTAAAGCTCTTTAAAATTCTCGCTTTTAAATCCCGAGTAAAAACCGTTTATAGCAATTACATTATTTTTTCTATACGATTTAATTTTATTTACCAAGCCTTTTATTTTTTTATCTATAGATGCGGTATCGTATGTTTTTTTATTAAGTTTGGCAATTTCAAGATTAGACTTTCTGAGTTTAGCCAGATATATTAAATTAGAGGCATCTCTATCGACCTTTAGCAATGAAATGGAGGTGGAACCCAAAACGGCTTGTATATATGACCGGTTTTTTATTTTACCTATAAAGCCTAAAAGTAAGAGGTTTAAAATTAAAAAAATAATAAACATAGCAAGCGCGGCGACATATAATCTATATTTGAATGTTGAAAACATAAATCCTCCATAAAAACAATTATATTTTTAATTATTAATTATACATTATATCTATAAAATTTATTTAGTAGCTTGATTCCAAGAGTCTTAAAACCTCTTTTTCGTCAATGGCTTCGGGATTGTTTTGAACGGCAAAGCCCATAGTAGTGAAAGCTTCTCCGGCAATTTTAGCAAGCTTGCCTTTTTCCACGCCCAAGTCTTTTAATCCTATGTTTAAATTTAAAGCCGCTAACGTTTCCCGTATTTTTTCTATTAAAGACACTGCATATTCGTCGTCGCTTTTCCCCGCTCTTTTAATTCCGAAATGATGGGCTATAAGCATAAAATCCCTTTTACATGCTTTAAGGTTGTATTTCATGGATTCTACCGTCAATGCCGCCAGACCGGCTCCGTGGGCTACATTCGGATAATTTCCCGATACGGGGTGTTCCATGGCGTGTATTATACCTACGCCGGAAATATCTATCGCAAGTCCGGCAAGAGCCGATGCCAGCGCCATATTTCCTCTTGCTTCAATATTATCCGGTTCACCGTAAGCTTTGATTAAATTGTCTTTTAAAAGGTAAAACGTCTGCATGCAGTATGCCGAAGAAAAACCGTTTTTTGCCTTTCCCGTAAAAGCCTCAAAGACGTGGACGAAAACGTCAAAGCCTGTAGTCGCGGTTATATAAGGCGGCATAGACAGCATAATTTCAGGATCGATTATAGCCTCTTTGGGGTACATACATTCATAACCGAATCCCGGTTTTTCGCCGGTCGCAGGGTTCGTCATAACGGAATATCTGTTAACCTCGCTGCCCGTTCCGGATGTCGAAACTATCGTTATAACGGGAAGCGCTTCCTCTGCAGGTGTTTTCAGATAGTTCCATACGGGTATATTTCCTTTGGCGGCAACGGCTATTGCTTTTGCGGAATCAAGAGGGCTTCCGCCTCCCAGCCCTATAATCAGCCTGACCCCCTTTTCTCTGGCTATTCCCGCCGCTTCGTCTATTTCGTTAATCGTGGGGTTAGGAGTAATTTTATCGAACACCGTCGAATTAACCCCCGCATCTTTTAATATTTTTAAAAGCCTGCCTAAAGTTCCCGATTTCTGCATAGAGTTTCTTCCGGTTACGATTAAAGCGGTATCGGAATATTTTTTTGCTATTTTTCCGGCTTCGCCGATTGAATCGACGCCGAAATGTATTTTTACGGGATTATAAATATTAAGATTTTTCATATTGATTTGCCCTCCGATTAAATTAGCATAACGATTATTTATTTTATAAATTAAAATTATAACATAATCTTAAATATAAATTTATTACAAAAATTTAACATAAATGTAATAAAATTGTAACAATAATCTGTTAATATAATTAAAGCATTAAAAAATAGATAATTTTAAGATGCAAGTTTAATTTAATTTATGGAGGAGATTTTATGAACAAAAGCATTATGAAAAAAATGCTCGGAGGATTAACGGTTGCTTCTGCCGTTTTTGCCTTGTCTCTTTTTGCCGCAGGCTGCGCAAAATCAAAAGCTCCCGTCGCCGGCTCAAAGACGCCCGCAGGAACTATTACTATTTCAGGCTCTACAATGCTTTATCCGTTAAATTCGGTGTGGGCGGTCAAGTATCAAAAACTTCATCCCGGCGTTACGGTTTCCGTAGCGGGAACGGGTTCGGGCTTCGGCATTTCAAACGCCGCAAACGGAAATATTACTATTGGGGCATCCGATGCCTATCTTACTAAGGAGTTTAAAAAGAGGTATCCGAACTTGGTGAATATTCCCGTTGCTCTTGACGATGCCGAGGTTATTTACAATATTCCGGGGATACCGAACGATGTCAATCTTAAGATGACCCCTCAATTAGTTGCGGATATTTATATGGGCAAGATTAATAATTGGGATAATCCTGCATTTAAAAAACTTAATCCGCAGTATAAGTTTCCAAATCTGCACATTTTTGTGGTTCACAGGGCCGATGCAAGCGGAACGACGTTTGATTTCACGAGCCTTTTAGCCGATACTTCCAAAACATGGGCTAATAAAGTCGGAAGAAGCTTGTCTCCTTCGTGGCCGGTCGGAAGCGGGTACTTGGGAAGCGATGCGGTAGTCGCCGCCGTTAAAAGCACGTCCGGAGGCATAGGTTACGTAGGGCTTGGATGGGTTATGGAATATCATCTTGCCAGCGCCGCGCTTCTTAACAAAGCCGGCAATTACGTCGTAGGCTCGGTTAAAACTATTGCCGCCGCCGCAGACTCTGCCTTGAAACAGGGCGATTTTCCGGCAGATTTCGCTAAGTCTATAGTATGGAACGTTTCGGCAAAGAATGCGTATCCTGATTCCAACTTTGAATTTTGGATGATAAAGAAGACTCAGCCGAATTCGGCAACTACAAAATCTATTAAGGATTTGATAAACTGGGCTTTAGGACCGGGACAAGCGGCAAAATACACCGTGAAAACCGGTTTTGCTCCGCTTCCTAAATCCGTAATGCCGAACGTTAAAAAACTTTTGGCTGTCGTAAAATAAGATACCGCATAAGCAGGAATGGAAGAGGGGGGCGGACCACCGTTCGCCCCCCCTCTTGTATTTTTACCGTTATTCAATTTTTTTTAGAAAAATGAAAAAGGATATGCTATAATTATAAAATTTAAACGTAAAATAATATAAGATAAAAATGTTTACCTTAAAATACAAAGACGACCTGTTTAAATTTATTCTTTCCGTTTTCGTTCTGTCTATTGTTTTGATTTTTTCTATTTCCGTAATAATTATACTTTATTATAGTTATCCGTCGATTATCAGATACGGCATTTCTTTTTTATGGACGAAAGAATGGAACCCGCCTAAAGAAATTTTCGGCGCATTGACTTTTATAGCGGGGACATTTATCGTTACTTTTCTTGCTTTATTATTTGCGATACCTTTCAGTTTCGGGATAGGAATATTTTTGCAGGAATACTGCCCCCTTTTTTTAAGGGGTATTTTTACGGTAATAGTCGAAATGCTGGCGGGGATACCCAGCGTCGTTTTTGGCGTATGGGGCGTTCTAACGGTCGTTCCTTGGCTGAGGGAATCGGTAGAGCCGTTTTTTGAAGCCCATTTTTCGGATATTCCCTTTTTAAAAGTTGAAGAAAATATAGGCTACGGAATTCTTGCCGCAAGCATTATAGTCGCATTTATGATTTTGCCTATAATATCCTCGATTACCAAAGATTCTTTGGCTTCGGTTCCAAAACTTGCCAAAGACGGGGCGCTGGCTATGGGAGCCACAAAATTAGACGTGATAAAAGACGTTTCCCTGCCTTACGCCTTGAACGGTATATACGGCGGAATAATATTGGGTTTCGGAAGAGCGATAGGCGAAACTATAGCCGTAGTGCTTTTAATAGGCAATCAGGCGGTCATACCTAAGTCTTTATTCAGCGTAGGTTATACTATATCGGCGCTGCTTGCAAACACGTTTACGTTTGCCGTGATAAGCCCGATATATGCTTCGGCGGAAGTAGAACTCGCGCTGATACTTTTATTGACCAGCCTTATAGTTAACGTCATAGGAAGAAATATTTTAAACAGGGTTATAGGCGGAAGATTCAGCAGGTCGCAGTTCGGCGGCGGCTGATAAAAAAACTAAAATTTTATTTAATAAAAATGGAACAACAATCGCATGAGCCGGTATTTCCGGTAAACAGGGGATATCTTAAAAGGAAAAAATTTTATAATAACGTTGCCGTATTTTTTGCGGTAACGGCTTTCATTATAGGCTCTTTTCCCGTTTTTCACATTATCTATAAGGCTGTTTCGATAGGATATAAATATCTTAACTGGCATTTTATTTCGACGCTTCCTACCGGGTTTCCTATAGGCGCCGAAGGCGGAATATTAAACGCCGTTATCGGCGACGTTTATCTTGTGGTAATAGCCTCTATTCTTGCCGTTCCTATAGGGATAGGAACAGGATTGTATCTGTCGCTTTTCGGCAGGAAAAGAATGAACGGTTTTCTAAGGCTTTTAAACGAACTTATGATAGGCATTCCTTCTATCGTTTGGGGTATCGTAGGGTTTTATGTTTTTTCTACCAATGCCGGACCCGGTTTTCATTTCGGGTTTTCGGCTCTTGCCGGCGGTCTTACGCTCGGTTTTATTATGACCCCGATTATTACTCTTCTAACCGAGCAGGCGGTTAATCAGATTCCCGCAAGCTATATAGAAGGCGCCCTTGCGCTCGGAGCTACTAAATGGCAGGCTACGCGGGCGGTAATACTGAAAGCCGCGCTCGGAGGCATATTTATCGGAATATTGCTTGGAGTAATGAATATAATCGGACAGACGGCGCCGCTCTTATTTACAAATTATTATAATACGGGTATGCCCACCGGCGTTACCGGTCCCGGCGGTGCGGTAGGAGATCTGGCGATGCTTATATTCATATATATCCATGAACCCTCTAAAATACTGCATTACAAAGCAGAAGCCGCATCCGTGGTGTTACTGCTTTTTATATTCGTCTTGGATTTAGGATTAAGATTAATAAATTATTTGGCCAAAAGATTTATTTTATAGTTATATTTGTAGTTACAATAGTTAGAGGAGGAATTAAATTTTATGCCCGAAAATATAAAGGAAGACAGTGCCGATAACATAGTAGTCGATGTTAAAGACCTGAATTTTTATTACGGCAATTATCATCTTTTAAAATCGGTCAATCTTTATTTCAAAAAAAATTCGGTATGCACGCTTTTAGGTCCTTCGGGCTGCGGAAAATCTACATTCTTAAGGACGCTTAACAGAATGAACGATTATACCGAAGGCGCAAAACTGACCGGCGAGGTTTTGATTAACGGGAAAAATATATACGATAAGTCGGTTGACGTGGTGGAATTAAGGAGGGATATAGGCATGGTATTTCAAAATCCCAATCCGTTCCCCAAATCTATTTTTGATAATATAGCTTTCGGATTAAAAATACACGGCATAAAAAATAAAGATTTCATTGTGGAACGCGTAGAAAAATGTTTGAAATATTCGGGACTTTACGACGAAGTCAAAGATAAACTGAACAAGTCCGCGCTTTCTCTTTCCGGCGGACAACAGCAGAGACTCTGCATAGCAAGGGCGATAGCGACAAATCCGTCGATACTCTTAATGGATGAACCGACCGCTTATTTAGATCCGGTTTCGACAAGCATTATACTTGATTTGATAAATTCGTTTAAGAAGTATTATACTATAATAGTCGTAAGCCATAATGTTCAGCAGTCCGGCAGAATTTCGGATTACAGCGGTTTTTTTCTTGACGGCGAACTTATAGAATTCGACGAAGCAGGAAATTTCTTTACAAGACCTAAAGACAAAAGAACGGAAAATTTTATTACAAGCAGATATTAAAATTATAATTTTTTAGAAAAGGGACGTGCGGGGTGAATATATGAATATACTAGATAACGAGTTAATGAAATTAAAGAAAAGCGTCGTTGAAATGAGCGAGATTGTTAACAGTCAGCTTAACGATGCAACAAGATTTTTATTCGAGAGGGACAAAAATCTTGCGGAAGAAACTATTAAAAACGACCTTAAAGTTAATTCAATAGAAGTGAGTGTTAACGAAAGCTGTATAAAGCTTCTTGCTTTATACCAACCTGAAGCGGCAGATTTAATGTTTATAACGACCACGATGAAAATAATAACCGACCTTGAAAGAATGGGCGATTTATGCGCCTCCGTGTGTCAGATAGGACTTAAACTAACGGACGGGACTTCGTCTTCCGAAGAGTTTAAGTGCGTATATTCATATCTGGAAGACGTCGCCGCAAGAGACGGCGAAATGCTTAAAATGGCGATGAAAATGTATGCCGACGGCGCAAAAGACAATATAGGGCTGAAAGATGTAATAATAAAAGACGAAAACGTTATAGATATGCTGTCTCATAAAATAGTGGTAGATATTATAAACGCCTCCATAAAAAATTTAACTACGCTCGAGAACAACATAACGTATATATTTATTGCCAGAAAATACGAAAGATTCGCCGACCATGCCCAGAAGATTATGGAACTGCTTCTATATATGGAACTCGGAAAGGATTTAAGAAATTTGCCTGAATATTAATTCACTTACTCTTTCTCTTTAATCCCATGCCGAGCGCATTATAAACGCCTATAACGTCTTCCCGCAAAAGCAGGTTTTGATTTATAAGATTATATTCGGCATTAAGCATATCTAATTTATAAGTCAGATATATTATCCGGCTTGAAATTCCCGTTTCATATTGAACCTTGTAAATATGAAAAAGTTTCAGCGAAAAGTTAAAATTATTTTCGTAGCTTTTTAAAATTTTACGGTCTCTTTTGTAGATCGCGAGAGCGTTGTCGGTTTCACTGAAAGCATTGAGGACGGCATTTCTATAGCTAAGTACCGCCTGTCGATACTGCAGTTTCGACCTTTTATAAATGCTTGTATTCGTCTTATAATTAAATATAGGGGCTAAAATATTCAAACCGAAATTCCAAATGCTGTTCGTGTCGGTAATAAAATTATCTAAACTCGGGCTTGCATAACCATAATTTCCCGTCAGGCTGAAAGTTGGAAAAAAATTTGCGAGACTTTCTTTTTTTGCATAGGCATACGACAGGACGTTATACTCTGCCGCTTTTACGTCCGGTCTTTGAGTTAATATATCGGAAGGTATATTCGGTGGAATTAACTTTGAATAATAATCTACGGGCATAATTAATTTAAATTTTTTCATATTTGAACCCACTCGAAATTTAAATTTTTCAGGAAACTTTCCGAGATAATAAGCTAAAGTATTTTTAGTTATTTCTTTTAGTTCTATAGAATCGTTCAACTCCGTTTTTAAAATTTCTAAATTTGTTTTTGCGGCTTCTACCGGTTCCGCATCTATAAGACCGTCTTTATATTGGATTATATTAAGTCTTAAAATTTCTTTCTGTGCAATATACTGCTTTTTCAAATTATTAATGGATGCGTTTAAAGAGGCTATTTGGAAATAATCATCCGCAACGTTGCTTATAAGGGTCAATTTTATTACGTCGGCATCTTCTTTAGAAACGGCTGCATTTGCTTTAGCCTGTTTTACGGCGTTGTTAACCTGATTCCAGACGTCTAATTCGTAAGAAGCATTCAGCCCTGCCTGATTTAAATTGTAAATGACGGTGGAAGGAGCGCCCGAAGACCCCTTGCCGGAAAATATCGAAGTTTCGTAGCCCGGAAGTTTATTTCTCGTAGAGCTGAAATTAAAATTTACGACCGGAAATAAATTAGATTCATTCTGTGAAACGTAAGTTTTGGCAACCTGAATATTTTTTACGGCTATAAGATAGTTCAGATTATTTTTGACCGCCTTATCGACTAAAATATCGAGCCGTTTATCCCCAAAATTTTTCCACCAGTCGTTTTTTATGGGAATGTTTCCGGCTTTAACGGCATATTTGAATCTTTGAGGAATTTTTACCTCAATTTTTTTTGGACGACTGAATAAACTGCATCCGCTTAAAATAAAAGTAGAGCCGAATCCCGTGCAAAGTAACAAGAGCAAAATTTTAATTTTATTTATTTTCATCATTAAAGGGATTAAAAATTTATTGACTGAATTTTAATTTTGTTATATTCTAAATTATACTGACTATAAAGTCATATTGTCAACCGATTTTTTAATTTTAATATTGAAACATTAAATAAAAGGTAATTTTATGATTAAAAGATTTGTAATAACTATTCTTATTTTAGCCGTTATATTCGGCGGGATATTTGGATACAAAGCCTACAAAGGTTACGAAATCGGGCAGAAGATGAAAATGATGAAATATCCCCCTGCGTCGGTATCCGTAGCCGTTTCTAAAATAGGCGACTGGCAGCCCTATATACACACTATAGGAAACGTAACGGCGATAAATTCGGTAAACGTAACCACTCAGGTAGCGGGTCAGGTAAAAGGCATATATTTTAAATCGGGCGAGTTCGTAAAAAAAAATCAGGTCCTCGTTAAATTGGACGATTCCCTCCAGCTTGCCCAGTTAAGACAATATAAATCGCAATTAATAATCAATAAATTTAATTATCTGCAGTATAAAAAAGCTTACAAGAAAAATGCGGTTTCAAAAGCGTCCTATATTCAAATGCTTTCCGCTTTGAAACAGAACGAAGCCTTAATAAGTCAAACCGAAGTCGTTATAAACCATATGACGGTTAAAGCTCCTTTTTCAGGTATAGTAGGAATAAGAAATTCAAGCTCGGTTAATCTAGGACAGTATATTCAACCGGGGACTAATATTATTCCTCTTTATTCCGTCAATCCCATTTATATCGATTTTACGATGCCGCAGAATGACATCCACAGTTTAAAAATAAATCAGAAGGTAAGGGTGGAACTGGATTCTTATCATAAGGTTTTTACGGGCAGAATAAAAACTATAAGCATAGACGTTAACACGGTTTCCCGCAATATAACCGTCAGGGTAATAATAAATAACGATGATATGATTTTAAGACCGGGGATGTTCGTAACCGGAAGAGTTTTCCTTCCGCTGATACATAATGTAGTTACCGTTCCCGCTACTGCCGTAACATACAATCCTTACGGAGATTTTCTTTACGTCGTCGTTAAAAAGAATGGACAATATATAGTAAACACTGATTACGTTACCGTGGGACCGCAGAGAAAAGATACCGTAGTTATTTTAAAAGGTTTAAAAGCCGGCGTGACCGTCGTAACGGCAGGACAAGTTAAGCTTAGAAACGGCGCACCCGTTATAATTGAAAACGACGCTAATAATTCTAATAAAAATAAGGGCATAAAGGGGAATCATAAATGAGTTTTACCGATATATTCATAAAGAAACCTGTTCTTGCAATAGTCCTTAGCCTTATCATTTTAATTCTGGGCGCAAGGTCATTGTCGGAACTTTCCGTCAGGGAATATCCCAAAGTCGAGGATACTTTGGTTACCGTTCAGACGGCGTATCCGGGCGCCAGCGCAAATGTAGTGCAGGGTTTTATTACTATGCCTCTCGAAAGGGCAATCGCTTCTTCGGAAGGCATCGACTATATGACGTCTTCGAGCACTGAAGGCGTCAGCACTATTCAGGTTTTTATGAAATTAAATTATAACCCTAACGCCGCGCTTGCCGAGGTTCTTGCGCAGGTAAATTCCGTCCTTAACCAGCTTCCGAAACAGTCCCAGCTTCCCGTAATTACAAAAACGAGCGTGACGAATCTGGCTTATCTTTATCTGGCTTTTACGTCAAAATCGTTAAGTAGTTCGCAGATGACGGATTATCTGACGAGAGCGGTTCAACCCAAAATTCAGTCTATAAGCGGAGTAGGTCAGGTAATGATTTACGGTAATAAGCAGTTTGGAATGAGAATATGGCTCAACCCGAAAAAAATGGCGGAATTTAACGTTACTCCCGTCGAAGTTTCTCAGGCGCTTGCGAACAATAACTATATATCTTCAAACGGATATACCAAAGGAAATTACATACAAGTAAATATATCCGCAGATACTCTTTTAAACAGCGTCAAGCAATTTAAAAATTTAGTAGTAGCCAACGACGGCGGTACATTGATAAGAATAAAAGATATAGGCACGGTCGAAATGGGTTCTATCAGTTACGACGCGGGCAATATAATGAACGGGGAGAAAGCCGTCGTTATGGGTATATTTACTACTCCGACCGCCAACCCGCTGACGGTGGTTAAAAACATAAGAAAAATGCTTCCATCCTTGAAACAACAGCTTCCGGCGCATATAAAACTGAGGGTGGCATTCGACAGGACTGTTTTTATAAGCAGTTCCATTAACGAAGTCGTAAAAGCCGTAGTAGAAACTTTGATAATCGTTATTATAGTCATATTTCTGTTTCTCGGTTCGGCAAGAAGCGTAATAATTCCGGTAATAGCGATACCCCTTTCCATAATCGGCGATCTGTTTATAATGTATTACCTGCATTATTCGATAAACCTCCTGACCCTGCTTGCCATGGTTCTGGCCATCGGACTCGTCGTGGACGACGCGATTATCGTAGTCGAAAATGTCAGCAGGCATATCGAAGAAGGCAAAAAACCGGTAGAAGCCGCTCTTGTCGCCGCAAGGGAATTAGGCATTCCTATTATAGCTATGTCGATTACGCTCGTAGCGGTCTTTCTGCCTATCGGTTTTATGGGCGGGCTGACCGGAGCGCTGTTTACCGAATTTGCTTTTTCGCTGGCGGGCGCAGTCCTGATATCCGGCATTATAGCTTTGACGCTTTCCCCAATGTTGTCTTCCAAATTTCTTAAGGAAGATATGGGTAAAAAGGGTTTTACGCACTTTTTAGACGCATCTTTCGATAAAATTAAATCCATTTATTCCAAGATACTTCATAGCTTGCTTGATTATAAGCCGGTCGTAGCTTTAGTTATAATAGCCGTTTTGGTCAGCGCATATTTCCTATTCGTAACTACGAAAAGCGAACTTGCGCCTACCGAAGACCAGGGGGTTATATTCGTTATGGGGACGGCTTCGCCTACCTCCACTTTTAAAAACCTTAACGTTTATGCAAAACAGATGAGCGGCATATATTATTCTATTCCCGAAATGGACAGGTATTTTATGGCGCTTGGGGTTTCGGGAAATAACAGCCTCATATCCGGTTTAATACTTAAACCGTGGGACGAGAGAAAAAAAACGCAGATGCAGTTAACGCCGGTTCTCCAGCAGAAATTAAATTCGGTAACGGGATTAAAATTAGTTGCGTTTGCCCTGCCGAGCCTGCCCGGTTCGCAGGGTCTGCCGGTAGAGTTTGTCGTTAACTCGACGTCGAATTATGCCGAATTAAGGAGCGTAACCGACAGCCTTATGGGAAAAGCAATGCAGAGCGGCTTGTTTTTATATATGGACAGCGATCTCAAATACGATGAGCCGCAGTTAAAAATTTCCATAAACAAGAATAAAGCTCAGAGCATGGGAGTAAATATGCAGGAAATAGGAAACACTCTTTCGACCATGCTCAGCGAAAATTACGTCAATTGGTTTGAATTGAACGGTTACAGCTACAAAGTCATACCTCAGGTTTTGCAGAAATACAGATTTACTCCGAATATGTTGAAAAACTATTATATTCAGGCTTCAAACGGAAATATGGTTCCGCTGTCAAGCTTTATAAAGATTAAAACCGTAGTCGTGCCGGAATCCTTAAATCAGTTTAACCAGTTAAATTCCGTTACGGTATCCGCCGTTGCCAAGCCCGGCGTAACCATCGGTCAGGCGTTAAGTTATCTCGAAAATACTTCGAAGAACATATTTCCTAAAGGGTTTTCATATAATTTTGCCGGACAGTCCCGCCAGTACGTTGAGGAAGGTTCGGCTATGATAGTAACTTTTTTCTTCTCGCTGATAATTATATATCTTATTCTTGCCGCCCTGTTCGACAGTTTCATAGACCCTGTTATTATTCTCATAAGCGTTCCTATGTCGCTAACCGGAGCATTGATATTTTTAAGCCTTGGTTTTGCGACTATTAATATTTATACCGAAGTGGGGCTTGTTACGCTTATCGGGCTTGTCAGCAAGCATGGAATACTTATTACTAAGTTTGCAAATGATTTACAGAAAGAAGGTTTAGATAAACGCTCGGCTATAGAGCAGGCCTCAGCGATAAGGCTCAGACCGATACTTATGACCACCGCCGCAATGGTTTTCGGCGTCGTGCCTCTTTTAATCGCTACCGGAGCCGGAGCCGTCAGCAGGTTCGATATAGGTTTAGTTATAGCGGCGGGACTTGGAATAGGCACGTTCCTGACCATATTTATAGTTCCGACGGTCTATATGTTTATAGGAAAGGATTTAAATAAAAATGAGGGAAACGGCGGCGCATCCGGTTTACTTTCTTAACCGGGGATCTACCATTGCATAAGCTATATCGGCTAAAAGGTTGCCGATAAGGGTAAGCGCCGCGCCTATTACCAATATTCCCATAATAGTCGGATAGTCGCGGGCAAGGACGCTCTGATAAAAAAGTCTTCCCATTCCGTTTATGTCGAATATAGTTTCTATTATTACGCTTCCGCCGATAAGACCCGGAACGCTTAAGCCCAGTATAGTTATAAAAGGTATCAAAGCATTTTTCATTGCATGTTTATAAATGACCGTCCGCTCTTTTAATCCTTTTGCCCTTGCGGTGATAATATAATCCTGTCTGTAAACTTCGAGCATATTGCCCTTTAAATACCTCGAAAGACCGGCGATTCCGCCAAATCCGGCGACGAACACCGGCATTATAAGATGTTTGGCAATATCGATTATTTTTCCCTGCGGCGAAAGAAAATTATAGCCTATGGAAGTTATTCCGCCGATAGGTAAAATGTGCAAGTCTATTCCAAAAAATATAATAAGCAGGAGGGCGACCCAGAAAGAAGGCGCCGCAAATCCTATAAATACCAAAACCGTAGTAACTTTATCGAAAAGAGAATCGTGTTTTACCGCCGACAGCACCCCAAGCGGAACGGAAAATAAAAATATGAATATCAGGGCAAAAGAATTGATAAGAATCGTGATGCCTATAGTTCTTCTAATTTCCGTTATTACCGGCTCATGATTTGCGGTAAACGAAACGCCGAAGTCGAGCGTGACTATTCTTTTAAGCCAGTCGAAATACTGCGTTAAAAGCGGTTTGTTCAAGCCGTACAGCCTTGTGAGCATAAGTCTCGAAGAAGCCGATACTCTTGGATTTAAACCTAATTGTTCCGTCAGGGGGTTTCCCGGGGCAAGATGAATAACAAAAAAAGATATTAACGTGATGCCTATTAAAATAGGTATCATAAATAAAATTCTTTTGGCTATATATATTCCCATATTAAGGCGCCTTTTTTATTTTATAAAAATATATTATATATTATAATATCCTTGAATTAATATTAAAATTTTATATCTTGAATTTATGAATGAAATTATCAATGCCTTTAAAAAAAATAAACTTGCCCTGATTTCTTTGATTTTTATACTTCTTATTATAATTACGGCTATTTTTGCGCCGTATATAGCTCCCTATAATCCCGATAAAATCGACGTAAACGCAATTTTACAGCCGCCTAATCCGGTTCATCTGCTTGGAACAGACCAGCTCGGAAGGGACATCCTGTCGAGGCTTATTTACGGCGGCAGGATTTCGATAGAAGTAGGTTTTATCGCAGTTTCGCTCTCTTTGCTAATCGGAATTCCTATCGGAGCTTATGCGGGCTATTACGGAGGCGTAACGGACAGCATCTTAATGAGATTCGTGGACATTATGCTCACATTCCCTTCTTTTTTCTTGATTCTTGCGATAAGCGCGATACTGAAGCCGTCTATTATTAATATAATGATAATTATAGGTTTGACTTCGTGGATGGGAATATCGAGGATTATAAGGGCGGAATTTACGCAGAATAGGGAAAAAGACTATGTTCTTGCGGCAAAAGCGGCGGGAGCATCCGATTCGTATATTATGTTTTTTGAAATTTTGCCTAATACTATTGCGCCTATTTTAGTTTCGGCGACGCTCGGGGTGGCGGGCGCAATTCTTATACAGGCGTCGCTCGCCTTTCTCGGAATAGGCATAATGCCGCCGACGGCAAGCTGGGGAGGAATGTTGTCGAGGGGAAAAACTTATATAATGGTGGCATGGTGGCTTACTCTTTTCCCCGGAATAGCCATATTGCTGACCGTGCTTAGCTTTAATCTTATAGGGGAAGCCGTGAGAAATGCGTTAGATCCCAGATATTCTGCTGATAAGGGGCAGTAAAAGTTTCATTTTTCTGCAAACATTGGTATAATAATTTTTTAGGAAAATTTAACTTAAGGGGCAATAACTATTATGAAAAAGATCATTATATTTTTTTCGATTATTTTTATTTCAGGCGTTTTATTAACCGGATGCGCCACGACGCGTAATATGCAGGGCAAGCCTATTATGTCTGCAAACGTCGGTAAAATAATAAACGGGGCTACCACCGAAGCGCAAATCGTTTCTATGTTCGGTCCGCCTTATTCTATAGAAAAAAATCCGTTAACGCCGGGTACGGTTACTTATAAGTATAGATTTAAATACAAAAAATACGTGCATCTGGGAAACGAAATACTAACTACGTCCACCAGAAAATATAAACAGAAACTCAAAGTCGTCATAAAGAACGGAATAGTAATAAGCCACAGTTTTACTTCGACGGGAAATACTTCGTTGAAAAAAATATTAAAAGAACATAACGGCTATTAAATCAATTAAACAAATAAAATAAAAATCATGAATATAAAATTTACGAAACTTCAAGGCGCCGGGAACGACTATCTTTATTTAGACGCAATAAACGATTTGCCTGCCTGCGTTTCGGACGATACGGATTTTTATAATGAGCTTGCCGTGAAAATCAGCGACAGGCATTTCGGAGCAGGGTCGGACGGCATTATAATAATTTTGCCGCCTTCCCGCGGCGGCGAAGCCGATTTTCGTATGCGTATGTTTAACGCCGACGGTTCCGAAGGAGAAATGTGCGGAAACGGTATAAGATGCTTTGCGAAGTATGTATATGACCGACATCTTACGGATAAAAAAATTATAAACATAGAAACTCTTGCGGGAATAAAGACCGTAGAAGTATTTTTAAACGAGGGGACGGGGACTGTAAAAGAAGCTGGAGTATTTATGGGGCTTCCGGAATTTAAAACCGAAAAAGTTCCCGCAATTTTTGAAAAACCGGAAATTATTAGCGAAAAAATAGACGCTGGAGGAAAAGAATTTGAAATATCGTGCGTTTCCATGGGAAACCCGCATTGCGCGGTATTCGTCGAAGACGTTAAAAATTTCGACGTGCATTGCTACGGTTCATTAATCGAAAATAATAAAATGTTTCCTAAAAGAATAAACGTCGAATTCGTTCAAACGGTGGACGATAAAAATGTGCTTGTAAGGACTTGGGAAAGAGGTTCCGGCGAAACTCTGGCATGCGGAACGGGGGCATGCGCCGTATATTCCATTATGAGAAAGACCGGAAAAATTAAGGAAAACGGTCTTAACGTAAATTTATACGGGGGGACGCTAAAAATATCGGGAGAGTTAAACGAAGGCGTTTATATGGTTGGACCCGCGGAAGAAGTTTTTACGGGATATTTCGATTTTGATTATAAAATTTAATAATTTATTAATATGCGCAAGATTTTTTTAACCGTTATTCTCGCTGCCGGTCTTGTTTTATGTAATTTAAACATCAGGGTATCTTATTCTTATTCTTCAACTCATCCTTCAGTTAATTTTTTAAGCAAAAATGCTTATCCTTATTTAAACTTCGGAAACGAAGTTATTTTTAAAAAAGCCTACGATAATTATATGCGCGGCAGATATGAACCTTCGGCTGGGCAATTCTGGCTTTATGCGTTAAAAGGCAGACTGCTGAGGAATTATGCCCTTTATTATCAAGGGTTATCCTTATTTAAGCTTAAAGAATACCGTAGAGCCGATTATGTTTTTTTAAAGCTCGCAAATTCATATCCAAAATTTGTTTTCTATAAAAACGCCGTATTTTATCTTGCGCTTTCCGAAGAGAAAATCGGCGGTTATTATCCGGAAATATCTCATCTGCGCTAC
This sequence comes from bacterium, assembly GCA_021800805.1. Next base: position 448,415 of record JAJYYR010000001.1, read on the forward strand.
ATAGTCGAACATTCCAAAAAATCGACCGTCCGTTCTTACGCTATGTTTAAAATATATAAGGCGTATCTGAAACTGAAAAATCACAAGCTTGCAGAGCGCTATTTACTGCAACTCTATATAGACTACCCTTATTTTTCCAAAATCCATAATATTAATTTCAAGGAAACCGCCTTGAGCGAACCTGAAAAAATCAAACGGGGAATCGATTTATATTATGATTCCAACTATGATAAATCCCTTGAGCTTTTAAAAAATATTTCAGGGACAAGCAAAGAGGGCAGAGAGGCGAGATTTATAATTTTAAAAGACCTAATGAAACTTAAAAATCCTGCTTTTTTAAAAAAAGCCGATATATGCTTAAACAAAGTTAAAGCAGGGAACTGCTACCGATATTTCGGAGTTCGTAGATTAAGGATTTTAAATCTTAAAGTGCGTTACTATTATTATATTTTGCATAACCTGAAAGAAACTATGTTCCTTATCGGTAACATAGCCGATCATTACGGATTTTTATCAGAAAATACTATGAGAATATACAAAGCAATCGTATGGAGCGAGGCGCTAAAAGATTTAACAAGCGGAAAAACGGTATCTGCCGCAAACAGCCTTAAATCTTTTTTGGCGGTGAACGATAAAGTTAATACGGGTAACGCAAAATTTCTTTTCTGGTACGGGGTTACTTTAGAAAAACTGGGGTATAAAAGCAGAGCTTCTTTTTATTTTAATATAATAAAAGGCTCAAGGCTTCTTAGATATTCTTATTACGGCGTAATGTCCTCGATTATGATAAATAAGATAGACGGGGTAAGTAGAAAATATGTAAAAAATAAAAATGTCGGTTATATAGATAATTATTCCGGTAAAGGCGGCTATAATATTAATTATAAATATTCGGGGGTATTCAAAAAAATGCTGGAAACAGACCCTTATTTATATTTAACTTTCAAAAGATTTAAAGCTTTTTTAAATTTAAAATTATATTCCCTTTCAAACATCGAAATGCAAAGAATATATCCTCTTATTAAAAATATTAAAAATAAAAAGATAAGCGTCTTTTTTGCATATATGCTTTATAAAAATAGGGATTACGGAGCGGCGGTTAATTTAACTTCAAATTTGATTTATAATTATAGGTATAAATCTTTGCTTTTAGACGGGGGGTTTCTGAAAATTCTTTATCCGCGTCCTTATTACGCCTATGTTGAAAAATATTCGTCCCGTTATAGTATTCCGGTAAACTTGATATATGGGGTAATGAGGCAGGAAAGCCTTTATAATCCCGTATGTTATTCGAGCGCAAGCGCTATAGGGCTGATGCAGATAATACCTTCGACCGGTTATTATATTGCAAGACGGACTGGATGCTATAACTTTAATCCTTCTATGCTTTATAGAAAAAATATAAATATAAGCTTCGGTTCGTATTATTTAAAAACGTTATTAAATCAATTCTATAATAGGAAGTATCTTGCAATCGCATCTTATAACGCAGGTCCCGGAGCCGTTGCATATTGGAAGAATAATTTGTTAAAAAATTATGAAATGCCCCTGTTTATCGAGCTTATCCCGTTTAATCAGACAAGAAATTACGTAAAAAGAGTTCTTGCTAATTATTACGTCTATAATTCGCTATATAAATAAAAGAATAAATAAAATAAAGATATGAAGGAAGATTCAAAAAAGGGGGACGGACTTAAGTCCGTCCCCTATATCAAAAAAAGAATAGATGAGCTGACCGATGCGTTAAACTACCATAATTACCGCTATTATATGCTGGAAGACCCCGTTATTTCCGATTTTGAGTTCGATAAATTAGCAAAGGAACTGTCGGTGCTCGAAGCCGCTTATCCCCAATATGTCAGGGCAGATTCTCCTTCAAAAAGGGTCGGCGGAGCCGTAAGCGAGAAATTTGAACAGGTTAAGCACAATGTTCCGATGCTTTCATTGGATAATACCTATTCCCGTAATGAAGTGATAGAGTTTGACGCAAAAGTTAAAAGATTTTTGGGGGACGCCGCCGCAGAAGAAATTGAATACGAGTGTGAACTTAAGTTCGACGGGCTGGCCATAGAACTTATATATAAAGACGGTATTTTTGTTCAAGGTTCGACAAGGGGTGACGGCGTAACGGGAGAAAACGTAACTGCAAATTTAAGAACTATAAATACCATACCGTTAAAACTGCAAAAAAATATAAGCTATATTGAAGTGCGGGGCGAGGTTTTAATGGATAAAAAAGGTTTCAAGAAACTTAACGAAGAAAGACTCGAGGAAGGCTTAAGCCTTTTTGCCAATCCCAGAAACGCCGCTTCCGGCAGTATAAGACAACTTGATCCGGAAATTACTTCTAAGCGCAATCTTGTAATGTTTGCTTACGGAACGGGCGATTATTCAAAAGAGGTCGAGTTTAAAACTCAGTTTGAAATGATGGACTTTTTAAGAAGCGCCGGAATAAATGTAAACAAAAATATTACGGTCGTTAAAGGCATATCGGGCGCAATAGATTTTTTTGACGACATAGCAAAAAAAAGAGAATCCCTGCCGTTTGAAATAGACGGCATAGTTATAAAGGTAAACGACCTGAAACTTCAGGAAAGGCTCGGCGAGATATCAAAGAGTCCGCGGTGGGCGACCGCTTACAAGTTTTCTGCAAAGCAGGAAGTATCGGAAATAACCGGCATAGAAGTTTCGGTAGGCAGGACCGGAATATTAACGCCCGTTGCAATTTTAAATCCGGTAAATATTGGGGGAGTAGTCGTTAAAAGGGCGACGCTTCATAATCAGGACGAGATAGACAAAAAAAATATAAATATAGGCGACAAAGTGCTTGTCGAAAGGTCAGGCGACGTTATTCCCGAAGTAGTCAAAGTAATTTCTAAGGGCGGCAAGGGTGGAACTTTTAAACTGCCGTCTCTATGTCCTTGTTGCGGTTCTCCGGTAGTAATAGACGGCGCCGCCCACAGATGTATGAACGAACTTTCCTGCCCATGCCAGATAAAGGGAGCAATAGTTCATTTTGCATCCAAGAGGGCTATGGACATAGAAGGGCTCGGCGAAAAAATAGTCGATAAACTGGTAGAAAACGGATTAATAAAAAATGTTGCAGATATTTATTATTTAAAGAAGGGCAGTTTAAGCGCTTTAGAAGGTTTTGGGGAAAAATCCGAAGAAAATCTTTTTAATTCTATTGAAAAATCTAAAAAAATAGCATATGATAGATTTATTTATGCGCTTGGAATAAGACACGTCGGAGAACATATTGCGGATTTGCTCGTCCAATATTTTGGCGGCATAGACGGCATTAAAAATGCCGATTTAGATGAACTTTCTTCTAAATTCGGCATCGGAGAGGAAATAGGAAAATCCATTTTTAACTTTTTCAGGCTTAATTCAAATATCTCCGTTATAGAAAGACTTTTTAAAGCAGGAGTTTCTCCATATATAATAAATGCGTCCGCGTATTTAAAAAACAGCAAAATCGCCGGCAAAAGTTTTATTTTTACGGGAGGGCTTAAAGATTTCACCAGAGACGAGGCGGAAAATATTGTCCGAGAAATGGGCGGCATCGTAGAAAAAACCGTTAAAAAGAAATTAGATTACGTCGTAGTTGGAGGCGAACCCGGTTCTAAATATAACAAAGCCGTCAAGCTGAAACTAAATATAATTAACGAGGATGAATTCAAAGAATTGATTAAAAAGTAAAATAATTTAAACATTTAATAAACGGGTGCATTATGTCAAAGTTAAAAAATTTTGTAGATTTTAATGGCAGGAGGTTCAGAGGATTAGGAATTTTCATTGCGTTTTTTATTTCCTTTTTAATTATATCCGGTATATTTTCGCAGGCATATGCATTGCTTGTCCCGAGGCTTACAAGAAATATTCCCGTGGGTAGTTTTCCTTTCGGCGTAGCTTTTTCTCCTAACGGCAATTATGCCCTTGTTTCTAATTCCGATAATGATACGGTTTCGGTAGTGAGCATGGCTACCAAAGGCACGGTGGCATCCATTAAAGTCGGGTCTCATCCTACGGGGGTTGCCATAGCGCCTTCTTTGACCTTTGCTTACGTATGCAATACCGCTTCCGGAAACGTCAGCCTCTTAAATATGTCTACTCTTACCAAAGCTCTTAATATAAACACCGGCGGCAGTCCTGTAAACGTTGTTTTTTCATCGGATTCGAGGTATGCTTTTGTTACCAATATCCATAACAACGAAGTCGATGTAATTAATACTATGCAAAATGCCGTAATTAAAAGAATAATGGTCGGAAAAAAACCGCAGGGAATTGCCATATCTCCTAACGGGAAAATAATTATCGTAGCAAATGCCGGAGGTTCATCTGTTTCCGTAATTAACGCAGCCACTTTTTCCGTTATAAGAAATATACATACCGGTAAAAATCCTACTTCTGTCGCATTTTCTCCTGATTCTGCTCCGGTTCGCTATATTTACGTATCTTCCGGCAAAGGAAACAAAATATATGTTTATAACGAGAAAGATTTTGCTCTTGTTAGAAAATTTAAAACTTTATCCGATCCGTCTTCTTTAGGTTTAACTCCGGACGGAATGATGCTTTTTGTGGTGAATTATCAAAATATGGCGCTGTCTATTTATAATGCCGTGCATTTTAATCATATAAAGACGATAAATTTACCGGCAGGTCCTATAAACGTTGCCGTTTCTCCGGACGGAAGCGTTGCTCTCGTAACGGTAACTTCGGCATCTAGCGCCGCTTTCATAAGGATTAAAAGGACAAACGCCTCATATGCCAGTATTGCTCCGGTTTCTCCGGTGGTAGTAGGAACGACGCCTGCTACGGCGGTTACTTCTCCGGTACAGGTTTCTCCCGCTACCCCCCAAACAATTCCGCCCCAAATAACGCCGAATGGATACGCTCCGGCATATGTTCCGTCCTCAAGCTACGTGTCTCAGCCTTTTGGTAAAGTAGCTACCGTTTATACAGGCAAGGGTCCTACTGCCGCCGCGGTTACTCCCGACGGAAGATATCTTTACGTAATAAATACGCAGGGCGCTACTTTAAGCATTATAGACGTTGCTAAAGCCGAAGTCGTTAAAACTATTAAAGTCGGCAGTTATCCGTCTGCCGTCAGAATTTCGCCGGACGGTCATTATTGTTTCGTCATTAATTCCGGCGCGGATACCGTAACTATAATTTCAACCGGCAATTACTATTGATAAAAAGAAATCTTTTTATATTTTTTAAAGCACTGCCGTTTATTTTATTTATACTTTTTACCCAAAAAAGGTTTGTGATTTTCGGAGCCAGGCGGACTTTGAGCGAAAAATACCACTCTAAGTCTGCTCGCCGGCTGACTCAAATAATCGCGGCATTAGGGCCGACTTTTATAAAATTGGCGCAGGTTATTTCTACAAGAGCCGATTTTTTACCGGCGGCTTATTTAGAAGCCCTTTCCACATTGCAGGATGAAGTTCCTCCCGTTTCGTTTTCAAAAATTAAACCTATCATTGAAAAAGATTTAGGCAAAAGCATAGACGGTATTTTCGAAAAATTTACCGAAGAACCTTTAGCCGCCGCCTCGGTCGCTCAAGTTTACAGAGCCGTTTATAAAGGCAAAGACGTTATCGTCAAGGCAATCAGACCCGACATCGAAAAAAACGTAGCCATAGATATAAGAACATTAAGAAGCGTTTTAAACCTGTTAAAATTTTTTTTCCCTCAGAATAAATCCATTCAATCTATCTTCGTAGTTTTAAGAGAGTTCAGCGTTACTATTTACGAGGAAATGGATTTAATACACGAATCTAAAAATATAAAGGAATTTAGAAAGATTGCAAAAGAACTCGACTTTATCGTAATTCCTAAAATATATTCCGAATTGACCTCAAAAAATATTTTGGTTATGGATTTTTATAAAGGAATTAAGATTACTAATTTTATACAAATAAAAGAAATGGGCTTAGACCCTAAAAAAATTATAGATAAACTTATAGAATTTTATATTTATCAGGCTTTAGTCAGCGGAATCGTTCATGCCGACCCTCATCCCGGGAATATTCTGGTAAGCGGGGGAGGGAAAATTATAATGCTTGATTTTGGGCTCGTTATTCATATATTGGAAGATACAAAGCAAAATCTTATTAAGGCCGTTCTTGCAGGCATAAAAGAGGATATCCCTGGAATAATAGACGCTTATTACGCCCTTGGAATAATTAACAAAGAGGTTTCCCGTCAGCTTTTGGAAAATATGGCGGGAAAATTATATAAGGTTTTAAGCCAGAAAGATATTTCAAGCAAAAAAATACAGGTTATAATTACCGAAATTATGAAAAGTTTTTACGCATTTCCTTTTGAGCTTCCTCAGAACCTTGTATATATATTTAAAACGGCCGCGCTTCTGGAAGGTATAGGCACCGCATATAATCCATCTTACAACCTCGTTAAAGATATAATTCCGGTTGCAAAAAGATATATAAAACAGACAGAATTGGGAAAAGGCTTTTCCCCGATAAATTTAATAAAAAACGGGTTTAATCAGTTCAAAGAATTTATTAACGACACCAGAAGACTTATGCATGTGGCATATTCCGAAGATTTCAGGGTAAAAATTCACCCGACTAATATATCCGGGTTGGAAAATTTTTTAATACACGTCATAAAAAGGCTTATAGCCGCGGTAATAGGCGGTTTCATAGGAATAATATCCGCCCTGATATTTATCGGGTACAAAAACGTCTATATGCTTATCGCCGGTCTTGCTATTTCCGCATTTACGGTATTTCTTTCGGTCGCATTTCCGATAAAAACGACTTACGGCTATTCGACGCTCCTTGACGTTTTTAGGCACAGAAACGACGGCTGATATATTTTTAATTTTATATTATAATATATAGTTATTAATATGAGAAAATCCAACAAAAAACCAACAAATATAGGAGCGGTTATCCTTGCGGGCGGTCTGGGAACGAGGATGAAATCCGAGAACCCGAAAGCCCTTTCAAGTTTATTGGAAAATCCGCTAATATTTTATACGATTAAATCGTTAATAGAAGCAAGAAAGGAATTTAACGCTCGGAGAGGAATAAATAAAAGCAAAATTTTATTGGATAAAATAGGCACGGTAATAGGACATAAAGGAGAACTTGTTAAAAATTACCTTTTAAAAGAAAAAAGATTTAAAAAGAAAGGATTGTCTTTAGATTTCTGCGTGCAGGATAAATATCTCGGCACCGGCGACGCCGTCAAAAAAGCTCTTGATATGTTTCCTAAAGGCGCCGAAGAAACCGACATAATAATTTTACCCTGCGATATGCCTTTGATAAAACCGGAAACTTTTGTAGAAACTATAAAATTTCATTTAGAAAACGGCAATGATTTGACGGTTTTGTCGGTGGAAGCCGAAAATCCTTATTCTTACGGCAGAATTTTGCGGGATGAAAAAGAATGCCCAAAAAGAATAATAGAAGAAAAAGAACTTTGCGATTATCCGCCGGAAACCGCCTTAATAAAGGAAATTAATTCAGGCGTTTATATAGTCAAGCTGAACCTGTTAAGAAAATTTATAAAAAATATTCAACCCGGCAATAGAAAAAAAGAATATTATTTTACCGATATAGTAAATATTTTTTATGAAGCAGGGTTAAAAACCGCCTGCTATAAATCGTGCGGCTGCGAAGAGTTTGCCGGAGTTAATTCTAAACTTGACCTTTTTAATGCGCAAAAAATATTGCAGAAAAGATTAATTAAAGATTTAATGATAAACGGCGTAAATTTTATATCGGACGATAATGTTTATATAGGTTATAACGTTAAAGTAGGCGAAGGTTCCGTTATATATCCCGGCGTTTTTATATCCGGTAAAACTTTAATATTTAAGGACGTCATAATTGAAAACGGATGCGTTATTAAAGATTCTTCTATATTAAATAATGCAAAAATAAAAAGCTACAGCGTTATTGAAAACTCTATCGTAATGGATGACGTTCAGGTTGGACCTTTTGCAAGATTAAGACCAGAAACCTTTTTAGCCGAAGGCAGCCGAATAGGCAATTTCGTCGAAGTTAAAAAATCTTTTATCGGCAGAAATACAAAAGCATCTCATTTAAGCTACATAGGCGACGCTATCATCGGAGACGGCGTTAATATAGGCGCAGGCGTTATAACGTGCAACTATGACGGAGAAAAGAAATATAAGACTATAATAGAAGACGGGTGTTTTATCGGTTCGGATTCACAGCTCGTCGCTCCCGTCAAGGTAGGAAAAAATTCGTACGTAGGGTCGGGAACTACCGTAACCAAAGACGTCCCGGAAGGCGCGCTGGCAATATCCAGAACGCCTCAACGGAATATCGAAGGTTGGGCGTTAAAAAAAATGAAAGTTAAAAAAGGGAACAAAGGAGATAATTAATAATGTGCGGTATTTTTGGATATTCGGAGGGATTTTCCGGCGGTTCAAGCAAAAAAAGCTCAGTCGATATAGTTTTAAACGGACTGAAAAGCCTTGAATACAGAGGATACGATTCTTCCGGCATCGCTTATTACGACGAAAGCGAAAAGAAGATAAAATCTATTAAAAAATCAGGAAAACTTGTTAATCTCTCGAACGAATTCAGCTGTATCAATCCGGTAAAATCTAATATCGCCATTGGACACATCAGGTGGGCTACGCACGGAAAGCCTACGGACGACAACGCCCATCCTCATTCAGACTGTTCCGGCAATATCGCTATAGTACATAATGGAATAATAGAAAATTACGTCTTTTTAAAAAACAGGCTCATAAAGAAAGGGCATAAATTTATTACCCCTACCGATTCGGAAGTTATCGCTCATTTAATCGAAGATAATATTAGCGGGGGCAAATCTTTCTTTGAAGCAGTAAAGATTGCGGCAAAGGAACTTTCCGGCGCTTTTGCATTTCTAGCGTTATATGCTCCCGAAAAAAGCGTTGCCGCGGTAAAATACGGGCCTCCCTTGGTTGCGGTTCATAAAGGCGGCGAAATTTATTTTGCAAGCGATGTTTCTCCCCTAATAGAATATTCCGACGAGGTGATATATTTAAAAAATTCCGAAATAGCTTATTTCCGCAATGGAACGTTGGAATTGACCAATTTTAAAGGTAAAAAAGTCGCTCAAACCGTTACAAAAATAGACTGGGATGCGTCAAAGTCCGTAAAAACCGGATTTTCCCATTTTATGCAAAAGGAAATATTTGAACAGCCGTCCTGTCTTTTGGACTCGTTTTCATCAAGGATAATGCCTGTAAACGGCGGCAATACAAACGGCAATAAAACTTCGCTTGCAATTGTCGGCGCGGACGATTCTTTTTCGGAGTTTAAAATTTTACTCGAAGATTTAAAACTTACAAAAAAAGATATAGAAAAAGCGTCCCGAATAGTTATTACCGCCTGCGGTTCTTCTTATTACGCGGGTCTTGCCGTTAAATATATGACTGAAACGATTTGCGGTATGCCGGTAATAGTCGAATACGGTTCGGAATTCAGGTACGAAAACTTTCCCATAGCAAAAGACGATATATTTATAGGTATTTCGCAGTCGGGGGAAACCGCCGACACTAACAGCGCGCTTGAACTTGCAAAAGCCGAAAATGCAGGCATACTTTCAATTACCAATGTCCCCGGTTCTCAAATAACGACTATGTCTAATAAAGGCGTCATATACACGCATGCCGGTCCCGAAATAGGCGTGGCTTCCACAAAGGCGTTTACTACACAGATTATGTGCGGTCTACTTCTTGCTTTATATATCAGGGAAATTAAAGGTTTCGTTCCTAAGGCAAAAGGAGCCGACGGACGAAAAATTTTTAAAGACATAATAGAACTGCCTAAAAAAGTCGAGCAGATCCTATTTATGGACGAAATGATTAAAGAAATTGCAAAAAAATATTATAAAAACTCTGATTTTTTATACCTAGGAAGAGGAATATTATATCCTATAGCCCTTGAAGGAGCTTTAAAATTAAAAGAAATTTCGTATATCCATGCCGAAGGTTATCCAGCCGGAGAAATGAAGCACGGTCCTATTGCTCTCGTTGACGAAAATATGCCGGTATTGTTTCTTTTGTCGAATAATACTCTTGCGCCGAAAACAATATCGAACATAGAAGAAATAAAGGCAAGAGGCGGCAGGATCATTACCGTTTCCGACTATGAGCCTGAAATAGACGGCATTTCGGATTTAATAAAAATACCCGAAACGTCCGAAGTTATAAGCCCTATACTTTATACTATCCCTCTTCAGCTTCTGGCTTATCACATAGCGGCGCTAAAAGGCACGGATATAGACCAGCCCCGCAATCTTGCAAAAAGCGTAACGGTAGAGTAAAATAGCTATAATTCATTATATTAAAGTTAAATTTCTTGTGAAAATAAAATTTTGGAAAATTCCCGGAAGCTAAAAAAGATTAATTCTAACAACGATGCCGAATATCTTAAAGGTTTAAACGAAGAACAGCTCAAAGCCGTTCTTCATGAAGACGGTCCTTTATTAATACTTGCCGGAGCGGGTTCGGGCAAGACGAGGGTTATAACCTTGCGCGCCGTTCACCTTATTAAAACGGGCAAAGCAAGACCGTATAATATTCTCGGCGTTACGTTTACCAACAAAGCGGCGCGGGAAATGAAGGAAAGAATAAAAAGAGCGCTGGATAACTTAAACCGATTAGACGGAGATACTTCCGATTTCGGCTACGAAAGCGGATATGGACTGCCGGAATTTTCTACCTTTCATTCTTTCTGCCTTAAACTTTTGCGCAGACATGCCGACTTAATAGGCTACGAGAGGTCTTTCGTAGTTTTCGACGATGACGATTCTTCAAAAATAGTTACAAAAGTTATTAAATCCCTTAACCTGAACGAAAAAATCATTACCCCTTCCAAGGCAAAATATTTTATCGAAAAGAATAAAAATTCTGCCATAAATGCCGACGAATCCTTTGGAACGGTAAAGGCATGGGAGAAAGATTACGCCGTCATATATTTAGAATATTCAAAAAGACTTAAAGAAAGTAACGCAATGGATTTTAACGACCTTTTATTTAACGCCGTCAAGCTTTTTCAAAACAATCCGCCGGTTCTTGAAAAATATTCAAATCAATATAAATATATTATGGTGGACGAATTTCAGGATACCAACTATATTCAGGATAAATTAATTAAAATTCTTGCGGAAAAGCACAAAAATATATGCGTGGTAGGAGACGACGATCAGTCTATTTACAGTTTCAGAGGCGCCACGATAGACAACATTTTAAGTTTCGAAAAAACTTATCATGGTTGCACCGTAATAAAATTAGAGAGAAATTACCGTTCAACTAAAAATATTCTTAATGCCGCTTCCGCTCTTGTCAGAGGCAATAAGATGAGGAAGGATAAAACGCTTAAAACCGATAAAAAAAGCGGGGGGAGTCAAATAACCGTTTATCAGGCAAACAACGATTTTTCGGAAAGCTATTATATAGCCAAAGAAATAAGGCGGCTTATCAGGGAAGACGGATATTCCAATAAAGACATAGCGATACTTTACAGGGCAAATTCACAGTCGAGGGTCATAGAAGACAGACTGATAAAGGAAAGCATTAGATACAACATATACGGCGGGTTAAAATTTTATCAGAGGAAAGAAATCAAGGACATTCTGTCTTTTTTAAGATTTGCAGTGAATCCTAAAGATGCAGTGAGCTTTGAAAGAAGTATTCAGTGCGTTCCTACCGGTGCGGGCGAAAAGACTATAAAAACTATGCAGGATATAGCTTTTAATAACGGCGTGGATATTTTAACGGCTTTGCAAAACGGATTGTTTTCTTCTATCAGGGGGCTTAAAGACACGGAAAAACAGATACCTGCTTTAAATTTCGACGTTTCGGGTTATTCAAATCTTACCGCAGCATCAATAAACCCAAATGTTTCGGGAATTGCAAATTATTTTGCCCTTATATATAAAATTAAATCGGAAATGGAAAATGCGATATATAACGAACAAAAAGAGGCGAAAACCGGCGATAGTTCTAGCTATAACGGTTCCGGCAATAAATTATCCGACATAATAAATTTCGCATATAAGTTTTCCGGCTACGAAGCCATGCTTAAAGCCGGGGTATCGAAAGCCGTAGAGTTGGACGCGAACAGAATGGATAACATAGAAGAATTAATTAATGCATCTAATGATTTTGAAGATATTACCGAATTTTTAGACCAGAGCGCAATTAACGATACTAAGGAAGAACCGGATGCGTCGGCAGACGGCTCCGATATAACGAAGGTATCGCTTATGACTCTTCACAGCGCAAAGGGTCTTGAGTTTCCGGTCGTGTTTATAGCGGGGCTGGAGGAGCATCTGTTTCCGCATATAAGGTCTTTGGACAACGAATTATCCATAGAAGAAGAAAGAAGACTTTGCTACGTCGGCATAACGAGGGCAAAAGAAAAACTTTATCTTACATGGTCTAAAAGAAGAAGATCGGGTAAGGAATATAAATATAATATGCCTTCGAGGTTTTTAAAGGAAATACCGGAAGAGCTGATTGAAGAGATTATCGATACTTACGAATATTATTAAACCGGAGTTAAATATGGAAACGGATAACGATAAAAAAGAAAATCAAAAAGAAAATTTAATCGATATAAACCACGTAATGAAACTTGCAAAGCTGGATTTAAGCGAAAAAGACCTTACGCATTTCGGCGCGGAACTTAACAAAATATTGGAATATATTAATATGATAGGAGAGGCGGACGTTTCGCCCTTAGAAAGCATAGAAGGAGAGCTGGAATACGATAGGTTGGTTGGATTTGAAGATTTAAACGAAAAATTTTATAAAGACTGCCGCATCGACGAATGTAAAACCGACGAAAGTTACGATTTCGACATAGTAAAAAGCGACGCGCCGAGTTTTGAAACCCAAAACGCCGGTTCTGAAGCCGGTTTTTTCGTTGTCCCGCAGATTATAGAATAAATTTAATTTTTTTAAATAAAATAACGGAGTAATAAAGAAAATTATGGACGGTTTATATAAACTAACCATCGGGGAACTTTCCGATTTGCTGTCTAAAAGAGAAATAAAAAGCGTCGATATTCTAAATTCGTATATTAAAAGAATCGAAGAATTAGACCCTAAAATTTCGGCATATCTTTATACCGATTTCGACGAAGCTTTAAAAAATGCCGAGGCTGCCGATAAAATAATCGGTTCGGGCGGAAACGGAAACGGCGTCCCCCCTCTTACGGGAATCCCTCTCTCCATAAAAGATATTTTTTTGATAAAAGGCAAAAAAACTACCTGCGCATCAAAAATATTAGATAATTTTATAAGTCCCTACGATTCTACGGTCGTAAAACGGCTTAAGGAAAATAATTACGTTTTCCTCGGAAAGGTAAATTTAGACGAATTTGCGATGGGTTCTTCTACGGAAAACTCGGCTTATCATACTACTAAAAATCCTTACGATTTAAACAGGGTCCCGGGCGGTTCGAGCGGAGGCTCCGCCGCGGCTGTCGCCGCCGACCTATGCGCCGGTTCTTTCGGGACGGATACCGGAGGTTCGGTAAGACAGCCTGCCGCACTCTGCGGCATAGTAGGATTAAAACCCACCTACGGCTTAATTTCCAGATACGGCATAATAGCTTTCAGTTCTTCTTTAGATCAGGCGGGCGTTCTTTCAAAAAACGTAACGGATGCCGCAATTATGCTTGGCGCGGTTACCGGGTTCGACGAAAAAGACCAGACGACCAGAAGATTTAAGGTAAAAGACTATGCAGGAATAGTTAAAAAGGCGGACAAATCGTTAATTAAAGGGTTAAGGGTCGGGCTTCCGGTCGAATTTTTCTCCGAAGGTTTAGACCCGGAAATTAACGCCAAAATAGCGGATATAAAAAATTTATTAAAAGATATGGGCGCGGTTATAACCGACGTTTCGCTTCCGAATACTAAATATTCCGTAGCCGCCTATTATATAATAGCCACGAGCGAGGCAAGCTCCAACCTCGAAAGATACGACGGAATCAGGTTCGGTTACAGGCATAAGGAAGAAAACGGGATTCAAAGTTTGGACGCCCTTTACAGAAAATCGAGGGAAACCGGATTTGGAAACGAGGTTAAAAGACGCATAATTCTCGGCACTTTTGCGCTTTCGGCGGGTTATTACGACGCTTACTACAAAAAAGCGTCGCTCGTGAGAAAACTGATTATTAAAGATTATAAAGACGCTTTTGCTAAAGTGGATGTTATAATCGGTCCGACTTCGCCAACACCCGCGTTTTTAATAGGCGAAAAAACCGGAGACCCATTAAGTATGTATTTATCCGATATTTATACTATTTCCGTTAATCTTGCCTATCTGCCCGGTTTAAGCATGCCCGTCGGCGTTATGAAAAACCCGACTAAAGACGGCGGAGTTCTTCCCGTAGGACTTCAGGCTATCGCTCCATGGGCGGCGGAAGACAGGCTGTTGTCGTTTGCCAAAGCGATAGAAGACGAGGTGAAGTTCAGGGAAAATGCGGGATTTAGGAAACTGGACATATAAGAGGTATAAGGGGCGGAGCTATACCGATAAGATTATTTAATTCTTCTTTTTCGAACTCTTCGAAACTTTTCCCGTATTTTTTATAGCCGTATTTCGACAATAATTTTGCTAAATCCCTGCCGGAGATATTACGGGGAATTTTAGGCATACGCGAAAACTTCTTCTTTTACCTGATGGAGCCTTACGACAGGGGGAATATCGGATTTGTTCTCGAAATGGCATTCCAGGGCGTTTTTAATATTATTGCGCAACTCTTCCATAGTTTCGCCTTCCGTAAAAATAGAATAGCCTAACGCCCTTGCGGTATAGCCGGATTCTATGTCTTCTTCTATTTTAAATATTATCTCGTTCATTTCTTTATTTTACTATCTGGATTATATATAAGTCAACATTATGCAAACCTTTTAATTACCTCTTGGTGCAAAACCCTTTTAGAAGAGGATTTAAGGCGTTTTTTTAACTTTTCCTTAAAATTGTCTTTTAATTCCAAGCCGGAATCGGGATCGCCTACAATTTCGATTAATTTCTGTTCTATAAGCTGGTTTAAATCCTCAACCGTCATATTGCCAATTTTATTAGTATTATTCAACATAAAATATCTCCTTCACATAAAAAATTTATTATCTGTCCTATTACATATTCTGCTTTAATAAAATTATAGCATATTAATTTATAAATTTAGAGGTATTTTATTAGTAAATTTAGAAGCATTTAACCGAAAAGCCTTAATAAACAAGGACTTTTCTATTTCTAATTCAAAAGTATTTTATTTGCATAATCATAAAACGTTTTTATTAAATTTATGAAATATTTGAAACTATTGGATTGCAATAATATTTTTGCTTTCAATTAAATTAATTTATTATAAGACCGAAATGGTTAAAAAGTCTATGGAAAAGAAAGAGCAAGATATTTCGAAAGGGCTGAAAGAAATTGAAAAAATTTTAGGGCAAAAAGATAAACTATACGAATATGTTAGCATTTATTCATCTAACCATGAGTTAGGGAATAAATTTTTCATTGACATATATTTGCGGTATAATTATAATAAAAGTCAAAATATTTTATATTTTCTTAAAAAAAAATAAAGGAGAGACTAAAAATGGGAGAGTATCCTCTTATTTTTACATTCAACGAGGCCATCGTCGTAAAAAACGTTGAATCGAATATGGGATATTTTTTATTCGTTAGCGGACGCGGCAAAACGTTAATGACGACGGAAGAAACCGGCGGCTACTGGATAAACGGCGTACAACCTGGCGGTATGTCCGAGGGCGGCAAGACCGTCAAAGAGGCGTTATGCAATTTTAAGACGGCGTTTCACAACATATTATTGGATATAGCAGGCTATTCCGCTAACGATAAAGATTTCAAAAAAGAAGTATCCCATTTTGTAGGCGACATAGATAAAAACGAACTAAAATCGTGGGAAGAGGCGAGAAAGATACTAAGGGCGGGAAAGATCAAGATAAACAAAGATATATCTCTTTTAAGGAAGGAAACGGAAGAAATAAAAACCTATATAAGCATATCCCTTATAGCTAAAGCCGAAGGTATGGTAACGATACCTGCAATTCCCAAGAAACTGGAATCGGCTGTCTGCGAAGATAACCATGTTCTGCAAAACGGATTTTTAGCGGCGGCCTAAAGGATATAAGCCGATGCCGTCTAAGGGAACCGTGCGACTTAAAGAAATTTTTAAAATGTTGGACGAGTGCGCTCGCGGACACGAGAAAAGACCGGCAGACCATTACTGGCATATAAAATATAACGGCAAGCACTATCATAACTTTCCTAAAGGAGAACATGGGTCAAAGAATCCTACAATCCAAATCGGGCATATTAAAAAACTTATTAAATATTTTAATATAGAAGACTGTGCGAGAAAATTCTTTCCTGCACTCCAATTATAACCCCTGCCCCCTATTTACCTCTACTTAATTCGCTTTTTACCCCCCCCCTTTTTTCTATACATTTCCTCCTATACCTTTTTATGCTATAATTAATTATCATGAAAAAGACTATAACTATAATAGATAAGAAAAATTTAAATAGCGAAGTTTTATACAGATTAAAGGATTTACCTATTAAAAAGGGAATATTTTGGTACTGTGATATCGATAAATCCTATTTTCCATTATCTAAGATACTATCTCAGGTTCTTGAGAGCGGCGATATGGGTAGTATTATAAAATTAGCATCTTCTTATAACATTAATGAACTTAATGCTGCGTATAAAAAAATAAAACAGGATTTTTATAAAAAAAATGAAATAGGTTATATTGCCCTGACTGAATTATTAGAAATGATTATTGACGTAAAGAAAGAAAAAGAAGCAGAATCAAAAACCGAAATAAATCCAGAGTAAAAGAAGATGCAATCTTTAGTTTGGCCTGAAGGCACGGAAAGGGTTCTGGATTCGCTATCGAAAGAACCGTTAATTAAGGATTACGTATTCGTCGGAGGAAGTGCTCTCTCTTATTATTTAAACCATAGATTATCGGAAGATATAGATTTATTTAATACTTCGCCTGTATTAGAAAATGAAAGCGTTAATAATATAGTAAATAATATGGCAAAAAAAGGTTACTATATCGAAGATATAGGAGTTCCTTTTAGCGAAACTCACAGGAAATTTCTTATTTTAGGAATTAAAGTAGAGTTTGTAGCAACGGGGAGAGATTTTTTAAAGGGCGAGAATATAAATTTAAGAAATAATTTAAAAATTGCAGATCTTGATACCGTTGCCGGTATGAAAGCATTTACCGTAACGCAGAGAAAAGAAATAAGGGACTATTATGATAATTATATATTGACGGATAAATTAGGACTGAATAATTTAATTAAAAAGGCTAAAAATATTTATGCAGGGCAATTCAACGAAAAAGCCTATTTATCCACCCTTATTACAGGCGATAAAATTTTTAAAGATGATTATATAGAGGAACGGCTTTGTCCTGCGGTAAAAATTTCAAACGAAGAGATGTGTTCATTTTTTAAAATAAAAGTAAGAGAATACTTAAAAAATTCTATGGAGTTTAAATATGGAAAGTAATATTACGGCAGATATCAATAAAACTGACAAAACTGACGGAGGCGACCATATGTCGTACGGCACTGCCGCAGGCTCGCCGGGCGTTAGAGCGGAAGATTTCGAGGCGGTCATCGGACTGGAAGTCCACTCGCAGCTTTTAACGAAGACGAAAATGTTCTGTTCGTGCGCCAACGTTTTCGGTTTAGAGCCTAATTCCGCCGTCTGTCCGGTATGCCTTGCTCTTCCGGGAGCTCTGCCCGTAATTAACTTCGAAGGAGTAAAACTTGCGGTAAAAGCGGCGTTAGCGTTAAACATTAACGTAAACAAGAAAAGCCTGTTTGCGCGTAAAAACTATTTTTATCCCGACCTTCCCAAAGGCTATCAAATATCGCAATATTTAGACCCCGTTTCTTCCAACGGATATTTGGCTGTCAAAACGGACGACGGCAAAGAAAAAAAGATAAGAATAAACAGGCTGCATATCGAAGAAGACGCAGGGAAATTAATTCATATCGGAAACAGTTCTTACGTCGATTTAAACAGGGCGGGAACGCCCCTCGTGGAAATAGTTTCCGAGCCGGATATAAGCTCCGCCTCCGAAGCCGTTGCATATTTGAAAGCATTGAGGGAAATTCTCGTTTATCTCGGAGTTTCCGACGGCAATATGGAAGAGGGCAGTTTCAGGTGCGACGCAAACGTTTCGGTCCGGCGGAAAGGCGATTTAAAACTTGGAACGAGAGCCGAAGTTAAAAACGTAAATTCGTTTAAATTTGTCGAAAAAGCTATAGAATACGAAATAGAAAGGCAGATAGACGTTGTTTTAAGCGGTGGAAGCGTAATTCAGGAAACAAGGCTCTACGACTCCAAAGAAAATGTAACGAGGTCTATGAGGAGCAAAGAAGAAGCCCACGACTACCGCTATTTTGAAGAACCGGATCTGCCGCCTTTGATTTTATCCGAAGAATTTATAAACGAAATTAAAAATTCCATTATCGAACTGCCGGAAACAAAAAGGCGCAGATATGTTTCGGAATATAAACTTACGGAATACGATGCCGAAGTATTGACGCAGGATAAAGATATAGCGGTGTATTTCGAGGATTTGATAGAAGCAAATAAGGTGAACGGCGGCAGGCTCGAAATTAAAAAATTGGCAAACTGGGTTATAAATGAACTTCTTTCGGAATTAAAAGCAAGAGAAGGCGAGGGTAGGGGCTTGATTAAAGCCGAAGATTTTTTAGAGCTTATATCCGCCGTCGAATCCGGAACCGTCAACAGAAATACCGGCAAAACGATACTATCCGATATGCTTTCTTCAGGCAAAAAAGCCTCCGAAATAATAAAAGATAAAAACCTCGCTCAGGTTTCGGACGATAAAGGCATAGAAGACGTAATAAAACAGGTGCTGGACGAAAACCCGAAAGAACTATCGGACATTTTAGCCGGCAAAGACAAACTCTTCGGCTTTTTCGTCGGCGAAGCTATGAAAAAAACAAAAGGCAGAGCTAATCCTAAAAAAGTAAACGAGATATTGAAAAAACTGATAGAAGAAAAAAAGGTCGTGTGAAACCGGGTAAAATTATTTTATTTGATAATTAAAATTTGGAGGTAAAAGTGGCTTTTCATACTTTAAGGTTGAGGGAAGACGACGTAGTAGAAATGATAGACCAGAGGAAACTGCCGCTCGAGATAACGTATGTCGAATTAAAAACATATAAAGACGTTTACGCCGCCATAAAAGATATGATAGTCAGAGGCGCGCCGGCGATAGGCGTTTCCGCCGCTTTTGGGTTGTATCTCGGAGCTAAATCGCTTCTTGAAAATCCAGATGTAAATAATTACGAAACTTTTAAAAAGAAATTTCTCGAAATAGCGGACTTTATGTTTTCAGCTAGACCTACTGCCGTTAATCTTGGTTGGGCTATAGACAGAATTAAAAAGCTCGTTAAAAATGAGGGAGAAAGCGAAAGCGGTACCGATTTGCACAATATAAACGGTATAAAACGCTTGAAGGAAATCGTGAGTCTCATAAGAGCCGAATCTTTAAAAATATACGGGGAAGACATAGAAATAAACAAAAATATGGGTCATTACGGAGCCGCGCTTTTGAAAGACGGTTTTAACGTTCTTACCCACTGCAACGCCGGGGCGCTTGCCACCGCCGGTTACGGCACTGCGCTCGGCGTCATACGGGCGGCGGTTTCCGAAAATAAAAAAATATCCGTAATATCCGACGAAACAAGACCGTTTCTTCAAGGGGCAAGGCTTACGACTTGGGAGCTTATGGAAGACGGCATTCCCGTTACGCTCATCGCGGATAATTCCGCCGGACTTTTGATGCGGCGTGGGAAAATTAACGCCGTAATCGTCGGCGCGGACAGAATAGCGTCCAACGGCGACGTCGCAAATAAAATAGGCACGTATCAGGTTGCCGTTCTTGCCAAGGAAAATAATATTCCGTTTTATGTAGCCGCTCCTCTTTCCACTATCGATTTGAGTATCAAAACGGGAGACGAAATCCCTATAGAAGAGCGCGATATAAACGAGGTTGTTTCCGTATCCGGCAAAAGAATAGCTCCCGAAAACGTCAAAGCTCTGAATTATGCTTTCGACGTAACCCCAAATAAATACGTTTCCGCTATAATAACCGAAAAAGGAATCCTTTATCCGGATTATAAAAAATCTATTGCGGAGGCTTTCGGCAAATGATAATATAATAAAGCAGATATGACAATATATGAGTATAAATATGATAATATATAATGTATTAAGATAAAAAATAAATTAAATTTTTAAATTTTAAAAGTGAGAAAAATCATGAAAGGCAAAAAAACAGCCGGCAAGAAATGCGCAGGTCCGTTTGAAGGTTCTAAAGTTTGGATCGACGGTAATATCGTCGATTATAAAGACGCAAGTATTCCGATAAACAGCCATTCTTTGCATTACGGTCTCGGCGCATTCGAAGGAATCAGATGTTATGAAACTAAAAAAGGCGGCTCCGCTATATTCAGACTCGACGAACATATAGACAGACTTTATAGTTCATGCCATATTCTTCAAATTCCTATTCCCTACGATAAAAAAGAAATTAAAGATGCGATAATTAACGTAGTTAAAATAAATAAGTTTAAGGAATGTTATATAAGACCTATCGTTTTTCTGGGCGACGGAGGCGGACTCGGTATTTTTTTAAAAAGTTACGACACAAAAGTAGCGGTAACCGCTTGGTACTGGGGAGCATATCTCGGCGAGGAAGCTCTTAAAAACGGCATCAGGGCTAAGGTATCTTCTTACGCGAGGTTTCATGTTAATACTTTTATGGGTATGTCCAAATCTACCGGTCAGTATATAAATTCTATTTTGGCAAAGAAAGAAGCCGTTAATGCCGGTTACGACGAGGCGGTAATGCTCGATACTCTGGGATTCGTATGCGAGGCGAGCGGCGAAAATATTTTCGTCTATTCGGACGGCTATATTAAAACTCCGCCCCTTTCTTCCGTTCTTCCGGGAATTACCAGAAAAAGCGTAATAGAGGTTATAGAAAAAGAGATGGGTTTAAAAATTAAAGAAGAAAGGATTACCCGCGACCAGCTTTATATCGCCGACGAAGTTTTTTTAACCGGTACAGCAGCGGAAGTTACGCCGGTAAGGGAGATAGACGACAGGAAAATAGGCATAGGGAAGGCTGACAAAGTAGCCCTCGAATTACAGAAAACATTTTTTAATATAGTAAAGGGCGCAAATAAAAAATACGAAAAATGGTTGACATTCGTCCGTTAAAAATGGGGAAAATATTTTGAAAATACTTATAACAGGCGGGGCGGGATTTATCGGAAGCCATGTTGCGGACGAACTTATCGCGAAAGGAAACGGCGTCGTAATAATAGATAATCTTTCGACGGGGTTTGAGTACAATATTAATCCGAAAGCAAAATTTATAAAAGCCGATATTACGGATTTTAAAAAAATAGAAAATATATTTGCCTCCGAATCCCCCGAAATAGTTTATCATTTTGCCGCTCAAATCGATGTTAGAAAATCGGTTTCCGACCCGTTGTTCGATGCCGAAACAAACATAATGGGAACGTTAAATTTAATTAAACTTTCTAACGATTTTAAAATTAAAAAATTTATTTTTTCATCGACGGGCGGCGCTATTTACGGAGATACCGATATGAGGCCCACCCCCGAAAATCATCCCGAATGGCCGTTATCTCCTTACGGAATAGCAAAACTTACTATCGATAAATTTTTAAATTACTATTACGAAATATTCGGACTTAAATACATTTCTCTCCGCTATTCCAACGTTTACGGTCCGAGGCAGAATCCATACGGAGAGGCGGGCGTCGTTGCAATATTTCTTAACAAAATGCTTAAAAACGAACAGCCGGTTGTTAACGGCGACGGCAATCAAACACGGGATTACGTTTATGTCAAAGACGTCGTGAAAGCGAATATTTTAGCCCTGAAAAACATTGATAAAGCCGGAATTTACAATGTCGGAACTTCCGTAGAAATAAGCGTGAACGATTTATTTAAAGAAATTAATAAAAATTTCGATAATAAATATAGAGAGGTTCACGGTCCCGCTAAACTTGGCGAGCAGAAAACAAGCTGTTTAAGTTATGAAAAAATCAAAAAAGAGCTTGGTTTTGTACCCGAAACGGCATTTAGCGAAGGAATTAAAAAAACTTATGAATGGTTCCTACTCAATAACCGGAGGTGAAGACAATGGCAAACAAGCCGATTAAAAAAGAAACAAAAAAACCGTCAACAAAAAAGAAATAACGTTCAATGGATTTTTATTTTTCTGCCGCTGCAGTTTAAATATAAAGGCAAGAAGCGTCTTTATATTTTAAACCGCAGCGGCAGTAATGCATGTTCTTCGGCATAATCGACGCCTATTCTCGGCGTTTCGATTATATTTTTTTCGGGAATATTTATATTTCTGTCTTCCAGCCATATTTCTAGTTTAGGTGAAATTTTTGCTTTATCCCCCCTCTCCTCATTTTCGCATATAGGAATTCCGTTATGTCTTAAATCTATTCCCAGCGCAATCGTCAAAACGCCCGGTCCGGAAGTAATTTTATTTAACGAAACGGTTTTTTTTGATTTCTCGGTTCTTCTTTGCATCATAATATCTATGCCGATTTCAGGTTCAACCGCCCTTATTAGGACCGCGTCGGCGGTATCCCCTTCGCCCGTAACTACGTTAAACAGATAGTACATTCCGTAAATAAAATAGACGTAAGCATAACCGCCTTCTTTATATAAATTTTTATTTCTTTCGGTTTTTCGGTTGCCGTATGCGTGGGACGCCTTGTCTATCGCCCCGAGATAAGCTTCCGCCTCCACGATTTTGCCGCCCGTAATTCCTTTACCGCCTATGTCGGTCAATAAGTATTTCCCCAGCAGTTCCCGCGCAATTTTTACGGTGTCTTTGCGGGTAAAAAAGGATTTTTCAAGCTTTTTGAAAACCATTTATATATTTATATATTTGTTTTTGTTCAAAAATATTTCTATAAGTTCTATTAGCATAGGTATGGAGTCGGCGATTATATTGACGTGTCCCCCTGGTTTATGCCGCCAATCCACGCTTGCTTCTTTAACTTTTATACCGTTTAAAAGCGCAATATAAAGTATTTCTACGTCGAACGAAAAGCCTTTTATTTCGGATTTTGCGAAAATCTTTTTTGCGGACTGCATTCTAAAAGCTTTGAATCCACACTGCGAATCGTAGAAATTTATACCGAGAAGTTTTGATTTTATAAAGCTGAAAGTTTTGCCGACAAGACTTCTGAACGGAGGCTGGACTATAACGGAGCCTTCCGGCAGATAACGAGAGCCTATTATAATGTCGGTTTCAGGTTCATTTTTAAAAATATTTATAAATGCTTCTATTTCCTCGACATCCGTAGATAAGTCGGCATCCATAAAGAAAACGTATTCGTACTCTTTATTTGCCGAAAGGATGCCTTCTTTGACCGCCCAGCCTTTGCCGGTCTTAGTTATGGTTATGACTCTTAAATCTGCGGAAAGAGTATCCTTTAATACGTTTAACGTGCCGTCGTCGCTTCCGTCGTCCACGACTATAATCTCGTATATATATTTTTTGGATTTTAGATACGACCTTAACGAAATTATAGTTTCCTTAATTCTTTTTTCTTCGTTATAAGCCGGAATTATTATAGATAAAGATATTTTGGAGTTTGTCATATATTTTTTTATTCCTTATAAATATATTATAATGTTTTGAATCAATATACAATTTAAAAAATTTATATTTATAGTATAATATATATTTAATATGGCTAAAAATCCCAAATTCACAATTCTTTTATACCACAAAATAGGAAAATACCCTCAAAATGCGAAATTTCCGGGACTATATGTTGCCGAGGAAAATTTTGACAGGCAGATTAAATATCTAAAAAATTCCGGCTACTCATTTTTAACGCTATCCGAATTAAAAATATTGTTAGATTACTATTACAATTATGATTCTAAAGGAAAAGATAATGACGCTGCCTTGTCCGGCTCCGCCGCATTAAATTTAATCAACGAAAGCGGCAAATATGTATCGCTCACATTCGATGACGGTTCAAAATCGGTTTATTCACGGGGTTTAGAAGTTATGAGAAACAACGGAGTAAAGGCGACGGTTTTTATGGTTTCGGGGCTTATAGGCGGAATAAACGAGTGGGATATAAAAAACGGAGAAAATGAAGATGAAATGCTCAATTTGTCCGAACTTAAAAAAATGGTCGAGTACGGCATAGAAATAGGCGCCCACACATTAACGCATCCGCATCTTACTTTGATTTCACCCGAAGAAGCTTTCAGCGAAATTTCGCTTTCTAAAAAAAATCTTGAAGATTTGCTTGGCGAAAGCGTAAATTTTTTTGCCTATCCCTACGGAGATTACAATGAAGAAATAGAAAAAATAGTAGAAAAGGCCGGTTTTTACGGCGCATGTATTACGAAAACAGGCATAGTAAAAAAAGGGGCGGATTTTTTTGCGTTAAAAAGGGTGGCGATAAGGCATAATACGGATTTTTTTAAATTTAAAAGAAAGATTTGGAAGGTCAGGCTTTTTTATTAAAATAAAATAAATTAAAGTATAATATAATATAATCATAATCTCAAAAATGAACATATTAATTATAAAATTAAGCTCTATAGGCGACTGTCTTCTTGCCACTCCTGCGGTAGAATCTATAAGAAAAGGGTATCCAGACAGTTTTATTACGTGGCTCATTGAAGATAAAGCCAAAGACATCGCGCTTTTAAATCCCCATGTTGACGAAGTTGTAATTATCGATAAAAAAAATTTCAAATTTAAAAACTATTTATCTTTAATTAAAAAATTAAGAAGCAGGCGTTACGATTTATCGATAGATTTACAGGGGGTTGACAGGACTTCCATTTTTTCGTTTTTAAGCGGCGCTCCCGCCAGATACGTCGAGGAATATGCTAAGTTAGGTTTTTTAAGCAATAAACGGATTGCAAGGAAAGGAAGACCGCTTGAACACGCCGTTAAATTTTATCTTTTTTTAGCCGAAAAATGCGGCGGCAAAAAAAATGAATCGGCGCAACTGACGCTTATTACCTCCGAAGAAGATAAAAAATTCGCTTCTGATTTTTTGGAGACCAATTTTGTAAAATCGGAAAAGAAAGAAATATTTATAGGAATAAATCCTACGGGGACATGGAAGACTAAAAGATGGCCGGTCAAATATTTTATAGAACTTTCCAAAAAATTGATAAATTCTTTTAACGCAAATATCGTAATATTCGGAGGCAAAGGGGAAAAATACTTAGCCGACGAAATATTAAACGCTTTGAGCGGTAATGTTTCCAAGGTCAATGTCGTTAGCGCGGTCGGGAAAACGACGTTGAAACAGGCAAAAGAACTTCTTGCCAAAATGGACTATTTTATAACTCCGGATTCAGGGCTAATGCATATCGCGTCTGCCGTGGAGACGCTTAAAACTATAGCGCTGTTTGGACCTACGGATCCTGAGCTTACGGGTCCCGTCGGGAAAAACTTTACCGTCCTAAAGGATAACATTCTATGTATTCCATGTTTTCAAAAAGAATGCCCGCTTAATAAGATAGAAAATAATAATTTGACCGAGTGTGTTTTATGTATGAAAAGAATTACGCCGGATATCGTCTTTAGAATCATAAAGCAGGATTATGAAAAATTCAAATAATATAAAAGATTTTTTAATATTCGGGCATAATTATATAGGGGACGTTTTAATGCTGACTCCGGCTATTCGGGCATTAAAGCTAAAGTTCCCGGAAAGCAGGATTACCGTCGCCGTATCGAAGAACGCATCTTTTGTTTTAAGGAGAAATCCGGATATATGTAAAATAGTCGAAACGGAAAAACTGAACGGTATCAAAGGAATTGCCGGCATTTTTAAACTGTTCGCAACGCTTAACGGCATTAAAAAAAAGAACGGACATAAATTTTACGCCTGCATTAATTTTTTAACGTCTTTTAAATTCTCGCTTTTAGGGTTTTTACTTGCGAAAAAACAGATCGGGCAGAAAAAGATTTTAAACAACTTTTTTCTCCATGAACGTATAATATTCGATAAGAATTTAAATAATACGGATAAGTCGTTAAAATTTATCGAACCGTTTTATATAAACAGCGGCGAAAAATATTTCGATAGAAATTGCGTTTACAACGTAGATGATTCCGATATTAAAAACGCGGAAAACATTTTAAAGAATTCGTTTGACGGTTACGGGATAA
The DNA here is from genome assembly GCA_021800805.1 of bacterium. Next base: position 474,744 of record JAJYYR010000001.1, read on the forward strand.
ATATAGATGCGGAAAATTTTAAATTTGTCTTATTATCTCCGGGCTCCACAAGAAGATCTAAAGAAGCCGCTCCCGAATTGTTTTCTCTTTTTGCGGACTATCTAAATAAAAAAGGCTTTTATACGGTTATTACGGGAAGCGGGAACGATAGGCAGACTTCCAAAAAAATTTACGACAAGATAGGCAATAAACATTTAAATGCCGATTTAACCGGTTTAACCGATATTTATACGCTCGGCGGGTTAATTAAAAAATCGTTTCTGGTAGTAAGCGTGGATAACGGAACGATGCATCTATCGTCGGCGATAAAGACCCCCGTAATCGCTCTTTTCGGTTCGACGGATCCGTCGGTTTGCGGTCCGGCGGGAGATAATATTTATATAATAGATAAAAAAACGGACTGTTATCACTGTTTTTACAAAAAATGTCTTAAAGACGGTTTTAATATAAACGGTTATTCCGACTGTATGGGTCGTATTACGCCGGAAGACTTGATAACGGGATTCGAGTATTTAAGTAAGAAATGAAAATTTCAGGCTTTACTTTTATCAGAAACGGAATTTTAATGGGTTATCCTTTTAAGGAGTCCATAATATCCGCCCTCCCTTTGGTGGACGAGTTTGTAGTCGTGGTGTGCGAGAGCGCCGACGATACAAAAAAAGAATTAGAAAAATTAAGGGATGAATATCCAAAAATTAAATTAATAGATTCCGATTGGAATATTACAAAAAGAAGCGGGTCTATCTTATCCGAAAAAACAAATATCGCTATTAAAAACATCACCGGAGATTACGGGCTTTATGTTCAGTGCGACGAAGGAATTCATGAAAAAGATTATGAAAGGATTATCCGCGTTCTAGAAGAAAATCTTAACAATAAGGACGTCAAGGGTTTTGTCTTTGATTATACGCATTTTTTCGGAGGCTATTTTTCTTATGCTAAAAAGTCGGAAAAAAAGTTTTTCTACGATAAGGAAGTCAGAGTTATAAGGAACGACGGAACGGTTTTTTCATGGGGGGACGCTATGGGTTTTAAGGATATTAACGGGGTTAAGATAAATATCGAAAACAAAAATGCCCTGCCTTTAAACGTCGATATGTTTCATTACGGCAGAGCAAAAAATCCTGCCGATATGTATAAAAAAGATAAAGAAATGGAGCGGCTTTATAATTTTCGGATAATAAACAGGTTAAAAAATTGGGTTTCTAATTACGACCCGCGGGTCGATAAATATATATATTCCAATTTCGACTGGCTTGAAAGGGTTGACGTAAAAAATCTTGATTTTCATCCTGCGCCGTTCAGAGAGCTTGCATCTAAACAGAATTGGGATATAGACGATTTTAAGACTTTTATGAAAGAAAAAAAGGGCGTATCGCAGTTTTTTAAGATGCTGATATACAGATTAGTAAAAGATTCTATAAACGAAACGTCTAATGCGGTAAAAAAATTAAAGGCTTTTTTAAATAATAATTATAAAAAATGAAAATTTTAGAATTTATAACTACTTCAAATATAGGCGGCGCCGAAAATTACATAGTCAATTTATCTAAAAAATTTGCGGATAAGGGACACGAAGTTTTTATTTTATCGTCTGCAGGCGAAAAAGATAAAAATCCGGAATTATCCATTTTTAAATTTTTACAAAATAGCGGAATACCTTTTAAGATAATGAATACAGGTTTTAAATACAATCCTCTGGCAATATTAAGAATTGCATATTTCATAAAAAAAAACAAATTCGATATAATTCATACCCATTTGTCCAAAGCAAATTTCGTCGGAGCGTTAGCCGCTAAGATTGCCGGAATAAAATCCATTTCGACCGCTCACGGGCTTAATAAAAAATCTCAATATAAATATGCCGATTACATAATATGCGTTTCAAACGCAGTTAGGGAAAACCTTATTTTCCAAGGAATGAACGGCGGAAGGCTCGTCGCTATATATAACGGAATAGATACGGGAAAATTTAACCCTGAGGCGGAAGGACTTCCTAAAAGAAGAGATGTTTCAGCTTCTGTTTCCGGGGCAGGCGGCGGCGGAAAATCGTTCAACATTGGGATGATTGCAAGACTTTCCCGCGAAAAAGGCGTCGATTTATTTTTAGACGCCGCAAAATTAGTTCTCGCCGAAATACCGGGAGCCAAGTTTTTTATCGCAGGGACGGGCTTTCTAAAAGATGAACTTATTAAAAGGGCTAAGGATTTAGACATTTATAATTCGGTATATTTTATAGGATTTGTCGGAGACACCCTTGTTTCTTTCCTTAAAGAATTAGACGCAGTTGTTTTTCCTTCTTTAAAAGAAGGGCTTCCTCTCGCCCTGTTGGAATCGATGGCTATGGAAAATATCGTAATAGCCTCAGATGCCGGGGGCATGCCGGAAGTCGTGGAGGACGGCAAAAACGGTTTTATAATAAAAAAGGGAGATATAAACGCTATTTATCAAAAGCTGATTTTCGTGTATAATAATAAAGATAAAGATGCGGTAAATGAAATAGCTGAGGAAGCCAGAAAAACTATCATAGAAAAATTTAATATAGAAAACTGCGCAAATAAAACGCTTGATTTGTTTTCAAAATATGTCTAAAAATCTTATCGATATAATAAAGAATTTTCACAGGGCAAGAATACTCGTCGTCGGGGATATTATGGTCGATCATTTTGTTTACGGAACCGTCAACAGAATATCTCCCGAAGCCCCCGTTCCGGTCGTTAACGTAAAGTCCGAAAAGCTGATGCCGGGAGGCGCTGCCAATGTGGTAAGCAACGCAGCAAAACTTGGAGCAAAAGTTTACGTCGCCGGAGTTATTGGAGACGATTATAACGGGGACATATTAAAGAGGCTAGTCGGAAAAGACGGAGAAAAAGGCAGGGGTAAGGTCGATTTTTCACAGATTTTGACTTTAAAAAACTTCCAAACTATAATTAAGACGAGGGTTATTGCTCATAATCAGCAAATCGTGAGATTTGACAGGGAAGATAACGGAAAATTCACCGACTGGGTTTATAACAAGCTTTTAGACGGGATTAAAAAAATATCGGACGATATAGACGCGGTAATAATTTCCGATTACGGCAAGGGTCTCATGCAAAAGAAATTTTTTTCTTCCTTAGTAAGTTTTTTAAGGGAAAAGAACAAATTTATTGCGCTTGATCCTAAAGTCGAAAATTTTAAATTTTATAAAAATGTTTCTATTTTAACGCCTAATATTAATGAAACTTCAGGCGGTTCGGGGGTTAAAATTCACGACGAGAAGACTCTTGAAAAGGCTAGCAGGGTTATTATGAAAAAAGTTAAGCCGGACTATCTGCTTGTAACGCGGGGCGAAGCCGGAATGTCGCTTTTTCATAACGAAGGCGGCGTAAATAACGGGAGTTCGTTTTCGTCTTTGCATTTGCAGGCGCGCGCAAAAGAAGTTTATGACGTTACCGGAGCAGGGGATACCGTTATTTCTACGCTTACGGTTGCCGGAAGCGTCGGGGCAAGTATTTCCGATGCTTGTTATATCGCGAATGCCGCCGCAAGCATTGCAGTATCGCAACTTGGCACTTATGCGGTAGGAGTAGATGAACTGGCGGCGCTGTTAAGTTCAGACTCAATATAATAAATAATTAAAAAAATTTTTAATGCAAGTTTAGACTAACTCTTAATAATGCAGAAGCTGATTAACGTAGGATTCGGAAACGTTGTTTTACAGAGCAGGGTAGTGGCAGTTGTTTCTCCGGGTTCTTCGCCGATGAAAAGACTGAGAGACAGTGCAAAAGACGGCAATAACTTAGTCGATGCTACAGAGGGAAGAAAGACGAGGTCGGTTATAATTACAGATTCGGGGCATATTATACTTTCTGCGCTGAATACTTCTACTATTATCGCAAGATTGGAAGATAAAGATTAGCTATAAATAATTAAATAATATATATAATGGACGAAAAATACATAAAATTTAAAGATAAAGGACTGCACCTAGACGGGAAACCAAGAGGCTTGATATTTGCCGTTTCCGCCCCGTCCGGCGCCGGCAAAACTACTTTATGCAATATGCTTTTACGGGAATTTAAAGATATACGAGCGAGCATTTCATTTACTACCAGAGTAAAAAGGCAGGGAGAAGAAGACGGTATAAGTTATCATTTTATTAATGATTCGGAGTTTGATAGAATGATAAAAGAGGATGAATTTATAGAATGGGCTAATGTTTTCGGCAAAAGATACGGAACGGCGCATAAATCCATTTTTAATCCGAATTCTTTATTTGATATTTTGCTTGAGATAGACGTTCAAGGAGTCGAAAAACTTATAAAAATATACGGCTTTAAAAATAAAACAAAACGGTTAGTCACGATATTTATAACCCCTCCGTCTTATAAAGACCTTAGCGAGAGGCTTAAAAAAAGAGGCGATATGGACGATACGGAATTAAATAAAAGATTGAATACCGCTTATGAAGAAATTAAAAAAAGCGTTTCTTACGATTACATTGTTACGAACGACGATTTAAACGAGGCATACTTAAAATTAAAATCTATCGTTATCGCCGAAAGATGTAAAAATTTTAAAAAAGATTATTAATTATTTAAATAAAAGGAGAAAAATTTAAATGGCAAGAGTAACTATCGAAGATTGTTTAGTTAATGTGGAAAACAGATTCGCGCTTGTAGTAATAGCGGCAAAAAGAGCAAGACAGATTATGGAGGGAGCCCAGTCCAAAATAGTTTCCAAAAATAAACCTATCGTAGTTGCATTAAGAGAGATTGCAAAGGGTTATGTTAGAGTGAAACAGAAATAGCCGTCCTATGAATCTTTCAAATGAAAATCTCGTTACCGTAAATCCCTCCGGCGATTTCAGTTCGCTTAATAATCTTATAGAGCTATTTAGAAATAATATAAACAGCATTGACGACGTGGGTATGGAAGAAATACACGGCGAAAAGTTCAAACTGTTTAAAAAAGCCTATAACTTTTCTAAAAGGGTTCATCAGGGTCAAAAAAGAGTATCGGGAGAACCTTACCTTACCCATCCCATAGAAGTTGCGGCTATCGTTGCCGGATTAAGGATGGATTGCGCATCGGTCGTTGCCGCCCTTCTTCACGATACCGTAGAAGATACTTTAACCACTATCGAAGACATAAAGCAGGAATTCGGGGAAGAAGTAGCTTTTATAGTCGAAGGCTTAACAAAATTAGGAAAACTTTCTTTTAAGAGTTCAGAAGAGCTTGAAGCCGAAAATATAAGAAAGATGATAGTCGCAATGGCTAAAGATATAAGGGTAATAATTATAAAATTAGCCGACAGACTGCATAATCTGCGGACGCTTGACGTTCTCTCCAAAGAAAAACAAATTAAAATAGCGCAGGAAACGCTTGATATTTATGCTCCTCTTGCTAATAGGCTTGGAATATTCTTTATAAAAAGCGAGCTTGAAGACCTGTCTTTTAAATATCTAAATTCCGAAAGCTATAAGGATTTATCTTTCAAAATAAATAAAAAAAAGACTGAAAGAGAACAATATATAGAAAAAGTTACTAAAATTCTTAAAGAAAATTTAGAAAAACATAATCTGAAAGCCGAAATTTACGGAAGGCCAAAGCATTTTTACAGTATCTATAGAAAAATGATTGAACAGCATGTTAGTTTTGAAGATATTTACGACTTGCTGGCCCTAAGAATCATAGTTGATACCGAAACTGAATGTTACGAAGCTCTCGGTATAGTCCACTCTATTTGGAAGCCTATCTCCGGTAGAATTAAAGATTACATAGCAATGCCTAAGGCAAACTTATACCGCTCCCTGCATTCTACGGTAATCGGTCCCGAAGGCATGAGAGTCGAGATTCAGATCAGAACTAAACAGATGCACTTTATAGATGAATTCGGTATTGCCGCCCATTGGAAATATAAAGAGAATATGTCTGCCGAAAAAGAGGACATAAACCAGTTTAACTGGTTAAGGCAGCTTGTCGAATATCAAAGAGAACTTAAGGATCCGCAGGAGTTTTTAGACAGCGTAAAAATAGACCTTTTTCAAGAAGAAGTTTACGTTTTTACTCCTAAAGGAAAGGTTATCGCACTTCCTAAAGATTCAACCCCTATAGATTTTGCTTATTATATTCATACCGAAATAGGGGATAAAACCACGGGGGCAATAGTCAACGGAGTTATGGTTCCGTTAAGACAGAGGCTTTCTAACGGCGACATAGTAGAAATCATAACTAAAGAAGGACATCATCCGTCAAAAGACTGGCTAAGATATGTAAAATCGTCAAAAGCTATTTCTAAAGTAAGAAATTATATAAGACAGACGGAAAGAGACGAAAGCGTTGAATCGGGAAAAGAAACATTAGAAAGGGATTTTAAAAAACTCGAAAACAAAACCGTCGATTTTAAAGAATTAGTCTCTCAGTCTTTGCAAAAACTTTCTCTTAAGAACGAGGACGACCTTTTTGCAGGGATAGGTTACGGCAAATATTCTTCTTCTTACTTATTCTCGTTAGTAATGCCCGACTATAAAAAAGTCGCCAGATTATCTTTAATAACAAAAACCACCGGCAATGTAATTAGTAAAATTCTTCAAAAAATTAAGCCCGGTTCCGGAAAAAGCGATATCATAGTATCTCCTTTTGGAGGAGACCTGCTTTACAAACTTGCCGGATGTTGCCATCCTATACCCGGCGACGATATAGTAGGGTTTATATCAAGAGGAAGAGGGGTTATAGTTCATAAAACGGATTGCAAGAACATAATCGGCATCGATAAAAGCAGACTTATAGATGTAAGTTGGAAAGAAGGAGCGGATAGGCAGAACCCATCCGGCGGCGAATTTTTTGAAACAAAGATAAGGATTATCACCGATGATAAAAAAGGTATTTTGGGCGACATAGCTTCTTTAATTTCCGCAAAAGGAGCAAACATATCCAAGGCTCAGGTCAGAACCGTTAAAGACGGTAGAGCCGTTCATTTATTCGACATCGAAGTCAGAAACAACAAGCAGTCGGATGCCATTATCGACGGTATAAAATCCATCAAAGGCGTAATAAAAGTAAACAGAGTAGTTTAATTTTTCTCGCACTTCTCGCAGGTTTTTATGCCCAGCAATGAATATAGAGCGCAAAAACCGGTTATACCGGTAATAAGAACTATTAAACCTACCACTATTAATATAATCCCTAAAGCTTCTATGGAGCCAACTTCTAAGATACCTATAACTAGTAGAATTATACCCAATATAACTCTTATCACCCTGTCGGTAGTTCCTTCATTTACTTTCATTACCATACCCCCTTTAATTGTTTTTTTAATTTAAATATATCAACATATAAATATTAATATATTAATTAGTTTACCATATAATTTTTTAAAATCAATATGTTTAGGTAAAAATCTATACGGTTGACAAAATATAGATTAAATAATATAATTAGTTATTCTATATTAATTCGATTAAAAGGGGAATATTCAAATGTCAAGAGCTTGCAGTATTTGCGGAAAAGGTATTCTATACGGAAACAAAGTATCGCATGCCAATAACAAAACAAAAAAGGTATCTCTTCCAAATTTACATACCGTTAAGGCGGTTGTTTCTTCCGGCGGCAATAAAAGGATTAAGGTATGCGCAAAATGCCTTAAAGCCGGCAAAGTCGTTAAAGCGGTTCGCTAAAAGCTGTTGGAATAAACTTATTTTTTTAAAAACGCTATATGCTCCATATGAAAAGTTCTCGGAAACATATCCGTTAAATTTATTTGTTTAATTTTATAGCCCGTATCCGCAAAAACTTTTAAATCCCTCAAGAGCGTCATAGTATCGCACGAGATATATATAATACATTCAGGGTTTAATCCCGCTATTTTAGGCGCTAATCCTTTAATGCCCGCTCTCGGCGGATCGAGAACTACTAAGTCGTATGTTTTTTTATTATCTTTTATATCAGTCGAATTAAGAAAGTCCGCAACATCCGATTTTATGAATTTAATATTTTCAATATCGTTTAGGACGAGATTTTTTTCTCCGAGTTTTACGGAAAAGCCGCTTGATTCGACTCCCGTAATATTAGACGCAAACTGCGCCAAAAAAAGAGTAATATTACCGTATCCGCAATATAAATCAAGAGCGTTAACAAAATTTCGCCCTCTTTCCGCCGTAATGTTTTTCAAATATTCAGTAACGGCGGTTATAATGTTTTCATTCTGTTTTTTGTTGACCTGAATAAAAGTAGGAAGGTCGTAAGAAAATTTTTTATCTTTTACGATAAAATAATCGTCTCCGTGATTGTCGATATTTTGCGCATATTTGACGACTTTTTGATCGTCAAACTCAAAAAAAATATTGTCCGCCCCCGTATTGCTTAACACATCTTTTGCAAAATGTTTTAATCCGGAAGCATGACTTTTAAATCCAAAAATTATATTTTTTATTCCGGCATCCGTTAAAGTTATAGACGACAGCTTATTTAAAATATTATTTTTATAGGCTTTGTCCGCTAACAAATTTCTTAAATTTCTTAACATTCCATTTATGCTTTCTTTTGCAAGATAACAGTATTCTACGTCGATTACCCGGTGAGTTGATTTTTTATAAAATCCTACATACGGCGGATAGATTTTTAATCCGATTTTCTGCCTGTAATTAAGACGGTCTTCATTTTTCGAACTGCTTATTACAGAAACATCTTCATCTGAAAAAATTTTTTTAAATTCGGTTTTAAAAATTTCCGTTTTCCAATAAATCTCTTCTTCGTAAGGCATATTAAGATAATCGCATCCTCCACAGACGCCGAAATGCGGGCAAACCGGCTCGATTCTTTTCGGGGACGGCGTAATAATTTCAACTATTCTGCCGAAAGCAAAGCTCTTGCGTTCGTCCATTATTTCTATTTTAAGAGTATCTCCCGGAACCGCATAGCCGACGAATATTACCTTAGAATTAATCCTTCCTACGCCCCAGCCTCCGTATGCCAGCGAATCTATATATATTGTTTCCGGCAAATTCGCCCCCTTGTTTTTTAAATTATTATATTATATTATTTATAAGGTTTTAAATGGAAAAATAATTAAATAAAATAGAAAAATAAAATGAAAGGTTTGATTCTTGCCGGCGGCAGCGGAACGAGGCTTTACCCTATAACTCTGAGCGTCTGTAAGCAGCTTTTGCCCATTTACGATAAACCTATGATTTATTATCCGTTGTCAAGCCTTATGCTTGCCGGAATTAGGGATATTCTTATAATAACGACGCCGTCCGATTTAGATAAATTTAAAGCTATTTTTGGCAGCGGCAACGACTTAGGGCTTAATATCGCTTATAAAGAACAGCCCTCGCCCGGAGGACTGGCTGAGGCATTCATAATAGGAAAGGATTTCATAGGCAAGGACGACGTTTGCTTAATTCTGGGCGACAACATTTTTTACGGACACGGTATTCCCGAAAAGTTTAACTATGCGAAAGACGTAATCAAACAAAACGGCGGCGGAGTAATTTTTACGTATTATGTCGAAGATCCGCAAAGATATGGAGTGATTGAAACGGACGGCGCCGGAAAAGTCTTGTCGATAGAAGAAAAACCTAAAAACCCAAAATCTAATTACGCGGTTACCGGAGTTTATTTTTACGATAACGAAGTAATAGATATAGTTATGGGCTTAAAGCCGTCCGAAAGAGGAGAGCTTGAGATAACCGACGTAAATAATATATATTTAAAGCGCGGCAAACTTAACGCCGTAACTCTCGGCAGAGGTTACGCTTGGCTTGATACCGGAACGCCGGAAAGCCTGCTCGATGCTTCAAAATTTATCGAAATGACGGAAAAAAGGCAGGGTCTTAAAATCGGCTGCATAGAAGAAATTGCTTATAAAATGAATTATATCTCGGAGGACGAGTTGATAAATTTGTCGAAAAAGTATGCTAAAAGCGGTTACGGAAACTATATTTTAAAAATAATCAACGAAGATAAAGGCAGGAATATAATTTAAAAGGTAAAAAATGTATGAAAATTAAAAAGGTAGTTGCGGTAGTCTTAATATCGGGCGCATTGGGGTTAAGTTCGGGATTTATGCTTTCCGGATGTTCCGGCGTCAATAATTCTTTAGAAAAGGAGCATATTATGAACGGAGGCTGTTTTATAACATGCTATAATAAAGCCAAAACCGGCAAATATGTTTCAGCCGGAAAATATGCCGGTTACGCCGGGCATAAAGCGGACGGCGACGGTATTAATAATAAAGGGCATTTTAAAAAGATTAAAAAGATAGATGGTTGATTTATGCAAATAAATCTCGGTTTTTGGAGCATTGCCGACTGGCTTGCGTTTACATTAACTCTGGCGGGAGTGTGGCAGTTAAGCTCTCATAAAAAATCTGGATTTGTAATAAACGCTTTTGGTTCTATAGTATGGGTCGGTATAGGAATCCATTCCGGTTTATCCGGACTTACGGCTTTAAATATAATTTTGTTTTTGATATATTTAAGGGGATATATAAAAAAGTAATCTTTATTTATATTCTTTTAAATTTCAATAAATTTATAGTATAATAAATATATTTTCAAAATGGCCCCATAGTCTAGCGGTTAGGACGTTGCCCTCTCACGGCAGTAACACGGGTTCGAATCCCGTTGGGGCTGCCATTCTTTTATTATGAATGCAAGAAAAATTATATTTTTAACGGTATTGCTTTTATCGTTTTTGCTTAGTAACGCATCTGCAAATGCAAATCCATCATTAAGGGAATCCCCGTCAGGGGTTCAATCAAGTCAAAAAAACCGTCAAATTTTCAAATATAAAGCTATTAAAAATCCTGCCGCTATGGCGGTAAATTCAAAAAACGAGATATTCATCGCAGGCGGAAGAAAAAATCGTTATGAAATCGCCGTTTTTAACATGGACGGAAAAAGGCTGAAGACCTTTATATTCGGCTTGGTTAATCATGGTGAAGGCGGCATCTCGGGCATCTCACGAAACGTTAAGGTTTATAATGATAAAGGGGTCGTAAAGCCGTGGAGTATTTTTATCGGGAAAAACGGCAATCTATGGGTTGCAAACGAGGGTGGAAAGAGAGGTTTTATATCGAAGATTTCTCCTGAAGGCAAGGTTTTATTAAAAATAACGAAAGAAATCGATTTTCCTTATTCTATAGCGTTCACTAAAAACGGCAATATTATAGTTGCTAATTACGGAAACGGATTTGACGGATATTTATCGGAATATAATAAGAAGGGCATATTTTTGAGGAAATTTACAAAAGGCATTGAAAATCCATATTCTGTTATAACCGGAAATAACGGAAATATATATGCCGCAAATTATAATAAAGGAAATATCGTGTGTTTATCTAAATCAGGTAAAATATTATGGACTTCATATGAAGGTATTAGCTATCCTTATTCTATTTTATTAGGAAAAAACGGTAATATTTGGGTAATTAACGATGGACCGGTTCAAGGTAGCATAGATAAGTATGATCCACGCGGCAAACTTTTTAAAAATATAACCTTTGGTATAAGTTATCCTTACGGTGCCGCCGTAGATAAGGCAGGAAATGTTTTCGTCGCAAATTTTAATAACGATACGGTTTCGGAATTTAACGAAAGCGGAAAATTTATAGGATTTGCGGGTAATATTAGAAAACCGATAGGCATAACCGTAACCGGAACGGGAGATATTATTACTCTTAACGACGACGGTTATTTTACTAAAATAACCGTAAATGTAAATAAAATACCCAAAAAAGGTTTAATTGAATAAATCAATATTTTACATAAAAAATGCATTTATAAGATTAAGGACTAATCTTAAAAGAAAAATAATAAGATTTCAGGATAATTCTATTTTTTATTTTTCGAGATGGATTTTTTTCGGAGTCCTAATAGGCGTTGTTTCAGGCTTAGGGGCTATAGTTTTTAACTCGTTGATAAGGCTTTTCAGGTTTATATTTCAAGTAAGCTTGGCTCATTATTATTCTCCGAGGCCGGAACTTTTCGGGCAGACGGGCGCGCCTCCGGATGTACATCCTATATTGTGGGTTATACCGTTAATAATTATGCTCGGAGGGCTTATATCCGGGTTCTTAGTTTATACTTTCGCTCCCGAAGCCGAAGGGCACGGAACGGATGCCGCAATAGACGCTTTTCATAATAAAGATGGGTTTATAAGGGGAAGAGTGCCTATAATCAAAACGCTGGCTTCCGCCGTTACGCTCGGTTCCGGAGGTTCCGGAGGCAGGGAAGGTCCCGTTGCGCAGATTGGAGCCGGTTTTGGTTCGGTTCTTGCTACTTATTTGGGGTTGCCGGTACCGGATAGACGGACGATGCTTGTTGCAGGGATCGGCGCCGGCATCGGCGCTATTTTTAAATCTCCGCTTGCCGGAGCGATGTTTGGGGTCGAAGTCTTATATTCTGAAATGGATTTCGAAGGCGGCGCGCTTATGCTTGCTATTATCGCTTCTATAGTGGGATATTCCGTTTATGCATATTTTTACGCAGGCTTTAATCCGGTGGTCAGGACGCCGATGTTTACTTTTTCGAGACCTATAATTCTATTTTTTTATGCCGTACTAGGCATTTTTTTGGCTTTTGCCGGAAATTTTTACGTCAGGTTTTTTTATTATATCCACGATATTTTTAAAAAAATAAAAATTAAACCGCATTTTAAACCTATGATAGGCGGTGCGGTCGTCGGGGCAATCGCTTATTTTTTTCCGGAGATTATGGGTGTGGGCTATGGATGGCTGCAGTTGGCGGTATTGGGAAAACTTACGATAATCACGCTTATACTTTTAGGATTTTTTAAGATAGTCGCTACTTCTTTTACCATAAGTTCGGGCGGTTCCGCCGGCGTTTACGCGCCGTCTTTAGTAATAGGCGGGGCGCTTGGAGGGGCATTAGGGGGTATTTTCCATATTTTACTGCCGCATTTAATATATGCTTCCGATATAGCTCCTTTTGTTCTAATAGGCATGGGAGGTTTTTTTGCAGGAGCGGCTAAAACGCCTATTTCGTCACTTCTTATGGTTTCGGAAATGACCGGCAGTTACGGACTTCTTCCGCCGCTAATGCTTGTTTCGGCTATTACGTTTATAGTAAGCGGTAAAAGAAGTATTTACCGGAGTCAAAAAAAGAACAGAATGGAATCCCCCGCGCATTTTAAGGACTATTTGATTAAGCCGCTGCAGAGATATTCGGTAAGCGACGTTATGGAAGATAGAGATGCCGCCTCTGCTAAACCTATAACTCCGGATATGCCTTTATACGAGATGATTAAAATTTTTTTTAATTCCAATTTTTTTATGCATCCTGTTATCGATAGAACCGGTAAAATTATAGGTATCGTTAAATACGACAAAATAAAAAACTTAATGATGACTTCTCCAGACGATTCAAGAACGGCAAAAGATTTAATGGATTCGTCAAATATACCGAGAATTAAAATAACGGATACTTTAGATATTGCCGTGCATAATTTTTTTAGAAAAAATACCGACGAATTAATAATCATAGATAAAGATGGAAATTATCGAGGTATTTTAAGGAAAAGAGACGTAGTGCTTGCAATTGAAGAAGGGCAGAAATCGCCTCAAGGCAATCCCGTTATTCCGACGGTCGGCGAAAACGGAAAAATTAAAAGCAGCGGTATTTAAGTTAAGGAGATAAATAATTATGAAATGCGCACTTTATTATAGCAATAAAGATATTAGAATAATAGAAAAGGATATTCCCAAAATAAGCGAAGGCGAAGTCCTTATGAAAGTCGAAGCGAGCGGAATTTGCGGCAGCGACGTAATAGAATGGTACAGGAGAGACAAGGTTCCGCTTGTTTTGGGACACGAGGTTACCGGAGTAATAGCCTGCGCCGGAAAAAACGTCAAAAAATATAAAGTTGGAGACAGAATTTGCGCGGCGCATCATGTTCCGTGTAATATATGCAAATACTGTCTAAGCGGACATCAAACCGTCTGCGAAACCATAAGAACGACGAATTTTGACCCGGGCGGATTTTCGGAGTATGTGAGGCTTCCCGAAATAAACGTCAAAAACGGAATTTATCTATTGCCGGATACGGTTAGTTTTGAAGAAGGAACGTTCATAGAACCTCTTGCCTGCGTCGTGCGCGGGCAGAGGCTTACCGGCATAAAACCGGCAGATACGGTAATAGTTTTCGGCAGCGGGCTTTCTGGTCTTTTGCACATAAGCCTTCTTAGGGCTTCGGGAGCAAGCCGGATTATAGCCGTGGATATTAACGATAAACGGCTCGAATATGCAAAAAAATTCGGCGCCGATTACGTGTTTAATGCGAAAGATTTCAGCGCAGGCGCAGGCTCGGACGGCGCGCTTAATCCTAATTTGCCGGAGGCGGTTCAAGATATTAACGATGGATTTTTAGCAGATGCCGTAATTTTATCGACCGGGGCGGACGCCGCAATATTACAGGGGCTTAAGTCTGTTAGAAGGGGTGGAACGGTTTTGTTTTTTGGGGCGGCTAACGAAGATGCAAAAATTCCTCTTTCGATTAACGAGATATTTTGGAGGACGGAAGTTACTCTTTTAAGCTCTTACGCAGGGTCTATTTTAGACCATAATACGGCTCTCGAACTCATAAGGTCGGGCAGGATTAACGTTAAAGATATGATAACAAACAGGTTTTCGCTTGAAGACATTGTAAAAGGGTTTGAACTTACGGCAAAAGCGCAGGAATCTCTAAAGGTGATAATAAATCCATAACCCGTAAAGAAGTAAAAAAGGGGACGGATTTATTTATTTTCCTACTTCTGCTTATATTTGCGGGCTTTTTAGATGGAAAATAAAAAAGATCTGTCCCCTTTTTTACTATATATCGCAGACTCCGCCTTTTTCTTTTTCGAGATAGCACATAACTATTCCGGTTAAATATAAATCCGTAACGTATTCTGAAACCATTCTGTGGGTATTGAAGTGGGGAGCGATGGAAGAAACCGCCATTTTCATTATTTTTATATAATCGGAATAATTTTTGTAATATAAATCCAGAATATTAAATTCTAACTTTCCATATATATCGTTTAAATCTTGAATATCGTTCGAATAACTCAAGTCTGTCCAAGCAGGTCTCGGTCCTATCCCCCATCCGTTAATTCCTTCCATGCATGCTTCAAGCCACCAACCGTCTAAAACGCTGAAATTGGGAACGCCGTTAAGGGATGCTTTCATTCCGCTGGTGCCGGAAGCTTCAAGGGGTCTGGTAGGATTGTTGAGCCATAAATCTACGCCCGCAAGTATAATATTGGCTTTATGAATATTATAGTTTTCTAAAAAAACAATTTTGACTTTTTTTGTTTTAGATGCGATATATCTTGCGGTATCATGGATAGATTTTACGATTGCCAGCCCGTCGATATCCGCAGGATGGGCTTTTCCCGCAAAAACAATTTGAATATTGCCTTTTTTTTCGGCTATCTCGATTAATTTATCGGGGTTTGAAAGAATGAGATTGTTTCTTTTATAATGCGTGATTCTTTTAGCCATAGCAATGGTAAAATCCGAAGCGACTAATGAAGAATCTGTTTCCGCATTAATCATCTCGATAAGGGTTTCTTTGCATAAAATATGGGACTGGACGAAATCGCCGTCCGGTATGCATGAGACTCCCCTGAGAAGATCCGGGTCTTCTTCCCATCCGGGAATATATTTAGTAAATAACATTTTATGATGAGGAGATGCCCATTTTACGTGATGTATTCCGTTTGTTACATACTTAAGTTTGTATCCTTCGAATATATGTTCCGAAACGAACTTATGTTTTCTGGAAACGGCAACCACGTTTTTTGCGTTTTTTATTGCAAGCCATGAAAGATTTAATTCATCTTTTTCTTCAAGTTCTTCGCGGTAAATATCGTTAAAAACTTTTTCTCCGCAATATCCTGAAAGCATATCTTTTACGTCTTTCATTTCAAATTTATCGAATGCCGCCGGAATTGGCGTATGAGTAGTAAAAACGACTCTTGCTTTTACCCTGTTTAAATCGTCCATGTCTTTCATGAGGCTTGAAATTAAAAAAGCGGAATGGCTTTCGTTTATATGATATAAAAACGGTTTATAGTTTAAGGCTTTTAACATTTCGTATCCGCCTATCCCAAGTATTATCTCCTGTTTAAGGCGCGTTAATCCTCCTTCGATATAAAGCCTGTCGCAAATTTTTCTTGTTTCGGCGTCATTTTCGGGCGTATCGGGCGTTAAAAAATATACTTCTATTTCGTTGTCGCCCGTAATGGATTCTACTACATATTTATAGGCTGTAATCGTAACGTCTTTTCCGCCTATAGGTATTTTTATTTTAATATTTGTCGGCTGCATATATTTTTCTATATCCCATTCCTGAGGCGAATCGAGTTGAGCGCCGTCGTTGGATAACTTTTGATCGGTGAAGCCGTTTTTCCATAATAAAGTTATGCCTACCGCCGGAACTTCGAGGTCGGCAAAACTCTGGAGTGTATCCCCGGCTAGAATTCCAAGTCCTCCGCTGTATGTAGGAATTCTGCTGTCAACGGCGCATTCCATAACAAAATAGGCTATCATCGGGTATTTTCTCCTCGTCTGATAAAGATTATCGATTTTATTTTGTTTTATATTAGTATAATTCTCGGAATAAATCAATATATTCCGTATAATTATCTTTTAATATTTTTGACCGCAAGAGCGGCTATGGCGCCTATAATGCAAAGATAGCCTAAAGCTACGAAAACGTCTCCGTATGCGCCTATCAATGAAAATTCGTTTATTATATAGTCGAAAACTTTAGCTGAATTGGATGGATAAAGTATAGCCCTTACGAAAGAACCGCCTTTTTTTATCAAATCGTTATGCAGAAAATTAACGGTATTATTGAAATTATAAAAATTATATTTTATATCCCTCGAATACTGGTTTAAATGGTAAACCTGCCTGACCGCCAACTCTTCTCCCGACCAAGCTATCCCGAAAGAAGCTCCTATTTGGAATAAAACATTGTATAATGCCGAAGCATCCGGAATCTGTTCAAACTTTGCGGAATTTATAACGGTCATCATAACCGGCGCATTAATCAGTCCTACGCCTACGCCGCGCAAAAACTGGTTATATACTAAAAACGGAATAGACGTTTGCAAAGAGATACTCCCGAGAGAAAAATTGGATATCGCAAATATAATCATTCCGGCGAACAACAAATATTTTGGCCCGTATTTGTCCGATATTTTTCCCGCTATCGGGGAAGCCAAAGCGACGGCGATAGCAAACGGCGCCATTAAAAATCCGGCATGCATTGCATTGTAATTTAGTATATCTTCTATGAATATCGGCAGCAGGAATAACGTGCTGAATATAGCCCCCGCCCTTATCATATTGACTATATTTCCGGTTAAGAAGTTTCTTGTTTTAAAAAGCGAATAATCCATTAAGTGCCTGCTCGAAAATATTTCGACTATGATGAAAAGTACAAAAGACGCCCCGCTTATAAGTTCGTTAAGGCGGATTACCGCGGAATCCCATTCGAGCGTCTGTCCTTCGTTAAGAACGTAAAGCAAAGTTCCAAGGCATATCGCTATAAGAATAAAACCAGCGAAATCAAATTTTTTTAAAAAAGGTTTTTTCGGTATATCGCTTTCAAGTAAAATTAACGTGCCCAAAAATAGAACGATGCCTATAGGAACGTTAAAATAAAATATCATTCTCCAGTCCACATAATCTACAAAATAGCCGCCGATTATGGGACCTAAAGCGGGAGCTACCATTATGCCGATAGTCCAGATGCCCATAGCGGTCCCTCTTTCCTCCGCTTTAAAGTATTTTGCGATAAGGTTGACGGAAATTGGAATAAGCCCTGCTCCGCCTACTGCTTGAATTATCCTGAATATTATCATTATTCTGTAAGTCGGGGCAAACCCGCAGAATGCCGAGCCTATTAAAAAAAATACGATTGATGCCGTAAAGGGTATCTTAAGCCCGTATTTTTTACTTGCGAAACTTGTGAGAAGTATAATAATAGAGTATGTTATTGTGTAGGCAATTATAACCCAGTCTATAGTTATAACGTTTACCCCGAAGTGGGACATCATCTTTGGGAGAGCGACTATGACGATATTGATATCTAATATCGCCATAAAAGAAGCGGTAACGGATATAGATAGAATTAGCCATTTGTAAAGCCTGTGACCGGATATTTTTGTATTATTTGGTAACATTCGTTAAAAATTATTAATATTAAAATAAAGGAAAATAAAGAGGTCAGATTTATTTATTTTCTTACTCCTGTCTGCATTTGATAGGTTTTTAGGCAGAAAATAAAAAAGATCTGACCCCTTTATTTTATACTAAATGCCGTTATTATTTTATATATTATATCATATCAGGTTGAAGGAGAAGAAAGAAGGGTAGATTATTTTTGAAATTTATTTGTTATTTTGATATTATATAAAATTAATTAATATATCGGAGGTTAGCGATGATCCATCTTTCCCTGCTCCACGCCTTAATTCTTGCAGTTATTCAGGGTATTACGGAGTTATTTCCCGTTTCGAGCCTTGCTCACGGCGTTATAATTCCCGACCTTTTGGGGTGGAAAATAAACCGGCAGGCCGAAGGCTTTCTACCTTTTTTAGTCGTCCTTCATCTAGGAACGGCTTTTGCCCTTCTTATTTATTTTTATAAAGATTGGATTAATTTATTCAAGGGATTTTTTATCGGTTTAAAAAATAAAAACCTTAACGCAAACGAGGATTCTAAAACCTTGTATCTGCTTGCGCTCGCCACTATTCCGGCGGGACTTATAGGACTTTTGTTAGTTCATAAGCTGAAAAAACTGTTCGGCATTACGGAGATAGCCGGAGTTTTTCTTATGGTAAACGGCGTAATACTTTATTTGGGCGAGAAGCGCAGAAGAAAACAAGGTATAGCAAAAATTTCCGATATGACTATTACCGCCGCCCTTATTATCGGAGTGTTCCAATCTTTTGCTTTGATTCCCGGAATATCCCGTTCGGCTATAACGATGGTTGCCGCGTTATACTTAGGTTTTAAGCATGAATATGCCGCCAGATTTTCATTTCTTTTAGCTACCCCTATTATTCTTGCCGCCGGACTGTTGGAAGTTCCAAAGATGCTCAAACTGCATATGTTTAATTTCGACGCGGTTTCTATAATTAGCGGGATAGTTGCCGGCATAGCCGCATATTTGAGCGTTTACGCCTTAATGAAATATTTTAACAAATACGAAATAAACGCCCTTTATCCTTTCGCTTTTTACTGCATAATATTTGGCGCTTTTGTTCTGACCTATAGGTTTATTTAACGCTTATTTAAAGGTTAATAATCAAATTATATTAATATTATAATTTTTAATTGTGATATAATATACACTTTCAATTAAATTTTAAATAAATAATAAATAAGATTAAACTTAAATGAAAGATTTTTTGGAAGATTTTGCGAAAAATATTAAGCTGGAAAAAAATCAATCTTCTAATACCGTTCTGGCATACGTTTCCGATGTCAAGGCTTTTGTCCTATACCTTGAAGAAGAAACATCCGTAAATTCTATAGAAGACGTTACCGAATTCGAGATAAAAGGGTATTTAAGCAAGATTTATGAAAGAGTCAAGAAAACGAGCCTTGCAAGAAAAATAGAATCCATTAAATCATTTTTCGATTTTCTGGAAAAAAAACATATATTAAAACAAAATCCGGCTTTTTTAATAGATATTCCGAAAACGGAAAAGAAACTACCTTTTTTTCTGACCTCGAAAGAGGCTGATTTTTTGTTGAATAATTATTTAGATTTTAAGTTAAAGAAGGATAAATTAGATGCTGTTGACGGTTATCCGGCAGATAATTATAATTTAACGTCGAAATATTTTGAAGCCCTCAGAAACGACTTGATTTTAGAATTTTTATACGGAAGCGGGTTGAGGGTGAGCGAATTGATTTCCGTTAAGAAAACGGATTTAGAACTGGAAAAAGGCGGCGGCTATGTCAGAATTTTCGGAAAGGGTTCCAAGCAGAGAATCGTTCCTATTACCGAAATTACCGCAAAAAAAATTAAGGCTTGGTCCGCTTATTTATCTACAATAGGCATAGTCCCTAAGGCAGGATATATTATTATCAACAAAAAAGGGCTGAGACTTACCAGAAGGACGGTCCACAGGATAGTTAAGGAATCAATGGTAATAACAGAACAGTTTAAGAATATTTCCCCGCACAGTTTAAGACATTCTTTTGCCACGAATCTTTTAAATAACGGAGCGGACTTAAGGTCTATTCAGGATATGTTGGGACATTCCAATCTGGCTACGACCGAAAAATATACGCATTTAAGCATTAAAAAACTTATAGACGTTTACAATAAAGCCCATCCGCTTTCGGGGAAGCAACCAAGATAATTTATATTATAATATAATAAAACGGAAGCGATAAAAAAGGAGACAATATAAATGAACGATGCCGTGAGCGAAGGGATAAAACTTTTAGGAACTACCATAATAAGCGTCAGACGCAAGGGTCGGGTCGTCGTAGCCGGCGACGGGCAGGTTACCCTCGGAAATACGATTATGAAGCATAACGCAAGAAAAGTAAGGCGGCTGTACAACGATAAAGTAATAGCAGGATTTGCGGGAGCGACCGCAGACGCTTTTACGCTGTTCGAGAAAATGGAAGAAAAACTTTCTAAATATAACGGAAGCGTTAAAAGGGCAAGCGTCGAACTTGCGAAAGACTGGAGAACCGACAAAATATTGAGGCGGTTAGAAGCCATGATGATAGTAGTCGATAAAAGCGATTCATTCGTTATATCGGGAGCAGGCGACGTTATAGAACCGGATGAAGATGCCCTGTCCATAGGTTCCGGCGCTCCTTACGCACTGGCATGCGCGCTGGGGCTGCTCGAAAAAACCGATTTGAGCGCAAAGGAAATTGCGGAATATTCCATGAAAACGGCTGCGCGAATTTGTATTTATACGAACGAAAATATAATAATAGAGGAGATATAACAATAGATATGGCAAATAAAACTTCGAACAGAAACAATACTAATACGGCTAATACGTCTAATGCGGCGGGGAAAATAGATTTTCTTACGCCAAAAGAAATAATTAAAGAATTAGATAAATACGTTATAGGACAGGATAAAGCTAAAAAGTCCGTTGCCATAGCATTAAGGACGCGCTTCAGAAGAAACAGCGTTCCCGACGAAATAAGGGACGACATAGTTCCTAAAAATATTCTATTAATTGGACCTACCGGCGTAGGTAAAACCGAAATAGCAAGGCGTATCGCCAAACTTTCCGATTCTCCGTTTATAAAGGTAGAAGCGTCGAAATTTACGGAAGTAGGTTATATGGGGCGCGACGTCGAGTCGATGGTCAGGGACCTTGTCGAAACCGCTTTCATAAACGAAAAAATAAAAGAAACCGAGCAGGTAATCGACAAAGCTAAACAAAACGCGGAGGAATTGCTTTTAGATCTGCTTGTCGCGCCTCCTCCCAGAGTTTCTAAGAAAAACGCGGGGCAACTGTCGTCGGAAGGAACGGAAAAAAACAGCTATGCTAATACGCGTGAAAAATTCAGGAAAATGTTTTTAGAAGGAAAGCTGAACGACAGATTTGTCGAAATGGAAATTAAATCCTCCGCCAAATCTCCTATTCCGGTTATAGAAATATTTTCGCAATCAGGAATAGACGATATAGGTCAGGATTTTAAAGATATGTTTTCTAATATTTTCCCAAAGCAGAAAAAAATAGAAAAAGTTAGAGTTTCCGAGGCTTTCGACATATTGGTCCGCGAAGAGAGCGAAAGGCTCGTCGATAGCGATAAAGTCGTTCAGAATGCAATTCAAAGAGTTGAAAATTCGGGACTGATATTCGTCGATGAAATAGATAAAATAGCTTCGAGAGAAAAATCTTACGGTCCTGATGTTTCGAGAGAAGGCGTTCAGAGAGATTTACTTCCCATAATAGAAGGTTCAAATGTTATGACTAAATACGGAATCGTAAAAACGGACCATATTTTATTTATTGCCGCAGGCGCTTTTCATGTTTCCAAACCGTCGGATTTAATCCCTGAGCTTCAAGGAAGGTTCCCTATCAGGGTCGAGATGGATTCGCTGTCTAAAAAAGAGTTCGTAAGGATATTAAAAGAACCGAAAGGAGCGTTAATTAAGCAGTATTACGAGCTTCTTAAAACGGAAAACGTAAATTTAAATTTTACCGACGACGGCATCGAAAGAATCGCGGAAATTGCCGAAGAAGTCAATCTTAAAACCGAAAATATCGGAGCGAGAAGGCTTCATACAATCTTAGAAAGGGTTATGGAAGACGTTTCTTTCGAGGCTCCTTATAAAACGTCAAAAAAAGTTTTAATAAATAAAGATTATATAGACGAAAGGTTGCAGGATATAATAAAAGACGAGGACCTTTCGAGGTATATACTTTAATATAATTCGTAACTTATAATTATGGAAGAATACATAAAAAAAGCAAAGGTTTTACTTGAAGCCCTCCCTTATATCCAGAAATTTACTTCAAAAACCTTCGTGATAAAATTTGGCGGCTCTATAGCATCCGATAGGGGATTAAAAGAAAGTTTCATAAAAGATATTATCCTTTTAAAGCTTATCGGAATAAATATCATTATCGTTCACGGAGGGGGCAAGGAGATAGACGGTCTTCTAAAAAAATTGAATATAGGCATAAATTTTCACGAAGGACAACGGTTGACGGATGAAAACACTATGGAAGTCGTAGAAATGGTTTTATCGGGAAAAATCAATAAAGACCTTGTCGCATTGATAAATAAATTCGGCGGACGCGCTTGCGGATTGTCCGGAAAAGACGGAAATCTTATTGCCGCAAGAAAATTAAAAACCGAAAAAGTGGACCTTGGTTTTGTGGGCGAAGTAAGGCATGTCGATAAAAAGATACTTTTGACCCTCGACCCCTCGTTTATTCCCGTAATCGCTCCCGTAAGCATGGATGATGAGGGCAGAACTCTTAATATTAATGCCGACCTTGTCGCTTCCGCCGTCGCGGCGGAGCTTGAAGCAGAAAAACTAATAATCTTATCGGACCAAGACGGTCTTTTAAATGCAGATAACGAGCTTATATCTTCGGTTAAAGCCGGAGATATAAAAAATATGATTAAGGAAGGAGTAATTTACGGAGGAATGATACCTAAAGCAAATTCCTGCGTAGATGCGGTAAAGCAGGGCGTTAAGAAAGTCCATATAATAAATGGATCGATTCCCCATGCCGTTTTATTGGAAATATTTACCAAAAAAGGAATAGGAACCCAGATTTCAAATTAGAAAGAGGCGCAATATGAATAAGAATATGAATACGAAAGAGCTTACAAATAAGTATATAATGAATACCTACGGCAGATTCGATTTAACCTTAGTTAAAGGAGACGGCTGTATTTTATACGATGAAAACGGGAAACAATACACGGATTTTGCCTCCGGAATCGCCGTAAATAATTTAGGATATAATAATCGGAAGGTAAATTCCGCCGTAATAAGCCAGATAAAAAAATTAATTCACGTATCCAACTATTTTTATACCGAACCTCAATCTCTGCTTGCCGAAAAACTGTGCAATAATTCATTTGCAGATAAGGTTTTTTTCTGCAACAGCGGGGCGGAAAGCGTCGAAGGGGCAATTAAACTTGCAAGAATATACGCGAAAAAGTTTTCAAAAAGGGGATACGGAATAATAGCGATGCATAATTCTTTTCACGGAAGAACCTTCGGGGCGCTTTCGGCAACGGGACAGGATAAGTACCATAAAGGTTTTGAACCGATGCTCGAAGGCTTTACCCATATAAAATTTAACGATTTAGATGCCGTCAAGAAATTGATTGAGGGCGATGGCGGCAAAGACTATTGCGCCGTAATAATCGAACCGGTTCAAGGAGAAGGCGGCGTTAATATAGCAGATAAAGAATACATAAAATCGTTAAGGGATTTAACCGCGGAAAACGACGTAGTTTTGATTTTCGACGAAGTTCAGGTTGGGCTTGGAAGGACGGGAAAGCTTTTTGCCTATATGAATTTTGACGTCGAACCGGATATTATGACTCTTGCGAAGCCTTTAGCCGGAGGACTTCCTATAGGCGCCGTGCTTGCAAAAGACCGCATAGCTAAGGCATTCGAGCCGGGCAATCATGCGTCTACTTTTGGCGGAGGACCCCTGATAACTGCGGCGGCAAATGCTTTTTTTGACGAAATTACCAAAAAAGGTTTTTTCGGCAAAGTTTTAAAAACCGGGAATTACATAAAGTCCAAATTAGAAGAATTAAAGATAGATTTCCCCGAGTTTATTAAAGACGTTAGAAGCATTGGGTTAATCGGAGCTATAGAGTTTTACGAGATTAAGGCAAAAGAAATTTCCGTAGAATTGATAAACGAGGGTTTTCTGACTACGGCGGTGCAGGAAAAAATTTTAAGGCTTACTCCGCCGTTAATTATCAAAAAAAGCGACGTCGATTTATTAATAGAATCTATAGTTAAGATTCTTAACCATAATTATAATAAATAACATTATTAAATAAACTATGAATCCTATCGGAAATTTTTTATCGGTTTACGATTTTACCGCGGACGAAATATATAATATCCTTTTAAGGTCTGCAGTTTTAAAGAAAGAAAGGAGAAGTAAAAACGTTTGTCTCGAAGGTAAAAAAATAGGGCTTATATTTGAAAAATCTTCTACCAGAACCAGAGTGTCTTTTGAAGTCGGCATAGTAGAATTAGGAGGACATCCTGTCTTTATGTCGTCAAGAGACCTTCAACTCGGACGCGGGGAGCCGGTAAAAGATACCGCAAGAGTTTTAAGCAGATACTTGGACGGGGTTATAATAAGAACGTTCGGGCAGGAAAGAATAGAAACTTTTGCCCGCTATTTTGAAAAACCGGTAGTAAACGGACTTACCGACTTATATCATCCGGCGCAGATATTGACGGATATATTTACGGTTTACGAGATAAAAAGAGAATCGTTGGATAAACCAAAGAACGCGGTTGCCGATATGAATGTTATTAAAAATATTATTAAAAACTTAAAGATAGTTTATTTCGGCGATGCAAACAACATGGCAAATTCATGGGTGAGTCTTCAGGCTATGCTCGGCTTTGAACTCGTGTTGGCAATGCCCGATGGATTCGATATAGACAAAAACGTCAGGGTGGAATCCGAAAAAAGAGGGGGCAGGTTCCTTATTTCAGGGGATAAAATTTCCGCCGCAAAAGATGCCGACGTTATTACGACCGATGTTTTTATCAGTATGGGACAGGACGAGGAAAAAGAAAAGATAGATAAGTTAAAACCTTTTATTATAGACGATAATGTGGTAAAAAATGCGAAAGACGACGTTATATTTCTTCATTGTCTTCCCGTCCATAGAAACGAAGAAGTTACTGAGGACGTGTTCGAGAGATTTTCGCCCGTCGTGTTTGAAGAAGCGGAAAACAGGCTTCATGTGCAAAAAGCGATAATGGAAAAAATTTTTTAATAAAATTAAAGCTTAAGGAGAAAATATTATTTATGGTTTCAGCAAAAAACAAAGAAAAAATCGTTCTTGCGTATTCGGGAGGACTCGATACTTCGGTAATTTTAAAATGGCTGATAAATACGTATAAAGCAGATGTCATCGCATACTGCTGCGACGTAGGGCAGAAAGAAGACCTTGCCGCCGTAAAGGAAAAAGCCCTGAAGACCGGCGCAGTAGAAGCGATAGTCGAAGACATGAGAGACGAGTTTGCAAAAAATTATATATTTCCGGTGTTGAGGGGGAATGCGCTTTATGAAGGTTCGTATCTTTTGGGAACCTCTATCGCGAGACCCTTAATAGCAAAAAGACAGATAGAAATAGCGGCGGAAAAAGGCGCAAAATACGTTGCCCACGGCGCAACCGGCAAAGGTAACGATCAGGTCAGGTTCGAGCTTGCTTATGCCGCCGTCAATCCGGGAATTAAAGTTATAGCGCCGTGGAGAGAATGGAATATCGTTTCGAGAAAAGAACTTATTAAATATGCCGAAGATAACGGTATCTCCGTTCCGGTTACCAAAGAAAAACCGTATTCAAGCGATAAGAATCTGTTCCATATAAGTTACGAAGGCGGAATACTGGAAGATTTAGAAAACGCTCCGGACGAGTCTATGTTCGAGATTACGGCGTCCCCCCAAAAAGCTCAGGATAAGCCGGAGTCTATAGAAATCGAATACAAAAACGGAGACCCCGTATCCTTAGGCGGAAAAAAAATGACGCCCCTTCAAATCGTTGACGGTCTTAATTTAATTGCGGGCAGAAACGGCATAGGAAGGGCAGATATAGTAGAAACAAGAATTACCGGAATGAAGTCGAGGGGCGTTTATGAAACGCCGGCAGGCACGCTTTTAAGTTTTGCCCACAGGCTTATGGAATCTATTACTTTGACCGGAGAGGAGATTGAGCTTAAGAACGCTCTTACGCCCCAGTATTCAAAATTGATATACGAAGGCAGTTGGTTCAGTCCCGAGTTAAAAGCGGTTCAGGCGCTCATAGACAGCACTCAGGGATCGGTTAACGGCAAAATAGGGATAGAGTTGTATAAAGGCAATATGAAAGTTTTATACAGGAGATCCGCAGACAGTCTTTATTCTAAGAATATCGTAACGTTTGAAGACGATAAAGGGGCATACTCCCAGAACGACGCGACCGGATTTATTCACTTGAAATCTTTACGCTATAAATTAAGAAAGTCGATATGAAATCAAAGAAAAACAAAGAAATTATATCTCATAATAATTTCGTCAGGGGACGGTTTAAAGACGATATATCGCAAATTACCGCAGACTTCACGGCATCGCTGGATATCGACAAAAAACTTGCGGAATTCGATATCGACGGCTCCATTGCCCATCTCTACGCTATAGAAAAAGCCGGCATAATCGATAAGAAGGAAAAAAAGGATTTAGAAAAAGCTCTTCTGAAAATAAAAACCGAAATAGAAAGCGGGAAATTAGAACTTAATAAAAAATATGAAGACATTCATATGAATGTGGAAAAGAGATTAATCGAACTTGTTCCGGAATCCGGGGCAAAACTCCATACCGGAAGGTCGAGAAACGATCAGGTTTCCGTGGATTTTAGACTTTACGTAAAAAGTCGGATAAAGCATATTGCTAAAGTATTAATCGACTTAAGAGAGATTCTTACGGAGGCCGCGAAATCCAACATTAAGACTATAATTCCCGGATATACGCATTTTCAGCATGCCCAGCCCGTATCTCTCGCGCATCACATCCTTGCATATTACGAAATGTTTACGCGGGATTTCGGAAGGTTGATGAATACGTATAAAACCGCCGACGTTTTAACTCTTGCCAGCGGAGCCTTAGCGGGAGTCGATTTTGATATAGACAGACATTTAGAGGCGGAAATGTTAGGATTCGGAAATATTTCGAGAAACAGTATGGACGCTGTTTCGGATAGAGATTTTGCTCTGGAATTTAACTTTGCCCTTTCTATGACGGCATTGCATCTTTCCAGATTTTGCGAAGAACTTATAATATGGAACAGTTTTGAATTTGGATTTATAAAATTAAAAGATGAATTTACCACAGGGTCGAGCATTATGCCGCAAAAGAAGAATCCCGACGTTCTGGAACTGATAAGAGGCAAAACGGGAGGCGTTATTTCAAATCTTTTGTCCCTGTTTATAATGATGAAATCACTGCCTCTCGCATATAACAGAGATATGCAGGAAGACAAAAAGCCCGTTATGGAAAGCGCAGATACAGTTTATAATTCTTTGTCGATATTTAAAGAAATTATAAAATCGTTAGAATTTAATAAGGAAAATATGAGGACGGGGCTTAAAGACGATTCTATTTATGCTACCGACGTCGCAACTTACTTGGTAAAAAAGGGCGTGCCTTTTAGAAAATCCCATGAAATTGTCGGCAGAATCGTCGGTTATGCCGAAAATACGGGCAAAACGCTTTCGGCGCTGTCTTTAAAAGAATATAAAAATATAACCGGTTTTATAGACGCAGACATATTTGATGTTTTTAACCCGGAAGCCTCCGTAAATTCAAAAAAAACAACCGGCGGAACGGCATTTAAAGAAATAAAAAAGGCATTAAGAGAATATGAAAAAGCAATCGAGAATGATAAAAAATCTTTACAGGCGCTTAAATAAAAAAAGAAGTTATATTTTTCCGGCTCTATTGGCGCTGATACTTTTTGTCCAGCTGATTTATCTATCGGGATGCGCAAAAACGGGTTACCCTCAGCCGCCTAAAGTTACCCCTCCATCCCCTCCCGTTATTTTGTCTGCCGAAAAGCTGAAGAATTTCGTTCATATCGTTTATAAATATAATGGAAATATAAATAAAGTTAAAGGATTTTCAATTTACAAGAAATATTATAAAGACGAAAAATCTATAAAATATTCCTGCAGTTCGTCAAATCCTTTTGTTTTTCAAAACTTAACGTTTAAAAAAAGATTTAGCTTGCAATATAATAAATTTTTTTATAATGTAAACAAGAAGAATTTAAAAAACGGCTATTATGTTTTTTGTATAAAAAGCGTCGGATATTACGATATAAAATCTGCTTATTCTAATTATATAATCGTTAAAATTATAATGTTAAAATAAAATATATCCGGAGGACGTAAATATGGCTTTACCCATTAAAAAGGAAAAACTGAATAAAGCGTTTTTTTTGTTAAGTATAATTATTATAATAATACTCGCGATTCTTCTTTTTCAAAAAAGATTTCATCTTTATTTTAAAAAAACTCCTTTCTCGTTAAAATTAGTAAGAGTTATAGGTTCAAACGATAAACTTAAGGGTCCGGCCGGCGTCGCTTTCGGTAGAAGAAATAACATTTATGTCGTAGATTCCGGAAACTCCAGAATTATAAAACTCAATATTAAAGGCGGCTATATAAGACAGTGGGGCATCGAAGGCAAAGCTACCGGCGAATTTATGATACCCCTGTTTGCCTCGGTTTCCAAAAAATCGGGCGAAATTTATATAGTGGATTCGGGCAACTCAAGAATACAGGTTTTTAAACCGGACGGAAATTTCGTTTCCGAATTCGGGATGTCAAAAAATTCTAAAAGGATGTTGATTCAACCCACATCCATAGGTTTTGCGAACGATAAAATTTATGTGGTTAATTCCGGTTCCGAGGATATAATGATATATTTAAAAAACGGACAATTTTACGAAAGAAAAGGGAATTCGTCCATTCAGGGCGGCGCCGGAACCGTTAGTTCCGTCACTCCTAAAAGTCCCAACGGCGGTTCTCCCAAGAATTCCGGCGGCAGTGCCGGTAATAATGCTAAGAACGGTGCCGCCGCAGGTTCGTCAGCCGCTAATAATACTTCCGCCCATCCTGCGCCGCAGGCAGGTTCGCCGGTTAAGTTTAAAAAACCCGTTAGTATCGCTTTTTCTAAAAAATATATTTATATTTCAGACTACAATCTGTCTAAGATACTTGTTTTCAACAGACAGTTCGATTATATCGGGTCTATCGGCACGCCGGGAGAATCCGGCTATCAGCTGTATCATCCTGTAGGCATTGTTTATAAAAACGGTTATCTTTACGTGGCAAACTACGGCAGAAGTATTTTAACGGTATTTAAACTCGATAACGGTTATAACGTCTTAAAAGCTTATAATTTTGGCACGCCCGGCGTAGGCAGGGATAATTTCAATCATGAATCGAATATATCTATTTCTTTAAACGGAAAGTATCTTGCGGTAGCCGATACGAACAACAACAGAGTATTGATATATCGGATATTAGGCGCAAAATAAAATCTCTATGAAAACCAAAGTTGTCGTTATAGGAGCCGGTCCAGCCGGTTCATCTGCGGCGATATGCTTGTCTAAAAAAGGAATACCTAATATTTTAATAGATAAAAGAGCCGTTGTAGGGATTCCGGTTCAATGCGCCGAATTTGTCGGATTAAATATTAATGCGTATGTCGATTTAAACAATATTCCCTCCGCTATAAATCAAAAAATTAAATTTATGGACATCGATGCCGGTGGAAATTTATACAGGTTCGACGGAAAAGGTTATATCTTGAATAGAGCTGTTTTTGACCTGCATCTCGCGGGAGAAGCCGTTAAATACGGTTCAGAATTGTTGACGGCAACGAGAGTATATAAAATTAACAGGCAAAAAAACAGCATCGATGTTTTAAGCGTGAAAGAAAAAATATTGTATGAAATTTATTACGATTATTTAATAGTCGCAGCCGGGCCTAAAAACGGATTCGATTGTCCCAAAAACGGCGCTTATATTTATGCAACGCAAATAAAAGCAGACCTCTTAAAAGAGCTTGATTCTGTAATCTGTTATTTCAGACCTTATATACCTTACGGTTACGGATGGGTTTTTCCTAAGGGTAAACTTGCGAACGTCGGGATAGGCATAGAAAAACCGGCATCGGATGCGCCGCTTTCTTTATCTTTAAACAAGTTTATAGAAGAAATAAGGAGTGCAGGGCTTATCGGGTTAAAAATAGAAGAAAAAACATCAGGCATTGTTCCCGTTTCCGGTTTAAACGGCATAACCGCAGACAACATCGCTTTATGCGGCGATGCGGCGGGCTTAACGCATCCGATTACCGGCGCCGGCATTTTAAGCGCCGTAATATCGGGAGGTTTAGCCGGAGATTATACGGCCGAAAGCGTTAAAACTTCAAAAAATTTGCTTGAAGATTACAAAGAAGAGTTGGAATCTATTTTTAAAAATTCATTATTGAAAGCTTCAGAAAAAAGGGCGGAATTATATCCTTTAATGAAAGACGGTCACGGCATAGATAAAAATATAAAACGACTATGGCCGTCGTTCGACGAGTATTATGAGTGACGGATTGCCTTATTTCCGTTAACGGTATATAATAGTAAAATAACTATGCAGCTTAAAGACTGGGTAAATACTTCGCTTAAAACCGAAAAAAAGGCGTTAAAAGTAGGAATATTTTCCGACAAGGAAAGTTTTTTCTTTAAGGAAAAGGTCGGGATATATCTAGATACTAAGTGGACAAGTTTATACGATATTGGACCGTCGAGGTTAGACCAGCCGAAAGACATATTTAAAATGGCTTTAAAATTAGGAAAGGCTATAGAAGAAGGCAAACTGGAATTCGGCATAGCTTTGCTAACCGAAGATTGCGGAGCTATTACCGTTCTGCTCAATAAATTTAAAAACGTAAGGGCTGTTTTTGCGGCTGACGAAGAGTATATAAAAAATTCAAGAAAAAGATTCGACGCCAACGTCATAGTCGTTAAAAATGAGGGTATTACGATAGACGCGAAAAACAGCGAAAAGGAAGTTTCTTGGTTTCTCGAAACTGCGTTTGACGAAGAAAACCGGTATATACTCGATTTTATAAACAAAACAGAAAATATAAATGTATAAATGTATAAATTGCGGCGCCGCTTCTTTAAAATGGGTTGGAAGATGCCCCGAATGCCATAGTTATAATACTATGGAAGAGATTATATCGGCTTCGGAATCCGTTAAAGTAGTAAAATTTAAAAAGAAAGCGCCCTCTATCCCTCCGGTTACGACGTTGGACGTCCAAAATACGGATCAGCTTAACAGAATTGCAACAGGCATTAAAGAGTTTGACGTATCCGTCGGGTCGGGACTTGTTGCCGGACAGAGCGTCCTTATCGGCGGAGAGCCGGGAATAGGAAAATCGACCCTTATGCTTCAGGTTGCGGAAAGACTTTCGCGCGCCGGTCTCAAAATTCTTTATATTTCTGCGGAAGAATCTTTAAATCAGATTATTTTAAGGGCAAAAAGGCTCAAAATGGAGTCTAAGACATTGTTTTTTCAGGCTTTGAACGATATAAGCGAGGTTTTGTATTCCATAGAAACCGGAGATTACGGCTTCATAATAATAGATTCCATTCAAAGGATAACTGTCCCGCAAGCCGATTCGGCATACGGCAGTATTAACGGGCTAAGAGAAACGGTGTATGAGATAACTTCATTATGTCTCAAGAAAAACTGCGGAGTGTTTCTTGTATGCCATGTTAACAAAGAAGGCGGTCTTGCCGGTCCAAAAACATTAGAGCATATAGTAGATACGGTTTTATATTTCGATTCAAGCAAAAAAGATTCGTACCGGATTTTAAGATGCTATAAAAACAGGTTCGGTTCCACAGATGAAGCCGGTATTTATGAAATGTCCGAAAGCGGGTTAAAAGGCGTAAAAAATCCTTCGGCATATTTTACTTCGGAGCGGCAGGAAGGTTCGCCGGGTTCGGTAGTTACTCCCTGTCTTGAGGGAACCAGGGCTATGCTCGTAGAAGTTCAGGCTCTCGTCGTTCCGTCTTATATGCCGGTTCCTAAAAGGGTATGCTTAGGAATAGACGGCGGCAGAGTTTCTATTATTTCCGCCGTTTTAGAAAAAAAAGAAGGAATAAAACTCTCATCGAAGGAGATTTATGTTAAAATATTCGGGGGGATAAGCATACAAGAACCTGCGGTAGATTTGCCCGTCGCTCTTTCGATAACTTCGAGCTATATGGACAAGCCTTTACCCTCAAATTTTACGGCATTTGGAGAAGTCGGGTTGACCGGCGAAATAAGGGGCGTAGCCAACCCTGCCGCAAGAATAAGAGAAGCCGCCAATATGGGTTTCGGCGATATTTTGCTTCCGCAGTCAAACTATAACGACGTTAAAGGCTTGAAAGGCATTTCCGGTATAAACCTTCATCCGGTTTCAAAACTAAAAAAAATTATTGAATATTTAGTCTAACTAAAATAAAATAAATGACAGGCATAATTAATAAATTAATAAACTTTAAACAGAGATTAAAATTTGCGAAATATTTCATTCGGGTACATAGAAGATGAGCTTAAGAAAGTGGAAGAGCAGTTTGAATCACACCTTATAACGGAAACCCCGTTAATCCACAAAGTCGCTAAATATGTGATTTCAAGCGGCGGAAAAAGGATACGCCCCATACTTCTTATTGTATCCGCAAAAATTTGCGGATACAACGGCGACAGTCATATACCGTTAGCCGTCGTTATAGAATTTATCCATACGGCGACTCTGCTTCACGACGATGTGGTGGACAATGCTCCGTTAAGAAGAGGCAAGTCGTCGGCTAATATAGTTTTTGGAAGCGAAGCTTCCGTCCTTGTTGGAGATTATTTATTCGCCAAATCCTTTAAAATTTTATCGGCTCTTAACGATTCCGAAATTATAAAGGTATATTCCGATGCTACGACTCTAATGGCGGAGGGAGAAGTTAAAGAACTCGTAAAAACCGCCGACGTCAAGACGACCGAAGAAGACTATCTCGATATAATTATAAAGAAAACCGCGGTTCTTTTTGCCTGCGCATCACGGGCAGGAGCCGTGATAGCCGGCAAAAACGGAAATTGCATAAAAAATCTTTACGATTACGGTTTAAATATAGGAATTGCGTTTCAGCTTATGGACGATGCTTTAGATTATATTTCGGACAAGGAATTCGGTAAGTTTATAGGCAACGATTTAAAAGAAGGCAAACTCACCCTTCCGCTTATACATACAATAGAAAGGGCGGATAAAAAAGAAAAAGATATTATTTCTAAAATAATTTATAAGAAAAAACTTACGGCTAAAGATCTCAAGACCGTTCTTGATCTCGTTAATAATTACGGGTCCATAGAATATACCGTTTTAAAGGCAAAAGAAGCCGTAGAAAAAGCGAAGGAAAGCTTAAGTATATTTCCCGATTCCGAATATAAGACGAGTTTAATAGATCTATCAAATTATATAATAGAAAGGAAATTATAAGTTATGAACGATTTTATTTTTAAAGAAAACGAGCTTTATTGCGAAGACGTTCCGGTTAAAGAAATTGCATCCAAAATAGGCACGCCTTTTTATCTGTATTCGCTTGCTACCCTAAGAAGGCATTTTAACGTTTTTAACGAAAGTTCTAAAGTCTTGAATTCTTTAGTCTGCTACAGCGTAAAAGCAAATTCTAATATCGCCGTGCTTAATTTTTTATTTAAAATGGGATGGGGGGCGGATATAGTTTCCGGCGGAGAACTTTACAGGGCGCTTAAAGCAGGCGTAGATACTAAAAAAGTCGTCTATTCCGGCGTCGGAAAAACTGAAAGCGAAATAGAGTTTGCCGTTAAATCGGACATTCTTATGTTTAACGTAGAATCCCTGCCGGAGGTTTTTCTTATAGATAAAGTTGCAGGCAGGCTTAATACAAAAGCAAGAATATCTTTCAGGATAAATCCCAACGTCGATCCTAAAACGCATCCTTATATTTCTACGGGGCTTAAGAAAAATAAATTCGGAATTAATATAAAACACGCCATTTCGGCTTATGAAACTGCGAGGGAACTGCCCAACATCGACATTGTAGGGCTGGACTGTCATATAGGCTCTCAGTTAACCGAAATAGCGCCTTTTAACGATGCGGTAGAAATAATAAAAGAACTCTTGGATAAAATTATATCAAAAGGTTTTGATATAAAATATTTAGATTTAGGGGGCGGGCTGGGCATCACTTATGAAAATGAAATGCCGCCTCACCCTTCGACTTATATGAATTCGATTAAGAAAATATTGAAGGGTTATGAAGGACTGATAATTTTTGAGCCGGGAAGGCTTATCGTCGGAAACAGCGGAATATTTATTACAAAAGTAATATATAATAAAGATACCGGCAGTAAAAATTTTATTATAGTGGACGGCGGCATGAATGATTTGATAAGACCTGCTTTATACGAAGCCTACCATGAAATAGTTCCGGTAATAAAAAGAGATGGACCACGGCTTAAAGTCGATGTCGTAGGCCCGATCTGCGAATCGGCGGATTTTTTGGGAAAAGACAGAGTTATGAATTCCGTTCAGGAAGGAGATTTGCTCGCGGTATTCAGCGCCGGAGCGTACGGTTTTTCAATGTCGTCGAACTATAACTCCAGACCGAGGTCTGCGGAAGCGCTTGTCGATAAAGACAAATTTTATATTATAAGAAAGCGTGAAACTTACGAGGACTTAATAGACAAAGAAACTATGCCGGAAAATTTGTAACTTTAATCAACTTATTTATTATAATTTATAATAAATTTAATTGGAGCTTGATATGTTTAAAGGAGTGTTTACCGCTATCGTTACGCCTTTTAAAAACGGCAAAATAGATGAAAAAGCGCTTCAAAAATTAATTGAATTTCAAATAGAAAACGGCACCGCCGGAATTGTTGCCTGCGGAAGCACGGGCGAATCGGCGACTTTGTCTTTCGAGGAACATATAGACGTTATAAGGATTGCGGCTGAAACCGCTTCAGGCAGGATTAAGGTTATTGCAGGCACCGGCTCGAACAATACGGTCGAAGCGGTACATCTTGCGAAATCGGCAGAAAAGTTTAAAATAGACGGACATCTGCAAATTACTCCGTATTATAACAAGCCTACGCAGGAAGGACTTTTTCTGCACTTTAAAACCGTTGCCGCAAATTGCTCTATGCCCGTAATTCTTTACAATGTGCCTACTAGGACGGCAGTTAACATTCTCCCGGAAACCGTGCTGAGGCTTGCCGAGATTGATAATATTGTCGGAATAAAGGAAGCAAGCGGCTCTTTAGATCAGGTTACGGCTATTTTAAGAAAAGCCGGTGAAAAATTCTACGTTTTGTCCGGAGACGATGCGCTTACCCTTCCGGTAATAGCCGTCGGCGGACACGGGGTTATTTCAACGGTTTCCAACGTAGCGCCGAAAGATATGGCGCTTATGACCGATTATGCTTTAAAGGGGGACTTGAAATCCGCGAGGAAGTTAAATTTTAAACTTCTTCCTTTGATACATGCTATGTTCATAGAAACAAACCCGATTCCGGTAAAAAAATCCCTGAACATAATGGGATTTATAGAAAATGAAATAAGACTGCCCTTATCCGAAGCGTCGGGTATAAATATCGAAAAAATAAAGTCCGCCTTAAAAGAGTACGGAATATTAAAATAAAAACTATAAAATAAATAATTATGGAAAAAACAGGCATAATAATATGCGGCAGTAAAGGCAGAATGGGCGCCGCAATAATATCCATTCTTCACGATTACGATAATCTATTATTTATAGGCGGGGTGGATTCGAGCTATACTCAAGATGAAGTTAGCGTTGCGCCTTTTAAAGAAGCCCATTCCGGTAAATTTTTAACTTTAAAAGAGGCGCTTCATTTAACCGCCGGAATTAAAAATAAAGTCATAATAGATTTTACGTCAAAAAGCGCCTCTTTAATACATATCGAAGAAGCGGCGCTGTATAATGTTCCGATAGTAATAGGTTCTACCGGATTTTCCGAGGACGATTTAAAAGCGGCGGAAGCTTACGGAAAGCATATTCCCGTTGTATTGTCTGGGAATATGAGCCTTGGAATTAATGTTTTACTTAATATAATTTACGACGCTTCCAAATATTTAGGGTCGAACTACGATTGCGAAATAATTGAAATGCATCATAAGAAGAAAAAAGATGCTCCGAGCGGAACGGCTAAAATGCTTGCCGAATCAGTCGCAAAGCAGAGGCATATAGATCTTAGCGAAAAAGCTGTTTACGGCAGGTGTGGAGACGTAGGGGAGAGGGAAAAGGACGAAATAGGCATCTTCTCCGTCAGAGCCGGTGATATAATCGGCGAACATAAGGTAATATTTGCAGGAAACGAAGAAATAATAGAAATTTCGCATAAGGCGGTATCGAGAAATAATTTTGCGAGAGGAGCGGTAAAAGCCGCCGTATGGCTGAGCGGAAAAAATAAAGGATTTTATGATATGAGGGACGTTCTGGGGTTAAATAAATATGAATAAAACAAAGTATATTTTTATAACGGGCGGTGTTGTTTCAAGTCTGGGAAAAGGTATAGCGGCTTCTTCTATAGGCGCGCTTCTGGAAGCAAGGGGGCTCAACATTACTATGCAGAAGCTTGACCCTTATATAAACGTGGATCCGGGAACTATGAATCCTTTTCAGCACGGAGAGGTTTTTGTTACCGACGACGGGGCGGAAACCGACCTCGACCTCGGTCATTACGAAAGATTTACGTCACTTTCCCTTACAAAAAAGAATAATTTAACAAGCGGTCAGGTTTACGATGCCGTTATCAACAACGAAAGAAAAGGGACTTATCTCGGAAAAACCGTTCAGGTAATACCTCATATAACCGACGAGATAAAAAAAAGAATCATTGAAGCGTCTGAAGATAAGGATGTTGCTATTATAGAAATAGGCGGAACGGTAGGCGATATAGAAAGCCTCCCCTTTCTCGAAGCCATAAGACAGTTTAAATTAGACAAAGGAAAAGATAATGTTCTTTATATTCACTTAACCCTCGTTCCGTTTATAAAAACTGCCGACGAGTTAAAAACAAAGCCGACGCAACACTCTGTAAAAGAACTCAGAGCCATAGGAATAGAACCTTCTATTATAATATGCAGGGCAGACAGAGTTCTGCCTCAGGATATAAGAGAAAAAATAGCTCTTTTCTGTAATGTCGAAGTAGGCGCCGTTATTACCGCTAAAGATGAAGAAAGCATCTACGACGTTCCTCTTTCCCTGCATGAAGAAAAGCTTGATTCTAAGATAATAGAATATTTAAACATTTGGGCAAAATCTCCGGATTTGAACGAATGGACTAATATATCGCAGACGTTAAAAATGATGAAAAATTTGGTTACCATAGCAGTCGTGGGAAAATACGTTAATCTTAAAGAGTCGTATAAAAGCCTTAACGAGAGCCTTATCCACGGGGGGCTTGCCAATAACGTCAGCGTGAACATAAAATATATTAATTCCGAAGATTTTGAAGGGGACGATTGGAAGGAACGACTTAAAGAATTAGAAGGCTGCTCAGGTATTTTAATTCCCGGCGGTTTCGGTTCCCGCGGTATTAACGGCATGCTAAAGGCTATTAATTACGCAAGAATAAATAAGATTCCTTATTTCGGAATCTGTCTCGGAATGCAGCTTATGACGGTCGAATATGCCAGAAACGTGCTGGGGCTAAAAGAAGCCAATTCTTACGAGTTCGACGAAATTACGCCTGATCCGGTGATAAGCATTATGGACGATCAGAAAGACATAGGCAATATGGGTGGGACTATGAGGCTCGGCGCATATCCCTGCGTGATCTTGAAAAATACTCTGGCATACCAAATCTATTCTAAGAACAATAAAAAATACTCCGCTAATAAGAAAAACGGCGTAAAGCTTAATCACGACGGAAATATTTCTATAAGCGAAAGGCACAGGCACAGGTTTGAATTCAATAATAAATACAGAGAAAAATTTAAAGCTTTCGGTTTTATTTTTTCGGGCGCATCTCCGGACGGCAAGCTTATAGAAATTTGTGAGTTAAAAGACCATCCATGGTATATAGGATGCCAGTTCCATCCCGAATTTAAATCTTCCCCGCTGTATCCTCATCCGTTATTCAAAGAATTTATTGCGGCATCCGTTAGATATTCAAATGGTTTAACTTCGATGCAGGCTAAAGTTAAAATTAAAAATAAAGTCAAATATAAAAAAAGAAAGACCGCTGCCGCATAGAGTATAGCATGGAAAAAATAAACGGTTTCAAAAAAGAAGATTTAGCATCTATATTGAAATTCAAATTTAATATAGATTATCCTTTCGTTATCGCCGGTCCTTGCGTTATCGAGGACATAACGGTTATGGAAAATATTGCGGCGACCCTTAAAGACTATTCGGAAGAGCTGAATTTTAACCTTATATTTAAGGCTTCTTACGATAAGGCAAACAGGACTTCGGTTAATTCTTTCAGAGGCCCCGGCATAGATAAAGGATTAGAAATATTAGACGGTATTAAGACAAAATATAACATTCCGGTATTAAGCGACGTGCATAACGCAAATGAAATAGAAAAGGCTAAAGCCGTTCTTGACGTTATCCAGATACCCGCTTTTTTGTGCCGTCAAACCGATATGCTCTTAGAAGCCGCGAAAACCGGCAGGATAGTCAATGTTAAAAAAGGGCAGTTTTTGGCTCCATGGGACACGAAATTTATTGTGGAAAAAATTAGGTCCGCAGGAAACGATAAAATAATTTTAACCGAAAGAGGCGTCAGCTTCGGCTATAATAATCTCGTGGTTGATTTTAGGTCGCTTCCCGCAATGAAAGAAACGGGGGCGCTCGTTGTTTTCGATGCTACCCACAGCGTTCAGCTTCCGGGAGGTTCCGGTTCGGTTTCGTCGGGAAATAGGGAGTATGTTATGCCCCTCGCGAGAGCCGCAGCCGCCGTGGGAACCGACGGTTTATTTTTCGAGGTCCATGCTAATCCGCCTCAAGCTCTGAGCGACTCGGCAAATTCCGTTTATTTAAGTTCATTTAAGGATAATTTAAAAAATATTCTGGAGATATCTAAATATAGTAAAGAATAAATATGGAAAAACATAATATATTGGAAACAGCCGAAAATGTTTTAAGAATAGAAGCCGATTCTATATCTGCGTTAATCGACAGGCTCGACGAAAATTTTGAAAAAATGGTTGACTGTCTTATCGGAATTAAAGGCAAGGTAATATTAACAGGGATGGGAAAGTCGGGCATTATCGCAAGAAAAATATCCTCTACTCTTGCAAGCACCGGCACCCCCTCTTTTTTTATGCACCCGGCAGAGGCTTCCCACGGCGATTTAGGAGTAATATCTTCTAACGACGCCGTAATAGTGCTTTCTAACAGCGGAAACACTAGAGAGATTGTTTCTATACTGCCGGCAATAAAGCTAATAGGCGCTAAAATTATCGGATTTTCCGGTAATAAGAAATCACAGCTTTCTATGCTGTCGGATTATTTTTTCGACGTATCCGTAGCTCAGGAGGCATGTCCGTACAATATTGCTCCGACCGCCAGCACCACCGTTCAGCTTGCAATAGGAGACGCTCTTGCGGTTTCTCTTTTAAAAGAGCGTAACTTTCTAGAAGAGGATTTCGCGAAACTTCATCCGGGCGGCTCTATCGGCAAGAAATTTTTAAAGGTGGCAGATATAATGCATAAGGGGGAAGAAGTTCCTTTAGTAAAAGATTCGGCTTTATTAAAAGACGCAATTATAGAAATGAACTTTAAAAGATTGGGATTGACGGGGGTCGTAGATGAAAATATGCGCCTTTGCGGCATCGTAGTGGACGGCGATTTAAGAAGGGCGTTGACCTATTCCGTGGACATCATAGATAAGCCGGTCAGGGACGTTATGACAAAGAACCCTAAAATTATCCTTAAAGATGCTCTTGCCGCATCCGCCCTTCAAAAAATGGAAGAATTAAAAATTACTTCGCTTTTTGCCGTAGAATCGGAAGACGATAACAGGCCGGCAGGGGTTATACACATACACGATATAGTAAAAGCAGGAATAATCTGAGTAATATTTTAATATGAATATGAATTTATCCAAAAAACTTAATTTTAACGAC
Source organism: bacterium (assembly GCA_021800805.1). The sequence goes on from JAJYYR010000001.1 coordinate 515,188, forward strand.
GTAGAAATTTTGGTTTTCGACGTTGACGGCATATTAACCGACGGAAAAATATATCTATCCGAAAACGGCGTCGAGACTAAGGTATTTTTTGCGCATGACGGGGCAGGTATGAAACTTGCTAAAAAATTAGGGCTTAAGATAGGTATGATTTCTGCAAGGACAAGTAACGCAGCCTCTATCAGGGCAAAAGAACTCGGCGTCGATTTTTATATCGAAGGCTGCAAAGATAAATATAATGCTTTAAAGCCGATTTTAAAAGAATATAACATCGGCGTTAAAAATTTATTTTATATGGGAGACGATATAGTCGATATGGAACTTTTAAAAGCGGCTGCCATTTCCGCCACCGTTCCGAATGCGCCTGAATACGTCAAGGTTTGCGCAGATATTGTAACCGCTAGAACAGGAGGGTGCGGCGCCGTAAGGGAGATTTGCGATATAATTCTGCAGGAAAAAGGTCTAATGACAAATTTTTTAAATAAACTATAGATTATGCCGTTGAATCGTAAAATTTTAAGAAAAACGGCTTTTATATTAGGCTTGGGCTTTCTCGTAGTTCTGGGTTTTTTTTTGCTTCTGCATTATCTGGAGAATAACAGAGGGCTGGTGGGCTTTAAAATATCGAAAGGCTATATAAGTCTTAAAAAAATAGATTATAAATTTTTTAAAAAAGGCATCCTCGCTTATGAAATATTTGCCGATAGTTTAAATTACCAATCTCAAAAAAAGAACATTATTAAATTAAATAGGGTTAGAGTCTATATTTATGGAAAAAATAAAAAACCTGCATTTATTATTACCGGAAAATCTGGAAGATTGAATTCGGTCTCAAAAAATGTAATAATTTCGGGGGGAGTTATAATAAAAAGCGCGAAAGGAACATCTATGAAAACCGGCATAATCGACTATTTTGCTAAAGACGATAAAATTGTAGCCCCCGATTATATGAAAATTAAAGGGAAAAACTATTTTATTTCGGGAAGCGGACTTATTTTCTATGTCAAAAAAAATCTTTTTATCTTACAGAAAAACGTTCATTTCTTATCTAATAATACTAACGGGGTGGCTAAGTGAGAATAAATTCATACTTTTTAATTTTAATCGTTTTTTTATGTTCCCTTTTTTTATTTCAAAGCAAGGGCTATTGCGTTGCCAAACCTCAATCCAAAACGGATATAACATCCGATTCTTTAGTGGTAAATAATAAAAAAAACATAGCTGTATTTACCGGACACGTCGTCGCAATAAAAGGTAAGCTAAAAATTTTCTCTTCTGTGCTGAATGTTATATATACAAAAAAAAATAAAATAAAAATGCTTATCGCAACCGGAAAAGTGCATATTATTAATGGAAAGAACAACATTACGGGAGGAAGGGCGGTTTATTATAATAAAAAAAAGATTGCGGTGATAACCGAAAATCCGGTAGCATATGAGGGAAAGAATAAAATAGCCGGAAAAGAGATAAGAATTAATTTTAAAACCGGCGTATCTACCGTTATAGGCGGCAAAAAAAGAGTTAATGCCGTGGTTTATTCCAATAAATCTTTGACGGTTCAAAAACCTTCGGTTAAATCAAAGAAATTAAAAAAATAAAAAATGATAAATGATAAAAGCATTAAATTTAATAAAGAAATTTAAGAAAAGGGCGGTAGTAAACGGAGTTTCGATTGAGATCAGACCCGGCGAGATAACCGGTCTTTTGGGACCGAACGGCGCCGGTAAAACTACGACGTTTAATATGATTTCGGGTATGTTGAAGCCGGACGGAGGATCTATATTTTTAGACGATGCCGAAATTACCGGACTGCCCATGTATAAAAGAGCCAGACTCGGCATAGGTTACCTTCCGCAGGAAACCTCTGTTTTTAGGAAGCTTACGACGGAAGAAAATCTTACGGCTATTTTTGAATTGTTAAAAATACCGGTTCGGGAGAAGAATCTGAGACTCGACGAATTAGTAGAAAAGTTTGGACTTGAAAAGGTCAGAAAATCTCCCGTTATGAGTTTATCTGGAGGGGAAAGAAGAAGAGTCGAGGTTGCAAGGTCGCTCATACTTTCTCCAAAGTTCATTTTACTTGATGAGCCGTTTTCCGGAATAGACCCTATAGCCGTCGAAGATATGCAGGATATTCTTACCGGCTTGAAAAACGACTCGATAGGAATCTTAATAACGGACCATAATGTAAGAGAGGCATTAAGGATATGCAATAGCGCCTATATAATCAACGACGGAAAGATTATAGAGAAAGGCGTTCCTTCCCATATTATTTCCAGTTCCATCGTAAAGAGATTCTTCCTCGGAGAAAAGTTTAATTTGGGTATCTGAGCCGAATGTTATATAATAATACTATATAAATATATTCAATAATATAAGAATTTCTTAGTTTATTTTTTTGGAGTTTTGTATGAGCGGTATGGAATTAAGGCAAAATCTTAAACTTTCCCAGCAGTTGGTGATGACCCCCCGGCTTCAGCTTGCCATTAAGATGCTGGCGTTAAACAATATGGAACTTTCCGATATGATAAAGCAGGAAATATTGGAAAATCCTATATTGGATTCCGAACCTGCGGATGCAAAGAGCGAAGGAGATGCCGAGAACGAAAATTTTAAACCTGCAAGCGAAGAAATATCTAATGCCGGAGCAGTATCTACATATGAAGCCGAAGACGGTTTTAAGGAGATCGCCCAATATTTAGTGAACTATAACGAGCAGTTTGTCGATTTATCCAAAGACGGGGACAGTTACGGCAGAGCAGATAATAATTATTTAGAATCCAAGCTGGAAAACAGTTTTTACAGCGGCAAAACTCTTTACGAACATTTAATGGAGCAGGTTAGAATCGGGGATTTTTCCGATAGGGAAATTTTGCTTGCAGGGTATATTGCAGGCAATTTAGATTCAAGAGGGCTTCTTGCCGTTTCGAAACGCGATCTTGAAGATTTTGCGGTCAACGCCGGAGTGCAGAATAACGTTAAGCAGTTTGTAGAAAAGACGCTCAATAAAATAAACAGGTTAGAGCCGGTAGGATTGGCCGCCGAAAATATATTATCGAGCTTGATAATTCAGGCGGATTATTACTTCAATAAAGATATTCTGCTTAAAAATATAATTGAAAAATATTTAAAAGAAGTAGCAAATAAAAATTATCAAAAAATATGTAAAGAAACAGGAAAAAATATAAACGACGTTATAAGCTCTATAGAAAATTTAAGAAAACTAAACCCGAATCCGGCGGCTAATTTTAGCAAAGACGAACCCCGTTATATCGTTCCGGACTTGTTCTTAAGAATGCAGGAAGGGCGTTACACCGTGTTTATGGATGATAATTCTATTCCTCAAATTAAAATAAACGGTTATTACAAGAAAATTCTTAGCGGCGAAATTGAAGCATCCGTCGATATGAAAAATTATGCCGAAGAAAGGTTTAAGTCGGCATTATGGCTTATGAAGAGCGTAGATAACAGAAAAGAAACCATTTTAAATATAGCGCAAAAAATAGTCGATAAACAAACGGACTATTTTAATAAAGGGGTTGGGAATTTAAGACCCCTAATTTTAAAAGATATAGCGGAAGAGCTGAATATTCATGAATCTACGGTATCTCGAGCTACGGCTAATAAATATTTGAGCACGCATATCGGCGTTTTCGAACTGAAGGATTTTTTTACCGGAGCTTCTTACGGAGAATCTTCTTCAGAAAATGTTATGACGAGGATAAAAGCTATTATAGATTCCGAAAATTCTGCAGGTAGAATTTTCAGGGACAACGAGATAACCGATATATTAAAAAAACAGGGAATAAACATAGCCAGAAGAACTATCGCAAAATACAGGGAAATTATGAATATACCGCCGTCAAGCGTCAGGAATAAAAATATTAAACCGATTTAAAAAGCAGTCTAATCATATATATATTAAACAAATTTAATAGATTAATTAACTAAAAGGAGACCTAACAAATGAACATTGCAGTTACTTTTAAGCATATCGATTCAAGCGATGCGATAAAACAATATGCCGAATCGAAAGTTTTGAAACTTGAAAAGTATTTAAATAATATTTTGGAAGCGCACGTTACTTTAAGTATAGAACGCGTGGACCATAAGGAATCCGGCGTTGCCCAAATTAAACTGACGGCAAAAAATCTTATCGTTAATGCGGAGGAAAAGTCCTCCGACATTTACAGCGCCATAGACCTCTTATTGGAAAAGGTCGAGGCGCAGATTAAAAAACATAAAGAGAAGATTAGAAGGAAAGAGCATGTAGAGGAAGGCGCCGACATATTAGAAGCTGATGATGAGATTGCAAATTTGGAAGTAAAAGACGACTATGAAAGACAGCCTTTAAATGTTAAGGAAGCCATGCACAAACTTGAGAAAAGAAATAAAGATTTTATAATTTTTAAAGACAAAGAATCTTCTAAAATATCTTTTATTTTTAGAGGAGAAGACGGGGAGTTTTCGTTAATTACGCCCGAATTATAAATTAATATGGAAAACACGGGGAGACCCAATATAATATTAGTAAGCGGGATTTCCGGTTCAGGAAAGTCGTCGGCATTAAAAATTTTTGAAGATAAAGGTTTTTTTTGCGTAGATAATATGCCTATGCTTCTTCTGCCTAAATTTTTTGAATTAGGATTGTCGGCGAGGCTCAAAAATATACTTTTTGTTATCGATATAAGGGAAAAAAGTTTTTTAAGCGAATTAGAAAGTTATATTAAATTTTTAAAACGCCAGTCGGGATTTTTTAAATTTATTTTTTTTGACGCCAGAGACGATGTAGTCATAAGGAGATATTCCGAAACCCGCAGAAAACATCCTCTGTCCGGAAACGATATAATCTCCGCGGTTAAAAAAGAGCGTTCGCTGTTAGAAAACGCAAAAACCGGCGCCGACGTCGTTATAGATACCTCCGATATTAAAATTCACGAGTTAGAAAGTATTTTATCCCCGCACTTAGAAGGGCTGATATTCCCCGTTTCATTTTCCGTTAAAATTATTTCTTTTGGTTTTAAATACGGTTTGCCTATAGAAGCGGATACCGTTTTCGATGCAAGGTTTTTGCCGAACCCTTTTTTCGTAGAATCTTTAAAAAATTTTACGGGAGTAGATACCGAAGTAGCAGGCTATATGCTTTCTTTTAAAGAGTCTAAAGAATTTATAAACCGCATAGCCGATTTTTTGGTTTTTGCCGTGCCTCTTTACAAAAGGGAAAACAAGTCTTATTTTACCGTCGGAGTAGGTTGTACCGGCGGCGTCCACAGATCGGTTTTTGTAGTGGAAGAATTAAAAAAGAGACTCGCGAGTATCAACGGCGAATACGGAATATCGTATTTTCATAGGGATATTCAAAAACGATAAATAATTTGACCTTGCGGTATTTTTATTATATTATATATTATAATAAATTTTTTGCGGTATTTTATTATATAAATATAAAAAAGGTGAATTATTATGAACAATAAAAAATCAAGTTTTATTTTTACGTCCGAATCCGTAACCGAAGGGCATCCCGATAAAATTTGCGATAAAATATCCGATTCTATCCTCGATGCTTTTATATCGCAGGATAAATATTCCAAAGTTGCTCTGGAAACAATGGTAACTACCGGTCTTGTGGCTATTGCGGGCGAGGTTTCGTCCAACGGATCCGTGAATTATCAGGATATAATCAGAAACGTTATAAAAGAAATAGGATACGACGATTCGTCTATCGGTTTCGATTATAAAAGCTGCGGGATAATAGCGGCCGTCGGCAAACAGTCTTCAGATATAAGAATGGGCGTCGAAAAAGAAAAGGACGAAGATCAGGGCGCGGGCGACCAGGGGTTAATGTTTGGTTATGCCACTGCGGAAACGGAAGATTTTATGCCCGCGCCTATTTATTATGCCCATAAATTAACCAAAAGGCTTGCCGAAGTCAGAAAAACGGGCGTTCTGGATTTTATTAGACCCGACGGGAAATCTCAGGTTTCCGTCAGATACGTAAACGGCGAACCCGATAAAATTACTTCCATAGTGCTTTCTACACAGCATACAGAGTCGGTATCGCAGGAAAAACTAAAAGATGCGGTTATTTCAGAGGTTATAGGCAAAACTATACCTGCGGAATTGATGGACAAAGATACTAAATTTTTTATAAATCCGACGGGGCGTTTTGTTATAGGCGGTCCTAACGGCGATACCGGGCTTACCGGAAGAAAAATAATAGTCGATACATACGGCGGAATGGGCAGGCACGGCGGCGGGGCTTTCTCGGGAAAGGATCCTTCCAAGGTCGATAGAAGCGGTTCTTATATGGCAAGGTTTATCGCTAAAAACGTAGTCGGCAGCGGCGTCGCAAAAAAATGCGAAGTTCAGATAGCCTATGCCATAGGCGTCGCAGAACCGGTTTCGATTATGGCAAATACTTTCGGCACCGGAATTTATCCGGACGAAGCTATTTCCGACGCTATTTGTAAAGTTTTTAGTTTAAAGCCATACAACATAGTGAAAACGCTTGACCTTTTGAGGCCTATTTATGCCAAGACGTCCAACTATGGTCATTTCGGTAGATTCGACGAGGATTTTGCATGGGAAAAACTTATTAGAATCGAAGAAATTAAGAAAGAAGCGGCAAGTTTAAGCAAAACTAAAGAATTTGTATAAACGGCATAAAATACAAATAAATTAATATTTAATTATTTTTAAATCAATGAGGGGATGTAATGGCGGATATAAAAGACGTTAAACTTGCAAAGAAGGGAAAAGAAAGAATTTTATGGGCAGAACAGGATATGCCGGTTTTAGGATTAATAAAAAGACAGTTTGCCGATAAAAAACCTTTTAAAGGGTTAAATATGGGACTCTGCCTTCATGTTACCGCCGAAACAGCCAACCTTGCAAGAACGCTAAAAGAAGGCGGAGCAAACGTATATTTGTGCGCCTCCAATCCACTCTCGACGCAGGACGATGTAGCCGCTTCTCTTACTAAGGATTTCGGAATAGATGTTTATGCCATAAAAGGAGAGGATTCCGATACCTATTATCAGCATATAGAAAGTATTCTGAGCCATGAACCCAATGTAACCCTTGATGACGGCGCAGATCTAATATCGGTAATACACAAAAAGCATAAAAAATTAATTAAAAACATTAAGGCGTCTATGGAGGAAACTACTACGGGGGTAATAAGGCTCCGTTCCATGGAGGCGGCAGGAGAGCTTAAAATACCGGTTATCGCCGTCAACGATGCCGACGCCAAGCATCTTTTCGATAACAGGTATGGCACCGGACAATCTACAATCGACGGAATAATAAGGGCCACGGATATGCTGCTCGCAGGTAAGAATTTCGTAGTTATGGGTTACGGCTGGTGCGGTAAAGGGCTTGCATCTAGAGCCAGAGGTATAGGTTCCAACGTTATAGTTACGGAAATTGACCCCGTCAAGGCTTTAGAGGCAGTAATGGACGGCTTTAGGGTTATGAAAGGAACGGATGCGGCAAAGATAGGCGATATTTTTTGCACCGTTACGGGGGATATTAACGTTATCGACGCCCTACATTTTGAAAATATGAAAGACGGCGCAATTGTTTCTAACTCAGGGCATTTCGACGTGGAAATAAACATAAAAAAGCTGAAAAAAATGGCAAAAAAAGTAAGAACCGTCAAAGATTTCGTCGAAGAATATATTTTGGAAGACGGCAAAAGAATATATCTTCTTGCGGAGGGCAGGCTTATAAATCTTGCAAGCGCCCACGGACATCCGGCAAGCGTTATGGATATGAGTTTTTCCGTTCAGGCTCTTTCGGCGGAGTTTGCGGTTTTAGGGAAGACCGTTATGTCGCCCGGGGTTTACAACGTTCCTAAAGAAATAGACGAGCGTATCGCTTCCTTGAAGCTTAAGTCTATGGATATAGAAATAGATACGCTTACGAAAGAGCAGATAAACTATTTAAAATCATGGCAGGAAGGAACATAATATTGAATTTTAGGTAATATTAATATCGTAAAGATATTTTATCCCTTTAAGCGTGCAGTGTTCGTCAAGGATTTTTTCGGCATTTACGTATATTTCATCAAAAACAAGGCTTGATTGTCCTCCGGTAAAAATTACGCTTAAATTTTCTGTGCCGTAAATATTATAATAATCGCAGATATTGTCTACGAACCCTTTTATTAAAAATAAAATACCGTGATATATTCCTGACAGGATTGCCGATTCGGTATTTGTTCCTATTAATGTTTTCGGCTTAGCTATTTTAACTAAAGGAAGTTTTTCGGTATATTCGTAAAGACTGCCTGCAAGCGTAGATAATCCCGGATAGATAATCCCGCCTAAAAAATCTCCGTTTTTATTAACGACGTCTATAGTTAAAGCAGTTCCTAAATCGACCACTATTTGAAACTTACTATTTGAAAAATGGGCGTAACTAATATTTGCGATCCTATCGGTTCCTAATTTTCCACTGTTCTCTATGCATATCCTTATGTTTAGTTTTGCGTCGGTAGAAATCAAAAAAGGTTCCAGTTTCACTTTGGCAAAGAATTCTTTATAAAGGGGGTTCGCTGAAGGCGTTACGGACGAAATTGAAACGGCTTTTACGTCTTTTAAGTCGATATTTTTAGATATATATTTTTTTAAATCCTGCAAAGACGATATTTTTGCCGTATCTATTCTAAAACCTTTAATTACTTCATAGCCTTTCTCCTCGAACAGCCCGAAAGAAGAAGAAGAATTGCCAATATCGCACGATAGTATCATAAAATTTAAAAATATATTTCGCCGGAAACAACTCTTTCCAGTTCGTTTTCGCCTGTTTTTAAAAGAAGCGCCCCTTTGGAATCTATGCCCACGACCTGTCCTTCGACCCTTTTATCCTTAACATTTATCTCGACCGTTTTTCCCATCATTCCGAAGTATTTTTGATAGTAAACGAGAACGGACGATAAGCCGGTAGATAAAAACATTTCGTAATATTTATCGAATTTGTTTAAAATAGATGCGATAAGCCTGTTTCTGTCTAAAAAGGCGCTTGAGCCGTTTGTTTTTTCGGATTCTATTAAGAGCGAGGTTGCAATATTTTTTATATTTTCGTCCATATTTTTTTCCGTGACGTTAACATTCATTCCTATCCCGACCACCATGTATTCTATAGTCATGTTTTGCGTGCTCATTTCCGTTAATATTCCCGAAACTTTTTTAGAGTCTATAAGGATGTCGTTAGGCCATTTAATCTGAGGTCGTAAAGAAGCAACCTCGACTATTGCGTCCGCCACGGATACTGCGGCTAAAATCGTCATTCCTTGAGCAGTTTCAGGGGAAAACTTAGGTCTTAAGATTATAGACATATAGATATTACTTCCGCAGGGAGACGTCCAGAATTTTCCGTTTCTGCCCCTTCCTTTTTCCTGACAATCCGATATCACTACGCTTCCGTTTTTTACGCCTTTAGACGCCAGTTCTCTCGCAAGAGTATTTGTAGAATCGACTTTCTCTTCATAATAGAGATTTTTTCCTGCAAACGGCCCTTTTAGCAGTTTTTTAATTTCAAATATATCGATATAATTTATTTCTTCCATTTTAAGCCTCTTTAAAGTTAAAGGTTTTTATCGATCTAAGAGGAGGCAGGCTTAAGTCTGTCCCTGATTCTTTTTATTTTATATCATTTCGATAAAAAAATTAAGCTAAATTTATTTAATGAAATTTAACGAAAAATCGGCGGGAATTACGGAATTGGTAAGCGACCCCATAGATATATAATCTACGCATGTTTCAACGGCTATTTTTCTAAGATTATTTATAGTTATATTGCCGGAGGCTTCCGTGACGGCTTTTCCGTCTATAATTTTGACGGCTTTTTTCATTGTTTTTATATCCATATTGTCCAACATTATCACATCCGCTTTCGCCTTTACAGCTTCTTTAACTTCTTCTAAAGAGGCGGTTTCAATTTCTATTTTAAAGTTTAAACCGGAATAATAGTTTTTTACGGCATCCATGGCGTTTTTTATTCCGCCGGCAAGTTTAATATGATTGTCCTTTATAAGTATTCCGGAAGAAAGGTCGAATCTGTGGTTTTCTCCTCCGCCTATTTTTACGGCATATTTTTGCAGTATCCTCAGTCCGGGAATAGTTTTTCTTGTATCTAAAATTTTCGTTTTAAGTCCCTCAAGCTCTTTTGACGCAATGTTAGATATTGTTGCAATGCCGGACAAGTGTTGAAGGAAATTAAGAGCGGTTCTTTCTCCATAAAGTATGTCGCTTGCTTTTGTTTTAAGCGATATTATCTTCTGCGATTTAACCGCCTTTTCTCCTTCACGGCACAAAAAGTCTATTTTATAATTATTTTTTGAAATTATATCGAATACCATGGAAAATATTTGCAGTCCGCACACGATAGAATCTTTTTTTGCGATAACCTCGCATCGGATAACGGGGTCATTTTTTAAAGTGACGGCATCCGTGGTAATATCGCCGCCTTTAATATCTTCATTCAGCGCCGCATATATAAGAGGTTTTACCTGTGGCTCAAAAATACGCATATCTTAATCGTTATTGTTGTTTAATCTTTTCTATTTCTTCTTTGACAAGCTTTTCTATAATTTCGGGAAGAGCCGTTTTTATGCTTTCGATTATTTGAGGTTTAATCTCCTCGATAGTTTTCTCTATGATGCTCTTTAAATAATCGTCCATTTTAACGAGATTTTGTTCGTCTAAAATTTTCAAATTTAATTCTCCTTCGGATTTTTTAATATTTAAGTCCGTATTTAGTTTATATACTTCGGGTTCGGGTTCAGGTTCGTTAATCTCTTCGCTATTTTCGTTTAATGCCGTATTGGAAAAGGTGAAAGGCTCCTCTTTTGTTTCATTCAAGCCGGCAATTAATTCTATATTTGGAATTTCCTCGGACTGTTCCGAACTTTCGGAAGATTCTTCATCGATAGCATAAGCGGAGCCGGCCGGTTCTTCTTTTTTGTTGAGCGTCTGAAATTCTTTAAATATTGTGTCGTCTTTGAATAAATTTTCGAATGCTTGACTCAATTCAGAAGATTCCAAGCCGCCATGCCCTTGTACGTTATTATTATCCTTAATATCGGCGGTATCCGCAGAGTTCTCCACGGAATAAGAAGAATTCAATGCGCCGTCCGCTTTTTTATTTTCAAAGGATGCGATATCATATATCTTTTCTTCTGCATTAGAAACGGCATCGCTTACGTTCAGGACTTTTTTTATTTTTGAAATAAAAGAGTCTTTATCGAAAGGTCTGTATATGAAACCGTCGGATTTCAGCTTTATTAAGGTTTCCCTTTCATTGTCCGATAAATCCGAGGGGACTAGCAAAACGAGGGGGGTATTGGAGAATTCTTTGCTCGTTTTTATTTCCGTTATGCTTTTTTTTAATTCCGTGTCGATAGCGTTATAGCTCAATACGATTACATCGGGATTAAAGTTTTTAGCCGCTTTATAAAGAGACGACGGTTCTTTGATAAGATTCAAATTAAATTCGGGGTTATTTTGAAATATTGTTGCAATAGCCCTTTGCATAGATTCGCTTTCGTCTATAAAAATTAAATTGAATGACATAATCTACCCCCCCTAATGCTTTAAAACATTTATAATTTTTGATATACTATTTAGCGTAGCATTATACCATGCTATGAAATTATTTTAATTCTAATATTTTTAAATAATATAGTCAATAATTTTCGTTTATGTCAATTATAGATAGATATATATTTAAGCAGATGATTTTCCCCTTTATTTTCGGACTTCTGATATTTACGTTCAGCGTTACTATAAACCGTATCCTTTTGCTGACGCAGATGGTTCTAAATAAGGGCATAAGCATTTCCGCCGTATTAAAACTTGCTAGTTTAACTATACCCGATTTCATGATTATAACGCTTCCCGTTTCTTTTCTGCTTGCCATGTTGACCGTATTCGGAAAAATGACGCAGGATAACGAAATTATGGCGCTCAGGGCATCCGGCGTAAGTATATTTAAACTTACAAAACCTGTTTTATTATTTGCGTTGATACCCCTATCGTTTTCCATTCTTTTTTCATTTTATATGGCGCCCAGATTTAATTTCTTTTTCAGGGTTCTTGCCGTTAAAGAAGTTAAGAAAGCGGCTCTTTCGGCGTTAAAAAGAAATTCGTTGACAAACAGGTTTGGGAACTTGAAAATTTTTGTAAAAGACGTTAATACGAATAAATCTACCCTGAAAGGTATTTTTATATTAAACAAGGTGCATAATACGCCTGAAACATTAATTGCTAAAAGCGGGAACATAAAATATAATCAAAAGCTCAATACCCTGTCTTTTTATTTAAAAAAAGGAACTATTCAGAATCAAAATCCGGATTCAAAAAACTTCTGGCTCCTTCATTTTAATACCTATAAAATAAATATTAAATTAAAAGGACTGTCTTTTCCCGGGAAAAACGCATCGGTGCATTTTTTAACTTTTTCGGCGCTTGCAAGAAAATATTTGACGGAAAAAAGTCCGGAAATGAAAAATATTTATCTTTCTTATCTTTATAAAAAAATCGCTATTCCAGTCGCGGCGGTTTTATTTATATTCATAGGTATGCCTCTAGGTATGCTTTTAGAAAAAAGGAGTCTATTTCTTGCTATTTCATATACAATAATATTTGTCGTAATTTATTATATACTTTTCACGACGGGGTTTTATCTGTCTATTAGAAATCAGCTTAATCCCGTCTTAGGCGTCTGGGGAGCAGATTTATTTCTCGTTGCTTCCGGCTCTATTCTATATTTAAAGGCTTTCTTAAAGTGATTTCGGGAATTAAATATCTATGAAAATAAAAATATTGCAAAAATATCTCATAAGCGAATTTCTAAAATATTTTGTCATAGCGCTTATAAGCCTTATCTTTTTTTATATAGTGGTGGACTTTATTTCCAATATCGGCGCTTTTACAAAGCATTCCCCCGAGTTTAAATATATAATTATTTACTTTTTTTACAAACTGCCGGAGATAACATACAGGGTGCTTCCGCTGTCGGTTCTTCTGGCGACCCTGCTTTCGATAGCTTTTTTTAATAAAAATAATGAAATAACTGCCGTAAAATCTTCAGGATTGAGCATGGTACGATTTTTTGCTCCCTTAATAATTTTAGGCGCGGCAATATCGGTTTTCGCATTTTTGCTTTCTAATTTCGTCGCAGTAAGGTCTAATGTTTTAAGGAGGGTCGTAATGCAGAAAGATATTAATAGAAATAAATCTTATAACGAGGGCTCTGTTTATAAATACACGACCAAAAACATATTTATTCACTATAAACGGTGCATCGTGACGGCGGAGATTATGAATCCGACGACTAAGGCGATTAAAGGGGTCAACGTTTATGTATTTAACGATAAGTTTATGCTGATAAAGAGGTACATTGCAGAAACCGGCTATTTCGGTAAAAGCGGACTAAAGCTAATAGGCGGTCAGGAAGACGATTTCTATATGGAAAAAGAACATGGTTTTACCCAGAAATATTTCAAAACCGTTAAAATTCCAATATATTTAGACTTAAATTTTTTCAGATCTTATACTTTAAAACCCGAATTTTTATCGATAATAAACCTTTCCGAAATGATAGCCGTGGCAAAAAAATCGGAATCCGGCTTAAGCTATATTTTGACGAGTTATTATTCTAAATTATCTTTCCCCGTTATCAATTTAATTCTTATACTTATAGGAATTTCTATCGGACTTTTGCTGGGCAAAAAAGGCAATTCTCCGGTTTCTATAGGTATCAGTTTAATATTTGCTTTTACATGGTGGATTATAAATTCTATAGCTTTATCTCTCGGGGAGTCTGCCCAGTTGAATCCTATATTGTCGGCGTTTATGTCCGATATTATATTCTTATCGTTTGCCCTATATCTTATACTGGATATCGACTGATTTTATAGACCAGATATAGAAAAAGTATAGAAAAAGGGGACAGATTTATTTATTTTCTTACGACTGACTGCATTTACGAAGGTTTTTAGACTGAAAATAAAAAATATCTGTCCCCTTTTTCAAACCATATTGATTTACAATTCAAAAGTCAATCCGTCGTAGGAAGGAATTAGGCTGCCTGCTTTGCATAAACACATTTCGGCTATTTCGTCGTAATCTATGTTATGTCCCATATGGGTAAAATATGTCCTTGCAGGCTTTATTTTTTCGGAAAAAGCAACGGCTTCTTCTATACTTAAATGAGTCGGGTGGGGATTGTATCTCAGAGCGTCTATCATAAGCCCCTTTAAGCCTTTCAATAAATCTAACGACGGTTCCGGCACGGACGAAACATCGGTAATATATGCAAAATCGTTAATCCTGTATCCGTATATTAAATTTTTACCGTGGAAAACGGGAATGGGGGTAATTTTTAACCCGGGTTTTATTTCTAACTGTTCTTTTATTATATTAGGAATAAGATATGGTTTGCTGGATTCCGATTTTTCTTTAAATATATAATCGAATTTATCTTTAATAAAATTTAAGGCAGTTTCGGAAGCGTATATCGGAATAAATTTATTATCGTTTTTTTTTAAATAATTAAACATTCTTAAATCGTCTATTCCAAAAATATGGTCGGCATGCGTATGGGTATATAAAACGGCGTCTATATTCTTAATGTCAAGTCTTAACGCCTGAGTCCTTAAATCCGGCGCGGTATCTATCAGGATATCGAAATTATTGTCCGATATTAAAACGGAAGGTCTAAGCCTTTTATTTTTCGGGTTTGCCGAAGTACAAACCCTGCATCTGCATCCTATTAAAGGAACGCCGGTCGAAGTGCCGCATCCGAGAACTAATATTTTCATATGTTTTTATGATACAATAAAACGTATATTAAATAAAGCCTATAAGATCAAATGAATAAAAAAGATACTGAAAAGATAAAAATTAAAAGAGAAATTATTTTTGCGGCAGTAATATTCTTCCTTGTGGTTTTTTCAACATTTGAAGAATTAAGGATGATTTCTTTCTCGAATGTTTCGGTAACGTCCAAGATTATCGTTTATGCTTATATAAATATTACGGTAGTATTATTTCTGTTGATGTCGTTTCTTGTGCTGAGGAATGTCGTAAAACTAATAATAGAACGAAAGAGGGGCGTAATCGGGGCAAAACTAAGGACGAAACTCGTGGGGCTGTTTGTAATAGTAAGCGTAGTTCCGTCTATTTTTATTTTTATCGTTATAATAGCCACCGGTTTTGCATCAAATATTATAAACAAATGGTATTCGCTCAAATTCGAAAAAGCTATGTCCTACACTTCAAGTATAGTTCGGCACAAAAGCGGACTGATTAAAAGCGCGGGGGATGCCGCCGTTAACCGTAAAATAGAATGGCTCGAACATTTTTATAAGGAATATTCCCAGATAAGATTTATAAAAAATCCTATGGAAACGACTTATCTTATATTCTTTTCTATATTTACTCTTATTGTTTTGTTCATATCTTCATGGGTAGGATTTTATTTGTCTAAAAAACTGACCAAACCTATTATAGACTTAGTAGAAGGAACAAAAAAAGTAGCATCGGGAAATTTAGATATAAACGTGCGTAAGGAATCGGATGATGAAATAGGAATGCTCGTAAATTCTTTCAATGCGATGGCTTTTGATCTGAAAAACAATAAAGAAGAGATAGAAAAGGCAAATGCGGATTTAAAAAAGGTCAACGAAGAAATAGACAGAAGAAGAAAATTTATGGAGATAATATTGAAAAATATCCATGCGGGCGTTATAGTCGTAGATTCCACCGGAAAAATAAGAAGTTTGAATAACGCTGCCGAAGATATGTTTGGGATAGCGAATAAAGATGCGGTGGGCAAAAACTATAAAGAAGTTTTCGACAAATCGGTGTTTTCCGATATAAGAATCATCATTAAAGATTTGGCTAAAACAGATAAAGAAACTTTAACGAGAGAGATAAAATTAAATATAGGCGGCAGTTTAAAGATGTATATAGTTAACCTCACCGTATTAAAGGACGAAGCCGACAACTATATCGGCTTTATTATTGTTCTGAACGATACTACCGATATGATGAAAGCCCAGAGGGTAGCGGCATGGGAAGAAGTTGCGAAACGAATGTCCCACGAAATAAAAAATCCTTTGACGCCTATCAGGCTTTCGGCTGAAAGACTAAAAAGAAAATACGGAAACAAAATAAATTCCGACGACGATGTCTTTAACGATTCTATCGACACTATTATTAAAGAGGTTGACGATTTAAAAAATCTTGTAGATGAATTTTCGCTTTACGCAAGGCTTCCTAAAGCCAATTTTGAATTTACCGATTTGAATTCTTTAATAGACGAGGTTGTTATGCTTTACAAAAATGCCCATAAAAATATAGAATTTATTGAGGAACTTAGCGATAATATGCCCAAAGTTTTTGTCGATAATAGACAGATGAAAAGAGCATTTATGAACATTATCGATAACGCGGTGTTCAGTATAACTTTGGAGTCTATAAATAAAATAGGCGGCGGTTCGGGCGAAGGTACCGCCGCCACGGGCTATAAGGGTAGTATTAAAATAATTACGGGGCAGGTAAAAGACGATAATATAGGCGGGAACAAAATAAGGATAGTTTTTTCCGATAACGGAACGGGTATAAGCAACGAAGTAATGCAAAATATGTATGAGCCGTACTTTTCAACTAAACAGGGCGGCACGGGTCTGGGACTGGCAATTACGAAAAACATTATGATGGAAAACAATGCCGTAATTAGCGCCCAAAATAACGAAAAAGGCGGAGCCGATTTTATAATAGAATTACCGGTAAATAGATTAGATAATGCTGGATGAGCGCAAACTGCGGGTGTTTGCATGAGGAGTAAAAAATGAAACTTGTTTTAGTTATAGACGACGAAGAAAGTATAAGGAAGTCTTTAACGGGAATATTGAAAGATGAGGGTTATAGCGTAATTTCCGAAGGAAGCGGCGAATCGGGGCTGAAGATTTTTACCGAAAAATCGCCTAATGCGGTCCTGCTCGACGTCTGGCTTCCCGACGGGGACGGCGCAGATATTTTAAGTAAAATGGTGAAGATAAATAAGAATGTTCCGGTTATTATGATTTCAGGTCATTCCGATATCGATACCGCTATTAAAACCATTAAAATAGGAGCATATGATTTTATCGAAAAGCCGTTGTCTTTGGATAGATTAGTTATCACCGTCGAAAATGCCTTAAAATTTAACAGTCTGAGCGAAAAAAAAATCATTCTGGCCGAAAGTTTGCCGGAAAGGTTCGATTTTATCGGAGAAACAGAAATAGTTAAATCTTTAAAAGAAAAAATTTTAAGAGCCGCTCCATCTTCCGCTCCGGTGCTTATTACCGGAGAAAACGGCACCGGCAAGGAAATTGCGGCAAGAGCCGTTCATTTTAACAGCCTGAGAAAAGATGAGCCTTTCATAGCCATAAACTGTGCCGCCATACCTGAAGAACTTATCGAAAGCGAAATTTTTGGTTACGAAAAAGGAGCTTTTACCGGAGCTAACGCAAGAAAGAAGGGAAAGTTTGAATCTGCGGACGGAGGGACTATTTTTCTCGACGAGATAGGAGACATGAGCCTAAGAATGCAGTCTAAAATATTGAGGGTTCTGCAGGAAAATAAATTTCAAAGAGTCGGCGGAGAAACTGAATCCGAAGCGGATGTCAGAGTTATAGCGGCTACGAATAAAAACATCGAAGAAGAAATAAAGGCAGGCAGGTTCAGAAGCGATTTATTTTTTAGGCTGAACGTTATTCCGCTGTATATTCCGCCGCTCAGGGAAAGAAAAGACGATATACCGCTGCTGGTGGATTATTTTATAAAAATTTTTGGAGGCAATACGGGCAGGCTGGAAATAGACGGACCGGCAATGAATGTCTTTAAAAACTACGATTGGCCGGGAAACGTCAGGGAATTAAAAAATATTATCGAAAGATTTTCTATACTAAATATAAACGGTAAAATTACCGAAAAAGACGTTATAAGCGAATTAAAGATCGATAATCGCGTAGAAAAGGAAAATATCCAAAACGCCGAAAGTAATGAAAATTATGATATACATATAGACGAATATTCGTTTAAGCAGGCTAAAGAAAATTTTGAAAGAGCCTATCTTATCCGTAAATTGAAAGAAAACAAAAACAATATTACCAAAACCGCAAAAATTATCGGCATGAGCCGCCGCAACCTGCAAAAAAGAATTAACTGCCTAAATATTAATCAATAAATCGTCATTATTCAAAACTGCCTAAATTTGTAGCACATCTTTTAAAGGGTTTAAAGGGGACAGATTTATTTATTTCCTTACTCCTGTCTATGTTTTAGACATTTTTTTAATTTTTAAAGTCATTGGCACAACTTTTGCTTTTTAATTATTAATTTTAGATAAAAAATTTAATTTTTAAATAATAAAAAGGAGAGCTTATGAAATTCAAGAAATTATTTTGGGGTTTTATGTTATTTGCAGTGTTTTTATCTTTGCCTTTCTTTGTCGTTCAAAGGGAAGCATATGCAATAAATTTGGTTTCCGGTTCGGATTCCGGTTCCAAAGCCGACATTAAGAAAATAGAAAAAAAATTGGATAATGCCTTGTCGGAGATTCAGGCTATTAAAACAGAAAATAAAAAGGAAAATTCCAACAATTATTTTTCTAACATTCAACTGCTCGGGACGCTTATAGGTTCTTATACCTATAACTTTGCCAAACCGGTTGCAACAAATACGCCTTCTTCTTTCGAGGGCAACGGAAATTACGGAGATAATTGGCAGCCCGACGGATTTGCGGTAAATAACGCCGACATTACCATAAGACGTTCGCCGGGGACAGCGTCAAACCCTTACGGCGTAGGTTTTCATATTTCGCTTGACTTTGGGCAGAATATTCAGTTTTATAAGGCTTATTACGGGAATACGTCTTATTTTACGACTCCTTTTCAGGACAGGACGCCTTATGATATAAGGAAAGCTTATATTAACATAAACCTACCGATTGGAAGCGGTTTGGATATTCATATAGGAAAAGAGCAGGAGCTGCTGGGATTCGAGGCGTTTAATCCTATTAGGAACTGGAATAATACGTATTCACTTTTAGATGCGGCGGAACCGGCGACTTTAACGGGAGTATTTTTAACATACAATTTCGTGCCGGCTTTGACATCGACCCTCGGAATAGCAAATACTATTAACTCTGCCGTTCCGATTGACAACCTCCCGGTTATCGAGCTTAACGAAAGCTATGCGGCGACGAGTATGCTGACGTTTAACGGCGGATTCGTTTATGGAGAAAACAGTTATTTAGTCGGTAACGGTACCGGCGGAAGCACAAGCGGACAACTTTATGAAGACAACTTAAATAAAAGTTTTTACGGTTATATCGACGGCATATTCAGCCCGACCGCGGACTGGTCTTTCGTAGCGGATTACGAGATTGGACTCGGCGGCGGATTTAATAACTCGGTCTTAACCGATAACGGCATAAGTCCAAATTCTTACACGGGATACCCGACTTTAGTGCAGACTTCAAACGATACTTACAATAAGTCCCGTTTCTACGGCATAGCCGGTTATATTCACCATCAGCATAATTACGGTTTCGGGCAGGTGGCGGAAACGTTAAGGGAAACTGCGGCTTACGATCAAAACGGCTTGTGGGAAATGACGAGCACTCCGGGAACCGGTTATACTTATATAGATTCCACGCTTACGTTTGCTTACCAACCGTCTTTTAAAAATTTTAAGGACGTCCAGCTAAGGCTGGAACTGGAACATCAGGGGTCAAACCATAACGTTTATTTAGATTCTAACGGGTCGGCAACCCATTCCCAACAGAATACGATAAATTTAATGGTTCTATACAGCTTTTAAATTTTTAACTAAAAAGGAGGTGAAAGTAAAAATGAAAAAGATAGAAGCTATTATTAAGCCTTTTAAAATCGACGACGTTAAGGAAGCTCTTAATCAGATTGGAATTCATGGAATAACGGTTACGGAGGTTAAGGGTTTTGGAAGGCAGAAAGGGCATACGGAACTTTACAGAGGAGCGGAATATCGGGTAGATTTCGTCCCAAAGGCAAAAATGGAAATAGTCGCTTCCGACGATCAGGTTCCCGGCATCGTGGAAACAATCGAAAAAAGCGCAAAAACAGGCAATATAGGCGACGGGAAAATATTTATATCTTCGGTCGAAGAAGCCGTCAGGATTAGAACGGGAGAAAAAGGGGAATCAGCTATTTAGTTATTATTTATTTAAAATAGAAATATAAACTCGAAGGAGGGATAGGAAAAAATTATGAATCTTATTAAAAATTTTAAAATACCTTTAATTTATGGATGGTCTTTAATAGGCGGGCTTTTTTTAGTTATGTTCTCATGGGTCAGTCCGGTATTTGCCGCCGCATCGAAAGTTCCGGCGTTTAACAGCGGAAATATCGCATGGGTACTGGCTTCATCCGCTTTAGTTTTAATAATGACCCCCGGACTCGGTTTTTACTATGGCGGAATGGTGAGAAGGAAAAACGTATTAAATACTATATCGCTGAGTTTTATCACGATATGCACCGTCAGCGTTATCTGGATTTTGTGGGGATATTCTTTAGCTTTCGGACCGGATGCCTTCGGCGGAATAATAGGCAGTCTTAAATACGTCGGTTTATTCGCTATGAAAGAAACTCAGCATTCCAGATACGACGGCACGATACCGTCATATATTTACGTAATGTTCCAGCTTATGTTCGCAATTATAACCGTAGCACTCGTCAGCGGTTCGTTGGTGGAAAGAATTAAATTTTCTTCATGGGTAATATTTACGATAGTATGGCTTACCGTCGTTTATGCTCCGGTTGCTCAGGCGGTATGGGGGCTCGGAGGATTATTTCAGAAAATGGGCGCATTGGATTTTGCCGGTGGAACGGTCGTTCATATCGACTCCGGCGTCGCCGGTCTTGCCGGGGCGCTTGTTCTCGGAAGAAGGAAAGGATATATGAAAGAAAATATCGTTCAGCCGAACCAGTTAGGTTATACTATTCTGGGAGGCGCTCTTTTATGGTTCGGATGGTTCGGATTTAACGCCGGAAGCGCGTTAGAAGCTAATCCTCTTGCTACCTCGGCATTTTTAGTAACGAATACCGCTACGGCGGCGGCGGCTATCGGTTGGATGATTGCCGAATGGATAAGAAGTGGAAAGCCGACGACTCTCGGCATGGTTTCAGGCGCGGTAGCTGGACTTGTCGCAATAACCCCGGCGTCGGGTTTCGTCAATCCCATAGCTTCTATTATTATAGGTTTCGTGGCGGGAGTAGTTTGTTATTCTATGGTTGTTTTCGTGAAACCTAAATTAGGCTACGACGACGCCCTCGATGCGTTCAACGTTCATGCGGTAGGCGGAGCATGGGGCGCGCTTGCGACAGGTCTGTTTGCCGACCCAATGATTAATTCTGCAAAAGGTTTATTTTACGGCAATCCGGGGCAGATGTGGATCCAGTTATTGACGGTAGTCTGCGTTGCGGCTTATTCCTTTACTATGAGTTTTATAATATTTAAAGTAATAGATAAAGTTATGGGTCTGCGCGTAGATAAAGAAACAGAAGCAATCGGTCTCGACATTACCCAGCACGACGAAGCCGGATATAATTTCTAAAACGCTATACGCTATACGCTATAGCAGTTATTTAGCTTTTCGGGGGCGGATATAAATCCGCCCCCTTTCTTAAACGCGTATATAATTTAGATGCGGAAAACGGCAGGCTCAGGCTATTCGGTTTTAAGCGAATTTACGGCAAGTCCGGTTAGTATTTTCGGATAAAAATAAGTAGATTTTTGAGGCATTCTCAGGTTCATCGAAGCGATGTTGATAACGTCTTCTATTTTTGTCGGATTCATAAAGAAGACGGATTCCAAGTCTCCGCTCTTTACCTTTTCTAAGGCTTTTTTAGCCTCCTTTTCATATACAAGGTACTTCTGGGTATCTATTTCTTCCTGCGTGATATTCAGGGCTTTCTTTAATATATATTCCTGCAGAATGGAAACGTCTAAACTTTTTAAAGGGCTGTTTTCGCTGTTTTGTCTGTCGCCGGTATTTCTAAACGAAAGTATAAACCCTCTTCCCGAACTATGGGCAAATCCAAAAGAAACCGAGAATTCGCCTGATTTTTTGTTTTCTTTGAGCAAATCGTCGAGATCGGTTTCTTTATAGTCGAAATATTCTTTTATTTTTTTAAGAAAGGTTTCTATATCTATGTTCATTCCTTTTATACTTCTGTGCGTCGGCAGAATGATTAATCCGTCCTGATTCGAGGGCGCGAAATACATAAGACACGAGTCGGCATCCACGTCCTTTTCCTTCAGCCCCTTCTTTTTAACGTAATCCCTGAAATTAATGCAGGTTTCGAATCTATGATGTCCGTCGGCGATATAAACCGGCTTTTGCCTCATTTCGTCTTGAACATCCATTATAACGTCTTCGTTTTCAACTCTGTATAGAACGTTTTTTATGCCGTTATCGTCTATGAAATCGAAAAGTTTTTTAGCCGTGCCGTCCCCTATGGATTTCTTTAAGATATTTAAAACGTCGGAATTTTTATCCTCGAACACCGAAAAAATAGGGCTGAAGTTGGCATATGACGCTTCCATAAGCTTAAATCTGTCTTCCTTCGGCTTAGAAAGGGTGGCTTCGTGACCGTAAATAGAGCCATTTTCTTTTGTTTCCGGCAGGAGAAAAAGAGATAGAAATCCGGTTCTTTCATATGAAACATTATCTACGGTAAACGTTTGGGTGTAAATATAAATAGAATTTTTAGTTTCTTTTTTTAATATACCTTTATCTATCCATTCTTTAAATAAGAGCGCCGCCCTCGTATATTTATTTTCTTTTTCATTATCGTCGGGAAATTCTTTACCTAACTCGAGCCGGACGATATTATATTCCGATCTTTTATAGAGGTCATCCTGAAGCTCTTTGCTTATAACGTCATAAGGCGGAGCGATTAAATTTTTAATTTCGCCTGCAGACCTAATGTCGTAAATATATGGTCTAAAAGGTAGAACTGAATTATTCATATCTATTTATAATCTCTGATTAATGAATTTATATTATAAAATAGGGGTAGAACCGGGTGTTGCATATGAATGGAGTCCCGGAATTATTAAATCCACGCCGAGATAGCAGAATATGACCACGGCAAATCCTATTACGGCAATCCATGCCATTTTCTTGCCGCCCCAGCCCTTTGTAAATCTTGCATGAACAAATAAAATATAAGTAAGCCACGTAATAAGCGACCATGTTTCTTTAGGATCCCAGCTCCAGTAGCCGCCCCATGCGCTGTCCGCCCATGCCGCTCCTATAACTATTCCTGCCGTTAAAAAAACTAATCCGAATACTACGACTTTATAAATAGATTCCTCTATAATATTTGCCGGCGGCAGGAGGCTCAAAAACCCGCCGTGTTTTTTATTGTTTCCGCCGTTTCCGGCGCTGTTTTTATGTTTATCGTCGCTCTTAATCTTAATAAGATAAAGTATTCCCAGCCCGAACGAAGCTCCAAACGCCCCGTAAGATACAAACAGCGTCATAATGTGATAAATCAGCCAGTAGCTTTGAAGAGCCGGAATAGTCGGTTCTACCGTGCTTGGAGCAATAGGGGAAAAAGAAGCAAAAGCCAGGGCTAACGAGGCGACGAGAGTTATTATAAAGCCTAGAGCATCGAAGTCATAGAAAATTCTAATTAAAATAAATCCGAATATAAGAACATAAGCGAAAAAAACCATAGAATCGTAAAGATCGACTAACGGCGGTGTATCGATGCCTATTTTATATGCATAAATCCATCTTATGACGAATGCGGCCGTTTGTATTATAAATCCTACGATTAAAAGACCGAACGATACCTTCGAAATAGTTTTGTTTCCGGTGAATAAAAAAATAAAATATCCGACAAAAGATGCAAGTACGAAAAGCAAAGAAATAGTAAAATATAAAGAACCGTCAAGGACGGATACGTTGGCAGAAATCATAATTATTTCCTCTTAATGTGCTGACTTATGTTAAATCTTTCTTAATTTCGGCAATTTTTTTATTAAAATTTTTATAAAACGATTCAAATTTCTTTTTAGGAATCGCAAGTATTTCCATATGCGTTTTTTTACCGTCTTTTGAGATCGATAATTTAACCCACGTTTCTACGTGGTTGAAAAAGAACGAGAAAAACAGAGCAATTATCAGTATTATAGAACCGACCCATATGACGGAGACGTAGGCATTCTTTGTTATTTCCACGCCGCTGTAATAATAGTTTTTTACTCCGTTATAAAGAAAAACCGTGTTATGATATTCAGCGAATATTAACGGCATGCTTTGTTTTTTATACGGCAGGACGTTAAATTTCAATATTTGTTTATTGCTTAATTCTATAAAAAAAGGAATTTCATCTTTCTTTGGATGCTTATAAGGAATAAATTTGAATTTTATATTGTCTATACCGGAATTATAAGTTTTGCCGAATTCTGCATAAACGACCTTTTTGGATTTGCGGTTTTTTAAGTTGACTATTAAAAGTTTGGCGGCTGTAGGCTTATAATGACCGTAGCTTGCCTGATATATAGTTATGCCGTCGTACGTAAAAGGATGGTTGACCTCGATATTTTTTGTAGCAACGCTCACATGGTTTTTTATTATACTTATTTTACTTATATAAGACTTCGGTATGCCGTCGGGATAATATTTTGTTTCGTATTTATCAAGCCTTATAGTAAAAGGAAGCTTTATAGGTTTTTGGTTTTTTGTGAGATATGAAATATTAGTTTTTTCGCCGACTTTAATATTAGTATATGATCTGAAGCCGTAATGAAAGTTTAAAAACACGCCTATTATAATTATTATGATGCTGAAGTGCGCTATAAAAGGAGAAAACCTGAAAATGGAATTTTTTGAATAGTATAATTCTTCTTTCAATTCTATGAACGGTTTTCCAAATTTTGAGTTTAAAACCTTTTTAATTTCTTCCGTATTTTTCTTTGATTCAATAATCTCATATGCGGCTTTAGGGCCCTTTTTATCCATCATTTCATTAAAAGACGGATACGGACCGAAAACTGCTTTAAGGGTACGCGGAAAAATATTGACGGAAGCCGTTACGAGATTTATAATCAACAGTACCGCCAGACCTATAAAATACCATGAGTCGTAAATATTTAAGAATCCCAGCCAGTATAGGACGTGATACGCTTGAGGTCCGAAAATAGTTCTGTATTGGCTTTCCGTATCGCCTTGATTTATGAAAGTTCCGACCATTGAAAATACGGCGATTGAAATAAAAAGGAATATGGCAAGTTTAATTGAAGAAAAGAATTTATTTAATTTTGAAAACATTGTCATATTTTATTGTATTATTAGAAAATTGTAAAGTAAAAAATTAAGTTCATTGAAAGGATTAATCTTGACAAAATATAAAAATATTGATTAAATAATATTTAGCACTCATAATGCTTAAGTGCTAAAATAAGATTGAAAAATCGGGATGGAGCATTTTAATTAAATTAAAATTATGGAAGAAAAATGCGAAGAATATAATTATAACGACTTAAACGAAAGAAGCAGGGAAATTCTGCTCGGTATAATAGAAGGATATTTTGGGACCGCAAATCCGGTCGGTTCTAAATTTATAGCCGAAAATTACAACCTGAACTTAAGCCCTGCTTCCGTTAGAAATATAATGGTATCGCTGGAAGAAGAAGGATATATATTTCAGCCCCACTTTTCGGCAGGCAGGGTTCCTACCGCTAAAGGGTACAGGTTTTATATATCGGGATTGATGAAAACCGAAAAAATTACGCGGGAACAAAAAGAAAATATAAAAAAAAGATTTAATTCCGTAAACAGAAACTTAGGCGATATATTGAATCAAGCTTCTATATCATTGTCGGATTTATCTCATTATGCAGGAGTAGTTCTTGCCCCGGACACTGTAAGCGTGTGTCTTTTGCATATAGAGTTTATAAGAATAAAGCCTAACAATATACTCGCGGTTATCGTGTTTCAAAATGGAATTACGGAAAATAAGTCGTTTTATATCTCAAAAGACGTTAAGCAAAACGAACTGAGCCGGTATTCCAATAAACTGAACGAAATTATAGAAAATAAGAAATGCGATTTAGACGGTTTAAAGAATATTATCGTCGAAGAAATGCGCAGCGATAAGGAAAATTTTTATTCGATACTAAATAATACGGTATTTTGTCGTGCCGGGACGGAAAATAATTACGATAAATGTCTATACGTAGGTCCTGAAACCGATTTATTGGAAGAACCGGAATTTTCCGATAATGAACAGATAAAATTTCTTATAAAAACTATTTCCGACAAAAAGACGATAATAAAACTGTTGGGGCATACTAAAAACTGCAAAACAAAGCAAATATTTATCGGTTCCAATGAAGAGTGGTCGGAAATATCGGGGCTTTCTCTTATAACGGCTCCGTATATAAGCGGGAATAATATGCTGAAAGGTTCTATAGGCATAATAGGACCGTTAAGGATGAACTATTCTCACGTTATTCCGTTAATAGATTTTATGGCTGAATTTTTGAGCGAGATTATATAAAAATAAATCAAATATTGAATTTCAGGAGATACCGCAAATGTATGAAAATGAAAGAAAAGAAAACGATTCTAATATAGAAAAAGAATTGGGAAAAATAATAGAAGAACAGGACAAGGGTTCTATCGCAGTCGAAACCGATCAGGATATAGACGATATCCCTAATCCTAAAAATCTTGCGGAAGCCGAGGACGAGCTCAAATATCTAAAGAATGTCCTGAAAAACCTAAAGAAAGAATATGAAGATTTAAACTCTAATTATCTTAAGAGTTTAGCAGATCTGGAAAATTTCAGAAAAAGAATGAACAGGGAGAAAGAAGAATCTTTAAAATATTCAAACGAAAGGCTTTTAAGAGACCTTCTTCCAGTTTTGGATTTTTTAGACCTTGCGATAGGCCATTCGTCATCCTATTTAGAGCAGGATTCTTCCGGAAATTTAAAATCGTTCGTGGACGGCGTAAAATTGGCGGACAGCGAATTCGTTAAAATATTAAAAAATTACGGTGCGGAAGCCATTGAAACTTCAGGGAAAAATTTCGACGCCAACTTTCACGAAGCGGTGGAAATAGTCGAAGAGTCGGGTCAGCCGGACGGAAAAATCATCGAAGAAAAAAGAAAGGGCTACGTTTACAAGGAGAGACTTTTAAGACCGTCTATGGTATCTATCGCAAAATCTAAAAATTAAAAACATCGTATAAACTTACATATTTAAGATATAATTATAATAAAATTTAAAATTTAAAAATCATAAAGCTTTAATTTTAAGGAGAACTTAATCATGGGAAAAGTAATAGGAATCGATTTAGGAACCACGAACTCTTGCGTCGCAGTTATGGAAGGCAAAGAGCCGGTCGTAATCGCAAACTCCGAAGGAACGAGGACAACCCCGTCGGTAGTATCTATAAGCGACAGCGGTGAAAGGCTCGTAGGACAGGCGGCAAAAAGACAGGCGGTAACGAATCCGGAAAACACTATTTACGCAGTTAAAAGGCTTATAGGAAGAAAATACGATTCGCCGGAAGTTCAGGCATTTAGAAAAGTATGTCCTTATAAAATCGTTCCGAGCGAAAATGGGGACGCATGGGTGGAAATAAAAGGCAGAAAATATTCTCCGGCGGAGATTTCATCTATGATATTGACGAAAATGAAAAAAACCGCAGAAGATTATCTAGGCGAAACCGTTACCGAAGCGGTTATTACAGTCCCCGCTTATTTTAACGATTCACAGAGACAGGCAACGAAGGACGCAGGCAAAATAGCCGGTCTCGACGTTTTAAGAATTATCAACGAACCGACGGCTTCTTCTCTTGCCTACGGCTTAGACAAAAAGAAGGAAGAAAAAATAGCAGTTTACGATTTAGGCGGCGGAACTTTCGATATTTCCATACTTGAACTCGGAGAAGGAGTATTTGAAGTTAAATCCACAAACGGCGATACTTTTCTGGGTGGAGAAGATTTCGACCAAAAAATTATAGATTATATAGCCGACGAATTTAAAAAAGATCAGGGAATAGATTTAAGAAAAGATAAAATGGCGCTCCAAAGGTTAAAAGAAGCCGCGGAAAAAGCAAAGATAGAACTTTCCTCATCTTTAGAAACCGATATAAATTTACCTTTTATTACGGCTGATGCGAGCGGTCCTAAGCATCTTAATATGAAGCTTTCCAGGGCAAAGTTGGAACAACTTACCGCAGATTTAGTCGAAAAGTCTATGGGACCGGTTAAAACGGCATTAAAAGATGCCTCTTTGTCAACATCCCAGATAGATGAAGTCGTGCTCGTAGGCGGACAGACCAGAATGCCCAGAGTTCAGCAGGCGGTTAAGGATTATTTCGGAAAAGAACCTCACAAAGGCGTTAATCCGGATGAAGTCGTAGCAGTAGGAGCTGCAATTCAGGGCGCCGTTCTTAAAGGAGACGTTAAAGACGTCTTACTGCTTGACGTTTCGCCGCTATCGCTTGGGATAGAAACGCTCGGCGGCGTCAGTACGAAATTAATAGAAAAAAATACTACCATTCCTACCAGAAAGAGCCAGATATTTTCGACTGCCGCCGATAACCAGCCGGCGGTTACTATAAACGTTCTGCAGGGCGAAAGAGAAATGGCGTCGGACAACAAGAGCTTAGGAAGATTTGAGTTGACGGGGATACCTCCCGCTCCGAGAGGCGTTCCGCAAATAGAAGTTACGTTCGACATAGACGCCAACGGCATAGTCCACGTTTCGGCAAAAGACCTGGGAACCGGCAAAGAGCAGTCTATCAGAATTACCGCTTCAAGCGGATTATCCAAGGATGAGATAGACAAAATGATCAAAGAAGCCGAGCTTCATAAAGACGAAGATTCTAAAAAGAAAGAACTAATAGAGGTAAGAAACCACTTAGACGGCCTGGTCTATTCCGTGGAAAAGACGTTAAAAGATTCCGGAGATAAAATAGAATCCTCGGACAAAATGGCTGCCGAAGAAAAAATAGCGGAGGCTAAAAAAGCTCTCGAAGGGGACGACGTAGATTCCATGAAACGCATAACCGAAGAATTAGAAAAATTGTCCCATTCGGTCGCCGAATCTATTTATAAAAAAACTGCCGGAGAAGCAGGAGGGGCAGGCGGAACAGGCGCAGGTACGGGCGCGGCAGGAGAAGCAGGCGGAGAGCAGTCTAAGCCTGCGGACGAAAACGTTGTGGAAGCGGAATATGAAGAAGTAAAAGACAAGAAGAAAGAATAAGGTTCGCAATTAATTAAAATTAACTAAAATAAAATAAAATCAACGAGGACGGAATTAATTCCGTCCTCTTATAAACTATGGCATCTAAAAAAGACTATTACGAAATTTTAGGAGTAGAAAGAGAAGCAAGCGCCGACGAAATAAAAAAGGCGTATAGAAAATTAGCCCTAAAGCATCATCCCGATAAAAATCAGGGTAACGGGGATTCCGAAGAGAAATTCAAAGAAATAAACGAGGCTTACAGTATTTTGTGCGACGAAGAAAAAAGAGCCGCTTACGATAGGTTTGGACACGAAGGCATGGGCGCTTTTTCTGCCGGCGGCGGCGGATTCGGATTCAGCGATATATTCAGCGATTTTTTCGGAGATATTTTTTCCCAACAAAACAAGAGGACAAGACGCAAAAAAGGCGAAGACCTGAGATACGGGGTAAAAATAGAATTTGAAGAATCTTTATTCGGCGTATCCAAACAGATAAAATACAACAGATACGAAACTTGTTCTTCATGCGAAGGATCGGGTGCGAAAAAAGGAACTAAAAGAGTTTTATGTCCCGTATGTAAAGGGACGGGAGAAATAAGACAGCAACAGGGATTCTTTGCAATATCCAGAACTTGTTATAAATGCGGCGGGGAAGGCGAAATTATCGAAAACCCGTGTCCGGTTTGTAAAGGCGAAGGCAGGGTAATAAAAGAACGCAAGCTGGATATAAAAATACCCGCCGGTATCGACGACGGCAATAGGCTTAAAGTGTCGGGAGAAGGTTCATCCGGACTTTTCGGAGGACCTAACGGCGACCTGTATGTCGATATTACCGTCAAACCGCATGAAATATTTAAGAGACAGGGGAACGATATATATGTTTCAATGCCTATCAGCTTTTCGCAAGCTGCCTTAGGATGCGAAATAGAAGCGCCGACGGTAGATGGAAAATCTACGATAAAAATATTGCCGGGAACTCAGAGCGGAACGCAGTTTACGCTTAAAGGAAAGGGCGCGCCGAAACTTAACGGGGGATCAAGGGGAAACGAATATATAAACGTCGTAGTAGAAACTCCGACGAATCTAACCTTAAAACAAAAAAGACTTTTTGAGGAACTTGCCGACGACAACAAAGAAGAAACGCATCCGTTAAAAAAATCTTTTATGGATAAAATTAAATCTTTTATATAACGGACTTACCTGTTTACAAAGCGTATGTCTTTGACGGTTATATTTCTCTCTAAAGAAAATCTTTTGTTTTCGGAAGAAAAAAAGTCGTTTATCTTTTTTATAAATTCTTCCTTAATAAATCCCAGTTCGAATATTAAAACGGGATTTTCGACCGCAACAGTTAAAATATTTTTATATAAAGCCTTGGGTCTTGTTTTTTTGCTTATCTCTTTTCCGCAGATCGATTCCCAATGCTCGTATAGTATTAAAGCGCAGTAATCTGAGGCGCTAAGTTTATTTTTTAATGCGGATAGAAGGACTTCTTTTAAATTTAGTTGTTGATTTAATTTCATTATTATAATATTATTGCTTATAATGCAAAACTTTTCAATAAATTAAATTCACTAACCTATGGATATTAATTGTCCGTATTGCGGGACGCAATATGAATTAAACGATTCATTGCTTCCGGAAGATAATATCAAAGTAAGATGCAGGGTATGTTCCAATGTTTTTATGCTGAATAAAAACATTGGAGCTTTTAAAGACGAGCCTAACGGCGAAGTTAAATCGGAAATATCTGCACACGCCGGTTCAGACGATTTTATGCAGTCTATTATGTCTGAAATCAACAGTGCGGTTGCCGAAGATACCGGCAAACCGGGTAAAAGCGGTAAAAACAAAAATGATTCCGGTTCGGATGAGGTTTCCGCCCAATCCTCTTCGACCCGCAAAGGCAGGACTACCCCGTTTCAAATTGCAATGCTTATAGTTTTAATAATAGTATTTTTAATTGCCGCCGCATCCGCTCTTGTTCACTATAATATAATAAATATTCCGTTTCTTCCATCAGCGGTATCGGCATTTTTATCGTCATTCTAATGCGCCGGACGGGTCAGAAACGGTTTAAGCCGGCGTTTTAAATTTTTCTATCGGAATATAAACAGAAACAACGGTACCGCGGTTTTTTACCGACGATATGTCGATAAAGCCTCCATGTTCATGTATTATTTTCTGGCTTACCGCAAGACCGAGTCCGCTTCCTTTTTCTTTCGTGGTGAAGAACGGAACGAATATATTTTTCATATCGTTTTTGCTAATTCCGCATCCATTGTCGATAAATTCTATTTTTATAAATTTAGGATTATTTCTCGTATAATCCAATTTCGTAATAATCTTTATTATCCCGCTATCCGGCTTTTTTATTGCATAAACGGAATTTTTTATCATATTTAAAAATACCTGAACAAGCGCATTTTCAGAGGCGTATATTTTTGGAAGGCTCGGGTCGAATTCTTTTATGATTTCGATATTTTTTACCGAAAATTCAGCCTGCTCCATAATTATTATTTCATTGATTATTTTGTTGATATTTACCGCCGAGGTTTTTATTTTGTGCTTTTTAGATAATGCTAAAAGGTCTTCTATTAGATTGTTGATCCTTGTCGATTCTTTTATTATTATCTCGAGAAAATTATTCAAATCCGGTTCGTTAAATTTTCTTTTTAGATAAGCCGCAGAAGCCTTAATTCCGCCGAGAGGATTCCTGATTTCATGGGACATTTCGGCTATAAACCGCGACAGGTCTTCTATCCTTTCTTCGTTTTTGATGTTGTGGTCCATTTCTTTAAATCTCGTAATGTCTTTTAACGAAATTAAAAGATAAGACTTATTATTTTCGTCGACAATTTTGGATATTTCCAAAATTACGTATCTGGTTGGATTTTTATTTTGGAATTTATATTCGAATTCTATAAACCCTTCTCCGGTTTGCATAACGTTTTTTACTTTTTCTTCGATATAGGCGTTGTTATTGAAAAAGCGGCTAAGAGTTAATTTATTTAAAAATCTGTCCGAAAATCCCGTAAGTTCCTGAGCGGGAAGGTTTAAGAACTTTAAAACTAAGCTTTCGTCGAATAAAATAACGGAATAGTTTAAATTGTTCAGTATTAGATTATTTATGTCCATTGTCCGCGATATAATATT
This sequence comes from bacterium, assembly GCA_021800805.1. The sequence goes on from JAJYYR010000001.1 coordinate 547,649, forward strand.
TTATGTTGTAAAAATTATATACTACATATTAATGTTTAATCAATATTATTGTTCCTTTATTTAAAAAGGTTATAAAATTTTATTGTTTAAATTTTATAAATTATTTATAATACAAAATTATGATTTCAAAAGAGGACTGTATTTTTTGTAAAATCGTCCATAAAAAGATACCGGTCGATATAGTTAAAGAGACGGATAATTTTATCGTTATAAAGGATATCAATCCCGTAGCGCCGGTTCATCTTTTGATAATTTCAAAAAAGCATTACGACAGCGTTTTGGAAGCGGGCAAAGGAGGCGGATGGGACGGGGGTAACGAAATCTTCGTGCTTCTCGGCGCGCTTGCGGATGACTTTAAGGTTGCGGATAAAGGCTTTAGAACGGTAATTAATACTAAAGAGGACGGCGGACAGACGGTAAACCACCTCCATATTCATTTTATGGCGGGCAGAGGGTTCGGTTGGCCCCCGGGATAGCAAATTAAAATTTGATAGAAAACAAAGGAATAATTTAAAGAGGGAAAATAAAAAAATTAATGGAAACTTGGTTTTTCGAGAATCAGACCGGCAATTTCGGAATAAAAATAAGGATCAAGTCTGTTTTGTTCCACGAATTTTCCGATTATCAGGAAATAACTATTTATGATACTTTAGAATTCGGGAAGGTGCTTGTTTTAGACAAAGCCGTTATGTTTGCCGAGAAAAACGAGTTTGTTTATCATGAGATGCTGGGTCTCGTGCCTCTATTTTCACATAAAAAACCGGAGAGGATTCTTATCATAGGCGGCGGCGACGGGGGCGTGGTCAGAGAGTGCCTCAAAAATCCGTTCGTAAAACATATCGACCTTGTCGAGATTGACAAAAAAGTCGTGGACGTATCAAAAGAGTTTTTTCCCGAAATAGCCTGCAAGCTTGAAGACGGCAGGGTGCGGGTTTTAGCCGAAGACGGCATCGAGTTCGTAAAAAGAATAAATTCCGGCGGCAGAGAAGACGAAAAATACGATGTAATCCTCGTGGATTCTACGGATCCCGTAGGACCGGCAGAAGGTCTATTCAGGCGCGATTTTTACGAAGCGGCGGCTGGAACTTTGAAGAGCGACGGAATATTTACGGCGCAGACCGAATCCCCTTTCTTTAACCAAAATTTAATAAAAGACGTCGGCAGAGTCATAAAAGAAATATACGCAAAATCATCCCTTTATTGCGCTTCTATTCCGGTTTATCCGAGCGGCTTGTGGAGCTTTACGGCAGGTTCCAAAAAATACGATACGAAAAATATAAATGAAAACTATAAAGATTTCGATTTTGGGCGGCTTGAGGCGGATTTGAAATATTATTCGCCCGAAATTCATTCCGCTTCTTTCATTCTGCCAAATTTCATAAAGGAGATAATTAAATAATAATAATATGAAGAAGAAACAATTAAAAGAAAAAGCCGCAATCCCTATTTTATCAAAAACATCGTCGTATTTTAATTCGTCCGATTCTTACAAGGACTCCGATTTAATTCTTCTCGGAATACCTATGGATTATACTGCCAGCAATATCCCGGGTTCAAGATTTGCTCCGAAAAGAATCAGGGAGTTGTCTTATACTCTTGAGAATTACAGCCCTTTTTTTGACGACTATGTAGATGAAAAGTTTTACGATATAGGGGATATAGTTATGCCTTGGGGAAATACGGATAAAAGCATCAAATTTATAGACGAAACGGCTAAAAATATTCTGGACGACGGTAAAAAAATAGTGAGTATCGGCGGCGACCATTTGATTACATATCCTATAGTCAAGCAGTATGCGTCTAAATATAAAGATATCGTCGTTTTACAGTTAGATGCCCATACCGATTTAAGAGAAGAATGGAATAACGAAAAATATTCGCATGCTACGGTTTTAAAACTCGTCCACGACATTATAAGAAAAGGAAATTTATATCAATTCGGCATTAGGTCAGGTTCTAAAGAGGAATTCGATTTTGCAAAAAAGCATTGCCATATTTATAAAAATGAGGTTTACGAGCCGCTGAAAAAGGTTATAGGATCGCTGGCAGGCAAAAACGTATATCTTACAATCGACATAGACGTTCTAGACCCTGCTTTTGCTCCCGGAACGGGTTATATAGAGGCTGGAGGAATATCTTCCAAAGAACTTTTCGATGCGGTGTCCCTGTTATTATCGGAAGTCAATGTCGTAGGAGCCGACGTGGTAGAGGTATGTCCGCCGACCGATAACTCGGACAGGACGTCGGCGATTGCCTCAAAACTCATAAGGGAAATAATTATCGGAATGAGCAGGAAAATTTAATCTTTTAAAATAAAATAAGCTAAAATAAATTAATTTTAAAATAAAGGAAAGCGGAGGGAATAACAGTGTTTGAAACGCCCGATATATATACTCTGGTTGCAGGAACGTCGGAGGGAACTTCAAAATTGGGGGCATTCGATAATGCCATTTTAAAAGCGGGAGTAGGCAATACTAATTTAATCAAATTAAGCTCGATACTGCCGCCGAGAGCGGGTTTTAAAGAAAAAATAGTTTATCCACGCGGAGTGCTCGTCCCTATAGCATACGGCTCTATTTCAAGCGATAAAAAGGGTAAAACCATAGCGGCGGCGGTCGCCATTGCCATATCGGTCGAAGAAGGGTTCGGCGTTATAATGGAATATTCGGGAGAAGTTTCCGCGGATAAAGCTGAAGAAACGGTTAGGAGGATGGCGGAAGATGCAATGAAACACAGAAATATCGAAATTAAAGAGATAAAATCGAAAAGCTCGGAACATACGGTAGAAAATTTTGGTTGCGCCTTTGCCGCCGTTCCTATGTGGTATTCCAAACTCTTGTAGTATCTTAAATAATAAATAGTTCATTTCTTTAAAATAATATGGGAGAAGGGTTCGGGAAAACTCGTGTTTTTTTAAGAGCGCCATCCCGAACCCGGGAAACGGTTTGAATAAAACCTTTGCAATATCGACATCTTTAGGCTTAATATTTGTTGTAGTTCTGATTTTCATAATAGGTCCGAAAAACATACTTCAGATGATAGGACATCTGAGTTTTTTGGATTTTATCGCGCTATTCTTTCTTTCTTATCTTGCGCTTTTTTTCTCTGCGCTTTCTTTCGACAATGCTTTAAACGTATATGACGCTAAAATAGGGTTAAAGCATATTACCAATATTAAATTAATAGGATACAGCGCAAATTATATCGCTCCGTCGGGAATATTTGCGGGATTCATAGGCGGCGATGCCATAATGGCTTTGATTCTTAAAAAAAGAAGCGGGCTTGAATTTAAAAGAGGGTTTTCTGCGGGTCTTGCCGCAAAAGTAATAGAGTTCGCGATGTTCTTACTTTTTATTTATCTTGGGCTTATACTTGGATTCAGATATTTTTATCTCCCTACGGAAATATGGTATTTACTGCTTATAGCGGCTATATTCGTCGGTGCGGTTACACTCGTTTTTTTAATTAATCCTATTATAGACAACAGGTTTTTTACAAAAATTTTAAGATATTTAACCAGATTTAAAATCCTGAATAAAGTTATTTTTAAAATTCTTAAACATATAAACAACTTTGAAAAGGAGCTTCATCTGTTTTACGTTAAAGGAAAAAAATATCTTTTTTTAAGCCTTTTTTTAAGTTTAATCGAAACGGCGGTGCTGGTATTTCAAATATGGCTTTTAGTCCATTATCTCGGTATAAATATGGGATTTTCTAAAACGCTTTTAGTATTTTCGGTATCTATGCTTGTTTTTGCGCTCCCGCTGGCGCCGGGTTCGGCGGGGACTTACGAACTTTCGCAGGTGGGTCTTTTCGATATACTGGGGCTTGGTTCCGATGTCGGGCTTGCTTTTAGTTTAATTATGAGGGCGATAAATCTGCTTATGGTCGCGATCTCATTTTTCCTTGTCCCCCATTACGGATTTCATTTCTTCAAAAAACCGGAACCGGAAGAGGAAGAAATATGAAAATAATATATTCTCTTTGCAGTTGGGGACTCGGACATGCGACCAGAGGGCTTCCCGTAATGAGGCGGCTTATAAAAGACGGACATGAAGTTATCGTTTATACTTCGGGAAGAAGCCTCGAATTGCTTAAATCGGAACTCGGAAAAGGCGCAAGGTATATCGCCGCCGTGCCTTATCCTTCTCCCTATTCGGATAAGATAGGATTTGCGTTTAGATTTCTTAAAACCGCTCCTAAAATAATGAAGATTATCAAAGAAGAAACTAAAGATATTGCCAAGATAGTGCAGGAAAACAAGATAGACCTTATAATTTCCGATTCGAGGTTCGGCTCTTACAGTAAGTCGGTGCCGTCTTTCCTGCTGTTCCACCAATTAAGATTTATAGCCCCTTTTAGACTGACGCCCGCCGAGATGGTTACGGAATATTATAATCATAATTTGCAGGATAAATTTGAAAAGATAATAGTTCCGGATTACGCCGAAAATTCGCTTTCGGGAGATTTGTCGCATAACTTAAGATATTTTAAGAAGGAAAAAGTCGAATACGTAGGAATTTTATCCGACTTTGAAAAAATTGAAACAGTTGAAGATATAGATTATCTTTTTTCGATTTCGGGACCCGAACCTACCCGGACGGCGCTTGAAGAAAAACTTCTTTCCCAAATTCATCTTTTAAAAGGCAATATTGCCGTTTCGCTCGGAAAACCGGGTAAGTTTACCCAAGAGGTAATAGGGAATACCGTAATATATTCTTTTCTTGAAAAAAAGAGGAGAGACGAGCTTATGAACAGGGCAAAGATGGTCGTTTCGAGGTCGGGCTACACTACCGTTATGGACGTTGCAGAAATTGATAAAAAAGCATTTTTTATTCCGACGCCCGGGCAGACCGAGCAGATTTATCTGGCGAAGCATCTTGAAAAGGCGGGATATTTCCATTCGATAAGGCAGGGTAAGCTTAGACTTGACGCCGACACGGAAGAGGCATTAAAATATAAAGGGTTTAAACCTCCTTGGAAAACCGCCGAAAGCGTGGAAAAGTTTCTTAAGGTAATCGGCGTTAAATGATTTTTTAATATTAATAATAAAATAATAATTAAATTAAATAAATAATATATATCTCAGACAATATGGTTTCTATAATTATACCGGCGCACGAAGAAGAAAAATATATAGGCGCTTCGATAGAAAGGCTTTTGGGTCAGAAAGGGATAGTTTTTATTAAAAAAAACGAAAATCGGGCAGATTTCGGCGGGACTGAGACAGAAGGTAAAACCGTCTGCGAGCTAACGGTAGTCGTTACGCACGGCGAAGACGATACGGAAGGAGCGGTATCTAAATATGCAGATCGGGGCGTTAATCTTATATCGGATAATTTCAGCGGAGTATCGGAAGCAAGAAATATAGGCGCTTCAGTTTCGAGGGGAGACGTTTTTTTATTTTTAGATGCGGATACTCTTTTAAACGACGGTTTTATAAAGAGGCTGGACGATTTTAAAGATAAACGGGATTTTATAGGGACTTCGAGGCTTTTGCCCGATATTAATACGGCTAAAGCACGGATTTTTATGTTCGGAAACAATATAGCCCATATAATATCTAAAACGTCGATGGCTTTGATATTTTGTCATAAAGACGTCTATAAAAAGGTCGGCGGTTTCGACGAAAGAATGCAGGCGGGAGAAGACCTCAAATTTATAAACATTGCCTTAAAAAATAAATTCGGAAAATTTAAGTACCTTGGCGGCATAAGCGCAGTTACGTCTATGAGAAGGTTTGAAATAAACGGCTATTTTAAAACTGCAATGGAATGGATGGGCGGATATTTCTTCAAGCCGCCGGAGCATTACGACGTGGTAAGGTAAAATATTATCTTAGGATGGCGGCAGACCATGGAGATAAAGCGAGGGAGCAGGATTTATATATTGCGGAGCATAACAGAAACGGAAATTTTGTTATCCATTTTAGGTTAGCCAAAGAGTATAACCGTTAGGAATATAAAACTATACGCGATAGTACATGCGGCATTCTTGCTCTTTTAAAATTTACAATAGATATTTTACTATAACATTAAAATGTGAACATTATGAAAAAATTATTAACAATCTTATTTATTCCTTTATTGATTATAGGTTTTACTTTATCTGCCGCCAATGCTTTGTCGTTAAATAAAATAAAGAAATTAGCAAAGGAAGGAAATGCGGAAGCGGAACATAAATTGGGGGTTGATTATTCTACGGGACATGGCGTCCCCAAATCTTTTAAAAAGGCCTTTTATTGGTTTAAAAAATCCGCTGGACAGAACAATGCTGAGGCGGAATATGATTTGAGCATGTGTTATATCTTTGGTTACGGCGTTTCAAAATCCGACGCAGAAGCTATTTACTGGGCTAAAAAATCTGCCAAACAAGGTTTTGCTGCGGGGGAATCTGTCTTAGGCGTTTTATACTACAAAAGCCATTCCTACGCCAAAGCTGCCTATTGGGATAAAAAATCGGCAAAGCAAGGTTTTGCCGCCGCGGAATACAGTTTAGGATTTCTATATCAGTTTGGACGCGGCGAACCACAGTCTTACACTATTGCCGCTTATTGGTTTAAAAAATCGGCAAAGCAAGGTTTTGCCGGCGCAGAATACAATTTAGGCCTTTCATATGCCAAAGGCCTTGGCGTTACGCCATCCTATGCAAAAGCCATTTACTGGTTTAAAAAATCTGCTAAACAAGGTAACGTTATAGCTGAAGCTAACTTAGGTGCTTTATACTACAAAAGCCATTCCTACGCCAAAGCTGCCTATTGGGATAAAAAATCCGCCAAACAAGGCAATGCCGGCGCGGAATACGATTTAGGAGTTCTATATATGTTTGGACGCGGCGAACCACAGTCTTACACTATTGCCGCTTATTGGTTTAAAAAATCGGCAAAGCAAGGTTTTGCCGGCGCAGAATACAATTTAGGCTTTTCATATGCCAAAGGCCTTGGCGTTACGGAATCATACGGCAATGCCTATTACTGGATCAAAAAATCGGTAAAGCAAGGCAATCCAGATGCGGAATCTTATTTGGGTTATTTATATTTAAAAGGCTGGGGTGTTCCTAAATCTTTCTCAAAGGGTCTTTATTGGATCAAAAAAGCCGCGAAACAAGGAAACAAGACGGCTATTGAAAATTTAAAAATAATAAGAAAAGACCAAGAAAAATCCAATCTTGGAAATGAGGAGGAGGATCCTTTATGGTGGCTCCCATAAATGTTTAAAAAATCGGCGTTCGGTTTATCATCGGGAAAAAGCAGACGCGTATTAAATAATATTGCCTTTATATCGTCATTAACCCCTTAAATGATGTATTTTGCAATAATATCGTCACCGAATGTATAATACTAAAAACACCGAATTAAAATTCCTGTTTTCACCGACGAAAAAGTTAGGTCGTTACTTTCTACTAAAATAGATATTCTAATAAGTCAAAATTAGTAACTTGAAAAAATATGTCTAAAAAGGTTGGCATATATACAATCCAGGTAGTAAAATAAAGAAATGAACGAGATATTATTTATAATAGAAGAAGACATAGAATCCGGCTATACCGCAAGGGCGTTAGGCTATTCTATTTTTACGGAAGGCGAAACTATGGAAGAGTTGCGCAATAACATTAAAGATGCATTAGAATGCTATTTTGAGAACAAATCCGATATTCCCCCTGTCGTAAGGCTTCATCAGGTAAAAGAAGAATTTTTCGCATATGCCTAAAATTCCCCGTAATATCTCCGGCAGGGATTTAGCAAAATTATTATCGAAATACGGCTAAAAATTCGACAGGCAGATCGGTTGATGGTCTAATTCTTTAATGTCTTTTTTTAGGCAGGATAATATCTTAACGTAAACAAATTATCTCCAGGCTTCTTCGTGGGATAGGGTTGAACAGGATTTGTTTTCCTTCTTTCTCTTTTCGACAATATTTAACAACCCTGCATCTTCTTCTATATATCAATTATGCAGTTTTTTCTAATTGAATATTTCCTAAATTAGAAATCAATTATTATCCCCCAATTGCCGAAAAAATCTCTTGCATTTTATGCCTTATAAGATATAATATAAAAATGGGCAATGAAGAATGGCAAATAAACTTTTTCAAGCATAATAACAGGTCGCCTGTCGAAGAGTGGCTGAATGGTTTGCCGGTCGATACGAGGTCTAAAATATTAAGGCATATAGAACTTCTTAAGAATAACGGCCTTTCTTTAAAAGAGCCGTTCGTAAAGCATATAAAGGATAAAATATACGAATTAAGAACGAGGGATAAGGACGGCATATACCGCGTCCTTTATTTTCTTCACAGTGAAAAAACTTTTATGTTATTGCACGGTTTCGTCAAGAAAACCGATAAGACCCCGGGCGATGCCATTAAAATTGCTGAAAATAGAATGAAAGAAATTATAAATAAAACAAAAAATCGAGGTTAAACAAATGGACGATTTTACAAATTATCTGAATAAACAATTAAAAAACAAAGAATTTAAGAAAGAGTGGGATAAGCTCGAACTCAGGTATCAATTCATCCAAAAACTTATAGCTTTAAGGGAAGAAAATAAAATATCCCAGTCGGAACTGGCAAAAAGGGTCGGAACTACTCAGTCCGTTATTTCGAGGATAGAAAACGGAAGCGTCAATATAGGCATAGACATGATACAGAGGATAGCGTCCGCTTTCGGCAGAACAGCTACGGTGTGTTTGTGATTACGGAAGTTTATCTTTTTCGTCTCCTGTTTTTCTTTAAATAACAGCGTAATAACTTTAATTTTTGTATTTTGCAATAGACATTTTAAAAGTTATTAACAGATAATTTTTTAGGGTTAATTGGCTGGAATGACTTAAATACTGCGATTTAATCTGGTGGGCTGTCCCGGGATCGAACCGGGGACCTACTGATTAAGAGTAAAATTTAAAAAAAATAACAAACCGGCTTTTTGCTTGATATTGCAGATTATACCTATCTTTTAGGTCGTTCCGTATTTTCCGTATTTTTAGTTTATTTTTGTATATTTATTTTTATTTTGTTATAATTTTGTTATAGAATTGGAACAAATTAAAGGAGCATAAAACAAAAGGAGAATAAATTTCATGGGAACTTGTTTTGTAATACAGCCTTTTGATAACGGCGGTTCTTTTGATAAAAGATTTAATGAAACTCTGAAACCTGCAATTGTTGAAACTGGATTAAAAGCTTATAGAGTAGATGAGGACCCGAAAGTTAGCATAATTATCGAATCAATCGAAGAAAACATAGATAATTCTGAAGTAGTTTTAGCTGATATTAGTGAAGATAATCCAAATGTATGGTTTGAATTGGGTCTGGCAATAAAAAGCAAGAAAGATGTAATATTAATTTGCTCGGCTAATCGGGGCGATAAATTTCCTGTTGATGTTCAGCATAGAAAAATTATTAAATATAACACCCAATCCCAAAGCGATTTTGATAAATTAAAAACAGAAATAAAAGATCGTATAAACCTTGTTTTAAATAAAAAAACTACTCTTGATAAACTCCCCTCACAGCAATTAGTTGCCGATACTAAAGGACTCGCTCAACATGAAATAATTATCCTTGTTTCAATAGCTCAGAATTTAAAACATGTCGATGATTACGCATTATATTCTTCAATTAAGGAAGATGCGGAAAGACAAGGTCTTTCACCAGTTGCTATATCAATAGGACTTAATGGTCTTGTAAAAAAAGATATGAGCGAACATATGAAAATATCAGGGTATTCTTATGATGATCCTTACGATGTTTATAAATTAAAACCGAAAGGATGGGCATGGCTTGAAGAAAATCAAAGCAAACTCATTATGGGTGTATTTGATAAAAGCTCTTCGGATGAAGACATTCCGTTTTGAAATTAAATTTTTAAAAGTGAAAATAAACTATAATAATTTTTGAAACCGCTGGCCCTTATTTTTATAATTTTTAAATTGCAATAATGTTATAAGGGAAAATGGATAATAATATAGGTATTTATATTTGGTTTAGTATAATTACAATCTTGGCCATTATTGTTGGGCCAATTCTTGCTGTCCAAGTTGAAACATATCTGGGTAGAAAAAGGGAAGAGAGGGAGCGGCGTTTACAGGTTTTTAGAACACTAATGATTACTAGAAAAATTCCATTATCAGCTTTTCGCATAGATGCCCTAAATTCTATTGATATATATTTTGATAGAGATGAAGAAGTTAGTAAAAAATGGCGAGAATATCTTGACTCACTTAATAATCCAAATAAAGAAAAAATATCAGAGGACGAGGCAAACTCATTAAAAGATAAAGCCGATGAAAAGTTTATTGATATGTTAGAAGTTATGGCAAAAGCCGTTGGTTATAAAAAATTTGATAAGATATATATTAAGAATACTACATATTTGCCAGAAGTATATCTTGGATATTTAGAAAATCAAATTAAAGCTAATAAAGATATAAGCCCGCTTATAGAAATTATTAAGTCTGCTCTCAATAATAAATCTATTGAACAAAAGATACCCATGGATAAAAAAAGGAATAAAGAGGATGATAAATGAAGATAAAAATTGGATACTGTAAAATATTAATAAAATGCAAACAGGCCTATTAATCAAGGAATATCCTAAAACAATCGATTATTCTTGGGATTACAGGGGCGAAAACACTAAGTCCTATACTCACGGAATACATACGTATCCGGCTATGTTTATACCTCAGGTCGCAAATAGGATTTTAAAAAATTACAGCCGGCCGGGTGATACCGTTTGCGATATTTTTTGCGGGTCCGGAACGGCTTTAGTGGAGAGCAAGCTTTTAGGAAGAAACGCTTACGGAATAGATTTAAATCCGTTAGCCGTCTTTTTGGCTAAAGCAAAGACTAAACCTATAAATCCGGACAAGCTCGGGGCGGAATATTCTAAATTACTTTTCTCGATAGGCGATATTAAAGACGGCGAGATTAAAAAGCCAAATTTTAATAATATCGATTTCTGGTTTAAGGAAGAAGTCATCGTCGGTCTTGCAAAAATCAAAGAAGGATTATCGAGGATAACGGATAAAGATGTAAGAAATTTCCTAACAGCCTCATTTAGCGAAACGGTAAGACTGTCTTCAAATACGAAAAGCGGGGAATTTAAACTGGTTAGAATAAAAAAAGACAAGCTCGAAAATTATTCTCCGGACGTTATGGGTATCTTTAGAAAAAAAACGGAAGCAAACATAAAGGGAGTGGAAGATTTTTATAATGCTGCCGATAGGAATGTGTGGACTAAGGTTATATACGGCAATTCCGCAGAGGATAACGGAATTGAAAAAGATTCTATCGACCTTATTCTTACTTCCCCGCCGTACGGAGATAGCAGGACTACCGTAGCATACGGTCAATTTTCGAGACTGTCCGCCCAGTGGGCGGATATTTTCGACGACCCTAATAAAGCGTCCGGAGTCGATAACGAACTTCTCGGAGGAAAGGCGAGCAAAACGCTGGAGCATAATTTAAAATCTTATTATCTCGAAGACTCTTTAGATAAAATTGCGGAAAGAGACGAAAAAAGGGCTAAAGAAGTTTTAAGTTTTTATATAGGGCTTAACGAATGTTTAAAGCAGGCTTATAGGATATTAAAGGCCGATAAATACTTTTGTTTGGTTATAGGAAATAGATTAGTAAAACAAGTTAGGATACCTACCGATTTAATAATAGCGGAACTTGCGGAATGGATAGGGTTTGCGTGCGAAGATATTTTTATAAGAAATATTCCGGAAAAAAGAATGCCGTTAAAAAATTCACCGACGAATATTGCCGGCGTTTTAGAGGAAACTATGGTTAAGGAAAGTATCGTCGTTTTAAGGAAAATGGATTACAAATACGCTACGCAAACAAATTATAAAAAAATATTATAATAATGAAATTTTTTGTATATTGCCATCAACACCCGGAAGAAAAGATTTACATCAATTTTCAACCGGAGCCATCGTCCAGAACAGAAATTCCTCCAGTATTCCCATTGACATGTCTTCAGGGAATTACCGGTAATTATACCAATGGAGAGGTTATTGCTGAAATTGGATTAGAGCCCATTGGAGTCGGAGCCGCAGTTGGTCTTGGATTTTCTCTGATAGACCCGATCCTCGGTTTAATACTTGGGGTCTTAGGTTTGGTTGGTATTAAGCAAAAACTCGAAGAAAAAAAGAATCAATTTAATGATTCTTAATAAATTAATGATAATTAAAAAAATATAAATGTCAAAGACGGCAGTAATATATATAGTATATTTTTTAGCTGTAATTATTTTCTCTTTTATACTTCTTTATATATTCAAAAAGAATTTAATAAAAAAAATAAACTTTATGGAAATTGTTATATTCTCTAATGGAATAACTTTGTTTTTTTATTTTCTATATTGGGCATTCACCGCTAAAAAATATTTTTATAAACACATTGGACCAGCGTCTTGTGTAATTTTAATTCTATATTTTGTTAGTGCTATTTCTGAAGAAATAAAAAGGAAGGGATACTTTAAGTCGAAAAACACTATTAGCCTTGATAAATCTAAAAATAGAAATAATAAGTCTATTAAGCATAATATTAATAAAAACAATACATCCACTTAAAAATATAGTTAATAAAGGAATAATTTAAAGAATTAGATGATTTTTTTAAATTCATTAAAAATATTTAAATAGTTTCTTTTATTTATTCTAAGAGCGGTTCCGTGGTCATGATATTTTCCTTTTCTTTTACCGCTTTTATAACTGCCTATTCTAATATCAATTTTTAGTTTGCCGTCTTTGACCGCCGATCTAAACTTATCCATATTAAGGCCAGAAAGCAAATAAGCTTCGATATAATGAAATTCTTCATTAATAGTTTTTGTTTCGCCGCTTGTTTTTGCAAGAACTAATAAAATCTTATTAGACTTTGCCTTTAAAAGGTCAAATATGGTAATAGGCCAATAAACTTCTATATTTTGCTTATTCTTTAGGGTTAATTTGGAGTCTGCTAAATCTATTTTAAAAAATTGAGGATTTTCCCTGGAACCGTAAACAGTGGAATGTAGTGCCATATATCCATCTTTTTTATCAGGATACCCGTATTCCAAATATAATTTCTTGTTTACTCCTCTTGGCAACGGCGATTTTGTTCCTACGGTTAACATACTGTCGGAATCTATCCGTTTTGCCTTTATTTCTATATCTCCGATGTCAGGGAGCTGTATATTGTTTTCTTTAATACCTAAAAGGTCCTCGAGGGTTTTACCTATGCCGGTATCGTTTGCCCTATGCGTTTTTATAAAACCGCATGCTTTAATTTCTTCTAATTTTTCTTTTAATTCTTCTAATGTTGTGGACATAGTCATTCCTTAATAAAATATTTGACCGGCTTTTTATATATAGAGGCAAATTGCTTTAACTGGACGATGTCGATTTTTCTTTGTCCGGATTCTATTTTTGAAATGTAAGATTGAGTCCTGCCGATTATTTCGGCTACTGCTTTTTGGTCTAGTCCAGAGTCTAAGCGCGCTTTTTTTAATTGATTGACCGTAAATTTATGGTCGTTTGAATAGATTGAAGTGGCCATGATTTTATGATTGATTCTTGGTATGGTATATTACATTTTGGAATATGCCAAAGTGGAATATTAAAGGACCGGAAGGGAATATAAAAAATTGTCCTAATATAGGAAATAATGGAAGGATGATTAATAATATTATATGATTTGGGGCAAGTTTAATTATTTGTGCTTTATTAATTTTAAAATTATTGGAATAATTAGACTTAATAAGCTAATTAGTTGTAATTCTTTAGTTCTTCACTAATATTTTTAAGCAGGGTATTAATAGTATTTTCAGTTTCAAGATATGAATTTCTAAGTGTTGAAAAATGGTCTATTAGCTTATGTCCAGTTTCTATAAAATTTTTTATATCTTTACTATTATTACTTGACGCTTCTTCATATGAATTATCTAACCCTGATTTGATTTCGTTGTTAGCGTTTATAATTTTTTGAAGATCTCCTACCTCATTGTAGGTTTTTCTAATTAAGTTCCGAAGATTTTCATTTTTAATATTATCTAATTTTGTAATATATTCCGTATAAATTGGAAATTCCTTTAACTTTGTATTATCATAAATATAATATACAGGTTCTTTTTTAAACTGAGCCATAAATTTGCCTTTATCATTGCTATTAAAAGAACCTTTTTTCATCTGTTCTTGAAAGTCGTCTAAATGATTAGAAAAATAAGTAAATGGTTTTTCCTCTCTAATATTTAATTTTTTGATATTGGGTCCTATATTTTGTTGGATATATTGAGACTTGTCATTTATTTCATCATATATATTTTGCAAAATACTTTTAATTTGGCTTCTTTCGGCTTTATTTTTCTTTTCTTTATCATAATCAATGGTTTTATCAGCGGCTTTAACTGAATATTTACCAGCTAACAAACCCCCCACCCAGCCACTCAAAAGCCCCCCTAAAATTCCCGATATAAAAGACGCCCAGTTAAAATTTGAATTAGAACCCATATTGTAATTTACCTAATTCACCGTTTAAACATTGACATTAATCAATATTTTTTATATATTACATATTATTCATTAAAATCGTTATTTACTATCACCCGCCAGCCTCTTTCTTTTAACAGGGCTTGGATTTCTTCGGTCGTCCTTGAGTTTTTTTAGCACTGCGTTTATTGTGTCTATACAATTGTTAATGCCAAATTTCAAAGACTCGTCCCCAAGCGCATATACTTCCTTTAAAACAGCAATTCTCTTTTCAAGCTCCGGGTCCGAAGGAAAATTAGCAATGCAAAAGTTGTTTTCCTTTTCTTTTTTAATGTCGCCGATAAAATAATTTATATCAACATGAAAAAGTTCACAAAGTTTAAGCAAATTATCGATTGGAATTAAAGAATCTCCTGATTCATATCTATAAACCTGTGTATCACTTATATTAAGAAATTCAGCAACATTTCCCGTCGAGATTTTAAGCTCAACTTGCTTATTTCTGATTTTTTCTCCAAGCGACTTTAATAACTTTATATCTTTATTTTTAATTTCTTTAGACATATTTTTTAGCGAAACATAAACGATATTATAAGTTAACCGCCGAAAAGTTTAAACAGCCCATCTTCCCAACCTATCGTCTTGCAAGATTTTACTGGAATGCCTCTGAAAGGAATTGATATTTTTGAACTTTTTACCAAAGAAAACTTTTCTATAATTTCTGATAGGCTTATCCAATGCCACGCCTCAAATCCGCCGGCGTCCAAACAAAAGACAATCCACACAGAGATCCTGAATTTTCTTTCAAAAGCTAAAAGCTTTTGGGTATCTTCACTTTCATTTAAAGTAAACCGTCCCTCGGATTTTCCTTTATTATTATAATTAGTCAATTTATTTCTACTTTTAACATCTATGGCAATTAATCCTATACTATCAATCAAAACTAAAAAATCCGGTCTTTTAACATTATTTGCAAATAAAGAAGAAAATGTGTCTTTACTTTGGTCCAAGTATATATAACTATATTTCTTATGTTCCAGCCATTCTTGAAATTTTTCTTCTCCTTCATTAGCAAAAGACATTAATATCCCCTTTTTTAAAAGATTAGCATATTACTTATAATTTTATTTTTATTATAATTTTATTTTTTAATAAAATCCTTACATTAAAAGTAAAATAATACTTGATATATTTACATTAAAGGGGTATTTTATAAATTAATGTTATATTTTTAGTTATTTATATTTATATAATTGATTAACTAAATGGAAGAAAAAATCACATTTGAAAATAAGATAACAACGCCGTTTACCTGGGTGGGAAACGGCATATTAAGGTCTAAATCTATATCACTGGGTATCCACTATATTGTAGCAGAGCCACTGGCTTGTAATGACAGGAATAGATTTAACGACCGTTAAGGGGCTCCTTGGCCATAAGGATATAAAAATGACTTTGAGGTATGCGCATTTATCCCGGCCGCATATTAGAAACGCCGTTAAAGCCTTGGATAACAAGGATTTTCAAAAAAACTTTACCGTTTCTTTACCGCAAGGGGAACGCTTGAAAAACAATGTATCTTGAAACCTTTATTTTAACTGGTGGGCTGTGTCGGGATCGAACCGACGACCTACTGATTAAGAGTCAGTTGCTCTACCGATTGAGCTAACAGCCCGTAAGAATTTCATTGAAGAAAATATAAGGGAATTAATTATGCCTATCAATTATATACTATTTTTATTTTTTTAGTCAATTTTTTTTGAGGATTTGTTGAGCAATATTTTTTATTAATGATATACTTATAAGTAAAGGTATTCAACGGGGCGTAACGGCGGCGTAAACTTAATTATCGGAGGCGGATAAAATATTATCCGAATGGCTTATATGATATTTAAAAACAGGCGGGAAGCAGGGAAATTGCTCGGGGAAAAGTTGTCTTCAGGCAAGTTTGGCGGCGGTAATACCGTCGTTATAGGTTTGTTGAGGGGCGGTATTCCGGTTGCTTACGAAATTGCGGCTATTTTAAAAGCGCCTTTAGACGTGGCATTGGTAAGAAAGATAGGCGCTCCTGATCAAGAAGAGTTAGCCATAGGGGCGATAGTTGACGGGAAATCGCCCAAGGTTTATCTTAACGAACCTCTTATATCCCGCATTAATATTCCGGCAGGATATTTGGAACGAATAGAACAGGTTAAACTTAAAGAGATAAGGGAAAGAGAAAAAATATACAGGCACGAAGGAAAAAAAATAGACGTTAGCGGTAAAACTGCAATAATCGTGGACGACGGTATTGCAACCGGCGCATCGGTCAGGGTAGTTATAGATGCCGTAAAAGAAGAAAAGCCTGCGAAGATAATTATAGCCGTTCCCGTTATCGCCGCCGATACTTTAAGGGAATTAAAGAAAAAGGTCGATAATGTAATTGTTTTAAGCGCTCCGGAAGAATTTTATGCAGTAGGCGAGTTTTACGAGGATTTCAGCCAGACTACGGATGACGAGGTGATCGACCTTCTGCAGAAATCCAGAAAAATAGCATAAACAATATAAATTCGGATAAATTATGTAAATTAATAAATAAAATTGAACTTTGAGTTTTATAATGATTTTATTATTTTTATTATTTAAGTGTGATTAAAATCAATTTAATTTAATTTTAAATTTGATAAACTTTATATTAAAAGGAAATGGGAATTAAGACTTTTAAGCCTTTATTTTAATATAGGAGTTTATTATGGCAAAATTTAACGAAGATGACGTTCTTGAAAAATTAAAAAACATTATAGATCCCGAACTTGAAGTAAATATTGTGGATTTAGGGCTGGTATATAAAATAAATTTAAATGAAAACGGCAACATAGTCCTCGATATGACTTTAACCGCAAAGGGGTGTCCTATAAGCAACGTCATAAAATACGAGGTCGAGGAGGCGTTAAAAAGCATTCCGGGCGTTAACGGCGTAAAGGTAAATTTTGTATGGGAGCCGGAGTGGAATCCTTCGATGATAAAGTCGGACGCGCTAAAAAGGCTGAAAACCCATTAAGCCGGCATTCGATATACCGGATGCCGTATCGTACTTACTATGCCATACCGCTTAGGCTGCATCTTATATATATTTATATATTTAATTAAGGCAATTATAAAATATGAACAATAAAAATAATAGGTGATTAATACATGAATGCAACCGACAGTTCAATCGAAATATCGTTAAAGCACATTAAAACCGCTCTTATACTTTTGCCGGTTTTTTTTATCGTAATGTTTTTAGATTCCAAAAATTTTAACGAATATTTTTTTATGAACGTAAAAATAATCTCCTTAACCCATATATTTACCCTTGGATTTTTACTGATGATAATTATGGGAGCTTCTTATATGCTTTTGCCGGTTGCGCTCGGCGTAAAGATAGCGTATGAAAAGCTTTTCTTCCCCGTTTATTATGCCTATACGGCATCTTTATTATTATTCATTATAGGCATGCACTATTTTATCGGTTCGGTCATTGCCGTCGGCGGAGTCCTTTTATTTATATCCATTTTAATTTATAACGTTAACATACTCGCCAGTTTGAAAAAGGTAAAAAAATGGGATTATTCCGCAGCCGGAATCGCTTTTGCATATTCATATCTTTTTATAGGATTGTCGGTGGGATTATATTTGGCTTTATCGTTTTATTTTAAAATAGGGCTGAATATTTACGACATACTTCAGGACCATATTTACGTAATGTTTATCGGCTTTGCCGCTATGCTTTTTATTGCAATTTCATACAGACTGCTTCCTATGTTCTATATGACTAAAACCCCCGTTAACTTATACTGGAAAACCGATTTATTCGCCGTTAATGTAGGCATTATAGCGATACTTGCCTCTTCGTTTTTTGGAAACGGGTCTGCCGTCCATATTTATTTAAACGGTATCGGCGGATGGCTGTTGGGATTAGGAATCCTTTTATACTGCTATATATTTTTTAATCTTATGCTAAAAAGGCTTAAGAAGAAGTTTGATATTACGACTTTTTATCTATTTACCGGCATTATATTTTTAATACTGGCGACCGTGATAGGTTTGTTGCTGGTAATAATACCGCAAAAAGATTTGAATTTGTTCGGCGGTATAAACGGTGTATATTACATATTCGGATTTCTTGGACTGTTCGGTTTTGCAGGTATGGTTATTATCGGATTTTTACATAAAATATATCCGTTTCTAATAAGCCTTAAAGTATTTGAAAAGGCAAAGAAAGGGGCTTACGGAAAACTCTTTTCCGACTTAAAAACTAAATATTTAGAATATTTAATATTCGGTCTTTTTTTGGCAGGTTCTATTCTGTGGATATTTTATTTGATTCAAATTGCCGCCGCAGTTCTTTTTATAGCCTCTTTAATGCTTTTGTTTCATATACTCTCTATGGGCTGGTAATGTATGTAATATAAATGATATAAGATGATATAAAAAGGAAGTAATAAAAAGGACGGATTTAAAATCCGTCCTTTTTAAGTTTAATCTGTATCTGCATCCGTTAATTATATTAATTATCTCCAAATCTTTATGGTGTAAAGGTCGTCCCCCGTTTCTTCCGTTAAGAATTTGTACCCCGCATCTTTTAATCTCGGATATAAATGTATCGGTTTCCTTTCATGGATTATATGAAGGGCGGAATCGCCTCCTAAGCCTTCAAGCGTGGAAAATATCTTGAGAAGAGGCTGAGGCGGCTCAAGCCCTCTTACGTCAAGTTCTACGATATTCTGTTTATGGGCAAGGTTTTTTAAATCCTCGTCGCCGAATTGATTTTCGTCGGCTTCTTCGGAAACTTTGACAGGTTTTGCCCCGGTATCGTTTCTAAAAAAAATTATTTCAAATCCTTCCGGCACTTTATTAGTTATATGCTCGAATCCTTTATTTTTCAAAACCGAATAAAGCGGAAAAGGTTCGAAACTATTTATTAAATCCAGCGCCTCGCCGTCCTTTAATTCATTTACCGCTCCCATAATTTTTTTAAACGGGTCCGCCCCGTTTTTAATATCTTCTCTTACGTCTAGTTTTATTCTTTTTAAACCGTTTAAATTTTGCATGATTTTGTCCTCTTTTTATTTAATAGTGAGTATTTTTTCCATGATATTCCGCTTCTCGTCCGGAGTCAGATGCATCTCAGCCATATTGAATAATATGTTGTCTTCTTTGTCCTCATGTTCAGACAAAAGCTGGCTTAAAGAACTTCCTACGCCTATAAGGGATTTATAATCTTTACTCGACGGATAATCGTTAATTTTTGATTTAAAGCCGGTGGAAAGGTCTCTGCAATGATTGTGTTCGATAATCATAACGTTAATTGGTCCGGTTTCTATGCCTATATAATTTCCGAGAACCGGAAATAAAGCCTCCTCCTCCCTTTTGAAGTGTATTTCTAAGTCTTTATCCATAAAAGCGATTATTTCGCTTAACCGATTTATTAAGTTATTTCTATCTTCGTCCGATCCGGCAGAGGTCGTTTTCTTTAAATATCCGTCGAGTTTATTTAAAACGCTTCTAATTTCTTCGTGTTCGATTCTTAAAGCCGCAAGAGGGTCATGACTTGCATCCATAGTAAAAGCTCCTTTTAGTTAAATTTTTATTAAATTTTAGTTAAATTAAAATTGAATTATTATATTATTTTATCATAAAATGTTTTTATTGCAGTGACAAATGTCACAAATGCAAAAAAGATAAATATTAAAATTTATTTTGTATAATGGTATAATCTAAAATAGATAAATTATAATTCGCAAATTATTATTTAAATAAATTAAATAAAAAATATATGACCCTAAAACTTCCGCGGCTTTTTAAAAGATTGGATAAATTTATACTCTGCATTGCCGTTTCCACAAGCGTGGCTATCGCGGTTATATCCGCTTACCTTCTGTATAATTTCGGAAATAAAATAATAAATGCCGGAGCTACTACCACGAGCTCCTATATAGCCGACCAGACCTTCAATACTATGTATCAGATAATGAAGAGGGGATGGAACGAAAAGCAGGTGGAAGGTTTTATCGGGGCGTTGAAGAAGTCCTCCAAGAATGAAAAGATGGTAGGAGTTTCTATATTTAGAGGCTCTATCGTAAATAAACAGTTCGGTCTGGTTCCCCAGCCGAAGGAAAACGGTATCGTTAAAAAGGCGTTCAAAACAAAATCGATAGTTCATAGGATTGTCGGAAACAAAGATATTTATGCCTATCCATTACTTGCAAAACCGATGTGTCTGAGATGCCACACTATGGCTAAAACAGGCGACGTCAACGGGGTAATAGAAGTTTCTTTTGATACTGCAAATTTGACCAATAAGTTCAAGGGTTATTATTTCTTTATTCTATTTCTCATTTTTATTCTGCCGATTTCGGGCGGGGTTTTTGTAACTTTAATCTTAAGGCGTTCTATTAAGCACGGGATAGAAAGCATAAATAAAGAAGTAGAAAATATAAAAACCGTGAAAGATTTGAAATCGTTAGACACAAAGCTTATAGACCTTAAGTTCGACGAGTTTAACCAGATTTATAAAGGAGTCGGCGGACTTTCTACAAGGCTTAGAGATATAGCCGTAGATAAAGACGTTCTCGAATTTGAAATAAAACTTCTGGAGCGCTTTATTATTACGTCGGAAGTCGTTAAAGACTGGAAGGAGCATGTCTTTAACCTCCTGATAGAAATGAACAATATTATTAAAGTGTATAATGTTTTTTCGATATTCATTCAGGATGAAAATTTAATCGAAATAGAGGTATTTTGGAAAGGAGAACCGACCGAAAAGACTAAAAAACTATTCGATAAGCTTATTTATCAAAGCATATACCATAACGGACTGAACAGTTTTTTTATACAGGGCATAGGAAACCATGAGATATTTCATAATATAGCCGATAAAAATTCTAAAATTCCTGAACTCTCCGAAGATGATTTATCGGTTCAGACAAAAAAGGTAATTCTGGATACTCCGCATATAGGGGGCATCGTAGGTATAGGGATTCAGGCGGAGGAGTCCATAGATACCGTCAGAGATCTTGTAATAAGCAGTGTTTTAACCACTCTTTTGAACGTTATCGGCTCTATTAAAGCCATATATAAATATACCAAAGAACTTGAATATTACGCTACCAGGGACGGGCTTACGAGCCTGTATAATCAGCGTGTTTTTATGGAATTTCTGCATTATGAAGTCGAAAGGTCAAAGAGAAATAACAATCCTTTTAGTTTAGTCTTTATCGATTTCGACAATTTTAAGTTGATTAACGATATGTATGGACATAACTTCGGAGATAAGTTTCTTAAAGCTATATCGGATATACTCGAAAAAGAAAAAAGAAGCGAGGATATTTTAGCGCGCTACGGCGGGGACGAATTCGTAATGATTCTTCCGGGAGCGAAAGAAGAACAGGCATATATGATTTCCAACAAAATCAGGGAAAGCATAAAGAAGTTTTCGCTGTTGGATTCTAATACCCAAAAATTGGTTGGAGCAACCGTTTCAATCGGTATAGCGGTCTATCCTTATTCGGCGACGGACGAAAAAGACTTGTTTTTGCTTGCCGATAATATGATGTATAAAGCCAAAAAAATCGGGAAGGATACGGTTTATACCGCAAGTGAAGAGGATGCCATTTCGGTATATAAAGAGGTTTCGGAAAAGAGCAAAATGGTCTTGAATGCTCTGGAGCAGGATATAATATTACCTTATTTTCAGCCTATAATGGACTTGAACACGGGAGGCGTTATCGCTCATGAGCTTTTAATGCGGATAAAATTAGATAATATTAAAGGCGATATGCCTAATATTATTTCTGCCGGAGAATTTATAGAAATAGCAGAGAATATAGGCGTTGCGCATAAGTTAGATTTAATACTGCTCGAGAAGGCTTTTATAAAAATTAAGGAAGAAGGCTATAGTAGCGATATGTTTATAAATCTTTCTCCGAAATCCTTAATAGTTACGGATTATGTGAAAACGGTAAAACGTCTGTCTTTAAAATATAATATAGACACTTCCAAAATAGTTTTTGAGTTGACGGAAAGGGAAACCGTAAAAAATATAACTCTTTTGGAAAAGTTCGTAGTCAACCTTAAATATGAAGGATTCAGATTTGCGGTGGACGATTTTGGCTCCGGTTTTAGTTCTTTTTTATATATTAAGAGATTTCCTATAGATTTTCTTAAAATAGACGGCGAATTTATAAGGGGAATTTTTGACGATAAAATGGATAGGGCGGTAGTAGTAAGCTCAATTTCGATTGCTAAAGAAATGGGGATTAAGACTATCGCCGAATTTATAGAATCCGACGAAGTCTTAACAGAATTGAAAAACTTAAAAGTTGATTACGCTCAGGGATTTTTTATTGGAATACCCTCCGAACATTTTTCCTCGAAATAAGGCGCCGGCAAGTAAAATAAAAAAAGAATAAAAAAAAGGGGACAGATTTATTTATTTTCGGTCTAAAAGCCCTCAAATATAGGCAGGAGTAAGAAAATAAATAAATCTGTCCCCTTTTTTTATCCCATTTATAAGGTTATTAATATATCTTAATTATTATATATATTTTTATGTAAAATAGTTAAGAATTATAATTGATTTATTTTTTTTAATATGTTAAAACGATAAATACAGTTGATTAAATTAACGTTTTACAAAAAAATGAGGAGGAAAGAGTTATGAATCGATTTAAACTAAATCTTTTGTTATTATCGATTTTTGCATTTCTATCGACGTTTTTAGTTACGGGGAGTGCATTTGCCGCCGATTACGGGGTGTTTACTAAAGTTGCCGTCAATGTTCCCGGAAGCATTTCATCCGTAACGCAAAAAGTCGAATCGGCTTTAAACAGCCATAACTGGACGGTTATAGGCAAACTTAACACGTCGCTTCCGAGCGGAGATTCTTATAGTTCTACGGTTATCGTCGCAACTAACGAAGTTTACGATAAGTATATGGCAGATAACGGAAATTATCCTTTAGGCGCTTTTGGACTGCCTTTAAGAGTAGCCGTTTATACTACGCCTAATCAGGGCGTCGTTGTAAGTATGCTAAATCTGCCGGCATTGGCGAGAACTTTTTCCGGTAATTCTTACGTGAATTATGCGGTAGAAGTTAATAACTATTTAAAAAACGCAATAAGAGAAGCGGTTGGCGGAACGCCGTCCGACGACCAATATGGTCCTATGAGAAGCGGCAGGTTTCCGGGCGGTATCGGAGGCGGCTCGTTTCCCGGGAGCGTAGATCAAATAGCCAACTATTCCGGAAGCACGGATTCAAACTTATTGGGTGTGGCGAATCTTGTTTTAAAAGGTATAGAACATAACAACGGAGGATGGCATTTAGTTTATAAGATAGAAAAGCCGTCTATCGGGTTTATAGAACTCGGCGTTACAAGAAGTTCCACGGAAAGACATTCAATAGAAATCGACAGCGGCGCAAGAGCGACCTCAGGGGATAAATTTCCGGGGATAGACCACAGCCCCGCTTATCCGGTCGAAATACTTATATACAGGGACGGGAATTATACAGACGTTTCGATCCTGGGAGAAATGTGGAGAATGAAGTATTACTTTGCCGATGCAGGCATGATGGCTTTTATGAGCCATATGGGAATGCCCGGCTCTATTCAGGGTTCTTTGAAGCAGATGATTTTATACGGATTGGCATATTAATCCATATACATAAAAAAGTTAAAAAAGGGGACAGATTTGAGAAAAAGGGGTCTGATTTTAAATCAGACCCCTTTTTCTATTGCGCATCAACCGCAATCGGAGTATCCGCAGTCGAGACATACGGTACAGCCTTCCGCATGCTTTAAGTTTGATCCGCCGCATGAAGGGCATGCGCCTCTGCCTTGAACCGCATGGGTTTTATTTTGAGCGGTTGCAGATTTATACGAATTTTCCGAATTTAACGAATCGTTATAAATATTATTTGTATCATTCGTGTGGTTATTAGATGCCGTAATTTTTTCGTTAAGGCTTTTTTCGAGAGCTTTTCCGATAGCGTCGGCGCATGAATATATTATATTTGCTCCGAAACCATAAGGAATATTGCATCTTATTCCTTTCAACTGGCTGATTATCTCTTCCGCCCCAATTCCCGACCTTAAAGCTAAGCTTACCATTCTTCCGGTGGATTCAGTTTGCGATTGGGCGCATCCGCCTGATTTGCCGATAGAATTAAATATCTCGAAAGGATTTCCGTTTTCGTCGTAATTTATCGTAACGTATAAAGGACCGCATCCGGTAGTAGTTTTAACCGTTACCCCGCGAATTATATCTGGACGCTTCCTTGGCTCTATCTGTCCGCCGGTTTTTTTCACGGGGTTATTGTTCTTAATATCTTCGGATATATTTTTCTCGACTATAGGTTTCATATCGATAGGTTCCGCTACCTTTGAGCCGCAAACGGGGCATATATATTTATTTTCCGCGCCGCCGCTCGAAGAGCCGGTCGTTAGAACCTGCTCTCTTGACCCGTCCCTGTAAACCGTAATGCCTTTAAGATTAAGGTCATAGGCAAGCGTGTAAACATCTTTAATATCATCTTTTTTTGCCGAATTTGGGAAGTTAACGGTTTTGCTAACGGCATTATCGGTGAATTTCTGAAAAGCCGCCTGCGTCATAACATGCCATTTTGGAGCAATATCATGCGAAGTTATAAATATCCTGCTTAAATATTCGTATTCTTCTTTAGTTAATAATTCACCCATATCTTTTCCGTATGTTTTGCCGAAACTGCCGTTTTTTACGATAAAATCTATTAGTTTTGCGGAATAAACCCCCATGGCGTCTAAAACGCCTTTAAGGTTTTTATCCATTTCTATCAAAGTTTGCTTGTCTAATACATGTCTTTCGTAAGCTAATGCAAATAAAGGTTCTATGCCGCTCGAAGCGCCGCCGATTATGCTGATAGTTCCCGTAGGGGCTATGGTAGTGGTCGTCCCGTTTCTCATAGCCTTGAATCCTTTTTCTTCCCAGAGCGAGCCTTCAAAGTTAGGAAAACTGCCGCGCTCGAGTCCGAGTTCCTCTGATTTTATTTTTGATTCTTTATCTATGAAGCCCATAATGCTTTCGGCTATTTTAAGCGCAAGTTCGCTGTTATATGGTATTCCCAGCTTTATAAGCGTATCGGCATATCCCATAATGCCTAATCCTATTTTCCTGTTGGAAAGCGTCATCCGTTTTATTTTTTCTATAGGATAATGATTTTTATCTATTACGTTATCTAAAAAATGAACCGCAGTGTGAACGGTTTTCTTAAGCGATTCAAAATCGATAGAATCAAGATAGCCGGATATTGCATCGTCGGGATTATTTTCAAGTTTTTTCAGCGCCCCTTTGAGATTGAGTTTGTCTTTTTCAATTTTATTTTCTTTTATAAATTTTCCGACGTTAATAGAGCCAAGGTTGCAGGATTCATAAGCGACTAAAGGCTGTTCACCGCATGGATTAGTGGCTTCGATTTTTCCGGCTTTAGGTATAGGGTTGAGTTTGTTAATTCTGTCTATAAAGATAATCCCCGGTTCGCCGCTCAACCATGCCGTCTCGACGATTAAATCGAAAACCTCTTTAGCATTTAGATATTTTACTATTTCGTTATTTCTTGGATTTATTAAAGGATAATCTTCGTTTCTTAACGCATGTTCCATAAAATCTTCCGTTATAGCGACGGAAATATTAAAATTATTAAGTTTTGAAGTGTCTTTTTTAGACGTTATAAAATCGATTATATCGGGATGGTCTATTCTTAAAATGCCCATATTTGCGCCTCTTCTCGTTCCGCCCTGTTTAATTGCTTCCGTTGCGCTGTTAAATACCTGCATAAATGAAACCGGTCCGCTTGAAACTCCTTTTGTAGAGTGCACCGTGTCGTTTTTAGGCCTTAGGGACGAAAAAGAAAAACCGGTTCCGCCGCCGCTTTGATGGATAAGGGCGGTATTTTTTATAGTTTCGAATATCGATTCCATCGAGTCTTCTATGGGAAGAACAAAACATGCCGAAAGCTGTTGGAGGGGTCTGCCCGCGTTCATTAAAGTAGGAGAATTTGGAAGAAAGCGGAGGGAAGACATCTCCTCGAAAAAACCGTTTGCCGTAATTTTAATATCTTCTTCGGATTTGCCGTAATTTAAGTCGGCTTCCGATATATTTTTTGCGACTCTTTTAAACAGCTCCGTTATTGTTTCGATGATTTCGCCTTTTGCATCTTTCGCCAAATATCTTTTTTTTAAAACGGTAACCGCGTTTTCGGAAAAATTTATTGCAAGCGGGTCGATCGGTTCGTCTTTTTGTTTTTTCATTATAACCTCCTAATTTATCTGTTTAATTATGTTCGATATACAATATGTAGATAATATTTTTATTTCTATACAATATATTGTAATTAATTTTTTGTCAATAGATTTTTTTATAAAAAAGATTTATAATCAAAAAATATATTAAATACATTGAAAATAGGGAGGAATAAGTATAAATAATGCTGGATAATTTGGGCGGCGGCGTCATAGGGGGCATTGCGGCAGGCGGTAGCATGAATATACTGTCTCATATTCTTACTACCAATATCGTAGTTAAGTTAGTTTTGCTTTTACTTTTTTTCTTTTCTTTAATATCTTGGGCTATTATATTTTATAAACTTCGTTATCTCGGCAGGGCAAGAAAGGAAGACAAGGAATTTCTCGATTTGTTCTGGGAATCGAAAAGGCTGGATTATGTTTATACCGCCGCTAAAAGTTTAGATTACAGCCCTATAGCTTTTATGTTTAACGTAACATATAAAGAGCTGTTAAATATTAAGAAAAAATCTGACGACGGAGAACATGGGGAACAGCATAGCAATAAGGAAAATAATGAAGAAAATCTGGCATATGTCGAGAGAGCTTTAAAAAAATCCCAGCTTTCTTCTATTGCAAAATTAGAAATTTCTCTTCCGTTCCTTGCCACCGTGGGTTCTACCGCTCCGTTTATAGGTCTTTTCGGAACGGTATGGGGGATTATGACTTCATTCGAAAGCATTCAAAGAGCGGGAACTGCCGGACTGGCGGTAGTCGCTCCGGGCATAGCCGATTCCCTTATTGCAACGGCGGCGGGTCTTTTTGCGGCGATACCGGCGGTCATAGCTTATAACTATTATTCTAATAAAGTAAGGGTTATAGTCAACGAAATGGTCGATTTTGCTTATGAATTTATGACTATAATAGAAAGGCAGATTCTATAATGTTCAGCCCTTTTGACGAAAAAGACGATAAAAAAAGCGGGATTTCGAGTTACAGGCTTATGTCCGAAATAAATATTACTCCTTTTGTCGATGTTATGCTTGTTCTTTTAGTTATTTTTATGGTAACCGCTCCAATATTAGTTCACGGCATCCGCGTTCATCTACCCTCGGCGGCGGCGCATGCCCTTAAAGCTCCCGAAAAAACGATAGTTGTCGCGGTTACTTCCAATAGAGCCGTTTATATTAATAAATTCAAAGTCGGACTGCCGGTTTTAACGGAAAAACTTGCGGCGATATATAAACACAGAAAGGATAAACAGATATTTCTCAAGGCAAGCTCTTCGCTGTCTTACGGATATGTAATAAAAGTTATGGCGGCGATAAAAGATGCCGGAATTACAAAAATAGGAATGGTAACGGCAAACCCCAAGCTTGTCGGCAGGGCGGGCAGGTAAAACCTTTATGTTTAATGAAAATAATAAAGGCATAGGCGTATATTTAATATACTCCGCCATTTTTCATATATTATTAATAGGATTAATAATATATCTTTCTATAAGATACAGACCGGAAATTCAGTCGATTGGTTCAAAAGTCGTTGTAAGCGTCGTAAGCAGGGTCCCCGGACATCTTGCTTCGGTTAGGTCTATACTATATCCTCCTAAGCCTAAAACAGCGGAACGTCCGGTAAGCAAACCGGTTTCCGTTAAAACTGCAAAGCCAAAGCCCGTTTCGATTCCGCTTGCCGCTAAACCTTCTTCTATGGTTTATCCGAAAAAGGTCAAGCAAAATCAGATTCAAAAAAGGAGGTATGCGCCGCCGCATCATTATGTTCCGACTTTGAGTTCCAACGCTTATGCGCATCTTCATAACATGGTAAGTCTTAACAGCGCATATAGCAAACTGAGCGAGTCTTTGATAAGGGGCAACGTCCACAGGTTTCAGGGTTACGTAAATAAGATAGTTTCGGTTATAACGTCAAATTTTGATATATCCTTAAATAAATATCTAAACTATAAATCGGTCGTAGCTTTCCAGATATCAAAATCCGGACGCATTTATGCAGTCAGGTTAGTTAAATCTTCCGGAAACGGATACTTCGATTCCCAGTCGGTGGAAGCCGTCAAACTATCCAGCCCACTGCCGCCGCCGCCCGCCGGTTTTATGCGGTTCGTAAACTCCAACAATGCCGGCGAAGGAGTGCTGATGAATTTTAATCCTAAGGAAATACTTAAAGACAGATCTTGATATCTCAATTTTTTTAATGAAAAATTAAGGTTGATATTTTTTACTAATTTATTTTATAATTATAACGACTATGAAAAAAAAATTGATTTCAGCGCTTTTATCTATTTGCTTTTTAACCGGTATTTTTGCTTTATTTCCTAAAAATTCTCATGCAAAAATTTATATAAATATATACGCCGCAAGAATAAAAAAAATCAGGGTCGCCGTTCCGGATTTTAAAAATATTTCGGCATATGGACAGCATAAAAAAATAGAAAAAAATGCGGCGCGCGTTATTCGCCACGACCTTTCGGTAATAGGATATTTTCACATAGTAAATCCTCTTTCCTACCTTGAAAATCCCCAGTATGTGCCCGTTAATCCGGAAAAAATAGATTATTCCAACTGGAGCGTTTTGAATGCCCAATATTTGATAACCGCCGAGTATAAAACGTCAAACGGCATTATAAAGATGAAAGCAAACCTTATAAGTATATTTACTAAACAGCTTCTTTTTTCGGAAAAGCTCGAGGGTATGGATAATCAGTATAGGTTTTTGGCAAACAAATTTGCCGACGATATACTAAAATTCTTAACCGGAGTGAAAGGACCTTTTACGACGAGGGTATTTTTCGTCGGGGGAAAAGATGGTTCTAAAAATATTTTCGTAATGGATTTCGGCGGACACAGGGTTCAAAGAATAACGAATAATAATTCGATAAATATTTTTCCTTATCCTTCGCCCCATGGAAATAAAGTTGCTTATATTTCTTTTAAAAACGGAAACCCCGCCGTTTTTATAAAAAATTTAAAGACGGGCAGAACGAAAAAGCTAAATCTCCCGGGTCCGGCGGATTTTGTCGCATGGTCGCCGGACGGAAGCAGGTTAGCGGTAGCGCTTACCGCCGACCATTTGAATACGGAGTTATACACCGCCTCCGTAAACGGCGGAAATTTAAAACAGTTGACTTTTACTGACGGGATTAACACTTCGGCGTCGTTTTCTCCCGGCGGCAACAGAATTGCATTCGTATCGAGCCGCGGCGGAAGCCCTCAAATTTATATAATGAATTCGGACGGAAGCGACCAGCACAGGATTACTTATAACAGAAGCAGTTATAACTCAAGCCCGGCATGGTCGCCGGACGGAAAAAAAATAGCTTTTACGTCTTTCGTAAACGGCGCTTTAGAAGTATGTATTATGAACTCCGACGGTGAAGATGAAAGGCAGGTGACAAACACTCCTTACAGCGCCCAGCATCCGGCGTGGACTAGAGATTCGAGAATTATTACGTTCGATACGGAAATTGCGGGAAGACAGGAGTTGTATATGATAGACGTCAACGAAAGCGGAATGATGAGGCTGATGCCGCGGATGTTTCCCGAAATGCAGAATTATTACGATGCGCAGTGGACTTTAAAGTCTTCTTATTGAAAAATCGATATTTATATGATACATTAAATTATATTATTAATCTTATAAATTAAAAAAAAATTGTAAATCATTATGAATATGAACAGTAAAAAGTTTTTTAAGGTTTTTATCTTTAGTTCTATTTTATTATTTTTCGTTTCGTCGATTCTTGCGGGATGCGCTCCTATGGAGCCGGATTCCATACACCGCTTAAAAGTTCAGGTAAAAAAATTAAATAAAAAAACCGCCGAATTGTCCCAAAATGATGCATATTTAGGGAAAAAGCTTCATCAGATGCAGTTAAATATGGCAAACAACGGTGTAGAAATTTCAAGCCTGAATGCTAAAATCAGAGATATTTACGGCAGATACGAGGTAGAATCCCATAATCTTGATATTCTGCAGAAAAGATTTAGAGAATACCGTTTAATGGTAAATAAGGAACTGGTAAAATTATTAAAGCTTGCTAAAGTTCAACCTGTTTTACCGGGAAAAACAAGCATAAAATCGGTCGCGGTTAAGAAAGAAAATTCAATGGAGGGCGGTTTTAAAAAGGCATTATCGTTATATAACAAAAAAGACTTTGCCGCCGCCGCCGCCGCTTTTCGTAAATTTTTAAATAAATATCCGCAGTCTAATTTTACGGCAGATGCTATGTTTTATAAAGCTTATGCAAATTTTAACCTTAAAAAATATCCCGTTTCGATACTGGAATTTCATAAATTTTCTCAGATATATCCCAAAAACCCCAACGTTCCCATGGCTATTTATCTTCAGGGCGTCGGATTTTTAAAAGTTTCCGATCCTTCGGACGCCTCGATTCTATTCAGGCAGGTAATCTCAGATTATCCGGGGACAAAAGCCGCGATACTTTCCAAACAGGCGCTTAACGGGCTTTCAAAATAAAACGCAAGCGTCAAGCGAACTAATGGAAGAAAACGGAATTAGAACTATCAATTTAGCATTTGAATCCAGTTGCGACGATTTTTCCTGCGCCGTTCTTTCAAAAGACGGGAACGGCATAAAAATATTATCCAACATAATTTATTCGCAGGACTATATACACGGCATATATGGAGGCGTCGTCCCCGAGCTTGCTTCCAGAAATCACATAAAGGCATCCCTGCCGGCTCTAAGAATTGCCTTGTCGGAAGCCGGTATAACTTTTAAAGACGTAAATTTAATATCGGCGACCGCCGGACCTGGACTTGCAGGGTCTTTACTAATAGGGCTTATGGAAGCAAAGACTCTGTCTTTTGCGCTAAGTATTCCTATAGTAAAAGTAAATCATATCGAAGGACACATTTTTAGTCCTTTTCTAGAAACTACTGAAAGTTTTCCTTTTATAGCGCTTGTAATTTCCGGCGGACACACTCACATATATATAGTAAAATCGCATAGCGATATAAAGCTTATCGGAAGAACGCGGGATGATGCCTGCGGCGAACTTTTCGACAAAATTTCCAATTATTTGGGATTCGGCTACCCGGGGGGAAAGATTATCGACGAACTTGCCGAAAAAGGGGATAAAGACGCTTTTAAATTTCCTCTTCCTATGATGCACAGCCGCAATTTAGACATGAGTTTTAGCGGACTTAAAACCGCCGTCGTTACTACGATAGACAAGCTGGGCGGACCGGGAAAAATACCGGAAAATATAGTTTACGACATCTTAGCTTCTCTGAGGGAAGCCGTAACGGAAATTCTTTATAAAAAAACGGCGGCCGCATGCGATTTTTATGGAGTTAAAACTATAGCGGTTTCCGGCGGGGTCTCCGCAAATTCGAGAATAAGGTCTGTTTTTAACGGCTATGGAAAAAATAATAATTTGAAAATATTTTTCCCTTCCGTTCCTCATTCGACTGACAATGCGGCTATGATAGGATATGCCGGATTTTTTAAAAAACCCGTCGATCCGGTCGGAAACAGAGAAGAATTTTTGAATATCAATGCCGACCCTTCATGGGAGCTGTAAATGGAGCCGTAAACTTTCGATTATGAATAAGAAAAACAAAGTAGTATTCGGACAAAATTTTTTGACTAACAAAGATATAGCCCGCAATATCGTGGATTCCTGTAATTTTTCCGCCGCCGACCATGTAGTCGAAATAGGCCCCGGAGAAGGCGTATTAACCGAACTTATCGCCGGAAGCGTCAAAACTTTTACCGTAATAGAAATAGACCCTTTTTACTATAATTTAATAAGGGGAAAATTTGAAATCTTTAACGGGGAAAGACTTAAGTCTTTCCCTAAAAAGGACGGGCAGGAGATTAACATAGTAAACGAAGACGCTCTTAAGTTCGATTATGCGGCTTTAAGCAAAAGACTCTCCTCCAAAGTCAGGGTTGTTTCCAATCTTCCTTACGAAATTTCTAGTCCTATTATCGACAAATTTATAAAAGAAAAGAATGTCTTTTCCGATTTAACGCTTATGTTTCAAAAAGAGTTTGCGGAAAGGCTTTATTCAAAAGAAAACGATTCGGCAAGAGGCGCTTTAAGCGTTATTGCGGGTTTGAATTTTGAGATAGTAAAGCTTTTCGGCGTCGGCAAATCAAATTTCAATCCTGCGCCTAGGGTTGATTCCACGGTTTTGAAACTTACGCCTAAATATTTTGAGGATGCCGATTATCTCTGGGCGGCAGACTCTCAGTTTTTTAGTTATTTCGTCCATCAAATTTTTAAACTAAGAAGGAAAAAGTTAAAAAATTCGATATATGCATCGTTTTTCGGAATTCCGCCGGACGTTAAGGAACGTATTTTCGTCGAAAAAGCATGCGTCGACCTTAACAAAAGACCGCAGGAACTGACTACGGCGGAACTTGTTATCTGCGGCAGGGAATACGATAAATATTTAAGTTCGGTGTCAGGGTAGGTTTTTATGGAAAAGGCAGTCATAGCTTTAGATTTGGGGACTACGGGCAACAGGGCAATCGCGTTTGATAAAAACGGCGCGATTATACATTCTTCTTATTACGAATTTCCGCAAATTCATCCAAAACCGGCATGGGTGGAACAAAATCCATTCGATATTTTAAATTCGGCGGTTAAGGCTTTGAAAGAAACGGTCGAAAAATGCTCTTCATACGAAATAGTTTCTTTAGGAATTACAAATCAGAGGGAAACGACGATATTGTGGAATAAAAAAACCGGAAAACCGGTATATAACGCAATAGTATGGCAGTGCAGAAGAACTGCGGAAATCTGCGAAAATTTATTCGTTTATAGGAAACTAATTAAAGAAAAGACCGGCTTGTTTTTAGACCCTTATTTTTCGGCGACGAAGATTAAGTGGATTATAGATAACGTTTTCGGCGTGAAAACTCTGGCGGAAAAAGGAGAATTAGCTTTCGGAACGGTTGACTGTTGGATTTTATGGAATATTACCGGCGGAAGGATTCATGCGACGGACGATTCTAATGCTTCCAGAACCCTTTTATATAATATAAATACCTTAGAATACGACGAAGAACTGCTTAAAATTTTCGGCGTCCATGAATCCATATTGCCGAAAGTTTACGACAGTAACAATTATTTCGGCAATACCGAAAAATCTATAAGCGGAAAATCAATACCTATAATCGGAATTCTCGGCGACCAGCAGGCTTCGCTTTTTGCGCATACCGGTTTTGAAAAGGGCATAATAAAAAATACATACGGAACGGGGCTTTTCGTAATGACTGGAACGAAGACGAGCATTTTCGCTTCCGATAAATTAGTTTCCACCGTCGCGTGGAAACTAAGCGGAGAAGCTTGCTACGCGCTTGAAGGCAGTATTTTTACCGGAGGCGAAATTATTCGTTTTATCAAAGACAATCTCGGTATTTTAAATTCTGCGGGCGAATCGGAAGGTGCGGCAAAAAGCATAGGTTCCAACGGCGGAGTGTATTTTGTTCCGGCTTTATCCGGTCTCGGTGCCCCATACTGGGATCCCGATGCAAGAGGGCTTATTATCGGATTAACGGGAGCGTCGAC
Source organism: bacterium (assembly GCA_021800805.1). Next base: position 581,968 of record JAJYYR010000001.1, read on the forward strand.
CAAAAACCATATAATAAGGGCGGCGCTGGAATCTTTGGCTTATCAGACAAAAGACGTTATTACGGAGTTTGAAAACACGATGAAAGGGGCTTTCGATTTTTCCGGTTATAAACTGAGGGTTGACGGGAAAGCCAGCGAAAACGACTTTTTAATGCGGTTCCAATCCGATATTTTAAATATGACGGTCGAGAAAGCCGGTTTTACGGAGATGACGGCTTTCGGAATAGCGGGGCTTAGCGCGGTTACTACCGGATTTTGGACTGTCCCCGAATTTCACGGCATTAAAAAAATAGAAAAGATTTATAATCCTTCAATGGACGCTCGAACCGGAAGCGAAAACTATGCTAAATGGCGGAAAGCGGTGTCTAAATCTTTGAAATGGGCATAATCCGCCATAGAATTACTGTTTTTAATGTGGTATAATTAAGACAAATATAGGGGGGACAGACTTAAGTCTGTCCCCGAAAAAAAAATCAAAAAGGAGAGCAAAAAAATGAAAAAAAGCATTGTTTTATGGTTGATTTTAATATTGTCTCTGGTTGTATTTTCAAGGAATTCCTTTGCGGCTACAACTTCTGCCGAAACAAATGCCCCGGTCAACGTTCACAGCGCTAAATTTCAGTATAATAAGGCGCTTATGGCTATGAAAGGAGGCTATTACTATTCTGCCGTTCAGCATTTTCAAAAAGCCATACTCGTTAAACCTCATTTTGCTCTTGCATGGGCGCACATGGGCGTGGCTCTACACAGGCTCGGTTTTCCGTCCTTAGGGATAGTCAGTCTGCAGAAAGCATTAGAATATAACCCGAATATAAAGTGGGCAAAAATTAAATTAAAAAAATATCTTGCCAGTCCTAGAAGGTAAATTCGGCAAATGAGTTTTAACGGTTTTGACGCATTTACCGAATCGTCCGTTTTTGAAAATATTATTCGCAAAGAGGCTTTAAACCTAAATATCGCTTTTGTCTGTTTTTACGGCTCGAGGAACTATAATCTAGAAACGGACAAAAGCGATTACGATTTTTTTATAGTCTATCATCCGGTATTCGAAAATTTTTACTTCCATCGGTTTGAAAGGTCGTCCGTTATAGAAAAAGATTACGATTATTTCATAACGCCCTTTCATGAATACTTCAGGCATGCGATGAACGGCAATATAAAATTTATCGAACCTCTTATGTGCAATACCGTGTTCGGTCTAAAAGGGTCTTTGCGCGGGCAGGTTTTCAAGTTAATTGAAAAAGTAAAAAATTTTATCCCCGCTAATTTTAAAAAAAATTTTGATGCGATGTCCGGAATTATAAAAAATAAAAAATTAAACGTCCAAAAAGGGCTTTATACATCAAACACATTAAAGTATAAAGAATCCCACGGTTATGATATTAAAGAGGCGATAAATTCCATCCGCATCGCTTTTTTACTTGAAAATTATTTAAATACGGGGGAATTTTCTTTTGAAGTTAAACAAAATCCAGTTTATAAAGAGTTTGAAAATCATTTGTCGGATATAAACAATAAAAAAATATCTAAAAATTATTATTTAGAAATTATAAATAAAAAAATGGAAGATATTGCCGGTCTTTACGAAAAATTTAAAACAAAAGAAGAATCGCAACATGTAAATAATGCAAACCGTTTGCGCTTTATCGAACAAGACATTGTTGAAATATGCAGGGATAAAGCCTGTTTTGTAAAAAATGATTAGCTTCGCTGTTAAAACATATTAATATATGATATAATAAATCATTAAAATTATGCAAAAAATTTTACTTAAATCTAAAATACACAGAGTAAAAATAACGGACGCAAACCTCGAATACGAAGGTTCTATTTCCATCGACGAAGAATTAATGGAGCAGGCGCATATCCTTCCATATGAAAAGGTTAACGTATGGGATATAAACAACGGCGCAAGATTTGAAACGTATGCTATCCCTGCGATTAAACACTCCGGAGATATAATAGTCAACGGCGCGGCTTCGCGGTTAGTGCAGATTGGAGATATTATAATTATCGCTACGTTCGGGATTTACGACGAAAAAGAACTTGGCGGATTTAAACCGACATTGGTTTACGTGGATGGGAAGAATCACGCTGCCGATATAGTTAAGTAAGTAAGTAAGTAAATAAATATTTAATGAAAAAATATTCTGCCGATTACATATTGACTTCGGCGCGCTCCTCGGATTTTCTTCCCGCTTTTATAATAAACGGAAGACTGACGGCGGACGAAAGAACGGGCAATATTTTATCGGTAGAAAAAAGCGGCTCGGAAAAAAAGAAAGATTCAACGTTGCGCCGTTTCAAAACAGTAATAGCCCCCGGATTTATCAATGCCCATACGCATACCGACCTTACCTTTAAACCGGAAAAAGAAACTCCGCGGATTTTTTCCGGATGGGTTCTGTCTCTCATAGAAAAACGGAAATCTTTAAATGACGGAGAAAGAATAAATTTAAGGCGCAAAGCATTTAAAGAGTTTATCGAAAGCGGAACGACCTCGATAGGCGATATTATAGAGCCTGCTTATTTTTACGATTTAACGGATATATTATCTAAGACGAATACCGTTCCGAGAGTTAAAGGATTTATGGAATTGAGAGGACTTGATCCTTTTTGCGCCGTTCAAAAGGTAGAAGAATTTAAAAATTTTTTTAATGATAACGCAGAAGCTTTTAGAAAAGCGGAAAAATACTTTTCTCCGGGAATATCGCCTCATTCGATATATTCGGTATCCGAAAATTTATTTAAAGAAATATTAAAAGCAAACGATAAGTTAAAGCTTAAAACCGCAATCCATGCCGCGGAACAACCTGCCGAAAAGGCTTTTATATCGGGAAATGGAGGAGATATAGCCGAAAACCTTCTGCCGGCGCTTAACCTTTCAAAATTTTCAGCGCCCCGCGTCCCGTTTTCATCCCCTATTTCTTATCTTAATTACTTAAAAATTTTGGATAAAAACACGTCTTTAATACATGCAAACGATATAAGCGGCGAAGACATAGATATAATAAAAGAAACCGGCGCGGATATTATCCACTGTCCAAGAAGCAACGCTTTTTTTAATTTTAAAAAACTTTCTTTGAAAAAAATTCTCGAAAAAGGGATTTCAGTTTCTTTAGGAACCGACAGTCTTTTTTCAAATAAATCTTTAAGTATTTTAGACGAAATTAAATATGCAAAAAAAATCCATCCGGAAGTAAAAGCTAAAGATTTGTTTTATACGGCTACCGAAGGCGGCGCAAAGGCTCTTTCTTTCGCCGGAGTTACCGGAACTCTCGAACCCGGTTCATATGCGGATTTTACGATTTTTAAAATAGGCGGAAACAGGATTTTAAATAAAGATAATATCTATGATGCCGTTATTTCTTTTAAGAAAGCAGATATTTTAAGCGTGGTAATCGGAGGAAATATCGTTTATGAAAATTATTAAAGACATAGAAGAGATGAAAGATTTTTCGCGGAATTTAAAGAAAGCGTCGAAGAAAGTTTCTTTTGTTCCGACTATGGGCAAACTCCATGCGGGGCATATTAAGCTTATCGAAGAAGCTAAAAAATACGGCGAAGCCGTCGTTTCCATATTCGTCAATCCGATGCAGTTTGCGCCTAACGAGGATTTTAACGGCTATCCCAGAGATTTTGAAAGCGACGTCAAAATATTATCGGATATAAGCGCATCCTGCCTTTTTTACCCGTCCGCAAATATCGTTAAAGATACCGAAACATTCTTAATAGACCCAAAATATTCGGGGCAATTTGAAGGCATTTTCAGACCGGAACATTTCAGGGGCGTTCTCACTATAGTTATGAAGCTTTTCTGTATAGTAAATCCGAACTTTGCTTTTTTTGGGTTAAAAGACTATCAGCAGTATATTCTAATTAAAAAAATGGCTGGAGATTATTTTTTGGACGTTAAAATTATTCCGGTAGAAACGGTCAGGGAAAAATCCGGACTTGCGATGAGTTCTAGAAATGTTTATCTTAATGAAACGGACAAAAAAACCGCCGCAGGTTTTTATAAAATATTAAAAAATACGGTAGATTTATTCAAATCCGGGGAAAAATCCGCTGAAAATCTGAACTCTTTTGTTATAAAAGAATTAATAACCAGAGGGTTCGGAATAGATTATGCAGAGATTGCGGATAAGGATCTGAACGGCAGAAAACAAAGGGTTGAACAGGGGGATATTCTGCTGGCGGCAGTCAAACTTAAAAGAATAAGGCTTTTGGACAATATTTTTTTTATATAATTTTTTTTTATTTAATTAATTGAAAAAGCAAATTTTTATGATATTATTTATAATAGTTTTAATACCTTAATAATAACCTTCAAATTTAACTGAAAGGTGACCGAAATGAAAGACGATTTTCAGATTACCGTTATTTTTGACCCCGAATTAATATTAAAAACTAAATCTAAAGCCCATAAGATTATTTATTCAAAAAATCCCGACGAAAAAAAGAAAAACAAACTTATCGAAAAATTAGAAAAAAAAGCGGCGGAAGACAGCTTAAAATTTAACCGGCGGCGGCTTTCCAGCTTATTTATCCCCGTATTTAGCGGTTGTATTTTGTTTTCCGGAGAAACGGACTTAACCCCGGGAGATACCGAAAATCTTATATGCTTTGGAGATATGTTTTTTGAACGGATCGAAGAAAAATTCGGCGTAGAAATAGTGAATTACAGTTTAATCGACTTAAAAAGCAGGGCTAAAGCAAAGGATAACTACGACTATAAGCCGAATTTTTTCGATTTCGAAATTTTTAATTATAATTTCGATACGCACAAGGCAGTAAAAAGCGAATTCGTAAAAATCCCAAACATTAAAAAAGTAAGCAAAATCGCCGAAGCCGTTTTAACCGAAAATAAGCCTGCCACCGGCGGAAAAACAGACAAAAAAACGGTAAAGCCTCCGGTAAAGCCAATATTAAAGCCTGTCGAAGAAAAACCTGTCTTAAAAACGGTAGAACAACCTAAAGAAAAATCCGAGGGCAAAAAAAGAGCGCCTGAGCAGGGATATGTCAAAAAGCCAAAATTAGAAACTAAAGTTCCCGAAACCGAGGTTTTAAGCGGAGAGGTTACGGAAATATGCGAAACGGAAAACACAGAGCAGGAAAAAAATATAGGAGAGCAGGTCGGTTTAATTTCTTTAAACTGGAGTCTGCTCAGCCCTTCCGAAAACATTCCGGTGCTTGAATCCGGAGAACCGGTCGAGATAAGCGGGGAGAGTCTTGTAAGGATTTATTTTCAAAAGCCGACCGTCAGGCAGGTTGTTTGGAGATTCAGGAAAAAACCTGAGTCCGAAAGTTCAAAGCCTATACTGCGGGTTTATAAAGATGCCGATATGCTGTGGTACGAGGTTCTCGACGCTCCTTTCGGCAGCAGGTATATTATTTTTCCCGAACCCTTAGAGTTATCTCAGACATGGGTAGAGATAGGATATTTAACGGAAAAAGGAAGTTTTGTTTTTATAGCGAGAAGTCCCGAATGGCCGCCTGCCTGCTTATTGCAAAAACTTCCAAAATTAAAGATGGAAAGGAACGTAGCAAAAGGTACTGTTCTAATAGGCGCTACGGAAAGCATACCGGGCGGAAGCCGGCTTCCCGTAATGTTAAATATTACAAGTTCGGGAGCTGGATTTTCGGGTTCGGGGGAGGGTTTCACCGAATCCGGCGCAGGATTAAAATAACGCGAATATAATTTAATGCAGGATTAAAGCATAAGTTTATATTAAAAGGAGTATCGTTATGTCCGATAGAAACAACTCTACAAGCAAATGGCTGCCCGTTTTACATTTTCATCTTCCGTTCGTAAGACATCCCGAAAGTTCTAAATATTTGGAAGAGGAATGGTATTTTGAAGCTGTTACCGAAACATATCTTCCGCTTCTCGAAGCTTTCGATAACCTTGAAAACGATAATATTGATTTTAAACTGACCATGTCTTTAACGCCGACCCTTTTAAGTATGATGAACGACGATTTGCTGTCGGAACGCCTTAAAGATTATATAAGGGCAAGGGTTAAAGTACTTGATGAAGAGGCTTTCAGGACGGAAGGCGACCCCGAATTTCATCCGGTTACTTTATTTTACAGGCAGAGGTATAAAAACTGGTATGAAAAAATTAAAACGGGCGGCGGGAAATATCTTATAGGCAAATTTTTAGAACATTTTAATAAAGGGCGGTTAGACATTATAACGTCGGCTGCTACCCATGCGTTTTTAATTTCTATGGTCGGCGAGCCCGAGGCGATAGCGGCGCAAATAGAAGTCGGAATAGAAACCCATAAAGATATTCTCGGCGTTACGCCCAAGGGTATCTGGCTTCCGGAATGCGGTTATACCGAAGGATTAGATGCAATCTTAAGTAAATATGGAATTTATTATACTTTTTTAGACCGGCACGGCATCGATACGGCTAATCCTAATCCTGTTAACGGTTGTTTTTCTCCAATAGTAACGCCTTTTAACGTCGTAATGTTCGGCAGGGACCCGGAAAGTTCGAGGCAGGTCTGGTCGTCTAAGGAAGGATACCCCGGAACGCCGGTTTACAGGGAATTTTACAGAGACGTAGGATTCGATTTGGATTTGCCCCATCTTACCCCGTTAAGGCACGGAAGCCTTAAGACGTTTACGGGACTTAAATATTATGCCATTACCGGACAGGGTAATTATAAAGACGCCTATAGGGCATCTGCGGCTAAAAGACAGGCCTATGAACACGGAGCGCAGTTTGTCTATCACAGAGAGCTCCAGACGGAATATTTAAAAGAGTTTATGGACGAACCGGTCGTAGTGTCTATGTACGATGCGGAACTGTTCGGACACTGGTGGTTTGAAGGTCCATGGTGGCTTGAAGCCGTTTTCAGAAGAATGAACGAAAATAATTTCGTGAAGCCGGCAAAAGCTATAGATATTTCGGATAAGACAATTTATAAGCTTAACAATTTATTAAAAAAATACGAAAACAAAGATTCGGTTTTTTCCGCCGATATCCTTGAAGAAATTAATAAAAATAACGCTAAAAACGGCGTATTTATCGCACAGCCGGCTACGTCGTCATGGGGCGGCGGCGGATATGCCGAGGTATGGCTTAACGGAAAAAACGATTTAATACAACCGTTTTTATCCGACCTCTCGGTAAAGTTAATCGATATTTGCAAAAACGGATATAATCGTGTAAAATATCCCGAAGTTTTGAATCAAGGCGCAAGGGAGCTTATTTTGGCTCAATCGAGCGACTGGCCGTTTATGCTTACGACTGGGCAGGCGGTAAGTTATGCGGAAAGAAGAGTTAAAGCTCATATGGTAAGGGCAAAGAGATGTATTTTAATGGCTGTAGGCGAAGAAGTTTTCGACAAAGTCTGGTTTGAAGACATATCCAATAAAGATAATTTATTTCCACGCTTGAATGCAAAAGATTTGTACGGAAAAAACATATGCTAGATTTTACGAAAGGAATATAAATTAGATGAATTTGGCATTGTGGTGGCATATGCATCAGCCCGATTATAGGGATATTAACGGCGAGTTTATGCTCCCATGGGTTTACCTTCACGCAATAAAAGATTATATCGATATGCCCCTTAACATTGCGGCACACTCCGGTATGAAAGCCAACATAAATATAACTCCCGTTCTAATAGACCAATGGCAGGATTACAATTACCGCATAGAAAACGCTCTCGAAGAGAAAAAAGAAGATAAAGCATTAAATATTTTACCGGACCGTTTTTTAAGACCCCTTCTCCTTAAAACTTTAGACCCTAAAGACGACGAATCGAAATTATGGATGACGGAACATTATAGATGGGCAAATTATGAGCAGATGGTTTCGAGATTCGACGAATACAAAGTTCTCTACGACCTTGCTTCTTCAAATGTAAACCGCCGTTACTTAAACGATTCTTTTTATTTCGACCTCTGCGTCTGGTTTCATCTTGCATGGTGCGGCGAATGGATGAAAAAATATGATCCCGTTATTAATTATTTTATAAGGAAAGGGTCTAATTATAACGAGTCGGACAGAAGACTGCTTCTTAAAAGGCTTTTGGAATGGATGAAATACGGTCTTTCTTTATACGGATTTCCAGCCGTTAAAGGCGGGCATGCGCCGGCTTCTTTTCCGGAATATCCGGATATGCTTGAAAAGAGCATGATTAAAGAACTAAACGCGAAAAAGAAAGGGGAATATGAAATTACATTTTCTCCACACTATCATCCTATAATACCGCTTCTTTTGGACATCCATTGCGGAGGGGTGTCGGCGCAGATGACAGGCATACCTTACGAACCCGTTTATATCGAACAATATAAAGACGGAATCGAAAGCGCAAAAAGACATATGGATTCTTTGGATAAATATTACGGATTTGCCAAAAATAGAATTAAGGCTTTATGGCCTTCCGAAGGAGCGCTTTCTTCGGAATCCCTCGAACTGTTTAATAAATACGGGATAAATATCTGTGCCGGCGGAGAAGAGCTTTTATCTTCTTCTCTAGGCATAGATGCCCATAAGCCTGTTTTTTCTCAGGGTAAAAATATTTTACCACTATACAGGGTTTATAGATGGAAGGACACGGACCTTAAAATAATTTTCAGGGATTCCGGGCTTTCGGATTTGATAGGCTTCACTTATGCAAAATGGAGAGGCGACGATGCGGCAAATGATCTAATCAATAAACTTAATTCCATAGACGATTTTGATAAAGATGCAGTGGTTTCTATTATATTAGACGGCGAAAACGCGTGGGAATATTATTACGAAAACGGATTTTATTTTTTAAACGATTTGTATTCTTTAATCTCTTCGTCCGTCAAAATAAATCCTTTGCTGTTAAGCGAGGTCTTTGAGCGGAACGATACCGAAGACTGTATTAAACTTAATTATATTGTGCCGGGTTCATGGGTAAACGGAAATTTGAGAATGTGGGTGGGAGAAGAGCATAAAAACAAAGCATGGGCATTGCTGAGCGAGGCTAAAAACGCATTGTTGAATTCTATTAAACACGAAAAAATTAACGAAAAGGACGCCGAAACTGCTCTAAAAAATCTTATGGCGGCTGAAGGTTCCGACTGGTTTTGGTGGTTAGGGTACGACAGCCCTCTTTTTTCGCAGTCTTCTATGGAAAAGATTTTTAGAAATTTTTTAAAAAATATTTATTTAACCGCAGGAATACCTGTTCCCGAAAAATTATCAGAATCTTTATCTTCTTCGAAAAATATTATAGCGGAAATGGGCGGAATGATGAAAAGGGGAAATGAACGGTAATAAATATGACTAAATTTATATTAGGGTTTCACTGTCATCAGCCCGTCGGAAATTTTGATTTTATCTTTAAAGAAGTGCATGCAAAATCGTATAGCCCTCTCATAAGGACTCTTGCCTCGCTTAACGTAAAGTTTTGCCTCCATGCTTCAGGGATACTTCTCGAATGGTGGGAGAAAAATGACCCCAAATTAATTAAAATTATTTCGGAAGGCGTCGAAAAAGGTTTGATAGAGATTATCGGAGGGGGTTATTATGAACCTATACTCGCATCTATTCCAAGCAAAGATAGATTAAGACAGCTCGAGATGTTAAACAAGGCTTTAAAAAGGCTTTTCGGGAAATATCCGTCGGGAGCTTGGATAACCGAAAGAATATGGCAGCCCGATATTATAAAAGATTTAAGGGAAGCAGGATTAAAATATGCCTTTTTAGACGATTTTCAATTTTTTCAGGCAGGAATATCGGAAGACGACATAGATAATATTTTCAGGACGGAATACGACGGGCAGTATCTGGACGTTTTTCCGATACACGAAAGATTAAGATATAAGATACCTTTTGCAGAACCTGACGAATCTTTAAACGAAATATTATATTTAAACGGCAGATGTTCCAATCTTTCCGTTATGTTTGACGACGGCGAAAAAATGGGGGGATGGCCGGATACTTACGAATGGGTTTACGGTAAAGACGGAAATAAAGGATGGCTTGAAAATTTTGTTAATGAAGCAAGGCATAATGATAATTATTTGGAAATAAATTTTGAACTTCCGTCAAATATTTTAAGCGGCTCAGGCGTCCCGCCCGCAAAAGTTCCCGTATATCTGCCGATGTCAAGCTACAGGGAGATGGGAGAATGGACGCTTTCCGTCGGGCAAAGGCGTGAATATGAAGAAATAAGAATGCAAAATCCTTCAGCTCCTCTAAACGGAGGTATTTGGCATAATTTTCTGACAAGGTATCCCGAAGCAAACCTTCACCATAAAAAAATGCTTAATTTAAGCTATAAGATAAATTATTCGGTCAAAACCTATAGCAAATATCTTAAAGAGGCATTAAACGAACTCCTTAAATCGCAGGCAAACGATGCTTACTGGCACGGCGTGTTCGGCGGCATTTATCTTCCCCACTTAAGGAGAGGAATTCGCGCCGCTCTTTTGCGCTCCTACAGGTTCTACAAAGATGCCGTTAAAGAAATTATAGAAAAAGAATATTACGATTTCGATTTCGACGGCGAAAATGAAATTTTGCTTTCAAACGATTACTGGTCTATAATATACAAGCCTTCCGCCGGTTCTTTCGCGGCGTTGGATTACATAGAAAAAGATTTAATACATTCGCTTGGAGATGTATTTTGCCTTCATAACGAGTACGATATTTTAAAATTGAAAGAAAACAGGCTCAAAAAAGCCGCCGGCGGAGAAATGGGCGGCGGTTCTAAAGACGGCGGAAGCGGAGGCGGAGACAGTCCTCCGGGAACGATTCATAAAGAGGCAAAATATCCTTCGGATTTATGCGATGAGGATTTAATAATATATAAGGACGCTCTCCCCGCTTTCGAAATTTTATTTAACGACGTAAAGATTTATTTTAACGACGAATTTATAGAAGAAAATAGAAGTAAAGGACGTATCGAGCTTCAAACGGCAGGATTTTTAAAAGCCGCCGGCGAAGAAGCGTTTGTAAATTTAAAAATAATCGTAGGCAGGCTTTTGGAATTTTTTATAGATTCTAAGACAAAAACCGCCGGAAAACTTGACGTTGTTTATAGATTTGCATTTCCGGGCGGGGACGGACCCGCCGTAAATATCGATATCGGAGAAGATATAAAAGGGTTAAATAATCATATCGAAAAAGAAATAAGAACCGGAGCCGACAACTTTATATTCTTAAAAGATTCGTTCTGGGGCGGCAAAATATGTTTAAAAGAACGGACTGATAAAAATTTTTTCAGAAAATATAATATGTTTTTTAAGCCGATAACCACTATTTCGCTTTCAGAAAGCGGATATGAAAGGATTTTTCAGGGCGTGGAGCTTAAATATAGTTTTAATTTAAAGCAGGAAGAAGATTTTAGTAGTATAATAACTATTGATATAGAAAATATCGGAAAGGGATAATTTTAAACGAAAAGATACGATATATAACAGATAAAAATAAAAATGAGCGAATTTAATAACGAGATATGGTTTGTCGGGGCGGAAATGTCGCCGATGGTTAAAGCCGGAGGTTTGGGCGACGTTATGGGGAGCCTGCCTAAAGTCCTGTTGAAATCGGGTATGAACGTCAGGGTCGTTATTCCTTATTATAAAAATATAATTCCTAAAAATCTTATAGAAATAAAAGAAGTTTTTCCTGCCGGAAAAGTCAATTTTGGAGAAATTCCATTTGAATTTGGAATCAAAACGGGATTTGCAATGGGCGACATCCCTATCGTGTTAATAGAACAGAATCATTTTTTTAACAGGGAAGACGTTTACGGTCCTCACGGAGGGGTTTGCGGCTACAAGGATAATTTGTGGAGATACGCGATGCTTGCCCACGGGACGGCATACGCCATGAAGATTCTGGGTATTCCCCTCGTAATTCATACGCATGACTGGTCGGGGGGCATAGTTCCGGCGGTCATAAGGCAGACTTTAGGAGATAAAAAGGTTCGCATAGAGGGATCGGCGGAAGGCTTATTGAATGCCAAATTAGGCAGGCGCATAAACGCTAAAGGGCTAAGACCGGCTATAATTTTTACTATTCATAATCTCGGTTATCAAGGCGTTTACGGTATAGACGATTTTTACGATATCGGGCTCGACTTTAAATATAATTCCTCTTCGGCATATGAACATTTCGGAACGTTTAACAGTTTGAAAGGAGGAATAAAGCTGTCGGACGTCGTTACTACCGTAAGTCCGACTTATGCGAACGAAATTACTACTCAAAGATTTGGATTCGGGTTGGACGGCGAGTTGAAAATTCTTAGGGATAACGCAAGGCTTAAGGGAATACTTAACGGAATAGATTTAGATTACTGGAATCCTAAAACCGACAGGCTTATAGACTATAACTTAAATTTAAAAGACGATAAATATACGCTTAAAAATTATAACGAATGGAAAGATTTTAAATTTAAAAATAAAAAAGTCCTTTTTTCCGATATTTCTCTGCCGTTAAAGACCGGCGGCGGCGGAAAATCCCTTCCTCTTATAGGCATAGTAAGCAGGCTTACGGAAGAAAAAGGCATAAACGAATTTTTAGATTCGCTTTTTAACTGGAGAGATTTTCCTTTTCAAGTCGTTATTCTTGGAAGCGGCAGGGAAAATATCGAAGAGAAAGTCAATTATCTTTCCAAAATTTACAGAGATAAGGTTTACGCGCTGACGGGCAGTTACAATGAATCTTTATCCCATAAAATATATGCGGCGTCGGATATTTTTGTAATGCCTTCAAAGTTTGAACCTTGCGGTTTGTCGCAGATGATAGCTATGAGGTACGGGTGCATCGTTGCGGCGGCAGATACCGGAGGTCTTCACGATACTGTTTCGGATATGACGGATTCTGGCGAAAGAAATCCGTCCGGTATTCTAATTAAACATGCAAATCCCGACGGTATTGCATGGGCATTGAACGAGATATATAATCGTTATATTGGAGACGGCGTCGAATGGCATAATCTTGTGATTAACTCCGCCAATAAACATTTCGGATGGGATGATTCCGCAAAAATTTACGAAAACCTTTATTATGATATTATAAAATAGCTACTTTATGATGCTTGTTTTGGTTAAAATCATATTTATAATACTTTCCGCCGCCGTTTTAATTACGCTCTCCGTTAAAAAACCGGAATTAAAAGGTTTTTTTGAAAAAGCGGGACTTTTCGGAATATTTTTATTTGCGCTTTTTATACCTCTTATAGACGGCTTTGCAGTTTTCGGAATGGTAACCGCGGTTATATTCTTTATTGCGTATAAAATTTCCGAACGCGATATTTCGATTCCAAAAACGGATTTTAACATACCCCTATTAATATATACCGCAATAGTTTTAGCTTCTTTTATATGGACTTACAGCATTCCCGACAGTTTTAACGAAGGAGGCGAGGTATTTTATTTCGTGCTTTTCTTTTTTGCCGCGGCAGGCTTGTTGAATACTAAAAAGAGAATAAATCTTATGGTTTATACTTTCACGTTTTCCATATGTATTGCGGTAATTTATGGATTTTTTCAGGGAATTTTTATAAACGCGCTGCATTCGTCCGGCAGATTGACGGGACCTATAGGCAACTGGGTCGGCTTTCCGGTTCAGGTTTCTTACGGTTTGGTCGTGATTATAGCTTATTATCTACTCGATTTTAAAAGGCGAAGCGGGAACGGAACAATATCTTCGACGGGGGTAATCCCCGGCGCCGTGTCCGCCGTTTTTTTTGGATTTATGCTTCTTTTGGGATTTTTCGATATAGCGTTTGCCAAGGCAAGATCGGCTTGGCTCGGGATTATACCGGCAATTTTTGTTTTAATGTATTTAAAATCTAAAAAGCTTTTTTTTGCGGTATTGATTTTGCTTTTTGTATTAAATATCGGGATTTTTTCCGTTTCCAAAACGTTCAAAAGCAGAATTTTTTCTATGTTTAATCCTAAAATATATAAGCTTGAGCTTAAGAATCACGGCGATATCGAAAGCCATATAGCTTTAATTGAATCTGCGTGGGCAGTTTTTAAAAGGTATCCTTTGACGGGCGTCGGAGTAGGCGCATTTTCGAAATATTTTGACGAACATAAGGGCGTTAGGTTTCCGTGGTATTATAACCCGAGAACCGGCAGAAAACTTTACGATTTATATGATAATTGGCCTGAAAACGGCTATATGCAGACGCTTGCGGAAACGGGAATATTCAGCTTTCTGGCGCTTATGTGGCTTTTTTTCCTCGGGTTAAAAAAACCTTTGAAGCTTTTTAAATATTCAGGCGATGAATTTAAAAAGAAAATATCCGCTATGACGGTCGGGGCAAGCATAATCTTTTACGCTTCTTTTGCCGGCGTGTCCAATATGTCTAACAACGAACTCACGAATCTCTGGTTTTTTTTCTTAGCTATATTTGCCGCGGCAAATTCGCTTTCGGATACCGAACTAAAATATAAAAAAATATAGAAATTTTAAAAATTAAGGAATTCATGAAATATGCTTTATCACAGAAGTAAAATACTGGCGCAGTATCTTTATATCTTATCGGTTATTTTCGTTGCCGGTAGTTTTTTTATGGCTTTTGCCGCGTATAATATCTTCAGTCCTTTGATTATAGGATATAAACTTTATTCGATAACTTATTATATCTGGATATTGATTCCCGCCTGCATCATTTTTTATTTTCTGCTTTTTATCTTTCAAATGTATTTGAGTTTAAACGTCAAAAATTTTAAATCGGATATCCCCCGTCTTTTAGAGATTACGGTTATTTCCGTATTTTTGATATATGCAATTATGTTTATGTTTAAATTAACGTATATATCGAGGCTTTTTATAGGATATTTTGCGGTTTATTCATTTTTTTCGCTCGTTTTAGCGGATTACATAGGCAGGAAACTCATAAAAAGCTTAAAAAGGCGGGGCTATTCGGTAAGAAATATTCTTTTAGTAAGCGGAGACGAAACGGGAAACGGCGGCTTAGGTTTCAGAAAATTTATAGAGTCGCAGGAATATCTCGGCATAAAATTAGTTAAAGAAATAAACAAAAAAGATATGAGCGGCCTTATTGATTTTGTCCTGAATAATCCTGTGGACGAGGTAATATTCGATGTAAGAGGCGAAGAAATCGCCGACATTAAAGACGCCACCCTGCTTTTAGAAGAAAAAGGAATTGCCGTTAAAATACCTACGCAATTTATACCGTTCAAACATTCCAAAGTTTCTTTCGAAAAGATAGGCGAATATCCGGTAATTTCATTCTATACCGCTCCCGAAGACGATATAAGGCTTTTTGTTAAAAGGCTTATAGACGTCGTGTTTTCCATTCTTGCGATAATAATATTTTTTATACCCGCGCTTATCATAGGCGTATTAATTAAGATTACCTCTAAAGGAAGCATTTTATATAAGAGCAAAAGGGTCGGTAAAAACGGCAGAATTTTTACCTTTTATAAATTTAGGACTATGTATGCGGGGAGCGATGAATTGAGAGACGAACTTATAAAAGAATACAGTAAAAACGGCATCGAGATAAAACTTAAAAACGATCCGAGAATTACGAATATAGGCAGAGTTTTGAGGAAAACGAGTATGGATGAATTACCGCAGTTTTACAATGTTTTAAGAGGCGACATGAGCCTTGTCGGACCCCGCCCTCCTATGCCGGACGAAGTCAAAAAGTATTCGATAAGGCAGAGGCGCAGAATCTCCGTTAAGCCCGGCATCACCTGCCTTTGGCAGATAAGCGGCAGGAGCAGGCTCAGTTTTGAAGACAGAGTAGAACTTGACCTTAAATATATCGACGGCTGGTCTTTGAAATTAGACTTCATAATTCTACTAAAAACAGTTCCGGCAGTTTTATTTGCAAAAGGGGCGCTGTAAATTAAAAAACCTGTTTACTTTCTTAAAAAATTATATTAAAATAACCGCATATTTTAAACAGTCTTTTTGTTTAATCCGTTTATCGCCGTAAGTTTATCAAAAAATCAAACGCCTGTTTAATTTTCATCGTATAAAATATTTATTGATAACTTTTTGCATTAATATTAATATTAATAATTAAATCGGGAGGATTTAATTTATGGGACAGAGTTTAACGAACAAAATTTTAAGCGCGCATCTTGTAAGCGGCAATTTAAAGCAGGGAGAAGAAATTGCGATAAAAATCGACAGGACGCTTACGCAGGATGCCACCGGAACCATGGCTTATCTGCAATTTGAAGCGATAGGCGTGCCTAAAGTTAAAACGGATTTATCAGTCAGTTATGTTGACCACAACACTCTTCAAACCGGATTCGAAAATGCCGACGACCACAGGTTTTTGCAGACCGTAGCCGCCAAATACGGTATATTTTATTCTAAAGCCGGAAACGGAATATGTCATCAGGTTAATCTTGAAAGGTTCGGCGTTCCGGGGAAGACCCTTTTAGGTTCGGACAGTCATACGCCGACTGCGGGAGGCGTAGGAATGATAGCTATCGGCGCGGGCGGATTAGACGTTGCCGTGGCAATGGGAGGAGGAGCGTTTTATATGACCGCTCCCAAGGTCGTTTTAGTTAAACTTTCGGGAAAACTTTCAGACTGGGTTTCCGCAAAAGACGTTATTCTTGAACTTTTGAGAAGACTGACGGTTAAGGGGGGCGTCGGGAAAATTTTTGAATACGGCGGAGAAGGCGTCAAAACGCTGACGGTGCCGGAAAGAGCCGTAATCACGAATATGGGCGCTGAACTTGGAGCGACTACTTCGGTTTTTCCGAGCGACGAAAGAACTATGGAATTTTTAAAGGCGGAAGGAAGAATCGGCGATTATGTCCCGCTTTCTGCCGATGCCGACGCGGTTTACGACGAAGTCATAGAAATAGATTTAAGCTCTTTAGAGCCTCTTGCCGCCAAGCCGCATATGCCGGATCAGGTTGCAAAAATCAGCGAATTAAAAGACGTAAAAGTCGATCAGGTTGCGATTGGAAGCTGCACTAATTCTTCTTATGTCGATTTGATGACGGTTGCAAGTATATTAAAAGGCAAAAAAGTACATCCCGACGTCAGCCTTGTAATATCGCCCGGTTCAAAGCAGGTTTTTGAAATGATTGCAAAAAACGGCGCGTTGGCAGACTTAATAGCTTCGGGCGCAAGAATACTCGAATCCACATGCGGTCCCTGCATAGGCATGGGTCAATCTCCGCGGTCGGGCGCAGTTTCTTTGAGGACGTTCAACCGCAACTTTGAAGGAAGGAGCGGAACTAAAGACGCAAAAATATATCTTGTTTCCGTTCAGACGGCGGCGGCTTCGGCTCTTACCGGATATATAACCGACCCAAGAACTCTGGGAAAGGCTCCCGAAATTAAAATGCCGGAGAAATTCGACATAGATGATTCTATGATAATTTTGCCGTCCACTAAACCGGAAGAAGTCGAAGTTTACAGAGGACCGAATATTAAACCGCTTCCGGTCCAGCAAAAACTTTCCGAATCTATGAACGGAAAGGTTCTTCTTAAAGTCGGCGACAATATAACTACCGACCATATTATGCCGGCAGGTTCAAAGATACTTCCGCTTCGTTCCAATATACCGGCAATATCGAAGTATGTTTTTGAATCCGTCGATCCTGCTTTTTCGGAAAGGGCTTTAAAGGAAAAGGGCGGTTTCGTAATAGGCGGAGAAAACTACGGACAGGGCTCAAGCAGGGAACATGCGGCGCTTGCGCCGATGTATCTCGGCGTAAAGGCTGTTATAGCCAAATCTTTTGCAAGGATTCATTTTGCAAATCTTATCAATTTCGGCATATTGCCGCTGACGTTTGAAAACCCTGCCGATTATGATAAAATAGAGCAGGGAGACGAACTTTACGCACCCGATATTTTAAAAGAATTGACCGGAAATAAGCCTATTACTTTTATAAACAAAACTAAAGGAAATGCGGAATATCAATTTAAATATAATTTAACCGACAGGCAGGTTAAAATAATCAAAGAGGGCGGGTTGTTAAATGAAACAAAAACTCTCCGTTAGTATTCAGGCGACTTAATGTTTTCATCGGATTTCAATAAAAATGTCAAAAGAGTTCTGATTTCCTATAAAAAAGGCGCCGAAGAAGCGTTGAAATCCGCAGACTTTGTATGCGGGCTGTTTAAGCGCAACGGTATAGAAGGAACGGTAAGGCCCAGCATGGGTATTACCCGTTCCGATATTAAAGACGTTGGGCTTGTGATAGTTTGCGGCGGGGACGGAACTCTTTTGATTACTCTGGGAAAAATTTTTCCGCTTGAAGTCCCGATTATAGGAATAAATTTCGGCACGTTAGGCTTTCTCGTTGAAATTTCGGAACGCAAAAAAAAAGAGGCGGTCGAAAGATTTTTTGACGGCTCTTTAGAATTTATTCCGAGAATGGCTTTAGATATCGAAGTATTCAGAAAAGGCAAATCTATCGAAAAATTAGTTTCGTTAAACGAAGCGACTATAGCAAGAGAAAAAAGCATTCATGCAAGAGTAATTAATTTGACCGTTTCCGTAAACGACGTCTGGTTAAACGACTTTAGGGCGGACGGACTTATAATCGCTACCCCGACCGGTTCTACCGCATATTCTTTATCCGCCGGGGGACCTATAGTCCAGCCCGATATGGACGCTTTTATTTTAACCCCTATATGCCCGCACACCCTTTCAAACAGACCTCTCATTATAAACCCCTGCGAGCTTAAAATAAAAATTTTGCCTCAGGAAAGGGATATTTTTATTTCCGCAGACGGAAGAGACGGCTTAAAGCTTTACGACGGCGACGAAGTAATAATCAAAAAACACTCCTCGAAAGTTTATCTTTCGGTATCTTTAGATTACGATTACTGGAATATATTAAGAACAAAATTAAACTGGTAAAAAAGTAAAATTGTTAAAAACGATATATATAAAAAATTTTGCTACTATAGACTATCTGGAAATAGATTTTTCCGAAGGCTTGAATGTTTTGAGCGGAGAAACCGGAGCGGGCAAAAGCATAATCATAGAATCTATAAACTTCCTATTCGGAAAAACTAAAGGGTCGGACATTATAAGAACGGGAGAAAAAGAAGGTTTCGTCAGCGCGGTGTTCGATGCGGGCGAAGGAGAAGGAATCGTCGATTTGACTAATATATTTGAAGAATGCGGTGCCGCGGATATATTAAATTCGGAAGATATAATTTTAAAAAGAACTATTTCGGAATCGGGTAAAAGTAAATATTTTATAAATAACGAACAGGTAAATAAAAATATACCCGAACGCATCGGCGAAAATTTAGTTAAAATATTCGGGCAGAACGACAGGCGGTTTCTCATAGAGTCTAACAGCCAGCTTGCTTTTCTTGATAATTTTGCGGGCAATCAAGATTTGCTGACGAGCGTCAAAAAAATTTACGGCGGTATCAAACGAATAGAAGCAGAAAAATCCGAAATAGCAAAAAAGATAGACGGAATATCAAGAGCAAAGACGATAAATTCGTATATTACCGGCGATGTAGAAAAACTCGGCATAAAATCCAAAAACGACGAAGAAATTTTAAAAGAAGAACTTAAAAGGCTTGAAAACATAAACGGCATAAAAGAATTTATTTTATCTTCCATAGACTTGATAGACAATGAAGAATACGGAATTCTGAAGCATTTGAATCCCCTGATATCCAATCTGTCCAAATTATCGGAATTAGATTCCAACTTTAAGCAGAAAGAGGAATTAAAAAATGCCGAAACCGTTAAGATATTACTCGACGACATTCTTTTATCTTTGGAAAAATATTCTTCTGTAGAGTTCGACGAAGAAAAATTAAGCGAGATAAAGCTTAAAATAGACGGTATTATAGGCATCGAAAACAAATACGGCGTTTCTAATCTCGAGGAACTGTTGAAAATTTACGACGAGGCGAAAAAAGAATTAGGCGGCATATCCGAACTTGAACGCAGGATTGCCGAAATAGATGCCGAATATAAAAACTTGAAAGAAAAGTTTTTGAAGTCCGCAGAAGAATTGCATACTAAAAGACTTAGCGCCGCCTCCGTTTTAGAAAAAGAAATAGAAACAGAGCTTTTGTTTCTTGGAATTAAGCCGGTATTTAAGATAAAACTTACTATGGGTAATTTTGAAGAAGGTTTCTCGGAAACAGGGCTGGATGAATGTATCTTTATGTTTTCGGCAAATCCGGGGGAAGACCCCAGACCGCTCTCAAAGGTTGCCTCGGGCGGGGAACTTTCCCGCGTAAGTTTATGCATATTAAAAATTATGAATAAGAAAAAGGACGCCGCATCTTTTGTATTCGACGAGATAGATGCCGGAATTGGCGGGGATATAGCTAACTTTGTGGGGGAAGCCCTTAAATCTATTTCAAACGTAAATCAGGTTATACTTATAACGCATCTTGCGCAGGTGTCTTCGTTTGCGGATAAACATTTTTTTGTTTATAAAGATATAGAGGGTGGAAAGACATATACTAAAATTAAAAGTCTTTCTATGGAGGAAAGGGTCGGCGAAACGGCAAGAATGTTATCGGGAGATTCAAAAGGGGAAGCGGCGTTGCGGCATGCAAAGGAAATTCTTAAAAGGAGGGGTTTCGTTGTATAAGACGGGCAGGCAGAGATATGAAAAAGGCGGGGGAGCTATTTTTTATCCCGCCGAAATAGAAATCGAAATAGAACCGGAAGGATATTTAGACCGTAAACGCAGGAAAAATAAAAATACTATGGCCGTAAAGGTGGTTCTGAGAAAAGCGCTTATGTGCGACGTTAAATCTCTTTATAATCTTTTTT
This sequence comes from bacterium, assembly GCA_021800805.1. The sequence goes on from JAJYYR010000001.1 coordinate 602,691, forward strand.
TGGAATATTCTAAAGCCGGCGAGATGCTTCCACGCTCTATGAGCGATATATATGAGCATCTACGGGATTTTTATATTGCCGAGATAGAAAATGAAGACGAAGAAGGACCTAATATATCAGGTCATACGCCTGATGTTATAGGAGCATGCGCGCTTACCATCGTATGGGAAAATCTTGCGGAAATAAGGTCTTTAGCCGTAAAAAGACCTTATACGAGGAAACTTATCGGCACGGAACTTATAAAAAAATGCATCGAAGAAGCAAAATTTTTTAAAATAACAAACCTCTTTGCGCTTACTTATAAACCTCAATTTTTTCAAAAATCGGGGTTTAAAATTATCGATAAAGCCGAACTGCCCCATAAAATATGGAGCGACTGTATAAATTGCGTCAAATTTCCGGATTGCGACGAGACTGCCGTGATGCTGAAGTTATAAATGCCATAGACAAAATCTAAACTATGTATTATAATAAATTAAATTTACATAAGAAACGGACTTAATATAATAAAAGGGGGAAAGGTTTAGGAATGTTTAATATTTTCAAAAGGGAAGGCTTGTTCGGAGACGTTAATCAGATAACTCCCGAAGAGGCTTATAAAAAATTATCGGAGGATAAAGGCAAAAATACGCTTATAATCGATGTTCGAGAGCCGCATGAATTCAGCGGCAATTTGGGGCATATAGAAAATGCAAAGTTAATTCCGATAAGGCTTTTACCGTTAAAAATTAACGAACTGGATGCCTATAAAGACAAAGACATTATTGCCGTCTGCCACAGCGGCGCAAGAAGCTATTCGGCATGCTCGATGCTTAAAAGGCACGGCTTTAACAATGTCTATAATCTTAAAGGCGGTATGCTGTTATGGAAAAAATCAGGATTAAAAACGCATATTTGATATAAAAAATGAATAACAAAAATAATAAAAACAAAGAATTTTATGTGTTCGTAGTATCGGATTCTACGGGAGAAACGGCCGAAAAGGTGGCAAGAGCCGCAATATCCCAATTTTCTATTCCGGACGTCCATCTTAAAAGATTTTTATTAATCGATTCAGAGTTAAAATTAAGGGAAATAATTACCGAAGCCGCCGATAAAAATGCCATAGTTATTTTTACCCTCGTTAAGGACGGTCTTAGAAATATTATGCTTCAGGAATCTGTCGAAAAAGGCATCGTTAGCATAGATATTATAGGACCGGTGTTAAATTCCATCGCAAATATTCTCAACTTGTCTCCGGAAAGAAAACCGGGATTGATTCACAGGGTCAACGATGAATATTTCAAAAGAATCGATGCGCTGGAATATGCGGTAAAACATGACGACGGACAGAGGATAGACGAAATATCGGATGCGGATGCCCTCATACTCGGAGTTTCGAGGACGTCTAAGACTCCTTTATGCCTGTTCCTTGCGCAGAGGGGTTTTAAGGCGGCAAATATTCCTATAATCGATACCCAGAGCATTGACGAAGCCGTTTACGGCATTCCTAGGGGAAAGATATTCGGGCTTATCTCCGACCCCCTTAGAATATCAAACTTAAGAAAGGAGAGATTAAAAAGAATGGGGCTTCCTCTTTCGCAGGATTATATATCTAAAGAATCCATAGAAACCGAACTGGCGCATTCTTTATCTATATATTCCAAGTTAAACGCCTATGTTATCGATATTACCGAAAAATCTATAGAAGAAGTTGCCGCAGATATAATCTCCCGCATAAACAACAAGTAAATGCCCAATATAAATTTTTAAAAAGGAACTCTATATAAATAAATGAAAAATTCAAAAAAACTTAACCCGCCAAAAAATATGTCCGATGTCCAAAGCGCCGAGCAGGAGCGAAACGATAATTTTGATTCGATAATTTCGTTAATAGACGATTATTCCAAAAAAAAAGGAATAAGATTAGAGGCTTATTTATTTAACTCTAAAATATTAAAGATGGAATCGGAAGACGGCAGGATATCTAATTACGTCAACGCCGAAACAAACGGTCTTAATATAAGGCTGTGCGATAAAAAAAGGGTAAGTTTTTCATACTGTCTCGGTTTTGAAGAAGAAAAGATTATGAATGCTTTGGAAGGCGCATATTCTCTTCTAAAGTTTATGGACGAAAACGATTATTTTGATTTTTCCGACAAAGACGAAAACCTCACTGATTTAAGCCTGCCGGAAAAATTGGGTATCTATTCCGACGACTGGAGCCGCATAGGCATAGATAAAAAAAAATCGCTTCTGATTGAAATGGAAGAAACGGCATATTCATACGATAAAAAAATATATAAAGTAGATAAGCCTTCCTATTCGGAAACGTTAATCTCTAAAAGATTTTACAACTCTAACGGCGTCGATATATCTTCAAAAAAGACTTTTTACGAAATATTTTTATCGGTCGCATCAAGAAACGGCGAAGATACGGGATCGGGATTCGATTTTGATTTTTCGCACAGTTTTGGAGCGTTGAAATTTAAAAAAGCCGCTATGAATGCCTCGAAAAAAGGAGTAGATCAGCTTGGGGCACGGGCAGTGCCAAGCGGAAATTATAATATATTATTCGATAACTTTACGTCGTCCGAACTTCTCGGCATATTAAAACAGTCTTTTTATGCCGACAGCGTCTATAAAAAGAAATCTTTATTAGAAGGCAGGATAGGAACAAAAGTATTTTCAGATAAATTAGATATTATCGACGATGGTCTTCTGCACGGAGGCGCTCTTACCGATATATTCGACAGGGAAGGCGTTAAGATGCAAAAAAAGATTTTATGCTCGTCGGGGGTCGTAAAATCCTATCTTTACGATATCGAATACGCAAAAAGAGCCGGCGCAAAATCAACGGGGAATTCCGTTAGCCGCTCTTTTACTCTTCCTCCGGATATCGGTTCTACTAATTTTTTTATAAAAAACGGCGAAACTAATATTTTAGACATAATAAGTTCGGTCAAAGAAGGTTTATATGTAAACGAGCTTATGGGGCTTCATATGGCAAAGCCTTATACCGGCGAATTTTCACTCGGGGCTTCCGGTTTTTATATTAAAAACGGGAAGATAGATTTTCCGGTTAAAGGAATAGTATTGAGCGGAAATCTGATGCAGTTATTTAACGGTATAGTAAAAGTAGCCGACGACATACGCTATTTCGGTTCGACCGGTTCGCCCTCAATATTGTTTGAAAACATTCAGGTTTCCGGAACATAAACCTTATTATTAAAACGTAAAATCAACGGAGCGTATTCACATTGGTAGTTAAATTATTAAAAAGTATTTTAGGGACCAGCAACCAGAGGGAGCTTGCAAGATTAAAACCTTTAGTAGATAAAATTAATTCGTTAGAACCGGTATATTCTAATTTTAAAGACGGCGAAATTAAGGGAATGACCGACAAGTTCAAAAACGAACTTAAAGGGCTTTCTCAAGCGGAACAGGAAAAAAAACTGAACGATATGATCCCCGACGCTTTTGCCGTCGCAAGGGAAGGAATTAAAAGATCCCTTAATATGCGGCCTTTCGACGTTCAGCTTATCGGCGGAATGATACTTCATTCGGGAAAGATTGCCGAGATGGCGACCGGAGAAGGAAAAACGCTTGTGGCCGTCCTTCCGGCTTATCTTAACAGCCTAACCGGCAGGGGCGTGCATATTATTACCGTAAACGATTATCTTGCCAAAAGAGACTCCGAGTGGATGGGTAAAGCTTATAATGCGTTAGGTCTTTCCGTAGGCGTTATAACTAATGATTTAGACGACGGAGAAAGAAAAAAAGCCTATAGCTGCGATGTTACATACGGCACCAATAACGAATTCGGATTCGATTATCTAAGGGACAATATGAAGTTTTCATTAGACGATTACGTCCAGAAAGAATTAAACTATGCCATAATAGACGAAGTGGATTCGGTGTTGATAGACGAAGCTAGAACTCCGCTTATAATTTCGGGCGAATCCGACGAAACTACCGAGATGTTTTATCAAGCCGATAATGCCGTAGGTTTTTTAAAAAAAGATTCCGATTACACGGTGGACGAAAAATTAAAAACTGCAATATTGACCGAAGAAGGTATAGAGAAAGTCGAAAAGACTTTAAATATAAAAAATATTTACGACCCGAGACATTTAGATTTACTCCATGCCGTAAATCAATCTTTGCGGGCGCATGCATGTTATTCCAAGGACGTCGATTATTTAGTTCAGGATAATCAGGTCGTTATAGTGGACGAATTTACCGGGCGGCTTATGAACGGCAGACGTTACGGAGAAGGACTGCATCAGGCTCTGGAAGCCAAAGAACGTCTTAAGGTCGAGGGCGAGAATCAGACTTTGGCTACGGTAACGTTCCAGAACTTTTTCAGGATGTATAACAAGCTTGCCGGTATGACCGGAACTGCGGATACGGAAGCCGAAGAATTTAAAAAGATATATAATCTCGATGTAGCGGTCATACCGACCAATAAGCCGATGATTAGAAAAGATTATACCGATCTAGTATTTGCTACGGAAGCGGAGAAATTTAACGCGGTATCCGAAGAGGTCATAGAAAAATACAAAGCAGGACAACCGGTCTTGGTCGGAACGGTTTCAGTAGAAAAGTCCGAAAGACTGAGCGGTATTTTAAAGAAAAAAGGGATTCCCCATTCCGTCTTGAATGCAAAAAATCATGCAAAGGAAGCGCATATTATCGCAAACGCCGGACAGAAAAAATCGGTAACTATATCGACGAATATGGCGGGAAGAGGCACCGACATCGTTCTCGGAGAAGGAGTTAAAGAACTCGGCGGACTTCACGTAATAGGAACGGAAAGGCACGAATCGAGGCGTATAGACAACCAGCTGAGAGGCAGGTCCGGAAGACAGGGAGACGTAGGCTCTTCCAGATTCTATGTTTCTTTAGAAGACGACCTTATGAGAATATTCGGCTCGGAAAGGCTTGCGCCTTTCTTGGAGAGGCTGGGATTAAAAGACGGTCAGGCTATCGAACACAGTATGATATCTAAAGCTATCGAGAATGCGCAAAAAAAAGTGGAAGGCCATAATTTCGACATAAGGAAAAACCTCATCGATTACGACAATGTTATGAACAAACAGAGGGAGCTTATATATTCATACAGAAGAAGAATTCTGCAGATAGACGAACTTTCCGAGATTTACGACGATATTTTGTTCGATATTAAATCTTTGTTAGAATCATATTTTGAGGAATACGTTCAGGAAAAATCCCACAGCGAACATTGGGATATAGAAGGCCTTTTAGAAATTATAAAAGCAAGCCTGTCTATAGATATAATTTCTATGCCCCCGGAAACATTTAGCTTAAAATCGGATCCGTCTTCCGATGACGCAAAAAAAGACGCCGTTATCGCGGCTTTGAAAAAATTGCCGAGAAGCGGGCTTTTTAATACCTTTTCGGATTTAATCAAAAAAAGTATAGATGCTAAAATAGCATTATTTCCGGAGGGAGAAAAGGTCGATATAATTAAAGCTTTATATCTTCAGGCGGTCGACAGTCTCTGGAAGGATGCGCTGACTTCTTTAGACGCTCTTAAGGAAGGCATAGGGCTTAGAGGATATGCGCAGGTAAATCCATTAATAGAATATCAGAAAGAGGCTTACGGTTTATTTTTAAATATGCAGTTCAGAATGAAAGAAGAAGCGTTGAATTCTATCTCGACGGTTCAATTCGAGGAGAGCGTAAATGCCGGCGATATATTGGCGGGAGCCGGTCTTCTTTCGGATAATATCGTTATGACGCATAACGAAATAAATTTTGAATCGGAAGAAAAACAAAAACCCATAGTGAAACCTAAAAAAATAGGAAGAAACGAACCCTGTCCCTGCGGCAGCGGTAAAAAATATAAAAATTGCCATGGAAAAAATCAATAATTTTTTATTCTCCGGTAAATCCTGCGGATTAAAAAAAAATAAAGATTTGGACGTCGGATTAATGATTTCCAAAATTCCGCTGAGGGTCAGCGCGGTTTTTACGCGTAATAAGATTAAAGCGGCTCCCGTTATTATATCTAAAAAAAATTCTAAAAATATTATAAAGGCTTTAATTGTAAATTCGGGAAACGCAAATGCATGTAACGGTCCGTATGGCGCATTAGATGCAGGGAAAGTCTTGGAAGCGGTCTCGAGGGAAACCTGCGCCGCTCAAGACAATATTTTTATATGTTCCACCGGAGTAATAGGCGAAAGGCTTAACGCGTCTTTAATAGAACGGGCGGTTCCGGAATTAGTTAAAGACGCGGACAAAAGCGGGTTTCACGATTTCGCGAAATCGATTATGACCACCGATACTTTTTCCAAGACCGTGTCCAAAGACGTGATGCTGGACGGAGTAAAATACGGGATAATAGGAACGGCAAAAGGGTCGGGTATGATAATGCCTAATATGGCTACGATGCTTGCTTTTATATTTTCCGATATTCCTTTAAAGAAAGAAACGGCCGACGAGATGTTTAGGGATTGCGTCGAAACGTCTTTTAATTCTATAACGGTTGACGGCGATACCTCGACTAACGATACCGCCGCTTTTTTTTACCCCGATACCGCAAAATACACGATTGAAAAATCGAACGCAGATTATAACATCGTAAAAAACGCTCTTTCGGATGTATGTTTCGAGCTTGCGAAAATGATAGTGAAAGATGGGGAAGGCGCGACGAAGTTTATAAAAATTACCGTAATGAATGCTTATACCGAATCAGGCGCAAAAAAAATTGCCCTTACCGTCGCAAATTCTCCTTTGTTTAAAACCATGATTACCGGGGAAGATTTAAACTGGGGCAGAATAATGGCGGCTGTGGGAAGGTCGTCCGTTCCGCTCAAACCGGAAGAAATAGATATTTATATAAACGATAAATTAATAGTGCAAAATTCCGTAGTTTTCAAGGAATTAAGCAAAGCGGCGGAAAAAACCGTCTTATCCCCGAAAGAAATAGATCTTAAAATAGACCTGAAATGCGGCAAAAAGACAAGATCGGTTTTAACGTGCAATCTTACAAAGAAATATATAGACATTAACGCTTCCTACAGGAGTTGAAGTTTTTGAAAATTCCCGTCTTATACTATCATAAAATAGATTATCCTAAAAAAGATGCGGTATATAAAGGGCTATACGTTACTCCGAAGCAGTTTAAAAAACAAATATCTTTATTGAAGTTTTTAGGTTATAACACCGTAAATCCCAAAGAAATTTTATCTTTCGTCAAAGGGCATAAAATATCGGCAAAGAAACCTTTATTGATAACTTTTGACGACGGATACGAGAATAATTATTTAAATGCCTATCCTGTGTTAAAGGCGGCAGGTTTTACTTCAACAATATTTATTAGCGCCGGTTTCGTCGGAAAAAAAAATATCGTTTCCGACGAGAGGGAAAAAGCGCGCGAGAATTTTTTAAATAAAAGCGAAATTAAGGAAATGTTTAAAGAGGGATTTTTCATAGGCTCGCATGGAATAAACCATTATTATTTAGACCGTCTGGATGAAGGCGTTTTAATAGGAGAATTAATAGCCTCTAAAGCTTACTTGGAAAACATGCTAAACGCTCCCGTAGATTTTTTCTCCTATCCATTCGGGGCTTATAACGCAAACGTGATGAGAGCCGTTAAAAAAGCCGGTTATCTCGGGGCATTTACGACGGTAAGGGGTAAAGCGGGCGTCGGAGATAATTCCTATGAATTAAAAAGGATTCCGGTTAACGGATACAATAATATTTTTAATTTTCTCTATAAAATAATTTTCTTGCAATAAATGCGTAAAAATGATAAAAAGATAAGTTAAAATTAACTAAATCGTACCCGTCTATTAATTTGTGCTTGAAGTGCTTTGTATAGGCGGGGAGAAAAAAGCGCAAAGGAGACTAAAATGCCGTTTAACGTTACAATTAAGCAGTTGCTGGAAGCAGGCGTCCATTTCGGACATCAGACCAAAAGATGGAACCCCAAGATGAAACCTTACATATACGGGGCGAGAAACGGGGTCCATATAATCGACCTTCAAAAAGCTCTTCCTTATATTTCGGCGGCTTACGATAAGCTGTTCGAGATGGCTAAGGAAGGCAAAGTTATTCTTATTATAGGTACAAAAAAGCAGGCTAATCCTATCGTAGTAGAAGAATCTAAAAGATGCGGAATGCCGTACGTGAACGAAAGGTGGCTCGGCGGAATGATTACTAATTTTGCAACCATTAAACTTTCGATTAAAAGATTAAAAGAATTGGAAGCGCTTAAAGACTCGGAAGAATTTTCCAGATTTACCAAAAAAGAAATGGCAAAAATGGAAAAAGAAATAGTTAAGCACCAGAAAGTTCTTAACGGAGTCAGAGATATGCACAGAGTACCCGATGCCGTATTTATAGTCGATATCCATCATGAAATTATCGCCGCAAAGGAAGCAAGAAGGCTTGAAATTCCCATAATAGGAGTTGCCGACACCAATGCCGACCCCGACTTCGTGGACTGGCTGATACCCGGCAACGATGATGCTATAAGGGCGATAAAATTGATTTTAAGCACAATGGCAGATGCTATTATAGAAGGAAAAAGGATTTTCGACGAAAAGTCGGCTAAAGGCAAGGCGCAGAACGTTCCTGAAGGAATTATTACGGAAGAAACTTTCGCCGCCGCCACCGCAGGAGAGGCTTCTGTCGTCACCACCGCCGAAGCGTCATTAGCAGACGTTGAAGAAGCCGATATTTCTATCTAAATAAAGAATTAAAATAAAAACAAATATAAAAGAGAGGAAAAATAATTGGAAAAATCACAAAATATAAGCGCGGAACTTGTTAAAAATTTACGCGGGATGACGGGAGCGGGCTTTGTGGATTGCAAAAACGTTCTTATAGAAACCGGCGGAGATTTGGAAAAAGCCGTAGAAGCGCTTAGAAAAAAAGGGCTGGCTAAAGCTCAAAAGAAGGCGAATAGAGAGGCTAAGGAAGGATTGATTTATTCTTATATCCATGCCGGGGGAAGGATAGGCGTCCTTTTGGAAATAAACTGCGAAACCGATTTTGTAGCCAGAACCGCAGAATTCCAAGAACTGGCAAAAAATATAGCTATGCATATTGCCGCGTCGAATCCTCTTTATATTAAAAGGGAAGCGGTTCAGCCTGAAATTATATTCAAGGAAAAGGAGATTTACAGAGAACAGCTTGCGGCTATGGACAAACCTCAAGCGGTTAAGGAGAAAATAATCGAGGGAAAACTTGAAAAATATTATCAGGATGTCTGCCTGCTCGAACAGGCGTTCATAAAAGACCCTTCTAAAAATATTTCCGCCGTTATAGACAACGAAGTGGCAAGATTAGGAGAAAATATAGTTTTAAAAAGATTCGTAAGATACCAGTTGGGAGAATAATGCAGGGACTCAATTACAAAAGAATACTGCTTAAGGTAAGCGGGGAGGCTTTAGCCGGCGAAAACAAATGCGGCATAGACCCTTCCGTAATAAACTTCGTATCCCGTGAAATAAAATCCGTTACCGATGCCGGAGTCGAGGTTGCGGTCGTCATAGGCGGAGGCAATATATTCAGGGGATTCGGCAAGTCGTCCAAGGGACTTGGAATGGAACGCACTCAGGGCGATTATATGGGCATGCTTGCCACGGTTATAAATGCCCTTGCCCTGCAGACGAGCCTGGAAGATAACGGCGTTATATCGAGAGTTCAAACCGCTATAGCAATGCAGCAGGTTGCCGAACCGTATATAAGGCGCAGGGCATTGCGGCATTTAGAGAAAAAAAGAGTGGTTATATTCGCCGCAGGAACGGGAAATCCTTATTTTACCACTGATACCGCCGCATCGCTCAGGGCTATGGAAATTCATGCCGACGTTATCATTAAAGCTACCAGAATAGAAGGGGTTTTCAGCGACGACCCGCTTATCAATGCAGGTGCCGTAAAATTTGAAAGACTTACTTATATCGATGTTTTGAATAAAAATTTAAAGGTTATGGATTCTACTTCTATATCTTTATGTATGGACAACAGCCTGCCGATAGTCGTCTTTAATCTATTAGTCCCGGGCAATCTGCTGAAAGTAGTTAAGGGTGAAACCATAGGCACCATAATTAAAAATCCTTAATCTTTTGATGGGTGGACATTATGAATGAATCGGAATTTATTAACGAGACGAAAGCGAAAATGTCTCATGCTATATCATCTTATAAAAACGAACTTTTAAGGATAAGGACGGGAAGGGCTTCTACCGGATTAATAGATGCCGTCAACGTCGAATATTACGGTTCTATTTCGCCTATAATAAGACTTGCTTCCATTTCCGTGCCGGACAGCAGGACTATAACGATAAATCCATGGGATGCGGGTTCTCTTCCGGCTATAGAAAAAGCCATCCAAAAATACGACCCTTCTTTAAATCCTTCTAACGACGGAAAAAGCATAAACATCGTCATACCGGCGTTAACTCAGGAACGGCGTAAGGAAATAATAAAGCAGATAAGCAAATTGTCCGAATCTATTAAGCAGGAAATAAGGAATTTTAGGCGGCTGGCAAACGAAAAAATAAAATCTTCCGAGAAATCCAAAGAAATATCGGAAGATATATCCTTTAAAATTCAGAAAAAAATTCAGGAATTAACCGACGGTTTTGTCAAAGAAATTGACGAAATAACCAAACATAAAGAAAAAGAAATATTGGAAGTATGACCTTTAAAAATATCCCAAACCACCTTGCGGTTATTATGGACGGAAACGGCAGGTGGGCAAAGAAAAGAAATTTGGATAGAATTTACGGACACATAGAAGGGATAAAATCTTTAAAATCGGTTGTTAAAGGGGTAATACAATATAAAATCAAATATCTTACCGTTTATGCTTTTTCATCGGAAAATTGGCAAAGACCGACGGAAGAGGTCGATTCTTTAATGCAGCTTCTTAACGAATATATTAATATAGAACTTCCTTATCTTGTAAAGAATAAAATTAGGCTTAATTTTATAGGCAATATAGACAGAATTCCGGAACAATCAAAATATGCGATAGCAAATGCCGAAGAAAAAACAAAAAATTTTAACGAATTGATTTTTACTTTGGCGCTTAGTTACGGCTCTAAAGAAGAAATATTAAACGCCGTTTCCAAAATTGCGGGAGACGTTAAAAAAGGCGCGATAGGCATTAAAGATATAGACGACGAGCTTTTCTCCTCTTATCTATACACGTCAAAAATTCCCAACCCCGACCTTCTTATAAGAACGAGCGGCGAACAGAGACTGTCCAATTTTATGCTTTACCAAGCAGCTTATGCCGAAATATATTTTACAAAAACGTTATGGCCGGATTTTAGAAAGAAAAATTTAAACGCCGCATTAAAAAATTACGAAAAAAGGATAAGAAGATTTGGAAAAACCGAGATTTGACCCTAAAAGATTTGTATTCGGGATTGTATTCGGAATAGTAATAATTTTATCTATTTTTTTACTTAACATACACGAATTTTTTTTTATTTCCGTCATCTTGACCGCGCTCTCCGTTTATGAAATATACGGTATCTTCGACTTAACCGGATATAAATATTTTATACTGCCTGAAATTCTTTCGATACTAATAGTATTTTCTTTTGCATTCTTAAAATCCCCGGATTTTATATTTATCCTCTTTTTGTCGGCTTTTTTGATTTTCCTAAAGAATATCGTTTTTTTTAAAACAGATTCCGGGAAAAGTATATTTATAGATATATTTTCTATATTCTACGCCGGCTTTTTTATTTCTTTTTTATTGAAAATTCTTGAACTTTCCGGCGGAAAATTACTGCTTTTATTATTATTTATACTTGTATGGGCTTCCGATATTTTTGCATATTACGGCGGAAGGCATTTTGGGAAGCATAAGCTGATTTTTTCGCTCAGCCCTAAAAAAACGGTAGAAGGAGCATTGATAGGTTTTTTATCGGCGGTTCTCGCCGCCTTTGTTTTCAGGATAGTCATAGCGGATTATGAAAGATTTACCGTTACTTCCTTTATAATTTTGACGTCCGTAACGGTTATTGCCGGAATGTTAGGCGATTTAACAGAATCGTTAATCAAAAGAATGGGGGGAAAAAAAGATTCCGGCCATTTAATTCCGGGTCACGGCGGCATCCTTGACAGAATAGACAGCGTTATACTCGCGGCACCCGTTTTTTATTATATTGCGGCATATTATTTAAAATTTTGATAAATTAAAAAATAAATTAAAGCGGATGTATTAAATTGTTATGCGTAATATATTTCTTGCCGGTTCTACCGGGTCCATAGGTAAAAATGCTTTAGAGGTAGCGTTTGCATATCCGGATAAACTTTCCGTAAAAGGCATAGCCGCCGGTCATTTTACGGCGGAACTCAAGGAACAGATTATACGGCTTAACCCTTTGTACTGCGTTCTTTCTTCGGAAAACGAGTCGAACAAGGCGAAAGCCGCATTAAAGAACTTTCGAAATATTAAAACAAAGTTTACTTTCGGCGAGAAGAGTCTCGGCGAGGTTGTTTTAGACGATGTTTTCGATATAGTTTTAAACGCTATAAGCGGCTCATCCGGTCTTATGCTGTCTTATATGAGCCTTGCCGCAGGGAAAGATCTGGCTCTTGCAAATAAGGAATCCATGGTAATGGCAGGAGATATTCTTAACGAAACCGCTAAGTCCTCGAAAGCCAAAATAATTCCCGTAGATTCAGAGCATTCCGCATTGTTTCAGTGCTTAAGATGCGGCGCAAAATCGGACGTCCGCAAATTAATCCTCACGGCGTCCGGAGGTCCGTTTTATAATAAAGATAAAACCGACTTTAAAAACATTACCGTCGATATGGCATTAAATCATCCTAAATGGAGGATGGGTAAAAAGATAACCATAGATTCATCCACCCTCGCAAACAAGGGACTTGAAATAATTGAAGCCTGTTATTTATTTAATATCAGCGAAAAACAAATTGAAGTGTTGATACATCCGCAGGCGGCGGTTCATTCGATGGTAGAATTTAAAGACGGTTCGATTATGGCGCAGATGGGCGATACGGATATGAAAGGACCTATAGGCTATGCCCTGTCTTATCCGCGGCGGTTTAAGGGGCTAATGAAGCCTATTAATCTTGCGGAAATAGGAAGTCTGGAATTTTTTGCGCCGGATAACGAAAAATTTCCGTTTTTAAACCTTGCAAGATATGCTTTGAAAATTGGAAAAAGTATGCCTGCCGTTTTTTGCGAGGCAAACGAATTTTTTGTTAACTCGTTTCTGGACGGGAAAATATCGTTTAATAAAATAGCCGTAAACGTCGAAAAGATTATGAAGGCGCATAAACCTTTTAAATTAAACGGCATAGAAGACGTAATAGAGGCAAAAAAACAGGCGGAGTCGCTTTCTAAAACAATTCGTTAATTAAAAAAATATATCGATTAGCATTATAATTGTTATATAATATTTATTTAAACTAATTAAAAGAGTGGAGGATTTATATCTACTAATGATAATAGAATCTTATCTGGGAAAATATCCTAAAATAGACAAAAGCGTATATCTTAGCCAAAATACGGTTATCATAGGAGACGTCGTAATAGGAAAGGGTTCGAGCATATGGTTCGGTTCGGTTGTAAGAGGCGACGTTAATTACATAAGAATAGGAAACAATACCAACGTTCAGGATAACAGCGTCCTCCATGTACAGCATGATACCGGACCGCTTATAATCGGAAACGGAGTTACTATAGGACACAGCGTAAATCTTCACGGATGCGAAATAGGCGATAACTGTCTTATCGGCATTGGAGCCATCGTCTTGACGGGAGCGCGGGTCGGTAAAAACTGCATTATAGCGGCCGGGGCATTAGTCAAGGAAAATTCCGTAGTTCCGGACGGTTCTTTAGTCGCGGGTATTCCCGGAGTTATAAAAAAAAATCTGAATAATAAAGAAATAGAATCCATAAGGGAATCGGCAAATAATTACATTAATTACGTTAAAAAGTATAGAGGAGAGTAAAACCCAATTTTAGGGTAAAAGATAAAGGGGATAAAGTTGACAAATAAAGCGTCTATAGATATAGGAACTAATACCGTCAGATGTCTTATAACCGAAGACGAAAACAACCTGCTGAGTCCGGCATATGTCGATATGAAGATTATCAGGCTTGGAGAAAACTTTAAAAAAGAAGGAATCATAACCCTTTCGTCTATTCGCAGATTAACGGCTGCTTTAAAGACTTATACGGATAAAATAAAAGAATACGGCATCGAACCCGGCAATGTAGTTATAACCGGCACCAGCGTTCTAAGGGATGCTCCCAACGCGCAGGACGTAAAAAATATTCTTTTTAAAGAATTTGGACTTAAGCTTAGCGTTATAAGCGGGGAAGAGGAAGCGCTTATAACGCTTAAAGGCATATCTTCCTGCTTTAATAACTTGAATGAATTTTATTCCATAGATATAGGCGGAGGCTCTACCGAATATATGTGCGTTAAAAACGGGGCTCCGTTATGGAAATACAGTCTTAATATGGGCGTGGTTCATCTGACCGAAGAAATTATAAAATCAGACCCCGTTTCAAAAGAAGATTTGCGGATATTAGAGAGAGAGATAGAAGAAAAACTGTCTTCGTTAAAAGCCCAAATTCTTAAAAGCGGATATTCGTTTGAACCTTTGCCGCTGATAGGAACCGCCGGAACCGCAACCACGCTTGGCATGGTAGATTTAAAAATGTGCGGGTATGACAGGCTTAAGATAAACGGGTATTTTTTGAAGAAAAAAAATACGGCGGAAATTTATAAAAAATTTATCGATACAAAAATTTCAGACAGGCTGAAAATTAAGGGCGTAGAACCCGGAAGAGAAGATCTTGTGCTTGCGGGGACGGCTATAATGTTAAGGAGTATGGATTTTTTCGAGGTTCAGGGCTTTACTGTTTCCGAGTGCGGACTGCTTGAAGGACTAATTGCCGGCTAGCGAGGGGTTTTAAAGAGGACAATTCCAAATGTTAAACAATAATTTTAAATAGGAGAATTTTAAAAATGAAGGAGATTATAACCGAATCATTAAGTTTCGACGACGTTCTAATAGTTCCCGACTATTCGGAAATACTTCCAAAAGACGTCGATTTAAAAACTAAATTCTCCCGCAATATAAATTTGAATATACCGTTAGTCAGCGCCGCTATGGATACGGTCACGGAAGCAAAAACCGCAATTTCGTTAGCCCGGGAAGGCGGGATAGGCGTAATCCATAAAAACTTAACCGTCGAGGAACAAAAGGCGGAAGTCGACAGGGTAAAAAAATCCGAAAGCGGAATGATTACCGACCCCATAAAAGTCAACCCGGACGATAAAATTTCGCATGCGTTAGACCTTATGAAAAAATTTATGATTTCAGGCGTCCCCGTAGTAAAAGGAGATAGATTAGTCGGCATACTTACCAACCGGGATTTGAGATTTTCCGTTAATCTTAACGAAAAAGTAGCCAATGTTATGACTAAGGAGCATCTTATTACCGTTCCGGTTGGAACGACGCTCGAGGATGCAAAAAAAACTCTGCATGAGAAGAAAATAGAAAAACTTTTAGTCGTAGATAAAGATTTTAACCTAAAAGGTTTAATAACGATTAAAGATATAGAAAAAATTAAAAAATACCCTAATTCGTGCAAAGACTCTTTGGGCAGGCTCAGGGTTGCGGCGGCGGTAGGTATTTCCAAAGATACCGAAGACAGGGTAGAAGCGCTTGCCAAAGCCGAAGTAGACGCTATAGTTATCGATACTGCCCACGGTTATTCTAAAGGTGTTATAGATATGATAAAATATTTAAAGAAACGTTATAAAATGGATATAATAGCCGGCAATATCGCCACTAAAGATGCCGCAAAGGCGCTTGTTAAAGCCGGAGTAGATGCGGTAAAAGTCGGCATAGGTCCCGGCTCTATATGCACTACGAGGGTAGTTGCGGGAGTAGGCGTTCCGCAATTGTCCGCAATTATAGAATGTTCCGAAGTATATGACGAAAGCGGAGTTCCGGTAATCGCAGACGGCGGAATAAAATTTTCAGGCGATATTTCCAAAGCTATAGCCGGAGGCGCAAACAGCGTAATGATTGGCAATCTTTTTGCCGGTACGGAGGAAAGTCCCGGAGAAACCATAATTTATCAGGGAAGAAGCTATAAAGTATATAGAGGCATGGGTTCTCTCGGCGCAATGGTAAGCGGTTCCAAAGACAGATATTTCCAGTCGCATATAAGAGACGAGTCCAAGTTTGTCCCCGAAGGCATAGAAGGAAGAGTTCCATACAAAGGAACGCTTTCCGATGCGGTAAACCAGCTTATCGGCGGTTTGCGGGCTGGAATGGGCTATTGCGGCGTCCGCGGGGTAGAAGAACTGAGAACCAAAACAAGATTTATAAAAATTACGTCGTCGGGACTCAAAGAAAGTCACGTCCACGACGTAATTATAACAAGGGAGGCGCCTAATTACAGGTTAGACTAATCTAATGGAAAAAAGCCGCTCCAAAATTCTTATAATAGATTTCGGCTCGCAATATACGCAGCTTATTGCTAGAAAAATAAGGGAAAGCAGGGTTTATTGCGAGATATATCCTTTTAATTCGCCGCTGAATAAAGTAAAAGATTTCGATGCCGACGGGATTATACTTTCCGGAGGACCATCTTCGGTTTACGATAAGGATGCCCCCGTTATATCTAAAGAAATATTTAAATTGGACGTTCCTTTTCTGGGCATATGTTACGGTATGCAGATTACGGCGCACCTTCTCGGCGGAAAAGTAACGCCTGCAAAAAACCGCGAATACGGTCACTCTAATCTTAAAATTATTAAAGAAAGCAGACTTTTTAAAGGATGCGAAAAATCCAGCCCGGTTTGGATGAGCCACGGCGACATTATAGAAAAAATACCGCAAGGTTTTGCGATAACGGCGCAGACCGAAACCTGCGATACGGCGGCTTTTGAAAATCCTGAAAAAAAAATATACGGTCTGCAGTTTCATCCGGAGGTTATTCATACAGCCTGCGGAACGAAGATATTGAATAATTTTTTATTCGATATCGCAAAGGTAAAAGGCGACTGGGAGTTAGACGATTTTATTACCGGCAAAGTCAAAGAGATAAAGGATGTCGTGGGCGGCGGAAGAGCCATATGCGCCCTTTCCGGCGGGGTAGATTCGACCGTTGCCGCAGTTCTTACGAACTTAGCTATTAAAGACAGGCTGAAATGCATATTTGTCGATAACGGCTTATTGAGGGAAACGGAGGCAAAATCCGTTATGAAATATTATAAAGAAAACCTTAATCTAAACGTCAAGCCGGTAAATGCCTCCGGTTTATTCTTAAAGGAATTAAAAGGAGTTGTCGATCCTGAAAGAAAACGTAAAATCATAGGAAAACTTTTTATAAAAATATTTGAAAAAGAGGCTGAAAAAATAAAAGGAGTAAATTTTCTAGTTCAGGGAACGCTTTATCCCGACGTTATCGAATCGGTAAAAGTATTCGGGGCTTCGAGTATCATCAAAAGCCATCATAACGTAGGCGGACTCCCCAAAAAATTAAATTTAAAATTAATCGAGCCGTTGAGGGAATTATTTAAGGACGAGGTCAGAATAATAGGAAAAAATATTGGAATCCCTGATGAAATAATAAAAAGGCAGCCGTTTCCGGGGCCGGGATTAGCCATAAGAATAATAGGCGAAGTCGATAAACGGCGGCTCGATATTTTAAGAAAGGCGGACGCTATTACGACCGAAGAAATAAAAAAAGCCGGATTATACGATAAGGTATGGCAGTCTTTTCCGGTACTCGTTCCCGTTAAAACCGTCGGAGTTATGGGAGACAAAAGAAGCTACGAGTCGGTTATAGCCCTTCGCGCGGTAACTTCGGCGGATGGAATGACTGCCGATTTTGCAAAACTTGATTACGATATATTAAGGATATGTTCCTCGAGAATAATTTCGGAAATAAAAGGAATCAACAGGGTGGTTTACGATATTACTTCAAAGCCGCCTTCGACGATAGAATGGGAATAAAATTAGGGGAATAAAATTATGAACGAATTTGTCCATCTGCATCTTCATTCGCATTACAGTCTCTTAGACGGGGCTATTAAAATAGACGATATTATAAATAAAGCTATCGAATTTAATATGCCTTCCGTCGCGATAACCGACCACGGCAATATGTTTGGGGCTATCGAGTTTTACGAGAAAGCCGTCAAGAAAAAGTTAAAGCCTATAATCGGTTGCGAAATGTATGTTTCGAAATCGGATATGAAACTTAAGAACGCAAACGAAAAATATTATTACCATCTTATACTGCTTGCCAAAGACGACGAAGGTTATCAAAACCTGTCTAAATTAGTATCTAAATCTTATATAGACGGATTTTATTACAAACCCAGAATAGACAAAAATATTCTTAAGGACAACCACAAGGGTTTAATCGCATTATCCGCCTGTATAAAAGGTGAAATACCTTACAACATAGTTCAGGGGAAATACGATGCGGCGGAAGAAAGCCTTAAATATTATTTAGAGCTATTTAAAGACGATTTTTATTTGGAAATGCAGGTTCAGGGCATGAAAGAGCAGATAACGGCGAATAATGGATTGATAGATTTGTCTAAAAAATACGGCGTCCCCCTCGTCGCTACCAACGACTGTCATTATCTTCTTAAAGAGGACTATGAAGCCCACGACGTCCTATTATGCATACAGACGGGTAAGACGGTGGAAGACAAAGACAGAATGAGATTTTCGACGAAAGAACTTTATTTTAGATCTCAAGAAGAAATGAAGGAAATTTTCGGCGCATACCCCTCCGAAGTAATCTCAAACACTAAAATGATAGCCGATAAATGCAACTTTTCTTTTAAGCTTAAAGAGGGACATCATTTTCCGCAGTTTAACGATAAAAAAAATAAAGATTCCGGCATGGTTTCGGAAGCCGCCGCCGCCGATCTTTTTGAACGCGAAACAAGGGAAGGCTTTGAAGAAGTTTTCGTAAAAAATCCCACAAAAGCCGCCGCCGAATCTTATTTAAACGCTCCTGAAGCTTATAAAGCAAGATTAGATATGGAAATTGAAGTAATTAAAAAATCTAATTTCGCAGGATATTTTTTAATAGTTTCCGATTTTATTAGATATGCTAAAGAACACAATATTCCGGTTGGACCGGGCAGAGGTTCCGCTGCCGGAAGTCTTGCCGCGTACTGTTTAAAAATTACCGAAATAGACCCTATTAAATATGACTTAATGTTCGAGAGATTTCTTAATCCGGAAAGAATAAGCATGCCCGATATAGACTCCGATTTTTGTATAAACGGCAGGGACGAGGTAATTAAATACGTCGCCCGCAAATACGGCGAAGAACAGGTTTCTCAGATAATAACTTTTGGAACTATGCTGGCAAAAGCGGTAATAAGGGATACGGGGAGAGCCTTAAATATGCCTTACGCCGAGGTCGATAAAATAGCCAAACTCGTTCCTAACACGCTCGGCATTACCTTGGAAGAGGCGGTAAAAGAAGAACCTAAACTCCGTGATTTAATAGAAACAAATCCTAAAGTAAAAAAATTGATAGAAATAGCAAAAAGGCTTGAGGGTCTTGCAAGACATGCAAGTACCCATGCCGCAGGGGTAGTCATCTCGAACGAACCTATACATAACTATATGCCCTTATATAAAGGAACGAAAGAAACCGATGTTATTACCACCCAATATACCGGAACCGATTTGGAAAAGTTAGGATTTATAAAGTTCGATTTTCTTGGACTTAAAACCCTTACGGTAATGAATGAAGCCATCGGTCTTATAAACGATTCCAAAACAGATGCTTTATTTAACATATATGATATAGATTTAAACGACAGGGCGACTTTTAAACTTTTATCCGCGGGCGATACGACCGGAGTTTTTCAGCTCGAAAGTTCCGGCATGAAAGAATTGATAAAAAAACTTGCGCCTAATTCATTTGAAGATTTGATACCGCTTGTTGCGCTATACCGCCCCGGGCCTTTGGGCAGCGGCATGGTTGACGACTTTATTAAGGCAAAACACGGCAGGGTTAAAATACATTATATCCATCCGTCGTTGAAAGATATTCTCCATGATACATATGGAGTAATATTATATCAGGAGCAGATAATGAAAATAGCCACCAATCTTGCGGGTTTTTCTATGGGAGAGGCGGATGTTCTGAGAAAGGGCGTGGGAAAGAAGCAGACCGAGCTTATAAATCAGATGAAAGATAAATTTATTGCCGGATGTAAAACAAACGGGATAGAAGAAGTAAAGTCCGAAAAGATTTTTTCATTAATAGTAAAATTTGGAGAATACGGCTTCAATAAATCGCATTCTACGGCTTACGCATATATTGCATATATGACCGCCTATTTAAAGGCAAATTATAAGGAACATTTTACGGCGGCGCTTTTATCCAGCGAGATGTCCAATACCGATAAACTGGCAAAGATAATAAACGAGGCAAAGTCGGGTATTAACGCCTGCGAAATACTTCCTCCGTCCGTTAATGAATCCGCCGAAAGATTCGCGATAGTAAAAACAGGAGCGGAAGTAGGCGCAAAGCTTGCAATCCGCACGGGGCTGGGAGCCGTTAAAAACGTTGGAAAAGCGGCGATAGATTCTATTATGCAGACCCGTGAAAACAAAATATTTAAGGATTTATCCGATTTCTGTTCAAGGGTGGATACGCGCAGAGTCAATAAAAGAACTATAGAAAACCTTATAAAAAGCGGGGCTTTGGATATCTGCGGAGAGTCAAGAAAATGGATGCTGGATAATTTAGAATCGATAATGGAAGAAGCCGTCCGCAAAAAGGAGAAAGAAGATTCGGGGCAGGTCGATTTATTTGCATCCTTAGAAGAAAACGTTAATTACGATAACGGGAAAGACGATTCTTATTTAATAATTTCAGGGGAAAAGGACGATAAAAAAACTATACTTTCCTTTGAAAAAGAATCCTTGGGGTTTTATCTTTCGGGACATCCTTTAGACGGTTACGAAGAAAAGATTAAACTGCTCGGCATAAAATCGGTTGCGGATATAGTTTCGGAATATATAAATGCCGCAGGTAAAGGCAGGCAACCCCGCCCTTCTGCGGCGGATAATATGTATAAAATGGTGGGGGTTATAAATCAGCTGAAAGTGCATAAAACAAGAAACAACGATAAAATGGCGTCGTTTATACTAAACGATAAAAATTCAAATGTCGAAACCGTTTTTTTTCCAAAAAACTTTTTAAAATACGAAGAAATACTGGGGACTAATCAGCCCGTAATTTTAACGGGAAGAATCGATTTTTCGGGATTAAACGCGGCAGTAAATGCCGGAGGCAGGGGATTTGAATCTGCGGAAGGGACTATTGAAGATAACGATGGAATAGAGACGGATAAAACAGGTAAAAATAGAGCGGAAACCGGAAAGCCGGGATACGAATCCGATTATGACGACTTAGATTTAGATATTAAAGTTATAGGCGAAAATATTGAACTATTGGACGAAGTTAAGATAAAAAGACAGTTAAAACCGGAAGAAGAGGTATGTATTATAGAAATAAAAGAAAATGCGGCTTTCTTCGCCGCCGGAGAATTTAAAAACTTTCTTTCGGAGATAAAAAACAGCTTGTCGGATTCCAGAGGAAACTCCAAAGTAATATTAAAAATGTCCGGATACAATATAGTGTTTAACGAGAGTCTCGGCGTGGATAAGGCGCTGCTGAAATCCAAACTTTTGACGGACTACTTGAATATTATATAATCGGTGATATAATAAAAAAACCGGTATAAGCCGATTTAGTTAAAATAATAATAGTAATATAAGATAAAATAAATATTTATGGCGATACAATATCTCGAATTTGAAAAACCTATAATCGAGCTTGAGCAAAAGATAGAAGAGTTAAGGACGTTTAATCTTGGAGGCTTTGCCGACGTCAAGGACGAAATAAAAAACCTTGAAGCTAAAAAGGACAAACTTACTAAGGATATATTTAAGAATATAAACAGCTGGCAGATTACCCAGTTGTCAAGGCATCCTTTGAGACCTTATACTTTAGATTATATCGATTTAATGACGGAAAATTTTGTCGAACTCCACGGAGACAGGCTTTTTATGGACGATAAAGCCGTGGTCGGGGGTTTTTGCTTTATTAGAGATAACGCCTCGGGCTATAAGCAGAGAGCGCTTATCGTAGGACAGCAGAAAGGACGCAATACAAAAGATAAGATGTGCAGAAATTTTGGTATGCCCCATCCCGAAGGTTACAGAAAAGCGCAGAGATTATTTAAACTTGCCGAGAAATACTCAATTCCAATAGTTACTTTAATAGATACGCCCGGCGCATACCCCGGTCTGGGGGCGGAAGAAAGAGGGCAGTCCGAAGCGATTGCGGAAACAATATATACTCTGCTGAATGTTTCGGTTCCCGTCGTATCGATAGTAATAGGAGAAGGCGGAAGCGGCGGAGCGCTTGCTTTTGGAACCGGAAACAGAGTTTTAATGATGGAGTATTCGGTTTATTCGGTAATATCGCCCGAAGGATGCGCGTCTATCCTTTATAAAGACACGTCCAAAACCGAAGATGCCGCTAATTCTTTAAAGCTTACGGCACAAGACCTGTTAAACGATTCTAAAGTTATCGACGGTATTATACCGGAGCCGCTCGGCGGAGCGCACAGAGATATTAAACTTGCATCCGAAAATCTAAAAAAAGCTATTTTGGAAAATATCGAAGGACTTAAAGGACATACCGGAGAAGATTTAAGAAACGAAAGAATAAAAAAATTTTCAAATTATTAATTTAACCGAAACTTGCCGATTGAAATTATTAAATATAATTCAAAAGCATAAAAACTCTGGATTCCCGTTTGCACGGGAATGACACCCAAAGGGTGAAACGCTTTAGTATCTTCAATGTCATTCCCGCGTAGGCGGGAATCCAGTCTTATTTATTTTAATCGGCAAGTTTCAGTTTAATATTAAATTTATCTTTTTTAAGATGGTAGTAGAGTATCCCGATATAGCATATTTTTTATCTAAAGACCTTATCTCTAAAAATACAAGGGACGAAATTTACGAAAAAATTTCCGTTACCGCCGCAACTTTTATAAAAAGCGATATTATAACTATATTTATGCTTAACGAGGATACCGAGAAGATAAATTGCGTTAAATATTATCAGGACGGTAAATTTATAAAGAAAGATTTAGAGATACTTCTCGGGGAAGGCTTGATAGGATCGGTAATAGAAAACGGAGAGCCGTTGGTCAGCGGCAATCTTAAATCCGACCTGTCGGATATATATTATGAATTAGAAAGGCAGTTTACGGGAATGTCTTCCATGTTAAGCGTTCCTATCTATGCCGGTTCTCTTGTTCTGGGAGCGTTAAACATTTACAGAAAAGAAATCTACGAGTTTTCCGAAGAAGAAATTAATATTGCAAAATTTATAGCTATGATGGGGGGAATTTTTATATACAGCCTCACTTTATATGAAAATGCCAATCTTTTATACTTAAGACAGAAAGAAGAAAGCCAAAAAATCGCAAATCTTCTTGAGGTTTCAAAGCTTGTTTCGTCTTCTTTAGACCTTTCCAGCATTATAGATTATTCCGTAAAAAGATTGATGATTTTTACTAAGACCGAGCAGGCTTTAGTATATCTCAAGGATAAAGATAAAGAAGAAAATAAATTCTGCTATGAATTTTTTAACTGCAATATGACCGGATGTTCTATATTCGGCGGCAATTCAAACTGCTATAATATGACCGGATTTGAATGTCCTTTCGTAAAATGTCCGCCGGAGTCTAAAATATTGCATAAATGCACAAATTGTCCGCTCTTTAAAAATATGACTCTTAAATTATTTAAAGATTACGATATGGACGGCTCATTCTACGGACACGAGGTTATGAAATTAGACGACTGCAATTGTTTAAAAGCATTAAGTTCGGATTATCCTACAATTAATTATTACGACGAAAACAATACCGGAAGCGTAGATAAAGCATGCGACTGTTTTTTTAAGGACATTGCGAAACAGACGTTTATCGGGATACCCGTTAAAACGGACAAGGATTTTTTAGGTTTGATATTTCTTTTCGGTAAAAAAAGGATAGAATATTCGGTTGAAACCGTGGATTTTATTTCCAATATTTCAAATATAATTTCCGTCGCGGCATATAATGCCCAGACGCTGAATTATATCGAAGAAGAGCATTTTGAAACCATAAGTTCTATATCGGAGGCGATAGAAGCCAGAGATACATACACGAGAACCCACGGCGACAGGCTGATAGATTACGGAGTCGCGGTAGCCAAAGAACTGGGACTATCCGCAAATGAAATAAAAAACATCAGATATGCGGCGGCAATGCACGACGTCGGGAAAATCGGCATAAAAGATTCCATATTAAACAAACAAGGAAAACTGACCGACGAAGAATACGAAGAAATTAAGAAGCATCCTGAAATAGGCTACAATATGCTTAAAAAAATAAAATTTTTAAGCCATATAGCAAACGACGTGCTTCATCATCAGGAAAGATACGACGGAAAAGGTTATCCGGCAGGAATTTCGGGAGAAGATATACCGGTTGCCTCAAGGATAATCGCGGTAGTGGATACTTTCGACGCTATGACTACCGACAGGCCATACAGAAAAGCTCTCCCCGTGGATACCGCTTTAGAAGAGATAAATAAAAATTCGGGAACGCAGTTCGACCCAAAAGTCGTAAAAGCGTTTTTGAATGCGGTAAAATCCAATAAATTGCAATAATCCCAAATCATATGATAAACGGCAAAACAAAATTTTTAATGATTCAGGGAACGTCGAGTTCTGCAGGAAAAAGCGTCTTGACCGCCGGATTTCTCAGATATTTCTCGGGCAGGGGCACCCTCTGCTCGCCTTTTAAATCCCAAAATATGTCGCTTAACAGTTTCGTTACGGAAGACGGTTTTGAAATTGCCGTGTCGCAGGCAGTCCAATCGGAAGCTGCTTTTAAAAAACCGTTAAGGCAGATGAATCCCATTTTAATTAAACCTTCGTCAGATAACGAAATGCATCTTGTAGTCGAAGGAAAACATTTCGGAAATATGAATTTCAAGCAATACAACCGAAGAAAAGATTTTTTTCTAAAAAAAGCTGCGGATTCTTTTGAATTTTTAACCGGACTAAATGATCTTATAATCGCGGAGGGAGCCGGAAGTCCGGCGGAAATAAATCTATTTAAATACGATATTGCAAATATGGGCTTTGCCGAAATTTACGATATTCCCGTAATCCTGACCGCCGATATAGAAAGAGGAGGGGTTTTCGCTTCTCTTTACGGAACGGTCAAACTTCTTCCGCCAAAGTGGAGGAGGCTGATAAGGGGCTTTATTATAAACAAATTTAGAGGCGATGCGTCTATACTCGAACCCGGAATAAAACAGATAGAAAATAAACTTAAAATACCCTGCCTGGGGGTTATTCCGCATATTAAAAACCTGCATATCGAGGCGGAAGACAGCCTGAATTTTAAAAGCGCCGGCGTTAACGACGGAAGGGAGTGCGGGGATAAAGCCGCGGACGGAAGAATTAATATCGGAATAGTCCGTTTAGAGCATATTTCCAATTTTAACGAGTTCGACCCTCTTTTTTTCGACGAAAGGCTGACGGTAAGTTTTTTCGACGACGTTCCTTTAAAAATCGATGAATTCGATATGATAATAATCCCCGGGTCGAAATCTACCGTTGCAGACCTAACTGCCGTTAAAAAATCAGGAATTTTTGATTATATAAAACGTTTCGAGAAACACGGAATCATTATGGGGATATGCGGCGGGTTTCAGATGATGGGGGAGCGGATAACCGACCCTTATAATTTGGAACCTGCCGCCGGTTACGTATCCGCAGACGGCGTGCGGGGCTTCGGTTTTTTTAAAACGGAAACGGAATTATTGAAAGAAAAGGTATTGATTAATCAAAAATACAAATTTAAAGTTAACGGTAATGTCCGCGGGCATTTTTTGGGCGGATACGAAATCCATAACGGAAGAACGTTTTTTTCAAAGAATTATTCGGGCGGCGATATTGCCCCGGATATATCGGATATATTAGAACCGGCTGAAACCGCCGCCGGTTTTTCGCCGGAAACAAACGCCTCGATAGGCGTCTTATCTAAAGATAATAAGAAAATAGGGACGTATGTTCATGGATTATTCGGCAACGAAATATTTAAAGATTTTCTAATAGAATTGATAAATAAAAACATTCCCTGCGGATCAAAATCGGGCAACCGTTCCTATGAAACTGTTAAAAACGACGGTTTTAATCTATTATCGGAAAATATAGAAAGGCATATAAACATTAAAATAGTGAAAGAAATAATCGGGATTTAAAAGAATTTTTTAGACGACAGATACGTTCCGGCGATACCCGATATTACGGCTATTAAAAATACTAAAGCTATTTGCGCCGGATTTAAAAAAATTATTTTTATATGGAAAAATTCCAGAAAACTGTCAAATTTATAAAATATAAATATTTCATAAATTGCAAAAAGAAGCAGGATAGAAACTAAAAAGGATAAAACGGTACCTATTTCCCCCTCTATGAACATCGGTATTCTGACGTAATTGTCGGTAGCCCCTATAAGCTTTAATATTTCTATTTCGTTTTGTTTCCTAAGAATAACTAACTTTATAGCGCTGTAAGATATAAAAATAGATAATATGAATAAAAATATAAAAAGAATAAGCCCTATAACCTTAGTGAAAAACATAAACTGGGTGATTTTATTCTGAAGCATTTTATTATAATAAACTAATTCAACTCCTTTCATCGATTTTATACGCAAATATATATTGCTAAAAAAAATACTGCCGGACGCGTTTCTTTTAAAATTAATTTTTATAAAAGCGGGCATATTGCGCGGGTCAACATTTTTTAAAATAGATTTTAAATGTTTCACTCTTTTCTCTAAAAACTTCATAGAAGATTTATCGTTATAATATACCGCGCTTTTAACGCCGTGAAGCTCTTTGATAAAATTCAGAACGCTTTTTTTATTTGAATTATTTTTATTTTTTAAAAAAACTATCATTATGTTGCTTTTTTGAAAAATATTCATATAATTATAAATATTTATATAGCAGAGAATCAAAAAGAGCATTATAAAAAAAGAAAAAGACATTATCAGAAAAGCGAAGACGTTGCCTGAAATATTCGATTTAATATTTAAGACGGCAATTTTAAAATAGTTCAATAAATAATTAACTCTTTGTGATATCAATTACCCTAGCCCTTCCCATATTTATAAGATTTTTATCGTGCGTAGCCAGCATTACGGTAGTGCCTTTATTGTTGAAAGATTTTATTATATCTATTATAATTCGCGAAGTTTCTTCGTCGAGGTTTCCGGTCGGTTCGTCCGCAAGCAGAACCTGAGGATTTTGGACGAGCGCCCTTGCGATAGCCGCCCTTTGCTGTTCTCCGCCCGATAGACTTAAAGGAAATTGGTCTTTTTTTGTATAAAGTTCCACGCCTTTTAATATTTCGGAAACGTTTTTTATTATTATATCTCCGAAAATTCCGGAAACCTCAAGTCCGAGAGCGACGTTTTGAAAAACCGTCCTATTGGGAAGAAGTTTAAAATCCTGAAATACGAAACCTATCTTTCTTCTTAAAAAGGGTATATCGCGCCGCTTTAAATTCTGAAGTTCCGTTCCTAAAAATTTTACAGCTCCGTGAGTAGGTTTTTCGAGAGCTATAAGCATTTTAAGAGTGGTTGTTTTACCTGCGCCGGACGGTCCGGTTATAAAGATGAATTCGCCTTTATCGACGGTAAAATTTAAGTCCCTTAAAATATAATTTTTATCGTAGTTTTTATATACGTGGCTGAATTCTATCAAATTTGTTAAGACCTTTATTGTTTTAAATATTCGTCTATATTTTTTCTAAACTTTAAAGCTTCGTTCAAAGGGTTTTCGGCATTTGAAACCGCGCTTATTACGGCAACTCCGCTAACGCCCGATACGGCAAGCTCTTTAATATTTAGTTCGGTTATACCCCCGATAGCTATAACCGGTATTTTAACGGTTTTGCACATTTCAGTTAAAGTTTCGCGTTTCATTGAATCTCCGGCGTCTTGTTTCGACCCCGTAGGGTAAATCGGACCTGCGCCTATGTAATCCGCGCCGTTTTTTTCGGCTTGGACGGCTTGTTCGATGTTTTCGGAGCTGACTCCTATTATCATACCCGGAAAAAGTTTTTTTACGTCCGCCGCCGGAATATCGTCCTGTCCTATATGGACGCCGTCCGCTCCGGTCATATATGCAATATCCGGTCTGTCGTTTATTATTAACGCCGGTCTATTAATGTTGTTAAAACCGCCCAATATTTTTTTTAAAAAAAGAGCTGAATTATATAAACTATGCGCAGAAATTTTTTTGTTTCTAAGCTGTAGAACGCCGGCGGAACTTTTAACGGCAACGTTCGCTATATTTTCGAGATATTCTATTTCTTCGTTTAAATTAAAATCTTTGGTTATTATTTGAAAATTTAACGTTTTCATTTTATTTAGTTAATATATATGATATTATATTATAAATTTTTTTCAATAAAAATAAAAATTTCTCTTGACAAAATCCTTTGCTAAAAATAGAATAAAAAATGTTAAAGGAGGTGATAAATTTTGAAAAAGCTTACAGTATTAGTTTTAGGAGCGTTTTTAGTCGTATCTGCATTAGCATTCTCAGGTTGCGCAAAGAAACCGGCTCCGAAACCGGCCCCTAAAGCTCCGGCAGCAGTAACTGCTCCGGCAGCACCGGCAGCAGCTTCTGCCGCTAAAGCTCCTGCTAAAAAGGCAGCTAAAACAACCGCAGCCCCTAAAGCTCCGGCAGCCCCTAAAGCAAACAGCTAAGATTTTAGAATTCAAAATTTTCTACCCGCTTTTTTATGCAAATACAAATCGGCATAGAAAAGCGGGATTTATTTTATAGATGAAAAAAAAGACGGTATATTTTATAGTTTTCTCGATAGTAATTTTAACCGCTTCCTGTTTCAAAGCGAATTCGGCATATCCTCTCAACCTTCATATAAAATCAGATTCAAATTATTCCGCTATATTAAAAAGACTGAACTTTTACAAAAAAGACCTCGCATTTTTATCGGACAAAATTTCTAAAAAAAAGAAGGAAATTAATGACTTAAAAAATAAAATAAAAAATGCCGAAAATAAAATTAAAAATTTAAAAAATAAAATAAAAAAAGACGGTCGGCTTATTAAAGGTCTGACTATGAGAATTTTTGTAATCCATACAGAGTCGGGTTCGTCCAAACTATCGTCTTTTAAAGACGGCGTCGACAGTTTTATTATAAACTACCAGCTCAAAACTCTCTTGCAAAAAGAAGAAATGAAACTCTCTAAATTAGTTAACCGCAAAAATAAATTTTTAAAACTTAAGAGATTTTTAAAAAAAGAAAAAAATATTTTGGTTAAGGCGGTTAAAAGTATAAACGGCACAAAAATAAAACTGAAAGATTTAATCGGTGGAATAGATAAATATATAAAATCGGTAAAAATAAAACATAAGCATAATAAAAATAATAGACTTTTAAAGCGTAAAGTTATAAAATTAATTCATAATTTAAACGAAGGTTCTAAAAAGAACGATATAAAATTTATTATAATGAGGTAAGTAATGGGCAGACTGCAGTATTCTTTAATTATTATACTTTCCGTTTTTCTGGCTTCGGCATTTGCGCCGAAAGTAAATAAATGCTTTGCCGTCGGCAAAAACAGCCAAAAAAATCTGAAGTACACCATAAACAAAGAGAAGTTAAACGAACAAACGCTCAAAAATTTAAGGCTGTTTTCAAAAGTTTATTCTTTAATAAAAAATAATTATATTAAAAAAGAATCTTCTAAGAAGCTCGTATTCGGCGCAGTGGAAGGCATGGTATCGACCCTGGATCCCCATACGTATTTTCTTACTCCTTCAGAATTCAGACAGATGAGGTCGGAAACTTCAGGAGAGTTTACGGGCATAGGCATTAAAATTTCGACAAAGAACAATTATATAGTCGTTATAGCTCCTATCGACGGTTCTCCAGCCGTTAAGGCAGGGATTAAAGCCGGAGATATTATCGAAAAAATAAATAATATCTCAACTTACAAAATGAATATAATGAAAGCGGTAAGCCTTTTACACGGCAAAACGGGCACTTCGGTAAATCTATTAATCGAACGAAAAGGGTTCGCGCATCCGAAGATTTTTCGGCTTATGAGAGAAAAGATAATTTTAAAGAGCGTTAAATATATGATACTTCCGCATCATATCGGCTACGTAAGAATTTCGAGTTTTCAAGAACATACTAATTCCCAGCTTTTAAAAGCATTAAAAATATTAAACTTAAGAGAGCATAAAATTAAAGGACTCATACTCGATTTAAGAAACAATCCGGGCGGGTTATTGAACGAAGCCGTCAAGGTATGCAGCGATTTCATAAAAAGCGGAGTAATAGTTTATACGAAAGGAAGAGTAAAATCGCAGGACGAAAAATATTATGCGCTGGGAAAACATATAGTTCCAAATTATCCTATAGCAGTTATAGTTAATGCCGGCACGGCAAGCGCCGCCGAAATAACGGCGGGAAGCCTGCAGGCGCATAAAAGGGCGGTAGTAATCGGAACGAGAACATTCGGGAAAGGTTCGGTGCAGACGGTTTTTACCCTTCCCGACGATACGGGAATGGGTCTTACCACGGCTTTTTATTTTCTTCCAAACGGCGTTTCCGTGCAGGATACGGGCGTCATACCTAATTTTGACATCCACAGTTCTAAAGATTTTATATTCGTCAAGCCCCTTAGGAAATTAAGAGAGGTTAATTTAAGACATCACTTTCAAAATCCAGAAAGCAAAAAGCTGAAAAACAAGCCAAGTTATAAGGCTTTCAAGGTTTATTTCAAAAAAGACGACCAGTTCAGGTTCGCTTATGAACTCTTAAAGAGCTGGGACGATATTAAAAGCATAGGAGTAAAGGAGTAAAAAGGGATTGGCTGAAAAAAAGATCAATAAACTTTTTTTAATAATAACGATTATTTTAATAGTTATTATTTTTTCGGCAGTCGTCTATTATGAGTTTTTTTACCTTAAGACATCGAAAACTATTTCAAAAAAAATTTATCGCGAGCAAAAACTTCTTGTCGAACCCGCTTTAAAAATAAAAGAATATAAAAAGCGCCCGGTAAAAAACTTTAAGAAGTTTTTTAAAAAAGTCCTGATAAATCTCAAAATATCTAAGACGGATATTATAAAACAGCATATCGATTTAAATATTAAGGCGCCGGTTAATTTTAAAAACAATTTAAAACGAATCAAGGTAGATTTTTTAAAATACAATATTCTTATATCGCAAAACGCCGGATTCGACCGGATAGAAAATATTTTTAACGATGAATTTAAAAATATTATAATTCCATCGAAAGCGGGTTTAAAGTTTTATTCTTATTCTGTTAAGAACAACTGTCTGTGCCTATATTTTTATTTCAGATCAAAACTATTTTTAAAAGCGGTATTCATAGTAAAAGGAATTAACCACAGCGGATTTACGTCTATAAACGGATATGTCCAATCTCCTAAAATAGCTTTAGATATAGACGACGTCGGATACCGCAGATATTATATAAACAGTTTGATTTCTCTTAAAACCCCGATTACTTTCGCTATATTTCCGTATGCGCCTTATTCGAAAGACATCGATTTAAAACTTCATAAGCTCGGATACGAAACGATTATGCACACTCCTATGGAACCCGTAAATACCGCTCTTTTTCCGGGCGACGGAGCGCTTTTCATATCTATGGATAAAAAAGAAATAAGGCGGAAAATATTTACCGATATACATAGGATTCCTTATATCGACGGCGCTAATAATCATGAAGGGTCTCTGTTTACGTCCGATAAAAAGAAGATTTGCGATGCCGTAGCGGATTTTAAGAAAAAGAATATGTTTTTTGTGGACAGCTTGACGGACGATAACAGCTATGCTTACAGGTGCGCGTTAAAACAGGGTATTCCGTCGGCGCAGAGAGATGTTTTTATCGACGATAAGCCTTCGGACGGTTATATCGGAAATCAGATTAAAATTGCGGCGGCTTTAGCGAAAAAGTTTAAAAGAGTCATAGTAATAGGTCATCCCAGACGGGACACCGTTAAAACCTTAATGAGCGGGATACCGGCACTTAAAAAAGAGGGATATAAGTTTGTTCCTCTATGCGAGTTTTTAAGGTAATATATAATGGCAACCGAAAATTTTAAAGATAAGGTTATAATAGCTTTAGATTACGACGGTTTGAAGCCTGCCAAAGAACTGCTCGAAAAACTTAAAGACAGGGCTTGTTTTTATAAAATAGGGTTTGAACTTTTTACCGCCTGCGGAGCAGAAAGCGTCGATTTAGTAAAAAGCTACGGATGTAAAGTATTTTTAGACCTTAAATATCACGACATTCCCAATACCGTTTATAAAGCCGTCAAATCTGCCGGTAAATTAGGGGCGGATATAATTAACGTTCATGCTTCCGGAGGTATGGATATGATGAAAGCGGCAAAAATGGGAGCCGAAGAAGCTTCATTTGCGGCGGGCAGACATATCGACGTCATTGCCGTTACGGTTCTTACCAGCCTGTCGGACGCCGACGTCCAACAGATTTTTTACGGCTTCGAAAAACCGCCCGTATCACGCGATTTAGCCCTGCATCTCGCGGAATTAGCCAAGACCTCCGGTTTAGACGGCGTAGTATGCTCGGGACACGAATCGCTTGAAATAAAAAATACATTAGGGCAGAATTTTAAAACGGTAACTCCGGGTATAAGACTGAAGGCAAAAAATACGGAAAAAACCGCGGGCATAAAAAGGCTGAACGATGATCAAAAAAGGGTAATGTCGCCTTCCGAAGCTTTCAACGCGGGCGCGGATTATATCGTAGTAGGAAGGGAGATAACGGGAGCGGAGAATCCGGCAGACGCCCTTGCGGACATTTACTCCGATATAGAAAATAACATAAACATAAACACGTCGTATAAATAAGATGAAAAATATGCGGCTTACGGTTTACGGCGCAAATACCGTCAGAGAAGCGATCCTTTCCGGAAATATAAAGAACGGAGGCAATGTTTCCGTCAGCGAAAAAAAATGGAAAAGCGGAACTATAGACAAAAATCTTGTCGGGCTTCTTAAGGAAAAAAATATTAATATTATCGTCAAAAACGACGCCGCTTTTATAAATGAATACGGTAAGGAAGCATTTATAAAAGGCATAGCGGTTAACGTCGAATATATGGAGAAAGATTACGAGGATTTATTTGATAAGGCAGGCGGGGATAATTATATGCCTCTGTATTTAATATTAGACGAAATAACCGACCCGCAAAATTTAGGTTCTATGATTAGAACGGCAAGCGGAGCCGGAGTTTCAGGGATAATAATGCCGAAGTCCAACTCCGTTTTTATAACGCCTTCCGTCGCCTATGTTTCGCAGGGGGCATTATTCTACGTCGATTCGGTAAGGGTAGCTAATATTTCGAGGACGATAGACGATTTAAAAAAGCGCGGCATATGGGTCGTGGGTCTTTCCGGAGAAGCGGACGAAACTATATACGATATGGATTTTAATGTTCCGTTGGCAATAGTCGTCGGTTCGGAAGGCCGCGGATTAAGAAGGCTTACCGCCGCTAATTGTGAAAAGGTATTAAAAATTCCCATGGAAGCCGGTGTAAACTCCCTGAACGCATCGATAAGTTTTGCCGTTGCCGCATATGAAATTTTGCGCCAGAGAAGGATAAAAAAATAGCTTGACATTATTCATTCGGTAGTTTAAACTTTGTAGAGTGGCTTGTTTATCTAGTTGTTTAGATAAAAGCCTAATTTATTAATTTAGAGGCTGCTATTATTTGAATGGCGGCTCAAGATTCAAGGAGAAGTAGAGTATGAGGTACCA
Source organism: bacterium (assembly GCA_021800805.1). Next base: position 636,655 of record JAJYYR010000001.1, read on the forward strand.
AGGGAAAGTGAAATGGTTTAACGACAGTAAAGGTTTTGGTTTTATTGAACAGGAAAACGGACCTGATGTTTTTGTTCATTATTCTGCAATTTCGCAGGATGGTTTTAAAACATTAACGGAAGGACAAAAAGTAGAGTTCGAAATAACCAACGGCGCAAAAGGCCCACAGGCTATCAACGTAACTAAGGGTTAATCCCGTTTATTGCTTTAAACGGCATATGCGATCTACTTGCGTTAAATACATATTAAATAGTTCACTATCCTATATAATTTAGCAAGCAAAAAATAGCATACCGTTTTAAAAGTTTGACCGTTTCAAAAGTCATTACCCCAGTAAATAAATTAAATTTATTGGGGTATTTTTATTTAATAAATAAAGAAAATCGGAGGTATATATAATTGAATTTTCAAGAAAAAATCAGAAATATTGCCGTAGTCGCGCATGTTGACCACGGAAAAACTACGCTTATCGACAAAATGCTTAAAGAAAGCATAAGCAAAAGAGATTTTGAAGCTCTTTCCGAAAGAGCTATGGACAGCGACGAGCTGGAAAAAGAAAGAGGAATAACTATTTTATCGAAGTGTACGGGAATAAAATATAAAGATTATAGAATTAATATCGTGGATACTCCGGGACACGGAGATTTCGGAAGCGAAGTCGAAAGAGTGCTTGCCATGGTGGACGGCGTTCTTCTTCTCGTGGATGCTTTCGACGGTCCTATGCCCCAGACGAGGTTTATCCTTAAAAAATGTTTTGAATATAATTTACACGTCCTTCTTGTAATAAATAAAATCGACAGACCCGGAGCCAGACCGGAGGAAGTTTTAGAAATGGTTTACGACCTTTTTCTCGAACTCGGCGGAGAAAACGTAAATCTGGATTTTCCGGTTATTTATGCTTCAGCTAAAGAAGGCTATGCTATCAAAGATTTAAAAATTCAGGGAGAGGACAGATTTAAAGACAAGCTCAACCCTTTGTTCGATGCAATAATAGATTTCATACCTCATCCTCCTATACTGAATAAGCCCGAACTTGAATTTTTAGTTACGAGCATAGGACACGACGATTTTCTCGGCGCTACCGCGATAGGAATAGTTAAATCCGGCAAACTCAAAGTAAACGATTCGGTATATTTATATAATGCAAAAGACGAATTAGTAAAGACAAAACCTAATAAGATGTTTTTATTCGACGGACTTAAAAGAACGGAAACCGCTGAAATTAATGAAGGCGATATCGCTTTGGTAGCCGGACTTACCGGAGTGAACGCCGGCGATTACATCGTAAGCGATAAGCCGGTTTCTCCTCTTCAGAGAATAAAAATCGACGAGCCGGTTATTCTCGTAAATTTTATAGTTAATAAAAGCCCGTTTTCGGGAAAAGAAGGAAAACTTGTTACGACGAGGCAGTTGAGGGAGAGGCTTTTTAAAGAGGTATCCAACAACGTCGGACTAAAAGTCGTGGAAACAGGAGACGAAACGGTATTCGACGTTTACGGCAGAGGGCTTCTACATCTTTCTATCCTTATAGAAAAAATGAGGAGGGAAGGATTTGAATTTGCCGTTTCCAAACCCAAAGGCGTAATAAAAGAAGTCGACGGAAAAAAGATGGAACCTTACGAGCTTTTATATATTACGGTCAAAGACGAATTTACAGGCGGGATACTTGATAGGCTTTCTTCTATGAAAGGCAATTTATTAGATATGACGAAAGACGACAAAGGCAACACGTATCTTGAATTCGTAATACCTTCGAGAAGCATAATGGGTTTTCATAACGAGTTTTTGACTATGACCAAAGGCACCGGAACGATGAACCATAATTTTTATAAATTCGACGAATACGCTTTCGATATATCTCCCAGAAAAAACGGAGTAATGATATCTATGGAAAACGGCGAAGCTAATTCTTACGGACTGTTTAACCTTCAGGACAGGGGCAGTTTATTCGTAGCTCCTCAAGATGAAGTTTACGAAGGTATGGTAATAGGAATCCATTCTAAGCCCGGAGATATTACCGTAAATCCAACTAAAAAGAAACAGCTTACTAATATGAGGTCTAAGGCTTCAGATGAAATGATAACGCTGACGCCCCCTATAAAACTTACGATAGAATATGCCCTTGAATTTATAGAAGACGACGAACTCGTTGAATTTACGCCCAAATCTATACGTCTTAGGAAAAAATTATTATCGGAAAACGACCGCAAAAAAGAATCGAGGGGTCTTCTCAAAACATAAGATTCTAAACAAATATGGATTTTAATTATATAATTATTATATAATTAAAACATCGTATATAAAATAAAAACAGGATTAGACCGCCGTATGAGAATCAAAGTTTGCGCCGTACAGATGTCGCCTTCGAAGGATATCGATTCGTCGGCAGTTAAAGCGATGGAATTTTTATCCATGGCGGCGAAGAACAAAGTCAACATCGTTTGTTTTCCGGAACTTTTTTTGATGAGCTGGTTTTTACAGGATAAAAGCCCCGAAAAAATACTGGAGAATATTAAAGCGGCAGAAGATTTAAACGGGAAAACCGTAAGTTTTTTCAGAGAACAGGCTAAAAAATTTAATACGGTTATTATACTTCCTTTTTTTGAAAAATACGAAAATAATTATTATAACAGTTCCGTCGTAATAAGCGAAGAAGGCGGCATAATCGGGGTTTATAGAAAAGTGCATCTACCCGACGTTGAATATTACTACGAGAAATCCTATTTTTTAAGCGGAGACGGTTTTCCGGTTTTTAAAACAAGTTTCGGAAATATAGGAATTCAGATGTGCTGGGATAATTTTTATCCCGAATCTGCCAGAATTTTAGCCATTAAAGGAGCGGAGATTATTTTCGCTCCAACCGCTTCGGCTTTTAATACGAACGATAAATGGTTTTTGTCTATTTCGGCAAACGCTTTTTTAAACGGTTTGTATATATTGAGAGTTAACAGGGTAGGCAAGGATAATCCGCTGGATTTTTACGGAAAATCTTTTTGCGTAGCGCCCGGCGGAAATATAATAGACGATTTTGCCGGAATAAATGAATGCGCCCTTATTTATAATATAGATACCAAAGAAGTAGAGAGAGCCCGTGAAAATTGGCCTTTTATCGAAAACCGCTCTAAGGACGCATATAAGGATATTATTAATTATTAACTTCTTATTATATATAATGCCGTTAAGATTAAAATATCGTTTCGTATGAAAATAAATTTTTTAGACCTTAAAGAATTTGCTTCGCAATCCTCTTCGCCGGAATTCCAAATTTTGACCGAATATGTTATCAGAGAAATGTTCGACCTGCACAAACAGGCTTCGAAAACCGTATGGGAAAGAAAAATGTTCGACGATGAACTGAAGCGTGGAGGGTCGGGTTTTTTAATATGTTATTCGGATGCGGCGGCGGGTGCAGCGGCAGGGATTGGCGGCGGCGGTTCTCCGGAAAAATTTACCGTAAAAGATATAGACGTTTCCATAAAACTGGACCTGCAATCGCAAATCAACGGTTTTTTTATATTTTATAACGTTTTGGATGAAATGCATATACTCGATATTACCGTTGCAAAAAATATGCAGTCTAAAGGCATAGGCTCGTTAATGCTTGATAGGATTATAAAGATAAATGCGGAAGGGGGCATAAAATATTTTTTTCTTGAAGTCAGAACTTCAAATTTAACGGCGGTAAGCCTTTATAAAAAATTCGGTTTTAAAATATTTATGCTTAGAAAAAACTATTATGAAGATAACGGAGAAGACGCTTTATGCATGGTAAAAGAATTGTAAGCGAAAAGTGCGGAATAACCGTCAACAGAAAAATAAAAGATACCGAAGGAACTTATATTTTAAGAATTAAAAACCGATTTATCGCATCCAATTATAAGCCCGGACAGTTTGTTATGATAAAAGCGAACGAAGGAGGGCTTAATCCGCTTCTAAGCAGACCGTTTTCTATTTTCAACAAATTTAGCGATGACGAATTTGAAGTGTTGTACAGAGTTTTTGGCGCGGCTACCGAAATTCTCAGCGGGGTTAAAGAAGGCGGTTTTTTGGAAGTTACCGGTCCTTTGGGAAACGGTTTTAATCCCGCCGAAAACAAAACGCGGATATTGGTTGCGGGAGGCATAGGCATCGCCCCTCTTTATTCTATTCCTTTATATTCGGACGCGTCGTTAACTGTATCGTCCGCTTTATCCACAGGCAATAAAACGATTTTATATTATGGGGCAAGAAAAGCCGAAGAGTTGTATTTCAGACACAGTATTCACTCGAGATTCGACGAAGTATATTTTGCCACCGACGACGGTTCTTTCGGATTTAAAGGCAACATAATCGATTTGCTTTATGAAAACATGGGCGGTTATGGAGATGGAAACGCGTCTTTTTATGCCTGCGGTCCAAAACCTATGCTTAACGCCCTTATTTCCAAGTTTTCGGAGTCGGGTCTTTCAGGCAGGCTTCAAGCGTCGTTCGAAGAAAGTTTCGGCTGCGGCATAGGGGTTTGTTTAGGATGCGTAATAAAAACCAAGGCTAAGACTAAGACCGTCGGAAATAATGAAAACGTAACGGATGCCGATGCTGCCGCTGACGGAGACGGAGATGGATACGGTTTTGAATATAAAAGAGTATGCAAAGACGGTCCGGTTTTTTATGCCGACGAGATTTTCGATGCCGCTCCCGTCCCCGCCCCGGTTTCCATAAAAAAGCCGGAGGCGGAAAAAATAAGCCTGTCCGTAAAACTCGGAAATTTATTTTTGGATTATCCGGTTATGCCGGCTTCCGGAACTTTCGGATACGGAGAGGAATTTTTTGAAATTATCGATTATAATTATTTTGGAGCGCTGGTTACTAAAGGTATATCGTTAAAACCTTCTAAAGGAAACGAAATGCCGAGGATATGCGAAACCTCCTGCGGAATGATTAATTCCATAGGACTTCAAAACGTTGGTTTTGAAGCGTTCAGGGATGATAAAATGCCTTTTTTAAGAAATTTTAATAAACCGGTCATAGTAAATTTTTTCGGAAGTAATATCGACGAATATGTCCTGCTTGCGGATAAACTTGCAAACGTCGAGGGTATCGGCGCGCTCGAGGCGAATATATCCTGTCCCAACGTAAAAGAAGGCGGGAGGTCTTTCGGCTCCGACCCCGAAGTCGTATATGAACTTGTTTCGTCGGTAAAGGAAAGAACAGGGAACAAACTGCCTTTAATCGTAAAACTGACTCCTATGGTGAGCGATATTTCTTTAATCGCCGAGGTCTGCGAAAAGGCCGGAGCGGATATTCTTTCCCTTATAAATACTATTCCCGCGGCAAAAATAGACATAAAAACGAAAAAATTTAAGTTAGGCAGGGGTTACGGCGGATTATCGGGCGCCGCGGTCAAACCGGTCGCCGTAAAGTTAGTAAGCGACGTATATAAAAGCGTGAGAATCCCGATAATAGGAATGGGCGGGATAAGCTCATGGGAAGACGCCGCCGAATTTTTTCTTGCGGGGGCGACCGCCGTTGCGGTAGGCACATATGCTTTCGTAAAGCCCGGAATAATTCCGGATATTATATCCGGATTAAGGGGTTACCTTGCGCAAAACGGGTTCGATAACATATATCAAATAATAGGTCTGGCGCATAATGACGATAATAACTGATTTACTTGCGGTTTTATCCGTTTTATTACTTGCGGCTTTAGCCGCCGTTACGATATTGTTCGCAAGATATGCAGACAAGCGGAAGAAATTAACTTCGGAGATAATCGATAAAAATCTGTTTGAAAAAGACGCGCTCGTAAAGAAAATTATCGTATTAGAGGAAGAGGTCAAAGCTATAAACGGCAGGCTCGAAGCGGCAAACGGCGCGCTTGAAGAGGCGAACGCTTTAACGGAAAGGCTCAGGGAAGAAGATAAAAATTTATTTGCAAAAGTTTCGGAATTAACCTCCGAAAACAAAAATCTTAAAGAAAAAACCGAAAATATAAAAACAGACTATGAAACGAGATTAGAAAGGCAGAAAAAAGAATTTCTCGATTTCGAGCAGGCGTTTAAAAACCTTTCGGAAAATCTGTCGGCGAAGATACTTGAAGAAAAAAGCAAAAAACTTTTAGAAATTAATAAAGACAGCATCGGCGGAATACTCAATCCTCTTTCCGAAAAAATTTTGGAGTTTCAAAAAAAAGTGGAGGAAACCTACGATAAAGAATCAAAACAAAGATTTTCCCTTCAAAATGAAATTAAAAAGCTGGTAGAAACGCAGGATACTATGAAACAAACCACCGAAAATCTAACCAGCGCGTTGAAAGGCACGGGGAAGGTTCAGGGCGACTGGGGCGAAATGATATTGGAACAGCTGTTAGAATATTCAGGGTTAATCGAAGGACAACAATACGAAATTCAGCCGACGGTTAAGACGACCAATGAAATGGACGAAAAGATAAATTTAAGACCGGACGTTATCGTTCATCTTTCGAAAGATAGAGATTTAATAATAGATTCCAAGTCTTCTCTAACCGATTACGAAAGATATATGAGTTCTGCAGATGTAAAAGCCTCTGCCGGTATAGATGCCGATGCCGAAAAATTTTTAAAATCCCACGTCAGTTCTATTAAAAGACACATAAATGAGTTAAGCGACAAAAAATATTCAAATTTATCCGGTTCTAAGAGCATAGATTCCGTTATTATGTTCATACCTATCGAATTTGCCTATACGGCAGCGGTAAATTACGACAGGGATCTTTTAACTTACGCATATAGCAAAAATGTCATAATAGCGACTCCGTCTATTGTTATGCTCATTTTGAAAATAGTTTACAACCTTTGGGTTCAGGAAAAAAGTCAAGAAAAAGCCGCAGAAGTTATGGCTATTGCAGGACAGCTATACGATAAATTCTGTTCCTTTTCTAAAAGCATGGAAGATATAGGTTCTTCGATAAATAAAACCTCCGCGGCATACGATAATGCCAAAAAACTCCTTAGTGAGGGGAGAGGGAATATAATGTCGAAAATTGACAAAATAAAATTGTTGGGAGCAAAGACGACTAAATCTTTGGACGCCGGAAAATTCGACCGCGAGGAAGGGGGCGAAATCGGGGGCGAAAACGAGACTGCCGATACTGACTCCGGCATAGATGCAGACGCAGATGCAGACGGCTTATTTTTAGAATCTAAATCCGATTAAAGATATATATAACGCCCCTAAAGCCCCTTTAATTTTTAAAAATCAGAGGGATTATTTCATCTTTAAACAAAAACTCCCGACGGCGTCGTCAAACGCGGTCGGGAGTGAAGATACGGAGACGGGCGCTTATAAACCGTCTGCCTGCGTATTTGTCGTAGTGGAATAAATCTGCCCCCTTTGTTTTTTTAATTCATACAGCATTTTTGTAAAAATCAAGTTCATATGTATAGAGCGATTTTAACGGAATTTTCTTGGAAGCGTTTAAAATTTCTAAACCGACTATTTCTCCGGTCTTAGTTACATCGATATTTAATCCTTCCTTTACTTCTATCACACCTTCGGGTTTTTTACCCGAAAGTTTGATATAAGCGGCATCGACGTCTTTATCGTATAACACTTTCATAATAGCTCCTTTCTTTTAACCTTTAACGGGTAGGCAGTTATAACCGTGGTTTCGTTATTATTGACGGCAAAACAAATTTTCACCGGCAAGCCGTATTTCCTTGCAAGTTTATCGTCTATTAATTCATAATTGCCCACAGCCGAACATTTATCGGATAAATGTTCTTTTACGGATTTTACAATATCAGTTTCGTCCAAATCATATAATTTCATTCTTCTTCTCGCATGTCTCGATATTTTAATATCGCTCCGATTTATCATTTCTATACTTTATCAAATTTATAAATTCTTAATAAGTCGTGAACTTGAATACTTCTATCATGTATTTATTTTTTATAATTATATCATATTTTAAACTGAACAAAAATGTTAAAGCAATTTATGCCAAGCAGCTCTATAATAAAAAACTCCCGTCCACATCGCAAATGCAGTCGGGAGTAAAGGAATAAATAAATCTGTCCCCTTTGTTTAGATAGCAGCGTATTATTTTAAATTCAATCGGCAAGTTTCAGATATTGTTGCATATTGATACAGAATATGTAATAATAAAGAATATGAATTTTGAGTGGGACGAGTCCAAAAGCATTATAAATAAAAGCAAACACGGCATCGATTTTTGTACCGCAAAAGATATATTTTTAGATGAAAATCGCGTAGAAATTATAGCGCCGTATCCCATAGAAAATAGGTTTATTAACATAGGAAAGCTTAACGGAAAGTTATGGACAGTTATTTTTACAATCAGGGGAGACGCCATAAGAATCATTTCCGCGAGACGTTCAAGAAAAAAAGAGGTGAAATTATATGATGAAAAAAAAGACTACAGCTAAAACCGCCGAAGAGTTCGACCGCCGTTTTGACGAAGGCGAAGACATTACTGACATCATCGACATCTCTAAGGCTGCTATAACGCGCGGAGGCAAGAAAGTCCGCCTCACAATCGACGTATCTTCGTCTTTAGTTAAGGAAATAGACGATATAAGAATGAGAATAGGCGTCGATAGAGGGGCTTTGGTTAAAATATGGCTTTACGAAAGAATCAAGCAGGAAAAAGGTGTCCTATAATCGAAATATTCATCAAATTTAGACGAATCGAGATCATAATCAAATTCGTACCGATATAACATCTCGTACAACTCCCTTGCCGTTTTATCGAAAATTCCTGCCGCTATTATTGTCCCCTTAGCGTCCATTTTTTTAAAGCCGGGTAGCCGGCATTGATTTCTAACGCATTTGCGGCTATGCCGGTAAAAAGAGAATAAATAAATCTGTTCCCTTTGTTTTGTATAATCACCCTTTTTTTACTCAAATTGCCGTAAAAATTGATTATGCCGTTGAATTGACAATTTTTGTCATTTTTTAAAAATAAGCGACAATTTTTGTTATAACTATATAATGCAATAAAATCAAATATCTATAAAGAATTAATCAAAATTGTTAAATTTAAGTTGACAATTTTTGTTAATTATCATATTTTAATAAAGAATATGATTTTAGCGGCAATATGAAGCAAATGCCTTTAAATACAATAAATTAAGTAAGTTTTTATATCAATTTTTACATCTGGCATAAAATATGCTCTATTTATAATAAACGATAATTATCAAAAAAATGAAATAATAAACCAAATTTAACATAATTAACTTTTAAGGAGGCAACAAAATGAACATCAATAGGCTGAAAGGCAAAAAGGGTTTTACCCTTATCGAGCTTTTGATTGTTATCGCCATTATCGGCATCTTGGCGGCGATAGCTATCCCTACGTATTTAAGCTATGTCAACAGGGCTAAGGATTCGGAAGCAATGACGAACTTGGGGGCTGTGTTTACAGATGAAACGGCGTTTAATGCTACTAATTCAGTTTATATTAGTGCTGGAACAGCTTCCACATTTCCACTCCTTGCAGTAGGCACAGCCACGGCAACTCATCCTTTTTATGCTCCTGCGGGAACCTATGATGTCGATGATGCCCCTTATTCCTGTGCTGCTGGCGTTCCGCCAACAGTATTAAGTGCCAATGGTGGATCTACAATAACTGTAGGTGCGGCTGTGCCGGCAGCTGGTTGGCCTACTTATGCCGCAGGAACTGCTAAAGGTGGTTTCGGAGACTTAGGATTTAATCCCGCAGGTACATTATATTTCTACTATGGTGTTGAAGCCATGGCAACGAACATCGCAGTACCCGCAGTTGGAACTGTTATTACACAGGCAAAGGCAACGAATGGTGCGTGTGGGACAGGGTATTTAGCAGAAGCCGAAACGAATTTTGCCACAAACAATGTTCAGGTTTACGCCGTAAATGACTACTCATCTAACCCGATGCTGGTGCTTGGAACCGCTTACTAAAACAAATATAAAACAAAAAATTAAATGTATTAGAACATAGGGGACAGAACATAGGGGACAGATTTATTTATTCTCTTACTCCCGACCGCATTTGACGACGCCGTCGGGAGTTTTTGTTTGCATTTTTTGACAATCCCTGAACAAAACAAAGGGGACAGATTTATTTATTCTCTTACTCCCGACTGCGTTTGACGACGCCGTCGGGAGTTTTTTTTATTTCTAAAGAAAACAAAGGGGACAGATTTATTTATTCTCTTACTCCCGACTGCGTTTGACGACGCCGTCGGGAGTTTTTTTTATTTCTGCTTTTTAAATAAAATACTTTGCGCCGTTTATTGCAAAATCGCAGGCTGCCGTGGCAGGGGGCTTTTATAGGTATGCGAATTTGTGAATTATTTAATAATATAATAGGATAATATAATAAATACCTATATTTAAAGATAATTAAATAATTCGCAAACAGTCGTGAAATATTGGGAATAATTGCTAATTATTTAAAGATTAGCGGCCGAAAGAAAAAGGTCTTTTTTCTTGGCTGTCTTAAATTTTTAAATTATTCACAGAGGGATTTTCCGGCAGATACATTGAAATAGCGGTGTCGTGATGGTATATGCAAATATTTCGCAAATACTTCACGGGGTTTAATTGGCGTAAAATCCTGCGTTTATATGGTATTGTGGCAAATAATTCACAAATTCGCAAGATTTTTAACAATTATCCGATTTGGTAAATATAAACTAAATAGAATTTATATGGCTAATTTTGACGATTAATAAATTGTTTTTAAATAAAGTAAACTTGATATTTTTTTTAAGCGATAGTATATTGATATATATAATTAATTTTTTAAAAAAGAGGTTTGAAATGTCCGGCAGGGATTTAATAATAAATGAAATTGACAGGCTGCCCGAAGATCTCCTTCCCGAGGTATTCGATTTTATAAAATTCTTAGAAGCCAAAGAAAATCTCGCTTCCGCTTCGCAGTTTCTTTCCGAAAAGGCTTTCGAAAAGATATGGGATAACAACGAGGACGCCGTATATGACGGTTTATAAAAAGGGGGATATAGTTCTCGTCCCTTTCCCTTTTAGCGACCAAACTTTTGTGAAGAAAAGACCCGCCGTCGTCATAAGTTCAGATGTCCACAACGGTCGTTCCATGGATATAGTTATAATGGCGGTTACGAGCAATACCAAAAATCCCATAAGAATAGACGAGTGCATTATCAAGGATTACAATTCTGCCGGTCTCTTAAAGCCTTCCGTTATAAAACCGGCTATTTCTACAATAGATAAATCTTTAGTTTTGAAAAAACTGGGGAATTTGTCATCCGAGGATTTAGATTTGCTAAACAAAGCATTAAAAGAATTATTAGCCATATAATCTTTCCCTTAAAATTTCGATAAAATATTCCCTAGAGGGCAATTTCGCTATACATCTACACCAATCCAATATATAATAGTACAAAGGGGTCAAAAAAGGGGTCAGATTTATTTATTCCCATACTCCCGACTGCATCTGCGACGCAGTCGGGAGTTTTTATTTTTGCGACGGTTTAAAATATGGGTTTGATACAATGTTGACTTTTAAATATAATTATTGTATGATTATTTAAGATACTATATATCCTATAATAAAATACTTATAAATACCATTAAATAAAACTAAATAAAGAAAGGTATAATATGAAATTTATGACAAGTAAGGAATTAAGGAGTAATCCGTCAAAGCTATGGGAATCCGGCACGGGCGAGGAAACCGTAATAACGGTCAACGGAAAGCCTAAGGCTATTGTAATTGAAGCGGAAAATGGCAACATAGAAGAACAGTTGAAATCTATTAGAAGAGCAAAAGCCCAGTCGGCTCTCGATAAATTAAGGACATATTCCGTAAATCGCGGTTTAAATAAACTGACGGAAGGGGATATTCTTGCCGAAGTTAAAAAAGCAAGGAAGCAAAAGGATTCGGTATGAACGTCGTACTCGATACTAACGTCATAGTTTCCGGCATAATTAAGCCTGACGGTTCTCCGGCTAAGCTGCTAAATATGGCGGTTAACGGAACTTTGACGATTAACGCCGATACGAGAATCTTATCCGAATACGGCAGGGTTTTAAGCAGTCCTAAGTTTTCTTTTCCCGAAACCCTTATAGAGCATTTATTGAGTTATATATCGTCAGAATTAAAACTTGTAACGCCGGACCCATTTTTGTTCCCCGTCAAAGACCCGTCCGACCTTCCGTTTATTGAAATAGCCGTTCAAGAAGATATACCTTTGATAACCGGTAATATTAAACATTTCGAGAATATCGAAAACCTCAGGCTTTATTCCCCGGCTAAATTCTTAGAAAAATTTGGATTATTATAACCCGCTTTGGAACAAAGGGGACAGATTTATTTATTCTCCTACCTTAATCCTGCAGGGCTACCTCATGAATTTAATACATTATTTAAAAATAAGAAAAACAAAAAAATTGTCTTGCAAATGGGTTCAGTTCATACTTCTCTTTTTTGATATTTTCTTTAACGTACTAATTTGTTTATTTAATAAATTTTCTCTTTAAAAACCGATAAATTATTGGTATAATGTTTATATTGTATTCTTTTTGATGCTAAAATAGATCAATAAAGGAAACATAAATGAATCGTTAATAAAATTGCATTTGCATTAATATACAGGAGGTCTAATTATGTCGTTTGGAAATTCAAATTATAATGGAAACGGAAGCAGTTACGATTATGATATTACCCGCAGAAAAGCTAATACTAACGAGGGGTTATCGGATTTTTTTCGCGGCGTGTTTACGTGGATGACCTTGGGATTAGCCATAACGGGCTTCGTTTCTTATTTAGTAGCGATGGATAGACCGATAGCGCTTTACCTTTACTCTCATATAATGCTTTTTTACCTGTTAATAGGTCTTCAGCTTGCCGCCGTATTAGGATTATCCTTTGGAATAAACAGACTGCCCTCTGCCGTCAGCGAGGCTATATTTATAATGTATTCGGCGCTTACAGGCGTTACCTTCTCTTTTATATTTTTGGTTTACACGAGTCAGTCTATAGGAGAAGTGTTCTTAATAACCGCCGGATCTTTCGGACTGCTTGCGTTTCTCGGATATACCACTAAAAGAAATTTGACGGAAATGGGCAATTTCATGATGGTTGGACTTTTTGCTATTATAATCGCCATGGTTGTGAATTTTTTCCTTCATAGTTCGACGCTTATGTATGTGGTTTCGATACTCGGCGTTGTTATATTTTTAGGTCTTACCGCATATGATATGCAGAAGCTTAAACAGATTTATTTGAGCGGTTCTTACGACGCAAGGAAAGAAACGGTAATGGGAGCATTATCTCTTTACTTGGACTTCATAAACCTTTTTCTTATGTTGTTGATGCTTTTCGGCGGCGGCGGAAGAAGAAAATAACGGCGAATGAATCTATTTTACAAAATTTTTTAATTTTCCTATGTTTTCGATTTCGATTTCAAAGAAATCGCCTGAGCTTAAACTGCCGACGCCGGATGGAGTTCCTGTAGAAATAACGTCTCCCGGAAATAAAGTCATAATTCCGGAAATAAATTCGACTAATTCAAACGGGCTGAAAATTAAATTTGAAGTATTGGAAGATTGTTTTAATTCTTCATTTAAATAACCTTTTATGCTTAAATTATTTGGATTTTCTATTTCAGTTTCTATAAAAGGACCTATTGGCGCAAAAGTATCAAAAGACTTCGACCTCGTATATTGAATATCTTTAGATTGTAAATCCCTTGCCGTTACATCGTTAAGGCAGGTATAACCGAATATGTAATCGGCGGCGTGTTTACTTTTAACGTTTTTAGCCGTTTTACCGATAACCACCGCAAGTTCCGATTCGTAATCTACTCTTTTTGAAACGGCTGGACGTATTATAGTTCCTAAATGGGGAAGTATGCAGGAATTGGGTTTAATAAAGAGCAAAGGTTCTGTAGGCAAGTTTTTTTTCATTTCTTCGGCGTGGTCTTTGTAATTTAAACCGACTGCAACAATCTTAGTGGGCGTTACCGGAGGTAAAAATTCAAGTTCGGTCATTAAGTATTGTCTTCCTTCATAGTTAAAATCGTTTAAATCGTTAAAATCAAATTTATCTACGACGTTGATAAAAGTTTTTTCCGGATCGGTAGATAGAGTGCCGTAATAAATGTTCATTTCACCGGTTTTATGTCTAAATCTTCCAAATTTCATAATTATCCGTCGCCTCCTTGCTATGTTTTTATTGTTTTAAGATATAATAATTATAACATATTTGGAGTTTTTTTATAGTTATAATGCAAAATTAAGGATGAATTATTATATTGTATTTTAATTAATTCCAATCTATAATATTAAATAGATTATATATGTATATATATGAATAATAATATATTGTGCGGTTTTAAACTAACGGCTAATATTAATTAAATATTAAATAATTATCTATTTAAATTTTTGGGAGATGTTTATGAATATGAAAAAGGCGCTGGTTCTGGGAGGCGGTTTTGCGGGAGTAGAAGCCGCAATACGATTAAGAAAATACAATTTTGACGTAACGTTAATTTCCGAAAGGGATTTCATGTATATTTATCCGCTTTCAATATGGATTCCTACCGGCGCGCTGGATTTTAAGGATGCGGTATTACCCTTAAATAAATTGAGCGCCGTTCATAAATTTAATTTAATAATAGATTCGGCTGTTAAAATTTCTTCAAAAGAAAAGAAAGTCATATGCAGGAACGATACTTACGGCTTCGACTATCTTGTTATCGCAGTCGGCGCGGGAAAAGTCAAGCCGGAGGGAATAGAGAATACTTATTCAATTTGCGGAATTCCCGAAGAATCGCTCACAATAAAAGAAAAATTAACCGGGTTGGTTAAAGCGGGAAAAGGAAGGATAGCCGTTGGAATAGGCGGAAATCCGAAAGACCCTTCGGCTATGAGGGGCGGTCCGGCTTTCGAAGAATTGTTTAATATCGACAATTTATTAAGAGATAAAGGATTGCGCAATAACTTTGAATTAAATATTTTTGCGCCTATGGAAACTCCCGGTCAGCGTTTGGGCGATAAAGCTTATAAACTGCTGAATCAGTTTTACGAAAATCTTAAAATAAATAAATATTTCGGTAAAAAAATAAAAAGATTCGACAAAGACGCCGTAATTTTCGAAGACGATTCAAAGCTTGAAAGCGACCTGATTATTTTTGTTCCGGCCGGAAGCGCGCATGAGATATTTGCCGGTTCCGAACTGCCGCTTACCGAAGCCGGATTTATAAAAACGGACGACAATTTAAAAGTCGAGGGATTGGACGATATTTATGCGATAGGGGACTCCGCCAGCCTCGACGGTCCGCCTTTCAAAGGAAAGCAGGGACACGTCGCAGAAATGATGGCCGGTATCGCGGCTCATAATATAAACGAAAAGGAAGCCGGAACTAATAATTATAAAGGTTACAAAGAGCATGTGCATATTTTATGCGTAATGGACAACGGCAAAGGCGCCGTTTATATTAAAAGAAATGTAAAGGGGGAGACGGTAATCGCCCTGCCGGTCGTGGGACACTGGCTTAAAAGATTTTGGGGATGGTATTATAAGAATTCTAAATTAGACAGGTTTCCCAGGATTCCGGGATTTTAATAGCTGCAGCGGGTATGTCAAAATGAAAAATATATCGCAAGATTAAAAAATAACTGAAACTTGCCGATTGAAATAAATTTGACATACGTTAATTTTTATGATAGTCTAAACTTATATACGGCAATAATAATACATGTATAAACGATACGCATAAACATAACAAAATTAATTTCTTCGTGTTTTCATTTTTATTCGGCTTTAAATTCCAATTTTAATTATTTAATTAACTTATAGTATTATATATTGCAATATTTATAATAACTAAATTTTACCTGATAAATTTCTTAGGCATTCATTTTTTCTCGAAAGAACCCCCTGTTTTATATTAAATGCTTCCGGTACAATTACGGCAGGCATATATAATATTAACCAATATAACTTTAATTTTAAGGAGGTTTTAACATGAAACAATTTATTTATCTTATTGCTTTAATGTCAATTTTGGCTTTTAGCGTAAATGCGAGCGCATATATGCCTGCTTATCATCAGGAACAACAGGGGGGAGTGCAGCCGGGTAGTCAACAGGCGGCGACGCCTCCAGCTACGCCTCAGTATGCTCCGCCTCAGACAAACGGTAATACTGTCGCCTCACCGCCGTCTAATGCGCCTTCCGTCAATAACCCCAACGCGGCTAAAAAAATAAATGTCGGCCCTGCAAAAATAAAGATTATAAAAAGAGTCGTGTCGAAAGCGGTCAATGCGCTGACCACAAAAAATTATCCAAAGTTTATTAAAACAGCTTCTTCGGTGTTTAAAAGAAACGTAAGCGTAACAAAGTTCGACGAAGTATCTTCGTCGTTAAATAATAAATTCAATTTAAAAAGCGGATATAAAATTAAATATATGGTGGCGTTAGAACAAGCGGGCATGAAGATTTATTTGTGGAAACTAATGCTTAAAAGCGGAAATGTTACTTACATTAAAACTATAATAAAACATAACAAAATCGCTGGAATGGCATTTGTGTAAGATATAAACTCCAAATTGTTTATTCTTCTTTGCCTCTTTGTTCCCCGCCTGTATTTTTTGGGCAGGCGGGGGGGGGCAGAGGAGGAAGAAACCGTAGAAAGATTTTTGCCGATATGAGAATTTGCATATAAAGCTTACCAAACTTTTTAAAATTATTAAATCCGGGAAAAGCGGTATTTTTTTAAGTTTAAACCTTCGACACGAATGCGTAAAAAATATAACTCTTTATTATCTTTATTATCTTTATTATTTTTCGTTTTATTAATTTTAACAATATCGGTCATAACGATATATTGTTTTGCGGAACCTTCTTTTGCCTTAACAAGATTAAAAAAACATGACCGAAGTATCGATATTAATATTAATTATTCAAAAATAAGAAAATCTCTTAAAATATTATCATTAGGCCGGCTTATAAAATCTTCTTTGAAAAATTATAATATTATGCGTTTAAAGCTTGGAGCAGAGGCGCTAAAAGAAAATATCGAAATTTCAAAAAGCCTGCCGGACCCGAGAATAGCTTTCGGCTATAACGATTCGGACGGGTTTAATAACTTTGCCGTCGGCAACAATGAATACCCCGGCAGTAAATTTAGATATACTTTTACCCAATACATACCTTTTCCGACAAAACTTTTTCTTAAAAGCAAAATTGCGAAATATTCCTTCAACTACGCTGACGAGACGACTAAATCCGCGGTTTATTCGACTGCGGCAAACGTAAAGAATTATTATTACCGCCTTGCGCTTTTCGAGCGGGATATTACAATTATAAAAAGCGATTATTCGTTGTTAAAATTATTGGAAAAAAATACTACCGAAAGATATACCTTTGGAAAAGCTAAAGAAACCGATGTTATAAGAATAGATTTAAGAATGGTAGCGCTTAAAAACAAGTTGATTAGATTAAAAAAAGACAGATTGAAAACGCTTTATAAATTGTCCAGAATTACGCAGATAAAACTTACCGGATTGAAAGGCAGCGCATTATTCCCTAAAAAAGTAAAATTAGATATAAAAAATTTTAAAAAAACGATAGCCGAAGTATATAAGGATAATCCCGCGATTAAAGCCGTAAATTTTTTATACGATAAGTCAAAATTTCAGAAAAAATTAGCGGACCAGAGCCTTTATCCCGATATTATTTTTCACGTTAAATACGGATATAGATACGGTATCCAACCGGCTTTGGGCGGTTCCATAGGATTTGTGGTGCCGCTTTACTTTAATTCGAGGCAGATTCCCGAAATGAAAAAAGCCAAAAAAAATATGATTTCGTCTTTATTCGGCAGGGTATGGGCTTACGACGGAGCCGATAAAATAGTAAGGACACTTTTATTAAACATAAAAAAATATTATAAACTTTACATGGTCGAAAAAAAAGTTTATATTCCCGAATCGTCTCTTTTATTTAAACTGTATGTTAACAGATACATATTCGGTAAAGTATCGGCGTTTGAATTGTTAAATGCATTTAAAAAAAAGGTAAAAGCCGAGTTGTTAAGTTATGATTATGAATTTAATCTTCTAAAAAACGAAGACGACCTGTCGTTGGTTTTGGGCAAAATACATAATATTTAAAATATAATATAATATGTAATATGGTAATATGCGAAATTTTTTACTTAAAATTAGAAAAATAGCCGGAGAAAATAAGAGCGTTACGCGCGGCGTTCTGATTGCCGTAATCGCTTTATTTGCCGGTATGGTTATATATAAGTATTTTATCTCGCCGGAAAATTATGAAAATAAATTATACGACATTAAGAACATTAAGAATTACGTTATTACTTTCGGCGGAAAAAAGAATAAAAAGCAATTATTAAAATTAAACTTAAGCAAATTTAAAAATATCAAAAAAGATATTAAACAGGTAAAATTAATAAAAATATCTCCAAAGGTAAAGGCAAAAGGGCGTTTAATTTTTGCAACTCCGTTGGTTAGAATAGTTTCCTTGAAATTTGGCGGCTATGTTTCAAAAATTTATGCAGATAAAGCCGGTATTCGGGTTAGAAAAAATAAACCGCTGTTTTCTCTTTACAGCCCTTCTTTAATAGACGCTGAAAACGATTATATACTGGCGTATAAAAATTACGAACGCCTCAAAAGCACCTCGTTTAAATCAGAGGCATATACAATCTATCTATCGTCGGAAAAAAAGCTTTTATTCTGGGGAATAAACAAACATAAAATTAAAGTTATTAAATTGGGCGTCAGAAAAATTATCAAGCAAATACCGATATATTCTCCTATTAACGGAATCGTGATTAAAAAATACGTCGAATATGGAAGATATATTAAGTCTGGAAAATCGCTTTACGAACTTGCCGATACGTCGAAGTTATGGATAAAAATAATGTTGAATATAAGATATTTAAAATCTATCCATACGGGTGAAAAAGTCCGGATTAAATTGTCAAAATATAAAAATAAAAAAAATTTTTACGGCACTGTATCTTATATTTATCCTTCAACATATAGTCGCGGAAAGTTAATTAAAATAAGAATTTCCATACCTAATAAAAACGGCATTCTCAAAATAGGTTCTTTCGTATATGCCATGTTAAAATTGCGTTCCACCCGCCTTCTAACCGTTCCGGTTTCCTGCGTAGCGCATGTAGGATATAAAGATATAGTTCTTGTTTATAAAGGCGGCGGTTATTTCCTGGCAAAGAGCGTTATCTTAGGGAGGGGCAACGGTAAGTATTATGACGTGATCGAAGGATTAAAGCCGGATGAAGAGGCGCTGAGATTAAAAAACCCGAGAGGAATAAACAGTAAAACATTAAACAAAATTTATCGTTACGTTATTTTAACGTCGGCTAAAATGAAAATTGCGTAACATTGGGCAACATTCGTAACAATTGGCGTAACATTTTTTAAATTGGAAAATTTTAAATTTAAAAAAAAATTAGGAAGAATACATAAGCATTGGAGAAAACCAAGATAATAATAACGGCTTCGGCATCGAAACGCCGGATAATATATGAACCCTTACTTATGAAATTAAAAACATACGATTTATTCCCTGCGTTTTTTTCTTTTATTATAGACAATAAAATTAGGAATTTATTCGAAAATATGGACAAAAACGTCGAACTTATGGGAGCCGGGCCTGCCATGAAAATACTTGAAGTAGGTTGCGGAAGCGGATTCGTTACTCCGTTTTTGTCCAAAGCCGTGGGGATGAAAGGGTCCGTTATCTCGGTCGATATTCAGGAAAAAATGATCGAGAAGGCAAAGAGAAAAAGAGGATATTTACAAAACGTCGATTTTCGCGTATCCAGCGCAGCCGATTTAAATTCGATAGCGGACGGCGAAATAGACTTAGCATTTCTATATTATTCGTTTCATGAAATAGATAAAAAAGACGAAGCCGTGAGAGAATTATACAGAGTATTAAAACAAAACGGCATATTGTCTATTAAAGAGCCGAGATTCGAAGTTTTTAAGAAAGACAGAAAATCTTATAAAGAATTTATAATAGGGCGCGGTTTCGAGTTTACGGAAAGCATAAAGCCGTGCGATGTTTTAGGCTGTTATCTTAAATTTATTAAAATTAATTAATATAAAATATAATAATAATAATTAATGTTAAATCAAGCCCGATTTTTTTACTTCTTCTAGATACATCAAAGCATCGGTATTTATTGAAAGAATATCGGAAATAGAAGCGGAAGGGTTAATTTTTTTAAGAACGGTATCCGCCGAAATATAATTGCCGGCGCTATATATATCCATAAATTCCGCTAACTCCCCTAACTTTCCTTTATGTTCTACCATCGCTTCATAGATGACGGGGTCGATTGTTATTTTACCGAATAATTCTTTAAGGGATATTCCAAGAGCGACGTTTACTAAAGAAAGCATTCCCGCCAAAAATGCTTTATCGGAAAGATTTTTGTTTATATATCTTTTGCATATATCTTCCATCATTCTGCCTTTTATCATTGCGCTTTCTAATAAAGGGTCAGACCTAAAGTCGCTTTTTTTTGAAGCAAGAACTATGGTGAGTATCCATCTTGAAACATTGTCGTATCCCAAAAGCGCTATAGCCTGTTTTACCGAAGATATTTTTGCCATGAATTCATATGCTACCGAATTTATAAGCGTAAGCAGGCGATATATCAGGTCGGGAGACATTTTAAAAAGCGATTCAATTTCTTCTATATCCGCATTGGATTGAAACGAATTAAATATATTAAGCAGTATTACATAATCGGGGTCTAAAGTTACGGAAGAAATTATAGAAGGCTTTTGAAAAAAATAACCCTGAAACAAATCGAAGCCGAGACCTTTGTAAAACTGAAAATCTTCGTTGGTTTCAACTTTAGAGGCTATTAATTTTGCTCCATAGCCTTTGAGAAGCATAAGCATTTCCTTTATTTCGGTTTTAGAATACTGCTTGGAATCAAGTTTTATATAATCGGCTATTTCCAGAATCGGTTCCCATTCTTCGTCGTAAGTAAAATTATTTAAAGAAACACTGAAGCCTTTGCTTTTAAATTCTTTTAAGACCGAAACGGCATTATCGTCGATTTTGCTTGTTTCGAGTATTTCAAGCACGATCTTGTCCTTCGGCAAAAGCTCTATCATACCTCTTTTTAAAATATCCGGAGTTACGTTTATAAATGCCGGACTTTCGCCCATCAGGACTTTAAGTCCCATATCATATATATTTTCGAGCACGTTTGCGGTAGCGCTTAAATTATCAGATACCGATACGCCCGAAGAGTTTTCTTCGGCGGCGCTTCTGAATAATATTTCATATCCGAATATACTTTTGTCGCCGCTTATTATAGGCTGCCTGCCGACAAAGGTCGGTTTATTCATGTGCCTCCCGTGTATTATTTTATTGCCATTATCCAATATATTAATAATATTAGTAATGCAGTTAATAATGAAAATTAATCCTTATTATACTTTTTATATAACACGTTTAGCTTTAAGTCAATCAAAATCTTTGTTGTGTCAATAACTTTTTCTTAATTAAAAAGAATGATAAAATGGCAACTAACGACGTTTACTATGGATTGAATCTGAACATAATTATATAATTTAGGAGGCGTAAGAATGGAAACTGCTACATTGTATTTTGAATGTGAAAATTGCGGGCAGCCGTTTGATATTGAAATAAATAGCGGAGATTTTCAACGCATAAAAACGTATGAGCGGAAGCCGGCGGCGCAGGCACAGGCACAGGCACAGGCGCAGGCGCAGGCGCAGGCGCAGGCGCAGGCGCAGGCGCAGGCGGGAGAATATATTTACGAATTAAGAAGCGAATCTCATTGCTGCGGCAAAAACATCGAGATAAAAATTAACGTGAAGAGATATTCTGCCGAGGAACATAGCCGCCATGAGATATATTATAAGGGGCTTAGAAATTTAAGGATAGGCGGCAATTTCGATAACATCATAAATGAGGTCTGTGACAGGGAATTTCAAGAGATAGAGATTTTATAGGAATGACTATTTTGGCTTGACAATTTACGCAAAACCCAATTTCTATCGGCAAATTTACGCAAAAACTTGACTTTATCAATTTATGTCATATTATATATAATATATGTATGCCTTATAATAATTAACCAACTTGAAATCAATTTTAGGAGGTTTTTATGCAAAAAAAGTCAACAAAGATAATATTTTCAGTCTTTTTAACGTTTATTTTGGCGGTTTCGTTTACCGTTGCGGGCGGTTACTCAAACGCGGCCTTTGCTTCCGGCGCATCATGGTCAACTCCATGCGGTTTTGGAAATTATAGGGGTACTTCTTACCTCTCTACGCCCTGCGGTTCCTCTTATAACTGCTGCCCCCAACCCGCTTCGGTAGCCGCTAAATCCGTGCCGGTAACTCAGTCCGTGAAAAAACCGGCTCCCGTACAAATCGTAAGAAAACGAGTCGCATCTAAAACTCAAGTTTCTTCTTATGACGTCTCGGTACATAATATTTATTTTGCTTTTAACAGTCAATCCTTAACGGGTAGAGATAAGGCGATTCTTCATAGGGATGCCGCTTATCTTAAAAATAACCCGTCTATAACCATTCAAATTCAGGGAAACTGCGACAGAAGGGGTTCGGAGGAATATAACCTTGCGCTTGGATGGAGAAGAGCCAATACCGCCAAAACATATCTTGAACATCTTGGCGTTGCGGCAGATAGGCTTAAGACAATCAGCTACGGAAAAGAAAAACCTGTATGTATGGCTCATACCGAAGTTTGTTATGCAAAAAATAGACGTGATCATTTTGTCGTAGTATCGAGGTAGGGGGATTAAGGAGCGAAAACGTAGAACAAATTAGAAAAGGCATAAATAACTGCTAAATTATGCGTTATATGCTTCTAATCACGTAAATATTAAATAGAGGTATTTATTATGAAAAAAAGATTATTGATACCGGTTGCTTTTCTTCTCGCCGTCTTTCTAAGCGGATGTGCGGCGTATAATTCTCAATCGGCTTATTCGGAGGGATATTATATAGGCGCCCAAGGTCCTAATTTCGCTTTCTCGGTGGGAAACGGGATAAATGCTTATTATGTGCCTTCTTTTGGGGCATATGTCTACGGCTATAACGGATATTACTATAGATGGATGAACGGCGGCTGGGTTTACGCCAACGTTTACGACGGTCCGTATTATCCTGTCGCTGCCGGAATCTTTGTTCCCGGACCGTTGCTATACGGCCCGCCTCCTCCTATTTATGGAAACGCTCCTTATTTCACTTGGTGGAGGGCGAATGTAGGTCCATGGTACAGGGTTCACCATCCCGGCTGGTGGGGTATGCACCATCGTTTTTTAGGCAATTATAATGCATGGCAGAGCCATAGGCGGGACTTTAGAGGAAACTTTAATGAATTTCACCATGAAGGATTCAGAGGTCCAAGACCTGGTGGCCCGGGACCTGGTGGTCCAAGACCTGGTGGCCCGGGACCTGGTGGTCCAAGACCTGGTGGCCCGGGACCTGGTGGCCCAGGACCTGGTGGGCCGGGACCTGGTGGCCCGGAATTCAGAGGTCCAAGACCTGGTGGGCCGGGACCTGGTGGCCCGGAATTCAGAGGTCCAAGACCTGGAGGGCCGGGACCTGGTGGCCCAGGACATGGTGATCAGGGAGGTCATCATAAAAAGAATAGGAATGACCAATAATAATAACTAAAAACCATTTATAAATAATTAAACCGCACAATAAAAGAAAATAAATCTTTTACTGCGGTTTAATTATTTTAGCAGTGCAGCGGCAGGAGAAAATATGCTTTATAAAGCCGATACCGTCGCTTTTTCCGGTCTTTTGCATTAAGAAGACGTTGAACAACTTATAAATAATGTAAAAAATTTGGAGCCGCAATGGAATTTTAAAGTAGCAAACAAGTAAGATTTTTTAAAAATTGCATTAAATTGAATTTACTGTCCGCTCAGCGGACAGTTTAAGGATGGTATAATGAGAAAGATTAGATTAGCGATTTTGGGATTAACGGTAGGGGTTTTAGGATTAGGACTTTACGGGTGCGCAAAGAAATACAACAGCGTTTCGCTGCATACGGCAAAATACTATGAAAAACACCAAAAACAGATGGCGGCAATGATTAAAAATTGTAATAACATTCAGATTAAATTCACGACCAGAAGCCAGGTCAAAAAGTTTTTAAAGTCCAATACGGGTAAGGAATGCTCTAATGCTGGAGCCGCTCAGCTGGTAGTTTTAGCGCGGGACGCAAATAAGAATCTTAGCAGTTAGAAATCGGCGGGGTGGTAATATAATAATCTTTAATCGAGGCGGAGGATGAAATGCCGCCCCTGAGACCGTTCAAAATTATGTGTCAATATTTTACTGGTAGGCACGGGCGGTCTCGAACCGCCGACCCCTACCGTGTCAAGGTAAGGAACAAAGCAACCTTAACAACGCTTAATTACTGATATTATGCCGATTATAGCCGATAAAGCTGTTTGTCCTATCGTGTCTTTTTTTATTGTATTTTACCGTATTTTATATTATAATTACCCACAAAAATTACCACACTAATTTAAGGCGGTTATGCTATATAAAAGGGGTAAAATTTACTGGTGCGAATTCCATATCGAAGGGCAAAGGTTTAGGTTTTCCACTAAAGTAACCGACAAAAGCCTCGCGAAAGAAATCGAGCAAACCATTAAATCGGATATTATCAGAAAACAATTTAAAATTCCACAAAAAAATAAAAAAAAATTTATTCTGGCGGAAATATTTCAGGAATACATAGGCAGCCTCAACAATGCCAAAGGGACTGTCGAAAAGAAACTTTATCATGCAAAACATTTTTTAGACGCATTCGGAAATACCGACATAAAAAATATTACGTCCATCGATATTAAGTCTTACCAGCTGAAAAGGAAAAACGAATATTTATCGATTCCGGTTAATAGAGGCAAAAAGGAAAGCGAAATAAATTTCGATTTCGTCAACGGCGAGATATTAACGCTTTCAAGTTTTTTTAATTATGCAATAGAAAAGGGTTATATAGAAAATAATCCGGCTTATAAAATCAAAAAGCTAAATACTCTCTCCCGCCTTAAAACCTTATCCGATTCCGACATCGAAAAGCTTATCGCAGCGGCTACAAATAAGCTTACCAAAGATTTAATTACCTTTTTAATCTATACCGGTTGCCGGAAAGGAGAGGCGCTTAATCTTAAATGGGACGACGTGGACTTACAGAACGACGTAATAGCGATAAAAGGAACTAAAACTAAATATGACCGGTATATGCCTATAAGCAAACCCTTAAAAGAGCTTTTAAGGGGCATTGAAAAGAAAGACGACTGTTTATATGTTTTTAACGATAAAGGACGAAAATTAGGCGATTTTAAGCGTTCTTTCCATACAGCCTGCCGCAATGCCGGACTTAAGGATCTTCGTATTCACGACTTACGGCACGTATTCGCAAGCAAAATGGTAATGAACGGAACATCGCTTTATATTACCGGCGAGCTGTTAGGACACAGGACTACGCAGATGACGAAAAGGTATAGCCATTTGGTCCCGGATACGCTGAAGAAAGCGGTTGACGACGTTTGGAAAATAAAATCTTAAAGGTATTTACTTTAGCAATGCTTTGTTTTATTATTAAATAAATACGATATTATTAGATATTAATCTGATAAAAATTTACATATATAATTATGACTAGAAGCATGTATTTTAACTATATTGAATCGAAAATATCTTTTCTTTCATACCGGATAGAAAACAGAGGAAGCCTTAATATTTTTGATTTCAATATTCATGCAGAAAATTTCTATATGTATCTTTTTAATAAAATGTTTAATCTTGAACTTAAAAATATAAATAACGCTCATAAAAACTATGAAGCGATTGATCTAGTTGATGAAAAGAATAAAATTGTCGTTCAGGTTTCAGCGACGGCCACAAAAGATAAAATTGAGTCTGCTTTATCAAAGAATATAATAAACTCATATAAGGATTACACCTTTTATTTTATTTCGATTTCGAAAGATGCCTCCGGACTAAAAAATAAAACATATGTGAATCCTATCGGGATTATTTTTAACCCACAAGAACATATCTTTGATATATCCACAATTCTTAAAACAGTTTCAGCTATGGACATTGATCAATTACGAGATGTTTATGAGTTTATAAAAAAAGAACTTGGGCAACAGTATGATATACCTAAGTTAGAATCAAATCTTGCACATATTATAAATATCTTAGCAGAAGAAAATTTATCCGATGGATTTGAAATCAATATTAATGAGTTTGAAATAGAGCGAAAAATTGGATTCAATGAACTTGTAAAAGCAAATTATGCCATTGACGATTATAAAGTTTATTATGGTATCCTAAATAAAAAATATACAGAATTTGACAAGTTCGGCAAAAATAAAAGCTTTTCTGTTCTTAAAGCAATTAGAAATGAATATATATCTAATTTGAATATTCCAAATAATGATGATAAATTTTTTAAAATAATTGAAAATATTAAAAATAAAATTATATTGAGTCCAAACTTTAATGAAATCCCAACTGAAGAATTAGAGCTTTGCGTTAATATTATAGTGGTTGATGCTTTTATAAAATGTAAGATTTTTAAAAACCCCAAAGGTTATAACTATGCTTCTTCCTGATAACATTGACCCTGAAAATACTATTTATTATAATGGGGCAATTGTTTTAAAAGCGTTGCAATCAAATCCCCAACAATCTCTCCTAGATTTATATATAAATGTAAAACAACAACGAAACATGGGCTTTCCAATATATATATTATCTCTTGATTGGCTTTTTATTTTAGGAGTGGCTATCCTAAATAATAAAGGAGAAGTTATTTTATGTTCCTAAAATCTTTAATTATAACGAGCGATTCTGAAATTATAAGGAATATTGATTTTAAAAATGGCATAAATTTAATAGTAGATGAGACCCTTTCGACAGAAGATAAATCAACCGGTAATAATGTAGGCAAAACAACCGTTTTAAAATTGATAGATTTTTGTTTAGGCGGGAATCCTAAAGCGATATATACGGATAATGAATACAAAAAGCAAGAATACTCTTTCGTGAAAGATTTTTTAATTAAAAATAAAATTTTAATCACTCTTGTATTAAATGAATCTTTAGATGCCGAAAAAATAAAAACAATTACCATAGAACGTAATTTTTTACCAAGAAAAGACATTATAAGGCGGATAAACGGCGAATCTTTCACTGAAGAAGAATTTGAATTAAAATTATTAAAATTAATATATCCAGAGCATGACAGTGAAAAGCCCACTTTTAGACAACTTATATCGCACAATATAAGATATAAAGATGAAAATATTAATAATACTTTAAAAACGCTTGATAAGTACACAACTGATGCAGAGTATGAAGCGCTCTATTTATACCTATTTGGATGTAGATTTAAGGAAGGCGACAAAAAACAAGAATATCTAACATTATTAAAACAAGAGGAGTCTTTTAAAAAAAGATTAGAAGCACATCAAACAAAAACTGCTTATGAAACGGCTTTAAGTTTAATCGAAATGGATATAGAAGAATTAAATAAAAGAAAAAGTAATTTAAATTTAGATGTTGAGTTCGAACTAAAATTAAATGAATTAAATAAATTAAAATATCAAATAAATAAAATAAGCTCCGAAATTTCAAATTTAGATATTCGAATGAACTTAATCAAGGAAGCCAATGAAGAATTACTATCTTCTAAAACAAATATAGATGTTGAAGAATTAAGGCAAATCTATAATCAGGCCGTTAATTTTATAGATAAGATACAAAAAACATTTGAAGATTTAGTTAAATATCACAATACGATGATAGAAGAAAAAATAAAATATATTTCAAAGGAATTGCCTGATTTAAAAACAAATATAAAGTCTAAAAAAGAACATTTGCAGAGACTGCTTGAGCAAGAAAAAAAATTAACAGATAAAATTATTAAAACCGATTCTTTTGCGGACTTGGACAAAATCGTAACAGAGTTAAATGAAAAATTTATGAAAAAAGGAGAATATGAAAACGTTTTACAACAGCTCGAAGACGTTGAAAGAAATATCAGAGATTATACTAATAAATTAGATAAAATTAATGATGGTCTGTTTTCGCGAGATTTCGAACAAATTGTTAAAATTCAACTTGATAAATTTAACCGGTTTTTTTCAGATATATCTAATTATCTTTATAATGAACGTTACGCAGTTAAATATGACATAGTTACAGATAAGAATGGTCGCCGATTATATAAATTTAGTTCATTTAATACAAATTTGAGTTCCGGAAAAAAACAGGGTGAAATTTCTTGTTTTGATATTGCTTATACGCTTTTTGCAGATCAAGAAAAAATTAATTGTCTTCATTTTATTCTAAACGATAAAAAAGAATTAATGCATGACAATCAGCTTATTAAAATTGCTAAAATAGTAGAAAAAAAAGGGATACAATTTGTTGCGTCAATACTACAAGATAAACTCCCCGAAGAACTAAATAAAAAAGAAAATATTATATTAAAATTATCGCAACAAAATAAACTTTTCCGTATTGAGTGATATGTAGAATTTAGTTATTTATTTATAAGGAATGGCGGTTAATGAGGTATGGAAGGACAATAAAATAATCCTTGACAAATGTTAACATATAAGTTAACGCATAATATGCGTAGAACCGTTATATTTCATAAGACGCTGGAAGGAAGACGCCCGGTAAGGGAGTTTTTAGATTCTTTAGACGGAAAGATTGCACAAAAAATAGTATGGGTATTAAACCTGCTGGAAGATTTAGATAATATTCCTTCTTTGTATTTTAAAAAACTTACCGGTTCGGACGGCATATGGGAATGCCGCATAAAATAAGCTTCTAATATTTATAGAATATTTTGTTTTATGCTGGACAATTCAAGCGTCGTCTTAACGCACGGTTTTATTAAAAAGACGCAGAAAACACCCGCATCCGAAATAGAAACGGCGGAAAAATATAAATACGATTTTATAAAAAGGAGCCGCAAATGAGCGATTTAAAAAAATACATAGACGAAAGAAAAAAAATAGACCCGTCTTTTGAAAAGGGGTTCGACGAGGGCTACGAACAGTTTAAGATCGGTGCGACGCTCCGCCAGATGCGCGAGTCCGCCGGACTAACACAGGGAGAACTTGCCGCTAAGCTTAAAACAAAAAAAACGGCGATTTCTATGATAGAAAATCATGCCGAGGATATTAAGATTTCTACCCTTGAGCGGGTAGCGGCAGCACTGGGGAAAAGAGTAAATATCAGTATTGTTTAAAAATTTTAATATAAGGAGAATAAAGTACTCCCCAAAGTCAAGACTAAAATTTTAATATCTTAAAGTGTATCATCGTTATATAATTTACTATTTTAATTAATGATATATTGTTTTGCTTGTTAGATTAACCAAAATGCACCTCCTTAGGAGTTTTATATCTTAAAGATTGGTGAAGCCTTTCGTTATTATAAAATTTGAAATGATGTTCGGTTATTCCGCAAAAGGTGTTCTATTAAAACGGAATACACAACAGAAGTCAAAAGGTGGAATATTGCAACATATTAAAAAATGGCTCACTAAAACCAGTGGAACATTAAATACTGCTGATAGTAAAACTGTAGAAATCTGGGAGTTAAAATATGGCTCGAATGATGTAATTTTATCATCATGGGCAAAACATTTCAGAAATCACTATTGTTCAGATAATCAAATTGATTCTTTATGTAGCGGAACGGGTCTAACCCACACAGAATATCTCAATCAAATAAAGTTTCCTGACTCTAACCGCGCACCTGGTCCGAGTATTCGAGCTGGTGACTTCGGCGAAATACTGGTTGCGGATTTCCTCGAATATATCTTAAGTTATTGGGTTCCGAGGACCCGCTATGACAACAAAAATATCCGTAACGAATCTACGAAGGGCAGCGATATTATAGGGTTTCGTTTTGTGAACAGTAATACAATAAATCCTATAAATCCTATGGATGAATTAGCCATATTTGAGGCTAAAGCACAATTTTCTTCAAGCAAATCATCCCCGCGTTTGCAAGATGCCGTGGATGACTCTGGTAAAGACAAAATAAGAAAGGCAGAAACTTTAAATGCAATAAAACAAAGATTTTTAGATCGCCATGAAGAAGATAACGCTAAAAAAATAGAACGTTTTCAGAATGAAGAGGATAGCCCGTATAAGGAAATTTACGGAGCTGTGGCGCTTTTTGATAACAGATTTTTTAATCATGTTCTTGAGTCTTCAACCGATTCCTCGAGCCATCCATCTTTAACCAATCTTACGATGATTGTCATTAAAGGGGATGACATGATGAAACTGGTTAATGAACTTTATAAGAGGGCGGCAGATGAAGCCTGAACGTAAATCTCTAAATCTTCTTGCCCAGGCTAGATCAAAAGCCAAGATGTTTGAATATGATGTTCCAGATGATTATCATATTGGACTCAGGCAGGATCCTGCAAAACTTTTTACCCTTTCCATTGGCCTTTTAGGAGATGCAGCAGCCGAAATTAATAGAAAAGAGAGATTGTCTTCCGTTGATATTGAGCAGTCGCGAAAAGAATTGCTTTTCTCATCTCATTTCTTTGATGCATATTTGCAATCTAAATTAAACAAAGACCTCGACCCTTATTTAATCCTTCTTGGTTCTGCTTCATATTATTTATGCGATTTACCTGGCAGCGCTAAAGTTTTGGCTGAACAAATTAACGGAAGACCTCTTGACCTTGGGTGCAATGGTTTGGAAAATTTGCTTATATGGCTATTAAAGGCTGACTTATCGGCTGATTTAAGCATTGCCGATGAGTCGGTTAGTCAAATTTTATTGTCTATTCGTAAATTTTTTGAAGACGGTCTCGAACGGGATAAGCTAATTAAATCTGCCGACCTTCTTAGAGAAAAAGCTTACGAGTCTGGAATCCCACGAAAACTTTTATTCTGCGATGCTATTTCCGCCGTTATTAAAAAGAAAATAAAAAACTCATGCTGGGAATCTTTGCCTTTATATTCCGGAATATCACAAAATAAATGGAAAGAAGTATTGCAAAAAAAGTCGTTCATAAAAGAACTTTGGCCAGCACAACATCTTATCGGCGAAGCTGACGTTTTTAAGGGTAAATCAGCGGTAATACAGATGCCGACAAGTGCTGGTAAAACTAAAGCTACCGAGATCGTAATACGCAGCGCTTTTCTTTCCAATCGCACTTCTATGGCAATTATCGTAGCTCCGTTTAGGGCGCTTTGCCAAGAGATAAAAAACAGCCTGCTTGAAGCATTTAATAATGAGCTTGTTGGAGTAGATGTATTAACCGACGCATTGCAAACTGATTTTAGTGTTTCAAATTTTATGGAACACCAGATATTGGTTGTTACGCCGGAAAAACTGCTTTATGTGCTTCGTCATGTGCCGGAATTTGCATCTAATGTCGGTCTTTTAATTTTTGACGAGGGACATCAATTTGATAACGACATACGTGGTGTAACCTATGAGTTGTTAATCATATCCTTACTTTCTATGTTGCCCAAAGGGGCTCAAAAAGTATTAATTTCGGCCGTAATCAAAAATGCAAAGGAGGTAGGCGAATGGTTGAATGGTAATTCTAATGTTGTAAATGGGGCAAGCTTAAACCCTTCATATAGGTCTATTGGATTTACAAGTTGGTCTGATACTTTAGGAAGAATAGAATATGTTTCCAATAAAAATCCCGACCAAAATGAATTCTACGTACCTAGGGTTATAGAAAGTATTAGGCTTAGAAAAAACCCCGGAGAAAGAACATTGAGATTATTTCCTAAAAAAAACGAAGGACAAGATATAGCTCTTTATCTTGGCTTAAAATTGGTTAAAAATGGTAGCGTGGCCATATTTTGCGGTCGCAAAGATACGGTAGGTAAAATCTACAAGAGGGCATTAGAGATTATCGAAAGGGATTTGTCTTTTCCGCTACCGAAAGATTTTTCAAAACAAGACGAGATTGACAAACTATATTTTTTACACAAGGAGAATTTTGGTTCTAATGCTTCAATATCTAAAAGCGCTTATTATGGTATCTTTTCTCATCACGGCAGTATTCCTAATGGCATAAGGTTAGCAATAGAACACGCCTTGCGCGAAAATCTTATTAAATTTGTTATTTGCACTTCAACTTTAGCTCAAGGGGTCAATCTTCCAATTCGTTATTTGATAATAACTGGAGTTAACCAAGGTAGGAAGGCTATGAAGATCCGTGATTTTCAAAATCTTATAGGCAGGGCAGGTCGTGCTGGTATGTATACGGAAGGTAGTATTTTATTTGCTGATAACAAATTATATGATAATAAATTTGGAAAATATGAAAAATGGAATTGGAAACGAATTAAAGATTTTTTAGATCCGGTTAACTCTGAAGAATGCAATAGTAGTTTACTTGCTATTTTCGATCCGATCCTCAGTGAGGATAAAAAAAATAAATTGAATGTGAGCTTTGTTGATATCTATGAAGCAAAAGAACAGAATAATATCTTTAATTTTGTCGATGAAATTTTGAGAAAAAATACGGTGAATGGATTTACTAAAAACAATGTTGAGGAACAGATAGATTTAAAAATTTCCCTTATTGCTGCAGTTGAGAATTTCTTATTATCCCATTGGGACTGGGATGAAAAAGCATTCTCAGTGGAAGATACTATTTCTCTTGCCGAGAAGACCCTTGCCTTTCATTTAGCGGATGAAAAGAATAAAGACAATATTTGTAATTTATTCAAGTTAATTGCTAATAATATTTCAATAAATATTACGGACCCTGAACGTCGAAAAGCATATGGAAAAACACTCTATGGAATACAAGTCGCAAAATCTATTGAAGAGTGGGTCAAGGACAATATAGATGCTTTTATAGCCGCTGTTAACGACGAAGATATTATTGAACTTATTTGGCCTCTATTTATGGAACATATCAAAAATAAAATATTTAAAAAATTTGACGTGGATTTGTTAAAAAAAATCTCAAAAAAATGGATCGAAGGTAGCCCATATCATGAATTGCTATCGATAATAAACGGGGACGAAGCCGAAACCGGAAAAAATAGTTTAAATATTGAAGATATAGTTGAAATATGTGAAAGGGCACTATCTTATGATGGTAATCTGATTATTAATGCTATATGTGAATTTATTATAGCTATAGGTAATGGTAGTAATGAAAACTTAATAAAGCGGCTTCAAGCTTTCCAGAAGCGTCTAAAATATGGATTGCCAAGAAAGGCCGTCATTTTAATATACGAACTAGGTTTTTCTGATCGAGTAATTTCACAAGGTATGGCCAAGTCATTAAATATAAATAGTATAAATATGGAAGATATAAAAAATGAACTTAGGTCAAAAAAAGATGAGGCTATTTCGTTTATTGATCTATACCCGTCTTATTATGCTAAAAGGATGAAAGAATTTATAGGGTAATCCTTTTATTTAAACGCTCAAAATTTTATGACAGCGGTATGATACTCTAAAATTTTAAGAGAACGCTTATAAAAAACCTGAAACTTGCCGATTGATTTTTCTTAAATCCCTTGCCATACTGTCAACGGCAAAGTAAAAGTGCACCACATCGGCACTCTAAAAGTGCACCGGTAGTTTAATAAATAATAGCTAAGTCACCATATTCCGTTTCTCTCCTTTGTTTATCTTTAACTGCCGGTATCGGCAGTTAAAGATAGGTACATTTTTAATATCCAATAAAGATAAATTGATATCCTCTACATTTAATCATACCGCTATTTATATAAAATAATCAAGAAAAGGCATCCAAAGACGGATCTTGGTTCCATACGTATTCCATATATGCCGAGATTTTAGTTGCCGTTTCTTTTCCGAATTTATCCGATATAAAAGCAAGAGTAGCATCAATTCCGGCGGATACCCCTGCAGAAGTATAAAACTTTCCCGAATTTACCCATCTTGCCTTTTTAATCCATGATACCTTTTCGTTTTGCGAGCTGACCCAATCAAATGCAATCTTATTAGTGGTCGCTTTTATTCCGTCTATAAGTCCCGTCTTAGCAAGTAATGCCGCACCGGTGCAGATAGAAATAACGTTTGCGGTTTTTTCGGCATAAGATAAGATATACTCGATAAGCCGTTCGTTGTTCACTTCCGTGCGGGTTCCCATTCCGCCCGGAATTAAAAAGACGTCTATTTCGTGATAATCCTTAAGCTTATAATCGGAAAAGACTTTTAATCCGTATGCGTCTGAAATTAATCCGCCGTTTTCCGAAACGGTAATTATTTTAACTTGTCCAGACGTAATCTTAGACAATGCCCCGAAAACTTCGAGAGGTCCGAAAATATCGAGAGGTTCAAATCCGTTAAAAAGCAAACCCCCTATTGTCAGTTTAACGTTATCCCCATGCATTGGATTTACCTGTTATGCTCTTTATCGTTATTTTAATTACCTCTAAGCTTGCGCCGGTCGTAGATTGGAAATTTTTAAGATATTCTTCCTCCAACGACATATAATCTTTGGCAGGGTAATATTTTTTGTTTAATTTAACAAGCGCCGTTCTTTTTTCGCCGATGTCATTAACGAAGAAAGCTTCCCCTTCGATCATAACGCTTTTATAAGCTTGGGTCAAATTGCACGGGGGTTTCTTTGCTATTATGCCGCCTTCGATAAAAGTTAAAAAACTGACGGAGCCGCTTTTCTTTAATAAGCTTATTTTTCTTCCTTCTCCGGAAGAATGAAAGAATACGGCTTTATCATGATATACGAAGTTTACCGGAACGCTATATGCAAAACCGTCTTCGCACATCCCCAAAATGCCTATTTTAGAATCGGCAAGGATTTTTTCCATTTCCAGTAATTCCGAGATTTCCTTATCTTTTCTTCTCAAAGTAATATCTACCTTTAAATTAAAAATTATATTCTACTAAAGCTTGCCGCCGCTCGTTTTCTTTTGTTTTAGTTGCATTCAGAAACCCCCGTGCAATTTGACCCGGCGCAAACGGTTACCTTTACTAATATTATAACAAAGATACATATTATTGCAATTTCTTTTATGCCGGTAAATGCTCCGTTCCGGTAGGTTACATCTAATATAGAGGGTTTTAGGGAAAATAAAGGGGTCTGATTTATTTTTTTATACAGGCGAAAGGCCGGTTTAGTTAAATAGCCACTGAATCGCTTCGGGAGCAAGGGGTCGCTGGTTCAAATCCAGTCGTCCCGACCATATTTTAGCGGTTTTCCGGTCTTGTTAAAAATCAATTTTTAAAACTGTGGGTGATTTTGTGGGTAGGTTTTAAGGTTTTTTAAATCTTTATTTTTTAGCGGCAGTAAAATTTCCGGATTTAATCTGTTTTAAATTATCGACTGGCAGATTATAAATATATATCCACGTTTTTATTATTTCGCCGCCGATAGTTTTAACATCGCCTTTAATTCGCTTAAAAAGGGTAGGCTCTAGGAATTTATCCGAGCATTCCTCATATTCGTCCAGCGCGGGCAGTATTTTTTCAGGATTATTTAGCAAATATAACTCTCCGTAAACTTTATCGAGCTGATTATCCGACGGCACCGCCCCTGGATAATCTTCGACCATATATAATTTCCCGTTCCATACCGCATCGTCTATAAAACGGGCGTTTTTGGCGAGCAAATGGTACATGTCGTTATTCATGTCGCTTTTAAGCGTGCCGTAAACGAATAAGTATTCCTCGGTTTCTTTCGACATATATAATTCTATTATTTTTTTATTTTTTTAATTAAATATACGCATAAGTGTTTCTTGTTTATTTTTTTAATTAATTCAAGAAGGTTTTCGAATCCGTTTTCTTTTAAAGATATATAATTTTTCGTATGTTTATTATTATCCATCATTTTAACGTAATATTCAAACATATATTTTATTTCGATTATCTTGAGCTGTTTTAGCTTCCAAAGGACGGCTATAAATTCAAAAAAGTTAAAAAAATCTACGCATTTTTCCTCTAATGCTTCGTTTTTGCGGGTTGTCAAAGCTTCCTCTAGTTGTTTCATTAAATATTCGTGTTTACTTGAATAATCTATTTTTTTTCTTATTTCCGCATATTTAGAATCGTAGAAAAACTTTTTGA
Organism: bacterium; assembly: GCA_021800805.1. The sequence goes on from JAJYYR010000001.1 coordinate 672,785, forward strand.
ACAGGTTGTTTAACAAATCCGTCCTGCGCATCTTGTTGTTAATATACAGGCTTTTTAAAGCGATGACGGAAGCTACGATAAACGATAGCGCCGTAACGACGGAAGCGATTACGCCTATTTCTTTCCATGTAATTGTCATAAAATTTTCTTATTACGCTAAATTGGGGTTATTTAAATTGTTTATTGAAAGATTCAATTAAAAATTCCGATATTGTTTTTGCAGAATTAACCGCAAGTTTTGCATGATGTTTTTCCGGTTTCTGTCGTCGCGCATGTGAATCGCTCATCTTATTGCGCATTTCTGCTAAACCGTCCACTACTGAAATCAGGCCAGAAAGCATTTTGGCTATATGATTAGGATATTTGGGGTCCGATGGATTTAACTTTAAGATAGCTCTTATTTTTTTATAGCCATCTAAAATGTCCCCCTTATAGTCGTCTTCCTGATTATTGTTTGATAAAATATGTTTTATTATCGTTTCAACTATAGTTCGGGCATTTGTAATTGCCCCGTCAAAATCGCCATCTTTAATTTTATTATCGCATTTTTCGATTTGCTCTTTTAAATAATCATCGTTTAGCTTTAATAAGGCATCTGGTTTTATATCATTTTCCAATGAATACACTTTATATCTTTTACCAGAAAAACGTAATTCAAATCCGTCGTAATATATGGTTTTATTTATTTTATCAACTACATTTTGAACACTGCTTTTGTTGTCAATATATAAAACGGGGTCAACGACTTCTTCAAGTAATTTTTTGAGGTTATCCGTGCCGTTTAATTCTTTTAATTTTCTTTCGGCATACACATATCTAGTAGGAAATCCTTGAGCATAACTATCTTTGGACTCGCAGTGCCTATTAAACAATTCGACGAGAACAGGGCCTGATCTATAAAGCGTATCGGTTATATCTCCTGTTATAATTTCTGATAATTTATGAATGTGAGATTCGTCTATCTTCATAGTGTTTGTGTTTATTTTCTTACTCCATGAATCATAATTTCTTGACCAGTAATTTCTGAACTTATTTCGTCGATAAATTGGAATGGAGCTTTTTCTAAGAATTCATAATAAGGCAACCACATACTATAATAACTTTAAAAGTTCCGCTTTTTGCGAATCGCTAAACCTTTTTATCGTAATTTCGTCGGTAAACCATTTGGCGGCGGGCGGGAATAATCTCGAAATCCACAAGTCGAATTTCTGTTCCAATCCCCAGAGGTTGACTAATCGCTCGTAAGCCGGATGTTTTTCGCAAAGGTTCGCGTCGATTTGCCTGATTTTTCTGATAAAGTTTTTCATTTTTTTTGCCTCCCCGATTTTAAAAAATTAATTTTATTTTTCCGTTTTAAATCCTATCTTCCTTGCCGGTTTTTCCGGCGGAGCCATTAGCTGCCTGATAGCGTCGAAAATAGCTTTTATTTCGTCGTCATGCCGTTCCACTTTCAGTTCAAGCTGGTTTAGTTTTCGGGCGAGTTCCTTATTGCTTTCGATTAACCCCCGCAATCTGACGAATACCCTCATTATCGCAATATTTACCTGAATTGCCCTGTCGCTGTTAAGGACGCCGGACAGCATTGCTACGCCCTGCTCGGTGAATACGTAAGGCAAATGTCCGCCGAAATATTTTTTAGATGGTATCACATTTTGTGATACCATCATATCCGCTTCGGAATCCGATAACTGAAACATAAAATCATTGGGAAAACGCTCTATATTTCTTTTGACGGCCTGGTTTAAAACTCTTGTTTCTACGTCGTAAAGCTCAGCAAGGTCTTTATCGAGCATAACCTTCTTATTGCGTATAAAATAGATTTTGTTTTCGATTAGTTCCGTCGGGATAATGGAATTTGGCATAATTCGATTATATTTTAATGTTTAACTTAATTGAAACTTTAACTTTCGAAATATTCATTTTACGCTCCCTATTATAAAATGTTTCCAAAGATTATTTTAATCCATCTTCTTTTTTATTGTATATCTATATTTTTTTCTGACCGATTTGGCGGGTTTCTTTGTTGTCGGCATGAAATATTCATTAATATGTTCGGTATATCGACATCCTTTTGTGTAATTTTCGCAGCCCAAAAACTTATTGCTATTTTCACGATTTTGCCTTTCGACCAACAGTCCTGTTCCGCATTTAGGACAAACTTTTGGTATATTGCAACTGTCGTTGAATATAATCCCGTCTTTTTTAGGTTGTCTTATAATATCTAACATGAATGGTGAATATCCGTATTTATTTGATAGTATTACCGCTTCCTTTTTTGCCCTCGTCAGCGCTACGTAAAAAAGCCTTCTTTCTTCGGGATACTCGATACCTGAATTATTCTGCGGCAGCATTAAATCTAAAAGGGGATCGTTTTCAAGTATCCCAGGAAAACATCTCCAATCTATGGATATATCGAATAAGCCCAGTATAATAATATAATCGGCTTCCAATCCCTTAGAACCATGTATTGTCGAAAATTCTATATCGCATACATCGTTAAATAACTCTTTAATGGATTTTACGTCATCGGCATCTAACCCAACGGTATGTTTCATTGTATATCTGCTTAATATAAATATTTTTGGTCTTTTTTTATTTGAATCTATTGACAGCCAATTTTGAATCGATTCCTCGACGATTTTTTTTATTTCGGCATCGTCCTTGTATGTCTTAATGTTAATAACGGCGTTCTTTCTTTTATCTACTGCTGAAACGGATTTTCTTTTTAAAAAAGAATCTTCTTGAACGAATAAAGATGCTATATCGCTTATTCCCTGATTACTCCTGAATGTTTTAGTAAGATAAACTTCATTAGTCGGACCAAAATAAGACGCAAATCCGTTGAATATATTTAGATCGGCGCCCTGAAATCCGTTTATGGATTGCCAGTCGTCTCCTACGCCGAAAAGAATGCCGTCTTCATGTTGATCCAATGCGGCTTTTATCATTTTAGCTTCGCCTGAGGTAATATCTTGAAATTCATCTATCAGCATAAATTTATAGGGCGTATCGACTATATTTTCGTCGAGGTATTTTCCCGCAAGCCCTATCATATCGGCATAATCTATTTTATTGTCTTCTTTAAGTATTTCATTATATTTTTTTATTATAGTCGTTAGAACTTCAATAAATAATCGCGCCCTAATTATGTCTTTCTGTCTATTTATTCTATTTAATAAATGCTTCTTGGTAAAACCGTTGGATTTAACAAGGGAAACGCCTCTCAAAATCAGGACGTCGATATTGTTTATCCCTATTTCTTTTAATTTTTCGTCTATTTCCCTATTATCGCGTAATATGGGATTTAAACCCAACGATTTAATCTTATTTTCGAGTTTATCTAACAATGTTCCGTCGAAATACTCGGCGCTAGTCGTATAGAAATTTAACGGATTTAATTTTTTCATAATCTCTATTTTTCGCTTTGCCTGCAATTCGTATTCTTCGGGGTTGTCGAAAAAGGCAGGTGCTTTAAATTTCTTGTTTAACGCAAAATGTTCGTGATATACCTTTGCTTTTGGATAATAAAAATCAGGGTTATAGCTATCCCACTCTGCGCTTATCCTTCCTTCTTCCCACTGTTTTTCGTATTCAAAATCTATACCGTGGATATAAAGCCAGTTTGCTATTACCGCCTCCTCGAAAGAACGTACGAAATGACCCGATAACGTTTTAATCCCTTTGTTTTGATAGTTGTTTTTATAAATATTCTCTAAATATCTATCGTATTCTTCTTGGTTGGCAAAATCGGTAGCGACTGGATTTTGTATATGAATAGTGCTTTTTAATAGAAAATAATTAATTTTGAAAATCGTATCCGTCCCTAAGAGAGAAGTTATGGCTTTATTAATATAAGAATTCGATTCACCTTCGCCAAGTATATTTTTCGTTTCTTTCTTTTTTATTACAGACAAACCGAACGAGTGAAATGTTTGCGCTTTTACTTTGTCGATATTTTTAACTATATTCTTTTTAGATTCAAGTCTCTCTTGCATTTCCTTAGCCGCATTTTTATTGAATGCGATGCACACTATTTCTTCCGGCTTAAATAAACCTTTTTCGATAACGTAGGCAACCTTGCCTGTAATAACTGATGTTTTGCCCGAACCGGCAGCGGCAACGACGAGATTATTTTCTTCCATTATTACAGCTCCTATCGCTTGCTCGTGCGTTAAAGGATTATGTTCTATGCGTTTAAACAAATTGTCGTATTTTTTAATTTCATTTTCCGCGTATTCATCGTTTCTGTCGTTTATTACGCGATCTGCTTTATTGAAAAAATGGTTTAAATAATTAAAAAGAGAGGTTAACTTTTCGTGATTCGGGGTTTCGACGAATAGCGGCTTGGATATCAGTTTTTTATATGGTTTAAATAATTTTTCCCATTCGATAGATTCGACAAAACTTAGTTTATCTCTATTTGCTATATATTTATCGGTTTGCAAAAAATCTTCGACCGCTTTTTTTGCAGATTCCATAGAAAATATTAACGAAGCAATTTCTTTGTTTAGATTTTCTTTTTCAAATTCAATTTTATTCTTAATAATATTATCGATATAATTATATAAAATTTTGGCGTTTTTATTAGAAAGCCCCCTAAAAATATATTTTTTATTTTGAGCGTGCAAAATAACCGACGAAAAAAGAAAATTGCGGATGATATTCGTTTTAGATGAACAATCGATTATAATCTTGATATTTTTAAATAAAATATAATCCTTGCCTTCCAAACGCAATTCAAAGTTATTGTTTGCCAAAATAAAACGCCAAAATATAAACGGCTTTATTGTTTGCATTTAAAGATTGCTTGTAGATTTTCAAATTAATTGATAAATACTTTTTGATACGGCATACATCGATTGTTTTTTAAATATTCTGCCACACCCATACGACCTTTCCTATTACGAAATGGTCGCCGTCCGTTATTTCTTCTTTTTTTATGAATATATCGTCGAATTTAGGGTTTTCGCTTTTTAAAACAATCCCGTCCCTGTTCTTTATCGCGTATTTTATCACGACCCCTTCGTAATCGAGATTGACGCAATATATATATCCGGATATTAATTCTTTGCAATCGGTATCTATAGCGACGTATGCGCCGTCTTTTATAATAGGCTCCATGCTCGGCCCCATTACCTTAACAACGCTTAAGCGTTTTTTATAAAACTCTTTAGGGACTAAAAGCGTGTCTATCGGTTCTATTTCGGTTAAATCTATAAACTTGCCTGCGCCGGCGAAAGAATAAACGGGAACGATTTGATATTTGGATTTGTCGACGGCGGTTTCGTCGGATACGGATAATGCCGGAACAAAGGGGATGGTGGATTTTGGCTCGCGATGAGGGAAAAAGTAGGAAATATCTAATATTTCAAAAATTTCATTAGGTAATAATTTAAGATTTTTAATATATTTACTTAGCTTATAGTTTGGTAATGCTCTAATACCTCGTTCATAATTATAATAAGTTTGTCTGTCTTCATTTAACAATGAACTAAACTCATCAATCGTTAAACCTTTTTTGTCCCTTATCTTTTTAAATTTCTCGCCTAAAGATTCATTGAATTTTTTAACAATATTTATTTCTTTGCTTTGTTTCGCTTTTGTCATTGTAAAACAATAATATTAAAGGATTTTAGTTATTTCAATATTCAATATGAAAATTTTTTAAAAAAAATACTTGACTTGTTTTCAAATTGTTTATATTATATTTTCAATATGAAAACTAATTAACAAAAAAGGAAGATAAATAATGAATATACATCCGTTAAAAATATATTGTCTTAAAAATAAAATCAAGCAAAAAAAGCTTGCGGAATTAGTCGGTATTTCAGAAATTACTATCCATAGAATAGTAAACTATAAAACTAAATTATATCACAAGAAGACTATCCAAAAACTCCATGCTTTTACTGGAATTCCAATAAATGATCTTATTTATAAGGAGGCATCCAGTGAAAACGATTAATAAATCGCATGATTTATATTTATCGCAAGTATTAGAGGAATATAAGAAATCCTTGCGACTATCCAAAAAATATCCTGACGATAAAATTCTAAAAATTCAAGTAAGTTGCGATAAATATACCATTAAATCTTTAATTTTAAAGGAATATATAAAAAAATGGCAAGAAAGCTAAATGTGAATATCCAGAACCACGAACTATTCATGATTGAAAAAAACGACCTCGAAAGCTTAATGGAGGTCTTTTCCAAACCGAAAAAGTATCTCACGGTGAGCGAAGCGGCGAAATATCTAAATATCGCGGATTCGACCGTTTACGAACTAATCAGGGAAAGGCAGATACCGCATAGTAAAATTAAATCGAAAATACTTATAGATATAAAAGACCTTGACGCTTTTTTCAAAAAAAACAGGGTTCAGAATTTGGAAAAGGCATTAAATAAGGTTAAGGTTAAATTCTAAAATAAAAAAGGAGCGGGATATTGAAATTAAAGGAGTTAAGGCTAAAATTAAACCTTTCGCAGCAAAAGTTCGCCGACCTTCTCGGAGTAAATAAGATGTCCATTTATTATATCGAAAAGGGAAAAAGAAAAATGTCGGTTAAAGTAGCGGTAAGGGCTATAGAAGCGGCAAAAAGTAAAAATATAAATTTAACCCTGAACAATTTTTACGAAGAACTCAATAGATAGGAGAACGACAATGTCCGAAATTAAATGGATTAAGATAAAAACAGACATCTTCGACGACGAAAAAATCAAGTTAATCGACGCAATGCCTGATCGGGACGCAATTTTAGTTATATGGTTTAAATTGCTGGCTCAAGCCGGAAAATGCAACGCGAACGGTACCGTCGTCTTCAGCGGAAAAGTTCCTTATTCCGACGAAATGCTGTCCGCCGTATTTAACCGACCCTTAAATACCGTGAGGTTGGCGTTAAAAACGTTTCAGGAATTCGCCATGATAGAAATATCCGAAGATAAAATTATCCGTATTAATAATTGGAATAAACATCAGAATATAGAAGGAATGGAGAAAGTAAAAGAACTGCACAGGTTAAGCCAGGAAAAATACCGAAATAAACAGAAGTTGTTAGCTTGCGATTTCGACGAATTGGAAAGTAATATTTACCAAAGCTATTTAGACGGAAATAGTCTTAGAGAAATAGGGAATAAATTTAATATTTCAAAGGATACGGCAAATAGGATTATTAAAAAGATTAAATCGGCGGCATGCGAAATTTCAAATTCCGTCTCACGAGACGGCTCAAATTTAAACGTATGCAACGATGAAGCCCGTGATGTCACGGATAAAAATCAAACCGTCTCGTTAGTGTCGCACGACTGTCTCGCAAGTGTCTCGCAAGTGTCTCAAAAGTGTCTCGCTACTGTCTCGCAAGTGTCTCAATGTGAGACGGAAACTGTCTCAAAAACTGTCTCAAATCTTGTCTCACGAGACGGCTCAAATCCAGAATATATAAAGGATTATGGCAGTGATTATCACGGTGATGTCTCAGTGATGTCTCGTGACGCCTTAGATATAGATAAAGATAAAGATAAAGATATAGAAAAAGAAAATATAAAAAAAGAGGAGGAGGATAAGCGCAGCAGCGAAAATCGCTCCTGCGCTAAACCGATATCCCCGATAATTTCATTCGATTTTAAAACCAATTCTTTTTGCGATATACCCGATTCGGTTATGCTGCTTTTACGAACCGCTTATCCTGAAATAGATACCAATTCGGAATTAAAAGAAATTTCCCTCTGGCTTGCCGCACATCCGGACAGGGTCAGCGAAATTAATAACGACGACGGCAATTTTATCAGGTTTATCGTAAAGTGGTTTAGAAACGAAATCGATAAAAGCAAGACTGGTTTACAAAAAGATAAAAGTCGTCCGGCAAAACCGGCAAGCAAGAAATACGCCGTAACCTTTAATCCCGAATCCGCAATATTGGAAGGACTTTCGGATAATGATATTAACATCTTGAGATCCAAATTTCCGGCTTTAGACATCGATGCGGAAATCAGGCTCATGGAATCTTGGTTATTCAGTAATCCAACGAGAAGACCTAAAAACATTATGCGGTTTATCAATATCTGGCTTACTAAAAATCAAGATAAAGCCGCGATGAAATCTCTTAACAACTTTGCTTATAAAACTAAAGACGAAATTCGCATGGAAAGGAACAAAGAGGTTTCGGACAGGATGGAACAAAAGATACTGGCGGGGTTGTTATGACCGAAAAAGAAAAAATAAGGCTTAAAAATGCGTTAATAGTATGTGCCGAAAGCTATAACAGAGCTTTATCCGACGGTGTTATCGAGTTGTATTTTACATGTTTAAAACACTATCCCATAGAAAAAGTTCTTTCGGCTTTAATGTCGTGTATTAAGGAAATCTCTTTTATGCCGACGGTACACGATATTATAGCAAGAATAGAATCTTGTCCGGCAGACGGACAAAACGACCCCGAAGCCCGTGCGGAGCAGGCTTGGAGTTATGTTTTAAAGGCAATAGAATATTGCGGAGCGTATAAATCTTTTACGTTTAAAGATGTCGTTATTAGAAAGGTCATCGATACTTGGGATTTCAAAGTTTTGTGTAATACCGATAGGGAAAAAATACACTGGAAGAAAAGAGAATTTACCGATTCCTATAAAAATTTTTTAAAACTAAAAACAGAATTAAATGCGCCGTTATATTTTGCTGGAGAGCTTGAATTGCAAAATTCAAACATATTCGATGCCGAAAAATATAAGGATGGATATATGGGTCAATATGTTTTAGTAATAGATGAAAATATTAAAAAGATAAAACACGAAGAACTTAAGCTCTTTCTTGAAGGCGATAAGAGCGATAAAAATATTGCATCCGTTAAAAGCGGCAAAATTATAGAAATTAAAAAACAAGGGGTGATAGAAAATGCGGCAGGTAAATGAGAAAATCTTAAGCTTATATTACGAAATAGGCGAATATGAAAGGATATTAAGAAATTTCCAATTAAAAGCGGAAATTATTTTTACGGAATTAAAAAGAAAGAAAACCGTTCCGATAGAATTTCAAACATTCAGGTTTTTAACGGATAGATTTTTCGATAAAAGCTATGAAAATATAAACAGACTTGAGGGCAACTTCGTTTATAAACAATTTCTGGAACTGTCTTATTTAATGTCCGCGTTTGCCGTGAAAGAGAAAGAACTGAAAGTATTTGGCAAAGCTGTCAGAGAGTTTTACGAATCTAGCATTGATAAATTAAGTAAGATTCAGATAATAAATTTGATGAAATAAAAAAGGAAAAAATATGATAGATAATTTACTATTGGAAGTAAAAAAAGCAAATCCCGAAATATTAAACCGGACTATACGCGAATGGTATACAAGCGAAATCGAAATTATGCCCTTCGTTAAAGAAAAATACTGGCAGGACGCGGGGTCGGTCAATATATTCAGGATAGTAGGAACGCAACACCCCGACTATGCCGGTTTAACTTGGCTATCTTTTTTGGGATTGGGCAAACGAATGTATTTAAACCTTGATTTATTCGATAAAAACCCTGGATATTACCGCCAGACGGAAAAGAAAATACCATCAATATATTATCAAAGCATAGACGGCGGGGATTTATACGTCGGCGGGGACGGCAACCACAGAACTGCCATTGCGAAAGCCGCTTTTTTCCTAACCGGCGAAACCATGATCCACGGGGTAACTATAACGGATTACAGGATAGACTGGAAATTAAAAGAAATTTACGAAGAATTAACCGCGTTAATCGCGACGAGGAAACTGCCGTATAAAGCCGATATAGTTTCCAAAACCGTATCGAGGGACGACACGGCGGGCTGGATGCTTGAAAAATACGACTTAAAAATCAAATTATTTGATTTCAAAAAACAAAAAACAACTTTGCTATATATGTATGAGGCAAAAAAATTGATAAGTGACTTAAGTAAAAATTTTTGGAATAAATTTTGGAGGTAATTATGCAGATAGCAATAGAACGACAGAAGCAAAAAAGAAATAAGGGCGTGGAACTAAAATTAATACCGAGATTGGAACATTCGATAATTCTATCTCATGGGGCAAGGAATTAGAAATAGATATAGAAAAAGCGGACAATTGATATCGTAGAATCGAAAACTTCTCAAATAAAAGCTATAAACTCCCAATCCGTATAAGGGAGAAAATTATGATTAACAAGGATACGAGAAATGCTATTTTTGAAATGATAACAATCTTTAAGAAAGTAGGAATAAGAGTAGTGTTGTCGCTGATTATTGCTGTATTGTTGTTTAGCATAGGCGCATTTCTTCTGCCTTATAATTTGCCTTTATATATAAGCGTAATTATTATACTTTGTCTAATTATTTTGCTATTTTTTGTAACGATGCATCCGACTATAACGATTCCACTGTATTGTATGCTTATCGGTTTTGTATATAGATTAAATATTATATTTGCTGTTATAACCAGCGTGGTTTATTTAATTATTCTTTATTCGATACTATATATCAAACTTAAAAAAAATGAAAAAATAGAAAAAGACAATAATATGCCGTTAAATCGGGCAAGAAGAAGAATATTAAAAAAAATAAATAGAGAGAAAAAATCGTGAAAATTTCTGGAACCTTTTAAAAAAAAATTACTCGCAAATTTTTTCATGATGCTTGTTTTAGAAAAATATTTAATGGCGGACGTGCTTCCCGAACTGCACAAACTGCACAACGCAACGTTATTAATAATACTTTTCCTTACGAGTTTTGTAAGCTTTTGGATGTGGCTAAACGTAAAAATTGTTCTTTCGTGGATGATTCGACATAAAAAATTAAAAGGTATCAAAAATTAAATAAATTTTTTTGGAGGTAAAAATGCAAGCGATGGTTTCAAAACAAAAAACGGTTAATAAGAAAATCGGAAAAACGGAACTAAAATTAATCCCGAGAAAAACCAATAATCCGAACAAATTCAAATCCGTAGAAGTCTTTATGATAAAGAAAAACGCCGAAGAAATCATAGCGGAAATAAAAAATTACGGACACTTGCTCGATACCGACGACCCGTCGGTTAAATACGTTTATGAGCAGTCGGTTAAGCTGGTTGGAGCGGTGCATAGCTTGATTAATAAGGTTGTTGATAAAAAAAATCACTAAAATAAAAACCCTGTTCGCTGTTTTTAGCGAACAGGGTAAGCATAACGTAATCAATTTTTATTGTGGTAGTAATTCCACCAGATAAAAGGAATCGCAAAAGCGACACTTAAAGTAAATGTTACATGTAAATCAATAATGATTTTAATAGTCATTATTTATTCTCTTTTTTAATTTTTGTATCCTGAAAATAAAAATGGATAAAAATGGCTTAGGGCGGGAATTGATGTCGATTCAAAATGTTAATATCAAAAAAAGGGATTGATAGTTCTGACGAACGATAAAGCGAAGAAATTTTACATGAATTTAAAATTTTTCTATCTCAAATTTATTCTATTTCTTAATTTTAACTCAATTTTAAAATCAAAACAAGGGGAAAAATCATGCTAAAAATGTCCCTTGCGGAATTTAATAAATTTAAAAATAGTAATAATATCGACTACCGCGCTATAAAAAACCATAAGTATAACGCAAAAGCGGTAGTAATAGATAATATCCGCTTTTCGTCCAAGAAGGAAGCAAAATATTATTCCGAGTTGAAATTGGCGCAAAAAAGCGGCGAACTTTCGTATTTCTTGAGGCAGGTTCCTTTTGATCTGCCCGGCGGGATTAAGTATAGGGTAGATTTTGCCGAATTCTGGAAAAACGGAGATATAAGATACGTGGATGTAAAGGGATATAAGACCAAAGAATATATAATCAAAAAGAAACTCGTGGAAAGCTTATATCCCGTTAAAATAATTGAAATATAAATAGGAGGAAAATTATGGATAAAAAAATGCTCGAATATTTTTCGGAAAAACTATTGTTGGGGGAAGGTTCTTTAGATTTCGGATTTATTCCATATGGTTTGAACGCCAAAAAAATAGAAAAAGCTTGTTATTCTGTCGTCGTCGATTTTTCTGATATAAATTTGACCAAAGAAGAAGATGTTTTTTTGTCGGAAGAATCCGATAAGGTTATCGAAACCGCTGTTAAAGAGTATTTAAAGCAATTTGAATTAGGCGCTAAAGCCGATAAATATATCGGGCAGCTTAACTCTATTCGTTTGGTGACAAAGCGTCTTTTGCCTAAATCGGCATTTAATAAGAAACATAATTTTAATTTATTACGCGAATGCGGCATGGCGGATAATCCCGACCATATTATCGCAACGAATTGGAACGCTAAACTGCCGGATATATTAAAAGAATTTTGCCTTGCAAATAATGAGAAAATAGAAAATAATAAAGCATTATTCGATACGCAGGACGAAATTTCCGCATTGCGAATAGATGAAAACTGTTTGCTGAATTTTTTGCGTGCCTGTTGCTGCAAATGCGGTTTAAAAAATAATAATGGCGAAACCTGTTGCGATGAGAAATACGTTGTAAATAAGCATGGATATTGCGCCGATTTTGCAAGGAAATAGGTTGTTTTATGGATAAAAAATTAAAATTAAAGTTGATTAAAAAAGATTGCAGCCACGGTAGTTTTGTCTTTGATATTTTCTATAACCAAGATAGCGAATTAATCGAATTGCGCGTCAAGGAAAAAAACGGCGTCAAATCGCCGTTAAAATCTCTATATAAATTATCTGAGATAATAAAATACAAAGATAACGACGGAATTTGTTCCTACATATATAAAATATTAATCGAAGAAGGACAAGGACAACTAATGTTGTTTGGAGGATAGTTATGGAAATAATATCGATTATAAATCAAAAAGGCGGGGTTGGTAAGACTACGACGGCGGTTAATTTATCAGTGGGCTTAGGAACATATTTTGATAAAAAAATTTTACTGGTCGATCTTGATCCTCAGGCCAACGCTTCTATTCATTTGGGCATAGAGGCTGAACCCGAGGATTCCATTAAGGACGTTTTATTGGGCAATAAAAAAATTAAAGATATCATAGTCGAAGTCGAAAACATATACATGGCGCCGAGTAATATTTCCCTGTCGTCGGCGGAAATAGATTTGATAAATATGATGAAAAGGGAAGAGATACTCAAAAACGCATTAAAAGGACTCGAGTATGATGCCGTAGTGATAGATTGTCCGCCTTCTCTATCGATTTTAACCGTAAATGCTTTATCGGCGTCTAATAGGGTTATAGTGCCGGTTTTTGCCGACCATCTTTCTTTAGTTGGATTGTCCGATTTTCTTAAAATTTTCGAAAAAGTCAGGGATTATATTAATCCAGAACTTGAAATGCTCGGGTATCTTAAAACAGGCTACGACAAAAGGGTTAATATAAGCGGCGAAACGGAATCGATTCTCGAAGAACACTTAAAGGAAAAGGTTATAGATACTAAAATCAGGTTTAATACGTCTTTAAAAGAAGCGCCGGCAAAGGGGATCAGCATTTTTAAATATAAAAAATGCAGGGGGCAGGAAGATTATCTTGCCCTCGCAAAGGAAATATATAAAAAATTGTGGGGTAATTAATTGTTTTTATTTATGTTTGTGTGCTAATATATTAATAATAAACGGAGGGATTTATTATGGAAGCCGGCGGCGAAGTTTATTTCGAAAATATAACGGAAATATTTAAGGAGAAAATAAATGCCGTTTCCGGCGGCGATATTTGCGTTCAGGCTTATTATTTCACGGATAAGATGATAGCGGATCTTTTAATAAGGGCAAAACAAAGGAGCGCAAATATACTTGTCTTAATGGACAGAAATGGCGCCGTAAGCAAATATTCCGTAGTTCCTTATTTAATAAGGAATGGCATTCAGGTTCGCTGCGATTATGCCGATGAAAAGGCGCACAATAAGGTAATGATAATGGACGGCGTCGGCGTTATTACGGGAAGTTATAATTATACCGTTTCGGCAAGCAAATATAATGCGGAAAACGTTATTTTTATAAACGATAAAAATGTATTTCAAAAATACAAATCAAACTTCAATGAAAGGTGGAATAAAGCATTTGAATTCGTTATAATACCTAAAGACCTTAAAATAGTCGGCAATAAAGCTAACGTTATAACTTATAAAGGGGAAAGAAACGTTAATGTTTAAAGAATCTAAAGACCCGCTCGGGTGGATAACTAAAGATAAATCGCATATAACCGGCGATAAATCTTTTAATATTTTAATGTTAAACCTTAAGGATGTAGAACCGGATCAAACTCAGCCGCGGAAAAGTTTTGAAAAAATAGAAGAACTGGCCGAATCCATTAAAAGACACGGACTTTTGCATCCTATTCTTGTTAGAAAAGAAAACGGCAAATATAAGATTATATCGGGACAAAGAAGATATATGGCTCATAAGTTCCTCGGCCAGGGTTTCGAGACTATAAAAGCGATAGAATTGACTAAGGAATCGAGCGATATTCTTCCTATTCAGCTTGTGGAAAATATTCAAAGAAGCGATTTAAGGCCGCTTGAGCTTGCAAGTTCTTTAAAGGATTTGCAAGATAGGGGTTTTACCGTAAGGGAAATAGCCGAACTCGTGGGAAAGTCCAAATCTACTGTTCATGAGCATTTAGGTTTATTGGAAATAAAAGATGAGGAATTAAAGAAAAAAGCTGACATATCCCCTACCAAAGCGCTTAAAATAAACAAAGTAAAGAATAAAAAAGAAAAGAAATCCCTTATCGATAAATTCGAAGATATTAGGGTCGCAAAGTTAAGGGAAAATAAAAATCTATTCGACTTCGATAAGTCCTATAGCGCGAAAGTTAAAGATTTATCCGCGCTTAAAACTGACGTGGCTAACGTTTTAAATGATATGGAATCGTCATTAAAAAAGGCCGGCGAAGTAAATATAAGAATTAAAATTATTGCCAGAAAATAGCATATTTTTTTTAACTAAAGGTAAACAATAAGTTATATGAATAACACAGTGGGAAAAGAAGAAGAAAAACCGTTTTGGGGCATCGCCAAGGAAATAAATAGCGATAACAAGGGTAAAATATATCTCTCCGATAAATACCATACGATAGTATTTGGGCAAACCGGTTCCGGCAAGACCGAATCTGTCTTATTGCAGTATTGGAAAAATATAGGCAGCGTTTCCGTCATAGACGGAAAAGGCGAGGTGGAAGCGATGTTGACGGCAAAGCGGATAAGGCCGACCGGAGTGTTTTATACCTTCGATTCAACTTTTAATCTGCTTAAAGGACTGAAGCCAAAGGAGATAGCGGAGCTTATATCTAACGCCCTATATCCTAAAGAGATAACTACCGCTGAGTATTATTACAAAAACTTTGCGATACAAGCGCTTTCGTTTGTCTTAAAATATATGGATAACCCCACGTTCGAAAAGATATTTATTTCCCTTTATAAAGAAAATATCGCAAAACTGTATGCCAGGTTTTATAAACCTAAAACTACGGCGGCAGCGAATTCAAAGAAGTCCGAAAACGCATCGATGATAATTAAAAATGTTTCCGATATAGCCGAAATAACCGACTCTCAAAACATAACCTCAATAGAAAAAGAAAAGCTCTTAAGCAAGGCGGAAGAACTTATTATCGGCGGCCTCATCAAAAACCCGCACTACGATAGTTATATAGCGGGATTTTTAGATAATCTTCAGCCCTTTGCCCTTGCAAAAAATCTGAATTCGGAAGACGCCGACAATATAGATTTCGCGAAAGCCAACTGGTTCGGCTTAAGAAACATTAAAGAGGAAAACGACCTTGGTAGAATGATAATCGAAAACTTAAGGCTAAGGAAGGTTAAAAAACCGGATTATAAAGTTACGTTATGCGTGGACGAGTTTGCGGATTTAATGTTTGCGGCGTTTTCGAAAATCATAAAAGAAATAAGAAGTTTCGGCGTGCAGCTTGTAATGTTGACGCAAACGCTCTCGGATGCCGACAGGTTTGATAGGAATCTTCTTAATATTATGTTCGGAAACTCCGACAATAAAATATTCTTTAAGCAGGATACTTTAAGGAACGAAGATATCGCAAAACTGTTTGGGACCGACCTGTATAATCACGAATCCAAAACGATAGATAATACCGGAACCAAGATTAATTCTATGAGCGAATCAAGGGAGTATAACGTCCAGCCTCATATGTTCGGGGAATTGTTGCCCGGAAACGCCATAGCAAAGCTCTTAATCCCCGACAAGAAAACCGGACTGCCGATAGTTAAAAAAGTGTTTATTAGCTTCAATAACATCAGGATAGAAAGAAACTTAAACTAAATAATTTAAACATTTAACAGGAGGATTTATTATGGCCGAACCAAACATACCGAGCGGCGGAAAAAATGAAAACGCAGATATAGAAAAACAGATGATGCAGACGACCGTTAAACCCGGAATTCATAATTTACCAGGGCATATGTTTTGGAAATGGAAAAATAATTTTGTACTGGGAATGGTGATATTTGCAATAATATTATCGCTGGTCGTCGCCTATCTTTTTATATTCTTTCTGTCCGGCAAAAATATCCCTCTTACCAGGGCGGTTATTAAGTCTTTATGGTTGGTATTATTAAACAAGAAAACAGGGTTTATAGCTATGTCGGTAATAAAACCCGTGGCGTTCGAATTCGTCAAATCTTCGCTTATGGCATATTTCATTTTTATATTTGAAAATATCGGCATAGTAATATTGCTTATGGTCATTCTTACGGCCAAAGTTTTACTGCCTGCCCTTGCCAAATGGCATGTTAAGCTCGAAGCCGATTACGATATGCAAAAAACTAAACATGCTAAATCGGGAAATATTACCCCTACCAACATCGATACCGGGCTGGCAAAAAAAGAAATAGACGACAAAGTTAATATTGATAATAAAAACGATAAACTTGCGGATTTGTAATTATGATAAATATTAAATTGACCGAAAGGGATATGGCGCTATTCGAGTTCATAAATAAGCACGATATTGTTAGCCTTGAAAGTGCCGCGATATTATTCGGTATAAGCAAAGTTAACACAAGGCAGAGACTATTAAAACTCAAACGGTCAGGGCATATAAATTATCAGACTTTTTTCAGCAAATTAACCGCCGTTTCGTTATCTGGACTTGGATATGCGTCTATCTTTTTGGAAAAGAAAAGTTTGGACTTATTTAACATTAGCGTTAAATCGTTGAACCATAAATTAAAAATATCGGAAGTTGCCGCGGCTTTAAATGTTAATAATATTGCTTATTACATACCTAATATTTATGGGCACGGCATGCTTGTTCCAGACTTTATTTTAAAAGAAAACAATACGGGCATAGAGGTCGAACTTACTCTTAAAAGTAGACAGGCTTACGCCAAAAAACTCTTCATGCTTCAAGAATCCGATATTCCTTCTTTAATTTATGTTTGTTCGTTTAAACCTGAAAGCCTCGAAAGTTTGCTTGTGGGTATAAACGAGGACGATATGGGCAGGCCTATCATTGAAGAAACAAAGTCGAGAATAAAGATAGTTTCATTCGATAATTTCGTTAAACTTAAAAATAATTTATAAGGAGGTATCTAATGGATGTTTTAGCCGGAATTGAAAAGAAAGGTAAAAAAGTAAGGATCGTCGTTACCGTCGATGATGAAATTAACGAAATACTTGAAAGTTTATCTGCTATATACGGGACGGATAAAAATAGGGTATTAGAGAAGATTATTTCTAATTTATCCCCTACTCTTAAAAATCGTTTAATTAAGGCTCAAAAAAGCGGTACCGCAACCCCGAATACCAAAGGCGAGACAAAAAAAGAAAATAAGGGTAAAGCGGGGGCGGAAGGGGCGTATTAATCGAAAGTATTGTAAGCCGTAAAGGGTCTGATAGTTTGTATGGATATCAATAACTTTTACGGCTTTTCTTTTTGCGCTGGATTTATAAACTGCTCTATAATGTATTATAAGATGCTAAAATTATGCAAATTCAATAAATAAAAGGGATTTCGTCGATATTTATTTTCCCGAGTATTCCTGAGTTGAGAGCTTAACGCTGTTTGTTTTTTTTAGTTTTAGGTTATGTATAATTTATAATTATTTTTTGACCTGTATTGAGGGAATGAATTGTTCAAGCGGAGCTTATTAAATTACTTCGTAAATTTCTTAATAACATATTTATTGCATATTATTTTAATTCCAACGTTATAGCGCTTCCCCCGCCCGCCCGACGAGACAATCCTTGCTTTTTTGTTTCTCCTGCTTTCCCCCGCCTTCGCTATTCTGCATTGCCCCCGCACACACGGGGGCGTCATCAGTTTCGGATTTCGGGATTGTCTCGTCGGGCGGGCTACCGTATTGTTAGTCGTGGCGTCTGCGCGTTATTTCTGAATTGCTAATCCAACGTCTCGTCGAACTGCATTGTGGCGGCTGCGCCGCTATTAATTTTACACGATAACAACATTAGTCCACGTTTAACATAATAATAGAGGTATTTTTTTTGATTGCTCGCTATTGCAACGCACTTCGTGCGCTTATTTTTATTTTAACGGGAAAAAGGGCGGGGGCGGTTTGCCTTATCGTTTTTCTTTTAATAAGTCTTCGTTCCGCCGTTTCTTATTTTATAGAAAACCCCGCCTCTTTTTCCCGAGCGGTATCCGTGCGCGCGTCTTAAAAATAAGGTATGGGTAATATCTCTTTTGTTATTCTTTGTCTTGCTATACGTCTTATACATACTTTATATCTTTTTTATAGTTTTAGCCCATCGCTTCGCGACGGGCGCCCGATTCTTTTTTTATCTTTTCGTCTTTGGCGGAGAGCGGTATTAATTTTTAGGTTTTAGACGCAACGAACTTTTAATACTTCCAAGTAGTGAATCGTCGCTCCGCAAGCTACTCGACGATTAATTCTTTTACAAAATTTCACAGGCGGTTTTTAACGGATAATTTAACAGTCTTATTCGATAGAAACGTAACGCAGGTTAATCGTTTTTCCTTTAATAAGTTTTCTATCGCGGATGTGGAACGAATAAGCCTATCAAATTATCCTAAACCGCCCGACCGAGAATTAGACAGAAAATATAAACACCCCCGCAAGCGGGGGCGGCTTCGCCCCTTCGGGTTTAATTTTCTATCTAATTCTCTTGAAATTTTTTTCCTGCGGCGAGGGCGGGGATTTAAAAATCCCCTTTTAAATTTGAAAAAAGATTATTAAGGCATTATAGAAATGAAGTCGTCTTAATTTTTCACATAAATCGCATACGGGTATTCCTACTTTAAAAAGCGCTTGTAGTATCCCCTTCCCCAAACCCCTTCCCATTGGGAATGGGTTATTTGTCGCACGCACTTTAGACAAAATTCACGCCAGACGCAACCGCCACGCTTGGAGGCGTGTCGGCTGCGCCCTTCGGGTTGCTTCGCAATCTGTCATGAATTTTGGAAAGACTCGTGCGTGCAATTTAGTAAATAGTATTCGAACATTTATTTTATTTACTAACTTTTTTATTTCCGTCGAGCCCTTATTTTTTTCATTTCCTCTTCATCAAGTTTGTGAAAGAGAGAAATGAAAAAAATAAGGGCTCTCTTTCAAAAAAAATTATTAATAAAAAAAAATCAAAAATCAACGGAGGTCAAAATGGAAACAATTAAATCAAACTTTTTAGGTTTAGCTTTAATCGGTTTGGATTTAAGTTTAGTAATTTTTAATATTTATCAAATAGCGGGAGGGTTAAGGTAATGAAAGAAATAATTTTAAAAACAGGCGAATTTAGCAACGGAAAAAGTTTAGAACTGATTTTGGAAAAATTAGAAAGAGACTGGAAAAAGGATTACGCTTTACGTTCTTTAATAACAATGAAAAAGAAAAACGAAATAAACAACCTTGATTTTCAAACTTTCATTAAAAGCTTTAGTAATTGTTTTTGGTTTGAACAGATTTACGAAAAATGCGTCAGCTACAACAGGTCTTTAAGATTCGGAAATTAAAATAAAAATTAATTAAGGGGGTAAACAAAATGAAAATATTAGATATCTTGAAAATAAAAAAAGATTTATCAAGTTTTTATGAATCCGCTATTGAAGATATGGCAATTACAAGCCATATCTTGGAAGACAAAGCCGTTAAAAATTATATTCTTAATAAGATTACGGCAAAGATTTTAAATTATCCGGAGTTTTTAAGTTTTTTTTGGAAAACGCCGGAAGATTTTTATAAATTTGAAAAGGCTTTAAAAGGTGAGATATGGAAGCATTATCTCAATCTCATCAAAGCCGCCGGGAATTTTAAAGAAAATAGCAAGGTCGATAAAGATTTAAGAAAGGCAGTTTATGCCTTTTTTGCAATAAATAAATACCGCACGATATCCATTTTTTCAAAAAAATCGGCAAGTGGAGACGACGACAGAGAATTAATTGATTTTATCCCCGATACAAAAGCGGACGAGCCGAGCCGCAGAATATCCTTAAACGAAGAATACGAAGAGGAGACAGCGGGCGACGACTGGACGGACGAAGAATTAGAAACCGCTGATGATTATATTTACGCCCACGAGGACGACGTTTTAATCGAAGATATAGAAAACTTGAATATAAAAACGGCATACCATACGGAGCATAACACAAAGAGGCAGGAGCAATTAGATTTATTTTAAAAATAATCGGCGGGGGTCCGAAAGCCCCCGCCTCGTAAAAGAGGAGATAGGAAAATGACTATATATCAAAAAAAAGAAATAAAAGACGGTATCATCAGTCTTTTATTTCTATCAATTTTGTTAGGTTTAATTTTTTTAATTTAAAAAATTCTAACGCCCCGCTTAAGGCGGGGCAAGGGAGATAAAAAATGAGCACAAGCGATATAAAAAAAGCGGTTATAAACTTTTTATTATCTAAAAAAGCTAAAGGCGAAGGCGTATTTTATTTTTCCAGCCGCACGGAATATGCCGGCGGGGATTTGATAACGGTATTTTTTAAAGGCGCATACGATTTTAGGTATGACGCCGCCTATACCGTTAAATTTGCCGGCAAAATGCAGTTTGCCGGCAACGGGGAGCTTGTATATAGAACCCCGCTTTATAAAACACTGTCAGGGAAGACGGAAGAGGACAAATTCAAGTTTGCTATATATGTAGGGCAAACAAAAAACCTTGACAGGCTTTAAAATTATTATATAATCTAAAATAAGAGGATAATTATGGAAATTTCAATTGGAACGGCGGCAACGATAATTTTAAGTTCCGTAGGCGTTATAATAGCGGTCGTCGGAATAATAGGGACGCATATTCGCTCCTTGAGGCGGGAATTTAAGCAGGAATTCAGCGAAACGAGAAAAGAAAACAACGACTTTAGAAAAGAGATAATGGCAAGCAACGAGGAATTTAGAAAAGAGATACTTGCCGACAATTCAAAAATAAAAGACTATATTTTTAAATACGTCAGCGAACACAAAACCTGTTAAGTTTTTTCAAGATTTGTTTGCCCTTGCCCGCACCGACCGTGCGGGCTTTTTTATTTTAAGGGCTCGCAAAATCGCCGGGGGCTGCGCCCCCGAACCCCCTATTACAATAACGTAATCCACGCTCGTTTATTTTTAGAATTCCAAAAAAGTTTTTCCGGATGTTTTATGCCGGTTAAAAATAGAGGCGGATTCGTCCGCAAGATCCCTCATCCGCAATATCATAAAGTTTTCCGCAGGCGTTTTTTAACGCAAAATTAAACAGGCAAAGCCTGTCGAGCGCCGCGCAAGGCTTTAAGCCTTGCTTGCGTTAATTTTGCTAAAACGCCCGGCCGGGAATTTAACAGGTTTGCTCACGGGATTTTACGAACGCCGGAGGGGGCAAGCCTTACGCCAAACTAAAACGAAAGGCGTTTGTCATAAGCCTTGCTAATCCCTATTAATCCATAACGACCATTCCGCGACCAAACCTATCAAATTCCCTCGGAAAACTTTTCCGGCGGCGAAGCGGGGATTTTTAAGATCCCCGCCTAAAGTTGAAAAAAAATTATCAAGGCAGAAAAGTAAAACATAACGCAGGCAACCGGATAATAGAGCCTTTGAATTTTATTTCAGGTATAAAACCATTAGCTTATCGTTTTAACCGCCTAATTTTGTGTCTAATGCGTTTTTAAGGGTAAACGGCGGGTATAGGCGGGGGATACCCCCGAATTTATTTTATAGGCAAACGAACGATACAAGCTACCCCCTTATTATTAATAAAAAAATATAAGACTTTAAAATCCCGTAAACGTAGAAAATTACTAACTTTGCTTTATATATATAGCAAAGTTAAAGAGTTTAATTTAAGCAAGGAGGTTTTATGAGACAAGCAATTTTTACAAGCGGCGAACCGCTTACGGACGAACAGATATTCCGTGTATCACCAAGCGTTTTTGCAGAAACGCCCCACGAAAGCAGGTCGGAAAGGTATTCGTTTATCCCTACGATTTCGGTTGTAAACGGGTTAAGAAAAGAAGGTTTTTTCCCGTTTTCAGTGGCTCAATCTATTTCACGCATTGAAGGGAAAACCCCATTCACGAAACATTTGTTAAAATTTCGGCAGGCAAAGGATATGGCAGCCGTCGGAACAGAAATTAACGAGATAGTTTTAGTTAATTCGCACGACGGCACGAGCAGTTATAGGATGATGGCGGGCATATTTAGAATAGCTTGCCTTAACGGCTTAATCAGGGGAGATATCGCAAGCGACATCAATGTCAGGCATAACGGCAACAATCCAGTTAACGATGTCATAGAAGCCGCCTATTCTATAACGGAAGAGTTTCCCGTTATTAACGAAAAAATCGAGACGATGAAGCAAATCGAACTTACCTGCCCTGAACAGGAAGCCTTTGCGGAGGCGGCTTTAAGCCTGAAATACGACGAGGGCAAAGCTCCCGTTAACGAAAAGAAAATACTACAAACGAATAGATACGAAGACAATAAAAACGACCTCTGGACGAAATTTAATACCGTTCAGGAAAATCTCATAAAAGGCGGACAAAGGGCATATACCGCCGATTATAAAAGGGTAACGACCCGCCCCGTCAATTCAATTGACGGCAATGTAAGGCTTAACAAGGCTTTATGGATTTTAGCCGAGAAAATGATTGAGTTAAAGAACTCAAGCATGGCGGCCTAAAAAAAATATTTAAAGGGTATAAGGGGTAAAGCCCTTATACCCTTAAAGGGGGATATATAGAATGCTATCAAGAATTAAAAAGATAGAAAAAGCAATTGAAAAAGTAGAGGCGGAAAACGAAATTTTATTTAAAGAACACAGGAAGGCGGGAGCGGAAACGGAACTTGAGATACACGGTAAAATGAGGAACAATACGGAACTTTTAAAAAGGTTAAAAAACGCTCTCGAAATAGAAAAATTACTGAAAAAAATAAATTAAGAAAAATAAAAATCAAACGGGAGAAATTATGAATATAAATAAAAAAGAAGAATTTATCGATTTTTTAAACAACCATATTAGAATCAGATTCCCGCAAAATTATCGAGAATTCACGATAATACCTCCGCAAGAAGGCGATAAAAGATTTCAAATATGGCTGCGAAACAGAGGAACAACCTTTTCTTATAACAAACAACAGGCAATAAAAAGGATAAAAAACCTCGCTATTATCGTCTCTTATGCGGACGAAACAAAGTCCGACGAAAAAAATTATTAAAAACAGGAGAAATTATGAACGGTAAGGAAATCAGGGAAATAGTAGAACACATTATGAATATAGAATCTTTAATATTAATAGGGTCGGAGGATGCCGGATTTGCCGATTTAGTAGATAGTTTTGCATGCGATAACGGTTTTTTGCTAATTCCAATGTTTAGCGAAGACTACGAATTAGATGCTACGAACGTTTTTATCGCTAATCATTTACACGGCATAGGCGAAAAGTTTGCTATTAATACAGGCGAATGCGCCGACGGAATTGCAAGAGCCGTTTATAACGACGGATATAGGAAACACGATAAGGAAATATACGATTTTTTAAGCGATATCAAAGAAAGAATCGATAAGCTTTAATAAATTAACAAGGGGAGGACAAATGCCTAAAAAAATCTATGATAAATATACAATGCTTGATATTGCATATAGAAATAAAAATATGCGAGTTACGATAGATAAATTTATGCAAGGCAGAGGATTTCGTATATCGGACAAAGAGGTTTTAGAATTTGTAGATAATGCAGATTTAAAGAATTATTTTAAAAATGATAAAAAATGGGAAGAATGGAAAGAAAAAGTTGAATTATATAAACAATTCTTATCGACGAGATGGGGAATTTTCCGCAGAGAAGACGGAAAAATAATATTCGATTAATTTGAACTTTGCTTTATATATATAGGCGGGCAATGTCGCAGGGCAACCCGCCGTTAAATAAAAGTTTAAGGGGGAAAATTAAATGATAAACGATAAATTTTTTAAAGAAGGAAAAGCCTATGTTTACTTAAAAGGTAAAAATAAAATCGTCGTATTTAACGAAAGCGACGATTTATACGATTTTACCGACGCTTTAGAAAAAGCCGGATTAGACCTGTTTCACTCAAGGCTATTAGACGAAAACGTTTTGATTAAGCATGGAAAGGTTTACAGGCTCGGAATTCCGACGGGATACGGATTAATAGAATACAGGTTTAAGGGAAAATTCACGGCTAATGCCATAGACACATACGAAGGCGGGGGAAATTTCATAGACGGCGAATCGGTAGAAAAAGATGTTTTAAAAGAATATCAAAGGGAATGCGAATATTAATTTAATTAAGGGAGACTTAAAAATGAAAAAATTTATAAGGAAGAACGAATCAGGCGAAAGCCTTTTTATCGAGGACGACGATTGTCCTATGAATCCGAGGGAATGGATGGATAATTTAAGCGTAATAACGGCTTACCATAAAAAATACGGAATAGGCGACGAAGAGGGCAATATAGACTACGACGAATTTAGCAACTGGAACGATGTAAAAAAATACCTTATCGCCGAACGGGGAGCTTTGCATATAAGGCCGCTTTATATGTATGAACACGGCGGAATAGACTTAAATATAGGCTCGTGGAAGCCTTACTGGGACGGGTTCGACGCAGGACAACTGGGGTTCGTCTATACTACGGCGGAAAAGATTAAGAAAATGGGAACGCCGGAGAACAAGATAGACGCCGTTATAGAAGAAGAAATAAAGGTTTACGGCGACTATTTAAACGGCGACGTTTACGGATACCAGATAGAAGACGAAAGGGGAAACGAAATAGAATCCTGCTATGGATTTTACGGAGACGAGGGGATTGAAACGATAAAAAGCGAGTTTAAATCCCGCATTTAAAAATTAAAAAAAGGGAGCTTTAAAATGGAAAATCAGGGAAAAACATATTTAGAAGCAAAACAAAGATTAGAACGTCTCGAAACCGAAATACAGGAAGTAAAAAATACCATAGACGATACCTTTGTTTTTTGGTATATGTCCGAATATCCCGAAGAATTTAAAAAATTGCAAGACTGGGCAACCCAAAAAATAAGAAAAATCGTAAGTTTAAGGTATATGCACGGGGACAGCGGCGAATGGGCGGACGCCGTTATAATAAAGACGGGAAACGGTCAGGACGAAGACGAATGGGACGTCGAGACCATTGTTTTTAACACGTCGGATTATTTCGACAGGCAAGCATACGAAGACGAATTTATTTATGCCGACGAATGCGGCAAAGAATCGGGGCTTAAAAATATTCACGATATAGCAAGGCATATATATAGAAATTATCCCACGAACGAAAGCGAGGAATTATAACTTTGCTTAATATGTAAGGAATTAATCCGGGGGCGGCACGCGGGACAATGGCCAACCCCGCAGACGGAGCGTGAATATACCGTTCCGGATAACCCCGGAAAAATCAAAATTTAAAATAAACGACAAATAAATTTATGGGGGAAATATGAAAGGAAAGGACATCAGGCAGGCTATAAACCATATAGACGCTATCGAAAAACTTTCGGTATGCGATTACGAAGATGATATAAACGACTTAGTCTGCTATCGAGACGATAAAAGAGGGTTCGGGTTTAAAGAAATAGAAACCATGCCCGATTACAAAGACGAACGGGTAATAAGGTATATCGCAAACCATTTATTAGCCTTATCCGAGATTTTCACGGAATACACGGAAAAAATCGACGGCATAGTCGAAAAAATCCGCAAAGAAAATCAAATAAGCGAGGATACGGCGGGAGACATCGAAGACTTGACCGACGAAATAACCCGCAGGATAGACGATATCGACGTGCCGGAGTCGGAAAAAGGGAAAGGCGCAGATAAAGCCGAAACGGGCAAAATCGAGATAACCTATGAAGTTTATACTTGCGACCGGCTGGCAAGGACTATCAAGGACGTTGCCGAAGAATTAGGATACGTTTGCGATAACGAACAACTAAAAGAAGTTTATTCTTCAATAGTCGAAAATATTCTTGACAGATATTTAGACCTCGAATATTTGGATACGGATACGATTTCGGATTTGGTTATAGACTATTTTACGAAGGAAGCCGACGCATAACTTTGCTTTATAAGTATAGAAACAAAAAACGCAATGCGAACGGGGAGGAAAAAGTTATGAGATACGAAGACATCTACGGGGTTTTGAAACATCCTGACGCCGAAAAGGAAAAGAAAAAGCAGGAAAGAATCGATAGCGAATGGGAATTATATAGAAGACTGCATAGACCGGTTATGTATCCGGTTTCCTTGCAAAGCCCGTTCTTCAGGGTTAAACCTATAAGTTAAACAAGGAGGTTTTAAAATGGGATACGAAAGCAGTTTTAACTATAATTTTAGCGGAATCGTCGAAATTAAGGACGTGGACGGCTTAAACCGCAAAATTTCAAAATTAGATTCAGGAATGAGCGAAGCAAAAATTAAAATCGCTTGCGACAATCCAAACGATTACGCAATAGAAATGAGCGATTATTACGGAAAATTTTACGACGATAGGAAGTTTGCCGAACTTCTATCGACATATTTAGTTAAGGGGAGCGTAACCTTGACTTACGACGGCGAGGATGGCAGCAAATGGGGATACGAGGTTTATCCGGGCAAGGTAGTCGAGTTGGACTTTATACCCGTCCCTACGGGTTTAAAGGATAAGGTAAATAAGTATATAAAATCGTTAAAACAGGATTAAAAATTAATTAAAAAACGGGGAAAACTTTCATATGGATATTCAGCAGACGGCAAGCCAAAAACACGGAGCGACGCTGTTTCTTATTAAAAATGAATATGAGCCCGTCGAGTTTAAAAATACCGCCGGCGCAAGTTATTCCATTACGGAACTAACCGTCGATTTATCCATCGTCTTTAAGAAGACTGACGGCAGGTTTATAGACGAACTGGCGGATTTTTACCGGAGCGTCAAGGAATCGGCAACGCAAAACCGCATAAAGTTAAAGGGGTTTAAAACCGACAAAAAGACTTGGACGGTAAATTTTAAGGCAAACGGGACGCCCAAAAATTTAAACGATTTATTGACGGAGTTAAAAGCCGGGACGGTTAAATTCGCATAAAAACGCAATGCGAACTTTGCTATAAATACATAGAGAACAAATAAACGGAGGCGTTATGGAAAGCAAAAAAGTAATCGTTTTAATAATTTCAAATAATGAATTAAAAACGGCAAAGGTTTTTAATTCGGAATACGATACGGATAGTTATCTCGCAGACGAGGAAGATTATTGCGTTATGTCAAACGAAACATTCTCATACGCTATCTTAAACGAAGATAATATGAAGTATATCAATGCAGTATATAAGTCAAAAGCGGAAGACTAATCCATACAAAGAGGACAAAAAATATAGGGAAAAATAATAAAAAGGAGGCGTTATTATGCCATACGAAGTTTTAACTTGGTCGTTATGCGACGGATGGACTAACGTTTGGACGACTTGGAGCGACGAAAATCCCGACGAAACGCCGGAAGTTTTCGATACGGCGGAAGAAGCCGAAGAGGCGATAAAAGAAGAGATAGAAGATACGGAAGAGGCTATAAGAAACGGGGACATGGACGAGGGCGCAAGGCTTGCGAGAAACGATTTTAAAATCGTAGAGTCTGGGAGCGTAAAACCGAGAAATGGCGATGAAATACCCGTAATTATAGAAATTAAGGATATGGGAGAAAGCGTTATTACGTTCGTGCCGGTCGAACAGAAATAATCTAATTTATTTTTATGGAAATTTTGCTAAATTTTAAAGAAGTCGTAGATATGGGTATAAGCGAAGAGGAAATCAGAGAGCAACTGGCTTATTTAAAAGAAGAACATCCGGAACTATTTGAAAAATAAAAATGGCGGAACTTTGCTATAAATATAAGAAAAAAATTAATAAGGGGGGAATAAAAATGCTATTAGTTGAGACGGAAAAATGCAAAGATTGCAAATATTTCGAGGAAGGCGACGAACTTTGCAAATGCAATTCGGAAAATATTACGTCTGAATTTCCGGACGGAATTTTTAATCACTATTACGCCGATATTTTGAATTGTAAATGCGAGTGTCAGTTTTTTGAAGAAAAATAAGGTTAGTTAAAAAGGGAGGAACGATAATGGATGCGATAACGGAGATTTTTAGCGACGAGTTTTACGTATGGATAGGAGAAGACGACAGAAGGGATTTACATGAGTATGTCGTCATAGGCTTTAAAAAAGTTAAAGGGGGTGTTAAGCATCTTGTTTACAGGTATAAGGACTTGAACATCGAAAAAATAAAAACGGATATAGCCGAATACGGCAATTTTTCCAAAAGGCCGTATAGTCTGGCGCAAGCTTGCGACGGGAGTATAGATTGTGCGGTCGCCGCCCTTTATTATAGTTTTTGCAAGGCTAAAAACATTAACGCGGCAGAATTATACAAAAAAGCATATCCGGACGGAGAGCCGCCGGACTATAAAGAAGTTTGCAAATACGCCGACTGGGAAGGCGTAGAATATCCGGAAAAATGGGATAAAGGCGCATACGAGGGATTAATAGAATCCCTGACCGAAGTAAACAATCATTCCCTCGTCGGTGAATTATGCGAATTAGAGAAAATTTTAAATTTTTAACTTTGCTATATATGTAAGGGGGGTGAAAAAAATGAGATATAAAATATACCAAAAGACTGACGGCGGTAATTTTATACTGCTCGGCAGGGCGGTAGAAAACATTGAGGACGACGAAGTTTATATGTCATACAAAGACGGAGAGGCTAAGGCGTTTGAATTAAGGGAATTTTACGAGATATTTAGTAAACCGTTTTTTGTATTAGAAAACGCCGACAAACCGGCGATGGCTTAATCAATGGTTTAATTAAAAAAAATAAAAAGGAGAAACAAATGGACGAAAAATTAAAAAAAATAATTCTCAAAGCCGGGGCGGTATGCTCCGAAAGCGACGGCAGGTTTTCGGTCGATACGCCCGTGATAAAAATAGACGAGGCGCAGATAGGATTTACTGTTAAGTTGTCCTATAAAAACATAACTATTTTTAAGCATTATTACGGGTTTCCGAAGTTGTGGAAGCCGGAACACGAGATAAATAAGTTAAAGTGGTTGCTCGTAAAACATTTCAGTAAAATTTAGTCAAGACAAGAATTGTAAAAAATGTTAAAATATAACTTAAAGTTATACGATTAATTTTTAAAAAACGAGGAGGATTTATTATGCAGGATAAAGCTCTTAAAAAACCGGAAAATACGCCGGTAAAGACCAACATAGATTCAATAAAGGATTTATACAACCAAAGGAAGCCCGAAATAGCAAAAATGCTGAACGACGCGCTTGCCCCCGACAAACTGTTTATGGTTGCGATGACGCACGTAAGGAAAAACCCGATACTGGCGCAGTGCGACAGGGACAGTTTTGTCAGCGCGCTCGTGGAATCCGTTCAATTAGGCCTCGATTTAAATCCGGCTTTAGGCTATGCCTATCTCGTTCCAAAAAGGAAGGACGGAAAATGGTACGTCGAATTCCAGCCGGGGTACAGGGGGCTCATAGAGATTGCTAACAGGTCCGGCAAAGTCGACGATATTTATGCGCAGATAGTTTATGAAAATGAAGAGTTTAAAATCGAATACGGGTTGCGTCCTACCCTAAAACATATTCCTAAATCGCCGGCGGACAGAGGCGGGATGGTTGGAGCTTACGCGGTAGCCAGGCTTAAAAACGGAATAGAAAGGTTTGAGTACCTCTGGAAAGACGAAATAGACAAAATAAAAAAGAAAAGCGATTCCCTCAAGGGCGATAAGCCGCAATATTCCCCTTGGAGTACTTCCGAGGAAGAGATGGTTAAAAAAACCGCGGTAAGACGCCTCGGCAAGTGGGTTAGTTTATCGTCCCAGTTAGTTAAGGCTTCAGTTATGGACGAATACCGCGAAAACGGAATAGAGATAGATGTTATTCCCGTTCACGGTAACGCTACGCCGGAACAAATAAATTCAAAAGTAACTCCTATTAGGGGACAGGTCGAAAATAAGCCTGAGGCGGGAGCCGTTTCCGAACCGAAAACCGAGTTATACGATAAAAATCCCGAACCAGCTAAGCCTACGCTAAAAGAAATTAAAGATTCTATTTTAAAATGCGCCGATTTGGACGAACTGAAAGAAGTTTGGACGAATTTTAATAAGGAATTGAAAAAAGATTTTACGCCGGAGGAAATAAAAGAAATAGAATCCGTTAAAAATACGGTCAAAGACAAACTATTCGACGCTCCCGTAGTCGTCGAAACGGATGAAGTCGAAGAAACGGACGGAAGCAAACCCGCCTTATTCGACGAAGATAGAGACGAGGCAAAATACGATGTAGATTTAGCGGAAATAGCTATGGCTTTAAACGAATGCGATACGGAAAAAGCTGTTAACGAAATATGGAAAAACTCTATGAACGTAATAACTAAACTAAAAGGCGACAGGCTTACCCAAATTATGCAAATCAAAAAAGAAAGCATTGCGAGGGTCCGTAAAAATGCCTGAGTTATATTTCGATGAAGAAAACCATTTATATTTCCTGCACGGGCGGGTAATTCCGTCCGTCACGCAAATATTGACGCAGTCGGGGATACTGGACAAGAGGTTCTTTAAACCCGGCGCCGCCGAAAGGGGAACGAGGATTCACTCTTTTTGCGAACAAATAGCGAACGGTTTAGAACCCGAGGAAGAAAACGGATATACGGAAGCGTTTAAGAATTTTTTAAAAGATACAAGGGTAGAACCGGTGGCTGTGGAGTATATGGGGTATTCTTCTTTGGATTTTGCCGGCAAGATAGACTTGATTGCAAGTTTTAGGGGAGAAACGGTCATTATAGATATTAAAACAGGGGTATATCAGGAATGGTGGTCTTTGCAGCTTGCGGGATATGCCCTAATTTTAGAAAACGAAAATATAAGGCGGTTTTCCCTCGAGATAAAAGACACGGGAAAATATAAGTTAACGGAGTATAAAAATAACAAGGGAGACATAGGCGGGTTTCTAAACGCATTCGAGACATACAAGCAACTTTATTGCGACGATTTTGTAAACTTTGCTATATAAGTAAGAGGTAAAAATGGAAGAGATAACGGCAAAAAAAATACAATCGATATGCTTGGTTTTAATGAATCACAAAGGCATTCGCAAATTAAAAGAGCCTGTCGAATATATCAATAAGAGCGGCGACGAACTCGTGAATAATAGTTTAGACGTCTATTGCACCGTCGAATCTATTTTTGCCGATGCGGGCGAAAATACTCCGGAGGAAAAACTTAAGTTTTTTTACGATAAACTTTTCGAGTTTTACGGGTCTAAAAAAAACGAAATTAACTTGCCATTAGCGGCATAAAGAAGGATACAACTCAATGCTTAAGAAAAACACGCAAAACACCGACGATATCGCTATTCCGGCGTATCTATCCAATCTTAACGCCGAGCAAAAAGAAGCCGTTTTTTGTATCGACGGTCCGTCGCTTGTTTTTGCCGGAGCCGGAACGGGCAAAACGAAAGTCATCGTCTCGAGGATAGCGCATATTCTCGAAAAAGGCATTTGCGAACCCGAAAACATTCTCGCCGTAACGTTTACGAATAAAGCGGCAAGGGAAATGAAAGAAAGGGTCGCGGCGTTAATGGGCGACTCGAAAGAATTTCCGGAAATTTCGACGTTCCATTCTTTTTGCCTTAGGATTTTAAGAAAGCACGCGGGGGCTTTAGGCTACGAAGATTTTTCCGTCATAGACGATGCCGACGCCAAAAAAATAATAACTGGGGTTATAAACGAATTAAACGTCGATAAGGACGTTTACGACGCCTTAAAAGCCAAACAATATATAGAATCGAGAAAGCATAAATATATCTTTCCGGAAAAGGCTATAAGCGAAGCCGAAACCCCTATCGAAAAAACTTATGCCCTTATTTACGACGTATATTCTAAAAAACTGAAAGAATCGGGGCTTATGGATTTCGGGGATTTAATATTAAACGCATTGCGTTTATTCGAAAAATACCCGCTAATTCTCGAAAGATATTCTAATTTTTACAAGTATATTTTAGTCGACGAGTATCAAGATACCGATTATCCGCAGAACAAGCTTATTGAAATGCTTGCAAAAAAACATAACAACATTTGCGTAGTAGGGGACGACGACCAGTCTATTTACGGTTTCAGGGGCGCAAATATAAAAAATATCCTTAATTTTAAAAACAAATTTAAAGGTTGCAGGATAATCAAATTGCACGAGAATTATCGTTCTACTACCAATATTTTGAAAGCGGGAACGGCGGTAATTAAAAACAACAAAGAAAGGGAAGAGAAGGCGCTCTCTCCGAACAGAATTAACGGAGAGCTTATAGAATTAAGAAAGTTTGCGGACGACGATGAAGAGGGGGATTTTATAGCGGAAAAAATTAAAGAATTAACCGCTGATGGATATTCTTTAAACGATATAGCGGTTTTATATAGGATTAATTCGATTTCGAGGATGCTCGAGAACTCGCTCGTAAGCGCTGGAATAGACTACAAGATTTACGGCGGTCTCGAATTTTACGGAAGGAAAGAAATAAAAGATATTTTATCTTTTATAAGGTTTGCCGTAAACTCCAAAGATTTAATAAGCTTCGATAGGAGCGTTTCCTGCGTGCCTATCGGGGCGGGAGACGCTATGATTAATAAAATTAAAACGGTAGCGGAAAAAAATAAGACGGACATAATTTCCGCATTGCGGACGGGGAAGTTAAATTGTATTAAAAGTATCGAAAAATCTAACGAAAACGATTTATTCGGTTTTCAAAAAATCGAACAAAAGGAAAAAAGAAATATATCGGATTATTTCGATTTGATTTTGGAAATAAAAGAAAAGATAGATTCCTGTCCGGCGGGAGAAATTATAAAAGAGATTTACGAGAAATCAGGATATAAAGAGTTAATTTTAAAAGATAAGTGCGGAGAAAGCAGAAAAGAGAATATAGAAAAACTTATCGAAATAGTTTCCGGATACGAAAATATAAAGGATTTTTTAGACGAATGCGCTCTTGACGGGGCAGAGGAAGAAGAAAACGACGATCCCAAAGTCTCGCTTATGTCTATTCATAAATCCAAAGGGCTCGAATTTCCGGTCGTATTTTTGGTCGGTATGGAAGAGGGGATATTCCCGCATGCAAAGTGTATGGACGACATAGAGGAAGAAAGAAGGCTCTGCTACGTCGGCATAACGAGGGCGAAAGATAAATTATATCTGACTTTTGCGGAAAACAGGAATATCGGCACGGGAATCAAAGGAAACGATATATCAAGATTTGTAAAAGAAATTCCAAAAAACAACTTTGCTATATACTTATAGATTAATTTTAAGGAGGCATAAAAATGGGAACTGTTATCACGTTAAAAAAAGAGGAACCGGCTTACATAGACGTCTTTTACGAAATAAGCACGAAAGCCGACTACGATAGATCTCGATTTGACTTATACGAACTCGGCAGGATAGAAAAAGAAATCGCCGAGTCGTTTGAACCTGAAATCAAAAATGCCTATGCGGCGCATAAGAGCCTTGTCAAGGAAAAAACGGAGGCTATTGCGCCGATCGTCGAAAAAGAAACGGAGCTTAAAGGCAAAATGCTCGACTTCGTCCTGATTAACCCTGATGTCAAAGACGGCGTGAGGGAGGACACTAAAATCAAAGTCGTAGATATTATGTCTCTTGTAAAAGCCGTTTTGTCAGGGGAAGTTCCTCCTGAGGCGATTTTGCCTAACGAAAAATTTATTGCCGAAAAGGCGAAAGCGCTGGGCGAAAATCTGCTCTGGCCGGGCGTGGATGTCTATATAGAAAAAGTTATCGTAAACAGGTTGTGAGTTTTTGATATTTTTGTTATTTAACAACTGATTTTATTAAGAAATTTTTTGCGTTTAAGTTTTAACAGCATGAGGTAGAAACGTTTCCTTGTCGTTGTAAGACGACACGCTTATTCTGGATTAAATTCTAACAATGCGAGGTAGAAACTTTTGGATGAAAGTCGGCAGGTATGTCGATTTTAAAAAAGTGAAGATAAATTAATTTAACCAATAATTAAAGGAGAAAAAATCATGGGAAGTTTGAACAAAGTTTTGTTAATAGGCAATTTAGGCAAAGAACCCGAAATACGCTATACGCCGGACGGACTTGCGGTTTTAAAGTTTTCTATCGCCACGTCGGAGTATTTTAAAACCCAATCCGGCGAAAAATCCGAAAAGACGACATGGCATAACATCGTGGCATTTGGAAAAACAGGGGAGAACGTGGCGAATTATTTAAACAAAGGCAAACAGGTATTCGTAGAAGGGAGAATATCTACAAGCTCTTACGACGACAAGGAAACCGGCGAAAAGAAATATAGGACGGAGATAATCGCAAACCTTATAACGCTTTTAGGGAATAAACCCGTCGGCGCCGATGCAGACGAAGGGGGCGCAGGGAATTATTCCAATACCGGCAAAGGCGGCGATCATCAACCGGCAAAAGCAGGACCGCAAGGATATAAACAAGAGGAAGAGGACGACGATATACCTTTTAGTCAAGACCCTACTTTTGTAGTTTGAAAGAGGGTTACCCCTGCCGTAAGGCGGGATATTTCACAATTAATTTTTAAGGGCGGGGTTAAAAGCCCCGCCAGAGGAGAATAAAATGAAAAAAATCGCATTGTTTTTTATATTGGCATTATCGGTGTCCGCCCTTGCGGGTTGCGCCGCGAGCATGGGAAACAGTTCTATTAAGAACGAATCGAACAAGACCTTGTCCCAGAAATTAGTAAAGGGCAAAACTACCGAGGCACAGGTTGCACAGATGTTCGGACAGCCCGAAAGCAAATCGTTTGCAGGCAACGGGGATCCTATCTGGTCGTATCAGCGCAATACGGTCCACAACGGAATATTATCTTACGTTCCGGTCGTGGGACTGTTTGCCAACGCCCAAACGGATACGAACAAGGTTCTTGCCATTCTTTTTAACAAAAAAGGGATAGTAAAAAACTGGGAGTTCACGAATTCGACTAATCACTTAAACGCTAAATTTTAATATGTTAAGGTTTCGGGGGTATCCCCCAATGCCCCCGAAAGAATTTTAAAATATAAAAAGAGAGGGTTTTTTTAATGAAAACACATACGACGCAATCCCCTAACTTTAGCTATGGGGTCAAGGAGTATCAAATATGATAGTCAGAAAATTAAAACTAAAATTAAACGTTTTGCAGGAACGGGAACTCGAACAGTGGCTTTTATCCCTTGCGTCCGTCTATAATTTCGCTATCCGCAAGATAGAATTAGACGCAAAAGATAAAATATACCATACGCCGTATAACTTTCAAAACCTGCTTAACGGGCATAGCAAGAAATTAGTCATACCCTCGCATACGATACAGGGGACGCTTATGCAGGCGTATAACGCATGGCAGAGATGCTTTAAAAAATTAGCTAAAAAGCCGAGACTTAAAGGCAGGAGAAACAAACTTAATTCGATAATATTTCCGGACCCGATAAAACAGAATTATCAAAATATGGTTAATAACGGTTACAGGATTAACCTGCCCGGTATCGGCAAGATTAAGTTTCACAAACAGGATATTCCAGCCGGCAAAATAAAGTTATCAAGGATAATTAAAAGACCGTCAGGCTGGTATCTTGCCCTATGGATAGATACGGTATACACATTTCCGGTTAAGGATACGGATAAAGCGGTAGGTATTGACCCGGGATTTAAAACCCTTTTAACTCTTTCAGACGGAACTAAATACGAAAATCCGAGGGAGTTGAAAAAAGGGGAATTAAGACTCGCACAGGCGCAAAGAGGTAGAAAAAGTAAATTATCTGCCCGCTTGTTAGAAAGGCAGGCTAACAGGAGAAACGACAGAAATCACAAGATAAGCAGGAAACTCGTAGAGAATTACAAAGTTATTAAATATTCTAACGATAATTTTAAAGGTTTAGCCCATATGCACGGAAAATCGGTTTCCGAAGCAAGTTTAGGGCGGTTAATCGGTATGATAACCTACAAGAGCCGTTTAGGCGGTAGGGATGTCATATCGGTTAATTCAAGATATACCACCA
The DNA here is from genome assembly GCA_021800805.1 of bacterium. The sequence continues at coordinate 709,283 of JAJYYR010000001.1, forward strand.
TGACCTGTTCTGCCTGCGGCGCTAAAACCGGACCGCACGGATGGGGCGGGCTTGCGGTAAGGAATTGGGAATGTTCCGCTTGTGGGGCGGTTCACGACAGGGATATAAACTCTGCCGTGGTAGTTCTTAATTCCGGGGCGGGAGTCGCCCACAAGGAGGCCGTAAATGTCCTCAATTGACAGGAATCCTCTGCCTTTAGGCATGGGGAGGCTCAAAACATTTTACGGTTTATCGTCGGAAAGCATTGAACTGGAAGCAAAAAAACAAATAGAAAATTTAGAAGAAGATACGTTAGAAGAAGAAATATTAGAAGATGAAAATCAAGAAATGGTAGATATGCCAGAGGAAGATTATAATGATGATTGGAGATAGTCATAGACCCCCCGGCTTTAGCCGTGGGGAGTATGTCAAACAATTCAAAAGGACGAAATTTGCAAACAGGGAACATATTGTCAAATTAAGGAATTTATAGATATATATAAAAAGAAATTCAAAAAATAATCTTGTCCGGCGGACGGACAGAAAAATAAGGAGAGTTTTATGGAATCTGTTATTGGCGATCTGATATCGGGAAAGACGGGATATGGCAAGAGCGGAGTCGTAGAGAAGAAAATGAACGAAAACGGCTTAGAAATTTACAATAACGGGCAATTTGCCGTAAGCCTGTCGGCGGACGAGCTGGAAGAAATATACAAGAACATCAGGCACGCGCAGATAGAGGGCTTGAAAGATAAAAGCAATGCAATTAAGGAGTTCTAATTATGAGTAAAATTACGTTAGAGATATTATTCAGCGTCTTTGCTATTTTAGTTATGCCTAAACTTATTTGGCATATCCGGAAAAAACGACATACGTTTTCCGGAAAAATAGAAAGCTATAAAGATGTAAACGATTTTCTATTGAATTACAAATATTTTATCTTTTGTGAACGAGAAGATTATTATTCCGTGGTAACAAAGACATTTTCGTGGACACACAATGATTATTCATATTCATATCGTAGATGCGTATTTTATCCCGGCATCTATATTTCCGATGACAACAGCGACGACTGGCGTTATATGTTGGTCGACAAAAATAAGGAATTATTGTATTATTCTGATTATATTAAACAAATAAAATTGATATTAAGTTAAAAGTTAAAGGTAGGTAGGTGAAAGGTTGAAAGTATATGATGATATTGACAGCTATTTAAAAGAACGCGGACAGAATAGTTATCTTATATATTTTGTTGTAGAAGAAGAAAATAGAAGTTTTATAGTAGCTTCTATTAAACATAATTTTTCCGGAAGCAAAGATGATGGAATATTCATTTTTCATAAACAATTATTGGGCTATGGTAATATTATTGATTACCATTTTAGTGTTCACGCGGATGGAGTATGTCATTTAAGGCGTAGAATGTCTGGAGATCCAAAACATGCCTCAAAGAAACATTGCATAGACCTTACTTCGGAAGAAGGGCGTAATAAATATTTTAATAACGGGCCAAGAAATTTCTCTAAAATAATTGTAAGCAAGAAGCTTCCGCCCTTAAAGGACATTAAAGAACAAACGCTAGTGAATAATTTCTCAATAAATATACATGAAACATTTAAACAAGAAGATCATTCCGAATCTTATAATATATCAAAATCTGCAAAATATTCTGACCAAGTCATAACGCTTAACAGAAAATATAACGAACTCGATCAAGTTTATTGCAATCTCTGGATTTTACCGAAAGATAATAGTTTTAGGCATACAAATAGGATAATGAATCCGCAAGTATATATATTTAATTTACTAAATCCCCCCATAGCTCTTGAATTATATAGTGAGATTCAACCTATGTCTTCTATTCAAAAACAAGGATTATACGGTGAAATTAAGTTTAGATATCAAATTCAAGACCCCAACTCTTTTTTCATAAATTTCGAGCCAAGGTTATGTGATGGCGGCAGAACATTATATATCCCTAATTGGAAACTTTTATATAAAGGCAAAGAATATGAACTTCCTGAATTGAAGATCCCGTTAAAAGATGGCTTAAAATTATACATTGGGGGATATAACGGATCTGATTATTATCATTTAGATTTTATTGGAGCTAAAATTCCGCCATTTGACCGGAAGGGCCCTTTTTGTCCCTCTATAGTTTATGCACAAGGAGGAGAGGTAAACGTATTAAGAGGGATAAAAAATTCTTAATAGTAAAATGTTTGGTTATTAACATAATAAAAATAGAACAGGGAGGAATATTAATATGCAAAAACAATTTATAACCTGCCCTCAATGCGGCACAGAAATAGATGTAAACGCCGTTCTTTATCAGAACATCAGCAAGGAATTGGAACGCAAATACGCCGAAAAAGAGGGCGAGGCGAAAAAAGAATACGAATCCAAGCTCGCCGAAATAAAAAAAACCGAAGCCGATATCGAGAAGCGGGAACGAGAATTAAACGACAGAATCTCCGCAGGTGTTTCCGAAAAATTGAAAGCCGAAAAATCGAAGCTCGAAAGCGAACTGCGGTCAGAGATAAAAGCGGAGAACGACGATACTATTAAGTCCTTACAAAGCGAACTTAATAAAAAATCCGAGCAGATTAAGGAATTAAATCAGGCTAAAGCCGATATAGAAAGGCTTAAGAGGGAAAAAGACGAAATAGCCTCGGAAATAAATCTTGCCAAGGAAAAAGAGTTAAGCGAGAAGCTTGCTCAGGAAAGGGAAAAACTTTCTAAGCAGCTGCACGACGAAAACTATCTTAAAGAAGAAGAATACAAAAAGAAGATAAGCGATTTGACGGTGCAGGCGGCGGAATTAAAAAGACAGGCGGAACAGGGGTCTATGCAATTTCAAGGGGAAATTCAGGAACTCGTCATCGAGCAGGAATTAAGAAATATCTATCCATTGGATAAAATAGAAGAAATCAAAAAGGGCGTTTCCGGCGCGGACATTCTCCAGACCGTCGTATCCAATACCGGCGCCGAGTGCGGGAAGATTTACTACGAGAGCAAAAGGACAAAGGCGTTTAATCAGGAATGGATTAAGAAACTTAAAGACGATAATTTGCAGGAAAACGCGGACGCGCTCGTCATAATAACCGAAGCCCTGCCGAACGGCAATACATTTTCTTTTATAGACGGCGTTTACGTCGTGTCCTTTAACGAATTTAAGGCGGTTTCCATGTTTATCCGCAATTTTCTCTTAAAATTAGCCGAAAATAACGTCTCTAACGCAAATAAAGGCACGAAAGCGGAACTCTTATACGATTACCTTGTCTCTAACGAATTCAAGGCTAATTTCGAGGCTATAGTAAGTAATTTTAAAGATTTAAAGGATTCGTTATATCAGGAAAAATTAAGAACGGAAAAGGTATTTAAACAACGGGAAAAACAAATCGATACCATATTAACGAACATAGTAGGATTCCACGGGTCAATAAGGGGGATAGCCGGGGCGCAGGTAGCCGACGTAATGCTGATAGAAAACGAACAGAAAAATTTGATAGAATAGTTTAGTAAAAATTAAAAAATGTATTAGAATTAGATATGTTTGTATTTTTATCTGAAAGTTTATTTAAGTTATATTTTTAAAATTACAGTTTGTATAAAAATAAATTAAGTTATGAACAACAATAATAATAAGAAAAATCAACATTATGTTTGGCGCAAATATTTAGAATCATGGGCTGATAATGGTAAAATATTTTGTTTAAGAAATAATAATATATTTCAAACAAACACTAAAAATATTGGTGTTGAAAATTATTTTTATAAATTACCTTCATTAAATGGAGATGAAATAAGGCTTATACAAGATTTTATTAAATCACTTAATATGTCTGATAAAATAAAGAATTTAAACTATGGTTGGTTAGAAAATTTGTTTATTCCATTTGCCATTATAAAGAGTTTAAATATAAACGACAAAGAAACGGTTGACAAATTAAATAAAATGGAAATTAATTGTGAGGAAGATTATCATAGTCGCATAGAGTCTGATTCTATGTCTTTTATTAAAAGTATTCTTAAAGGAAATATAGATGTTCTTTATTCTGAGGAAAATTATTATCTTTCCTTTATATATTTTATATGCACCCAATATTTTAGAACAAAAAAAATGAAACAACTTATTTCTAATTTCAAATGTATTAATAAAAATATCAATACTGAAAATATATGGCCGGTTTTGAGATTTATTCTTACGACCAATCTTTCTTATAATCTTATAACTTTAAAATATAAAATTATTTTAATAAGAAATGAATCATCGCTAGAATTTATTGCTGGAGATCAGCCTCTTATCAATATCTATCCTATAACTGATGAAAATAACTCTCCAAAAAAATTAATATTCTATTACCCTATTTCGCCGAAAATTGCTCTTTTAATAATGGAAAATACGGAATCTTTAAAAAAATCGATTTCAGTAAATGATTGTAAAAAAATAAATCGATGGAATATGCTTATTGTCGAAAAATCATGTGAACAAATATACGCTTGTTCTGAAAAAACTTTGAAATTATATAAAACATAAATGATTTAGCGAGCATAATGTTTGAAAATTTTTATCTCAACATCGAACTTTTTCATCCCGAGGCAGTTATGCCCAAAAGGGCTATTGCCGGCGATGCGGGATTAGACCTTTTCGTTTGCGAAAAGACGGTATTAAAACCGGATATATTGGTTCAGGCGCATACAGGGATTAAAATAGAATTTCCTACGGGATACGCGGCAATTATTAAAGAAAAGTCCGGTCTCGCCTTAAAGGAAATAGAAATAAAAGCCGGAGTAATAGACCACGGATACAGGGGAGAGGTCGTAGTGCTTGCCAAAAATAAATCTAAAGAGAGCATTATATTTCTGCCCGGAAACAAAATAGCGCAGATGTTAATATTGCCCGTCTGGACGGGAGAGCCTAATCTAGTTAAAAAAGTCGGTGACGATACGGACAGGGGCAGCAACGGGTTTGGCTCGACGGGGGATTAAAACTTTGCTATATAATATATCAAGAAAGAAGATTAAATACATTATCGAAGATTTAACGGCAATGGTAATGAATTCCGATAAATATTACTGGAGATCTAATTTTTACAAAAACGACGACAGGTATTATTATTTATTATTGGTTAACTTGGAAAAAGCTATAAAATATAAAGTAGCGGGGTATTTAAAGAAAAAAAGAAAAAAGTTCACCTGTTACGGGTTCAGGGTATGGATCAAAGAGGATGGCTGCTACGTTGCGGATAACAAATGCGATATTAAATGCGGAATAACTAAAAAATATTTCAGATTAATAAAGTTTTAAGGATTATGTTTATGAAAAATCAGACGAAAGAAGATAAAATCGATAAAAATAAACCCGAAAGAACCGTTTTCCGCAATCTTTTTGAAAGGGTTAAGCCGGACGAAAAGGAAAAGATAAAAAAGAAAATCGATAAAAAAGAGATAATGGATTATACCGATAAGGCGGGGGACGACAATAATGGAAACTAAATTAGCCGTAATTCTCGATACCGAAACGACCGGCATAATAGAGCCCGTTCTTATAGAAGCCGGAATGATTATTATAGACGGCAGCCCGTCGGATAATCAAAACAAAACCTTTATTAAGCGTTATAACCCAGGCAAGCCTATTTCCTACGGAGCTATGGCTACCCACGGCATACTGGACGAAGACTTAAAAGATTGTCCGCCGGCGTCCGAATTTTGCCTGCCGGAAAATACAGGTTATATAATAGGGCATAACGTAGACTACGATTGGTCGGTTATCGGCAAGCCCGACGTTAAAAGAATAGATACGCTCGCTATGGCTAAAGCCGTATGGGAGGGGTTCGACGCATATAACTTATCGGCATTAAGTTACGCCCTTACGGAGCCGGATAAAAGGGCAAAGTTAAGGGAATTTCTTGCGGGCAGGCATAACGCCTTAACCGATGCAAAGCTCTGCCTTAATATATTACGCCTGATATTAAAAGAAAAGCCCGAACTAAATTCTTGGGGTTCCATATGGAGATTTTCGGAAGAATCCAGAATACCAAGGGTTATGCCTTTCGGAAAACACAAAGGAACGCCTATAAAAGACGTTCCTCAGGATTATAAAGACTGGCTTAAGGGGCAGGCGGATATCGATGAATATTTATTAATAGCGCTGAATGGCGTGGATGTGGAGGACACTAATAAAGGTTTATGAAAATATCTAAAAAACCTACTAAAAAGAATTCAAAGAAAGAAATAACAGAAGACGATAAAAGGGAATATTATTGTTCTTTTTGCGGAAAATCGAAGGATGAGGTAAAAAAATTAATAGCCAGTCTAAATTATGTTTGTATATGCGACGAATGTATAAATTTATGTTATAATATAATAAACGAATAAACGAATAAATGAATAAATAAAAAACAATTTATCTAAATATATGTCTGAATTAGCGATTACAAGAGCCGATGAAGAACCTAAAAGTGCCTATGAATATCGTGATATATATAAAAGTCAATATCCCGATAAAAGGGTAAAATATAATTTTTTTTGTCCTTATTGCGGAATAGAACTTATAGGTAAATGTATATATAAAGATGAAGGCGAAGATGTCGCTAAATCTCCGCATTTTGCCAAAAGAAAAAACGAAGATCACGCCGGCGACTGTCCATATAATATAACCTACGATAAAAAAAATACCGGCAAACAAAAAACGTATTATGAAAAAAAAGGCATTAACTTTCCCGAAAAATTTATAGATCCGCCTGATGAAGAATATATTCAAGAATCAGGGGTGTCGGAAAGTTCTATTGACGATATTAAAAAAGCTATAAGACAAAACTCTGTTGCACTTAAAAATAAAGGAACTATAATACCTAAAACTCGACTGTGTCAGAGCGTAGCTAATGTATGGGGAAGTATTTTGTATGAAAGTTATAAATTACAAAAAGAAAAAAATTGGGACTATAATAAAAGAAATGATTGGGTAAAAGAAGAATTATTGAAGATGCCGTTGGTTTTATTAGAAGATAAACCAAGCGAAAGATATTCTAATTATTATTGCGCATTTAAGAATCCCAAATATCCCGTTTTTTATTTTATAAGGTTTATCATTTTGAAGGAATAGTTACCGAATTTGACGACTGTTTTATTATAAACAACGATAAAATTAAATCTTTAACGTCCAATGGTGAAATGTCTTTGTCGTAAATCCCTCTGCTTTAGCCGTGGGGAGTGTGTCAATCTAATATTTATAGGAATATTTATAGTAATATTTGGCGTGATTTTAGGTTCGGTGATGCTTGTAGCGCTTATTTATCTTACAAAATTAAACTTTTTATATAATTTAAGCGATTTTAATTCTGTTAATATTTTTATAAACAGTTTGGTTGCGCTTGGAACGATTCTTTTAGCATCGGCAACGTTTTTTTCGTTGTTTATGACTAAAATAAAAGATGATATAAAACAAAAAACACTATTAAGTCAACTTAACATGGAGCATTTAAGCGATATAAAAGAAAATTGCCTTCGTCCAATGTTGGGGTTAATTAACGATAATTACTATAACTATAGTATGTTTGAAATATCAGAACAAAACAAATTTACCGATATATCCATTCAAACCGAGATAGACAGACCGACGCATTCATGGGATAAAGAGGTTATTTATGGCATAAATTATAATATCGTCGTTAATAATAGATTATATAAAGACCTTGAAAATCATAAAATTACAGAACACATACCTGCCGAATTTCATAGCGTTTTGGAATTAATTATAAAGAATTACCCTATATATTTAAAAAATATTTCGGATCTTTTTAGAAAAATAAAGGAGTTTAACGAGTTTAAAGAACTTGCATCTCAAATCGAGCAGAAGCATAAAAATCAGGATAAATCTTCTTTGGACGATTTAAAAGATGAATATATAAGGTTGATTATACTTTTATCCCTAAACTATCCGAACATAAAATACTATTTTCAAAATTATTTCTATATGGCTTATAACGATGGGGAGTATGAAAATGTTAGAAAAATAAGCGATATTTTTAAGAACGGTCATGAAGTAAAAGAAATTTTATCCATAAAGAATAAGGTAAGAGCGAAAGTTGAAGTGTTACGGGAAAGAACAGAAAATATATTAAATTTAGATATTTTATTAGATGAGTGCGATTATTTAAAGCAGAAACGAGAAATACTGTTATAGTTTAACCACATGAAAAAGATAAACATCATAATTTTAATGCTTATTACATTACCCTTATTCGTCGTTCAAGCCCAAGCCGCCCAGTCCGTTAAACTCTTCGGCGTTCCTCTTTCTACCGCTACCAGGGCGAAGCTCGAGCCTGTCCTTATAAAAGCCGGGTTTATTCCTTTGAGCAAGTATATTCATACGGTCGGTGCTATGACTTTTGATGCTGTTCCGTTAAATCCTATAGAACTGAAAGGCCACTTAAGGTATGTCGGATACAGAACTACCGGACAGTTAAAGGGTGCCCACGAGCTCGCCGTCGGATATACGCTCTCCGGAAGGTTCGCTATAGCAAAATATTTTATCGATAGCCTTTATAATTCCGACGTACTTGCCATGCTTAAAGACAAATACGGCAAGCCGGGTTATATAAAAGCACTGGGTCCGTTTAAGGAACATTACGAATATATTTGGAATGAAGAAGGCGGCATCAAGATAGTCCTGAAAGAAGAATTCTTTCATACGGTTTTGAAAATTATAAATGTTCCAGAGTGTAATATAAGGCTGAGGCAGGTAAAAGAGGAAATAAAGAATAGCGATAAAGCTGTGGCTAAAGCGGAGGGCGGAGCGTTTTAAAGTATCCCTAGAATAATGGCTTAAATTGAAATATTTTAAGAAGAATTTTGAACACTCTTACTGTTGTAGACTATGGAGCCGCCACTTATGTCTAGTTTAAATGAGTTTGAATTATATCCGAAATCATGGATATTATTTTTTCCATTTTATTACTGATTTCTACAGATAAATTGACAATGCCAAATTCTAACGTATAATCGTCCGGTTGTTTTATTCCATCGGGATATCTTGTGTATGCCTCATGTTTATATAGTAATTTTGAAAAAATATAAATACCGACTGACATGATTGCTATATTAAACCCTAAATTGCCATAGTAACTATTTTCATCCGGAAAATTTTTAAAATTTAGAGTAGAATTTATATTTTTATATAAAATATCCAATATAATATCAATAGACTCATATTTTTTTTTGTCAATATTTATTATATCTTTTTCGTCGCCAAGTTCATTGTCTATGATATCAAATAATGATGGCCTAAAATTTTTGTTCATAATTTCAAAAATTTTATTTTCTTTAAAAAAATTTGTAATAACCTTATCCGGATTATGTCCAATTTTTTTTGGACTCGGCTTTTCTAATAATATAAAAGCAAATCCCTTAGCTATTTTTTCAATTGATTGTTCAATATGATATATTGCATTTGAATAATCTTCACTATCATAGAAAGATTTATAACCATATAAATCTTTTTTTGCAATGTATATATATTTTTTTGTCTGTTGCAATCTGTTTTTGTCATTAATTCTTTTCATTAAATTCTCGCCAAATTGTTTCATGACGCGCATTGATCCTGTTTTTTCAAGATTGTCCAAAATATTTTTATAATCATTGTATTCTCTTGTGAGTCTTATGTCTTTGTCGTTTGCGGATTTATCTTTCATTATTAACCTCGGTTTGTATTAAAAATTTATTTTTGTTTATTATTTTGTTTTTAAATCAAAATAAGCCTGCTCAACGTATTTGTTTTTTATGAATAGCGGGTTTTTGTCTATTAAAATTTTTTTATTTTTATTATTATAAACTAAATTTACGTAATATCCATGATTAGTTTTTAAAATCAGGCTTACATATAAGCTATAATGATGTTCGTATTGATATTCCTGTTTGCATGTTTCTAATCTTTTCTTTTTAATTTTGTCGTATTTTGTTATTAAATATTTATAATAATTATAGTTAAGTTTTAAACAAGTTGGCGAGTTTCCGCCTTCGTCAAGAATACGAAATGGGGCTCCTAAAATATTGCTACGAAATTTTTGGTATTGACCCATCCAACTTTTTGTTGTAAAAGGTGGATTGAATGATAAAATATAAATAATTCCAACAGATATTATCGTTAAAATGGAAATTATAATTTTTAATATTGTTTTTATTCGATTTTTATCGGTTTTTAAGCCACGCATCATTAATAAATTTAAAAATAATATGCTTAATAATGGCGATAACTCAATATAGAATTCTATCGTTTTATGTTCTATAATACAAAAAATAACAAAAATTATTATTACATATATAATAATAGACAAAATAAACAAAATTAATAATTCGTCTTGACTTTTTGTTCGATTATCGTTTTTGTTTCTTCTGATATTTACTATAGACAATAAAAGTAAAATAATGGGAAAAGATATGAAATAAATTAAATTGTATTCGTTGGAATTTATCGATAAAATTTTTGGCAAAGTTAAAAATATTAAATTTGAAATTAATAAATAAGGCACTATAAAAATTACAAAAATTATTAAATACAGTAAGAAATTCCATGTATTATTCTTTTTTTTTCCTGTTTCAGAAGTACCTGTTGAATTTGAATGATAAAATAAGGAAAATGAGAATGGAATTATAAGAAATATGAATAAATTTATAAATAATATTAAAAAAATAATTGAATCATTTCCAGAAAATGATGAAATAGGAATGTTTTCTGAACTGAGATAGCTATTGACTATAAAAAAACCGCCGATTAGCGAAGCAAAGGAAATAAGAATAATTATATTTACAATGTAAATAACTTTTTCTTTAATGTCCATATTTTTAAAATTCACATATTCCCTTTCTACCGTTCCTGTATTAAAACACATAACTTTCTGATTTGCCCCTTTCGTTTTATTTTGATATAATCAATTTAAAATAAACTATATAACAAATTGCATACAAAGTAAATATGTTCTACGACAAAGACGAAGAAGAAATACACCCGTTGAAAAAATATCTCGAAGCCAACCATATGTCTTATCATGAATTTGCGGAACTTTTAGGATTAACCAAGCAGTCGGTTTATTATTACGTGTCCGGACAAAGAAAACCCCGCCCGGCACTTGCAAAAAAGATTGAAAAAGTGACCGGAATTCCGAGAAACGAATTGCTTTACTGGGACGAAAAAGAGGACGAAGGATAGTTTTTGTCCGTCCGCCGGACAAAAACACAGCAACAGCTTTAACTTTATAGCGTTAAAAAACTTTTTAATTTTTTTGCTTGACATATCGTAAACAATAAGTTATATATTATAAAAACAGTAAGAGGATGTTTGTCGTGCCAAAAAACATTGTCCAATATTTCAGCAACAAATATGTCATTGCCGTCACGGCGGTATGCGCTATTATTATAGGCGCATTTGTAATAATCGGTATAAGATACGGCCGTATTTCGCTTTCTCAAGCGATTAAAACGGAAAAAATTTACGGCGGCGTAAACAAAAAGTTAGTTATAAAAGATTTAAAACTTGAAAAGGAATATAAGGCGTTTATTCCTTTTAAGCCGGTCGGCAATTACGACGGAAAGCTAAAAAAGACCGGAACCGTCAAAATAGTCTTCGGGGTTTCCGGCGGAGACGTCCATAATTTCTACGAAACGATGGGCAATGTTTTTTATATTTTTCGGTATGTAAAATCCAGAGGCGAGAAAGCGAAAATCAGGGTAGTATTTTACGGTAAAATGGTCAAGTTTTTAAACCCTCAAAGGACTAATCCAAAAATAATAAAGATGATGAAAGAGTTTTACGACGAAGGCGTGCGGTTTTACGCCTGCTATAACGCCTTAATGATTAATCATTTGGTTAAGTCTAATCTGCCTTATTATATTAAACCCGTCCCGATGGGGGCATTAAGAATTTATTTATTCGTTAAACGCGGTTATGTTTATATAACCAATCCTTAATCTAAAAAATAATCAGGAGGTTTTTATGAAAAACGTTTTAAGCTCGAAAAATTTTAAATTAGTCGTTTCTTTTATGTCCGTATTAGCCGTAATGCTTATTACCAAACAGGCGCACGCGGCAATAGCCGCTTTAACTGGACAGTCGACAGGCGGATCTTCCGGCAACTTAAATTCAACATGGACTTACGTTACCGGTTTAATTTACGGAGTTCCCGGCAGGCTTATAGGCCTCGGAATGTTGATATGGGGAATACTATCTATTGCGACGAAGCACTTCCTGATGGGTCTTTTGGTTATAGTCGTCGTTGCCCTATTCTTCCTTGCGCCTTATATAGTGACGGGAATAGAGACGGCAAATATAACGACTGCTATTCACGCAGTTAATCCCGTAGCATTGAAAGCCTTAAAAAGCTGGAGCCTCCATGTATAAGAGAATACCTAAATATATAGGCGCGGAACCTACCGTTCTGTTTTGGGAACTTACCGAATTTTTAATCTTTATGAGTTTTTTCGGAGCGGGAATTATTCTCGGCGAGATGCTGATTTTCGTCGCATTAGGCGGAATAGCGAGCTACGCATACGCCAAAAGCAAGGACAAGCTCGTAAAAGGCTATTTCCTTCATTTGCTTTATTGGCACGGGCTATACAAAACCAAAAAAGTCATACCTTACCATATTAGAGAGGTTATAAGATGATATTCGACAAATTCAAGGCCAAGTGGGATAGGACGATAATGGAGGTCTGGACTCTGAGAATAGTCGTTCTCGCACTTTCGTTCGTCGTTATTATCCTGACTTTTTCGCTGCTTATTAAGGAATCGAAACAAAGGACGGTAATACTTCCCCCCGTAGTATCCAAGCCTTTCTGGGCGACCGATACCAAGATGTCCGCCGGATATCTGGAGAATATGGGAAGTTATCTTTCCGAAAATCTTCTTACCTTTACTCCTCAGACGTATAAAAGGTCTTTAGATATATTTATGAGATTTGTTTTTCCCGGAAACTATAAATATATTAATACGAGGCTTTTAACGCAGTTGCAGGATATCGCTACCCTGAATATATCCGAAGTTTTTTATCCCCAGATAGTCAAAGTTTCAGGATATAACAAAATAATAATAAGAGGAATGCTGGACAGGTTCGGCGAGGGCAAAAAATCCGTTCAAAAGCAAAAAGTTATAACTTTAACTTATAAAGTCGTGGAGGGAAGATTTTATGTTACGTCGATTAGCGTTCGGTAGTTTATATGTTTTAACGGTTTTTCTTTTTGTGCCCGCAGCTTCTTACGCTTATATTCCAGGACAAAGCCAAAAAGGCGCAAAGCCGGTTTACTCTCTTTATCCCAAAGCAAAAGCGAAGCCGAAAAGTCGTTTAAGCAAAATAAAATCAGATACGAAAAGGTTTAAGAATCCGTCCGAAGGAAACATAGTTCCGACCAGTAAAAATATTTCTATAGCGCCCGTTCCCGCGTATAAGCCTGTGCGCATATTTTACAAAAAAGGCGAAACCGTAAGCGTCGGAATATCGTATCTCGGCGTGAACAGGATAGTTTTTCCGTCCTATATTAAGTTTGCCCACGATTCCAAAACTGGGGACGTATCTATACTTTTACAGGGAAAAAACGCATATGTGCAGGTTACGCCGCTCGTAATACAGGAAGGATCCAAAAGAAAAATAGTTTATCCGAAATCTCCGGCGTCGGTCGTTTTCGTTACTAAGAATAATACGTATTCCGTCGTGTTGGTTCCGAAAAAGGAATTTCCGAAAACGGTTTATATAGAAGGATCGGGTTTTAACAGGTTTAACGGCGGAAAATATAAAAAAAATAAGATTCTTTCTTTTATCGAAAAAACAATGGTTTCGGCTTACCGCGGCAAAACTCCCGACGGATTTATTAAAGAGAAGGAAAATAAAACGATAAAAACGCAGTATCCGGAAATAACGGTAAAATTCGTTAATAAATTCAAAAGCTATTCGTACGAGCTCATGGAATTTTTCATGGAAAATTTAACGAATAAGCCCGTAAACCTGTCTAACGAAGAATTTATAAATTTATATTCGGGCTCCGTAGCCGTATCTATTTCCCACGAAAGGCTTTTGCCCGAAACTTACATGAGACTGTTTATTTTGCGGAGGCGCAATGAAGATAATAGATGATTTAAAAGAAAAAATGAACGATAATCCAAAACTTAAAACCCGTTTTATAGCCGGCGGAATTCTAATCGGCGTATTTTTAGTTACTTTTATCGTGATAAAATTCTGGGCGTCCCCACAAAAAGTTGTATTCAGAAAAAAACCCAAGGCGAGCATTTTAAACAATAATAAGTTTCTTAAGGAAAGCTGGTATCAGAAAGCGGGAAACCAACTTAACGCAAACCAATATAAGCTCAATAAATTAGACAAGGAAAATAAAAAGCTCGCGCTCGAAGTAAAAGAACTTAAAGCCAAAAAAGAGGGCGGAAACGCTTCTTTTAACTTGCAGCGTCCAAAGGGAGTAAATTATCCGAGTCCGCCGATTATAAACAGGCCCGGCATGCCGCCGGTTCCTAACTTCGGGGGACAGAATTTGCAAAATCCGCCTAAACCGCAAGTAAAAATAACGATTAGCTCTATTACGGATCCGATAAATACTATTTTAAACGCCGTGCCGGAAAAATCGAAAAAAAAAAGAAAAAAGACGAAGGGTTTTTACATTCCGGCGGGATCGTTTACTCAAGGAATTCTCCTTAACGGAATGGACGCCCCCGCTAATATGAAAGGCAAGGGCAACCCTTATCCTGCTTTAATAAGACTAACTAATTTAAGTTTTTTACCTAACAAATACCGCATGAGCATGAAAAACTGTTTTATACTTGCGGAAGGCTACGGCAACCTTTCAAGCGAAAGGGTAATGCTTAGAACCAATACGCTATCCTGCGTGGAAGGAAACGGAAACTATCATATAGCCGCGGCTGTTCACGGCTATGTAGTAGGGCATCACGGAAAGGTCGGATTGCGTGGTAAGGTCGTAACGAAGCAAGGCGCGATACTCGCAAGAGTGTTGCTTGCCGGATTTTTGCAAGGCGTGGCGAACGTAGCTAACCAGTCGTCTATGACTTATCAGTATTCGGGTTTAGGTTCCGTAGGCACGATGAATCCGTCCGATATCGGCATAGGCGCGGCGGCTTCGGGTTTCGGAATGGCGGCGCAGTCTTTGTCTAAATTCTATCTGAAACTCGCAAATTCGATGTTTCCGGTCGTCGTAGTAGGAGCGGGAAGAAGGCTTACTATAGTTATTACGAAAGGCACGTACGTTAATTTTAAGAGAAATATGAGTTATAGTCGAGGAGGCGCAAAGAAAAAATGAGGATATCTCTTAGCGGTCCGCACGGCGCGGGAAAAACTACTTTGTTCGAAGAATTAAAAAAGCATCTTGCAAAGCTGGATTATGCGTTTTATCCCGAAATCGCAAGAACTTTAATTAATCTCGAGCCGGAAATATTTTCGGATAAAAAAGGGTTCGAGGAAAGACTGTATCGGATTCATAAGACGAGAGAACACGAAAGTTTTAAAGAACAAAATGCCGTCCTAGACAGGTGCGTATGGGATACTTTCGTCTATGCGGATTATTACGGCTATCCGCTCGATAAAAACGAAATAGAAGATACCCTATCGTCCTGCATAGACGTAATTTTCGTTTTTCCGCCGATTGTCGGCCATATAGATAGCAGGCTTATAGAACTTTATCAAAAACATGCCCAAAATATTATGGAAGTTGGACAAACGGTTTATTTTGTAGAATTTTTTAACTTAACGGCAAGAGTAGATTTTATTTTGGATGTTCTAAACGCTATGCCGCTTGGGTGTCAAATTTAACTATTTTATAACGGAGGATTAAAATGTTTAAAAAAATCGGTTCAATCTTTTTTGCTTTATTGTTTTTAAGTTTTTCGACAACGGCATTTGCTGGAGGTAATCTTTTAAATAAAATCCAGTCCATAGTTCCACATACGTTAATCAAACAGGTTAATCCGTCCCCGGTTCCTGGACTCTATACGGTTATTCTCGGCAACAACCAGATAATATACGTGGCGCCGAAGCAGAAAATCATAATATTCGGTTCTATGTTTAATTCCAAAGGGAAAAATCTCACATATTTGCAGACGGTCGCTTTGCAAAAAAAGCAGGTCGGCGGTCTTTTGAAAACTATTAATTTGAAAAAAGCGATTAAAGTCGGAGACGGTCCCGTGAAAGTAATAGAATTTATAAATCCAGATTGTCCGTTTTGTCGTCTTTCTATGAAATTATTCGAAAAGCCGGAAATTGCGAAAAAGGTTACGAGGTATATATTCTTATTGCCTCAGCCGTCTATACATCCTCATTCCACCGTTATGACCGAGTTTGTGTTGAATCATAAAAATAAGGCTAAATGGCTTGCTAAAGTGATGATAGGATCTCTGGCTAAGATAAGATATAACAAAGTCAAGGCGTCTAAAGAATCGCTTGATTTAACTAATTATTATACCTCTATAGCCCACAGGTACGGAATATACGGCGTGCCGTATTTTATTATAGGCGGAAAAGTCGTTTTAGGATTAAATTACGCCGCGATATATAAGGATTTAGGGCTAAAATACGGCATAAATCTTAATAAAATTCCGTCTAATATAGCGAGGTAGCGCATGGATAAGGAAAAAGACAAAGAGCAGAAAACCGTCAAAAAAGATTACGGTTCCAAAAAGAGGACGGCGGCAGAGGAAAAAGAGCAAGAATCTATTCGCAAAGCTGCCGAAACATTAAAAGTTTTTTTAAGGGACAATATTATCGATTAAAGGGGAGTTAAATTATGCGCAAAAAATTAAAATTAGCCGCCGTTTTGGGCGGCATAGGCTTTATGAGTTTGGTGTTTACGGGATGCGCTTTATTGCCGTATTCGTCTAATTATTCCTGTCCGGAGACAAAATCGGATATGGGCAATTGCAGTTCGCTCGTTACTAATTACAAGGAATCTTTTAATCTTAATAAAATACGCAAGCCTAAAAAAATTAACTGTCCCGTTTCCCTAAAAGGAACTAAAGCCTGTGAAGAATACGGCGATTCTAACGCTAATACGAATAAGAGAGCGACAACCGCAAAACCTGAGGGATTCATTTCTATGAGACGGGCTAATCTTAAATATTTCTATTCTAAAACGCCTTCGCCTTTAAGGGTGCCGTCTTCCGTCAAAAAAATACTTGTATTGCCCTATTATTCCGGCAAGGTTTTTTACGGGGAACAGAGCGTGTTCGTTATCGTTAAAAAAGGACACTGGCTTTACGGGCAGTATTTCAACAGGCTTAAAAAGCGTTATATGTTCAAAATTATAAAGGGGGAATGATGTCCGAAACGGTAACCGCTTTTCAAGAACAGGTAGGACTCCATACTAAACTCATAAGGGCGTTATTTCAAAAGAATTCCCTCTCTAAATACCTTCCCTATAGAAGCTACGATTTTAGGGACGGGTTTTATATTAACGACGACGAAACGAAGGGCATAATATTCGAAGCCTCTCCCAGAATAGTAGCGGCGGATTCGAATGTATTCGAAGAGATTTTAAATAACATTCCCGAAGGCACGGTAATGCAGTTTACGCTGTACGGCAGCGTAAACATTAATCCTATAATAGACGCGTTCGAAAGAGATATCGTAAGCTCTAACCAACTATATAACAAGTTGGCGAAAGACTACGGCAGGTTTTTAATTTCTAAAACCAAAAAGCCTATTAACGATATGGTCCCCAACAGGGTTAAAAATTACCGTCTTTTGATTTCGTTAAAATTCGACAAAGGAACGAATTATAAAAACATCGCTTTTTCAATAGAAAATATTTTAAAAGTTAAGAGCTTCGACCCCGTCAGGCTCGAACCCAAGGGGCTTATTCAATTTTTGTGGGAGATATTCAACAACAACCACGATTTTAAGTATGTTCCCTACAACGAGCACCAGTTTATTAATGAGCAGGCGATGTCGCCGGACAACAGAATCGTAATAAAAGACGACGAAGTTATTATGGACGGAGTACACTGGGGATCTTTAAACATCGCCGATTTTCCGCAGTTTACGCATATTTCCGAGTTTTCGCAAAAGCTGGGGGACGCTTATACGGCAAATCTCGACAGACAGCAGTTTTTCGATACTTTTTTGATAACCAATGCGTTTCAAAGGATAAGCCCCGGCGAACTTAAAAAAGTAAAAGGATTTACCGGCGTTACGATGAACCAGTACATGCCGGAAGAAATATTCCCGAGGCTTGCCAAGAAAAAAACGGACGCAAAGGAAACGATAAAAAACCTCGAGGAAAGAAAGCCTCTCCTCAAAATGAGCCTTTCCTGCCTCGTGGCGGGAAGAAGCGAAGAGGAATTAAAGGAGAATATCGACGCCGTTATTTCCTATTGGTCTTCGGGCAACGATTATCAAAGAATGAAGGTTTTCAGGGATAAATATATCGTAATGCCCACCATCCTTTCGTCGCTTCCGTTCGGGGTAAACGACGAGGTTACGGAAGTAACCCGCAGGTATTCCTATTTTTTTTCTGATGCCGCTTCGCAGTTTGTTCCAGCCGAAGGAGACTGGCACGGGACTAAAAATAAAACTATTTTTTTGGTTTCGAGGAGAGGGCAGCTTATAGGATTCGATTTATTCGACGCCGACAGTTATAATGGTTATATAGTAGCCTCGACCGGTGCGGGAAAATCCGTTTTTATAAACCTGCTTACGCTTTTTTATCTTTCTAAAGGAAACAGGGTCTGGATAATAGACGTCGGACGGTCATACGAAAAGCTTACTAAAGAAACGAACGGTCAGTGGATAGAATTTAACCCGCAGAACCCCGTGTCGTTAAATCCTTTTTCCGGTTTAACTACCGAAGAGGAGTTTAACGAATATCTTGAATATCTAATTTCATTTATATTTGCTATAGGCGCTCCTATTTCCGTCGAGCTTTCGGAGCAGATAGAGAAACTCGTCAGGTCGCATTTGGATTCGGGGTTAAGGGAACTTTACAGAATACATAAGGACGGGCTTTTAATAGACCACGTATCCCAATATTTTCTCGATATGAACGATCCGAGGCTTAAAGATTTCGGTCAGCAGTTATATCCTTTTACGTCCAAAGGGTTATACGGTAAATTTTTTTCTGGAAAGTCCAACGTAGATTTTACGAAAGATTTGGTAGTTATGGAATTTGATGCCCTGGAAAACATTCCTGAACTCAGGGACGCCGTTATGATGATAATGACGTTTCATATATCGAGAAGTATTTATCACGATAAAACGCAGTCTAAATCGATAGTTTTTATGGACGAGGCGCATAAATTTTTAGGTTCGTCTTCCAGGATAGACGTTTTTATCGAGCAGGCATATAGGCGTTTTAGGAAGCACGGGGCGAGCATGATAATAGCGACCCAGGGATTGGACGATATATTTTCCTTAAAGGAAAACCAGCTGTCCAGAGCGGGGAGGGTTATAATACAAAATTCGGCATGGAAGTTTTTTTTAAAACAGACGCCTGAATCTATCCAGATACTCACCAAGTCCGAGGTATTGCCTCTTTCCGATTACGATAAGGCGGTAATATCGAGTATAAGGAATGTTCCGCCGTATTTTTCCGAAGTATTTATAATGACTCCGTTTAAGCTCAACGTAGCGGCAAGAATTTATCTTTCGAGATTTATCTACTATCTGTTTACCACGAATAAAGATGAAAAGGACTTGATAAAAAATATTATGGACGGGGAAGGCTTAACGCTTGAAGACGCAATATTAAAAATAGTCGAAAAGGAGGAATCGCATTGAACGAAAAAAGAATGATTTATATGATTTTAGTTTTGCTCGCGGTAAATATTTTATTTTCCGGTTTTTTATATTTTCATTTCTCTAATGCGGCGGGAGACAATGTTTACGTTTGCAATCTAAACAAAATAATACGGACAAAAAAGGCTTTTGAAATTAAAAAATTGTCCGCCGGTAAAATTACCGCAAAAGAGGAACGGCTTTCAATTAAGAAATTCTTTAACGACCTCTCGGAAGATTTAAGGCATTACACTCAAAACGGGATAGTCATAGCCTCGCAGGCGGCTACGGCGGGAAAGAAATTCGATATAACGGGGAAAATTATAAATGAACTCAAAAAGCAAAAAGACCTTTAGAAAAGCGGCATATATTTTTATTGCCGTATTCGTGTTGTTTCTTGTAATATTTTTCCAGTTTTTCAGGATAGGTTATTCGGCGACCGATAGCCTCCCTTATCACTTTTATTTAGAAAGGTTCGTGCTGATTCGTATTAAAAAAGGCGAAATAGTGTCGTTTACGATGCCGAAACGTACGCTTAAGTTTGAAAAATATTATCTGCCCTACGACTGGTATGCGCCGATGTCTAACTTTGCTAAAATAGTAGGGTGCGTTCATCCTGAAAGAATTAACACGGTAGGAAGAAAGTTTTATTGCGACGGCAAACTTATCGCAAAAGTTCCCAAAGGCGTTTTGGATTTACACGATAAAAAAATATGGTATAATTATAAAAACGAAATAATTCCTAAGGGTTATTTCTTTGCTTTAGGAACTAACAGGCTGAGTTTAGATTCAAAATTTTTAGGATTAATACCGTATAAATCCGTAAATGCGGTAGATATGCCGCTATAATTAAATTTTTGGAGGTTTAATATGAAAAAATTTTTATTATTTCTAATTGTTATCGCTTTAGTTTTTGGATTTTCAGGCAAGGCATTTGCGGCAAATGGAAAACCGAACAAATTTATCGTAAAATATTTATATCAAGATGCATTTGCAAGAGGTTATGCTATAGGGGTTGATTGGGTTGCTATGGGAGGAGGAGGGAATGCACCGATATATGCCCGTTTAAAATCCGTAAACAATCCTGTAGTAATGCGTTGCAAAAAAGGCATCTCCTTCGATATTGAAAAATACGTAACGGTATTACATAAAATCGTTTCCCGGGCTTATTTTGGTTCTATTAAAAATAATCTTTATCACACATGTTTTTTAGGGGTTTTAGATGGATTTGCTTCTCATCCCTATAGATAAATAAATTAAAACCGCTATAATAGCGGTTTTATAATGGTATAGTGTAAACATTTTGTTATATGAGGTAACGCATCATGAAAACAAATAGTCGCTTAAAAGCCTATGCTTTAATTATTATCGTTTTAACGCTTCTTTTTAATTTAACGGCCGTAACTAACTCCCACGCCGGTCTTAATTCTATCGTCGGAGAGTATTTTTCGAATATGGTAGCTTCTTCGAATTCCGGTCAGGCGGGATATTATCAATCCCAGGGAGAAAATATCTATTCTCTCGGCTATAACGAAGTACACTGGAATACGCCGGTAACTAATATCCAGCTTTTCAGCGTAGCTCCGCCTTCAATATCTATGGGATGTTCCGGTATAGACGAGCAATGGGGAGCATTTACCATGTTGGGGAGCAATCTTGAAAATGTTTTAAATTCGATAATTTCCTCCGGTGCCGTCGTTTCATTCGCGTTTAATATTGCGTTAGGCGTTTTGTGTAAGCAGTGTCAGGCTATAATGCAACAGCTGGAGCAGGTTGCCAACAAACTCAACGGCCTTAACTTTAATTCCTGCTCTACGGCCGAAGCGGCAGCAGGTTATTTGGGGCATGCTGTTTCAAAAATAACCAACTTTAATCTTTCCGGCGGACAAAACAACTCGTGGCTTAACGGTTTGTCTACCGATCTGACCGGTAATGCTCAAGGAACAGGCAAAGGAGGTATTTTAGGGCAAATAACCAATTTTGAAAATAACATAAATTGCACAATTTCCCAGGGTGAACAGTATTATTTAGAAGCTACTCAAGGGGCGAGTTCCCAGGTTAGTTGCGGGGCAGCAAAAGTAGAACATATGTTTCATTACGGGTCTATGATTAGAAAGGCGGCAGTTAGCGCACATATGGGTTTAACGCAGGGTGGGTCGTTAGGTCCAGGTACGGGGGGATATGACGATATACTCGGCGTAATAAGAGGTTCGTTTACGGGAGATATATTTGGATATACTAACTCCGCTGGTAAGCCAGAACCTAAATATATTCCGCCTGCAACATCTTCAGATAGCAACGGTCAGATTCAAAATGCATTACTTACGTTAATAAATGGAGGAATGCTTACGAGCATAACTTTAACTCTGCCCAATCCGGCAACTAACGCAAGTTCCCTTACGACATTAGAAAAAACTCAAAGCATTCCTTGGCCAGGATATTATTGCGTATACCAAGATTATCTCGGGATTATTTCGCAAAATCTTTTCGGGCAAAATGTCGATCCTTTGGGGGCAAGATGTACCAATAATCTGGCTACAAGTTCCAGCGGCGTTGTAGCTACTACGCTTGACACGCAGCAGGAAATTAATTTTATAGCCAACTCTCCGCTGCCAGTATACAAGATTTTACAAGTTTCTTATGAGCTCGGCGAACCCGACTTGGTAAAAAATGCCGCAAAAGAAATGGCTCTGGCAAGCGCATATCAATTTGTTTCCGAAATAATAGGGGTTTTAACGAAAAATATGGGCGGATATCAGGATGTAAAAGGAAATAAATATACGGTTAAAATCAAAAAATCTCAATTAGAGAAAATGAGATATGAAGAAACGCAATTAAATGCGATGTATATGACAAGTGAAAAAGCAATAAATCTTAATAATAAATTCATCGACAGCGTCAGAATGGTAGAGCAACAGATACAAACGGAAACGAAGCTAAGCCATTTGAGTTTTGCAAATTATAGGCCTTAATTAGGTAAAAATTATGCGGGTTATTCTAATTTTTTTACTTTTACTGTTATTAGCGCCTCAGGGCGTCTATGCCGCGTCTTTTAATTTTAACGGACAGACGACTAACATAAGCGTTCCCACGGGAGGCAATTCGGCGCAGTCTTTTGCTTCTCCCTACGAGTCCCAGGTAACCCAGGCGCAGTGCGGTTCAAGCCCTAATTTTTTAACCGTAAGCTTTACTCCCGATTCCACGGGCGATATCGATATTTCCGCCATTTTAAACGGAAAGACTTACGGATTTTCGGGAGCGTCTTTAGTCTGCGATAACGGGTTCGCCGTATGTTCCCCCGGTACTAACGAAAACTGCCGGTATTATAAATGGTCTTATTCCGGCGGTTTATCCGTTTTGCCCGTTTCCATGCTCGGCAACCTCGCGGGATGTTACTGTATTAACGATTCTTGTCCGTCCGCCGGACAGCCTTTGTCTTCGAGTCCAAGCGAAACCAAGCCCATTCTGCTTTCGCTCGGCGGCGGGATAGTCGGGACGCTGATGAGTGCCGGAGGTTTTAACGTTGGAGGCGGAACCGTTTCTGGCAATACTGTCGGTTATTCCGGTTCTCTTTCAAATTGTTCCTCTACTAATCAATATATGAACGGGGGGTCGAATTTACAGGGGTATTACAATCCTTATAGCGGCTCTAATCTTATCTCGAGTACGGCGGGGAATCAGGGAAGCGCATATTCGGATTTAAACGGTAATTACGGCGTATCCGAAAATACGCTTACGGACATAGAAAACAGTTCTACCGGAAGCTCTATAGGAAATAACTGCCAGATTACGAATAAGCCGGGCGTAAAACAGGTTATTAATCCCGCCAACGGGTTTCAATATAGCAACGGCGGCATCGGAGGCTATAACGGAGGAACGGATAACGAGTTTTCGTATACCGCTTCCAGCCAGCAGATAGGTTTCTGGGTCAACGATCCGTCTTCAAACTGTTCGTCGTGGACATGCGGACCTATTTACTTGTCTAACGGACAATTTAGCGGTTCGGCATGGTGTTCCGGCGGCTGTAATATGGCGGGCGTAAATATGGATATAGAAGGCAACGGCAATAAACTCGTGGGTTACGGCGCTTGCTCCGGAAGCATAAGCCTTTCCTCAAACGATACGTTAAGCGGCTATATAAGCTGTCCGGGCGGGGTTAGCAGTATCGTGGGGGACGGTTCGTCTTTGGTTTTAAATATGACGAACGGAAGCGTAACGGGAGGAACGGTAAATTTAAGCGTCAGCTACACTTACGAACCTACTATTGCCTCAACGGACACTTGCGCGTCTTACGAGAATAATTCAAACTGCAAACTTCAAAATAAACAGGTATGCTCCGAAGGCGGGGAGGGTTGCATAACGACCGTATCGAATTACAATTATAACGGACAGATAGTCCCTTCTTTAATCTCTACTTACGACGATAGCGTTTTTGACCAAAACAATAATACTTATTTCGATTATGTATTTACCGGAACCGGCTCCGCCATATCGGCTTATCCTTCTTCGGATTATTCCGATACGAGCGGGCAGGAAACCTTATATACCTCTTCGGCTTCTTACGGGGGAAACGGCTATTTCAATATAAACGAGACTTATGTATGCCAGACTAATTCGCAGTTTAATTTTAACGCGGTTAAGTCTAATCAAACGCAGGTCGAAAATTCAGCCGTTTCGAGTTATAACGGCGGAAATAACAACGGAACCGTAAATTATTCCTATACCGGATATAACAACGGTAATAATTATTCCGGCAGTATGCCGGCGCTTTCGGCGGCTTCCCAAACCGGTTATTCATGCATAGTTAAGATTCCGGTTCCTAACACGAAGGTTTCAAATGCCGGAGGAATGACGGGAACTCAAGTAACGCCGTCCGTTCAGACCGTATATAAAGAAGAATCTATCGCTTGCAAAGGCGACAGCGGGACGGAAACTTGTCCCTTGCAAACCGGATATATTTTGGTCCAGGATTGCGAGCCGGATACATCGACTAATTCGAACAGCTTTATAAAAGCTACCGTTAAAATGATGATTATGGATAAACTTTCTCAAGATTTGATTTGTTCGGGAAAGTCAATCACCACGCCCTAACGGACGTGGCTTGAGCCGTAAGGCTTAAGGGTAACCGGTTGACTACTCTAAGTTCGGAAACAAAATCCGAACTACGTTATCTGCGTGACGATACCTTCGGATGATGCCCAAGTCCGAAGCTCTATCGGGGCTCTGTAAACAGAGACGAAAGTCTCAGTCAACCCCAATTGTAAAGCGCGGATAACATCGAGGATGGGCAATTACTCTCAAAAAGAGAGACTTACAGTAATTTTTTGGAGGTAAAAGTGGTAAAAGTAATCGGTAAATCCGGAAAACAGCTTATGCCTACAGTCCGCTACGGAAAGGTCAGGCGTATGCTAGAAAACGGCAAGGCAATAATAGTATCGAAAAACCCATTTACTATTCGGTTATTATTCGATACCGCCGAAATTACGCAACACGTAACGGTAGGAGTAAATCCCGGAGATACTACCGGATATGCCGTAGTCCTTGACAACGACAAAGTGATAGAAAAGGGAGAAATCCGGCTAAGGATGGACGTAAAATCTTTACTCGCGGCAAGAAAGGTATTAAGGCGCGGCAGGAGAAGCAGAAATACCCGCTACCGCAAGGCAAGATTCCTTAACCGCCGCAAACCGGAAGGCTGGCTCCCGCCTAGCATACGACAGAAGACGCAACATATCATTAACAAGATTAACGGGATTATAAGCTGTTTCCCCGATTACACGCTGAAAGTCGAGATAAATAAGTTCGATATGCAGAAGCTCGTCAATCCGGATATTAACGGAATGGAATACCAGCACGGAAACTTATACGGCTATGAAAACGCTAAACAATTTCTTTTAGTTAGAGAAAACGGCAAATGCCAGTTATGCCGTAAGGGTTATAAAGAAGGCGACGGCTGGCATGTTCACCATATAATCCCGAAGCCGGAAGGAACTAATAAACCGGATAATTTGGCATTATTGCATAAATCCTGCCACATAAAAGGGCATAAGACGGGGGCGATTAAGAAACTTAAAAAGCCGAAACAGTACGTAGCCGCCGCTATGTATAACGCCGTAAGATATAAGCTCATGGACGAGTTTAAGGCTATACACGGGGATAATGCCGTATTTACCTATGGCTATATTACCGCCGTCAAAAGGCGGGAACTCGGACTAAATAAAGAACATTATAACGATGCTATAGCTATTACAGGGGTTGAAACGGTCAAAGATAACGGTTTTATAACTATTACAAAGCAGGTTCGCAAAAAGAAAAGGTCTTTACGCGAAGCAACGGCAAGAAAGGGACGTAAAATACCAAATACTAAGCAAATAAGAAGTAATAAAAATACTAAACAAGTTTGTATAAAAAATAAAATATATTCCCTAAACGACAAAGTAAAAACACTCGGCATGATCGGATATATATCCGGCTTTACCGGCAAATCCGCCTATATTCGGGACATAGACGGCAATTACCTGAAAGCGGCGGGGAAAAGCTATAAGCAGATACCGCTAAACAAAGTAAGAGTAACAGGGAGGAGCAATAATTGGATAACGGAAAGGAAAGCTGTGTAAAAAATAATACCGCCTTTCATCCCCGTCCTTACGGGCGGGGACTTCCTGGCGAGAAAGTTAAAATATCGGATTGCGAGAATCAAATAAACGATTTTTTTTCGTTTTGGGATAAATTAGAATTTGAAAATATGGAAAAGTTAAAAAAGAAAAACGGTGAAGACATTTCTGAAATTATAGAAGATATCAAAAACAGCAAGTCTATCATAGTTCCTTTATTTGTTTTCTGTTTTCTTTCGTTATTATTATTTTTTACCTCAAAACCGTCTTTAGCCTATTCGTTAGGCAATACCAGCGCCAAAATCCATGTGGTTGAATTTTCCGATTACCAGTGTCCCTATTGCGCGAGATTCGAAAACGACGACTTTCCCTATATCTACCGCAATTTTATTAAAAAGGGTTACGTTTACTGGACGTTTAAAGATTTTCCCTTAACGCAGATACATAAATATGCATTCAGGGCGGCGGAATACGCCGACTGTTCCGGAAATCAATATATGGAAGCGAGGACTATTCTTTACCAGTTTCAATACTACTGGAGCTATAACGGGCATATAGCGCCGATACTTTACAAATATCTTAACGATTTTTCTAAAATTAAATCTTGCGTAAACAATAAGTTATATGATAATATGATAAAAGAAAATATGAATGAAGGGGAAAAACTCGGAGTGCAAGCCGTTCCTAATTTTTTCATATACGTAAACGATAGGTTTTATAAAAACGTAAAAGGTTATCGTAATCTTAAATATTGGTACTATTTACTGGTCAATGCGGAGGAAAATTGATGCAAGAGAAAGTCGTATTTATATCCGTTCCGTATTCTAAAGATCCTTGCAGGGGAGAGGAACTTTCCTATCTTTGCGGATTATATGTTAGAAAACAGGGCAAGATTCCTTTCAGTCCCGTATTTAACTTTCAAAATTTTTTCGATAACGGAAACGAATACGAAACCGTTCTCGAGCATTGCAAGGTTATGCTTTCAAAGTCGGACGAAGTCCTATTGATAGAAGACGGCATTGTTTCTAATGGGCAATTAGTAGAGGAAGCGGAAGCGATAAGGTTAAATAAGCCCGTCGTAAAAATAGAATCGCAGGTTTTGGAAAATATCGTTAACGGCAAAAATCTAAAAATATATCAAATATAGAGGAGGCAGTCGTGTCTGAAGAAGCTTTAGAAAATAACAAAACTCAAGAATCGGGCGGTATCCATGCGGTAGGAGAAGAAAAAACCGAAGAGGAAAAATCGGACGAAAAATTAAACGAATCTTTGGATTCCGATAATAAAAATTCAGAATTAATTAAGGAAGAAGAATCTGTTTCTAATGTCGGCAATATTTTTTTACGGCTCGATTTTGAAATAACCATGCGCAACCTTGAGTTTATAAGTCCCTTCGTTCATTCTAAATGCGTCCAAATAGGCGGTCTTTCGATTGGTATAATGAAAGTTTTGGGTATGGCTTTAGACGAAGAAATAGTTTACGGCGCTTATTGCGCCAATATAGGGCTTGCGGCGATCCCTCAGTCTATTTACCACAGTCCTACCCTGATAGACGAACCCAACAGGGAAATCATCAAACTTCACGTCAATAGTTCATATAACATGATAATAAGGGTTTCCGGAAAAGCGGCGGAAATTGCCCTAAACCATCACGAATTATCTATGGGAAAAGGTTATCTCGGCAAAAAGGACAACGAAGTAGCAAAAGAAAGTTTTGTCGTCGGTATAGTCGAAAGATTTTTAGGAAGCCTTTCTATCCACAGGTCTATGTATAAGCCGCAAAGTTCTTTTCTAGACGCCTACGACAACGCTATGGAAAGTTATAAGGGGACCACCCACATATTTAATGCGGAAGAACAAGATAAAATAGGCGAATATCTTTATACGTTTTACTTGTCTAAAAACGAGCAGTTAAATAACGCTTTCGACTACGGGAGGGTTTAAAAATGCGTAAAACAATATTAGCGGTATTAATTTTAATTTTATCCTGCACAGGCAGCGCCTACGCGTATGCTCCGAAAGCTCCAAATATAAAAGGAAGAGTTCTAAATGCCAACGTTTTCGGTTATCGCGGTATCGATTTAAACAAGCTCGAAAAAAAAGGATATAAAGCTATAGTGGTAAATTTCTGGGCGACGTGGTGTCCTCCTTGCAGAGCGGAATTGCCTTTGCTTAATAAATCTTACGAAGTTTACGGAAAAAAAGGGATTCTTTTTATAGGCGTAAACGTAAACGTAACGAAAGCTGGCGTAAAATCGTTCGTTAAAGAGTTTGGTCTTGCATATCCCGTTATTCACGCAACTTATTCCGAAATTATGGGTTACGGCGGAATAAATTTTATTCCGCAGACGTTTTTTATCAACAATCGCGGAAGAATTATATTCCACTGGAAAGGAGCGCTTAACGGGGAAATATTGAATACGGTGTTAAACAAAATTTTGTCTATGGAAAAATAAGAGGAGTTGTATGCCCAAGTTTGCTATAAGCAATATACTTCTTCCCGACGCCGTTGTTGTCGCTATAGTAAAAGCGTCGGATGAAACGGAGTCTAAGATTCTCAATATATACAAAACTAAAATCGTCAATTACGTTTTGTATATCGCGGATTTTACCGATTACGTCGTTTTTGTTTCGGAATCCGGAGAAATTATTTTAAACGTTTTTAAAATCGAGTTTGAACGCTTACTTGAAGAATTTGATTGCATTAAACATATTCACGAAACGGCGAAAAAAATTATTGGTATAGATGCAAGCGTCAGAGGCTCGGTTCAAAAAATTATCAATTGTTTTAACGTTAATAATATTAATTTTACGGAGGAATTTGTATGAAAAAGAAAATTTTATCGCTTATGTTAGTTTTAGTTTTGGCTCTGGCTTTTGCCGTGCCGAGCTACGCCCACGGTTATACCTACTGGACGAGTTCGACTAAAATCGGATTGGGACATTTTGCTTACGGGGAAACGGCGGGAGATTCCAATTCGGGAACGAATTATTCGCTCGCGCAGAGATTTAATTACCACAATAACCTTTTTCTTTTGTCTTTAAGAGGTTCTTTCGGCTATGTTCCGGCAAACTATACCGGCGCCACGCAGGGAGGGACGGCGACCACGGGAACGGTTCATTATTCGCTTAATAACTTTTCCGCCGGAGCTGGTATAGATCCTCGTCTTATGGGCGGTCTTATGCAAAACGAGCTGTATCTTTCGCTCGGCGATACGACTCACGACTTTATGGCGGCTAATTCGTCCTTTAGCAACGGAGTTCACGGATACGACGAGAGCTATCAAACTAAATACTTAAGTCTTACATATAAAAACATTTATGCGTTTAATCCGGTCGTTTCCAATGTATTTAAAGCCGATTACATTGATGGTTTTAGCGGCACGGTTACGACCAAAGGATATGGCGAGATAGGTACGATTAACGGTTATCCCATCAATAACAATTTAGAAATGAATTTGGGCGGCGAAAAAGGTTACGGTATAGCCGAAGGCGTGCGTTATAGGTTAAATAACGGCGTTTCTTTAGTCGGCGACGTTTACTATTCGGCTTTGTTTTTAAAAAACTCTAACGAAAGCCTTGCCTATTACGAACCGTCAAGCATGACGCATCAGTACGGTGTGCAAATAGGCGTTCACATCGCTTTTTAATTTAATTTCACGGGAGGATTAATTTATGGACAGGATTCTAAAGTATATCGAGTTTATCAATTTCGTGCTTATAGGTTTTTATTTGCTTGGGCTATTTATGAACAACCAATTTCTTATGACGCTTTTAGTGCCGGTCGTCCTTGCGCTTTTACAGTTTGGCATCACGCAAATAAGGACTAACGCAAAGAAAGAAAGTGAGTTGAAAGCATTATTCGATAAAGAAAAGGAAAGGATTAAGGAAGAGTTGAAGGCTTAACTTTTCTGTACGCCCGAGCTTAAAAACCTGGGCAAAGGAGGCTTCGTGAGGGTTTCGTTTTTAACCGCTTTTTTTATTTTTTTTCTTTTCGTAAATTTAAGTAAAACTCATGCCGCCGGTTTTTGTTTTAACCGCGCTGCGGAGCAATACGGGTTGCCGGTTCAGTTGTTATACGCCATTGCAAAAGTGGAAAGCGATTTTAACCCGCAAGCGATAGATTACGATTCTAACGGCTCTTACGACTACGGCGTTATGCAGATAAATACCGTCTGGTATCCCGCGATAAGAAATTACTGGAATTACCTTGCCGACCCCTGCTACAACGTAACTTTCGGGGCATGGATATTGAAAGGCTGTTATTTTAAGTACGGCTCGATTAGAAAAGCCGTAGCTTGCTACCACATGGGCGAAGGGAACATAAATGCGAAAGCCATAAAAGCAAGGGGCTATATCGAAAAAGTGGCTTATTATTATCAAAAATATTCGGGAGGACGGTGATGTTCAAAAAAATCTCAGTTTTTATCGTTTTTTCTTTTATCGCATTATTGCCGATTGCGTCTTACGCCGCCATTATCGGCAATCTCGTTAATCTCTCCAGCGCAAGCTACGAAATGGGGCAAAAAATTTATGTTCAAAAAAAGACCTTAGATCCCACGCAGGCGTATTCCGCCTGCAAGACCCTCGTTAAGATTTACGATACCAAGTTGTCCGGTTCTAACGCAAACGAGGAACAGTTTCTTTACTATATGAGCCCGGCGCAGGTAACTTACTGCTGGGCGGGATATTTAAACAATATAAAGCCTTTTTCCAAAATTACGGCTTCGGGCAGCATATCGGCTTTAATGCGGGGTGCTTATATGCTGGGCGGGACGCTTGAAAAGAACAATCCCGATTTAAGCGCAAGGGGTTCTTTTTTAACATGCAAGTCGTCCTTGAAGTCTTATAACGATAATGTTGCAGGCTCCAACTCAAAAGAACTTGAATTTTTAAGATTATTAAGCCCCGGGGAATTGTCCTACTGTTGGTCAGGGTACCTGGACGCAAGCAATCGGTAAGTGAGGAATATATGCGCGGCAAAATATTTACTATTATAACGATATTGTTCTTGATATTTACAAAGGCGGCCGTTGCCCGCGCCTCAAACCCCTCTCCTACTTTTTCTTCCTCTTTTTCGGGACAAATTACGGGCAGCCTGCCGAGTTTCTCCTTAACGGCGGGTTCTAACGCAATTACGGGGAGCGGGCAGGCGAGCGGGACTGTTAGCTACGACCCTTCGTCTAATTCTTTTAGCGGTCCTATAACTATTTCGCAGATAAATGGAACGCTTACCGGGAGCGGCAATGCTATAACTTATAGCGGGCAAGGCGGGAGCGGAAGCATAACTTTTTCGGGCGCAGCCGGTTCCTTAAGCGGATTCGTTTCGGTATCTACGGAAATTTCCAATACGGTCGCCGCCCAGTGTTCGGACGGCAGCACCCCTGCGAACGGAATATGCGCCAACGGTTCCACTCCTGTTTGTCCGAATGGATATATTTACGATAGTTTCAATAACGAATGCACGGGAAACGCGCCCGTAAACTTCACGCTTACCGGCAATGGGAATTCCATAACCGCTTCCGGAGACGCATCTGGGCAAATTACTATATCGGCTGGTTACACCTGTCCTTCGGGATATAATTACGATAGTTCCAATAATACCTGCGTCGCTATTCCACAAGCTGGAACGACAGCAGAATTTTATTGTTTTGGTGGAAGTAGTTCCGATTCTTCGTCTTCTTATCAGTCGTGTCTTTCCGGCACCGCATTTCAAAACTATAATAACGATACGCAGTTATGCCCTTTGGGGCAGACGCAGTGTAACGAAAACACGGCTACCCCATCCTGTCCTTCCGGCTATACGCTGTCGGGCGGGACATGTGTGAGCACGGTCTCGGCGGTTATAAGTTGTCCATCCGGATATACCTATAATTCTAGCTCGGGACAGTGCATTGGGACGACAACTACAACAACTAATCCTACCGTATCGGGCGGTGAAAACAGTAGCAACGTAGGGAATGGCTTTGGTGCGCTAACTGGAATAACAGGATCTGGGAATACGCTCACTGTTTACTGGACGAATGTTTTTGGTACTTCTAACGGTTCATTTAATATAACTTTATCGGGAGCTACCTTATCGGGCGGTGAAAACCTTTATTTTAACATGTCTGGTAGCAATGGAAATTATTATTGCCCGGAGCTAAACGGAATAACAGGATCGGGGAATACGCTCACTGTTCACTGGTATAATGGATGTCAAAGTACAAGCGGTTCATTTAATATAACTTTATCGGGAGCTACCGTATCGGGCTCGGGCGGTGACAACAGCGGTAGTAATGGTGCGCTAACTGGAATAACAGGATCTGGGAATACGCTCACTGTTGATGTTGACTGGGGCTCATCTGGCAGTTCATTTAATATAACTTTATTGGGAGTATCTCAAGCCACTACATCTATGACTTCCCCGTCCTACTCCTGTCCCTCCGGCTATACGCTATCGGGTAATACCTGCATATCGACCGTATCGGCAACTTGCTCCTCAGGCTCTACTCTATCCGGTTCCGAGTGTATATCATACGCCTGCCCGCTATCCGGCACTCCGCAGGGTTCGTCTCCCGCTCAAAATTATGTTTGCATAGAGCCGTCAGGGTCAAGTAATTATTATTGTTCGCCTAATGTTTGCTATAACGATACGACCAATACGCCCGTTACTACCACAGAAACCCTACCTCCCCCGCAGACTAATAATGGAACGGTGACTTCTTCGGGTTGTTCGGGAAGCGTTTATTTGTTTCCGGGAACCGCTATGCAGTGCAGGAGCGGAGGCGTGCAGACTTTCGGTCAGGACTGTTGTAATGCAAATTCCTATCTATTCGGTTTATTAAATTGTAATACCACCGAAAAAACGCTTGCGCAGGATTTAGATTACGATACTAATTACGGCGCAAACGGTTATACCAATCCTAATTTGTATGGCGGATCGGGAAATTCCCAGTATGTAGGTTCATATTGTTCCTATAATTTTTTCGGAACATGCCTCGAAACGATGAAAGTTTATTGCGTATTTCACTCCCTGCTTGCTTTAATCGTACAAGAACAGGGCAGGGCGGAACTGGGTCTTAATTTCGGTTCTCCGCAAAATCCTAACTGTTCGGGTTTAACCCCTACGCAGTTTCAGGAGCTTAATTTTTCCAATTTCGATTTTACGGAATATATAACGGTTATAGAAAGTAAAATAAAAGCGGGGGTTATAAATCCGAGTATCGCGTCGCAGGTTCCCGGCGTCCAGCAGACGATAACAAATCAGGTAACCAACTATGAGCAGGAACTAACAGGAGCTAATCCGTAAAAAAATATAAATTTCAAAAAGGAGGAATTTTACAATGTTTAAATCTTTACGGTCACGCATAACAAATAAACTAAACAAAAATGCCAGCATAAGACGGGATAGTAAGCCTATGACTAAAAAGGACATGCTTTTTGTGTTTTTTCTCGCATTTTTATTAGGCGGTCTTTTTGGAATTGCCATTATGATTTCGTTTGCCCCTTCTACTACCGCCGACTCAGTTAAAACTCCGGCTTCGTCATTCGGAGGCAAAATAGTGTTGAGAAATACTACCGACCCTGTGGAAAAAATTATAGACGACGCGGTTCTCAAGGGCAAGCCGATGAAAAATGCTCCGGTATGGAAGTTGAACCTGCTTGCACCTGTTTCATTTAAAATCTACAGGGAATTTAAGCGTAAAAACATTACCGTTATGGTACACAACGATTCTAAGAGCATTCTTATTATGTATTACGGCATTAGCAAGACTACGGCAAACGTGAAAAAAGAAGAATCTGCCTTAAAGAATAATATCGGTCCTGCCATAGCGGCAGCAGGCTATAAAGTCGCAATAGCGAATTTGCACGCACCGGGAGTGCGCGGATTTATATATGCGAGCGGTAAACAAAAGGTCTTGCCGTCGCCGAACGAGTTTTCGTATGAATTGCAAATACCATAAAAATTAAATTTAAAGGAGAATTAAAACCATGTTCAAGTCTTTTTTTGCAAGAATTTTAGTAAACGTCGAGAGCTTTTTTGACATTACATTTAAGGCCGCTCTTTTTATAATCGGCTTATTTACGCTCATAAACGGCATTAAGTTCTTTTTTGCCGTTAAATCGCTTATAGGATCGGCATCGCTTATGAATATTGTAGAAAAACAACACTATATTTTTTCATTTTTAACGTCATTAGGAAT
Source organism: bacterium (assembly GCA_021800805.1). The sequence continues at coordinate 743,837 of JAJYYR010000001.1, forward strand.
ATTAGACCACGGAACAAAAGTAAATATAGTTCAGATAGCCATGCTGCATATGTTCGCAATCATAGCGAGCGAACTTGCGCTATTGTCCGTTATAGCAGGACTGGTCTTAATTAAAAATGCGGTAATGCCCGTCATTAAAGAAATACAGGCTATTTTAAGGGAAATCGGATTTGTGCAGGAATACGTAGAGAAAATCGAAGCCGAATTTGCCGCCGAAGTCAAGGAAAGAATGGCTAAGTTGCCCAATAATTAATAAATAAGGAGTTAACTTTATGTCTAAATTTAATTCCGTAGCGGATTATTACGCAGAATACCCTGTCGTTAAAGAGGCCGTATCCGACCTGATTAAGCGGACAAAAACCGCTTTTTCGGGCAGGATGCCCCAAATAAGGCTTTCCTTGTGCGGTTTTGACGCCAGCGATGCAGCTGATTTTGACGCCAGGCAAAAAGAATTTGCCAAGGTTGACATCGCCTCTATATTGGAAAATGTAAACATGAATATTGTTGGTATTACGTATGGCTCGCTTCAACACACCCGGTCATGGATGCAACCGTTACATATAACTCCTAATATTAGATTTTTGGGAGACGAACAAGGGTGCGCCGGTTTTGAAATATTCGTTAACGAGATACTTCCGGAGTGGAACGAACATAACGGGAAAAAGTTAGACGATGCCGGATGTTTTGTAAACGTCGGAATAGAAATTGATTACGGCGAGGTTAAAAATGCAGGGAGATATAGAGCGGCATGAGGCCGCCGTCCAAAGGATTTTAAAGCGGTTGACAAAATATTGCTACTCCTCGGTTTATGAGCAGTATGAGTTAAACCTTGTTCTGAAAATCAAGGGATTTATTAAGGCATGGGAAGAATTTGTTCCGGGTTATTTGTCAGAATCGTTCAAGGCCGAACTATGGAATTATACGGGCTTTGATACGGAACCGACCGAATTAGAAATGGATGAACTTGCTTGTGAATTATCCGAAGCTGTAAGCGAAGTTCATATGGAATTATACGGTTATTAATGAGAGTAAGAGGGGTAGTAATATGCAGAAAAATGTAGCGTGGTTAGCGTTTGATTTTTTGATTCCAAGCGTCCAGAACAACGAATATATCCATACTCTTAAATCCGGCGAAAAAGGCGTAATTATAGAGCTAACATCGTCAGTTATAGACAAGGAAAATCTTTGTAGTATGGCGAAATCATACATGTATAACCTTAAAAATACGTCTATTCAGTTCATTGCCTATGTTTCTCCGGAAAAAAACGAGCAGAGATATTTTATCACGCTTACGGCGCCGACCATTAACGTCGAAGGCAAAGATTATATCGAGATATTTAGAAATATAACGCATGCTCACATGAGCGGGGACGGTTCGTTTTTAGATAAGGCATCTTCGAATGCCTTAAATAGATTCTTTTTGTCCGGTATATGGGATGGAGAGTCTTTGCCCCAGGTAAGAAAAAAGAAATTCGAACGCAATGCTTCGTTAGGCGAGGTTAATAAGCTAAAGATGGAAGAATTAGATAAGGCGATAAAGTTTTTTTTGACCTATAAACGCCTATATTCGGACAATTCCGGCGAACCCACGCTGTGGACATTAAATCTTAGCAATAAGAAAGCCGCCGCAAACGATACGTTAGGCTATAAGTTCACGCGTGCATATTATGACTACAAAAAATGCTCTGCGGAAGAATTTATGGAAAATTACGGGATAAGCGTTTCCATGGGTTTTTTCAAGCAGAAATCCAAAAGTGCGTCTTCTATAAACCAAAAAGAAAAAACGAACGGTTTGCTTTCGTATCTGCCGTTTGGATACGATGCCGGAAAGTATGGTAAAAACGTCTACCGCGTGGACGCAGGGTATAATTTTGACGGTGATATGTTTCCGTCTATCGAATGGCGCGGGACGAAAAATAAGACTGTTCCGGTAATTATGCGAAACGGCGTAAAAACCGGCTTTGATGTATTTGATGCCGATTTTGTCTATAGCGGTCTAATAATAGGTCCTAAAGGCAAATCTTCCCTTGTAAACCATCTTGCTTATTCGCATTACCTTAAAGGCGATAGGGTGTTTATATTCCCCTTAGACGATCAGGAAAGCTATATGGATATTCTTAAAAAGACCGGCGGACAGGAGATAGTCCTCGACGTAAACAACCCTATTAGCGTAAACCCGTTTTCGCTTATTAAGGACGAATATTTGCTTGAAAATTACGGCGGCGTTTGGGTTGATTCGCTGTATCTTGCGGTTATGGGCGAAGGGGTATCTAATAGCGACGAGAAATTCTTAAAATCATACATTTATATGGCTTTGTCGGAATTATGGTCCGTTTACAAAGAAAAAATGGAAATAGGCGTCCTCAACGAGTTTCTTAAGAAGAAGATTGAAGAAACACGGGATGACAGGCTGTCATGGTTTTGCGATAGATTAGATGTTTTTATGAATTCCTACGGTAAATTCTTTTCCGGCGAATCGGCGGTTCGTTTCGATAATCCTTTCGTCGTAATAAACACAAGTAGCATAGACCCGTTATATCATCCGTTTTTGTTGAGCGCCTTAATGGTTGCTATGGAAATTCATATAAAAATATATTCAGATAAAAACCGAATGGCTGGAAATTTCAAATGGTCGCTCGTTTTTATCGACAGGTTTCAGGAGTTGCTTGGCCGGGTTCCCGAAATAGAAAAAATAACATGGTTTTTCTATAGAGGGGCGAGGATGAGCGGTATAAGCTTGTTTTATACCATGGAAACAAATATAGGAACACCGTTTGCGGAAGAAGAACAATCGTATTGGATAAAATGGCTTTTCGGCTATGCGAACTGGCTTTTTTTACAAGGGATTTTTCCGGCGAATACTATTTTATTAACAACCTTCTCGCAGGAGAAGAAAACGCACGACGCGTAAAAAACCTTAGTCGGGGTGAATATTTTGTCGTCGAAAGGTCTCGCGGGTATAATGCCGTCGTAAGGCTTGACCCATACGAGGGGATTTGGAATAAAAGCATTAAATTCAACCATTACTTAGTTAAGGATTAATAAATTAAGGATAAGGATATATTTTGACGAGACCAACACATTTATTAGGCGGTTTAGCCGTAGGAACTTTATTTACCGTTTACGGTATGCCGTTTGCCGTTTTAGGCGCTCTTTTGCCCGATATAGACCGTTTTCTTTACAAAGAATCTTCCGAGTGGAGTATTTGGGGACATAGGGGATTTACGCATACTATATTATTCGGTTATCTTTTATCCCTTTTTATTTATCATTATTTAGGCGGCATCATGGCACTTGCTTTTCTTTTCGGCGTATTGTCGCACATTGTTCTCGATAGCTTTAACTATAAAGCGGAAGAGCCCTTTTTTCCGTTTAAGTTTAATGTCCATTTCGACATAGTTAAAGTCGGCACGTGGCGGGAATACTTATTTTTTACCGCGCCTTTATTTTTTATAACTTTGCTTTTATTTTATCATTTTAACGAAGGAGAAAGGCTATTATGGCTTTTAAAAAGATTGTCGTATTATCGTTATTATTGATGCCTTTATTTTTTTCTAATCCGGTTCTTGCTTTAAGCGGCGGTGTAAACACGGCTAACGACTGGTATTTTCATTCTAAAGGCTACGGCTGGTTTTGGTATCAAAAAACGCCGGAGAAGAAGAAAAATAAATTAAAAAAGCCCGCAGCGGTTTCCGTTCAATCCCTTAGAAAAATGGATGCCGTCCAACTTAAAAAATACCTTAAAAAGGTAAAACTCATCGCGGTCGGCAGCCCTACTTATCAAAACGTTAAAAACTATATAACCGTGCAGGATTACGCCGCTTATAAATCCCGCAAATTTGCGAGGATGTGGCGGCTCGTTATGTATAAGAATCCCGCCCTTGATTATTATGCTTCGCACGGCGTAGGTTCTTCTTCTTACGCTAATATAATTAAAGAGGAAATAACGCATAACGAAAAAGTAAAAATCATAGAGAAGTTGAGGCCTAAAGCAGTAATAGCGATGTTCTACAATCCTTCAAGTCCGTTAACGGCGCAGACCATGGAACGTCTTAAGGTGTTTCATAAGGAATATGGATTTAATTACGTCTTTATTAACGCCCTGACGCATAAAAAAACGGCAAAAAGGCTCGGCGTAATTAAACTCCCCGAGGCTTACTTAGTCGTAAATAATAAAGGCAAAATAAAACATTACTTTTTATTCATAGGACTTCATTCTATACAAACCATAGGAGAGAAAATAGCTTATGTTTACAAAAATATTATCAATCCTGCTGATTAGTTTAGTTTTGTTTCCGGCGCGCGCTTTTGCCAAAACGGTAGTTTTGGGAACTTACGGCAACACCTATCCCTTTGCCGAGAAAAACATGCTTAAGGTTATAAAGGAGAGGGCAAGCCGTATTAATATGAAAAAATACCGCGGAATAATCAAAAAAGAGGCGATAAACTACGAGCCTTATTCGCAGGAGGTAAATCTGCCGCAAGCCAAAAAGACGCTCGTTTTCGCGCCTAATATGTACTATACGACTAAGTATAATATTTACGATTCTAAAGGACAGGTTTTATATCCGAAAGGTTTCAGGTTTAAAATAACGAGATACGTCCATTTGCCGTATATCCTGGTTGTAATAAACCCTACCGTCAAAAAAGATCTCGAATGGTTCGAAAAAAGCCGTTATTTCGGAAAACTCGGCGTAATGTTTTGTATTACAAAAGGAAATTATTTCAGGTTGGAACAGAAATTAAAAATACCGGTCTTTTACTGGATGAAGGAACTGCAAAGAAGGTTTAAATTAAAAGCCGTCCCTTCCGTGATATGGCAGGAAGGGACGACGGTTTACGTGAAACAATATAAATTTAAGACATTGAGCGGGAATTCTCTTCTTTTCAAAGGAGAGATGAAATAAGAATGTATTAATCTTGAATTTTTTATTTTTTTATCGTAAACTTTATGTTATATGATAAGTTAATTCATAAAAGGGGCTTTTTATGCGGAAAATAATTAAGTTTCTTATTATCGCAATCCTGTTTTTATCGACTTTTGTATTTATTCCAAAATCCTACGCCGTTTGCGAAACCGGTCGAATAATAAACCCGATAACCGATATAGACTGGATGGGCGTATTTCCTATTAGGGTCGGAGGCGTTCCCGTCGTTCCGGGTATTCCGGACGAGCAGGATTATCAACCCCCTTTATGCGTTTGCACTATGCCGGTTCCGAGAATAGGCACTACTTTATCTTTTTGGGCGCCGAGCAAGCTTGACGAAGTCGTATCCGTCCCATTCTGTTTTCAGGCGTTCGGATTAGGCTTATCGAATCCGGCGGGAGTGTTTCTCGGCGGCTCGAGGGCTAAAAAACAGGATAAAATGGCGTTCTTTCAGGCGCACTATTATACCTTTCCGATATGGGCAATGATGGGGCTGTTTACCGATTTAGCCTGCCTGCAATCGCCCGGCAATATCGGCGGCTCTCCGGCCATAGCTTTTATTACCGAACCGGATCCCGTCTGGCAATCTGACATACTTGCCGCTTTTGCTTCCCCAGAAACGGTTCTTTTTGCCAATCCCGTAGCCCAGTTTTCGTGCATAGCCGATTCTATTTCCGCCCAAATTTACCAGCCGTTAGATCCTTTATTCTGGTGCATGGGTTCATGGGGCAGCGTATTTCCGCTGGACGGCGATACGGGCGGAACTAAAGATTACGTTCAAGATTCGGCGGCTATTGCGAGTAAAATGATATTTATGATGCATCAAGATATAATTCAATTAGGCACGACGGGGCCGCTTACATATACTTTATGGTGTCAAGATTTCCCCGACCCTATTTGGATTAAATCTGCTTTCAGGTTAGATCTTTCTATGCCGATTCCCGAACCGGTAATTCAACCTGTCGGGCAGACGTCTTTAGTGTGGTCTATGTTTAAAAATCCGCCTTACATAGGGGATAATTTCGTTTATACGGTATTCAATGAAAAAGATTGTTGTGCTTTTTGAGGAGGAAAAACATGCGAAAAATCTATAAATTAATATTAATTTCCGTATTTTTAGGTATTTCTTTTTTTACGATTACGGCGGAATCCTATATAAAACAAATAGAAAATCGTAAAAACGCCGCATCTATTAATCCTCCTACCGTAAATTATAACCTTAACGATTCGCAGATAAGGACTATCGTGAATAAGGCTAAAAAACTCCATATAAAAGTAAATAAACATATAAATTTGCAAGCGGCCGAAAAACTTTACTCCGAAATAGAATCCAAAACTATCGATAACATGGTATTTAAGGACGAAAACGCTTTCCTTAAAAATAAAAGGTTTGCGAATTATATTCCTAAAAATATGAATACCCAAAAGATGATTACGGAAGAACAGAACGTCTTTATGGGCAAAGGCAAGCTGTTTCTTGCGATTTCCTCAAGCATGTCGTTTTCTACTTTGCGCAATTACGTTTATACGGATGCAAAGCTTAACGGTGCGGCTACGATGGTTTTAAGAGGCGTTATAGGTTCGGCTACCTATATAACGCCCACGGTTAACTTTATCAAAAGGCTTTTAAAATTCAGGGGCAAAAAGGGCTATTACGATATGCACGTCGATATTGACCCTTTAATAATCGATAAATTTCATATAAAGGAAGTTCCGGCGCTGATTTACGTCAGGCATTATAATCCGGCGACATTTATGAATAATAACAAGGCGAAAGCATACGTGGTTTACGGGACGGTAAGTATAGAATACGGGCTTAAAAAAATCGAAGAAAGGACGCATTCCAGATACGTTAAAAATCTTTTGAAAATGTTAAAGGGATAAATTGCTATAAAAATGTGTTCAAAGAAAACTAACGTTAAATTCATTTTGTCTTTTTTGATTATTTCTATATTTGCTTTTTTAAGCATGTCTTATGCCGTAACCTTGCGTAAGGATTTTAAAAATAAATTAACCGCCGAAACGAAAACGAAAGATATTTTGATTGGCAAGGAAATAGTTTTTAAATCCGGTTGCTATACCTGTCACTCCTTTATAAAAGGAAAAAGATACGACGGCGTCGAATCTCTTGCAGGTTGGGGAAATAAGCATTTATCTATTAAACAAATCGAGAGGGCGATACGATCCTGTAAGGCGGACGTATATTGCACGCAAATATTGACGGACAAACAGGTAAAATACGTGGCGGAGTATCTGAATTCTTTAAGATAATCAAGCGGGAATTCTCTCTAATTTATTGGAGAGATGAAAGCGTTTGTTTATGGAGTAATATTAAAATGAGAAAAACATATAAATATCGGTTATACCCGACGAGAAAACAAGTAGAAAAAATGAGCAGAATGTTAGACCTCTGCCGTATACTCTATAACTCTTTTCTCATAGACAGGCGCAATCACTATAAAGAAACAGGCAAGACATTATCCCGCGATGTGCATCAGTCCGTATTAACGCAGAATAAGCGGGAAATGCCGTTTTTAGCGACGGATATTCACTCTCAGCCGTTGCAGGAAGTTACGCGCCGTGTAGAAAAAGCCTATAAAAAGTTTTTCGAGCGCCTTAAGGCTAAAAACGGCAGAGCGGGACTTCCCCGCCTTAAGCCACAAAACAGGTATAACTCTTTTACTTATACCCAGTCGGGTTTCGGTATAAACGAAGACGGTAAACTTGAATTATCTAAAATCGGGCATGTAAAGATTAAACTGCACAGGCGCATTATGGGTAATATCAAGCAGTGCGAGATATTAAGAGACGGGGATTTATGGTATGCCTGCTTTTCGGTGGTTGTCTGGGATAGGTTCGTCTATCCTAAGTCCACGGCTCAAATAGGTTTAGATTTAGGATTATCCCATAGGTGTATCTTGTCTAACGGCGATAAAGAGGCTAATCCGAGAACGTTAAAGGTTTATGATAAGCGTATTAAAAAGTTATCTAAATCTATTTCTACGAATAACAGGACTAGCAAAAAGAATAAATATAACCTTAATAAAAAGAAAATCCGTAAGAAACAGGGGTCTAAAAACTGGATAGAAGCGGTTAAGAAATTACAAACGACACACCGTAAGGTACGCAATGTCAGACTCGACGTCATACATAAATTAACAACCGAATTAGTTAAAAATTTTGGTTTTATAGCTATAGAAAAATTACTCGTTAATAATCTGGTTAGAAACAAACATTTATCTAAAAGCATTTACGACGTATCGTGGGGCAAGTTTACCGAACTCTTATTATACAAAGCGGCAGAAGCTGGTATAAATGTAGTTCAAGTAAATCCTAAGAATACGTCTAAAACCTGCTCTAAATGCTGGCATATTAAAGAAGACCTTACGCTTGCGGACAGGCTCTTTGTATGTCCGCACTGCGGTCTTGAAATAGACAGGGACGTAAATGCGGCTATAAATATCTTAAGACTGGGGTTGGCTCAGGTTCAAGCTCAACTAATAATAGGGCAGGAATTGCTCGAATTTACGCCCGGGGAGACAGGCTCTGCGGGATACCAAAATACCGGTATTAGCAACCTGTCGTTCGAACCGGGAAGCTCTCTAATTTATTAGAGAGTAGTTCACGGACTATAAGGAGAAAATAATAATGGACGGTTTTTACAATTATTCTGCTATTATTTTGGAGCGAAAGGCTAAACTCGAAATGCTCGGGGTTATCGCTAAAACCCTGGGTCTTAAAAATCCTTATACGGAAAAACACTCTGAAAATATGATTAATCTTGCGGTTTCAATCGGACGCAAGATAGGGCTTTCGTCCGAGAAATTAGAAACGATTCGATACGGTACGCTTTTACACGATATAGGCAAACTTGCCGTATCGGACAACATACTTAATAAGGAAGGGAAATTAACTTCAGAAGAATTTGACGAAATCAAAAAACATCCCATTACCGGATACGACCTTTTGCATTCGGTTTTCGAACCGATCGCTCTTATAATTAGGCATCATCACGAAAAAATAGACGGCAGCGGTTACCCAGACGGGCTTAAAAAAGACGAAATTTCGATAGAAGCTAAAATAGTAGCCGTAGTGGATGTTTACGACGCGCTCACGAATGTTCGTCCGTATAAAAAAGCGTTTTCAAAGAAAGAAGCGTTGAAAATAATAATGGACGAGGAATGTTCGCATTTCGACAAAAAAATAGCGGAGTGCCTGGTAGAAATAGCATGATTTTAAAGGAGATATTATGGAAATCATAAATTGTATCGCACGTTTTACCGTAAACGAAATAGAGGCTAAAAATCCGCCTTATATTTTGCGTTGCGATGATTGCGGCACCCCGCTTGAACAGGATAACGGGGTTATATACCCTGTATTCGACTATTATCCCGACCCGGACAGGTTAAATTGCGGCGAACCCGTTTATCTGTATTATTTATTGTGCGCCGGATGCGGAGAAAAAAGACTGGCATCTAAAAAATACAATTTTGTTAACGAGAATAAGAATTTGTTCGATTCTATAGATAGGTTTTTGGAGTGTTATTTCGGCAAGTATTGAGGTATGCTCTATGCGCATAGCTTATTGCGAAGAAACGAAAAGTATTATAAGCGCGCAGGATTTAAGGCGCTTCGTATTAAAAAACGAGCTGAAAAACTATTCCGTTTTTTGTCCCGACTGTAAACTGCCGTTAACCGGCGCCAATATAACCGGCATAAGGACGATAAAAGTGTTCCCCTATTTCAAACGTTTTCCCCATACCGAACACGCCGAAGCCTGTAAATATAAATCCGAAGAAAAAGAACTGAAATTAGGCGTATCTAAACTTGTAATAAAAAAAGATTTCGAACGGACGGAAAACGAGGGCGGAGACGATTCAAAAAAAGATGAAATAAACGAAAAAGACGGCAAAGAAAGAAACTATACTTATTACATAGACGATATCGTCGATACTTATCTTACCGGTTTTAACGGCGATTTGACCATTTCTTTGCAGGGCAAATTTATAAAAAGACCGTATCAAAAGTGGTTTAAAAGGGTAAGGTTCTTTAAGGACGGAAGAGAATTCATATATTACGGTCTTTGCAGGATAGGCTTGTACGAAGGAAAATACGCCGTATGGTTTAAAGATTACGTCGTTGAAAACGGCGAGACGATAAAACTTTCGGCTTTTATAGATAAAGAAACGCTTGGTAAATACAAATATAGAAAGGATTTTATATCTAATATAGAAGACGTCATAAATACCGGCAAAGATATCGTCTGTTATTTTGTTTATTTAACGGAACCCGCATTAAAAACTTTTAACGGTAAAAACGGAAAATTTAAAAAATACGATTTTCGTATAGATAAATTAAGTCTTATAACCTTTAGACATCTTGACGATGGCTAAAATATCCATAATACAGGCGTTAATTTCTATCGCCTTATTTATTCTCGTCAATATTCCTTATTTTTCGTTGACCGACGTTAACGCCGCCATCGTTATATCTTTTATTCTCGCACTTTCCGCGTATTTTTACGAATCTCATTTTCACTCTAAAAAGGAAACCGAAATCACGAGATTAAGAAATGCCGGAATAAAAGATCACTTGACGCAGGTATATAACCGCAGGTATCTCGATAAGCTCTTAAACGTTTTTTATAAAAACGCGATAGAAGATAGAAACGGTTTTTCCGTAATAATGCTCGATATAGACCATTTCAAGAAAGTGAACGACGATTACGGACATGACAAAGGGGACGGAGTTTTAAAGGCATTTGCAGGTATTTTATCGAGAAACATCAGAACTTACGATTATTGCGCAAGATTCGGCGGGGAAGAGTTTATAGTTTTATTGCCGGATTCTAATTTAACCGATGCCGTAATGGTAGCTTTTCGTATAAAAACGGCTGTCGCAAAGGTTAAAATAGAAGGAGTAGGATATATAACGGCAAGCATGGGGGTTATAGAATTTAATAAAGAGTTTGATAAAAATATAGAGGAAATACTTAAAAACGTGGATGAACTTTTATATAAGGCTAAAGAAAACGGCAGGGACAGGATTGTGGCGAGAGGCAAGGAAAAAACTGTTGAGATAACGGACTCGCTGGCGAGGGTGTTGAATGAGATTTGACTTTTTTTATAAATTATCGTAAACTTTAAGTTATATAAAACATGGGAGAAATTTTATGCGAAAAATTTTAATGTTATTGGCAATATCGATATTTTTGTTATTTTCAATTTCGTCTTATGCCGCGACCCGTCAGCGAATGGTTGATTTCGGCAAGTATTACGTTCAAAACTTAACCTATACCATAGTAAAATCAAAGCATATAACGCATTTAAGGGCTTATAAAATCAAGAAAGCCGATTTTCATATTGCCAAATTGCTCAATGTCGTAGGCGGTCAGGTAAGGATAAATCAAGCCTATAAAAAACTGAAAACTGCGGTTAGAACCTTTACCGTTTCGGGTTTCGCTTTCAATCATTATAATTTAACCTCTCAAATGAAAAGCCTGTTAAACAGAATTAAGCCCTTTTTACAAAATAAACGCGTAACGATAATAGGCTACACCGACCATTTTGGAACGAAGGCTTATAATAATCGGCTTGCTTTAAAAAGAGCTAAAACGGCACGGAATTATTTGCATATCAAGGCAAGAGTAAAAGGTTACGGAAAATGCTGTTATATTTCAAAAACAAACAGAATTAATAGAAGGGTAATTATACAAGTTTCGAAATAGGGGGTATTTATGGATAAAGTTAAACCTATAAAAAATACTTATCTAAAACTAAAAATATTTAATAGGGATGTCAAAATATTTTTGTTATTTCTCGCTATTTTTATTCTTTTTACCGGTATGCCGCTGAATATTTATCCTCTTTTGTGGAGTCCCACCCATAATGCCGGTTCGGTTAATTTATTTTTAATAGAACTTGCCGCCGTAACGCTATCGCCGTTATTTGCGGTTTTAATGTTTTCTGAGGACGAAAACGGCGTTTTTATAAAAATTTCAAAAGTTATGGCGGGAAGGTTTTTTGCCTTAACCGCGTTTATCGGCATTATATTTTTCGTAACGACTTATTCGGTTTTAATAATGAGGCTAAACGAAGAAATAGGTTTTTTAATGCAGGATATTTTAGGAATTATTTTTGTGTTGGTTTATGCCCTGTCTTTGGTTTTCCACAAAAAAATATATGCAAAGTCGAGAAAAATTATAAATAAATATTTTCCTATCATTCAGGAGGCGGGTTAATCCCGATTTTCTATGCACACTTTTCCAATTTATACTTACGGTTCCGGTTATTTGGAGTGGTATTTATTAAGCGCCGTATCGGCTTTGGTTTATTCCCCGCAGTTTGCGATGGCGGCGAAGATAGGCGCGTTGCTTGCGTTCGTAATGGCGTTCGTCCAGAGCTTTTCCAAAAGAATGATGGACGCACATATTAGGATACCGTCGGCATTCGTCGTCATAGCCCTCGTCTATATGGTTTTTATAATCCCAAACGTAACCGTTTCCATAATAGATCCCGTAAACCCTAATGTTCCTAACGGGGGGATCGTAAATAAAGTTCCGATAGGAATAGCCGTCCCTGTAAGCCTTACTTCTCAAGTCGGAAACGCTTTGGGGACGGCGATAGAACAGGCGTTTTCCCTGCCTAACACTTTAAGTTATACCGCCTCGGGTCTCGGACTTTCCTTGACTATGCCAAACGCGGCGTATTCTTCGCAGATAGGAGATCCGATATTAATGGAAAACTACAACCAGTTTTTCGGAAACTGCGTAGAACCGGGAATAGTTACGGGTAATTTGTCCGATACGCAGATAGAAATGGCGGGAAACGCCACCGACGGAGCCGCTCCTAACTATTCCGGACTTACTAGCGTTGGATTATGGCAGTATTATGGGACGTATGCGGAAGGGGCGGGCGCTAACCTTTTAACGACATATTACGACGAAAGCACGACTCCCGTAACAAAGGAAACTATTACCTGTTCGCAAGCTTATAATTACGTAACCTCCGATTTAAATAATTACGTCTCCGGAAGCTTAATCCCAGCCCTCGCTGCCGCTTCTTCTACGACGACGGCAAACTACGACCAGGAATTCGGACTCGTAAATTCGAATATATTAAGTATTTCGCAGGATGCGCAAAATCAGTTATTGCAGGTTTTAGCCGTAAACAGCGTTTCTGAAGCCGTATCCGCCAATGCGGAAGCTTCAGGAGCCAACGTAAACGATCTTGCCTACGGCGCTTCCATAGCCCAGCAGCAGCAAAGAAGCATGTGGGCAATGTACGCCTTAATGGTATCGAGATTTTTGCCGGCAATGTACGGAGTTCTCCTTGGGCTTATTTCCGTAGGCGGCGTATTTCTCCTTATGTTTTTAATGTTTCCTTTTGGTTACAAATACGCGCAAATGTATTCGTCTTTACTTTTATGGATAGTCTTGTGGGTTCCTTTCGCGGCGGTAATAAATTACATAATAGAGGTCGTAATGCAGGAAGAAGGCGTTAATATGATAGCCGGTTCCGGTTATTCCCTGGCTTCTATCGGCATAGTGCATAATAATTATTTAATCGCCATGTTCGGCGTAGGCGGGATTTTAATGAGTTCCATCCCATTAGTAACCTATTATTTTGCGACGGGCTCCGGTTACGGCCTTGCCATGTTTACGGGCAGCATGGATTCTTCTTTGGGAGCGGGAATTTCTTCCGGCGCTAACGCTATGGCTACCGGAAACGTGAATATGGCTAACGACAAATTCGACAATTATATGGCAAATAATAAAATGGCGGCGGCGAGATTACAGCAGGGGGATGTTCCGGGAGTTATGTACGGAGCCGGCGGAAATTCTACGACTACTTCTCCGTTTAGCGAATTCGGAGGCGGTTCCAATAGTCATAAAGACAATTATAATAATGTTTCCGCCGCTCAGGAAAACGGTAGAATAACGGGTATAGATACCGGCGCCACGGGGGTAAACGCTACTGCCGAAAAAGGTATCTACGCCGGCGTATCCGAAAAACTTGCCAATGCGAAAGCGGACGAATCCGTTTACGCGAAAAACGTAATTTCGGGGGCGACGAGCGCGCTTGAAGCAAGATACGGCATTAATTCGGGGAATAAAGGCACGCAGTCCGACGGCTTGCAAGGAACCGCCGCAAGGAAAATTGCGAATGCAATCGATAAAACGGCGAAAGAAATGGGCATAAGCAAACAGGAGGCAATGCATGAATGGATGTCGGAAGAAGGGTTAAAATTCAATGTTAAACCATTAAGGGGAGTCGGAAAATTAATGGGCGGCAAAATGCCGTTTGCCGTAGCCGCCGATCTCGGGGTTTCGGCCAAGCAGGTTTCTAAGTCTTCCTTAAGCAATATACACGAAAAAGCATTTAACGACACGCTTGCAAAAAACTTATCAGACGAATTATCGCATACTAAGGGTTTAAAGGCGGAGCAATGGGGCGGGGCATCGACTTCTCTCACTCATGCCTATAACGCTTTTCAAACCGCGAACGACAGTTTTTTAAGATCTCAAAAAGAGGTTAATTCTTTAACTCACGACCAAAGTCTGTTAAAAAAAGAAGGGGTTTCCGTAACCGGCAGCGAATTAATTCAATACGCAAATAACAGAGGCTTTAATGCTAAGCAAACGGTAGATTGGATTAATAGAATGGTTAACGATAAAGGGAGTAGGGAAAGGTTTATGCAATTTGCCGATAAAAACGCAAATATCCTTGCCGCCGAAAAAAATATTAACGCAGGCGGAACGAAGGTTGCGGGTCCCGGTTCTACGCAATCTAGTTTAAATAAATTAAACAATTTGAACAAAAAAAACGATTTATGGGTTAACGGCCATTATGTGTCGTTAAACGGAGAAAGCTATGCCCAGGCAACGAATACCATAAACACGGCGTTGGAACCTAAAATACCGCTTGGTAAGCCGATAAGCAAAGCTGGCCATTATTCCGAAATGGCTAATAAGTATAAGGAAATACTAAAAGATAATCCAAATCTAAAACAAGATAATCCTGAAGCTTATAAGATAGTAAAACTTGAAGAAGCGGCATATAATAGTTTTGCGAATAAAGCCGAAAAAACCGTTAAAAGCGATGGTAATCACAATGTAGCTGTCAATGCCGCCGTTAAAACCGTTACTCCGAAGCCGCCGACTTCAACTTCCGTGAACGACAATCCTGAAAACAATAGTTATAACAATAACAATGGATTTATAAAAACGCCCCCGAATGTTCCGACCGGAGCGGCATATACGCCGAATAACTATACGCTGCCGCCGGGATTTAATTGGCACAACAATTGGTAATTTGAACGATGGTTAATCATCCCGCCCTAACGGACGGGATATTGGAACGGGTTAAGGGATAGAATCAATCGTAAATATTTCCGTCGGAACCTGCATAATCCGTGCCGGTTATAGGGTCGTCTTCTCCGTCGTAGTATTTGCCGCTTTCAGATTCTATGTCGTCGCCCCAGGCTTTTTTCCACTCCGATTCATTCCAGTTTTTATTCCAGTTTGTCGTTCCGGCAATAATCGCGCTAACCGGTATGCTTAAGAATCCGCAAATAAATGCAAACAGTCCAAATAGCCCTTGTTTTGTCGCAAAATCTAAAAGAAGAGATATTAATCCAATTGTCACGAATGCTATAAACGTACCAATAGCCGCATATCCCCTGTCTTTTTCTTTTTCGGCTCCTTCTACGGAAATTTTATTAATATTTTGAAAACCGTTACCGGTTGCCTTAAATAATCTATCGTTATTATCTATAATCCCTAACTTTTCGCTATTTTCCATTTTTATTGCCTCCTTTATGAATATATCGGATACATTCATAATTTTGTAAACTTTTTGTTATATTTATTATATAACGAAAAAGATAAAAGTCAAATTTAGAAGATTCTAACCTTTATACCTTGCTTCAACGGTAACAATTTCGTCCTGAGCCTTTATAAACGCGTCGAATATTACCGGGTCGAAGTATTTCCCAATGCCCATCTCGTTTTTCATAATGTCTAAACTTTCTTCTATAGAATATGCCGGCTTGTAAACCCTTTTGTTAGTCAAGGCGTCGAAAATATCGCTAACTATGCAAATCCTGCCGGAAAGCGGAATGTCTTTTTCTTTGAGTCCTTTCGGGTATCCCGAGCCGTCGTATCTTTCGTGGTGCGACAGCGCTATTTCCGCCCCGAGTTTCATTATTTTTGAATCAGAATTGCCGAGTATCTCGTATCCTTTCGTCGTGTGGGTTTTCATAATTTCAAATTCATCCGCGTCGAGTTTGCCGGGTTTTAACAAAACGTAATCGGGTATGGATATTTTGCCTATATCGTGCATAGGAGAAGCCTCCAAAATATCCATCTGAAAATCGTAGCCGTATCCTAAATATTTTGCGATGGACATACAGTAAAGGGACATCCGTTCTATATGCTCCCCCGTATTTTCGTCCCTGAATTCGGCTATCCTCGATAATCTTTTGATAAAATCGTCGCTTAATCTTTCTTTCTCGTTGACTTCTTTTCCGTAATACGCCCTTATGACTAAAGTTATATCTAAATTTACAATCTTTTGTATAGAATTTATAATATTTACAATTTCCGAATTGGAAAAATTACGTTTCGGCAGCTCCTCTTTTATAAAATCTATCAGCAGCGACAAAAAATAGGAATAAGAGCTCATAAAAAAGTTCGTCGGGATATTGATATTAAGGTGGGTAAGCCCGAGGTTTAACCTGCCCGCGAGGTAGTCTTCGTCGTATTTTAAAGAAAAAAGTTCTCTGAAATATCTTGCCTGCGCATTTCTTAAACGTTCTATCCGTCCCGGTTTTTCAAGCAGTATTTTTTTGGTTTCGTTAAACGCTATCAAATGTTCGTGAAGCTTATCGATTAAAAAATCGATATTTTCGTTAACGACGGAATTTATTTTTAAAAGGTTTTCTTTGTCTTCTTCCGTAAACTCTAAAAATCGCCGGTTGAAATCAATTGAGCCGGACGAAAAAATGTTTTTGATTTTGTCCTGAATATTCGGTTTTAAATTTGCGTTTTCTATGGTTTTAAGAAGCTGCATAATTCATTACCCCCCTCAAGGTTATTTACGGATTTCATATCTATAAGTTTACCGCATATACGTAAAAAATCAAAAAAAGAAGCTGAATAGGAACTAAACGGCTAAAAATCCAAATTGTTTCGGTTTTACCGTTTATGATTTTTAAAATATTTATAAATTATCTTGAATTTATATAAAATGCGTAATATATATATAATAGGTATATTTTATATATTATATGAAATTTTCGTAAAAAGACTAAAAACTAACTTTAACCAGGGAGAAACTTAGATGAAGAAAAAGCTTAATAGCAAGCCGCCCGCAACTGTCCCAAAGGCGAAAAATAAGACCGCTTCCGTCAAGGAAAGAAAGCCGCTTATTAAAGCTAAGACGGATATTAAGGTAAAAAAGAAGTCCCCCTCTAATACTACCCCGTTAGAAGCCTTAGCCGTCGCTTACGATATAACTATTTTTCAGGCGATATCGGCGATAGGAAATCCCGTGTTATGGGAAATAATCGGCGGAGAGGTTATTGGAGGCGGGGAAGCCGAAAGGGGGCCTGCCGCCGCAATTCACGAATATTTACAGGGCTACGCGGCCAAGGCAAAGAAAAAATCTAAGTAAAATTATCGGCGTTTCCAGCGGGTAATATAGAAAAAGAAGGCGGATAGGGCGGCTCGGATTAAGGATCGTTGCCGCCGTAAAATGGCCTCGATAAAAACAGGGGAGGGCTATATGCTTGCAGTTACAAGCGAAAATATTAAAGGCTACGAAATTAAACAGGTTTTGGGCGCCGTTTTCGGCGTATCCGTCAGGTCGAGAAACGTATTCGGCAATATGCTTGGTAACCTGCGTTCTATATTAGGCGGTTCTCAGAGCGGTTTTGCGAATATGGTGGCGCAAACCAGGGAAGAAGCCATAGAGAATATGAAATCCCATGCCGCTTCTTTAGGCGCAAACGCCGTTATCATGATGAGGTTCGATTCCTCCCAGTTCGACAGCGGGCAGGGCGGTTCGATGAACGAAGTATCGGCTTACGGAACGGCGGTTATAATAAAAAATTAATTAATCCAGGAATAAATATTTTATTTACGGTGTAAAAACTCGACGAATCCCGGCTACTCACAAAAACAAATAATGGAGCGTATTTGTTTCATAAACCCAAAAACAAGCATATATTCTTTATGCCGGTAATAATTACCGTTATCGGCGTTCTTATCTTATATCCCTTTCTATCGCAAAGCTTTTTCTCTATCCTGCAAGCCGTAAAAATGTCTATTTCAATCCGCAGTTTAGTTTTACCGGCAGGCGTAAACCTTAAATATCTTATCCTTTTTTCCGGCCTAATCCTTATGTCTTTTACCGATATGCTGTTCGAGAGGATAGCATTTATTATTCCCGTCTTTTTGATTATAGCGGGACTAATATTCGCTTTTCTTGCGAAAATCCCGTTATTAACGCCGTTAGAGGCGTTAGGCGCAGGCATCGGTATCTTTATCTTTATGGATATAACGGAATTAGGTTCTTACGCTATGGGCGATATTATAGCCGCCGGAGCGATAGGAACATTCGTCGGAATAAAAGAAATTGTTATTATTTCAATCTTTGCTATAATATTAGGTAAAATTATTTTTTACATCGGGGTTAAATTAGACGGCGTATGCGATAAGAGCAGTGTTAAACAGTTTCATTTCGCTTTCGTGCCGGTGTTGTTTTTGGCGGCGGCGGTAATATATAATTTTAAAATTTAAAACGGAGGGAATATGACCGCTAAAGAGATTTACGAACCGGATCCCAATAGTTCTATACCTACGTTTGTAGGCTGGATAATCGAAGACGGAAATAATCTTTGTAAAATTTGCGTAATTTGATTAACAACATAACGAAAAGAATATGGCAAGGCGAAAAAGAAAGTATAATTATTTGAGCGGGAAAGAAATTGTTGCAATTATCTTTTTGGCAATTGTCTTTCTAATTTTTTTTCTTATCCATTCCGCTGCAAAGCATCCCGGACCTAGTTTATTTATTATTTTAATAAGTATTGCTGCCTTTTTATATTATCATAGGTTAAAATCCGAAAAGGCCAAAAAGATAAAAGAAGCGTTGTTTGCTCTTGGTGCATCGAATCCTATGCAATTATCGCCGCTTCAATATGAGCATTTTTGTGGGATACTTTTGGAACAAAACGGATGGAGCGTGCACTATACTAAAGTTACTGGTGACCAAGGTGCTGATATAATAGCGAATAAAAACGGCAAAAGAATTGTGGTTCAATGTAAACAATGGACGTCATCGGTTGGAGTAGGGGCGGTCCAGGAGGTTCACGCCGCACTCTCATTTTATAACGCAACTAAGGCGTTAGTCATATCCACAGCCGACTATACCATAGGAGCTAAAGAATTAGCAAAAAAAACAGGTGTTGATTTGTTGAACCATAAAGATATTCATCTAATTAATTACGACAGGCAATAATATGAAAACACCGTTAAAAATTCTTATAATTGCATTTATTCTTTTATTTGCAAATATAACTTATGCCTTTGGCATATTTAATATTCCTTATAACCGCTCCGACCCGAACTTTAACAAACTTGCAATGAGAGTTTATAATTCGGGTAGTCCCTATACTTTTTCTTGGGGCGCATATACCTATAACGCCCTGCCTATTACTACTACTATCTCGGGTTGTAAAATCATAAGCATAATAAGGCGCACGAAAGGCTTCTCTAATCCGAGATACTGGGCTATCGAAAATTATAAGATATGCGCTGGCAACATAGCGGAAGTTAAAAATACGAACCCGGTGGGCTGGGATAATTTGCCAAGAGGGATAAAAACTGTTATAAATAATACTATTCAAGAAGCAAGGCAATACGGTCGTGCAAGTGCTAATTATTACGGATACAGGGTAATAGCGAAGACCGGGGCATACGTCGGGACGGTATTCGTTTACGTGCTTCACGGGATAAAGTTAAATGCGATGATTAAGTTTTAAAGATTTAAAAAATATGATACGATTATAGAAACTAAAATATTCGGTATGGCATCTAAAACGCCATAATCACGATATAATAGAAATTTTAATGAAATAAAATTATGAAAACATCTGATTTAAAATATTTCGGCAACGGTGACCATGCAATAATAATGGGTGATGCCATTGTTGCTCTCAATACAATTGAGGACAATTCTATTGATTTGATTTTTGCCGATCCTCCCTACAACATAGGGAAAAATTTTAACGGTTATAAAGATAAATGGAGTAAAGACGAAGATTATTTGAACTGGTGTTATAAATGGCTTGAACTTTGTGTAAAAAAACTAAAATCTAACGGCAGTTTTTATGTAATGACATCTACCCAGTTCATGCCGTATTTTGATATTTATTTGAGAGACAAAATAAAAATTCTTTCAAGAATAGTTTGGTATTACGATAGCTCTGGTGTTCAAGCCAAAAAATATTATGGCTCGTTATACGAACCAATCTTGTTTTGCGTAAAAGATGAGGACAATTACACTTTTAATGCAAAAAATATTTTAGTTGAGGCTAAGACTGGTGCGAAAAGAAGACTTATCGATTATAGAAAAAATCCGCCTCAAGTTTATAATGCTGAAAAAGTTCCTGGTAATGTTTGGGAGTTTTCAAGAGTTAGGTATCGCATGGACGAATACGAAGAACACCCAACACAAAAACCAATAGCTCTATTGGAAAGAATAATAAAGGCAAGTTCAAACAGGAACTATCTTATCCTTGATCCCTTTTCGGGGACTTTTACAACATCTTTTGTGGCAAAACAGTTAGGTAGACGATCAATAGGTATAGAATTACAGGAAGACTATGTAAAGATTGGACTAAGACGGTTGGAAATTCAAAAAGAGTACAACGGCAGTAAATTAGCAAAAGAGCCAAGAAGTTTTGAAAAGCAAATATGTGAACAACAAGAAAAATTATCTTTATTTAGTCAATAATTATGGAATATCAATTTACCGCATCAATAAACAAAATATTAAAAAAGCATTTTGCTAATGCCAGTTCTGACATTTTTGATAAAAGCCAGCTTTTGCAATACATAAATCTAAAAACTAAGTCGGCAAACAAGGGTGCAAAAGCTCGCGGGAGTTTTGCCAATTTGTATGCAATTTATGTGATTGTAGAGGATTATATAGAAAAAGGTTTTGACAAGAAAGGCGATTACTCAAAATACGAAGGAGTGGGGTTTACGAAGTTGTTCAAAAGGCAGAGAGAGCTTCCGTTTGGTGCAAAATTACAAAACCACGCCCTAAACAACCGATTAAATTCTGAATTTCAAAAGTTTTTCCCCAATTCTGAATACACGCCAATTTTGAGAAATCTTGAAACAAACAGATATTGGATTAACAACAACCTAATTAAAATCGAAGTTTCTGGAAAAACCTACAACATAGCAAATGCGTTAATTGAAATTATTAATGAATACGCAAAAACAAAGAAAAATGCTTTTGAGCGATTTGTTCAGGCATGTTTCGAATTACAAGAAATTCAAAACAAAAATCCTAAAGAGGTTGAAAATTTCATCCTCAGTTTGTTAGCTCCAAATGTGGACGCAAGGCTTTTTGAAATTGTTAGCTATTCTATTTTGAAATATTATTATCACGATCAGAAAATTTACTGGGGCTTTGAGATAGATAAACTTCAAGAAGAAAATTTAACTCTTTATAAAACTGGGCGAACAAATGCTAATGATGGCGGTATCGATTTTGTAATGAAGCCACTCGGACGATTTTTCCAAGTTACTGAAACCTTGGATGTTAAGAAATATTTTCTTGATATAGATAAAATTCACCGATACCCAATAACCTTTGTTGTTAAATCGCAAGATACTGAAAATAATTTACTCGATGGCATCAAGGATAATGCACTTCGCATTTATTCAGTGAAAGCGGTCGTTGACCGATATATGCAGTGTATTGAGGAAATTATAAATATTCCCCGACTTCATAAGTGTTTTATAGAAGCTGAGAAGCAGGGCTATCTCAAAAACATTCTTGATGAAATCATTTTACAAAGCAAAGTAGAATTTAATTACCAAGATGAGGACGAAGACGAGTAATGACAAGGGCAGGAAATTCAGGTATTGCCTCTAATATTCCACCTGATTTAGTTGGAGGAGTTGCTTCAGGTTTTCTTATTAATATCAAAATTAAAAAGGATGTTAACCCATAATTACATTGTGTCATTTCTAAACTCTGAATATGGTCAAATGCAATTAGAAAGAGTGTCTAGTGGTTCTATTCTAAAAAGCATTCGTTCTTCAGATTTAAGGAAAGTAAAGATTATTTTGCCACCAAAAGAGATTCAAAAATTAATAGGGAATGAGTTAAAATACGCTGTTTATGCCTCTTCTTGTATTAGGAAAAATATAAAAAAAGCAGATAATGTTATATCTGAATTATGTTAATGAATTTAAAGTTATGAATATCCAGAAAATATTAACAAACATAATAACTTCGGTTGTTCCATCTCTTTTTGATCCTAATCCTGTTGATTTTAAAGCACAACATGAAAATGGCGTCAAACCTGTCAAAAAAGCAATCTGTGATAATCCCCCAAATCAGTTAGCAATATTTAAAAAGCTGATAATTAGAAATGCTTTTCTTTGTGGATGCTTAGATTTTACAGAAAATTTAGAGATAGAATATTTAATTATTGGATATGGAATAAAAAGAGGTAACGGTACCGATATATCAAAGGTTGAATATGCGATAGGCAATAATAATTCCGTAAAAGTTATTTCTGAAACTAAAAACAGAATACACAAATATATATCGCAAGCATCAAAAAATGAAGTAATTATATTTCATAATCATCCTAAGAGTTGGATTAATATTTTTTCCGATAATATTCCGATTGCTTCCATGATGGATAGGGACACCCTTTCAAGAAACAAATATTTAGAACCCGTGATTTTATTCAAAACGTTACTTAATAAAGGTTCAATTAGATTTTATCTTGGAGAAAATGGTTTTGTGAGAGAATATAAAATTCCAAACATATTGAAAATAATAAATCGGTTAAGCAATATTGGTTTTCAGTAAGAATCCGGCATAACATAAGACGTGACATTGTGAGTGCTAAGGATGATGTGATTTTATGAATAAAGATATGATAAAAAAAAATCTATACAGCATTGTTCGTCTTCGCCCAATAGCTAAATCTTGTAATTCAGATCAATACGGACAATGCCAAATACAAGATAAAGATGACGAGTGGGTAATTGAATCTATTAATGATGACGGAATAACAATCACAAATACCAGAAATAGGAAAGTTGCCGATTTAGGATTCGATCACATACATAGTTGGACAAGTGATCCTGAAAACTCAAAACGAGATACCAGGAAACACGGTTTTTTATCGCTGAATGTTCAGATTTATTACAATATATTTTCTGGAAGACTATGGATTGAACCAACAAGAAAATAACAAAATTAAATTTATGAATAATGATCCAATAGACCTTTTTGCACCCCTTGTGCCAGAGGATAAATTACATCCCCAATTTAAAGCTTTAAGGGATTCAAAATTTCATATAAAAGCACGGCAATTTATTAATAATATTTATAATAAAATGGGCGATCCCAACGGCAATTTTATGTTTAAATTTCAGTCCGAGGGTTTTCATGCAAGGCTTTTTGAGATAGCTTGTTATGCCTATCTTAATTCCATTGGCGCAGTTTGCAATCGTAGTTTTGAAAAACCTGATTTTATGGCTTCTATCGGTAATAAGACTATCGCGATAGAGGCTGTTACGGCAAATCCTACAAAAGGCCAATCCCTTGATATATCTCTTACTCAATTAAAATATATCCCATTTAAAAAAATGGAAAAAAAATGCATTGATGATTTTTCTATACGAATGGCAAATATTCTTGAAAAGAAAATACGAAAAAAATATTGGAAATTAAAACATTGTAAGGGTAAGCCATTAGTTTTTATTGTATCCCCGTTTTTTGAACCAGGCTCTATGTATTATGTTGATATGAATTTAGCAACATATCTATATGGTTTAGTTGACGAACATGAATATAACGGAAGGAAAATAACATCGGGGTTTTTTAACAAAAAAAACAGTGAATATGTTAGCGCTGTTGTTTATTGTAATCAGTTTACGGTGCCACGTTTTTATCGTTTGTCCTTTTCACCCCAAGATATTTCGCCAATTAGTGCAGCAAAGAGAGAAGGTTACTATTTAACGACGGGTTCTAATTTTATAAATTTAGAGAAATATGAGCATGATTTAAAAGATCCAAAATCTCCGATCGAAACATGGTGGCAGGGTGTTACTATCTTTATTAACCCAAAAGCTAATGTGCCGCTGCCTGATGGATTTCTTAAAAGCACAAGCACATTTAGGGTAGGTAATGACGGTTTATTAAACCAGATTATCCACGATTTTCATCCCTTAACGTCATTTATGTTTGTTGCAACTTAATTAATTTTCTATTTTGTTTTGGTGAAATTTAGTTATTTTATTATCGCAGGTGAAAAAATATGGAAAATATAAAAATAACGCAGATAAAAGATGGAATACATATAGAAGGATATCCTAACGCAGTTAAATTTATTTCAATTCAAGATGGTAAAGCACAAAGAGCAAAAATGGTGAAGAGATTGTCGGATTTGTGGTCGCATAAAATAGATTTAGATTTAGCGGCCGCTTCTCTTGAAGCAATTAATTTATTACCGGAAGACAAGCAAATTGTACGCCAATCTCTTTGGCGTTCTTCGATTATCCATTTTACGAAATGTTTCGGAAAAAGCAAGGGACGGTTTAATTTAAGTGCAGAAAAGATATGGAAAGATGAAGAGGAACGAGATTTAATACTTAAAATCTATAAATATTTCAGCAACCTAAGAAATAAACATATTGTCCATGATGAAAATTCTTATGCCCAGTGTAAAACTGGAGCTGTCCTAAACAAAGGCGATAAAGATTATAAAATTGAAAAAATTATTACCGTATCGTTTATTGCCGAAACACTGAGCCAAGATAATTATAATAGTTTATTTAATTTAATTATAACCGCTAAGGATTGGATTGCAAAAGAATATAATGAAATATGCGAGAAACTAACTAAAGAACTCGAGCAAGAATCTTACGAAACATTATTTAGTTATAATTCTATGGAGTATAAAGTCCCTGAAATCAATGATATAGACAAAACAAGAAATTCTTAAAAAATATAAAATCAATATTGATGAATTTTTTAATCTCTAATATTCAATTGATAATGACAAATATAATCAATTTTTTAAAAACGGAATTGGTTCCATTGGCCCCGATAGGAACTTTTATAGGAACTGTTACATTAGCCTTAGTAACGTTTTTCATTAGTAAATCGGATAGATTTAATAATGCGTTTTCTGTACATAAAATTGCGCTAGACAAAACCGCCGAGGAATTAATCGAAAAATGTGATTTTACAAATATTGATTTATTTTCTGAATTCTTAAAAAAATATTTTGAAAAAAAATTCGAAAATAAAATAAATATCTTAAAAAATTCGGAACTACGAATTTTGATACCAGCCTTATTGAGCATTATATTTCAACTAACGACTGAAAACAAAGATATTTTAAAGGATATATTTACATATCATTTAAAATCGAAAGAAATAAAGAAGTTAAGCAAAAATAATTCTTTTATGGAAAATTGTAAAAATATTATTTATTCATATGAGTATATAAATAAAATAAAAGAAAATTTAAATTTTAAATTAAAAGAAATAGGTCTGACGGTTAGTCAGCCAAATTTAATAAGTCCGCCATTAGCAATATTTTCTGATGAAAGTATTGATTTATTGGAATATTATAATATTATGCTTTACACTTATGATATAAATGTTAATTACGAAATAAGAAAGGGGATAGGGACAGATGAGGAGACATATTTTCTATCCCGTAAAACAGGTGGTAATATCATAGCAAAATCAAAATCTATTGAAAAACTGGAAAAGTTTAAAGAAATATCTCTTTTGGAAAAAGAAAAAATAAATGAATTTAATGAAAAAAATGAAAGATTTAAGGAATATTGCGAAAGTTTTTGCCGACAAGCCGAGTCTATTTTAACGAATATAAAACTCGGCAGGGACTTAAAAAGGAAATGCCCTTATACAAAGGGTTATTTACTAAAGCAATGGTTAAATGTTTTTAATATTAGATTTAAAATTTGGTGAGTTGTGCTAACCGTATTTTTTCTTTAATTTCCCTTAGTAATGCCACTATCCCCGCATAATACAATATCCTACCCCTTTCCCTCTTTTCCCTGCCGTTTAATTCATTTAACCACCTTAGTGCCGCATTTAAAGTCATTTCAGTTTCGGCAATTTCGGCTTCCAATTCCGTTGCCACATCTTCTGAAAAAAATCCGTCTATCGCTTGTTTGGCTATGTCGCTTATTTTTATCGCTATTTCCGAAAAATCGAATCCTACGGGCGGGTATTTGACGATTTCCTTAACATAGTCCTTAATTTCGTTAGTGGAGCTATAGACGCTTTCTATTGCGCTCATAAAGGTTATAATTTTAATAATCTCGTCCGGCGGATAATCGGCAAGCTCGGTCTTAATATTCGATTTGAGTTTTGCAAGCCTGTCCGCCCTGTCTTCGTTTTTATATCGGACGGCGGGGTCTTCGAGGGTAGAGATAAGATTGAGCGTATATTCAAGATTTTGCTCTACGATAGCGGCAAAAACGGATAAATTTTTTTGAATATTTGTCTTATCCGTAGATTCTTTTAATAACCAGCCGATCCTCATCTTGTCTGTAATATCCCTTTACGAGCTTTTTTTCGTTAAATCCGTATTTGGCGCATAAATGAATCATTCGTGCGTTAATCGGGTCGGTCGTCAAGAGGCAATCGGCTTTTTCTTTATCCAAGAAATCTACGATATTTTGAAAAAACATATTGCCTATTTTTTTATCCCTGTAATTCTTATCTATGAAGATTTTATGAAATAAGTATAACGAATCTACGTTCGCTTTAAATAAAAGCGCGCTTCCTATTATTTTTTTATCGTATTCCGCTATAAATACGCCGGAATATTCTACCCATAGTCTCCAGACGTGTTCTCCGTCCGGAATGAAATCAGAATTTCTATTGTCTTTCCAAGCCTGCCTGTCGAGTTCGGAGATTGCGAGAAAATCCGAAATTAATGCTTTTCTTATTTTTACGTCCATAAATATTATCCTTTGAATTTAACGGCTCTTTTTTTAAGTTCGTCGAACTGTATTTCTATTTCCGAAACTATTTCTTAGTTAGTGGTAACCGTTACCCTTTCGAGCATATCTTCCCTGTGGACTACCAGGGCGAAACGCAAATCGGGAACGACGGAAAAATCCGGATAAACGAGCAAATCGGCTATCCTGTTTTTAAAGACGTAATACACCGAAATATTGTTTTTGGACTGTTCTTCCATAATTTCAGTCATAGGTTCTAAGTCCTTTTCTGAATTTAAAAGAAATATCCGTTCTATCTTGACGCCTATTTTAGACTGGTTGTAATTGACTTCCCTGTATTCTACCATAGCCTTGCCGGTTCTCCAGTATTCCGGCTTTATCAAAGCGCTCACTCCTTTAAAAGTTTGTCCGGGCTTTAATCCTTTAAGGGTTACCATATTGGCTTCGAATATGTCGTTATAGATAAAATCCGAACCTTTAACCGCCTGTTTTAAAATATAGTTTATCTTATCGAAACCCGCCAATGCGATTCTTGCCGAAGGATCGCTGTTCTTCCTTTTAAGTTCGTTGCATAGGATTATGGTATCGTTAATCGTTCTTTGTTCCTCCAAAGAAAGTTCCAGCGCCGGATAAATCCTTTCTATGCCTTCTTTTAATTTATCTAAAGAAATTATCATTTCCACGAGAATAGAAGCTAAGGCAATTAAAAGGGCGATTATTACCTGCGTCGTGCCGCTCCATTTAAAAATTGAAGCTATCCAGAATACTAAAATAATTGCGATAAATCCAATAAAACCGACTATTATGCGGATGATGGAATTTTTTGACATAAAAAGATTTTATAATTATTTTTATCTAAAAACAATTATAAATTTACGTGGTATCGTTATTTGCGTTTTTATGGCGGGGACGAGCCTGTATTCTAAACGCAAAAGTATTTAATTTCACTATGAATTTATAATTACTAACAGGTTTTGTAAAATTATTCCGGAAAAGCATAGAGATTCTAAAAATATTCTTAAAATTTTTAAAGGGTTAATCGAATTGCATAAATTTAAAGCATCTTAAAAAGGTATCGGTTATCCGTAACGCTCGTTGCGCCTTTCGTGAATCGCAACGCGCACTAAACCGAAAATAATTGCGATATTGCAAACGCATCCCCGTAAGCGCCGAAGGCAAAAGGATAACTATTCCGGTTCTTCCTCCCTCCTTTTCGGGGGGGGGGGGGGGGGGTAGATTCGTAAATTTCTTTAAAGTCGTTTATCGAGAGGTCGGGAAGAAGCCTAAGGCACTTGGCGTAGATTTGCGGCTCGGACAACTTGCCCTTCCAAATTTTAATTTCCCTGCTTATTTGTTGAAAATCGAAATCAATCATTTTAAGTATTATATATAAATATTTATATATAGATAAGATAATAGCATTTTACAGAAATGTCAAGGGCTATCGGGTATTCGGCTACGTTGAAGTAAAAAAATATAAATGAATTGACTTTATTTTTATTATGTAATTAAATATTAATAAATATAAAATAATAAACAATATTTTTATACAAAAACATATGCCTGTATATCTTGGGATTATTAATGATATTGGAAAAGGATTGTATTCCAGTAAAATAGCATGGCTTAGAGAATATATTCAAAATTCCATTGATAGCGATTCAACGAAAATAACTATATCTTTTAAAGGAAGAGACCTTGAAATATCGGATAATGGTCTCGGGATTGATGAAGAAAGTTTAAAAGAAAAAATCTTCAGCCCGGGTTATTCCGAAAAAAAAGAAAGCCAGATTGGAGAATTAGGGATTGGCATTTATGCCGGCTTGTGGATATGCGATAAGGTAATAATTTATACCCAACAAAAAAATTCTCCTTGTTATAAAGCGGAGTTTGATTCAAAAAAATACAATGAAATACTATCAATAAAACCTGATACTCTATTTGAAGACGGTATATCCGAAATATGTTCTTTACCGGTACAATCTTCTTATCCGTCTAATTCCAATTATAATAGCTTTACCAGTATTTTTTTTGAAAATATTTCTGATGAAGTTTTAAAACTTTTAGACAAAAAATCAATTAAAGAATTCGTTCGAGATAACATTAGCATACCGATTAGTCAAAGTTTTCCTTGTAAACAAAAAGTGGTTGACTTTCTAAAAGACGACAATAAACCCATAAGTGTTGAGTTAAAATATAACGGGGGATCGGAACAAATAGAAAAGTTTGATAATTTGAACGGTGTTGACTTATATGAGCCAATATTTTTTGAGGTCAAAGGTAACGATAATAAAAACATCGCTAAAATATGGGCGTGTTACAATAAAGCGGGTAAGGCTTTTAAATCCAATTCCTTTTTTATCAAATTTAAAGGCATGACGGTAGGCGATAAAACTACGATTAGCGCAAAAATAAACGAGAAATTTTCTAGCGCAAAATCTAGATTTATAGGAGAAATCATAGTTGCGGATTTTAATTTAAAAATTCTTACCGAAAGAAACTGGTTTGTGGAAAGCCCTGAACTTAATAACCTTATTGCCGGCGTTAAAAAAGAAATCGCTGAATTATACAACCTTGCAAGCGATGATTCTTCCTTAGGCGTAGGTTTTAAAAAGAAGATAGCCGACCTTAATAAAATTGATGAGCAAATAAAATTAGAAACAAATAACAAAAATCAAGGCCTGGTTGAAAAACTGAGATTAACAAAAGCCCGTTCAGAGGAAACTATAAGTAAAAAAGAAAAAGAACTCACCGCTAAAATAAATAAACTTAAAAATAAAGACCAGCTTAATCAACTAGAAAAAATAAGGTTGCAGTTATTTGAAAGTACAAAAAAATCTCTTTCTAAAAAAATTGGCATCGCGGATAACAAGGATACAAAAAAAGAAAGAAAAAGCCCTATACCTGAAATATTAAAGACTTTAATAACGGAAAGAATTATCGATTCTCGATTTAAAGAACATGTTTTAGGAAAAAACTTGAAAGATACCACCAATAACGTTTTTACTATAATAGAAACGGCATTAAAGGAAAAGTTAGGTTATAAAGAAAATATAAAAAAGAATATCTCAGATTTGGTGAGCAACTTTTTAAGAAAATTTGAGCCATCGGACGACGATAAAAAAAAATATACGGACAGCGCCGACCTTTACTCTGATACTAAAAACTTTTTATCGTTTATACATCGTTATTTTAGAAATCCTGCCGCGCATACAATACTCGATGATATTGATACGGATAGAAACATAATAAGAGTTCTTATTATCGGGGATTTTGCCTTGCAGTTAATAAATTCCTGGGTGGAAAAAAAATAACGGGATCTATGAAGATCTTGCCTATAAATATTTTTATGTTATAATAAGATCTATGAAGATCTTATTAATAGAACCCGATTATTATACGAAGTATCCCCCATTGGGTTTATTAAAAATCGGCAAATGGGAAGAAAGGAATTTTCCGCTCAATGATGTTAGGTTAGTCAACGGAAATTCTTTTATAAAAGATTTTGTTCCCGACCGAATATATATCACTTCCTTGTTTACTTACACGTGGGAAAAGGTTCATAGCGCAATAGATTTTTATAAAAGCTCGTTTCCGGATGCAGAATTAATAGTCGGCGGAATTTATGCGACGCTTATGCCCGAACATATACATTCAAAGTTTCCCGACGTTAAAATTCATTTAGGATTATTCGAGGATAGCGAAAATTTGCTTCCGGCTTATTATTTGCTTAAGCAGGTGGCAAAATGGAATGGTTGGAATAAAAGTATCGTTTTTACAAGCAGGGGTTGTATAAGAAAGTGTCCTTTTTGTGTAGTACCAGAAACGGAAGGAGATTTTAAGGCAAACAAAGCGTCCATAAAATACTTTATACATCCAGGACATAAAGAGGTCGTAA
The DNA here is from genome assembly GCA_021800805.1 of bacterium. Next base: position 774,930 of record JAJYYR010000001.1, read on the forward strand.
TCTGGGATAATAATTTTTTAGCCTCTCCTTATTCAAAGAATATTTTGAAAGAACTTGCGGAATATAAAATAATGCCCGATTTTAATCAGGGTTTAGACGTAAGATTGGTGGATGAGGAAACCGCCTTTCTCCTCGCCGGATTAAAACCTAAGAGAATACATTTTGCTTATGATTTTAAGGAAGAATCCTATGCCGTAGAAAGAGCGATACATTTTCTTGAAAAAGCCGGTTTTAATAAGAGAAACTTGATATTTTATATGTTATATAATTTTTATAATTCTTCTAATGGTATGGGAGATACTCCCGAAGATTTCTTTTATAGGCTTATCGACCTTATGAAATGGGGCGTTACTGCTTATCCTATGAAATATGTCCCATTAGATGCTTTAGATAAAAACAAATTTATATCGCCTCTATGGAATGCCGAAAAACTTGAAATGGTAGCTATGGCAAGAAGGGTTTTGGGATACGGCGGCGCTTTTGTTCCGTACACCGGTTTCGTTAATAAGATTAATAATTCTAATTGTTTTGAAGAGGCAATGGAATTAAGACCGATGAAAATAGAGAAAAAACATGAGGAAATTACTAATACATATAATAAATCGGCGGCATTGATGGTATAAAAAAACAATAAAATGGGCTATAATATAAAAAGAAAAAATTTTAATGAAAAACAGGTTGATACTGTTCTTAAAAAACAAGGCGGTAAATGCCCTTGCTGTGGCAGAAGTCTTACCCGCGTTAAATGCGGCTGGGATGCCCATCATAGAAACGGAAACCCGAGCGATAATTCTACCTCAAATTGCGTATGTGTTTGCGTATATTGTCATCACAATTGCTATCATGGTTCTATTTTTTGTTTTAAAAAAAATACGCGCTCAGGTGAAAAAGAAATTTTATTAATGTTTAATAACGGATATAAACTTAAACTTAACACTCACAATTACAATCGTTATAGCAATGATAAAGAAATATTAAAAAAAATATCAAGAAAACCGATAAAATGCCGCGTAATTACATAATAATAAAACTTATTACTTTCCCCAAACCTCGTCAACCGCTTTTTTAAGCGTATCCGGGACTAAATGGCTATACCTTAAAATTTCTAAAGCGGATTAAATCCGGAAATTTTACTGCCGCTAAAAAATAAAGATTAAAAAAACCTTAAAATCCTACCCACAAAATCACCCACAATTTTAAAAACGGATTTTTTACGATGCCGGAAAGCCTTTAAATCTGGTAGGCACGGGCGGTCTCGAACCGCCGACCCCTACCGTGTCAAGGTAGTGCTCTAACCCCTGAGCTACGCGCCTAAAATGAGGGAAAATTCTTAAAATTCTATACAAAAGTAAATATATATTACTACCTCTGCATCCATTTTGTCAATAGACATTTTTATTTTATAAAACGATAATTTCTTTAATTTTTTAAGATATACTTTGGATAAACGCATATAAAAATTTGATGGAAGACCGATTCGGATATTGCAAAATTTTAAGATGTCATTAATGGTATGACATTTTGACATAATAAAATGTCAATTTGTCATAATAATAAAATATTAATTTTATATAAATGATTTAAGTTATTTAATTTAAAGGAATTATCACATTGAAACATAATATTAAATTTGGGCATATATTTTGCATAATATCATTGTAATATCATCAAAGATATCTATAAAATCTGTTTTAATTTGAGTCTATATAGATAATTATAAAAATAAAATATAAAAGGAGAACAATTTATGGCAGACAAATTAGCAATTATGATTGTATCGGAAGAGTATGAAAAATCACACGTGGCTTCGATGATTGCATCAGTTGCCGCCGTTTCGGGAATAGATGTTTCTATTTTTGTCACGGGGAATGCCGTTTATAATTTTTTAAAAAAGAATGTCGAAAAGAAAAATTTTACGGGAGGAAAACTTTACGATTTAATAAAAGAAAAAAAGGCTACTTTATTTTATGAACTTTTTGATCAGGCTAAAATGCTTGGGGGACTTAAGATTTACGTATGTTCGATGGTAATGGATATCTGCGGGTTGGAAAAAGACGATTTAATAGATATCGTGGATGACCATTTAGGACTTGCGGCATTTCTCGGCATAATGGAAGGCGCCGAAACCATAACTTTTTAAATTTTTAGGTTTAAAAGGAATGCTTTGGCAAACATAGGCAAAAGCTATGGTGGAATGACAATTTTCATATCGTTTGTTTTTGTTAAAGTTGAAAGAGGATGTAATTTATATGGGGCATTTTGCAAGAGATGGAGAGTCGGCGGTAATCGTAGATATTAGAGGGGTTTCATGTTGCATGCCTCCGGTAGGCGAATTCATTATAGAAATGAGACAGCAGCCCAAAGATACGGTTATCGAATTGTTGACCGATAAAAAGGAGGAGATTGACGAAATCATAGACTGGATAAAAAGGGTGCATCAGGAAACTTTATCCGTCATAGAAGAAGCCGGATATTGGAGAATTTTTGCAAAAAAAATAAACGATATGTGAAGATTACAATATATAAATATAAAGGGGGTATTTGTTATGACGGAAGAAGAATTGAAACAAATTAAGCCGGCGGTTACGGTAGATGCAAGAGGGACGTATTGTCCCGGTCCGCTGATGGAGTTAATAAAAGAGGTAAGACAGCAACCGGTAGGCTCCGTGATAGAATTGATTTCCGGTGATGCCGGAAGCGCGAAAGACGTTCCGGAATGGCTCAATAAAGTTAAGCAGGAATTTCTAGGCGTTATTCCAGGTGATGGATTTTGGCGGATTTTTGCTAAAAAAATTAAAGATATGTAGAAGTATGATCTAAATATCATTATCATTTTTATTAAATTTATTTAATTTTCAATTAAGGAGGCTGTTATGTCAAAAAAAGTTGTTATTGTTGGTGGAGGAGTCGGCGGAACTATAATTGCAAATTTACTTGCAAAAAAAATGCGTCCCGAACTTAAAAAAGGCGAACTTACAATTGACGTTGTTTCAGACAAGCCGTATCATTTTTATCAGCCCGGTCTTTTGTATATGCTCTTCGGCTTAAAGCACCACGATGAACTTGTCAGAGATGAAAAAGACCTGCTTGACCCTATGGTTGAATTACACCTTCATCCTGCAATCAAAATCGATAAAGATAAAAATGAAGTTCACCTTAAAAACGGCGTAGTAATGCAATATGACATACTTGTTCTTGCGACAGGTTCCAGAGTCGCTCCGGAGATGATACCCGGTTTGAAAGAGGGTGGAAACTGGTTCTATGAAGTGGACGCATGTTTAAAACTTCGCCATGAATTAGTAAATTTTAAAGGCGGAAAAATTGTTTTAGCGGTAGGTCTGCCGCATAAATGTCCGGTTGCTCCGTTTGAAGTATCATATATGCTTGACGACTGGTTTAAGCAGAGGGGTATAAGGGATAAAGTCGATTATACCTATACGTATCCGATAGGAAGGCTTCACGGACTTCAACCTCTTGCGGATTTTGGCGCCAAAACATTTCCGAAACACGGAATTAACACGGAAACGCTCTTTAATATGAAAGAAGTGGATCCGAACAAAAAAACCGTTACCAGTTTGGAAGGCGTAACTTTAAAATATGACATTCTTATTGCCGTTCCGCCGCATAAAGGCGCTCAGGTAATCGAAGATTCCGGTCTCGGACAAAACGGTTTCGTTCCTACCGATAAGTTTACGCTTAAAATGGAAGGTTCCAATAACATTTACGTAGTAGGCGATACCACAAATCTTCCGATAAGCAAGGCTGGTTCTACCGCTCATTTCGAATCGGATGTTATCGTCGAAAACATAGCATCTGAATTAAGAGACGGACTTACGCCGTTTAGATATGACGGAAAGGTATTCTGCTTTATCGAAACCGGTATGACCAAGGCGACGTATATTATGTTCGACTATAATACCCCGCCGAATCCCGTTACTCCGTCGGCGCTTATCCACTGGTTCAAATTAACATATAACAAAGTTTACTGGCTTACCCCGATGGGAATTCTTTAATTTAACGATTTATAAGGAGGCAAATTATGGCTGAAAATGAAGTAGTAAATGTAGCTGCCGCCCTGACCAAGAAACTCACGGAAAAGCCGCAAGCTTTAGAACACTTACTTAATATTATAGACAGGCTTGATACAATCGACCAGATTAGCGCAATACCTCAAGCGCTTAAAGAAAGCATGACTGATTCGATGATTCAGAGATCTGCCGATAATATTACTACGGCTCTTTCCGTGTTGGACAGTTTTTCCGGGGACGAACAACTCTCTATGATTAAAACTACCGGAATGAAAGCGGAAAGCCTGAAAAAAAGCATAGAAACGATTGCCGAACTTGAAAAATCCGGCACTTTGCAGTCTCTTAAAGAAATGGGCGACTTCGTAGCCGGTTTCAGCAGGGGCGTTACCGACTCTATGGTAGATCGTATGGCGGGAACCGCCGAGAAACTTGCAGAACTGACGGATGTTCTATCTGCCGATAATATGGCTGGTTTAATTAAAAAAGCCCAGCATTTATCCGAATCGCTCGAATCTTCTTTGGATAAAATTGCCGAACTTGAAAAATCCGGCACTTTGCAGTCTCTTAAAGAAATGGGCGACTTCGTAGCCGGTTTCAGCAGGGGCGTTACCGACTCTATGGTAGATCGTATGGCGGGAACCGCCGAGAAACTTGCAGAACTGACGGAACTTACGTTGAATTATAACTTAAAGCCTTTGCTTGATACGGGAGAATCTTTTATTAACAGCGGAACGTTAAACGACTTAGTCGAACTTTCCAACGGAGTAGCTGCCGCAAGAAGGATGATGACCGACGGGCTTATGGAAAGAGCCGTCGGAACGGGGCTTGAATTAGTCGAAGCTCTTTTAACGCAGATTGATATAAAAGAGTTGATAAACGTTATCGACTGTTCGACGCACGAAACCCTGACCGAATCAACCGACCCGAAATATCATAAAGGAGGAGTTCTGTCGTTGGTTGCAATGACGAAAGACCCCGACGTTATGAACGGACTTAAATTTATGATGATTTTAGCTAAAAATTTAGCTAAAAATTTAAGAGAAAATCAGCAGGATATATTTATGCGTTCCGGTCACCACGGCAAGAGCGAATGTTAGTAAAAATAAGTCCGGTTTGATTTGTGTTTGTGAAAGAACCGGTTTTTATCCCGCAGTTATCATTAAATAAGCTATTATGATAATTGCGGGATTTTTTTGTTTAAAATTATATATAAAAAATGATATGATTAAAAAATTAAAAATAATTCCAAAGGGGGAATTTAAACATGGGAGGAAATGTTACCGCATTCAGTGCGGGAAATATTGCATGGGTTTTAACTTCGGCTGCGCTTGTGTTAATGATGACGCCGGCGCTCGGTTTTTTTTACGGGGGAATGGTTAGAAGGAAAAATGTGCTTAATACGCTGTCTCTTAGTTTTGTAACAATAGCCACGGTCAGCTTTATATGGATTTTATGGGGATATTCTTTAGCTTTTGGACCGGATGCTTTCGGAGGATTTATCGGCAATCTTAAATACTTAGGTCTTTCGGGTATGGGCGCAAAACAGCATTCAAGATATGCCGCATCTTTGCCCTCTTACGTTTTCGTCGTATTTCAGCTTATGTTTGCCGTAATAACCGTTGCGCTAATCAGCGGTTCGCTCGTAGAAAGAGTAAAATTTTCGTCATGGGTCGTGTTTACCGTGATATGGCTTACGGTAGTATATGCGCCTATAGCCCAGTGGGTATGGGGAATTGGCGGTATTTTTCAAAAAATGGGCGTTCTGGATTTTGCAGGCGGGACGGTAGTTCATATCAGCGCAGGATTTGCCGGGCTTGCCGGAGCCTTAGTCCTCGGTAAAAGAAAAGGATATATGAAGGAAAATATAGTTCAGCCTAATCAGCTGGGATATACGATATTAGGAGCGGGACTTTTATGGTTCGGATGGTTCGGCTTTAACGGCGGAAGCGCCCTTGCGGCAAATTCTATCGCGGCATCCGCATTTTTAGTAACCAACACGGCGGCGGCATCCGCAGCGGTAAGCTGGATGATTGCGGAGTGGATAAGAAACGGAAAACCTACAAGCTTGGGTATAGTTTCAGGCGCCATTGCCGGACTTGCCACAATTACGCCTGCTTCCGGTTACGTAACTCCGGGTGCGGCGATAATAATCGGACTCGTTGCCGGTATTATTTGTTTTTCTATGGTTGTTTTTATAAAACCTAAGTTAGGTTACGACGATGCGCTTGACGTTTTCAGCGTTCACGGAGTCGGAAGCGTCTGGGGCGTTTTTGCGACGGGACTGTTTGCCGACCCTTTAATTAATAAAGCGGGAAAAGGCTTGTTTTATGGAAATCCGGGGCAGGTCTGGATTCAGGTAGTTACTATTATTGCCGTTGCCGCCTACTCGTTTGTAATGAGTTTCATTATATTTAAAATAATAGATTTAGCAATGGGTTTAAGAGTGGATAAAGATTCCGAAACTATGGGTCTCGACATAACTCAGCACGAAGAAACAGGATATAATTTATAATATTTACAATATGAAGAAAATTGCGGTCCTGCTTGCGAAAAGAGAAAGGCATTCCGAGGGGTTGAGAATGGCTGCGGGATTAAGCCTTCTCGACGATAAAGTAGATGTTTACCTTTTAAACGACGATTTTGCAAAAGCGGATTTGCCGGCTATCGAAAATCACATTGATATGATGAAAGCCGTAGGAATAGGACTGTATTCCAATTTTAAAAAAGAAGGTTTCAATTTTATATTCTGTTCAGATTTAGGAAAAAATTTATTGAAATACGATTATATATTCTCATATTAATTAATATTAATTGATTAATTGGATGAAAATTTTATATTTAATTAAAGAAAAATACGACGACGATTTTTTAAAATCTATAAAAGATATTATCGATGCTCAAATTTCTGAAGGCAGCGAAGTTCTGATTGTAAATCTCTACGATGCGCAAAATATCGATTACGACATATTAGCCGATAAGATTTTTGAATACGACCGCGTTGTATGTATATAAATAATATAATAAATAATAAATTAAACGGAGGTTTAATTTTATGGATTACGGAATGAAAAACAGGCTCTCAAGGATTATTAAGCCGAAAGACGGCAAAACGGTGATGCTTGCCGTTGACCACGGCTATTTTATGGGACCTACCGGCGGACTCGAAAATATCGGTAAATCTATTACTCCGCTTTTAAAGTATGCCGATTCGCTTATGCTTACCCGCGGAATATTAAGAAGCCAGATTGACCCTAAAATAGATATTCCCATAGTTTTGCGCGTTAGCGGCGGAACGAGCATCCTTAAAGACGACCTGTCCGACGAAGACATTTCCGTTTCTATGGAAGATGCCGTAAGATTGAACGTAAGCGCTGTAGCTTTGTCTATTTTTATCGGCTCTAAAAATGAAAAACAGGGCATAATTAATTTGTCAAAATTAGTAGATAAAGGTTATAAATACGGTATTCCCGTGCTTGCCGTGACCGCAGTCGGAAGGGAAATGACGAGAGACGTACGCTATTTATCTTTAGCAGTCAGGATTGCGGCGGAAACAGGAGCGGGTATCGTGAAAACTTATTATTGCGAAGATTTCGACAGGGTGGTGGAAACCTGTCCCGTACCGGTCGTGGTCGCCGGAGGGAAAAAGACCGGAGAGCCGGAAGCCCTCAAACTTGCCTATGATGCGGTAAGGCATGGAGCCGCCGGCGTCGATATGGGCAGGAATATATTTCAATCCGAAAAACCCGCTAATATGATTAAAGCCGTGAAAGCGGTCGTCCACAAAGGAATTTCGCCGGAAGAAGCGTATAATACTATATATAATATATAAACCTTAATCCTGCAAATGCAGGATTAAGGCGTATAATTCATGAATAATTTAAAAAGCGAAAAAAGTTCTTATCTAAAATCCGCCGTCCACCAGCCCGTCGACTGGTATCCGTGGTGTGCAGAGGCTTTTGAAAAGGCTAAAGAAAAGAATATGCCCGTGCTTCTCGATATTGGAGCCGTATGGTGCCATTGGTGCCACGTAATGGACGGGGAATCTTACGAAGATGAAGAAACCGCGGCGATAATAAACGAAAATTATATAGCCGTTAAGGTCGATAAAGACGAAAGACCCGACATAGATTCGCGGTATCAGAAAGCGGTCAGCGTGTTTTCCGGAACGGGCGGCTGGCCTTTAACCGCTTTTTTGACGTACGAAGGATATTTATTTTACGGAGGCACGTATTTTCCTAAAGAATCCAATTACGGACTTCCGGCATATAAGTCGGTTTTGACGGAAATCGCAAAATATTATCGTGAAAACAGAGAAGCCGTTTTTGCGCAAAGCGTCGATTTTTATCAAAGAATTTCCGACGATTCGAATAAGTTTTCTATTTTTAATATTAATATTAAAAGAATAAACGATGCAATAAAAAAGGATAATTCTTTAAATATAGATTACGTAAAGAGATTTATAAACGAAGGAGCGCTTGAATTTAAACTGCATTTTGACGAAGTTAACGGAGGATTGGACGAATCCCCGAAGTTTTTTTATTTTTCTGCGTTAGAACTTCTTGTATGGGATTATATTTCTAATAGAGATAAAGATTCGCTCAATAAGGGGCTTTTTACTTTAAAAAAAATATCCGCCGGAGGGGTCTTTGACCATGTCGGCGGCGGTTTTCATAGATATTCGACCGATAAAAAATGGATTATTCCGCATTTTGAAAAACTTACAGAAATCAATGCTCAGGCTTTAAGGGTTTATTCTTATTATTACAGGTTGACCGGCGATAAGATTTTATTAAACGTTATAAATAAAACCCTCGATTTTATATCAGGAGAACTATACGACGGATTTAACGGCGGTTTTTACGCGAGCGTCGATGCGGACGCCGGGGACAACGACGACGGGAGATTTTTCACGTGGACGTATAACGAATTTAAAGAGGTTTTCGCTGATAAGGAAGAGTTGGATGCCGCGGCGGAATTATTTAATATAAACAAAGAAGGTAGTCTCTCTTCAGGGAATTTTTCGGGCAACGGTTTCCGGCAGGACGGCGTTCATAATGTTCCTAACGTATTATATGCCGGAGCTTATGCGAAGGCTTTAGGAAGCAGGCAATACAACGGTATTATTTCGAAGCTCAAAACTTTCAGAGAAAAAAGAAAAAAACCGTTTATCGACAGAATAAAATATTCATCCGTGAACGGAAATATTATATATTCAATTACGGAATTAAGCAAAATTTTCAGTCCCTTCGATCCAAATCGGCAGAAATTAAACGGAATAGCAGAAAAATCTATCAAAATTTTTTTAGACGTTTTTGATAAAAACGGGGACGTGGGAAGATTTACCGTTGAGCCGGGAGGTTCCGTTTTAGACGATAACGCGTATATTATTCTTGCCCTAATAGGATTATTTGAAACTACTTCTAAACCTTTATATTTTATTTATGCAAAAAAAATAGCCGAATATGTTATTAAGAATTTTTACGACGGTGAAAAGGGCGGTTTTTTTGATATAAAACATACGACAAAAAGTTCAAAGATAGGCTTTTTAAATCACAAGGAAAAGAATATTGCCGATTACGGCGGATATTCGCAAAATGGGACTATATTATCTGCAATGTCTAAATTATACATGCTTACGGGAGAAGTTCAGTTTAAAAACGTAATATTGAAATCTTTCGAATATTTTATAAACGAAGCAAATATGCTTAAACATAATGCATCGGGTTATTTAATAAGTTTGATTAATTATGCATTCGGGACGGAAATAAATATTATTGCAGGCAGATACGGCGATAAAGCCGTCGCCGATTTTTTCAATATGTCCGGTAAATCGGGTTTTAACGCGTTTAATATTTTCATAGATATGAATAATAAGGACCTGACCGATAACTATTCGGGCTTTGAAGGGTTCGAAAAAGGAGATGCTTTGATTCTGGAAGAGATTAGAAATGCCGCTACAGAATTCGGCAGGGTAAAAAAGCCTTTAGTTTTCCAGTGCGGCAATAAATCATGCAGCGTGAAAATTTTATAAAAATTTTGCCGATAATTCTTGACATAAATTAATATGTTGTAGTAATATACTTTACTATAAATATATTGATAACCGATATATACGGCTTGTAAACACTTTAACGCTTTGAAAACGGAGGAATCTGAATGAAAAGAGTATTGGTTTTACCGATATTTTTTACAATACTTTTTATTTTAATTTCAAATGCTTATTCTTACGTTAACCTCGTTACCGTTAGTCCCGGAGCCACCCTCGGTCAGATAGCAGATGCCCACAATACCACGGTCGCATCCATAATGTCTTTAAACGGGCTTCATAACTACGTCATATATCCGGGCGAAAGGTTAAAGGTTCCTTCCGGCGGAAGTTCTTATCGTCCGTATCGTCCCGCTCCCTCATTCGGTCATTATACGGTTCAGTTCGGAGATACTCTTTCTTTAATAGCGCAGAAATACGGAACGTCTATCGCGGAATTAAGAAAATTAAATCATCTATATTCTAACGTTATAAGGCAGGGGGCGGTTCTTACGGTGCCTATCTCAAATGCGGGAGAAAACAAGGCGGCTTATCAAGCGGTCGCATATATTACCGTTAGTCCCGGAGCCACCCTCGGTCAGATAGCAGATGCCCACAATACCACGGTCGCATCCATAATGTCTTTAAACGGGCTTCATAACTACGTCATATATCCGGGCGAAAGGTTAAAGGTTCCTTCCGGCGGAAGTTCTTATCGTCCGTATCGTCCCGCTCCCTCATTCGGTCATTATACGGTTCAGTTCGGAGATACTCTTTCTTTAATAGCGCAGAAATACGGAACGTCTATCGCGGAATTAAGAAAATTAAATCATCTATATTCTAACGTTATAAGGCAGGGGGCGGTTCTTACGGTGCCTATCTCAAATGCGGGAGAAAACAAGGCGGCTTATCAAGCGGTCGCATATATTACCGTTAGTCCCGGAGCCACCCTCGGTCAGATAGCAGATGCCCACAATACCACGGTCGCATCCATAATGTCTTTAAACGGGCTTCATAACTACGTCATATATCCGGGCGAAAGGCTAAAAGTTCCTTCCGGCGGAAGTTCTTATCGTCCGTATCGTCCTGCTCCCTCATTCGGTCATTATACGGTTCAGTTCGGAGATACTCTTTCTTTAATAGCGCAGAAATACGGAACGTCTATCGCAGAATTAAGAAAATTAAATCATCTATATTCTAACGTTATAAGGCAGGGGGCGGTTCTTACGGTACCCGAGAACTATAAAACATATAAAACGGCTCAAAACAATATTAATAATGCCGGTAAAAATTATAATTATTACGGCAATAACAATTTTAACGGGTCTAACCCAAATAATTGCAAGGTTAAAAATAACGGGTCTGAAGGTCGAAAATCAGGGAGCGTTAATAATTTCGGCATAGGAAAAAAAATAGTCAATGTCGCATATAGATATAAGGGCGTCCCATATGTATGGGGTGGAACAAGCGATACCGGAATGGATTGTTCGGGTTTAATCCAGCATGTTTTTTTGAAATTAGGCATACATCTTCCAAGAACGGCGGCGGAACAGGCGAGGTTAGGTACGTATGTTCCGAAAGACGAGCTTAAACCCGGCGATTTGTTGTTTTTCAGAACATACGCATCATATATTTCGCATGTCGGAATATATATAGGTCACGGAAAATTCATACAGGAAAATTCCGGCGCGGGAGAGGTAACGGTAAACAGCCTGGACGACGAATATTTTGAAAGAACTTACGCTTTTGCAAAATCTATTAGATAAAGCCGTTATTAAATAATTTGAAAGGGGTGTCGTAAAAATAAATTATGTTTAATTTTAATAACTGGTATGCGCCTAACCCCGTTGTTTTTTTGGGAAATATTCCCGTTCACTGGTACGGCATATTAATCGGAATAGGTTTTATCTTAGGTATAACTATTGCCTATTTTAGGGCTAAATCTTGGGGCGAAGACCCTGAAAATATAATCAATATTATGGTTTTCGCAATACCCGTTTCTATTATTTTTGCCCGTCTTTATTATGTAATATTTGCGTGGGGATACTATGCGAATAATCTCTTAAGCGTTTTTTATATATGGCAGGGCGGATTGGCTATATACGGCGGGGAGATAGGCGGGCTTCTGACGCTTTATCTATATACCCGTATAAAAAAACTCAATATATGGCTTTATATAGATATGCTTGCCCCGAGCCTTCTTTTAGGACAGGCTATAGGCAGATGGGGTAATTTTATCGACCAGCAGGCTTTCGGCTATCCCGTTAAATGGGGCCTGCCCATTGCGGAAGGACTGCGTCCGGTTAATGCTTATACGCCCAGACACCTGATATTCGGTTTATGGGGCTATCCTTTTCAAGCCGCTCATCCCGAAAATTTAACGATGTATTCCCATTTTGAACCGTCTTTCTTTTTTGAATCGGTGCCGGATTTTTTAGGATTTATTTTTTTAATGTGGCTGTCGAGAAAAAAACCTAAAGTCGCCGGAAAAATTCTGATAGGCTATTTAATATGGTACGGGACTACGAGATTTTTTACCGAAGGAACGAGGATAGACAGCCTCTGGCTCGGCAACAGCATAAGGGTTTCTCAAGTTTTAAGCATGTTTGCCGTTATTATTTCTATCGGCGTTTTGATTTACAGGCATTATAAGTATAAAGAAGTTACGGAAAGAGCTTTATAATACACTCTCGATAAAATACATCATTAGTAAACGCATATATCCTGCCTTATAAAATGATTAAAAAAAATATTGTTTCGTTTATACAAAATTTAAGTATTAAATGGAAGATATTATTAACTGCCTTTATTGTTTTTTCGTTTACTATTTTTATAAGCGACGGAGTTTTTTTATATACTATATATAAGACGCTTACTTTAAGAAATTATATAAAAAATAAAAGGTTGGCGAGGATTTTGATTTCGGATTTAAAATATCCGTTATATTTTAGAAAGATACAACAAATCAAAAATTATTTAAAAAACAGCGATAGGTATAGAGATGTCGAGTATTTTATAATTTATAACAAATACGGCAAAATCCTTGTTGCCCCCCAAAATTTTAACAAAAGCTTATCGGCGTATAATTTTCATCAAAATGCGGCGTCTTTAAATACAAATCAATTTGCGCCGGTAATATTCGGCAAAATATATTTCGATAATAAATTAATTGGAGCAATCGCAATAAGATTTCATTTACAAAAAGAATTGGAAAGAATTAATAACAGAGTTTTTTGGGTCGGGGTCAGGTTTTTAATTATCGCGCTTGCATTTATCTCTTTAGGGTTATTCTTTTTTTATATTATTACATTTTTTATTACGAAACCTCTGTCGGAAATTAAAAAAAATATTGAAAAGATTAAGGACGGAAACTATAAAATATCCTTTAAGAGCAGTTTTAACGACGAGATTGGAAGCGTTATAAATGCAATTAATCTTATGGCTTATGCTATTGAGGATTATATAAAAAAAATAGACTCGATAAATAAAGAAAGATACGAATTAAACTGTATGGCAGTTATGGGAGAAATGTCCGCAAATATAGCCCATGAAGTAAAAAATGCCATATATGTCATATCGTCGGCAAATACTTATATTTCAAACGAAACAAAAAATAAGATTATTAAAGAATTTACCGGCATAATTAGTAACGAGGTTAACAGATTAAACAGAATGACCGTAGATTTTTTAAGTTTTGCGCGGCAAAGAAATCCTGAATTAAAACCGTTAGATATTAACAGACTTATAGACGACTCTTTAAAAATATTAGAATTTGAACTACCTAATTTAAACATAAAATTAATTAAAAATTTGAATAAAAATATGCCCTTTATTAAAGGAGATTCCGAACTGTTAAAGCAAGTTATCCTTAATTTGATAGTAAATGCAATAGACGCAACGTGTTTGAATCGGGATAAAGCGTTTCTTGCCGGCAAAGAGTTAGAATCGTTAAAGCGGCAAAAAAGTAAGATTATAGAAATATCGACTAAGGCGGAAGACGGTTTTGCGGTCGTCGAAGTCGGAAATAACGGTAAACCGATACAGAAAGAAAGTTTAGCCGATATATTTAAACCGTTTTTTACTACGAAAAATACAGGTTCCGGTCTTGGACTTCCTATATCTTTGCGCATAGTTAAACTCCATGGCGGCACGATAAATGTGGAAAGCGCCATAGATAAAACTATTTTTACCGTTAAAATGCCGTTATTTACAGTTTAGCTTGCTTTTTGATTTGACGATATACGGAGGGAAACATATGTCGGGTATTAAAGTTTTATTAATCGACGATGAAAAAAACCTATTGAGGGTTGTCGGTTTAAATCTAACCAAACGGGGTTTTTCAGTGGATACCGCCCTTAATGCGGAAACAGGGCTAAATCTTTTTTTAGAGAAAAAGCATGAAGTTATATTGTGCGATTTAAAATTGGAGGGGATGAACGGAATAGATTTGCTTTCCAAAATAAGAAATTTCGATAAGCAGGTCATATTTATAATTATTACGGCTTTTGGAAATATCGAACAGGCGGTTAACGCGATGAAACTCGGGGCAGACGATTTTATTTCCAAACCCGTCGATATAGAAGGACTTTCGGAGAATTTAAAAATAATATTGAATAAGAGAAATAAGAATAGTATTAAAAACGAAGCAACCAACGGAGGAATTTGCGGCGGCGGAAAATTATGCGAAAAGTTATCGAAAATTAAAGAAAATTTAATATTTAAAAGCCGCCGGATGAATGAAATTTTAAATGAAATTAGTATTATTGCAGAATCTGCATCAAACGTTTTGATTACGGGAGAAACCGGAACGGGGAAAGAACTTATCGCAAGAATCATACATGACCTATCCGATAGAAAAGGCAGATTTGTACCTATTAATTGCAGTGCGGTGCCTACAGACCTCTTAGAAAATGAATTTTTTGGACATGATAAAGGTTCTTTTACCGGAGCCGTTGCAATGCAGACCGGAAAATTCGAATCAGCCGGAGAAGGGACTATTTTTCTGGACGAAATCGGAGAGATGCCTTTATTTATGCAGGCAAAACTTTTAAGAGTGATTCAAGATAAAGAGTTTTACAGAATCGGGTCTAACGAAAGGATTAAAATTAATGCGCGAATAATTTGTGCCACAAATGTAAATCTTGAGAAGGCGGTTATCGAAAAAAAATTCAGGGAAGACCTTTTTTATAGAATAAATGTTTTACATTTTAAGATTCCTCCGTTGAGGGAGAGAAAAGAAGACATAATGCCTATTGCTAATTTTTTTGTAAAGAAATACGGCAGGATTAATAAAAAAAATATCAAATCTATTTCGGAAGAAACGGCTAAAATATTGACTAATTGGTCGTTTCCCGGAAATATAAGGGAACTTGAAAATATTATCGAAAGGGCGGTAATAATTTCTAATTATGAAGTGCTCGAACCGTCTTTGCTTCCTAAAACAATGACGGCTTCCGCCGCTTCCGCTTCCGCGCTTAATGCGGAAACGGCAAAAACGGTTTATAACGGGATTAATGATTATGAAACGGGAAAATGCAGTTTAAGAGATTTAACGAAAGATGATTTGAAGCTTGACCGCGTCGAGATAGAAGTTATAAGAAGGGCGCTTGAAAATAACGGATATAATCAGACTAAATCGGCCGCGGTGCTTGGTATATCAAGAAAGCAACTTTTAACGAAAATGAAAAAATATAGCCTTTTTAAATAAATTATATATACACCTGTTCCGTTTCGGACAACTTTGTGTTCCGTTTCGGACAATTTCTATTTGCATCCTACCTCTTTTATTGATTACATAGACTATTTTATCTTACTTTTTGTACCGAAAATACCCCGATTCTTCTTAATTTCGTATTAATGGCATATATATTGCTTATCATAACAATATGAATAATGTTTCGCATAGTTCCGATAGTTTACGGAAATTATCTTTAAAATTCATTATATTCGTTTCGATTCTTATAATTTTTTCGTTACTATTAAATTTAAGTCAAAAAAGAGTATTTTCTTTTGGTTCCGATAAGATAAAGTGGTTAAATTTTCAAAAAGCTATGAAAAAGAATATTAATATTAAAAAACCGTTTTTAATCTGGGTTCATGAAACAGGTTGCGAATATTGCGAGTTATTTAAAAAAAATGTTTTATCTAAAACGATAATTATATATAAAATTAATAAATATTTTTATCCTATAAAAATTAATGTTTATGGAAATAAAAAGTACTTATTTTTTAACGGTAAAATGTTTAACGGGAAATCTTTATCGGCAAAATTTAACGTAATAGGTTTTCCGACGACGGTATTTTTAAATTCAGATTATAAGA
The DNA here is from genome assembly GCA_021800805.1 of bacterium. The sequence continues at coordinate 791,304 of JAJYYR010000001.1, forward strand.
AAATTTTTACTCTGCCGGGATATTGGGATAAGAAAAATTTTATATTGGTATTGGATTGGATAGGAAGCGGGCTGTATAAAAAGGAATCATTAAGGCGGTATTTTAAAAGTTTCTCTAAATAAAGTAATAGAAATGTAAAAATTAACGACGCAATAATAAAGGGGGTTATAGACGATGAGTGAAAAGCCTGTAATTGAAAAGGAAGCGCGAAAGAAGACGGATGAAATATCTTCTATAAGTTTTATCGGGAGACGTAATTTTATCGAGAAAACTATAAAAATTGCTTTTTCGGCGCTTATAGCCGACGGTATAATTGCCGCAACGGCTAAAGCCGCAAGCGTAAAATCAAAAAAAATATCCATTAAGCCCGTTAAAATTAAAAAAGCTTATATAGAGGAAATTAACGGCAAAAAAGTAATATGGATAACCGGAACGCCGACGGAGGAACAAAAGCTTTTAATTCCAAAGTTAAGATTACCGCTAATTGCGCAAGATGGAGCGATGGTTCCTTTGGCTATGGAAGTAAAATTGCCGATGACGGCAAAAAAATACTTAAAGACCTTTTATGTCTGTAATTTGAACAATCCGAAACATTTGCTCGGTTCTTTCGATTTGACCCCTGCCAACGGAAAAGGATATATTTCCACAAGAATAAAACTTCTTCAGCAGTCTTACGTGCAGGTTCTCGCAGAATTCTCCGATGGAACGGTGTACGGAGGAAGAGAACTCGTAAAAGTAACGGTCGGAGGGTGTTAATCCGGTAAGGTATCAATAAAGGCGGATAAAGGCGTTCAGGTTATTCAAGTTATTATAGATAAATTTGTATTGAGATAAATTAATAAAAAAAAATAAATTTTGGAGGGAAACATAAATGAAAATAGGAGAAATATTGGTTAGAGTGCCGCATAAAGTAAAAAAAGGGAAAATTATAAAAGTCCTCAGTTTGACGAAGCATCCGATGGACACAGGTCTTGTAAAGAATCCAAAAACAGGCAAAATAATTCCGAAGTGGGTTATTTATAAAGTGGATATATTTTACGATAAAAAACTTATCACGACATGTCATTACGGGATAGGTATTGCCGCAAATCCATTTCTCGCGTTTTATTTAAAAGCAGACAAGAAAGCGCCGTTGGAATTCATAATGTACGACACCAAGGGAAATATTTATAAAAAAACCGCAATGATAAACGTAGTCTAAGAATGGAAATTTTAATTAAATAAAAATATAAAAATAAACGGGGTGGATGCATGAAGAAATCCGAGATTAAAATAGAAGATAGAAACGGTTTATCCAGAAGAAATTTTTTGAAAACGGCGGGTCTTTTAGGCGTTTCGACTCTATTTAACCCTGTCGGTCTGCTGAAATTTAAACCTGTAGGCAATCTTACTATTATTTGGAATTCCGATTCCCACGCGCACTTAAAACCTATGCTTTACAGAGAACCGTCGGTAAATATAGGTCCGAGAAGTATGAACGGAAGACCCGGTCATCTCGTAGGCGGTGCGTTTAACTTGTATTACGATATTAATCCGAAATCGGCAATGGGTTATTTCTGTTCTTATAAAGACTTTGCGAGCCTTGCTAAAGAATACGGTCCAATGGGCGGTTACGCGCATATGGCGACCGTTATTAATAAAATAAGGGACGAAAGGTACGGTAAAACTATACTCTTAGATACGGGGGATTCGTGGCAGGGAACCGGCATTGCCCTTTTAACAAAAGGGAAAGCTGTTTGCAGGGTTCAAAATGCAATGGGATACGATGCTATGACGGGACACTGGGAATTTACTTACGGAAAAAAACAATTACTTGAGAATATAAAAAACCTTAATTTTCCATTTATCGCCCAAAATGTGAAGGATTCTACGTGGGGAGATTTAATATTTAAGCCTTATATAATTAAAGAAATAAACGGTTTAAGCATCGGCATAATCGGGCAGGCTTTTCCGTATGTTCCTCTTGCGCATCCAAAGCATTTCGTAAAAGGATGGTCTTTCGGAATAGATACCGCGCATGCGCAAAAAATGGTAGATGAATTGAAAAACAAAAAGAAAGTGGACTTGGTCGTAGTGCTTTCGCATAACGGTCTTGAAGTAGATAGAAAGTTTGCATCGTCTATAAACGGGATAGACGTAATTATAGGAGGACACACTCATGATATTTTACCCGCCCCCGAGATTATTAATAATACTATTATATGTCAAGCCGGAACCCACGGAAAATTTATCGGCAGGATTGATTTGAACGTAAGCGGAAAGAAGGTTATAGATTATGACCATAAGCTTATTCCGATTGTTTCAAATTGGATTAAACCGGACGAAAAAATTCAAAATATAATAGACGAAGAGTATGCCCCATACAAGCATCTGTTAAATAAAAGATTAGGGACGACGGAATCGTTGATTTATAGAAGGGCGACATTCGTATGCAGTGCGGACAGTCTTGCCGAGAAAGCTTTTATCGAGAAGTTCGACGCTCCTCTTTTTTTTGCTCCGGGCTGGCGTTGGGGAGAAACGCTTCTGCCGGGTTCGGATATTACCATGGAAAATGTTTACGGGTGGTATGGAACAACCTATCCTGAAGTTTACGAAACCGTTTTGACCGGCAAGCAGCTTTTGCTTTCGCAGTTAAGCGTTTTAAGCGATGTTTTTGCAAAGGATCCTTACTTGCAGATGGGGGGAGACGCTACCAGAGTTTCCAACTCAAGATTTCACATATTTATAAACCAATCTTTAACTAAAAGAATCAAATCTTGGGAAATTAACGGCAAGCCGCTGGATTTAAATAAGAAATACAGGGTGGTTTCTACGGGAGGCAAAATGCAGAATATGAACCCTTCCGATAAAGGTTTGAAAAAACACAAAGCATACGATGTTATAGCCGAGTATGTCGAGAGACATAAAAATGTCAAGGTAGTCGATACCGAGAAGGTAATATACAGACATTCTAGAACCGCAGGGTAAAATAATAAATATAATATAAACCTAAATGCCGGAAAAGGATAGAAAAATAATGAAACTGAATAATATTAAAATAATTATATTTTTATATGGTTTGATTGTATGTTTAACTTTTCTGCCGTCGATGGATTTAACCGGAATGGCGCAAACTGCGGCATTTGCAAAAGATATTCATATAGTTAAATATTTAAAAAAGCATACTATAAAAGAAATATATGTCGTGCCTCAAAATCCGAAAAGATGGGGACTTCTTATTTCGGATATTTCTAATAGCATAATATTTTCCAATAAATATTTTTTAAATTACAAGATAGCCGTCGTTGCGTATGGTCCCGTAGGAATTAAATTTTTAATGAAAAAATTTAATAAAAAGTTTTATCCGGATTTGCAGAGCTTTAACAGCTACGGCGTGAAATTCATAGCGTGCAATGAAACTATGGAAACATTGCATATTAAAAAACGAGAATTATTCAAATTTGCAGATATAGTATATCCCGGCGTCGTTTTATATATAGTGAAAAAGGAACAGCAGGGCTATGTTTATATACCGCTATGAGCTAACGCTATAAACAAAAATAATTAATAAATAAAAATAATAAACGGGGGACAATTTTATGCGTAATAATAAAGTGCAAAAATCGAACAAATCTATGTCCAGTCTTATTTTATCGTTATCGTCTTTAGCGGTTATATTTATTTTGTTTAATTTAACGGCGGTGATTAATGCGAATACGGCGTTCGGTAAAAATATACAGGCATTGCCGTATTTCAAGCACCATGATTTGAAAGAACTTTATCAGGTGCCGGCAAATCCTAAAATGTGGGGGCTTTTGGTTTCAAACGCGTCAAATAACGTTAAATTTTCAGACCAGCATTTTATAAATTATAAAATTGTTATCGTTGCGTATGGGCCTGCAATTAAATTTTTTATGAAAAAATACGACAAAAAATATTATGCGATGCTTCAATCGCTTCATGCTTACGGGGTTAAACTCGTGGCCTGTCATACGACAATGGTCGGACTTCATATTAAAAAGAGCGACCTTTTTCCATTCGTGGACGTGGTTTATCCGGGAGCAATTTTTTATATAGTGCAAAAGGAGCAGCAGGGTTATGCTTATATCAAACCGTGATTCTAACACAAAATGCGTTGAAAATAAGACAATTTTCAACGATTAGGAGATAAAAGATGTTCGATACTATTAAATCAAAGCTTTATTTATTTACAATTATTGCATTTATATCTGTTTTTGTCGTAATGTTTTTGTTATTTATTTATTTAAACGGTTTTAAAATGGCTTCATATAATCAAGAAGCGCTGAGTTATACGGCTATCAATTTAACAAAAATTCAGCGAAATATTATAGAAATTTGTAATCTTGAAAGATTAAAAAGATATCAAGCTAATTATTATAAAATAAAAAGCAAAACGTACGACGGCAATAAAATAAATAATCAAATAGGTAATTTAATATTCAGAACGAAGAAATTGCAAAAAATGAATAAATATGCCGTAAGCGGATATATATTCGGATTTAAAAAAATTAAGACGACGAAAATTTTCGGAATACCGAAATCTTATCTTAAAAGATATAAAAATAGGCGTATCAAGACTGCGTTAACGCGTCTAAAAATATCTTTAAGTTCGCATAGAAAAATTATAATGAAAATTTTATCCAGTCCCTCGGTTTATGGACTTAGATACTCGCCGGATCAGATAAAATCTATGATGGGTCCGACGATACTCATTGTCGAAAAAATTGGAAATATAGTGGCAAAAAATGCGTCCCAAAAAATAAAAAAATTAATAATAATTTTTTTATTTTTATCTTTTTTATTACTTTTATTTGTTGTTTTAATTAGTTTTTATTTTAAAAAAAATATTGCGGATAAGTTAAACATCGTTGTTAAAAAATTAAAGGAAATCTCCGAAGGAGACCTAACAAAAAAACTAGAAATAAAAATTAATCCAAAAAATGAGATTGGTATTTTAGTCGAATATGTGAACAATTTGATTGAATCGCAGATTAATAATATAAAAAGTATAATTACCACAACCGAAAACTTATCGTCTCAGTCAATCGAATTGAGTTCGTCGTCTAACGAACTTGAGAACAATATACGGAATATGAAGGACAAGATCAATTCAATCATGGAATCGATAAAGCAGATTAGCGTTGCGGTGTCGGAATTAACCGAAGCTACTGTGCATATAAATGAATTGTCAAAAAAAACAGAAAATATGACGGATAAAGGCGCGGTGCATGTCGAGAATGTTATTAACGAGATACGTTCTATTAACAACGGGGTTTCTAACGCAAGCGGCGTTATTACCGAATTAGGCTCTTCGTCAATGAAAATCGGCGAAATAATTTCGGTAATAAACGATATAGCGGATCAGACTAATCTTCTTGCGTTAAACGCCGCAATTGAAGCGGCTCGTGCCGGGGAACAGGGTAAAGGTTTTGCCGTCGTTGCGGATGAAGTTCGTAAACTTGCCGAAAGAACTACTACCGCAACAAAAGAGATAGCGGGAATGATTAAAGGTATTCAAGACGATACACAAAAAGCCGTAGTATCAATAGAAGAAAGTAAAAATGAAGTAGAAAACGGCGTCGATAGGGCGGTATTATCGGGAAAATCTATATCGGAAATTAAAATTCTCATTCAGGAAGTTAACGATATGATAACGAGAGTTGCCGCTATGGCGGAAGAGCAGTCGCAGTCCTTACGAGAGATTTCGGAAAATTCCGACATAATAGCAGCGTCACAGGAAATATCTTCGGCAAGCGCTAAGCAAGTTAAAGCATCTTCAGCCGAGTTATCCAATATGTCGTTGAGCCTTTCTAAATTGGCAGGCATTTACAAAATAAAATTTTCTTAAGCAATTTTAATACTTTAATTAATTAAAGTAAATAACTTAAAATTATAATTAAAAATGGGGGAGACCAATGTTTGCAAAAAAGAAAAAAATTATTTCCGCAACGGCGTTCATTTGTACGGTTGTTTTGCTTTTTGCGATGCTTGCTTGTCCGATTAAAAGTTTTGCCGGAGGACCGGACGGTACCGCCAATAATTTTATAAACCAGAACCCTTTTGCGTTCAGTATGCATAAGCCGAACACGTTTGTGAGTTTCGACGCGATGCAATACGCCGGTTTTAATCAGGTTTATAATAATAATGGAGAGTTAGTTTCTAAGCCGACGCAGGAGCAGTTTTTATTTATCCCGGCTTTTGTCTGGACATACAAATTTTTAAAAAAGGTAAATTTCTTCGAAGTTGCGTTTCCCGTCGGTAAACAGTCGATGCAGAATACGATTTCTCAAACGCTTCCAAACGGCAAACCAAATATTATGTTTACGAACGGCTACCAGCTTACGAACAGCGGCACCGGAAATCCCGTCATTTTCTACGGCATCGAGGTATGGCACCAAAAAATAGGTAAATTTAGATATAATTTCATGCCTATGCTTGTAACGGTTATCCCAAATAACTGGAATTCAAGTTCGGTTAATAATATCGGAAGCGACGAGTTTAATTTAGAATTTGCGTTGACGGGAGGTTTAGGCTATCAATTTAATAAAAAATTCGGAATTGCGCTCGATTATGCGATAAGCGAAAGCGATAATCTGGGACACAACTCGATAAATTATGCCGAAGCCACGCTTGCAGCTCCGACGGCGGCGAATGCAAACCTTGTGGAATCTCCTACGGGCGGGGGAAGTTATACGAATCCCGGCAATAATTTTATATTGAACACTTATTTAAGGTTTATCTTCTTTAAAAAATTAGAAGTTTTTAACGAAACGGTCTTTGAAAACCAGAGCGCAAATTACGGCTGGTTTAATACCAACCCTCTCGGAGAGCCTTCCACTTCTTTGAAATACGGGTATTTAAACAGCGGATATCAGACTTTAATGACGGGTCTTGGTGTGTCCTACCATTACGGCAGGGCAATATACGACGTCAGGCTGCTAAAAACCTTGCATGCAAAAAACGGTCCGGATTTGACTATGGGGCTTTTGTCGGTTACGATTCCTTTTAAGTTTTAAAGAACGGTTATTTACTTTTACTAGGTTTATACCCTCTCTCTTATCTATGAAGTTATAGGGGAGTTAAAGGGCGGATTAAATTACGAATCTGCCCTTTAACTTTTATCTATTTTACATTTTAACCCTGACCATTACGCCGTTGACTTTTTCTGCAGGGAGTTTGTAAAAACGAACAAAGGAAGGAGACAGTTTTTTTATGAGGGCAAATATCCTCCAGAATATATTATTGCTGACTATTTCCTCAAAACCGTAAAATATGACTGTTTCGTCTATGTTGTATTTTCTCAACACCGATTCTACGTCCACTACTTCTGAATATCCTGCCCTTATCGAAAACTGGCTCAGTCCCGGAGCAACGTCATTTTTAAAAAGAATGTCCGCTCCATAAGGTTTTTCGGTTCTTTCTATCGAAACGAATATATTTTTTTCATAGATAATATTGTTGTTGAACATAGTTTTAATTATATAAGGGGAAACTTTGTCGGAAAGACTTGCAAAAAAAAGCGACGTCCCTGCCAGTTTTGAAAAATTTTTATATCTGTATTCGTATTCTTTTAAAAATATATTAAAATCGGTCATTTTATATATGCCGTGCAGCCGCTTCTGTCCTTTAGTATATATCATTATGATAGCAAAAGGTATTGTGGCGATTATTAAGGCGAAATAGCCTCCCTGCAAGGTCTTGTAAAGCAGATTGGAAGTTAAAAACATTATATCGGCAGACGTCGTTATCAGCGAAACAAACAGCATGAAATATCTTCTCTTATGAAAAAAATGAATGTTGATTAAAATTCCCGTAAAAGTCATAGTTCCGCTGACCGCAAGTCCGTAAGCCATTGCAAGGTTGTTCGACGTCCTGAATATCAGTATTGCCGCTAAAACGCTGAGAAACAGAAACCAATTCGCAAAACTTATATATATCTGGGATTGTATTTCGCTCGATTTATAGCTTATTTTTAAAAGAGGTATAATTCTGTTGTTTATAAGCTGGTAAACTATAGAAAATATGCCGCTAATGACGGCCTGAGAAGCTATTACGGTCGCCGTAATACTTAAAATTAGGATGGGGACATAAAAAAGGCGCGACTGCGAATAAAGCATCTTAAAAAAGGCGTTTGTATCCGTTCTATGGGAAAGCAGGAATGCGCCCTGTCCTATGTAGTTTAAAATAAGCATTATGAATACGAAAATCCATGCTTTGGTTATGGGTTTTCTTCCTATATGTCCCATATCGGCATATAGGGCTTCTCCGCCGGTTGCGGAAAGGATGACGTCCGACAATACGAATAAAGAAATGATGCCGTGGGCTATTAAGCGGTTTGCCGAAATGTTGCCGTAAAACACAAACCTTAAGGCGTAGCAGGGATTTATGACCTTTAAGAAAATTTCCGGCATATGCAAAAGCGATAAAAAACCGGAAACGCCTATAACGATAAACCATAAAAGCATAACCGGGCTGAAGATATTTGCGACTTTTTCGGTCCCCTTCTGCTGATACCAGAATAGAAATGCGGTAATTATAATTGAAATAAAAACAACCGTGTCCGTCGTTATATTTTTAAAGAAGGGTATCAGGCTCATGCCTTCGACAGCGCTCAATATACTGATTGCGGGGGTGATTACGGAATCGCCTATAAGAAGAGATAGGGCTATATAAGATATAACGGTAATAAAAGCAATTTCCCTTGCGGATTTTATATATTTTTGAATTATGTTTTTAAGTATTATAGTGCCGCCTTCGTTTCTTTCGCTTATGCCCATGGCAAACCAGACGTACTGGACGGTTACAAGAAGGGTCAGCGTCCATATTATGAGGGATACGACGCCCAAAACGTTAGAGTTCGTGACTTTCAGGTAAGCAAAAATGACGGCTATCGTATATATAGGGCTTGTCCCTATGTCGCCGAACACGATGCCCAAGGCTTTTAAGGATTTATTTTCCGCTAAGGCATTTTTAGCCTTGGCTATATGAGGGTTTTTCAATTCAAAAAATTAGATAAAAGTAAGTTTAATGAAATAAAATTAGTTAAATTTATAGATTTATGTTTTTATTATTGAAAACATTATTATATTACTTTTAAAAAAAAATGAAAGGTAAAAAAAGTTGACGATGAATTTTACCCCAAGTTTTTTACATTTACTTAAAATTGCGATATAATTTAATAAAATAATATTATGATTATAATGCGATACCGTCGCTAAGAAAGTTTAAATGAATAAAAACGGCTTCAGCCTCATCGAAATAGTTTTCACGATTATTATAATAGGACTGGCTATGGGCGCGATAACGGAAAGTTTTTTAGCCGGTTCGGCAAAAAGCGTTAATATCGTGAACGAGGAAACGGCGGTCAACGTGGCAAAGGGGGTTATGGCGGCGCTCAATTACTGCCGGAACAACGAGGGAAGCGTGAGCGGGGGCGGGGTGACGGGGGTGTGCAGTGCGTTTCAAAGTGTGACATGGAGTAATCCTTTAAATTTTTTACTGTCCCAAACTCAAGGTCCGACACTTGTGAACAACGAGTGTTTTTACACGTATATAAATGCCGGTAATGTTAATTTTAGCGAAAATCCCCCCGGCAGCGGTATCGGCAGTATTAGCGGAAGCGGAAGCCCAACCGATTTTATACAGGTCATAGTCCAAACGGGCTGGTTTTCGCCTTCCGCCGGAAGTTGCCCCGCGGCTCCGGCGGGATGCCCCGGAACTCAGGGAAGTTGTCCTTACGTAACTCTTTCGACGGTCTATGCGAATTATGCAAAGTAGGAAAATATTAATAATGAAATCTGTGAACACATTAAAACTTAAAGATAACGAAATAAAGGCTATTAAGGAACTTAAAAAAACTATGCTGAATTTATACCCCGATGCGGAAATAATTTTGTTCGGCTCAAAAGCAAGGGGAGATTATAGCAAAGATTCGGATATCGATATTCTGATATTGTTAGATAGGCCTGTAAATTCAAGACTGAGAGAAAAAATAATAGGCTGTGTATACGATATCGAGCTAAAATATGATCTAATTTTTGGGTTGTTGGTTGAGAATAGGAATTTGTGGCATACTTCCAAATATCAGGTTATTCCTATAGTTTATAATATAAATAGAGAAGGTATCGCCTTATGAACGAGGAAGAACTAGATTTGATAAAATATGAATTGGAAAAAGCCGAAGAAACTATAAAAGCCGCCCAAAAATTGTATTGCGATAATTTTTTGATTTCTGCCGTAAATCGTATTTATTATGCAATGTTTTATTCGGTTACCGCATTATTAACATTTAAAAAACTTACATCTTCAAAACATAGCATGGTTATGTCGCACTTTGATAGAGAAATAATAAATAAAGGACTAATCAGTAAAGATTATGGAAAATTTTACCGTTTTATGTTCGATAATAGAAATTTTGGGGATTATGGACCATTTTCTAAATTTTCAAAACAAGAAGTAAAAGAATGGCTCGAAAGAGGAAAGGATTTCATAACCGTAGTCAAAAGACTGACATTTAAGATAATTGAAGGAAAAGAAGTAATTAGCGATAGCGGCGATAATGAAAGGCATTTAAAAGAGGATGGTTTTACGCTTATCGAATTAGTTATGACGATACTGCTTATCGGCATATTGTCGATAGGGCTTTACGAAGTCGTGATGTGGGGAATAAACGATTATCTTACCAACGAGCAGTATCTTCATTCAAATAATTCGATAACGTATGCGATGACGACTATAAGAAGGAGTATGTCGAGCGCGGCTATGCCCGGGACTCTTATTAATCCTTCCGGCACTGCGGAATGTCCATTGTCTAATTCGATTAATCCCGCGACGGGGAACAACCAGCCGATTGTTCTTGCCAATACGGCGGGACAGACTCAAACCTGCGGCGGAACCGGTCAGCCGGTTTGCGACGAGGCGGCTTTTTACCAAAATAAAAGCGGAACGCCGCCGCCGACGCCGCCACAGCAGCTTGTAGTTTTTTGTGCGAATAACAAAATATTATACGAGGAGGTGACTCCACAAAATGGAACGACGACGTCATACCCTATCGCTAATAATATTAGCGGCATTAATTTTTAGTTCGGCGGTTGCATTGAGCGGCTGTGGAGGCGGCGGGGGTAATGGAGGGGGTGGCGGTAATAATCCTCCGGCGGCATCTATCTGCAATCAGAATAAGAATCAAGTATATAACTGCAATATCAATATTAAGATAATTGCGCAGCCGGCTAACGGGCAGTCGTATTCTCAGACGGGCGGGGTTTCGGTTACGGTTGCGAGTCCGCAGTAATTATTGCAGGTTATGTTGCAATAATAATATATACATATTATTATAATGTGTATTAAGAGGTGTAAAATGAGAACTAATATAGTATTAAACGATTTGCTCGTGGAAGAGGCAATGAAGTTAACGAACATAAAAACAAAAAAAGAGTTGGTTAATTTAGCGTTAAAAGATTTTGTGGAAAATTATAAAAAAAAGAATTTAGCCGAATTAATAAGGAAAAATTAAATTTGTCGAAGGATATGATTATAAATCTATGAGAGAGGGCAAAACAGGGTGATAGCGGTAGATACTTCGATTTTAATTAATTATTTTCAGAGCATAAATAATCCAAAAATTGTGGCTGTAGTTAACGAGTTAATAAGAATATAAATAACCGGTAAAATTAAATTTAAATTTGTATGTATAGGCTTAAACGTATTGCCGGGTCGAATAGAGGCATTTCGATAGTTCTGGCGATTATAATTATTATAGTGCTTGGATTGGCGGGGTCTATTTTCGCCTATCTGACGTCGAGCGGAAACATTACCTCTAGGTCTAATTTAACGAGCGTGGCGGCTAAGTATGCGGCAGAATCGGGGGTGGAGATAACGATGTACGAGATACTACCACCCGGCGGGGCTTTTGGCAATTCTAACACAGGTCAATTTTCCGGATGTCCTACAAAGCCCGTTCCGCCGCCGGGGGTGAGCGGCGTTAATCCGCCATATCTTTATCTTTACGGCGATTTAAAAGGCAAACCTCCCAACCCTCTCCTAAGTTCTTCTAATTATACTCCGACATTTTGCGCCGTTTACGGCACTTTGAGCGGCGGCGGAGGTGGGAATTGCACCTATTACGTTATCACTTCCAACGGATTTGCGGGCGGCACCGAAAGGGAAATTACGGCGGAAGTCGGGATAAAGAAGGGCGGCAAATGTACCGGCATTTACGTCGAAACGGAACTGCCCAATTCATATAATCACTAAAAGAAAAAGGGGACCACAAGAAAAAGGGGACAGATTTATTTATTTTCTCACTGCAGACTGCATTTGTGGGTTTTCTGCCTGAAAATAAAAAATATCTGTCCCCTTTTTCCTTTCTCGGAAATTCCAATTAATTAACTTGTAAATTGCTTTTAATGTCAGGCTTTTTGTGTTTTTGCTAAAATGTTAACATAAATTTAACAAAAATTTAACGTAAACGTAATAAAATTTTCATAATATCTTAACGCAATTTATGATATAAATAAAAACTCGAACTTTAAAGTTAATTTTTATTAAACCTTAAAATAATAGTGAGGGAATTTATTATGGATGGAAGAAAATTGCGGGGTAAAAGAAAAAATAAATTAAAACCGGCAAAAAGTAGGATGAGCTTTCAAAAGTTTATGGACGGAATAAACTGCGTTCTCGAAGAAAGAAAAGAAATTGAAGATTTATTAAGCAGGGTTTTAATTTTAGACTCGGAAAGCGTATTGGCAGAAATGGAAATTAAAAGAAGAAATAATGTAATTCTTGAGGAGCGGCGAAAAATGAAAGCTGCGGAAGAAGAAAATAAAATCAAAAGAGAGATCGAAGCCGATGCCGGAGAAACGAAATCGGAAAAATAATTTGCAACGGCAAACGGCAAATTTTGAAATTTTTAAAAATTGATATCTTAATATGTTATAATATATATTATAAATTAAATTTATAAGATTTACCGGAGAATACATTTTATGGAAGAAAACAAAAATATAGACATAGATAAAGACATTCATCCTGAGCAGATTTTGACGATGATATCGGGAATAATTCCAAATACGAAATATTTTGACGGCAGGTTCGATCTCCTGCAGGTACAGATTGACGAAATAAGGCGGAATCAAGAAATCGATAGAAATCAATTAAGAGACTTTAAGCTGGATGTGGATAGGCGTTTTAACGAAACGAGCAGTAAATTTGACCAGATAAATAAAGGAATAGACGATTTTAAATATTCCATCGATAAACGTTTCGAGCAGGTCGATAAAAGAATAGACGATTTTAAGTCAAATGTGGACGATAGATTTAGACAGGTCGATAAACGTTTCGAGCAGGTCGATAGACGTTTTGATCAAGTGGATGATAGATTTGAGCAGGTGGACAAGCGTTTTGAGCAGGTGGACAAGCGTTTTGAGCAGGTGGACAGGCGTTTTGACCAAGTGGACGATAGGTTCGAGCAGGTCGATAAGCGTTTCGATCAAGTAGATAAGCGTTTTGAGCAGATGATTGCCTCTATAGATAAACTTAGCGACAAATTGGAATTTAGGGACAGGGACCAGAGGAGTTTTACGTTAAAGATGTTTACTATAGCAATAATGGTGTCCGTTTTGGGCGTACTCGGGGCTTTTTTTAAAATTTTAGGAATATTTTAATATTATTATAATATGCTCAATACCGCGCTTTATGCGATAAATTTTGGAGATTTTTATTACGAGAATCTCGACTGTTTTGCTAATTATTCGAAGCTCGGCTTAAAAGAAATAGTTCTGATACATGTTATAGACCCCTCTATTTTTCAGCACAGCCTTTATTCCGTTTATAAAAAAGAAGACGAAGAAAAAATAAGAAAGTTTGCAGAGATTAAACTTGAAGATATTAAAAAATATCTCGAAAAATCGGGGTTTGGCGTCAGGTACGTTATCAGGGTCGGCGACATTGCGGATGAAATTGCCGAAGAAGCAAAAGCGGAAAATATAGACTTTGTAGTTCTCGATAAAAAAGCGGGCGGCAAGCCTGAAAAATATTTTTCGTTTTACGGTTCGCCGCTTTACGATATTATAATTAAAATAGAAAAACCTGTTTTGATTATGAAACGTGTTTTGTTTCATTCTCCAAGCTGCAGGAATCTTTTTGGCGACGTTGTTTTTGCAACGGATTTTTCAGAATATTCGTTTAAAGCCCTGCCGTTAATATTAAAAGTCCCCGACGACGTAATTAAATTATTTACTATTTTGCACGTTATAGACAAAAAGAACGTCGAAATAGAAGATTACGAAAAAAGTCTGGCGGAAAAGTTAGAGTCGGTAATGAGCGGGCTGAACTACAGGTTTGCAAAAGAAAAATCAAATTTAGAAATAGCTGTAAGAAAAGGCGTTCCTTTCAAAGAAATAATCGATTTCATAGAAGAAACCGGAAAAAAATTATTAGTTTTGGGTTTCAAAGGAAAAGATAGAGAAGATTTAAAAGAAATTATTTTCGGAGGCACCGTCGAAAGAATAATAAGCGCGCTACCCTGTTCTATACTGATAGCAAAGTGATTTAGCGCATATTATTAATCATTAAATATTTATATATTATATATAGGATTTTGCGAAAAAGCCGAACAAAACAGTCGCCAGAATGATTATAAACGCGACTAAACCGTATGCCGATATATAATTGAAATAATCGAATACCGCTCCTACCGCAAAAGGTCCAAGGACAAATCCTAAATCGCTCAACGTCCTGTAAATCCCTACGGCTTCGTCATAATGACTTTTGTCCACGCTGTCCATTAAATAAAGATTCCTTGCCGGACCGGAAAAGCCGCCGCCGGCGCTTAATAAAATAATTGACAAGACGAATGCGGCGGTGTTTTGAAATATTATAAAGCTTAAAACGCCCGCCGCCGTTATAATAAAAGACGTCGTTATGGATTTTTTAACCCCCATTGCATTTATAACTCTATCCGAATAATAAGTAAGAACCACACCGATTATTGCGGATATAGAAACGATAAGACCTATGTCGGCTTTATTTAAATTCATCACGCTGTAACCGACGAGAGGCACAAGCTCCCTTCTGGAGCCTATTCTTGAAAAGAAAAACGAGAACGTCAGAAAACATAACGCAATAAAATTAAAATTATATAAAAGGGAGAAATATTTTACGCCGCCGGACATGCCGGTTAGTTTGCGGCCCGGGGTATTTGCATTTGCATTTGGAATATCGGTATCCTCGTCATTTATATTCTTTAAATTCTTAAGGTTATTCTTGTTATTTATATCGTCGTTTAAAGCGCTGCCCGTATTGTTCAGGTTGTTTAGAAATCCTTTATTGTAAAACGCAATAATTACCCCTATGGTCATTATTACCGTATAAAGCAAAAAAGCCGCCTTGTCGGTAAACTCGTAAGCTACTATGGCGCCGAGAAACGGGGCGGATCCCATTGAAAGCCTTCTTGCTATCATATATCTGCTTAAAACTTTAGCCCTTTTTTCTTCTTTATAAAGCCGTTTCGTCAGGATTATCATCGAAGACGTGTTGATTATGCCGGAGCCGAAACCTTCGAGAAACCTGAATATAAAAAGTTGGTAATATGCGGTGGAAAACAAATATCCTACGGCTCCGGCGAAAATAAAAAGTATGCCTATATGTATATATTGAGAATTGCGTCTTTTGCTAATTATACTTATTGGAATATTGACGAATATGCGGGCTAAACCGAAAGACGCTATTATTAAACCTATAGTAATTATGCTTGCGCCCAGACTTTTTGCGTAAAGCGGAAGGACGACGGTGTTTAATCCGAGTCCGAAATCTGCAAGGGCGATTGTCGAGAGAATTGCGATTAAGAGTCTTTTGGTAGAGGCAGGCGGGGTTTCGGTAATATTTTTTATTTTGCCGCCGTTGCCGTTGCCGTTGTTTGCTTTCATAGCCGTTTATTTTATAATATAATGACTTTTAAGTCAATTTGTAAGTACCGACCGTGATTGTCAAATATGATAAAATCGTGTATAATTTAATAACTATGACGGATTTATACTTAAAAAACGATGAAAGCGAAGGCGCATCGGAAAAGTCCAAGAACACTAAAGCCGTTAAAGATACGATAGTCTGGCTTCAGAAATATCTTGCGGCGGAAGTGGCGGGAAGAGATTTATATATCGAGCAGACAAAAACCCTTAAAGACCCTATTTTGGTTCAGGCGTTAAAATCTTTTGCCTCAACCGAAAGCGGTCATATAATAAACATTAGGGAAAAGATAACCGAACTCGGCGGAACGCCTAAGCCCCTTAACGAAATCAGGGATGCGCAGAAAGGAGTCAGCGAGGCGTCTCATCAGGTTTCTGCTCCGTTAGATATGCTCAGGATAGACTTAAAGATAGAAGAAAACGCAATAAATGATTATACTGCCGGATTAGAAGTCATAGAAGATCCGGGAGTAAGGGCATTGATTGAAAATAATCTTGCCGAAGAAATCCATCACTCTTTATACTTGTCTAAAAGAATCAACGAGATTTTAGAAACTACAAAAGCCCGCATCGGCGCCATTAGAGGCTTAGAAAAACCCGGCGGAAAAGAGGCATCGGAAATTTTTAAGGCTTCGGTAGAGGTCGGACAGGCAAGACTTAAAAGAAGCTGGCTCGAGATGTCTATGTCGGGACTTATCGCCGGTATGAACGTTACGTTCGGTATAATCGCGTCTTCATATGTCGCGGGGGCGACGGCTCCTTTCGTCGGAACAAATATTTCTAAAATATTCGGCGCGCTGTTTTTTCCAATCGGCTTTATGTTTTTAATGATAGGTAAAAGCGAACTTTTTACGGAAAATTTTTTGGTTCCGGTTACGGCGGTAATTGCAAAAAGAGGTAAAATTAGAGAACTTTTAAAATTATGGTCGCTCACTTTAATCGGGAATATGGCGGGAATTTTTATCTTTGCCATCGTAATCGCAGGCTCTTTAAACCAGATTGTTCCATCGTTCGTCGTCGATCATATACATGGCATAGCTAATAATTATATGAATAAAACCCCTTTTGTAATGGTTTTAAGCGCAATATTCGCCGGCTGGCTTATAACGCTTATGACATGGCTCTTAATTGCCTCCAGCGGCACTCTCGCAAGAATATTTATAATCTGGACCGTCGGTTTTTTAATATATTTAAATTCATTCAGCCACATAGTAGTGGCATCGTCGGAGATTTTAATCGCTATTAATACAGGTTCCCGTATTTCATACCTTCCTTGGCTTTTTTCCTACGTTCCTTTAACTATCATAGGCAATATGATAGGCGGATTATTTTTCGTTACTATTCTTCAATATCTTCAAATTTTACATTCCGAAGTCGCCGGCAGTCGGGACGAAGGACTTAGTTCATCCCATCAGTTAAATATGGCGGGCGGCGAGGGCGCTAACAATCCGAAGTTCGAAAACGTCGAAAATATCGAAGATACGCTTTAAAAAATAAATTTAACTTCTCGATTGACTTCTTAATTTATTGTGATAATCTTTATATATACATTATATAAACGAAAATAATAAAGCAGGAGAGCTTTATGGAATATGACGAAAACGGAGTAAGCATCGTTCCTTCCGAATTTAAAAAAGAAATTTTCGACGAAGCGAGAAAAGATTTCAGATATGAGGAATACGTTAGGGGTTGTTTAAACTGCGGAGTATGCACCGGCGGGTGTCCGCCTCACAGGTTTTTCGATTTTTCTCCGCGCATCGTTCTTCAAAAGATGAAGTCTAAAGACCCGGAGCTTATATGGACTATGATGGACGAATATATTTGGGCATGTTTTCAGTGTTTTACATGCGCTATGATTTGCCCGTTTTTAAACAGCCCTGGAGGAATCATCGCCATATTGAGGGAAATTGCAGTCAGGAGGGGTTTTGAATCGGCAAGAAAGGTTCTGAAACCTTATTCGAGGGTTTTACTTAAACTTACCGCTTACGGCAACCAACTGTCGCCCGACATGATACAGCCCGATTTCTTTCCCGACTGGGGTCCGCATATAGGATATGCTTCGACCGACCTTGCGGTTAAAAGAAAAGCAATTCCTATGCCGACTTTACAGGTAACAAATCTTGCATGGGACGTAGCGCCGGAAACGATGAAAGAGTTATACGACATATTTGACGAGGCGGGCGTTTTTAAGATAATCGAATCAGTAGATCCTTCGCTTTATGAAATAATACAGGATATCGTGGACGACGTGAGAAGTTCTTAATTATTAAACAAATTTTAATAACTTATAAGTTCTGGATGAGCCGCTTAAATGTAGGCGGGAATGACATCCTTTGGGGGAAGAGTTAAGCTGCCATAAAGTCATTCCCGCGAAGGCGGGAATCCAGTCAATTAAATCTAATTAAATTTAAACCGGAGATATATATGGCTATCGAAATAAGCAACAGGCTCGGTCTTGCAAACGTTAAATCCGATTATATTCACGCTGCGGGAAGAAAAATGGAGGACATTCACGAACAACTTCTCGAACTCGAAGCAAAAGGAGAAGTTAAGGTTATACATATAAAAGACGAGAATAAACCTATAGAGGCGGATACTTTATTCGGTTGGAAGAAAAAGATTCCTACTAATAAATTATGGCACCACAAATCATGCGGACAGTGCGGCAATATTCCCGGTTATCCCGTTTCATTGTTATGGTTTATGAATCAAATGGGTTTGGAATATGTGGACGAAAGAAACCAGACGTCCTGCACTGCTTGGAATTATCACGGTTCAGCCACCTCTAACCCCGTCGGGCTTGCCGCAGTCGCGGTAAGAAACTGGCACAGGGCGTATGAGTTAGGCTTGTTTCCTCTGTTTCACTGCGCTACTACTTTCGGCGATTATAAAGAAATGCGCAATATGCTTGTCGAATATAAAGAACTGCGGGATGAGGTCAGGAGGATAATGCATAAAATAGGCAGAGAGTTAGTCATTCCGGAATATATCGTTCATTACAGCGAATGGGTTCACGTTATGCGCTTCGAGATAGCAAAGTTAAAAAAATATGATTTAAGCAATATAATAGCGACCATTCATCCCGCCTGCCATGTTTATAAAATGATACCCGAAGACTGCATTTACGATAAAGATATATACGCCGGGAAAAGAACCTCCGTTTCAACGGGCGTCGCGCTCGCGCTGGGCGCGCAGGTTGCCGATTACTCTACATGGTATGATTGTTGCGGGTTCGGTTTTAGGCATATACTGACGGAAAGAGAAGCGTCAAGGTCGTTCGTTATGGATAGAAAAATCAGACCAATGGTCAGAGAAGCTCATTCCGACGTTTGTATAACGCAGGATACCGGATGCACTACTACTTTAGATAAAAACCAGTGGATAGGGAAAGCTATGGGTTACACCGAACAGGTTCCCGTTATGGCGGACGTTATGTTTGCGGCGTTAGCCTGTGGAGCCGACGTTTATAAAATCGTCCAACTTCAATGGCATACGACGGATTGGAGACCGTTATGCGAAAAGATGGGGATAGACTGGAAGAAATCGGAAGAAGAATATAACGCGTATCTGGAAGAACTTAAAGCAGGCGGCAAAACCGTTAACTTATACGAGTATCCGCCTGACGCTAATGCAAAATCTAAAAACGGTTGAGAATAAAATATTAATTTATTAATAAAGTTAACTATAAAACCTTAATCCTGTATTAGATTTTATTTGACTGGATTCCCGCGTAGGCGGGAATCCAGAAATTGCGTAACTTTAAAATATGTTTCATAATTTCTAATGCAGGATTAAGAATAAAACATTATCTGGAGGGCTTTATATGGCGGAAAATATTTTAGTGATAGGCGGAGGTCCGGCAGGTTTAAATGCGGCGACAATGCTTTCGGAATTAGGAGTTAACGTAACTTTAGTCGAAAGAGATTCGTTTCTGGGAGGCAATCCGAAAAAATTCAAATATAAATTTTTGTTTCCCGATATGCAGCCTGCCGATAACGTTATAGGGGAGTTAATTAAAAAGGCGGAAGCCGGCGGCAATATTAACGTATATTATTCTTCCGAAGTTTCCGATTTTAAAGAAAACGGAAAAAAGTTCGAAGTTACGATAAAGTCGGCAGATAAGAACGAAACAAAAACTTTCGATTCGATTATAGTTTCTACGGGATTCGAGCATTTTGATCCGGCAAGGGACGCAAAATATTCGTATCAGCTGTTTGACGACGTTATCGACATAAAAGACCTTGAAAGAATGATGGGGGAGGATAATTTCGTCCGACCGTCAAACGGACAACCCCCAAAAAACGTGGCTTTTATATTATGCGTCGGTTCAAGGGATAGGCATGTAGGAAACCAGTATTGCTCTAGAGTTTGTTGCACGGTTTCCGTAAAACAGGCTATAGAACTCAGGGAGCATTTTCCGGACTGCGAAGTTTTTATATTTTATATGGACATAAGGACGTACGGCTTTTTTGAAGATTTATACTGGCAGGCTATGGAAGAACACGACGTCCAAATAGTCAAAGGCAGAATCGCCGAAATTACCTCGGGACCGGATAATACCGTAATATGCAAGGGCGAAGATACTCTATTGAGAGGTCCTTTCGAGATCCCGTTCGATATGGTCGTTTTGGCTTCCGGCATGGAAGGCGGGCCGCAGTCGCCTGAAATATCAAGTAAACTTGGTATAGAGCTTGACGAGCATGGGTTTTTAAAACCTGAAAATATTACGCTTTCGCCGTTTAAATCAAGCAGGGCGGGAGTTTTTCTTGCGGGCGCCTGTACCGGACCAAAGGCTATTTCGGATTCTATTACGGAAGGCGCCGCCGCCGCTATGAACGCTTATACTTATGCGGTTAAAAATAGGTAAAATGCCGTATATTTTAAAAAATAATAAAATCGATAAAAGGTACGAAGAAAAATTTTTTGAAATCATCAAAGGAAATTTGCCTATAGAAAAAATAGAAGTTTTTGAAAATCTTCTGACGCTTAAAACTAATTTAATAAAAGAATTTTTATCGGATATAGCAAAAACGGGAGGTAAATTAGAATTAGAAAGGGAAAGGTTCGACGAGATATTGTCCTTAATTTTTTCTATAAGAAGGCACAGGGAAAAAATTTTAGAAACCGCGAGTATCGGCAGTCTGGATAATGCGTTCGGCTTTCTTGCAGATTCTAAAAAATCCGTAGAAGTTAGAACGGGGCGCTTTTTAGAAGCGTTTCCATATGAAGACGTTATAGTTAAAAGAGATATAGCTTTGGAAGTTCTGCATTTTTACGAACCGGAGAAGAATGTTTTGTGGACTTCGTGGGTTTACAGGCAGGATAACGGAACGGGATGTCTTCCTTATATGGCTGATTTTTTGAAAAGAACTTTTGACGGCAATCCCTATATTATGCCGTTCAGTATAAGAGAAATGAAGGACGAAATAGATTATTTGTATGAGTTGTCCGGTAAAAACGGGCTTAATTTAAAGCGCCCTTACGGAGCCGATATTCTTTTGAGCTATATGTATTCCGATTATGTTTATAAAATGGTATATGCGGAATCCAAATCTTTATCCGTCGGCGTCCCCGAAGGATTTACTCTAATGAAAAAACTGCTCGGCATCGAAAAGTTGGAGATGCAAAGAAATGAAAAAAGCAGGGTAGCTTAAGGGAAAAATAAAGGAGGATTTATGGCTTTGGAAAAGAGGGAAAGCAGACCGGTTGCCGAAAAAGGCGAACATATCATAGCAAGACACTTAATAGAAGACGACAGCATTAAGGAGGAAAAAAATTTAGTCATAGACGGCGTGGATGTTTCGGGAAGATGGAATACTTTTATTCTTTCGAGAGTAGATTCCGAATTTGACAGGAGTTTTTTTAGGGAGATTAAGGACACAGTAGTTGGTTCAAGGATTAACAGGTGCTGGCAGTGCGGAATGTGCACTGCCAGCTGTACTGTGACGCCTTTATACAGGCGGTTTAATCCCAGAGCATTTATTTATATGATGCAACTTGGAAATTTAAAGGAAATAAAGAAATATATAGACGTCGCATGGCGGTGCGTAGGATGCTATAAATGTTCGCAGAGGTGTCCAAAACAGGTAAATCCGGCAGAAATGATGGAAGCGCTCGGGCTTGTAATCAAAAAATATTTTCCGGAAGAAGTTAAAAGCAAATTAAAAGTTGACGAAGACGTTAAAAAAATATACGACGATATGATTTTGGGACACGGAAGGCTCGACCTTGCGAAACTTCATACTTCTGCTATGCAAAAAACCGGAAGGACAAAAGAACTGCTCGGCAAGATCGAAAGGGGCGCTATTTTTAAGATGGCTAAAGACGGCAGGGCTTTTTCGATTTTAAGACTTGGAAAACCGCATAATTGGGAAAAATCTAAAGAGGCGATAGGAAATTATTTAAAAAATTTAAAAACCATCGAAAATACATAATAAAATTTAAAATAAAACTATGGAGGCGGGCGGCTATAAATGGATAAATTAAATGAAAATCAGGCGGCATACTATCCGGGATGCGCTCTATTGACGATTGATAGGGCATACAACAACAGCTCCAAATTAGTTTCAAAAAAAATGGGCATAGAACTTGTAGAAATACCGGATTATAATTGCTGCGGCATAGGAGAAATGAAATCGAAAGGGGCGGCTTCTATGTACATGCCTCTTAGAAATATGATGCTCGCCCAAAACAGGTTGGGCTCGAAAAACTTGGTTATGGCATGCTCGGTGTGTTATCACGAGTTTAGGAGGTCGATTACGAGAGTCAGGGAAAATCAAAACGAACTCGAAGCCGTTAACGCTATATTTAAAGAAGCCGGAGAGTTTGGGGAGGAATATGCTCCCGACGGCGAAGCAAGACACATTTTAGAATTTTTATATAACGAGAAAGGCGTGGACGAGGTAAAAAGAAATACCGTAAAACCCTTGAAAGGACTGAAAGTAGCCCCGTATTACGGCTGTCTTTATTCCAGACCGTCTATGTACACTTTTACCGATAAAAAGCCGCAGATGGATAACTCGGAAAGACCGCGTTTTATGCACGAGTTTTTAGAAGCCGTAGGGGCGGAAACCGTTTTTTACGGGAACGAAGTCCAGTGTTGCGGCGGCAGAAATCTTATTCAGGACGAGGAAACTTCTTTTGCCTTATGTTCGCAGACTATTTCAAAGGCGAAAAAGGCGGGGGCGGACGTTATCGCCCTGATATGCCCAAAATGCGCGGGCGCGCTTGACGTCAACCAGCCCAAAATAGTCGAGAAATTCGGGAAAGATTCGGAACTGCCCGTTGTTTATCTTACTCAGTTAATGGCGTTAGCTTTCGGTTTTTCAAAAAAGGAAGCCGAATTCGGCGATATGATTTCAGACCCGCTAAAAGTTCTAAAAGAAAAAGGGTTTTAATAAAATTAAGCCGTTAGAATTCTCTTGACGAAAATTTTTTAAACATAAATTTGTCTTTATATAAAAAATCCTTTAATATATAAATTTTAATAGTCCTGATTTTTTGTCCGTATTTATCCTTTATTTCGATTTTTTTTATGAAGGAACAGCTCGAAAAATTACGGCACAAACTTTTTTCAAGCCTGTTTCCGTATTTTGTATTAATAACGTAAAGAAAATTGCGTCCTTTTTTATTTTTAAAGTCGTTCCACAGCGAATATTCATTATCTCTTATAAAATAGTTGAAAGAATACGTCTGCGGTTTCCCCTTAACATAATATGCAAGCTCGCTCGCCGTCTGGAATCTTCTTGCGGCAATAAGCAGATTGTCTTTTTTATGAGCCGACAGTATTTTATCGACTTGCGCGCCCATCTTTTTCCAGCCGAGCATATCCCTTAAAGGACTTTTGCTTATTTTAACGTTCATAAAAGGGCTAAAAACAGGATAATAAGGAGCGGTAAAAATAATTAAAGAGAAGATAAAACCTGTTAAAAACGACAATCCGTAAAAATAAGTTATAACTTTTTTTATACGGGCGCCGTTCAAAGCGGAATATAGTCTTACCGTCAGGAGAAAAGCAAGCAGAAAAGCCGGAAAATATAAAAATACCGGCCAGTTAGGCTGAACCGTGGTCTTTGTGCATTGATATACAAAATAAAAGAAAGGAACTAAAGAAGCCGTAGAAAGAGCAATATATATATCGTTATTTTCTTTCAAACCGAGATACATGCCTGCAAACGCGCAGAACATAATAATTATAAATAAAAACGGGGAAATTATACCGGCTTGCGAAGCTATAAATAAAAAAAGATTATATAAAAAAATACCGAAGTTTTCATATCCGCCCGACAATGTTAAAAGATGCCTGAAAGATACGAAATCGTTGAGGTAATTCCATATTATTACGGGAGTAAATATAGCCGCCGATATTAAAAAAGCCAGATAAGGCTCTTTTTTAAAAAAATATTTTCGGTATCTCTTGCTTAAAATAAGAAAAAGAAAAATTATAGGGTAAATGAAAACCGCCGTATATTTGCTAAGCAAGGCAAGTCCCGTAGAAATGCCGATTAAATACCAGAAATAATCTTTACCGGTTGTAATAAGATATATAAGAAACAGAATAGTTAATGAAAAAAACAGCATCTGCAGATTTCCGTAAACTATTAAAACCCCGCCGACGTTAAAGATAGGTATTGCGTTTAATAAAACCGCCCAAAATAATGAAAGCAGCACCTTTCCCGTTATTTTTTTTAATGCGGCGAATACAAACAAAGACAACAATAACGATATTACCGGCGCGGCGAGCCTGACAAAAAACTGCGAGCCCAGTTTTCCGAAAAGAGTCGTAAAGGCTATAGTATAAGCAATCATCGGAGACATATCGTAATAAGAAAGCGATAAATGCCTCGACCATTGCCAGTAATAAGCTTCTTCGGGAATCAAATCTATTTTTGTTATCAGTATAAGCCTGATTATAAAAAGAACGAGAAGAACCGAGAAAAGAGAGTATGCGATTATTTTGTTTTTGCTCATAATTTATATTTTTTTTAGAAACATTATACGATTTTTGAATTTAAAATCAAATAAAAAAACTTGACATTCAATATTATTAAGGTTATTTTAATAATATTATTATAAGAAATACCAATTTATTTTTTATATGTTATAATAAATTTAATTAATTTAATTAAAGCAGAGTTTTAAAAAGCCGATATATAATATATAATGCAAGATATAATGTATATATATGCATGTAATTTAATTACAATAAATTTTAATTTTAATTAAAAGTTTAAAAATATGGCTTTAAAATTAGGCATAGGTTCAAAAATTGGCGTTGGAGTAGATATAGGCTCGAGCTCGATTAAAGTTTTGGAACTGTCAAGATCCGGCCATAAATATTATATAGAAGCGCTCGACATAATAGACCTGCCTTCGGGCGCCGTCAGCGGCGGCATTATAAACGACTCCGCTTCTTCCGCTTCCTATCTTAAAAGTTCTTTTTCCAAACACGGCATAGGCGAGAAAAAAGTCGCAATAGGAATACCCTGCAAACACGTCATAATAAAAACTATAGAAATGCCTAAAATGAAAGCGAAAGAGATTGATTCTTCGATATATTACGAAGCTCAAAGATATATAACTTACGATATGAACGAAGTATTTATGGATTACTTAGTTTTAGGCGATTCTCCGAACGATGCCGGCAGTAATTTAATTATGATAGTCGCGGGGAAAAAAGATATCATAGATAACCAGATGGATTTTATTCACCAATGCGGATTAAATCCTAATATCGTAGATGTGGATTGTATAGCATTGGAAAATATGTTTAATTTTAATTATCCCGAAGAATTCGACGAGCTGACGGCTATCATAAAGATCGGAGCGTCGGAAACAAACGTTCACGTGCTTCAAAAAGGCGTAAACTTATTTAGAAGGGACATCCCAATCGGCGGTATGAATATTACGGAAGAAATAGCAAAAAAATTCCAAATAGATATTAATGAAGCAGAAAATATAAAAAACGGCAATATGGGAAATAGGAGCGAAGATTTTAAAACCGATTATTCGATATACCTTAATATGATACTGTCGAGGGTAACGTCGGAAATTCAAAGAACGATAGATTATTTTGCCGCAAACAACGACAAGCAGTACCCTAAAAAAGTTTATCTGACCGGCGGTTCAAGCAAGTTGCGGGGTATTCTCGAGGACATAGAAACAAAAATAAATATTCCCACGGTTAATATAAATCCTTTTCGCAATATACTTTTCAAAAAAAATATCGAGGATGATAAAAGCCATTTTTTTGCGGTTGCTGTCGGATTGGCATTAAGGGGAGTAGAATAAATTGATTAAAATTAATTTAAATAAGAAGCCTAAAAAAATAAAGATAAAAATAGAAACAGGGGGATTGCTGGTTTATTTTATCGTTCCCATAGTTCTTGCCGCAATATCGGTTTTCCTTCTTCAAACCTCAATGGATAAAAAAATCGACGGTTTAAACAATAGTATAAAGAATTATAACGAAAAGACGGCGGCGTTAATGCCGAAAGTCAGAGCCGTAAACGCAATTAAAGCGAAAGAATCGCAAATTATACAGAAGGTTAATACTATAAAAATGTTAAAAAAAGAACAGATGGGTCCTATAGGATATATTTATTATATTACATCTGCAATTCCTAGATTTTCTTGGATTAATTCTTTAAAATCGAATAAAGGGGACATCTCCGTTACGGGAATAGCTTTGGACGGTCAGGTAGAATCTATATTTATGAATAATTTAAGCCGGACGGGCTTTTTTGACGGCGTGAGCTTACTTCAAACTTCCGAGATCAAAAAGCAGGGTTTAAGGCTTCAAAGTTTCAGTCTAACTATGAAGGTAAAATAATAAGATGGATATTAAATCAATAAAATCAAAAATAGATTTCGGCAATCCGGCGGTTCTCGGAACGGTTATAAGCATCGTTTTATTTATAGTTATAATGGGAATATACTACTATTTTATATATTCGGGGCTGAGAACGAAAGCATCCCAAAAACAGACGGAATTGAGCGGGATAACCGCCAAATATAATTCATACTTAGAATTAGTCGCGAGCTATCCGCTATTATTAAAGCAGGATAAAAAGTTAAATAAAGAATTTGCCGGTTTGCTTTCTGAACTTCCGTCGAAGAAAAACATACCCCAGCTTTTGATGAAAATTTCAAACTATGAAAAAATGTTAAATCTTAATTTAAAAATGTTTAAACCGGGGAAGGGCGCCGCAAAGGGTTTTTACGAAACCGTCCCTTTCTCGATGAATATCAGCGGAGATTTTTATAACGTCTATAAGTTTTTTTATAAGCTTGCCTTTATGAAAAGGATAGTGGATGTTCACGACGTCGCTATTACACGGACTGCTAAGGGACATAAGGTAGCGGCTTCTTTTAACGGAACGGCGTTTTCTTTCATAGGCGCGCCGCCGGCGGGGCAGTTAAAAACCGCTAAAAAAAACGGAGGCGCGGTTAAAAAATGAGAAAACCGCTTTTTATAATTATTTTTATGTTTATTTGCATTTTTGCCGGAACAGTCGGAACCTCCGACGCCGCCGCGGAACCCGCAACGCATTCCAAAACCGCCTACCCCTATTATTTAAAGAGGGACCCGTTTCAAACTTTTTTATATACCCAAAAACCGGGTACTTCGTTTAAAGCCGGCGAACTGCCTCTTTTGCAGTACAGTATTTCATCTTTAAAGATAGTTGGCATTATGAACAGACAGGGGAAATATTTTGCGATGGTTCAAACGCCGGACGGCAGGTCTTATATAGTCACTGTAGGTTCGTTAGTCGGCGTAAACAAGGCAAGAGTGGTTTCGATAAACGGCAGCGAAGTTAATTTAGTCGAAAGAACTTATAATATTCTTGGACAGATGCGGTCTGTTAACGTCGTTATGGGATTAAAATAATTAAAATAATAAATAAGAATAATAAATAAGAGGAAAAATAATATGAAAAAGCGGATTGCGGCATTAACGTTAATATATATCGCATCTTTTATATATATTATATACGGCGCGGCTTACGTCTATGCCGGACAGAACGGCGGCAGCGGCGCACCGGCGGCGTATTCGTCGCCCTCGACCGTTACCCCATACCCTCGAACCGTTAAGAAATTTTACTTAGATCCAAGCGATATGAGAGTGAGTTTTGATTTTCAGAATGCAAGCGTATCCGACGTCATAAGAATGATTGCAAAGGTTTCCGATATGAATGTCTTAATAGGCTCGGACGTTAAAGGAACCGTTACTATGAAAATGAAGAATGTTCCGCTTAAAAATATTTTATCCCTCATACTCGAAGCATACGGTCTCGGAATGGTTAAAAAGGATGGAATATACTACATAAATTCAACCGGAACAATATCGTCGGTGATTTCAGCCGAAAAAAAAGCGAGAGCAATTTCAGAACATAAGGTTACAAGGCTCGTTCCGGTTAATTATGTTTCCGCTAACGGGCTTATGACCAAAGTCAAATCGGTTTTAAGTTCACAGGGGAAGGTCATTTACGATAAGTCTCTTCATTCATTGCTTATCACAGATATACCGAACCGGGTCGCAAGAGCCGTAAAATTGATAAAAATGCTCGACAAAAGAACTCCCGAAGTAGAGATTGTAGCAAAGATGGTAGAAGTCAGCAAAAATTATTCAAACCAGCTTGGTATAAACTGGAACGGCAGTTATCTCGGCGCAGCGCCGACTTCTTCAAATGCCGCCGTATCGCCGAATTATTTCAGCGGAGAAACTACCGGTTCGCCGGCAGGTCCCGGATTAAGCCCGACGCTTTCGACGCAGGCTTCCGCAGGAACTTTTACCGTCGGAATATTGAACTCGTATGCCAGCATAAACGCTACTATTCAAGCGCTCGAAAGCTTGTCTAAAGCAAAGTCAATCGCTTCGCCTAAAGTCGTCGTTCTTAATAACCAGACGGCAACCATAGAAAAAGGTCAGACGCTTTATCTCCCGGGTGTAGCCGGGGTCGGCGCAACCGCCGCTCCTCAGGCAATTACTGCCCAAATTTCGCTTTCGATTACTCCTCATATTATGGCAAACGGAAACGTAAAACTCGTTATTAACTCGTCGAACAATACGGTTGCTCCCCCCGTTTCGGGCGCACAGGCAACTCTTGATACGGAAAGCGCCAATTCTACGGTTATAATAAAAAACGGGCAGACGGTCGTTATAGGAGGCGTTTATCAGATGAGCAAAACCGTTACTAATAACGGAATTCCGGGACTCATGAGTATTCCTCTTCTAGGCTGGTTTTTTAAATCCCAAAATATAAGTTATTCCAAAGACGAGCTGATGATATTTATCACACCCAAGATTATTAACGGTTAGTTTGAAATCCGCCCCCTTTTTTTTAGTGCGTTTTTCTGATAAAATTATGTAATGTTGAAAGACGTTCAAAATTCAAAAGACAAAAGAGGTATAGCAATAGATAAGGTCGGTATAAAAAACCTCAGCTATCCGATAGCCGTTCTCGATAAAAAAAAGTCCCTCCAGCATACCATAGCTAATATAAATATGTATGTTGACCTTCCGCATTATTTCAAAGGAACTCATATGAGCCGGTTCCTCGAAGTTTTAAACGAGCATAGAGGCGAAATCAGTATAGTTAATTTCCCGGATATTTTAAGAAAAATTAAAAAAGTTTTGAACGCAGGTTCGGCTTCCGTCGAAATAGAATTCCCTTATTTCATCGAAAAGGCGGCTCCGGTCAGCGGAAAAAAAAGTTTAATGGAATATATCTGTTATTATAACGGGACTATAAAGGATGCCGGCGAAGAAAGTATTATAACAATCGGCGTAAAGGTGCCGATAAATACTCTTTGCCCTTGTTCTAAAGAAATATCTAAATACGGCGCGCATAACCAGAGGGGTATAGTTTCGGTTTCGCTTGAATTTTCTAAACTTATATGGTTCGAGGATATAATAGCAGACGTCGAATCCTGCGCGAGTTCTCCTATTTATTCGCTGTTAAAAAGGGAGGACGAAAGGTTTTTGACCGAGCATGCCTACGAAAATCCTATGTTTGTAGAAGACATAGCCAGATGCGTAGCCGGAATACTGAATAAAAATAAAAATATAAAACGGTTCAAGGTCGAAGCGGAAAATTTTGAAAGCATACATAATCATAATGCTTACGCAATGATAGAAAGATAACGGGGAGGGTATATATGCTCAGGTTTTTAACGGCGGGAGAATCCCACGGAAAAGGGTTAGTTACGATAATCGACAACTTTCCCGCAGGAGTAAAAATTGACGAAGATTTTATAAACGAGAAGCTAAGGCACAGGCAGTCCGGCTACGGAAGGGGCGCAAGGCAGAAAATAGAAACCGATAAAATAGAGTTTCTATCGGGCGTCAGGGGCGGGTTGACGACCGGTTCGCCTGTATCGTTTTTCATAAAAAACAAAGATTACGAAAACTGGCGGGAAAGAATGGACGTTTTTAAACCGGTTCCCGAAGAAAGCAAAATTCATACTCCAAGACCGGGGCATGCCGATTTTGCCGGTTCTATAAAATTCGGATTAGACGACATACGCAATGTGCTTGAACGATCGAGCGCAAGAGAAACGGCTTCGAGAGTCGCCGTAGGGGCAATTTGCCAGATATTTTTGAAAAATTTCGACATCGAGTTTGCTTCGGCGGTGCTGGGTATAGGCGGGATAGAGGAAAAGGGAACAGATTTATTTTTTGCTTTGCAAAAAAAAGGATCTGTCCCCTTTTCCTTATTCGATGAAACAGTAAAGCGCAACGTCGAAACTTCCGAACTCCGCATGCCTTTTCCTGATTCCGAAACGGAAAGAAAGGTTAAAGCGCTAATAGATAAGATGAAAATCGAAGGGGATACCGTCGGCGGGCTTATAACCGCTCAGACAAAAGGCGTGCCGGTCGGTCTCGGCAGTTTTACGCAGTGGGACGAAAAGCTTGACGCCCACATAGCGATGTCTATAATGAGCATACAGGCTGTTAAAAGCGTAGAAATAGGCGTCGGCGTAAAATCGGCGTTTATGAAAGGTTCTGAATATCACGATTCCATATATTATAGCTCCTCTTTTTACAGAAAAACCGACAATGCCGGCGGTATAGAAGGCGGGATGTCCAACGGCGAAATAATAAGCGTAACCTGCGCGATGAAACCCATCCCGACGCTTATGAAGCCGTATTTGGACACGGTCGATTTAATGACCGGAGAAGCGAAAAAAGCCTTTCTCGAAAGATCTGACGTGTGTGCCGTTCCGGCGGCGTCTATAGTCGTCGAATCTGCGCTTGCTTTTTCTATATGCTATTTTTTTCTTAAAAAATTCGGCGGCGACGGTTTAAAGGAGATTAAAAGAAATTACGAAGGGAATAAACATGGCGGACAATAATATCATCTTAATCGGTTTTATGGGAGCGGGGAAGACGGAAGCCGGACGAATTTTGGCGAAAAACAGCGGATTTAATTTTTTAGACATCGACGCTTTAATAGAAAAACTTGAAGGAATAACTATTACCGATATTTTTAAGAAAAAAGGCGAGCAATATTTCAGGGACTTAGAAACGAAAATTTTAAAAGAAATGAAAAAAAATAAATCGGATATATCTAAGGCAATAGAAAAATATACGAAGGGGTCTGAATTAGCAATAAAGGAGTCTGAATTTAATTCAGACTCCTTTATTGCCTTAAACGGAAAGGGCAAACCTTGGGTGATTTCTACCGGCGGGGGCGCGCCGGCATTTAACGGCAACTTAAAACTTATTAAAAATATAGGAACGGTTATATATTTAAAAGCGGACGCTAAGACCATTTACGAAAGGATAAAATCGGAAATTCACAGACCGGTTTTTGGCGCAGGCGGTTTTACTCTAAAATCCGTCCGAGATAAACTAAAGGAAAGAGAAAAATTTTACGGACAGGCGGATATGATTATATACACGGACGGATTATCTATTAACGGCGTTGCCGAAGAAATAGAAATTTTTCTATCGCAAAATTAAAATTATAAAAAAATTAAAGTTTTTAAATTACCTTGACGATTAATAAATAAAGATAGGTTAGTTGTCTAAAATTTTAGATTACAAATATAAAATATGGGGAGGTGAAAGTAAGTTCATAACAGGTATCGTCTAAAACGAAAGGACGTTAATCTATTTAAGTTATTAAATTTAATTTAACAATTTCGGCACGGATGCCGGAATAATTTATCACGGAGGATAAAATGTATAACGGTCTATTTATTAATTCAAACCAGTCCGCAGTTATTGCTACTGCTAACCTTCAAAACACTAATAACCAGTTGGGGCAGTCGTTAAACGAACTTTCCAGCGGTTTGAAGATTACGGGCGCTTGGGTTGATCCCGCCGGCTACGAAATTGCTCAAACCTTAAACGCAAATACTTTAGGTATCAATCAGGCAACTTCAAACGCCAACAACGGAAACTCTTTAATCAACATTGCGTCGGGCGCTCTTTCGACTATTCAGGGCATGTTAGGCACGATGCAGACGCTTGCGACCAACGCCGCCAACGGAACTAACAGCCTCCAAAACCAACAAGCATTAAACAGCGAGTTCCAGCAGTTACAATCTGAGATTACGCAGATTGCAAATTCGACGCAGTTTAACGGGCTTAATCTTTTAAATGCTGTGTCGGGCTCTAGTCTGACAAATTCGGTAAGCGCTTTTTCGTTTCAGATTGGACCTAATGCCGATACTGCTAATAATCAAATTTCCGTTTCCATTCAAGGAGTGGCGGCAAACTTGTTAGGATTAACAAACGCAAGCGGTAGTATTATTACCTCTAGTTTACAGACGGTTAAATTGACCGGAAGCACGACGTCTGCCGGTAGTGCCAGCGCATTAATCGCTCTTTCGGCGGTTCAGGCGGCTGTTAATCAGGTTGCCGGTATAAGCGGTCAGCTCGGTTCTTATCAAAACAGGGTTACCCAGATACTCGGAAATCTTCAGACTGAAGGAACAAACACGCAGGCGGCATATAATAACATAATGGACGTAAATTTTGCGCAGGAAATGTCGCACTTTACATTGCTATCGACTCTTGCTCAATCAGGCGAAGCAATGCTTTCGCAGGCTTCGATGGTTCCGCAGGGACTTTTGACGCTGTTGAAGTAACGAGATAGGGATTTCGGGGACAGACTTAAGTCTGTCCCCTTAGCCCTAAATTAAAAAAGAAGTGATATATTATGGAACAGTTATTATTGAACATAAATACGATAAATGCAGCGAACAATAATACATATAAGATTTCTGCAAACTCTAATAATAGCAACTCCGTTGGACAAAATATAGGCAATAACGGCAATGCCGGTAATAAATCGATATCAGACGATACAAATACAAATATTAATAATGTAGGGGACGGACTTAAGTCCGTCCCCCGAAACGATACTAGTAATAACGCCGAGAAAGAAAAAGAATTAAGCAAGCAGGTAGAATCTAATCTTAATCCGGCTCCTATGCTGTCTCAGGCGATGCTTTTTAAATGGGATTCTAATGCCGGGGGCGCCGTCATCAACGTAGTGGATTTTAAAACTGGAAAGGTTTTGGCACAGATTCCGCCTAACTCTGTTTTAAAAATGATGGCAAATTATCAAAAGGGTTCGCTTTATAACGGAAAACTTTAAAAAGGTGATTTAAAATGTCAGTATCCGGAACAAGTAGTCTAACTCCCAGCTCATATCCTAATCAGGGTCTTATAGTTATGGGAACGGGTCCCATGTCGGGAATAAACTACTCCGCTATATTAAATGCTCTCGATCAAGCGTTATCCGCGCCCATTACTTTAATGCAGGCACAGGAAACGCCCTTAAATAACCAGCTTTCTGCATGGCAGTCGATAGGTTCCGATGTTTCGGCGTTAAGCTCTTCCGCTTCTGCTTTAGGACAGCCGTCATTATACGCATCTTATACGGCAACTTCCAGCAATACTTCGGTCGCGACTGCGCAGACTTCATCGTCCGCCATTCCAGGAACTTATTATCTAAACGTAACGACTTTAGCCGCACAGGACGTAGTAGCGTCGCAGGGGGTAGCCGCTACCTCTACCGCCGTGGGGACGGGAACTTTCAGCATTACGGTTAACGGAAAGCAGACTAATATAAACATTACTTCTTCGAACGACACTCTTGCAGGTCTTGCTCAAGCTATAAACAATTCGTCGAGCGCGGCGGGGGTTACGGCTTCGGTTATAAACAACGGCGGCACTACTAATCCTTATCAACTTGTCCTAACAAGCAATAATACCGGAACTAATTATACGATTTCTACCACCGACAGCCTTACGGGGGGTACGGCTCTAACGTTTACGACTACTCAAGCCGCCCAGAATGCGGCTATAAGCTTTGAAGGAATAAATATCGCGAGTCAATCGAATACCATAAAAAACGTTATTCCGGGAGTTACTTTAAGCCTTGCAGGCATCGGTTCTACGACTATTACGGTAGGATTGAATACTAGTACCATAGATAATGCCGTAAGCAGTTTTATTTCCGCCTATAATAAAGTAATCGGCGACGTGGCTAATCAAAACACTGTTACGACAAGCGGTTCGGGTAATAATAAGAGTGCTTCTATGGGTCCTTTGGGCGGAAATATTTCCCTTGCTAATCTCGTAAACAACTTGAGCGGCTTTATCGGAAGCGAAGCGCCGGGTCTTTCGGGAGATGCGGGGCTTGCTTCGACTTTCGGCATTACTCAAAATTCCAGCGGATCGGGAAACCTTACGCTTAATACTACAACTCTAAATAATATGCTTACATCCAATCCTCAGGAGGTTCAGCAATATTTCAGCTCGTTGGTCAACGGTTCGCCTACCGCGGGCGGCGTTTCGATGCCGGGAGGAATGACGAATTTTTTGGGTACTTACACTAACCCCGCAAACGGAGTAATACAGTTCAGCGAGCAGGATATTAACGACCAGCTTACCGCAATGAACAATCAGATATCCCTTCAGCAGGCGCTTGTTCAGGAACAGATGGGAATGTACACTAAACAGTTTTCAAGTCTCGAATCATATATAGGACAGATGCAAACTACAAATTCGAGTATGTCCAACAGCATAAAACAAATGCTCGCAAGCGGAGCATAAATATAAATTTAATGGGGAGTTAAAATCGTTATGGACGGAATATCTAAATACGAAAACGTAAACGTTAACACTGTAGATCAAGGAACGCTCATTATTATGGCATATGAAGGAGCTATAGCATTTATTAAAACTGCTAAAGAAAAGCTCTCGCAAAACGATTATGCCGGCAAGTCGATAAATATATCAAATGCAGTATCTATAATAAACGAACTTAATGCAAGGCTCAATATGGAAAAAGGCGGGGAAACCGCAAAAAATTTAAACAAACTCTATACATTTTTATCTATACATCTGACGACCGCAAATCTTAAAAGAGATGCCCACAAATTAGACGAATCAATTTCCATAATGCAGAATCTTTTAAACGGTTGGAAAATTATCATAGAAAAAGAAAAACATAATGCTTCTAATGCAACCGACGTAAATATACAACCTTCGCAACCGATGGCAAATATGGGTCCAATCGCGGGAGGTATCGCCGTAACTGCCTAATTTAATGAGAAATATATTAATATTTCAGACAAGGAGAATAGGCGATTTTTTTCAATCCGTCCCGCTGATAGATGCTATTTTTGACAAAGATAACGGAAGAATAAATAATATCGATATATTAATAAATGAAAGCATATATAATATAAAAGATATTTTCGGCAATAGAGTTAATCTTCTTACATACAAAAGTTTACTAAAATCTTTTTATGTTTCCGGCAGTTTTTTAAGTAATTTTGATTTTTTTTTATCCGATTTTTTCTCTAAATACGACGTCGTCGTCAATTTGAATTATGATTTTACCAATTCTCTCTTTATAAACTTTTTTAAAAATCAAAAAAGAGGCTTTATCGCGCTGAACAAATCTCCCAAAACTGCCGAGGCTGTTTCGAGAGCGGGCGCATCCAATTATCTATTTAATATAGTAAAAAACCGGAATTTAAACAAAATAAATATAGTCGACGTATATTCTTTAATAGGGATTGGAAAACCGGCGAAAATAAAGCCTTATTACGATATAATAAATTTACGGAGTTCTAAGAGCAAAGCAAGGAGAATCAATAACTCCCAACCTCTAAGGATATGTATATCTATAGGCGCGACTTCCGTCAAAAGGATATGGCAGACGGAAAACTATGTTTCGTTAATAAAATTGTTTGCAGGAAATTTTAACTGCGAAATAGCTATAGTCGGAACATCCGAAGAATCCGCCTCTGCCGCAGAAATAAAAAGAAATCTGACCGGGGACGTTAACGTTTTAGATTTGACGGGCAAGACCACCCTTAGCGAGCTGATTTATCTCATAAAAGATTTTGACCTTATTATAGCCGCCGATACGGGAACTCTGCATATAGCGCAAATTTTTAACGTGCCTTCCGTTTCTATTTTTACAGGGAACGCAAATTTTTATGAAACGGGACCGCATACCGAAGATTCTCTTATTATTTATTCAAATACCGATTGTTATCCATGTTTACAGCACGAACCCTGCAGATTTAACTATGCCTGTAAAAACGATATTATACCCGAAGATGTTTTTAATATTTCCTTACTGCAAATTAAGAAAAATAAATTAGATTCATTAAACATAAAAACCGATATAAAAAAAAATATCCAAAAAGGAAATTTCTCCGTCGCCGTTTGCAGGCATTTAGATTCTATTCATTTTTATCCTATGTTTAAGCAGAAAATAGCTAAAGCAGGCTTTGCGTCGGAGATATTAAAATTCTGCTGGATCAACGTCCTTTCAAAAAATATCGTAAAAATAGATAGAGATAAAATTTTGAGATATACCAAAAAATATTATAAAATAAACAAAACTTCGATCGATTCCTTAGTCCGCGAATTTTCGTTCGTAAAAACCGTGTTTGAAAACGGACTGCAGTCGTTCGGTCGATACGGCAATAATATAGAAGATAACGATGCGCCGTACTTTGAAAAATTTAAAGATTCCGTCAAATCTATAGGATTGAATTATAGCTATCTTAAGCTTGCCTGCGATTATTTTATGGATGAATTAAATTCATCGGGAATTTTAAAAAGTTTCGACGATATAATTCTACTTTTAGATAATGCGGTTAGTTTACTAAAGATGTTTTAAATATATGGATTATTCAAATATAAATATAAGCCGTAACGACTTAAGTTTCGAAATTGTTCGAACTAAATCCGCATCTGCGCCGTCTTTTAAAATCAACGGCATAACCGTTCATTCCGTTTACGACCCGGCTTTAGAAGCGCAAAAATGGGCGGTTCAGATTGTCGATAAAATAGTAAAGGATGGTAACCCCGATAAAATTATAATTTTCGGTCTTGGCGCAGGGTATCATATAACGGCGTTAATCAACTCGTTAACCGTCAAAGGAAAAAACTTCGAGGGAATAGAAATAGAAATTATAGAGCCCTCTACTATTTCGCTAAATTTTATAAAAAGCAACTTTAATGTTTCGGAATTATTAAAAAAAATAAAGCTAATTATTTTAGATTCCGAAACGGAAATTTCCGAGAAACTCGAACTTGATAAAGGAAATATATTGTTTTGCGAATTGCCGTCATATAAAAAAATATTCCCTGACGCTTATGACTTAATATATAAACTTTACGGAATAAGCCAGTTTTTTAGCTCGTCTTCGTTCAAGATTTTGGTGGTCCAGCCTATGTACGGCGGATCTTCCACTATAGGAAATTACCTGCATTCCGCCCTTTTAAACTTAGGTTACGATGCAAAAATACTTGACTTTTCAAAATTTTACGACGCTTATAAATATATGGGGGAATTTACGCCTAATGAAGACCATGTAAATTCTTTAAAGCAGGGGCTTTTTAACCTTATGTCTGAAGCCCTGCTTTCATCCGTTTTTAACGACCCGCCCGATTTGATTATTTTTATGGCGCAGTCGCCCGCGAGCGAAAGAACTTTGTCGAAGTTAAGGAGTATGGGGATTAAAACGGCTTACTGGTTCGTAGAAGATTTCAGGACGCTTACCTATTGGAATACTATCGTAAAAAACGTCGATTATTTCTTTACCATACAGAAAGACGATTTTTTTGAAGAGCTGAAAAATATCGGCGCGGATAATTATTATTATCTTCCCTTAGCCTGCCTCCCGGGTTTTCATAAGAAAATTACCAAACCAAACAAAGAAGACGAATTAAAATACGGTTCGGACGTCAGTTTTGCAGGAGCCGGCTATTTCAATAGAAAGAACGTATTTGCAAAATTATTAGATTTTAACTTTAAAATATGGGGAAACGACTGGCATGCGGGATTGCCGTTAAGCCTGTTTATTCAAGAAGGCGGAAAAAGATTTAACGAGGAAGAAGCGGTTAAAATTTATAACTATTCAAAAATAAATATAAATCTTCATTCTTCTATTTGGCACCGGGATATTAATCCAAACGGCGATTTTCTAAATCCGAGAGTTTATGAAATTTTAGCCTGCGGCGGTTTCCAGTTGGTCGATAGGCGTAAATATTTAAACGGGGCGTTTGAAGACGGAAAAGATTTGGTCGTTTTCGAAAGCGTCGACGACTTGAGAAAAAAAATTAAATATTATCTTGCAAACGAAAACGAAAGACTGGCTATAGCCGAACGCGGACGCGAAACCGCAACAAAAAATCATACTTACGAACGCCGCATTAAAGAAATGATGGGAATAATACTTTTGGATTCTTACGATCAAATAAAATTAAAATTGATTTACAGAAAGGAAAGCATTTCAAAACTTTTAAAAGAAACGGAAAACAATAAAGAACTACAAAGCCTTATTATGCAATTTGCCGATAGGAAATCCCTTTCTATAAAAGATATGGTAGATAGCATAAAGAGCGGCAAAGGCAGATTGTCTAAATCTGAAGCTATGATATTAATGCTCTGGGCTATTAAAACAAAATTAGTTAAGCTGGAAGGACTTTGAAAAATATCATTATACTTAATCTTACGCGTATGGGCGATATTATACAATCCACGGCCCTTTTCAAAAAAATAAAATTAGTTTATCCCGAAAGCCATGTCAAACTCGTTATATCTAAAGATTTTAACGAAATTGCCCCGTTTCTGCCGTGCGTCGATGAAATTAAATCTATAAACGTTACAAGACTATCGGAGATTTTAAAACTTAATAATTTTGAATTTACGATAGATGTTTTAAATGCGTTAAATGAAATTTTCGAAGGAATTTTATACGTAAAGTACGACCTTGCCGTCAATCTTTCGCATGACGAATTCAGCGTATATTTTTTATATATATTAAATTCTTTAAAAAATATAGGTATATCTATAACGCGTGAAGGGGCTATAATTTCCAACGACGATATGATATCTTATATGTTTTCCGCCGTTAAAAACAGAAAAGTCAGCGTTTTAAATCTTGTAGATATTTACGAAAGAACCTTAAGGCTCAAAGACGTCAATAATAATAAAGTCCATATAAATAATATTTATCTCGATACCGAAAAAGAAATTGTCCGGATTGGTCGGATTGCCCGGCGCGATATTTTAAAAGACGCCGGAATAGAAGAAGGCGATATTTTGATTTCATTTGCGATAGGAGCGTCTTCCGAATTTAAAAAGTGGCGTTACGATTATTTTGTCGAGCTTGCGAATATGCTTCTAAATTATAACGTCAAAATAAAAATAGCTTTGCTTGGAGCAGGGTACGACGTGGAAGCCGGAAATTATATAGAATCGGCAGTTTCAAGCAAAAGGCTTATAAACCTGACCGGCAAAACATCCGTTTCCGACCTTATTTTTTTAGTAAAGAGGTGCGCGCTGCTTATCACTCATGATACGGGAACAATGCATATAGGGGTTGCCGCAGGCGTTAAGCTTATAGTCATATATACCGGAAACGTGGGTTTTTTAGAAACCGGACCGTATGCGGAAAACCAACTGCTTGTAGTGCCGGATATCGAATGTTTTCCATGCGAGTTTACTCTTAAGTGTATGAACCCTATATGTAAAAGCCTGATAAAACCGGAATATATTTACGATATGGCAAGAATGATTCTCGAAGACTTTCCTGCGGAAAATTACGGATTAATCTTATCTAAATATAAAAACTGCGGTATAATTCCTTATATTTCGAGAATAGATTCAAAAAAATTCATCGATTTTTTACCTGCCGTTAAAAGAAAACTTAATTCTAAAGATTTAAAGATTAAAATGTTAAAATTGGCATTGGAACATTATTATGAAAGAGATTATATCGAGATCGACGAAAACGAGGCAGAACTTTTTCTTGACTGTTTCGAAGCCTTAGAATATAATTTTAACTCAGATATAAACGAGGAACTAGATGCAATCGAAAGCCTTGCCGATTTTTGTAAAAAAGGCATTTCGGAGGCAAAAAAAATCGTGCGTTTAGCCGTCGATGATCCTTTTAATTCTGAAAAAATAAATGAATATATGGGCAATATAAAATCCATAGATTTTGAGTTAAAATATATCTCTTCCGTTTACGACAGCTTTTCTTTATTTAATCAAATTCACGTCATAAATCAGAACAGTTCCGTAAGTTATGATTTATTCGGTCTTGCCGTGGATTCGCTTAAAAACTATTCGCGGTATAAACTTCAATTAAATATATATAAAAGAGTTTTGCTGATGTTTTTAGATAAAATAAACCGTAATATTAATTATAAAACGGAGGGTAAAATATGAAATTGTACATTGACGAAAATTTAAAAGACGGGATTTCGGGAGCAGGCAGTATGCACGATATTTTGTACGGCGATATAAAAAATCTGATTCCGGCGGGTATGGTAATAAAGAATATCCATATAAACGGAAAAAAATATGACGACCTTATGTTAAATATCGATAAATCCAAAGCCTTTAAGCTCTCGGATGAGGACGAGATTAAAGTAACCACTATGAGCCAGCTCGAACTTTTAATCGGTTCGATAGACGCCGCTTTAGTCTTTTTAAAAGCGTTTAAGAGCGGTATAGTTAAAACGACAGATGAAATAAGATGGGGGAACAGCGCAGGCGGCTTTAATAATTTTGCGGAGTATCTCAAAGGGCTTACGACTTTTATTCAGATAATGGAAAAGATATCGGAGTTTTTAAAAATAGATTATAATAATCTTGTTTACGCAGGCAAAAGCGTCCAGACCTATTTCAACGACCTTGAAAAAATTCTTTCTTCCGTTCTTTCCACGCAGATTGAACAGGACCACGTCCTGCTTGCCGATATAGTAGAGTTTGAACTGAAACCCAATATAGACATTTGGGGCAGTATTTTGGAAGATATGAAAACTAAAATAAACGGTACCGCTAATGCAGACAAATGACCTTAAAAAGAAGCGGGTTATAGCGGTAATAGGAGTTCAGCGAAGCGGTACGAGCGCAATTACGAAAGGTATTCAGACTTTAGGGGTTAACCTCGGAGAATTTTACGGATCCGATATTACAGGTGCGGATAACGAAAAGGGGTATTTCGAAGATTTAGAGATAAGCGCATTAGACATCGGAATGCTTAATTCAATCGGTTATACGTGGAATAATCCGGTTTTACCTATATTTGACGATGATACTAAACATGTCTTATCGGCTTTTAATCCGGTTGCCGTAAACATAATAGAAAGAAGGCTTGAAAATACCAAACTATTTGGATTGAAAGACCCGAATATCGCAAAACTGCTTCCGTTCTGGAATGATATTTTCGGCAGTTTAGGTATCGAACCGGCATATGTTATCGCCTGCCGCAACCCTTTAAGCGCTGCAAAATCGATGCAGAAAAGGGACGGATTCGATATAGTAAATGGCGCTTATATCTGGCTCGGCGCAGTTATGGCTTCTTTGATACATTCTGCCGGTTATAACAGAATAGTCGTGGATTACGACGAGTTGATAAAAGACCCTGAAAAACAGCTTAGAAGGATTGCGGAGCGTTTTGATTTAGAATTTGACGGTGAAAGTTCCATGTTTAAGGATTATAAGAATTATTTTTTGAGCGAATCTCTGAGACATACCGTTTTTAGTATAGACCATCTTGCCGCCGACGATGAAATTCCGCCTAAAATTACCGAACTTTATGTTTTGCTGAAAAGTATCGCGGCGGATGAAACTTCCATAGACGGCGCAGAATCCGCGGCAAAGATTAATAAAATTTATTCATGGATGACGGAACTTCGTTCGACCCTTTTATATATGCAGGCGCAATTCGATGCGTTGCTTCAATTAAAAAAAGAGTCTGAAGAGAAAGGCGCAAAATGTCCCTAAAAAATCACTCAAGCCCTTGCATAGTCTGGCACGAGCATAAGATAAAAAGAAGAGACAGGGAAAAACTTAAAAACCAAAAAGGGTGCGTGTTATGGCTTACAGGACTCAGCGGATGCGGCAAAAGCACTATCGCAAATATACTCGAAGAAGTTTTGAACTCCGAAGGCCGTCATACTTATTTACTGGACGGGGACAATATACGGCACGGACTTAGCAGGGGGCTTGGATTTTCGGAAGAAGACAGGCTGGAAAATATAAAAAGGGTTGCCGAATCTGCTAAGCTTTTCGTCGATGCCGGAATAATAGTAATAGCGTCGTTTATTTCGCCTTTAAGAAAGCAGAGGACGGCGGCTAAGGAAATAATAGGTACAGACGACTTTATAGAAATTTTTATAGACACGCCTTTTCATGAATGCGTAAAAAGGGACGCCAAGGGATGGTATAAAAAAGCGCTTAACGGCGAAATCGAAAACTATACGGGCGTCGATGCAGCTTATGAAAAACCGATTAATGCCGATATATATATAGATACATCAAAAACCTGTGCCTCGGATGCCGTAGGGAAAATAGTCGAGTTTTTGAAATCTGTAGGAATAATATTACCTTTTAATTTATGAACCACAAATTATTATATATTTTCGGCGAAGAGGCGGTTAACGAATCTATTATAAAAATAGTAGAAGAGGTTAACAGCGAAGTAGTTTTTAGTTTTAGAGTTCCAAAGGATTATATTTATCTGCCGTTGTTGGAAGAAAAATTAAATCAAAATAATTTATTGGTTTGCGGTATAAGCGAAAATTCCGACGAGATTGCAATAGCCGTAAAAAAATGCGTAGATATAAATCATGTCGGTTTAACTTTTGACGCAACGGAAGAAAATGCCGCCGATTATAAATATATAATAAAATTATTTTCCAATATATCGGGCTCTTCCGTTAAAAAATTAACCTTAAAAGGCATAAACGACAAATTTACGTATGAAGAAATAGAAAAACTTTTTTCGGAAACATACAGGGTACTGTCATTTGGGTCGGAGTTTTATTTGGAATATGCCGGAACGGAAGTTTCCGAATATCTTTTAAAAGGCTATCTTGAATATGCAGGTTTTGTCGATGTTTTTCCTGCCGTTTCCCCCGGCAAATATGAATACGGAAAAATCAAAATATCGTCGAAAAAAAGCGGCTTATCGGAGTTATCTAAAAAGCCTAAAAAGGTTTTATTAAATATAGACTCAGATAAACCTGAAACTTTATTAAATTTTACCGTTTTTATCAGGGATTTACATAATAGGTATAATAATTGGGATTTGTATTTAGTTTCGGAGGAATGGAAATTTTTTGATGAAAATATTTACTTAAAATATTGTTCAAACGAAATGCCTCTCCAAAAAATAGATTATATCATTTATATAGACGATTCTAATCCAATCCCTGAAATAGATTACGAATTTAAAAAAATAGACGGCCGTAAACCCGACTTGTTTTATTCGCAGGAAAATTTAATTAACGCAAAAAATTATCTCGAAAAAAATAATATTGATTTAGACGATTTTTTTATTATTATCGATTCCACATCTGTCACATTCAAAGAAAGCATTTTAGAAAAATTTAATTCGGATTTTCCCTATATTGTAAAAATAGGTTTTAAAGTTTTATTAGCCGGGAACGATTTTGATTCTTTGCCGCTAAAAGACAGGGCATTAATTATGCAGTCGTCGTCTTTTTATGCCGGAGACGGTTTTAATTGTTTTTTAGCCGATTTACTGTATATTCCATGTCTTAACGTTGTTTCAGAAGGCTTGTCAAATAAAACTAATTATAAAAGAGAATACAAAACAGGCAATTATGACGTATCTATAATAATACCCGCTTATAATAATTTTAATTTTACGAAACAGTGTATTTATTCCATATTTAAAAATCATCCGCTTTTAAATTTTGAAATAATCTTAATAGATAACGGTTCGACCGACCGAACAAAAGAATTTTTTAACGGTTTTAACGAATTGAAAAATTTCAAGTTTATTGTTAACGAAGAAAACTTGGGATTTGCCAAAGCTTCCAATCAAGGGGTAAAAATCGCCG
Source organism: bacterium (assembly GCA_021800805.1). Next base: position 835,638 of record JAJYYR010000001.1, read on the forward strand.
AATCGGAAAATTTATTGTTTCTTAATAACGATACCGTGGTATCTAAGGGAGCTATAGGCGAATTATATTATTCATTAAATTCCGATGTATCAGAATCTAATTCTTTAAATGTTGCCGCTTGCGGTTCATTACTTCTTTATCCCGATAAAAAAATTCAACAGGCAGGGATAATGTTCGATGAACGTTTAGTTCCGTACAATGCCTATTCGGGGATGGAAATATCGGGATGCAAAGAATTAGACGTCAAAAACGCTGTATATCTAAGAAGTTTTAATGCTATAACTGCGGCATGCCTTATGGTAAAAAAAGAAATATTCGAAAAGGCGGGCGGTTTCGACGATGGTTATATTAACGGCTTTGAGGATGTAGATTTATGCCTAAAAATGAGAGAAACCGGTTACAAACTGATATTTAACCCTAAAAGTATCGTTTTTCATTTTGAAGAAAAAACTGCCGGCAGAAAAAAGCACGATTTAGAGAACATTAATCGTTTTATGGAAATATGGAAGCATAGATATAAAAGGGATAATTATATTTTAGCGGAAAAGGACAATTTATTTATTTCCAATAAATCGAAAGAAAATTTTTCCAAAAATATCATTTCATTTAATCATATCAAGGCTGCCGAAGATAAAATAGACGAACTTTTATTTGAAAAAAAATATGAAGAAGCGCTAAAACTATGTAATGATATTTTAATTTTAGATAAATATAATATAAAAATTCGCAAGAAATGTGAAGAAATAAAAAAAAGTTTTGAATTGTCGGATCCAGAAAAAGACTTAGAATCGTTACTGGAAGAAAAAGAAAAAGCGCTTTTTTTGTATCAAAGCATTATCGACAATATTCTTAAAAACAATAAGCAAACAATACAAGTATCCTTTGACGAAAATGAATTGTATAAGATATGGATAAAATATAACGAGCCTTCAAATGCCGAACTTGAAAAACAGAGAACTTTCCGTTTTAAATGCAATCCAAAAATTAGCATCATTATGCCTGTTTACAACACCCCCGAAGAATATCTTAAAAAAGCTATAGAATCCGTAATTAACCAGACTTATCCATATTGGGAATTATGCATTGCGGACGACGCTTCCACGGAAATTCACGTGAAAGAAATCCTCAAGTATTATAAAGAAAAAGACGAAAGAATCAAAGTTATATACAGAACCGAAAACGGGCATATTTCTAAAGCTTCGAATAGCGCTCTATCGCTTGCCGCCGGAGACTATATCGCACTTTTAGACCACGACGATGAACTTCCCGAGTTTGCTTTGTTTTTCGTTGTAAAAGAAATAAACGATCATCCCGAAGTTAAGTTGATTTACAGCGACGAGGACAAATTATATTTCGACGAAAGCAGGGTTTCGTCCTATTTTAAATCGGATTGGAATCCCGATTTGTTTTTATCCCAAAATATGATAAGTCATCTGGGCGTTTATAAAAAATATATAGTTGATGAAATAGGCGGTTTTAGAGAAGGTTACGAGGGTTCGCAGGATTACGATTTGGCGCTCAGGTTTATAGAAAAAGTAAAACCAAATGAAATAAGGCACATTCCAAGAGTGTTATATCATTGGAGGATGACCGAAGGTTCGACGGCGGTTAGCGTCGAAAGTAAATCCTATGCCGTCATAGCCGCAAGAAAAGCCGTGCAAGACCATCTCGACAGACTAAATGTAAAAGCTAAAGTGGTCGAAGCACCTTTGCTGCCTATGTATCAGCTTGTCATTTACGATATAGGGAATAACCCCTTAGTAAGCATAATAATTCCGACGCATAACGGAGACGATATATTAAAGAAATGCATAGACGGCATACTTACGAAAACAACTTATAAAAACTACGAGATTATAATAGTTAATAATAACAGTAATGACGAGCAAACGTTAAAATATTTAAAGTTGATAGATGGGAGCGATAATATTAGAGTCATAGATTATAATAAACCTTTTAATTATTCCGCTATTAATAATTTTGCCGTAAAATTCGCAAAAGGCGACATAATAGTTCTTTTAAATAACGATACCGAAGTTATTAGCGGCGACTGGTTAAGGGAACTCGTTTCCCATGCTTTGCGTCCCGAAGTCGGAGCTGTGGGCGCAAAACTTTTATATCCTGACGATACGATTCAGCATGCGGGAATAATAATCGGAGGAGAAGGCATTGCAACGCATGCATATTACCATTTCGACAAAGATGATGCAAGTTATTTTGGCAGAGCTAATTTACTACAAAATTGCTCGGCAGTTACAGGCGCATGTATGGCTATAAGAAGAGAGGTATATGAAAAGGTTGGCGGTATGGATGAAAATTTACCGATAAACTATAATGATATTGATATTTGTATTAAAGCTATGCAATTGGGATATTATAATGTTTATACGCCTTACGCAATGCTTTATCATTACGAATATAAAACCATAGCATATGAGAATATAGAAGAAAAAAAGATTATATTGAGAAAAGAAATAGATTATTTCAAAACGAAATGGGGTAAAATCGCAGAGAATGATTTTGCGCATAGCATTAATCTATCTCTGGAGGCAGATGCTCTATCCCATTTCCTACAACATAATTCGTAATGTAATATTTAAAACCTGACATTGCAATCTTTTCCATTGATTAATCTCACTTTTAATAAAAATGTAAAACGCGACTTAATATTTTGTATTGATTTGCAAATGGAATTAGTCGGCTTTTTACTCCGTCTATACTGACGCCGTGAGTATATGCCCAAATTATAAGATTGTTTATCCATTTCGGATTTGCACCAGAAAAAGTTATCTGTAAATCCGGACGAGTTCTATAAATGCCAAATAATACATTTAATCCCTTTCTATATTCGGGATATTTTATTATTAATTTTAAATAATCTATAGTTGCAAGAAATAAATTAAAATTTTTAAGATATTTTATAGGAATAAAAGATAAAATTATTGAAAACATTGTTGTTTTTATATTTGATACTTTATAAATATAACTTAAATTACCGAAGACCTTTCTTATAGATATTCCTCCTTTAGTTTTAAAATATTCAAGCCGTTCAAGCGTGAACATGTTTGCATAATAACCATGATCTTTTATACATTTTTCCTTTGATGCGTTGGAATAGCTTGGAGGAAGAGATTTAATAGATTTGTACCAAGTCTCCCCAAAGACTTTAAAAACATCATTATGCCAAGTAGGTTGTCCAATTATATCGAAATTTTTTAATATTGGATATGATAACCATAAAAGTTTAAAATCATGGGAAGCAATATACTCAAAAACTATTAAAACCTGCAAAAATATGTTTCCGTGATATTTCTTAAAATTGGCTTGCTGAATTATTTTTTCACTATATATCAACGAACTCATTAATGTCATGTGCCATCCTAAGTCTATGATGACCTCTTCATGATTAGTATATATGCGTGATTCTATATTTTTTATTCTACTAATCTCATTGACAACCAATATATCAATGTTATCTAAAGTAGTTAAATATTTGATTGTTTCTTCAAATAAATTTACATTAGTTATTCCATTATGATCGTTTAATAACCACCTATATTTTGTATTACTGAATTTTAAAACCTTTTCAAAGTTAGCATCAGGTCCGATATTGGTTTCATTTTTTTGGTAAAATATGTATGGATAGATTTTCTGAAGTGATAATATATATAATTCTGTGTTATCTGTTGAAGCGTTATCGCAAATAAAAATTTTTATTTCATATTTTTTAATTTTTTCAATTAAATCGGGCAATGATAGCTTTAATGTATTTTCACGATTGTATGTTGCTATGCAAAATGATAATAAATTATTTATTTTCATTAATTTTATTTATAATTTTCCTGTTTTTTTAGTTATGAGTAGATTTCTCTCGTAAAGTTTAAACTACCTTCCAAAGTCAAGACAAAAAATTATTAGAGATCATTACACAATTTATTGAGTTTTGAGTTGTCACCCCAGAAAGCCATAGGTTCATAATTAAGATAGGGATAGTAGCCTAAGTTTAAATCCATATGTGCATTTTTTTCTTTTAAATAATTTTCTACTAAATTTCTTATTGATATCGGTTTGCCACTGCAGCAATTTACAATACCACTGATTTTATTTTGAAATGCTATTTTGATGATATATTCGATTGCTTTTTCAACTGGCAAGTAATCTCTTAATTGCTCCCCTCCAGACATATTAAATACTTTTTGATTTTTTTTAATTGCTTCATCTAAATTAGGCAAGATGGAATTAGAAAATTGATTTTGTCCATACAGATAAAAAAGTCTAATCCATTTTAGGTTAAATTTTTTTGTTTTTTGAAGTTCCTCAATAAACCTTCTTAAGCTATCTTTAGCGATTGCATATGAGACTATAGGATTTACGTCAATATTTTCTGACAAACACCCATTTTTCATTCCGTATTCCAAGCATGTTCCTGTTACTGTTAAATCTTGTAATCCGCCTGATATGATATCTTTTAGAAATAAATAATTCTTACAAAGATTATTTTCTATATGGTATAAATTATTGTAATTAGGAAGTCCGTCCCAAGCCAAATGTATTAAAATGTCAGGATTATAAAGTCGGCTATAAATATTAGAATTTGTTTGAGATATATCAAATTCAACTATTTTAATATTATTGTGATTAAACCAGTAAAATTTTTTGGCTTTTTCAATATTTCTTGTTGTTGCTATAATATATACATCTTTATAATGCAAAAGCCTGTCTATAATATTAGAGCCGATAAATCCGGTTGCTCCAGTGATAAGGGCTTTCATATTTTAATACCTTTAAAATCAACCGATAAAAAATCATGATTTTCATCTCTTTCCGAAACATCTGTTACACTTAATAACCATGGTATATTTAGTGCAGGGTCTTTATAGTTTAGCCCAGATTCATATTGTTTACTATAAAAGTTAGTATGTAAATATAAAAGTTCGACGTTATCTTCTAATGTTTGAAATCCATGAGCAAAACCTTCAGGTATAAGCATCATATTTCGCAAACTTTCCTGAAGCGTTTCTCCGTGCCATTGCAAAAAAGTAGGCGAGTCTGCCCTTATGTCAACTGCTACATCATAAATAGAACCTTTTAAACAAATTATGATTTTTATTTCTTGAAACGGGGGATATTGAAAATGAAGACCTCTGAGAGTCCCTCTATTTTTTGTGAAAGAATGATTAATATTCATAATATGTTTATTAAGCCCTAATTCTTTAAATTCATCAATGCAGAATAATCTTTCAAAATAACCTCTGTCGTCTATTTTTATTTTACGGCAAATAGAATAAAGTCCTTGTAATTTTGTTATTGAATAATTAAAATTAATCATATTATATAGCATTTTGTTTTATTAATTGAATAATATAGTTAAATTATATACAATATTAAAATAATTTTAAAGAGGTTATAATCTATTTTCAATATGAAATGCAGATTTTGTGGAAATAACCTATATTATGAATTTATTGATCTCATTAATTCTCCCCCTTCAAATTCCTATTTATCATTTGAGCAATTAAACGAGTCGGAAATTTTTTATCCGCTTAAACTTTTTGTTTGCGACAAATGTTTTTTAGTTCAAATTGATGAATATAAAAAAAATATAGATATTTTCAATAATGATTATGCTTATTTTAGCTCATTTTCTACTATTTGGACAGAACACGCCAAAAATTATGTGGAAATGATAACCGATAGACTTCAATTAAACAAAAATTCTTTGGTAATTGAAATAGCTTGTAATGACGGTTATTTGCTCCAGTATTTTAAACAAAAAAAAATTCCTTGCATAGGTATAGAGCCGACTCAAAATACTGCAGCTATTGCAATAGGTAAAGGTATAAATGTTATAGAAGATTTTTTTACTGAAAAATTAGCGGCAGATATGCCTAAAGCTGATTTAATAATTGGGAATAATGTATTGGCGCATGTTCCAAATATTATTGATTTTGTTAAAGGATTAAAAAAAATGCTTAAGCCGAACGGAGTTATGACCATTGAGTTCCCACATTTATTAAATTTAATAAAGCAAGGTGAATTTGATACGATCTATCATGAGCATTTTTCCTATTTATCGCTTTTTTCTACAATACAAATATTTCAAGCGCATAATTTAAATCTTTTTGATGTTGAAGAGCTAACGACACACGGCGGAAGCCTAAGAATATATGCAACCCATTTAGAATCAAGTAATAAAAAATCAGAAAATATTGATAAGGTGTTAAAAAAAGAACTAGACGCTAATTTAAATAGACTCGAAGGATATAAAAACTTTCAAGCTAAGGTTGATAAAATTAAATATGATCTTTTAACCTTTTTACTGAAAACGAAAAAACAAGGTAATAAAGTTGCGGCGTATGGCGCGGCGGCTAAAGGCAATACTTTATTAAATTATTGTGGAGTCAAAAAAGATTTAATTTCATTTATTGTTGATAAAAATCCTTACAAACAAAATAAATTTTTACCAGGTAGTCATATACCGATAGTTTCCGAAGACGTTTTAATAAAAGAAAAACCTGAGTTTATTATCATAATACCGTGGAATATTAAAGATGAGATTTTGAACCAATTAGCATATGCGAGAAAATGGAATTCGAAATTTATCACGGTTATTCCAAAATTTGCTATTCAAATTTAAGAAATAATGATGGAAAAGGAGGGTCCATTGATTATGACTGATGAATTAATTAGTTTATATAAAAACAATAAAGGGAAAGTATCAGATAAATGGTTTTTATATTTGAAGGAATATAATAGATTATTCACTCCTTTAATGAATGAACCCGTAAACATGCTTGAAATCGGTATTCAAAATGGTGGTTCCTTAGAAGTTTGGAGTAAGTTTTTTAAAAACGCTATTCATTTGGTAGGATGCGATATTGATTGCAGATGTAAGAATCTAAAATATGAAGATCCGCGCGTAAAAATAATAATAGGTGACGCCAATACTGATATTTGTAAAGATTCAATATTAAATGTTGTTTCTTCTTTCGATGTAGTTATAGACGATAGTAGTCATTTTCCAGGAGACATTATTAAATCCTTTGTTAGATATTTTGAAAGTTTAAATTATGGAGGATTATATATAGTTGAAGATTTACATAGTAGCTATTGGCGGGATTATAACGGAGGTTTATATCATCCGTATTCTTCAATAGCTTTTTTTAAAACTTTAGTAGATATTTTAAATTTTGAATTTTGGGGCATTAAAATTAGCCGACGAGATTTTATTTTGCGATTTGAAGAATTTTTCAATATTAAATTTAATGAAAAATGTTTATCTGAAATTCATTCTATAGAATTTATAAATTCACTGTGTATAATAAAGAAAGGTGAGCCTCATGATAATACTCTTGGACAAGAAGTTGTAACCGGCTCAATAGATATTGTTGATAAAAATGCTATCTTAAGAAATGGAAAATTTATGGAAGTACCTAATCAAGAGAGAAATATATGGACAAATCCTATTTTTCCCATGGAAGATAAATTATTAAGACTTATTAATGGATATAATAGTAAAGTTAATAAAAATTCATTGTCTTGCCAACTTTTTTATGATAAGGAAAACGGTTTTAATGAAGTTAATTCTATAAGATTATTAATAGATATTAATAATAACGTTCAAGAGTTTGTTTTTGACCTTTCAAAAATAGGATATATAAAAACTTTAAGGTTTGATCCTTTAAATGATGCCGTTGTATTATGTATAAATAAAATAACTCTTATTAAAACTAACGGCGATATAATAGATCTTACAAGAAAAATCAAATCAAATGCGTGTATAATCACGTATCCTTATTATTTTTTTAATACAAAAGATCCTCAGATTTATTTTGAATGGATTAAAGATCGTAATGATTTTTCTGATATCCAAAATATTATTTTAAACATACAATATATTTATAAAGGCGAGGATGCTTTAAATGCTTGTATTAATAAAATGATAGAGAAATTAAAATAGAAAATAATAATATTAAAAAATTGTATTGACAAATGGGAGCAATTTAAAATACCCAGACAAGTCCCCTTTTTTTAGCTTCACATATATAGTCTTTAATTTCTTGTTCCGTTAAGATATGGTCTTTTTCATAAAAACTTTTATACCAATCTATAGTTTTTTCGAGCGCCGTCTTTAGTCCCCAGACGTTTTTCCATTTCAATTTTTCCTTTGCTTCCGAACAGTCAAGGCTTAGCAGGCAGGCTTCGTGTGGGTTGTCGGAATGTTTCGGTGCAGTGTCGTATTTTATTGAATTCCACAGAGATTGAGAATGGTCAAGTAATTGTTTTACCGTAATACAATCCTCGCTTTCCGGCCCAAAGTTCCAAGCGCAGGCAAATTCAGCGCCGCCTTCAAGCAGCTTTTGTCCCAAGAGCAGATAGCCGCTTAACGGCTCCAAAACGTGCTGCCATGGTCTTACAGCTTGAGGGTTCCTAATTACTGTTGTTTCGTTGCTGGAAGCGGAGCGTACGATGTCTGGTAATAGCCTGTCCTCGCCCCAATCTCCGCCGCCTATCACGTTTCCCGCCCTACAGCTTGCTACCAGTGTATTATGGGTTTTTCCATAGTCCGAAACGTTAAAGAAGGAATTGCAGTATGCTCCGGTAACTAACTCGGCGCAGGCTTTGCTTGCGCTATAAGGGTCGTATCCGCCTAATCGGTCATTTTCTTTATATCCATAATTTTGGAGTTCCTTGTTTTCGTAACATTTATCACTGGTTATATTTATTATAGCTTTAACGGATTTCACGGACCTGCATGCCTCGAAAATGTTGGCCGTTCCCATAACGTTTGTTTCGAATGTTTCAAGGGGAATTTTATATGATCTCCTGACAAGTGGCTGTGCCGCAAGGTGGAATATTATATCGGGGCGGTATTTATTTATAACGTCGTTTAGGAGATTTTCGTTTCTAATGTCGCCTATAATTGAATTGATTTTTATATCAAGCAGGGAAAAGTGGTTCGGGTTTGTATCCGGTTCGAGCGAAAAACCGGTTATATCCGCTCCCATTAAAGAAAGCCACAGCGAAAGCCATGAGCCTTTAAAGCCCGTATGTCCCGTTATAAGAACTTTTTTGCCGAAGTAAACGCCGTTAAAAAGTTTTTTTATTTTATTTACTCTCCGTCCCATACTTTCCATGCGGCGTTGCCGGTTTCCCACATCTGGTTTAACTGACCTTTATCCCTCTGGGTATCCATGCATTTCCACATGCCTTTATGCTTATAGGCGACAAGTTCTCCGCCCTTGGCAAGTTTTTCGAGCGGTTCTTTTTCAAATATTGTGCCGTCGTTTTTAATGTAATTTAAGACATTCGGCTCTGCTACGAAAAACCCGCCGTTAACCCATGCATTGTCGCCTTTGGGTTTTTCTAAGAATTTCAGGATATTGCCGGTATCATTATCTATGTCAAGCGAACCGTAACGCCCCTCCGGCTGGACGGCGGTCATAGTTATCGATTTCTTATGTTTTTTATGAAATTTTATTAGTTTTTCTATGTTCACGTCCGCTACGCCGTCTCCGTAGGTGAGTAAGAACGGCTTGCCGTCTAAATAGTTGGCAATCCGCTTAATCCTTCCGCCGGTCTGGGTGTTTAATCCCGTATCCACTAAGGTAATTTTCCACGGTTCAGCTTTGCAGTTATGAACTTCCATAGAGTTATCGGATAAATCGATGGTAACGTCCGACTGATACAAAAAGTAGTTTGCAAAATACTCCCTTATCATATTGCCCTTATATCCGAGGCATATAACAAATTCGTTAAAGCCGTAGGCGGAATATATCTTCATTATATGCCAAAGGATAGGCTTTCCGCCTATTTCGACCATGGGCTTGGGGCGCAGTTCGGTTTCTTCGGAGAGTCTCGTTCCGAGACCTCCGGATAGGATTACTACTTTCATATTTATTTTATAATCGGAATAAATAAAAGATTTCTTAAATGAGTTAGATTATAATATTTGAAGATTTGGCTTACGAAGCCGCCGCTAACAGAGTTATGGGCGTTAGCTGCTTCTTCTTTGTATATTCTTTGATACCTGCATAAATACCGATTATGGATGAAGCGTTCATATAGAGCTTATTTATGCCTTCTACTAAATAACTTGTTTCGGAAGCATATTCATGGGATATTTCGTTTCTAATTTCCCTTAATTTTTTCCAATTTATAATGCCACGCCGGTTTTTTTTGCTATTTCGTATATAGGAATATCTTTATCCGAGCGTAAATTTTTAATAACCACGTCTATTTTTTGGTCGCCTAATTTGTTTTTTAATCTACTATGAAATTTATTTTTGAATCGAAAATATCGGGCGGTAGCTTATCGATTTCTATATACAAATCTATATCTCCGCCCCGTTTTTTATCGTCCGCCCGAGATCCGAACAGATAAATATTAGAATTTGCTCCAAAATATTTAACGGCTAAATTTTTGATTATTTTTGCTTCCTCTGCGGATAATCGCATATTATTCACCGTTATTTTTTAAATTTAATGAGTATAAACAGGATGATATATGAAAACCGTCCCATTCTTCTCCGGATAAAGGGTCCCAGTTAAATATATCTGCCAGTTCTTTGTCGGTATAAGTGTTTTTATTATTTGTTTCCATAAAAAATTTACGTTAATACTACTAGGGGGCTAATACAATCTAATACAATACTATATTATATAATTTATATAGTATAAATTAAACCTCGGTTAAAATAGCCTTCTCTATATCGTTAAGATCTATTTTGATAATCTCGGACACAGCGGTGAAAACGCCGTCTTCAAAACCGGATTTGCTGATAAAAACGGGGACTTTTTTTCTTGAATCGTTTATATAACCGCATTTCCGCAAAAAATTAATTATATCGTTTTTTGATGCCTTTCTATTGCGCCATTTGCACTCGATTAATAATACGGCATCCTTGCTTTCGCAGACCGCGTCTATTTCGTATACTTCTTTCGAACCAGGGATTTTTCCCCAGTGCTTTCCGACGGTTTCCGGATAAAAAGGTATAAGTTCGGCATTATAAAGATAAGGAAGAATGGATTTTATAATTTCTTCAAACATCCTGCCGATAAACTCCGGTATATTTTTAACGGCAAAATCGAATGCGGCTTCGGGATTAAATTCAATCTTGTCCTGATTCGAGTAAATATATTTAAACCAGAAATTTAAAAAATTATCCCTTATCCTATAGCGGGCGCCTCGTTTCGAACTGCTTAACTTATTTTCTACTTTTTCTATTATGCCGTAGTAATCGGAAAGTTCCGTTATATATTTCATAACCTTGGTTTTTTCCATGCCGGTTCTATCCGCTATCTCTTTTATATCCCTGTCGAAATAGCCCGTCTTTTCTAAAATGGAAAAGTACCCCGGGTGTTCGGAGCCGAATTCGCCGATTAGAAGATTTTTTCCTTCCTCTTTCAGCGGAGAAAACTCATCGAAAAAGAGAGATTTAATTTGTGTTTTGAATTCTTCTTTATTTTTTAAGTACCATAGATATTTAGGAATTCCTCCAAATACGGAATACCTGTCCACCGCATCCTCTAACCCGTATCCAAAAGAACGGAGCATTTTCGCAGTTTCAACAAAATTAAATTCTTTTAAATTTATCTGATAGGCGCTTCTTCCAAACAGGGGCATTTTATAGTCTAAAAATATATGCTTCATCATTCTGGTATAAGAACCGCACAGTATTAAAAGGGTATTTGAATCTAAGTCGTCCCAGACTTTCTGAAGGGTAGAAAATACCGAAGCGTCAACCCTTAAAAAATTTTGAAATTCGTCTATTATAACTATATCGTTACCTTTTAAAAGGTGCTTAAAAAACGCTTCCCAGTTTTCGAAGATGCCGCTGAATATCAGTCTTGAAAAGTCTTTAAGAAGGGTTTCTTTAGATCTGGTATCGACAAACAGGTATTTAGCGTCCGGAAAAACATGCTTTAATAGCGTCGTTTTGCCGATCCTTCTTCTGCCGTAAACTACGACCATTTGTTTTTCTGCTTTTTGCGTAAGTTTGCCAAGAAAATCCTTTTCTTTCGTCCTGTCGAAAAATTCCATAAAATTGTATTAGGAGCCTTAAAATTGTTTATTTGCTTGTTTATATACTCAACAGTATATTATTTGTTAGTATACAAATAATTTTGGCGCAAGTCAAATCGAGGCGATGGATAACGTATCAGCGGCTAATTTGATAGAATAAATTTAGACAACCCGCATAGGGATAATAGCCATAAAAAAGTTGTATTAATTTATGAGTTTATTATATATTGATATTTTTTTATTATAATATTATAATGTATTCATAATGAATACATTATAGTTGCTATTAATAATTGCAAGAGTCGATGAAAAATTATTACGGAAAGGAGGGATAATAAAATGCTTACGGTTAGAATACCCGAGGAACTCGAAAAAAAAATACGTGCGAGGGCAAAAGTCAACGACAGGACTATTTCCGAACAACTCAGAGAGTATCTTTTAATTGCTACCGTTGCCGATGAAAATGAAGATTTGCCGTTTTCGTTTATTAAAGACACATTGGCGGCTAAAAAAGAAATAGAGAACGGAATATCTTCAAAATACACATTCGGGATACTTAAATAAAAGTATATAACATTATGGATGTAATAGCTTCCGGTAGATTTATTAAATTCAAAAAGAAGTCTGTTGAAAACTTGCAGGCAGAAATTGATAATCAAGTAAGGAATATTATTCAAAACCCTGAAGTCGGGGAACTTAAAAAAGGCGATTTAAGAGAGATAAGAGTGTTGAAATTTAAATTTAATTATCAATTATTCCTTCTGTCTTATGAACTTTTTGAAGATAAGATTTACTTATATACCATTGGAACTCATGAAAATTTCTATAAAGATTTAAAAAAATATAAATGATATTTAATTCTGCGATAAAAAAATTATAATCGCCGCAGATGTATCAAATGGAAAACGAAAAAAATAAAAACGAGATAGAAGAAGCCTTTAATCTTGCCGTTGCAAAACAAAAAGAAGGCGATTTAGAACAAGCGGAAATACTATACAGAAATATTTTATCCGAAGACGAAAGGCATCCGGCGTCTAATCATAATCTTGGAACCCTGCTGTTGTCGGCGGGAAAAATTTCGGAAGCGTTAATATTTTTTAGCAAAGCGCTTGTATACAGCCCTTTGGAAAACCTTTATTGGAAGAATTATATTTATTGCTTATGGATGTTGTCCGCCTCCGGCAAATTTTACCCGCAGTTTCAAGAGGCTATAGAACATACCGTAGATACGGCTGTTCATTATATCAAAGACAACTTTATAGTTCCCGATTTTAGCGGTAGACTTGGAAATAGATTAGAAGGTTTGAATTTTCTACTGCTCGGAACCTGTCAAATGGAATTTTTGGCAAACTTCGGAAAAAACATAAATTGCAACATAGATCATTTTTTATTTGAATCCCTGTCCGGTTATTCACTGCAGAGCTTTAAAGAATCAGAGCGTAAATACGATGCGGTCGTAGTCGGCTTAAGCTTCAGGCATATTTTGGGAGAAGCCGTAAGTTCGCTTATACCGGACGTATCTCCCGATTTATTTTTTACCCGCGATAATACCGAAAGCGAAATAAATGCCGTTTTAGATAAATGTAAATCCCTTATTTCGTTATTAATAGGTAAAATAAAAATAAGCGTCGGCGAAACGATGCCGATTTTTTTTATTAGTTTTATGGAGCCTGCGTTAAATTATCGGGGTTATTATTCTTCGAGATTCGACTATAACGACCCCCGCTATTTCTTCTATAAGATTAACGAGATTTTATATAACTCGGTGAAAAATAGCAATAATTTATTTTTTATAGATAACGAAGAAATTACGGGAAGCATAGGAAAATTAAAAATACAGGACGATTCTTATAACCACTTGACTCATGCAGGTTATACGGGACAGGAATACTTTAAACCGGAGTTTAATATTGCACTGTATGTTTTAAATATTTGGAACAGGATTATAGGCGAAATTAAAGTCTTAAGAAAAATAGAACAGATAAAGCTCATAATAGTCGATTTAGATAATACTTTATGGAAAGGCATAGCCGCAGACGAAGAGGTTGAATCGGGCGTCCGTACGGAAGGCTGGCCTCTCGGTTTCGTCGAAGCCCTTTTGTTTTTTAAAAAACGCGGAGGAGTTATTGCCGTATGCAGTAAAAACGACCCCAAAGAGGGCAAAAGATTGTTTAACGAGATTTGGGGCGGAAGGCTTTCTCTGAACGATTTTGTTTCCGTAAAAATAAACTGGAACGATAAATCCCGGAATATATCCGAAATTATACGGGAATGCAATATACTTCCCGAAAGCGTACTTTTCTTAGACGATAACCCCCGTGAGATAGACGAAGTTAAAGTAAAATTTCCGGGTATGCGGTTTTTAACGAGCCCGCAGTTAAATTGGAGGCGGGTTTTAACCGTATCTCCGGAAACTCAAAACGACATGATAATAACGGAGGAGTCTAAAAACAGGACGGCATTAATAAAGAGTAAAATAGAACGGGATAAGATTAGAGAGACGGGGGTTACCCCTGCCGTTGTGATTAAACCTGCCGAAAACGGCAGGGGCGGCGATGCCGGGGGCAGCAGTAACGGTAGGGAAGACGACGGCGTTGCGGCAATTAACGAAGAATGGCTATCAGGGCTTAATTTAATCCAGAGTTTTCATATAATAAAAAATTTATCCGATAAATATTTTCCGAGAGCAAAGGAACTGCTTAATAAAACCAACCAGTTTAATACTACCGGAAAAAGGCGGGACGAAGCCGATTTAGATTTATTTTTTAAAGACTGCGGTATTATAATATCGACGTTCGTAAAAGACAGATTAATGGATAACGGTTTAGTGGGACTTATTTTAATAAAAGATAACGTTATCGAGCAGGCAGTTTTATCCTGCCGCGTTTTCGGTCTTGGCATCGAGCAGGCATTATTAAGCTATGCGCTGGAACTAATATTAAAAAAATACGACTTTGCATTGGCGTATTTTAAAGATACCGGCAAGAATTTTACCTGCCGCGATTATTTTAAAAATAACGGTTTTACGAGAGAAGCTGCCGATGAAGCCGCCGACGAGGGCGGGAATAACGGCGTTTTTAAAATAAAATCGCCTATTAATTCTCCGTTATGGATAAAAATAGAGCTTTAATTTGTTCTTCAAAACTTTGACTTTTTTATTAAAAAAGGCTATAAAAGTAGTATATGAGTCCTTCAATAGCCATCGGAATAATCGGAATAGTCATACTTCTGGGTTTTCTCGGAGAGATATTTTTCGCATATACTAAATTTCCGTCTATACTGTTGTTAATGCTTGCCGGTCTTATACTCGGTCCGATTTATCATATTTTTAACCAGCAGATGTTTATTGATTTTGCGCCTTACCTCAGCACGCTGGTTTTAATTCTTATTATGTTTTCCGGGGGACTCGAGCTTAATTTTATAACCGTTTTCAAGAGTTCGGCATACTCGATGGTTTTGCTTTCCATAGGTTTGGGGCTTTCCATAATATTAACCGGAGGTTTTTTCTATATAATGGGCGGGGGAGATTTAATGCAGTCCCTTATGCTCGGGACTATATTATCCTGCTCAAGCTCTACCGTTATAATGCCTCTTCTGCCAAATATAAAAGCAAGCGATAAAAATAAGACCGTAATAGCCATAGAATCTACTTTTAACGATGCGCTTGCCATAGTCATTTTAATCGTTTTAATTAATTTTGCCCGAAACTCGTCCATTCACATAAATTATTTATCCAAAGGAGCAGAACTGCTGTATTCTTTCGGAATATCCGCCGTAGTCGCCGTTTTGTTCGGAGTAATATGGTTTATACTGCTAAAGTTTATATCTAAAACAAAATTTGCCTATATGATTACTTTCGGCGGTATGCTGATTCTTTATATGTTAATGCATTTCATTAAAGGAAACGGCGCTATCGCAATATTAGCATTCGGCATTATAATGGGAAACGAAGAAATATTGAACAAGCTCAAACTTAATTTTTTTAAAATGAGCATAAAGGAATCTTTCATTAAGCAGTTTAATTTTGAATTTTCGTTTCTTATAAGAACTTTATTTTTCGTTTTTCTCGGAGTAGTCGTCGAATTGTCGCACATAGGATGGGGATTTATAGACAGGCTGTTCATTATAATCGTTATGCTGATAGTCGGCAGATATTTAAGCGTATCGGCGGTATTTTTCATGGAAAATTTTAGAAAAAAGCAGGAAGAAAAACTGCCGAAAAAAGAAAAATTTTTCCTGTGGTCTATGATAGGAAGGGCTTTAGCTACCGCTATAATGGCGTATATGCCTTTAAACGCCGGAATACCCGGCACCAAAGATTTTCCTGAATACGCATTTCTCGTGATTATAATTACCAATATTATTTTAACGGCGGGGGTTTATACATACGGAAGGATGAGCGCCGCCAAAGACGGGGGCAAGACTCAAAGCGAAACGCTATAGATATATAAAAGGAGCGGCATAAAGATATGAATAAAATAAGGGTCGATTTAAACTTGGTTAATAAGGATAACGGTTACGATATATTGATAGATTCGGGTATTATAAGCGGGGGGCAAAATAAGGAAACGGCGGCGGTTTTAAGCTCCGCCGATTTAAATTTAAAGGGCAGGATTTTAGTTATAACTTCCGAAACCGTCAAGGGTTTATACGGCGGCGCTATTTCTTCTTTCCTTAAAAATTACGGAGTGGACGACTTTGCCGTTATGGCGCTTCCGGACGGCGAAGCCACGAAAAGCCTTAAATATCTATCGGATATTTACGACAGGCTTGTAGAAATCAGGCTTGAAAGATCGGATTTTATTATAGCTTTCGGCGGAGGAGTCGTAGGCGATATTTCGGGATTTGCGGCGGCGACGTATCTGCGGGGCATAAACTTTATACAGATTCCCACCACCCTGCTTGCCGACGTCGATTCCAGCGTCGGGGGCAAAACGGGCATAGACCATCCCGAAGGCAAAAATCTTATAGGCGCTTTTTACCAGCCTAAAGCCGTTATAATAGACGTAGATTTGCTAAAAACTTTAGATAAAAGAGAACTGGCAAACGGGTTCGCGGAAGTTATTAAATATGGAGCGGCGCTTGACGCCGAATTTTTTGCATATCTCGAAGCAGGTTACGGGAAGGTCCTTTCTTACGATAAAGAAGCTTTGACTTATATCATAAAAAGGTCGTGCAGTATTAAGGCAAAAGTGGTAAAAGAAGATGAAAAAGAAGCAGGGCTTCGTTCGGTGCTTAATTTCGGACACAGTTTGGGGCATGCCGTAGAAACTTTATATAATTACGAGAATATTAAACACGGCGAGGCTGTCGCGATAGGCATGGTTTTTGCGGCGGCGCTTTCTAAGCATCTCGGATTATGCAGTGAAGATACGGTAAAAAGAGTTAAAAATTTAATAGTAAATTCCGGTCTGCCGGCGGATATTCCTCAATTTACCCCGGAACAATATATAAATGCTATGAAGTTAGACAAAAAGGTGAGCGAAAAACAGATTAAATTTGTTTTAATAAGCGAAATAGGCAGATATGAGTTCAGAAAGTTAGACTTCGATTTTATTCTCGGTTTCTTAAATAGATATGAAAACAAAAAAAGAGGTTAAAACCCCCCTTAAAAAAGACGAACTCGAAGCCGTTATCGAAGAATATATATCTTTTTTAAAAATAGAAAGAGGTTTAAGTCTTAATACTATTTCGTCGTATTATCTGGATTTAATGAAATTTCATGCTTATGCCGCACGCGAGAAAATCGACTTTAAAACGCTTTCCCCGCTTTTTTTCCAGAATTTTTTATCTTATCTTGCCGAACTTAATTTAAACGGCAAAACGAGGGCAAGATTTTATTCGTCGATAAAAGGATTTTACAAATTTTTATTTAAACGCGGAATAATAACCGAATTCCCCTTTAAAGATATAGAATATCCCTTTACGGCAAAGAAACTTCCCGGTTTTCTTACAAAAGAAGAGATAGGCAAAATGCTATCGGTAGAATTCAAAAACGAAGGACATAGAAAAAAACAAAAGCAGAGACAGGATTTTGAAAATATAAGGAATAAAGCCGCAATAGAACTTCTATATTCCAGCGGCTTAAGAATATCGGAGCTTGCGGATATAAAGCTCGATAATTTCAACTTCGATATGAATTTCATAAGGGTCAGGGGAAAAGGTTCGAAGGAAAGAATAGTTCCGTTCGGGACGCCTTTTAAAGAGATTTTAAAATCTTATCTGCCGCTAAGACAAAAATATGCTAAACAGGGCGGCGGTAATTTATTTATCGCCGAAAAAGGACATCCGCTTACAAGGCAGGGTTTATGGAAGATTATTAAAAAAGCGGCTGTTCTGGCGGGAATAGGTAAAAACATCACGCCTCATATGCTGAGACATACTTTTGCGACGCATTTACTCGAAGGCGGCGCAGATTTAAGGTCTATTCAACAGATGCTCGGACATTCCAGCATATCGACTACCGAAATTTACACCCATACCGACATATCGCATTTAAAGGAACAGCATACGAAATTCCACCCGAGAAATGCAAGAAATGCCGCAGGCGGTCGAATTATCGGAAATAATGAAAACGAAAATAAATAATATAAACGAAATAAACGAAATGTGAAATGTGCGGGGAGATTTGATGTTAACGCCCAAATATTTAAAAGAAGAAATTAAATTAAAGTACAAAAATTTAAAAGACGATCTTCTGGACTATGATTCTTTTCACACTGCGGCAGAAATATCCTCATTTTACGATTCCGTGATTATCGATGCTTTTTCCGGTATTGGAGGCAGAGGCGATTTTTGCATAACGGCAGGCGGCAGTTATGCCAATCTCGAACTGTGCCCTTATTCGGATATCGATATAATGATAATCATAAAAGACGGGCTGAATCAGGAAAACGTCGCAAAAGACCTAAAAGACTTTTTTTACTTATTTTGGGATGCGGGGGTGGATCTTGCGCAGAGCGTGATGACTATTTCGGAAGCCGCAGAGCTGATGAAAAAAGACTTAAAAACCTATACTTCTTTCTTCAAAACAAGATACATCGCGGGAAATAAGGATTTATACGGCGGGTTTAAAAAAAATTTCAATAAAATAGACGCAAAATCGGCTTTTTTAGTGGAATTAATGAAGAACCTAAGAAGAAGGCGGCTGATTAACGTTATGTCGGATAACGACATATTTCTTCTCGAACCGGATGTTAAAGAAGGAATAGGCGGTTTGAGGGATTATTCTTACTGCGACTGGGTCTATTATTTGGGAACGGATGAATTTTTACCGCCTTCGTCCGCAGATACCGAAACTGCAGGAATAAGAGTAATGGAAACGTTAAGGGCTAAAAAAATGGAAAGCTCTTTGAATAAAGAAGATATAGCCGATCTTTACGATGCAAAAAAATTCATTTTAAAGACAAGAATAATGATGCATCTGCTTGCGCAAAAAAAGGTCGATAAGCTTACTTTCGATATTCAGGAAAATGTAGCAAAAGCTTTTTACTATAAAGACGGGAAATTTTTAAACAAGATAGAGTATTTTATGCACGACTATTATTTAAATGCTAAAAATATACATAATATATCTAAACTTATCATAAGTCTTCTTATAAAACCGAGGATATTAACAAACAAATTAAAAGAAAAAGAAAATTCCGGCATTATCGTAAAAAACAACCTATATTTAGAAAACGGTTCTATCGCGGTTAGGGATAAAGAGCTTTTCTTATCCGACGTTAAAAATATATTTAACCTGCTGAATATATATCAATCCGCCGGTCATAGACTTAGCGCCGAGTCCGTCAACCTTTTAAAAATAAGCGGAGAAAAATACAGAAGGAATATTAAGAACAGCAATTTTGCAAAAGATTTTTTTATAAGCCTCCTAAAAAACAAAAAAAGGGTTTATCAGACTTTGCTTTTAATGCATGAAACAAAAATATTAAGCGCGTTGATTCCCGAATTCGAAAAAATCGATTCCCTGTCTACCAACGACGTTTATCATGTCTATACGGTAGATGCGCATTCGCTTAACGGCGTCTATTATTTGGAAAACACCGCCAATTTTAAAATCAACGCCGATATTAAAGAAACATTTGAAGATCTAAACGCCGAAGATATGTTTATTTTAAATTTTTCGCTTTTGCTTCACGATATAGGCAAAGGATATTCGGCGCATCACGAGACGATAGGGTCTAAAATTGCCGTAAAAGTCGCAAAAAGGCTCGGGTTAAGCGAGAGCGTCCAGAACTGCGTAGGATTTTTGATATTAAATCATTTCCTTCTTCCGCTGACGTCGGAGAGAAGGGATATTCACGACCCTGCGACTATTAAATCTATCGCCGGCGTCGTTAAGGACGTAAGACGTCTAAAACTGCTTTTTATCGTTAGTATTTGCGATTCTATGGCGGTTTCGGGGACAAGGTTTAATTCGTGGCGAAAAATGCTGTTAAAGGAGCTTTTCGACAGGACTTTATCGTATTTAAAAAACACCGAAGAGTATTTTAAAAGCGATGCTTATTATATTGACGGCGTAAGCGAAGCCGCAAAAAATTTAAAAGGCAAAAGAGGCTATAATTTTCTTAACGACATTAAAGACTTAAAAGGGTTTATAACGGATTTCGTAAATCAATTTTATTCCCCGGGCAAATATCTAACGAGAGAAAGTTCCGAAAATATCATTCTGCATTTAAAATTATTTTCAAAAATTACGCCTGCGCACAGGTTTAATTTTGTCGCAAAGCCGCATATCGGCGAAGATTATTACGAAATAATTATCTGCGGAGAAGATAAAAAAACTATATTTTCCGACATAACGGGCGTGCTTTCTTATTTTGATTTTAATATATTGAGCGCAGATATTAATACAAGAAAAGACGGAAGATTTATCGATACGTTTTTCGTAAATCATACATACAAAAAAGTTGACGGAGATATAGACTGGCATAAACTCAGGACTACTTTTTTCAACGTATTTAACGGCAATGCGTCGCTCGAGGATATGCTAAAAAATAAAAGAAAGAGCGAAAGTTTGTATAAAAAAAGCGGTCCCCGCGTTTCAAATTCGGCGGAAATTTATAATAATATAAGCGGCGAATTTACCGTAATAGAGATACAGGCTTTGGACAGAAAAGGACTTTTATACGATATAGGAAGGCTTTTTAACGCTTTTAATATAAACATATTTACTTCAAAAATAACTACTCAGGGTAATAAGGCATTCGACACCTTTTACGTAAAAAACGATCAGGGCGGCAAGATTAGAAACCTGCTTTACATAAGAAAAATCAAGCAGGCGGTTATAGAAGGAATATAGAAATAGCGGCGGATTAATTTGCTTGACTAAGTATAATCCGTTGTGATAAATATAATATATTATGGCATTAGAACCTAAAACAAAAACGTTTGCGGAAATTTACGAGTCCCAAGGGCATTACGCGGAAGCGTTAAATATTTACATAGATATGCTTAAAGAAAATCCTTTAGACGAAGAATTTACCGATAACGTTAAGAGACTGCAATCGTTAATTAAAGAAGCGAACGAAGGAAATAAAAGAGCGGTTGAAATCAAAATATCGGCTTTAGAAACCTTTCTTCAAAAAGCATATGCCTACAAAAATGCTTAAGAAAACTTCCTATTTCCTTTATGTTTAATGTTTCCGTTACGGCGCGACAGTTAACCGAAAAGAAAGCCCGCGGTATTTTAATAAAAAAACCTTCCAATATATTTTATATGACTAATTTTTCTGGGGAAGGATATGTTTATTTTACGGGTAAAGGAGAAATAATCCTATATGCGGACGGCAGGTATTGGGAAAGAGCTTATAAAGAGTGTTTTGCCCATGTAAAAATCGTTAAAATAAAAGGAATATATAAAGACATAGCCGCCGATATACTTAAAAGAAATGCCCGCCCGTCTCACGCTTCCGCCTCCGCCCACGTTATAATGTTCGAGTCCGATTATATTACTTACGACGAGTATGCCGCGTTAAAAAAGGAATTTAAAAGCGGGGTTAAGCTGGTTCCCTCCGCCGGCGCAACATCTAAGATCAGGTCTATAAAAGACGAAAGCGAGTTGAATTATATTTTAGAAGCGGTTTCTATAGCCGAAAAATCTATGTTGGATGCTTTGAAAACTTTAAGAAAAAAAGCCTGCGCCGAGAATGATTTAGCTTCGGCTTACAAAAAGAACTTAATAGAGCGCTATTCTAAAGAGTCTTTCGAAACGATTACCCTTTCCGGAAAAAATTCAAGTCTGCCCCACGGTATGCCTTCGCATGAGAAGATAGATAAAAATAGCGTTTTATTATGCGATTTCGGGGCGGAACGAAACGGTTATAAAAGCGACGAAACTTTTACCGTTCACCTCGGAAATCCCGACGGTAGGTTTCTCGACGTTTACGATACCGTTTACTCAGCCCAGCAAACGGCTATTTCAAAAATAAAGCCGGGCGTTAAATTCAGCCGCTTAGACAAAATTGCAAGAGATTATATCGATAAAAGGGGCTACGGAAAATATTTTACCCATTCATTAGGACACGGGGTAGGATTAGATATACATGAATATCCGTATATAAGCAAAAATAACGACGATACGGTTAAAGAAGGCATGGTATTTACGGTTGAACCGGGCGTGTACATAGAAGGGGAGTTCGGTATAAGAATCGAAGATATGTGTTATATCGAAAAAGAAGGAGCGCGCGTTATTACCGGCATTAAAAAAAATAAATGCAGGATTGAGGATTTAGCTTGATTTTTATTTTACATTGTTTTAAATTAATAAGCATTGCAAATAAATTATAAATAAAATAAATAGAACGCAAATAAACGGAGGTTTAATTAAGTGTATTCCACTACCGACTTTAAAAAAGGGCTGAAAATAGAAATAGAAAAAGAGCCTTATGAAATCATTGATTTTCAACATGTTAAGCCGGGAAAGGGCGGAGCTTTCGTCAGGACTAAATTGAAAAGCCTGATTTCCGGAAAAGTGATAGACAGAACGTTGAGGGCGGGCGAGAAGGTCGAAACGCCTAATATAGAAGAAAAAAATATGCAGTACCTTTACAACGAAGGAAACGATTTTGTTTTTATGGATAACGAAACTTACGACCAAGTACATATAGACAAAGAGGCATGTGCGGAAAGCGCGGGTTTTTTGCTTGAAAATATTCATGTGAAAGTTTTGTATTATAACGGCAAGCCTATAAATATCGAAGTGCCTAATTTTATCGAGATTAAAATAACGCAGACGGAACCGGGTCTCAGAGGCGATACCGTTTCGGGTGCTACGAAGCCCGCAACCTTAGAAACGGGACTAGTAATCAGCGTCCCGCTGTTTTTAAACGAAGGCGAGATTATAAAGGTCGATACTAGAACTAAAACATATATAGAAAGAGTCAACTCTAAGTAAAACGGCAACAGCCGCGCGATAACGGCTAAAGGCTAACAGCTAAAGGTTCGGAAAGAGGAAAATATTATGAACATTAAAGATATAAAAGATCTGGTAAAATTTATTAAATCCAACAAACTTAAAGAGTTTTATTATAAAAAGGGCGATGAAGAAGTTAAAATTACGTTAGGTTTAGACGAAATTTATAAACGCAGTTTAAAAAGCATAATTTCCGAAAAAAAAGAATATTCGGCTCAAATTTCCGGCGGCGAACAGGCAGATCTTGCGAAATTTGCCGCATACAGGGCTAAGTCTATAGAAACCGAAATAACTCCAGCCGTTAAAAACGAGCATCTTAAAGAGATAGTATCTCCGTTCGTAGGTTCGTTTTACAGGTCGGCTTCTCCCGATAAACCGCCTTTCGTGGAGGTCGATTCTATCGTGGAAAAGGGCAGTCCCGTTTGCATAGTCGAGGCAATGAAAATAATGAACGAAATCGAGGTCGACATTAAGTGCAAAATAGTATCTATCCTTGTCGAAAACGGTCAGTTAGTCGAGTTTGGACAGCCGTTATTTCTCGTAGAACCCCTTTAAATTATCTTTATCTTTAATTATAAATTAATCTAATATATTAATATGTTCAGAAAAATTTTAATAGCCAATAGGGGCGAGATTGCGGTCAGAATTATCAGGGCATGCAAGGAGATGGGGATAAAAACGGTTGCGGTATATTCAACCGCCGACAGAGACAGCCTTCATGTAAAATATGCGGATCAGAGCATATGCATCGGACCTCCGCCTTCGTCGAAAAGTTATCTCAATATATCTTCGATAATATCGGCGGCAGAAATAACCGACAGCGAAGCTATACATCCGGGATACGGTTTCTTATCCG
Source organism: bacterium (assembly GCA_021800805.1). Next base: position 859,935 of record JAJYYR010000001.1, read on the forward strand.
AAAATTCTAATTTTGCAGAGATCTGCGAAAATTGCGGTATTAAATTTATAGGACCTACTTCCGCCAATATGAATCTTCTAGGTAACAAAAGAAATGCGAGGAAACTTGTTAAGAGCATGGGAATTCCTGTTTTGCCGGGCAGCGACGATACGGGGGACAACGAAGAAGATATTAAAAAGGCGGCGGAAAAGATAGGTTATCCGTTAATCCTTAAGGCGTCTATGGGCGGCGGCGGAAGGGGTATAAAGATGGTTTTGACGCCGGCGCATTTATCGCAGGCATATCATCAGGCAAGACAGGAGGCGCAATCGTTTTTTGGGGATAAAGACGTTTATTTGGAAAAATATTGCGAAAATCCCAAACATATAGAGTTTCAGGTGCTCGCGGACAGATACGGCAATGCGGTTTATCTGGGCGAAAGAGACTGTTCGATTCAAAGAAGGCATCAGAAAATAATCGAAGAAGCCCCTTCTATTTCCGTTAAATCTTCCGCAAGAAAAAAAATAGGGGAATTAATATTAAAGGTGGTTAAAGAAATAGAATATATAAACGCGGCTACTTTTGAGTTTTTATTGGATCAAAGCGGCGAATTTTATTTTATGGAGGTAAATACCAGAATTCAGGTAGAACATCCGGTGACCGAGTTTATAACGGGTACCGATATTATTAAAGAACAGATAAAAATCGCAAACGGCGACAGGCTGAAAATAAAACAGGAAGACGTTAAGATTAAGGGACATAGCATAGAACTCAGAATTAATGCCGAAAATCCTATTAACTTTAAACCGTCGCCGGGTTTGATAACATTCTATAATAAGCCCGGAGGCTTGAACGTCAGGGTGGATGATTTTGCATATTGCGGATATAATGTACAGCCGTTTTACGATTCTTTAATAGCAAAACTTATAGTTCACGACGCAACCAGACTCGGAGCGATAAATAAAGCTAAAAACGCCCTTAACGAGTTTGCGATAGAAGGCATAGAAACGAATATTCCTTTTCTTAAGAGAATACTTAACGACAGCGATTATATTTCCGGCAATATCGATATAGGTTATGTACAAAGATTTATAGAAAGTTAAAAATTAAATAAATTTTATAGAATTAAATTTTTTAGTTGCAAATATTTTCATATTATTATTAAAATATATACAATCAATGTTATTGCATTATATAAATATATAAATTATATAAATAAAGATTAATTAAAAGGTTAAGGGGGAATTATAATTATGGATTTTCCAAAAGGATTAAAATACAATTCCGAACATATCTGGGTTAAGGTCAACGGAGATAATGCGCTCATAGGCGTTACCGATTATGCGCAGGACCAGCTCGGAGACATTATATACGTAGATTTGCCGGAAAACGGTTATGAATTGGAGCAGAACGAATCGTTCGGCACGATAGAATCGGCTAAATCCGTTTCGGAACTTTATGCGCCGGTAAGCGGACACGTAGTAGGCGTCAACGATTCTTTAAAAGACGAGCCGGAGCTTGTAAACGAAGAACCATACGATTCCGGATGGCTTCTTAAAGTTAAACTAAAAAACGAAGACGAGCTTAACGATTTAATGGATCAGGGCGCATATGAAGAATATTTAAAAAACAACGGTTGAAAGTTAAATGCCGATTACCATTATAACCTTATGATTCCGCGCATAACCTTGTTAACCCGGCTGTTAATATAAATGAGTTTTAATCTTATAGTTTCGGATTCCGGCGGCTGTTCGGGCAGTTTCAATATGTCCGCCGATTTATTATTATTAAATAGATATAAGATTGCCGATGATTTTTCAAGCCGGCCTACGTTAAGAATTTATTATTTTTCCCCGTCTGCGCTTTCTCTCGGATTTTTTCAGAAAAATAAAGATATAGACGAAAAAATTATTGAAAAAGCGGAGCATAAAGGGTACGATATCGTTTCGAGACCTACCGGCGGCAGGGCGGTACTGCACAAATCCGAAATAACGTATTCCATAACTGCATCGTATAAAACCGGCATATTTGCCGGAAAACTCATAGAAACCTATAAAAAAATCGGCGAGTTTTTATATATTTTTTTTGTAAAATTAGGTTTAAAACCGGATATAAACGGCATAAGCGGCAAAAGTAGCATAAGCGGCAAACCGGCATCGGCGGCAAGAAATAATTTTAATTGTTTTCTTAAAGCACATTCATACGAAATAACGTTCGGGGGGAGAAAAATTTGCGGCAATTCTCAGAGAAGAAGCGATTCTGCATTTTTGCAGCACGGGTCTATTTATATCGACTATAATCCTGAAGAACATATAGAGTTCTTTAACGGCGAAGGTTCTGCGGACAATAGGGAATATTTCAATAATATTACCGGCATCAGGCAGGAATTGGAAAGAGCCGGAGTTCATTACGGTTTAAACGGTTTAAGTTTCGACGCTCTTTCCAAAATTTTGGCGGAATCGTTTGCAGAAGCCTATAACCTCAGACCCGTTGCGGTTCAATTAGAATTTTAAATATTTTTTTCATGTCATGCCCGCGTAGGCGGGCATCCAGTCAAATTTATTTCTATCGACAATTCGGGGAATCGAGGATATATTTTACAATTTTTTATTTTTGTGATATAAATAAATTACATATATATTTATATTTATATGCAATATGCGGGCATAGCTCAGTTGGTAGAGTACAAGCTTCCCAAGCTTGGTGTCGCGGGTTCGAACCCCGTTGCCCGCTCCATATTTTAGCGGTTTTCCGGTAGCATAAAAAATGTCCAACATTATAGAGGTTGCGCAAAAATTAAGCTTATATATTGCAAATAACAAAGGAGAATAAAATTATGGAGTTATACGAACAAATAAAATCCGACTTTTTAACCGCCAGAAAAAATAACGATAATACGAAAAAGAACATACTTACGATGATTCTTAGCGATGCGTTAAAACTTACAAAAGAGAAGAATCACGGCAATACCGTAAACGACGACGATATTATTAAAATAATAAAATCGTGGATTAAAAAAACGGAGCAGTCTATCGAAATATTAACTGCTAATAATAAAGATATATCGGAGCCTTCTAAAGAAAAAGAGATACTTTTATCGTATATTCCAAAAACATGGTCTTATGAAGAAACCACATCATATATCGAGCAGATTGCTAAAGAAAAAAACAGCAAGGAAATCAGCGTTATAATGAGAGAGCTTAAAATTAATTATAGCGGTTTATACGACAACAAAACCGCATCCGAAATCATCAAGAGCTTATAGGAGTCCTATAATGTACCCATAAATTTAAACAACCCATATAGGTGGATTTCAGCACGGACGGGTTTACTGTTTTAAAAAATTTGGTTTGTAAAATTTACTTTACAAATATTATAATAAAATGTAAGATTAAATTAAACTATTCAAATTAATAATTAATACAGATAAGTCGTCAAACCGATATAAATATTATCCTTATCATTTTATATGAAAGCAGATACAGACATGCTTAACGTGTTTTTTTCGCTCCAAAGGGAGCAGCTAAACGCATTACCAGGATATAAGCGGTATCTATATCCCGAAGTAGATAAGGCGTTAAAAGGGCGATTAACCGGCATCGTCGGTTCGAGGGGCACCGGAAAAACAACCCTTATGCTTCAATTCATAAAGGAATATTACGGAAATTCCGATAAAGCCCTTTACGTGAGCGTGGATCATCCTTATTTCGAAGCCAATCCGCTATATGAATTTGCCGAATATTTTTTTAAATACGGCGGTAAATTGCTTTCGATAGACGAAGTGCATAAATATCCGGACTGGTCAAGTCATGTAAAAGCAATATACGACGGTATCCCCGGTCTTAAACTAATCTTTTCAGGCTCGTCTATTCTGCAAATGGACAGACAAAAAGGAGATTTAAGCCGGAGGGCGCTTATTTACAATCTTACGGGGCTGTCCTTCCGCGAATATCTGAACCTTGCATACGGATTTTCTCATAAAGACTATAAAATAGAAGAAATATTAAAAAATCACTTGGCCGTCTCATCAGAAATCATTAGCGTGATTACTGCAAAAGGCTTAAAAATCCTTCCTTTATTCCGCGAATATTTAGAATACGGATATTACCCTTTTATTCTGGAAGGGAAGGAATTTTACAGGCAAAAACTTGCCGGAATCCTCAATCAAATTCTTGAAGTAGATCTGCCTTTTGCATCTTCTATTCCTCAGAGGCAAATTTCAAAAATTAAAAAACTTCTTTATCTCCTCGCTAAAAGCGTTCCTTTTACGCCGGATATTACGGAGCTTGCCAGAAGTACGGATATATCGCGTCCAACTATTTACGATTATTTAGGGAAACTCGCCGCCGCTAAAATTATCCTTATGCTTCAAAAAACCGGGCGCGGATACGAAAGACTTTCGAAACCGGAAAAGTTGTATCTTGAAAACACCAACATTATGAGCGCTTTATCTATATCGCCGGATATAGGGACTACAAGAGAAACCTTCTTTGCGAATCAGATTGTAAACGCATATACGGGCGCCGGCGAGTTACCGTTATACGAACTTATCGCTATTCCAAAAAAAGGGGATTTTATAATTAACGAAAAATGGACTTTCGAAATAGGAGGCAGAAATAAGAAAAGAAAACAAATATCGGAAGTCAAAAACGGCTGGATTCTTGCGGACGATATAGAAACGGGCTACGGCGAAAGAATCCCGCTCTGGCTTTTTGGTTTTTTATATTAATCTCATTAATCAATAAATTAACCTCAATAGATAATAAAAATTGTATGACAAATTAAAAGTTGACGGCAAGGATTCTTTGGGTTTCCGTAATTCCAAACAAAAACTCCCGACGGAATCGTCAAATGTGGTCGGTAGTATAGGAATAAATAAATCTACCCCCTTTATTGGCTTTAATACTATAATGCTCCCGTAAATTTAGACAACTGGCACGGGCGGATTATAGATTATACTTTTTAAAAAATTGCCCTAATTTACCGGTTCATTATAAATTATATTATTGCGGAGTAAGGGTAAGAGGATACAGCCAAATTGAAAGCAATGCTTTCAATTTGACAATAACTCTTTCGTATGGTACAGTTAAACTAATTATGATAAAAAGGATTTTATCCGAAAAAATAACGGCGTTATCTAAAAAGTTTCCGGTAATTACGATAACAGGACCGCGCCAGTCCGGCAAGACTACCCTCGTAAAGTCCGTATTTAAAGGTTATGAATATATAAGTCTCGAAGACCCCGACGAAAGAGAGTTTGCTATTTCCGACCCGAGGGGCTTTTTAAGAAGGCTGCCGGAAAGCGTAATATTGGACGAAATCCAGAGAACGCCGACCCTGTTTTCATATATACAGGGAATCGTAGACGAAAAATACGTTCCCGGCAGGTTTATCTTTACAGGGTCTAATCAATTTCATCTTATAAAAAACATAACTCAGACGCTTGCGGGAAGAACTGCCGTCGTCAACCTTTTCCCCTTCAGCTTAACCGAATTATTATCTAAGCCTGCATTTAATCCAATCTCTATAGAATTTTTAACGGAAACGGGCAAATGCGTAAAGCCGCCGCTAAATATAGAGGATTACCTTTTTAAAGGCTTTTATCCGCCGGTGTACGATAAAGGGTACGAACCTTACGACTGGTTTTCTGGCTATTACAGGACATACGTGGAAAGAGACGTTAGGGAGATTGCAAATATAGCCAACCTTGAGGCGTTTCAAAAATTTATTCATTTATGCGCCGGCAGATGCGGACAAATTCTTAATCTTTCTTCGCTTGCATCCGACGCCGGAATTTCCCACACCACTGCAAGAAGCTGGATTTCCGTTCTGGAAGCAAGTTTTATAGTTCACATTCTCCCGCCTCATCATTCGAACTTTTCGAAAAGAATAATTAAAAGCCCTAAGTTATATTTTTTAGATACCGGCTTATTGTGCTATCTTTTAAGGATTAAAACCCCGGACGAGGTCTTAACCCATTCTATGAAGGGGCAGATATTCGAAAACTTCGTGTTTCTGGAACTGTTTAAATCTTTTGCTAATATAGGAGAAATATCCCCGTTATATTTCTGGCGCGACAAAACCGGACACGAGATCGATTTTATAATAGACGGCGGGAAAAAACTTATCCCGATAGAGGCAAAATCCGGCGAAACCATAGCAGGTTCGTTTTATGACGGACTTAAGTTTTTTAAAAACCTTGGGGGAAAAGACGTATCTAAAACAGGCGTTCTTATACACGGCGGGAATGCCCTTTATAAAAGAAACGAAATATCGACGATACCATGGCATTGCATTTGATTATAATCGATCCGCATGGGCGGGTTTATGGTAAATTTAAATCCGTTAAAAACGCAGGTATAAATTTCACCTCTTTAGAATAATTAAAATATGACCTGTTTATAACCATTTTGCTTTTAATTTTTAACGATTTTTTATATTTCAATTCAAATTCCGTAACGGCTTTCGGGATATTTTTAAATATTCCCGATTTTACTTCGATAAGCGATAAGCCGCTTTCTTTTTCACGGATAAAATCTATTTCCGTTTGTGAAGTCGTTCGATAAAAATAATTAGTCGTTAATATATCCGCCGTATTGTCGAGAACGTTAAAAACATAGTTTTCGTAAAGCTTTCCGGCGTCATCCCTGAATTCCATATTGTTGAAGTTTTTTATCTGGAAATTTCTTAAGTAATATTACATAGTAAATTTGATATAAAGTAATATATTTTACATAGTAATTATATTATATATGTATTTTTATTAAGTAAACTCTAAAGATAATCTGAAACTTGCCGATTGAAAACTATTTCCATAGCGAATATTCTTTAGGGGCATTAGGACTCAATAATGGGTTCAAGATTTATATGGACATAGATATTCAGTCGAGCCCGTAGCCGAATAGAAGCGCCGAGCCGCCTTTTAGGGCAAGCGGCAGGTTATTTTGAAATACTTTTTTGTTTTAGACGATGTCGAAGCAGGCGGCGAAGGGAAAATACCACATATGACTGCGGGTTTTTTATAAAAAATGGACGTAAAATCCTTTATTTTAAAGGGCTGGGGGGTATCTTTTTATTGACAACCTGTAATTATTATTATATTATTAATTGCGGTTATATTAAGCGGCAACGTGAAATTATATCTTGCGTTAATATATAGAACAAGAATAACAACAAGAATACAAATTATGGGGACTAATAAATGAATATTATATATGTTGCGATGCCGTATTTTCTGATATTCATAGTCTCTCTATCGTCGCAACTACTTATTATTAAACTCCTCCATAACACTCCTTATTTTTTGGACAAAAAAGACGATGACAAGCCCCAGAGGTTGCATACTGACGCCGTTAGAAGGATAGGCGGGAATAAATTTTTTCAATAAATATAAATATAAAAAAATAATGGATTCGATAAGCAGTAAAAAAATAGCTAAAAATACGATTCTCAATTTTATTGGACAGGGCATCCCCCTTTTAGTATTAATTTTTACTATGCCCTTTATTATTAAGGGTTTGGGAACCATTCAGTTTGGCTTTATTTCTATTGTCTGGGTTATTATAGGTAATTTTGCCGTTTTCGATTTAGGGCTAGGGCGAGCTATAAACAAGTTTGTTTCCGAAGCTATAAGCAAAGGAAATAAATCTGAAGTGCCGCAAATTATATGGACGGCGGTAACGGTTCAGCTTGTTTTTGGAGTAATAGGCGGTGTTATATTTGCTTTAATTACTCCTTTTTTAGTAGAACATTTGCTTAAAATTCCTGCTAATTTAACGCAAGAAGCGCTAATAAGCCTTTATTTGCTTGTGCCGTCTATTCCCATTATACTTATTACCGCATCGTTAAGCGGGGTTTTGTCGGCTTATCAGCGGTTTGATATTATTAATGCCGTAAAAATACCCGTAAGTTCTCTTACTTATATTCTTCTCCTAATCTGCGTCCTCTTAAAATTTAACCTTCCGGAAATTGTAACGGTGATATTATTTATCAGGGTTTTAAATTTAATTATTTTTGCGATATTTAATTTCCGAATCATTCCCGGCTTGAAAAGATTTTCTATATCGTCCGGCATTATGCCGCGTTTGTTTTCTTACGGAGGTTGGGTAACGGTGTCCAACGTGGTTGGCCCTATTCTCGTCTATTTAGACCGTCTTTTGATAGGTATTATTTTATCCATGTCCGCTGTAGCGTATTATTCCGTGCCTTATGAAGCGGTTACGCGTTTATGGATTATTCCTACAAGTTTGACTATGGTTTTATTTCCTTCTTTTAGTTCTTTAGACGGGATAGGGGATAAAAAAAAAATCGACGGTTTATTTGCTCATTCCGTTAAGTATATTATTTTAGGTTTTGGCGTTTTATGTTTATTCGTTATTTTGTTTGCCAAAAATATTCTTGGAGTATGGGTAGGCAATAATTTCGCTTTAAAAAGCGTTTTGCCTATGCAGATTCTTGTTTTGGGCGTTTTTATAAACTCTGTAGGGCACATACCCTATACCCTGCTTCAAGCTGTGGGGCGTCCTGATATTACAGCAAAATTTCATCTTGCGGAACTTCCCGTATTTGTGATAGCAGCATGGCTGTTTATAAACCGCTGGGGTATTTCCGGCGCGGCAGGCGCATGGACGCTCAGAGTGTTTATAGATACGGTTTTACTTATGTGGGCATCTTTTAAAATTTACGGACTTTCGTTTCGCTCTTTAAAGAATAACGGCGCTATAAGCATTGTTTCTGCGGTTGTGGTTTTAACTCTTTTAGCGTTTACAATAAAATATTTATTAAGCGGTTATTCTCTTGCGACACAATTGTTTGTTGTTTTGTTGCTATTTGCTGTTTTTATATTATTTTGCTGGAGGATTTTTTTTGACGAATTTGAACGCGATATGTTTTTAAATGCTATAAAGATAAGAAATTTAATAAAAAATAAAAAGACAAGGAAAATAAATGGATACATGCAGTAACCAAAATATAGATATAAGCGGTTCGTGGCCTGAAAACGGCTTGGAAACAGTTGGGGTATGCCCAGTTTGCGAAAGCAAAGAAAAGGTTAAACTTTATGAGGGATTAAAAGACCGTGTTTTTTTCTGCGCTCCCGGCGAGTGGACCCTTTGGAAATGTTTAGGCTGCGGTTCGGCTTATTTAAATCCGCGTCCAAATAAAGAAAGCGTGGGGCTTGCCTACCGGAATTATTTTACTCACGAATCTTCATTAAATAAGTCTCTAAGCGAGTTTACTTTATGGAGACGTCTTCGCCGGAGTTTTGCTAACGGTTATCGAAATTATTATTTTAAGACAGATTTACATCCAAGTAATTTTCTGGGAATAGGGCTTAAGTTATTTCCTTCCCAGCGCAATCTTATCGAGTCGTCGTTCCGCAACCTTGAAAAGTCTTTTCCCGTTGGTCAAAATTTACTCGATATAGGCTGCGGCAACGGCGATTTTTTATATTATGCAAAAAGTACCGGCAGAAAAGTAACGGGCGTAGAATTGGACACGCAAGCCGTATCGGTTGCACGCGCTAAAGGATTAGATGTTAGACTTGGAGGCGTTGAGGCTATAAATCCTGAGAAGGAAAGGTTTGACATTATTACTATAGGTCACGTCATAGAACATGTTCACGACCCCATTGATTTATTGCGTAAATGTTACCTACTGCTTAAAAAAAATGGCTATATTTGGATTGATATGCCAAACATAGACGCTATTGGGCATGCAATTTACGGTGGAAATTGGAGAGATTTGGATCCGCCGCGCCATCTTGTTTTATTTTCTTATAATTCTTTGAGAAAAGCATTGATTGAAGCCGGTTTTTCAAATATTCAAGACCAGCCTTATAGACCTTTATGCAAGGATATATTTCCCGTATCGGAAGCTATATCTGAAGGCAAAAGAGACGCGATAAATACATCCGTTAAATCGTCTTCCGCTTTATGCAAGCAAAATATAAGAAAGTCGGAGAAGATAGCACGCAAAAAACCTGAAGTTCGTGAATTTATAACTATAAAAGCTTGGAAAATATGAATAATAAATTAAATGACTTTTCTCAAATCCTAAAAATATCAGGAAAAAATTTCGCATAGATGCAGGCCCCCCCTTATAATATTTAATACTCAAACCATATTCGATTACGTTGGCGTTCTGATTAAGAATTCTAAAAAGAACAACCTTCATTTGCATGTTCTGCCTGTCGCCCTGTTTGCGTCGAAATCCAAATCCGTAGATATTCAGTCGAGCCCGTAGCCGAATAGAAGCGCAGTGCCGCCTTTGAGGGCAAGCGGCAGGTTATTTTGAAATACTTTTTTGTTTTAGACGATGTCGAAGCAGGCGGCGAAGGCAAAATACCCATATGACTGCGGGTTTTTTATAAAAAATGGACGTAAAATCCTTTATTTTAAAGGGCTGGGGGGGGTATTTTTTTATTGACAACCTGTAATTATTATTATATTATTAATTGCGGTTATATTAAACGGCAACGTGAAATTATATCTTGCGTAGAGATATGCGGATATGCGGTTTGCACGATATGTACGATATGTTTTGATGCGGTATATCAGGTGTGTGCATTGACGGCAGTAATTTCGGTATAAAATAAGACAATAATCAAGATAATAATGGAGAATCGGCTGGAAATGGAGAATAATAAATCGGAAGAGACTGGAAAATCCGGACGGGGCGCTAAAGAGCCGAACGGCGCAAATTATCCCGAAGGCGTAAACACGAATTCCGGCGGCCAAATTCATACCGTTGGTAACGATGACGGCGACGAAATAGACCTATACGAGTTATTTCTTTTCGGATAGATAACTTAATAGTTCAAATAAACTAGGGTTAAGAATGAAAAGAGCGGTAATCACCGGCATTACAGGTCAGGATGGTTCATATTTACTGAATATTTAATTTCAAAAGGCTATGAGGTTCATGGAATAGTAAGAAAAGCCTCTGCTTTTAATACTCACAGAATTGATCATTTATATGTAGATCCACACAATAAAAATGCTAAGCTTTTTTTGCATTATGGAGATATTTCCGATTCTTCTATAAATGCCATATAAAAATATAAGGAATAAAAAAACAAAAAGATTTATCTTGGCTTTAGGTTCGGTTCATGCAAAATTTAAGGTAAGCTACTAAGGGATTATATGGAAAATATTTTAACTTTTGATATCGAAGAATACTATCACTCTGAAAATTTTAAGGGTTTTATTGATAAAAAAGAATTAATTGATATAAAGAGCAGAATAAATATCGGAATGGATAGGATATTATCTATATTAAAAAAACATAAGGTAAAAGCCACATTCTTTGTGCTTGCTTCCTTGTTAGAAAACGGCGATCATAACTGGTTGAATCAAATAAATTCCGAGGGGCATGAAATCGCCTTGCACAGTTATTATCACGATATGGTTTGTAACAAAACACGGGAAGAGTTTGAAAACGAAGTATTTAAAGGGAAAAAGATTATTGAATCGTTAACAGGAACCGAAATAGTGGGATTTAGAGCGCCAAATTATTCCATAACCAAAGAATCTTTATGGACTTTGGATTCTTTAAAAAAACTTGGCTTTTTGTATGATTCCAGCATATTTCCTATATTTCACGATAGGTACGGAATTCCGAGTGCCGAGAGGTATATTCATAAAATATCCGATAATTTTATAGAGGTTCCTATATCAACCGTTCGTTATTTAGGTATCAATTTTCCTGCCTGCGGCGGCGGTTATTTTAGGCTCTATCCGTATAGATTAATTAAACATTTTATTAAAAAAATGAACAGTTCAAATGTTCCTGCCATTGTGTATTTGCATCCATGGGAGTTTGATCCGTCGCATCCAAGACATAATATTAAAGGGTTTAATAAATTCAGGCAATTTGTAAATATTAATAGAGTGGAAATTAAGTTGAATAAATTATTGAATGATTTTAGTTTTGTTACCGCAAAGGATTATTTGCTTCAAAATATTATGTAAATTAAGATAACATTAATCCAATTTAGTATAATATGATATTACAAAGGTCTTGTTATGAGATTTTTATAAATTACTTAAATTTATTATAATCTTTTTTTATGAAAATTCTTTTAGTATACCCTCCATGGATAAGATTTTTTGGCGGAAGCCAACCGACTTTTTTGCTTGGATTAGGGTATATTGCAGCGGTATTAGAGTCAAATGGCTATGAAGTTGCAATTTATAATGCTGATTTCGATAAATCTCTGTACCAACTTAAAAATATAGATTTCTTTTTAAATTATTCTGGTTATTGCAATTCTGTCAAAGATATCAACAATAATATTTATAAAGAAATTAATGTAAATATTGAAAAAATTGGGGCGGATATTATTTTTATAACCGCTTTGAGCGCAAATATAGATTCCGCTATTGCTGTCGCAGCAATAGCAAAAAAGATAAATAGAAAGACTATTATCGTTATGGGTGGGCCTCATCCCACCGCATTACCGGAGGATGTTTTAGAGCATGAAGATGTTGATATAGTAGTTAGAGGAGAAGGCGAGACGACGAGCCTTGACCTTGTAAATTGTATTGCAGATTATGGGCCGACATATAAAAATTATTTAGAATTCATAGACGGAATTTCATATAAGAAAGACGGTAGAATATTCCATAATCAAGCCCGCAAGCAGATAAACAATTTGGATTCTATTCCTTTTCCAGCAAGGCATCTATTGATAAATGGTGTTTTATACCCTCCTTCTGCATACAGTTTAATTTTTAGTTCAAGAGGCTGTCCTTATAATTGTATTTTTTGCGCTTCAAAAATATCATGGACAAGAAAAATAAGATATAGGTCGCCGCAAAATGTATTGGATGAAATACGGCAAGTTAAAGAAAAGTATAACTGCAAAAATTTTAGGTTTCAGGATGATACGCTGACTGTCAATAGAGATTATTTGATGGAGTTATGCAATTTGATGATTCAAAACAAGTTAAATATTACATGGAGTTGTCTTGCTAGAGTGGACGAAATGGACAAGGGTATGGCAAAATTAATGAGAGAAGCCGGATGCACAACCGTTTCTCTCGGCATAGAAACCGGCAGTAAATTTTCTATGAAAATGATAAAAAAAAATATTAATTTGGATAGCGTTAAAAACGTTATAAGCGTGTATAAGAAAAGTGGGATTATTACAAAAGGGTTTTTTATTTATGGTTTTCCATGGGAAGATAAGAATATGATAATGGATTCACTGAATTTTATTTTAAAATTAAAATTGGATGCAATTGAAGCTAGTGTGGCATTGCCTTTGCCTGGTACCGAATTATATGAAATGGTAAAAAAGACAGGAATTTTACCCGAAAAAATTAAATGGGGGCACATGAATACCGCAATGCCCGATTCCCTTTTCTCTCTTTTAGTTGAAAAAGGAGAGGCAAAAAAAATAATTAATTATACTCAGATATCTGTTGAAAGATACAATAACCAGAGATATTACTTGAATGTTTTTAAAAAGGTTACCGAGCACCCTTTTATTTACGGAGGCAGATTTTTTAAAGAAAAATATTATAGTAAAATTTTAAATTCACTATTTAAAAAATTATTGTTCGGTAGAAGATAATTTTAGAAATTATGATAAAAAAAATATTAAAACCGCTTGTTCCTGTTGCATCTAGAAAATTTCCTAAAATGTTGGCAAAATTTTATAAATATAGGGCAATATATAATGAGAAATACAATCAAAAAAAAATGCCGATAGAAATGCAAATTGAAATTACTACAAAATGTTCAGCCAGATGCATTATGTGCGGACATAATGATCTTAAAAATATAGCTTTTCCTATTAAAGATATTGATTTAAGAATTATAGACAGAATTAAAAAAGTTATATTAGATAATTATAGTGACAGGATAATCAACATCTGCTTATTCGGGGTAGGAGAGCCATTGTTATGCCACAATATTTTTGAAATAATGAAAAAATTAGATATGGCTAATGTTTTCTTTATAATTTATACGACCGGGTTTAATATGACCCAAGATTTGGCCAATAGGCTAGTGAAAAATGAAAGATTAAAGCTTGTATTCAGCTTAAATAAGAAGGACAAGAATTCGTATAGGGAACTCATGGGCGTCGATAAGTTTAATGAATCAATTAACGGGATAAAAGTTTTTCTTGAAGAGAGAGAAAAAAATAACAAAGCTGTGGGCGTACAGATTAAATTTTTTGACGATTGCGAAGATTTCCCCCTGCCTGAAGTCGATGAATTTATAAGAAATTATAGGGATATTTCAATTAAATATACGCCAATTCTTTATAATGCGGAATCAAAAACCTTATATCCGAAAAATTATTATTTTTATAGGTATCCGTGTATAGAGTTAATGTCCAGGTTTATATATATAGATGTAGATGGTGGTGTGTATAAATGCTGCCAATCTCTGCAAAATTCCAGCAGAGGCAAAGCCAACGACTTATATCTCGGTAATATTATGGATTTAGACTATGATACAAAGAAGGAATACAAAATGGCGATGAGTGAATTTAAGAGTCAGATGCATGGAGAATACGGCGAATATATAAAGTCTTGCAAGAAATGTTTAGACCATAGCGTTTCTTATAAAATTAAATAATTGCCTATAATGAAATGATAGAAAATATAAAACTAATTCATATTAATATACCCATTAATACGGCATATAATTTATCTTATAATAAAATAAATTATTTTGATGTATATTATTGCATCGTATTTGATGGGAAAAATTGTGGAATTGGTGAAATTACACCCCTTGTTGGATATTTTAATTCTAAAATAAGTAATATATGGGAATATAGCGAATCTATTATTCCTTCCCTTAGAGGGGTTAGTACTGACGAAGCCATTTCTGTTGTCCAAAAATTATCGTTTGGAGATAAGTTTGCGTCTTCTGCAATAATGACTGCTATGGAGGATATTCGTTATAGAATTCAAAACAAAGATAAGGAGCGACAATGGTGTAAGCTTAAACTGATCGGTACGATAATGACCGAAGATACAAATGAAATACTATATGAAATAAAACAATTAACTACGGAAGAAGGATTTTCCGTTCTTAAGGTCAAAGTCGGCAGAAACGTTAAAAAGGATATAGAAAAGATAAAAATCATACTCGATATTATTCCCGATAATGCAAGAATCAGGATAGATGCCAACCAGGGATATTCTTTTTCCGATGCTAAAGAGTTTATAAATTCAATCCATCCGGACAAAATAAAAAAAATAGAGCTTTTTGAACAGCCTCTAAAAATAGAGGAATGGATAAATATGTCCAGGCTTAATGAGTTGTCCGAACTACCGTTAATGCTTGACGAATCTATATGCGACGAAGAAGATATAATACGGGCTTTGTCTTTAAAGTGCTGTTCATTTATAAAACTCAAACTCATGAAACAGGGAAGCTTTACGGAAATGGAAAAGATGTTCAATTTTGCCAATGAAAATGGATTAAATGTTATTATAGGTAACGGTGTGCAGTCCGAGATAGGATGTATTAATGAGGCTTATATAATCAATAAATTAAACGCAAATAAATTCGCTTCGGAAAATAACGGGTTTTTTAAACAATCCAAGAGGTTTTTAGAAAAAAATATAATAAAAGATAGCAATAATAAATTCGTTTTTAATTTCAATTTTAACTACGACTCATTTTATTATGAAATAAAACCTTTTATAATTAAAGAGTCAAATTTTTAAGATGTGATAAGTTGTTCTGCTTTAAAGTGACGGGGTTATAATATTTTATTAATTAAATAAAAAATTTAGGAGATATTTGTTAATGAAACACGATGTAATAGAATTTGCCGTTCCATCAATAGGGCAGGATGAGATAAACGAGGTAGTCGAAACTTTAAAAAGTGGTTGGATCACAATGGGTGCAAAAACAAAAAAGTTTGAGGAATTATTTGCGGCATTCTTAGGGATAAAATATGCAATATCCGTAAATTCCGCAACTTCAGGGTTGCATCTGGCGTTAGATTGTTGTGGGATTAAAGAAGGCGACGAAGTAATATTGCCTACCATGACTTTTGTGGCTACGGCGGAAGCTGTCGAATATTTGGGAGCAAAACCAGTCCTTGTCGATTGTGATGAGAAAACTTTTAATCTGAGCGTAGAAGATGTTAAAAAGAAAATTACTCCTAAAACAAAGGCTATTATACCTGTTCATATGGCTGGTCAACCTGCGGACATTCTCGATATAATAAATATTGCAAAAGGTACTTCCATTAAAATAATAGAAGATGCTGCTCATGCTCTTCCATCTAGAATAAATAATAAAATCATTGGCAGTATCGGCGATGCTACAGTTTTTAGTTTTTATGCTACAAAGACATTGACAACAGGGGAAGGCGGTATGATTACAACCGATGATGGTGATATAGCAAACAACGCGCAAATAAAAAGGTTGCACGGTATGGACAAAGATGCATGGAAAAGATATGATAATTCAGGTTCATGGGAGTACGATGTAACTAAACTAGGTTATAAATATAATATGACGGATATCATGGCATCGATTGGAATTCATCAGTTGACAAAAGTTAATTCGTTTAGAGATAGGAGAGCATATATCGCGCAAAGATATACCGATGCATTTTCTAAAATAGACGAGATTATTACTCCTTTTGTGCATAATGATATTCAACATTCATGGCATCTATATATAATTAAATTAAATTTGAATGTTTTATCTCTTACAAGAAACGATTTTATGAATGAGCTTAAGAATCTTAAAGTAAATACAAGCGTGCATTTTAAGCCTTTGCATATGTTTTCTTATTTTAAGAATAAGTATGATTATAGTAATGCAGATTTCCCCAATGCTTCTTCTTTATTTGATAGAATAGTTTCCCTTCCTATATATCCTTCTATGACGGAAGAAGATATTAATTATGTTATAGATGTGGTAATTCAAACAGTGCATAAAAACAAAAAATTGAAAGAAAGGCAATCCCCTAATGTACCCATTATTTAAAAGAATTACTGATTTTTTATTTTCAATAATTTTGATTATTATTCTGTTTCCCTTAATGATCATAATTAGCCTGTTGGTAAAAATAGATTCTAAAGGACCAATTATTTTTAGGCAAAAAAGAATTGGATTAAATAGCCATGAGTTTATAATTTATAAATTTAGAACCATGAAAACAGGAACTCCAGATGTTGCAAAAAGCATACTTGGAAAAAATAACAACATGGTTACGAAATTTGGCAAGTTTCTTAGGAGAACAAGCATAGATGAAATACCGCAGCTTTTCAATATTTTTAAAGGGGATATGTCTTTTATAGGTCCACGGCCTGCGTTATATAATCAATATGATCTAATTGAAATGAGAAAAAAAGTCGGTGTAGACAAAATAAGGCCGGGGATTTCAGGGGTTGCACAGATAAACGGCAGAGAAGATATGCTTCTGGAAAAAAAAGTATCATTTGATGAATTTTATTTAAAAAATATGTCATTATTTATGGATATTAAAATAATCATAAAAACATTATTTGTATTATTTTCAAAAAAGGGGACTTATTGATGACAACAGAAAAAATAAAAAATTATATTATAAGAAATTCATTTGTATGGCTTGACTTAATATTAATTTTTTTGTCGCTTCTATCGTCTTTCGAAATTAGGTTTCTTTTCAATATCCCATCGTTATATTTTAAAAATCTTTTGTTATACTTTGTTCTCTTTGTCGTTATAAAAATATTTTTTCTAAGAACTTTTCGAATTTATAAAATTATAATAAAGAATACCGGCTTAATTGATTTATATAATTTATTTAAAGCCAGCTTTTTTTCGACAATAACAATTTATATCTTTTTTCTCTCTTTAAGATTAATTAATGCTGAAAAATTCTTTATTGTATTTCGTAGCTTTTATAATTTTCCTATTTCCGTAGTAATAATAGATTTTCTATTATTTTCAATGTTTATAGGGGCATCAAGGACCCTTTATAGGGGCTTTAACGAAATATATTTGTTTAACAAAATAAAAAATAAAAAATATAAAACAATAATTATAGGTGCCGGAAACGCAGGAGAGAAGATAGCCAGGGAAATTTTCAAATCTCCGATTAAAACAAAGTTTAACCCTGTCGGATATATAGATGACGATAAAACAAAACATGGAAAAACAATTAACGGGATAATAATTATTGGTGGATTAAAAGAGTTCAAGAGATTTTTAACAAAAGAGCGCAATATTACGGTTATAATTGCCATGCCTTCCATATCTCAGCATATTATTAGAAATTATGTCAATATTTGTTTGGAAAATAAAATACCATTTAATAAAATCTTTATAATACCCCCTGTAATTGAAAATTTAAACAACAAACTTTCAATTAATGATTTAAGAGAAATACAGCCGGAGGATATACTGGGAAGGGAAGAATTCGATTTACCGCAAGTAGAGGCAATTCTCAATGCAATAAAGGATAAAATTGTAATGGTTACCGGCGCCGGTGGTTCTATCGGAAGCACCATAGTTAAAAAAGTTTCTTCATTCAAGCCTAAGCTTTTGATTTTATATGAGATCGATGAAACGGAAATATTTTTCTTAATACAATTTTTTAATGAATATTTCCCTGATGTAAAAATATTGCCTATAGTCGGAGATATAAGGGATGAACAAAAAATTGCTCGTCTCTTTAATAAAAATGTTCCCGATATTATTTTTCATGCCGCAGCCTATAAACATGTTCCTATAATGGAATTTAATATAGACGAAGCTGTTACAAATAACATTCATGGCACGGATGTCTTATGTAAATCCAGTATCAAATTCGGCGTTAAAAAATTTGTATTAATTTCTACGGATAAAGCCGTTAACCCTTCGAATATAATGGGCTCAACCAAAAGAATAGCGGAGGCGATACTTTCATGCTGGAATAATATATCAAATAAAACTGAGTTTATTTCAGTTAGATTTGGTAATGTCTTGGGGAGCAGAGGAAGCGTAATACCAATTTTTAAGGAACAGATTAAAAATAGAAAACCGTTAACTATAACGCATCCTGAAATGGAGAGATTTCTTATGAGTATTGATGAGGCCGTTTTGTTAATATTATATTCAATAACAATCAGTAAGGATGCCAATCTGTTTTTTCTAGATATGGGTAAAAAAATAAAAATTTTAGATATAGCTCATAAAATGATTAAATTCTATGGTTTGACCCCGGATAAAGATGTAAAAATAATATACACAGGAATTAGGCCAGGAGAAAAGCTGACGGAAGAGATAACATACGATAGGGAAGAATTCGAAAGTACTTCTAATAAAAAGATATTCAAAATTATAAGCAAAGAATATTACGATATGACGGTTTTAAGGGAAAAAATAGACGAGCTGGTAAAATCGGCATGGAATCATTACGATAACGAAACGTTAAGAGATAAAATTACAAATATAATAAGTATTATCAATACGAATATATAATGAAAAGAATGTTTAAAAATACTAGGAAACCACTAATCGTAGGGATTACCGCAAGCTCGAGGAGCGTTTTGAGGAATGACGGCATGAAATCAATTTTCAATAATATATCCGACGAATTAGAATTAAAGACGCTTCTTCAGGAAATGAGCCATTTTAGAAAAAAAATATCTAATTCAGACGGCGCTTTAATCTCAGCTTTTTTTGGTGCAAAACATTTTGAATGTAGTTTCTTATTGTTTAATTTACGGGATATATTTGATACATCCCGTAAAAAATCAAAAGATTATCATAAGAACAAAGAGAAATTGATTGAAAGTATAAAAAATTGCGATGGAATTTTAATCAGTACTCCTGTTTACTTTGGTGATTGCTCTTCTTATATCTATGAACTTTTTCGACTTGAAGATAACGGGAATCATAATATTTTTAATGAAAAAGTTGTCGGCGTATTGTCTTCCGGCGCAAAAAGAAACGGGGGGCAGGAAACAACTAATATCTTTACTCTCTATGAATTTTTTCGGCAGGGAGCAAATATAATAGGAAATGGACCTCCTACTTCCCAATATGGGGGAACCATATGGGCAGGAGATAAGGGTGGAATAGGGGATGATTCTCTTGGAATAGAGACTGCAATAGGAACCGGAAAAAAAATGGGAGAAATTTTAAGCATTACGAATTCATATGTTAATAACGGGAACGATAACGAAAAACTTGAAAACTTGTCCGATAATTATATAAATCTTGCCATAATACTTCCGGAAAAAAAGCTGTTATCCGAAAAGATAAGGCAGGATATACAATGTGTTATCGAAAAAACATTTGATGAAGCGTTAAAAAAAAATAAAATTATTCTTAAAATAAATTATGTTGAAATCAAAGATGATATAAGGCGATGTATGGGATGTGATAAATGTCCACCTGATAGAAATGATCTCGATTGCATTATAAATGATAATATGAGAAGTTTTAGAAGTATTTTATTGAGTTCCGATTCTATATTATTTATTAATTATATTGAAAATAGTGGCAATATAGATACGTGGCTCAATTTTAAAATATTTTTGGAAAGAACAAGGCATCTAAGGCATAATAATTTTGAACTTACAAACAAGCCTGTTAGTATTATAACTATTATGGCAGGCGATTGCAATTTTGAATCTAATTTGAGAGATATTAAATTCATAACATACTTTTTAAGGCATAATACAATATGTGTCGGACCCCCGGTTGCTGTTTTTTTAAACAATTCGCTTAGTAAATCTGGTATATCTTGCGAATTTAAAAACACATTGTATGGTTCAGTTAAAATCATGTTAACTAAATTATTTAAATTTTCACACATGATTAAAACAACTAATGTTAAAAAGTTGGTCAATACTTTATACATTCCTTATGGATTTGGAAAATTTAAAAATCATTGATTTTTAAATGGTTAATAGCATTAAAATTAAAATGCAATCTAAGTTAAATATAATAACTCCCTTAGTTAAAGCAATGGAGTGTGAAATGAAGAATTTGCCCCTGTATTTTATATTTATAATATTTTTCTCGCTAATTTTTAGCCGATACGCCTATTCGTTCGATAATAACTCTTATCGATGTTTAATGAAACTCTCGGCGTATCCGCAGGTTAATAAATTAGTCAAATTAATAAAATCCAATAAATTTAAAACTAATGGAGGATATCGTAATTATATAGAAAAATATGCTGAAGGTATGTATAATGATCCGTCTGTTCATAATTTCATGATAGCAGGAAAGATTTTCGCTTGTAACGGAAATTATCCTAACACTATCGAGTCATACATTAATTCATATAATCTATATACCTCAAACAATCATAATCATGGATTTAGTGTTTTAAAATTCGATAAGTATATTGGAATAACCAAAACCTCAATAAATTGGATATTTTTGATTCCTTTTCTACTGCTTTTGCTTATCCCCTTTATTTTCTTAAGAACTAATAGAAGAGTAAGGAATGTAATATTTATAATAGCAGCTGTTTCAATTCTCTTGAAATTTTTTGTTATATTCTTTTTGCAATTTCATGAAAATATTTTTAAACATTTAAATGATATTTTTACTTATGAAGGATATAGTCAATACATTTATAAAAATTTATTTTCAGGGAAGTCCTTACTCTTTAGTTTTTACAATTTTAATTGGCCGGCACCAGCCTATTCATTCTATAATGGCTTAATATATGTATTATTCGGCAATAATATAATTACCGTGGAAATAATAAACTCAGTTTTTATTGGAACATTATCATCTTTATTAGCCTTCCTTTTAGCAAAAAAAATATTTAGCGAAAAAGTTGGGATAATATCTTTCGTATTATTCTCGATAAGTCCAGATTTATTATTTTTTAATTCTTTAGATCTTAAAATATCCCTAAATATCTTTATCGTTCTACTGATTTTTAATATTTTATTTTATTGGAATAATAAATTTAAGTATTTAAAATTTTTATTAATCCTGTTTCTTTTATATTATGATGGACTTATAAGAGTTTATTCCGGTATATTCCTTGCGATTTCTATAATATTGTGGCTTATTTTTGAAAGACGAAAATACAATTTTAAATTTTATGAAATAATTCCGGCTATTTTTCTAATAATTTTTATATCAACGCAAGTATTAAATTATGACTTGTTAAATTCTATAAATAAATTTAAAAATGCACATCAAATTAATAATTATGTTGTTGCTGCATTTATGTATGTTTCACATGCATTTATTGGGGGCAGATATAGAATTATTGCCGCAAAACCCATTATTGCCGCAAAACCCATTATTGCCGCAAAACCCATTATTGCCGCAAAACCCATTATTGCCGCAAAACCCATTATTGCCGCAAATATGATGGGTAAAGGACTTATTATTAAAACAATTTATTACATCTTTTCGCCATTTTTATGGTTGCTTCCCTTAAAATATTCAATTATGTTATTCCCATCCGTTATTTTATGGTATATTTTATTACCTTTTTTTCTTTATGGTTGCATTAAATGGTTTAAAATTGATATAAAAAGTTCGTCCATATTTCTTTTTTATATATTTATGGTTTCTAGCACGATAATATTTTTTACAGGAAATATGATGCAGATGTATGTATATAGGCTTCAACTATTGCCATTCTTTTATATAATTGCGTCTTACGGAATTATTAAAATTAAAAAGCTCGACAATTTCTTGGGTATCAGTCTTGGATAAAAAAAATATTGCAAAAGCATCTTTGGGTATAAGTTTTTTGACATTTTTAGGTTCAATAGCCGGATTTATCCGTCAAATTATTATTACATATTATTTTGGAGCTACCAATAAGACCGATGCCTTTTTTGCTGCCTTATTGATACCCACGCTGGCCATAAGCTTATTCGGTGGAGCTGTAAGCACAATTATTATCCCATTTTTTACCGATAACTTATTTAATAGGGATAAGGAAGAAGCAATGAAATTTGCATCAAGCATACTAAATTTTTCCTTTATTATAAATTTAGTGCTGATTTTGTTTATAGCAGTATTTATGAAAAGGATAGTGTCATTAGAAGTTCCTGGATTTAGCCGTAACGAAATCAATATGACAGTGAGAATGGCCTTCATTATGCTTCCGATTATCATTTTTTCTACTTCTATCTTGATGATTAGTGCGATTTTGAACAGCTTAAAACTGTTCTTAATTGCCTCGTCACAAAATTTAATAATCAATCTTTTCGTAGTGTTATTTATATTTTTTTTTAGGAAGGTTGGTATTGAGTCAATAGCTTATGGATTCTTATTTGCTTATGTAATATTTGCTATCATAGATTTTTTTTATTTATTAAAACTAAATTTTAAATTCACATTGACATTTGATATGAAAGTTCTAAAACCAATTAAGATTGCTATTCTTGCAGTCATTTCTATTCAGTTTATAGAGCTTTTCCCGTCATTTTTTAATAATTTATTTAGTTCTTATCTTGCAAAGGGCTCTATAACATATTTAAATATTGCCCATAGATTGAGAAATTTTAATATAAGTTTAATTGCATATCCTTTATCTACTGCTTTATTCCCATATTTATCCCAAAATTTCTCTGAAAAAACTAAAGACAACTTCTCCGAGAATTTATTATTTGGTTTTAGGATATTGAATCTTATTTCCATTCCTTTAATATTTATTTTGGTTTTTTTTGCTAACGATATTGTAGCGATTTTGTTTTATCACGGCAATTTTAATAAAACAGATACGGCTAATACTTCCAGTGTTTTAGTAGCATATTCATGGAGTCTCGTAGCTTATATATATATTATAGTTCTTATAAAAGTTTTTTTTGCAATGAAAGAATTTATAATTCCGATTGTAGCTAGTTTTATATTTGCGGCAATAAATGTTTTTTTTGATTTTGTTTTAGTGAATCATCTAAAAGTTGTCGGCATAGCCTCGGCAAATTCTATTGCTCTCTCGTGCGAATTTATTATTATGTTTACATATCTCTTGTCAAAGAAGGTTAAAATTAAATTCTGGAAAGAGTTTGTTATTCCCTTGCTTAAGATAATTACCGCTTCTGTTGCAATGGCTCTGATAAGCAAATTTATATTTTTAAATTTAAAGAAATTAAACATGCTTTATTCTGGTTTTCACAACTCCTTACCATTTTTACTGACGGCGCTTATTGCATCGTTGATTTATATTACCATTTTAAAATTGTTGAGATTTGAAGATGTAAATCTTATTTTTTATATTCCAAAAAAAATAGTATCGAGATTTATAAAAAAATGAGTAAAGTAAAAAAAATTAAAATACTATATATCATTACAACTTGCGAAGTTGGAGGCGCACAGGAATATTTATATTCATTTTTAAAGGAAATAAAAAAAAGCGGCGATTACGAACTAAACTTGGCATGTAATACAGAAGGGCAGTATTATAGCAAATTCCTTGAAGTGTTTGATTCGATTTATGGTATTAAAGAATTAAAAAGAAAATTTACATTATTTTCAGATTTAACGGCTATTATTAAGATATACAAAATAATTAAAAATAATAATTTTGATTTGATTCATATTCAAACATCTAAGGCAAGTTTTCTGGGCGCTGTTGCTTCAAAACTCGCAGGTAGTAGAAATATCGTTTATTCGGCACATGGATTTAATTCTGCGCATGCTACAATGAACTTGCTATCCGATAAATTTTATCTATACTTAAAAAATTTTATAATTAAAAATTCAAGCTTTATTGCCGTTGCGTCTAAAACAGTAAAGGACTTTATAATAAACAATATAAAAAAGATTGATAATAAAAAAATTGAAGTGATTTATACAGGTGTTAACTTTAAGAAATTTTCTTACATCCGTAGAAATTCCGAAAAAATTCATAATAAACAATTCATAATTGGCAGCTGCGGCAGGTTAATCAAAATAAAGGGGCATGAGTTTCTCATAAGGTCCGCAAAATTAGTTATTGAACAATGTGATAATATTGATTTTGTAATTTACGGTGAAGGACCTTTGAAAAAATATTTAAATAATTTGATTATAGAGTTAAATATTGAAAAAAATTTTATCATTAAGGATTTTACCGAAAATATTTCAGAAGAAATGATTAATTTTGATATATATGTACAACCAGCGTTTGTAGATAGTTTTCCTCTTGCTCCCTGCGAGGCAATGGCAATGGGAATACCTGTTATCGCTACTAAGGTTGGGGGATTCCCTGAAATGGTAACTCATGGCATGAATGGATATCTTGTGGATTTCAATGATTATAACGACCTTAAAGAAAAGATATTGGATTTGATAAATAATCGCGATAAAAGGAAAGAATTTGGTGTAAATGCCCATGAATACGCAATTAAAAATTTCAACTGGTCAATCGTTGCTAAAAAATATGAGGATATATATAAAAATATATTAACTAAGGAATGATTAATAATTGGGGATAATAATTCCATGGACAAGAAAGTCGTTTTTGTAACGGACGGTTATAACAGAAAATCTTTATCTGCCGTGAGAAGTTTTGGAGAGAAAGGATTTATTGTATATTCGGGTGAAGAGAATAGTATAAATATCACAAGATTTTCAAAACATGTTAAAAGAAACTTTAAGTATTTTTCGCCTAACATTAACCACAAAAGGTTTATAGATTCTTTAATTGAGATATATAATAAGTATCCCTTCGATGTGCTTTTTCCCACCGATGACGAAGCTGTTTTGGCTTTATCAGAGTTCAAATCGTATTTGCCTAAAGATTTAATAGTGCCGATAGGAAATAGAGAAGCGATTAAAATAGCTAGAGATAAATCCCTCACAATGGAGATAGCCGAAAAAATAGGAATTCCTGTTCCTAAAACATTAAGTATTAAAACACTTGATGATATCGATAAAGCAAAAAATTTAAATTTTCCGATTTTAATCAAACCAAGAGAAAGTTCTGGATCGAGAGGCATAGCGAAAATCGGAGATTATTCATCTTTAAGGGAATCTTATTTGAATATTCATAAAAATTATCCATTCCCCATGATTCAGGAATATATTACCCCAGATAGTGAAAAATTTCATATTTGTTTTTTATTAGATAAAGAACAAAATATTATGGCTAAATTTACTCAAAAAGTTATTCGTCAATATCCGGTTAACGGCGGGGTAGGAACATTTTGGCAAAGCACGGTTAATAATGAAATAGAAGAACTGGCATTTAGGTTATTGAAGGAAATTAAGTGGTATGGAGTAGCATTAGTGGAATTCATAATCGATAAAAATACCGGCAGGCCCGTATTAATGGAAATAAATCCTAGATTATGGAATACCCTAAGTTTGTCAATAGATTGCGGGGTTGATTTTCCATATCTCATGTATTTACTTGAATCCAATATAGGATTCAAGCCTGTTTTAACTTATGAAGTCGGAAGATATGGACAATGGCTATTTCCTGGAGAATTTCTAAACTTTTTATTTAATAAAGATAGATTCAGGCAGAAAATAAAGTATATAGATCTTAAAGATAAAAACAGGCATGATGCTATAATATCGAAGAAAGATATTATGCCATTCTTTGGTTTATTTGTAGTTATATTAAAATTTCTTTTTGACAAAAAAAAATGGATACATGTTCTTAGATTAAATAAATAATTCTTCTTTATTATTAAATATCTGTTTCAATATTTAAAAGGTAGTGTAAAATATCTTGCGTAAATTCTAAATGGTAAAATTAAACTGATTCTTGGCGCAGGGTTAAAGTAAAATATAAATTAATGGATACTTTTAAAAAAGGAAAAGTTCTAATAACAGGTGCTACCGGATGTATAGGTAGTAGCCTGTTGAATAGATGCCTTAATATCGGGCTTGATATTAATATTTTAATTAGAAGCACAAACAAAGTTAAAGAAAAATATATTAATCACAAAAATATTAATATATTCGTCGGGGATATTAATGAAAAAAATGTTTTAGAAAAAGCCTGCTATGGTTGCGAGATAATTTATCATCTCGCGTCGGCGGTGCATCATTATGAGGATAAACCCTTTCAGGAATATGAATATTTTCAAAAAATAAACGTCGAGGGAACGTTAAATTTATTAAATGCTAATATTAATAATAAATCTTTGAAGAAATTTGTCTTTTTTAGTACAGCCGGCCTGGATAATTCCGTTATTGATACGTCTTATTTGAAATCTAAATCCAACGCGGAGAAATTGTGTTTAGAATATTTCGCAAAATATAATATGCCGATTGTTATTTTAAGGCCTGCATTGGTTTTTGGGGAAAACGACAGAGGAAATTTTTATAAAATGATAGATGCAATATTCAAAAATAGATTCTTTATAATAGGCGATGGAAATAATAAAAAAAGCATAATTTATGTTGAAAATCTGATTGATTACACAATATCCATTGCAAATTCGGATAAATCTGCAGGGAAGATATATGGCATTGCCGATAAAAATGCCTATACATTAAATTATATGGTGGATTTAATATCTAAACACCTGGAGGTAAAAAAACCTTATCATTTGCCCAGAAATATATTATTCTTTATTATTTCGATTTGGGAATCATCATTTGGAAGAATTTCTTTTTTTAAAAAAGGAAATTTAAAATATGTAAGAAAATCGATAATAAATAAATTGACTGAATCAAATATTACCGACACGAGCCTCCTATATAAAGAATACGCGGATATATCTCAAATTCCATTCGAGGAAGCTATAATTAAAACAATAAAATGGTATAAAAATATTTAAATTAAAACGATTTATTTAAAATTAAAGTTCAATATTGTAATGGCGTTTAAAAATAAAATAAAAGGAAATAACTAAATTTTCGGTATGCTTTATGCCAACAACATAAAAAAACCGGATATGTTTTTAAGTGCTGTTAAATATTATTATAGAACTTTAAATTTAACTTTATTGAAATGTTTAGATGGTATAAAATTAATTAAAAATTGGTTTGCCGTCGGCTTATTTATGGCAGGTTTTTATAAAACCGTTACAATGAAATTCAGGGATGGTTTTGAGGTTAGTTTAAACACTAATAATGATTTTTATTCTTTTTGGGAAACTAAAGAAGGAATAAAACAAAAGCTTAGCCTCAACAAGTTTAAAAAAGTAAAGATAGATGAATATAATCATAATATTGCAATAAGCATTGGAGGATATCCGCTTATAAAGTTTTATTACGCGGAAGCAAAAGAAGTTTTGAATATTGTAAGTTTAATAAATTTATTGTTTGAAAAAGGCGAATACCGGAGCGTATATGTTAAAGATAGAATAATAATTGATATCGGAGCATATATTGGCGATACGGCGATATATTTTGTTTATAAAGGGTGCAAGGCTGTTTACGCTTTGGAGCCCTTTCCATATTCGTTTAAAATTGCAAATATAAATATTGCTCTAAATAAATGCGACGATAAAATAACTTTGTTGAATGCCGGCATAGGGAAAAAAAGTGGTACAATTAAAATAAATTCTGAGTATATTAGTGGCGTCGACAGCAGTATAGATTCGTTAATAAATCCGAATATTCATTTTGACAATGGCGAATTAAAGACGGTTCACGGCAATAATAAAACTATGATAAATATAATAACACTGCAAGAAATAATTAACCGTTATAATCTGAAAAACCAGCCATGCGTTTTAAAGATGAACTGCGAAGGTTGCGAATATGAGACAATATTGAATACGCCCGATTCCGTATTGAAGGAGTTTGAGCAGATTGTTATAGAGTATCATTATGGATATATAAATATAAAAAATAAATTAGAGTCTATCGGGTTTAAAGTAAAAATTTCAACAAAACGCTTTAGAACCAGGAAAGATTTAACCCAGGCTTATTGATAGCAAAAAAACATATTATAGGCAAATAAAATACTTAATCTATCAAAAAATATTAATTTAACAATCTGAGAAATTAAGAATCGGCGTGATAATTTGATAAAACGACAAAATAAATTATGCAAGATAAACCAATGAAACTATGTTTTTCATAAAAAAAATAATAGAGGCTTTGATATTCCCGCCCGGGATTGTCATATTTGTATTTTTAATTGTAGCGTTTGTAGCGGTTTTAGGAGAAAAATATAAAGATAGCAGATATAAAGAAGATAAAGGCAAGGGCAAGGTCGCGAAGAGGCGGATGAATTTAGTCATCGTAATCCCGTCCTTACTTTCCGCAGTTTTATTGTATCTATTTTCAATACAGCCCGTGAGCAACTTACTTTTAAGCCCGCTGCAGGATGCGTATCCCATGCCTTCAAGCCAAAGCGTCGCCAAGTTTAAGCCTGACGTCATTGCGGTTCTCAGTTCCGGAGCTTACAATAAAAATACTTTAGACGGGGATTCTTTCAACAGGTTATACGCAGGGTTTAAACTTTATAAGAGATATAAAATCCCCGTAATAGTCTCCGGCGGTTATGCTATTTCGACCGTTTCCGTCGCAAAAGTAATGAGAAACATCCTGCTTAAAATCGGGGTTACGAAATCTTTTATTATAACGGAAGATAAAAGCAACGACACCCTCCAGAACGCCCTATATGTTTTAAAAATTTGCAGAAGGCGTGGCTTTAAGAGGATAATACTCGTAACCTCAGCCTATCATATGCCGAGGGCTATATTTTTGTTTAATACGGTTCTTCGCAATATGTGGAATGTCGGTAATATACGCAATGTCGGCAATGTTCGTAATGTGCAAAAGATGGGCAACATTCTTATAATGCCTTATCCTGCGGATTTTAAAACTAATAGGCATTATACCATTTACAGCTTTTTCCCCAACCTCGGTTCTCTCGTAACCTCCATCCAAGCGTTACACGAATACCTTGGATACGCCTACTATTTTTTGAAAACAAAAGCGTTATAAAACGGCGGATATTAATAAAGTTTTAACTAATAGGAATAAATTTAAAATTTATTCTACTATAAAGGATTAGTTTGTGTTATTATATCTTTTCGGTTGAAGGCAAAAGCGCTATAAGTCGGCAGGCGATAGAGAGTGTCCAAATTTGATTTCACTATACGGCGGAGCAGTTTCTAACTTGATTATTGAAATTGTAATGTTTACTGGATTGCTTGGTTTCGTTTCGAAAATTATTAAAATAAAATTTGATTTAGTAAATTTTTTAAAGGTTGTAATTGCTTCAGGTATTATGGTTTTTTTTGTTAATTTATTAGCCCTAAATATATTTTTAATTATTATTATTGGAGTGTTAATATATTTTTTTGCGTCGATAGTTTTAGGTATAATTAGAAAACAAGACGTAAAAGATCTGAAGGCAATTTTTTTTAAAAATTAAAATTGATATTTATGGTATATATAATTGTTTTAAATTATAAGACATGGAAGGATACCGTAGAATGTTTGGAAAGCATATACGGGAATAGCTATGATAATTATCGTGTAATAATTGTAGATAACAATTCCGAAAATAATTCCGTAGAATATATAAAAGACTGGGTAAGGCGTAAAAAAAATGTAAAAATACCGGAAAACTATATTGTTCTTGACGAAAATTTTTCTATTGAAAATAATGCCGATGGTTATTATAATGACCATAATGCCCGCCCGCCCTTAATTATTATTAAAGCCTTGAAAAACAGAGGTTTTGCCGCCGGCAATAATTTGGGCATTAAGTATGCTTTATATAGAAATGATTTCGAATATATATGGCTGCTGAATAACGATACTGTTATAGATAAGGACAGCCTGACGAACCTTGTTTCGAAAGCGCAAGAATATGATAAACATGGCGAAAAAATCGGAATTATAGGTTCAAAAATATTGTTTTACGATAACAAAGATGTTATTCAGGGTATCGGCGTAAAATATAATAAATGGATTGGCACCGTAAAATATATTGGGTTATCGGAAAAGGATGCGGGGCAGTTTGACGATGAAAAATACATCTTGTCTGCAGATTATGTAATAGGCGCTTCTATGTTTGCTACCAGAGCGTTCTTAAAAGAAACCGGCTTGTTGAGCGAGGACTATTTTTTATATTTCGAAGAGTTAGACTGGGTACTGAGAGGTAAAAGAGTTGGTTTTAATATAGGGTATTCATGGAAAAGCAGGGTATATCATAAAGAAGGGGCAACCGTCGGTTCCAGTTCAAAAGGGAAACTGAGAAGCGAAAAAGCCGATTATTATACGTTTAAAAATCGAATAGTATTTACAAAGAAATTTTTCCCGAAATCTATATTTACGGTTTATGCCGGTTTCATATTCGTCGCCTTTAACAGGATAAAGAGGGGCCAGTTTAAAAGGCTCGGCACGATTTGTTCGGCATTAAAGGACGGTAGAAATAAGAGTAAACTTATCAATGAATAAAAATATTCTAAATACGCTAATAAATGTTTCGTTAATAAATAGATCTATTGCATTTTTAGTATCCATATCCCTTTTACTGCTCCCGTTTCAAGAAGAAATGGGGCATATTATGCAGAGAAAATATTTAGGGATTTTTGCTTATTCCGCTTCATTTTATCCTTTATTAATCGCAGTTTTGCTGTTCGGTTTTTTGACGGTTTTAAAAAAAATATCTTTACCGGAAGAAATAGCTTTTAAAATATTACTTGTTTTTTTGATTTTCATCTTAATATCAGGGTTATTTAATATTGGAAGTATTTCCCGCAATAATGGATACGATACAAACGGTTTTAAAAGATTTATTCTTACTTATGCAGAGTTTATATTCGTTTCCATTTCCATTGCGGTAATATATCATGCGGCTAAAATAAAATGGGGTATGAACACGTTTGCGGCGGTGAGAAAAATTTTACTTTATTCGTTTATTGTTCCCGGTTTATACGGTATCGTTCAGGCTTTATATATTGCGGGCTTCAAGGGATTATTACCCGTAATTAATTACCTGAACGGGCCGTTGCATCTTTTCATGATACCGGCATGGCTGAATACTACGCTTTCCGGGAGACTCGCTTCGGTTGCGGGGGAGCCGTCTTATTTTGCAATATATTTAGGTTTTTTATTTCCATGGATATTTAGTTATATGTTTATTCCGGGAAAAAAAATATATAAGCTATTATCGGCTTTTCTTGCAATATATGTTATCGCCTTAAGTGTTCTTACATATTCAAGGACTGCTTATTTTGAAGTAATTGTCGTTATAGCGGTTTTTTTATTTTTATCTGCATATAACAATAATGAGTCATTACGAAAACAAGCAAGCCGCATTATTGCGATTATGGTCATTTTGTTTATAATCGTTGCGGTTTTTACAGGCATAAAGCAGAAAGAACGCGTTATCGATACATATGATTCTCTTTTGCTTCCAAACAAAATATTCAGTATGAATAACCCTTCTTTTTCATCAAATGCCACAAGGTTAGTTTTGCAATACGCGGGGTTCAAGATGACAGTCGCACATCCGTTATTCGGCGTCGGTTTAGGGCAGTTCGGGTTTCATTTTGCAAAATATATTCCTGCATGGGCGACAAAGGATGCCGAGCTAAATGGAGAAATTAATCCGAGCGTCCCTTTTTTAAAGGGGGTAGGATTTCCTCCCGCAAGGGGGCTGCTTGCTTTAATTGCTGCCGAAACAGGATTTACGGGTTTGATTATTTGGGTGTCCATATGGTTTATTACGTTTTATCAAATTTTTAAAATTTATAGAAGACTCTCCAAGAAGGATATTTATATGGCCGTTTTCGGCATTATCATTTTAACCGATATCGTTTCGGTATTTATGGACTGGTTTACCGTAGATACGCTCAATTTTTATGTCTATTGGTTTGTCCTCGGATTAGGCTGGATTTATATTTATTATTGCAAAAGATTATTAAAAGAAACAGATAACGGCTAATATTTTTAATTAATATTAATAATCGATAACTTTATTAATATTTTTACAAATTTTATCCCAGTCGTATTTTTCTTTCATTAAGGTTCTTGAATAGCGGCTTAATTGTTCCCACAATTGTTTTTGATTGAGCAGTGCGTTTACTTTACGGCTAAAATCGTCCGCCGTATCTGAAATACACAGATGCTTCATATCGACGGCTCCTATCCCTTCTGCTCCAATGGATGTCGTAACGGTGGGTATTCCCCTATTCATAGCGTTCAGTATTTTTACTTTAATTCCGCTTCCAAACCTTAAAGGAGCTATGAAAACGCGGCTTTTAGAATAGTATCCTTCTATGTCTTCTTCGCTTAGGTAACCGGTCAAATAAACATTGCTTAAATTTTTAATTAATTTTTTTATTTTATAGCCGGGAGATGCGCCTATTATGTTGAGTCTTATATCGGGATTTTGCCGGTACAGAACCGTCCAACAATTTTTTATAAACCATATTAATCCGTCTATGTTGGCTTCCCATGACAATGTTCCTATATAAATAAGAGACTTTTCAGTCGAGTCGAATTGAATATCGGGAAACGATAGCAGTTTCCGGTTGCCTGTGGCAGATATTAATTCTATTTTGTTTTCATCAACCCCGATTTTTTTTATATTTTCGACGTCGTTTGAAGAAACGCACAATACTTTATCGAATTTTTTATATTCTAATTTTTCAAAATTTTTAACCCTTTTGCTTTCGGTATAAATTAAAAACTTGACAATCGGATTACTTTCTATAGAAACTTTCCTTTGCCACATAATATACTCTGCATTATGCGTATGGATTATTTTTTTGCCTTTAAAATGATCCGTAATATACTGCGCCATAGAATAATAATCAATAAATGCAATATCGAAATCATCAATTATTTTTTCGATGTGATTTTTGAAGTTCTTTGAGAAATGCCTGTAAACCGTCAATGGAATATTATTTTTGTAGCTTAATATGAGATTTCCGACATTTCTCTTGAGATTCAGTTCTTCAAAATATATTTGATTTATACTTATTCCTAATTTATCGGCAAATTCTTTAACGGCAGTTTTTTGGGCATTTGACTTTATAAATAAACAGATATTTAAATTATATCTTGTCGAAAGATGTTTCAATAGCATCCACGTTGCTACTTTACCGCCGTTATCGGGAGGATAAGGTAATTCCGGCGTGACGAATAATAATTTTTTCATTGTTTAAATAATCTGCTTAAATGTAACTATTAATAAAATTATAAAGATTTTTTATGATTTAGATGAAATGGTTTCATAAATCGTTATTATAA
The DNA here is from genome assembly GCA_021800805.1 of bacterium. Next base: position 893,961 of record JAJYYR010000001.1, read on the forward strand.
ATTATAATGTTTTAAAAAGGAAATTAAAAGAGCATAAAATATTAAATATGAATAATAAAAAGATTAACGAGATTATTTCCGTTTTTATTAACAATCCCGTTCCGGTTGCAATTTTCAGGTTGCTGAATTTCCTAAAAAAAAGAAGGAAATTTAAGCCGGCAAAAAGAATATTGGTTATAAAACTCGAGGGGCTTGGGGATTCGATTTACTTATCGGAAATTATTAAAAGGCTGAGGGCAAAGTACGGGTATAAGGATAAGGATGCGTTAAAAATAGATATACTCACGTCTACACAAAACCCAATTTTCGATATTTTAAAAGAAGATTTGGATTTAAAAGGGGATGCAGACGGCTCAATTATCGCCTTTAATCCGCTCAGCGTTAAGGATTATTTTAGGGTTATAAGATTGATAAATAAGAATAATTACGATATCGTTTTCGATGTTACGGGCATGCCGGTAAACATTCCGCTGATGTTATTTTTTACCGGAGCTTACAGAGTAGGGTTTAACACATTGCCGTTAAGAACGGCAATATACGATAAATTAATAAACCTCGACAGAGGTATTCATATATTCGACAACTACTTAAACCTCTTTGCGCCTTTTTTCGAGGTGAGGTCTGATAAAAAATTTATGTTGGACTCCGTTTTGCCGCGGAATGAAAACGAAAATGCTGCCGAAAATAAAAATGGAAACCAGCACGAAAGCGGTTTCATAAATTTAGTTCTGTCCAGCAACAGCGGCGGGCTTATGCACAGGAAACTCCCGTTCGATAATTCCGTCAGGTTGATCGGCCTTCTTTTGGAGGATTTTAGGGAGTTCGACGTAAATCTTATCGGGGGACCCGACGATTATCCGTATCTGGAAACTATAACGGGTTATTTTAATGCAGCCGGGGAACAAGGGACGAAAGGCGGGATGGGCGGCGGCAATAATCTTAATATTGCCGTAAAAACCGCCGTTGCGGTTAAAAAGACGGAAAACATAAAGGAGGCTTTTTTACTGCTTAAGGGCGGTTATTTTAATATATGTATCGATTCAGGGCTTATGCACATATCGTCCCTTGTTAACCCTAACACATACTGCCTTTTTGGGTATTCCGACCCGGCAAATTCGCTTCCGTTTAATAATATCGGGTATTTTCAGGCAAAGGCGGATTGCGCGCCATGCTCGTTTTACAAGATAACAGAATGCGATAACCTAAAATGTATGGAGGAGATAGACATAGAGAGGGTTACCTGTGATATAAAAGGAAAGCTAAAAAGGGGGCAATAGTTTGTAGATATAAACGCCGCCCACATATTTGCATTTACGGTTACGGTATTTTGTTTTATTTTTGTATAACTTGCCGAGTAAGCGGAAAAAGAATGGATTTACCGGTTTCGGAAGTATTATATATTTGACGGCGGTAGATGATAAAAAGCGTTTTAATTCGGCGGATTCGTTGGGTATCGGTTCGGCGTCGTAAAATGAATGGTGTATAGGGAAGTTTTCAAAATACTCGGGCGTAGCGCCGAGATAACCGGAAGCGGTTTTAAAGTAAAAATCGGTATGCTCCTGATATAAAAGACTGTAGCCGTTGTACCCGTATGGAAGAAACAGAACCGTAGAACCCTTTTTTATAAATTTTTTATATGCCCCGGACGAAAAAAACTTAGGCATAACATTTGGAGTGTAAACAGGGTTAAATATGAAAGTCGGGAGTATAAAGAGTATTCCTATAAGAACTAACGGGTATTTTATTAAATACGTTGAATATTCAGTCGAAAATTTCTTTGAATTCGGACTGTTTTTTGAAAGAAAAAGAGCCGTTATTATGCCTATGTCTAAAAATGCATAGTTCATAAACCTTACCGGCATCGCATGCCTTATCAAGGGGATGTTTATAAATATTTTCCACGGCATAGGCATTATGGAATGAGCGCCTATATGCAGGGTCGGCCCGATTGAAAATATTAAGACGGTTATGAGAAAATATACGGGAATTGAAAATACGGATTTTAAATTAGGTTTAAACCCTTTCCGGCTCAGCTTATTCTTGGAATAAATTATTATAACGGCAATAAGAGGAATGCCTATGTAAGCGTCCTGGTCGAAGACATAATCGCGGTAATCGAAAGTTTTAGAAATAAACGCGAAAAATTTACCGCCTAATAGCGTATATGTCGAAGGAATAAAGAAGTTTAAAAGATTCGAGGAATAATCCGCAGGCGCAAAATGTATCACGTCCGAACTGCCGCCGGCAAAATAGTAAAAAAGGTACGGACTTAGAACTACGGCAGCGATGGCATAAGATGTCAGGATTTCTATCGATATTGATTTAAGCGCATATCTTGTAGTTGTAGTTTTTGGCGGCTTTGGACCGGCATGGTCATTACTATTTAAATTTAGGTTTAAATTAGGATTTGCGATATACAATATAAGCCACAATACAAACCCGAAAAAGGCCGCGGTCGCAAAAATTTCCAGCGAAAAAAGAAATTGAAAAACGAGGCAAATAGATAATAAAACAACGAAGAGATGTTTTTTTAATTTATTTTGCATCCTTAAAACGGCAAAGAGTAATATTAACGGGATTAAGAATACCGGAACGAGGTGAAGATGCGAGGTCATTTGTCCAATCATATAAGGGGAAAAACCAAAGATATACCCGCTTAGAAGAGAAGGAATTTTCTTTCCGCCGGTTATATAAAGCGTTAAAAGGTATGCGGTTAAGGCGGCAAGAGGCGGCATCAGCAGCATTGCCGTATTATAACTAAAAATTGCCCCTTTAAGCGCGGTTAAAGGCAGAAACAAAAGCGCAAGTCCCGGAACAAATGTGGATCCTGTAAGGTTGTAGCCTTTAGGCGACCACATATACGGCGTGATAAGCGGGTTTTCGCGGTGCGAAAGAGCGTAAAGCATCCATTTGAACGACCAGATATACTGCGTCGGGTCTATTCCCCCGCCTATAAAATATGTCGAAAAATGCGGCAGTACCGCTCTGCCGAAGTATATTATAGATATTAATAGGTAGAGGGCAAATACCGCAGGTGCAATAATTATATTTTTCAGAAAGCCGGTTTTTTTCATATTTTATTAAGGCTTCGTTAAAGTCAACGTTTTTTGTATTTTTATATTAGTTTAATATTAACTTTTTATCAAGTTTATTTTATGTTATGTTTTATGTTAAAATATTATTGCCACGGCGATTTTTTAATTTAATTTTTATTTATTTTTATTTCATATGAAGCTATCCGTAATTATTCCGTGTTATAACGAGGCGGCGACGATAGAAAAGGTTATAGATGCCGTAAAAAAGAGTCCTTATGGCGATAAAGAAATTATCGTCGTGGATGATTGTTCAAACGACGGAACTCGTGAGATATTAAAGCAATTGGAAGAAAAAGATAATAAATCGACAACGACCGGCGAACAGGAGGAATCTTTAGACGGCGGCGTTATTAAGTTCTTATACCACGAGGTAAATCAGGGCAAGGGCGCGGCGATTAGAACAGGCGTGCGGCAGGCAACGGGCGATTTAGTCGTAGTTCAGGATGCCGACCTCGAATACAATCCGAAAGAATTTCCCGTTTTGGTGAGGCCGTTTTTAGACGGTAAGGCAGATGTGGTTTACGGTTCGAGGTTTGTAACGGGCGAGTCGAGGCGGGTTCTTTATTTCTGGCACAGCTTAGGGAACGGGTTTCTGACCTTTCTGTCCAATATGTTTACAAACCTTAATCTTACCGATATGGAAACCTGCTATAAGGTTTTTAAGAGGGAAATGATACAGGGCATCGAAATTGAAGAGGACAAATTCGGCTTTGAGCCTGAAATTACGGCAAAAATAGCAAAGATAAAAGATATTCGGATTTACGAGGTCGGCATTTCGTATTCCGGCAGAACCTACAAAGAGGGTAAAAAAATAGGCTGGAAAGACGGCTTCAGGGCTGTTTACTGTATTTTGAAATATAATTTGTTCAGATAAATAATCGCTGCCTTCGTTATAATCTCCTCTTGCCCTGAAGCCGAATAATATTATCCTATCTACCTGATAGCCGGTTTTCTCGACTTCTTCAGTAATTATCTTTTTCGCGATTTCTATTAATCCTTGTTTCTTTATCATAGTAAAAAATATCCTTAACGTATTCTTTAACAATAATTATTGTCTTTCCATTGCGAGTTTATATTCTTTCATCGTATCGTCGTAAATCTTTTCGCCGTTAAACAGCATTTTCGCCCTCTCATAGCCTTTTGCGGCTTCTTGCGCCATAAGCGGGGGGTTTCCGGCGTATCGCTTAAAGGCTTCTTTGAGGGCGAGCGGGTTTTCCGGTTCTATTAGTATATTGGTGCTGTCGTATAATTCGGGCATACCGCCGCAGGCAGTAGAGATGCACGGCTTTTTCATAAGCATATATTCGACGTTGTTCAGGCCGAAAACCTCTTTTGAAGTATATGAAACCGCTATATCGAACATATTTATAAACGGTCTGACGTCGGATTGATAACCCCAGAATTTTACGCTGTTTTGGAGTTTTTTACCGATGGTCGTTTTAATAAGATTTTTTTCGTTCTTTCCGTTTCCGACTATGTGGAGCATAACGGGCTTGTCCGCGAGAACGGGGACCGTTTTTTGCTCTTCCCTTAACAAATCTAAGGCTTTGATAAGATACTGCTGTCCTTTTTCTTTAGTTACCCTGCCGGTAATACCTATATTGAAGAATACTTCGTATCCTTTTACTTTTTCGTTGTGGTCGGAAAATTTATCAGGCAGGGTGTCGTGTGCTTTGCCTGATTTAGAGATAATTTCATCTATAGCCGGATTGATAAATTTAAAACCGAATAACCGGTTTACTATGTTTTCAATCAAGGCAGGTTTATAATCCAAAAAAGATTTAGAAGTGAAATAGCCTGAAAGAAAATAATCCTTTAAATCTTCCGATACGAACAGCAGTCTGTCCGCCGCGGCGTAATAAGGGTAGCCGCAGTAGGTGTTTATGCGCGATATTACGGGTATGCCGAGGCGGTTTCCTGCAATTACGCCGAGATAGCACCCTGTAGCGAGGTGCGTGTGAATGACGTCTATTTTAAGGCGGCGGCAGACGTTTATTATCTTTTTAATTGCGAAAACGTTTTTTCTTTCGGGGTCGAATGCCGCAAAATAAGGAACCCCGACGGAGTTCAAAACGTTTATAAGTTTGCGGTTAAGGGAATGTATAAAAAAATAGGCGTTATGCCCGTGTCCTATCTGGGCTTTCGCAAGGTAAGCGGCGCTGTTTTCTGCCCCGCCCCAGCCTCTCGACGATATGATGTGCAGAATATTCATTTGACTATATTATACTAAAATGCCCCAAAAATTAAAGTTAAAAAACTATAAAGAATATTTATACTGAAATTTGTCGATAGAACGACTTGAAATTTCAAAAATATGCGTTATAATTAAATTAAAGAGGTAGTATAAAAGAAATAAAATAAATTAGAATATTTGGATTTTGCAGTATGCCGCCGTCAGTCAGTTTAATGCTTAACTTTAAGCACATTGGACGTTACAAACCAGTGACTGCGACGGCGGTTTTTTTTGTGCCTTAGCGGCAGATGCGGAAGGGAGGAGGGTAGAGAGGAAGGACATTTTCCGCAAAAAATGATAAAATAATTATATTATGGGGTTATTTAATCTTGTTTCGGAAAATAGTCCGGCGGGCGACCAGCCTCAGGCGATAAGTTCGTTAACAGAAGGCGTAAGGGATAAAAATCTAAGGTATCAGACGCTTCTCGGGGTAACCGGGTCGGGGAAAACCTTTACTATGGCGAACGTTATAAAAGAGCTTGAAAGACCCGCTCTTATAATTGCGCCGAATAAAACCCTCGCCGGACAGCTTTATTCCGAATTTAAAACCCTTTTTCCCGAAAATGCGGTAGAGTTTTTTATAAGCTATTACGATTATTACCAGCCTGAAGCATACGTTCCCTCAAAAGACCTCTATATTGAAAAAGACTCAGCAATTAACGACCAGATAGACAAAATGAAACATTCCGCCACGCGCTCTATTCTTTCGAGAAGGGACGTTATAGTAATAGCATCCGTTTCCTGCATTTATGGACTCGGTTCTCCGGAAAGTTATGCCGATATGCTGCTCGAAGTTAAAAAAGGCGACGAAATAAATTTAAGCGACGTTTTGGACAGGCTTACCGATATAAGATACGAAAGAAACGATATAGATTTTCACCGCGGAACGTTCAGGGTCAGGGGCGATATAGTCGATATTTTTCCGGCTTACGAAGAAGAAATTGCGATTAGGGTTGAGTTTTTCGGCAACGAGATATCTATGATAGCCGAGATAGACCCGTTAAGGGGCGTTATTACGAGAAGGCTCTCCAAAGCCGCAATTTATCCCGCATCTCATTACGTCGCCGACGAGGTTACGTTAAAAAGCGCCGTTAAATCCATAAAAGAAGAATTAAAAGACAGGTTGATAGAGCTTAAAGCTATGGGCAAGCTTGTCGAAGCGCAGAGACTCGAACAGCGGACTATGTATGATCTTGAAATGATGCAGGAAATGGGTTACTGTTCGGGCATAGAAAACTATTCGAGGCATTTGACCGGAAGAAAAAAAGGAGAACCGCCGCCTACGCTTTTAGACTATTTTCCCGACGATTTTATAATTATGATAGATGAATCTCATGTTTCGGTTCCGCAAATCAGGGGAATGTATAACGGGGATATTTCAAGAAAATCTACATTAGTAGAATACGGTTTTAGGCTGCCCTGCGCATTGGACAACCGTCCTTTGAATTTCGAGGAATTTTCATCGCATATAAAAAACCTTATTTTTGTTTCCGCTACGCCCGCCGAATATGAACTCGGGGTCAGTTCGCAAGTAGTCGAACAGATAATACGCCCTACGGGATTAATAGACCCCGTAGTAGAAGTTAGACCGGAAACAAATCAGGTGGACGATATAATAGGAGAAATTAAAAAGACCGTTTCGGAGGGCGGCAGGGCTTTAGTAACGACTCTTACCAAAAGAATGTCGGAAGACCTTGCCGAGTTTTTAATCGACAGCGGCATAAAAGCAAAATATCTGCATTCGGATATCGATTCTCTTGAAAGATTCAAGGTTATAAGGGAGTTAAGGCTCGGCGAGTTCGACGTTCTTGTAGGTATAAATTTGTTAAGAGAAGGGTTGGATATTCCCGAGGTAGAGCTTATAGGAATTTTAGACGCGGACAAAGAAGGCTTCCTGCGTTCAAAAACATCCCTCATACAGACTATAGGCAGGGCGGCAAGAAATATTAAGGGCAAAGTAATACTTTACGGAAATAAAATTACCGATTCGATGAAATTTGCGATTTCCGAAACGGAAAGAAGAAGGAAAATTCAGGAAATATTTAACAAACAAAATAACATTACTCCTAAATCGATACAAAAAAACATAGCCGGACTGTTGACCACGATATTCGAGCAGGATTATATCGATATATCCGGCGGGTTCGACGAAAATTCCCCGCTCATTATCGACCCCAAAGAAGCCGAAAGGATAATAAAAAATTTGTCGAAGAAAATGAAAAAAGCGGTAAAAGAGCTTAATTTCGAGGAAGCCGCCCGCATAAGGGACGAAATAGGCAATATTAAAAAAAATATGCTGTTGATGGATGCGGTTTGACGGCTATGAACGAAAATTTAGCTCTAAAGCTCAAAAATATTTCCCGGTCCCCCGGCGTTTACATTATGAAAAATATAAACGGGGAGGTTATTTACGTAGGCAAAGCCAAAAATTTAAAAAAAAGAGTTTCGCAGTATTTTTCCGGTAAAAACGCCGGCATCAAAACGGAACATCTCGTTTTAAAAATTTATGATATAGAAACCATTGTTTCCGGCAACGAACTGGAGGCTTTTCTGCTTGAAAATACGCTTATAAAACAGTATAAGCCAAAATATAACATTAGCCTTAAAGACGATAAATCTTATCCTTATATTAAAATAGCAGGGGCAAAAACAGGCTTTCCTTATGTGATAAAAACGAGAAATTTTAAAAAAGGCGACGGCGAGTATTTCGGTCCATATTCGAGCGCTTTTGCGGTTAACGAAACTATAAAAACGGTAAATAGGATTTTTAAAATGAGGACATGCACCGATAATAAATTCAATTTTTATGCCGTTAAAAAAAAACCGTGCCTTTACTATCAGATAAACAGGTGTTCTGCTCCCTGCTGCGGGTATGTCGATACGGAAACATATAAAAAATCTATCGACGGAATAAAGCTTCTGTTGAGCGGAAAAAACAGGCAGTTGATAAAATCGATGAAGCGGTCGATGGATGCATATGTTAAAGAATTAAATTTTGAGGCAGCCATAAAATTAAGGGATAAAATCAACGCTATAATAACTATTAACGAAAAACAGGCGGTAGTGCTTAAAGAAGAAAAAGATATAGACGTTATAGGGTTTTATTCGCAAAACGACAAATTAGACGTGGTAGTTCTTATTATTAGGGGTGGCAGGGTCACCGGAACCAAAGATTTCTTTTTTAAGAATATTTATTTAAACGACGGCGAGATGCTTTCCGCTTTTTTAAACAGGTATTATGCCAAAATTTTAGAGACAAACGCAGACATTCCAGACGAGATACTTATACCCGTAAAAATAGAAGACGAAGATAAAAAAAGCCTCACCGAATATATTAAACGGTTCTCCGCTAAAAAGGTTAAAATTTTAAATAAATATGGAGCCGTCACGGCTATGGCTATGGCTTTAGAAAATGCAAAAAAGAACTTTTTAGAAAAGTCGGGCGGCAAAGAAAATGATTCTGATACAATAAACATAAAAAGGTTAAGCGCCTTGAAGGACGTCCTGCGGTTAAACAAAATTCCCGAAATTATAGAATGTTTCGATATATCAAATATCTCGGGGACGTACGCCGTTGCATCCAAGGCGGTTTTTAGGCGCGGCGAAAAAGATGATTCTTTATACAGACGTTATAGAATAAAATCAAAAAACACCCCCGACGATTATGCGATGATGTATGAAGCTTTAAGCAGGCGGTTCGGCAACGCCGCCTCGGGAAAAGACCCTCTGCCGGATATTATTATGGTTGACGGCGGAAAAGGACAGCTTAACGTTCTTGTCGGGGCGGCTAAAAATTTTGTCGAAAGCGGACGTATAAACGCCGAAAATATGCCGGCTCTTATTGCAATCGCAAAAGCGAAGGACGCGGAAGGAAATAAAAAAAATAATGAAACGGATAAAATTTATATTCCGAACAGGAAGAACGAAGTCAATTTCGGAAAAAATAGGGAAGAAATTTTTTTGCTTATGCGGTTAAGAGATGAAGCCCACAGGTTTGCCGTGTCGTATTTTTCAAAAATAAAAACTAAATCTTTAGTTACTTCGGAATTGCTAAGCATAGGGGGCGTAGGAAAGATAATTTACGGTAATTTAATTAAGAGTCTCGGAAGCGTAGAAAGGATAAAAAAGGCGTCGATTGATGAATTAGCCGCAGTTAAAGGCGTGAACAAAAAGACCGCAAAAAATATTTACGATTATTTTCACAACTGACTTAGAAATTCTTTTAATTTTTGTATTAGATAGTCGTTTTCGGATTTTTTTTTGACGGCTATCCTGAAATATTTATCGTTAAGACCGCGGTAATCGCCGCAATATCTTATTAAAATCCCCGATTTATTCAGACTTTTTCTTAAATCTTCGGCGTTGAATCCTCCGGTTTTTATTTTTATTAAAAAGAAGTTTGCCGCACCCGGTATTATTTCAAAAAATTTTAATTTTTTCAGTTTCCTTTCCATGTTTTTTTTTAATTTGCTCAGTAAAATCCGAGACGTTAAAACGTAATCTTTGTCGCTTAAAGATGCGGAAGCGATTTCTGCGGATAGAGAAGTTATTTTCCACGGCACCCCTGATTCCACGAATTTTGTTATAATTTTAGGGTTTGCAAAAATATATCCTATTCTTTGTCCCGGCATTGCGAAAAACTTTGTCATAGACCTTATTATTATTAAATTGTCAAATTTTTCGCCGTCTGTAATAAATGATTTTGAAGAAAATTCTTCGCAAAAATCCATAAAGGATTCATCTAAAACTAAAAAAGCGTTTTTTGCTTTTGCCTGTTTCAATATCTCCGCTATAGTATTTACGGGAGTTACGGCACCAACGGGGTTTGACGGGCTCGCAATAAAGATTAAGTCGTTTTTATCGAGTTTTTTGATATTTTCTAAAAGCTTTGATAAACTTTTGCCTTTTAATTCAAAATCTTCCGAAAAATATGTATTTATATGGATTATATTTGATTTTCCGACACGGGGAGCTGCCGCCCTTTCGTATTCCGAAAAAGAAGGCTCGACGATAATGACCTTGCTTGGATTGAAAATACAGACCGCGTTAAAGATGAGGCCGGCGGCTCCGGCGCCCGGGAATATATATTTTTTACTTATGGCATGATAATCCGATAAGGCTTGTATAAAGGATTCCGGATAAATTTCGGGATAATTTTCCGTCCAATATTTCAGCCGCGCGGGATATTTAAAAATTTTTCCGGCTTTTTTGCTTAATCCTATAGGGTTAATATTAGCGGAAAAATCGATTATTCCGCTTTTATATCCGAACGAAATAACATTGCCGCCGTGTCTGCCGCTATTAAAGATAAACGCCATCGACTTTTTGGGCAAACAATTCAAGAAAACCGGCGGAAGTTTTTATGGCTTCGGGCAATATCCTGTTCATAGCGTTAAAATATTCCGCTTTAGTTTTTGCGTACAGCAGTTCAGGTAAAAACATCGAAGAATTATGGGCATTATAATCTACCCATCCAAAAGGATGCGCATCTTTGTAATGACCCCTTAGCGGTTTAAATTTATATGTGCCCCGTTCTAATGTTAAATTGACGTCTAAATAATGCGAAGACATCCATCTTTCAAATAGTATGTGCTTTTTAAGAGCCAGATTGGTCGTATGAAAGGGGATGCATAGATCCTGAACCAGATGAACGGCGCCGCCAAGCGCAATCATAGACTTTTTAATCCTGCCGTATTCCCAATCTTTAACGGCAATATTAAACAACTGGGCGCATTTCGTGCCGGCATCGGAAAATCCCCTGATATAACCGGCATGAGAATGGGGATACAGATAATGACCTCCAAACCAGTGAATCCGCATTTTTTTTATTGCAAGCCTGTCTATTATGTAAGAGCCGTGCTGCATAAGTTTAATTCTTTCTTCCACGGAAACGGACGAAATACGCGGGTCAAAAATGGTTTTTAAAACATTGCTTCTTGAATCGTTATATAGAAGCTCGAAAGTCTTTTCAATGCAATAATTATGAAGTTTAGGCTGCATATTTTTGTTGAATTTAATTTATAATTTATTGTATAATTATATAATAAAAAAAAATAAAATGTCAAAATTTTAAACAAAATTTTAAAAAGGATAAAAATATGCCTCTTTTAAGCGAACAGGATTCAGAATTTTTAAAGAAAGATTTTAACGATAAGCTTAAAAATAATATTAAGCTTATATTTTTTAAATCGGAAGACGGATGTCTGTATTGCAGTGAAGCAAAAGACATATTGCTTGAAGTAGCGGGTCTCAGCGATAAAATAAGTTTTGAGGAATACGATTTCGATAAAGATGCGGACAAGGTAAAACAGTACAATATAAAAAGGACCCCCGCTATAGCGATAGTAGGAGATAAAGATTACGGCGTTCGTTATTACGGTATGCCGGCGGGGCATGAATTTATGACGCTGGTCAATGGAATAATTAACGTTTCCGCTAAAAAAACAGGACTTTCCGAAAAAACCTTAGAAAAACTTAAAGAGATTACGAAGCCTTTTAATATTCAGGTGTTTGTAACGCCTACCTGACCTCATTGTCCGCCGGCGGCGGTTCTTGCACACAACTTTGCAATAGAAAACGATAATATTACTTCGGATGTCGTAGAAATTCAGGAATTCCCCAATCTTTCCGACAAGTATTCGGTTTTCAGCGTTCCTAAAACCGTAATCAACGAACTTTCCGAGGTAGTCGGAGCCGTTCCCGAAGCCGTGTTTTTAGGAAAGGTTATGGAAGGATATTCCAAAGAATAGACTTGTTAATCAGCATTTGCAGTGATATAAAAGAACCGGAATATTGGATTTTCTTACCACGTTTTCCGCTGTAGAGCCGAGCACTAATCTTGTTAAGCCCTTTTTTCCGTGGGTTCCCATAACTATAAGGTCGTTGCCGTTTTCTTTTATGGTTTCTAATATGACGTTTATAGGTTCTCCGTGGGTCAGTATCGTTTTAACTTTGACGCCTTTTTTTTCGCACGCATCCTTAAGTTTACTTAAGATAGGTTTTTCTTCTTCTATTAGAAGATTGAGGTCGTTTATTCCTCCTCCGGATAGATCTCCTATATTTTGCAACGCATGAATGTCTATAATATGAATAAACGTTATTTCCGCTTTAATTTCGGAAGCAAAATTCATTGCGTTATCGGCGGCGTTCATAGAAGTATCGCTGAAATCCACAGGACATAGAATTTTTTTAAACATTTACATCTCCTTTAATTCCTTTTAACGTTAGAATAAAACCTCAATAATATTAATATATCTTATACGGTTATAAAGTCAAGAAAAAAATTGATTTTTGTTATTTATAATGTATAATAAAGTAAAAGCTTCACTTACAAAAACCCAAAAAGGGGCATTAATATGTCAAAAAAATCTTTAATATTAATCGTTTTTTTTGTTTTAATTACGGCACGGTTTGCATATTCCTTAACGGCTGCAAAACCTTCTAAGAAATATTATACCGAGAGCAAAAAGTTTATAATCCTTAAAATGTCTAAAAACCTAAAAGCTTACGTCGATAAAAAAAACCAAAAAGTTTATTATTATTATAATAAGACTTACTATTTTTGGTCTAAGGGGATATGGTTCGATTCCAAAAAAATCAACGGAATGTTTAGTATAACGCCGCAAAGAGACATACCTCATCCCTTAAAGCACGGTCCTATTTTAAGGGTAAAACGAAAAAAGATCCCGGCTGGTTTTGCAGCCTTAAAAGTTCCGCCTACGCCCGTTAAACAAGGGTTGCCCAGAGCGGCTACGGAGCATTTATACGATCTTCCGTTAACTCTGCACGGTCTTGTTATTTATCAGAAGAGTTTTAATTTTAATAAAATTGGCGGCGGTAATTAAATTAATCGGCAATACAATGCAATTTCTTAAAATATTAGAATATCCGGACATAAAATTAAGAACAAAGGCGCGTCTTTTAAGCCCGAACGAAATAGCGGACAATATACCTCTAATTAAAGACCTTGTTTATACGATGTATAAAGCCGACGGGATAGGGCTTGCGGCAACCCAGGCCGGAATAGATAAACGCATAATAGTCTTAGACGTCAGCAGAAAATCCGATAAGAATAAATTATTCTCCGTTAACGAATCGGATATACTAACTGCTAATAAAGACCTCATAATAGCCGTTAATCCCGAAATAATTTTCAAAGAAGGAAAGACTTCATATGAAGAAGGATGTTTGTCGATACCTAATTTTAATGCGGATGTCGAAAGGGCTTGGGAAATAAAGGTCAAAGCGCTTGATATTTCCGGCAGGGAGTTTATCGTCCCGGCAAAAGATTTACTGTCCATCGCTTTTCAGCACGAAATAGACCATCTCGACGGAATTTTGTTTATAGATAAAGTTTCTCCATTAAAACGTTCTTTATATAACGCCTCGCTTAAGAAAAAAAAGTCTGCAAAGCATGAAAAAGAACTTGATTATACTTCTTGAAATTTAATAATCCTATGCCTTTATGCCTTCTTTATCTTCTCTAAACGCCGTATTTATGGGGACTCCCGAAATAGCATCAGAATCTTTATCTCATATTGCGGAATTGGAAAAGTCGAATATAATCGGCTTAAAATCGGTTTATACGAAACCTCCGGTCTGGAATAATAAAAAAAAAGAATTTGCGTTATCCCCGGTGGATAAATTAGCCCGCAGTTATGGTATAAACGTCAGGACGCCGAAGATATTAAAAGGTAATGCCGAAGAAATAAATTTTTTAAAATCGTTAGATTTGGATTTAATTATCGTAGTGGCTTTCGGTCTAATTCTACCCGCCGAAATATTAAATATTCCAAAATACGGAGTTTTGAATCTTCATCCTTCGTTATTGCCGGATTTAAGAGGTCCGAGCCCGATCCACTATGCGATATTAAAACGAATGAAATTCAGCGGAGTTTCTATAATGGCTTTAGACGCAGGCGTCGATACGGGTCCCGTGATAGCTCAGCAAAGAACGGATATAGATAAAAACGAATATTTCCCGGACCTTTATAAAAGACTGTCTTTATCGGGCGCATTTTTACTGGCGGAAGTTATTAAGACGGTTTTTAAACTTAAAATAAACGTTCATAAATGCGGATTACCGCAAGATTCGATGTATCCCGATTATTCCGATTCTTTTTCTTTAACGAAATTAATAGAACCGGATGAACTAAAAGTGGATTTTTCCTTTGACGACCCTTTAGAGATTTATGCCAAGACGAGGGCTTTTACGGAAGCGGGCGGGGCTTTTTTTGTTTTCGGGAGCAAAAAGATTAAAATTATAGAAGCGGAATTAATCGTCGATGAAAATGAAAAATGCTTAAATGAAACCGGAGAACGTCAAGCGTTCGACTACTGCGATTATTCGGACGGTATAAATCCATTGCCGCGGGGGATTATATCAAATATCGATATTATACCGGATACTCCGGGGATTATAATAAATGCAAACAAATCAGGATTGTTGGTTTCAACCGTTAAGAAAGGGGTTTATATACGGCTTTTAAAACTTAAACCGGAAGGAAAAAACGTTATGGGTTATATCGACTTCATTAACGGGTTCAGGATAAAACAGGGTGAAGAATGCCGTTAAAAAAAGAGCATATTTATTTTTTAAAAATAATATCCGTATCTATTTTAGTGGTTTTGGCGGTATCGTCGTTTCTTTTCTGGATTATATCCGGAGGATTGGAAAAACTCAGCCCCAACCTGCCGATGTATATATTTTTATTTTTGGATGCCGTTTTATTACTCGTTATTTTTATTTTTTTTATGGGACTTGCAGGGAAGCAAAATAAAAAAAATAAATCCTTTTTGATTTATCCCGCAAGATATATATTAGTAAAAATTTTATATCCCATGGCTTTTTTTATAACGTCTATATTCAGGATAAACAGGGATAAAATGCAGAGTTCTTTCATAGATATAAATAATTTTCTCCTTTTTGCTTTAAATAAAAAAGTAACTTTAGACAGGATACTTATTCTGCTTCCGCACTGTCTGCAGCTTCATAACTGCAAAGCAAAGATTACCGACGATATTCATAACTGTCTTAACTGCGGTAAATGTAATATAAAAGAGCTTGCGGTATTATCCGATAAAAAAGGCATATTCATAGCCGTAGCAACAGGCGGCACCCTTGCGAGAAGAGTTCTTGAAGAAAAAAGACCTAAAGCCGTTATAGCCGTAGCCTGTGAAAGAGATTTGAGTTCGGGCGTTATAGACAGTTTTCCGCTCCCGGTTTACGGGCTTCCGAACATCAGGCCTAACGGTCCTTGCAGGGACACTCTCGTCGACGTGGCGGCTTTGAGCGAGCTTATAGAAAAGATTACTTCCGGAGGGGGCATAACTAAATCTTCTTCCTGAGGTCGTTAATTCTTTTTGCTTTCCCCTGACTTCTTTCCAAAGTTTTTGGGGGGACGGGGGTTATTTTGGCTCGTATTCCTATAAGTTCATAAATTTCGTGGGATATTTCGTTTGTTATTTCGTTAATTTTGCTTTCTCCGATATTAAAAATTTCTTTTTTAGGCTCTATGATAATGTTTATTTTGTCTAGAAGGTTATCGGTGTATAGTTCGATTAAATAAACCGGTTCCAAACATTCATAACGGAACAAAACCGATTCTATCTGCGAAGGGAATAAGTTTACGCCCTTTAATATTATCATATCGTCCGTTCTGCCTTTGATTTTATCCATTCTGACGAATGTTCTTCCGCATCTGCATTTTTCACGCGTAAGTTTTGTTATATCTTTGGTTCTAAACCTTATAAGAGGCATACCTTCTCTGTTGAGACTCGTTATAACCAGCTCTCCCGTTTCTCCGTCTTTAAGCGTTTCTCCCGTTTTAGGGTTTATTATCTCCGGAAGAAAATTATCTTCGTTTATATGAAGCCCGTCTTTATACACGCATTCAAACGCCACGCCGGGACCCATAATTTCGCTTAATCCGTAAATGTCGTAAGCATCGATATTCAGAGATTTTTCTATCGTTTTTCTGAGTTCGTTCGACCATGGTTCCGCCCCAAATATGCCTTTTTTTAGTTTAATTTTAGACCTGTCCGGTATATTTTTGTTTATTTCTTCCGATAGAAACAAGGCGTATGAGGGGGTGCAAAAAAGAACGGTTGCGCCGATATCCTGCATCATAGTCAACTGTCTTTCCGTAAAGCCCGTTGACATAGGAATAATAGTCATTCCTATTTTTTCGGCTCCGTAATGAAAGCCTAATCCCCCCGTGAAAAGGCCGTATCCAAAAGCATTCTGCCCTATATCTTCTTTGCTTATTCCCGCTGCGTAAAAAACCCTCGCCATAAGCTCCGACCAGACTTTTACGTCACGTTTAGTGTAACCGGCGATAATAGGTTTTCCGGTAGTGCCGGAGGATGCGTGAATTCGGATTATGTTCCTTAAAGGGCTGGAAAACAAGCCGAAAGGGTAGTTGTTTACAAGATCAATTTTTGAAGTAAAAGGAAGGTTTTTAATATCTGCGTCCGCATTAATTTTTTCGGCGGCTTCGAAATTCTTGACGCCTGATTCGGTCAACCTATTTTTTAAAATGCCGTCCGACGTCAAAATCCGTTTAAGGGTTTTTTTAAGCCTGTCCGTTTGGAGCGCTTTAAGCTCCGAAGGGTCGATTGTTTCCCATTTTTTTTCAAAATATTTTATTTTCATAATAATTCCTTCCTGTCAAAAATGCTTTAATGTTTAACTCCGCCGTTTTTTCGGGAACATTTTTTTCTACTACTTTCAGCCATATTTCTTTTTTAATTTCGGTAAAACCGGACAGCAAACCTATTAAAACGATATTT
The DNA here is from genome assembly GCA_021800805.1 of bacterium. Next base: position 911,079 of record JAJYYR010000001.1, read on the forward strand.
GAAACTTTGATATTTCCTAAATGTTCAGCTATTTTTTTATCGTCTATAAGATTTAAAAAGTTAAAATTAGCCTTTAAGAAGCCGGCAACGCCGTTCGCATCTAAAAAACTATTTCCGTTTTTATTCCCGTTTTCGATTTTATCATTTTTAATTTTAGACGTCCACGAAGGAATTTTGCCCCGGTTCGACGATATTATTATCGTCTTTTCGTTTGCAAAAGAACGTATGTATCTTGCAGTTTCGTAAATGTCGAACGAAAGAATAATATCCGCATTATTTTCGGATATTACAGGAGAATAAATTTTTTCTCCGAATCTTATGTGAGTGGATACCGAGCCGCCTCTTTGAGACATTCCGTGAACTTCCGACGTTTTAATATCTAATCCGCTTTCAAATGCCGCAAGGCTGATAATTTTGCCGGATAGAACTACTCCCTGTCCCCCTATGCCGCATATTAAAATATTTTGAATTAAACCGTCCGGGTTCATTTTATCCATTTATCCATGATTATTTGATTATTTATATTTCACTTATAAAATTAAATATGCATATATCTTTACATATAGAACAGCCGATGCATGAGTCGTCGATGGTCGGAAGCCTTTTATCACAGGAGAGATTGAAACAGGAAGACGGTAAAATAGAAGGACATCCTATTTGCATACATAAATCGCATCCGAGGCATCCTTCGATAACTTTGAATTTTATTCCGCAATTCAATTTTTTAGGATATAGGACGCACGGTCTGTTTGTGATAACGACATTAAGGTTTTCCGATTGGACGGCTTTTTTTAAAATTTTATAGGTTTCATTATAGTCATAAGGGTCTATTATATAAATTTCGTCTATTCCGATTCCTTCGATAATTTTCTTTATATCTATTTTACTTGAAACGGATTGGTTAAGGGATAAATTTTTACCCGTACCCGGATGGTCCTGTCCGCCGGTCATCGCCGTTGTAGCGTTATCTAAGATAATTGCGGTAAAACAGGCGTTATTGTATTTTGCATCTATGAGCGACGTAATACCGGAATGAAAAAAAGTCGAATCTCCCATTATTCCTACCGTTTTTTTGACGGAAGATTTCGATAGAGACAATCCCTGCGCCGCCCCGAATGCCAGACCCATCGATATGCAGCTGTCCATAGCGTTAAGAGGCGGCAATGCTCCGAGAGTGTAACATCCTATATCGCCCATAACGGGAACTTTTAATTTTTTAAGCGCGTAAAATACAGAAGTATGCGGGCATCCGCTGCAAAGAGCCGGCAGTCTCGGCGGAAGGGCTTCCGAAATACTTTCGTGAATATTTTCATGAATATTTTGGGGGGTCGTCAAAAAACCCGCCTCAGTTAAACCCCGTTTTACTAAGTCTAAGTTAAGCTCGCCGTCCCGCGGGAAATATTCCTTTCCTTTTAAATTTATGCCGAAAGATGAAATTTCGTTCTGGATAAAAGGTTCTAATTCTTCTATTATAACGACGTTTTTAATATTTTTGACAAATTCTTTAACGAGAATATTGGGAACGGGATAAGAGAAAGAAAGTTTTAAAAAAGAAGCGGACGGCGCAATTTCTTTAGCATATTGATATGAAATTCCGCTTGTTATAATACCGAGGTCGCGGCTGTTATATTCAATTTTGTTTATGCCGGAGTTATTTGAAAAATCTGTTAAATATTCTAATCTTTTTATTGCGGATTTATGTCTTTTCTTTGCGTAAACGGGCGCCATTACGAACTTTTCTATGTCTTTTATATAAGGTTTGTTTATATGTCTTTCGGCGCTTTTGATGCTTTCGGCGGTACCGGGAATATCCGGCAAAGAAACTATGCTTCGGGAATGGGATATTCTCGTAGTCGTTCTTAAAATTACGGGCGTATCAAATTTTTCGCTTATATCGAACGCTATTTCCGTAAAATTTAAACATTCTTCGCTGTCGGAAGGTTCCAGCATAGGAATTTTTGCGAATTTGGCATACATTCTGTTGTCCTGTTCGTTTTGGGAGCTGTGCATACCCGGGTCGTCGGCGGTAACTACTACTAATCCGCCTCTGACGCCGGTAAGGGCAAGAGTCATAAGGGGGTCGGACGCAACGTTCAAACCCACGTGTTTTGTCGTGAACATAGACCTTTTAAAGCCTATAGACGCTCCGACGGCAATTTCCAAAGCGGTTTTTTCGTTTATAGACCAGTTTACGATTGCGCTTTTGAATTTTGCGAGGAACGGCAGAATTTCGGAGCTTGGCGTTCCGGGATAACCAACGGCGACATAAACCCCGGCTTTATACGCTCCCAAAGCTATCGCTTCGTTTCCGGTCAGAAGGGCGTTAGCGTCAGAACTATGGGGGATAGTAATATTTATCGTATTAGTATTATAGGAATTTTCCGCCAATTTAAATTTAAAAGATGAAAAATTTGAATTAATAAACTAAATTAATTTAAGAGAAATAAAAATAAACGAAAAAAAAGAGCAATCCGATTAAATACGCGTGCCTTGAATTGATACCGTTGCTTTCTTTCGAACCTGGCGGGGTTTTCAACCTCGATACCGTACCGTCGGATTACTCCTTAACGATTATAACATATAACGGTCGTTTTTAAAAAGAATTATTTTACCCTTAATTTTGCAATAGAAAAATTTAGACTGGATTCCCGCCTTCGCGGGAATGACATTACGGGAATTTAACTTTTCATCCAACGAGTGTCATTCCCGCGAAGGCGGGAATCCAGAAATTGCATAACTTTAGAATATGTTTCATAATTTCTATTGCAAAATTAAGGTTTACCTTAATCGTGGTGCAGAAATTTATCGTCCTGAACTTTATCGTGTTTTCTTATATATTCCATAAGCATAGCCGCGTGTTCCTTTTCCTCGTCCCTATTATGCGAAAGAATATGTTTTAATTCTTCGTCGTTAGTGTATTCTATCCTTTCCTGATACCAGTTTATCGCTTGAAATTCTTCGATTAGCGACTGCCTTGCCATTTCAAGATTTCTTGTTTCTTCGCTTAATTCTTCATCGACGCGATGTTCTTCGCACATGATTTTTTCTCCTTAAATTTAAAAATGAATGTTTTTATTTTATAATGATATTATATTACAAGCACAGGCTGCCGGTCAATCAAATAGAAAATTAGAAAACCGTTCGGAAGCCGTCTTGAAAAAAAAAGCTTAATCGGATAATATTATACTATGGAAATAGAAAAAAAAGTCCTTATAGCGGTTGACCTGAATTTTGAAACCGGTTTCATATTATCCAAAGCGGCTTCTTTTTTTAGGGAAACTTCTGCAAAATTTTATATTTTCCATATTATTTATTCAGATATATTTACATTTTTAGGCAAACCGGGGACGGTAAAAGCTAAATCCGAAGAAGCCTATAAATCTGTAGAAAATGAATTGAAAAATGCAGGCTTATATTATTTGAATTATGAAATTTTTATTTCAACGGGCGTTCCAGCCGCGGAAATTATTAATTTTTCAAAGAAAAAAGGCGTCGATATAATCGCTTTGGGAACGCACCAGAGAATAGGTTTCAAAGAATTCGTTTCGGGGTCTGTTTCTTTTTCGGTTTCAAAAAATTCTATCTGCCCCGTCCTTTTAATTCCCCTCAAAGATATTCTTAAGTCTGAAGCAAAGCAATTAGTCGAAGAACCCGCCGCATCTTTAATAAACATAAATCCGTCCTGATTAAATATTAAATATTAATAAAATTTTATAATGTATGATAATAATTTACGACTTTAAAATTCCGGTAGGCGGAAGAGAAAAGGAAAAATTCAAAAAAGACGAAGAGCTTTTCTCGGAACATTTAAAGAGCAAATTAGAATCCGTTTCAGGATTTTTAAGATCAGGTCGTAATTTCAATTTTGACGTAAAAATCTTGAAGAAATCTGTGGATTTAAGACAAAAAGAGCAAAAAACGGTTTTTAAAGTTTTAATAAAATTGATTTCCTCAGGCGCTGTAGGTTTGAACGATACGGACGAAGCGGTCGATACGGACGATGCATTTCTGGATTTATTAAATAAAGCCGGGGTAAAAGCAAGGAAGGCGAATAATGAGGAAGAAAATTCGTTCTACGGGGAATCGGCATATATTTCAACGCCGACGGAAGCCGAAAAGAAAAACGCCGCAGGGCGAAATGACGCCAAAGTCCTTATAGTCGGAATGGGTCCCGCCGGAATTTTTGCCGCCGCATATTTATTGGATAAAGGCATAAAGCCTATTATAATAGAAAAAGGAAAGCGCGTCGAAGACAGGATAAAAGACGTGGGAAACCTGCTGAACAACGCTAAATTCGATAAAAAAAGCAATGTGGTATTTGGAGAAGGAGGCGCAGGAACGTTTTCGGACGGAAAACTTACGACGAGAAAAAATGACCCCGTCGTTTCTTATGTTTTAAATTTTTTAGTAAAAATGGGGGCGGATGCCGGTATTTTAATAGAGCATAAACCTCACATAGGAAGCGACAATTTAATTTGCATACTGCAGAAAATAAGGAATTATCTTAGCAATAACGGAGCCGAAATTTATTTCGAGGAAGAATTGAAGGATTTAGAGATTAACGAAAACGGGGCGGTATGTTCCGTTAAGACGGATAAAAGAACTTTTAGAACGGATTTCGTTATTTTAGCTTCCGGGTCTAACAGTTACGATACCTATGAATTATTAGAGGCAAAAGGGGTTGTTATGGAAAGAAAGCCTTTTGCGGTAGGTTTTAGGATAGAACATAAAAGGGATTTTACGGACGGTTTATTTTTCAAGGGCAATGTGGGAAAAGCAAGCACAAAACTAAAAGGGGTATATTACAATATATCGTCGAAAAAATACGGCGGATATTCTTTTTGTATGTGTCCCGGAGGCGTCGTTATAAATTCCAGCTCGGACGAAAATCTCCTCTGTATTAACGGTATGAGTTATTCGGGCAGAGATATGGAAAATTCCAACAGCGCAATCGTTGCGGCTGTAAGACCGGAAATGCTGGACGGGATAGACCCGGACAGATATTCCCCGGGAACGGGGGCACTGCAATTCAGAAGAGATTTAGAGCTTAAAGCATACGAGGCGGGGGGCGGAAATTTTGCCGCTCCTTATCAATGGACGCCGGATTATATAAAAGATGTTTATCCAAACATTAAAAATTCATCGTCTTCGGATATGCCTGCGCCTTCGTATAAGCCGTCGGTCAAATATTTTAATCTTTTTAAATTATTGCCTGATTTTTTAAATTTATCGATTGCAGGGTCGCTGACCGAGTTTGAAAGCAAATTTAAAGGATTTGCCGCAAAATCGATTTTAACCGGGTTGGAAACGGGAACTTCGTCTGCCGTAAGAATTAAAAGAAATTCCAATTTTGAATCTATATCGGTTAAAGGTTTATATCCATGCGGGGAGGGTTCGGGATATTCCGGCGGGATAATTACCAGCGCAATAGACGGAATTAGGTGCGCTGATGCCTTAAGGATAATTTTTTAATATAATTTTTGTTGCAATATTAATTGCAAAAATATAAAATTAACAATAAATAAAAATGCGTATAAAACTATTTTAAAAACGGGTGCCTATATGAAATTTTTATCCGGTAACGAATACCAAAAATTAATTAAAGAAATAAGCGAACTTAAAGCAAGGAACAGCGAAATCGAAGTTTCTTCGAGAAAAAAAGATTCCGAAATTTCGTCGATGAAAGAAGACTATAAAAATGAAATTGCAACTTTAAAATCAAAAATAAATTCTCTCGAAGACGATTTACGCAATAAAGAAAATCTTTTGAATTCATGCGCCGGCGATTCGGAGGAACTGCCTAAAGTCAACGAAAAACTTAATCAATTTACGGCAAAATGCAGAGAGTCGAAGGATGGTATTAAAAACTTCATCGATTCTTTGAGCCATATGTATTCGAGTTCTTTTTCGACTCTGGAAAAAACATATAAAGATTCGGTCGAACTTTATAAACTGACTCTTTTTACCGACGAAATTTTAAGCGCTATCGTTTCCATTACCGACCAGATTAATCTGCTTGCGTTAAATGCGGCAATAGAAGCCGCAAGGGCGGGAGAGGCGGGAAGAGGATTCGCCGTGGTAGCCGACGAGGTAAGGAAATTGTCGGAAAAATCCTCAAGCTCAACTAAGGAAATATCCAACGTTCTTTTTGGAATAAGGAAAGTCAGCGCCAAACTTAACGATACTCTCAGAATAGACAGCAAAATAAATGAAGGGCTTATAAAAACTATAAAAAATATAGACAATAAAGTTAACGACATATGTGTATAACGAGAGGGGTATTTTAATTATGATATCAGAAGTTTTATACGAATCGCCGAACCATAAGTTCGTTTATATCGGAAAGGATCCCGATAGACCCGATTATATAATAGATACGAACCAATATTTGCTTATTCACGACAAAGTGGCAACAATAATGGATCCGGGCGGCATAGAAATGTTTTCTTCGGTTTCTTCGGCTTTTGCCGGCGAAGTCAGGATGTCGGACGTAAAATTTATATTTTCTTCCCATCAGGACCCCGATGTTATTTCATCTCTGGCATTATGGCTTTCTATTACCGATTCAAAAATAATTATAGACAGGATATGGTCAACGTTTATTTCCCATTACGGCGCAAGACCGGATAATATGATTATGGTAGAGGATACCGGAATGAAGTTAAACATGACGAAAGATTATGCCTTCGATATCATTCCCGCTCATTATCTTCATTCTCCGGGACATCTAAATCTTTACGACCCTATATCGAAGATACTTTTCACTGGAGATATCGGAGCGGCATTGGTTCCGAGAGAAGAATCGAAGGGTAAGAGGAAGCCTAACGTTTTCGTTCAGGATTTTGACGCTCATATAAAATATATGGAATATTTTCACAAGAGATGGATGCCGTCGAACGAACCCAAGAAGATCTGGATCGACAGAGTGTCAAAATTAGACGTAGAGATTTTAGCGCCGCAACACGGCTTGATTTTTAAAGGAAAGGAAATGGTCGACAAGTTCTTAAACTGGTTCGACGGTTTGAGCGTAGGCTTGTATTCTTAATAATCGCAGGCAATTTATTATTATAAATTGGGAGCCGGATTTAAAGTCCGTCTCCCTTTTTACGTTTTTATAATACGGTATAATGAAATATAATATATAATATATTATATAGATTAATATGATATAAATTTATGGTTTATTCCGCTTTATTAAATAATTATACGGACGATTTCGAGGGTATAGCGCCTGCTATAGAGGCGGTAATCTTTGCTTCTGAAGAACCGGTTTCCATAGAAAGGCTGCTTGAGCTGTTTAATGTTAAAAAAGAGGCTAAAGCTAAAAAAGAAATTATTTTAAAAGCGCTTGAGTTTATAAAAAAGGAGTTTAACGAAAAAGAAAATCACGGCATATATTTATCTATTAACGACAATGGTATAAGCTTTAAAACCAAACCCGAATACTTTGACGTCGTATCCGGAAGCCTAAAAGTCAAACCTTTAAAATTTACCGGACCCCAGCTTGAAACCTTATCCATTATAGCGTATAAACAACCTGTTACAAAAAACGAAATAGATGCAATAAGAGGGTTTGATTCGGGAAGCACGGTAAAATTTTTGCTGGAAAAAAATCTCGTCAAAGTTGCGGGACGAAAAGAAATAGTAGGAAGACCTTTGATTTATAAAACCACCGATTATTTTATTGAGGTTTTTAATCTAAAAAATTTGAACGATTTACCCTCGATTAAAGAAATGGAAGACGTCGTAAAAAATGTAAATTTGGACGAACAAAGCGAAACTGCATTGTTTGAGTAAATTAATTTTTATGATATAATATAGATATAATATAATTGCGGAGGATATATTTATAAATGAATTATTTTAAAACTTTCCTGCTTATGCTGGTTCTTACAGGACTGTTGATTGTAGCAGGGGGAGCTATAGGCGGCGAGCGGGGAATGGTGATAGCCCTGATTTTTGCCGCAGTAATGAACCTCGGAACATACTGGTTTAGCGATAAGGTAGTCTTGTCTATGTATCACGCTACTCCCGTTACTGAGGCAGAATATCCCGAACTTTATTCTATAGTGAGAAATCTCGCCGTAAGAGGAAACATTCCGATGCCGAAAGTTTATATCGTCGAAGAAGATACTCCAAATGCCTTTGCTACCGGCAGAAATCCCCAACATGCCGCCGTATGCGTTACGACGGGAATTATGAAAATTTTAAACGCCAACGAGTTATCCGGGGTAATAGGGCATGAGTTGACCCACGTAAAAAACAGGGATATTCTCATAAGTTCTATAGCGGCTACAGTTGCAGGCGCTATCAGTATGCTTGCATGGATGGCGGAATGGGGAGCTATGTTCGGCGGCTTCGGCGGAAGAAGCGACGACAGAGAAGGAAACATAATAGGCATTATCGCTATGGCTATAATTGCGCCCTTAATCGCAACCTTGATACAGCTTGCAATATCCAGACAGAGAGAATATGCGGCGGATAAGGGCGGGGCAATGCTTAGCGGTAACCCGCTTTATTTAGCAAGCGCATTAAATAAATTAGAAGAAGGAAACGAAGAAGAGCCTATGCAGGCAAATCAAATGACGCATGCCACCGCCCATATGTTCATAGTTAATCCGCTAAGGAGCGGCGCTTTTAAAAGTTTATTCAGCACGCATCCGGCTACCGAAGATAGAATCGCAAAGCTTAAAGAAATGTCTATGGGCGGCATATAACCAAAAATCGTTATTGCAGGATTAAAATAATAATTCAAAATAATATTAAATCTAAAAAAGAAAAGAGGAAAAGTTTTGAAAAAAATTGCGCCATCCATTCTTTCAGGAAATTTATTAAATCTTGATAATGAAATTAAATTATTAGAGGAAGCCGAAGCCGATTTAATACATATTGATATTATGGACGGCATATTCGTTCCAAATATTACGGCGGGATGGGATCTTGTCGAAGCTATAAAATCGCGGACGGGTATTCCTTTAGACGTCCATTTAATGATAGACAGACCGGAAAGATATATAGAGCAGTTTGTTAAAAGCGGCGCCGACATATTGACGGTTCACTTTGAAGGCTCGGTGCATTTACACAGAATGGTCGAAAGAATAAGGGAGCTTGAAGCAAGTCCAGGGATAGCGATAAATCCGGGAACGCCGGTAAATTTTTTAACCGAGATACTTAATTACGTTGATTTAGTTTTAATTATGTCCGTTGATCCCGGTTTCAGCGGACAGGAATTTATTTATTCTTCTTTATTTAAAATAGAAAAATTACGCAAAATTATCAGTCAACGCGAATTAGAAACGCTTATCGAAGTTGACGGCGGCATAAAAGTTATAAATATAGCCGATGTTTCTAATTCAGGTGCGGATATTTTTGTAAGCGGGTCGGGAATATTCAAAACCGATAATTATATGGAAACAATGAATGAAATGCGTGAAAGAATTTAGAAAAAAAATTAATAGGAAATAATTTGTTGTAAAAATTAGCCCGATTGTAATATAATAATTATCTTAATTAATTAAATTTTATCAAATCTTTTAGAAATTCTTCACTTCGGGACGTAGCGCAGCTCGGTAGCGCACTTGCTTCGGGAGCAAGGGGTCGCTGGTTCAAATCCAGTCGTCCCGACCATATTTTAGCGGTTTTCCAGTCTTTATAAAAAATTAATTTTTAAAACTGTGGGTGATTTTGTGGGTATGTTTTGATAAACACAGTCAAAAGATATGCGATATTGCTCCGTTAGCCCCGTCAGCCATAAATGCTTTGCTTTCTTAAGCTCCTGCCTTCGTATGTCTGCGTTTATAAAAGTATACCTTTGATGTAGATTAAAATGCCGGTTTTTAAATTTCTATTGCATGGTTAAGGATTTATATTGAATTTATATCTATTTCGATGTATAATAAAAGTAAGAAATACTTACTTAAAGGGGGTTTAAGAATAATGGAAACTACGAGCGTATCGGTAAAAGGACAGGTCGTCCTGCCTTATAAAATCAGAAAGGCGTTAGGTATTAGACAGAATACCAAACTAATCGTGTTGCAGGACGGGAACAATATCCTTTTAAAACCCATAGAGGAACCGTCCATAGACGAATTTAAAAGGCTTATAGCCTTAGGCGATAAAATTACTCTGGAATCGGGTTTAAAACGCAATGATATCGAAAAAGCCGTAAAAGAGGCAAGGAAAAAACAAAATTGCGCATAGTTTTAGATACCAATGTATTAATATCAGGCATATTCTTTAGGGGCAACGAAAGAAACCTGCTTGAACGCTTGTTCAATAAAGAATTCGAAATTATATGCACGGAGGAAATTTTTGAAGAATATTCGGTCGTTATAAAAAGGCTTGCCGGAAAATACGATAAAAACAATTATAATGAAATTATTAATATAATTGCCAGAAATTGCACATTTATCCAAAATGTTTATAGCAAAAAATATTCAAGGGACCCCGACGACGATAAATTTATAAACTGCGCTATAAGCGGGAAGGCGGATTATCTTGTTTCCGGAGATAAAGATCTGCTGGTATTAAAAAAAATAGCCGGTTTCGAAATAATCACCGCTCTTTACTTTTTAGGACTTTTAAAATAATTTATAAATGATTTTTTTAATTAATGATATATTGTTTTGCTTGTTAGATTAACCAAAATGCACCTCCTTAGGAGTTTTATATCTTAAAGATTGGTGAAGCCTTTCGCTATTATAAAATTTGAAATGATGTTCGGTTATTCCGCAAAAGGTGTTCGATTACGTCGGAATACACAAATACTGATAATTTGGCGTTTAGGCAAAATAAATTTTATGCGGATAATCGAGTAGAGTAGTTAATAAATTAAAGTAAATAAATTACTGAATTAATTTAAATTAGTGGTGCATTTAACCGTGCCGATGTGGTGTATTTTAACATTGCCGGTAACAATTTTATTTGAAGTCGATTTAAATTATTTTATACCGCAAGACTTAAAGAACAAAGAAAATTTCAATGAAAACGCCGAGTTTGAAAAAATGAACCGGATACTAAAAGAATTATATAAAACTAAAAACGCCGATATTATTCTTGCCGCAGAAAACTGCTTAAATTCTCTTCACGCTATATTGAAAAAAAGAAATAAATAAAAATGTTAATACGATGCCTCTACGCAAAACAATGCAAGCAAGCACCGTATTTATAAACCTTATCCACTCGTCCTGCCCCAAGATACTTAAAAGTCCATATTTTATACCCTATGGACTTTTATCAATGTTAGAACATATACGATTTTGTGCGGTCGGCAAATTCCTAAAATTATGCAAAATTTAATAAGGGTCAAAACAGGATAGAATCGAGGGCATTTATAGAGCCATTAAAAGCGGTATATAACGCTTTCTTAAGCATTTTACGTCTTATACGGCGGATTTGAAAGCGGATTTTTTGACTTCTAAAATAAATAATGATATTAATGAAACGGGCAATCAACATATTTCAAAAATATTATTTAAGAAGGGGCAAAAATGGATATTGTAAAACTCGAATCGGTAGAAGATAAGATAATTGAAATAAAAGGCGAAAAAGTTATCCTTGATAGCGATGTTGCATTGCTTTACGGGGTCGAAACCAAGAGGATAAACGAGGCGGTAAAAAACAACACGGATAAATTTCCGGAAGGCTATATAATCGAACTCAACAAAAATGAATGGAACGGATTGAAGTCGAAATTTTCGACTTCAATAAAAGGCGGGAAAGTAAAGCTTCCAGCCGCCTTTACCGAAAAAGGTCTTTACATGCTTGCGACTATCCTGAAAAGCCCTCAGGCGACTAAAACAACCATTGCAATTATAGAAGCCTATGCAAAGATTAAAAACCTATCGAGAGACGTAAAAGCATTAACCATCGTGCAGGATAAAAAGGAACAGAAGGAATTAATGAAGAAAAGCGGCGAGACTATCGCCGAACTGCTCGATGACGCATTGGGAACAACTGATACCGAAACATCCATTGAATTAAATCTTGCCGTCTTAAAATTTAAGCATACGATTAAGAAAAAGAAAAAATAAGCAAGACAGCAAGACAAACAAGACAAAGAGCAAGACGGGGAAATGCAGTATCTATAAGGCTTGTCTTGCTGTCCTGTCTTGCCGTTTTTTAATAAACTTTTTGTAAATTTATTAATTATAATTAATATGCTATAATTTCATTAAAGCAGAATATGTAATAGGACAGATAATAAATTTTTTATGTGAAGGAGATATTTTATGTTGAATAATACTAATAAAATCGGCAATATGACGGTTGAGGATTTAAACCAGCTTATAGAACAGAAATTAATCGAAATTGTAGGCGATCCCGATTCCGGCTTGGAATTAAAAGACGATTTTAAGGAAAAGTTAAAAAAACGCCTTAAATCCTCTTCTAAAAGGGTTTTGCACCAAGAGGTAATTAAAAGGTTTGCATAATATAGAATGGACGGAAGACGCCCTTAAAGACCTTTCTTCCCTCGATAAGCAGATAGCAAAGCGCATAGTAAATAAGTTATCGTGGTTTGCGGAACGCTTTGACGATATTATCCCAAAACCTTTGTCTGCCGACTTTGCGGGGTTATATAAATTCAGGATAGGCGACTGGAGAGTTATATATTCGGTTGAACCTAATACTATTTTAATCCTTGCTATCGGACATAGAAAAGAAATATATAAACGATGAAAATTTATTAATTTTAACTTTTAAACTGTCACACAACTGTCACACAAAATATCCGAAACGGCATTAATATATAGAAAATATCGTAAAATACATAATGCCGTCAACGCTATATAAAAACTACAAATAAAGGCAGGAAGCCCATTTGGTTAATTTAAGTTAAAAAGCTTCGGGAGCAAGGGGTCGCTGGTTCAAATCCAGTCGTTCCGACCAGTTTTTATACGCCTTTCAGGGATTCGATATTTTTACTTCATGGTTCACTGCAACGATTTTGCAACGCTCGTCCAAAATCTCTACGGCCCTTTTAATATAGGAAGATATCCTAAGGTCGTTATTTTATTTGCTTCACTCGATTTTTTCTGATAGAATGAAAAAAGTTTTGGTTATCTAAATAAATATTATTAAACTAATTACACTCCATGGATAACAAAGAACAAAAAATAGTTATTTATGAGTCGCCCGATAGGGAGATAAAGCTTAAGGTAAATCTACAGAATGAATCCGTTTGGCTTACTCAGGAGCAGATTGCGCTTCTTTTTGGAGTTAATCGTCCTGCCGTAACAAAGCATATAAGAAATATATTTAACGATAAAGAATTAATTAAGGATTCAGTATGTTCCAAAATGGAACATACTACTGTCGACGGCAAAAAATATAAAACTCAATTTTATAACATGGATGCCATTATCTCGGTTGGTTATAGAATCAATTCGGTATTAGCCACGCAATTCCGCATCTGGGCCACTTCAGTTTTGAAAAATTTTATAATAAACGGTTATGCCTTAAATAAAGAAAGATTGTTTCAAAAAGGACTGGAAGAACTTAACCAGGCGGTAAAACTTATTAGTAACACCGTTAAGTCAAAGCAGCTATCTCTCGACGAATCCATGGGGCTCGTTGAAGTTATTTCCGGTTACGCCTCAAGCTGGCTGCTCTTGCAGAAATACGACGAAAATAGCCTTAAGAAACCCAAAGCCAAAAAAGCGAAGTTTAAATTGGGCCACGATTTTTGCGTTGACGCTATAAACAGGCTAAAACAGGAACTCGTCAAGAAAAAAGAAGCCCCCGGCCTTTTCGGCCTGCAAAGAAATAAACAGCTTGAAGGTATCGTAAATTCCATATATCAAACCTTTGACGGAAAAGACCTGTATGACGGCATAGCGGAAAAATCCGCCAATCTTTTCTATCTCATAATAAAAGACCATCCCTTTACCGATGGGAATAAGCGCATAGCCTCTTTCCTGTTTATCCTTTTTCTTGCTAAAAATGATTATCTTTATAATAAAAAAGGCGATAAAAAAATAAACAACAACGAGAGACTTCATCAGTCTTTGGGATATAAAACTTCTTATGAGGTACATTTCGGTTGGTTTAACAAACAAAATAAATATATTATTAGTTAAAACAGTAAATTATTTAATGATAATACACTTTAAGATATTAAAATTTTAGTCTTGACTTCGGGGGGGGGGGTACTTTATATATTCTAATAAGAATAAAAAAGCTTTAATTCAACACAATATTGTAATTTAATAAAGTTATCTTTATACATTATTACATTTAGTAGAAGGCTTATTAAGGTATGATTGCGAAAATTAGTAAAAATATAGATTATGTCAACACCGAATTAAAACTTCCTAAAACGCCGAACGAAAAGCAATAAGAAGGCTTAGTTGCATATTGATTTATTTACTAAATAATATATGAGAAAATTATTTAATTTAGAGGGTATTGTATATTTTGGAAATATTTCTTGATCGTTTTATTGTTGGGAAATGTGAGCAAATTCTGACCAAATTTCCCGAAGATAGTGTTAATCTTATAATCACTTCTCCACCCTATGCGGATCAACGCTTTTATGGTAGCAATGAGTCAAAGATTCATCCTGATGAATTTGTTGAATGGTTTCTACCAAAAGCTAGGCAATTTATTCGCATTCTTAGAGGTGATGGGAGTTTTATCTTAAACATTAATGATAAAGTTGTTAATGGATTTCAACATCTGTACGTTTATGAGTTAATTTTGAAATTGTGTAAAGAGATAAAGTTTAACTTTGTTAGAGATTATATTTGGTACAATCCTTCTACCCCTCCCAATATTTATTCAGGGGGGAAGCATGGTAGAACGAAAAAATCTCACGAATATTGCTTCTGGTTCAGCAAGAGTAAAAAATGGACTTTCAATATAGATCCTATTAGGAAGTCTTATGGTAAAGATATGTTAAAATTTCTTCAAGGTAAAGGTAAAGGTGATCGCTCTTACAATACAAGACCCAGTATGCATACTTTTGATTGTGAGAAAGTGTGGCCAGATAATGGAGGATCAGATCCAGGTAGTGTTATTGAAATTGGTAATACGAGTAGCAATGACGTGTTCATTAAAATGTGCAGAAAAAAGGGTATACATCATCCTGCAAGATTTCCAGAAAAATTAGTGGAGTTTTTTGTGCTTTCAGGTTCAAAAGATGGGGATATAATTCTTGATCCTTTTTCTGGTTCTGGAACAACTGCTGTTTCAGCGCATAGAAATAAACGTCACTGGATCGGCATTGATGCAAACAAAGACTATTGTGAATTAGCTAATGCCCGAATGCAATTAGAGTTCCCAAATGATTTTCATAAACCTATACAAGAGGAATTGATATAGTGATAGAAATGCTTAATAACCGTCCATATTTTACGAAATGTATGCATGGAGCGGATGGCATGCTTTTATTGCCGGACAAATCTATCAAGCTTGTATATGGATCGCCGCCTTATCCAAATGCTGAACGAAACTACGGAGTTTGGAGAAGTGAGGAGTATATAGATAAAATTTCTCCCTTTATTGATGCAGCAAAATTAAAACTTGTGGATGATGGTTTTATTGTAATAAATGTAAAAGCAAACAGAGAACGATATAAAAACAATAAAAATACTACAAGGTCATTAGTAATAGAAAAGCTTGCTATTATGATGGAAGAAGTATGGGGATTAAGTTGTGTTGATATTGAAATATGGGTGAAAGACAATCCAGTTTCTACAGGTTTGCGCGTTGCTTGTCAAGACGCTTACGAACAAAACTTGTGGTTTTCAAAAAGTCCTTCTTGGAAAATAAATCTTGATGCCATAAGGAGACCATATTCAGGTTCTACTTTAAAGATTTACGAGAAATCTGAATTTAAACCAAGAACCAATGGGCTTACTTACGTTAGGAAACAAAAGAAAATAACTGCTAACCCTTTAGGAGCTTTACCTCAGAATGTAATTAAAGGAGCAGTATCTTCAATTAGAGGAAGTCACCAAGCTATACAACCGGGTTACTTACCAGAAAAATATATTAAAGCTACTACCGATATTAATGATTTAGTTGTTGATCCTTGGATGGGAACAGGAACAACTGGCATAGAAGCTCTTAAATCAGACAGGAGATTTATTGGTTTTGATATTATTAAAGAATATGTAAAAGGGGCTAATGAAGTTTTAAGTAAGGCGGTGGCTAATAGCGATGAAAAAAAGAAACAAAAGCAATGGGTTGCCCATTAGAGAATTGCAAGAATATGTCCTTAAAGTGATAGGAAGACCTATAATTGATCATTCTGATACAGCAATTAAGCCTTTAGTTATTGAAACCAGAAAGCCATATGGTAAATTTAGAATTTATATATTTAATTGTGGGAATCCTCCTGGTGGAAGGCCCCTCGGTGAATACAAAATTGTATTAAATGTTGGACAGGAATATGGCCAACCGGGAAATTTTGATTATTCCGAAGAGTGTTTTGCAATTGTTGCTGGTTATGTTAAACAATTCGATGTTTTTGTGTTTTGGGATTCTTCAAAACATAAGAATTTTGCATATAACAAAAATTTACAGGTTAAAGCTGAAACTATTCTTAACGCATTGGCTAATCCAATTTCATTACAGATTCGAAAGACTAAAAATGGTACAGATGAAACGATATTAGCTTCAAGAAGTGAATACTTACTTGAAGCTCTAAATAAGAGAATAGAGATTCTTTATAATGAAATGATTGATATCTAATGAATTTAAAAAATTTTAATTTTAAAACCGACTACAACAAAGCAAATGATGATATTGCTGAAGAATTTTATATCCCGTGCATGGATAATTCTATCAATTATGATCGTATATCTGGATATTTTGGCAGCACAATATATATAATTGCTTGGAAAGCCATTAAAAACTTTATTGCGAACTCAGGAAAAATGCGTATTATTTGCTCTCCTTTTATAATTGAAGATGATAGGAAAGCTTTGCAAGAAGGATATAGTGCACACACAGTTGAGGAAATACTGATAACATTAAAACAAGAAATAAATGAATTATTAGATGATAATTTTCTTTCAAAACCATCAAGGGCACTTGCGTGCTTTGTTGCTATGGGTATAGTTGATATCAAAATTGCAATTCTCAGTTCAAATGCTCAACCCGAAGCAAAACGTCTTTTTCATGATAAGGTGGGAATTTTTAAAGATAATATTGGCAATACTGTTGGTTTTAGAGGTTCAATGAATGAAACTTTTAAGGGATTGTCTTCTGATGGTAATATTGAGTCAATAGATGTATTTCCTAATTGGATAGATGAACGTGATAAGTCTAGAGTAGAAAATGCGGTAGTTTATTTTGATAAGTTATGGAATAATTCTTTTGATGGGATTGATGTATATGGTTTCCCTGAGGCAGCAAAAGAAGTTCTAACAAAATATGTAAACTCTGACAAATGGGAAGAACTTGTTGAAGAAGTTAATTTTCAAATTGATTTAAGCAAAAAATGGTCAGCTGAAAGAAGAAGTGAGGGGAGAATACCAAAGCCACATCAGGTATTAGCCTTGGAAGGTTGGAGAAAAAAAAATTATAGGGGTATTTTTGAGCATGCCACTGGAAGTGGAAAAACATTTACAGCAATGTGTGCTATAAGAGAAGCTATAGAAAAGCATGAAATTCCAATAGTGCTTGTTCCATCAAAAGAATTATTATCGCAGTGGCATAAAGAACTTATAAATGTGTTCAACGACCAAGATTTAATGATATTAGTTTGTGGGGATGGCAATAATCAATGGAAGAAGCCCAATTATTTATCGTCGTGGACCCAAAAAAGCAATACAAAAAGAAAACTTATACTAACGACAATTGATACAGCTGCTTCTGATCAATTTTTACAAGGTGTTGTACAAGGAGAACATATATTTATAGTTGCGGACGAAGTTCATCGGTTGGGAAGTCCTTATAGAAGAAAAATATTTACGCTTAATTCCGGGTCAAGGTTAGGTTTAAGCGCAACACCCAGACGCTTTGGTGACGAAGAAGGCACAACTGCCATTTTTAATTATTTCGGAGATATTATCCCCCCTCCTTTTACTTTGAAGGATGCTATTAAATCGGGAGTTTTAACAAAGTATTTTTATTATCCTCATGAGATCAAACTGAATCCCAATGAACAGGATGAGTGGAACGATATTACAGATAAAATTAGTAGGCTTATTGCTCAGAAAGTTACTTCTGAGAAGGGTATTTCAGATATAATCAAGGATAGTTATATTAGTAATCTGTTGATACAGAGGGCAAGAATCATTAAAAATGCTTCAGCAAAGATTGATTTAGCTAGACAAGTCTTAACTCAATGTTACTTACCAGGCCAGCGGTGGCTTATATATTGTGATAATCAAAAGCAATTAAAAAATATACTTGAAGAGATAAAAAGGTTAGGTTATGACGCATATGAATACCATTCTGCGATGTTAGGTGATAGATCTGAAACCTTAAAGTATTTTTCTATTAATGGAGGAATACTTGTTTCCATCAAGTGTTTAGATGAAGGCGTTGATATTCCCGCGGCAACTCATGCCCTAATACTTGCATCTTCGAAAAATTCACGTGAATTTATTCAGCGGCGGGGAAGAATTTTACGGCTTGCTGACAGAAAACCCTTTGCTGTTTTGCATGATGCTATAGTTACACCATACTTCATAGAAGAAAGCTTTTCCAAACAAACATCAATCATTGAATCTGAACTAGCTAGAGCCGTCCAGTTCGGTGAATGGGCAGAGAATCCGGCATCTATAACAAAATTAAAAAATATCGCTATTGAATTTGGAATTGATTTTATCGAAGCTTTAAACGGAGGTTATGAGGATGACCAAGAATAATGATCTTAAAGAATTAATGGAGGCATTAGAGACTATTCGCGCTGAAAAGCACCCTGACGTACCAAAAGAATTATTGGAACTCTTATTAGCTGCAGAGTATGAAAACCAAGATAAAAGAGGCGAAGGCCAAACAAAAAGTATGAATTTATTAGAAGACTATCTCAATAAGTTGATTGACTGAGTGCCAATAATATACGCGGAGGAATAATAAATGCTGCATTTTACTGGATTGACCATAGAAAATTTTGGACCATTTAAAGGAAAACAAGAAATCGATTTTACATCAGGAAATGGGATTACCATTATATGGGGAAACAATGGTCTCGGAAAGACTACATTACTAAATGTCTTTAGATATGCTTTGTTTGGTCGGGTTCAAGGACGAGGCAGCAAAAACCATTCCTTGAAGCAGATTGCAAATTGGGAGAGTTATAAAGAAGGTGAATATGGTTTCAAAGTAACATTAAAAATTACAAACGATGGTATACCTTATGAACTTACTCGACAGTACACAGCTAAAGATGCCTATTATAAACCTGAAAAAGATAATGATTACAAAGAAGATGTATTTCTGAAAAAAGAAAGTAGTTTTCTTTCCATAAATGAAAGAGAACATTTTATTAATTCGATAATGCCGGAACAGGTTTCAAGATTTTTCTTGTTTGACGGAGAATTGCTTCAAGAATATGAAGATTTGTTGATTGATGATAATATCACTGGAATAAAAATTAAGGAAGCGATTGAGCGAATTCTTGGGGTACCCGTGATTACAAATGGTTTAGCTGACATAAGTACTGCTGAGAAAGAATATATTAATAAATTATCAAAAGTTGCACAGAAAAATCAAAATACCCAACTTCTTGGCAACATGCTCGGGGCCAAACAAGGCGAATTAAAGCAACACGAAGATGAATATATTAAATTGAAAGACGAATTATCTAAATTAACCGAGGAAAGATATGGCCTTGAAGAGGAAATGAAGCAGACTGCGAAAGCAAGAGAATGGCTAAATGAAAAGAAAATACAAGAGGATATTATTGCTAGTAAAAAAGAAATCAATTCTGTAAAGATAAGGAAAATGAAGGTTATTACCAAAAATGCATGGCAAGGCATGCTTAGTCAAAAAATTAGAACCGCCTTAGGCCAACTCGAGGAAGAGATAAAAGAATTTGAAGATAAAAAAACTAAATGCTTAATATCTGAACAACTTATTAATCAATTAAAGGCTGCCTGTGATAATGGGGTATGCCCAATTTGTGAGCAGCATCTTTCAATAGAATTAATTCAAACTTTAAAAGATAAAATCCAGTTGGAAATTGGCTTTCAAGGATTATCTCCTGAAGAAAATAGTAAATTAATTTCTTTACAGGGAAGGAAATCCCAGCTTTTAAAGTTGAGCGTTGAAGAATTCAAAGTTCAGGTGGTAGCAGTCGAAGGAGCAATTGCCGATATAAATGTTGAAATAACCGATGCGGAACAACGTATAAGAGAAATTGACAAAAATTTACGGAAAGTAGGAGATCTATCTATAGCAAAAATTATTTCTAACGATTATTTAAAATGTATTCAAAAAATAAATAATACAGAAAAAGGGGTTTCGGATGAAAAAACGATTATGGATAAAATTGCGTCTGAAATAAAAAATATTGAAGATAAGCTCAAACTACAAGCCACAGATGCAGAATTATCAAAAGCTGGAAAAAAACGGCGGTTGTGTGAAAAAGTTAAGGAAATTTTTGAAGATGGAGTAGAACTTTATAGAAATCGCCTTAAACAAAAAGTTGAGACTGATGCCTCTAATATATTTTTAAACATAGCGAATCAAATGGAGTATACTGGCTTAAAAATTAATGAAAATTATGGATTAGAAATTGTTCATAAATCTGGAAAAATTGTAGAAATACGTTCCGCAGGCTATGAACATATAGTGGCTTTGGCTTTGATTGGCTCTTTGCATAAAAACGCTCCTCTCCAGGGACCTATAATTATGGACTCACCATTTGGTCGCCTTGATATAGGACATAAAGAGAAAATTATTGCTGTGCTGCCCACTTTATCCGAACAAATCATATTGCTGGTATACAGTGGCGAAATTGATGAGCAATTAGCACGCAAGATTCTTGGGAGTGAACTTAAAAATGAATATAGACTGTCAAGTGTCACAGCATTTAATACTTCAATAGCAAAAGTATAAAAGGAGATAATTATGCCTGAAGATAAAATCAATATTGGTTTATCAATAGAGGCCAGCAAGATTGCAGATGAATTAGAAGAAACAGATTTTTTTGAAGATAAGTTGACAATCGCAAAGTTTGCTTTAGCATATGCAATTAGAAATGGTCTTGATTCTAATTTGTCTGATTATAAAGTTGGTGAGGGCGAGGGAACTAAATGGAATATTGGTTCCGTAGATAATGATCAATACTTGAGAGATTTAATCGTTTCATTATATCCAGAAGCAGAGGCACCTTATCGTTTTATTGAAGCGCTGATGAATAAAGGTTTATTAAAAATCGGTGAAATTATTATCAAAGAGGGTAAAATAAATAATATATCTAAATTAATGTGATTTTGTTGAATATTGATATAGGACTGACGAAATTTCTTGAAAAGCTTGGATTCGATAAAATTTAATTTATTTTATTAATTAGGGAAAAAATTATGGAAGACATTGATTTTTCTGAAGAACAACTTTTATTCATTGCCAACGAACAAAAACACATAGAAAGAGATTTTAAAGACAATAGTAAATTTAAAACTAAAGAGATTCGCGAAATAATTGAGCCGTGGCTTACGGCAGTTTTCCAAAGCGAACATTTATCTCTTTTAATCGGAACTGGTTTAACAAATGCTATTTCCAGTATGACTAAAATTGATTCCACAGACATGTCTAGAATTGATTTTAAATGCAACTATAAGGACTCTATTAAAAAATTCGCAGATGAGGAGGCAAAAAATCTAGATAGAGGAAAAGCCAATTTTGAAGATGACTTGCGAGTTGCGACTGAGCTTTTAAAAGGATTAAAAATTTTAGGCTGCAAAAAAGAAGATGAAGTTCTTAATGGTGAAATTAACGATAAGTTAACCTCTTTTCTTGAAGAAATTTTAAAAAATGAAAGAGATTTTATTAATTCTGAAAAATATCAAGAAGCCATAGACACCTTAAAGCGGTTTTTAATTAGTTTTTCTGCAAGAGCTTCCTCTCGCGATAGATTAAATATTTTTACAACTAACTATAATAGATTTATCGAATATGGACTTGATGAGTCAGGTATATTAACTTTAGATAGATTTATTGGAAAAATTAAGCCAATAATGAGGTTTCACAGGGTAGATCTCGACTATCATTATAATCCACCGGGGATTAGAGGGGAGCCTAGATATGTGGAAGGAGTTGTTAGATTTACAAAATTGCATGGTTCATTAGATTGGAGGTTTAATAATACCGAAATTATAAGAGAGCCTATAAGTTTTGGGAGTGCAGTTGGAGAATTTTTCCCCGACCCCATGTATAATGTTGTAATATATCCCAATTCTTCAAAGGCAATTGAAACTGCCTATTTTCCTTATTCTGAATTATTTCGTGACTTTTCAACTGCTATATGCCGTCCAAATTCCGTATTAGTTACTTACGGGTACGGATTTGGTGACTCTCATATTAACCGTATTATAGAAGATATGTTGACTATACCATCAACGCATATAGTTATTATATCTTATGATAATGTAGACGGACGACTAGAAAAAATTGTAAAAAAAATAAATAAATCCCAACTTACCCTACTTATAGGCAATCATCTGGCAGATCTACAAGTTTTAACGGATAATTATTTACCAAAATCGGCAATAGATAGAATAACTGAAAGAAAACATAATATATTAGAAAAAAGAGGAGAAAATAAAAAAGGTGATACCAATAAAACACAAGGCAATCCTGTTGAGACAAGTAAATCTACTGAGGATTAACCATGCAAAAGGATTTTGAAAATATACGAAACTTGACTATTGGCATTGTCGAATTTATATCTCCGAAAGAGATAAAAGTTTCATTGGAAATCGACGCCCCACAAAGCACATCGCTAAATGCAGGCATACCCCAATTATTCCCAAAAGTAAACGGCTTTGTTCTAATACCTAATGAGGCTGGAGCCCTAATTGGTATAATAACATGGATAGCAGTAGAATATTCTCCTTATCCTAAAAGATATGGTTACAAAGATTTTAATTTAGTGGATTTGCCATTTCCTCAAAGAAAAATATCCGTTATCCCCTTAGGCTTACTAAAAGAGAATGATGGTAACTACGAGGTTGCAAGAGGTGTATATAGCTATCCTTCCGTGGGGGATGCCGTAGTTATTCCAAACAAAGAACAATTACAGGCAATAGTCCAAAATAAAGATGAAAATGCCAGGATTAAGATTGGTAACTCACCGATGGCTGCTAATGCCCCTGTTTATGTTAATCCGGATAAAGTTTTTGGGCGCCATATAGCTATATTAGGAAATACTGGTAGTGGAAAATCTTGCTCAGTTGCAGGTTTAATAAGATGGTCTATGGAGGCCGCAATTGATGAAATAAAAGATAAAAAACCTAATGCCAGGTTTATTATCTTAGATCCGAATGGGGAGTATGGCAATGCCTTTGACGATTTAGGTCCGGTTAAGCATTACGAGGTTGTTTTAAATACTGGAGATGATAGTAAATGTAAAAAAAGTAGTGATGAAAAAGAAAAAAGGCTTAACAAAAATAAATTAAGAGTCCCATATTGGATGTGGAACAGTCTTGAATGGGCTTCAATTTCTCAGGCAAGCTTAAAAACACAAAGACCTATCTTGAAAAGGGCTTTAAGGGAAATAAAATACACAAGCAGCGAAACAATAAATGATAATAATGAGAAGTTTAAAAGATTCCTCACCACGTTTAAGATACACATTTTGGAATATGAGAAGAAAGGTGCCGGACTTTCTCAATTTCATGAATGTCAAAATTATGGTAAATTTTTAGTAAAAGCAAAAGAATCTTTGGAAACATTTATAGAATTAACTACAGATTATGAAAATTATAAAAACAATCTAATTACAAAAATCGATAGAATACTTGAAGGTCAACCTAATTCCAAAGGATATTTTAATGCGTTTAGTTTAGCAGATGTTAATTGTTTTCTATCGTTAATAAAAGAAAATGAAAGTATTACTGGTGAATTATTGCCGTATAAGGGTCCCGATGAAGACACACCTATTTTTTTTAAGAGCGAAGAATTCCTACGACATATTGAAAATTTGGTAACCGAACCTTCGAGCCAGTATAGTATGGATTATTTTTTAATGAGAGTCAAAAGCCTGTTTTCAGAGAACCGAATTAATTCGGTAATAAATGTAGAATCTGAAGAGGAAGTGACATTGGAAAGATGGTTGAATGATTATATTGGTTCGGAAGATAATAAACCGTCTATAACCGTGATTGATTTATCATTGCTACCTTTTGAAATAGTTTATTTGATAGTTTCTGTCATGGCAAGATTAATATTTGAATCTCATCAAAGATATAAAAGAATTAATAATGAAACTTTGCCGACCACACTAGTAATTGAAGAAGCACATAATTTTATTAAAAAATATGAAACTGAATCCGAAGAAATTTCCTCCCAAAAATTATGCGGCCAAATTTTTGAAAAAATAGCAAAAGAAGGTAGAAAATTTGGCTTAGGACTTGTTATTTCTTCACAAAGACCATCCGAGTTATCCCAGACTGTTTTATCACAATGCAATACCTTTTTGCTTCACAGGATTGTTAATGACAAAGACCAAGATATGCTTAAAAAACTTGTTCCTGATACAATGGGCGGAATATTAAATGAACTTTCGGTATTACCTACTAGGAAGGCTTTGTTATTGGGATGGGCAGCGCCCATACCTGTCCTTATAGAAATGAAAGAGTTAAGCCCAGATCACCAACCGAAATCGAAGGATCCAGATTTCTGGGATGTTTGGGTTGGAAAATGCGGGAGAAAAATTAATTGGTCAGATATAGTTAAAGAGTGGCAAAATAAAATATAAAATGGTTTAATAAAGTAAATAATGTGGAGGATTTAATAATGGCCGAGAAAAAATTGAATGTTGGAGATGAGGTTTTATTAATATCAGGTGGACATGCTATGACGGTAATAAAAACTGAAGGACTAGATGAGAAACACGCTGAGTGTCAATGGTTTGAAGGAAATGGTAAGTCGTATAAGGAAGTATTTGTTAAAGCGGCATTGGATTTAGCAGAAGAAATTGATAAAAATAATGTGGGGTTTTAACGGAACTTAATAAGCCTTTTTAAATGGGCCAATTTATCTCATTATACCTGACAGTTGATTTTCGTTGGAAATTCTTACTTCTTATATAGGAAATAAATTTAAAATACTTGGTTTAGTATAAATTAAGTTAATCAACCGCAATCTAAAAAATTATCGTTATTATGAAATACCGCGAAAGCCAACGCGATAGAGATTTATGCAATAGGTTTAATAACGATTACGGCAACAAAGTTTTGCGAAAAATTGAACTTAAAGAAGGCACACTTCGCGGGCTAAGTAAGTTTAATATTGCTTTTGAATATCCCATTACTGCCATTACAGGTAAGAACGGCGATGGAAAATCGACAATTTTGGCCATTGCTTGTTGTGCCTATCATAACGATAAGAGTGGGTTTAAATTGCCTAAACGCAACAATACTTACTACACTTTTTCTGATTTTTTCATTCAGCATAATAGTGAGACTTATCCAGAAGGTATAACAATTCTGTATCAATTTGCACATAATAATTGGAAAAAGAGTGAAAGAATGCCGACAGGAATTGGTTTGGGATGGCAACGGCGCTGGAAGAAAAAAAATGGAAGATGGAATAACTACGATGAAAGAATTGAAAGGAATGTAGTTTTCTTAGGTATTGAAAGAATTGTTCCTCATATTGAACGTAGCCAATCACGGTCATATTATAGTGCTTTTCAACTCGGAAAAGCCAAGGGATGGGAGGAAGATGTCAAAAAAGATGTTGGGTATGTTCTTAATCGCAGATACGATGAGTTCAGATATCTTGAATACTCAAAGTACAATCTTCCAATTGTTAGGATTAACGATATAATCTATTCAGGATTTAATATGGGAGCAGGCGAAAACGCTCTGTTTGAAATATTTTCAACTATATACTCTTGTGGGTCAGGTTCTTTGCTTGTGCTGGACGAGATCGAACTAGGGCTTCATGCAGAGGCGCAAATTCGATTGATTGAACGTCTTAAGAAGGTCTGCTATAATACGCACACTCAGATAATTTGCACAACCCATTCTCGAGAGATTTTCAACAGCTTGCCTCCTTACGCACGTATTTTTATAGAAAAAATTGGTGATAGAATTGAGATTACCCCAGGTATTTCATCCGATTTCGCATTCTCTAAACTCGCTTCTACCAACAGTAGCAATGAGATCGAGATTCTTGTTGAAGATGAAATTTCAAAAACAATTCTAACCTTTGCCTTGCCAGCAAAAATCCGTTCTCGAGTAAAAATAATTATAGCCGGATCTGTTCCTCGACTTATTAGAAGGCTCACAGATTCTCATAATCAAGGCGAAACACATCCGGCCATAGCAATTTTTGACGGTGATCAGCGTGTTAAAAATAGTCAAAATATTAATTATGCGAAAAAAGTAGAAGAGTCACCACGGGAAGACTTCAAGGAATGGTTCTATACCCATATAAACTATTTGCCTGGAGATACATGGCCAGAGGCTTGGCTCGTAAATAGTGCGATAGGCAAGTGTATCTCATCACTTGGGCAGGACTTAGGTTGTGAACCGGATAATCTTAAATGTATTCTAGAACAAGGACTCATTGCTGGGAAGCACAATGAATTTTTCGAAATTGCTAGTAGGCTTAATATGGAACCAGAAAAATGCTTGCAACTGTTAGCTATTAGAGTAATTAGAATGTTCTCAGACGACTTTAAGCCAATTATTTCCCATATTGAACAGGTTCTAGAAGATAATAACTAATCTATATTGATTCAGTTTACAATAGAAAGCGTTTGTATACTAATAACGGCGTTGAGTTTATAAAATTCTTTTTCCCAAAAAGAGACATAATCTTTATTATGATCGGACATAGCTTCTTCTGAGATAGAAGAATATATAGGCGTTTTATTAAATTCTTCCGTTTCGTGGGTAGCATCGACAATATGAATATATCTATTAAATTTTTTCTTGACAGTCGTCAATATATTGTATATTATGTATAAAAAAAACAATATGTAGTATATGAGGTCAATTATAAATATTAATTAACTAAACAAACCATATTATCTTATCGGTTAAGGGAAACAGGTTAAAATCCTGTGCTGTTCCCGCAGCCGTAAGAACTTATAGCGGACTATATTAATATTAAAAATATTAAAGTAAAGCCCGTTATTAAGGATATTTCGATATGCCACTGGCGCAACTTACATTTGCATTTGCCGGGAAGGCGGAATATCCGCATGTTCAAGCCGGAAGACCTGGCCGTTAAGATAGTTTAATCAATTTAATTTTAATTAGCGGGAGGTCTAATTATGTTTTTACGCCCATCTTCTTTTTCCTTTGGCTTCAAGCAAAGGCTTATTCTTCTCTATTCATTTTTATTCACCTTTTTATTAGTTTCGCTAATCCTCTTAATCGACAGGTCGAGAGTATTTCCGGTTTTATTAAGTTTGGGGGTCACTCGCTTTTTTTTCGGCATAAAACATGCTCTTGACGCCGACCATATCGCCGCTATAGACAATATCATATGTCTTTTGCGGTTTTAGGAGGCAGTATAGCCTTAGTATTGACGGCGGCTTGGCTTTTATCGCTGGCGGTATATAAATTTAGCAGGGTGGAGGAAAGGTATGGCGAAGATAATTTTTAATAAAGAAATAGAAAGGCTTGTTAAAGAAGGTATAGACGGGAACGGCTTTGTTTCATGGGGAGCGGAAATAGATGAATTGTTAAATCTATTAACATATGCTTATTTAGACGAATTCAGTGAACTCGGTAGATTAGAACCGCAAAATAAAATTAACGATAATAAAAATCAACATAAAAATGAAACATAAATTTATAATATACGGCAAATGGATTAAGCGCGAAATAAAATTAGGTCGGTTTATTTTTTTATGGATGTGCGTGTTTTTAGTATTAACGACATATTTTTTGAACGTTTCATACGGTTATGGATACAATGCAGTTTTAACCACGGAGGCGCCAAACGAAAACCCGCTTTACAAGTCGACGGAAAACCCCGGCAATTTCATTTTTTCCGGAGCTAAATTATTCGGAACGCTTGCAACATCCTACACTTATAATTTTGCAAATCCGTCTTCGACTCCCGCTTTTCCATACGGCAATAAGAACGGAAATTATATCGATAATTATCAAGTAAACGGACCGACTATAAACGAATTTGACCTTACGGTTTCAAAAAAGCCGTCCGTAAGCAGTAATTTTATAACCGCCGGTTTTAAGGTTACTTTAGACGCCGGACAAAATATTCAAGATGTAGGACCTTATACCGGCAATTATTCGTATTACACTAAAAATATATACGATAGGCAGTTGTGGGGTTTTAGGCAGGCTTATCTATCTTTCAGGTTTCCTGTCGGTTCCGGTTTAAAAATGGATGTCGGGGAGAAAAATTATTTAATAGGTTACGAATCGTATAACCTTTCGAGGACGTGGAATAATACATATTCTCTTATAACCTCGATAGAACCCGGGGAGTTGACGGGAATATTTTTTAATTACCGTTTTTTTCCGAATCTTAAAAGCACGCTGGGAATAGCCTTTACCGATAATGCGATGGTTCCGGTTAATCAACACCCCACATACGAATTTATCCTTGTCTATAAGCCGTTTAATTATCTTAAATTTCATGAGGGCATCGTTTACGGAGCGGAAAATTTTATTATATACAAAAATAATTTAATTCCCGATAACCTGAATAAGTTTTTTTATAATTTTATAGATGCTAAGTTTTCGTATTTCAGAGGGTATGATTTTGTTTTAGATTACGAAGTGGGTTTAAACGGAGGAATTAATAAATCCTTTGTTTATAATAACGATATAAATATTGACAATCTTCCTTCAAATACCTATCCCGACCAGTTTGTTTCGACTTCAAACGCAACATTCAATAAAAGCCGCTTTTCCGGAGCCGCTTTTTATATCCATCATTACAAGACGTATAACTTTGGAAGATTTTCGCAAACGTTAAGGCTGACCGACGTTTCGGATCCGCAGGGGTTATGGGAAATGTCGAGTGTTCCCGGTGAAGCGTTCCATTATTTCGATTCTACGTTTACTATAGGATTAAGACCGAATCTTAAAATTATGAATAACGTCCAATACAGACTCGAATTTGAGCGCCAGATTTCTAACCAAAACGTTTACGGAGACGGAAACTCGTCGCAAAATACGATAAATTTAATGATGATATATACGTTTTAGAGATGTTTTTTAATGCGTTATAATAGGGCATAATAAAATTAGACGACGCAAAGAAAATAGAAAAAGCGGTAAAAAGCCTTGCGGATTTTATAAGCGTGGCGGTAAACGCTTATAAAATTATGGTATAATAATATCGAGATTTACTATAAAATAAATAGCTGAAGATTAATTATTAAAATAATTTAAAATAATATTGTTTCATGAATAATAAAAAAACATCCGAGCGGAATAAATTAGAAACCTTAGTTCAGCAAAGCTCAATTTTAAAATCTTTTTATAAGGCGCTTGCCGACGCCTCCGAAGCAATTTATTATGCGGAAGACGAAAAAGATTTATTTAACGACGTTTCAAAAGCCGTCGTTAAATGCGGTCTTTTTACGGCTGTATGGATAGGCTCTCCCGGCAGAGATTCTTTATTTAAATATTTTGCTTCTTACGGTCCAGGCAATGAAGCATTAAAGCACATAAAAATAAGTATAAAAGACACTCCCGAAAATCAGACTTTAGCGGCAAGAACTTGGAGGCAGAAAAAAACACTTTATAATAACAACCATCTGGAAGATCCTCTTATGAAGCCATTCATAGGTTTTTTAAAAAAATACGAATGGATTTCCGCCGCTACTCTTCCCGTATTTAAAAACGGAAAAATATATGCCGTTATTGCGGCGGTATCCGATAAAACCGGTTTATTTAATTCAGATACGATAAAGCTGCTGGAAAGGATAGTAAAATTAATGGAAAGCGCTCTCGATAAAATATATTTAAAAAACATCGAAAATAAATTTGAAAAATTTAAAAAATATGCACAAAAAAAAGTGGGTCATGCCGAAAAATATGACAGTTTTACAAATTTACCCAATTATGCGACTTTTGAATCGGAGATTAAAAAGCAGATCGAAAAAGGGCAGCGTTTAGGCGGGACACTTTCCGTAATCATTTTAGACTTAGACGACCTCAAAACCGTTAACGATTTTTACGGAAAATCGACCGGAGACGAAGTTTTAAAAAGCGTTTCAGAAAGGCTTTTAAAATTTGCAAAGAGTAAATATAAAGACGATTCAATTAGGATAGCGAGGATTGGAGGCGACGAATTTGGCATATCGATCTTTTCCGAAAAAACAGACGGAAATGCCTCCGCCGCCTCAAAAGACCTTTTAAAAGAAATTAACACCCCTTATATTTCCGGTAACGTAAAGTTAGAAATAAAAGCAAGCATAGGCGTTACGAAAATAAACGATTTTAATTCTAAAAAAGCAGACCCCGATACTTTGATACGAATGGCGGCGCAGGCAATGTATAAGTCGAAAGCCATGGGGAAAAATATGGTTAATTTTTTCAGCAGCGACGAAGAGCTTGGGATGATCGAGTATTATCAGAAACTAAAGGGCATAGAAAAAGCGCTCGAATCTAAGGAATTCGTTATGTATTACCAGCCTAAAGTCAATTTAAATACGGGAGGAATATTCGGGTTTGAATCTTTAATCAGGTGGATCGACGGCAAAGGTAATATAATTTCGCCTGTGGAATTCATACCTGTAGCCGAAACTGATAATATTATAGTCGATATTGGAGACTATGTCTTAAATGAAACCGTAAAACAGGTTGCGGATTGGGTTAAAGCGGGTAAAGAATGGACGGTATCCATTAACGTTTCTGCAAAACAACTGCAAAAGCACGATTTTTTTGAAAAATTTAGAAAAACCTTAGAAAAATATCCCGAAGTTAAACACGAATTAATTCAACTCGAAATTACGGAAACGGTTATTCTCGACAACATCGCCTATGTTAAAGAAATAATAAAAAAATGCATAGATATCGGGGTAACTTTTTCTATGGACGATTTCGGAAGCGGCTATTCGTCGCTTGTTTATTTTAAAGAACTTGACGTTAAAGTCGTTAAGATAGACGTCTCTTTTGTAAAAAATATGCTTAATAATGCCGACGATACGTTAATTATTATGAGTATAATAAGCCTTTCCCGAATTTTCAACAGAGAAGTTATAGCGGAAGGAGCGGAAACAAAGGAACACTGTATAATATTGAATATGCTCGGATGCTCCAATATACAGGGTTTTTATACCGGAATACCTATGCCTGCCGATAAAGTAATTAGTTTTGCGCAAAGTTTTAATCTTCCCGACGATATAGTCCAGTGGAAGGATATTACGCTCAAGACGGAAGATTTTCCGGTCGCTCTTGCCTATACTCAGCATAACGACTGGATAAGCAAGGTTTTAGAGTTCAATAAAGGCGCCGATGTATCTATTAATGCCGAAAAAGTAAAAAACTGGAAGGAATGCCCTTTCGGTAAATGGTATTACGGGGAAGGAGTCAAGTATAAAAAAATAGACGAATATAAAGAAATAGGACGCGTTCACAAAAAACTACATGAACTCGCGTATAAAAATCTAAAGCTGACGCTTGAAGGAGAGTTTAACGAAGCAGGTTTAATAATTTATGAAATCGAGAATATCAGGAAAGAATTGAAACGGCATTTATTTAATTTAGCGAAAATTATCGCAAAAGCATAAAATTTACTTTATCCTCTCCTTGTTTTAGATCCGGTTTTAAATCCCAGAAAAAAAAGCATTTCCCTTAAAAAATATAGTGCCTGCTTTTACGCTTTTACGCCGACTATTGCATTTTAGAACCTCTCAACCTTAATGCATTGCTTACCACCGATACCGAACTGAAGCTCATCGCCGCTGCCGCTATTGCGGGGCTGAGTAAAATCCCGAAAAACGGATAAAGAACCCCTGCGGCGATAGGAATGCCGACCGTATTATAAACAAAAGCAAAGAAAAGATTCTGTTTAATATTTCGCATAGTTGCCCTGCTCAGCCGCCTTGCCCGGACTATGCCCCTTAAGTCGCCCTTGACGAGCGTTACGCCGGCGCTTTCCATAGCTACATCCGTGCCTGTTCCCATTGCAATGCCGACCTGCGCCTGCGCAAGGGCAGGAGCGTCGTTTACGCCGTCTCCCGCCATTGCGACGATTCTTCCCTGAGACTGAAACTTTTTTACCGCTCCGGCTTTCTGGTCGGGCAATACTTCGCTGACGACTTCGTCAATGCCGAGCTTGGCGGCAACGGCTTCGGCGGTAGTCTTGTTATCTCCGGTAAGCATAACTATGCGGATTCCCTCTTCATGGAGTTGTTTTATCGCCTCGAAAGTAGTATCTTTTATGGGATCGGCCACGCCTATAAGTCCGGCGGCTTTTCCGTCAACCGCCGCGAACATTGCGGTTTTCCCCGCCCGCCTCATTTCTTCGGCTTTTAAATCTAAATTTTTATGGTCTATTTTCATATCGTCTAATAGCGCGCTATTGCCGAGCGCAATAATCCGTCCTTCTATACTGCCTGTAACACCTTTTCCGGTAAACGATTCAAACGATTCCGCGCCGCCGGGAGTACCCGGGACAACCCCTCTTTCTACTGCCCCTGAAACTATCGCCGCCGCAAGGGGATGTTCGCTTCCTTTTTCTATGCCCGAAGCAAGATGCAGTATTTCCTTTTCGTCGAATCCGTATGTTGTAAATACTTCGACTAATTTAGGCTTGCCGACGGTGAGCGTCCCCGTCTTATCGACGACTAAAGTATCCACTTTCTTCATAATTTCTATCGCCTCGGCATTTTTAAAAAGCACGCCGCCCGTAGCGCCTTTTCCCGTAGCCACCATTATAGACATGGGCGTCGCAAGCCCCAGAGCGCAGGGGCAGGCTATTATCAGAACGGCGACGGCATTGACTAATGCAAGCGCCATTCTCGGCTGCGGACCGGCAAGCGCCCATATAACAAAGGTTAAAACGGCTACCGCAACTACTATCTGAACAAAATATGCGGCGACGACGTCCGCAAGCTTCTGGATGGGAGCGCGGCTTCTCTGTGCTTCCGAAACCATCTGGACAATCCTCGAAAGCAGGGTCTCCGCGCCGACTTTTTCCGCCGTCATAATAAGCGACCCCGTTCCGTTAACGGTAGCGCCGATTACTTTATCCCCCTTATGTTTTTCTACGGGGATGGATTCTCCCGTGACCATCGATTCGTCCACGGAGCTTATCCCTTCGACCACCGTGCCGTCGACGGGAACTTTTTCTCCGGGACGGACGCGAAGCAAATTGCCGGGCTTAACGTCCTCTAGAGGTATATCTTTTTCTTCCTCTCCCTTTATCAGCCGCGCCGTTTTAGGGGCAAGTCCGAGCAGCGCTTTAATCGCCGCTCCCGTTTTACTGCGCGCTTTCAGTTCGAGCATCTGCCCGAGTAGAACAAGCGTAACTATAAAAGCGGCGGCTTCAAAATATGTGCCGACTTGCCCGCCTCTGCCCCTGAAAGATGCCGGAAATACCTGCGGGATAAGCGCCGCCGCAAGGCTGTATAGAAATGCCACGCCCACGCCGAGGCTTATTAAAGTGAACATGTTCGGGCTGCGGTTTATTATAGACCTTACCCCTCTGACGAAAAACGGCCAGCCTCCCCACAAGACTACGGGAGTAGCAAGTATAAGCTGTGTCCATTCCGCTATATTAAGAGGAAGAACATTTTCGGCCGATATTTTTGGAATATATACGCTCATGGCAATTATGAGAAGCGGCAGCGTAAGAACCGCACTGACCCAGAAACGCCTTGTCATATTTATCAGTTCCGGATTTTTTTCTTCTTCGAGAGAACCAGCCCTCGGTTCGAGCGCCATTCCGCATATCGGGCAGTTACCGGGGGTATCCCGCACGATTTCCGGATGCATAGGGCAAACCCACTCTGTTTTAACGGCGGCGGCAACCGGCATGACGGGTTCGAGCGCCATTCCGCATATCGGGCAGTTACCCGGCTCAGACTGCCTTATCTCGGGGTGCATAGGACAGGTATAAACGGCGGCAATATGGCCGACGGCTTTTTCCGATGCGCCGGAACGACTTCCTAAAACCGTACATTCTTCACATTCCGAGTTCTTTGAAATTTTCATAAAAACGCCTCCGTTAGTTTATATAATATAATATAAATGGATTTTTTCAAGCGTAAAATTGTATTTGCAATTAATAATACAATATGTTACGCTATAAATTATGAAGGCAGACGCGCATTTTTTGAATAAAAAATTTAAGTTTTTCCTGTTTCTCCCGCTTACCGCTATAGCTATTTTTTATCTAATAGGGGCTACAGAAGCCAGTTATATACTCAATATCCCTATGATAATGTCCCCGGCGCAAACCGGAATGTCAATGCAGATGGGACATACGGCGGGAACGCCCGTTTCTTTTTCAAAAATCAAGCGGCAACATTCAAATAAATTAAATCTGCTATCTTCCATAACCTGCGTAGAATGTCAAAACTTGCCTGCCGCTTATTATCCGGCAACATTTTATTATGGCAGTATCGTTAAAACAATCACGTCTAAAGGAAAATTCTACATAAAATACTATTCTCCCGATATACCCCATCCCCCTCAAAACAGCTTTATTTAGTTTAACAATCAATTTCTTTATCGCGTACGCAACTCAAACAACATAAGTTTATTAGCGGAAACAACCCGCTTATAGTTTTATCTATTTGCCTTTGTCTTACGTTATCTTACTTGCCCTAATGTGTGCGAAATAAAAAATTAATATAACTTAAAAGAAAGGGGTTCTTTATGAACGCAAAATATTTTCATAACAAAAAACGGGTAATTGTTTCAATATTATTCATATTATTATTAGTTATTGCCGGAATTTATTTCTTAGCGAAAGTTAGCTACAAGCGGCAGGGTATGAACGGAATGACCGGCGGCAATAGCGGCATGATGAATGGAATGACGGGTGGAAATAGCGGTATGATGAAGGGTATGAAGGGTATGGGCGACGGTAAGACGGGGAAAGAGGTAAATAACATGGGACACAAGATGTTTCCTAAATATAAAGGCATAGAAACGGGACCCGCCTTATTCCGCTACGAAGGCTGTTTTACGTGTCACACGATAAACGGATTCGGCGGTGATAATATGGCTCCGAATCTATCGCATATAGGTTCGGTAAGAAGTTTTTCGTGGATTGCTACCCAGATAGCCGATCCTTCCGCACATTTTAAGAGAAACGGCATAGTAACTTTAAACGGGGTTAAATACAGGGCAGTTATGCCTTCTTTTAAAAATATGTCATCAAAGAATATAGGCATACTGGCAAAATATCTTGAATCATTAAAATAATAATTTTATCTTTTACCTTAATCCTACAGTAGACGAAAATGCGGGAATTTGCATATGCAGAATTAAGGATTTATTAATCACGGAGCAAATTATGAATATAATTATGAATATATTTAATTTTCAAAAGTTAAAATTAAAATCGAAAACTCTAATTTTGCTTTATTTATTTTTAGTGCCGTCGGTTTTAATTTTTTACGGAAACCGGTCTTACGCGGCGGGCGTTTTGCCTTTAAAAACGCTTATAAAAAATGCCCTAAAAAACCCGAGTATAACCTCATCCGCCCTTAGGACCGAAGGGCGCAAAGAGGAAATCGCGATTGCAAAAGCTCTTCCCGAACCAGTCGCCGGCATTGGACTAACGGATGCAAACGGGTTTAACAATCCCGGCATAGGGGTTAATTCTATGAGCGACATAGGATTTAGCATTAGCCAGATGATACCCTTTCCCTCGAAGCTTAAAACAAAAAGCAGGATTAGCAAATATTCTTACCTTTCGTCAAAAGCAAAAACAAGAGCATTAAAAATCGATGCCGCTTATTTAGTTAAAGAAAGCTATTACAATCTTGCCTTGATAGAAAAACAGATTGACTTAGTAAAATATAACAGGATGCTTTTAAATATAATCATTAAGGATATTTCCCAAAAATACGGCACGGGGACTGCCTCCGCTCCGGCTTATATCAGGGCTATGCTTGAAGACGCGTCGTTAAAATCCGAATTATTTTCGCTGAACAAGGCAAAAGCTAAATTAATATATTTATTAAGCGAACTTACGGGATTAAAATCTTCTTATATTAAATTTCGCCGCGCCGTCCTGCCGAAGATAAACAGAATGTCGGCGGTAAAAGAATTAAATAAAAAAGAAGACGTCAAAACGGCGTATAAATCTAATCCGGAACTAAAATCGTTAAAATACCTGTCCAAAAAATCAGGCTATGAACTTTCGTATGCAAAACAATCGTATCTTCCCGATTTTTATCTTAAAGCAGGCTACGGAGACAGATATTCGATGGTTCCGGTCTTATCGGCTTCGGTTGGATTATCTCTGCCGGTATATTTTAACTCATATCAAAAACCGTTAATAAATAAAGCCGAAAAGGACAATCTTTCTTCCGTTTACGATATAGGCTGGGAAAAATTGCGGATTATAAAAAGCATTAACGAATACGTAAAAAATATGCGCTTAAACAAAAGCAATTATAAATTATATGAAAGTTTATACGTTCCCGAAGCAAAACTGCTTTTTAAAGCCGAAACGGCATCTTTCGGGGTTAAAAGATCATCCGCATTTTCACTCTTAGACAGCTTCAAAAAGTTAATCGACTCGGAGTTCGAAAGGGATACCTACAAGGCAAAATATTACATCGATAAATCCCGCCTCGAACAAGTTATGGGAAAAATACAATAATAACAAATAAATTCGTAGGAGATAATAAAATGAAATTCAATAATATTAGGAACATCTTAATATTTTTATCCGCCTTTATTTTCGGCGGAATAGTTACGGTTATATTTTTTAAAAATATAAACATATTTGCCGGACGGAAACAGATTCCCGCCGGAAAAACCGTAAAACCAAACGCAAGACCAAAAATGAAGATGGCTAAGGGCGCAATAATGGTAAACACGGTTCAAAGACAGTTATACGGTATAAAAGTCGGAAAAGTAAAGTTAACGAATTTAACGAGAAAGATTAAAACCATAGGAGAGGTTACTTACAGCGTTCCTTTAGAAAGAACCGTAACTTTGAAATACGGCGGCTACGTTAAAAAACTCTTTGTGGATAAACCCGGTATGGATGTTTACATAGGAGAACCTCTTTTTACGGTTTACAGTCCGGAGTTAGTCAACAGCGAAAAAGATTTCATACTTGCTTATAAAAATTATATAAAATTGAAAAATTCGGCTTTTAATTTCGGTATAAAAGAATCTAAGGGTTTTTTAAATTCGTCCGTCTTCAGGCTTAGGCAGTTCGGCATAACCGATGCCCAACTAAACTCGTTAAAAAAAGGAAGATTAGTTTTAACCGATATGACCGTTTATTCGCCGGTAAGCGGCGTTTTCCTGAAAAAACATATTTCTTCGGGAAGTTATTTTAACGCGGGACAACCGCTTTATGAACTGGCGGGGCTAAACCGCGTATGGATGAATATATGGGTCTATGAAAAGGATATGCCTTTCGTAAAGATGGGGGAAACGGTAAATGTTGGATTTAATGCCTACCCGGGGAAGATATTTTACGGCAGAGTTTCGTTTATTTACCCTTATCTTGCGGGTAAAAAAAGAGTCAACGAGGTCAGGCTCGTTTTTAATAACCCTGACGGTAAGATAAAACCGGGTATGTACGGGAATGCCGAAATTGCGGTTAAGAGCGAAAAGACACTTGCGGTTCCCTCGTCCGCAGTTCTTATTACGGGAGCAAAACCGCTGGTTTTCGTTTATAAAGGAAAGGGGTATTTTATGCCGAGATATGTCGTTATAGGAACGAGATACGGAGATTACTATCCTGTAATATCGGGGCTAAAAGCCGGCGAAAGAATCGTCGTATCCGGAACGTTCCTTATGTCGAGCGACTCCAACCTGTCGCAGACGACCGGTTCTATGGCGGGAATGCCGGGAATGTAAAAATATTTTAAAATTAAAGACGGAGAATATAAAATCATGATAAATAAAATAATAGATTACTGTATAAATAACAGGTTCCTTGTCTTTGTTTTTATGTTGTTTCTCGGACTCGGCGGGGTTTACGCAGTTTACAATATGAGACTTAACGCCCTTCCCGATATAGCGCCTTCAGAGGTTATCATTAAGACCGCTTGGCCGGGACAGCCGCCGAACATAGTTCAGCTTCAGGTAACATATCCTATAGAATCTTCGCTTATCTCTGCTCCGAAGGTTAAAGAGGTAAGGGGGAATTCTATGTACGGCACTTCTTTTGTTACGGTAGTATTTAAAAGGGGCACTTCGTTAGGATGGGCGAGAGCGCAGATACTTACCTATCTTTCTCAGGCAAAAAAACTGCTTCCGCCCGGCGTTTCTCCCGTTTTAAGCCCGTATGCAAACGGCGTGGACTGGGTTTACCAGTATGCAATAATAGACAAAGCGCATACCCGGAGTTTGGCCGATTTATATTCATATCAGGAATATTTCCTTCGGTATGCTTTAGAAACGGTGCCGGGGGTTGCCCAGGTTGCTACTTACGGCGGCTGGAATAAAGAATATCAGATTACTATTAATCCGAAAGCGCTTCAGTATTATAACCTGTCGTTATCCCGCGTAATTAATAATATAAAATCGTCCAACTCCGATACAGGAGCAAGGGTTATAAACTCTTCGTCGGGGGTAAGCCATCTAATATACGTCAAAGGCTACCTGCACAACCTAAGCCAGATACGAAATATCGTCGTGGGCGCGACATCCGCCCACACACCCGTTTTAGTCAAAAACATAGGAACCGTTCAATTAGTGCCTGCTTCCTCCCGCTCGATATCCGATTTAAACGGAAACGGACAGATGATAGGCGGGGTTGTTATAAAAGACCAGGGTTCGGATACGCTCAAAGTAATAGCCGCCGTAAAAAACAAACTTAAAGAACTTAAAAATTCACTTCCTAAAGGCGCAAAAATAATAACTACATACGACCAGAGCACCCTTATCCACAGGTCGGTTTCTACGCTTAAAACCACGCTTATAATGATAGTTTTAATCGTTATCTTCGTTATCATGCTCTTCCTTTTTCATTTAAGGTCGTCTTTAGTTATAGTTGTTATGATTCCGTTTGCTATTCTCGGCGCATTTCTGTTGATGTTTATACTTCACATAAGCGCAA
Organism: bacterium; assembly: GCA_021800805.1. The sequence continues at coordinate 950,403 of JAJYYR010000001.1, forward strand.
ACATAATGTCCCTATCCGGCATAGCGCTTGCAATCGGCGCAATGACCGATTCGGCGATAGTAATGATAGAGAATTCCCATTCGCATCTGGAGATTTTAGAATGCGAACCGGAAAAGTGCCCGTACGGCGATATGGAAAACAAGGAAGAGGCGAGAAAACTCTGTATAGTAGATTCCGCAAAAGAAATGGGCAAGCCGCTTTTCTATTCGCTTATCATTATTGCCGTGGGGTTTCTGCCTATTTTCTTTTTAACCGGCGAGGTAGGCGCATTATTTAGACCGTTAGCATACACTAAAACTTTTTCTATGATTTTTGCGGCTGTTCTATCCGTTATATTCGTGCCTATTCTTATGGTCTATTTGATTAAAGGCAGGATAATGCCTTTGGATAAAAACCCTATAAACAGGTTTTTGGTGTTTCTATACTCGCCCGTTTTAAAATTCGTGATGAGACATAAGGCTGTATTTTTGACGCTTATGTTTGTAGTTTTGGCAAGCGGATATTTTGCGTACGGCAGGCTCGGTTCGCAGTTCATGCCGCCCCTAAACGAAGGAACGCTTTTATATATGCCTTCTTCTACGCCGGGTTATTCCTATACCGATGCGGCACAGCTTTTACAGGTGGAAGACAGGATAATTAAAAAATTTCCGGAAGTAAAAATGGTAACCGGAAAATCGGGGAGGGCAAATACGGCTTTTGACCCTTCGTCTTTAAGCATGACCGAAACGACGATAGTTTTAAAAAGAAGGAAATACTGGCCTGCAGGAATGACCGCCGGAAAGTTGATTGGTAAAATGAATAAAGCGTTAAACATACCGGGTCTCGAAAACGTGTGGACGATGCCTATTAAAAACAGGATAGAAATGACGTCCGCCGGTTTAAGGACGCCTATAGGAATAAAAATATACGGCTCTAACGTAAAAACCCTGCAAAAATTAGCGGAGGGGGTTGCCGGAGCCGCTTCCATGGTAAAGGGGACGTTGAGCGCTTATGCCGAAAGGGTTTATAACAGACCGTATATAGTAATAAAACCGAAGGCGCGGGCAATGGGTTTTTACGGAATATCGCTTAAAAACATAAACGAAGCCATAAACGCATCCGCCGGGGGCAAGACTATAAGCACTATTTACGACGGGTTAGCCCGTTATCCTCTTTCGGTCAGGTATCCTTATGCTTATAGAAGCAGTTTAGAATCTCTTGGAAATATACTAGTAAAAACAGACGGCGGGTTCATACCTTTAAAGGAACTTGCGGATATAAAATATGAACTCGGTCCATCTTTCGTATCTTCGCAGGGGGGAACGCCTCTTGATACGGTTGACATAACCCTAAACACGTCCAATATGGTGTTATGGGCTAAAAACGCTAAAAAAACGATTAATAAGTACGTTAAATTTCCTAACGGCTATACATATACCATAAGCGGCGAATATAAATCTTTAAAGAGGGCAAACAACAGGCTTATGTTTATAATTCCGATAACGATATTTATTATATTTCTTTTGATATTTTTTAATTTTAAATCCATACCGTTGTCGCTTCTGGCGCTTTTTTCGATACCGTTTGCCTTGGTAGGGGCGTTCTGGTATCTATATATTATGCATATAACGATGTCAATCGCCGTATGGGTCGGAATCATAGCCGCAATGGGCGTATCGACGGAAATAGGAGTAGTTATGATTTCCATACTGGAACTTACGTTTCATAATTACTATGCCGCAGGCGCCGACGTAGAGCAAATAGTAATTAAAGGCTCGATAATAAGGCTGCGCCCTATCGTTATGACGGCAATGTCCATCATCATCGGACTTCTCCCTGCAATGTTCGCTTACGGCACGGGGGCAAGAATGACGAAGTTTATCGCGTCGCCTATGGTCGGCGGAATGATTTCGGCTACGGTACTTAATCTGCTTTTACTGCCGACATTATACCTTCTTTGGAAAAAATGGGAAATCGGGAGGTAATTTTTTCTTTTTTATAAAAAGTCCGGCGTATATAACGGGAGCAAGCCACAAGGACATAAAAACGGATACTAATAAACCTCCCATAACCGCAACGGAGAGGGGTTTGAGGAGGTCGGTGCCTCTTCCTATGCCTATAGCCAGAGGCAGGAATCCGAAAGTGTCCGCAAGCATAGTCATAAGAATCGGGCGGAGGCGTTCTCTGGCGGCAAGAAAAACCGACGAGGGGCTTGGAGACGAGTTAACCGCGCCGCTTATCTGCCTCGACCTTGCGAATATAAGAATCGCGTTATTCGTAGAAATTGCAAAAACTAAAAGAATACCCAAAAATGCGGTGCTGTCGAGTTCTATGCCCGTTATTAAAAGGGCGGCAAGCGCCCCTGCCCCGGAAAGCGCGATAGCCGTCATAGAGGCTACCGCCGCACGCTGGCTCGCAAACTGGAAGCCGAAAAAGACGAATATAAGAATCAACGCAAACGTAAGCATAACAGCCATCTGTTTAAAGCTCTTTACCTGCGAATGATAATATCCTCCGATAGAGGCGGTAACCGACGGCGGAAGATGCATTGAGTCGATAATAGAACGGGCTTTAGCCGCTCCTGCCGAAAGACCTTCGCCTTTAGCCGGCTGAATGAAGATATAGGCAAAAGGAGCCATATTCTGATGAGTTATAAAAGGAACCGCCTGCTTAACCCGTATTTTAGAAATGTAATTTAATCTGGTATGCGTCCCATTTTTAAGAGTAAAAGACCAGTTTTTTAAATCATGCAGGGTAACGGATTTATTTTTAAGAAAAACGCGCACGGGCATTACCTGTTCGCCGAACAGTAAAAAGCCCGCCTGCTGTCCCCAGAGGAGCCTTTTAACTTTATCTGCTATAGCCGGCGGCTGGATGCCGTAAAAAGCCGCATAATTAGACGGGGTTAGGGTTATCTCCGGTCCCGCCGAGGGAGATTTAAAATTGACGTATTGAAAATAATGAGAACTTTTTAATTTATCGGCTAAAGTTTTACCGTATTTTCTAAGCACGGCGGAACTTTTGCCGAAAAGCATAACCTCTAAAGGCGCATGCGAACCGGATAAAAATCCGAGACGGTTTACCATAAGCTGCTGAAAATTCAGGTATATAAGGTTGGGCGCCGCATTATGAAATTTATTATAAAGCTCTCTCATTATTTTTTCGGTAGTTTCGGCGCGGTTTCTTCTTAAAACGATTGTCAAATCGCCTTTGTTCGGCGTGGAGTAAGGGCTGTCCAAGCTTCTGCCGACTACTAAGGAAACCGTTTTTACGCCCCTGTTTTTTTTAGCGATGCGCATAAGATATTTTCCGGTTCTTTCGGTGCTAGCGACACTGCTTTCTATGGGAGTTTTGAACGGAACGACGAAAATCCCCTCGTCCCATTTCGGCAAAAATGCCGTCCGCAGATAAAACAAAGAGAGTGCAATCGTAATTATTAAGGCAAAAATTACGGGCAATGCAAGCCATGGCGACCGCATGCCTTTAATAAGGACATAACCGTAAAATTTTCTAAGCCTGTTTTTTTTATAAATTTTACCGCCGCCGCTTTTTCTTTTTGCAAGCATTACGGTAAGTATCGGGGTAAGCGTTAATGCCGTCAACTGCGACGTTATCAGCGCAATAACTATAGAAAGCGCCATTTGTTTAAAAAGGATGCCGAGCGTTCCGTGTATAAATATAAGAGGTATGAAAACTATAGAAGACGTGACCGTTGCCGCAGTCATAAGGGGAAGGATTTTTCCGACCCGTTCGAGAGCCGATTTATCCGCACCTAATTCTCCGACCGTTTCTCCCTTCATCTTATGGAAGCCCCTTTCCACGATAACAATTGCGTGGTCTATCATGGCTCCTATCGATGCGGTTAATCCTCCAAGCGTCATAATATTAAGACCGAAGCCTAAAATATTAAGAATAATGACGGTTAAAGATACCGAAACGGGTATTACGGCAAGGGCTATAAGGGCGCCGTCCATGCGTTTTAAGAAGAGAAATACGACGAACAATGCAATTAAACCGCCGAGAATAAGCGCAATCCAGACGTCTTTTAGATTTGAATGGATAAGCCGGCTTGTATTATAAACCGGAACTATCTTTACGCCTTTGGGCAGGCGGCCGTTTAAAGATTTAATGCGGCGGCTGATATTTCCGGCAACCTTGACCGTATTAATATTTAAATTGGGCATAATATCGATAAGAAGAGCATGACGGTAACCGCTTACAGCGGCTTCACGGATTAAAGGCGGAGACCCTATATTTATCGTCCCTAAGGCTTTTAAGGGCAAAAGAGTATCTTTTGCCGCCAGCATAATATTAGACAAATCTTTTATAGCGGCCGGACGCGGAGTAGTTGCGACTACGAACTGCTTATGATATGCGTTAAGTATTCCCGAAAAAAAAGGTCCCTGATACGACCTTAGTATTTTTACTATGTTTTCCGGGTCGATATGATACTGGGCAAGATGAAGCGGATTTAGTTTTATTTTGGCTTCGGGCCAGCCCCTCCCCGTTCCTTCTATTTTGTAAATTCCTTTAACCGAAAGCAAAGCAGGTCTGACTTTAAAAGCAAAAATCGACATCATAGCGGAACTGTTATAATCCTGCCGGTTCGAAACAAGGGCATATTCGGCAAAAGGATATACGTTGGGGGACATCAGCCTGACGGTCATTTTACTGCCGGGCGGCAACACCACCCGATTTAAACGGGACTCAAGCATTAAATAGGCGATATGGGGTTTTATGTTAGATTCAAAATAAACCGCAATTTTAGATATGCCGTTGCCGGTCTGGGAGCGGACGAGGCGCACCCCGGGTTCTCCTTCCGCCGCGGCTTCGAGAGGCTTGGTAACCTGCACTAACATAAATTTTACGGGCAGTCTGCCGCTGTTGACTAAAATGGAAATCCTCGGAAAGTTGACGTCGGGGATAATGCTTTCAGGCATATTGCGCGAATAAAACCAGCCGACGCCGATAATCATTAAAGACAGAAGAATTATCGAAAATTTATTTTTTAAAAGAAAATTAAGATATCTTTTCAATGTTTTATCTCCACGGCAATACCGGTTATAAGGCGGGTAACGGGATAGACTATTACGGGTTCCCCCGCTTTAATAGCGCCTTTTACGTCCGCCGTATCGTTTTTTTGCTCCATTACTTTAACTTTGACGGCTTGAGCTTTGTTATGGACTACGGTAAATACGAAAGTTCCGCCTTTAAGCATGACAAGGGCGTTTACCGGCAAAGAAAAGGCGGCGGTTTTTGATACTGCAAAACTAAGATTAACCCATTCCCCGGGTAGCAGAGAGGAATTTTCCGGCAAACTTATATAAACCGGCACAAGACCGTTATGACCGGCATTGCCGCCGATAGAAATTATCCTGCCCTCTTCTTTTATGCGCCCTTTTTTTATTACGACCCGCATATTATTATAAAGGTTAAAACTTTGGGAAGGAGTTACATAAGTTCTTATCCACGGCATCCCCTTGCCGTTTAACACGGCGACGGAGCTTCCCGCCGAAACTATTGAGCCGTCAGCCCTGAGATAATGCACCGTTCCGTCAAAACGCGAAATTAGTGCGCCTTCGCGCCCGACCGATTCAAGAGAGCGAAGCGCCGAAGATGCATCGGCAAGAGATAAAACAGCCTGTTCCAGCGTCTTTTTTGCCGCAACGCCGTATCCGAATAGAAGTTTTTCCCTTTTAAGCTTTATTTCGGCATATCTTACACGGGCTTTTGCCGAAATAATTTTTGCATATAATCCGGGGTTTACTATCCTTGCAATAACGGTTCCGGGATTTACGAACCGGGGAAACGAAAACGATTCTATCAGCCTTCCGGTAAAAGGAGCCGTAAAAACCTGTCTTCCGTTGCTTTTCACCTTTCCGAGGGAAGTAATATTTTTTGCGGCTGTCGTTCTTTTTGCATAAATTACCTTTACGGGCATTGCGGAACCTGCAAAAGCGGGGGGAACGCGATAAACGAAGCGCAAGGTCAAAATTAAAATTAAGATTAAAATTAGAATTAAACCTGAACTTAAAATTGAAATAAAAGCGGCAGATTTTTTCATAGTTTTCCATCTCCGGACGGAATTATTCCCATATCTATATCAAGTTGAGAAATTGCTAAATAAAACTCGTTTACGGCTTTTGTAAATTCTATGCGGGATTTTATCTCGTTATTTTGTGCTGCCTGCAATTCAAGAGCATTAAAAGCTCCCGCTAAATATCCTTTCTCGGTCATTATAAAAACCTCCCTCGATTTTTTGACTAATATTTTTGCTCCGTAGAGTTTCTTTTTTGAGGCTTCAGCCTGCCCGTAATCCATTGCCAGCTGTTTTTTTACGGACAATTTAACGGCGGATTCGGCGGATTTCAATGCCGTAAGCCGTTCGTTAGCCGCATCTATATAATCGCTATGCAGTCCAAAATTGTAAATAGGCACGTTCAGCATAACAAAAAACTGCCACCCCAAGTTCGGGGCGTCAAATGAATTTACGGTGTCTTCTCCGTATGCGGCGCCGCCTTGAATACTAGGAAGTTTTCCGGCTTTATTTATCGAAACGTAAGCCCTGGCGGAATTAATTTTCGCATCGGCTATTTTAATAAGCGGCTGTTTTTTTATAGCCCTTGAAATCAGCCTGTTTATGGGAGGAACATTGTAGTTGAAACCGGCGGATTTGCGAAAGGGTATAAGTAAAGAAAGTTTAGCATTACGATTACGGACATTATCGTAAAATATTTCCATTAAAAACATTCGTTCAAACGCTTTTGCTTTGGATTTCAAAACTTCCAGATTAGTTTGAAGATTAGCCGCTATCAGCTCTGTTTGAACGACGTCGAAATGCGGAAGACTGCCTGCTTTATATCCAATTTTTACGGCTGTTAAAATTTTTTCGGCGCCGTCTAAAGCCTTTCGTTCTATTTTTATTTCGTCTTTTAATAGTATTATTCCGTAAAAATATTGCGTTATTTTAGCGGCGACAAAAAGACGCGCTAAGCTAAGCTTGTATCTCGCGGTTTTAAGTTTGTTTCCGGCAAGCGAAATTTCTCCGTAGATTTTCGGGACGAATATAGGAACGGTTAAATCTACCAGTCCTATTAACTCTCTCGCACCGTTGGCGGAAGCGAACGCCGGATAACCGTTTTTAGTTCTTGCCCATATTCCTCCGGCATTAACGGCGATATTAGGCAGTAAACCGGCGTCCGCCGCTTTTTTTAGGTCAATTTTTTCGGATACGATATGTTCGGCTTTTAAAATATTTCCCTGATTAGACAAGGCTCTTTTAACAGCCTGGCGGAGAGATATTTTAATTATGCGCCGCGGGGAATGCGATGCGGGCGGATTTGCGGCGTCCGCCGCGTGGACGATATTGACGATATTTAGGATGAATAAACAGCCGAAGGTAATTAAAAATAAAATAATCGTTTTTATATAAGGTTTTATAACCATGCAGGTATTTTCTTAGCTAATCGTTTGGTCTTTAATCTATAATCGCTAATCGTTTATAACGATTATTTTATTTTTAGACTTAAAGCCGGTTTTAATAACAATCTTATTTTTAGGTTTGTCGTAAATTTCGGATAGTTTCCTTATAACCGCTTCATTGGCTTTGTTTTCAACCGGACGTTCTTTGATTGAAATTTTCAGCGTTCCGTCTTTAAGGATTTCGTGGCTTTCCTTTTTGGAACCCGTCTTTACGGCAACCGAAATTATTTTTTGCATAAAAATTTAACTAATTATATAATATTGCATTATCATTATATATAATGCGTTCTAATTATGCAAATTATAGCGGCGGAAGGGAAGAGGAGGGATAAATGATTATAAAATCGTTCGGAGCGGCAAAAAACGTTACGGGAAGTTGTCATTTATTAACGGACGAAAAAGACGGCGCGAGCGTGATGGTCGATTTCGGCTTGTTTCAAGAAAGAAAATTCGAAGATAAAAATTACAGGCTCGATTTTGACCCGAAAAATATCGATTATTTAATTCTTACTCATGCGCATATCGACCATTGCGGCAGAATCCCGTTTCTGATTAAAAACGGATTTAAGGGTAGGATTTTATGTACGAAGCCGACTTATCAGCTTGCCAAGGTTTTACTTATGGACACCGGAAAGATTATGTCGGAAGGTTATAAATACGACTTAAAAAAATCCTTAAGAAGAAATGAAGAAAAACCCCGCCTGTTATACGACGAATCCGACGTGTTGGATTCTTTCGATTATTTTGACGCCGTCTTAGAATATGGCAAGCCGTATGAATTAAAAAACGGCTTTGTCGTCTCCGCCCATGACGCAGGGCATATTTTAGGCTCTTCTTTCGTAAAGATAAAGAAAAACGGCAAATCGGCAATATTCTCGGGCGATTTAGGAAATAAAGGGAAGCCTATAGTTAGAAATTTTGAGTATCCGGACGAGGCTGATATAATATATACGGAAACGACTTACGGCGACAGAAACCATAGAAATTTTAAAGAATCTAAAGAAGAACTTTTGGCGGCTATAACCGAAACGTTTAAAAATAACGGCAATGTTTTGATCCCAAGCTTCGCCACGGAAAGGGCGCAGGATATATTATATATTCTTAGGGAATTTTACGAACAGGGACTTCTTCCGAAATGCAGAGTTTTTCTAGATTCGCCTCTTGCTTTAAACGTTACTAACATATTCGTTCATAATTTTTCTTATTTTAAAGAAGATAATATACCGCTTTTTAAAAAAGGCGATCCTTTCGATTTCCCGTACTTAAATATCGTAAAAGATATAGAAGAATCGAAAAATATAAATAAAATATCCGAAAGGGCTATTATAATAGCAGGAAGCGGAATGCTGCACGGCGGCAGAATTTTGCATCACCTTAAACATAATATATGGAAGAAAGAAAATGCGGTAATATTCGTCGGTTATCAGGCAAAAGGCACTCTGGGAAGGAAAATAGTCGAAAAAGAAAAGAAAGTTCATATTCTCGGCGAAAATTTTGAAGTAAATGCTCAAATTTACACCATAAACGGCTTTTCGTCCCACGCCGACCGGAACGAACTTATGGAATGGATTACCGCTTTAAAGTCTAAGCCGCAAAAAGTTTGTCTTGTTCACGGCGATGAAGACGTTATGGATGTTTATAAAACTAAACTGGAAGAAAAGGGGTTTAACGTTTATATTCCCGATTATGGAGAAGAAATAAATTTTTAACCGAAATTATATGGAAAATTCAAATTCAAGAAATTACCCCCCCCCCCCCCCGACCCCGACCGGCAATCCGTCGGCGAGAAATTAACATCGGCATTAATGAATAAATTAAACAATAATAAAACCGTAAAAATCGCGGGAACAGCGGCTATAATTTTATGGATAATAGCGGCCGCCGTAACTTTCGACAGGACATTCATACCTTTAAAAAAATGTATAGGCAGGAATTCAAGCGTAATTTTACATATATCTGTAATAAACGAAGATATTGAAAAAATAGGCTTTTTAATGAAAAAAGTAGTTTTTTATGAAACTTATAAACCCGTTAATTATAAAAACGATATTAAAAGAAATTTAAAAAGTCTATCGCTAATTATAAATAAGACCGACGGAGATTATAAAAGTTTATTTACTTTATTACATATTAAGCCTCCTGCAAGATCAACTATGAGATTAAATAAAGCATCTTTTTCTAACTTCGAATACTTTTCTACTTTTGTTAAAAAATCTTATTATCAATGGGAATACGTTTCCAAGCCCATAATCGAAAGATTTATTAAATATAGCAGTTTAGTGTCTTTAAAATTGTCCAATAGAATGTTCATAGAATATTCTTTAGATAAGTCTATTTTGCCTACATCTTCATTCATCCGAAAAATATCGGCAGGGTTTGCCCGTCTTATCCGCTTTGCCGCATTTGCGTTTATCTTTGGAACAATGGTTATTGTTTTTCTCGGCATTCTGGTCGTATATTATTTAAATAAATTTTTCCGAGAAATCAGGAAAAATGAAAATACATTAAAAAAATCGCTTGAATTCTTTAAAATATTGAGCGAGAACATTCCTTCCATGATAGGCTTATACCGCGAAAAAATTATTTATATAAACCCTTTCGGTTTAAAAATGCTTGGTTATTCCGAAGAAACCGTTAAAGGATTAAATCCTCTCGATTTAATAGAAGCAAGAGAAGAAGAAAAGATTCGTTTATGGAAAAGCATTAAAAAGAGGCTCAACGGAGAATTGTTTGAAGAAAAATATATTCTTAGGGTAAAGAAAAAAAACGGTGAAACTTTCTGGGGAGAACTATTAACGACTACGATATTGTATGAAAATAAATGGACGGGACTCGTTATCATATCCGATGTAAACGAAAAGGTCGTCAAAGAGCAAAAATTATTAAAAGAGAAAGACGTATTAAAGGAACTGGCAGAGATTGACGCTTTAACCGAAGTTTATAACAGAAGGTCGTTAGACGAAAAACTATCTGATTGTTTAAATGACGCTTTTATTAAAAATATCAAATTTTCGTTAATTATGCTCGATATAGACCACTTTAAGGAAATTAACGATACTTTTGGACATCAGGCGGGAGATACCGTTCTTTCGGAACTAGCGTTTTTAGTTAAGGAAAACATAAGGAAAGAAGATTTTCTTGCAAGATTCGGCGGAGAAGAATTTATGATTATCTCAAACGGCGCAGGAATTAAAAATGCGTTAGAACTTGCCGAAAAATTAAGGTCTAAGATAGAACTACATAACTTTTCAATAAAATCCGGCGTAAATTGCAGTTTCGGCGTAACCGCTTACAAGTATGGAGATACGGATGAAGCAATAATTAAGCGGGTTGACGATGCCTTATATAAAGCGAAAGAAAACGGCAGAAACAGAGTGGAAAGCATATAATATATAGTGGTGGATCTGATCGGGGTCGAACCGACGACCTCTTGCATGCCATGCGGGTTTATTAAAATTAACTAAATGGGCTTCCTGCCTTCATTTGTAGTTTTTATACAGCTTTGACGGCATTATGTATTTTACGATATTTTCTGTATATTAATGCCGTTTCGGATATTTTGTGTGACAGTCGTGTGACAGTTTAACTCACGCAACTATTAATTCGATAGGCAACGCTTTATCTATGCCGACCGTCTTACTGACGTATAGTTTTTCAATGCCTATCGTCTTTCCATTTTTATCCTTTTTTAATATAATGCCTTCGCCCGCCTCTTCCGACATAACTTCGTCTTTGGGATTACCGAACCATATATCCATAGTATCGAAGTCTTTGCGGTAATAAACCGTTATTTTTTCCATATCGAATCTCCCTCTTTTATCTTATCCGACGGATAAGCGGTTATTAAAAACCCTGTCCCGTTTAAATGTTTTGCTACTACGCAATATAACTTATCCACTCTTTTGTAATAAAGAAAAATCTCTTTGTCTATTTTACTCTGCCTGATTTCGTCAGGGGCTTTTAAAGTATTTTTTACGATAGCTTCTTTGCCTTCCATTGCAGGGTGTTTAACTTTTATAATATATTGCCAATAATCACGGGTAGTCCTTATTTCTACTTTTAACGGGGTCTTTACTTTAAAATATATTTCATTTCTTCCGCTTTCGGACGGATTTTCCATATTTTTAAGATATTATCACAATATCACATATACATTTAAATAATTAAATCCATTATAACATAAAAAATAAAAGTTTTTAAAAAAACGGCAAGACAGGGCAAGACGGCAAGACAAGCCTTATAGATACTGTATTTCCCAGTCTTGTTCTTTGTCTTGTTTACCTTTTTAAGCATAATTTTACATTTTTTTTCATATCAAAATCAAGGAGTATATCTGGCGGAACTGCTTATTTACCGCGGTTTTAACTGGTGGAGCTGATCGGGGTCGAACCGACGACCTCTTGCATGCCATGCAAGCGCTCTGCCAACTGAGCTACAGCCCCATAATATATATTTATATATTTCGGATAGTATAAATTTACCTAAATAATACTTAACAATAATACTACAATTCGATATTTTAAGTCAACGAGTTTTTGGCGACCGCCTTGGATAGTGAAAAACATCGTCGTATGCGGACATTTATTCGATAATGCGTCTACTTAGACTTAAGCGGCAATTAATCGGCGCATTCGATATTGTCGTCCGGAAGCCCTGTTTCCATAGATAAACATGGCGCTTTAAACAGATAGCCGTGCCACATTCCGTGCAGAGTTCTCGAAGTAACGATCGTCCAGAAAAAAGCAAGCATAATAACGAAAACGGCGCCGAATATTTTAAAAGGTTCAATACCGGTTATTTTGTAAATAGTTATAGTTGCTGAAGTATAAACCCCGAGTGGAAAGGTAAATCCCCACCATCCCATATTAAAAGGCAGTTCCTCCTGCATATATTTTAGCGTCATAAGAATAGCGATTATGAGCCACCAAAAGCCGAACCCCCATAATATTAACCCGCCGATAGGTCCAAAACTGTATGCCGCTTTGGCGTAAATTTCTAGTTTAGTGCCGGAAAATACTGCAGGCGCATCGTTTCCGAGAAGAAGCAGACCCAAACTGCCGGTGCCTATAGGTCCCAGCGTCAGCCATGTAGATACCGCCATATCTCTATGGGGAAGTTTATGCCACGCAAGCCGCAAAAATAATATTACGAGAATGCCGAATGCCAGAGGGACTGAAAACGCCCATAAGGCGTATCCGAGGATTATAACGTATCTGCCGACCAATGGGGAGACATGCGTCGCCAGAAAACCAGCCGATGCGGCGGCTACTTCTGCGGGAACTATAGGCAGAAGCCATATTGCCGTCATATCTTCTATGCTGTGTTTATGATTGGTAAACATATAGAAAGGAACCATTAACCCCACCACTATGCTCATTATCACGTCTAAATACCAGAGGTTTAAAGCTATAGGTATTGTATTGGAGCCTCCGAATACAATAAATCCATTCACAATCGTTATCAGCCCCATAGGTATTGCCCCCAGAAACATAGATTGCACGGGATGACTGAGAAGCTTTTTAGCCGACTCGAAATAAAATACGAAACGCCCAATAAAGAGAATACTAAAAATTATAAACAGCACAATGTTGACTATCCATAAGCCTTCCGCAATAAGATGCAGCCCGGCAATATGATAGGGAAAAGCGCCGAGCATAAGGGATAAAATACCCGTACCCATATTCATCGTAAACCAGTTCGGAGTAAACTGTTTCACGAGGTCGGTGGGATGCGACATCTGTTTAAGCGGGCGCAGACCCTTAGCCATTCTATTTAAACTTTTTTTCATTTTATACAAACCTCGACATAAGTAATAATTTTAAGCGGGTTAAATAAACCGGCATTTTAAGATACAATGCAAGATATAAAAGATATATGGTACGAGAAGTTAAATTATGTTAGTTTATTTTTCCGGCAAAGTCAATCGAAAAATTTCAGCCGATTATACTGCCAACTTTGTTTGCTATATGCCAACCGTAATTATAAATTATGAATAAATGACATCTTAATGTTTTGCATATATACTTTAATTATAAAAAGCTAAGATAAAGGTCTTATGCCGTTTAAAATATTGAAAATATTAACGGCATAATTATTGCTTTTATATTCTTTATATTAAAACAATAATAGTAAATATTTATTTTTAAGGAGAAATCACCATGACGTTGAAAAAAGTTCCTCGGGATATCATCTTAAAAGTGTCGGGAGTATATTTATTTACGGTAATTTTATTCGCCGTGCCGTTTTTTATCTTTCCGCGTTACTTTTCCATAGAAACGGCGGCGGTTTTAATAATCGCCGGTGTAGTAATATCAGCTTTTTTTATGTATTATTTTTTAATTAAACCTTTGATAAAGTTAGTTTTTATCGTGGAAAATTTAGAGAAAGGAAATTTTTTAAGCGGAAACGGAAAGACGGACGCCTATACTAAAAGCGGCATTAACGAAATTATAAATAAATTATATAAAATATCAGGCGAAATAAATACATTCGTGGGTTCATTAAATTCATGCGCCAAATTAATAAAAGATAGGAATTTGAATTTTGAAAATGTAAACAAAGCAGGGCGTATAAACGGCGGAGATAAGGGTTTAAAGGCAGAGGCAGAGGGTCCTTATTCAAAATCCAATTCGGCATTAACGGAATCGATTATGACGGTTGCGCAGGATATAACGGAAACAAAAAACGAACTGATAAAGATATCGGTCGAGTTTGGAACTCTGCTGAGCCGGATAAGCGAACTTAACAATGCAGGGTCGGGACAGTCGGAAGAATTGTCGCGGACGGTTTCGACCATTGAGGAAAATACAAAAACTATTAGAAGTATAGCCGAATTAAGCGCAAAGTCAAGGGAAAAAGTCGACGGCATAGTCGTACTTATGAACACTAATGCCTCGCATGTTTCGGATTTACATAATTCCATTCGGAGAATACACGAAAGCACGAATAAAATTACTAATATAATTACGGTTATCAGAGAAATAGCCGACCAGACTAATCTTCTTTCGCTTAATGCGGCTATAGAAGCGGCGCGCGCCGGCGAACATGGAAAAGGATTTGCCGTGGTAGCGGACGAGGTTAGGAAATTGGCGGAGAAAGTAACTAAGGCGACCCGCGACGTGGAGACGTTAATAAAAGAAACGGAAGGCACCGTTTCATACGGAGTCGAAACGGTTAACAGGCTCGTCGATTCCAACGGCTTTGTAAACGAGGAAGCCGGTTCGATAAAAGACTATACGGACAATCTTGCTTCGGCTATAGAAGAGCAGAACGCTTCTATGGAGGAACTCAGCGCATCTGCAAAGAAAATATCGGCGGAATCTAAAAATATATCCGATTCGACGTCGAGCATAACCGATTCGATAATACAGATGGTGGACGATATGGATAAGGCTTCGGGGATAGTAAATCTTTATAAATTATAAATTATTAAAGAATTAAATTATAAAAAAAATTAAAACTAAAAAATATATTAAAATTGGAGGATAGGTATAGGTTATGACAGGCAAGCCTAAAATAAGCATGTACTGGGCGGCTTCGTGCGGAGGATGCGAGATTGCGTTCGTAAATATAAACGAAAAAATAATAGACGTCGATGCCGACTTTGATTTTATGTTCTGCCCGTGTCTTTTAGACACTAAAAAGCAGGAAATAAAGGAACTGCCGGATGAAAGCATATTTATAACTTTTTTTAACGGTGGAATAAGAACGGAAGAAAACGAAGAAATGGCGCATCTTTTAAGGAAAAAATCCAAGATACTGATTGCGTTCGGTTCCTGCGCCTACGAAGGGTGTATTCCCGGACTTGCAAACCTGTCTTCCAGAGAAGAACTTTTTAAAACGGTTTATATAGACAATCCTTCTATAGACAATCCTGCCGGCGTTCTGCCTGTTCCGGAGTCCGAAGTTCCCGAAGGGATGCTTGAAATCCCGCGTTTTTACGATACGTTGAGGACGCTTTCCCAAGTCGTAGAGGTGGATTACTTTATACCCGGGTGTCCGCCCGAACCCAAGCAGATATGGAAAGTTATAGAACTTGTGCTTTCGGGAGCGCCTCTGCCCCCGCGAAAATCCGTAATAGGCGCCGGAATGTCATCGGTATGCGAAGAATGCGATAGAAAAAAATCGGAAAAAAAGGTAGAAAAATTTTTCAGAAATTACGAGATAATTCCGGAAAAAGAAAAATGCCTTTTAGAGCAGGGACTCATATGCATGGGTATCGCCACGAGAGACGGCTGCGGCGCTCTCTGTCCTAAAGTCAATATGCCCTGCACGGGATGTTACGGTCCTCCTGAAGGAGTGCTGGATCAGGGCGCTAAAATGGTTTCGGCTCTCGGCTCCATAATGGATATTGATGGAATAAAAGGGCTTAGCGACGAAAAAATAATAGAAAAAATTAATTCGACGATAGAATCTATTCCCGACCCGGCGGGTTTGTTTTATAAATACAGCCTTGCGGATTCTATGCTGAAAAGGAGGGTACTGCCATGAGAAAAATATCGATAGACCCGGTTACCAGATTAGAAGGGCACGGTAAAATCGACATATTTTTGGACGACGAAGGAAACGTAAAAAACACATATTTTATCGTTCCGGAATTAAGGGGTTTCGAGCAGTTTTGCACGGGAAGGCTTGCAGAAGATATGCCGGTTTTGACCAATAGGATATGCGGAGTCTGCCCCGAAGCCCATCACATGGCGTCGGTCAAGGCTTTAGACAGGCTTTTCGGAGTAGAACCGCCCCCTGCCGCCAAAAAAATAAGAGAGCTTTTATATATGGCTTTTTACGTTACCGACCATACTACCCATTTTTATGCGCTCGGCGGACCGGATTTTATAGTCGGACCGGATGCGCCGCCCTCCGAAAGAAACATTCTGGGCGTCATAAGGAAAGTCGGATTAGATATAGGGAAAGAGGTTATAGGAACGAGGGCGAGAAATCACCGCATAATAGAAATGATAGGCGGAAGAGGCGTTCATCTTGCCGGCGGATTGCCCGGAGGCTGGAGCAAATCTCTTTCTAAAGAAGAATTGGACGAAATTAAATTTAACGCAAAAAAGAATATAGATTTTGCCCTTTTCAGCCTTAAAATATTCGACGACATAGTATTAAAAAATCCCGTTTATAAGGAACTTATTCTTTCAGATATTTATATCCATAAGACGTATTATATGGGAACGGTCGACGAATTTAACCGCGTTAATTTTTACGACGGAAAAATCAGGGTTATAGACCCGGAAGGAAACGAATTCGTAAAATACGATTCAGCCGAATATGCCGAACATATTGCCGAGAGGGTGGAACCGTGGACTTATCTTAAATATCCTTATTTAAAAAATGTCGGCTGGAAGGGTTTCGTAGATGGACAGGAAAGCGGCGTTTATTCCTGCACCCCTTTATCGAGGCTTAACGTTTCCGATAGAATGGCGACGCCGCTGGCGCAGGAAAATTTTGAAAAAATGTACGATGCTTTAAGCGCAAAAAGAAACGACGGAAGATACAAACCGGTTCACCACAGGCTTGCGACTCACTGGGCAAGATTAGTGGAACTGCTCTACGCTTCGGAAAGGATGTTGGAACTTGCAAACGACGACGAAACCGCTTCCGATAAAGTCAGAACGATACCGCAAGGAGTAAAAGTAAACGGCTCTCACGAAGCGGTCGGCATAGGTTCGGTGGAGGCGCCGAGAGGCACGTTGACCCATCATTACGTTACTGACGAAAAAGGCGTTATTAAAAAGGTAAATTTGATAGTCGGAACTACTAATAATTACGCTCCTATGACTATGTCCATAAAACGGGCGGCGGAAAAACTAATAAGCAAAGGACAGGTAGTTCAGGAAGGTTTGCTTAATATGATAGAAATGGCTTTCAGGCTTTACGACCCCTGTTTGTCCTGTTCGACCCACTCTTTGCCCGGCAAAATGCCGCTTATAGTAAAAATCAGAAATAAAGACGGTGATATTATCCAGTTTATCAAGAGGAATTCATGGGATTAATAAATTTAAAAACAGCGGTTATAGGCATAGGCAATTCTATATTATCGGACGACGGCGTAGGAATAAAAGCCGTTAAAACTTTAGAATCTATGTATAAAGCGAAGCATAAAGAAAAACATAACGAACATAACGGGCGCGGGATAGGCGGTTCAAAAGTTACAGAAGTTACGGAATTTATAGAAGTATCCACGGGCGGGATAAACCTTATGGAATATATGGCGGGATTTCGGAGGGCGGTTATAATAGATGCCATAGTTACCGGCAGGCATAAAGCCGGAACGGTTTTTAAATTTATTTATCCCGATATTCCTTTTACGAAGAATACGGTTTCAACCCACGACGTGGATTTGCCCACGGCTATCGAAACGGCAAATTATCTGGGCATATCTTTGCCGTCGGAAATTATTATATTTGCGGTAGAAGCAAAAGATACCGTAAATTTCGGCGAGAACCTGACGGAAGAGGTCGAAAGCGCACTCGTAAACGTGATAAATGAAATAAAATCGATGCTGAGGATATAAATATTAAAAAAATTAATCTGAAGAGGTGCATTATGAAAACTGCCGTTTATTTTTGTAATTGCGGTACTAATATATCCGATAAAATAAATCCCGAAACAGTCGAAAACGCCGTAAAGAAACGCAATGGCGACATTATTTTTAAAAGCTGCGGTTTTTTATGCTCGGAAGACGGAAAGGAGTTTCTGCGGAAGGATATTATCGATAACGGTATAGAAGCCGTCGTAATCCCTGCTTGCTCTCCCAGAGACCATGAAAAAACGTTTATGAACGTTCTGTCGGCGGCAGGAGTTAATCCGTATATGATGCAGATGATTAATATAAGAGAGCAGGTCGCATGGGTTACCGAAGACAAAGACAAGGCAGCCGAAAAAGTCATACATTATATAAATGCGGCTATATCGAGGGTTAACCTTCAGGAGCCTTTAGAAAATAAAGAGATAGATATATTGCTGGACGCAGTAGTGGTCGGAGCGGGTCCGGCAGGACTTAAAGCGGCTTTAAGTTTAGCGGAAGCCGGGAGAAAGGTAACGGTAGTCGAAAAGTCGCCTACCATAGGCGGACTTCCGGTGAGATACGAAGAAATATTTCCCAATATGGAATGCGGGCCTTGTATGCTCGAACCCATTATGGGGGAAGCTCTTCACGGAAATGCATCGGGTAATATAGAATTTTTAACACTGTCGGAAATAGAAGGCGTCGTCGGCTCTTACGGAAACTTTACCGTTAAAATAAAGCGCAGTCCCCGTTATGTGGATGCCGAAAAATGCATCGGATGCGCGGAGTGCATAGAACCCTGTCCGGTATTGTTTAAAAATCCTTTTAACTGCGGAATGAACGAAAGAAAAGCCGTAGATTTTTCTTTTGCCGGCGCGCTGCCTAACGTTCCTTACATAAACGCGGAAGTTTGCCTCAGATTTAATAACGAAGACAAGGAAGACGGCGGCTTATGCCGGTTGTGCATAGACGCTTGTCCGGTAGGGGAAGACGTTTTTAAATTCGGCGAAAAAGAGGAAATTATAGAGAGAAATGCCGGAAGCATTATTTTGGCGACGGGTTCCGCCTTATACGACTGCGGAAAAATCCCTTCGTTAGGCTACGGGAAAATACCCGGCATTTACAACAGCATTGAATTCGAGAGGATTCTTGCATCCAACGGACCCACGGAAGGAAAGATTAGGACGCCTGACGGCAAGGAACCCCAATCTTTTGCCATAGTCCACTGCGTGGGCAGTTTAGATAAAAATCATAAAGATTACTGTTCGGGCATATGCTGCGAATACGCTTTTAAATTTAATCATATCATAAGAAATAAAATACCGTCGGCTAAGATATACCATTTATATAAAGAAATGGTAATTCCCGGAAAGGAAAGCGGCAGTCTTTACAGACATGCGGCGGAAGACGCAAATACGTCTTTTATAAGAATAAACGATATAAACGGCATAACGGTAAAAGGAGAAGAGGATAAAAAAGTTTTTTCGATAGACGGAGCCTGCGGTTCGGGAGGTATGCGCGAAATAGGGGTAACCGGCGGCGGAAATGCTATCGGCGCCGGAGTCCGCGAAGACGAAAGAGCCGTTACCGGGAAAATATCGGTCGATGCCGTAATCTTGTGTCCTGCGTCGGTTCCGGGGGAAGATACGAAAAAATTAGCCGGAATACTGGAAACTTCCATAGATAAAAATGGATTTTTTGAAGAGCTGCACGGCAGAACCGATGCCGGCAGAAGCAAGATAAAAGGTATTTATCTTACCGGAAGCTGCCATTCCCCTATGGACATAAAAGAGGCGATGGGCGAAGGCATGGCGGCGACCGGATACGTTCTTTCGGGTCTTGTAGCCGGAAAAAAGCTCTCTATAGACCCTATATCCGCCGTAGTAAATCAAGAAAGGTGCTCGGGATGCAAAGTATGCATCGGAGTATGTCCGTATAAAGCGATATCCTTCGACGAAGAAAACGGGGCTTCTTCGGTAAACGAACTGCTGTGTCAGGGATGCGGAACCTGCGCCGCCGCCTGTCCGTCGTCGGTTATAAAAGCAAACGGTTTCACGAACGAGGAGATATTTGCCGAAATAGGAATTATGCTGGCGTAAACGGCAAAAATAATAAATAATAAATATTAAATAATTAAAATAAATAATCATAATAAATTAAAAACTTTTAGGTAAAAGGAGGGTATATAATTATGCAAAATTCCCTGCCGGCGAAAGAAAAGGAAAACGGACAGGTCGATACCGTAAATATCGAAATTAAGAAAACAAACGAAACGGAAGGCTTTGAGCCGAGAATAATCGGCTTTTTATGTAACTGGTGTTCGTATGCGGGGGCGGACAAAGCAGGGGCGGCTCAAAAACCGTATTTACCGAACGTCAGCGTAATTAAAGTTATGTGCAGCGGAAGAATAGACCCGCAGTTTATTCTGGACGCATTTCAAAGGGGAGCGGACGGCGTTATGGTTCTTGCATGTCATCCCGGGGACTGCCACTATAAAGAGGGCAACTATAGGGCGGTTCAGAGATACAGGCTGTTATTAAAACTCTTGAAGCAGTTCGGCATAGAGGAAGAAAGATGCCGTTTCGATTACGTATCGGCGGGCGAAGGCGACAGGTTCGTTTCCGTAATAAACGAAACCGTCGAAGCCGTAAAGAGATTAGGTCCTTTAAAAAAATAGGAAACTTTATATGTCTTTGTAGTAAATTTTAAATTATTTGAATTATGTATTATAATAATTTATAATTAATTTGAAACAAATTAATTATTATAAGAAGGGAGGATTCAAAAATGCCTACGCAGACAATCGACGCAAGAGGACTTAAATGCCCGCAACCTATTTTAAAAATCACCGCTACAGCCATAAAAATGAAGGCCGGAGATACAATAGAAATCCTTGCGGACTGTTCCACTTTTGAAAACGACGTAAAAGACTGGTGCCAGCGATCTAAAAAAATGCTTATGTGGATTAAAGAAGAAGTAGGGGCAAAAAAAGCGCAGATTCAGTTTTAGCATTTCTATTAAGCAAATGTTTTACGGTTAAGCGTAAAAGAAAAAAATACAGGTATTTATTTTTGAAAGAGTTAAATTTAAAAAAATTTTTTTCAAAAAAAGAAAACTCCGTTTTATTGGAAAATATCATAAATATTTCCTCGAAGCCCTTTTCCGTCGTAGATAACGCAGGTAGTCCGATTACCGGCGATATTCCCGACGCAAAATTACATTCTTATCCTATAAAAATCGAGAATAAAGGAGAAGAAATCGGCAAAGTTTTCGGGAAGAGCGGAGCAGAAGCCGAAGCCGCGGCGGCGATTTTGTCGCACTCTATTAATTCGTGGCTCGTGAAGAGATCGCTTGCGGACGAGATACTCCAGAAATATAAAGAACAGGATTTGCTATATAACATTAACGACCTGATTGCCTTATGTCCTAAACCGAAAGAGGCGGCGGATTTTATCATAAACGAATTGTCGAAACTTATAAAGTTCGAATACGCTTCTATAATTATTTTCGACGAATCCGAAAAAAGCTTAAGCATCCTTTCTTCATACGGCAAGAATTATAATAGCTCTGCTTATAAAAAAAATATAGAAAAAATCAATGCAAAAGTCTTTAAGAACGGCAAAGGCGAAATTATTAACGAAAATATCGAAAAAGACTGGAACGGAAGAAAAAATGTTAAGGTAAACGCTAAAAGCGATTTTTATTCTTTTATGTCGGTTCCTTTAAAAACTAAAGGTAAAAATATAGGGCTGATAAACGTATGTTCTTTTAAAGAGGCTGAGTATTATATTTCTTCCGACCTTAAAATTTTATCTACTATTACTTCCTATGCCGCAAATTCTATAGAAATCACAAGGCTTTATAATATAGAAAAAGAACGCGCAGATAAACTTCAGGAAAAAAATAAGGAGCTTAATGCGGCAAAAGAGATTATTTCCAATGAAAATATAAACCTGAAGCAAAATTTAAGGCAGAAATTTTCTCCCAAAAAAATACTGGGTATAAGCAGACAGGTTCAAAACTTATTGGACAAAATAGATAAGATAGCAGGTATATCTTCAAACGTTATTATAACAGGAGAAAGCGGAACCGGCAAAGAGTTGGCGGCTAAAGCTATCCATTATTCCGGCGCAAGGGCGGAAAAGCCTTTTATCGCCGTTAACTGTTCGGCTATACCGGAATCTATATTCGAAAGCGAACTGTTCGGCATCGAAAAAGGGGTTGCTACGGGAGTCGATAAGCGCAAAGGCAAGGTGCTCGATGCGGATAAAGGCACTCTTTTTTTGGACGAAATCGGCGATATGCCTTTATCGGGACAGGCTAAAGTATTGAGAATGATTCAAGACAGAGAAGTAATTCCGGTAGGCGGTTCCAAGCCGGTGCCTTTCGACGTCAGAATTATAGCCGCAACCAATAAAGACTTAAAAAAGGAGATAGCGGACGGAAATTTCAGAAAAGATTTATTTTACAGGCTGAACGTAATAAATCTTAATATTCCGCCTTTGCGGGACAGAAAGGAAGACATTGCGGTTCTCGCCAATTATTTTTTAAAAAATAATGCCGTAAAATTAGAAAGGCGCAATATGCAGTTTACTCAGGAGGCGATAAATGCGCTTACCGATTACGACTGGCAGGGAAACATAAGAGAGTTGGAGAACGAAATAGAAAGGGCGGTGGCGTTAAATATTTCCGGCAGAATCGCCTTCGAGGATTTATCCGAAAATATCAAAAGTATCTGGAGATATAGTTCGTCCGGCGGTAATGCGGCAAAGGAGGGAAAAACGGCGACTATAGAAGAAAACGAAACCATATTGATTAAAACGGCGCTTGAAAAATCCCGCTGGAATAAATCCGCCGCCGCAAAAATATTAGGAATAACGAGGGAAGGTTTAAGAAAAAAAATGATAAGGCTGGGAATATAAAACTTACGGGTAAAAACGATGGAAAATAACGAAAATAACCTATCTGCATATATAAAAAAGGTTTTAAACCATGAATTCGGATCCTTGTCGGAAATTCCAAATTCGGCGGACTCCGAACTTGCGGAGTCGATTTTATCTCTTGCCGCCGAATATAGAAACTTGTTGATAAGAACCGAAGACTACGTCCGCGGTCTTGCAGAAGCGGAAAATAAAGCATCGCAGGCTCAGAAAATTTACGGAGCGATGTTGGATAATTCAGCCGTTGGGATTACTTTCGTACGGGAAAGGCGTTTTATTTTAGTTAATAAAAAAATGTCCGAAATGTTCGGATATGATTCTCCCGACGAATTAATCGGAAAATCATCCAGAGTATGCTACCGTTCCGACCGCGATTTCGAAGAAATAGGGCGCGGCGCATATGCTACCGTAAAGGCAGGATTAGAATATAAAATAGAATTTATAGCAAAAAGAAAAGACGGTTCGGAATTTTGGAGTCTTTTAACAGGAAAATCGGTCGATGATGCAAACGAAATTGGCAATGCCGGCTCTGTCTGGATATTTCAGGACATAGACGAAAGAAAAAGGCAGGAAAGCCAATCTTCCGTCGTCGTTTCGAGCTTAACGGACGCCTTGTTCGTCGTAAACGCTTCAAAAAAAATTTCGTTTTATAATTTTGCTTTTTTATCGATGTTCGGTTTTAGCGAGAAAAAACTCGAAGACGATTTATCCGTCATTTTTGATAAAAAAATGAATGATTTAATAGACAAAGTGTTTTTAAGCAGAGATATTAATAAAAAAAATATTTATACCGACGAAATTACCGTAGGCGGAGATAAAATATGTAAAGCGACGGCTACGTCCATGTATTTAGACCTCGAAAAAAGTCTTTCGAAGGACGACTACGCCGCCGATGCTTTTGCCGGCGTCGTAGTTATCGTAAGGGACATCACCAAGGAAAAAGAAGTAGATATGATGAAGACCGATTTCATATCCACCGTATCGCACGAATTAAGAACGCCCCTTACTTCCATACTGGGTTTTGCAAACATTATAAGCAAGAAATTCAAAGACGTTATATACCCCCTGCTTGACGTTAAAGACAAAAAGACTAAGAAAACCGCAGACCAGATAGAAAGCAATTTAGATATAATAATATCCGAAGGGCAGAGGCTTACTTCCCTTATAAACGACGTATTGGACATAGCCAAAATGGAGGCGGGGAAGATAGAATGGAAGGACGAACGGTTCACCGCCGTGTATGCTTTAGAACATGCCGTATCCGCAACCTCTTCGCTTTTTAGCCAGAAAGGCATCGGCATAATAACCGATATAGAAGACGACCTCCCCGAAATATTCGCCGATAAAGACAGGTTTATTCAAGTCGCTATAAATCTTTTATCCAACGCCGTAAAGTTTACCGACAAAGGAAACGTAACAATCGGCGCAAAATCCGACGGAGATTTCGTCCGCATAAGCGTTTCCGATAAAGGCATCGGTATAAGCAAAGACAACTTAGGTAAAGTATTCGAAAAGTTTAAACAGGTCGGAGACACTCTTACCGATAAGCCCAAAGGCACGGGACTCGGACTTCCAATATGCAGGCAGATAGTAGAGCATTACGGCGGAAAGATATGGGCGGAAAGCAAAGAAGGAGAAGGAAGCACGTTTTATTTTACGGCTCCTCGCTATAAGGAGAAAGCCCAAACTATACGCACAAAAGATTTTATGGCACGGCTTAAAAATACCCTCGGTTCCGAATTAAACAAAGAGAATTCATATAAAAACATATTAATAGTGGACGACGACGAGGCAATAAGGGGACTTTTAAAACAGGAGCTGGAATATGCCGGCTATGTTACCGAAGAAGCCGCAGACGGCTTGGAGGCTTTGGAGAAAATAAAAAATAGAAAATACGCCCTTGTCGTCTTAGACGTTATGATGCCGGGGTTAAGCGGGTTCGACGTAGCCAAGGTATTAAAAAACAGCCCCGAAACTATGGATATTCCTATTATAATTTTATCCGTGGTGGAAGATAAGGAAACAGGGTTTAAAATAGGTATAGACAGATATCTCGTTAAAGGTGCGGAATACGGGAAGCTGATAGGCGAAGTGGACGGTCTTCTGCACGGGAGTAATGTCAAATAATATCGTTTATTCCTTAATTTAGCTTGACATTAGCCGCTGCAATTTTATATTATCAATATTAGTTATATCACGTAATTAATATATATATAATATGCCTAGTTCTGCATTAGAATTTATAAGCTATTGAAAGAACCGAAATATTTTCTATTGCAAAATCAGGGTATAATATTTTTATCATTAAAATTATTTTTAGGAGGAAGAATCAATGCCCAAAGTTTTAATTGCCGACGATGAACCGCATATAAGACTGCTTATTGAGCAGACTCTCGAAGACCTCGAAGACGAGGGGTTGGAAATTCTGCTTGCCGAAAACGGCGCCGAAGCCCTCGACCAGATAAAAGAAAACAAACCGGACATAGTTTTTCTCGACGTAATGATGCCTAAAATGAACGGTTTCGAAGTATGCTACGAAGTAAAAAATAATTTAAAAATCCCAAACGTCTATATAGTTCTTCTCACCGCGAAAGGGCAGGAAATAGATAAGCTAAAAGGAATGGAATCCGGAGCCGATATGTATATGACCAAACCTTTTAATCCCGACGATATAGTTAAGAAAGTCCGCGAATTTTTATAAATTTTGCAGAAACAATATGCCAACTTTATTCTCGTTTTGCCAACCTAATTTCTTCATTTTTCATACAATAATTTCTTCTTTACTCGACGCAAATCTACACATAAGCATTATCAGGCGCATTTTTTTATAATGGCACGCATATTGCTTATTAATATATTAATTATATTAAGCACCGGAGTTTTTATTATGGATAATAATGCAATTACCGAATCTACTATCTACAAGGTAATTTTGGACAATTCGCTCGTCGGCATAGTGCTTTTGCAGAAAAGGTATATAGTTTCGTCTAACAAAAAAATGGCGGAATTATTCGGATACGATGCGCCCGAAGAGATGCTCGGCAATACAACGAGGATACTTTACCGCTCGGAAGCCGATTTCGAGGAAGTCGGCAGAACAGTATATTCCGACCTTGCAAAAGGCAAAGAGGCAAAACTGGAACTTATAGGCAAAAGAAAAGACGGTTCGGAATTCTGGTGCCTTTTAACCGGAAAATCGATTAACCCCGACGAAGCGAGCGGAGCCGATTCTGTCTGGATTTATCAGGACATCACCAAGGAAAAAGAAGTAGATATGATGAAGACCGATTTCATATCCACCGTATCGCACGAATTAAGAACGCCCCTTACTTCCATACTGGGTTTTGCAAACATTATAAGCAAGAAATTCAAAGACGTTATATACCCCCTGCTTGACGTTAAAGACAAAAAGACTAAGAAAACCGCAGACCAGATAGAAAGCAATTTAGATATAATAATATCCGAAGGGCAGAGGCTTACTTCCCTTATAAACGACGTATTGGACATAGCCAAAATGGAGGCGGGGAAGATAGAATGGAAGGACGAACGGTTCACCGCCGTGTATGCTTTAGAACATGCCGTATCCGCAACCTCTTCGCTTTTTAGCCAGAAAGGCATCGGCATAATAACCGATATAGAAGACGACCTCCCCGAAATATTCGCCGATAAAGACAGGTTTATTCAAGTCGCTATAAATCTTTTATCCAACGCCGTAAAGTTTACCGACAAAGGAAACGTAACAATCGGCGCAAAATCCGACGGAGATTTCGTCCGCATAAGCGTTTCCGATAAAGGCATCGGTATAAGCAAAGACAACTTAGGTAAAGTATTCGAAAAGTTTAAACAGGTCGGAGACACTCTTACCGATAAGCCCAAAGGCACGGGACTCGGACTTCCAATATGCAGGCAGATAGTAGAGCATTACGGCGGAAAGATATGGGCGGAAAGCAAAGAAGGAGAAGGAAGCACGTTTTATTTTACGGCTCCTCGCTATAAGGAGAAAGCCCAAACTATACGCACAAAAGATTTTATGGCACGGCTTAAAAATACCCTCGGTTCCGAATTAAACAAAGAGAATTCATATAAAAACATATTAATAGTGGACGACGACGAGGCAATAAGGGGACTTTTAAAACAGGAGCTGGAATATGCCGGCTATGTTACCGAAGAAGCCGCAGACGGCTTGGAGGCTTTGGAGAAAATAAAAAATAGAAAATACGCCCTTGTCGTCTTAGACGTTATGATGCCGGGGTTAAGCGGGTTCGACGTAGCCAAGGTATTAAAAAACAGCCCCGAAACTATGGATATTCCTATTATAATTTTATCCGTGGTGGAAGATAAGGAAACAGGGTTTAAAATAGGTATAGACAGATATCTCGTTAAAGGTGCGGAATACGGGAAGCTGATAGGCGAAGTGGACGGTCTTTTACACGGGAGCGAGGCAAGACAAGGTGAGATGAGGTGAAATAATGAAAAATAACAGAATTATATTAAAAAAAATACTGTCTAACAAAGAATCTCTCGAGATATTAAATAATGCCGCGGACGCTTTAAATACAAGCGCGTTAATAACGGATATAAACGGTGGCATACTTGCAAATATAGGAAATTCCGATTTGAATTTGGATACTGAAGCCGCAGCCGGCAGTTTTCCGTTAAATATTAAAGGAGAAAATGCGGGTTCGGCAGTCGGAAACGAAAAGGCGCGGGTTATCGCTTCTATGATTAATTATATGCTTGCGGCGGAATACGATAAGAGGGACTTGATAGACGAAGTTTCAAACAGATATAAAGAAATTAATCTTTTTTACGACTTTACCGAAAAAATACTTGGCTGCAACAGCGTTGACGATATAGTTCTTCTAACTTTATCGTTGATTAAAAGTTTTATTAAGGCAGATACGGTATCCATAATGCTGAAAAACGACGAAACGGATTGGATAGACGTTATTTCCGCTTACGATTACGACGAAAAAACGGTAAAAAAATCCATTATGGCTTATAACGGGGAAAGCATAGCCGAATATGTTATGCTTTCAGGCAATCCCGAAATAATTAACGATATATCCCTTGACGGCTGGACGGCGCCGGGCGGCGGCAAAACCGGTTCTATGATGTGCGCTCCCCTTAAGATAAAGAATAAAATTATAGGAGCCATAAATATTGCTACGGAAAATATTACGGAGTTTACTTCTTCCGATTTAAAATTATTTACGACGTTAAGCCATAACGCGGCGGTTTTTGTCGAAAACGTCAGACTTTATAAAGACTTGAAGGAAATATTTATATCAACCGTTTATACTCTGGCGGAAACCATAGAAATGAGGGATAACTATACCGGCAACCATACGAAAAGGGTTATGGAATACAGTTATGCAATCGGAGAAGCATTAGGAATGGAAAAGGATGGGCTCGAGGTTTTAAGACTTTCCGCCATACTGCACGATATAGGAAAAATAGGCGTAAGGGACGACGTTCTTTTGAAACCGTCAAAATTGACCGACGAAGAGTTTGCTTTAATGAAAAAACATCCCGTATTCGGCGAAGAAATATTAAAGAAAATAAAAGGGTTGGAACACGTTATACCCGGGGTTAAGCACCACCACGAAAGACACGACGGAAGAGGCTATCCCGACGGTTTAAAAGAAGACGAAATAGAATTAGACGCAAAAATAATATCGGTGGCGGATACGTTCGACGCAATGACTTCGGACCGTCCGTACAGGAAAGGATTGGATTCAAAAACCGCCGTGGACGAACTTATAAAATGCTCCGGCACGCAGTTCGATGTAAAAATAGTGGACGCTTTTATAAAAGCTTTCCCGCGCATCGATATGCATAAGTCGTAATAATCTTTTAAAAATAGGGAGATGATTTAAATGGTTAAAAAGTTAATGTATTTTACGGGTATAACTTTTTTTGTCTATTTCTTAGGGCTTATTTTATTGTACCTGTCGGTCGAGAATTTCGTAACAAGTCATTTTTTGCCGATTTTTGCGGTATCTTCGATATGTTTTGCCCTTGTTAATTTCGTTTATTTTTATTTTAACCTGTTTAGGCAGGTTAAAGAATTCGACAATGAATTTAAGGGTATATCGGCATCCGAGCGGTATGATTTTACGAAAATATACGTTCTTCCAAAACTCTTTATACCGTTTGAATCTTTTTTAACAAATTTAATAAATTTTTCAAAGAATGCCATAAGCGAACTTGTTTCAAACGCTTCTAAGTCTTCGGTGTCGAACGCGAGGTTTAACTACGAGATAGGGATTACTACGAAAGAAATGAGAGAAATAAGAAGTAACTTCGAAGCGATAGTAACGGTAATGAACGATTCCGCAAAGTCCGTAGGGGGAATTGCCGAGAATATGGAAAGATTTAAAGATTTCATAGAAGGATTAAATAAAATAAGTAATAATACTATTCAAACCGCCGAAGAAATTAATAAAAGTTCTTCGGGAACTATATCTGCTATAAATTCCAATAAAGAATCGCTCGAAGGGCTCCACAACCAGATGAATAATATTCTGTCCATAGTTAATATAATAGACGATATAGCCAGTCAGACTAACCTGTTGGCGTTAAATGCCGCTATAGAAGCGGCGCGGGCGGGGGAACACGGAAGGGGTTTTGCAGTCGTAGCGGACGAGGTAAAGAAACTTGCGGAGCAGACGCAAAAACAGTCTAAAGAAATAGAAAAGACGACAGGCATAGTCGCGGGAAATTTCGACGTATTAGTTCAGAAAAATAATTCTATAATCGAAATAATAAAAACGAATACCGGTTCGGTAGAAGAGATGCTCGGTTCTTTCGGGGATCTTGCCGGCAAAATTTCTCAGGCTAACGATATGATAATATCTATTACGGCGGCGACCGAACAGCAGTCCAGCTCCGTCGAAGAAGTTTCGCAGACCGTTTTGAATATGTCGGGATCGGTTAAGGATATTTCCGAGAAATTGCAGGATTTGAGTTCCAAGGCTATGGAAATAAGTAAAATTTCCGAGCAATCCGAAAATATCCTGAAAAAAGTAAAAGTAGGAGCGCATATAGAAAAAATCGCCGAATTTGCTAACGATGCGGTTAAAGAAATCATACGGGCAATGGAAGAGGCGGTTAAAAACGGCGAGATTTCGTCTTCGGACCTGTGGGACAGAAATTACATTCCGGTCGCAAACACGAACCCCCAAAAATATAAAACAAAATTTACGGATTTCGTGAAAAGAAGAATTCAGCACATAGAAGATAAATATCTATCGATAGACCCAAGTTTTAGATATTTTTTGCTGACGGACGAAAACGGGTATGCGGCGGCGCATAATTCGATATACGACAAACCGCTCACCGGCGACTATGCAAAGGACATCGCAGGCAACAGGTCGATGAGGATATTTAACGACCCGGTCGGTCTTGCGGTGGCAAAAAACACCGATAATATAATCATCCAGACATATCCGAGAGATACCGGAGAAGTAATCAGCGACGTCGGAGTTCCGGTTTTTATAGACGGCAGGCACTGGGGCGGGGTCAGGGTAGGCTATGCGATATAGCCATATAGTATATAGTCGTATGACTATACGAAAATGAAAGTATAAACCGATTCGGCAAATATTTATAAGTTCTAAGTTTAAGTTTATTCGGAGGTTTTAAAATAATTTTTAATTAATTTTAAGGAGGTTTTATGGAAGCAAAATTAGGTAATCCGGCTCCGCTGGGGCTTTCAGGATTTGCTTTGACGACGTTTTTACTCAGTATGATAAACGTCGGGTGGTTTACGGGCGCAGATATGCCCATGGTTCTTGCATGCGCGTTTGCTTTCGGCGGTACGGCGCAGTTTGCCGCGGGTATTATGGAAATGCCGAGAGGCAACAGTTTCGGTACGGTCGCATTCTGCGGATACGGTGCATTTTGGTGGAGTTTTGCCCTGTTTGTCTTATTTCTTTCAAAAGGAGTAACAGGCGGCTTTATCGGCTGGTACCTTTTCTTATGGGGCTTGTTCACTATGTTTATGTGGGTAGCGTCGTTAAAAAAAGCAAAAGCGCTTATGCTGGTCTTTTTATTTCTTACCGCGACTTTTTATTTGCTGGCTATAGGAGCATGGACGGGCGCAGGCATGATTAGCGTAATAGGCGGATATTTCGGTCTTATAACGGCAATATTTGCATTTTATTTGGCGGCGGCTGAGAGCATTAACGAATCTTGGGGCAAAACGGTGCTACCCGTCTGATTTATGACGTTTATGTTAAATATTGTTACAGTTTTGTTTTAATATTGTTCTTATTATCGCCGAAAAAATGGTATAATACACTTATATATGAAAAGTTCCAATCGCAAACTCGATGCTTAAGCGCAATTATTATTTCTAAAGGATATATTTATGGAGATTTAGGCGATATGAGACTTACGGAATATGAAAAAGAAACAATAAATAAATTAACTAAAAAATATTATGGCGCAGGCGCAAAGGTCTATCTTTTCGGCAGCAGGGTTTTTGACGATAAAAGAGGCGGAGATATAGATTTACTGATAGAAACAGACGGTAACGCAGACTATCTTAACAAGATAAAATTCCTTGCCGAATATGAAAGGCTCGTTAATTCAAGAAAGGTGGATTTAATTGTAAGAAGAATAGAAAGGTCGTTTGAAAACAAAAAAAGGGAAAATACGAACCCTATATTTGCAACGGCAAAAAAAGAAGGGGTGGAGTTGTGCTAAAAGATGCGATAGACGTTCTTAATTTGCATTTTAAAAGGGCTAATTAACGAAGAAGACATAATAAACGGTTTAAAATCGGCGTTAGACGCTTTTTGCGACATCGAAAACATATACAAGAAAATAATTAAATATATCAAAGAAAGAAATTTGGGTTAACGGAAGCGGCTCTTTCGAGCTCAAGTCGGTCAAGAAATATCAAACATCTTTGTCAAAAACGAAGAATATAGTATAAAATTAAATTATTATGTGTCTGGCAATTCCTTCTAAAGTTATAGAAATAAAAGGCGGCGATACCGTTATCGTCGATACTATGGGCTCTAAAAGGCTTGTTTCCACGATGCTATTGGAAGAGCCTGCCGTTATAGGCGACTACCTGCTCATACACGTGGGTTACGCAATGCAAAAAATAGACGAGAAAGAGGCATTGGAAAGCCTTAACTTGTTTAGGGAAATAGAAAGCAAAGCCGTGTAATACCCGTAATAATGGAACACTATAAAAATGGAATTATATTCCGATTTTAAAAGAAAAGAAGATATCGACAGATTAGTTTCCGTTATAAGGAATGAAGTTAAAAAACCGGTGAACATAATGGAGATATGCGGCGGGCATACCCATTCTATTATGAAATACGGATTAAACGCTCTCCTTAAAGACGAAATAAATTTTCTTCACGGTCCCGGATGTCCCGTATGCGTAATGCCTGTTAAAAGAATAGACGAGGCGATAGAAATTGCGGATTCGCCGGACGTCATACTTGCGGCATACGGCGATATGATGCGTGTTCCCGGAACCGATAGCTCGCTCATAAAAGAACGTGCGAAAGGCAAAGACGTAAGGATGATATATTCCCCTCTCGATATTATAAAAATTGCCGAAGATAAAAACAATAGCGGTAAAAAAATCGTTTTTTTCGCTATAGGCTTTGAAACGACGACTCCTATGACGGCGGCGCTTCTCGAAGAAGTTATTTCGAGGGGGATAAATAATCTTTCGTTTCATATCAATCATGTCCTCGTGCCTCCCCCGATAAACGCTATTTTGGATTCAAACGACAATTTTATAGACGGTTTTATCTGTCCGGGACACGTCAGCGTTATGACGGGAAGCGGCATCTATGACGGTATTCCTTTAAAATATAAAAAAGCGGCGGTTATTGCCGGATTTGAGCCTTACGACATATTAAGCTCAGTGCTTTTAATAGTAAGGCAGATTAACGAAGGCAGACCGAAGGTAGAAATCGCTTACAAAAGAGCGGTTAAGGAAGTCGGCAATAAGAAAGCGCAGGACTTGGTAAATAAATATTTTACCGTAAGGGATGAGTTTGAATGGAGAGGGTTCGGCAATATTCCAAAAAGCGGATTAAAATTAAGGGACGAGTTTAAAGACTTTGACGCGGAATATATTTTTAAAGATGGATTGGAAAAATTACCCGTCGGCAAGGAAAACGCCGCATGTAAATGCGGTGAAATATTAAAAGGAAAATGCAAGCCGAACGACTGCCCGCTGTTCGGTAAGACCTGTAATCCCGAAAATCCTGTGGGAGCATGTATGGTTTCGTTCGAAGGCGCATGCGCCGCTTATTATAAATATCGCAATTATGAATAAAAAAGAATATGAAGAAAGAATATTGCTTTCGCACGGCGGAGGCGGCAAGGATACCGCAGAGCTTATAAGCGGCATAATATTCGGAGAGCTTTACGGCGGAAACGCAAATATGTCCGATATGTCCATAGCCGTGCGGCGGATAAAACTGCTGGAAGATGCCGCCGTTTTGAAATCTCCCCAAAATATTGCATTTACTACCGATAGTTTTACCGTCAGCCCAATTTTTTTTAAGGGAGGCGATATAGGTAAATTATCCGTTGCGGGAACGGTTAACGATCTTTCGGTTATGGGAGCCAGACCGCTGTTTTTAAGCCTCGGGCTAATAATAGAAGAAGGGTTTTCATCGGAAGATTTAAGAAAAATTATAAACGGAATTGCGAAGGAAGCCGGTAAAACAGGCGTTACGGTCGTAACGGGAGATACAAAGGTCGTTCCGTCTGGAAAAGCGGACGGGATATTTATAAACACGAGCGGAATAGGGGAGATTTTATACGATAATCTTTCGGTTTATAATATAAAAGCCGGAGACGTAATTATAGTTTCGGGCAATGTAGGCGACCACGGGGCGGCGATTATGTCACAGAGGGAAGGCATAGAAATGGACGTGGAAATAGAAAGCGACTGCGCTTCTTTGTGGGATATGATAAAAACCGTATTAGACGGCGGGGTAACGGTCAGCGCAATAAGGGACGCCACGAGGGGCGGATTAGCCGCAGTTCTTAACGAATGGGCATTGGCGGCGAAAGCTGATATTTACATAGAAGAAGATAAAATTCCGGTAAGCGGTTCCGTAAAAGGTTTTTGCGAAATTCTCGGTTTTGAACCTTACCAGCTTGCATGCGAGGGAAGAGCGGTATTTGCCGTAAAACCGGAATCTGCCGAAAAAGCTCTCGGTATTCTTAAATCCCACCCGTTTGGAAAAAATGCGGAGATAATAGGAGCCGTAGGCGCTGGTATATGCGCGGGTAAAGGTAAAGGCGCGGGGGAAAGTGCGGGGGCATACGAATACACTGACGGCAATAGTAATAATTTAGGAAAAGTTATTTTAAAAGGTATTTACGGCATAAATAGATTATTGGATTATCCTTCCGGAGAACTTTTGCCGAGAATATGCTGAATGAATTTAGAGCCTTAATTAAATTATCCGGCAGAGTTCAGGGAGTCGGTTTCAGACCTTTCGTTTACAGGCTTGCAGAAAAATACGGTATAAAAGGTTATGTTTTAAATAATATGGGCGGGGTCGAAATCGATGCGGAGGGAACGGAAAACGCATTGGCGGATTTTATTAAATCTTTAGATTCGGATTTAGAAAAACCGCCTCTTGCGATTGTAAATAATAAAACCGTAATTTTTATCGAGCCTGTTTTTTATAAAGACTTTAAAATTAAAGAATCGGATAAAACCGGCGGCAAAGATGTTAAAAACATTAAAAACGGCAAAGACGTAATAAATACTGGTTTAACCATACCTTCCGATATTGCAATATGCGATAAATGCTTAGATGAGCTTTTAAATCCTTCCGATAGAAGATATTTTTATCCCTTTATTAACTGCACCGATTGCGGCCCCAGATTCACCATATCGAAAGAACTGCCGTACGACAGGGTTTCTACGTCTATGGCTAAATTTAAAATGTGCGCGGAATGCGAAGCGGAGTATAAAAATCCTTTAGACAGAAGATTTCACGCAGAGCCTAACGGATGTTTTATATGCGGTCCTGAAATAGAATTTATTTTAAGTTCAAACTTAGACGCGGCAAACGCTTTTAAAATGGATTCGGACGGACAAAACGGGACGGAAGAAGGAATGTCCGTAACGGATAAAGCCGAAGCCGAAGTTGAAGTTTTAGAATTAAAACGATTAATACTTGAAAAGAGTTTAAACGCCGTAAAATCTTCAATAGATTTAATTAAGGCGGGCGGTATCGTCTGCGTCAAAGGAATCGGAGGCTTCCATTTAATGGCGGATGCCTCAAACGACGATGCTTTAAAACTGCTTAGAGAGAGAAAAAATAGACCAAAAAAGCCTTTTGCCGTTATGTTTAAAGACTTAAGCGAAACGTTAAAATATGCTTATACTGATAATATTTCGGCGGCTTTAATTAAGTCGAAAGAAAGACCTATATGTTTATTAAAAGATAAAGGAAAATTATCCTATTACGTAAACTGCGGATTAAAAGATATAGGAGCGTTTCTACCTTACGCGCCCCTGCATTATATTATTTTTGATTTATTTAACGGCGTCTTAGTCGCAACTTCGGCAAATATAGGGGGGGAGCCTATAGTAAAAGATAATATCGAAGCTCTATCGAAACTGAAAGGTATAGCCGACGGTTTTTTAATTCATAACAGAGATATTTTGAGAAGATGCGACGATTCCGTTATAAAAACCGATGCCGCCGCCGCAGTCGCCGGAGGCGGCAGTTCGGGCAGGTATTTTTTTATCAGGCGCTCCAGAGGTTATGTTCCCGAACCGTTAAGTCTTCCGTTTCCTTTAAAAAGAAACGTGCTGGCGGCAGGGGCGTTTTTTAAAAACACCTTTGCGCTGGCTTATGGCGGCGCCGGAGGAGAGAGCCGCATAATATTAAGCCAGCATAACGGAGATTTAGATAATATTGCCGGTTTTGAAAATTTTAGAGAAAACATAAACGATTTTGAAAAATTTTATAATTTTAAACCGGACGTTATCGTTTGCGATGCCCATCCTTCATACGAAAATACAAAATGGGCAAAAGAATACGCTAAAGAAAAAGGAATAAAATGCCTGCCTCTCCAGCACCACAGGGCGCATATTATTTCCTGCATGGCAGAAAACGGCATCGGACTAAACGAAGAAGTTTTCGGAACAGCTTTTGACGGAACGGGTTACGGCGGCGACGGAACTATATGGGGCGGAGAATTTTTTAAGGGGAATTACAGAGATTTAAAAAAAATCGGCAGTTTTAAAAAATTTAGGCTTATAGGCGGGGAAAAAGCCGTTAAATCGCCGGGGAGAATTTTGCTCGGTATTTTGCTCGGTTTTTTTGGAGAAAAAGAAGGATTAAATGGAATAAGCGGTGGATTAAAGGTTATTTCAAATTTAACGGGTTTTTCGGAAAAAGATATAAACAATTTTTTCAAGATGTGGAGCGGCGGAATAAATTCCCCATATACCTCGTCCTGCGGAAGAATTTTTGATGCGGTTTCCTGTTTATGCGGTTTTAAAGGCGATATTACTTACGAAGGGGAGGCGGCGGTTTATCTCGAAGATTTATGCGGCGTGAGCGGCGAAAAAGACTGTTTTAAATATTCTATAAACTATGAGGACGATAAAGATAAAGATTTTTTTACGGTAAATTATAATCCTATGTTCGGGGAAATCGTTCAAACTATTCTTGATAATAACGATAATGTCAAGAATATCGATAGTAACGGTTTGAAATATATAAAGCCGGATATAGATATGATGTATAAAAATATCGCCGGTAAATTTATTAATACCCTTGTTATGATTATTAAAAATGCGGCATTGTCGGCTAAATGCAAAAACGTCTGTCTCAGCGGGGGAGTCTTCCAAAATACTTTATTGAGAAATAAAACCTCGTTGATTCTTAAAGAAAACGGATTTAACGTTTATTTTAACGAAAAAATTCCGACGAACGACGGGGGTATTTCTTTAGGTCAGGCAGTTTACGGAGGGCTCTAAGTAATTCGGGTTTATTTTCCAACTTATTCCGAAGGGTTTTATTTCTTCTAATACAAGTTTTTCGAGTATCGGCATCGCATTCTTTAAAGGCGCCGATATATCCGTTCCGACGCCCGAGCAGTCTTCCGGCGAAACAGCAAAAATAGTTATATCGGGATTATGTCCCTGTAATCCGCACATAGTTATAACGTCGATAAACTCGACGTCGTGCGCCGTTTTTTTCATCAGGTTCGCCGGAATATCGCCGTTTTTAAATTTAAAAATGCTTCCCGGTTCTTCGTCGGTTTTAAGGGCATCCACTACGATAACGTTGTCGAGGTCGAATATATCGTCTAAAAGCCCATATCCAAGGGTACTGCCGTCGATTAATCTTAAATCGCCTTTAAATATATATTTTTCTCTCAATAAGCCTATAAAATGGACGCCGAACCCCTCATCTTTCAAAATCAGATTGCCTATTCCTATTATTCCGGTCATATAGGTCGTAAAAATTTAAACTTTAATTTTGCATTAGACTTTATATAGACTGGCATTTTCGTCCACATCAAAGACATGCTTTGATAAGCCGTGAACGAAAATATCGCCTACGCGGGAATGACATTGTTTGGGTTAAAAGATAAATTCCTGTTCTTGTCTTATTAAATTTATTCCGTCTCCGATTTATTTCTCATGTATTTATAGCCGCCGAAAGGTATAAGTATATCGCCTTCTTTCCACATTACCGAACGCCACACTTCTATGTAAATATGATAAACTATGAATATTATAATCAGCCACATTACAAAGAGGTGAACAAGAGTTACGCCTGTAAGTCCGCCGAATACGACGAGCGTCCAGTCGGTTGAAAAGTGCATAAGCCAAGGCCACCAAGCGCCTACAGCCGAAGTTCCGGTAAATGATGCAACATACATTTGCAAGCCGGTGAGCATTTGAAGCAATATAAGCAAATGAAAAATAGTAAAGATAAAAGCATTAAGAGGGTCTTGATAGCGTCCGGTTTCCGGTCTGTCTTTAAGGGTAAAGTAATGCTTAATCATCTTCCACGCTTCTTCTATTTTATCTCCGAACGGTAGAAAACTTTTATAAAGAGGCTCTTTCCACGAAAAGAAAGCCAGATAAAGCCATACGATAAAAATAACGTCTATTAAGACTGCTCCCAAAAAATGAAAATCTCTCATCCATGTCATTATAAATGCCTGATTCGTTTCGCCGGAGTTTAAAACTCCGGTAGAAGGAGAATCTGCCTGAACCGGCGAGTTTCCAAACATAAGAAACGGATAAGCTATATAAAATCCGGTAATTATATTATTGATAATTGCCAGAAAAAACGTCCAGTGAATTATTCTTTTTATAACCGTCATCCTGTGGACCAATTTTATATCGCTATATTTATTATTTTCTTTGCTTTTTAGGTTTTCCATAATTAACCCCGTTTTAAAAGTTAATTAAATCAGCAGACTTTAAATTTTTTTATTTCGTTTGTTTTCGGGTCTATTAAGTGAACGGCGCAAGCCAAACACGGGTCAAATGAATGAACCGTCCGCAAAATTTCGAGAGGCTGAGAAGGATTTGCAAGTTTAACGCCGACCAACGATGCCTCATAAGCCCCCGGATTATTAAAGCCGTCTCTTGGAGAAGCGTTCCAAGTAGTCGGGACTACGATTTGATAGTGGGTGATTTGTTTATTTTTTATCCTGACCCAGTGACCCAAGGAACCCCTCGGCGCTTCGTCAAGTCCTATGCCTATAATCTCTTTGGAAGGCATATCGTAGTGCGTCCAACTCGACCGGTCGACAGCCGCATTTTTAATTAATTCCAGCGTCCATGGTTCCAATGCGTCTGCGACGTATTTTGCTTCTATTCCCCGTGCCGCCGTTCTTCCCAGCGTAGAGAATAGGGCAGTTACGGGCAATCCCGATGTTTTTAAAACATAATCTACTAAAGATTTTATAGTTTTATTTCCTTTTGCATATGCGACTAAAGTTCTAGCGAGAGGTCCTACTTCCATTGCTTTGTTTTCATAACGCGGCGATTTAATCCAACTGTATTTTTCATCTTCTCTAAGACTTCCGTCTTTTTTTAAGCCGGTATAATCGGGGTCGGTTATTCCTACCGAAGGATTAAGCCCGACTTTTTCATTAGGATATTTATACCAAGAATGAGTTACGAATTCGGTGATATTTTTTTCGTTTAAATTGTGGACTTTGCCTAAATCCCTGTCGAAAATAACGCCCCTCATCAGAAAATAATCGTCCGGATTTTCGTCGTCGGTCTGTGGAAATGCGCCGTAAGAAAGGTAATTTTTCAGTCCGCCGCCTATTCCCTGAACAGCCTCTTCTTTATAAAACTCCGCAGCTGTCAGCAAATCGGGTATATAGGCATTATTTACGAAATCGGTAATTTTGCCAATCCTGAATAAAATATCGTCCATTCTCTGCGGATTAATAATATCTGCTATGGAAGATATTCCTCCGACGACGCAAGTCTGGGGGTGCGGGTCTTTTGCGCCGAGAATAGCGATAATCTGCGCCGGTATTCTAAGAACGTTAAGATTATCCAAATAGTGCGAGGCTATAAGGAGGTTGCCTTCAGGCGGCAGTTTGTAAGAAGGATTTCCCCAGTAGCCTCCCGCAAACGGTCCAAGCTGTCCCGATTTAACGAAATTTGCAAGCCTTGTTTTGACTTCTTCGAATCTTGCCAAACTGGCATTATAAGGCGTTTTTGTATAGGCATATGCTAAATTCATAGTCTTCTTCGGGTCGGCTTTAAGCGCGGATACGATATCGACCCAGTCTAAGCCTGCAAGCTGATAAAAATGAACTAAATGGTCCTGCACCATCTGGGCACCTTTAAGTATATTTCTTGCAATTCTTGCGTTTTTCGGCGGATGTATGCCGAGCGCGTTTTCCACCGCCCACGTTGCGGCTTCGTAATGGGCATAAGTGCATACTCCGCAAATTCTCTGAGCGAAAAGCCCTGCGTCTTCGGGCGCTCTTCCGTTAAGTATAAGCTCTATGCCCCTAAAAAGCGTGCCGGAAGAGTATGCCTCGCTGATTTCACTGCCGTTAAGCGTAGCTTCTATTCTAAGATGTCCTTCTATTCTTGTGACTGGATCTACTATAATTTTTGTCGCCATATATCCTCCAAATGTTTTTAACTATATAATATATAATCGTAAAGACGTAAAGCTTAATTATCTTTATTATCTTTATTGCCTTTATCGTCCGAATCGGTTTTCTCATTTTTAGACGACGATTTTTTGGCTTCCCTTTTCTTTTTAATTCCGGTATATACTGCATGGGCTGCAATTCCTACGCCGGCCGCGCCTAAAAGAGCTACGCCAAATTCGTCTGCGGTAGCTTCGACTCCCGGAAGTATAATCTTTGCGTCGGCGTTAGGTTTTTCAAAGGGGGTCATCCTGTCCCAGAACGCAGGCTGTGAACAGCCTATGCAGCCGTGTCCCGCCCGCATAGGGAAGCTTATATCCTGATTATATTCGACTGTCGTGCAGTTATTCCAAGTAAAAGGACCTTTACAACCCATCATATATAGGCAATATTCTTTTTTTGCCCCCTCGTCGCCCCAGTGTTTGACATATTCACCGGCTTCAAAATGTCCTCTGCGGTAACAATTATCGTGAAGCCTTCCCGAATATGCCCATAACGGACGTCCAAGATTGTCGAGTTGCGGAGCTTTTCCTATCAGTATGTATTCTACGAGGGTGCCGACTACGTTTACCGGATTTGCGGGACAGGCTGGAATATTTATAACGCTTCTGTTTGTGACCGAGCTAAGACCTACGGCGGCTGTAGGGTTTGGTGCGGCGGCGGGTATTCCGCCGTAAGCCGCGCAGTTGCCTATGGCAATTATAATATCGGCATTTTTTGCCGTTTCCTTTACTATTTTAAGTCCGGTATCCCCTTTTGCGCCGATAGTGAGAAATTTGCCGTCCATTCCGGTTGGAATAGCCCCTTCTACTACAAGTATATATTTACCTTTATCTTTTTTGACGGTTTCTATTCTTCTTGCTTCGGCTTGATATCCTGCCGGAGCCATTATGGATTCCATATAATTAACGCTTACGTAATTAAGTATAATTTCTGCAGGGGTGGGATTTGCATTTCTTATAAAGGCTTCGGTGTTTCCCATACAGTCCGCCATATCTAACCATATAAAAGGGGTTCTCGTAAGAATGTTTGCGGCTCTTGCTACTCTCGGTCTAAATATATAAGGCAGCATTAAAGCGGATGTTAAAAATGCGCTCCATTTAAGGAAATCACGCCTTGTAACTCCATAAAGGCTGAATATATTCGGAAGGTTTTCTTCTTTGTCTTTTTTATCGTTAAAACTTTCTTTTTCGAGGTCGTCTAATCTTTTATCGACTTTTTTTAAAGCTTTGCCGGGGTTTTTGGAGATGAACCTTAGAGGGTCCCATTTGAAATCCGAATTATTGCCGTTATTACCGTTAGAGTTAGAACGGTTATCGTTATCCATACAGCCTCCTACATTATAAAAAATTTATAAATTAAATTGCTTTATTTTATATATAAAAAGCAAAAAACGGAGATGCCGGCGATTATTGAAATGAAAATTAAATAAATTTATTGTATAATAATTACATTTCTTTTTATTTCTTTTATCATATCGCAAAAATATCAAATGTCAAATTAATTTTATTATTGGTTTATGCATGAATTTTCTATAGCGCTTGAAATAGTCGATACGCTTGAAGAAAACGGATATTTAGACGGCGTAAAAAAGGTAAATTCGGTTAAACTCTGCATAGGAAAGTATTCCGGCATAGATAAAAATTATCTCGGTTTTGCATTTAAAAATCTAAACGACGAAAGGTTTAAAGACGTTCTATTAGAGTGTATCCAAAATGATTCGGATGAAATAAATATAGCTGAAATTCTGGTAGATTAAATTAAAAAAGGCGGCATTTATGTTAAATTCTAATCGCGTTAACCGCGGAAGCACCGGCGGAAGATTTTTAACGGTTCAGAGGAATGCTCTTGAATCAAATGAAATTATCGCTAAAAAAAATAAAGCGATATTCGGAAAGGCTTTTGTTATGAATTTTTTAAGCTCGCCCGGGTCGGGGAAGACGTCTTTACTGGAATCCATAATTCCCGTTTTAAAATTGGAAGGCTTTAGCATCGCAGTTATAGAAGGCGACGTAGAAACGGACCTGGACAAAAAACGAATAGA
Organism: bacterium; assembly: GCA_021800805.1. The sequence continues at coordinate 992,530 of JAJYYR010000001.1, forward strand.
TAATTTAGGTATTCCGGCACATCAGATTATTACAAACGGAACATGTCATCTCGACGCAAAAATGGTTAACGGTTCTTTGGGTAATTTAGCTATAAAAGATGCGGACGTAATTTTTATAGAAAACGTCGGAAATCTTGTCTGTCCAACTTCTTTTAACCTTGGGGAGGATATGAAAGCGGTAGTGCTTTCCATAACGGAAGGAGACGATAAACCTCTTAAGTATCCCGCGGCTTTTTATAAATCGAAAGTAATGATTATAAATAAAATAGACCTGCTTCCGGCGCTTGATTCGGATGTAGCAAAAATAAAAGAAAATGCGCTGTCCATCAATAAAGACCTGATAATTTTCGAAACGTCGTGCAAAAAAAAATCGGATGCCGGCGGAGGCAATGAAGGTCTTGCGGATTTTATTTCTTTTATAAAGGAAAAAATAAAACTGAAAGCCGAGGAGTTCCAAAAAATCGGCGGCGGTATTTATTTTTAATAAAAATTAAGGATTAAATTTAGGATATAAAAAGACGGTAATGAATATTTGCGCGGCGGGAGACGTCCACGGAAGAATAGATAAATTTTACGGTTGTATAAAAAAATTTGAATCCGAACTTAAAATTAATTTCGACGTCGTTTTGCAGGTCGGCGATTTTGGGATTTGGACGGACGAAAATTATCACGACGGGATTACCAAATTTCATAAAGGAACAGGAGATTTTCCCGTATGGTACCGCGAAAAAAAGCCTGTTCCCGTTAAGACGTTTTTCGTAAACGGCAACAACGAAGATTTTAATTTTCTTAATTCGATAAAATTGTCGGGAGATTTTGAGATTCTAAAAAATTTGTATTATATTCCAAACGGGCAGGTAGTCGAAATTAAAATAAACATTGAGCGTCTTATCGTTGCAGGCGTGGGCGGAAAATACGACCCCGAACATTTCGGGCATAATGAGGCAGACAGATATTATACCAAGCTCGAAATAGATAATTTGCTTAGATATGCGGACGAAAATAAGGGAAAAGAAGATAAAAACATCGATATATTTATTTCGCACGATGCACCGGAGGGCGTTCTTATAGAAGATAACGATAAAAACAGATATTATCCTAAAGCGGTCGGACTTAGGGATTTAATTTTAAAAATTAAACCGAAAATGGTTTTTTTCGGGCATCATCACGGAATATGCAAATCGGAAATAGAAGGCATACCGGTCTACGGGCTTAACGTATTAGGCAAAAAAGGGGCGCTGATTTCGACCGTTATGAAATACGACCGGAAAAAAGGAAATTCGGATAAATATAAAGAGTTAAAGCGTTTTGAAAAACCGGTCGTCAAATAAAAATAATAAAAATATAAATATAATGGATAATTTATATAAAACAAAACCGGACGGTATAAACCGTTTTTTATTATTATTTTACGCCGCATTATTTGCATTTTCGTTTTTTTTAAATCCCGTTATCGCTTTTGCCGGTCCCGACGGGTCGGGGAATAATTTTTTTTATAAAGGACCTATGGCTTTTGCTTATTTGCGATCGGGGAAATTTTTAACCGAGCAGGCTTTAGACTATCAGTCTTTTAATTCTAAATTTAACGACAGCGGTTCGGTAGAGCATTTAAGCTACAATGTCGTAAAATATGTTTACGCTCCCCAGTTTATAGGCACTTTTAAATTTTTAGGGCTAGATAATTACATAGAAGCTATCGTTCCTTTCGGCAAGGCGCTTATGAGTACTAAATGTAATCATTCGAGGGGCGGATTGGACGACCCCGAGTTATATTACGGGATATATGCGTATCATTATAGCGGAAACGGAAGCGGAAACGGATTTATAATTAACATCCTGCCTCAATTAAGCATTACGTTTCCCTATGGAAACTGGAACAATTCATCGCTTGTCAACATAGGAGGCGATGAGTGGCAGTTTCAGCCGGCATTAACCGGAGTTTTGGGGATTAAGGCGTCTGCGGAACAAAGAATTATTTTAAATTATGCTGTAGGATATAGTATAAACAAGGGTCACCCTACGGTCAACGAATCGGCAATAAATGACGAGGGCTACAGTTATACCGACCCCGGCAACGATTTTTTTACGGACGCGTTTTTAAATTATATATTCTTAAACAAATTTGATGTTTACGATGAAGTTTCATACACCAAGCAATACGATAACTACGGCTATTTCATTAACAATTACGGCGATACCGCGTTCGGTTATATAAACGGCGGTTATCAGGATTTTATCGAAGGGCTGGGGTTAACCTATCATTACGATAAGTCGTTGAGCTTCGACGCAAGGGCATTGAAAGATATGTATGGGGAAAACGCTCCCGACGGAGATTACGGCGAATTTGACGTCGTTTACGATTTTAAGTGATTCCGGAATTTTAGGTTTGAGAATATAATATTTATAATATAAAAATTTATAGTATAATTAATTTAAAAACGGTAATTAAAATAAAAAAGTATTGTGTTGATTAATTTATATCGACAATTTTGGACGGATAGAGAATCTTTTAGTAAAGAGTTATATATATTATTATTATACGATAACAGATATTACAAAACTAAAACAATATGAGCGAATTAGGCGATATATTGGAAAAAAATAAAATGACCGAAAAAGGAGCCGTAGGTATTTATGACCTTTTTTCGATCGATAGTATCTCCGTTTTGAATAAATTAACTAATTTTACGGAAACAGACTTGCGAGATATCGCCCGTATTAAAGACTGCATAGATAATGTCGCATTAGAAATAGCATCATCTTTTTATGATTATTTAATGACGATAGAAGAAACGCGTAAAATTATTCTTTCGAAGCCGGGGCTGCTCGACCGGCTTAAACTTACTCAGTTCTATTACATAAAACAATTATTCGGTTTAATATACGACGAAAAATATTTTACAAATAGGGTTATCGTCGGATTTGCCCATTACATGTATAAAATTTCCCCGTCGATTTACATCGGCAGTTACGGTTACTACAATACTCTTATCACTTCTGCCGTGATAAACTGTTGTAAAAAAAATGGAGTGGGTGCCGATGAATCTATAAATATATTGAATTCCGTTCAAAAATTGCTGTCAATAGATATTACCCTTGCAATTGAGGCATATTATCAAAAATCCATAGACGACGTTTACAAAATGGAACTGGATTCGCTCGGCAGGCTCATGGTTCTTTCCGAGTATAGAGATGAAGATACCGGCAAGCATATTTCGAGGATGTCTCATTATAGCCGCATTATAGCAAAAGAACTGGGGATGGATAATGTTTTTCAGGAAGAAATATTAAATGCCGCTCCTATGCATGACATTGGAAAGGTCGGAATACCGGACAACATTCTTTTAAAACCCGGACGCCTTACGAAAGATGAATTTGAAATTATGAAATCTCATACCGAAATAGGTTATAATATTTTAAAAGATTCGGAATCAGCCGTGCTTAAAGAAGGTGCGGCTATAGCTTTATCTCATCATGAAAATTTTGACGGCAGTGGATATCCAAAAGGATTAGCAGGCGAAAAAATTCCGATTGGCAGTCGAATTTGCAAAATAGCCGATGTTTTCGATGCATTGATTAACAAAAGAATATATAAGCCTGCATATACGCTTGAGGAAACACTCGGAATTATGAAAGATGAAATGCAGCCCGGCAAGACTTTCGACCACGATTGCTTTAACGCTTTTTTAAAAGGTATGGACGAAATACTGGATATCAGGCAAAAGATAGATGCTGGAATTTTTCCACAAAATAAATAAAAAAAATTTACAAGAAATAGAAATTTTAAAAGCTATTAACACGGCAAATTATACGCTGATTAATTAACCATATTTTATGCTATCGGTGTCAAAATTTTCTATCGGCAATTTGGGGAATTTCCTGCCTATTGACAAAAGATTTGAAATATAATTTAATATATACAATTATATACAAATAAGATTTGTATATAATTTTACAAATACTTTATTTATGCGGGAATAGCTCAGTGGTAGAGCATCACCTTGCCAAGGTGAGGGTCGCGGGTTCGAGCCCCGTTTCCCGCTCCATATTTTAGCGGTTTTCCGGCATCGTAAAAAATCCATTTTTAAAAGTGTGGGTAATTTTGTCTCTGATACGCAGAAAATATTTTAAATCGTTAAATAACTAAAAAGCGATTTTCGGGTTTTTCTTATTTGAATCGAAAATCTTTCTGCTATTCTTTTTAAATATCTCTCTCTTTCAACCTTAAGCTTATTACGCTCATATATCACCTCCTTTAAGCCTTTTTGCAGCGTCGTCTATAATCCTTTTGCTATATCTGCCGTAACGCGACAATTCGTCAAGTTTTACTAATGCAACATCAGTATCTATTTTCCCTTGTTTTCATTATTTTTCAAGATTTTTTATGAAAAGAATTATTGTTATAGTTATGCCGTATGTATAAATATAGTACTTTTCACCGTAGCAATAAAGATTAAACCGTCTCAAATTTGCATATGGAAAATAATTTTTATCGGCAAGACAAAAGTGGTATAATGGCAAAATAAATTTAATTGTAAAAATGTTAAAAATTATCCGTAACATAAAAGAACTTCAGAAAATAGAGAACGAATGGAACGATTTATCCAAATCAAGTCTTAACGAAAATGTTTTTCTGTCTTACGATTGGAATTATCTTTGGGCTAAACATTTTTTAGGTAACGCCGACAATCTTTTTATAATAGCCGTTTATAACGATGCGTCAGGGTTAGAAGCGATAGCCCCTTTTTTCCTGAAAAGATTTTTCTTGTTTTTTAAATCTATGATGTTTATAAGCGGTGATTATTCCGATTATCTGGATATTATCGTAAGAAAAGACGCCGATAAAGAAAAGATTTATTCTGAAATATTCATAGAAATTATTAAAAATAAGTATTCCGATATAATCCATCTGAAACAGGTTTCAGGCGGGCTGCTTAACGGAATTAAAAAAAACGCATCCGAAACCCCACGATTATCTTTAAATTATAAAGAAAGCGGGGACTGCTATTATTTTAATCTTCCGGATAACATCGATAATTATATGAAGCGGTTTAACTCTAAACAAAGATATAATATTTTAAGCAGGGTGGAAAAAGCGGAAAAAAATAATATTAAATTTATAGCTTCTTCGTCTATCGATAAGCCTTTATTTACGGAATATTTAAACTATTTTTTCGACCTTCACCAAAAAAGATGGAACGAAAAAGGCAAAAGGGGAGTATTTTATAATAAAAACATAAAAAGTTTTTTTACGGACTTATTTACCGTATTATTTAGTAAAAATAGAGTTACGTTATCTTTTCTTGTTATAAATGAAGACGGCAAAGATGGCGGCAACGGCAATAAGAAAAAGATTATTTCATCCGCGGTTTGTTTCGATTGCGGCGGAAAAAGGCAGGTATATCTGCCGGGATTTGACACGAAATATTCAAGCTATCACCCCGGCATAGTTTTAACTTATTATATTATAGAAGAAGCCATAGCAGAGAAATACGAAGAATTCGATTTTTTAAAGGGCGGCGAGGAATACAAGCAAAGATTTGGGGCGGTGAAAAGAGAAAATTACAAACTTTATTTATATAAAAATAAAATAGTTTATTATATTTATAAAATTAATCTGTTTATCGAGAAAGAAATTAAAGAAAAATTAAAAGATTTAGTATTTAAAATTTGATTATTTTTAAAAATAATTATATAATATAAATAACACATACACTATCGACATTGTTAAAGTTAAAATCTTAGTATTCCTTTCAATATTCCCCCTAAAAACTAGATGCAGTGTTAATTTGTATAATAATTTTTAACTCACTATGGAGGAATGTCTAAAAATGTTCAAGAACAAAAAGAATTACGATTTAAATAAATTATCCGATAACGGAAATAAAGAAATCGATAAAGAAATAAGTTTTAAAGATTTAAATTTATCAAAACCTATAATGCAGGCTATCGCCGACGCCGGATATGAGAATCCCACGCCGGTTCAGGCAAAGGCTATTCCTGCGGTATTGTCAGGTTTAGACCTGCTTGCCGGCGCCCAGACGGGGACGGGTAAAACGGCGGCTTTTACGCTTCCGATATTGCATCTGCTTACCGAAAAACCTGCCGCTGTTTCCCGTTACGGCAAACCGCGCTGTTTAGTTCTTGCGCCGACGCGGGAGCTTGCCGCTCAGGTAGAAGAATCGGTGAAAACTTACGGAAAATATCTTTCTTTAAAATCTACGGCTGTGTTTGGCGGCATGAGCATCGTGCCTCAGATAAAAGCATTACGCCGTAATGTCGATATACTCGTGGCGACGCCCGGCCGCCTGCTTGACCATGTCGGACAAAAAACCGTCGACTTGTCGGGCATTGAAATCTTTGTGCTGGATGAAGCGGATAGAATGTTGGATATGGGATTTATTATCGATATTAAAAAAATTATCGCGCTTTTGCCTAAGCAACGGCAGAACTTATTGTTTTCGGCAACGTTTTCCGAAAAAATTAAAACCCTTTCCGCATTTGTTCTTAACAAACCGGTTTTCGTGGAAGGCGCAAAACGCAATGCCGCTTCGGAATTAGTAGATCAAAGCGTTCATTTAGTTTCCCAGCGTTTAAAGAGCCATCTCTTATCGCATCTTATTAGGCACCATAAATGGAAGCAGGTATTAATATTCACGCGCACGAAAAACGGCGCAAACCGTCTCTCCGATAAACTGACCGCAGACGGAATTTCCTCCACGGCTATACACGGAAACAAAAGCCAGCCGGCCCGTATGAAAGCGCTGGCGCAGTTTAAAGACGGTTCGGTAACCGCTCTTGTCGCAACCGACGTTGCTTCGCGCGGAATCGATATCGACCGCCTGCCGCATGTAGTAAATTTTGAATTGCCTAATATGGCGGAAGATTATGTCCACCGTATAGGGCGCACCGGACGAGCAGGCAGCAGTGGAAAAGCGATTTCGTTAGTCGATAAGGAAGAACTTCATTATCTGAAAGAAATAGAGCGGTTTATAAAACGCGAGATTCCTAAAGTTTTATTCGACAGTTTTGTCCCGCCCGCAAATATACCTGCCGAAGCATATAGCTCATTACCTCAGAGGAAAGCGGACAGAAAAAATTATGGAGGGAGAACTTCCGCCTCAGGCAATCGCAATCATACGACTGGACGCGGATATTCAAAAAATGCAAAAAAGCAAAACGATTATAAGAGCAATAATGCAAAAAACAAAGCAAGATAAAATTCACCGGATGTTCTTTAATTTTGCAGCAGAAATTACTTAATATACTTTAAAGTTATGGTATTTCTGGATTCCCGCTTTCGCGGGAATGACGCCCCGTTGGGTTGAAAGTCAAATCCCCGCATTGTCATTCCCGCGCAGGCGATATGTTAGTCCACGTTTATCAAAGCATGTCTTTGATGTGGACTAAAATGCCGGTCAAATTTATTTCAATCGGCAAGTTTCAGATGTTTAAAATTCTTGACAGAATTAGATTTTTATGTTGTATTATTTATTATGAGCAAAGTCAATGTTCTTGTCATAGACGATGAATCGGATCTCGTAGAACTTTTAAAATATAACCTTGCCAAAGAAGGTTATAACGTAGAATTTGCTTTTAACGGGTTCGACGGCATTAAAATCGCCGAAGTATTTAAGCCCGACATTATAATTTTAGACCTAATGCTACCGGATATTAACGGTTACGAAGTTTGTAAAAGAATAAAACAAAGCCCCGTCTTATCCTGTATTCCGATTATATTTTTATCGGCAAAACAAGAAGAAGTAGATAAAATATTAGGCTTTGAAGCCGGCGCCGAAGATTATATTATTAAGCCGTTTTCCGTGAATGAACTTTTGGCACGCGTCCGCGCTATTTTAAAAAGAGTACCCCCCGTTAAAATTAATAATAAACACGATGATAATTCAGGCGGGTATATGTTTAAAAATATCAGCGTAAATGTCAGCAAACACAGCGTAACCGTGAAAAATACCGAGATAAAACTCAGCCCTATAGAATTTAAAATTCTGATATTTTTAATGACTTATGCAGGGGATGTTTTTTCCCGGGAAAAATTGCTCGATAATGTTTGGGGAAATAATTCATTCGTCGAACCAAGGACGGTGGATGTCCACATTAGAAGGCTAAGGTCGAATATCGAGGTAGACGAATCGGTTAAATTTATAGAAACCATAAGGGGCGTAGGCTATAAATTTGTAGATGAAAAAATATGAAAAGAAATTTAAAATTTATTTATTAATTCTATTACTGTTTATATTAGTAATTTCCGCAAGCGCCGTTTTATTCGTTACATCGCCGTATTTTGCTTCAAAAGCTAAAAATTATTTATCCTTATATATTTCCAAAGTTTTAAAAAAGCAGGTAACGATAGAAAAATTAAAAATTTCTATTTTTTCTCCTCAAATCAGACTTTACGGTTTAACCGTTAAAAATTTCGCAAAAATCAAACGCATTAATATCGGTTTGGGTCCATTTAATCTTTTCCAAAGAAAAATAATTATTTATAAAATTAATATTATAAATCCTCACATTAATGTTTTAGTAAAAAATAACAAAATTAATAATTATAAGAATATTAATTCGGTTATAAAAAATATTTTAAAAAAACACCCCGTTTCTTTTGTTTCGGTATCGGTAGATAAATTAAAAATAAAGGAAGGAAATTTTGACTTAGACGATTCCGATAAAAATATTTTACTGAAGCTTAAAAAATTTGATTTAACCGTCTATAAAAAACCTAATCCGATACCTTTTTTATATAATAATAACGGTATATATTTTAAATATAATATGCCGTATATATATTTAAAATATAAAAAATTAAAATTAATAAAAGTTTTCAAGTCAAGCGCCGTTGAAATCCATTATTTTAGTAATTTTATAAAATACCGCAAAATAAGTCTGAGCAATTCCTATCTTACCGCAGTTTCCAACGGCATATTAGAATTAAACGAATCAAATAAAAAAGATAAAAACTCTGGATTTATTAAAAAATTTAACGACGATACTTTATTAAAAGTAAACAGCTTATCCTCTCTTTCTAAAAATTTTCCATTTTTACCGGCGTTAAAGGGGCGTTTAAGCGCAAAGCTGACCGCCGCCGGCAATTTTTATGGAAAAATCAGTGCCGAAGCGGCGGTAAATCTTAAAAATGTCGTCTTTTCAGGCGGCGATATAAAGAGCGGGGCAATAGAATGTTCGGGAAATTTCGGCAAAAGGCAAAATAATACCATAAACTTTAAAAAGATAGATTTAAACATATTTAACGGTAATTTAAAATCCTCCGGCAATATTAATCTTATAGAGAAAGAGGGTAAATTCCATTCTGTTCTAAAAAATATCGACATAGGTAATCTCATAGATTTTTACGACTCGGAGAAAATTCCCCAGTTTAAAGGCATCGCAAACGGAAACGTCGATACTTTCCTGCATTTAAGCAAAAATTTCTATGTCGCTAATATAGAAAAAATAGAAGTGAAGAAACCTGTTCAGCAGATTAAATTTACAAACAGAAGGGGCGTCAGGACGGTATATTATATTAATTATAAAAATAAGGTCCTAATTAAAGGCGCCGTATTAATAAACGATAAATATGTCTTACTAAAGAATATCGGTGTTTTTTCAAGGATAATAAAAGGATCCGTCGAAGGTAAAATAAATTACGATAAGAGCTATTTAAATATCAGTTTTCATTCGGCGTATAATGAACTACCCTCGGTCAGTTTAATAGAAAAATATAAGAGCCGGTATTTCGAGCCTTCGGGCGAAGGGGTTATGGACGGAAATATAAACGGAAATTTTGACAATATATCCTTCGGATTCAGAAACAGATTTAAAAGGCTTTATATTAATAAATATCTAAGTTCGTATAAAGGAAACGCCGATGTCGATATTACCGGAAGCGGAAAAGTTTTATTTAAAAACGTCCGTTTAAAAGAAAAAAACGCTAAATTTAATAAAAACGGAGTTTTTGATTTCAACGGAGAAATCTTCGGGAATAAATATTCAAAAAAAGAATATATAAATGGAAGTTTTAATGCAAAAAATATTAGTTTAATTTCTCGCAAGCCGGATACGCCGGTTTCTTTAGCGTTAAATTTTAACGGAACGGTGGACGGAGAGCTTAAAAGTCCTGTTTTTGAAATAGCCGCAAATTCTAAAAAAGTCGAAATATATGACCAATATCTTTCAGACGTTAATTTTCTGTTTTTGCTGACTAAAAACGCTTTGAATATAAAAAAACTCGCCGGTTTTTACGACGGCGCAATATTTAACGGATACGGAAATTTGGATTTCAGACATAATAACGATAACTACAATCTTCGGATAATTTCAAATCCGATTAATCTGTCCGATTTAAATTTTAAACCGTTAAAAAAATATCATATAAAAGGAACTGCCGGTTTTAACCTGCATATAGGCGGTTCGTTTAATCTGCCGAATGTTTCAGGTAACGTAAATATAGACGATATTTATATAAACGATTATTTGTTGGGAAACGCTAAAGTCAGCGCCTATTCCTCCGACGGTAAAATGACTTTAAATTTTTCCGCTTTAAAAAATACATTAAAAACCAAAGCGGTTATTCTGCTTAAAAAAGACTATCCTTATAATTTTACAACCGATATAAAATTATTAAATATTAATTACCGAAAAACTTTGTTTGGATTATCGGGGAATATTTTCGGGAACGGAAAACTTTCCGATATTAGAAGTTCATATATCTTTTCAAATTTGGACTATGTTTTTTTAAAGCACGGACCCTTTTTCTTGAAAAATGTTAGAAATATTAAAATATCTTATATCGACGGGACGGTGGAATTCAGCGGATTTAAGTTGACCGGCGGCAGTAATTATGCACAGATAAGGGGATATATTACACCTAAAAAATATCATCTTATATTAAACGATAAAACGGATTTATGGGTTCTTGGAATTTTTTCGGATAAAATAATGAATTCGTCCGGATTCATAACCTCTTCCGCGGTTATTTTAGGACCTTTTGCGGCTCCGCAAATATATGGATTCGCCGATATAAACAAAGGTCTTATAGAACCGTCCGTCTATTCCTCGTTTGCCGCTTCGAGAATTTTTGCAAGGCTTACATTTAACAATAATATGATTTTGCTCAAAAGAGCAAGATTTAGAATGCTTAACGGATTTTTTTCCGCCCGCGGAATAATAAGACTGCATAATTTTATGCCGTCTTATTACGGCATAAAAACCGATTTTAATTCGGCTATTTACAGGAAATCTAACTATTTTTACGCAAAAATGAACGGAAAGATAGGATGCTCCGGCAATGCCGACAACCCCGTTTTATACGGGGATATAGATATAAAAAAAGCTTTATACGATAAAAAAATAAATCTTTCGTCGTTTCTTTTGAGTTATAAAAGATATAATATCGTTAAGCCGGTTATCAAAAAGGGAACTTTTAATCCTAAGTTAAATATTAGAATAACGTCGAATAAAGGCATAGCGATTAAAAATAATATCGTTAATACAAATTTCGATGCAAGGTTACATCTTATAGGAACGCTATATGACCCGATTTTAATGGGGACAGCGAGCGCCGAAAGAGGAGAAATATTTTTCAGGGGAACAATGTTTAGATTGTCCTATGCAAATTTGGATTTCAATAATCAGTACAGGATAAACCCGTCTTTTAACATAGCGGCGTCAACCTATATAAACCAATATATTATCAGAATGAATGCAAACGGATCGTTATTGAATTTTAACGTCAATCTTTCTTCGACTCCTCCGCTTTCGGAATTAGATATTGTTTCGATGCTGGCGTTAGGCGCCCCCGCGACATCGGTTTATGCCGGTTCGGCAGGCGGAATTGCCGCATCGGAAGCGGCGTCGGCTATAGGAGGAGGCGTCGAACAAAGCGTTACGGGGGCAATATCGAGTTATTTCGGTTTTAAAAACTTGTCCGTAGCTCCTTCATATTCGGTGATAACACACAGCGCCGCCCCTCAGGTAACGGTTACTAAGAATCTTACTAAAAAACTTTCCGTTTCGTATAGCAATATTATATCTTCGCAATCTTCCCAGTCGGTAACTCTTACATACAGCCTGAGCCGTCATATTTCATTGATAGGGGAATGGGACAACAACGAACTTGCTCCGAATAATTCTAATATATACAGCGAGGTAGGCGGAAATATTGTCTTTCATTTCAGATTTTATTAAAATACATTAAAAAAATTAAAACATCTTATGAAAAAGAATATCATATCTTTATTTATTTTAACGGTAACGATTTGTTTTTGCGTTGCAGCCGAGGCGGGAACTTCATATGCAAAAAGCCCCTCGAATATTTACGAAATTTCCGCCGGAGAATATACTATAAAATCTATTACATATCATATGCCGTCCGGTATTCCGGTAAAAGACATAAGTAATTTTTTCTTTGTAAAAAAAGGAATGAAATTTTCTATGTATTCTCTTGAAAAGACCGTTAAAATGCTTTACGCTTCCGGTTATTTTTCTAATATTTCCGTATTTTCCCGAATAAATAAAAAACAAAAATATATTTATTTAAAATTTATTTTTTTTCCTAAGATTTATATAGGAACGATAAATATCAAGGGACTTAAGGGAATGGGGATATCCGCTAAAAAAATACTCGACTCTATTCCTATAAAAAAGAACGGTCTGTTTTTAAAATATTATAAAACTTTAAGCATAAATAAAATAAAAGAAATTATGCTTAAGGGGGGTTATCCCGATGCAAAAATAAACATAAACGGTTATGTCCTTAGAAGATCAAAGAAATATGCCGTAAATATCGATATTATTCCCGGTAAACCAGTTTTAATTTCCAATATATTAGTTCGATTTAAATTATACTATCCCAAAAAAGAAGTTGAAATCCTTATCAAAAAACTTATATCGAAGCCGTTAAACCGATATAAGTTGCAAAAACTGAGAAAAAAAATTTGGGATTTATATAAAAATAAAGGCTATCTTAATGCCGTTATAGAAAAACCGAAAATTTCCTATATTTCTAAATATAAAGCGGTTATAATTTTCGATATTCATCCGGACTATAAAATAATTTTTCATTTCAAAGGCACAAGTCCCCTGAAACAAAATTTTATCGAAAATTCAGTGCTTGAAATAAAAAACGTTCTGATTTTCGATAGAGGGACGTTTAAAGCGTTTCAAAGGGTTTTAAGAGACTTTTTTAAAAAAGAAGGCTATTTTTTTACCGAAGTTTCTTTTAAGGAAAAAAAAGATGCAACGGCTAAAACTATAAATGTATATTATGAAGTTAAAAAAGGGCATAAGGTAGCAATAAAAAGTATCATTATAAACGGGAATAAACCTATGAGCAGGGAAACTATAATCTCGCTTATGAAAACCCGTGAGACATCTTTTTTTAACAGGGAATATTTCTGTGAAAAAAGGCTCAAGGGCGATATAACCAATATCGAGAATTATTACAATAACGAAGGTTATCTTTCCGCCCGTGTTTCATATAATTTAAAATTTGCCGCCGATAAAAAAAGCGTCTTTATTTCGATAGATATAAATAAAGGAATGCCGACCATAGTTAAAAGGGTTTATATTAAAGGTCTTCCGGAAATTTTAAATGCCGATAAAAAACTGACGGATTATTTCTTAAAAATGCAAAAACTGCCTTTTTATATAATTAAGGCGGAGAACGGAAAGAATCTGCTTTCCACCAAGCTGGCGGATTCCGGTTTTGTTTTTTCTAAGGTAAGACTGGATATTAAATATTCTAAAGATAAAAAAAATGCAATTCTTTATTATTATATCGACAGCGGTCCGAGAGTCCGCATAAAAAACATTTTGATAATAGGAAATACTATTACAAAAACATATTATATAAAGAGCCTTCTTCTTTTTAAGAAGGGGCAATATTACAGCCAGAAAAAGATAATAGATTCGCAGAGCAGGCTTTATAGGGCGGGAATATTTAATTCCGTGAATATTAAGGTCGATAACCCCGGAATTAAAAATCCGGATAAAAATATAATAGTCAAAGTAAAAGACGCAAAACCATTAGCTTTCAGCTTCGGGGCAGGCTACGGCACATATACGAAATATAGAGGGTTTATGCAGTTCGAGAATAACAATCTTTTCGGGACAGGCAAATCTATCACGGCGCGCTTTTCGAAAAGCGCCATATATACCAATCTTCTTTTAAACTATTATGACCGCGCCATTTATAATTACAGGGGTCTTGCTTTTAACGCTCAGGGCATCGATACCGATATAATAACCCTTAATTATACTCTGCATAAAGAAGGAGGGGCGGTTTCTCTTATAAGGCGGTTTAACAGCCGGTTAAAAGGACTCCTTTCATACGGAATGTTTTACGACTTTCTTTCAGGGTTGAATCCGGGAGCGCAAATAACGCCGAGGGACACCGGCTTTACGAGGATAAGTTCCGCTTCTACTTCTCTTATATATAATTCTAAAAATAACATATTTAATCCGACCTCCGGGAATTTGACGACTTTAAGATTTACATACTCAAATTTTTTAATCGATTCCCAAGTCAATTTTTTTAAAATTTTTTTTCACACCGAGGAATACATTCCTTTTATTTATAAAACGGTTTTTTTATATTCCCTGCGTTTCGGCTATATAAGGCCTCTTTCGCCTACTACCCAACTCCCTATAAACGAACGGTTTTTTCTTGGAGGCAGAACGACGGTAAGAGGTTTTCCTCAGGATTCTATCGGACTCGTCAACTTAAATCCTTACGGTTATCCGATAGGCGGCGACGTTATGGAAAATTATAATTTACAGCTTAATATTCCGGTTTATAATAATATTAATTTTTTTGTCTTTCAGGACGGCGGAAACGTTTTTTTGAACAGCAGCGATATTAGACCGTTAGCGTTGTATAAATCTGCCGGAGCAGGTATAATGTATTTGTCTCCAATAGGACCAATCAGTTTTTCGTATGGCTTCATACTTACGAGAGAACCTTACTGGCCCGCGGGCGGAGTTAATTTTACGGTAGGGACGTCATTTTAAAAAATAAAAAATAAATGAACGGCGAAATAAACCGGTCGAATATTAAAAACAGGCTGAGAAAAGGATTTTCTACGGGCAGCACAAGCGCTGCCGCTATAAAGGCGGCTATTAAGTATTATTTTGAACCGAAAAAATTTTCGGCTGTAAAAATAAAAATGCCGGGAGGCGAAAATGCATACTTAAATATTGCCGAATTAGAAAAATTTCGACTGTTTGAAGGCGGAGCGGTTATTTCAAAAGCCGTCGCTATTAAAGACTCGGGGGACGATGATTTCGACGTAACGGGCGGTATAAAAATATGCTCGGATTTTATCGTTATAAATAAAAACAATAAAAAAGAAATTCTCGAATTGAAAAAATATTATGAAAAAATATCCGTTTATAATATAATAAAATGTCCGCCGAGAAGCGAAGCCGTTACTCTAATACTTGCATCGTCAAAAGGCGTAGGCAGGGCGACAAGACCCGGTTTGCCCGTGAGAGTCGGTTCTCCGGCAGTTAATCCCGTTCCTTTTGCGATGATAGGACTTGCTGCAAGCGAAGAGTTATGTTTTTGGATAAAAAAAAATGCTTTAAATTTAAATTTATTAAATAATAAAATATTTATTTCTATATTGTATATCCCTGAAGGAGAAGAAACTGCCAAGAAAACTTTAAACGGAAGGCTCGGCATTGAGGGCGGAATAAGCATATTAGGCACTACCGGTTATGTTATACCGGTATCGACGAAAGCTTGGCTTGAAACCATAAAGGCGTCCTTGAAGTTTTTATCGGAAAATAAGATAAATACCTGCGTTTATACTCCGGGAAGATACAGCGAAAAAATAGCGTTAAAAATTATTAAAGATTTACCGAGAGAAAGTTTTATAGAAATAGGCGATTTTGTAATATATTCGATAAGAAAGGCTGTAAAATCGGGCATAAAAAATATTATCTTAGCCGGTCAGTTTGGGAAAATTATAAAAATTGCCCAGGGTGCAAGAAATACAAACGCGAAATACACCGATTTAAATTTAAATTTTCTTGGGGAAATAGTTAAAGAAACTGTTAAAAACATTTGCAAAGGCGGGAGCAAAAGCGAAGATGAAGGCGGCGAATCCGGCGAATCCATATATAATCTAATTGTTAACTCTAATACGTCAAGAGAAGCATTTAATCATATAACGTCTGCCGGGTTTAAAATTTATTCCGATATTATTTTTGAAAATGTATTAAAAACGGCAGCCGGAAATTTGGCTAAAACCGCCGGAAAAGACGTAAATATCGAGATTATTTTAATATCATACGAAGGAAAAGAGATAAAAAGAATAAGGTTTAAAGCTTAAAATTAAGCCTATTTAAGATTAAGATATTATAAGGAGGATAAAACTTTATAAATGGCAAAAAAAGTTCATATAGTAGGCATATCTCAGTGTTTTTTAGAGGCGTCAAAAAAACAAATTTTAGATTTATTTACCGATAAAAAAAACCGAATAGATGCAGTTTTTGCAAAAAAAGAAGATTTAAGCCTGCTTTTATGGATAAGAGAGCAAATTTCCTCTATAAATAAAAATATAATATTTGAAAGCAACGGAAATTTAACCCGCTTAAATAATGCCGTAATATTTTACGACGGAAAGATTAAATTTATAATAGATTATATAAAAGAAAACCTCGGTAAAAAGAATATATTAATTCTGGCGAACGGGGACCCTAATTTTTTCGGCATCGGAGGAACTATATTAAGCCTATTAAAGGAAAATGAAAAAAGATTTATGGAAGTTTATCCAGCCGTCAGTTTTATGCAGGCAGGATTCTCCAAATTAAAAATCCCTATGACCGACGCCTTGATTATAAGCTTACACGGAAGAGATTTTAAAAATATTCATGAGGCTTTATATTCGGGAAAGCACGCAATCGGCATATATACGGACGATATTAATACCCCTAATAAAATATATACCGAACTCGAAGAAAGGGGGTTCTTGGAAGAATTTGAATTTTACGTCCTGACCGAATTATGCACTAAAAACGAAAAAATTTATAAAAGTTTTACAAAAGAAATTTTGGAAGATATAAGCGGCAAAAAAAATATAGTAGTGTTAAACGGTAAAAATAAAAAAAGCGTGGAACTTGGTTCGGGCGGCGGACTAAACAGCCTTGTTTTAGGTATAGACGACGATAAATATATTCATGCGGCGGGAGAGCCGACTAAAAAAGAAATAAGGTCGGTAAGCATAGGCTTAATGGATTTAAAAACCGATTCCATAATTATAGACGCAGGATGCGGGAGCGGCAGTATAAGCATAGAAGCATCCGCAATAGCTTATAAGGGCATCGTCTATTCAATCGATAAAAATGAAGCTAAGATAGAAAACCTAAAAAATAATATAAAGAGATTCGGGAGACATAACATCGAGCCTATTTTAGGCGAACTTCCCGAAGCAATGAAAAATGCGGCAAAGGCAGGGCAAGCGGATTCGATATTTATCGGCGGAGGGGGAGGCAGGGATATAAGAAAAATTTTGAGGGAATCGCTTCGCATTTTAAAAGATAAAGGCGTAATAGTTACGAACGTTATCACGATAGATTCTTTGAATGAAGTTTTGACGTTTATTAAAGACTATGTATCGAAAGGGGAAGCGAAAGGAAAAGGAAAAGGAAAGGAGGAAGGGGATATAGAAATAAAATACGAAATTATATCCGTTAACGTGTCAAGATTAAAATCTATTAAGGAAGATTCGTATTTTCAGGCATTGAACCAGATATATATAATTAAAATTATAAAATTTGTTAAACAGCCTAATTTAAATCAAAATCCAAATCCGAATCCAAAAATTTCACGTCCAAACCGCGGAAGAACTCTTACTTTTAAGATTGAACGAAATCATAACTCGGATACGCCCAACGTGAAAATTAGAAATAAAACTATTAAAAACGGGAAGATTGAAAATGCCGAAAATACGGAAAATTTGGAAGATAAAGAAAATCCTTAAAGGTTAGAAAAAAACCGAAAATGATTAAGAAAAAATTATTTATCGTAGGCGCAGGTCCGGGAGATCCGGAACTTATTACGGTAAAAGCGGTTAATGCGCTTATTAAAAGCGATTTTATATTTTATCCCGATGTTTGCGGGGGGAAGAATAAAATAGCATACGATATCATAAAAAATGCCTTAAAATTTGCGGGCGTGCCGAATTTTGCCGAAGAAAGGCTTATTCCTTTAGAAGTCGAAATGAAGCGTTCAACCGGAAGAAATAAAGATTTATATAAGGAAAATGCCGTTAAAATAATCGAAAAGTTGAAAGAAGGCGTCTGTTCCTACGTTACGCTCGGGGACCCTATGTTTTACAGCACATACTGGGGACTTCATAATGCTATTCGAGAAGTCTTGAAAGAGGACCGCATTAGCATAAACATAGTTAACGGGGTTTCTTCTTTTCATTATTCGATAGGATTAATCGGAGAGCCGTATATTATAAAAAACAGCTCGGTTTTAATATCGGTTCCTGTAAAAAAAGATTTAACGGAAATAGAAGACGAAATAAGGTTTATCGCGGGTAAGCTTCCTAAGCCGCAGGTTATAGTCTTTATGAAAGCGGGCAGTTATGTAAAAGAGATTTTAAAGGCGTTCAGAGAGTTATGCCGTGAAGAATTAAAAGGAGGCGGATTGAAGCTTTATTTAATCGAGAAATCTATGTTGATAGAAGACTTTGAGAAAAGAGAAGAATTGAACTTTGATTATTTTTCTATTTTTATAGGGGTTTTTGTATAATATTATAATATGCTAAAACAAGGCGGGTTTAAAATTTATTTCGTATCGGCAGGTCCGGGCGATCCTGAGCTTTTGACGGTAAAAGCCGCCAAAATATTAACAGAGTCCGCCGTCGTTTTTTATGCCGGTTCTTTAATTAATCCCGGGATGTTAAGAGTTATAAAACATGGCGCGGAATTAATAGATATGAAAACACTAGATTTTGAGCAGATTAAAGAAAAACTCGAAAATATTTTGAAAAGGGAAAGGGAAAGGGAAAGCGATAAGAAAAGTATAATCTCTATACTTCATGCCGGAGATTCTTCGATATATTCCGCAATAAACGAACAGATGAATTATTTGGAAGAAATGGGGATAGAATATGAAATTATACCCGGCGTTACCGCCGCATTTGCGGCAAGCGCCGCCAACAAGTCTATCATGACCCTGCCCGACGTATCACAGACGGTAATATTTTGCAGGGGAGAAGGAAAAACCGGCAAAATGCCTGAAGGGCAGGATATAAAGAGTCTTGCAAAGCATAAGGCTACTATGGCGATATATCTAAGTTTCGGGCTGATAGAATCGGTAGTCCGCGATTTAAAGGAGTATTATCCGGAAAATACGCCGTGCCTGATTGCCAAAGACGTATCTTTAGACAGCCAGATTTTAATAAATTGCGAGTTAAAAGACGTGGTTAAAAAAGCGGCGGATTTTTCCGTTAAAAATATGGCTGTTTTAATACTCGGAGAAGCTTTGAAAGGAAAATATTTTAAAGAAAACAGGTCGAAACTTTATGATAAGAGTTTTTCGCACGGGTTTAGAAACGGCAGAAATACAGTCTGACCGCATATTTAAAATTACTAATATCGCACTCATAATAGTTTCGGAAAATTCTTTAAAAAAAGCGGTTGAAATTTACAGGGGTATAGCAAGCAATCTTAAAGACAGGGGACAGACATATAACCAGGAAATTATAAATATACATTTTTTTATCGAAAAAGCTAAAACCGCATTAACTTCCCGCGCTTTTAGCTTATTGGAGGAAATAGTGGCGTTTGAAACGCCTTTTGCCGCAGGAACAAAGCCTGTAAGCGTGGACATTAGAGGATATAAAAAATTATCCGAAGATTATTTTATTAAAGGGCTGTTTTGCGGATATGACTATATAATATTTTTTTTGGCGGTAGGGGCGGTTGTCAGAATTATAGCGCCTTTTCTGAGAGATAAATTTAATGACCCGGGTATTATAGCTATAGACGAAGCCGGAAAATTCGTCGTAAGTCTTCTTTCGGGGCATATCGGAGGCGCGAATAAGTTTGCCGGGGATGCCGCAGGTTATATCGGAGGAGGGGCAGTGCCGGTAATTACTACGGCTACGGACGCGGCAGGGAATTTTTCTATCGATATGTTTGCGGAAAGGTTCGGTCTTTTCATAGAAGACGGAGAATCTAAAATAAAAATATTTAATAAAGCCTCTCTTAACAGTGAAAATATTGACGTGTTAATAGATGCCGCCGATATTTTTAATTTCGATATAGAAGAAATAATGTCATATTTAGGGGGATTTAGAAACGCGAAAAAAATTAGATTAATATCAAAACTCAATATTAAAAAGACGGCAAAAAATACTGCGGTTATCTCTTTTAGGGAAGACTTAAAAGGAACGGCGAAAACCGAAAAATTCGTTTTTCTAAGACCCAAATGTTTAACCGTGGGCATAGGCTGTAATAAAAATACTAGTTTCGAAGAGATTGAAGATTTTATATCATCGGTATTCAAAGAAAATAATTTATCGCTTAAATCTATAAGAAACATTGCTACTATAGACTTGAAAAGAAATGAAGCCGGATTGCTGGAATTTGGATATAAATACGGGGGCTTTATAGACTTTTACGATAAAGACGAAATTAACGCATTTATGGATTCAAATAAAAAAATAGAGCCGTCTGCAAGTTTTAAACACACGGGCGCATATTCCGTGTGCGAACCGTGCGCAATGATGTCGGCAAAAAACGGCGGAAAACTGCTGATTCCAAAACAAAAAAAAGGAAACGTTACGGCGGCGGTCGCAGTTGGATATAGTATCTGATATACTAAAAGAGAGGAAAAACAAATGGAATTTGGAAAGATAACGGTTATAGGAACGGGTCCCGGAGATACCGAACATTTAAGCAAAAAGGCTTTAGAAGCCGTAAAAACGGCGGAAACGGTAATAGGTTATTCTTCGTATTTAAAGCAGATTGGAGATATATTAAACGAAAATCAGGAAAAGTTGCCGTTTAACATGAAAGACGAAATTAAACGATGCGAAGCGGCGGTTAAAAAATCTTTAGAGGGCAAATCCGTAGCGCTTGTTTCCGGTGGGGATGCGGGTATTTACGGTATGAGCGGTCTTTTACTAGAAATTATAGATAAAGAATCCCTTACCGGAAAGGTTCCGGTAGAGTTTGTTCCCGGAATACCTGCTTTTTGTGCGGTTTCTGCGGCGGCGGGCGCGCCGATTACGAACGATTTTTGCGTTATTTCTCTATCTAACCTTTTAACCCCTTGGAAAGATATAGAAAAAAGGCTCAGAGCGGCGGCGGCAGGCGGTTTCGTTATAATAATATATAACCCGAAAAGCATGAAGAGAAAAGAGGAACTCACGACCGCGAAAAATATTCTTCTCGAGAATATAGAAAAAGGCAGACCCGCCGTTATCGCAAAAGCGGTAACCAGACCGGACGAAGAGATAGTTATAACGACCCTCGACAATATAGACAAGTTCGATATCGTGAGTATGAATACTACTATAATAATAGGCAACGAAAATACGTATGTAAACGATTTATATATGATAACAAAAAGGGGTTACGGAAATAAATACGACTTAAACAAAAAAATTATAACCGATATATCGGAGGAAAATTAAATTATGCGAATTTTGATAACCGGCGGGGCAGGTTTTATCGGTTCTAACTTATGCGAAAGACTTTTAAACGGCGGACAGGAAGTTATATGTATGGATAATTTCTATACCGGGTCAAAAAATAATATAAAAGAATTTATCGGAAATCCCGCCTTTGAGGTAATAAGACACGACATAAGCGAATCGTTTAATATTGAAGCAGATTTTATTATAAACCTCGCATGTCCCGCATCCGTTCCGCATTACCAGAAGGACCCGCTTAAAACAATGAAAGACAATGTTTACGGCATATTTAACGTTCTGGAAAACGCAAGGCGGCTTAAAATCCCCGTTTTACATACTTCCACGTCCGAGGTTTACGGCTCGCCGAATATTCATCCACAGCCGGAAAGTTATAACGGCAACGTAAATCCCGTATCTATAAGGTCGTGTTACGACGAAGGCAAGAGGGCGGCGGAAACTATTTTGTTCGATTATCACAGGCAATACGGAATTAATATTAAGGTTATAAGGGTCTTTAATACTTACGGACCAAAGATGCTCGAAAACGACGGCAGGGTGGT
This sequence comes from bacterium, assembly GCA_021800805.1. The sequence continues at coordinate 1,014,761 of JAJYYR010000001.1, forward strand.
ATCTAATTTTATCGTTCAGGCTCTAAGAGGCGAAGACTTGACTGTTTACGGCGACGGAAAACAGACCCGTTCATTTTGCTACGTATCCGATTTGATAGACGGCATTGTTTTGTTTATGGAAGATAAGAGCGGTTTTACCGGACCGGTAAATATGGGAAATAATTTTGAGTTTACCGTAATAGATTTCGCTAAACTGGTTATATCGCTGACAGGTTCAAAATCGAAAATAAGGTTTGTGGAATTACCGAAAGACGACCCGGTTCAAAGAAACCCCGATTTAACGCTTGCAAGAAAGATTTTGGGATACAATCCAAAGGTTGACATAGAAAGAGGGCTTAAAAAGACCATCTCTTATTTCGAGAAGGTTTTAAAACATTAACTTTAATGTCCATTAATGTCTGTCTCGATCAGGGTTAACGGCATATTTAACCCCGGCGCAAAAGGCGTGCACGGGCAGACAAACATGGAAAAGCATGAAAAAGGGGGACAGATTTTAAATCTGTCCCCCTTTCCGACGATGATTAATTTTAATATAATAATAATCGAATCCGCTGTGTATATTATTATGAGTATATTTATCGGTTTCCTTTTACGCCATGAAGATCTCAAACGGATTAAAAGATTAATTTTGTTTTTTTATTTAGTTATAGGCATAGCGGTATATTCTGTTTTATATTTTACAATACTTTCAGCCGTAATACTGTCCGTCGCCTTGTTTATTTTAAAATTTTATGAATATTAACTTATGCAAAATTAAAGTTAATATTTTAAAACATGAGCGAATAGCTTAGCATTATTCCCTGAGACGGGCTTTCGTTTGTAAAACCTTTTATATAAGTGACGCCTATCGTATTGTTTTTTACCACCGTATAAATTGCGGATAGATTTCCGGTCACGGTATCGTGCGTTCCCGAGATAATTGCCTGAGACCATGCTCCCGATACGGCAATAGACAAGTTATTCGTGATTAATTTGCCTGCGCCGGCGTATGCCGAAAATGGGTTTGTAAGGCTCGTAATGCCCGAGGGCTTGCCTAAAACGGTATAACCGCCGTTTACAAAATAAAAATAAGATTTTATCAACTGCGTAACACCCAATTGAAAACCGTAATTTGCTTTTCCAGTCCCCAAACCGTTAGATTCGCTGGCTGTGGGCAGGTCAACAAAAACTGTTGCCGTTAAAGTTGGAAGAGAAGGCTTTATTGCCTGATTTGTAATATTATAATTTCCCGTCAGAACTATATCTCCTAAACCGCTTTCGGTGGTAGAAGTAGATGCGCCGGTTTTTTGAACGGGTATATTGTTGATTAACACCGTCGATGTTTGCTTATGAACCTGCATATACGGTATGGTAGCTTGAAAATTAAAAGTTTTATTCGGGTAATAATTTATATTAAGAGGGATATAAACTAAGGATGTGGTATAATTGGTGCCGTATTTACCCCATGTTTCGTTATAGCCTGTTCCTACCTGCAAACTTGAAGCGCCAAAAGATTCAGATATATTTACATTTATGGAAATTATTAAAAAAACAAGAACAAGAAAACCGGCATAAAAACCCTTCATTTTTCTTACCATTATCAAATATCCTCCATATTTTATTTTACAAAAAAAATGCAAGCCGTTTTGTACTTGGCTTGCATTTATATAAAATTTATTCGATTAATTACCTGCCCATCATCTGCTGCTGCATATTATTGGTTTGTTGAATCTGCCGCTGCGTATTGGTCATTTGCTGCATCTGCTGCTGTACATTATTCATTTGCTGCATCTGCCGCTGGGTATTGTTTACCTGATTTATCTGTCTTTGCGTATTGTTTACCTGATTTATCTGGTTTTGCAAAGTATGTGTTTTATAAACATTGCCATTTTCGTTAGTCATATAATTTTCTAATTTTAAATTATGGGTCGCGGCAGGGGTGTTGACGGCAAGATACAGGGTGTGGCTGACTGTAACGCCGGTTGCGGTTCTGTAAACCTCGTTTACCACCTTCAGGTTGCATACTTTGTTCATTTCCTCGGTGACATTTTTGACATTTACATCATTGCCGTTAAGTTGATAAACGGCGTTATTATTTTCGGTATATACATTTATTAAATGCTTTACAGCCGTTTTATTAAGCGCGTTATCGGCAATTAATTTCAAAAAAACGGCAACGCCGAACCCGCCTTTTTTCATGTAAGGTTTTAACCCTGTATTGTTAACCCCGATGCTGTTTTCCACATCCGCAACGGCTTTTTCGTTATTGCCTACTTTGTTTAGTATTTTAATGTACGCCTTAATAAGGTTTCCGTTATTTTCCACCGTCGTTTTATGGGTGATTTGGGCATTTGCCCCGTAAGACATTCCGACGGAAAGAAACGCGAATCCGGCTGCACTCACTCCTAAGGCGATAAAACCGATTAAAAAAAATTTTAAAAACCCGATAGTTTTCATAATTGACTCCTCTATCTTTGTTTGCTAACCGTTAGTTAAATTTTAATTTCTTAATAAGATTATTTTTTTATCGTTATTATTATTTTTGATTATACCATAATATTTTAATCGTGAATAGTAAGCAAAATTTTTACGCTAAAATTTCCCTTGGGAATGGAATGTTCAGTGTGGAAATTGGCTCCCCGAGACGGATGACTCCCTTCGGTTGTGATCAGCCTTGTATAGGCTAAGTTCTAAGGTACTCTCTGCAGTAAAGAGCTGTATAGAGTGGCTCCCCGAGACGGATTCGAACCATCGACCCAGTGATTAACAGTCACTTGCTCTGCCGGCTGAGCTATCGGGGAATAGAAATGAAATAGATTAATATAATTTAATCTATTAATCGAGAGATAGTATAAATAAAAATTGCCTTAATGTCAACCTTAATTTTGCACTCAAATTTGAATTTTATGCGTTCAAAACTTGTGCCGAGCTCGAATTTGTTATAAAAAAACCTGCCGGAAGTAGTTAATAACCGGCAGGTTAGGAGGACATTACATCGAGGAGTTAAGATGAAAACATAAAACCTCTAATATTTAAATTATAAAACATAAAATTTGAAAAATCAAATTTTTTTAATTTTTTTTATGCAACCTTAAAAGTCTTTACCATATTGGACAAGTCTAAAGCCATCCTCGCAAGCTCTTCCGAAGAGGAAATGACCTGCCTCGAACCTGCCTGCGCATTGTCCTGAGCCTTGATGATTTCTTCGGAGGAAAGGGATATTTCTTCGCTTACCTGCGACTGTTCTTCGGAGGCGGCGGCAATCTGGGTTATCATCTCTTTGAGTTTTACCATCAAGGAATTTATATTGGAGATGGCTTCGGCGGATTTGCCGGCAATTTCGGCTCCTTTGGAAACTTCTTCTTTTCCTTTCTGCATGGAGGTAACCGCATCCTGAGTATTTCTTTGGATACTCAGTATCATCGATTCTATTTCCTTGGTAGCCTTGGTCGTTCTTTCGGCGAGCTTTCTTACTTCGTCGGCTACTACCGCAAAACCCCTTCCCTGTTCTCCCGCTCTGGCGGCTTCTATTGCGGCGTTTAGGGCAAGAAGGTTGGTTTGGTCGGCTATGTCGTTTATGACTCCTATTATCTCTCCTATCTTTTCGGAAGAAGAGCCGAGTTCGGTAATGGTAACGGAAACGGCGGAAACAGTCTTTTCTATGTTTTTCATCTCGTTTGCGACGTCCTTAACGGACTTAGTGCCGTAATCCACCACTTTTTCGGTTTCCTGAGCCTTCTGGGCGGAAGAGGATGAATTTTTTGCGACTTCTATGATGGCTATGGACATCTGTTTAATGGATTCTATTATGCGGGAGGCTTTTTCCCTCATCTGCTCTATGGTCTTTTCAAACTCCTTAGAGGAGGAATTCAACTGTTCCGACTGAGAGCTTAAAGAATTGGAAGTGTTGAGTATGCCTTTAACGTTTCCGGAAAGAGAATCGACTAAACTGTTGACCTGTTCTATGAGGACGCCTATTTCGCTTTCTTTACGGACGCCGGATATTTTGATTTTGGAGGTGAGGTCGCCGCGTGCTATCTGCTTGATTTTCTCGTCGACCAAGTTTAAAACCCGAATAACCGAATTCTTAAAATAAAACAGGACGATAACGGCGCCGATTAAAAAAACGATAGGAAATGCTATAAATATATAATTTAACAATTTCACCTTTTGATAATACGAATTTTTTATAATGCCGTTAACTTGGCTTATCTGAGCTACCATAGGATTAAGCTGGCTTTCAAAATATTTATCGCTCATTGCGCCGCCTAAAAGCAGGGGGTATTTTAAAAGCCTTCCGACTATAGGGCGGAATATATAGAACTTATTTTTAAGGCTTTTTAAAAGGACGACGATTTTTTTGGATGAAATTATTTGCAATTTTGATTTTTCGGTTCCAAAGACCGAAGCCGCTTTAACTTTGTCGAACCCCATAGTATATCCGGTTAAAGAGCTTTCCACGTTTGAGAAAACCGGCTTTGAATCTTCCGCCAATTTTAATATCTTTGCATCGTAGTATTTTTCTATTTTTGCTTTTGCTTTTTTGGATTTTGCCCCGCTAATTTTTAGCATTTTTATATGAGATAAAAGAATAATCTGCAGGAGATTGCCTTTTAGGGTCTTAATGCCGGTAGAAGTGCGGGAAATAACATCCGCATTAACCGTTTTGTTTTTCAATCCGTTAGAATATAGAATGAGAAACAGGTTGACCAGCAGGATAAAAATAAAACCTGCGATCATAATAAAATAAAGCTTTGCGTTTAATGTTTTCAACATCAATATCCCCCATTTGAATTGAAAATAAAGTGAATAGTCCCCTTTATTTTTTCGTAAAAATATTATTTTATTATATATCGGCGTTATGTAAAAAATCTACAGTTATTTTAATTATTTTTTTATGTAAATTTAATTGTCTAAAAATATTATATTTGCTATAATTTTAAATAAAATCATATTATATTTTAGATTATTTAAGGATATATTAAAAGTTAAGGGAGGGAAGAATAATGCCTTTCGTATCTGTTAAAATGCTCGAAGGAAGAACAAAAGAGCAGAAAAAAAATCTCATTAAGTCTATTACCAAAAGCGTTTCTAAAAGTTTAAGCATCGACGAAAACAGCGTATGGGTCGTCGTCGAAGAATTTCCAGCCGACGAGTGGGGACTCGGCGGAGAGCTTGCCTGCGATAAAATAAAAGCCAAAAAGGAAACGCGTAAATGAAGCCGAGAGTCTGCCTGTCAACCGGAAATACGGGGTTAAACGGGGTATATGCCGCTATAGATTATGCAAAGAGCGAATGTGCCGAATTCGTAGAACTCAGATTCGATATGATTGCCGAAACTGCGCAGTCAAACAATTCCTGCGACAATTTCGATAAAAGCGGCATTCTATCCGAAATCAAAAAAATAATTTCTTATGCTAAAGATAAAGGAATTAAGATTATAGGAACAAACAGGGACGCTTCGTATGGCTCGAATAGATGCGTTTCCTTTCTCGGCAAGCAAAGAATTTCGGAACCAGAAACCCCCGAAAAACTTATAAAATACGGCGCTAAAGAAAAAGGCGAACCTGAAAGAATTAAATTTTTAAGGTCGGTTATAGAACTGGGTATCGATATATGCGATATAGAACTCGATATTTTAGAAAAAAACATTATAAAAGATTTTGTAGATTTCGCACATTCTAAAAATTCAAAAATTATTCTTTCGGTGCATGATTTTAAAATGAGCGTAAATTTGTTGGATACCATAAAATATTATATAGATTCAAGCTATTTCGGCGCAGACTATTTCAAGTTGACCGATACGGCGGTTTCGGAAGAAGACGTCGTGTCCTCTTCCGAAAAAAACATAAAAATACGCTCTATTCAAACGACGGATGAAACGGCATTTCCAAAATTTATAATTTTTAGTATGGGCGAAAAGGGGAGGACAACCAGAGCATCATCTATAATTTACGGGTCTTATTTTGCATACTGCTCTTCGCCGTTTGGAATTACTGCGACGGGACAGATGCCGCCGGATGAATTTTATAAAACGGTCGACTTCTTAGGGGCATCTTAGAGGAATCCTAAAAATGGGCATAATTATAAATAATTTATCAAAAACTAAAAAGCTCGGCGAGATACTTGTAGATGAGGGGCTATTAAATCCGACCCAGCTCGAAACCGCGCTTACCGAGGGAAAGAAGCGCAATTTAAGATTAGGTTCGGCGTTGACCGCACTGGGGATAATTTCGGAGGATAATATATTAGATGCGCTTTCTTCGCAAATAGGATTAAAAAAAATAGACCTTTCAAAAATCATAATAGACCCTGCGGTCGGAAGACTTATACCTGAAGGACTTTCGAGACAGTTTAAAATGGTAGGGATAAGTCTTGAGGGCGGAATACTAACCGTGGCTTTATCCGACCCTCTTAACGTTTTTGCCGCCGATGCGTTAAAAAGACATATTAATTATAATATAGACATAGTTCTGGCAAAAGAACACGATATTAACAAAGCTATAGATTTTGTCTGGACGGCTAAAGAAATATCTAAAGCCGCGTCACATCAAAACGTCGTTCCGGCGGATGGTAAGAATTTTTCCGGGTTAGCGGCGGCACAGTCCGGCGCCCCCGCCTTTTCTCCTTCGACTTCTGCCGCCGTCAAAGAAGTCCTGCAGTCGGAAGACGTAAATATTATTAAGCTCGTCAACGACATAATATTTTCAGCCTCTAAAGACAGGGCTTCGGATATACATATAGAACCTCTTTCGGACGAAATGATAGTCAGGGAAAGAATCGACGGAGAACTTATAGAAGCAAGAAGAATCCCTTTTCAATTTTTAAATCCGGTTATAGCCAGAATAAAAATAATGGCAAATATGGATATCGCAGAAAAAAGAAACCCTCAGGATTCGAGGTTCGATATAAACGTCGGAGAAAAAAATTTAGACGTCAGGGTTTCCGTCGTGCCGACCATAAACGGCGAAAAAGCCGTGTTCAGGCTTTTAGATAAAACTTCAAAGGTTAATAAAGTTTCTGAACTGCCTATCGACAAAAACGATAAAGAAAAGATTTTAAAAATAATTTACAAAAAATACGGTCTTTTCTTAATAACCGGTCCTACCGGTTCCGGAAAAACGACTACGGCATATTCTATGATTGCCGAACTTAACAGCATAAATAAGAATATTATCACCGTAGAAGACCCCGTCGAATATAAAATAAGATACATAAATCAGATAGAAGCTAACCAAAAAGGCGGAATGGGGTTCCCGGATGCTTTAAGGGCGGTGCTGAGACAGGACCCCGATATTATTCTCGTCGGCGAAATAAGGGATGAAGAAACTGCAAGGATAGCTATTCAGGCGGCTTTAACCGGTCACTTCGTCATTTCGACGCTGCATACGCAGGATTCGTCGAGCGCTATTTCGAGGCTTGCAGATATGGGTATAGAACCTTTTTTAATTTCTTCTTCGGTTGCCGGCATAATGGGGCAGAGATTAGTTAAACGGCTTTGCGGCAGTTGTAAACAGCCTTACGAGCCTGAGTCGGAATTACTTAAGGAACTCGGCCTTCCGCCTAATGTTAAATTTACTTTTTACAAAGAAACCGGCTGCGACTTGTGCAGGGACACCGGTTTTCACGGAAGGCTGAGCATACAGGAAATTTTAACGCCCTCGAGAAACGTCCAAAAACTTATCATCGAAAAAGCGGATGCCGCACAGATAAGAAACGCCGCTATAAAAGACGGTTTTGTTCCTCTAAGAATGGCGGGGCTTAAAAAAGTAATAGAAGGCATAACGACTTTGGAAGAAGTTTTACAGGCTACGCAGGATATATAAAGCTGGATATATAAAATTAAAAAGGACGACGGTTTATGGCTATATATAATTACAAGGCAAGAGACAGGCAGGGGAAACTCATAACCGGAAGAATAGAATCAAACTCTTCGATTGCTGCCGAAAAGCAGATAGAAGAATTGAAACTTATCCCTATTTCGCTCGAAGAAGCGTCAAGTTTTTCATGGGGCGACCTTCTTCCCGCATTTCAAAGCATATCCAAAAAGGACGTAATAATATTTTCGAGACAGCTTGCCACGTTGTATCAATCCGGAGTGCCGCTTACCAAAAGCCTAGATTCTTTAACGGAATTTTCGAGGAATAAGAAATTTAAAGAAATTCTTGTGGAAGTAAAGCAGGACGTAGAAGGCGGACAGACGCTTTCCAAAAGCTTTGCGAGGCATCCCAAAGTTTTTTCCGAAATATACGTAAATATGGTAGAAGTCGGCGAGACGAGCGGTCTTTTATACGACATATTAGTCAGGCTTGCGCTTCTTATGGAAAAAGATTTGGCGGTTAAAGCGAAAGTAAAGAGCGCTACCTTTTATCCTAAAATAGTCGTTTCGGCGATTATAATAGCCGTCGTAATATTAGTTGGATTCGTTATACCTAAATTTGCGATGCTTTATAAAAGTTTCAACGTCCCCCTACCCTTAGAAACTAGAATATTAGTGGCTATCTCTAACTTTTTCGTCAGTTTTTGGTATATAGTTTTAATTTTAGCCGTCGCTTTGATGGCAGGCGTAAAAATTTACCTTAATTCGTCCTCCGGAAGACTGTGGTGGGATGAACACAAACTTAAAATACCGATATTCGGCAGTATTTTTTATAAATCGATGATGAGCCAGTTTACAAGGATTTTCGGGCTTTTATTTCAGAGCGGGCTTCCGGTCAACAGGGCATTCGAACTTATCAGAAATGCCGTAAACAATAAATTTTTTACTAATAAAATAGACGAAATACAGTCGGCTGTTACGAGAGGAGAATCTATCACGAATAGTTTTAAAAATTCCAAAATATTTTCGGGAATTATAATTCAAATGGTCAGCGTCGGCGAAGAAACCGGACATATAGATGAAATGCTCGGTAAAGTCGCCGATTATTTCGACGAAGATTTAGATCATCAGCTGAGTATGCTTCAGGCGAGCATAGAACCGGTGCTTTTAACGATAATTTTTGGAATGGTCTTATTTCTTGCACTGGCGATATATCTTCCGATAATCGACGTGATAAATTTCGCAAAAAAAGGTTGATATTTATGAAAAAAGGGGACAGATTTATTTATTTTCATATTACTATGTAAATATTACTATCATATAGACCGAAAATAAAAAAAATCTGTCCCCTTTTTTCTTTAAAAAAAAATTGACTTAAAATATATGAAAATGATAATATTATTATATATCAATAGTTATATATATAAATATAGCCTGCAACAGCCTGTAATAAGAAAAGCCGTAAATAATTAATATTTAAGCTATTTAAGACATACAAGGGGTGCGGTAAATGAAGGAAACGAAAAAACTTAACAGTACATTTTACGCCGTTTTAGCGGTATTTTTTACAATATTATCATTATCTTTAAGCGGTTGTGCAAAAAAACAGGGTTTAACAGGAAAAACCGAGTCCAAGATTAGCGTCGGAGCATTTAAAACCAAGTACGAAATTATTCCGGATTATCTTAAATCCCCGGGAAATATCGATTCATTGAATAATACCGTTATTTCCGCCCATATTATGGGATATGTAGTTTTTGAAAACGTTCATCAGGGTCAGGCGGTTTCCAAAGGGCAGCTCTTATTAAAATTAAGCGCCCCTGAAATAGGCTCTAAATATTATGCCGCAAGAGCAGGATTTATTAACGCGAAAAAGACATACGACAGAATAAAAAAATTATATAAAGAAAATTCCGTTTCAAGGCAAATGTTCGATAATACTCTAATGCAGTATAACGTTGCTAAGGCCCGCTTAAACGAAGCCGCAAATTATCTCAATTATAAAGATATTTATTCTCCTTTTAACGGGGTAATAACGAAAAAAAGTGTTTCTATGGGCGACCTTGCCGCACCCGGGCAGATGTTGCTAATAATTCAGAGCCTAAAAAATTTGGAATTCAAAACATCTGTTAACGTTAAATATTTTAATAAAATAAAAGATGGGGAAACCGTTAAATTAAATTTTTCTTCTATAAATAAATCTATTAACGGAAAGGTCATAGCAGTCGTAAGGTCTGCAAATCCTTACTCTCATTCAGTTTTAGTAAGAATTGCCGTAGAAGTAGCCGAAAAATCGGGGCTGATGCCCGGAATGTACGGGACGGCAAGATTTAAAATAGGGAAAAGAAAAGCCGTTATCATACCTAAAACCGCGATCGTAAGGCGTTTGGGTATAACCGGGGTCTATACCGCCGACAATGCGGGCGAAGTTATGTTTCAGCCCGTAAAAAGGGGCAGGGTTTATAAAAAGAATTTCATAGTAATTTCAAACGGTTTAAAACCCGGTATGACGGTAATAACAAGCGGATTAAATAAAATTAAAACCGGAAATTACGTCAGTCCTAAGTTCTAATTAAGGCATTTCAATATAAGATAAGGAGTTTTAAAAGATAAATGAATAAAAATTTCAGCGCTAAAATTACCGAATATTTTATAGAAAATAAAATAACGCTTTTATTGATTTTATTCAGCATAGGTTTTGGAATTATCGCCGTTCTTCTTACGCCGAGACAATATAATCCCCAAATAATCGTGCCTGCGGCAAACGTAATAGTTAGATTTCCGGGAGCGAGCGGCGAGCAGGTTAAAAACTTAGTTACGAAACCCCTGGAAAGAAAAATGTGGCAAATCCCCGGGGTGAAGCATGTTTATTCCATATCTATGAACTCCGAATCCATAGTTACGGTTCAGTTTCACGTTAACGCGAGCCGCGATAAGAGTCTTGTCGATATATACAATAAAGTATTTTCCAACCTCGACGAAATCCCTAAAGGCGCAATGAGACCGCTTATTAAACCGATAGACGTAAATCATGTTCCGATACTCAATATTACGCTATGGAGCAAAAAATATAATGCGGGATATCTTACGACGATTGCGAACAGAATATTAGACAAACTCGATTCCGTTAAAGGAACGGGAGTTACTTATTTAAACGGCGCAAGATACAGACAGATCAACGTTTATCTTAATCCGGTAAAAATGGCGGGATATAATGTTTCTCCGTTAATGATAGCTCAGGAACTTAAAGGAACTAATATAAACATTCCGGCAGGATTTCTTCAGAATAACAACAAAAAAACATTTTTGACCGCCGGCGGATATTTTCACCGCGTAAGTTCGGTCAAAAACTTCATTATTTCCGTTTACGACGGAAAGCCGGTTTATCTGAAAGACGTCGCCTCGATTAAATATTCTTATAAGCCTTTAAATTTTCTTTCGGAAATAGGGTTTGGGAATAATTATGCGAAAGCTAACGTAAACGGCAGAATTATAGGGGCATCCAAAGGTATTTATCCGGCGGTAACCATAGCCGTCGCTAAAAGAAGAGGCAAAAACGCCGTCGCGGTGGTCGATAACGTTCTCGCAAAATTTCATAAAATAGTTAAAACAAGCCTGCCGGCGGGAGTTCATTGGACGATTACGAGAAACGACGGAAAAAAGGCAAACAATGCCGTGAATAAATTATTATTTCATTTAATAATAAGCATAATAATCGTTATCGGACTTCTTTTGATAATATTAGGATGGAGAGAAGCTTTTATCGTAGCATTTACGATTCCTTTAATGCTGTTTCTTACCCTTGGCATAGCCTACATTTTTCATCAGACTTTAAATAGAATTACTTTGTTTGCGCTGATTCTTTCGCTCGGACTTTTAGTCGATAACGCTATCGTAGTCATCGACAATATAGAAAGGGTTTTTTCGAAAGAAAGGAATATACTTCCTACCTATGCGGTAGATGCCGTAAACGAAATAGGCAACCCTAATTTTTTTGCTACGCTGGCGGTTATATCTTCGTTTATCCCTATGTTGTTCGTAACGGGGATGATGGGTCCATATATGCGCCCTATTCCTTTTAACGTGCCTATCGCCATGCTCGTTTCATTATTCGTAGCCCTTACAGTCGTTCCGTGGTTTTATCTTAAACTTATGGCAAACGAAAGGGGAATGGCGCTTCTGCGCAAAAAAGAGTTAAAAGAACATAATAAAGACGGCAAAACAGGTCTATATGCAAAAATATTAACGCCTTTGCTTTTAAATAAAAAGAAAAGATATATATTTATATCCGTTATCGTAATTTTATTTATTTTAGCAATGTCGCTTCCGGTTTTAAAGATTGTAAAATTTAAAATGCTTCCGGTTGCAAATACTAATACCTTTTTGATTACTATAAATAAACGTCCGGGCTCGACTTTTCAAGATACCAATATTGCGACTATGCAGATAGTAAATTATTTAAAACGTATAAAACAGGTAAAAAACTACGTGGTTACGGTGGGAACGCCTTCGGTTATCGATTTTTCCGGGCTTTTGAGAGGGGCAAATTTTAGAAATGCCAGCTGGAACTCGGAAATAAGGGTCAATCTAATAGACAAAGACAGTAGAAGCACGTCATCCCATCAACTTGTTTTAAGCCTGTTGCCAGAGGTGCATAAAATCGGAAAAGAATATAACGCTACGGTAAAAGTTCTTGAAAGTCCGCCCGGACCTCCGGTAAAATCAACGATAGTAGCGGAGATTTACGGTAAAAATTACCGGGAACAGGCAAAACTTTCTAAAATCGTGGAAGCAAGAATGAAAAATACGAGAGGGGTTACGGACGTAAACTCTTCATATAAAAAACGGATAAAAAAGACGGAAGTCGTCGTGAGAAGAAGAAAGGCGTCTATGCTGGGAATCAGCACGGAAATGATTGCGCAGTCCCTTTATCTTTTAAACAACGGAATGACCGTCGGCACAATTCATAAAAAAGGTCATCTGCATCAGGAAGATATTTTTTTGCGTATGCCGGCTTCTTTCAGGACGGACGTAAACGCCTTGTCGAGCATCTGGATATATGCTCCTTACGCCGGCAGGTTAGTGCCGCTGAATTCCGTAATAAAAATAAAGCATAGCTATTTAAATAATATGATTTACGAGAGGGATTTGAAACCTTTAGTTTATGTTTACGGCAAGGTAGTCAAAAGAAGCCCTATGTATGCAAATTTAGACCTTTTTCTGCATTTTTTAAAACATCCTCTTCCTGCAGGTTATCATATAAGATGGGGCGGCGAGTGGCATCTTACCTTAAAGGTGTTTGCACAGCTCGGCGCGGCAATGGGAATCGCAATCCTTCTTATTTATATTCTTTTGGTAGGATATACAGGTTCTTTCATTGTTCCGCTAATACTTATGGGAGCGATTCCGCTTGAAATGATAGGCATAATGCCGGGGTTCGCTTTAATAAGAGTTTATTTTACGGCTACTTCTATGATAGGGGCTATAGCCCTTTCAGGTATCGTTATAAGAAATTCTCTGCTTTTACTTGAATTTATAAACACAAGAAAAAAGGAAGGCTATAATATCGCCGATTCTTTAGTAGAAGCGGGAGCTATGAGAGCAAGACCGATAATAATTACGGCGCTTGCCGTTATATTCGGTTCGGCTATACTCGTGACCGACCCGGTATGGAACGGTCTGGCATGGGCTCTCATTTTCGGAATGCTGGCTTCTACTACATTAACGCTTGTCGTAATTCCGGTGCTTTATTATATGATAGAAGGAAGAAGGTGGCACAAAGAAGACGTTCACGATAATTTATAAACTTTATAAAATTGCCGATAAAAATAAATTTGTCTGGATTCCCGCCTACGCGGGAATGACAACAGATGGGTGAATGGTTAAATTCTTCAAAAGTCATTCCCGCGTAGGCGGGAATCCAGACAATTAAAATAAATTTGATATTATAACCGAAAATAAAAGAAGGAGGTCGATTATGCCCATAAAATTTTATCGGAAAAACGATTACACAGCCGAAATAGATATAGATTTAGGCGGAAAAAATACTTTCAACATAACCGAAATGAACGAACTAATTAAAATTTTCGAGAAAAACATTGAAGAAGAAATAGACCTGAAAGTAATTTTAATAAAAAGCTCCAACCCCGATTATTTTGCAACAGGACCGGAAATTAAGGAAATTGCCCGACTCGACAGAGACGGAGCAAGATATTACGTTACGGTATTAAACGTTATGAACAGGCATATTGCCGAATCGCCCGTTCCGGTTATATGCTCCGTAAAAGGGGTCGTCAGCGGGATAGGATTAGATATAGCATCCTCATGCGATTTTAGGTTTGCGGAAAAAAAATCTAATTTTGCCGACTTGTCGTCTAAATACGGCATATTATCCCCTTCTTATTTGGCATTGAGATTGGCGTTTTTGATAGGAACGCAGAAAGCCTTGGAGATTGTATTGAGTTCAAAAAAATATTCCGCTGAAGAATTATATAAATTTAATTATTTGTCGGAGGTTTTCGACGGGGATGTTTTTGACGGCGGAGTTGCCGAATTTATAAAAGATTTTACTTCGCTCTCGATAGATTCATTAAGGCTTAAAAAAAGAATTTTTATCGATTTATGGAAAAATTATTTAAACAGTAATCAATTTTCTACTGAAGAAGTTTTTTCGGAACTCTTAAAAGAAGGAAAGGATTGGAAAAAGACTGTATCCGATTTTAACGACCATTTTTTATAAAATTAGGTAATTATAACGCAATTTCATTTTTTTTTATTTTTCCCTTGACAACTATTTTAGAATATTCTATATTTAGAATATACACATAATCGCGGTGTGCTACACCGCAAAGAATTAAAAAATGGGAAAAATGGGAAAAGAGTTTTGCGTAGACGACAAAAACCTCAACAAAAAGTGCAAGGACTTGGCAAGCATTTTTAAACTTCTGTCAAATCCTATCAGACTAGGCATTTTATGTATCGTATGCGACGAAGAAGTCAGCGTCAACGATATATCCTCCGCCTTAGGTAAAACCCAATCCAACATATCCCAGCATTTAGCCGTCTTAAGGAATACCCAGATGGTAGATTACAAAAGAGTCGATAATAAACTCTTATACTATCTGAAAAATTCCAAAATTAGACAGCTCGTCAAAGACATTAAGGACATTAAGGATGCAGGGGATTACACCGATTTAAGATTTTCCGGCGATAACACCGCCGAACCAGAATCCGGTAATAATCCCGAACTTCATTAATCCATAATAATAGTTATTATTAGTGCTTATTAATTAGCAGGATACTTTTGTCTATAAATCCATCTTACGTTTTGAAGCGGATGGATATGAGATCGACGAATATTTACACCCTTAAAGTTGCGAAGCAACTTGATTATAAATATATAAATATGAGGAGGTATTTTTAAATGAGCGAAGAAAACAAGAATCCTATTACCGAAGCAATCGAAAGTACCAAAGGCGGTCACTTCTATAAGGAGATTATGAAAGATTTTCGTATCAAAGAATCCCTGCACGGCTGTTTGAACTGCGGAACGTGCGTAGCAAACTGCCCTGCCGCCGCATTTTACGATTATTCTCCCCGCGAAGTCTGTCAGATGATGATAGAAGGAGACGAGGAGACTATCGAAGAGTATATGAAGGGCAAGATATGGAACTGCGCCCAGTGTTACAGTTGCAAATACAGATGTCCTAAAGAAAATTCCGCCGCCGATATAGTTATGGCTATGAGAGAAATTGCGGTCAGGGAAGGTCTTGCGGCGGAAGCGCTTGCCGGCTATACTAGAATCGCAAAGTTAGTGCTGACGAGAGGGAACCAGTTAGCTCCGGATATGCTTTCTCCCGACGCTTTTCCCGATTGGGGTCCCCGGATGATAGAACTTTCTTCTAAAAAAATGGAAATGAGGGAAGAGTTATTTAAGGGTTTTCCCGGCATGAACGTGGTAGATAGAGCTTGGGCGGCTGAAGATTACACCATATATGAAATGCAAAAAATATGGGAAGAAAGCGGCGCCTTAGAAAAAGTCGGGACCGTATTTCCATTTTTAGTCGATATAGTTCAGGACGATATGGAGGATAAGGCGGAAGAAATGGAAGGAAGAATTAAGGAGAAAAAGGAAAAATTAGAAGCTTCTAAAAGTAAATAGCCTAAAGTTTAATAAATATTAATTACCTTAATATTGGAGGACAAAATGTCTTATGAAATAAACGACGTTAAAACAGGCATAAATCATGCTAAGGGCATGAATTATCACGCACATGATATTAGAGCCGAAATGAAAAAATTGGAAGAAGAAGGCGAGATTAAAATCGCACATATTATTGGACCTTATAAAGAAGAAGAAGTTATGTACGGCATCAAAAAGAAAGTGCCTTTAGATATGCATTACCAGCACAAAAGCTGCGGTCAGTGCGCAAACCTTCCCGGAGTTCCAAGGTCAAATTTTTATTATAGGGATAAACTTGGAATAAAATATTACAACGATATGCAGCAGACTTCCTGTACCGCTTGGAACTATCATGCTTCCGGTCTCGGCAATCTTGTACAGCTTGCTTCCGTTGCCGCAAGAAATTGGCACAGAGCTTACGAAGAAGGTTACAATTTTACTATACATTGCGTTACCAGTTTCGGTAACTATCTCGAAATGCGGCATCTATTAGTAGGAAATAAAGAATTAAGGGATTCCGTCAAGAAAGTCCTTGCATCGCTTGGAAGAGAGTTGGTGATTCCCGAAGAAATAATCCACGACAGCGAAATAGCATATGCCTTAAGAGATAAAATATTAGAGGCGGCGGATCCAAAAAGAATTGAAGGAATTAAGGGATTAAGAGCGGTGGAGCATTACGGCTGTCATTTCTTTAAACAGGTATCCGACGACATAATCGGCGGAAAAAGACCGATCGTCGTCGGCGGTTTAGCATCGCATCTCGGAGTGCAAATGGAAGAATATTCTAAATGGTTTATGTGCTGCGGGTTCGGATTTAGGCATATATTGGTCAACAGGGAATTCACGAGGTCGGCGCAAAATATTAAATTAAAAGCCATTAAACAGGAAGTCGATCCCGATATGATATTGGTTAACTGCACGGGATGCGGAACGACATTCGACAAAACTCAGTGGATACAAAAAGCCGTTGGAGAAGATTATCATTATCCCGTGTTATTCTATTCCCAGTTAGCCGCTCTTGCTCTCGGCGCTCATCCGTTTAAGGAAGCGGGACTGAACTTTCACGTTACTCCCGTCGAACCGCTTTTAGATAAGATGGGAATAGCTTATAATTAATAATTAATAAAATTTTAAAAAGTTGCAAAGCAACTTAAATCATAATAAATATAGAAATATTATTAAGGAGGTATTTAAAGTGAAAACAGTTTTAGTTATCGGAGGAGGGGTTACCGGACTTAAAGCGTCATCCGAACTTGCAGGGATAGGCTATAACGTTACTTTGGTAGAAAAAGAGGATTATCTCGGCGGACAAGTTGCAAGGCATAAGTATTATAAACTCGCGCCTGATTTAAGACTTGCGGGCGACGTATTAGACCCTGTTATAAAAGCGGTAGAGAGCAATTCCAATATTAAAGTTCACAAACATTCACAGGTTACGGCGGTTTCAGGAAGCGCTCCCGAAT
This sequence comes from bacterium, assembly GCA_021800805.1. Next base: position 1,032,204 of record JAJYYR010000001.1, read on the forward strand.
TTAAAGCAAAAATCAAAAATTCTAAAGGAGAAAGCGAAGAAAGCTTTGGGGCTATTGTAGTCGCAACCGGATTCGATCATTTCGATCCCACGGTTAAACAGGAATACGGCTATGGAAGATTTAAAGACGTCGTTACCAATTCCGAAGTCGAAGAGATGCTTAATCCTAACGGTCATACGAAAGGAGAATTAAAAAGACCTTCGGATGGAAAAACGCCGAAGAAAATTGCAATATTTCAGTGCGTAGGCTCAAGAGATAGACAGGTTGGCAATCCTTACTGCTGCAGGGTGGGATGCGTCGTTTCTACGAAGCAGGCTATAGAAATTAAAGAAAAATATCCGGATTCCGAAGTTTACGTATATTATATGGATATGAGAATGTTCGGAAGGGGATGGGAAGAGCTTTACGGTAAAGCAATGGAAGATTATGAAGTCATATTTACGAGAGGAAGAGGGGCGGAAGTAACGCTTAAAAATCAGCAGTTGTCCTTAAGAGCCGAAGAAACCATTATGGACAGACCTATACAACATTCCGTCGATATGATTATTCTTGCCGCAGGAATGGCAGCCGGCGAAGGAACGATAGACGCCGCAAAAGTACTTGGAATTAAACAAAACGACTACGGTTTCCTTGCTCCTAAAGACGATTTTCTCAGTCCTAACGAGTCGTCGAAACCGGGAATATATATTGCGGGAGCGGATAAAGGTCCTATGGATATAGAAAACTGCATCGTCGAAGGAGCTGCAGTTGCCGCAAAAGTAGCAGGAAGTTTAAAAAATTAAATATCTTAATTAAATTTAGCGATGTATTTCATTAATTTCATTAAGATTTATATATTAAGCATAAGGAGAAAGCAATGGCGGAAAATACCGATAAAATGGTTATAGACGGCGTAGAGCTAACCGGCATATGGAAAGAATTTTTGCCGTCAAGAATATTATATGAAGACGTTACGACGGAATTTCTCGACGAGATTAAAAAACTTCCGGGCGGTTCTACAATCGTTAGATGTTATCAATGCGGAACATGTTCCGGCGGATGCACGCTGCCTGATTTTGTAGATAAATTTAATCCCAGGAGATTTATAGACTTGGTTAGAAGGGGGCATTACGACATTTTAGTAAACGAAAATAAAGATTTGGTATGGAAATGCGTTTCATGCCAGCGATGCACCCACAGATGCCCCAGAGGAGTAAATACTCAGGAAGTCGTAAGAGCTATAGCCAAATTCCTTGAGGACAGAAAAGTTTTCGGAAAACTTACCAACGATGAAGCTTTTGACGAAATTTTTATGGAAGAGGTTATAGAAGACGGAAGAATCGACGAAGTTAAAATAGTAAAAGATTTTTATTCTAAAACCGGCAGGCTCAAAGATATGATGAGCGCAGACCAGATATCGCTGGGCTTCAAGATGCTTACCAGCGGAAGGATAAAGCTATTCGGCGGCAGGATTAAAGACTGGAAGAAAGTTTCCCAGAGATTAAAGGAGGAATTACAATGAAAATAGGATATTTTCCGGGCTGTTCCTTAAAAGGAATGGCACGCGCTTACGACGAATCGACGAAAATAGTCGCCGAAGAATTTGGAATAGATTTAATGGAGATAGAAGATTTTAACTGTTGCGGCGCTCTTGAAGTAAAAGGTTCCAACGAGAAACTTTCTTATATGCTTCCCGCCAGAGTAATGGATTCCGCAAAAGGACGTTTTCACGTAGATGCGGTGGTTACTCCGTGTAACGGATGTTATCACAGCCTTTTAAGAGCAAACGAAGCAATGAACGAAAATACGGCTTCAAAAGGGGACGTTATAAGTTTTCTTAAAGACGTCGGTTACGGAACATATGAAGGCGATATGGACGTCAGACATTTTCTCGAACTATTTTACAACGAGATAGGGCCGGAAAAAGTAAAATCGGCAGTCAAAAAGCCGCTTAAAGGGCTTAAAGTCGCTTCTTACTACGGATGTTTATACGAAAGACCTAAAACTATAACTAAAACGGGCTACAAGAGTAAAAGAGACGATTCGGAAAACCCATATTTTCAAGATGAACTTTTAAAAGCTACAGGCGCGGAAGTCGTGGAATTTCATGCTGCCGCATCCTGCTGTGGGGGAGCGCATGCTCTTCAGGACGAATCTCTCGCCGCAACTTTATCCGCCGCGGTTCTGTCTTCGGCAAAAGAGGCGGGGGCGGATATGCTGGTACTTCCGTGTCCTTTGTGCGGGGCGGCTTTAGATATAAAACAGCCCGAAATAATTAAAGCCCACGGAGAAAAAGCTAAACTTCCCGTAGTTTATTTTACCCAGCTCATAGGTTTAAGTATTGGAAAATCGCCAAAAGAGCTTAAATTATCGGATCCAATTTCAAATCCCATGGAAGTATTAAAGTCTAAAGGACTTGCATAAAGGAAAAGAAGGCGGGGAAGAGAAGGAAAAAGAAAAAAGGGGACGGATATTTTTTATTTTCGGACAGAAAGCCCATAAATGTAGTCCGCAGTAAGAAAATAAATAAATCTGTCCCCTTTTTTGTCCATTTTTTGTTTAAGGTTTTTTTATGATATACTTGAGAATAATAAAAATTTGTAGTATTATAATCAAAAATAATTTAATTTAAGGAGGAATTTATAATGTCGTCTAAAATTAACGGATGCGATATTCCGGAAGATTTATATTACAGCGTCGAAAAACACGTATGGGGGAAGCTTGGTGATGACGGAACGGTAACCGTCGGAATGACGAGCGTAGCACAGAGTTTGGCCGGCAAACTGTTATATCTGACCCCAAAAAAAGTAGGGCAAAAAATTGCCCAGCTTAAATCTGTCGCCACGGTAGAAAGCGGTAAATACGTCGGACCGGTTCCTGCTCCGTTTTCCGGAGAAATATCCGCCGTCAACGAAGACGCAGTTAAAGACGTATCCCTGCTAAATTCAGACCCTTACGGTAAAGGATGGGTTTGTAAAATTAAAGCCGACAATATAGAAGCCGACAAAAAAAATCTTCTTACAGGAAAAGAAGCCGTAGAAGCATATAAGAAGAAGATAGAAGCAGACGGGATTAAATGCGAATAAAAAAAGCAAAAGGAAGATGCAAAAGGAGGATTTAATAAATGCCTGTTTTTAATGAATGTAATATCCCCGAAGATCTTTATTACGACATAGAAAATCAAGTTTGGGGCAGAAAGAACGCCGACGGCACTTTTACGTTCGGAATGACTGACCCCGCCCAATCTTTAGCCGGCAAAATTCTTTATGCCGACGTTAAACCCGTGGGCAAAATAATCAAAAAAGGCAAAAGCGCCGCGACGATAGAAAGCGGAAAATACGTCGGCCCTTTTCCTATGCCTTTTGCAGGAGAGGTCGTCGAAGTCAATAAAGAATTAGAAAACGATTCCCACATAATAAATTTAGACCCTTACGGAAAAGGCTGGATAGTTAAATTAAAGCCGCTTCCCGAATCTATATCCGACATAAAATCTCTTCCTACCGGAGAAGAAGCGGTTAACGCATATATAAAAAAGCTTGAAAAAGAAGACATAATCTGCAAAAAGAGATAAATATGAGTTTTTATGAATATAACGGTGATATAAACGATGAATATATAGAAGGATTTAATATAAGAAGAGAATATTTCGATTCCGAAATACATTTTTATGCTCCGAGTATTAAATCATACGAGACCGAAGATTTTAAAAACGATAAATCCAATTCATTCCCGCCTTTTTCGATTACGGGCAGTTCGTGTTCATTGAAATGCGAACACTGCAATGCCGAAATATTAAAGTCTATGTCTCCGGCGCTTACGCCCGACGAACTTTTTGAAAAGGCCGACGCCATATATAAATCCGGCGGTCTAGGATTTTTGCTTAGCGGCGGTTCCAACAGCAAAGGCATAGTAGATATTTTGCCGTATATAAAAACTATTAAAAAAATAAAATCTAATTTAAATCTTAAAGTAATAGTCCATTGCGGACTTATAAACGAAGAGATAGCAGACGGACTTTTGGATGCAGGCGTCGATTCGGCTATGTTGGATATAATAGGCGAAGAAGATACTATACGCAAAATATATCATCTTAACGCTACGGTTAAAGATTACGAAAATTCGTTAAAATATTTATCGGATAGAAAAATACCCTGTTCTCCGCATGTGGTAATAGGTTTAAAACACGGACGCATCGCGGGAGAATTTAACGCAATCGACATTATTTCGAGTTATGATATTTCTTCCTTGGTTTTGGTAGGGTTTATGCCGATGCATAATACTAAAATGGAAAATATTACTCCGCCCTCTGCGGAAGAAATAGGAGAAGTATTTTTATACGCCCGCAAAAAATTTATAGAAACTCCCGTCCTTTTAGGCTGTGAGAGACCTTACGGATTAAGCAAATTTAAAATAGAAGAACTTGCCGTAAAATCCGGATTAAACGGCATAGCTTATCCTTCCGAAGGAATTATACCGTTCAGCGTTAAATTAGGGTTAAAACCGAAATTTTCGGAGGTATGCTGTTCGCTGATTTTTTCCGAAACGGCTCTGCCCGTTATAGAAATGGGCGGTTAGGCGGTTAAATGAATAAGTTCAGGGTAATAGATACGGGGTTAAACGATTTTTCGTATAATATCTGCTTAGATAAATCCTTAATAGAACTTAGAAAAGACGGAATAATAGGGAATACTTTACGTTTTTTAAGGTTTGAGCCGTGCGTTTTAACAGGGTATCACCAGTCCATATTTACCGAAATAAGGCGCGATTACTGCGAAGATAACAAAATAGGAATCGGAAGACGTATTACCGGCGGAGGGGCGATATATTTCGACGAGATGCAACTCGGCTGGGAGCTTGTTTTTTCTTCCAAAAGCATTAAACTCAAAAGCCTTGAAGATTTAACCGAAAATATTTGCACGGCTTTCGCAAAAGGAATAAACAGGCTTGGGATTAATGCAAAGTTTAGGCCCAGAAACGATATAGAAGTCGATGGGCGTAAAATTTCCGGAACAGGCGGCACATATGAATCTTCGGTTTATTTTTTTCAGGGAACTTTGCTTTTAGATTTTAATCCTGAAAATATGGTTAAATCGCTAAAAATTCCCGTCGAAAAATTGACGGCAAAAAATTTTAAATCCATTCTTTCAAGAGTAACATCCGTTAAAAGCATTTTAGGATATATACCGGATTTAAGCTTGATTAAATCGGCAATTCTTTCGGGATTTAAAGAACATTTAAATTTAGATTTTTATGATCCTCAACCTTCAATATTATTACCGGAGGAAGAAGATTTTTTAAAAAAAAACCGTTCGTTTTACGGGTCTAAAGAATGGGTTTATTCCAATGAATTCGACCCCGTTAAAACTAAAATGGTTTCCGAAATTTATAAGTGTGAAGGCGGGCTTTTTAAAACCTATGCAAAGGTGGACGAAAAAAGAAGTTTACTGAAATATATTTATTTTACCGGGGATTATTTTGTTTCTCCTACAAGGACTCTCAACGATTTAGAGAGTTATCTGAAAGATACGCCTCTAAACGAATCGATATTTAAAATAGACGATTATTTCGAAAAATTTAAACCTGAATTTCAGAATATCCATAAAGAAGATTTTTTTAATATAATTATTCAAATAATAAATAAAATTAATTTTTCTAAAAGCGCCGGAATTAAAGAAGAAGATTTATCCAGATTTATTTTTATAAACGGAATGAAACCGGAGGATATTCCGTCGGTTGAATATATTCTTCTGCCGTATTGCGCAAAAAAAGCGGACTGCGAATACAGGAATAAAGACAAATGCATATCCTGCGGCGAATGTGAAACCGGAACGGCGTATAAATTTGCAGAAAGATACGGGATTACTCCTAAAACAATTATTAATTATGAAGACCTTACCAGCACCCTGACCGAACTTAAAGTTAAAAAAATTAAATCATATATTGGGTTTTGCTGTAAAGAATTTTATATAAAAAGGAACTCCGCTTTTATCGAAAGCGGAATAAAGGCTCTGTTAATCGATATTTCGTCGCCTTTGTGTTATAAATACAAAAAAGAAGAAGATGCTTATGAAGGCAGGTTTGAAGAAGAAACATCCCTTGGAGTAAATGTTTTGGCTTATTTAAAATTAAACAAACGTTAATTGGCGGAGGACTATAATTATTTATGAATAATAATATCGCGGCAGTTTTAAAAAACACCTGTTCCAACAATTCTCCGGAATATTTAAAGGTTAGCCTTGCGGCGGCAATGACTATGGATTTAGTACCCGGAATTTTTTACCGGAATGCTTGTTTGCACTGTATAAACGTTCTTCTTAATTACGATGAAGGATGCAGAGCTAACTGCGCTTATTGCGGACTTCAAAAATCCAGAGAAGGCGGGTATAACGACAAGAGTTTTATAAGAGTCGACTGGCCGGTATTTAAAACAGACGATATTATAGAATTTACGCTTAAAAAGAGTAATATAGTCGATAGGATATGTATTTCCATGATAACGCACGAAAGGGCAAAAGACGATACTTTTACGGTCTTGAAGCGTTTTTCGTCGGAACTTCACTGTCCGGTTTCTATACTTATGACCCCGACTATATTGAAACATGGCGACATAGACGCTTTTAAAGAATACGGCGCCGATATGGTAACGGTGGCGCTGGACGCCGCAACCCCCGAACTGTTTGACGAATACAGGGGGAGGGGGGTAGGAGGTCCGCATAGATGGGAAAAATATAACGATATACTGGAATATTCGGTTTCCGTTTTCGGCAAAAATAAAGTTGGATGTCACCTCGTCGTAGGTTTGGGCGAAACGGAAAAAGAAATGATTTTCAGGATGCAATCCGTCAGGGATAAAGGCGCAAGATCGCATCTTTTCTCTTTTTATCAGGAAAAAGGTTCGAGGTTAGAAAATCATCCTCAGTGTCCCGCCGGTCAATACAGACGGATTCAAGTTGCAAGACATATTATAGACTACGATATGGGAAGAGCGGAAGATATGAAATTCGGGAACGACGGAAAAGTGATAGATTTTGGGATACCTTTTAAAAACGTTGCCGAAATAATAGAACGCGGTAAAGCTTTTCAGACTACCGGTTGTCCGGGAAAAACAGAAATTTCTGCGTGTAATAGACCTTTTGGAGATTCGTCGCCCAAAAATATTAGGAGTTTCCCTTTTGAACTAAATGCGAATGACGTCCACAGAGTGAGAAAGGAACTGCTGGAATACGATTAAATATTAAATAAAAGATAACTAAATACTATAAAAAGGATAATAAAAAGTGTCGGAACCCGAATTAGTCAAAGTTAAAGTAAAGCATTTGAATAACTTACAGAATCAGATTATCACCGAAAAACATACGCTTATAACCGACGAGCCGGAAGGTTCCGGAGGAGACGAACTTGCGGTAAATCCTATAGAACTTGTTCTCGGCGCCGAAGGCGCATGTACTATTTCGGTTCTAATGATGTTTGCTAAAAGAATGAAATACGACTTGCAGGGCGTAGAAATAAGTTTAATTCATAAAAGGGTGCGGGTAGAAGAAATAAAAGAATCCGGCGCGGAAATAGATAACGAAAGAGGCTACGTTCATAAAATAGAAAAAAATATAAAATTTACCGGTAATTTGGACGAAGACCAGATAGAAGAACTTCAAAGAGTTTCCCAAAGATGTCCGGTGCATAATATGATAGAAAAAAGGTCATACTTCGAGATATCGTTCGACTATACGAATGATTAAACGCAAAAATATGAATTAAATTGGATAAATTAAGCTCTTCTTTCCTTAATAAATTAATTAAAACAGTAAGAGATTCCAACCTGCTGGCATGGGGAGAAAGGGTGGTCGCCGCAGTCAGCGGCGGGGTAGATTCTACAGTCCTCCTTTATTCTCTTTACGAATTGAGGCATTATTTCGGAATTAATATCGTATGCGCTTCATTTGACCACAAAATAAGACCGTCTTCAGGGGAAGATATATCGTTCGTAAAAGATTTATGCAAAAAACTTTCTATTCCTTTTTACACCGAAAGCATAGACGCCGTATCGTATGCTAAAGAAAACAAATTAAATCTCGAAGAATCCGCCCGTATATTAAGATACGATTTTTTAATGAAAACCGCCGCCGCTTTAAAAGCCGAAAAAATTGCGGCGGCGCATCATTTAGACGATTTTGCCGAAAATATAGTTATGAGGCTTATTACGGGCGGCGGGCTTGCCGCAATATCGGGTTTTAAGGTAAAATCGGGCATAGTGATAAGACCGCTGATAAATCATACAAAGTCGGAAATAACGGATTTCGCAAATAAAAATTCTATTAAATTTGCCTGCGACCAGACAAACGCCGACATAAAAATTTTAAGAAATTTCGTCAGATTGAATATCGTTCCTCCTATTAAAGAACGCAACCCTTCTTTTTTAAAAACTGTTAAAAATACGGCGGAGATACTTAGAAAAGACGATGATTTTATAGAAAAAATTGCATATAAAAATTTTAAGGAAATTTCAAAACGAAATGTTAACGGGAAAAGAATCGTTTTTGAAAAAAGCGATTTGTTAAAGATGGAAGATGCTTTACTTTATAGAATTTTAAAAATTTCGGTTTTAAACGTCTGCGGATATACTTATGATAATAATAATGAAATTTTTATAAAAAAACCGATAACTTATTATAAAAATTTTAAAGCGTTTGTAGAACTAATAAAATCAAAAACCCCCAATACCTATTTTTATATAAATTCATTTATCGCCGTTAGGAAAGAATACGATAGCGTTATCATAGAATATATTCCTTCGGCAAAAAACTTAACCTTTAAATCGTTTGATTTTGAATTGGAAGAGCCTCTCGGAAACCCAAAATACGGTTTAAAGAAGAGATACGGCTGTATAATTAATAAAAATGCCGTAAAAGCAGGACGGTATTCTTTAAAAATTAAAGAAATAAATAAAGTTTTTTATATCGAAAAATTGTCCGCCTGCGAAACGGATAAAATTATAAAAGATATTTTAGAAAAAAAAATAGATTTTCAACCGAATATTGCATACTTTGACTACGATAAAATTAGTTTTCCGCTTGAAATTAGACCTTTTATCGAAGGCGACAGATTTGTTCCGATGGGTATGAAAGGCGATAAAAAAGTTAAAGAGTATTTTATAGACAAAAAAGTTCCGGTAAACATAAGAAAAATAATTCCGTTAATACTTTTCGGCGGTAAAATAGCGTGGATTTTTCTAAACTCAATAAGCGACGATATTAAAATAACGGAATTTACAAGAAATGTCGGAATTATGCGGATAGAATGAAAATAATAAGTATAAAGGTTCAAATAGTTATTGAAAAAAATATATAAATATGACATATTTATATGAGGCATATTTAATAATTTACGTCAAAAACCTTAAAGGGGGTTAATATAATTTGAATTCGAGACTAAAAAATCTTTTGCTCTGGGTATTTATAATCTTTTTGATGATTTTTATCTTTACGATGTTTAACCATCATCCGCCTAAAATCCAAAAAATAATTTTTTCTTCTTTAATACAAGAAGTAAAAGCTAATAATGTAAAAAGCGTTACATTAGAATCTCATAATATAATTGGAGTTTTTAAGAACGGAAAGAAGTTTACGACATATGCGCCGACTTATCCTGAACTCGTTACGCTTCTACAAAAACATAACGTAGAGATAGACGCTAAACCGAAACAGGGTTCCCCGTGGTATCTAAGTTTTCTTATAGACTGGCTGCCTATGATAATAATACTTTTCGCATTCTGGTATTTTTTCTGGAGACAGATGCAGGGCGGAGCCGGAAAGGCTATGTCTTTCGGAAAATCGAAAGCAAAGCTTTTAAACGACGTGACCAACAAAGTAACTTTTAAAGACGTGGCAGGTATTGAAGAATCGAAGCAGGAATTGGAAGAGATAGTCGATTTTTTAAAAGATCCGAAAAAGTTCACCAAACTTGGAGGCAGAATACCTCACGGCGTGCTTCTAGTCGGCCCTCCCGGAACCGGTAAAACGCTTCTTGCAAAAGCTATAGCGGGAGAGGCGGGGGTTCCTTTCTTCAGTATAAGCGGGTCAGACTTCGTCGAAATGTTCGTCGGGGTAGGCGCTTCTAGAGTAAGAGACCTTTTTGCGCAGGGCAAGAAAAACGCGCCGTGTATAATATTTATAGACGAAATAGACGCCGTCGGAAGACACAGAGGCGCTGGACTCGGCGGCGGACACGACGAAAGGGAGCAGACGTTAAATCAGCTTCTTGTAGAGATGGACGGTTTCGAGCCTAACGAAGGAGTAATCCTAATCGCGGCAACAAACAGACCCGACGTTTTAGATCCCGCACTTTTAAGACCCGGAAGGTTCGACAGGCAGGTCGTCGTACCTAAACCGGACATAAAAGGAAGGGAAGAAATACTAAAAGTTCATATAAAAGACGTGCCTTTAGATAAAGATGCGGATCTAAAGGTTATAGCAAGAGGGACCCCGGGATTTTCCGGCGCCGACCTTGCAAATATGGTTAACGAAGCCGCCCTTTTAGCCGCCAGAAAAAACGAAACGGCGGTTACTATGTCCGACCTCGAAGAAGCTAAAGATAAAGTCATGATGGGAACCGAAAGAAGAAGTATGGTAATTACCGAGAAAGAAAAACGGATTACCGCTTACCATGAATCCGGTCATACGCTTGTCGCAAAACTGCTTCCCGGGACGGACCCTATACATAAAGTTACTATAATTCCAAGAGGCATGGCAATGGGGCTTACGCAACAGCTTCCCATAGACGAAAAACACAACTACGATAAAGAATATCTGCTTAATGAGATAGCTATTTTACTCGGAGGCAGAACCGCGGAGGAAATTATCTTTAATCAGGCTACTACGGGAGCTTCAAACGATATAGAAAGAGCCACCGATATAGCCAGAAAGATGATATGCGAATGGGGTATGAGCGAAAAACTCGGGCCGATTACCTTCGGAAAAAAAGAAGAGCAGATATTTCTCGGCAGAGAGTTTGCCCAGCATAAGGATTATTCGGAATCTACCGCCGTCGCGATAGACGATGAAGTCAAAGAAATAGTGACTAAAAATCATGAAAAAGCGCGGGAAATTTTAACCGGGAATATCGATATTCTTAACGACCTTGCGTTAAAGCTTATAGAAAAAGAGTCTCTTAGCGGGAAAGAAATAGATGCAATTATTATATCCCATAAGCCGGATTATATAACCAACGAAGTTTCGGACGAAAAGGATAATTCCGGCGGCAAAGACGGCGAAACCGACGAAGGAATAGATATCGAAGGATAATTAATTTTATACCGCATATGAAAGCATATCTCGTAGATATTTTAGACAGCCATATAGCTTTTAACGCATTATCGAGCATTGGAGTGTCCGGCACGGGCAAAATTATTATGGGGGATAAGCTTAAATATATAATTATTAAGCTGAAAAACATAAATTCGACCGCGCTGAACATACTTAAGCAGGAAGCTCTCAGCATAGGGGCGGAACTTGCCAACCATAGAGACGTCATAACCGGAAAAATTGCCGTATCGGATTCCATTTTATTCGGAACGCCGGTGCAGTTAAGAATTATCGTAAAAAAAATAAAATCGCAGCAATTCGGTTTAAGCGAATTATCGGCAGAGCTTGAAAATATACTTATCGAATGCGATAAGTCTTTCAAAAAATCTAATCCTGCGACGATAAAAACAAAAAAAAACGACATAGTCTTTAACGGAAAAACTTATATAATGGGTATTCTCAACGTTACCCCCGATTCTTTTTCGGACGGAGGTAAATATTTGGATTATTCTTCCGCCGTTAAAAGAGGCGCGGAAATAGAAAAAGAAGGAGCCGATATTATAGATATAGGGGGCGAGTCCACAAGACCTTCGTCAATGGAAGTCGATCATCAAACCGAAATAGACAGAGTATGTCCGGTGATCGAAAAATTGTCGAAAATAACGGCTATTCCTATATCCATAGATACCAGAAAGCCGGCGGTAGCAAAAGAAGCTTTAAATGCAGGGGCTTCTATCGTAAACGACGTATCCGGTCTTTCCTTCGATGCCGAAAGAATGGCCAAAGTATTAAAAGACGCTGGAGCTCCGTATATTATGATGCATTCCCGGGAGAAGTCCCCCGATGTTATGCAAAAAGAAATAGAGCCTTATGATGATATTTTTTATGAAATATTATCTTATTTTAAAAGCAAAATAGAATATTTAGAAACTAAAGGGTACGATACCGGGAATATTATACTTGACCCGGGATTCGGTTTTGCAAAATCTTTAGACGACAATTATAATTTATTGGCTGGAATTACATCGTTTAAATCGCTTGGAATGCCTCTTCTGGCGGGCGTTTCCAGAAAATCGTTTATAAAACATATCGTCGGAAACGGTAAAAACGGAATATTAAGCGGAAATCTTGCGCTCGTATCTTATTTAAAACTTAAAGGCGTCGATATCGTGAGAGTCCACGACGTAAAGCAAACTTCATCGGCACTATCTTTATTGGAAAGGGTAACGGCATAGGATATGTTCTCTCTTTTACAAAATTTCGGATGGCGCGATATAGCAGATATCATTATAGTCGCTTTTATAATATACAGGGCAATAACGCTCATTAAAGGAACCGGAGCGTTTCAAGTATTAGTCGGGCTGATAATAGTTTTTGCCGTATTTTTATTTGCGGTAGTGTTTAAACTTTACGCTACGGAATATATTTTCGGTAACTTTTTAAGTTCCATTATAATAGTAATAATAGTCCTTTTTAGAAACGAAATCAGAAGAGCCCTTATAGAAGTCGGGAAAAACCCTTTTGCAGTCGCCCAAAATAAATTAGAAAGGGTAAGTTTAATCGAGGAAACTTCAAAGGCGGCCTTTGAACTCGCCCAGAAAAAAATAGGAGCGATTATAGTCTTCGAAAGGAACGTGTTTCTCGGAGATTATTTAAAAATAGGGGTTAAATTAGATTCCATAGTATCAAAAGAACTTCTTTTAAGCATATTTACTCCGCCTTCGCCGCTTCACGACGGCGCAGTTATCATTCAAAAAGGCAGGGTTGCCGCCGCTTCCTGCTACCTGCCTCTTTCCACGGAGGACAATATAAGTAAAAAATTAGGAACGAGGCACAGAGCCGCAATAGGACTTTCCGAACTTACGGATGCCTTTTCATTAGTTATTTCCGAAGAAAGCGGTAAAATCTCGGTTGTCCGTCCAAAAAAAATATCGACCGTAGAAAATATAGAGGATTTGAGAAACCAACTTTTAAAGAATTTACAATATCAATACGACCACGGACATAATTTAATAAAATCATTTTCAGAACTTTTGTTCGGAAAATACGGCGAAAAATAAAAATGTGGAAATACATTGAAAATTTGATTAAAAAAAATTTCTGGCTGAAACTTTTCTCTTTAATTTTTGCAGTTATTATATGGGCGTATGTCGTCGGCGGAACTAAACAGGATGTGGTTTATACTGCGGGATTATCCATAGAACGGCTTCCCAAAGGATATGCGGTCAGCAATGCAGTTCCGGCAAAAATTCATATAAAACTCAGGGGATCTAGAATAGCATTAATGAAACTTAATAAAAAAATTATTTTTAAAATAAACGGAAATTCTCTTTTGGCAAAAAAAAATACTATAGTTCTAAGCGGCGCATATTTGAATCTACCTAACGGAGTCAAAATTATAAGAATCAGTCCGCGTATCATCCCTATAATAATAAGCAGAATCGTAACAAGATACATAAAAGTCCTTCCGGTAACCGCAGGAGCTCTTCCTAAAGGATATGTCTTAAGGAGTATGGCAGTTTTTCCGCAATACGTCAATGTTATGGGACCGAGGGATATAGTCGAACATCTTTCGGTTATAACTACAATGAAAATAAATTTAAATAATATAAACAAAAATAAGTTATTAACCGTTTCTTTAAGAAAACCTACAAAATTGGTAAAAATTTTGTATAATAAAAAAGTAAACGTTAATATAGCGATAGAAAGGAGATAATTTGATCGTCAGGAAATTATTCGGCACGGACGGAGTGCGGGGGCAGGCAAACAGATTTCCTTTGACATCCGAAGTTGCTTTAAAACTCGGTATGGCATTGGTCAAGGTTTTAAAATCCAAAGAGAAAAGGTTAAAAATAGTTATAGGAAAAGATACGAGAATTTCGGGATATATGCTGGAAACGGCTCTTTCGTCCGGAATATGCGCTATGGGATCGGATGTTTATTTGGTCGGACCTCTGTCCACCCCGGGGGTAGCTTTTATAACTTCGAGTATGAGGGCGGACGCCGGAGTCGTAATTTCCGCTTCGCATAATCCTTTTTACGATAACGGTATTAAGTTTTTCGACAGGAACGGGTTTAAATTCGACGATGAAGTAGAAAATAAAATGGAAGATTTATTTTTTAATTTTAGTTTCGAAAACACAGGCACGACGGGAATTAATATAGGCAAGGCGCACAGGATAGACGATGCAACCGGAAGATACGTTATCTTTACCAAACTTTCTTTTCCTAAAAACTTGACGTTGAACGGACTAAAAATTGTTTTAGACTGTGCGAACGGCGCAAACTATAAAGCCGCCCCCGAAGTTTTTTCCGAGCTTGGAGCCGAAGTCGTTTTAGAAGGAGTAAATCCCGATGGAATAAATATTAACGATGGATGCGGTTCGATGCATCCGGAAAACTTAAGCGCCTCGGTTAAAAAAAACGGCGCCGACGTCGGGCTGGCTTTAGACGGAGACGGCGACAGAGTAATTTTTTGCGACGAAAACGGAAAAACTCTTTTGGGCGACGAATTCCTTGCAATCTGCGCCCTACATATGAAAACCGAAGGATGCCTAAAAAATAACGGCGTGGTTACTACCCCTATGTCGAACGTGGCTTTAGAGATATTATTTAAAAAACACGGGATAAAAACGATTTACGCCGACGTAGGCGACAGGTATATTATGGAAAAAATGCTAAAAGACGGATACAATCTCGGAGGAGAGCAGTCGGGTCATATCATATTTCTCGACGACATCAATACCGGAGACGGCATAATATCCGCCTTAAAACTTCTTTCCGTAATGGTAAAAACCGGCATGCCGCTTTCGGAGCTTAGAAAAGTAATAAATCCTTATCCGCAGGCGCTTTTTAACGTCGATGTTCCGTTTAGAAAGAATATAGACGAATTGCCGGAGGTTTCAAAAAAAATTGCATATTTCGGCGAAGTTTTAAAAGACAGAGGCAGAATTTTCGTCCGGTATTCGGGAACGCAGAATTATCTCAGAGTTCTCGTCGAAGGCGAAGACGAGGGCGAAATAAATAATATAGGCGGCGAAATAAAAGAAGAAATAGAAAAATGTTTTAAGGCTTAAGAGGTAAAAACGAATTATGAAATTAGGCGTTAATATCGACCATATAGCAACTTTACGGAACGCAAGAGGAGAAAATTTTCCATCGCCGGTGCATGCGGCTTTCGTTGTTTTAGAAGCAGGCGCATCCAACGTAACCTGTCATTTGAGGGAAGACCGGAGGCATATAAGAGATAACGACGTTAGAATTATATCCGACTTGACGAAAAGATTAAATCTAGAAATGTCTGCGGACGAAAAGATAGTAAAAATAGCCTTAGATATTATGCCGAGAAGCGTTACTATCGTTCCCGAAAAAAGAAAGGAACTTACTACGGAAGGCGGATTAGACGTAGCCGCCGACATAAAGAGATACAAAAACATTACGGACGAATTCAAGTTTAAATCGCTTGACGGCGTAACGTCTGCTTTTATAGAGCCGGATTTTAATCAGGCAGATGCGGCAAAGGAAGCCGGATTCGATTTCATAGAAATACATACCGGAAGGTATGCCGGAGAAATTACGGAAGCGGGCAGGGCAAAAGAGCTGAAAAGGATTAAGAGCGCGGTTGAATATGCATTAAAAATAGGGCTTAAAGTCAACGCCGGACATGGGTTAGATTATAAAAATATATACGATATAGCGTTAATAGAAGGCTTTTCGGAATTCAATATCGGGTTTTCCATTATATCCAAAGCGGTATTCTCCGGACTGGAAGCTTCGGTAAAAGAAATGCTCGGCATTATAAAAGCGGCGGAATTTGCAAAATTTCCGTTGATAAAAAAATATTAAAAATGATAAAAGGAATAGGGATAGATTTAGTAGATATAGAAAAAATAAAAAGGATACTTGTAATGCGTAAGAAAAAGTTTTATGCGCGGGTTTTTTCGGAACCGGAAATTAAAGCTATAGAGAACGTCAAGATAAGAAACGAAAATAGGGGATTCCAAAAAGCCGCCGGATATTTTGCCGCAAAAGAGGCTTTTTTAAAAGCTACCGGCAGAGGTCTTTTTTCCGTTCCGTTAAATAAAATAACGATATTAAACGATGAAAGCGGACAGCCTTATATATATTTAGATTCAAATATTAAAAAAAATATTTCTTCGGCAAAAGTAAGCATAACCCATGATAAAGGCTTTGCCTGCGCGGTAGTCGCGGTTCAATAAAAAAAGAAAATTCAAAAAATGGAATTATATTTTTCGGAAAATCTAAAAAAAATAGATGAAGAAAGTTATACCGTATTCGGATATTCCGAAAACGTGCTTATGGAAAACGCCGGAAGCGGATGTTATAGAGAGATTTTAAGTTTATACGGCAAAGATTTCCTTCAAAGAGCGGGTATTACGGTAATATGCGGCAAGGGAAATAACGGGGGCGACGGATTCGTTATTTCGCGGTATCTTTTTAATGCAGGGTTTAACGTAAAGACGATAATTCTCGCGAAAAGCGCTTCCTATAAAGGAGCCGCAAAGGAAAATTTAGACATATTAATAAATCTCGGTTCGGATATAGTCGAAATATCCGAAGAGAGTCAAATTCAGCTTTTAAGCAGTATGTTAGATGAAACGGATATTCTCGTCGATGCAATTTTCGGGATAGGATTAAACAGGGAATTAGGCGGTTTTTTAAAAAATGTTATCGAAACGGTAAATGAAAAAACAGAGAAAAACGTAATCTGTATAGACGTTCCGAGCGGTTTAAACGCCGATACCGGAGAGTTTATGGGCGCGGGGATTAAAAATAGCATAAAAAAAATTTTTACCTTTGGCGGATTAAAAACCGGATTTTATATAAACGACGGAGAAAAACTGCTTTTGGGCGAAAAAACGGTTCTAATAGACATAAATCAACCGGCGCAATTATTAAAAAAACACCGTTCCGGAATTAGCATAATTACGCAAGAGGAAATTGAAAAATGTTTTAAAGATAGAAAAAAAACGGGAACCAAATTCGGTTACGGTCATCTTCTTGTCGTAGCGGGCAGTTCCGGTAAAAGCGGAGCCGCTTTTATGGCCTCTTATGCCGGTTTTAAAGCCGGAGCCGGTCTCGTGACGGCAGCCGTCCCTGCTAAACTGAACGATATTATGGAAGCAAAAACGGACGAAATTATGACTTATCCGGTTTTTGACGACAATGCCGGTTTTTTTATAGAAAACGGCGCCGGGATTATAAAAGACAATCTACTAAAAAATAAAAATGCGGTAGTTATAGGTCCCGGCATAGGCTTTAAAGAAGAAACTAATTTATTTTTGCATAAACTTCTTCCGGAGATTAAAGTTCCGGTTATTCTTGACGCGGATGCATTAAACATTTTATCGGAAGATGCGGATTTTTTAAAGAAAACCGCAAATCAAACCGATTTAATACTTACCCCTCATTTTAAAGAGATGGAGCGTCTTTCCGGCATAGACAGAAAGTCGATAGAAAAAGACCCTATTAACATAGGGAAAGACTTTGCGAAAAAATTCGGCGTTTATCTGTTGCTTAAAGGCTCAAGTATGTTTATTTTTGACAAAAACGGGGGATATGTTTCGATTCAATGTATGCACAGCCCGTTGCTTGCAAGCGGCGGAAGCGGAGACGTATTGAGCGGGCTTATCGGCGCCTTTATCTGCGGCGGCATGAGCATATATGCGGGTATGAAATGCGCGGCGTTTATATTGGTTTATTCGGCAAAAAATCTTGAAAACGAATACGGAGATTTTGGAGCAGGCGCGGTAAAAATAACGGAAAATATTCCGGGTTCGGTTAATTTAATTAAAAAACAACAAAAGGAGATATAACAAATGATGACCGCAGGCGATATTATGACCAAAAAAGTAATAGTTCTAAACGAGGACGACGAAATAAAGAAAGCGTCGGATATTTTTCTTAAAGATAAAATAAACGCCATTCCCGTGATAAATGCCGATAAAAAATTATGCGGGATAGTTTCCGAAACAGACTTAGTATATCAGGAATCAAATCTCCATATACCTACGGTTTTTACTATTTTCGACAGCATATTTTATCTCGGAACCTCAAAACATTTTAAAGAAGACGTGGGCAAAATAACCGCGACTAAAATTAAAGACATTATGAATAAAGATGTTTTTTACGCAAAAAAAACGGATGATATTTACGGTCTGGCAACGGTAATGGCAGACAAAAAATTTTATTCCATTCCTATAGTAAACGACGATAAGGAAATTATAGGCGTAGTTTCAAGATACGATATAATTAAAGCGATGTCCCGCGCCAAAGGAAAACCGGAAAAATAATTTCCTATGCAGACCGCTAAATTGCAGAAGTTCGAGTCCAATTCTCCGGAAAGCACGGAATTAATTGCAACGGAATTTGCCGAACGACTAAAGCCTTCCGATTTTGTGGCGCTTAACGGTCCTTTGGGCGCGGGAAAAACAAGGTTTGTATCGGGGATTATACGTTTTTTTTGCGGAAAGACGGAGGCGTTATACGCGGCAAGTCCTACATATTCGATAATGAATAACTATAGATGCGGCGGTATTGCCATAAATCATTTTGACTTTTACAGGCTGAAAACCGCCTACGATTTAGAAAACTGCGGATTCCTCGATTCGCTCGAGGGTATGAACCTTACCGTAGCAGAATGGACGGATATGGTCAAAATAGATTACGGGAGATATGCGGCGGGAAGTTATTATGCCGTAGATATTAAAATATGCGGCGAAAAAAATAAAGAAAAAAGACATATAAAAATAGAAAAAATTTTTTAAATACAATATAATTACATAATTATACCTTTGGAGGTTTAGTTTTGGAAAGATTCGACGTTTGTATTATCGGAGGCGGTCCGGCGGGATACGTGAGCGCATTAAAATGCGCCGTCAACGGCTTATCGGCGGCTATTATAGAAAAAGAAAGGTTTGGCGGCACATGTTTAAACAGGGGATGTATTCCCACCAAAGTTCTATATTCCAAGGCAAAATATCTAAATAAGCTTAAAAAGCCGGAGAGGGGCTTTTCAATAAACGGATTTAATTTTAATTACGACGAGATAATAAATTATAAAGAAGAGGTTGTCTTAACTCTTACCGGCGGCGTAGAAAAATTATTAAAAGCAAGGAAGGTTAATATTTTTTACGGCATCGGAAATATTGAGGGTAAAGACGGCGGCGTATTTCAAGTCGGCATAAATACAAACAACGGTTCCGACGCCCATATTTCGGCGAATAACGTTATATTAGCCACAGGATCGGTTCCCTTTATGATACCTGCTTTCAATATAGACCATAAAAATATAATAACTTCCGATGAAGCCCTTTCTTTAAGGGATATACCCAAGTCCTTGATTATAATAGGCGCAGGCGTTATAGGATGCGAGTTTGCCAATATTTTTTCCGAATTCGGTTCTTCGGTTAAGATGATAGAACTTCTGCCGTCTATTCTTTCTACGGAGGATAAGGAAATTTCCAGATTTATCAATAAAAATTTCAAATCACGCAATATAGATATTATGACCGGCGTTGAAGTTGCGGGTATTAAAGCCTTTGATTTAAAAGGCGGGAACGGCGTGGAAGTCGAATTAAAAACCGGCGAAAAATTTGAAGCCGAAAAAGTGCTTGTTTCAATTGGAAGAAGATTAAATACTACCGGTTTGGGGTTGGAAGAGATAGGAGTTGAAATAGACGAAAAAGGGAAAATAAAAACAGACGTCCATAACGAAACTAACGTTAAAGGAATTTACGCCTGCGGCGACATAATCGACGGTCCTATGCTTGCGCATAAGGCATCATACGACGGAATTATAGCGGCGGATAATATTGCCGGAATCGTCAAAGAGAAAAATTACGGTATCCTCCCGTGGTCTATATATACTAATCCCGCTATAGGAACGGTTGGATTGAAAGAAGGGGATGCGGTTCTTTCGGAATTAAATTATAACACGGGACGGTTTTCTTATGCCGCAAGCGGAATGGCGTTAGCTATGGAAGAGCCTGAAGGTTTTTTAAAAATTATCGTCGACGAAAAATCTAAAAAGATTCTTGGAGCAACCGGAACCGGCGCGGACATTCCCGAGCTTATTGCCGAAATAGCTTCATATATGTATTTTGGAGGAACAATTTTCGACGTCGAGTCAATTATTCATTCTCATCCGACCCTCTCGGAAATAGTCCCCGAAGCGGCGTTGGATTCCATAGGCGAAGCCATCCACAAGTTTAACCCGAGAGCCTCAAAAAAATAAAAAAATAAAAAGAGGGAAAGGAAATATTTATGGCATTGATAGTTCAAAAGTTCGGCGGCACGTCTATGGGCAGTATCGAAAGAATAAAGCAAGTCGCAGGACGCGTAATAAAAGAGAAACAGGCGGGAAACGACGTAGTAGTCGTCGTGAGCGCTATGAGCGGAGAAACCAACAGGTTATTAGACCTTGCCGTTAAAATGGGCGGGCGTCAGGATAATATGGAAACCGATTTGATAATATCAAGCGGGGAACAAATTAGCTCAGGGCTTCTTTCTCTATCTTTAAAGAATGAAGGTTATGATGCAGTTCCGCTTTTAGGACATCAGGTTAAAATAACTACGGACGAATCTTACGGTAAGGCAAGAATATCTTCGATAGATTCGGAAAATATATACAAAATGTTTAAAAACGGCAAAATTGTAGTTATTGCCGGATTTCAGGGAATAGATTCCAACGGATTCATTACGACCCTCGGAAGGGGGGGTTCCGATACTACGGCAGTTGCAGTCGCGGCGGCGATAAAAGCCGACAGATGCGATATATATACCGACGTTGACGGAGTTTATACCGCCGACCCAAATATCGTCCCCGATGCGCGTCGTTTGGACGTGGTATATTTCGACGAAATGATTGAAATGTCAAGTCTCGGCGCAAAAGTTCTGCAAATCAGATCTGTGGAATTTGCAATGAAATACGGAGTAAACCTGTTCGTTAAATCGACTTTCGTGGAAGGAAACGGAACGCAAATTAAATTTTTAGGAGATAAAGATAATATGGAAGAACTTCAGGTATCAAGCGTAGCATGCGATAAAGACGAAGCTAAAATTTCTATCAGAGGAATTCCGGATAAACCGGGCATTGCGGCAAAAATTTTTTCGAGAATATCGGATGCTAATATAGTAGTGGATATGATTATCCAAAATATTTCGGTGGAAGGGCATACGGACTTAACTTTCACGGTATCTAAAAAAGACTTAAAAAAAGCTTTGGGAATAACCGACGAGCTTGCAAAAGAACTTAATGCAAAAGAGGTGGTCAGCGACGATAAAATTGCCAAAATATCGGTCATAGGCGTCGGAATGCGAAACCATTACGGAACCGCTTCGACTATGTTTGACGCCCTTTCTAAAGAAAATATAAATATTATGATGATTTCAACTTCAGAAATTAAAATATCATGCGTAATAGATGCCAAGTATGCAGAACTTGCCGCAAGGATACTACATGATGCATTTAATCTAGGCAAAACTAACGATTAACGGTAAAAATATGAACTTAGAAACAGACTTTATTGAAGTTTACGATACTACTTTAAGAGATGGAACTCAGGGTGAAGGATTTTCTTTATCCATAGACGATAAATTAATGATAACGGATATTCTTGACGAACTCGGGATTAATTTTATAGAGGGTGGATTTCCGGCTTCCAATATAAAGGATAAAAAATTTTTTGAAACCGCGTCAAAAAAAAATTTAAAAAATTCTAAATTAACGGCATTCGGAAGCACCAGAAAAAAAAATATAACTGCAAAAGAAGATGCGGGCTTAAATATTCTCGGCGAAACGGCGGCGGATTATATTACTATTTTCGGTAAATCTTGGGATTTACATGTAGAAAGCGTTCTTAAGATATCTTTAAACGAAAACTTGGATATCATATCGGATTCTATCGAGTTTTTAAAATCATGCGGAAAAAAGGTATTTTTTGATGCGGAACACTTTTTCGACGGATTTAAAAACAACGAGGATTACGCCGTGAAAACCCTGAATGCGGCGCTTAGAGCCGGAGCCGACAAAGTCGTTTTATGCGATACTAACGGCGGCTCATTACCGTTATATATTTCTGAAACAATAGATAAACTTAAAACACGCTATAAAATAAATATAAAGAGTCTTGGAATCCATACCCATAACGATACGGACTGTGCCGTAGCAAATACTATTACCGCAGTTTTTGGCGGCGTCCGGCATATTCAGGGGACGATAAACGGCTATGGGGAAAGGACGGGAAACGCCAATCTGTCATCTATTATTCCAAATCTGGAATTAAAAACCGGATTCAGGACTATAGGAAAAGAAAGACTAAAGAATCTTCTCAAAGTAAGCAGATTAATCGATGAAATCTCAAACAATACCCCCGTTAAAAATATGCCGTACGTCGGAGAAAGCGCATTCGCGCATAAGGCGGGGCTTCATGCAAACGCGGTTTTAAAAAACCCTTCTTCTTACGAACATATCGACCCTTCGCTTGTCGGTAATAACAGAAGATTTTTGATTTCCGATTTATCGGGCAAAAGCAACATAGAAGCCAAAGCAAAAGAGATAGGATTAGACATCGGCGTTCTTTCCGCGTCCCGGGAAGCGGAACTTTTGAATAAAATTAAAGAACTTGAAAGCTTAGGATTTAATTTCGAGAGCGCCGACGGTTCTTTTAAAATTCTTTTAAATAAATATTCGTCTCAAGACTATAAAAACAAGGAATATTTTAAACTCATCGCATTCAGGGTGAATATAGAAAAAACCGTGGATAAAAATATCTTCAGCGAAGCCGTCGTAATGATAGAAGTCAAAGGTAAAACCGAGCATACGGTCGCCGTAGGAGATGGACCGGTAAACGCTTTAGACAATGCGTTGAGAAAAGCTCTCGTCAAATTTTATCCGGTATTAAACGAAATGAAATTGACGGATTTTAAGGTAAGAGTGATAAATAGTAAAACAAAATCGGGAACGGCTTCTTATGTAAGGGTATTAATAGAATCTTCGGATAAAGAAGAAAAATGGACTACTCTGGGCGTATCCGAAAACATTATAGAAGCATCCTACACCGCTCTTGCCGACAGCATAATTTATAAATTAGATAAAGAAGGGAAAGAAGCTAAAGAAGCGGTCGAATGTTAAAGGAGGAATTGAAAAAAAATGGTTGATTTTGACGATATAAAAAAAACCGGATTTTTTAAAGCGTTATTTAGGACATGGAAAAAATCCCTTTTTACCCCGGAAATATTCTATAAAGAATTAAACGATTCCGAGTCTGGAATAGAGGCCGGTATATTCCGGCCTTATTTTTACGCGATAATATTTACCTATATAAATTTAGTTTTTTCATTCTTTTGGGAAGTAATTTTTTTTAAGATAGGTTTTTATAGAAACTACGCCGTCCTGCCTAAAATCCCGCTTTTTTTTACCGATAAAAATTTTATGATTTTATATATAGTTATCGGCGTTATTTTTCTTTTACTGTTGCTGGGGATGCTATATACGATTTTTCTTACGCTGTTTACTATTATAATACACGGGTTCGTAATGCTTATGGGAGGAAAGCAGGGTATAAAAAATACCTTCAGGATAATCGGATATGCTTCGGGGGTAGGGGTTTTCTCGATATTTCCCCTATTCGGGTATAACATATCAGCCGCATGGTTTGCGGCATTATTGATTATAGGAATTAAAGAAACCAACGAACTTTCTACTGCGAGGTCGATTACGGCTCTTCTTCTGCCTTTTATTTTTCTATCCCTTATATTAGTAGTTTTCTTTATAAAAATTTTAGCCGCAAGATAATTAAATTCTGCCCGAAGAACCCAAAACTTTCATTCTTTCTCTTATGACTTCCGTAACATAATCTCTTGCCGGACCAAAAATCTTTCTCGGGTCTATCTGCGATTTATCCGTTGCAACGCTTTCTCTTACCTTTGCCAAAAAGGCGATTCGCAGGTCGGTATCCGTATTGACTTTATTGATGCCGAATTTTATCGCGTCTTTCAGGACGTCGAACGGAACTCCCTTTGCCCCCTTTAAATTTCCGCCAAATTCTTCAAATTTTTTCGATGCCGCTTCAGGAACGGAAGATGCCCCGTGAAGAACAAGCGGAATACCGGTTAATTCTTTAACTTTTTTTAATCTTTCAAAATCAAGTTTGGCTTCGCCTTTAAATTTAAACGCTCCGTGAGAAGTTCCTATCGCCGGAGCGAGGAAGTCTATACCCGATGCCGAAACAAAGTTGCTTGCTTCTTCCGGATTAACGAGGACGGCGTCTCTTTCGGCAACGGAAACATTGTCTTCGACTCCCTGAAGCCTTCCAAGTTCGGCCTCAACCGAAATGCCCACCGGATGACATACGCCTACGACCTGTTTGGTTATCTTAAGATTTTCTTCAAACGGAAAATGCGAAGCGTCAATCATAACAGAAGTAAATCCAGCTTTTACCGCCGACATGACCGCAGCCAAATTAGAACCGTGGTCTAAATGAAGAGCGACCGGAATTTGGGGATATTTATCCGAAAGCGTCTTAACCATAGAGTAGAGCATTTCAGGACCGGCATATTTCATAGCGCCTTCGCTTGCGGCAATTATAATAGGAGATTTTTCGGAATCTGCGGCGGAGAATATCGCCTGTAGAAATTCCATATTGTTAACGTTAAAAGCTCCTACGGCATAACCCTTTTTATTTGCATCCTCGAGAATTGATTTTGCGGAAATCAAAGGCATTTTAAACCCTCCTTATTTTATGGCGGAAGCGTACGGGAATCGAACCCGCCTTGCCCTTTATGGGACAACTATTGATTTGAAGTCAAAGAGGGGCACCAGCCCTCCGATCGCTTCCGGTATTTATATTAGCTTGTTTAATTAAATTATAATATATAGATATTAATTGTTCAAGCGGTATTAAATTATAACTTTGGATTATGCAAAGAATATTTTATATGATAAAATATTATATAAAATATTTAAAGGGGCGTTAAAAAAAATAAAATATGGATAACTGGAAATTAGGCGATGAGGAAAACGAACTCTTTGGGGATGACAACAAATCCAAAAAAGGTTTTTCTATAGGAAAAATAGACAAAGGGGATGATTTATCAGAGATTATATTCAACGAAAAAAAATCGGATAAAATCGAAAAAGAAATTCCGCCTAAAAAAGAAAAAAACAAAGCCGGGTTCAAAAAAATATTTTATTTACTTTTAGGAATAGCCGCGCTGTTGTCGGCGGCATATTTATTTAAAACATTATTCCCAGGCAATAATACGAATATAAAATTATTCGGGTTGAAAACCGTTGTTTATAAATCTAAAGTACTGCCTGAGAACAATCTGTTAATTACCGGCTATTTAGTAAATAAAAATAAATTTCCGGTAAGTTACGTAAAGTTAAACTGTAAACTTTACGATACAAAAAATATCGTCATTTTAACAAAGCATGTATATGCCGGAAATTTTATAAGCATAAAAAAACTTAAAAAGATGTCCAACGTGGATGTAGATATGGAACTTAACAATAAAGACGGTAAAAATATGTCGAATGTAGAAATTTTACCAAATCATCCGATAAAATTTACGGTTGTTTTTTTCGATATAAATCCAAACTCAAAAAATTACTCGGTTTCAATCAGCCATTTTTATAGGATAAAAAAATAGTTTCTGATTTTTTATTAAGCTTTTTTAGTCGTTTTAACCGTTTTTGAGTCTGTTTTTTTCACTTTTTTTGCGGATGATGAGGCGGTACTTGTCCTTGCTATCTGTTTCTTTTTGCGTTTCACAGTCGATTCGTCATTTTCAGAATCATCAGGCGTAACGTCTATTTCGTCTTTTCCCGAAACGCTGTTTTTAAAATTTTTCAGAGCTTTGCCCAGCCCGCTGCCTATTTCAGGAAGTTTGCCTGCTCCAAATATCAGAAAAACGATTACAAGTATAATTATTATCGTTATCGGCGACCATCCAAACATTTTATATCTACCTCCGTTATTAACCTTAACTATTATACTGCAATTACCGTTTAAACCGTACGAACTTTCCTCTTGCGCGCTTTCGCTTTCGCTTCGCGCTATATCGAGGGTTCGACCCCCTCTCTATACTGCCTTATATTAACATATTAAGTTTAACTACTATACTGCAATTACTGGCGGAGAGAGAGGGAGGAACTTTTCAAAGAAAAGTTTTAAACCGTACGAACTTTCCTCTTGCGCGCTTTCGCTTTCGCTTCGCGCTATATCGAGGGTTCGACCCCCTCTCTATACTGCCTTATATTAACATATTAAGTTTAACTACTATACTGCAATTACTG
>JAJYYR010000001.1:1058898-1210580 GCA_021800805.1 bacterium
GCGGAGAGAGAGGGAGTCGAACCCTCGATAGACTTACATCTATACATGATTTCCAATCATGCTCCTTCGGCCTCTCGGACATCTCTCCTGAAAATTATTACTTGAAATATATCATTAATATATAATTTATCATTATTTCAAAATATATTCAAAGATTATTTTTTAAATTTTAAAAATAATTTAAGAAGGTGAATTTTTATATTGACAAAAAAATATATATTTTGATAAAATAAGTTTAGTAATTCTTTTCTCCATTTTCCCCCTGATATATGCCGAATATGTCAGGGGGTTTCTAATTTATATATCTTTATATATATTCACGATGAAAGATTATTATTCTATCTTAGGAATAGAACATAATGCAGACGAAACATTAATTAAAAGCCGTTACAGAAACCTTGCCTCGATATACCATCCGGACAAAAATCCAGACAATCAGGATAAATTTTTAGATATAAACGAAGCATACAAGACGCTTATAAATCCCGTCTTAAGAGATATATACGATAAGGATTTGAAAGAATATGTGGAATTTAAAAAAACTCTGCCGGAAAATAAAATAACGCCGTTCAGGTCAAGACTGAGAGACGGGGGGAACATAAATATCGAAATAGATTTTACTATGGATATAAAAGCCCTTAAAAATAGGAACGGGGGTAAACCTGAAACAGGTGAATTTATCGAAAAAACCCTTAATATAGAAAGATACGCAAAATGTCCGGCTTGTCTGGGCGAGGGCAAAGATAAGGGGACGGTTGCGATACCTTGTTCTATATGCCGCGGCGGCGGAGCCGTTAAAAACAGGGGGACTAATATTAACGAAGCATGCGGAAATTGCGGCGGATACGGCGATATATTTTTATATAAATGCAAAACTTGCAACGGTATGGCAAGAATAAAATCGTCCGAAGAAATGAAATTAAATTTTGCAATCGACGAGCTATTGGGCGGTAAGAAAAATATAGTATTTGAAGGTAATGGAGATGCAGGGGTTTTTGGAGGAAAAAACGGGAATCTGAATATTTTCGTTAAAATAGACGAAGACGTTTCGAGCAAAATGAATAATGACGGAAAAAGGTTTTTCCGGGGGTTGTTGTTCTCAAAAAGAAATAAATAAATCCGCTTTACAATTAAAAATATTTTTTGTATAATCAAAATAATTTTAAATAATTATTTTTAGATAAACTTATAATATTAATTAACACATAATGTATTGCGGGAGGAATAGTGGTAAGCGCCGAATTCAATGATATAGAGCATGATTTATTTGAAAATATCGAAATTAAAAATCTGCTGAACTCTTTAGACGAAGGGGCGTTTGTCGTCAACAACGCAGATAATTTAGTTTTTTATAATACCGGCGCTCCGTCGATTTTAAAAACAAACTTAGAAGAATTTTTAAACAAAAATATAAGACTCATATATTATTTCCAAAATCTGTTTAAAGAGCAGTTAATACCTACGCATATCAGAGACCTTGCCTCCGGATATAAAATATCCAATATTTATAAAATCGACGAAGAAACTCATTATTTCGAAAATGAAAGGATAGACTTGCATGACGATTCGAGCGAAATTAAAGGAACATTATACTTAGTCCGGGATATTACCAAAGAAATAAAGCTCGAAATATCCTTATCGAACCAAATCAAATTAGACAATCTTTCAGGACTTTACAACTCAAGGTTTTTTTACGAGGAAATAGAAAAAGAGATAGCCAGAAGTTTAAGATACGGACACGATTTATCGTTATTTTTTATCGACATTAACAATTTTAAATTTTTTAACGACACGCTCGGTCACAAAGCCGGAGACGAAATTATAAAATTTACGGGGGAATTACTGAAAAGGGCTATTAGAACAAACGTGGATTCGGCATACAGATACGGCGGAGACGAGTTTGTAGTAATTCTGCCGAATACTCCCGCTAAAAGATCTACCATCGTGGCAAATAGGATTATATCTTTATTTCAAAACGGATTTAACGAAAAATTAAAAACCATTATGTCCCGGGAAGCCGAAAACATTAGCTTAGAGGATTTGACTTTTGACGACAATAAATCTAAAAAGGTAGGATTATCCATAGGCATAAGCGAATACCGGCAGGGCAAACCCTTCAACGAACTTATTAAAGAAGCCGATGCGGCAATGTATAAAGCAAAAAGAAATACCGGCATTCCCATATGTATTTACGAGGAAAGTTAATATCTAATGCGCAGTCCGACGGCGGCAATAACCGACAAGTAAAAAAATACAAGAAGAACCGACGCTAATTCCATAATATTTATAACGTCCATAATGTTTTTGCTTGAAGGAACACCGTAATCTTCAAAACCTATAACCGGTCTTTTGCTTTCTATTCCGCCGTAAAAGTTTAATCCGCCCAGTTTTATTCTTAACGCGCCTGCGGTTATAGATTCAAGAATGCCCCCGTTAGGACTGGGGTGACTTTTTCTGAATTTAATAAAAGATTTTAAAGCCGCAGAAAAATAGTAGCTATTTGTCAATGATTTTGAAAAGTTATGAGTTAAATTTGAAGTAAAACTTAAAATAGCTATAGCTAACAACATAAAAAAAGCGGTAATTCTAAACGGTATATAATTTAAAACATCGTCTAAATGGGCGGAAAATTTACCGAATTTTTCGTATTTTTCATTCCTGTATCCCACCAAAGAGTCTAAAAGGTTTACGCTTTTATAAATAACCGCCGATAAGACGCCGAAAAAAACTGGATAGATTTCAAAAAATCCTTCGGATGCCGCAAACTTCAATGTATATCCGGCGATTACTCCAACCGTGAAATAGAAAATTACCGAACCTATGCCGTCGCCCGTGTTTTCGGAAACGGATTCTACCACTGCCCTCGAAATTTCGGATTCGCTAAGATTGTCGCTGTCCCTGCCGGCAAGCGACAAAAGATTTTTCCGCGCCCCCGATATATCTTTAGACTTCAAAAGGCTGTATATTTTCAAGCTTTCATGTCTTAACCCTCCCGTGGAAAGAAAAGACGAGAATATGTATAACGAAACTGCATAAAAGAGCAGAGGCGAAATATTAACCGCAGTAAAACTAAGCGCAGTAAAAATTATAGATATTCCGAAGATCGTCGAAATATTAAAAAGGAGACCGGATATAAATCCATTTGAGGCGGAATAAAATAATTTTTCTAAATAAACCCCCATCCTGCCCATTATATTTAAAGGGTGCAGTTTATAATTTAAACTGCCAGAATAAAACTCTATTATGAAAGCCAAAGAGGGCAGAGTAATAATTATATAAACAAGCGTCATATTAATTCTTGAAACTTTCGGGGATAGCGCATGAATCTCCCGCCATAAGTTCCATAAAAACTTTATTACAGTAAAGAGAAAGAGCGTCAAGTTTTTCAGGTATATCAGGCATATTGGTTTCCGATTTAAACGATCCTAATGCTTCAATATATGATTTTAATCGAGAGTCGAGGTCTTCGGATATTTTATCGATATCGACGGGCTTACCTTTTTTAAACGAATTAGAAATTTCGTCTAATATCATTCCTATATAAGATATATAGCTTGAGGCATCGTCTTTTTTGCCGGAATTTAAAGCGGCATTATTTATCTCGTCTATATAATCCTTTAACTCTTTAAAAATGTTTTCGGGATTGTTCATAATGATTTATTTTGCGATATAAATTTTAAAAAGTCAAATATTTTAATTTTGTTCATTTACAGTTTACATAATGTTCCTTATGGGACATTATAAAATATCGCCTATGTGCGGGAATGATTTTGTGGATATTTGAATTGATTAAACGAGCCAGTTGATTATTTCGAAGTTTTTATCGGGGATAACGGTTTCAAAATAACCGTTGACGGGGAAACGCTCTATTTCAGCAAGAGGATTATCTTTGTATGTAAGGACGGCATAAAAATTTAAAAGATTATTCGGCGGGACGCCTAAGGTAAGAATCGGTATAGACACCTCGAGAATTTTTTTATAGACTGCTTGAATAATCGGAATATTCATTTGACTGCCGTCCGTATTTATATTGCCGTCATCCTTAGTTAAAAATGAATTTACTAATATATTTAAATTGTTATATACATTAAATTCAAGTTTTAGTTCAATATTTACCGAGTTGATAAATTTTAGGACGATTACTTTATCCTTTAATTCTAAGGCTTCTTTATTCATTAAAAAATCGAATCTGACAAAAAACGAAGATTCGTCAAATCCGTATTGAAGTTTCCTGATAAACCTGTCGGTATGCGCCATTGCCTTGCCGGATAAAATACTTGGAAAATAGACGGCGCTGCCGAGCCACTCGAAGTAATTATCGGCTATTCCGTTTATTTTGGGTTGTATAAACGATACGATGTCCAAATTAGGCTTTACCGCCCGTTTTTTTTCTATAATCGGGATATAATACTCGTCGGGCGGATTGTCCTCTAAAAATTTATAGACGTTTATAAGATGCGTTCTGTAAAGATTGTCGTATTGTTCGTCGATGCCGGACGTTCTATCTTCACCGTACCACCAGTTATAATCGCTTCCTTCCGCTATAAATATTTGCTCCCATGCGGCTTTGAAATTAGCGGAATCTTGTTCTTGGGTTTTGCTCTTTTGTACGAGATAATTCCTTGTTTTTGAAAGCATGTCCCATGCTTTGTTGTCTTCCCTGTCCCCTATCCATATTCTGAAGTTATGATTAATCCAAGAACCGGGATAAATCGTCGGAATATTGTAAATTTTTGAATAATCTAATTCCGAGGCGGGATTAACGTTCCATTTAATATCTAAGAATTGTTTTATTTTAACGCCGGATTTGCCTTCTTCGTATGGCGACTGCGTTTCTTTTAAACTATCTTCCGCTTTTTTTATGTATTCGCTGACGGTAATGGTTTTTATAATCTCTGCGTTATCGGACAATCCCTCGTAAAGATAATTAAAAAAGTCGTCTCCGTTATCTTTATAATATTCCCAAGCGTTTTCGCCGTCTAATATTATAGGAACTACAGAAAGACCATTTTTATTGTAATTTTGCAGACTTAACGCTATATCCTTCAAGTTGTTTATTAAATCTTTAGCGGCGGTTTCCGGTTCATAGGTTGAATACTTAAACCCAATTAAATCCGAAAGCGCTTTGTCTCTGAAAAATATGTATGAATATCTTTCATCTCTTTTTACTACATAAGGTCTATAAAGGAGTTTCCTGTTATTTAAATCGGTTAAATTAACGCCTATGGAATTGGAAAGAATCTCCTCATCGGTAGCTATCCAATGGACATTATTATCGAAAAAAAGTTTTAGTGTCCTTTCGCTGACGCTTCCCTCGGACGGCCACATCCCTTTAACTTTCACGCCTAATTTTTTGTCGAAATAATCTAATGAGCTTTTAATTTGATAGTCGGCGTCCTCCGGATGTCTGAACGGTGTCGGAAGTTCTATGCCGTCGTGAAAATCGGCTATATCGGTATCGCATAACAACGGCAGTATCGGATGATAGTATGGGCTTGCAGAAAGTTCGATACTGCCGCTTTCCGCAAGTTCGGTAATCAAAGGAATTATTTTATTTAAAATCAGCGGGATTTTTTCTCTTATTAATTTATTTTTTTCTTCTTCGGCGAATTTCTTATCCTTAGTTTTTAACGAGGCTAAAAATTCATCGGAACTTATAGAAATGGGGTCTATCCAGAGAAGATTAAACAAGACTATTATATCTAAATAATCCTGTTCATCGAATAAATTTAATTTTTCTTCGTCCCCTTCGACTGCGGCGGTTTTTAATCTGTAATAAAGCTGTTTGAACCTTCCGCTTTTTTCGATGAATTTATTGCTTGAAGAACACGCCGGAAAGAATCTCTCTATAATAAATAGTTTATCTTTGGAGGAAAGTTCGGATATCTTTTTATCGGATATGCTTAAAAATTCTTCGTTTTTAAGCATATCGTTATAATTGTTTACATAATCTTCTAATTGAACGAGTAAAGACGGGGAATAGTTAAACGTGGCATGAATTTTGGGATATTTTTTTAGAAGCGCCCCCATAAAATAATAATCTTTGGTAGCATGGAGCCTCGTCCACGGCATCAGTATTTCGCCGCTAAAATCGTCTTTGTAATAAGGCTGGTGAAAATGCCATATAAAAATTACGTTTATCGGGGTTAAATCGTTCACTTCTTCTCATGCCTGTTGTAAATATTGTTTTCTTTAGCTTTGCTAATTAAATCGTCAAGCGTCTTTATTACCTGCCCTTTATAATCTATTAACCTGTCGGCGAGAATATTAGCCTTATCCAAATCTTTTGCGTTTAAAGCGTCGATTAAAGCTTTGCCGGTTTCGTGGACTTTCGGATGAATCTGCCCTAATTCTATAAATTCTTTGTGATCCCCATATTTTGAGCGTCCTACCCCTTCGTACCACTTTCCGAGCCTGCACTGGTGATGGTCGGTCAACTCTGCGCTGTTTAGCGATACTTTTTTATCCGCAAGGGCGTCGAGCACTCTCGTAATCCATAATAAATGGTCGGCTTTGACGATATTTAAAAGCATACAGTCGAATTTCCAATCCGAAAAAATTTTTATGGAATTTGACTGTTCTTTGACTATTCTGTCAAAAGAAGAACCGATTTTATCAAATGTATTCTGCATCTCTTCCATCCCGGAAGAAAGAGACGAGAGATTATTTGCCATTTCCGAAGCAACCTGCGACTGTTCTTCTGCCGCCGTGGCGATATACGTTACCTGTTCGCTTGTTTGAGTAGCCGCTTTGTCGGCTATGGACATAACGCTTGTTACGACGTCCAAGGATTCCTGAGAATTTTTAAGGTGGGAAAGACCTTCTTTTACTTTAATCTCGACTTCTTTGGACTGTCCGCCTATGTCCTGCGTTACCTGTTCGATTTCTTTTGCCGCCTGAGCGGATTTTTCCGCAAGCGTTCTTACTTCATCAGCTACGACGGCAAAACCTCTGCCGTGTTCCCCCGCTCTCGCCGCTTCTATTGCGGCGTTTAAGGATAACAGGTTGGTTTGCGCCGCTATCTCTTTTACTTTATCGGTAAGTTCTACTATTTTCTGCGTCCTCGTTACAAACTGGTTTATCGACTCTCCCATGGTTTTAACCGCCTGCTCGACCTGCTCCATTCTCGAAACAAGTTCCTCCAGCGCCGCCGAACCTTCCTTAGTTTTTTTGACGGTATCGCCGGCTTCGCCCGCCGCCGCCTGCGCATTTTTTGCTATTTCTTTTGCGGTAGAAGACATCTCTTCGGTAGCCGCGGCGACGCCGGTTATCCTCGATGCGGCTTGTTCTACTTCGCCCCTGAACACCCCGGCGGTCTTTTTCGTATCTATGGTAATTTCCATAATATCGACTTGGTCGGAGGCAAGAGATAGTATTCTATTCCTCCAGTCGTTGACTAAGGATAAAGCGGGGAAAGAGGCGTCAAAAAGCCTCGCGTCCGACTTTTTAAGTTTTTCCAATTCATCGTCTTTATCTGTCAAAGCCGAATTAATAACGGTCATGCACTGTTTATTGCCTTGGCTGAATAACCC
Source organism: bacterium (assembly GCA_021800805.1). The sequence goes on from JAJYYR010000001.1 coordinate 1,066,431, forward strand.
CATACCCTCTCCTAAATAAAATTAAGCATATGTTTTTAAAAGCGAAGCTCATTCAATTGTATTAAATTTTCTATATATCCCCTGTCTTTAGTCATTGCATCGTTCGTGAGAATAGTATTATATACGGCAACGGCTTTTTTTGGCTCTTTAATCTGCGTCCATACCGCCGCTTCTTCCAATAATGCATATTCCTGAAGCTTGACGTCGTTTATTTTAGACATTGCTTTAAAATATAATATCGCGCTTTTATAATTTTTTTGGAGCATAGAAACGGTAGCAAGATTGCTGTAGGCAAGATAAGTTAAATTATGCGAATTAGGTTTTGGATAATAACGGGCATATTTTGTAAAATAAACCGCTGATTTTTTTAATTTCCCCGCTCTCATATAATCTAATCCAAGATAAAAATTAGATATTTTATAATCGGTCGTTCCTTTGTATTTTTTTTGAAGTTTTTTTAGGTATGATATTGAACCGGAAACAGCTTCGGGATTTTTACCGTTATAGGACATATAAAGCCTGATGCCCTTCCAAAGCATTTTATTTGCGCTTTGGTTTAATTTATAATAATAAAATTTGACTCCCAGCAATGCCCCTACGATTATTATGATTCCGGCTAAAAAACCGATTAAAAAATATTTATTTTTAATAAAAAATCCTTCTATGTCTATTTTGTCCATTAAAATTTCCCTTTCCCTTTTTATTTTTTACGTTAATTTGAATTAATATTATAAGATAATAAAATTAAAATCAAGCATATTTTTTTGACGATTTTTTTAATAAGCCGGCGGCGTTTTCCTTAATTTTTTCAAGATCTTTTGCCGTCAGCCCCGCGCCGAATCCCACCCCGTCGTATTCTTTTTCGCCCATAATATCCGAAGGAGAATGGGCGTCACTCGAAATAATCAAGCCGGCTCCGGTTTTTTGGCTTATGCCGACTATATGTCCGTTTGCGAGGCAGTGTCCCTTTCTGTAGGAAAGTTCCAGATATATGCCGTTTTTCTTTGCCAGGACCGCCTCTTTTTCCGTAATTAAACCCGGGTGGGAAAGTATGTCTATATCTTCTTTTAAGGCGGCTGAATTTGTTCCGTCCTCTACCGGCTCGCTCAGCGTTTCGCCGTGGACTACGACTATTTTTGCCCCGGATTTTCTGGCAAGACTTACGGCTTCTCCTATAAGACTTGGCGGCACATGCGTTATCTCGACTCCGGGAAGAACTTTAAAATTATTTTTTTTATTTTTACCGTAAAGTTTGTTTATTTTTTCGCATATTTTTTTAATGCCGGACAGGTTGCTTTCGATATTGGAAAAATCGGCGTGGTCGGTTATAGCTATCGCGTCTATACCTGCATATATAGAACGCCTGATAAGCTCTGCGGGAACAAGTTCGCCGTCGGAAAATACGGTGTGCATATGAAAATCTATTATCATAATAATTATTGACTGCCTCCCTTTTTACTTATTTCTTTCTGTTTTTGAAATACCGTTTCGAGCCTTTCTTTTTTAATTCCCATAGAAATATCGTCGGGAATTTCAAAAGATTTAGTAAAAGGTCTGGGGGAATACTTGAACCCGAATATAAAATCGAACTTGACCTCTTCCATTAAAGAAACGGTCATTTGAAAGTCTTCTTCGGTTTCGCCCGGAAAACCGACTATTATATCCGTGGAAACGGAAATATCGGAATACCCGTTTCTTAGTTTTTCGACCAGATTTAAATAATCTTTTATCGTATAACCCCTGTTCATAGCCGAAAGTATCTTATCCGAACCGGATTGAACGGGCAGATGAATCTCTTTAGAAATCTTACCGTTTTTACAAACCGTTTCTATTAAACCGTCGTTGAAATCCTTAGGGTGGGAAGTTAAGAATTTAATTTTAAATGCGCCTTTTATTTCCGAAAGCGCATTTAAAAGAAAGACGAAGTCTTTATTGCCGTCTTCCGGCGATAGATAGGAATTTACGTTCTGTCCTAAAAGAAGTATTTCTTTTACTCCTTTCGAAACCTGCTCTTTAACGGTATTATATATAATTTCAAACGGTATAGATCTTTCTTCCCCCCTAACATAAGGCACTATGCAGTAAGAACAAAAATTATTACATCCTTCGGTAATTTTTACCGTTGCCGCGTCGTTTTGCGGTTTTACGAAATCTTTATTATCTTTTACGAACGCGTTTTTGCGTTTAAGAACATCCGGGATAGATGGAATTTCGTCCGGGCCGAAACAATAATCAAAAAAATGACCGATCTCCGATTTCCGTTTTTCGGATTCCGTTTTTAACTTAATCTGTTTGGCGAAACAACCGGCAAGAACGATTTTTTTATCGGGGCAGGTTTTTTTTAATCTGCCTAATTCCGATAATATTTTGTGGTCGGCATGGTCACGGACGCTGCAGGTATTTAAGATAACGATGCCGGCATCGCTCACGGAATCGGCTTTATGAAAACCGTTCTTTAAAAGACCGTTTTCTATTAAACCTGAATCGTGGAGATTCATTTGGCAGCCGTAAGTCTTTATGAAAAATTTACTTAATTTACTTAATTTATTTAACAAGGTTATTTTTATAAATCTTACTTAACTTAAACTGCGGGGCCAATTTTTTTTGAACTTCTATCTTGTCTCCGGTTTTTGGATTTCTTCCCGTATAAGTTTTATATTCTTTTACCGAAAAACTTCCGAACCCCCTGATTTCGACTCTCTTCCTCTGAATAAGAGATTCCTTTATTTCGTTAATTATAGTATCGATTATTTTATCCGCAATCTTTATAGGAATATCATTTTTAACCGCAAATTTTTCAGTAAATTGAGCTTTGTTCATTAATCAATACTCCCTTTAGATTTTAACTATATTTAAGTTTTAAGTTTATCACATAAGAACGTCGGGGTCAACATCTACGGCAATCTTTCCCGATGAAAATTTTTTGGATAAATGCTCGTCGTTCCTTAACATATCTACCAGCCTATGGAGGTTTGCCGCAGGAGGAGGCGCTTTTAATATAAGTTGATACCTGAAATCGTTTTTTATTTTTTCAATCGGGCACGGCGAAGGTCCTAAAATAGATAAATTATTTGCGAAATTGCCCGACTTAATATTTGCTTCTATAATCCTGCCGATAATTTTTTTTAAATTTGATGCCGTTTCTTTCAGGTTTTCAATATTCTTATCTATTAATTTCAGGGCTATCATTCTGGTATAAGGCGGATAACCGTATTCTTTTCTGATTTCAAGCTCCTTATCGTAAAAACCTTTTGTATCGTGGGAGGCGGTATATTGCAATAAATAATTATCCGGTATAAATGTTTGAATAGCTATTTTTCCGCGATCTTCGCCTCTTCCGGCTCTTCCGAGAACCTGCGTAAGAATCTGAAAAGCTTTCTCGGCGCTCCTGAAATCCGGTAAATTCAGGAGGCTGTCCGCAAAAATTACTACTACGAGACCTATGTCCGGGAAATCGTGTCCTTTTGTTATAATCCGCGTTCCTATTAATATATCTATTTCTTTTTTGTGCATTTTTTTAAAGATTTCGGCGCCGGCTTTCTTATTTTTTGCTATATCGGAATCGATTCTTTCTATTTTTATTACGTCTGAACTGCCGTATCCTTCGGATCGGCTAAAAGCCTGTTTTTCAAATAAAGTTTTTACCCCGTCTTCCAATTTTTGAACGCCTATACCGTACGGTTCGATATCGTCCATTCCGCATTCTGGACACAACTTAGGAACTTCTTCTTTATAACCGCAGTAATGACATTCTAACGAACCGTTTGCGGCATTTGCGTTATTATGCCTGCTTTTATGTTTATGATAGACTAAAGATATAGCGCAATTTTTGCATAAAAATTGATGACCGCATGAAGTACATATCAAGAATGTCGAAAATCCCCTTCTGTTTAAGAAAAGTAATATTTGTTTCTTATTTTTAAGATTTTCTTCCATTAAAAGGATTGTTTCGTCGGATAAAATTTTATCTTTAAATTCTTTTTTCCCCGAATTTTTGAATTCGCCTTTTAAATCGATAATATCGACTTCGGGAAGAGATTTACCTTTTACCCTGTTTTTTATATATATATATTCATATTTTTTAAGATAGGCGGCATTATAATAAGATTCTAAAGAAGGGGTAGCCGAACCGAGGATACAGACGGACGAAGTTTTTTTAGACATCATAACGGCAACGTCGCGGGCATTGTAAAGAAGCCCCGACTGCTGTTTATATGAAGAATCATGTTCTTCGTCGATTATTATAAGCCCCGGATCTTTTAACGGGGAAAATATAGCCGACCTTGCTCCCAGAATCAACTTGACGCCGCCGTTCATTATTCTCATATGGTTTAAGAGTTTTTCTTTTTTTGAAATTTTACTATGGAAAACTGCGAAACCTTTTTGCTCGACTAGTTTTTCGAAACGTTTTTTTATTAAGTGAATAAATTGATTAGTAATAAATATTTCCGGAACGGTTATTATAACCTGCTTATTTAAACTTAAAGCAAAATTAAGAAGATTAAAATAAATTTCCGTTTTGCCGCTTGCGGTTACGCCGTGAAGTAAAAATGTTTTATATATACCTTCAGCCATTACTTCTTTAATTAAGTTTACCGCATTTTCTTGATCTTGCGTTAGATGATAAGGGGCTTCCGAAAGAAAAGCGCCTCCGTTATCATTATGAGCGGTTTTGACGAGCATTGCCTCATCGTAGTATTTATCTAACAAATCGAAATGTTGGACGTCCAACGACGGGAGAACGGTTTCGAGAACCTTAGATATGTTTTCATGATAGTATGAAGAAAGAAAATTAAAAATATCTTTGCGGGACTCGGTAAAAAAATGAGGTTTCGAAATATGAAGTATTTTTTTAAGATTTATTTTTTTGTTTTCAGACGTAATATTATAAATAAAGCCGTACACGGTTCTGTTTTTCAATTGAACCAGCACGGCTTTACCTATTTTTACTTCGGGTTCTAATTCTTCCGGTATCAAATAACTGAATTTAATATCGGTTCCGCTTTTGGGGATAACTATATCGGCTATCATAGCGTTATATTATAATACAAACAATTAAAATATAACACTAATTATCTTCCGCGCCTTTGCCTCCTTTAATAGGATAAAATGACCTCCTGTAATAGTCTTCTTCGTTTAATTTTATTCTTCTGCCGTCAAATGCGGTGAAAAATTTGCCGTTTTCGAATTCGTCTTTCCAAACCTCGTCGGCTATCTTTCCGTAATTCTGCGAGTATTCGTCCATTTTATCCTGAAGTTCTGTTATTATCGAATCTCCACCCTCCTGAGTAGCTTTTGCCCCTCCTTCGGCGACAACCTTTCTGAGTATTTTTGGGTGATCTATTATCATGCAGGGACGGAGCCTGTTTTTGACCCCCATTTGTTCCTTTCTTATAGATTTAAAATAAGTCGAACTAAGAATTTCTTCCATAGACTTATCGAATATGTTATCTGCGGCAAATTGCGCAAAAACGCACGGCTCTACGCCCCCGTTAGCGTTTATGTGAAGATAAACGCGCCCCCCGGAAAGACACCCGTGGGAAAGAACGCCGTCGTTCCAGAAATCGGCGACTACTATAGGTTTTGTTTCTCTTATTTCTACGACCCTTTTTCTTCTGAAATTGCGCTGTTCGGGCGTAGGCATAAGATTTACGTCTGGTTCCCGTCCGATAGGTATATAGTTAAAATACCAGCCGAGAAAACAGCCCTGCTTTATATAAAAATCGATAAATTCATCGCTTACTATAACATCGTTGTTAAAGCGGGTGGCGGTAGCGGAAAATCCGAAAAGCATTCCGTTTTCTTTGAGATTTTTCATCGCCGAAACTACTTTTTTAAAATGCCCCCTTCCTCTTCTTTCATCGGTTTCGTTTTCGAATCCTTCGACGCTTATGCAGGGAAAAACATTGCCTAAATGAGCAAGTTTTTCGGCGGTTTTTCCGTCTATTAACGAACCGTTCGTGTATATCTGAAAATAGCAATCGTTATTTTTTTCGATTATATCTAAAAGGTCTTTTCTAACGAACGGTTCTCCGCCGGAAATCGTATAGAAAAATATACCGAAGCTTTTCCCCTCTTCTATGATTTGGTTGATTTTAGCATACGAAAGCATATCCCTGCGGGTATAATTGGCGGAATAACATCCGTAGCATTTTAAATTGCAGTGCATAGTCGGGCTGATAACATAAAAAAGAGGCGGATAAAATCCATTTTTTTCGATAAAAGCTTTTCTTCTTTCGCCGCTCAGCAGTAAAAAATTGGATATAAAATTATCTAATATCCCTTTTTTAACATTTTTAGAAAGATACGGAAGTTTTCTTTTTAAATTAATGAAAATATGGTCGAAAAATATTTTACCGGCGGGAGCCTTAAAATTATTTAATTTGTCCGAAAGTTTAATGATTGCTTCATCGCTTATTTTCGGTATTATATAATCGCTTGCGATATGAAGGGTATTTTTTACGACCGTATCTTTAACTCTTTCTTTAACTCTTCTGCTTATAGACGATAATTCCAACATTTTTCAATCCTCCTTCTTTATAATTGATATTACGCGTCCCGTTATCCGCGTAAATTTTTATATATTTATATAATATATTATCATGAAAATTATGATAGTCAAGGAATCGGAGCGGCAAGCATAATTATTTAAAGCGGTTTCTAAATCGGGATTCGGGGATTTTATTAATTTTATTGTAGTTGCTTTTTTAGGGATTTTTTGCGATAATAATTTTAGTTCATTGGAAAATTTTTAAAACGTGGGGGGTTAGCCCAGTTGGTAGAGCGACGCCTTCGCATGGCGTAGGCCGCGGGTTCGAGTCCCGTGCCCTCCACCACTTATAACGCTTATAATTAATGCCTGCTAAAATATCTTATTTAATGCTTCCGAAATAATCGAAACGGTTTTATCTAAATCCGAACCGGTATGTTTAGAGCTTAAAAACATAGCTTCATACTGCGACGGAGCCATAAATATTCCCCTGTTCAACGCCGATGCGAAAAATTCTTTAAACATATTCGTATCCGATTTCATTACATCGCTAAAATTGTTTACGCCGCCTTTTTTAAAAAAAATAGTAATGATAGACGATATATGATTTATAGCGATTTTGCCTTCTATTTTTATTTTTTTAAATTCGTCGTTCAAGCTTGCAACTAAATAATCGGCGGCTTCGTTTGCTTTTGAAACGGCATCGTCTTCTTCAATGGCTTTTATAGTCGCAATACCGGCGGCCGTGCATACCGGATTGCCCGAAAGCGTGCCTGCCTGATAAACGGGACCGAGCGGCGAAAGATATTCCATTATATCTTTTCTGCCGCCGAAAGCGCCTATCGGAAGTCCGCCGCCGATGATTTTGCCGAGACAGGTAATATCCGGTTTAAAATTAAACAAACCCTGCGCGCCGCCCAAAGAAAGCCTGAAACCGGTTATAACTTCGTCAAATATTATAAGAGCGTTATTTTCATGCGCTAAATCGATTAATTTTTTTAAAAAACCTTCTTTGGGAAGAACGACCCCCATATTTGCGGCGACCGGTTCTATTATGACCGCCGCTATTTTACCTTTATGCGCCGAAAACAGTTCCTTAACCGACGATATGTCGTTATAAACCGCTACAAGAGTATCTTTTGACAGGCTTTCCGTAATACCTGCGCTTGAAGGAACGGATGTCGTAAGCGCCCCCGAACCTGCTTTGACGAGCATCGAATCGGAATGACCGTGATAGCATCCTTCAAATTTAATAATTTTACTTTTTCCGGTAAAGCCTCTTGCCAGCCTTATTGCGCTCATCACGGCTTCCGTGCCGGAATTTACTAATCTGACCGACTCTACCGAAGGAAAATGTTTATGAATTAAGCCGGATAGTTCTATTTCCTTTTCGGTCGTAGCGCCGAAACTGAAACCGTCTGCCGCAGCGGAAGAAACGGCTTCTACCACCCTTCCGTCGGCATGCCCTAAAATCATAGGACCATAAGACATAACGTAATCTATATATTCGTTCCCGTCGATGTCGTAAATCTTATCGTCTTTAGCCCTTTTTATTACAACCGGCGATAAACCAACAGACTTAAAAGCTCTTACTGGACTGCTGACCCCGCCCGGCATTAATGATTCGGCGCGTTTTACCGCTTTTAAACTATTATCGTGTTTCATAAGAATTTCCTTCCGTTTTTTTCATTTTTTACAGCTTTTTTTGAGCCGGCGGCAGATTTAGGCAGATAAGGAGCAAAAAATTTAAAAACTTCCATATTCCAACCGGGAAGAACGACATGACCGCTGTTTTTAGCAACAAAGAGTTTTTTCTTGGATTTAATTAATTTATAAACGATTAGAGTGCCTTTCGGCGGACAATCTTCGTCTTTAAGTCCTATTCCGACCATAACCGGAACTTTAATCCACGATGCAAAATGTTTCGTATCCACATAATAAAGCGACCTCATAACTTTGGCTTTGTCTTCGGGATGTTTTTCTAAGAATGCTTTAACTTCCATATATGGACCCATTTTTGCAAGAGGCATCTGCACCGGAATATCGCTTAAAAACGGAACGTCTCCGGCGGCGGCAGTTACATGAGGGTCTATAGCGGCGTCTATTAAAGGAAGCGCGCCTCCCATACTTCCGCCGGTAACGAATATATATTTTGAATTTATGTTTTTAAAATGCTCTAAAAATCTAAGAGAGGCTAAAGAATCCATAACGATTTTTACCATAGAAAAAGTTTTAACGTGAAGAATTCCGTCGGTCATTAAACCCGGAAAACCCGGATTATAAACTGCCCTGCTCCTTCCGTGTCCTCTTAAGTCGATAGAAAGAGCCGCATATCCTCTTCTTGCAAAGAAGTGCGCCCATCCCGGAGTTCCAAACGAACCGTAACCGTGCAGTAAAAGAACGCCCGGGTATTTTTTGCCTTTAACCCCGTAGGGAATTGCGAAATATCCTTTCAACTGCAAACCGTCGTATGAAGTAAGCGTCAAATCGTACGTTTCTATTTTATTTACTTTGTCGTTATAAAGCGGTTTTATTGAATAAACGACTTTTTCTTTACGGAGACGTCCGTACATCCCGAGCCAGAACTTTTTAAACTTTTGATATCTTGTCCGCTTAATAGCTTTATTTTTAAGGGATTTAACGGTCGAAACCGAAGGTATGCCTTTTTCGTTAAGGTTTTTGTATAAAAATATCCCTAAAACGATAACGACTATTAATGCTATTATTATTAGAACGGTTTTGTTTTTATTAGTTTTCATAAATTTGCCGGATTATTAATTATTTATTTATATATAATGTAAAACAGGCATCTATGAATCAATCTAAAGTTCATAGATGCCTGTCGAATTTAACCGTTATTATTTTTTTTGCTATTAAATTTATTTTAAAGATTCGAGATACTCCGCTACCGTTTTTAACTGTGCCGGTTTAAGATTATGATTCGGCATCATAGTATTCGGGGAATGAACCTTGGGAGTATTGATTTGGACTTCTAACCAGTGAATAGAATGACCTTTTGTACCTTCTTTGTCGAGGTTCGGACCTATCGAACCGCCTTTACCGTTTATAATATGGCATCCTGCGCAACCCTGAGAAGCCATAATTTTCAATGCCGCTGTTTTTAAATTTTTAGAAACGGGTTTAGATGAAGTTTTGCTAGTTGCGGCGGCAGTCGTTTTTGAAGCAGGTGCGGCGGCGGTAGTAGCCGGGGCGCTTGGTGCGGCGGCGGTAGTAGCCGGTTTAGACGGCGCAGGTTTTTTTGCGCAGCCATACAGACCGAAACTTATCGTTAATAAAAATAATGCGGTAAACAAAACGGTTAAGCCCTTTTTTCCTTTCAATGCTTTCAATTTTTTACCCTCCGTAAAAGATTAAAGATTAAATTATTTTTTTTACCATTTCTTTTTTATATTCACGTGAATTATTAGACATAAATATATATATAATATATTTATATTAAAATTTCGTCAATAAAAATTTAAGTTTTTTAATTCGTCCGGCGAATTACCTATCCCTATCGGCGTTGTCATCTTTGCGTCAAAGCAAATTTAAGAAATCTTTTTTGCTGTAACATAAAAATTTAACATCCCTTATACCGGCTAGAACGGTTGATTCAAACCAATATAATACCTTACGCCGTATTCCGAACCTACGCCGCTTCCAAATGCCTTTGCGGCATAAATACTTATCATTTCGGGATATATTCCGAAAAAATAGTTTTTAAAATGAATTCCAAGCCCGGCAAAACTGTAAAGCGGACCTTTATCGAATACGGACGGAATGGTATCCCCTATTTTACCCGCCCCCGAAATAACATCAGAGGTTATAGCCCTTATATTTAAAAGATTATTTAGCAGGTTTATATCTAATCCCCTGCAAATATTTCTTCTGTAATCGACTTCGGCAATAAGCGTATCATTATCGATAAACGGAAATTCGGCGGGCATCCCCATGATTCCGTTTATACCGCCGAGGTTATAGTCGAGCGCGTCGGGGACGTTGCCGACCGCAAACGTTCCGATTCCTCTGAACGCAATTATATTAGACGCATCTATTGAAAAATTTTTAATATACCGCAACATAAATTGATTGAATGAAAACGGGGAAAAGATATTGGAATTTGCGATATTATATGAAATATTTAATGAAGAACCGTATTCAGGATTAATATTGTAATCGATAGAATTATAAGCGTAGTCTATGCTAAATTCCGCCACCCTTTTTGGATTTTCGTAAACAAAAGAATTGCCTGATGCTTCAGGGTTTATTTCCATAAGGTTTAACAATCCGGAAACAGACTGTTTATACTTTTGCGATATAGGGAAAAATTTGCCGATTTGGTGAGAAAATCCTAGACTAATCCCGCGGTTATAATAATTTTTGAATATGCCGAATAAAAAATTATTTCGATAACTATATTTCTTCGTCAGGGTAAAATTAAGATAACCTTGGGTTCTTCCGCTGTTGGGACTGATATTCCCGCCCGCGCCGCTTACAAAAACGGTATAATAATCTTTTTTCTTCAGATTTAAAAATTCGTCCTTTATTTGCTTATAGGGAATAAGATTTAAATCGTTATTATAATAATAAACGCTGTTTTTTAATGTATGCGTGCGGGGAAAACCCGTAAAGTAAAGATAAGAAAGAGGAAATATCGGGTGGCTTATGACGGTGTTGACCCCCTGAATAAAATTAAAATGCTTTAAAAATGTTTTTATGTCTGGATTTTTTTTTGAATATTTGATTAAAAATGCTTTAAAATTAATAAATGAAAGCCTTTGCAATCTTTGAGAATAAAAAGGATAATTGTTTTTGCTCGCCTTTTCGATTGTTTTTTTGGAATTTATTAAATTTAAATAAATTATTCCTCTTATAAGGTTCAATTTTTGGTATATGTAAAAGTTGGGAAATACGCCTGCAAACCGCGTGTTGACGAGAAGGGTGTTTGAGTTCAGCGGGGGTTTCAACCATATGCTTCTTCTTAAATAAATATAAACAATGTTTATCCGGTTCAATTTTATTTGGGAGGATTTGCTTAATAATCTTATTCCGCTATAAATTTTTTTATTTTTATTATTAAAATTATAACGGTAAGGAGAGAGAAAATTTAACGATAAGGCATCTAAATGAAATTCTTTTTTTCTGAATTTTTTGGATAACACGATAGAAATGAAATTTGAAGTAAATGTAACAATCAATCTGTGCGTATAAATTTTTCCGTTAAAAAATGCTTCATATCCGTTTTTTATCGCTAAATTTATTTTAAAGTGGGTAAATACCTGCGGATTTGAATTTTTATTTGCCGAAATATACGGATAAAAAGGGGCATTTAATACTATTTCTTTTTTAAAATATCCGAAATTGCCAAACGCCTCCGGAATTTTTGTTTTAAATTTAATTTTAATTATATATAGCTTATTATATAATCTATTTTTTATAATCTTTTCCGATAATTTATCTACGGTTATAAATCCTTTGTTAAAAGTGTACGGATAAAGTTGATGAATATTATAATCCCTTAAATGTTTCGGCTTTTTATAAAAATTATTTGGATAAAGCATTAAATATAGATTAGCGGATAGCTTTACATATAATCCTTTAAAATTTTTCATTTTATTTATGCGGCTGACCTTACCGTTGCCGGTTCGAAAATTATCGTTAATCGGTCTGGGGCTTTGAATATTCTGAATATATTTGATGGTTTCCGTGCCTTTTATAATTTTCCTTGAAGGAATGATGACGGCTTTTATGGCAATAGTCTGAGTCGGATTAATTATTTTTAATGTTTTAGAAAAAGAATAATCGCTTGAAAATATTAAAACAAAAATTATCAGGCAGCCGTAAAATGATATTTTTATAAATTTGTTGTTTACTGAATTTATAAAAATTTGCATTATTTTTATAAATATTTATAAATAATGTATTTATTATAGCCGTTTTACTTTTTCAATTATATTGCTCGTGGATTTTCCTTTGACGAAGTCTATTAGAACGACTTTTCCGCCGGAATGTTCGACGATATTTCTACCCACGACGTCTTTTCCGTTGTAATCGCCCCCTTTTACCAAAAAATCTGGATTTATCTCTTTTATTAGATTATACGGGGTGTCTTCGCCAAAAATTACCACAAAATCAACCGGTTTTATGTTTGCCAAAACATATGCCCTGTCTTTTTCGCATATTATCGGTCTGTCTTGACCTTTAAGCCGCTTAACCGATTCGTCGCTGTTTATGCCGACAATCAGCACGTCGCCGAGGCTTTTCGCCTCGTTCAAGTAGCTTACATGACCCGCGTGAATAATATCGAAACATCCGTTGGTGAAAACAATCTTTTTACGTTCATTTTTGAGTTTCGATATTTCCTTTTTTATATTGCCGAAATCGATTATTTTTCCGACGGTACAGATAGTCATATAGATATATGTTTTATCATAAAATTATCAAAAAGTTAATAATGTTATACCGATGTTAAGCCGATTTAATATTATTAACATTCAGGATTCTTAATCCTTCGGGTAAAATTTTATTGATTTTTTCCCGCAAAACGTTTAAATCCGCTAAAACAATATATTCCGCATTTACCCGCGCTTTAATATAAAGCTCGTCGCTTTCGCTCATAAAAGGAATAGGATTTGAAAAACTGACCTTGGGTCTGGAAGTAAATTTGGATTCTTTGTAAATAAGCGGCAGTCTGACTATCCTAAAAGCTTTAAGCAATATTTTTACTGTTTCTAAATGTCCAAGATACTTTGCCGCTCCTCTTTTGGAATATATAAAAGTAAGTTCGGAAAAAGATTTTAATTTTACGGGATTATTTTCGACGCTGTTTCCGGCAGTATTTTCGATAGTATTTTCGGCGGTATCCTCTTTGCTCTTTTTTTTATGCATTTTTATATTTTCCGCTTTAGACGAATAAACGGGAGCGACGGATTTAAAATCGCACACCCCGCATAAATAGCAGGTTTTCCTGCAATTCTCCGTTAAAAGGTCTTGAGTAAAATTATCCGACGCAGACGCGTTGGGCGAATAAACGGTTTTTAAATTCTGTTCATAAGATTTTTTATATTCTTCTTTTAGAAATTCCTTATCGATAAGAATGTCTATGAAGTCCCAAGGGAGCGCTATGTCTATATTTTTTTCTTCGTATAAATATTTATAATCGTAATTGTATTCGGATTCGTATTCGTATTTAAGGGCTTTAACCCACGCATCGTAGTTAAATAATCTGGATTCGCTGTCGTAAACAGCGCCTGATTTATAAGCTCTATATATAATTTGCGGGGTAAGATTATCCCCTCTCGATATTAGCCCTTCTATAAAACTAACTTTTGGGTCTTGATATCTAAAATTAACGTTTAAGGGTTTTAATAACTTTTTTAAATAATTAATTTTAAAGTTAAGCGCAGACTCGTTTTCCATAGGATGCCATTGAAAAGGAGTATGGGGCTTCGGAACGAAGTTATTGACGTTTACCGTAATATTCAGCCCTTTTGCAACTTTTTTAATTTTTATTATTAAACCTGCTATACCGTCCAAATCGGCTATTCTTTCAAACGGAAGACCTATCATAAAATATAATTTCAGGGTTTTAAATCCTTTTTGCGAAAGTCCAGCCGCTTCCTCGAGGAGGTCTGCCTCGGAGATGTTTTTATTTATGATATTTCTCAGCCTCTGAGTTCCGGCTTCGGGAGCAAGGGTAAAATTGGTCTTTTTGACTGCGGCGGTTTTACTGAGGATATTTTCGCTTAAAGAGCCTATTCTCATAGACGGAAACGACATAGAAATTTTTTCTTCGGATGTCAGTTCGGCTAATTCGGAAAGCAAGGCTTCGATATCCGAATAGTCCCCCGTCGAAAGGGAAGACAAAGATATTTCTTCCAGTCCGGTAGTCCTTAAGCCGTGCTTTACGGCATTTACTACCGTTTCGTTCTTCCGCTCCCTGACCGGTCTGTAAATGTATCCCGCCTGACAAAAGCGGCAGCCGGACGAACACCCGCGGGCTATCTCGACGGCAAGTCTGTTGTGGACGGTTTCTATAAGCGGGACGATATGATTTTTAATATACTTGGAATCTGCATCTTCGTTGAATTTGCGGCTTAGGTCTATATCCGCCAATATTGATTTTTTAACGCTTTTGGAAAATCCGGGAACGTAAACGCCTCTTATTTCGGCAAGTTCGCTTTTTACGTAATTTCTATAATCCGTTTTACCTATCGTTCCCGATTTAAAACTTCTTTTAGCTTTTAGAACGGCATCGCATACTTCAACCGTCGTCTTTTCCCCGTCTCCTATTATAAAAAAATCCATAAAATCGTTCAATGGAAGAGGGTTAAAAGCACAGGGGCCGCCCGCTCCGATAAAAGGCTCGTCATATCTCCTGTCTTTAGAAAAAACGGAAATACCGGAAAGTTCAAGCATAAATAGTATATTTGTATAGGAAAGTTCGTATTGAAGGGAAAAGCCGGCAATGTCGAAATCTTTAATATATTCGAAGGATTCTAACGAAAATAAAGGTATGCCATGCTCTTTTAGTTTGAGGTTCATATCCGGATACGGCAGATAAACCCTTTCGCAGGCAATATAATCCACCGAATTTAATATGTCGTATATTATTCCCATTCCTATATGGCTCATTCCCAGCTCGTAAAAATCCGGAAACGCAAGCGCAAATTTTAAAGGAATAGTTTTAACATCTTTAACGGTAATTCCGCTTTCCAATCCGAGATATCTGACGGGTTTTTGCACGAACGGAAGAATATCTTCGTTTAACCTGCCGTATAATTCTTGATTTGCTTTCATAATTTTATATATTTATATTATATATTTTTTTAACGAAAAAATTAAAGATAAAAATGAGGTTGATTTATTAGGAAAAATAAGCGTATAATAAAAAATATGAATAATACTATTCAGCTTATAGTAATAGCGATAATCCCGGTTCTATTCGCCATTATACTACACGAGGTTTCACACGGATACGTCGCCCATATTTTCGGCGACGACACCGCAAAAAACGCCGGAAGATTAACTCTTAACCCGATAAAACATATCGACCCTTTCGGAACTATTCTGCTCCCTCTGCTTTTAATATTAGTCGGCTCCCCTTTTTTATTCGGTTACGCAAAGCCGGTTCCGGTGAATTTTAACGGGCTTAAAAATCCCAAAAGAGATACCGGATTCGTCGCGGCGGCGGGTCCCGTTACAAATTTTATCCTTGCTTTTATATGTTTTGTTTTTCTGAAACTTATACTCATAAATTTTCCGGTTATGAATTTATATCTTGTATATTTCTTAAACCATTTAAAATTTCAGACGGTTTCCGGCGGTTTATTTTTTAAATTCTTCATTTATCCCGTTACATTTATGCTTTTTATAGGCATAATGATAAATCTTATACTGGGAACTTTTAATTTAATCCCGATTCCTCCTTTAGACGGCGGAAGAGTCGCCGTAAGTCTTCTGCCGGAGCCGTTTTCCGGATATTTAAGTAAATTAGAGCCGTTTGGAATATTTTTATTGTTAATACTTCTTTTACTTGATCCGGGAAATTTTCTGGTAGTTTCATACAATTTTATTGTGAACAACATCGTTTTAAAAAATCTTAGCTTATAATTTTAGTTTATGCAGTCCGCTCAAACCCAATTATCTTTTTATCCTAAAGTCAGCCTCGAAGCTTACGACGGACCATTAGACCTGCTTTTAACTCTGATAAAAAAGAATAAAATAAATATTTACGATATTCCCATAGTCGAAATAACAAGGCAATATCTTGAAGCGATAGGCTTAGAGGTAAACGCCTCCGCATCGTCTTACGATACTTTTAATCTTGATTTAGGCGGCGATTTTATAGTAATGGCGGCTCAACTTATATATATTAAATCCGTAATGCTTCTGCCTAAATACGATGCCGAGAAAGACGGAGGGGAGGGCGGCAAAGACGATATGACCGACCCGAGAGCGGAATTGACGGATATGCTTTTAGAATATCGAAAAGTCAAAGAGGTATCTAACTTCTTAAATAACAGGCCAATATTGGGACGCGACGTATTTGGAATAAAAATGTTTAAAACCGATGAAACCGCGCTTGAAAAAATTTCGGGAAACGCCGCCATTATTTTTGACGCAAATATTTTTATTCTTTCTAAGTATTTTTACGGTAAGATGACGGAGGCTCAAAACAGAATAAATATATACGAGGTAGCAAAAGAAAATTTTTCCGTAAAAGAAAAAATAATGGAAATAATGGAAATTTTTAATGCAATCCCGAATACTACTTTTAGCGAAATCGTTAAAAACAGCGTAAGCAGGGACGAATTGTTAACCTATTTTCTGGCGGTTCTCGAAATGGCAAGGTTGGTTCTAATAAATTTAAGTCAATTCAAACTATTCGGCGAAATATACGTATGTCCGACCGCGAACGCGCTTATCGAATACCGTTCAAAAATTGCAAGTATGAATTAAGTGAACGCAAGTTCGGCTGTTTTACGGTTTAATATGCGGTAATCTCCCGAAGGAAGGTCGCCTATATAAAGTCCGCCCAACCTTACTCTCCTGAGCATTAAAATTTTAAGGTTAAAAAACTCCATAAGTCTTCTTATCTCACGGTTTTTTCCGTGCGATAAATCGACCGACAATATAAACTTTGAAGGATTTTTTCTTACTATTCTAACGTCGTCCGGTTTTAAGAGACCCGTTTCTTCAAGTCTGACGCCTTTTCTTATCCTGTTAAAAAGATCGGGGGTTAATTCGCCCTTAACCTCGACTATGTAGGTTTTTATTACATCGAATTTCGGATGGGTTAATTTATACGCAAAGTCGCCGTCGTTGGTAAGGAGAAGCAAGCCTTCGCTCATAAAATCCAGCCTCCCAGCCGGAAATATATGCTTATATTTTAAAGTTTCTTTTTTAATTAATTCCATAACCGTTTTAAACCCTTCTTCCGATTTTACGGCGGTAATGTATCCTTGAGGTTTGTTTAGCATAATATAAATTTTGGGCTCTTCTTTATATTTAATCTTTTTACCGTCGACGACGACCTCGTCCCCTTCTTTAACGGAAACGGCAAGATTGCTAATTTTTTTACCGTTTATGAAAACTCTGCCTTCTTTTATTATTTCGTCGGCGTTTCTTCTCGAAACGTCCGTAGTATGCATAGCGATAAACCTGTTTAATCTTATGCCGGCGCTTACGCCTGCGTCAATCTTCGTCTGCATCTTCGTCTTCGTCGTAGTTTTTACCTTTCTCTCATTATCCGTCAAAATACTATTCCCTCCATTTGCGTAGAAGCCTGAGCATAAAGTTTCATAGGGATGCGCCCGGATAAATATGAAAGTCTGCCGGCTTCTACCGCATTTTTCATAGCGGCAGCCATATTAATCGGATTGCCGGCTCCGGCAATAGCCGTGTTTATAAGTATGCCGTCAACGCCGAGTTCCATTGTTTTGCAGGCATCGGAGGCTGTTCCCACGCCCGCATCGACTATTACCGGAACAGACACGGTTTCCTTAATTATTTTTATATTATAAGGATTTCTAATACCGAGACCGGAGCCTATGGGCGATGCAAGCGGCATTACGACGGGACATCCGACATCTTCAAGTTTTTTGGCAAGGACAGGATCGTCCATCATATACGGCATAACGGTAAAACCTTCCTTGACTAAAATTTTAGCGGCTTTAAGCAGTTCTTCGTTATCGGGATACAGGGTTTTTTGGTCGCCTATTACCTCAAGTTTTACGAGGTCGGTTTTAAAAACGTCGAGTTCACGAGCAAGACGTAAAGTATTTACGGCATCTTCGGCAGTATAACATCCTGCGGTATTAGGCAAAAGAATATATTTGTCGAGGTCTATATAGGACAGCAAATTTTCTTTTGCGTTAAAGTCTATTCTTCTGACGGCTACGGTGATAATCTCCGAACCGGAAGCGGCAGCGGCGTCCTTCATGGTTTGGAAGTCCGGATACTTCCCCGTTCCTATAAGAAGCCGCGACTTAAAAGTATATTTTCCTATTTTTAATGAGTCGTCTTTTAAGGCGTTATTATTACTGCCGTTCATATTTGCATTGCCGTTCATTTTTTTAATCCCTCTCTGCTTTAAAATTATTGACTATTTTATATTTACTTTTTATATATTTCTACCCGCCTGGAGCAATGCTTACTAAGTCTATTTTATCGTTATCGTTTAAAACAAATGCGGCATATGAACTTTTTGAAATTATAGTTTTATTTACGGCAACGGCGGTACTTTTAATATTAAGTTTCAGTTCGTCGATTAAATTTTGAACCGTAATGCCGTTATCCGCATTATATTCTTTTCCGTTTAATTCTAATTTCATATTTAATATTTTAATATATTAGATATTAACGCCGGCGTTTAATAAATAATTATATAAGGTATCTCTTCTTACGGGAATTTTGCCTGCCCGTTTTATTAAATTAATTATTTCCGTTTCGGATAGATATTCGCCGAAATTCCCGCCGGCGCTCTTTGTAATACTCTCTTCCATTAAAGTTCCGCCGAAATCGTTAACGCCGTAGTCTAATGATTTTAGGGCGGATTCAACTCCTATTTTAGGCCAGCTGGTTTGAATGTTTTTAAAATTGTCTAAATACAATCTTAAAAGCGCATAAAATTTAAGGACGTTGCCGGTATCTTTTATTGCGGCTTCCCGAACTTTATTTTTAAGGGACGTCTTGAAAGAGATAAACGGCAATGCGATAAATTCGGTGAACCCGCCGGTTTCGTCCTGAATCTTCCTTATAAGGCTTAAATGATATATTAAATCCGCATAAGACTCTAAATGTCCAAAAAGAACGGTAGCGGACGTTTTAATTCCGAGACTATGAGCCGTTTTTATTATTTCCGCCCAAGTTTTCGTATCTATTTTTTCGGGACAGATTTTTTTTCTCGTTTCTTCGGCTAAAATTTCGGCGGCGGTTCCAGGCATAGAATTAAACCCGCAACATATTAATTTTTCGATAACCGCGGCGTAAGACTTACCGGTTGATCCTGAAAGCTCGTAAATTTCCTGCGGCGAAAATGCGTGAATATGCAAATCGGGGAAATTGTTCCTAACCGTTTTAACTAAATTAAAGTAATAATCTGGGTTTAATTTTAAATCGGGATTTATGCCTCCGGTAACGCATATTTCGTCTATTCCTATCAGGTTTATTCCTTCGGAAATTTTTTCGAGTATCTTGTCATAGTCCAATAGAAAAGCGTCTTTGGAATTTTTTGTTCTTTTATACCCGCAAAACCTGCAGTTTAAACCGCAAATATTTGTAAAATTAATATTTCTATTGACGACGTAAGAAACATAATTTGAATTAATCCTACGGTTAATTATGTCGGCAGTTTCGGTTATTTTGAGTACCGCCCCGTCTTCCCGTTCGTTAAGCAAAAAAAGCAGATCTTCGTCCCCGAGCCTTACGCCCGATAAAGCTTTTTGTAAAATATTATCTAATTCTATTTTCTTATCCATTAAATAAAAATACCCGTCAATAATTTGAAACGGAAATAAATTATGACCGGTTTAAGGGAATATGGATGGAAATAACGTTGATAATCGAAAGATTTATATTGTTGCTTCATTCCCTACGCCGGCATTATCCGTATCAGGTTCGAAGGGTTGCAGGTCATAACCGCCCTGCTCTCAGCCGCCTGCTTTAAGCGGCACCCCCATATATTCATATAAATAATTATATCACTTATTATTTTATAATTCCAACTAAAAAAATTTTCTTTTTACCGTTATAAACCTTAACGCAGGAAACTTTAACGGTTAAAACGTTATTCTTAGCTTTTAAAGGAATGAAATTATATTCGAGAAAAACCGATTTTTTGATATGCCCAAAAGTTCCCGTTCTTTTGTTTATAAACTTTTCGGCTCTTTTAGGCGGAATGCTTAAAAAATTAAACTTTCCCGCATTTTGATAAACAATAGTTAAATGCCGAGAAAAATAATAAATATTGCCGTGCTTTACCGTAATGAAATTTATATTTCTATCGGTTCTCATACCGTTAGAAATAACCCTGTTATGCCCTTTATACATTAAAAAAAATCCTTGCTTTTTAATTATATAGTTTCCGAGCGAAGCCTTCACGTAGTTTTTAAAATATTTAACCGAATTTAAATATTCTATAAGCTTATTGAGCCTTGCCTTATCTTTAGAATACAATTTATTCCATAAAAAAACATTGTTTCTGTCATGTTTATATTTTGCCGGGTTAACAATTTTTATGTACGTAATTACTTCGTTTTTATTAATAACGGTTCCTTTAGTTTTTAAATAAAGAGCGTAAATTATAGGATTTGAAACATATAAACCGCCGCAGGCGGATTCGCCGTTTTTTGCGGCAAAAGATTTTTTTACGAGAACCGGATTAAAAAATACCGAAAAAAATAACAAAATAATTATCGGAAACATAGTAAAGTTACTTTTCATTGACATTTTTTTAATTATAGCCATTTTGTCCGCCCCCTTATTAAAGACTATTGTATAATAATATAATTATTCATTAATTTTTAATTAATTATAGTAAAATAATACAAATTATTCAAATTAAATCTTTAATTTTGCAATAGAAATCAATAAATAAATTTTAGCATCTTAATTAAGACTATATCTTCAAAGAGCGTATTTTGATTGCAAAATTTAAAATTTTTATCGGTATATTTTATAGTTATTTATTTTAACATTTTTCTATAATAATTATAATACTTGAATACGCGTAATATATAAATTTCCGTCTGACGGTACGGCGGAATTATAAATTTAGGGCGGTTTTTTATATATACCGTCTTGACGGATTCCGGTCCCGCATTATAGCAGGCTAATGCGGGAACAGGTTCGAAGCCGAAACGTTTGAGACAGTAATGAAGATATTCGGCTCCCGCCGTTATATTCGATAACGGGTTGCGGACGTTCATATTTAGTTCTCTGCCGGTTTCGGGCATAACCTGCATTAGCCCGACCGCGCCTTTTGCACTTAAAGCGTTTATGTTAAAACCGCTTTCCGCTTTCATAACGGCGATGAAAAAAGCGAGCGGAACATCGTATTTTTTAGAAGCCGATACGATAGTTCCGTCTAAATCTCCACTTCTCAAACCATATGAATAAGCCGAAGTCGAAGACGATGCCGGTAAAAATAAAGTAACGGCGGTAAAAATAAAAAAAACGGCGGCTTTAATGCATTTTATATTTTTCATAATTTAACGAATAATCGTATAAATTTAATGCCTCCGAGGCTATTTTTATATAAAGCCGATATATCAAAAGCCGTCTTGGAAAAGGCTCTTAAAAATATTATCTTTTCTTTTATTTTGCTGCGACCCGGCAGAATAAAATAATTTTTACCGCCCGTTCCTGCTTTAATATTCGATTTAAAAGGGATCCGCGCATATTTAGCCTTTCCGTCCGATTTTTCGAAAAGCGACTGCCTGTATTTAACTGGCGACGGATAAAGGTTCGTAAGGGAAAACGATATAATTTCAAAAATTTTCTCGGATTTTATGCTTAATATTTTTAAAATTATTTTTCCGTTCCGGCTTTCCTCGGTTTTATTTAATACAATACGGGGGCGGCGTTTAGCCGGACGATTAACGATATTTGATTCTCCTTCCATAAAAGACGGGTCGATATAACTGCCGCTGCGAGCGCCGTTTGAAGTTGAAATTATAACGGTTTTTATTTTTCTGTCCGGAATGCCGTTTAATCTTAAAGAAGCTGTTAATACTTTATTTTCTATTTTCTTTTGAAAGCTGTCCTTATTTCCGTTGTTGCTTTTTAATACGGAACCCGGCGCGCATCCGGCAAGAACCGCCAAGGAAGATAAAATTAAAGTAAAATATAAATAATATAATATTATGTTATTAAATTTATAGCATTTTTTTATTAGCATTTTAATTTTATTTAATTTCAAGATTTAATAATTAATAATTAAGGCTGAATTCCGCCTATTTTTAGTTTAATAAACTTTTTTCGCGCAAGAATATGAAAAGATAATTCTAACCCGCCTGAATAACCCCATCCGGAAGCATATCCTGATCCTGAAGCCGACGAAGCAGAACCTCTCCTCCTTTTAAAAATTAAGACGTTTTTTATTATTTTATACGGCATATAGCGGACGTTATGCGGAGTCCGGTTTATTGCCGGTATTTCTTTTAACTTATCGGGATTGTATCCGTTAAAAAAATTTCCGCCGTATTCTTTATAAAGATAAAGGTTTCTAACAAAAAAACTCTCGTCGGAATTATTCGTAAGTTGATATTGGAGATAATAAAAATTTTTGATGCGGCTTATCGAAATTACGGTAAGCGTAATCCCGTCTTTTGTTATAGACTTATTTATTTTTATACGGTTGATTAAAAGTATAAGGCTCATAATTTCTTTTTTTTCGGCTTTTAAATCCTGCGCCTTTTTGGTTAGAATAGACTGTTGCACGGAATATTTTTTCATTAATTTAACTTTTAATCCGTTTATTTTGTTTTTGATATAATTTTTGACGAAAACGTCTTTTATAGAATTAGATATGTCGAGATTATAAGTAACTAATTTAGGGCTTTTTATTCTCAAAAGAACGTTTATAAGCCCGTATTTAGTATAAATTTCGAGATTACTCGTTTCCGCCGTATCGTATGTAATAGGTTTTATAAATATCTGCCTTCCGACTATCTGTTCGGAAAAAACTCCCGTGTTGCCGAGCGCAATGTCTAAGGGTATAACCGGCAGGGTTATAACAGAAACATAGCCGGGGGCGGTATTCAATTTATAAATTAATCCTATCTTTACGGGCAGTTTATGCACCCAAAGCCGTTTTTTAATGCCGTATCTCTTTAAACTCGAATATTTTACCGCCTTCGCCGGCGGACAAACGCATATTAAAATTAAACAACATAAAAAAATATAATATTTTATATGCCTTAAATAACAATATATAATCTTAAACATTAATATTAATCCTCCCGATTATTTAAAAATTCGACGACGTTTAATTTTTATTTTTTATCCGTTTCGTTATATTGCTCTAATTTATTATACATTTTGAGCTTGGAACCGCTGACCCTGATTTCAAAAATTCTAACGTATATACTATGTAACCCGGCTAAAAAAAAGAATAAATTAAAGCCGTACAAAATTATTACCGCCGGATAAAATTTGAAAGAATACGATATAAAGATATAAAATGAATTCACGTAATATTTAAAATTTTTATTTGTCCAATAAAAAAGAGCGAATAATCCGCTAAACACAAGAAAAGCTATTTCTAAAATATCGAGTTCGTAACCCTGCCCCGTTCCGCCGCCCATGTAATTATTATTGCCCATATATTTAAAATTTGTCGAAATAGCTTTTTCCTTTCGGTCTATATATCGGATGAAGATATACTATGCCCGGCCCTTTTACTTCGTCTCCGGAGGAAATTCTATAAACCGCCTGATTTAATTTTAAGCGGGCAAAATCGTCGGTATCGAACGACGGCATTTTTTCATAAGTTTTTGTAGTCCCCTGCGAAATAGTATTGTCGTCTGATAAAAGTTTTCCTATATACGGATTAAAAATTGCCCTGTCGTCCTGTTCGGTTATATTTTCGGTTATTTTAACCTTGTATTCCTTATCGCAAATTTTGGAGGCTTTTTCCCGCGAATAATCATCGCTCAAAGCAAGCCATATCGAAGACCTAATGTTTCCGATCAGCGAATTAAGTTTTTCTTCGGAACCGAGTTTCAGCTTTAACGAACTGTAGCTCTGAGTAAGGACTATATTAATCGCTTTAGACTGTCTGCATCTTGCAAAAAATTCGGCGTCGGATTCAATGTCGCCTGAAGTTACGTAATTCTGGTATTCGTCGCAGATAAACAAAACCGGTCTTTTAACATTGACCGAATTATCGACTACCGCTTTATAAACCCTGTTCAATACCGTTCTGAAATAATCGAGTTTCAACATTATGCCGATAATTTTTCCGGTTAAACCGTAAATTGATTCCGGCATATTTAAGATAACTATTTTTCCGCCGTTCACTACTTCCTGAAAACCCGGAAAATTCAGTTTTTGTTCGGGGGCGCAAAAAGTATCTTTAAAAGCCGGTTTTATAAAATCTGAGCATACCCTCAAAGATTCGCTCTTTATAATCGCTTTAGTCCTTTCGTCGAGTCCTGCGTAATCGGCTCCCGCAAAATACGATACGGCAAGTTTAAGCTCATTTAAGTCTAAGTCTTTGCGTTTTGAATTTATCAAATTTTCGGCATAATCAAGCATATTTTTTAATTTACTTTCATCGGAAACTATTTCATATATATCGCTCAGCGTAGCATAACCTAAACATAACCTTACGAGGCTTAAAGAATTTGAAAGCAGGTTTATAGACTTGTCTTTCCAGAAACTGTCCTGCCTGCCGTCGTTTGAATTCATGTTTTCCAGAACCGAATATAATCTTTCCGCAATGATTTTTGTATCTAAATGCGGATAATGAACGGGATTAAAATAATAGCCCGAACCCGGTTCGATTATAACTATATCTTCTTCTCTGCCGCTGCGCTTAAGTATGGAAACCGCCTCTTTCCAAAAATCGCCTTTAACGTCTAATATTAAGCCGCCAATTCTTTCCTCCGGCGAATCCTTTTTATATTTTGCTAACTGGTCCAAAAACGGATAAGCGCAGGCGCTTGTTTTTCCGGTGCCGGTAGAACCTAAAACGATAATGCCGGTATAAAGCCCCGTTTTATCCATGATAAGCCATTCCGGCTTTTCTTTTATCGCTCCGTCTTTTTCATGAACCTCTCCTATTACCAACTGAAGATTTTCGCTTTCCGGCCAAACCGGCGCGCCTTTAGCGGCGTTGATTTTCTCAGTTTTTTTATTTTTATTTTTTTTATCGTCTTCGGGTTTAAAAAATAAGTATTTGTTGTAAACGCTATGCGACAGCGTCCAAGACGAAATAAACCACGTAAATAAAGGAAATACAACGAAAAATAGCTTAACGCCGTTAAAATAAGCAAAATAATAACCGATTCTTTTATCCGAAAAAAATCCCGATATAAAAAACAGGTAAATAATCTCCGAGGCGAACAATCCCGCCGCCGCCGCTAATTTTACGATAAATGCCCTGTTTTCTTTCATTTTCATTGCAGTTCTTTCCTTAAAATATTTTTAACCGCCCTTATATCTGAATAATACGTCCACAAAGAAGGTTCGAGTACCCCGATATCGCCTTTTACCACGGCGTCCCGTTTATTTAATAATGCGTTTGCTTTTAATATTTTAACCGTTTCCCGCCATCTTCTATCGGAAACAATCACCTGTTTATTTCTCAATTCTTCTCTTATTACGTATAGGTAATTATAAATGTCCCCGTTTATGCAGACCGTATCGACTGCCGAAGCCAGCATATCAAAATCTTTTCTTTCAAGCATTTTTTCCGATAATGTGTTATTGAAATCGTATTCGTCTTTTAATTCCAGCAGTCTTTTGAAATTTTCGCCGTTTTTTATCGGCGTTATCTCTTTTCTAAATAAAAACCTGTCGTAAAGCGGCAAAAGATTTGCGTCCGACGATTTATCCGGTTTTTCGTTAGACGTGGCAAAAAGACTTATCAGCGGTATTTTGCGCGGCTCGGGGGCATAAACTATTCTTTCGTTCATAACGGCTAAAAGAGAATTAAGCGTGGCATGCGGCCCTTTAAAAAATTCGTCTATCAACGCTATATCGCAGTTATCTATTCCGGTTTTATTTTGATTATTTATAGACATAAGTTCGCCTATGCCGGTAGCCGGCGTCATTTGAAAGTCAAAAAGCTTAAGTCCTTTAATATGCATCGCTAAAGCCTTTAACACGGCAGTCTTGGCAAGCCCCGGCTCTCCGATTAATATCGAATGTTTTTTTGAAATTACCGCAAGAATAATCATATCTATAACTTCTTTTCTTTCTAAAAAATTGGAATCTAAAGCGTTTTTGATAGAATCCAATTTATCTAAAACGAAATTAACATTATTGCCGTTATTTACGCCGTCCATAATTTTTTATTTGATTCACATACACGGGTTTAAGAAATATTATTTTAACGGGGGTTCCGGCAGGAAGGGTTATGCTTATGTTTTGATTTGAATCCGCATAATTATTTAAACCGTTTTGCGCGGAATTAAGCTCGTTTTGCGCAACGTTTTCCCTTACCTGATTTTGAAAAGTATAAGGATTAGAGGAATTTACCCCGGAACCTCCCCCGACGAAAAGCGACGCCGCGCCCACTACTCCCTGCGCTATAGAAGTCAAAATATTTCCTGTATAATGCCTGTGGACGTTCCCCTTTACTCCGCCCGAACCGTCGGGCATCATTGCTGTCGCATCTATAGTTAATGCCCTGCCGGACGATTCGATTACCTTATCGAAATTTATATTCAAGCGGTTTAAAGAATGTTTAAGGCTTACGGCGCCGAAAAATTTATCGCCTTTTTTAAAGACGGATTCTCCGTCGTAATAATAACCGGAAGACGAAATTGCGATAACCGGAACCGAAGTATTATAGGAAAAAATTTTATATTTGATATAAGCGTTTATTACCGTTCCCTGCGGGACGGCAACGACGTTTTTTAACCCTCCGCCTAAGCTCGTTTTTTGTCGTTTAATTCTGTTTTTACCGCTCCCGCTCTTTTTTACCCCTCTTTCCATATTTAAAATATGTTTTCCGTAGCTTGCTTCGATAAAAACCACCGTCTTTTTATTAATTTGCGCCGCCTGCGCCTGTTTCGGATAATTATTAAATTTTATACCGCGGTTTAATTTTTCCGTTTCTTTTTTAAATTTATCGTTAAATTTACCTGATCCCTCGCTTTTTGCAGAGCCTTTACCGTCGTCTGATCCCTTGTTTCCGGTATAA
This sequence comes from bacterium, assembly GCA_021800805.1. Next base: position 1,093,796 of record JAJYYR010000001.1, read on the forward strand.
TCGAAAACTGCCGGAGAAAACCTTTTTTTATCTTGAATCACGCTGGTTTTTGGCATTATTTTTTTTATTTTTGCAGGATTTGTTTTATGAAAAAATAGAAATTTCAAAACGATAGCCGCGGATATTAAAAATACTATTATTATAATCGGAAGCCTGAAAAATCTAAAAAAATCCTTTTTTAAGAATTTATCTTTCCCGCGCGCGTCCGAATTATATGCATCCCCGCCATTTACGGCTGGGACAGCTTCTTCTTTTATTACATGTTTATTAAAACTTTCGCCGTTTGCATTTATATTCATTATATAATTACGCCCCTCCAAGTTTTAAACTGCTGAAATAAACTACTTCAAGACCGAAGGGATATTGAATACTTCTTTTTATTCTCTTAATAATAAGCTTGTCTTCATATGCGGCGCTGTTTTTAACAGAAGGATCGGAATCGGAAATTACCGTTCTTATAACGTAAAGTTTTAATTCATCGTGGTTTACGGTCTGCCTGACGAGCTTTATCTTTTTAAATTTAATTTTAGACGTTATGCCTGCTTTTTCCATTTTCTCGATAAATTTGCTCCTAATAATCATAGTAAGCGTCTTTTTACCGTAATCTCCGGACATTTTGTTTAAAGCCCTCGAAAGTTCGGTCTTGATCATTATGGAATTAAAACCGGTAAACTCTCTTACGAAACTTTTGGAAAAATATACTATTTCGCCCATACCGGTTTTATTATTAAACGGCAGATTCCTCAATACTTTTGCGTTCCCCGCTTCGTTTACCCTTATTACTACGGGAATTCTATTTGCTTTATATGTCCAAAATGCAGTAATAAGCGATATAACGGTAATCAGCGACATTAAAATTATTACTATTTTAAGCGCGGTATTCTGGGCTTCGAGATCTCCCCATATTTCGTAAAAAAGCCTGCCGTTTCTTTTTTTATAATCGTCTTTATAATTTAAAAGATTTCCCATAATTTTTAATACCTCTTTTAAGACCCCGCAGTTCCTGCTCCGGCGCTTGCAGCCGAACTTATGAGTTTCCCTTTCGCCGCTTTCATTTTTTCATGCGCTTCGCCGCTTATACCGTCGAATAGCTTGGCTGCTAAAAAAGGGACAGAAACGTTAATAACCATCATAATTATAAAAACGGTAATAACTTCCGCAAAAGTGAACATTCCAAGAATATTTCCTATGCCGGTTCCCGACGACGGAAGATTTATAGATTCCATTTTTCCTAGAATAGTAAAAAATATGAGTTGTTCCAGAGCGACCATTACGCCCCAGAATGAAATTTCGATAAACATTTTCATCCACTTTCCGAATACTCCTCTCGTATAAGGAATTGCTTCAAAACCTAGAATAATCGGGCATATTGCAAAAAGCAGACCTAAAAATACAAGTTGGACTAAAGCCATAAAAAGCTGGATAACTAAATATAAAATATTAAATAAAAACCATATTATTCCCATTAAAACGGCTCCGGTTATTGCGTGCATCGCTCCCGCCAGCCACGAAACGGGGTTTAAGTTCCACCCCTTTTGAACGGACGCAGTTCCGTTAGACGAAACGGTAGGAATCGAAACGGAGTGCAGACTGCCTGAAATAGAGGAAACTATTTGCGATACCGACTGTCCTATGCCGTTAATATTTTGTTTAATTAGATAGAGTTGCGTCTTGTCGGCAAGGGTTAAAATGAGCTGGGCAAAGTTAGAACTCCCTTCCTGTTTCCAAGAAAGAAAACCTATGGCTATTAACGACGTCCTTAAAAACAGCCCGTAATAACTGAAGGATGCTCCCGTCAATTCCGCCCTATATCCTTCAAAAAAAGATAAAACTATACCTGCGGCAAACAGAAAATAAAACATATACGTTACAAAAACGCTCAAAGTAGAATCTTGATTTAAGGCGGGCGGGATGGAATCTATCGAAAGCATAGTTAAATCTTCTCCGTTTTGAAGTTTTGAAATCGACATTGCCGATTCGCTTAGTACGGTATTAGATTTAGAAGCGCTTTTGCCGGAACTCGACGAAGCGGAAGCAGGAACGGTCGAAGCATATGACTGCGGCGTCCAAATAAAATCTAATAATAATATAAAAAATACCGCAGTTAAAAAACGCTGCAAGTATTTAATAAACGACTTTAAATATATGTTCATAAGTTTAAATTTACATTATGGAATTTGGATTTACAGTGATTATAATTTTTTTATCGCAAAATCAGGACATAGTTTACCTTTTATAAAGTAGTTTTCGAGTAAAAATTCATATTGGGCTCGTCGTTAGTCTGCGGCATAATAACGGGACCGGTATGCTCTTTCTTGATTGCATCCGCCGAATTACCTAATTCTATCTGCTTTAACTGGCTTTCCATATATCCCATATTTTTTAAACCCGCGGCGTTTTCCTCCGCGATAAGAGTAAGAATAGAACTTTGGTAAGCATAATAATTAGAACTGTTTTTAAGCGCATTACCGGAAATTTCGTTTAGAAATTCGTCCCCCTCTAACTCGGCTTTATGCGCTCTTGCCGCCGAAATGCCCGCATTATAAAGACCGGAGGAAGCCGCGTCGATTGTTAAAGCGTTTACCGGGTCGGTGCAACCCCCTACGGGATTTCCTGAATCGTCGAAATAATATCCGCCGTCCAAAGCGGAACAGTTAAACTGCATATTTGCCGTTCCTGAATTTCCGTCCGCATTAAATATCGTTCCGCCGGTAAACTGCGCTGAACCGTTTTCGAGAGCGGATTTGTTAAGACTGTTCCCCGCCGAAGACGAATATCCAGAAATAAAAGCCTCCGGATTAAAATTATTTCCCGAAGAATTAAGGTTTTGAAATTCCGAAGATTCTAAATTTATGTTTGAACCGATGCCGGAGAGCAGACCCTGAACCGAATTATTTTGAACGTCGCTTGCCGTCAACTCCTGAGGGATTTGGTTAAACGCGGAATTTATTTGTTCGTTAAGGTTGTTTATGCCGCTTACCGCATTTTCTACGGAATTTACTATATGGCTTAATTTATCGAAATTAATGACGATATTTTGATATTCTTCCTGCATATTCGACGCATCGGCGGTAAGTTTATCGACCGTCGCCATTGCCTCGGAAAGCCCCGGACCCGGGTTAAAAAGCGGCCCGCCGGATGCCCCCGGCGCATAGCCGAGCGTTCCGGCAAGCCCCTGAAGCGCCGAAAAAGCGCCGTTTGCGGCAGTTTCGACGGACTCTATCTGTCCCGATATTGCCCCTATATCCGGCAGGGGTAGCCCTATTCCGTAAGCCGCGCCGGCGTATAATACGGCGGACGTAAATATAATTATTACGAAAGCCTTAAACTGTTTTGCTTTATTACCGCACAGGTTCATTTTATATAGACCTCATTATCGATTATTTTTAATCCCATACGGTCCGTTCGGATATTTTTCGGCTAATATATAAAGCCGCTCTTTTAAAGACTTATCGGGGTATGATTCCTCTACCTGCCTTTCTATTTCTTCGTCTTCCGACGATTTACAGCAAAGCCAGTATTCAAAGGGGTCTGGAGTGTTTCTTATAATTGCGGAATCTTTACCGAATTTTAAAAAATATTCGGCATAATGCCCTTTGACTACTTTAAGATTTTTGACTATGCCTATTTCCTTATCGTTAAGTCCGCATGCAATTAAATCGTTTTCCGAAACTTCACCGTCAAGCTGACAAAATATCTTCACCGACGAATTTTCTATGATGCTTTTACCGATATTTCCCGCTTTTAGAAGGTCGCCCGGCTCCTGCGTTACGCTCCAGACCATAGAACCCCATTTCGCCGAAGTTTTATAAAGATGCATTATGAGTTCGGAAACTTTAGGGTCGTTCATAAATTCCCAACATTCGTCGTAAAAGAAAAAGACTTTTGCCGACTTATCATACATTTTTTTGAACGAAATATTTTTTATTATCATAAATACTACTTTCTGCAGGTCTTCATACCCTTTTAATTTTTGCAGATCAAATATAACTATTTTATTTTGAATGTCTATGCCGTTTTTCCTGTTTAATAATATTCCGTAAGGCGAAGAAATATCCGTCCATCTAAATAGATTTTTCCCCATTTCCATAGCTCTTTTTTTATCGAGAATATCTCTTCCTTCGTTATAGTCGAATAGAACGTTATTGATATCGGATATTACGGGCATATCTTCGTCATCCGTAATTCTATCGTATGACGTCTGCACGGCGCGGTTTATAATAGTTTTATCGTTAGGCGATAAATTTTTTTCCGGCTCTGCCATTAAGCCTATTATTCCGGTTAAAAATACCATTATATCGGGGTCGAATATTTCTTCTCCTTTTACCCGCCGAACGACATATTTTTTAGGAGGAAAGGGGTTTAAACAATAATTTCCGTCCAAATCGAGTTCAATATAATCTCCGTTAAATATTTTGCAGAATTTTTTATAGGTTCCTCCTATATCTACGCCTATAATATGGTAATTACTCCCCGAAATATAGAAATTAGACAGAAATCCGTTTAGCATAAAACCCTTTCCGCTCCTCGTTTTTCCGAAAACTATCCCGTGTTTTGACGGCAGAGAATTATTATAAAGGTCTAATTTTACTCCTTCGCCCCTTTCGTTAATCAAGGGAATGGCGCATCTTTCCGTTCCGCCGAAACCCTCGTTCAGCGGAAAAAATGCCGCCGCCGAAGACGAAATAGACGTTTTAAACCGCCTGTTAAAGCGGGATTGTCCCGGAAGAAAAGACATAAATAGGTTATGATGTTCCATATTGTCGATTATCCCTTCCATTCCGTTAAAATTTTTAAACGATTCAAGCAATTTTACCGTTCTAAAATTAAGTTCGTCTATATTTTTAGACTTAACCCTTGCGCACAAGGAAAACTCAACGATTTTTTTCTCCGTTTTTGAAACGGATTTTAAAAACCCGTCCAACTGTTCGGTAATGTTTACGCCTTTATAATCGGTATATCCTCCGCCTACGGCTTCAGTCAGGCTTGCCTTTATGTTTCTGTCCGTCTGTATTTTTTCTATAGTTTTTTCCTGTTCCGGAATATTAAAGGCGACGGAAATATCGTAAGGAAAAAAATTACGGCTTGCGCCGGTACTGCCCCCGCCGCCGCCTCCATTTCTATTTCTTCTTCCGTTTCCTCCCGCCCCATCGTTAGCGCCGGATGAAACTTCAATCCCGGAATCTTTGATATTCAAAAGAGAAGTTATTCCGAGAGAATCTATGCGGGAAGGCAGTCTGTGCATATTTATAAATTTATAATAATAGCCGTCCGTATAAAAATAATCTTTTTTAATTTCGGCATAAGAATAAATCAACTGACTCCTGAACGTCGTTCCGTCAAACATATCTTCCCATTTAGGAGCTTTTATCAAAGCCGATCTGTCGGGATTTAATTCCGAATAAAAATAATCCGTAAGTTCCTGATTATTCATTCTTTTTAAACCCATATCCAATCTCGACGATATGAAACTTAGATTATTTTCTATATTTATAAGCTTTTTTTTAATAAGCTCCGCATCCGACCTATTTTTATTCCTTGCATTGGAATTAACCGCTCCCGAAAAATTAATTTTAAAAAGCCCCGCCGAATAATCCGAAATTTTAGATAATAGGCTGCCGCCGCCGCCGGATTTATTTTGCAAATTTAAACCGTTAATTGAACAAAATAGATATATCTTAATGTTTTTTATATGTATTTCTTTTAAACTTTTAATTTTATTTTCTTTAATATATTTAAAATCTTCCGGCGGAACCGACGATTTTTCATAATTTAATACAAATTCATCGTTCCCGTCTTCTATTTTGTAAATCCACTGAAGGCTTATATTTTCATCAAGAAGATTAAGCAGCAGGTCGTTTACGTATGCCGCATCGTTAATAGTTTTATTTCCCGAAAGATAATAATCGAAACCCCTGACCCTGAAGCCTATGGTAAACGACCCGTCTATTCCCACGGCTATGCCGTCGTTTATAGACATAAGATTGACGTAATTGTTTAAAGTACAGCTCACGTCTATTTTTTTTAAAACCGAATTTAACAGCATATATTGATCGTGAATTAAATTAAATTTTTTCTTTTTCCGGGTCTAATACATAAAGTTCTTTTTTCGCAAATATAAAAGATAACAACGAACTCGTATAAAAATCGGGTTTGTTTTTTTTATATTTTTTTAAGAAAATTAAAACTGCAGTATCTAATAATATTGCAATAATAATGATTTTTTTTAATAAAACGATAAAAATCATAGTAAAAAATATAAAAAGTCCCCAGTCGTAAATTTCCAAGCCGAATCTCGTAACTTTTCCGTATATTCCGTTATATATTTTAAATTCCGCGTAGTTATCGCTGTCTTGATTTTTCATGGCTGTCCCACCGTAGTCGCGCCGTTTCCGCCTCCCATATTAATTCCTCCGGCAGAACCTCCCGCATTCTGCACAATTCCCAATATCGCGCCGGTTATCGTCGGCGCAAGCATAACCCCGGTTCCTGCGGCGGCGGTAATAAAGGCTTTCCTTGCCGCATCGGGCTTATGCTGTTTAATGTCGTAAAATCCCTTGACAAGCCCTATCGTAAGAGTCGCAGGGGCAAGCCTGTAGCAAATCCAAGTCGCAGCCTCGTTTAAAATTCCGGAAGCCCCGATTCCTAATGAACCCTGATTTAAGTTTATAACGGCAAACGCATGCGAAGAGATAGATAAAATACTTCCGAAAAGAAAAGCGGATACCAAAATTGTTTTCCAACTTTTTTCGTAATGAATCCCGGTCTGCATTTTTGCGGCAATTTTGAGCGAATAACCGTTAATCGCGGCTAAACGGTCGAAAATTTTAACTTTAAAGTTCTTAAACATTTTTCCTCCTGCGATATAAATAAAATTAAATTAAATTCTTGTTAATAATATTTATATCATTTTAATGTTTCGGTATTATGAAGGAATTGTTAAAAACAAGTTAATTTTTTATTACGTTTAGGTTACAAAATGCCTGAAATGATTTAATAGATAGGGATTAGCGGGGGAACTGCTCGAAACCTTGTATTGCTTTTCTTAAGTATTCGGGGATGCGGCAGGGTTTAAAGTCGGTATTATCTACGCAGACGAGAACGGTGCTTCCGGAGGCGATTTTTACGTCCGGTTCGGTTTCGTTTCCGACGATTTTTACGATATCGTAAATGAAATTAAAACTGGAGTTTTTTATATATTCTACTTTTGTAAATATTTTTAAGTCGTCGTCATATCTTGCGGGATTAAAATATTTGCAGTTCGATTCGGCTACCACGAAGTAAAACCCTTCTTTTTCTATATCGGTATAATTATAACCGATATTTTTAAGATATTCCGTTCTTGCCACCTCGAAAAAAACGAAATATTTGCCGTAATAAACGACGGACATTGCGTCGGTTTCTTCATACCTGACCTTCAGTTCCGTCCAAAATTTAAAATTATCGGTCAAGTTTTAAATATTCCTTTATTTTTTCGTAAAGTATTTTTTTATCTATAGGTTTTGGAATGAAATCGTTAAAACCTAAAGATATAAGATGTTCTTTATTGCCTGCCATAGCATGGGCGGTTACGGCGATAACCGGGATATTGCTTGAAACTTCAATACATTTAAGCCTTTTAAAAACTTCTATTCCGTCTATCCCGGGAAGCCCTATGTCTAATAATATCAAAGAAATATCGGGGTTATCGTCGGTTTTTTTCAGCGCTTCGTAGCCGTCGTATGCCGTTATTATGTCTAAATCGAAAGGTTCCAGCAGGGCGATTATTAAATCCATGTTAATAGCGTTATCTTCTACTATGAGAATTTTGTGCCGCATATTAATTAATTTAGTTAAAGCGTTTAAAATTTCTTTTATTAATTTATTTTAATCAACTTACTTCGGCTACATAATTTCCGCCTGAACTTTTAACTTCGCACAGCTTATTATAAATTTTTGAAATCAGTTCTTCGGGAGTTTCTCCGTCTTTGGGAAAAGAAGCGACTATAAAAGAAGCCGTAAGTTTTTTTGCTTTAAGTTCTTCTTCCTTATAAAAAGGATAATCTCTTACGACTGAACAGAATCTGTTTGCTACAAAAGCCGCGGGCTCTTTTAGAGTATTGTTAAGTATAATGGCAAACTCGTCGTAACCGAACCTGACCACGACGTCCGAACCTCTTAACAGCTTTTTAAGCATTTCCGATATTTTCTTAAGGGCTATGTCGGAATGGAAATTTCCCACCAAATCGCAATATTCTTTAAAATGGTCTATATCTAAAAAAACTACGCTGAAAACGATATTATATCTTTTTGCCCTGTTAATCTCCTGCGCAAGCCTTATATTAAAATAGTTATGGTCCAAAAGGCCGGTAATCTCGTCGAACAAGCCGGCTTTCTGGGGATATATAAGCTCCAGTTCCCTTATGGAACGGCTGAGTTCTTCGGCTGAGAACGCCTTTTTGCCTATAATTCTTTCTATATTGCCGGAAAGCCTCAATCTTTCTTCCACCGTCAAATCTTTTGAAGTTATTATAAATATAGGTATTTGCGCGGATACCGGATGCTTTTTAATATTTTCCGCCACCTCGAATCCGTCTATATCCGGCATAATTAAATCCAGCAGGATTAAATCCGGTTTAAGTTCTATAGCCATTCTGAGCCCATCTTCGCCGTTATACGCATGGACTAAATTAAAACCTTCGTCGGTAAGCAGTTTTTCTATCATTTTATGAACGACCGGGTCGTCGTCCACCAATAAGATGTTTACCTGTCTTCTTTTTCTTTTTGAAGTAAGGGTAAACTGCGACAAAGTATGTATGAGAGTTTCTTTGTCTATCGGTTTTATAAGATAATCGGTAGCGCCCAACGCAAATCCCAAATCTTTATTGTCTATAATGCTCGAAATAATTACGGGGATATTTTTTGTATCCTTATCGGATTTTAAATCGCTTAAAACTTCCCAGCCGTCTTTTTTCGGGAGCATTATGTCTAAAAGAATCGCAAAGGGCTTTAGGCTCTTGGCTTTTTCCACTGCTTCGATGCCGTCGTAAGCATGGGCGACGGAATACCCCGAATTTACCAAATTTATAGTAAAAATTTCCGACGTCGGTCTGTCGTCTTCGGCGACTAAGACAAGGGGCTTATTTCTTTTTGCGTTATTATCCCTGAAAAAAGTTTTTGCATCGACCGTTATTAAAGTCTTTTCGGCTTCTTCTACGCTCATAACGGATACTTCCGTTTCTAAGGGATTAGGAAGCACGAAAGTAAAATCCGTAAAATCGTTTTTAACGGATTCAAAATTTATATGCCCGCCGTGAAGTTCTATAATTTTTTTTGTCAAAGAAAGTCCAAGACCCGTTCCTTCGTACTGTCTTGAGTAGTTATTATCCGCCTGCGTAAATTCCTCGAATATTTTATTTTTAAAATTATCGTCTATACCGATGCCGCGGTTCATAACATCTATCTGTATGTATTCAAACATTTTATCCTGCGACTTCTTATATTTTTTTAGATTAAAATTAGACGTGGTTTTGATATCCAAAGAAGACGGAATATTTTTACATATAACTTTTATTTCCGTATTTTCAAAAGAGAATTTTATAGCGTTGCTTAGCAGATTATATATAATCTGCTTAAATTTAACTCTGTCCGAATATAATTTATATTCATCCGAGCATTCATAATCTACGGTTATAACAAGGTTCTTTTTCCCCGCAAGCGATTTTAAAACGACGATGGCTTCGTCTATAGCTTCTTTTATGGAAAACACCGAGTATTCGAGGGAAAACATTCCCGCTTCTATTTTAGATATATCGAGTATATTGTTAATAAGCTGGAGCAGGTGTTTGCCGGATACTAAAATATTATTGGTATATTTTTTATGCTTTTCGCTTAAATCGGGGGAATCCGTCAGAAGGTCGGAATAACCTATTATAGCATTAAGAGGCGTTCTAAGTTCATGGGACATATTTGCGATAAATTTAGATTTAAGCTCGTTTGCCCTTGCAATCTCCTTAATACTTTCCTCAAGCTGTTTCGTCCTTTCGATAACCTTATTTTCGAGGCTTTCGTTAAGTTCTTTTAGTCTTTTTTCCTGAAGTTTTTTATCCGAAATATCTTTGGAAATACCGATAGTTCCGATTATCTCGCCCGATTTATTCATAATGCGGGATATGGTAAGGGAAATATCTACGGGAGCGCCGTCTTTTTTTCTAAGAATTGTTTCGTAATTTGCGACGAATTTGTCTTCTTTAAGCTTCTTTAAAATATCGTCTCTTTCTTCGGGATTTACATAGAACTCGGAGGCGTGCCTTCCTACGACTTCTTTCTGGGAATAACCAAGGATATTTTCGCCGCCTTTATTAAATTCCGTGATTTCCCCGCGGCGATCGGTAACCATAATCATATCGAACGAATCATCTAAAATATTTTTAAAATATGATTTCTGTTCTCTTAACTGTTTAATGATGCTTTCTTTATCTATATGACTCTTATGCCTATCGTAAAGCAGGTCGTAGATGAGTTTGGAACTGACGGAATTAACTACTTCGACGCTTCCGCCGTGAAGTTCCGCAAGTTCGGGCAGTTCATTTTCCGGCTGTCCCGTCAGATTAAAAATTATATTAAAATCAATATTATCGTCTTTTGCTTCTTTAATAGTTTTAAAAGATTTTATATTTAATTCTTTGGCAAAAACGGCTCCTTCTTTCGTTAAATTTCTGGCAACCAAAGCGGCTATCTCGACGTTTTTGTCGCCTTGAAACATATCTATAAGGGTTTTTGCGGCATTTCCGCCGCCGTATATCAAGATTTTTGCCATGATACCGTTCATAAAATTGTTCTGTTTCTTCAAACTAAATTTAATTCCCCTGTTATTTTTTTTATAAAATTTTTAATTATTTTAATTAAGAAGGTTTAATGCCTCCCCCCCCGAGAAGGAAACTTATCTTATCCTTTAGGAGTCCGTTTCTTATCGGCTTTGCTACATAATCGGTAGCGCCTTCGGCATAGCTTTTGTCGATGGTTTCTTTATCGTTCAATGCGCTGAGCATTAAAATAGGAACTTTATCATATACCTTTCTAATCGTTTTAAGCACGTCGAGACCGTTTATCTTAGGAAGCATTATGTCTATTATGATAAGGTCGAAAATATATCCTGCGGTAATTTTATCCAGCGCATCCTTGCCGTCTTCGGCGACGGTAATGTCGGCGTCGAAAGAAGACTGGACGATAATTTTTAAAAGTTCGGAATGCATCTTATTGTCTTCTACTATAAGTATGCGCTTACGCGGACAAATTTTATTCAAAGAATTTATCATAATTTATTTTACTTTATTATATATTGGATTTTTTTTCAAGTTCTTCTTCCTTTGTCTTGCAAACAATACACAGAGTAGCCTCGGGTCTTGATTCTAATCTTTTTTCCGAAATTTCCCCGCCGCATTCTTCGCATATGCCGTAAGTTCCGTTTTCGATTCTTTCGAGAGCTTCTTCTATTTTGGGAATAAGTTTCCTTTCCCTGTCCCGAATCCTCAATTCGAAATTTCTATCGGATTCCAACGTCGCCCTATCCGTAGGGTCGGGAAAGTTATCGTCTTCTTTAGTCATCGAATCTACGGTTTTTAAAGCCTCTCCAAGTAAAGAATCCAGCTTTTTATGAAGTATGTTTTTAAAGTATAACAGCCTTTCTTCCGTCACGGCGTTATTTTCCTCTTTGGTTAATTTTTTATTTTTTAAATTATAACATAATTTTATAATAAAATTTAATAAAATTTTATTATATCGTAATTATTAATTCTTTGCGCCGGAACAAACCCTGCGTCTTTAATCAGCCTCACCATTAATTTTTCGTCAACGGCGCTGTTTGCAGTTCCCGCAGCTTTTACGACGTTTTCTTCCAGCATAGTCGAACCCATATCGTTAGCGCCGAAACTTAATGCTACCTGCCCCATTTTTGCGCCCTGCGTTACCCAAGACGCCTGAATGTTATCGAAATTATCTAATACTATACGCGAAATCGCAAGAACCTTCAGGTAATAATGACCGTAAACGCCTCTTGGATTCAAAGCGGTATTTTTACTTTGAAAACTCCACGGAATAAAAGCCCTGAAACCGCCGGTTTCATCCTGCAATTCACGCAGTTTAAAAAGATGCTCTATTATGTCTTCGTCGGTTTCTACCGTCCCGAACATCATAGTCGCCGACGAATTTAAACCGGCGAGATGAACTTCCTTCATAACTTCGAGCCATTGCCGGCTGTTTATTTTATTCGGACTGATTTTTTTTCTAACCCTGTCCACGAGTATTTCCGCTCCCCCTCCGGGAACCGAACCGAGCCCCGCTTCTTTTAAAAGATTAACCGCTTCTTTAATCGTAATATCGTTTGAATCTGCAATGAAAGTAATTTCGGGCGGAGAAAAAGCATGAATATGTATGTCGAATTTTTCCTTTATATCTTTTAAAAGCCCCAGATAATAATCTATGCCTATATCCTTATTTAATCCGCCTTGAAGGAGAATCTGCGTTCCGAAAAGTTCCTTTGTTTCACGGATTTTGTCGAAAATTTGTTCTTTAGAAAGAATGTAACTCCCTGCATCCGGAACGCCGTATTTTTTATAGAAAGCGCAAAATCTGCATTCCGACGCGCATATATTGGTATAATTAATGTTTCTGTCTATAATGAAGGTTACGATATTATCCGGATGTTTATCTTTCCTTATACCGTCGGCTATTCCTCCAAGCCCCAGAAGGCTTTCGTTTTTAAATAATTTTAAGGCTTCTTCCCTGTTTATCCTATTTTTATTCATATTTTTACCATAGCGTTAATTAAGTAATTCTCCTAATTCCTTGAGGCTTTCGTCGAAAGAATATTTTTCGTCCGGCGTCTGCCTTATAAAATCTTCTATCTTTGAAATGCGGTCTATGGCAAAATCTATTTTATCGTTAGAGCCCTTAGAATATGCGCCTATATTTATAAGGTCTTCGTTTATCCTGTATTCGGAAACTACTTTTAAAACGTCTCTTGCCTTAAGTAAATGGTCTTCGGAAACGATGTCCGGCATAACCCTCGACAGACTATTAAGAACGTCTATAGCCGGAAAGATACCGTTTTCGGCTGTCTTTCTAGAAAGAATAATGTGTCCGTCAAGAATAGACCGAACGGTATCGGAAACCGGTTCGTTCATATCGTCGCCTTCTACCAAAACCGTATAAATTCCGGTAATACTGCCTTTATCCGAAATAGCCGCCCTTTCTAAAAGTTTAGGTAAAACGCTGAATACGGACGGCGTATAACCTCTGACCGTCGGCGGCTCGCCGGCGGATAGACCTATCTCCCTCGACGCCATAGCAAACCTCGTTATTGAATCCATTAAAAACAAAACATCGCGTCCTCTGTCCCTAAAATATTCGGCGACGGCGGTAGCGGCAAAAGCGCCGCGGAGCCTAATCAAAGGAGATTTGTCAGACGTAGCCACTATAATTACCGATTTTTTTAACCCTTCTTCTCCAAGGCTTTTTTCTATAAATTCTTTAACCTCGCGCCCTCTTTCTCCTATAAGGGCTATAACGTTCACGTCGGATTTAGAATACTTCGTAATCATACCGAGAAGCGTGCTTTTGCCCACTCCCGAACCTGCAAAAATGCCGATTCTTTGACCTTTGCCTATTGTAAGAAACGCATTAACCGCCCTGACGCCGACGTCCATAACTTCGTTTATCCTTTTTCTCGTAAGCGGGGACGGCGGTTCTGCCGATATTTTTGCATAATCGCCGCAAAAAATTCTGCCTTTTTCGTCTATCGGATTGCCGAAAGGATCAAGAACCCTTCCTAGAAGCTCTTCTCCCGCCGGAAATTTCTCTTCCTCGTCTAAAAGAATAACTTCGCTTTCTAAACTTATCCCGGAGGTATCTCCGTAAGGCATAAGTATAGCCTTATCGTTATTAAATCCGATAACTTCCGCCGTTATATCCATGGACGGGACGGAATTTTTACTTTTTATACGGCATATCTTTCCTATGGAAAGACCCGGGTGTTTGGTTTCGAGAACAAGACCTACCGCCTTGGTAAGTTTCCCTTTTATCGACAAGGTATTTGCATTATCTAAAGCATCGCCGTATTCTTTTAAGCTGAGAAGCCTTCCCATATTAATAAATATTTAATATAAATAACTTATGATTTTGTTTTAGAATTAGAATTATATTCGCGGTAATACGAAAGAACGGTTTTGACGTATTTTTCGGTTTCCCCGAAAGGGGGTACGCCGTTGTACTTTTCGACGTTCCCCGCGCCGGCGTTATAGGCGGCAAGCGCAAGTTCCTCATTTCCGTTATATAGATTTAAAAGATGTTTTAAGTACATAGTTCCTCCGAAAACATTTCCTTCCGGGTCGTATGGATTTACGCCGAGTTCTTCCGCAGTTTCCGGCATAAGCTGCATAAGCCCGACTGCTCCTTTGTTTGAAACCGCATAAGGATTAAATCCGGATTCCGTTTTTATTACCGCTTTTATCAGCCCGTAAGGAACGCCGTATATTTCGGAGGCTTTTTTTGCTAATCCGTCGGCGGTAACATAGTCTCCGTTTTCGTTTTCGGCATTTCCGCCGCCCGTTAAATTATTCCCCGCGCTTGACCCTGCGTTTTTTGCTCCGCCGTATTTGGAGGCTAAGCCGTATGCCTGAAACATATTTCCCGTTGCCGAAAGTTCGGCCACTGAAGAACCCAATTCTTTAAGCCCGTCCTTCGCAACCAAAGAAGGATGTTCTTTGAAATAATCTACTATCATCCTTGCAATGCCTATTCCTTTTCCATAGCTTTCGTTGTTGGCTATAGATTCATAGAACAGGGAATTGAAAATTTTATAACCGGTCCCTTTATCTATAAAAGAGCCTTTTCCAACTTCTTTCGACATGGAATCGAAAATCATATTTAAAAAAAGGCTTTCGAATTTCACGGCGACGGTTTTTATTTCGTTCAACTCGGCGGAAGAAATCGCCGTTTTTGCGGCAGGATTTTTTCCCCCGACGGAAACAGTCGCGGAAGAGGTATCCGCCGCTTCCGAATGATTCAAGGCATCCGTTATATTCATATAGTTTTAAGATTTACCGATATAATATATATATCTCGTTTAAATACATTAAAAAAATTATATCATAATTGGATTATTAATAAAAGTTTGCAGAAATTACTTTAAAAATATATTATTTGTATTATAATAATAATAAAAATTTATAAATTTATTCAATAAACATTATACAGATTAAAATATGGATATAGCGTCTATTATAGGATTTATTCTCGGCGTCGGCGGGATAATATTCGGTAATTTTCTTCAGGGTTCTAATTTAATGCAGTTGATTGACCCTATCGGCTTCGTAATAGTCATAGTCGGAACGGCAGGAGCGACCATAGCCGGAAACAGGATGGAAAACATTAAAAAAGCTCTTCTATCCTTTAAGGGCGTCATTTTATCGGAAAAAATAGATTTTGAAAATACTATATCCGACCTGCTTAATTATGCCACGAAAGCAAGAAAAAACGGGGTTCTTGCATTAGAATCGGAAATAGAAGCCTCGTCGGACGATTTTATAAAAAAAGCCCTGCAGTTAGTCGTCGACGGAATTGATCCTCAAATAGTTATGGAAATCATGGAAACGGAATTATCCAATATCGAAGAATTTGGAGAAGAAAGCGTTAAAATTTATGAGCAGGCAGGGGGGTATTCGCCTACGCTGGGTATCATAGGCGCGGTTCTCGGGCTTATCCATGTTATGCAGCATTTAAATGAGCCCAATAGATTGGGGGCGGGCATTGCCGTTGCTTTTACCGCAACGCTTTATGGTCTTGCGTTTGCAAATACCGTTTTGTTTCCTATATCCAGTAAGCTCAAGATGAACCTGAAAGTAAAAGTTTTAAGATACGAACTTATCCTTATGGGTATAAGAAGCATTCAGAACGGCGAAAATCCGAGGCTTATAGAAGAAAAACTAAAATCCTTTTTAAGCGAACAGGAGAAAAAGATGTATGAGATAAAAAATCGGGAGAAATAAAAAATGAGAAAAAAAAAGAAATGCCCCGAACATTCTAACAGCGAAAGATGGATGATTAGCTACGGAGACTTTTTAACTACTCTCCTGTCTTTTTTTATAGTAATGTTTGCAATATCCAAAGTTAATAACGTCCGGCTTAAAGAACTTGCCGTATCTATACAGCAGGCATTCGGGGCAAATAAGTTTATTACGGTTTCCGCCTCCAAACCCAATATAGCTTCCTCCCCAAAGTTAATAGTAGCCAAAGTCGCTCCTTCCACGTTTAAAGTTTCTAAGTCTAATAAGAAACTTATCAAGGAAGAATCTCACGAATCTGCCGTTTTTACGGCGATAGAATCTAAAATAAAATCTTTCACGGCAGGAAACAGCTCGTATAAGTCTTCGCTCAAGGTATATAAATCGACCCGCGGGCTTGTTATATCATTAAAAGGTTCGAGTTTTTTCGGCTCCGGCAGCGCAGGCATAATCGAAAAATATCATCCGCTATTAAAGCATATAGCGTCGGAACTACTTAAAGTAAAAAATAACATCGCCATAGAAGGATATACCGATTCGACGCCCATACGCACGGCTAAGTACCCTAATAACTGGATGCTTTCGACGGCGAGAGCGGTCAGCGTTCTCAGCTTTTTTATAAAAAGCGTGAATTTTCCTCCGGCAAGGCTTTCCGCTTCCGGATACGGAAAATACAAACCGGTCGCAAGCAACGCCACGGCGGCGGGACGCGCGCTCAACAGAAGGGTAAATATAGTCGTCCTTTCCAATTTCCTAAATAACGAACTGCCGAGGTCTTAGAAAAAGGGGACAGATATTTTTTATTTTTGGGCGAAAAACCCACAAATGCAGTCTGCAGTAAGAAAATAAATAAATCTGTCCCCTTTTTTCAACTGCCGAGGTCTTAGCGGGCTTTCTTAATCTGCCGCCTTTGCTGTTCAAGAGTAAATTTAATTATTTCGTCCCTGTCGTATTCATTTATGGCGGTAAATTTGCAGGCGACCGATGCGATGGATAAAGGGACATTAACGTCCGTCTCCGCAGGTTCTTTTGAAATTTTTACTACCTGCGCTAAAGCTTTTATTAAAAACTGCGGCACGGTAGGAAACAGCATAGTAATTTTTATAATGCTTCCGAGATTTAATCCTTTATCGTCGCCCGACCACATAATTCCCGACCCGCTTATGGATACCCGTTTTTCTTTAATGCCTGCAAAAATAGACGCTTCCGGATTAATGAGCGAAAGAATAACGTCTAATTTGCTGTTTATAGCTATAAGGAGTTTCTCTATTTTAGGATTGACCGGAACGTCCGAATCGGTTTCGGCGGCGGATTGATAAATTTTGGGAGCCGCTATGCCGTACATTCCGTAAACCGAGGTAGTTAAAGAAGGTCTGGCAATATATCCGTCTTTGGTTTCAAGAAATTCTTCGATTGAGATTTCTTCATATATAAACTGAATAACGGCATTTATCCTTAAAAATTCCCTGCCTTCCCTTTCTTCTGCGGGAGCGTCGGCAATTTTAACCTTCAAAGAAATGTTACCTTTGTTTTTAACGATGTTTTCTAATAACGGTTTATATAAAAAAGTTTTAGAAAATCCGGAACTTATTATCGTAATATCGCCGGAATTTTCGATTAAAGATACGTCCGCGCCTATATCGTAGTCCTCTCCGTTAAATTCAAACGTCTGTCCGCCGGTAAAAGACGAATAAAGAATGATATATAAAAAACCGTCTTCTATTTTTTTTATATAGCCTTTAAAATTTTTTTTCGGCGTTTCTAAAACTATTTCCTGATTATTATAAAAACGGCTGTTTAATTCGTTCATAATATAAGTCGCCTTTTGGGGGACGGATTAAGTCCGTCGTTAAATTATGCCGTAAGCTTTAACGGCGGCAGAAATTTTTCTTAACTCGGCAATTTTATCCGCCGCGTCTTCCTTTCTTTCGGTTAAAATATTTATAATAATTTTGTCGGATTCGGATATATCCGCTAACTTTTCTTTAAGCTCCGCCATAAACTCTTTTTCGTCCAGCGTTGCGTCCGCTCTTGAAAAAAGAGACGTCAAAAAGACTTTTCTATCAAATATATGACCTATATTGACTGGATTTTCCCTTTTTTCTAAAAGAACAAGCAGTATATATTTGTTTATAATAAGAATTTCGCCGGCAATTTTAAATTTTAATATATTATTATTTTTCATAATCTCTACTTTATTTTTTACTATTATAATTTTACAATATGATATAATATAAATCAATTTTTAAAAGATGTTTTAAGAGATAATTATAAAATATATTAAAAAAGTTATATGAATAAAGTAACGGCGGAAAACCTTAAAATAGGCTATATATTAGCCAAAGATATAGTATCCGATAAAGGAATTACGGTTCTTAAAAAAGGAACGGTTCTTACGGATAAATTTATAAAAAATATAAAAAAAATAAATTCGGAATCTACGAAAACAGGCGAAAATTATATATTCATAGAAGAAACGGACGATATTAAAGCAGAAAGCGATGTAGAAAATAAAGAAAAAATGGAAAAAGATTTGTCTTTATTAGAAAGAAGATTTCAATTCTCCGAAAACGATGAATTTATGAAAAAAATTAAAGAAATTATAAAAAACGTCATAATTAAAAATTACGGCGGAAGCATATCGTAAATAGGAAATGAAAAAAATAGACACCTTAGACGAATTAATCGCTACCGTAAAAAAAACTGACAACATACCCACCCTGCCCAGAGTATTATCTAAAATTTCCGAAGAAATAGACAACGACAATTTCTCCATAAAAAATATCGGCGAATTAATGTCCCACGACGTAAGTCTTTCGGCAAGAATATTAAGGATAGTAAACTCCCCTTTTTACGGTTTTCCCCAAAGAATATACAGTATAAATCATGCGATAGTGCTGTTAGGGTCAAACGTATTAAAAAGCATAATAATTTCTACTTCGGTTTTTACCGCAATGAAAGAAACTATGGCAGGGTTGTCGGAACACAGCCTTTTCTGCGCTTTTACCGCTAAACATATAACAACTGCTTTCAACATCCTTAAAAAAAATGAAATTAGAGCAAAAAAGATAAATAGCATTGACCCCGATATGATGTTTTCTGCCGGATTACTGCACGACATAGGTAAAATCATTATAGCTGCTACATTTAAAGAAGATTTTAAAAAAATTATAGAAATTGCAGAGAAAAGCAATAGAAGTTTAACCGACATCGAACACGATATTCTCAATATATCCCATGACCAGTTGGGATATATGCTCATAAAAGAATGGAATCTGCCTCCGTCTATTTATATACCGATAAAATATCATCACAACGTTAACCTTGCGGACGACTTTAAAACGGAAGCGGCGATATTAAATCTTGCGGATTTCTTAACAAGGGCGTTAGGAATAGGTTATTCCGGATCGGCATATTTGGAAACGATAAACAAGGATGCTCTGCGCATACTCGACGTCGATATGGATTTTATAAAATCCATCATAGAAGAAATATATTCCTATAAAGAAGAGCTTTATATATTCGATTAATTTTCGATCCGATATGAATAAAGATAGAGATAGACACGGCAAGCCTAAAATATTTATAGTATTAGGTAAAAATCCTGCATACAATATTGCTTTCAAAGAAGAATTAAAAAAATACGATTTAAAAATATTCGATTCGTTTAATCAGGCATATTACTCCGTTTACGCTTCGCCCCCGCAGTTAATCATTATTGCTATGAACGCGCATAAGCAAGAGATTAAAATGATTGCCGATATGCAGTTAGATAATATGCTAAGCAATATTCCGGTGCTTTTTATACTTCCGGCAGATTTTGATTTTAACGGCATAAAAGACGAAAAATATTTTTTAAAAGATTATATCAAAGAGCCTCTTAGTTTGAACGAACTTAAATATAAAACCGAAACCATTATATATGCTTCTAAATCTGCTTTAGACGCAAATCCGCTGACAAAACTTCCCGGAAATTCCTCTATAATGGAATCGGTCAAAGACAAGCTTGAAGACGACGTTAACTTTTCTTTTGCTTATATCGATATAGACAATTTTAAATCATATAACGATAAATACGGCTTTTTAAGAGGAGACGAAGTTATTATGATGACGTCGAGGCTGATTGCGACGACCGTTTACGACATATCTAAAACAAGGCGCAGAGATATAAAACAATACGTTTTTATAGGACATATCGGAGGAGACGACTTTGTCGTTATTTCTCATCCGGACGACATTATAGACATATCAAACGCCGTAATTTCCAATTTCGATAAAATAATACTCTCTTTTTACGACAATACCGATAAGCAAAGAGGATATATCGAAGCATACGACAGGCAGAAAAAAATGCAAATATTTCCGGTGATGAGCCTGTCTATAGCAGTAATCGAAAACGTAAACAAAAAAATTGAACACTATGGTCAGATTAGCGAGATAGCTTCGGGGTTAAAATCTACGGCTAAAGAGAAAAAAGGCTCAAATATAATCGTGGATAGAAGACAAAACTCAACGTAATTTTTGCTTAACGGAATATAAGTCGTTGTTTAAAACCGTCTGAACGGCTTTGCGCGTCTTTTTGTTAATAATAATCGGGGCTTTTAAATTTACCGTAGATGAAAATAAATCTTTAAATACGGTAACGATAACAAATAAGATTGCGTCGGTTTTATCCATAAGATTCAACAGTTCTTTTTCCTCTTCGGTAACGGCGGCGGCATAATCCTTGAAAAAATGGTTAGGATCGGCGACGATAAAACATAAACCTTCGTTTTCTATACTCTGTAAAATAAAAAAGGGCAGATTTTTTTCTTTATCGATATTTAATATACAGTATTTTTTTAACGAATCGAATCCCAGAATTGGTTTAACGAATTCTATAATTTTTGTTTTTTCTACCTTTACGCCTTCCGGGTAATAAATGCTTTTAACGAGAATTTCGGTTTCTTGGTTTATTGCCGTATCCATGTCCATATCCACTTAAAAAAACTCCTTATATTATTTAATATTTTCTTATTTCCTATCTTTATCGATATACATATCGTTCTTCGACCCGTTTTCGTTTAAGTCGTTTAATTTTTTCAACTCCGACAAATCGCCTATGTTAATAGCCGAGGCGTCGATATTTTCGTTCTTAATCACATCGTAAAGCTCTTTTCTGAAGATGCCGATCTCTTTGGGAGCATCTATTCCTATTTTTACGGTATTGCCGGCTACGGATATCACTTCGAGGGTTATATCGTCCCCTATCTTTATGCTTTCGCCGGTTTTTCTTGCAAGAATTAACATAATAAGATTATAGGGTTGTAATCATTTAAGGTACTGGAGCAGCATCGGCGTCAGCGAAGTAATGTTGGAAGACGCTTCAAGCGTAGCCTGATAAGATTCTTGAGCCTGAGTAAGGTTAGTCATAGCCTGCGCCACGTTCACGTCCTGCGTCTGACTTAGGAGCTGCGAGATATTGGATAATACCGTTTGATAGCTCGTCTGCTGTTCGTTAAGCCTTTGAACGACCGTTCCTATGTCAGCCTGAGCGGCGGTCATCGTGTTTAATCCGTTTTGAATACTCTGAATTATCGATGAAGAATTCTGCTGATAAACGTTATTCTTAAGTTCCGACTGAAAAAGCGAAAGAACGGAAAGCAAGCCGGAGGGGACGGATGTAGAGGATGAACCGGTAGGTTTAGGGTCGTTCCCGAAAATTGCGTCGGCGGTAAGCGACGGCGTTACCGTTTCGTTCTGCGTTATCTGGTAATTCTGGTTAGTATCCGTTCCTGCATAGGTATAAACGTTGTAAGAAACGGATGAGGGCGTTCCATTTAAACCGGTAATTGCATGAAGTGTTGCGGTATAGGCCGAGGATAAATTAAGATTATTCCCCGTAAAAATATTCTGACCGTTATAAGAAGTATCGGCATATCCCGTAAGTTCGTTAATCATCTGCCCTACCTGCTGAGCCGCCGCCTGATTATTAGCCGCAGTATTAGTTCCGTTCGCCATTCCGACGGCAAGAGTGCTTGCCTGATTTACTACCGTCATTGCATTGCTTATAGTCGAAGAGGCTAAAGAACCGACGCTGTTAGCGATACTAACGTTCGAGTTATACTGCGTAACAAGCGCGGTGCTGTTTTTATACGACAGGACATTGACCATTCCTCCGGGATTATCCTGCGGGGACATAATCTGCAATCCGCTGGAAATTTGGTCCTGAAGGTTATAAACGTTGGTCGATAAATTAAGCAATTCGTTGTTTATATTGTTATACATCATATTGTCGGTTATCTGTATCATATGTTTTCCTCTTTTTCAGCCTGCAAATACTTAAAATTGAT
This sequence comes from bacterium, assembly GCA_021800805.1. The sequence continues at coordinate 1,116,168 of JAJYYR010000001.1, forward strand.
TTTAGCCTGGATTCCCGCCTTCGCGGGAATGACAACATAAAGGTGAATGGTTAAATTACTCAAAAGTCATTCCCGCGAAGGCGGGAATCCAGTGTTTCTAAGCTTTAGTTTATTTTAATTGCTCCAATTACGGCACGGTGCTTAAAAGCGCCGTCATAATTGTTTGCACAGAATGAGTAATAGCCGCCGCCGCCTGATATGAATTTTGATAATTGACGAGGTTCGTCATCTGTTCATTCATATTTACGCCGACTGAAGACGATAACTGATTCTGCAGGTTCGTCAAAACCGACGTAGAGTTCGTATAGTTCGTGTTTGCGCTCTGCGACTGCGTTCCGATGTTTGAAACTATATTTGAATAATAAGACGGGATAGTAGAACTTGCCCCGCCAATAGGCAGATTTTTATTTTGAAGCGCCCCGAGCGCAAGCGCGTTTTCGTTATTGCCCGATAAACCGGCGGAATTCATATTCGTAAGACTAAGACCTGATGTTAAAACGTTTGCCGTAAACGAATCACCGTTGGAAGGCGTTCCCGTAATATTAACATGGAAATATTGCGGCGGTGCAGAATTAGTATTACTGCTGTTATTTCCAAAGAAAACTGAATATACCTTTTGACCGGATGAATTAGTAGTCACGGTAGGCGTTATCGTTTCCGTATAATTGGACGTTTGATTGATAACGGTAAAAGTGCCGCCGCTAGAGTTGTATGTTATCGAATATTCTCCTCCCGCACCGCTATCGCCGTTTGGATTTACGATCGAGCCGGCGCTTATAGTCGCATTACCGGTATTTGTGGGATTAACCGCAGTGGAAACGGCGGATGCCGCCGCAACTTGAGAAGCGGTAAGATTTGGGTTAACCTCCATTGTAAAAGCCGGATTGGTAGTCAATTGATTGACGGTAAAGGTATCGCCGTTTGCAGGCGCGGCTCCGGAAGTGGAAGTTCCGGTAATGCTAACCGATACGCCGTCAAAACCGACTGTATATACTTTCTGTCCATAATTATTGGTTGCGGAAGAAACGCTGACTTCCGAACCGCTTAAAGTTTGATTAGTAGTGGAATTTTTAACAGTAAAACTTCCCGAACCGTTTGTGGTAATGCTGTAACTGTCCCTCGTAAGTTTCGAGGGGTCGGTTACGTAACCGGTAGAAATCGTCGCATCGGTTGCCGTAGTAGAAGTCGTCAAATTAGGCTGAAAAAAGTAATTTCCGGTTGAGCCGTCGAGACCGTAACCGTTGTATTGCAGAGAGTTGACGTTGTCGGTAACAGACGCCGCCAGCGAATTAAGCTGGCTTATGTAAGACGGAGCCGCCGTCTGTTCCAAATTTACGTATGCGCCCAGACTGCCGCCGGTTATCTGGCTCGTAACGGACTGAGCCGACCCGTCGGTACCCGTCCACATAATATTTAAATTTGCCGCATTCGAAGGGTCAACCTGCGTCGAAAGATTAAAAGACGAATCGCTCGATACCAACGGCACGTTGCCCAAAGATATATTTGTTTTACCGTTATTATTAGTATAATATGAGATATTTACCAATTTGGAAAGGCTGTTTATAGCCTGCATCTGCTGGTCCTGCAGTTCGTTTGCGTTGCTTCCGGCATTAAGGGCATAGGTAATTTGCTGATTAAGACCCGCAATCTGGGACGTAAGGCTGTTGACTTCAGGTATGACGCCCTTAATAGAAGTATTCGTCGAAGAAACCGTATTCATTATGGTGGTATAGGCGTTGTTTATAGACCCCGTAAGAGATTGCGCATCCGACAAAAGCGCCGTTCTCTGCGAAATATTAGAGGGATTATTCGCCACGTTCTGAAAATCGTTAAAGAATTTGGATATTTGTGAACTGAAACCAGAACCGGTCTGGTCGTTAAATAAATTTTGTATCTGGCCGAGACCCTGATACAGCGTAGTATAGTAACTGTTTTGTCCGGTTTCGTTATTGACTTCCGACTGGACGAAATTATTCGTGCTTCTTTGAATATTGTTTACGTTAACTCCGGTTCCGTATGTATAAGGCGCTCCCACTACTGCAGGGGCTTCCGTTTCTATCGGCGTTTCGCTGTTATAAAAAGGGGTATTGACGTTGGCGACGTTCTGGGATACGGTATTCATCGCCGCCTGATTGGCCGTCATAGCCGAGTCTGCAATATCTAATATATTATTTATTGTCAGCATTTATACTCTAACCCCCGACTTCATTAAAACGTTTTTTAAAGGAAAAAAATTTGAATTATTTCCGCCCGCCCTGTCGTAAATAGAGCTTTTGTTAAAAGCATCGGTAATAAACGAAATGGTTAACTGGTTATAATATATGTTTTTTTTTATTAATCCGGAAAAAGCGTTGTTTAATTCGGCTATTTCCCGCATCTCCGCTTTTATCAGTTCTTTTATTTTTTCGTTATCTTCATCCCGGTCGTCATCGGTCGAAAACGCTCCAAAATCCTTTATTTTTTCCGCTGTTTCTTTTAAAGCCGTTCTTTTATTATCGAATATGTCTATATTTTTTAAGGGATTAAAATTGGTTTTCAGAATTAAATATGCTTCGTTAAGTTCCTGCTTTAATTTCAAAACAATCTTAAGCAGGTCTTCGAGCTTTTTCTCGTTTACGCCGATATTTTCCATATTTTCAATATATTTGTATTAAGGTTTAAGTTATTACGCCTATTCGCCGACAATGTTTAATGCGTTAACTAAGCCTTCGGCGATTTTTGACGTATCGGCGTAATTTCCCGAAGCGACCTTTTGCTTAATATCGTTAATCTTGGAAGGAGGGGCGGACTGCGCATTATCTATGGCGCTTTTTAAACTGCCGATAAAACTTGCGTCGCCAGATATGCTGACCTTATCGGAACCTGCCGCCTGACCGGCTTCAACGCCGCTTACCTCTTTTTTTCTGCCGTTATTATTTTGCGATATTTCGCCGATAACGGACGACGAAATTCCGGAAATTTCGATTGCCATACTCTTTACCTTTTTTAATATATTTTCTAAAAATTAAATCTATCTTCGTATAACAATCGACATTTTTGAACTATAACTTTAATATCCCTCCGAATCGTTAAATTATCTTTATTTCCGCCGATAAAGCCCCCGCCGCCTTAATGGATTCAAGTATAGAGATTATGCTCGACGTAGAAGCGCCAACGGCATTTAACGCTTTCACGAGCTGAGCCACCGTTAATCCTTTTTTCAAATAAAATGCGTTGGGGACCCTTTTCTTATTAATCTTAAGCGTTATATTCCTGTTTGATACCGCTACCGGATTTATTTTTATATTTCCGCCCATTACTATTGTTCCGGAGCGTTCGTTGATAACTATAATAGCTTTTGAATGGGTTTTGACGTCTATAGCGTTAATAACGGATATAAACTGCGCTACGTTTCCTTTGTACAAAGCCGGAACGGCGACGGATACGCTCGTAGAATCGAGCGGCTTTGCAGTCCCCTTGCCTATTTTTGCGTTTATAGCGGCGGCAATCCTCGACGAGTCCGTAAAACCGGGATTTTTAAGTATCAGGCGGACCGAAGTAAACGTGTTTAATCCTATGGAAACGCCTTTTTCTACGACTCCCCCGTTATCGATTATGCCCGATGTTTGAAAATTTTGCGATACCGGCACATATCCGGGAAGAGGCATAACGTTTTCGGATGCGACGCTGCCGCCGGTAGATACGCTGCCCTGACCGAGCGCATAAACGATTCCGTTTGGTCCTTTTAAAGGCGTCATTAATAAAACTCCGCCCTGCAGGCTTTCCGCATTTCCTATAGAGCTTACCGTAACGTTTATTCTTTCTCCCGGAACGGCAAAAGGAGGAAGTTCCGCCGTAACCATAACGGCAGCGGTATCCCTGATTAAGTAAAGAGACGCCTTGTTTGTATTAATCCCTAATTTTGACAACATCGTAACTATGCTCTGCTGGGTAACGTTTACCCCCCACTGGTCGCCGGTCCCGTCAAGACCGGTAACGAGACCGTAGCCGACTATAGGGTTGCTCATCGCTCCGTAAATAGAAGTGATATTTCCTATAGTCGCGGCTGCAGAAAAATCCGGCGACACGCTCATAGTAAATAAACCCGTCAAAAACAATAAAATCGTTAAAATTATTTTCCCCTTCATTTTTTCCTCATATATATATTTTAGAACGGCCAGATATCCTGCATAATCTTATAAAGCCAGTTCGGGCTTTGCGAACTGTTGACATAACCTCTGCCGTTTATCCATATCCTTTCGTCCGATATTTGGCTCGACAAAATAGTATTCCCCGGAGATATGTCTATCGGTCTGGCTATTCCTTTAATTAATAAATATCTGGTTTCCCCGTTGACGGAGACTTTTCTTTCCCCTTTTAGTTCGACGTTGCCGTTGGGATAAACTTTGACTACCTGCGCTTGAATTACGGAAGAAATCTGTCCCGATTCCGCCACTCCCCCGCCGCCGTTGAAAGTTTCGACGTTCGACCCGTTATAACCGGTGGGCTTTGCCGTCGAAAGAGTACCGAAAGCGATACTGCCCAAACCGGACGAATTGTGCGAAAGCGCCGTCGCCGACGAATCGTTAACCTGCGTCTGGTCGTTTACTATAATAGTTACGGTGTCGTTCAGCCTAAAAGCTACGTTGTCGGTATAAAGATTCGTGCCTGTTCCCGTGCCGGTCCATAAAGAACCGAGCGCCGGCTTGCCCTGAATTCCGCCGTTTTCTGCCGTCGGCTTAACGTATGTAGGAGGAATCATAGATTTGGGCGGATGAACGCCGCATCCCGTCAAGATAACAGGCAGTAATAATGCAGAGGTTAAGACCAACAAAGAAAAAACCGTATTTAGTTTTATTTTCATATTGTCCTTTTTAATTATCTAAACTTATCTGACTTCGACTATTTTGTCCGATTTTACTACGCAGTTTAGAACCGTCCCCGATTCGACGTTTTTTACCCTTATTAACGAATTTTGCGCCCCCGCCTGAAGCGCCATTCCTTTTGTTTTTAAAATTAATCCGTTTTTTTTATAAATAATGTTTACCGTATTTCCAAAATTTATTATTCTTTTTCTCTCCGTATTTGCTTTAGTTAAAGCCGAACCTGCCGCAATAAAAAATTTAGCCTCCCTTCCGGCTATGTTTTCACTTTTTAGATAATAACCGTCATTTAAACTATTAATATTTTTATACGATATTTTAACGTCGCCGGGCTTTATAATTTGAAATTTGCCGATTGTTTCGGAAGCAACCGCGACCGGAGCATAAATTAGGGTTTTAAACGTAATATCGTCTATACCTTGAATGGCGCCGTTATTTTTATTTAATAGTTTTATTACCGCCGTGTGATAACCCGAATATTTTACATCGTTGATTTCAACTTTAACCGAGTAACCTTTTAATTCTGCCGCCGAAATTTTAAACGGAATATTATAAGCAAAATCGGTGAAATGAAAATATTTTTTAAATCTTAAAGGTATCTTGTCTATATAGAATTGGACGATCATTTTCCTTAACGGCGAATAATCGGTCAGACCCCCGCCTTCCCGTTTAATGCCGCTGGAATAATGACCTTTCACGGCATAAGCCGCCTGCGCCTGAGTCAAAAACAAAAGTAAAAAAGCAAAGCCTATTTTTTTAAGCATATATTTGTTGAGTCCGTTAAATTCATTACGGTATCAAGCCGCTCATAGTCTGAAGCATCTGGTTTGCGGCGGTAATCGCTTTAGAGTCTATCGTATAGGCATTCTGAGCGGTTATCATAGACACCATCTGCCCTACCAAATTTACGTTGGACATTTCAAGAAACCCCTGCTGAATAGTGCCGAGCCCGTTTTGGTTAGGCGTGCCTATCTGCGGAACGCCGGAGGCGGAAGTCTGCGCATAAAGATTATCGCCTAAACTGCTAAGTCCCGCAGGATTTATAAAATTAACGAGCGTTATAGTTCCAACCTGCGCCGGATTAGTCTGTCCGGAAATCGCCGCCGAAACGGTTCCGTTGTTTGAAATAGTTACCGAAGTAGCGTTAGGCGGTATCGTGATGGGCGGAACAAGCTGATTGCCGTTTGCATCTACCAACTGACCCTGCGAATTAGCCTGAAAAGTTCCGTCTCTAGTGTATGCGGTTTCTCCATTTGGCATCTGTATCTGAAAAAAACCCTGTCCCGAAATTGCCAAATCTAAAGGATTTGACGTCTGCTGAAGGTCGCCCTGCGTAAATTCTTTTTCTATGGATGATACCTTAGTGCCGAGACCGATTTGAATGCCGGCGGGAGATTGGGTATATTGCGAAGAATAGGCTCCGGGAGATTTTACCGTTTGATAAAACAAGTCCTCGAAATTAACCCTCGATTCTTTGTACCCCGTCGTATTGGTGTTTGCGAGATTGTTTGCGATATTGTCTATTTCTATCTGCTGCGCTTCCATGCCGGTCGAGGCGGTCCATAAAGCTCTCATCTTCTAAAATTTCCTCCGTGATTATAATTTTAAATGTTAAACTGCCGCTCCTATCGTGTTAATAGCGGTATTATTAACCTGAGAATAAGATTTTAAAACCTGAATCATATTGTTATAAGTTTCCGAAACGTTAATCATCTGGACCATACCTTTTATCTCGTTAACGTTGGATTCTTCGACGTATCCCTGAAGCATATCGGGGTTTTCGTTCTGAACCGGCGCTCCCGAGCTTTTTGTCGCCGAAAACAAGGTATCGCCGTATTTGGATAAATTTTCGGGATTTTTAAAATTAACCGTCAAAATTCTGCCGGAATATAATTCGTTGTTCGTCATGGGGTCGGTAAGGTTTATTATGCCGGAATCGGTAATGGTTACGTTTGAACCTCTTTCATTTAGAAAAATGGGTTTTTTGTCGGTATTCATTACGGGAAAACCTTCCTGATTTACGAGTTCTCCCGCCTGATTTAAAGAAAACGCTCCGTTTCTCGTATATTTAAATCCGCCCGGAGTTTGAACGACGAAATATCCGGCGCCTTTCATTGCAAGGTCAAGCCTGTTGCCCGTTTTTTTTAACGATCCTTGAGACATATCGACGTAAGTATTGAGGGTTATAGGATATGCCTTATCGACCAACGGTTTATCGTCGCCCGAATTTAAGGCGGAAACGGCTTTCGGGGATAAAAATTCCGCAAAAGTAACGCCGCTACTCTTATACCCAACCGTATTAACGTTAGATATATTGTTGGTAATCACGGCCAACTTTCTCTCTTCCGCCAATATCCCGCTAAGAGCTACATAAGAACCGCCGTTCATTAATACTCCTCTTTAAAAGATAAATATAAATATAACTGCTATAAAAAATGCAATAAATATGCCAAAACAAAAAAGGAAAGGAAAGACAGCAAAAAAGGGGACAGATATTTTTTATTTTCGGGCAAAAAAGCCCGCAAACGCAGTCTGCTGTAAGAAAATAAATAAATCTGTCCCCTTTTTTGACAGTCTGCTGTAAGAAAATAAATAAATCTGTCCCCTTTTTTGAAATAGGAAAAATATTCCGCAATTATTTAAAAAATTATTTAATACGGGGGAAAAATATACCGAATAAGAATTTTATTGATAATAAATAGGGAATTAATATACAATATTTAATCGCAACGATAGTTAAAAAAACGGATTTGCTTAAAAAAAATTATTTCTATGGATAGAAAAAAACTTGCTATTATTATTACGACCGATAAATATATGAACCATATTTCCGGTTTAATCGAAGCGGCGGCAAAAAAAGATTGCGTCGTGTCCGTTTTCATTATGGATAAAGGGGTTTTTTTGACGGAAAATAAAGAATTCGTTTTACTTATTGAAAAATACAGGTCTAATATCGATAAAGTTTCCGTTTGCGAACATTCCTGCAACGTTAATGAAGTAATATCGCGCATAGACGAATTTAACTATGCGTCGCAATTCGAAAATGCAAAGATGATAAGCGGGCTTGAAGAAAAAGATAGAGCGTTATTATTTTAACTAATTATAAATAACGGAAATTATGTTCGATATCAAAAAACTAAAAGAAAATCCCGATATAAATATATATTCTAAAAAACAGGAGATTAACGCCATACTCAAGGGATTTGCCAACCAGAAAAAACCGCTTATTATTTACGCCGTTCCTTTTAACGACGAATATACCACGAATATTCTCAAGATAAAAGAAGACTATATGACTATAGATTCTATGATTCCTAAATCAGGCAATTTAAAGCTTATAGAGTCTTCGTATATTAAGGTTACTTTTAAATTTGGCAGCAATGAACATTTTTTCCTTTCAAAATTGTATAATTACGAAAAAGATAAAGAATATTTCGTTTTCGATATTTATAAACCTATTGAGATATTATCTTTAGAAAAAAGAAAATTTTTCAGGATAGAACCTTCCTTAAACGAACCCGTAAAGGTTTCTTTCTTTTTAAACAATAAATATTTCGAAACAAAACTGTTCGATCTGTCGGGAGAAGGATTATCTTTTTTATTAGACTTCCCATTAGAAAAACATACCGTCTTAGAAAACGTAAAAATTCAATTTCCGTGCGGACTGCCTGAAATTACGGTAAGATTTGAAATCAGGTCCGTTTCGAGATTAGATAATCTTAAATATAAAGTAGGGGCTCGGGCTATTAACTTAAAACCCGCCCCGCAGGATGTTTTATTTAAGTATATATTTAAAAGACAGAGGGAAATCGTCGCCGCTATGAAAGGAACGGTTTAGCGGCTTTTTCGTTTAATTTGTGCAGAAATGCAAAAATACCGGCTATTACTTTATAAAGTTCGGGCGGAATTTCTTCATAAATATCCAGTCCGTCGAGTATATCGGCGAGGGCGCTATTTTTAGTTATCGGTATATTCTCTTTTTTTGCGATTTCGATTATTTTTTCGGCAAGTTCTCCTCTGCCCTTGGCTACGACTACCGGAGCATTATTCTTTTTTGAGTCGTACCTCAGAGCAGATGCCTTAGCATATTTAGATTTAGATTCTTTCATTTATTATTCTCCCTTCCGAAAACATTTCTACGCCGGCGCCGGCTTCTGATCCGAATATCCTCTTTCCCGCATCGTCTTTTAAATCTTTGCTTCCCGGGTTGTTAAAAGATACTTCTTTAAGGGTTATTCCGTTTTCGGACATCATTTTCCTAAATGATTCAAGATTTTTGTTTATAAGTTCCCTTGCGGCATCAGAACATTCCTGAAATTTAACGCTCAATAATTTATCGGAATAATACGAAAACAGCTTAATATGCCCTAAAGAATTAAATTCCGTTTCAAACATCAGCATATATTTTTTTGAAGAAGAGCTTAACCGCTTTTTTTTATCGGGGGCGTCTTTTATATAAGAATTATGATCGGACGTTAAAATAACGGAGCCGAAACCGAGCGCCGCGCCAAAATTAATATGGATAAACAAAAAATTGCCCTTTACGGAAGCGGTTATGCTTTGAACGGAGATATTTGAACCTAACGTTAAAAACGATTCGAACGTAGTCCCCTTAAAATTTTCGGAAAATGCTTTATTATATAAATCAAGAGCTTTTTGAATATTAAGATTATTCGAAGAATCCGCTACGACTTTAAATACTATTTCCACGCCGCCGTTACCGGCACCCGCGCCTTCATTATTTACGGTATTAATATTGCTTTTAACCGCGCTTTCGAGCCTGAGCCTGACAGGAATGTTGAAATTACCGTCGAACGCCTTACCTAAGGCAAATTCATCGTAAAGTTCTCCCGGAATAACCGCGGCAAGCAGTTTGCCGTTAATACTTAATATTCCGTTTAAAGAACCTCCTCCGCCTGCCGAAACGTCTATTAAGTCTGCTTCTATTATGTTTCCCGGTTTTAATATTTTTAAAAGCGAAGACGTTATTTTTTCCTTAATAATTAAGGAAATGTCGGAAGCCTCGATATTTCCGGCGCTTAAACGTCCTGCCGAAACAGCTTGTTCGACCATAAAATTCACACCACTAAATCTATATGTTCTTTATTTTCTTTTTCTTTTTTATTATTTTCTTCTTCCCCCTTGCTTTTATCTTTTTCTTTGCGGTTTTTATCTTTATCGTTAACCGGCTCGAGCGTTTCGCTTAATTCGACCACGGTATTTAAAGCGGCTTCATCGATATTTTCCATTTCCTTCTGAATTATATTATTTGAATTTACGGCTAAAACATGTGAAGTCGAAGCTATTTTTTCGACGGAAGGCATATTGGTAATAATTTGTTGAAGCTCAACCGTGTCTATCATAACATAAATACGTTAGTTAAGACGTTAAATAGTTAAAAATACTTTCAATATTTATAACGGAATAAAACTTTCCTTCGGCATTTTCAAAAACGCCCGTCGTTATATTATTTGAATTTTTAAATTTAAACGATGAAGAAGGGATAAGATTTTTGTTTTTAATATTCGTTATATTTTTTATTTCGCTTATAGATAAGCCGAAAAATTTATTCTCGTAAATACATATGACGATATATTTTAATAAAGATTTAGTATCCATAGCTCCGTTTACTATTATAGAAAAATCGTAAACCGGCACCATTCGGTTTCTATACAATATTATTCCGAGATGACCCGCTTTTTTAGAAAAAATATTAACGGGAGTTTTATATTTTATTATTTCGTTTATATTTAAAGAAGGAAGCGCGTAAAAAGAACTTCCCGACACAAAAGTGAAATAGGAAACTTCTCTTTCGGGTTCAAGTTTAAATTCCTGCTTTACCGAAAAAACCGGCGAAACCGCGTTACCCGCTTTATTCGCCGAAGGAACGATATGTATGTCTAACGCTTTAGCCGGAACGGAAACGACTGGAACGTCTTTATCCGGAGTCAGAAGCCTATCTACGGGATAAGACAGTATAACCGCAGATCTTTCAGTTTCGACGGGATTTTTTTTGTCTAATAAATCGTCTATCCACGGCGTTACAAGGTCAGAACCTACCGCCCGAGAACTTTTTAAATCATATAAATTAAAAGTTTTATTCATCTTTTACCCTCCCTGCGTTTAATCCGTTACCGGAACCCTCTATTATTTCCCGCGCGACGTTAATATAATCGAGCGCTCCCCTCGAATGGACGTCGATATAAGTAAGGGGCTTTCTTATCATGCTTGCGTCCCTAAATCTTGTATCTATATTGATTATACTATTAAAGTGCGTATCTTTATACTTATTTTTAAAATAATCCAGCGATTTGAGGGAAGAATTAGTTCTCCTGTCGAACATAGTAATCAATAATCTATAAGTGCATTGCGAATCTAATGCTTTTTCAATTTTTTCTATGGTAGAAAGCAATAAATCCACCCCTCTTGCCGATAAAAAATCGGACATTACCGGAATAATAACTTCGTCGCTCGCCGCAACCGCGCTTATGAGAAGAACGCTCAACGCCGGCGAAGAATCTATTATTATATAGTCGTAATTATCGTAAAAAAACTTTAATTTTTCCTTGAGCTTTAATCCTCCGCCTTTAGAAACGGACAATTCGGCTTCTATTCTTGCAAGGTTGATATTTGAAGGAATAAGGTCTATGCAGCCGCTGTTTTTAAGCCTATATTTATTGATAACGGCTTCATTCGGACTGAAGGAATCGGACATTATTAAATTCGCTACGGAATATTCTAATTTTTCCGGTTCGACGGCAAGATGATTTGTAAGACTTGCCTGAGGGTCAAGATCGACAAGGAGTACCCTGTATCCAAAAATAGACAGGGAACTCCCCAGAGTAATTGCGGTAGTCGTTTTTCCTACGCCGCCTTTCTGGTTTGCCGTTGCAAAAACATACGGAGTTTTCATAATGATTATAAAAACGCATAAATCAAATCACTTTATCATACCTTCTATAAGCTTATGTTCGCCGGTGGTAAATATCTTGTCTATGTCTAAAAGTATTATAAGCCTTTCGTCTAATTTGCCTACTCCTTTTATGTAGTCCGAGTCTAAACCGGCTATTAAGGGCGGAGGGGGCTGAATAGTGGAGGAATTAATCCTTAAGACTTCGGAAACGCTGTCCACTATAAGGCCGATAGTCTTATTCATTATATTGACCACTATAATTCTGGTTTCTTTAGTCGCTTCCTTGATGTTGAGGTGAAACTTTTTTCTTATATCGACTATAGGGATAACCCTGCCTCTTAAGTTGATTACTCCTTCGACAAAATCCGGAGCCTTAGGAACTTTGGTTATTTCGACCATCCTGTTTATTTCCTGAACTTTTAGAATGTCTAGGGCAAACTCTTCGTTGCCTAATTTAAAAGTAACAAGCTGGACGATTTCGTCTATTTTGGAACCGGTTTCGGTTCCCGCCGCGCCGCCTTTTTTATTTTCCGTCTCTTTATTATTTTCCATAGGTTTTCCTCCAAGGGTTATATTTTATACGGTTTCTTTTATTATTTCGTCTCCTATTTTATATATAGGCAGTATCACATCGGCTAAGCCGGCATCCACTACGGCTTTAGGCATGCCGTAAACGACGCATGTCGCTTCATTCTGAGCAATGGTTTTTCCTCCGGTTTCCTTAATTTTTTTCATTCCAAGCAAACCGTCGGAACCCATTCCCGTCAATATAACTCCGAGGGCTTTTCCCGGATATTCTTTTGCGACCGATTCCATCATAACGGAAACGGAAGGTCTATTTATGAGGTCTTCAGGTTCGTTTGAAAGAGATGTTACGAATCCGAGCCCTTTTTCTTTTATTATACTTAGATGTTTATCTCCCGGAGATAAATAAGCCGTTCCCGGTTTAATTATCTCTCCTCCCGCGGCTTCAATGACCTTAATGTGAGATATAGAGGACAATCTTTCGGCAAAAGGGCCTGTAAACGCTTTAGGCATATGCTGGACTAAAATTATAGGAACCGGAAAGTTCTGCGGCAGTTTGGGTATAACGTCCTGAAGTGCTTTCGGTCCGCCGGTGGAAGAACCTATGGCGACTATATCTATTTTATTATTCTTCGCCGCCCCTTTGACATATTCTACCGCCTGTTCTTTTACGCCATGTTCCCTTAGTTCTTTTACATAAGGTTTAAAGAAATACTTTTTTGCGGTAATAGCCCTTATTTTTGAAATTAAATCGTCTTTTACTTTTAAGATATTGAGCGATACGTTAGAAAGGTTTTTTGGAATATAGTCCGCCGCTCCTAAATCTAGCGCATCTAAAGTTTCCTTGGCTCCTTCTTCCGTCAAGGAGCTAAGCATTATAATTGGAATAGGACATTTCTCCATAATTATTTTAAGCGCCGTCAGTCCGTCCATAACCGGCATTTCTATGTCCATAGTCGCTATATCGGGCTTCAGGTCGTTAATCTGGCGGATAGCGTCCTGCCCGTCTTTTGCCGTGCCGACTACTTTTATATCTTCTTCGCCGTCAACAAGAGAACTTATTGCTCTCCTCATAAAAGGAGAGTCGTCGACTATTAAAAGCCTGATTGGTTCAGCCATAAAATTTTAAATCCTCCTCATGTCATGCCCGCGAAGGCGGGAATCCGGTCCTAATTTTTTTACCGCAAAATTAAAGTTAATTATAATCATTTGACTTTAACCGCATCTATCATAGAAGCCACGTCTATTATTAAAACGACCCTGCCGTCGCCGGTTATCGTAGCGCCGGAAATTCCTTTGTACCCAAGCTGATAATCGCCGAGAGACTTGATGACTACCTCTTCCTGACCGAAAAGATTATCGACGACGATCCCGACCTTTTTTTCGGCAAGCGCTACTACGACGACGTAAATTTCTCTATCGCCGGAATTAAGCGTCTCCGCGCCCATATTTTCGGCGATCCCGAATTCGTCTCCGAGCCTGAGCAGGGATAAAACCGATTTCCTTAAATTTATAACTTCGTGTTTATCTATAGTTTGTATGGAGGATTCTTTTATCCTAAGCGTTTCTACGACGGAATTAAGAGGAATTGCAAAAACCTCGTCCGATATTCCGACTATAAGGGTTTGAATTATCGCCACGGTAAGAGGAAGCTTTAATATAATGCCGGAACCCTGCCCCGGATTAGAATTAATTTCGATAATTCCGTTAAGTTTCTGTATGTTGGTTTTTACGACATCCATCCCTACGCCTCTTCCTGAAATTTCCGTAGCTTTGTCTTTTGTGCTGAATCCCGGCGCAAAAATAAGATTTAATGCATCTTTATCGGAAAGATTTACGGCGGTTTTTTCGTCAATCACGCCTTTTTCTACCGCTTTTCTTTTGATAACGGCGGGGTCCATACCTTTGCCGTCGTCTACAACGGATATAATAATGTAATTTCCCTCATGTTCCGCGCTTAGTTTTATCGTGCCTTTTTCCGGTTTTCCCGCGGCTTTTCTTGATTCTTTATCTTCTATGCCGTGGTCGACGCTGTTTCTAATTAAATGGACAAGAGGGTCTCCAATTTCTTCTATAACGGATTTATCAAGTTCCGTTTCTTCGCCCGATATGAGCAGTTCCATATCTTTGCCGAGTTCCCGGGAAAGATCCCTGACCATTCTCGGAAATTTACTAAACACCTTTTTAACCGGCTGCATCCTCGTTTTCATAACTGCAAGCTGAAGGTCGGTAGTTACAAGATTAAGACCCGCCACTACCTGCGCAAGCGCGGACGAAAGGTCGTCGTCGGCATATTTTATTTCCAGCTTCGACGAAATATTAAACAGCCTGTTTCTGGCAAGAACTAATTCGCCTACAAGATTCATAACGTTATCGAGCCTTTCTATGTCGACCCTGACGGTCGTTTCTTTAATCTCTGCGGGCGGAGCGGGAGCCGTTGCAGGTTTCTGAGGGACAGGCTGAGGCTGCGCGGCGGACGGCATCTGCGCCGGTTTGTTCCGAGGCGTTGGGGCAGCCGCAGGTTCTTCATTGCGGACGACGGGCTGAGGGGTTTCCTCCAATACGGAAGAATGGACGATTTCCTCAGCCGCTACTTCAGGAATTTCGACGTCTGCGGTATGCCGTTTATGTTCTTCTTCTTCTTCTTTTTCTTTATAAATTTCTTCTAATTCTTCTTTGGAAATGAGGTTATCTTCCAAAAGTATGTCGCCCAGACTTCTCGCCTTTTTTTTGCCGGAATGCGAAACGCCGGCGGCGGGGGGATTATCGGAAGATGCCTGATTTTGGGGCGCCGCCGCGGGGCTTAAGACCTTTGGGGCAGGTTCCGACGGCGCCGCGCCCGTCCCTTCAGACAGTTCGTTAAGTTTTTTAATGAGTTCCGCATTGCCTTCGGGAGGTTCGCCCTCGGACCTTGTTTCCGATACCGTTATTATCATAGCTTTAAGCGTGTCCATAGCCTTAAGAAGATAATCGGTCATTTCGGAGGTAAGGGTAATTTCCCCCTGCCTAAGCTTATTAAGAATATTTTCGGCGCTGTGCGCAAGTTCCACTATGTTCTGAAAGCCCAAGAAGCCTGCCGAACCTTTGACGGTATGAGCCGCTCTGAATATCGTGTTTAATATTTCCTTATTGTCGGGCTGTTTTTCTAACTCTATAAAATTTTCGTTAAGGCTTTCAAGCAGCTCCAACGCTTCCTGAATAAAATCGTTGACAATTTCCTGCATCGAATCGTCTATCATTTCGTATCACCCGTAAAATTTTAGCGTTTAATCGGGAAAAATCTTTGAAATCTTTTCCTGAAGAACTTCCGCCGTAAAAGGTTTGACTATATAGTTATTGACGCCCGCTTTAACCGCTTCCACGACGTTTTCTTTTTTAGCTTCCGCCGTAACCATCAAAAAAGGGAGGTCTTTAGTGGCTTCGTTTGCCCTGACCTTTTTCAGAAGTTCTATGCCGGTCATTTCCGGCATATTCCAGTCCGAAATAACAAAGTCGTAATTTCCGTCGCCGATTTTAGACAGGGCTATCTCGCCGTTTTCGGCTTCGTCGATGCTGGTAAAACCTATCTGCTTTAAAATATTCTTAATAATTCTTCTCATAGTGGAAAAATCATCCACGACAAGAATTTTCATCGAAAGGTCGAACGCCATAATATTTAATATCCTTTTAAAATATTTAAAATTATAATAAAAATTTGTCTTTTTAGCAATATGTTATTATTTTATCCGTAAATATCTTTAACGGCTTTTTTTACAACGCCTATTATTTCATTTTCCGTAAAGGGTTTCTGCAAAAAAGCGAAACTGCCCGAAATTTCACTTTTGTCCGGTATATTAGAAGACATCAGTATTACCGGAATTTTTTTTGTATCCTCGTTTTCTTTCAGATTTTTCAACAGCGTTATGCCGTCCATTTGAGGCATATTCAAATCCGTTACTATTAAATTTATATCGTCTTTTATAGCTTTTTCTAAAGCCTCGAACCCGTCGGAAGCGGTTTTTACCCTAAAACCGGCATTTTTAAAAACTGCGGTCAAAAACTTCATAACGACTATAGAGTCTTCCACGATTAATACGGTATAGTTTTTCATAATATTTATTCCTTCCTGTATAACGGCGTTTTGCCAAAACCTACTAATTTTAATAAAGACGTTACCTGATGAAGCGATTCGCTGTGTCCTAAAAACAGATAGCCTCCGGTCTTCAAACTTTCGTATATATTTGCTATAGCTTTTTTTTTGGATTCCGAATTGAAATATATTATAACATTTCTGCATAAAACTATGTCAAACTCGTTAAGTTTCTTTACGTCTTTTGAATCCATAAGATTAACGTTACGGAAAGAAACCATTTTTTTAATTTCGTCTTTGATGCTATATGAATCGTCGTCGATTTTATCGAAATATTTTTTTAAAACTGCCGAAGAAGCGTTGCGCAATGTATAGCCGCCGTAAATGCCCTTCTTTGCCGATTCGAGAACCTGCTCGCTTATATCGGAGCCTACTATTTCAAAATCGATACCGGAAACCGGAAAGTTTTCTTTTATCATAATGCCGATAGTGTAAGGCTCTTCGCCGGTTGAGCATGCCGCGCTCCATATTCTTATTTTTTTATGAACGCCGTTACCCGCCTCATGGACGACTTTTTTCAGAATATCCGTAAATACGTCAAGTTGCGGCATATCTCTAAAAAAACTTGTTTCGTTGGTAGTTACGCTGTTAAATAACTCCTTTATTTCCTTGTTTTTATCCGAAGAATATTTTAAATAATTATAATAATCCTCGAAATTGGGCAGATTTAAAACCGAAAGCCTTTTAGAAAGCCTTGTTTCCAATAAATATTTTTTTTGTTCGCTGAAATATATTCCGGATATTTCGTAAATCAAGTCTTTTAATTTATTAAAAACATCTGTGGATAGGATTGGATTTGTATATTCCATGTTTAATTTTTTATTAATTCCAAAGAAAAATTTTTTATATCTTTATCTTTAGAGGAATTATATCTTTTTAAGATAGAATTTGATTTTTCTTTGTTTAATGCGTGTAATGCCCTTAACAGCGCAATTTTAGCCATTTTGCTTTTTTCTTTACGCAAAATAGAAACAAGTTCGTCAAAACTGCCTTTATCCCCCGACTTTTGAATTAATTCTATTATTTTGTATTTAGAAATATCGGAGTAAACGCCGGAGTTAAGCGCATTTAAAAAAACTGCGGAATCTTTTTCCCCCGACGACAGAAGAGATTCTAAATAATTTAATTTCGTTTCTTCGTCGTCTTCTTCAAGCATAAAAGCCGTTTCTTCTTTATGGTTAATTAAATTGAAATGATCAAGCTCTTTTGCAAGAAGCCTTTTTAATGGAACGGATTTAATATGTTTAAATGCCGAAAATTTATCATATAAATCTTTAATCTCTTTTGACGTAAATTTTATTTTTTTTATTCCCAAAATTCTTAAGGAATATTCTACGATTTTATCGTTTTTAGAAGAAAGCCCGTCTATAAAAAAATAAATATATTTCTTGTCTTTATTTAGGCTTATAAGGTTTGACAGGGAGAAGACGTAAGCATCGATAACGTCGGGATAGTTTTCCTTAAGAAGTCCGTTAAAAATATTTTCTATGTAGGAAACCGCGCTTTTAAGATACCCGAGCAAGACTGCCGCAGATTTCCTTACGTCGCCGTTACCGTCCTTTATATAGCAGTCGATAACCGCGTCTATAAGCGGAAGCTCATAGGAACCGCCGGATAATTTTTGCGCGTATTTTAAAAGGGAAAGCTTTATTTCGACGAAAAATTTTTTATCCTTATAAAAATTTAAAAGATTAATTACGTCTCTATGGGAAATATCCGATAAAACGTCAATAAGCACATCGGTTTTATTATTTATGTCCGAGGACGGCTTTAGCGATTTTATAAATTCGGTTATGAATTTCGGTCTTGCTATTTTTTTTATTATTTCTTTTATATAACCGTATTCTATTTCGTCTATGTTTTCGTTTTTTTGATAATATTCAAAAATAAATTTGAATAGCTTTCTTGATTTTTTATGATTAAACAGCGAAAAATAACATAAAATAGCATCTACGGCATCTTTTTCTTCATAATCATTCAACGAGAATATACTTATTTTTAAGTTCATTTTGGACATTTTAAGAGATATTCTTTCCTTTCCGGAGCTTCTTCCGTTCTTATCGCAGTCGTTTATAAGACATATTTTATAAAGACTTTTGAGTATATAAATTTTGTCTAATTTATATTTTGCGTTTTTACTCAGAAGTTCCAATAAAAAGTCGGTTATCTCGTTTCCGCCTATTTTAGAAAGAGATTCCGTAATTATATTTCTAACGACTCTGTCGTCGGTACTCAACAACATTTCTTTTAATTTTGGAAAAGCCTTTTTTAATTTTAATTCCCCTATAGAAAAAACTGCAGCCGATAAAACGAAAAAATTTCCCTTTAGAGCTTTTATAAGAATACCGCCTAAATCTATTTTTAATATTCCTATGGATTCTATAGCATTTGCCCTCGTAATTTCATCCCTGCTGTCTGCAAGGACTTTCAAAACATTTTTAGAATAATCTTTGGGCGTGAAATATCCGTATCTAATCAGTTCGGCAGTCAATCTATCATACTTTCCTTTGTTTTTACCCGCATATTCCGTCAAAAAATTACCGTTCCGCATAGCCAGCCGTTTCAAAGTATCGAAGGAATTAGAACGCATTTTTATGCTAAACGCCGGGGAAACGGCAAAATCCATAAGTTTTTTTATAATTTCTTTTTTACCGCCGACGATATTTACTAAGGCATTTTGAGCGGACTCCACGATGCCCTGACTTTGAGAATCTAATAGTTTTATTAACTTTTCTTTCTCCGCCGGAGTTCCCGATTTTGCAATTTTTTCTATTTCTTCTTTATTCATAAGATTTTAGTTTAGCTCTTAATTTTATAATCGATTTAGAATGAATCTGACATATTCTGGATTCGGTTAAATTTAATATATTTCCTATCTCTTTTAAAGTTAATTCATCATAATAATACATCATTAAAACGTTCTTTTCAATATTTTCCAGCATATCTATATATTTTTTTAATATATTTTTTTTTTCGTCTATTATAAGGCCGTCAACTATAGAAATATCTTTGCTTTCTATGGTATCTAAAGATTCCGGCTTTGTTTTATCCATAGAAATGAAATCTTTGTCGTTTAAAAACGATGCCCCCCTTATCTTGTAAAACATTTCGTTAAGTTCGCCTATTCCTATATCTAATTCAGCGGCTACTTCTTCATCCGAGGGCATTCTTCCAAATTTTTGTTCCAATTTTGAATAAACTTTTTCTATTCTTCCGGATAATTCCCTAACATTTCTGGGCATATAATCAAGTTTCCGGATGTTGTCGAGTATCGTTCCTTTTATACGCGTTATCGCATAATATCTAAAATTTTCGTTTTTCGCCGGGTCGAATTTTATCGCCGCGTCTATCAAGCCGAATATACCGAATTCGATAATGTCGTCTTTATTTATTATGCCGTTAAATTTTACCGACATAAAATTAGCGACCTTATTGACGAGGTTGAAATTTTCTTCTATTAATTTTTTAGATTTATCGTCTATTTTTTGCATATTAAATTAAGTCGAAAATTAAAAAGACATCAGTAGTCTGTTAAGAAAAAATTGAATATTGCCGTTGGACGTTTTACTGTCTTTCTGCGATAGTATGTTGTAAGCCAGCTTTTTAAAACAGAGCGAAGCTTTTGAATCCGGAAAAAGTCCGGACGCCGGTCTTTGCATTATAACGGAACGGGAAACGTTGTCGTCGTTTAAGATATGCCCGAGATAATTTAAATTAACTTTAAGGAATTTATCCGAAACAAGGCTTAAATGTTTATATACCTCTTTTGCTTCCCTTTCGCTCCTGACGTTATTTACTATAATAGAAAAATATTTTTCGCTGTATTTAGTACTTAAAACTTTTATAAGGGCGTAGGCGTCGGTAATAGAAGTTGGTTCCGGGGTAACGACGACGTATATCTCGCTGGCGGCAAGATTAAAATACAGGACGTTAGACGATATACCCGCTCCGGTATCTATCAAAAGCACGTCTATGGGTCTTCCGCTTACGTCCAAATCGCCCGCAAACTCGTCAAATCTAGACATCAGCGTAATCTTTTGCGGCTCCGAAAGATTCGACAGTTCGGATATGCCGGAAGAAGCAGGAAGAATCATTATGCCGTTAGGATCGGTCATTATGATGTCTCTGAGCTGTTTATCTCCGTAAATAACCTGCGATATATTATATCTGGGAATCATTCCCATTAATACCGAAACGTTTCCAAGACTTAAATCGGCATCCATTATTATTACCCTTTTTCCCATAGAAGCGAAACAATACGCAAGATTGCAAACGATATTGGTCTTTCCCACACCGCCTTTTCCGCTTGTAACCGAAATAATTTTCGTATAAGAACTTTCTTTTTTCCGTATATTCATTTTATAATGCCTCTTTTATATATTAATCCGGGGACAGACTTAAGTCTGTCCCCTTTTCGTCAAAACTCTGCAGGTTTAGGAAAAAACAACGAATAAATGTTTTCTACATTTGCTTCTTCTATGTCTTCCGGAACATTTTCTCCCGAAGTAATAAAATCTATCGTCGAATCTTGAATCAGAAGCAAACCGGCAAGATTACCTATGCCGCGCGATTCGTCGGTTTTTGAAATAATAACCCCGCCCGCGCCGATTTTATTCCTAAAAGATTCGTATGCCCTGACGGCATCCAAGTGCTTAATATAAGCCGGAAGGAGAAGTTCGATATTAATTCCGCCTTTAAGTTTATCGAAAAATTTTGCGAGAGCGTTCAACTGGAACAAATTATTGTGATTAACGGCAAACGTATCGATTATAATGATGTCCGACGGAGAATTTGAAATAAAAGAATTTAAACCCTGCGGGTCTTTCAAAACGGAAAAATCGATCTTGAGTTTTTCCGCATAACTTTTTAAAGTTTCATATCCGCCTATTTTTACCGAGTCTATAGAACAGAGGGAAACATGCTGGTTCTTTTCAAATATAAATTTAGAGCAAAGTTTAGCGGCGGTTGCGGTTTTTCCCGAGCCGCTGTTTCCAATTAACGCAATAATAGTTTTCCCGTCGAAAGAGCGTTTTAGTTTTTTTCTCTCGACCTTTTTTTCTATTATTTTTTTAAAAAATTTTTTGAAATAATCTACTTTTTCTTCTTTTTTAAAATTCGTCAATTTTATGTCTTTAAAAAATATTTCAATTAACTTAACGGATATATTTCTCTCGAAAGAAATATTGTCCAAGTAAATCAGCAGGTCGTTTTCCGACGAACCTTTGTGCGATCTTTCGTCTTTCAACAGGTTTAAATCAAATTTTATTTCATTCATAAATGCCTTGATTTCTTCAAGCTTTGAATTCAAAATATAAATGACTTTATCTTCCACTATGCTGTCAAAGTTGTCTTTTAAAAATTTAACGTCGTCGTATATGGGCGCAAGCATATCTTGATTAAATCCCTTATTCTCCTTAGCCGGAACGATATCTCCTTCGTTATAATCTACAGCCGCGACTACTTCGAGAAAAGGTTTTCCAAAAAAACCTAAATCGTTGGAACCGCTAACCTGCCTCGTCGAAATTATGACGGCTTCCTCCCCGAGGTCTTTTTTAATAAGTTCTATAGCATCGCGTATATCTAAAACTTCATATCTTTTAATTTGCATATATTATTATATTTCTATAGTTCCCACAGGTTTTATTTTTACGTTCGGGGAAAGTTCGCCGGTAGAAATTACCGATATACCCGGTATTATCTCGTTTAAAATATTTTTAAAAAAAAGTCTGATGCGGGGAGACGTAAGAACGACGGGCGACAAACCGGCATCCGTCGATTTTTTAACTCCGTCTCTGACGGCGGAAATTATTTTATTGTAGTACGATGAATCTAATCCCGTATATACGGCTCCCTGTTCTTTTGTTTTATTAAACTCGTTAAATATAACCGATTCTAAATTTTTGCCGAGAGTAAGAGGTCTCACGGTATTATCCTGCGATATTAAGGTTTTCGTAATCGTTCTTTTCAAAGCGCTTCTAACGTATTCCGTTAAGACGACGGGGTCTTTAACGTTAGGCGCATAATTATGAAGAGCTTCTACTATGGTAAGCATATCCTTAATAGGAATTCCTTCGGAAAGCAAATTTTCGAGAATATTCTGCACGGCGCTAAGAGAAAGAATACCCGGAATAAGGTCTTCGACAATCTTGGGATATTTTGCCGAAAGTATATCGAGAAGCTTCTGGACATCCTGCCGCGTAAGAAGTTCCGCCGCATTGTTTTTTATTATTTCCACTATGTGGGTCGCTATGACCGCCGGTATTTCCACGACCGTCCAACCTGCCGCCTGCGCTTTTTGTTTTAATCCTTCGTCTATCCAGAGCGCCGGAAGATTAAAAGCAGGCTCTTTAGTGACTATGCCCGGAATGTTTTCGGTTACGTTGCCCGGATTCATAGCAAGAAGTTTATTGGGCATTGTTTCGTATCTGGCTACCTCGATGCCTTTAATTAAAAAAACATACTCGTTAGGTTTTAAATTAAGGTTGTCTTTTATATGTAAAGGAGGAACGATAATCCCCATATCGGAAGCGAGCTGTTTTCTTATTCCTTTTATTCTTTCGAGAAGTTCCCCGCTTCTTGCCGCATCGACGAAAGATATAAGATTATAACCCACTTCAAGTTCAAGTATATCTATCTGCATAGCATTTTCGATAATTTGCGATTCCGGTATTTCTTTTTTTTCGGCGGCGGCTTTCTTTGCCGACTCCGCTTTTTTCTTACCGGCTTCCTTAGAAATGAGATAAGCTATCAGGCTCGCCGTTGCGGCGAATAAAATAAAAGGCCAGTGCGGAAGCCCCGGAATAATGCCGAAAAAGAAGAGTATGCCGGATGCGGTATATAAAGCTCTGGGGTTTGAAAGAAACTGATACGAAAAATCCTTCGAAAGGTCGCTCTCGCGGGTCGCTCTCGTCATTATAATACCTGCCGACGTGGAAACTATGAGAGCAGGAATCTGCGCCACAAGCCCTTCTCCAACCGTAAGCAGCGTATAATCCGAAGCCGCGCGAAGAATAGACATATGATGCTGAAATATTCCTATTAGAAGACCGCCTATAATATTTACTATAATAATAATTATAGCGGCTATAACGTCCCCTCTGACGAATTTGCTCGCGCCGTCCATAGACCCGTAAAAATCTACTTCCTTAGTCAGGTCAAGCCTTTTCTTTCTTGCCTCGGCATCGGTTATGAAACCGGAATTTAGTTCGGCGTCGATAGACATCTGTTTTCCGGGCAGAGCGTCTAAAGTAAATCTTGCCGATACTTCGGCTACCCTAGTAGCGCCCTTGGTAATAACCAAAAAATTTATTACTATAAAAATTATGAAAATAACTATTCCGACTGCAAAATTACCGCCTACGACGAATTTCCCAAAAGATTGTATGACGATTCCGGCGGCATCGGATCCTTTGTATCCATACAGCAGTATAAGCCTTGTAGCGGCTATTTCCAAAGACAGCCTGAACAGCGTCGCCACTAAAAGAATTGTAGGAAATACCGAAAATTCGAGCGGTCTTAATACATAAATGGAAACCAATAAGATTATTATGCCGAAAGCGATAGAAAAAGTCAGAAATATATCCAGCATCCACGTTGTTATCGGAATAACCATAAGACCGATAACCGTCATAAAAAGAAGAGCCAGCAGGACGTCGGAATTTTTAAAGAATATATTTCGGGAAATAGCGCCCGTTTCTACTTTTTCAGCCATTATTTAATAAAACTCCAAATTTGTTTAAATTTTTCGTTAGTAGTATATAGATGAGCGAGTATTTCCGCAACGGCTTTATAAAGGGAAGCCGGTATAGCCTGTCCGGGTTCGCATGTTTCATAAAGCGTTCTCGCGACGTATTTGTTTTCTACAGTCGGTATATCGTTTTCTTTTGCTATTTTTTTTATAAGCAAGGCAAGATTGTCGGCACCCTTGGCAAGCACTACCGGAGCGTTATATTTTTTATTGTCGTATTTGACGGCTACCGCAAAATGCGTAGGGTTTGTAATAACTACATGAGCATTTTTGACTTCTTTTAGGATTCTCCTTCTTGCTATTTCCCTCTGCATTTTTCTGATTTTTCCTTTTACCTGCTGATCTCCCTCGAACTGTTTGGCTTCGTCCTTGACTTCCTGCTTGGTCATCATAAGTCCCTTGTTGTATTGATAACGCTGAATAAAAAAATCGGCAATAGCAAGAACGACCATTGCCATAATAATATTAAAAAAAAGTTTATAAATAAGTTTAAGCGTAAAAAAAATATCGAACGACGGAGTCATGTACTGCAAAACTAATATTTTTTTTAAATACGGCGCACAGGTAAAATAGGCTATCGCCGTTAAAACAAAAAATTTAAAAATCGACTTTATCAGTTCGTTAAAAGATTGAAGCGAAAAAAATCTTTTAACTCCCGAAACGGGGTTTATACGGGTGATATTAGGTATTAAAGGCTGAAGGGTTAAAAGAAAACCTACCTGCGCTATATTTGAAATCAACGAAGCAAAAAATACTAAAAGAACGAATGGAAGAACGGCGTAAGTAACGGTAAATATTAAATTATCTATAATGCTAATGCATGCGGTATAATTTAAATTTAAATCGGAAAAATTGGATAAAAAATAAACTAATCTATCGGATATTATTGCGCCGATATGCGAAATATTAAAATAAAGGTATATTATAACGACTACGAACACAAAAACGTTCGTAACTTCCCTCGATTTCATTACCTGCCCGTTTTCTCTCGCGTCCTGAATTCTTTTGGGACTTGCAGGTTCGGTTTTATCGAATTTGTCTTCAGCCATGATACGCCGTCAAATTTATCAAACGGTTAAATTCTAATTTTAAGCCTGAAAAAGACATCATTATATAATCGGTGAAATACGGCACGGAAATATACAGCATAAGCAGTCCAACGACTATGATAATCGGAAAGCCTACCGCAAAAATATTAAACTGCGGAGCAATCCTTCCCATTAAAGCTATAATTATATTCAATAAAATAGCTACCAATATTATCGGAATACTTAAATTAATTCCTATTAAAAATATATCGCCCGCCTTTAATTCCAGATATTTAAAAATATAAGGCGAAAAATTAATAAAAGTTAAAGGAATAGTTTGAAAACTATTATATATGCCCTCTATAACAAAGAAGAATGCCGATGTTTCAATGAAAATTATCAACGCTAAATAATTCAGCAGGTTCGACACTAATGAAACCTGCTGATTTGAAATCAGAGGGTTCAAAAGGCTTATCATGCCGAAACCTACTTGAACGCTTATCAGCTGTCCGGCTACCTCTACCCCGGTAAAAATAATAAGAACCAAGAAACCGAAAATAATGCCTATCAGTACCTGCGAAATAATGGATAAAATAACCATAGGCAAAGGCAGATGAGGTAATATCTGGGTTTTAATAATCAACGGATAAACGATTAAAGACATAAAAAAAGCCAGACCTATTTTTGCCCATCCGGGAACGGCAGAACTGCCGATAAAAGGCAAAATTACAATCATTGCTATTATGCGGAAAAATATCAGCATAAATTCTATAAGCAGATATTGGTGAATTACTATTACGGGCATATCAGCTTCCCCCTCTTATATATTGAGGAAAGTGCGTAAAAACCACCGTAGCGAAATCTCCCAGAATGCTCAGCATCCACGGTCCGAAAATCAATAAAACAACGATTACTACGATAATCTTTGGAACGAAAGTAAGCGTCTGGTCTTGAAGCTGGGTTACCGCCTGAAACATGCTTATGAGTATTCCGACCGCAAGACTCGCTATGAGCGGCGGAGCGCTTAAATATAATACGGTTAATATGACTTTCTGTATAATAAAATTTACGAATGCTATGGACATCTAAACTCCTACTTAAACGCTCCTACTTAAAACTTTGCACCAAAGAGCCTATTACTAAATACCATCCGTTTACCATAACAAAAAGCATAAGTTTAAAGGGCAGAGATATCATGGTAGGCGGCAACATAAGCATTCCCATAGACATTAAAAGACTCGATACCACGAGGTCTAATATTAAAAAAGGTAAATATATAAGAAAACTTATCTCGAACGCCGTCGTGAGTTCGCTAACTATAAATGCGGGGATAAGCACGTAAGTCGGCACGTCTTTCGGGGATGAAATATTTTTAAGTTTCGCCATTTTCACGAAAAGTTCGAGGTCTTTAATCCTCGTCTGTTTCAGCATAAAACCCCTGACCGGACGTATTCCGATTTTGTAAGCCCGTTTAATCCCTATAGAACCTTTCGTATAAGGTATATAAGCATTTTTATATACCGAATTTATAACCGGAGCCATTATAAAAAAAGTAAGGAACAGACTTAACCCTATAATTACCTGATTCGGCGGTTCAGTCGTAAGACCGAGCGACGTCCTGAGAAAAGACAGAACTACGACTATTCTGACGAAGGACGTCATCATTATTAGTATAGACGGGGCAATGGAAATGACGGTAAAAATAAGAAGTATCTGTATTAACATCGAAACTTCCGAATGATGCGGATGCCCCGTCATCGATATTGCCGGTAAAGCTAAAAGCGACGAATTTTTAAAACTTTTTAGAGTTGCCATTACTCTCCATTAAACCTTTTAATCTTTCTTCTATATCAAAAAATACGTTGTCGGCTTTATTTTTAAATTTTGCTTCGTTTATATTTTTTACCTTATTTGCATCCGAATACCGCTCCGCCGTTATTTTCCGATACGGTTCGTTAGGATCGCCGCCGTTATTAACCTCTTCACGCATTGCATCGGCAAATTTGCCGTAAGATTTGATTGCGGGAGAAGGCGATACAAAGGCGGCTTCGGCATATGTATTAGTTTCGTCCGCATTAATACCTGCGGCGGCATCGGCATCTGCGGCGACTTTATAAAGCGCGTCTTTTGCGTTTATGTTGCCGGCGGCGCTTTTAAGATGTCCTATTACCTGAATGTTAGACTGGGACACCCCTACGAGAAAAAATTCTTTATTTACTTCTATAAGAAGAATGGATTTTTTATTTCCCAGATTAATCGAGGATACTATCTTTAGATTATTTAATTTTTCTTTTACCGAAACACGGTTTTTAAATTTGTTCATCAGGAAATATACGCCGTAAATAAGACCTATAATTAATGCCAGATAAACGGTAGTTTTTACCGCTTCAAAACCCATATTTAATTTAGGCGCGCTCTTAGAAAGGAAAGAGGATGTTTTAATCCCTCCGGTAGAAGAAGCGCCTGTGCCTGCGGCGGCGGAAGCAGAAGTAGAAACGGAAGCGGCGGCAGACGGCGTTGCGGATTTAACGGTTTTAACCGCCTGCTTTATTTTATTTTTTTGCAAGAGAGATTCTTTCCCGACGTTTTTAAATAAATCCCCCGAAAAAGTATGATTGATTTTAATTATAAAATAATTTCCGTAAAAAGTTGCAAACGTATTTTTTTTATTTATTTTAATATTTTTATGAAAATAGATTATGACGTTCAATTCGGAATTTTTAAGCGGTATAATCTCGGCGGCTTTAAACAACTTGTTATCATGAAATTTAATAAATTTCGAGTTTAGGTCAGATTTTGCATTTTTAAAAGCAAGTTCAAGGCTGTAACCTTTTAAGCCCAATTTTTTAACGATGCTTTTAGGCTTTTGATTGAACTTAAACCAGATAAGATATGAATTGGAATTTTTGCTTTTAGAAACATATAAGTTTTTTAACGATAAATTCCCGTCCGCAGAATCGGCTAAGGAAATATTCGAAAAAATAGCTATAAAAAGAGCTGAAAGAAAAAGAAGCGGTAAAAATAATTTAAGTTTCATAGTTTTTTGACCCTATCCACCGGGCTTATAATATCCGTAAGCCTGACGCCGAATTTATCGTTCACCAAGACGACTTCGCCTCTTGCCATCAATTTTCCGTTAACGTATATATCTAAAGGCTCGCCTGCAAGTTTTGCCAGTTCGATTACCGAACCCTGCCCCAGTTGAAGCATATCGTTTATGACCATTTTAGTCCTTCCAAGCTCCACCGAAATCGTAAGCGGTATATCGAGAATAAAATCTAAATTTTTTGGAGGTTCCGCCGTTTTGTCGGATTCGTCGAAAGAGGCAAACTCGAGCTTTTTTACGGGCTTTTTAGCAGGCTTGACCGCGGTCGGCGCTTCACCTGCGCCTGCAGCCGCGTCTAAGTCTGCGTCTGCAGTTTCCGGCGCTTTTCCGGCGATGGATTCTTTTATAGATGTTATATCTATGTCTATATTGCCTGCCGTATTCTGACCCGAAGTTTCGATTTTTGCCGCGGCGTTAGCGGCTTCTTCTTCTTTAAACGCATCTTCCCAGCTTATATTGTCGTCCTCTTGTTCAGGCGCGGATTCGGACTTGGCGGGCTGAGTCGAACCGGACTGTTCGGGCAGGGATTGCCCTTCCTGCGCCGCCGAAGCGGTTTCGTCTTTACTTTTTAATTCCGATAAATCTTTTTCACTCATAGTAGCCCTCTTTTCCTATAGGTATTTCAGAAATTAATTTTAATGCGATCTGATTGTTCATTTTACCCGGATATCCGATAAATTTTGGAATATCTTCTATTTCTACCACTAAAGGCTCCTCTATCCTTTTATCTAAAACTATAATATCGCCCTTCTTAATTTTTAAAAAATCCTGCGCGGATATATTTGTAGTTCCTATTTTGACTTTTATGTCGAGTTCCGATTCTTTGAGTCTTTCTTTTAACCTTTCTATCCATCTATGGTCGATTTCCAACTGTTCGCTCTGAAATCCGCTGTATAGTTTTTCCTTGATCGGTTCTATCATAGAATATGGAATACATATCATAAATTTCGACACCGCTCCTTCTATATCGACCTCAAATCTGCTTATTATAACAACTTCGGTGGGAGTTACTATAGTGGCGAATTGAGGATTTATTTCGCTCCTCTGAAATTCGATATCGATAGGGCTGACGGGCATCCATGCGGATTTCATCGCGCTAAATGCCATATCCGTTATTTTTTTAATTAACTTGTTTTCTATAGGAGAAAAATCTCGTCCTTCTATTTTAACGTGCAAATCCGTAGTTCCGCCGAAAAATATATCGATTAAGTTATATACGAGCCTTGCGTCTAAAACAAAAATACCAAAGCCGCGGAGCGGCGGCATTTTAAATATGGTAAGGCTCGTGGGAAGCGGGATATTTTTCAAAAATTCGCCGAACTTCTGCATATCTACGGACGTTGCGGTAATTTCGGCGACCTTGCGCAACGCCCCGGTTAAATCGTTCCTGAGAAGACGGGCGAACCTTTCGTTTATAATCTCGAGGGTGGGCATCCTCCCCCTGACTATCCTATCCTGCGAAGTCAAATCGTAAGCCCTTATTCCGCCGGTCTCTTCCTTTTTTTCGGTTTCGATAGAGCCGGAAGATATTCCCCTGAGTAAAGCGTTGACTTCGTCTTGAGATAGTATTTCAGGCATTTGTTTTTATATTATTTTTATTTTTTTATTGGACTAAATAATTATTAAAATAAACTCCGGTTACCGTGCCGTCCCCGAGAATCCGGTTAAGGCTTCTTGCAATCTGGTGCCTTAAAGAAAGTATTCCCTGAGGCGTGTTTATTTCTCTTGAGGTTTTAGAACTCATAATCATAATTATTCTGTTTCTAATACGCGGCGTAAGCTGTTTAAAAACGCCGGGATTAGAACCCTGTTTTAATTCTATAGACATCGAAACTTTAATATAAGACGTTTTATCTTTATCGGCAAGGTTTGTTAAAAACGGTTTGAGGTTTATCATGGGACCGGGTTTTATCTTCGTAACGTTAACCGGCACGGGCGAAGACTTGGCTTTGGTTTTGGCAAACAAAAAATGATAGGCGGCAAAGCCTCCCCCGCCGAGGACGAGAAGAACCGGTATTAATATAAAAATAAGCTTCTTTACTCCGCCTTTTTTCTTTGAAGATTCTATCTGGGAAATCGTAGACATTTCGTCTTCGTCGATATTTCCCAGTTCCTTATTTGATTTTCCTTCGTTTTGATTATCAGCCACTTATAAGTCCTCCATAATAAAAATAATTAAAACAACTGGATTCCCGCCTACGCGGGAATGACTATGAAAAATACTAAGCAATATTTATGCCAGTTTAATATAAACAAAAATATGTAATAAATTCAATATCATACGATAATATCTAATCTACTTAATTTTTATTTAACCGAATATCGTCATTATATTGACGTTGTTTTATTTAAAATTTATTTTCCGGCAATGCTGTTTGTAAAAAATGCGGCATCCTTGACGGGCATCCTTGAGATAATTGCGGAAGCGGCTCTAGGAGTCATATGGGACAGGATATATATCGCTACGCCTTTATCGATTCGCGGAAGTATATTTGCGGCGTTTCTGGGACTCATGGAAGAATAAAGGGATACTAAACTTTTAACCTTTGCTTTTTGGGCGGCTTTTATATGATGAATTTTGGCTTCTATCTTCTTAAGCTTTTCTACTTCCAGCTTTATCTGGTTTTTAAGGACTTTAATTTCCTCTTTTTCTGCGGCAGAAGAAGAAGCGTAAGCGGAAACAGGAAGTGAGCAACAAAACAGACCTGTGGACAAAAATAATAAAACGGCAAATATTATATTAATACCGATAATATTTTTCATATTTATAATTTTTACACTATTTGGCGATTTTTGTCAATAAAAGGGAATTTTTATTGTCTGTTAAAACGGTTGGAGGCGAAGTCGGAGGCGACGGCTTCTTCATATTTAAGCTGCTCCATTTTATCTACGGCAAGATATTTTTCGCGGAGTTTATCTATTTTCTCGAATTCTATTTTTGCCTTGACTACGGCAGTTTTCTTTTCTTCAAGTTCGAGTTCCGTTAATTCTTTTGCTTTTAGCAGTTCTATTAATTTAGATTTCAGGGATTTAAACTGCAAATCTAATACGTTGTAGTCGTATATGTCGGAAACATTAAGGATATTTACGGGATAAGCTTTTTTATACGATTCTATCGAATTTTGAACGTCGAAAATTTTTAAGTTAAGCGAGGCTACTTTCCGCTGGACTACCGAAAGCTCGAGATATTTTTTATCGAGTATGGTTTTACGGTGGCTCATTATATTTTGAAACCTGAATGCCATAATAAATTCTGATTTTTTAAATTAAACGAAATAATCCACTAAAGAGTTTGGATTTCTTCTATATGCAAAATTATCCGCAATCGTAGGAACCGCTCCCGAGCCAGCCGTTCCATTTGAAAATCCGCTTCCGTAATTAGCGCCGTCAAACGGATTTTTAAGGGTTTCGCTTCCGCTATTTCCATTCCCGTTATTATAACCGGAACCGGTGCTTATATTCAAGTTTATAGATGAAAAACCCTGATTTTTAAGAGCGTTTTGAAGCGCGTCCGACGAAGACTGAAGGATATTTTTAGCGGCTTCGTTCTGCGCAAGCATATTTATCGTTATAGAGCCGCTTTGGGCGGCGGACTGATTTAAGGAATTTAAGGCGGCGTTAGGATTACTGAGGGCTATATTTATTTTGACGGTGCCGAGGGAAGCAGGATTTAAGGTAATCGTAGCCGACTGGACGTTTTTTCTCAGCATAAACATAACCGAATTTACCGCTGTAGAAGCAGATGTTTCGCCGGTCTGGTCTTCTAAACCGCCTATATTTCCACCCGACAGGCTTAACCCGCCCGAATTTCCGCCGGAACCGGAAGCCGGACCGTTAATTCCCGAAAAAGCGGCGGATATAAAGCCGTCGGTTTTTCCGGAGGCTGAAACGGTTGAGCCTGAGCCTGAATCCGAAACGGAAACGGAACCCGAGTTATCAAGCGCAACGTTTACGTTTACGGAATTTTTCCCGCTCGTTCCCGAAAGAGCCTGCTTTGTTTCGCCGCTTAGAACGTTTAAATTGAAAGCGTTAACGGAGGCGTCTTTGATAAGGGTATTCGCGTTTACCGTATTTACCTTTGCCGTATCGATGATATTTGCATTGTTTGCATCTATATTTGTATTTACTTTTGATGCGGAATTTAAAACGTTTTGATTATTTTGACTACTCCGGTTTAAGGTATTTAAGGAAACCTTTAAAGAAGCCTGAGGCGCTTTCTGCAGAGAGCCGTCTCCGGAATTTTTATTTGCCGCCGCACCGCCGGTCTTGGCTGCGTCGCCGATTTTAAGAGATGCGCTTTGATTGGCGGTTTCGGCAGCGATATTTTGCCCTACGGCATTATCGGTAATTTTCCTGCCCGCGTTTTCTGCAACAGTGGACAAAAATGTCTTACCGGAAGAACTACCAGTAGAGTCTTTTCCGGCGGCATTATTTTGATTTTGGGATTGGGACCGATATAAGCCGGCGGCATAACCTGCGGCGGATTTTACGTTCGTTCCGCCGACGCCCGCATCTTTTCCGCTTGCGTCTTTCCCATCCCCTACTTGGCTGTTTGAACCGTTATTTACTTTTTTTACGGAAACGGGCTGAACCGCAATATCGGTAACCGCATTTCCTATAAAATAAACCGTCCGTCCGTCGGTTCCTTTTTTACTGTCTACTGCGACGTTTTTGGCTTTATTTTCCGGTAGAGCTTTAGCGCCGGAAGCCGGTCCGGCGGAATTGCCGGCGGCGGGATTCGCATTGCCCGAAGGCTGGACTGCGGCGCTTGGAGCGTCGGCATTATTGTTCGTTGAATTAACTGTATTATTTGTAGATTTATCTGCAGCCGAAACACTATTCGTTGAATTGCCGCCTATATTATTGCCGCCGCCGGGGTTGCCGCCATAATTATTTCCGGTATTAACGCCTGCGTTTACGGGCTGGTTGACCGGAGCGGGATTACCGCCCTGATTATTATAGTTAGAATTAGTAACAGGATCGTTAGCGGACTTGATAGCGGCGACGGAATTATTAAGTATTTCGCCGAATCCGCTTTGACCGCCGAAAGCGGGACCGGAACCTGCGCCTCCTCCGCCGTTGCCCTGCAAAGAAAGCGGCGGACTTACGGCGTTCATAACATCGTTGATTAGAGAAAGCCCCGCATCCACGGATAAATTTAAAGCAAGATTACCTAACATAATTTTTTATTTACCTATAGGGAACAAACTTACATTGCCTACGGGGACAGACTTAAGTCTGTCCCCGTCCGTTATATTTAATTAAAATTACGGAACCGCAGTTTCGAGAGCCGTCAATACGGAATTTTCCGTAGTCAGCACCTTTGAATTGGCGACGTAAGCGTTCTGCGCCACTATCATATTGGTAAATTCCGATGAAATATTGACGTTAGACTGCTCAAGCGCAGAATCGGTTATATAGCCGAAATTTCCGGAATTGGCAACCCCCACGGCGGGCTGACCCGAAGCAAAAGTCTGCGCGTAAAGACTGTTTCCTTCCGAAGTAAGACCGGTAGGCGCAATGAAGTTTGCAAGAGCAACCTGATAAAGATACTCCGTCTGACCGTTGGAAAACTGTCCCGAAATACGCCCATTCTGATCAACCGTAAAACTCGTAAGAGTTCCCGTAGCATATCCGTTCTGAGTAAAAGCAGTCGTAGCAGAAGTGGCGGCATACTGGGTAAGGTTTGCAAGATTTAAAGCGATATTAAGCGGTTGAGAAGCGCCGTCCGGAAGCGTGGCCGCTCCGGTTACATAAGCGGGAACATCGGTTAAAGTCAAAGATGGAGTGCCCGTAATTTGGCCGCTTGAATTAAACGTGATATCGGGACTTGCATCGGTTAACGGGGTAAGCGACGGTCTTTGGGCGGCGGTTCCGTTAATAGAATAATAAGCGTTCCAACTACCCGAAGTAGAACTCTGAGGGGCAAAAGTAACGGTCATAGGAAGAGAGTTACCGAGAGAATCGTAAACATTGATGGTCGTAGAATAATAGTCGTTTGCCGGACCGGATACAACGGAGTCTCCAGTCGTAAATGTATTGGCGGTATCTCCGGCGGGCATCGCATTCGAAAGGTTTACGGTGCTGTTTGCCGAACTGACGCTCGCAACGGTGTTTAAGAACTGATAAGAGCCGACGGTAAGCGTTCCAGTGGCGCCTATCTGAATATTTGAACCCGGTAAAATTCCGGTCGTGGATGTAACACCCAGAGTTTGCTGAGAAATTGCCGTATTTTGAAGAATATTGTTTATTAAAGAAGATGATAAAGTAACGGATTGAATAGTAGTAGAAGCCGGAATAGCTCCGGGGGCGTAACCTGTTCCAGTACCGTTAGCGCCGGTCCAATATTTTGAAACCGCGTATAAATTAGTAGTTCCGTCGCCGTTACCAATTAAAAGGCTCGATGGTCCGCCGGCAGCAGTTGTATTTACCATACCGCTGACATTCAAAGTTGCGGCTCCCGCCGAATAATTTCCGGTAATATAGCCTCCCATAAAATTTCCTGTAGTCGTGGTAGGCGTAGTCTGCGGCGATACATTCGAATTAAGATTTGCCGTCAGCGTCGCGGTCGTAGTAGCCAGCGGAGCGATTGCGCCGGTATTTAATGTAATAGGGCTCGGCGTGCCGGAGGTAGCAATTCCCGCGGAATTTAACGTATAGCCTTGAACTACATTTTGCCCCGTCGAATCTACTATCTGCCCCTGCGCGTTTTCGCTGAAAGTGCCGTTCCTCGTGTAATACGTCGAGCCGTTGGGAGCTTGGACTATAAAAAATCCGTTGCCGTCAATCGCCATATTTAAGGGATTTGAGGTATTTTGAAGCGCGCCTTGACCAAACTGCTGCTGTATGGAATATACGTCCGTTCCTAACCCCTCCTGCGAACTTGACGTTCCGCTTAAGGTCTGACTGACAAGGTTTTCAAATATTGGGTTGGAACTTTTGAACCCTATGGTATTCGAGTTTGCAATATTGTTTCCTATAACCCCTAAGTAAGTTTGATTGGCGTTTAAACCCGACACCGCCGTAAAAAGCGCATTTACGCCCATTTTTCATTCCTCCGCATTAGGGGATAGACTTAAGTCTATCCCCGTCCGTTATTTATTCCTATTTTATATATAATCGACATATTTTTTAATTTTAATTAACGTTCGTAACGCTCGACAGGGGAACCGTCGAACCGTTGCTGAGTTCAAGCTGAACGGCGCCCGTAGATGAAGTAGAAAGTCCTGTTACCGTAGCCTGAGTGAAAGTCGAAGGAGTAATTGCCGCGCCGCCGGAACCGGTTGCGCCTACGGAAAAAGTATAATTCCCCGAAGGAGCCGTCTGCCCGCTGTTTTCCATTCCGTTCCACGTGAAAGACTGCAAACCCGCGCTCTGAGAACCGAGATTGGTATTATAAACGAGATTTCCGGAAGTATTATATATATCCATAGAAACGGACCCTGCATTCTGCGGGAGGGAATAGCTAAGGCTCGACGCGCTTCCGCTCGAATATCCGAATGCGTTGCCGTTTGCCTGAACCGATTTGCCTACCATATTTACCGCGCTGCCCAGAGTCGCCTGATTCTGATTGGATACGAGGGTCTGAAGATTAGAATTTACCGCGTTTAGCTGGTTAAGCGAATCAAACTGCGCCAACTGGGCAAGAGAAGCCGAACTGGACTGAGGATTCAACGGGTCTTGATTTTCTAACTGTTGGACCATTAACTGCATAAACGTCGATGCGCTTACGAGTCCGCTGTTTGGATTAGAAGAATTTGCCGTAGCGGCGGCGGCGTTTGCCGAGGAAGAAGCGACCGTAGCGGCATTCGTAGTAGTCGTCGGCGCAAATAATGAATTGACGGACATTTTTATTCCCTCCGTATATATAATTATAATATTAAATTAAAATAATTTATCATTATTATAATAACGATAATGGGAAAATTTTTCCCTATTTTTAAGGCTTTTTCGCCTTTGATTTTATTTGTGCAAACATCATGCCAAAATATAATTCATTCCATACAGAATTTTATTAAGGTAAATTAATTATTATTGGGATTTTAGTCCTAATTCTTTGAGTTTATTTCTGAGGGTTCTGGCGGTAATACCCAGTTTTTCTGCGGCTTTCGTTCTGTTGCCCCCGGTTTCCTTGAGTGCGGCGGCGATAAGTTTTTCTTCCATTTCTTTGATGTTAAGGGTGGATGCCGCGGGGACGGAATTAATTCCGTCCCCGTTGGTCTTGTCTTCTTCTGTCTTTTCCCCCTCAGTCTGCATAGCGTCCTCACGGGCGCTTAGCACGGAAGGCGCAAAAACGCCGAAATGCCCGGCGTCTAAATAATTATCTTTCTGAGCCAGTATTACGGCTCTTTCGATTATATTTTCAAGTTCTCTTATATTGCCGGGAAAATTAAGGGAAAGCAGGTAATCCTGCCCCTGCTCGGTAATCCACGAAATTTCCCTGAAATATTTTTTTGAGTAAAGCGCCGTAAAATATTTTGCCAGCGGAACGACGTCTTCCTTTCTTTCCCTTAAAGGCGGTAAAAAGATATGAATTACGTTAAGCCTGTAGAACAAATCTTCCCTAAAGCCGCCTTCCGCTACCGTTTTTTCTATGTCTTTATTAGTTGCGGCTATTACCCTTGCGTTAACGGATACCGGTTCGTCGCCCCCTACCCTGTCTATAGTCTTTTCTTGAAGAACCCTTAAAATTTTTGCCTGAAGGTTTTTATCCATTTCCGCAATTTCGTCAAGCAAAATAGTTCCGCCGTCCGCCTGCTCGAATTTCCCTTTCTTCAAAGAAACGGCTCCCGTAAACGCCCCTTTTTCGTGTCCGAAAAGTTCGCTTTCGAGAAGCGTAGGAACTATAGCCGAGCAGTTTACGCCGATAAATTTCCCTTTCCTTTTGCTTAGCTTATGAATCCGCCTCGCTATAACTTCCTTGCCCGTTCCGGATTCTCCGGTTATAAGCACCGTAGCGTCTGCTCCCGCGATTATCTTAACGTAATCGTCTATTTTTTTCATAGCGCCGGATTCGCATACAAAACCGGATTCATCGTCTAAACCCTTAGAGGACGGGCAATTATTATATGCGGAAATTTTTTCCGCATTGTTAACTATCCTCTCGAAATCGGAAATGTCGAAGGGCTTTAAGAGGTAGTCCGCCGCGCCTTCCTTCATTGCGGCAACGGCGCTTTCCACCGTTCCGTATGCCGTTATAATCACGAAAGGAGTTAATTTAAAAGCATCCCGTTTTTTGACTTCGCCTAAGAAGTCGATGCCGTCCATTCCGGGCATGCTTAAATCGGATAATATAAGAAAATAAGGCGAAACCGCCCCCGCCCCGTTCAAATCGTCCAAAAATTTTAACGCTTCTTCGGCAGACGCAAAAATGTCCCCTTCCCTGCCGGTCTTTTTAAGGCTCAGGCTAAGCGCGGAGCGCATATGCGGGTCGTCGTCCACTATTAAAATCCTGTCCGGCTCTCTTTTTTTCATAAAAATTTATACAATTTTATTTGTAAATATTTCCTCTTGAATTTATGTTCACTATTGCCAAAATTTTTTCTTCGTTTAATAGCGAAAATATAATCCTGTAATCCCCTATTCTACACCTGTAAAAACCCTTAAGTTCTCCGGTAAGAGGTTTTACGCAAGGGTGGTAAAGCGGATTTTCCATAGACCCCATTTCCGATAATTTAGTTTTTATTCTTTTCTTTATGTCGGAATCAAATTTAATAAAATGCTTTTCGGCAACCGAAGAAAACTTAATCGTCCAGTTCAATTAATGTCTTTCCTCCGCCTTTTTTTATTTCTTCTAACCCGTCGCGGCATTCCTTTGTAAAACCGGGTATGTTCAAGAATTCAAGAGTTTCTCTGTGCCTTTCTATATATTCTTC
Organism: bacterium; assembly: GCA_021800805.1. The sequence goes on from JAJYYR010000001.1 coordinate 1,154,353, forward strand.
GGAAAGTTCCAAAAATATATCGGAAAGATGCCTGTTTTCATAACCTGCTATAGCCCTGATTAATTTTAACTTTTCTTCCGGAAGTCTTAAAGTAGTAGCCGTAGTCATTTTATCTCCTATAAACATTTATAAATATATATATTTTAGATTTATTACTTAGTAATATTATAACATCAATATATCATAACGTCAAACAAAGCTCGGGCAATCGCAATTTAAGAAAAATTATGATAAAATTTTCGATATGGCTCAAAACGATAAAATAGAAAACGATAAAATAAAAGCAATATCCGGCGGCGAACTTAAAAAAGCCTTCGAATCCTTCGAGGCGGCTTCCCTCAAGCTTTCCGAATATTATAAAAACCTCGAAGAACAGGTTAAGGACTTAAAAGAAAACCTGAATACCGTCATAGAAAGCCTGCCGCTCGGAATAATGATTACCGACGAAAATAATTTAATCAAATTTATAAACAGGTCGTTAATAGAGCTTACCGGAGGATATAATCTCTCAACCTATTTAAACCGTCCCGTCGATGAATTTTTAAAATTTTTCTTTAACGGCGTATCGCTTTCGGATTTTTCGAGACAGGTTTTTTATCCGGTAGAAAAGTTCATGAAATCGGGCGACGACAAAGACGGCGGGGAAAACGGCGGCGGGAAATTTATTCCGGTATTCTTATATATAAAAACGGTGCACGGAAACAACAAAAAAAATGCCGGGCGGATTTTTATAATTCAAAACGTAGAAGAGATAAAAAAGTTTAAACGGCTGGCGGAACTTGGCGAAATGTCGGCAAAAATCGCCCACGAAATACGCAATCCGTTAGGTTCTATAGAATTATTCGCGTCCGTTCTGCAAAAAGAAATTAAAGATGTAGAGCATGCGGAAATTATTTCCAACATAATATCAGCCGTCAAAAATATGAACACTACCATAAGCAACGTTTTAGAATTTTCCAAAACCGTCAATCCTGCCCTTTCAAAATGCGGTTTATCCAATATCGTAAATAAATCGATTATGTATTCTTCATATATAATAAAGGAAAAAAACGTCGAAGTAATTACCGAAATAGATAAAAACATTATTTTAGAAATAGACGAAAATCTTATCGAGCAGGCTTTTGTCAATATATTAATAAACGCGGCTCATGCCGTTCAAAATATTGACGGTATTATAAACATAAAATCTTCCGCCTTTTACGAAGGCGGAGAAGAAGGAATCGGCTATATCCGCATAGACTTCGAAGATAACGGCAAGGGGATTTCGGACGACATCGTAAAAAATATTTTTAACCCATTCTTCTCGACGAAAAAAAGCGGCGGAACCGGATTAGGTCTTTCGATAGCTTTAAATAACGTCCTTATCCACGGGGGATATATTAACGCGGAAAATTCAAAAAAGTTGGGTGGCGCAAAAATAAGCGTATTTTTGCCGTATATGGCATAATTATTGCATTATAACTATTATAATTATAATAAAGGAGGCAGAGAAATGTTCAGCGGCATATACGGAATTTTGGGCGAAAGTTTAAACGTCCTGAGCGACAGGCAGAACATTATCGCTTCTAACGTCGCAAATGCAAATACGCCGGGTTATAAAGCCAAAGAGCTTAATTTTGAACAAGTTATGAAAAGCATAATTCCTGCGGCAGACTCCCTGCCTATGGAAGCGACGTCGCCAAAAGACTTGGGCGGCGTTAACTATGGCGGTTCAGGCGGCGGACACGCATATATAAAATCTTTCGTCCATGACCAAAAAGACGAATCTATTCCGCCGCTCGACGGCAATACGGTCGACCTGAGCAAAGAAATGAGCGATATGACATCGAACGCGATTAGGTTTCAGGCGGTTGCAGGCCTGCTGTCCAAGAAATTTGCGACTTTAAACTATGCGATAACCAACACTACTCCTTAAATTTGCCAACTTGCTAAAAAGAGGTAAAATATGAGTTTTAACGATTCTTTAAAAATTGCGGCGGAGGGGCTTAATGCGGAAAGAATAAGGATGAACGTAATTTCGTCCAATCTTGCGAACATTAATACCGACGATGCAGGCAACGGACTGCCTTACGTAAAAAAAGAGCCGCTTTTCAAAACAGTCAAGTTTAAAAACTATTTCGGCGTAGAAGTAGAAAAAATAGAAAATGCGAAAAATCCGTTTTCCGAAAAATACGACCCGAGTAGTCCGCTGGCAAATAAAGCCGGATATGTCAAAACCCCGAATATATCCTCCATAAGAGAGCTTGTAAATATGATTTCGGCGACGAGAGCGTATCAAGCAGACGCTCAGGTTATATCGGAATCTAAGGCTATGTCGCAGTCGTCGTTAAAAATTTGACGCCGGTTAATACGTTAATACAATGATAAATGATATTGTGATATAATAATTATACTATAATAATATAATAAAAAATGTTTCATAAAATACCGGCAATCAAGCCGGTAAAAAAGCAGGAGAATTAGACTATGGCTATACCTATAGGCGTTGGGAATGCAATAAATTTAAACGGAATAAAAGAACTTAATCCCGATAGTATTTCCGGCGCGGGAAGCGCCGGCTCCGCATCGGGTCAAGAATCAGGCGGGGGTTCTTTCGCCGATACGCTTTTAAACTCCATAAATAAAGTCAACGACATTCAGAATACGGCGAATAACTCGGCGCAGGCGATAGCGACGGGAACATCTTCCAATATACATCAGGCAATGATAGATATGGAAAAAGCCAACGATTCTTTCGAACTTATGATGCAGGTTAGAAATAAAATTATAACCGCATATAATACTATTATGCAAATGCAAGTATAGAATAAATGGCCGCTACGTTTAAAGATTTTGGTTCGCAATTAAAAACTTTTTTTACCGAACTTTCGGTTGAGCGGAAGATCGTATTTTCCCTTGTAATAATAGGGGTTGCTATAGCTATATATTTTACCGCCCTTTATGCGACTGCGCCGCAATACGGGGTTCTTTATTCAAATTTAAATGCGCCGGCGGCATCGGGCATAGTAAACAAGCTTCATTCATACAACATTCCTTATAAACTTTCCGACAGAGGTAAAACCATACTTATTCCGAAAAACGAAGTTTACGACACCCGCCTCAAACTTGCCTCAATAGGTCTTCCCCATCAGGAAGGAGTCGGATTTTCGATATTCGACAAAGTTCAAATAGGAATGACCGATTTTATGCAGCACGTGGATTATCAACGGGCATTGCAGGGAGAATTAGAAAGAACTATAGATCAGATTAACAGTATTAAATATTCAAGGGTTCTTATAGTCCTGCCCCGTCGGTCGGTTTTCGTCACGAGAATGGCCCCCGCCAAAGCATCGGTCATCGTAAAGTTGAAATCGGGAATGACGTTAAATAAAATGCAGGTAAACGGAATAATACACCTTGTCGCCAGCGCGGTGGAAGGTCTAAAACCTAAAAATATAACGGTCGTGGATACCGACGGGCGGGTTTTGTCCATTCCTACGAAAAGCTCTTTTGCATATACCGTAAACCAGTTGAATTACGTTCATAAAATCGAAAAAAATTTAGAAAACAAAATAAATTCGATGTTAATACCCGTAGTAGGGGCAGGAAACGTAACGTCTAAAGTATATGTTAAGGTAGATTTTTCAAAAAAAGTAGAATCGAAATTAACGTTCAATCCGAACACGACCGCCATAGTTTCGCAGCAGACGTACAGGTCTTCTTCTACGGGCGCTTTAAAGCCTTACGGCATACCGGGCGCAAAATCAAACCTTCCGCCGGGAAAAATCCCCATACCGACCGGAAAACCCAGCACTCATACCGTAAAAAAAGAAACGACCAATTACGACGTTTCAAAAAAAATAGAAAAAATATCGTATCCCGTAGGAACGGTGCAGAGAGTTTATGCTTCCGTCCTTATCAACGGAACGTATAAAAAAGTAAAATCGTCTAAAGGAAAGCCGTCCGTAAAATATATTCCGAGAAGTTCTTCCGAAATGAGCCTTTTTAAAAACATCGTAAAAACGGCCGTCGGTTATTCTCATGCAGCTAAAGACAAAGTCGTAGTAGCAAACATTCCTTTTAAAAGAATACGTTACGCCATACCGGTTCCGCCCAAAAAAACCATAGTATCCGTTATTAAATCAAATCTCGGGGAAATTATAAAATACGGCGTTATCTTAATAGGCATTGCGCTTTTAATACTAATTATTTTGCGTCCTTTAGTGAAATATATTACGACGTATGAATCCCGCCGTCCGGCAAGAACATCGGAGGAAGAAAAGCTTGAAACGCTGGCGCAGATTAGACAGGAATCTACTCCAAAGCCCGAACCTAACGTAAAAGACGTTGCCGTTAATATTGTTAAAGCGGACCCTGATGCGGCGACTAATTACGTAAAAAATCTACTCAACGAATCGAAAAGAGAGATGTAAACATGTCTAGAAAATTCTCAGGCCCCGAAAAAGCCGCCATATTTCTGGTTTCGGTCGGCGACGATGCCGCATCGGAAATAATAAAAAGATTAGAATTAATGGAAATTCAAAAAATTACCAAATATATGGACCAGCTTCCTACAATCGAAAAAGACGATTCCGAAAATATACTTAAAGACTTTAATTCTAATTTTTCAAAAGTCGGTCTGGTAGTCAAGGGGGACGATTACGTAAAAAACCTTATCGCCAAATCTTTAGACCCCGATAAAGCAAAGAAAATATTGGATAATCTGCACGGTCCTATCGAAGAAGAAGGTCTTCAGACGATAAAATGGCTCGACCCGCATATTATCGCCGATTTCGTAAAAAACGAACATCCGCAGACGATAGCCCTTATACTCGGACATTTAGAGCCTATGTCGGCGGCTGCGGTAATCGGACTTTTGCCGTCCTCCATAAGATCGCAGGTAGTCTTCAGGCTGTCTAAATTAGAAAGGGTCCCCCCGGGCGTAATTAAAGACTTAGACGAGGTGCTTCAAGAGCAGTTGAAATCGACCGGTTCTACCCAGAGCAAATTAGTCGGCGGCGTTAGGACGGTTGCCGATATTTTGAATAATATGGATAAATCGATAGAAGAACCTATACTTGCCGATATAGAAAAATTAGACAAAGAAGAAGCCGAAAAAATAAGGGAGCTCATGTTCACTTTCGACGACCTTGCAAGCGTGGACGACAAATCTATGCAGTTAATTCTCAGAGAAGTATCGCACGACCAGATAGTTTTAGGCTTAAAAACGGCTTCGGACGAACTAAGAAATAAAATTTTGGCAAATATCTCGAAAAGGGCTCAGGAAATGGTTAAGGACGACTTAGAAGCTATGGGCCCGAAAAAACTTTCGGAAGTAGAAAAAGTTCAGCACGAAATACTAAAAGTCGCCAGAAGGCTTGAAGATGAAGGCAAAATCAGCCTTGCCGTAAAAAGCGAAAGCGAAAAACTCGTTTAGATGGTGTTTATGAGCAAAATTTTAAAAGACCACGAATTCGATATTGAGGGCGGCACATTATACGACGGAAAAAAGACGCTTTTAGTAAATATATTGAGCAGCGGGAAGGCGGAAGAAAATAAAGAATTAATGACTGCGCTGGAATCCGTCCCTTCCTCCCTTCAGAAATTCATAATTTCATATATAGAAAGTTATAAATATAAAACCGCTATATCTTACGAAGAAAAAGAACGGGAAGTTTTTGAGGAAGCCCGCAAAAAAGGATATTCCAAAGGCTTCGGCGAAGGAAAAAAAGATGCGTTAAAATCGATGGAAGAAGGAATAAGAAACATTTTCAAAGCAGCCGAATCAATAGAAAAATTTAAAAACGAATTATACGAAGACGTAAAGCAGGACGTAATAAATTTATCTTTAAAAATCGCTAAAACTATCGTAAAAGCGGAAACCGCCGCCGACAGCGGTTTAATAGTCCAAATAATAGCGGATGCGGTAAATAAATCCTCCGATTCCGTAAATTTTGCCATATGTTTGAATCCGGGAGATTACGCCGTTTTAAATAAAAACCCCGAAGCGTTAAACCATTTTATAACGAAAGAGACGAATATAAATTTTATCCCCGACGCAAACCTTTTAGGCGGCGAAGTTATAATAAAAACCGATTTCGGCGAAATAGACGCAAGAGTAGAAACGCAGATAGAACAGATACGAAAGATTTGGACAAAGATAGCTCCGGATTAAAGCTTTAAAGCTTCTTAATTTTTTTCATTTTGAGTCTTTCTTTTTTAGAAAGACGGCGCGGGTTGCCTTTTTTACCGCCGGACGACCCTCTTCTGCCGGATATTCCATCCTCGTATTCAGCCTCATCTCCATCTTCAAAAATATCAGCCGAGCCGCCCGATGCGTCATGCGCTATTATATTTTCAACAAGCCTTATAAACTCATCCACGCTTAGACATGAGCAGTTAACGCCTGAAGCGCGCCTTATGATGTCGTTATCATTTGTTACCACTATTAAGTTTCCGGTAATGCTTTTGGATAATCTTATTATTACCTCGTCTGCTTTTTCATCCTTTTTTGAATAAATAACTTCAATATTTTGACGGTTGTATTTAGACTCGGAAGGCTCGTCCGTGTTGTATCCGTCAAAAACCACTACCACTTTATTTCTTTTTACATTATAATATTTTGATAAAAAATTTATGGCTTCTTCTCTTAATTTTTGAAGTTCGTCCGATTTAAAGCAAACTTTAAAAAAAGAGTTAAATATAAAATTATATCCGTCAACTATTATAGTCAGCATAATATATAAATTATAAATAATATGAGTAATATTAGTCAAACGGAAAAAAACGAATCTATTATTTATATTATATCCGAACTAAAGGATATTCTAGGTCTGATTAAGCGGGCGCTCATAAAAACGGCGGATGGAAAAAAAATAACCGGACTAAATAATATAAAAGCCCTTCCGTCTAATTTCAACAGCGACACATATATTATTACGGAATATAACCGGACTAATATTGCCGCCATATCGAAAATAACTCCGAAAAGAAACGTTAAGTTATATGTATATGTTAACGATGTCGGCGATTTAAACGAAAAGGATATAATTTTTTTAATAAAACACAATATAGACCATATAATTCATTCAAGTAATATAGAAAAATTAAATTATGAAAAATTCATAGACGCAAAAATTTTTAAGAAAAAACATTATAACGCATTTATAGATAAAGAATCTACTCTGCTTGAAGATTTGTGTCATAATAATGACGCCATTATCACGGATACGGGGATTAACATTTACGGCATATCGAATCATATTAAATCCATAATAGAAAAAGTTTCTAAAATAGCGCAATCCGAAAGTTCGGCGCTTATAACCGGGGAATCGGGAACCGGCAAAGAGCTTATAGCAAGATTGATCCATAATAAATCGAGAAGAAACATAAATCCAATGGTATCGGTCAACTGCGGAGCTTTTCCGGAAGGACTTTTAGAAAGCGAGCTTTTCGGATACAAAAAAGGCGCATTTACCGGAGCTTTCACGGATAAACAGGGAAGATTCGACCTTGCCGACAAATCAACCCTATTTTTAGACGAAATAGGAGATATGAGCCTTTCCGTTCAGGTTAAACTTTTGCGTGTTATTCAGGAAAGAGAAATAGAACCTATAGGCGCTTTAAAAACAAAAAAAATAGACGTTCGGATTATTTCGGCTACAAATAAAAATTTAGAAGAAATGATTTCCAAAAAATTATTCAGAGAAGATTTTTATTACAGGATTAATGTTATACCCATTCATATTCTGCCTTTGAGAGAAAGAAAAACGGACATTATAGTTTTAATTTATTATTTTTTAAAAAAATTTAGCGATTTTCAAAATAACTTAGTTTACGGCATCTCGGAAGATGCTTTCGATATTATTTTAAAATACGATTGGGCGGGGAATGTCAGAGAGCTGGAGAACCTTATGGAAATGTTAGTCGTTTTGAATGAAAACGGACTTATTACCGTAAAAGATATTCCCGAAAAATATTTTAAACCAGCCGCGAAACATGAATCCGCCGACTACCCCGCCTCCTCCGCCGCCTTTCGCAGAACAAAAACCGGCATTAATATCGAATTTAATGAAGATAAAATTAAGGACTCTGTAATAGACCTGAAAAAAGAAATGGAAAAAATAGAAATGGATATTATAAACAGGGCAATGAATATTTCGGGCGGAGTAAAAGAAAAAGCCGCCAAAATGCTCGGACTTAACAGAACCACTTTAATAGAAAAATTAAAAAGATATGAAAAAAATAAAAAATAACTCAAAGCCGGTATTAACTCTGCCGATATTAACGCTGCCGATATTAACGCTGATATTTTCTTTAATAATATGCTCCGGCTTTATGTTAATATTTCCGCAGCCGGGCGCGGTTTACGCCGACCCGCCGCTTGAATCCGCCAAAACTGCTATAGCGTCCGCGCCGGAAGCCGCCAAGATGTACGAAAAAGCTTTAAAAGACTACAAAGCAGGCAAATTTGCCCCTGCATACCGTTACCTTAATTTTATACTTAACAATTACGAAACCGGAAAAACTTTATCCTCCGACGTTTATTTCCTTTGCGGCAAAATTTTATATAAGCTGGGAAATTTTTACATGGCAAAACCTTATTTTCAAAGAATTATATATAAGAATCCCGATTATAAAAAGATTTATAACGTTATATTTTACATGGCAAGAAGCGATTTCAACCTAAAAAATTACAGACGTTCCATAAGGGATTTCAGTTTTCTTTTAAGCAAAAGCAATAAAGGCGGCAGGCTGTACGACAAGTCGCTTATATATTTGACTTTATCATACGCATCTTGCGGGAAAATTAAAGAAGCCGATAATCTTTACGAAAAGGACGACGTAAAAAGAATTTTAAAAAAAATAATATACCTTAAAAAAAGAAATAATTATTTCAAAGCGGTATATTTAAATTATCTGATAAACCATAAAAACGATTTATCGGATGCGCTCATTATTTTAAATAATAAGAATTTATTTACTCCGGAAAAAAAAGACCTGTGTTATAAAGCTTACTACAAAGGACTTATCGCTTATAAAGAAAATAAATATACTGTTGCCGGAGAATATTTAATAAAGGCGTCAAAGTATTGCACGGGATATTACTATAAGAGCGGACTGTTATATTACGGTATGACGTTAGTTAAACAAAAAAATCCGGCGGGTTTAAAATATATAAAAAGAGAAGCCGAAGAAATAGGCTATCCGGAAATTAAACTTAAAGCGCTAAAATTTATAACCGGTTATTACCGGAAAGAAAATAAACCGGCGGAAGAGCTGAAATACCTCAAGAGAATACTTTTCGATTTTAGTGATATGCCTGAAAAGGACAAAATAAAAAATGAAAAAAAAGCATCGGGGTTAATTTATGACATAATCAAAAGAGATTATAAAAACAGGCGATTTGCGGACGCCTTTAAATCTTTAAACAGCATAGAATTTTTAATTCCGCCTAAATATATAGAACCGAAAACATACTTTTACCTTTCCAAGATAAAACTTAAAGAAAAGGATGAAAAAGCGGCATTAATTTATGCGGAAAAATATAACGCTTTAAGTAAAAGCCCCCGCTCCGAATATTTTCTTTCTTCCGTTTATTTTAAGTCGGCAGGTTATAACCGGTCTTTTTCATTAATAAAAAATATCGATTTAAAAAGCGTCCAAAGTCTTAAATTAAGAAACAAAATTATAAATTTAAAACTTGAGCTTTATAAAAAATTAAACCATAAGAACGATTATATTAATTTATTAAAGAAAAGCCTGAATTTACTTCCGCCGGAAGATAAAATTAAAAACCTTTATTTTCTGGGACGAGAAGAGTTTGGCAAAAACGATTTGAAAGCGGCTTCTGCGTATTTCGCGGGGGCGGTTAAAAACCGCTATGCCGAAGAAAAAAACAATAAGGATATTTTATACGAGGCTTATTATTATCTCGGCTTAATAAGCTATGCGGATAAAAATTACAGGCTGTCGCTCGAACGCTTCAAGAAAAGCTACGAAATGGACCCGGCGGGAAAGCACTTTCAATACGAATTGTCGCAGATAGCTTATATGTATGCAAAATATTTGAAAAACAAAGGGCTTGCGTTAAAATATTATACCCTCCTCGAAAAAAACGCCTCTTCCGCTACCTACAAGAGCCTCGCGTCTTCTATGATTTCCGCGATTAAAATGCAATAGACCGCAGGGGGATTATTATTTTATAAATTCAATATAAAAGGGTTGACGTATTTTGTCCAGATAAAAACGGAGTTGCGGTCCATATTTTTTAGTTCGTCCGGCGAAATTAACGGATATAAGCCGGAAGCGACCGGGGTTTCGTTGAAATCCGACGAAAGCGTCCAAGGGTCAAGAGCAGGATTTAGACGCTTTTTTAGTAATTCTTTGTGTAATACGTAACGCTCGCCGGACATTTCCGAGTAATATTTGCAGGTTTCCCATCCTGCATGACCCATAACTATATGCGTTCCTATGTTGGAAGTTATCAAGGAAATATCGCCGTAACGGTCTTTTAAAAAAGCGGCGTCTTGAACGGTAAGGCATACTCCGGTATTAGTTTTTCTTAAGTTTGCAAGTTCCGTATCGAAATCGTTAAGAGTTAACGCGGGAAATTCGTCGAGATACATAAAAAAGCTGCGGTTAAAATTATTTTTACTTTCTTCTCTTAATGCTTTTCTCCTGCATTCATATATTTCGTCTATAAAAATTTGCGTAATAAATGATATAAGCCTGCCTCCGCCGGAATTTATTTTTTCTTTCGGGATACCTGCTATAAAAAGAGTATCCTCGGCAAAAAAATCTTCCGCAAAGAAACAGTATTCGCCGTCCACGCCGCCGCCGCCTTCCCCTTCCCTGCATTTAAAACGGCTTCCGACTTTCGAGTCATTTAAGAAATCTAAATTATTCAGCACGTCGGTAACTATTTTAGCCCGTTCGTAAACGGGAAGTTCTAAAAAATTATTAAATAGGTTTTTTATTTTTTTATAGTTTTCTCCGTTAAACTTAAGAATCTCGCCCTCAATAAACTTAACTCCCCTTTCAAAAAAAGATTTAATAGTAAACAGGTCAAAATGCTTAGCGCCGTATCTATATTTTAAATATAAAAGACAGGCGTAAAAAAGGTCTTCGGATCTTTTTGAATAGTACTTGTGGGCATGGACGTCGCCGCCCTTTATTTCGTTTTTATCTATATGGAAAAGCATAGCGGAAAGATTAAGAAGTTTATCGTCCGGCAATGGCTGTTTGTCTTTACCTATGAGGGGGTTAAAATAAACTTTTTTGCCTTCTTCGTAGGGGTCGAATAAAACAACTTTTTTGCCTGCCTTAATCCAGTCGTTTTTAACTGATTCGTAAAGAAAAGGGCTGTCTATATCTATCGCAAAAACGGAAGCGCCTGAATATCCCGCATCGGCGGCAATTCCGGGAATTATATAGCGAGACGTTTTACCGCCGCCCGTGGGCGAGATTATAAGCAGATGTTCGAATCTTTTTCTTTCGTCCAAACCGATTGAAACATCTGGATATTTTTTCTTAGACGAGCTTTCGGCGCTTCTTAAAATACCTAATTTAAAGGATTTATTCTGCTTGAAAGTTTCTTCGGAAATATTTTTAAGGTCAACCTCTTTTTTAAAATCAAAGCCCTTCATTCTTTTTATAAAAAATAAAATAAAAAATAAAAATATCCACAGTATTAAATATTCGGCGGATATTAAAACTGGATCCGTAGAATTTAAAAATCCGGCGTTATTTGTAAATAATACAATGACCACAGATAGAATGAGGGATAAAGCAAATATAGAAATAAAAGAATATATATGGCCGGGATTAACAAGTATTTTAGTTTTTGTTTTAGTTTTAGCGGCGGAATTTACATTATATTTGACCGGCATAACGCTGAAATTAGAGATTATTTCGGCGTAAGACGCAAAACGTCCGACGGCGGCGGGATGGGATCTTTTATTCATTATTAAATGTATTTTTTATATGCCTGTATAAATATATAATTATTAGCACGGCTACGGCTAATATTAAAACAATCCCAAATTTGCGAAAATAAGGAATAAAAAGATTTATGTTCCGTCCGACTATTAAACCCAAATATGCAACTGCGGTATTATAAATAAGGGAACCTAAAACTATATAAAAACTAAATTTTTTATAATTCATAAGGGACGCGCCGGGCGGAAAACCTATATATGTTTTTATAACGGGAAGACAAACGCCTACAAATACAGCGATAGAACCATATTTTTTAAACCAATTTTCCGCTTTGGCAAGGTCGTTTTTATTAATAAGCAAATATTTTCCGTATTTTTCTATCAGCCGCCTCCCCCCTTTCTTTCCTATATAATAAAGCAGCGACGAGCCTATAAGGGTTCCTATCGTTGCGCTTAAAACCGCAAGATAAAAATTTATCCTGCCTTCTCCCGACAAAAAACCGGCAAACCCCAGAACGACTTCGGAAGAAACGGGAAGCGCGCAGGATTCTAAAATCATTAAAAAAATGATGCTTGGATAAAGCAGTCCCATAGAAAGCGCCCATGAAAGAAATATGCCCAAGTAACCTTTATTTAAGTCTTTAAACATTATTTTACCGCCTTTTTAATTGAATCGTAAATGACGGACATAAGGGTACCCATCGTTGTCTCGTCTATTATGAGAGGGGGCATTACGACTATGACGTCCCCAAGAGGCCTTATTATTACGCCGTTTTCCCGCGCATTAAGGACGACTTTGCGTCCTATTTTGTCTGCAGCCGAAAACGGCTCTCCCGTTTCTCCGTCTTTTACTAATTCTATGCCCGCCATAAGACCGATATTTCTTATATCTCCTACATTTTCCAACGTCCAAAAGTCTTTAAGAAGTTCGTTAAAACGGGTTATTAACGGCTGCATTTTATTTAACAGGTCGTATTTTTTAAAAAGTTCCAGCGACTTGACGGCGCAGGCGGCGGCGAGCTGATTTCCGGTATAAGTATGACCGTGAAAAAAAGTTTTGTTATCTTGATAGTTGCCGAGAAACCCGTCGTAAATTTCCCGGGTAAAAAGCGTGGCCGCCATAGGAAGATAGCCGCCGGTAATACCCTTGGCAACGCACATAGCATCGGGCAAAACGTCCTCGTGAAAAGCGGCAAACATTTTTCCGGTCCTTCCGAAACCCGTAGCTACTTCGTCGAGTATCAAAAGAACCTCGTTGTCTTTGCATGCCCTTTCTATTTTTTTCATATATCCGGGCGGCATAGTAACCATTCCCGATGCCCCCTGTATCATAGGTTCAATGATTAAGGCGCATGACTCCTCGGCATGAACTTTTATAATCTTTTCTGCTTCTTTTGCGCAGTGAAGCCCGCAACCTGCATATTTTAGGTTAAAAGGACACCTATAACAATATGGATAAGTTATTCTTATCGTTTCAAACAATAGAGGCTTATAAATTGAATGGAATAGTTCTATGCCTCCGACCGAAACGCTTCCGATAGTATCGCCGTGATATGCGGAGGTGGCGGCAATTATCTTTTTCTTGTTTTTATATGCGGAACCTTTCTGCCTAAAATATTGGAACGCAACCTTAATGGCAATTTCTACGGAAGTGGAGCCGGAATCGGAATAAAAAACTTTTTTAAGATTTTTTGGCGCAATTAAGGCGAGCTTTTCGGCAAGAATTGCCGACGGAACGTTTGCAAGTCCGAGAAGGGTGCTGTGGGATATTTTATCTATCTGTTCCTTAAGAGCTTCGTTAAGTTCGGGATTATTATGCCCGTGAACGTTTACCCATAAAGACGATACGCCGTCTATATACCTGTTGCCGTGAATATCGTAAAGATAAACGCCCTCCCCCCTTTCGATTACTATGTTCCGTTCTTTTTCCCAGTCAAGCATCTGGGTAAACGGATGCCAGACGAATTCCCTGTCTAACTTTTCTATATCACGCATATTTTTCATTTTTTAATATTTTTATATGTAGATTTCTATATTATTTGAATACAAATACGTTATTTTTTTACGTCCGAAATAAACGTCTATTTCAACCCTGTAAAAAGACGAACCGGAGAACTTTTTCAAATCCGCATAGACGATTTCGTAAATTAACCCTCTGTTTTTTGACGAAAATATCTTTTTACCGTTACGAAATAAGTTTATAATAAACGGATTTTTTTTGAAATTTATGCTTATTCCCGCATATATTATAACATTTTTATCGTTTTTGTCGACGCTTACGGAATCTCCGCTGAAATAATATCTGTTTTTCATGAAAACGAAGAAATAAAAGCCTTTCGGTATGCCGAATAAGTCAAAGGAAAAATAACATCTTCCATTTTTTACCGCCCCGGTTATTTTCTTTTTATCTTCTTTTAAATTGCCTGACAGTTTATCTTCAATAAGAATATGCGTTCTCGCTACGGAAAAAAGTTCAGAATATTTAGGGAATTTAATCCGCCGTTTTCTCGTTACCTTAACGTTTGAATGAGCATCCGTCGCCGCTATGCCGGTTTTCATAGATTTATGCTTTTGGACGCCGTCCCAGAATTTTATAGTTTTTATGGGTTTATGCGATAAAAAATGGAGGGCGTAAAAAGGATTTATCCTATACGTGCAAATTACGGCAAGCATATATAAAGGATTCATTCCCCTCCACTGCGAATCGAGATTTATAATCTCTATTCCGTCATATCCTTTAACTTTAAAATTTTTCCATGGAGTCCACCAGTTATGAGGGTGGCATATAACGGCGGCTCCATTCTGCATTTTGACGTTCGATAAAACCTCTTTATATTTACCTCTCATTATTTCATTTTCTATGCCGAGCGCCAGAAGATGTCCAAATTCCGTATTTATTTCTTCTCCGGCAAAATATAAAAGCCCGTCGTAATATCCTTCGAGTCCGTCAAACTTAGGTTTAAGGGTGTTATGGTCGGAAGAAACGAGGAAATCCGCTTTTAGCTCTTTCGCCGTCTTTATGAGGTCTTCTATGCGCCCGGAACCATCCGAATATACTGAATGAAAATGTATTATTCCGTTTAAATCCAATAATTTTATGGGGAGGCGGCTTTCGTCCTTCCGTTTTAAGAAATCTATTTTTAATTTAAAAAATTTTATTCTGAAATAAATAAGCAGAAATAAAACTATAGCAGAAATTAAAAACAACCTTGACGATATTATAAAAAAGACAAAATTCATAAATTTAATTTATATAGTTTACTTAAGCAATAATTTCAGTTAGGTAATTTTTAAAATAAGTTTTAAATTCATCCCTCTTTTTAAGACAGAAATTTAAGCCGTTTTGTCCGGTTTCTCTCCTTAATGCTTCGTTTGTAATCAGCCTCGTCAAAACTTCTTTGAAGTTTTTTTCGGTTACTTCGGTCACGGCGCTGTATTTAAGCATCTCTTGAATTATATCTTTAAAATTTACGGCATATGAACCAGTTATGATTGCTTTGCCGTATGAGGCGGGCTCAAGAACGTTATGCCCGCCTTTTTCGTTTTTAAATAAACTTTTCCCGACGTAAACTATGTCCGAAAGGGGGTATATCTCGTCCAGCGCGCCATATTTATCCACGATTAAGGCTTTATTGCCCGCGCACTCATTTATCCGACCGGTATTTCCGCCGTAATAAAGCGGATTCAGACCTATTTTTGACGATGACTCGAACAGCCTGCGGGAATTTTTTATATTTCTAGGAACGAAAATAAATTTTAAATTAAAATTTTGCCGCATATTTTCGTCCGAAACGATTTCTTTTAAAAATTTTAAAATAAAGGCGGATTCTTTCTTATGAACGGAAACAAAAGATATTACTATATCGTTATGGAAATATTTTCCTTTGCTTTCGCTAACTCCGCCTACGTTCACTCCGTCTGCGTCGTCCTTTCCAAAACAGGATATATATTTTAAAGACATCGGCATGGCGTTTATTTTAACCGCATCAGCGCCGAAAGAACGGGAAATTACCGCAGATAAAGAAAAACCGCCTTCGGGTAGATTGACTTTTACTCCCATTTTTTTAAGACCGGCGGCGCTTATTCCCGTAAAAATCAATTTTTTCCCTAAAGCCGTGTTCAAAAGTTCTTTAATTAACTTTTTGGAAACGGGGTGCTGGACGGAAATAAAGTAATTTGGCTTTATTATGGACACGTATTTTTTAAAAATTGTTCCCAATCCTAAAAACGGGTGGAAAAAATATAATATTCTGCCGCCGGTGGCGTCTTTATTTTCTTTGAAAGACGTTTGCGCAAGCGAAAGAGTCGAGAATGTTTTAAAACTGATAAAAAAAATGGGGTCGGGGTCTTTTTTTTCTGATAATATCGATTTTATAATATCTATTATGTATAACGCCAACCTAAATTCGCCCAAAGATTCGGCATAAAGCCAAAATCTTTTAGAATTTATAATATCCGAAACTTCGTCTAAGTTTGACGCCGGATAATATTTTTCCGACTTAACTAAAAAATCTTTAAATGCTTTCAATGCTTTCATCGCAAATCGTCTAAGTCTTCTAAGCCGTCTAAGTTTAGACCGATTTCGGCTATATTTTTTGCATCTTCTACGAGAAGTATCGGAATCTCGTCTTCCACCGGATAATAAACCTTGCAGTTTTTGCAGACAAGCATTTCTTTTTCTTTAAATTCTTTGTAGATTAGACTGCCGCGGCATTTTGGACATACGAGAAATTCTTCCGCCATTTCTTTGACGTTCATAATTATTTTACCCCCGTAATTTTATAAGTAGTCCCAAAACCGGTATCTTCTAGAACTATCCCCTTTTCGAGAAGAGCTTTCCTTATTTCGTCCGCCGAAACATAATCTTTATTTTTTCTAAATTCATTTCGTTTATCTATAAGTTTTTTTATTTCTTCCGCCGCCGCATTCATCACCGTTAAATTCGTTAAGTTAGATTCTATAAACCGCTTGGGGTCTTCGTTTAAAAGCCCAAATATGCCTGAAAGCGATTCTTTAACGAAAGACGCCGCCTCGTCTAAAAAGGCTAAGTCTTTAAAAATTATAAAATTTTGCGCCATAGAATCGTTAATAATTTTATTAGTCTTTCTTACGAGGTCGAATATAACCGATATTGCTCTGGCGGTGTTAAAATCGTCGTTCATCGAATTATAAAAATCGTTTTTATAATTTTCGATGCTTTCCGGCATAGCGAAATCGTTCTTTTTTTCAACGGTTATGCCGTTTTCATTTATTAATTTTTTAAATTCGCCGTAGAGATTTACCGCCTGATAAAGTCTCATTAAGCTCTGCCGCGCGCTTTCTATGCCATCGAACGAAAAATCTATAAAAGACCTGTAATGAGTAAACATAAAAAAGAGGCGGAGCGCTTCCGGATGAAACTTTTCTAAAACATCCCTTACCGTAACGAAGTTTTTAAGGGATTTGGACATTTTTTCGCTGTTTATATTGACGAACCCGTTATGAATCCAGTAATTAACGAATTTTTTGCCGGTATAACTTTCAGACTGCGCTATCTCATTTTCATGATGCGGAAATATAAGGTCGGAACCCCCGCCGTGAATGTCTATGCTTTCGCCGAGAAACTTCATGCTCATTGCGGAACATTCTATATGCCACCCGGGTCTGCCTTTTCCCCAAGGGCTGTCGAATGACGGTTCGCCTTCCTTCGATTTTTTCCAGAGGGCGAAATCAAGAAAATTTTCTTTTTCTTCATTTACGGGAATTCTAGAACCGGAAATAAGCTCATCTATGTTTTTATGCGAAAGTTTGCCGTATCCCTTAAAAGAATTTACCCTGAAAAACACGTCTCCGTTTATCTCGTAGGCATTGCCCTTTTCTATCAACCCGGAGGTCAGATTTATCATTTCCTTAATAGTTTCGGTGGCTTTAGGTTCGTAAGCAGGGTTTAAAACATTTAAGGCGTTCATATCTTTATGGTATTCGTCTATGTATTTGGAGGAAATTTTTTCCAAGGAGGAATTTTCCTCATTTGCCTTTTTTATTATTTTATCGTCTATGTCTGTAAAATTTCTAACGTAAACGACGTTGTAGCCGAGCCGCCTTAAATATCTGTAAATTATATCGAACGTGATATACGCCCTCGCATGACCGATGTGCGAAAGGTCGTATGCCGTAATTCCGCAGACGTACATTAAAACTCTGTCTTCGTTTATAGGCTTAAAAAGCTCCTTAGAAAGGGAAAGCGTATTGTAAATATATATATTCCGGTTCATATGCGAAATTTAATTAATTTTAACATATACATCTTAAACATCTTAACATATCGGAGACTTTTTTTTAACATTTTTTTAACAAAAATTTAACCTAAACGAAACATTATCGTCATAATACCGTAACATTAATTTGATATATTGATTAAATAAAACAATTTTTAAAAAATAACGTCGGGAAAAAGGAGGACGATTTAGTGGAAATTAATATATGGGGCGAAAGAAGTCTTCCGGCGGGAAAAAATATTAAAGTATTCAAGCAAAATTCAGATAAGGAATTAATTAGACAACGTAATATTTCCGGCGGGGAAAGGGAAATAAAAACGCTGTTAAATTCCGGCTTCATCGTGAAGAACGACGAAAATTTTTTATTGAATACTTACGGTTTTATAGACAAAAACGTCAGAAATAATTTTAACGATTTATTTATAAAAAATAATTTCGTCGAGGTTCAAGGGGCATCTTTCAATTCTATGACTCCATACGGCAGAAATATAACCGTGAAAAATATCATCATGTCTTCGGAAAAATTCAACGAAATTAATTCCGCTAAATATCTTAAAAGTTACGCTAAATTAGACGAAAAATTCAACGAAGAGTATAAACTGTCTAAATTTACGTTAAAGAACTATTTCGACCTCAAGCGGGCATTTGTCGGAATAGACCCAAAAAATACCGCGCCGGGAGTTATTAATATAGAAAATACCGAAGAAGGCTTAAAACAGATAAAATATGCCGCCAAAGAAACTCCGTCTTCTTATAAATTTAAATTCGAAAAAGACCGTCCGGAAATTTATTCCGCAAAACAGCCGGAACTCGGAGTCTTGAAAGATTATGAAAATACCAAGGACGGCTTTAAAAATATAAAAGTGACGGTGAACGATAAAAAAATTTTAGAGATAGAATCCATACACAACTGGCAAAAGATTATGAATTACGTAAAAACAAGAGATATGCAGTTTTTAAACGGTTTAAAAAGAAATGAAAGAAACGAAATTTTGGAAAGGATAGAAGTCCACCATATAAACCAGCTTCAGGACGACGGCAAAGAAAATGTCCATAATCTTATCGCGATAGACGAAAAAATGCACAGGCTTGCCGATTCGTATAAAATCCTCATAGACAAAAACACCGGTTATTACAGAGAGCGTTTTTCGGAAACGGGAAATGCCGTCTCCTCCGCAAATATAAACGATTCTCGTTCGAACGGAGAAAAGAACTATAATAAACTTTTAGAAACCATAGGCAATCTGGATTTAAATGATAAGATAATGCTTAACGACATTAAATTGGACGTGGAAACCAACTCTGCAATGAGGCTTAATATGCTGTCCGATACGGGAGAAAATTTAAGATTATTGTTTATAGACGGCAAAACCGGCGAAGAGTTAAGGCTACTTGCCGCAAAAACGGACGACGAAACGGATAAATATATAGCTAAAACGGCATTAATCAATATGGTTAAAGAACTGGCTACCGCCACGGGTATATAGGCATATAATAAAAAAGATATATTAAACTATATTATAATAACATGTGGGGGCGGCAATAAATTTTATGGAAAATATTATGGAAAAATATAATCCCGAAGAGTATGAACTGCTTGCATCGCATATCGAAATATTTCGGAAAGCTTTCGGCGCTTATCTCAAGCAATACGAACAATATGAATCTGTGAATAACAAATCTGCAAAACCTGACGGATTAAACGTCCTGCTTTTCGACGAACTGTTTTGCAATTATTATAAAACCGTAATTTCTGCTCTAAAAAAACTTGCGAAATACGATGAAAAATATATTTCGGTTCTCATAGAAACATATGAAGAATTGTGGATGTCGGCGCCGAGGCTTAACGACAGGAATTACATTTGCCCTTATTTATTAGACCTGTGCAAGTTTTTATATGGAATAAAAAAAACCGCCCCGCTCACTTTTTTTTATAATCTTCTTATTTATTGCAGGGAAATTCCTTTTTTATCTTTAAACGAAGAACATGAAAAAGTATTATCGGAAGCTTATAAAAATAACGGAGAAGAAGATCCTTTCGCCGAGTTCAGAAAAGAAAGGGCGGAAAGAATCACGGAAAGTTTCGATAAAGCGCTTTTCGATAAGACTTATGATAAATTTTTTTTAATACTCTCTGGATGGCGTGAAAGAATAGAAGGATATTACACGAAAGACGAAATATATTTTATGAATGGACTTTTTATAATGGACGAGCTTTCGGATCAAGTTTATTTTAAGGAAAGAAATCCAAAAAAAATCTTCCGCAAAGACTGCAAAACGGATGTCGATAGCATGACGGATGGGGGTGCAGGCGGCGGTAAAAATATATATGAATATGCTTACGACGGCGAAATTAGAGAAAAAATATCCGATTTTTACGAAAAAGCGTTGAAATATTTCAAATTGTCTATAAATTATAATCCCAATAATCCGAGATATTACTACGAATATGCCAGATGCCTTAAAAATTCCGGAAAATCAGAAGAAGCTGAAATATTTTTCAAAAAGGCTTTCGATTTAAACGGGTAAAGTTATGCGAAACTTACGAACTTAAGCTCGGTCATTTCTTCTATAGCGTATTTTACGCCTTCCCTGCCTATGCCGGATTCTTTTACGCCGCCGTAGGGCTGGTGGTCGGCTCTTGCGGTAGGAATATCGTTTATTAAAACGCCGCCGGTATCGATATGCTTAATAAAGTACAGGGCGTTTTTAAGGTCGTTTGTGTATATTCCCGCTTGAAGACCGTAAATAGAATCGTTCACCATATGAACGGCTTCGTTTATATTTTCAAAAGGAACGGTCGAAACTATGGGCGCAAAAACTTCAAGGCAGGATATTTTCATTTTATCGGTAACGCCGGAAAATATAGTCGGATTCATTATATTCCCGTTAAAATCACCGCCCAACTCGATTTTTGCGCCTTCTTTAACGGCTTCTTCTGCCCATTCGGTAATTCTTTGTTTAGATTCGGAACTGATTATTGGACCGATGTCGGTCGATTCATCAAGCGGATCGCCTATTTTTAGCTTTTTAGTTTCTTTGATAAAATGTTCCAAAAATTCCCGTTCTATATCCTTATGAACATAAATTCTTTGCAAAGAAATGCAAACCTGCCCCGAATTATAAAAAGCGCCTATTACGGCTTTTCTTGCGGATTCTAAAATATTGGCGGATTTATCGACTATAAGGGCGGAATTGCTTCCAAGCTCCATGGTATATTTTTTAAGTCCGCCTTTGGACATTATTTCCCTGCCTACTTTCGGACTTCCGGTAAAACTTACCATTCTGATTTTTTCGTCGCTAACTATTGCTTCTCCCGTGTCTCTGTCGCCGTAAAGCAGATTGACCGCATTTTCGGGCAGACCGGCTTCAAGCAGAGCTTGAACGAGAAAGTATGCCGTAATGGAACCGTTTACGGATGGCTTGAAAATAACGCTGTTTCCAGCCGCAATAGCAGGAGCTATTTTATGGGCGGGGAGATTAACCGGAAAATTAAAAGGAGTAATAGCGGCTATGATGCCTACGGGAACCCTTAAATAAAAAGAAACTCTATCTTCAAATCCCTTGACTACATCCATAGGAACCGTTTCGCCGTGTATTCTTTTGGCTTCTTCGGCGGCATATTTGAATATGTTGACGACCCTCTGTGTTTCTATTAAAGAATATTTATAAGCTTTGCCTACCTCAAGGGAAATGTAATGCGCAATTTCTTTTGAATTGCGTTTAAGAATATCGCCTGTTTTTTCTAATATCTCAAATCTTTCGTAAGTATGAAGGCTTCTCATTTTATGGAAGCCTTTTTCGGCGGAAACTACCGCCTCCTCTATGTCGGATTTATCGGGTTTGCTTAAATGCGCGACGACTTCGTCGTTAAACGGATTGATTACCTCATACGTTTCTTTTTTTTCGACCCATTTGCCGTTTATATACAGAGGATAATTTTTTAGCATAAATCTTTCCTTTTTATTTAAAAAAATAAATTAATAAAATAACTTAATGTCTGCTCAACCGATAAGTTTTGCGGCGTATATAGAATAGTAGCTTATAATAATATCCGCTCCTGCTCTTTTAATGGAAGTAAGCATTTCGATAACGGCGGACTCTTCTTTCAAATATCCGAGCTTAGCCGCGGCTTTAATCATAGAATATTCGCCGGATACGTTATAGGCGGCGAGCGGTTTCTTGAACGACTGCTTTATCCTGTATATTATGTCTAAATAGCTTAACGCAGGCTTGACCATAATAATGTCCGCGCCTTCGTCTATATCGAGGGCGGTTTCCAAAATTGCCTCGTCGGAATTAGAATAATCCATCTGGTAGGACTTTCTGTTGCCGAATTTAGGAGAAGAATCGGCGGCTTCCCTGAAAGGTTCGTAAAAAGCCGACGAATATTTAGACGAATAGGACATAATAGGAATGTTTAATAAACCCTCGTCGTCTAAGGCTTCCCTGATTTTTTTCACCCTGCCGTCCATCATATCGGAAGGCGCTATTATATCCGCGCCCGCTTTTGCGTAAGAAATGCTTATTTTTGCTAAATATTCGAGGGTTTCGTCATTTTTAACGTATCCGCTTTCATCCACGATTCCGCAGTGTCCGTGAGAGGTATAATCGCACATACAAACGTCGGTAACGATCAAAATGTCGGGATATTCGTCTTTAATAGCTTTAAGGGTCGTTTGAATTATACCGTTGTCGGAATAGCTTTCCGAAGCAAGTTCGTCTTTATGTTCGGGAACGCCGAAAAGAAGAATTCCGCCGATATTAAGACCGTTGACGTCCTTAAGCTCCTTCAACAGTTCGTCTATAGAATAACGAAACTGACCGGGCATAGTTTCTATCGGGTCTTTAACCGACTTGCCGTGCGTAACGAAATACGGCATAATAAATTTTGAAGGGTCAAGCGACGTTTCCCGCACTAAATTGGATAATTTTAAAGAAGAACGCAGTCTTCTCGGTCTTATTAAAGGATAGCCCGAATTCATTTTATTACCCCTCCGCCAACCTCAAAAAAGTTTATTAAAAAGTTTATTTATGTTCAATAATTATAACATAAAATTATAATATAAAACCAAAAAAGAGAGAAATATGTTATACTAAAATTATGGATAAAACAAAACAAAAGAAGGCAGTCGTGCTGTTTAGCGGCGGATTAGATTCGACGACGACGCTTAAAATTGCGATGGACGAAGGATTTGAACCTGCGCCGATTACGTTTTTCTATAACCAGCGTCATAAAACCGAAATAGAACATGCAAAAGAAATAGTTAAATTTTTCGGTTTAAAAAAACATTTAATTATAAATTTAGACTTTGAGGGGATTAAGGGGTCGGCGTTGACGGACTCTGCCGTAAGCGTTCCTAAGAATAGAATAAAAATGAACAGAGGAGCAGATGAAAAAGAAAATAGGGGGAAAAACGCCGGCTTAGAACATTTAGGCGGCGGCGCAGTCAAAAATGACATACCGGTTACCTATGTTCCCGCAAGAAACACTATTTTTCTCTCATACGCCCTTGCCGCAGCCGAAGTCGAGAAAGCCTCGGATATTTTTATAGGAGCAAATTATATCGACTACAGCGGTTATCCCGACTGCAGACCGGATTATTTATCAGCTTTTGAAAAAATGGCAAATCTGGCTACGAAAGCATCCGTAACCGGAGAAATTAGTTTTAAAATAAACGCTCCGCTTCTTAAATTGACCAAAAAAGATATAATTATTAAGGCGTTTGAAATTGGAGCGCCTCTTGAACTGACCCACAGTTGTTACGACCCCATAGAAGGTCTTGCCTGCGGGGTGTGCGATTCCTGTATTTTGAGGAAAAGAGGTTTTGAGGAATCGGGTATTAAAGACCCGACGAAATATTACCCGTCAGACTAATTCCGTTACCTCTTTTACGTTAAAAACCATAGCCGACCTTACCCAGTCGAAACGGGATTTCAGCTTATCGAAATTTGTGCCGCTTTCTTCAAATTTTGCTTTGCCCTTAAGCAAAAACCCGGCTCCTTCGCCCTGAAGGCCTGCGACGTCTTTGGAAGCCAGAATCATTTGAACTTCGCTCCCTGCCTCGACGTTTCTCTGTGTTTTATTCAGATGCCCCGCCGGAATTAAAAGCGTATCGTCGTAAAGAACCTCTATATAGCTGTTCCAAGTAGCGGCAAGATGTATTCCGTCGGTTCCGTGAGTCGCAAAACTTGCCGGTCCTTCATGTTTTAAAATTTCGATTATTTTTTCGTTAAGCATAATCTTAATGCTCCTTCTTTTAAGTATTAATTAATTTATCTTCTTTTTTATTATATCATCATTATACTTAGATTCAAGGGCTTTTTCTACCGCATAACAAAGAATAAGGGCAGTATCCGCATATTTTTATTTCAGGCTCTTTATTAACGAAATCGAAATAATCTAAATTAATTATTTCCGCAATAAGACTTTTAATAAATGCGGCATAAGAATCGAAAATTCCGTCTTTTTTAAGGTCTATCGAATACTCCCCGCCGGTTTTAAGCCCCCATAATTTAGCGGTTAAATTAGAATAATCGGCGCCGTTTATGTTTGAATAATTATAAAGCACTATATAAAAAGGAAGCTGGACGGATTTAATCATTTTTAACCATTCTTCCCTATTTTCCGCAGTAGGAATAAAATTTTTATTAGGTCCGGATAACATACTTCCCGTTTTGTAATCTATTATATAATTTTCGCCGTTCTTCTTTAAAATTAAATCGGCTCTTCCCGTAAGTTTAATCTTTGTTATAAAAGTAATAAAAGTTTCAAACGGATATTCGACCCCCATAATCTCTGCTCCCGAAAGGTCTTTTAGTCTGGATTTTATAAACATATTAAGTGCTAAAAGAATCTGTTGTTTTTGCAGATTTATAATACCCGAGCCGCCTGTTTTAAAATTTTTGTCTAATATTTTATAAATCTCCGTTTTTTCGTTTTCTAAACTATTAATCTCATATTCTTTATGTAAAAATTTTTCAAAATATTCTTTAAGAACGTTATGCATAATCCTGCCGATTTCCCGCGCGTCTATGTCTTCTACGACGTTTTCGATTTCCCGCAGGTTCAATACATATTCATAATAAAACATAGAGGGGCATTTTAGATATACATCGAGTTTGCTTGCCGAATAATCGATACCGCATAGATACTGTTTTACTTCTTCGGACTTTTCTATTACGGAAGGCTCTTTACGGATAAAATTAATTTTAAAAACCGAATTTTCTTCTTTAGGCTCTTTTAAGTTGTGCGATTTTTTCTGGATATTCCAAATAATTTTTTCAATAAAACGCGATTTTTCCGAAGAATCCGAATCGTTATAAAAAAAATGAACTTCTTTAGCCCCCGATATAAGGTTAAAAAAATTATACTCCTGTATTCGGGCGGAATCGTCTGCAGACTTTAAATTTAAAAATTTTCTTACGTCTTCCGTCAAAACCGTATTTTCTTTAGAAATATTAGGCACGTTCCCTTCGTTTGCGCCGAGATAAAACACCCTGTCGAAATTAATCATTCTTGCTTCGAGCGGACCCAATACCTGCAAGCCTTTTAGAGGGGTTCCCTTGAAAGGAACGTTTTTTCGTTTTAAGATGTTTTTTAACAGACTGAAATAGCCTGATATTCCGTCAAATTTATATGACGATATGTCTAAATCTTTATCTATGCCGCCATTTTTACCGGCTCGATTTTTAATTTCCGCATTTTCTTCTTTATCCGAAAGTTTAAAACTTATTCCTTGAAACTCCATTATTTCGGTAAGGGCGGACTCTATAAATTTTAGTCCGTAAGGATGTTTATAAGCGCTGGAATTACGAGATACCGTATCTATTATTTTTAAAATTTTTTCTATAAAATCTTTTACGTTTTTTATATTTTCGAAATTATAAATAAAAATTTGGCTCATTTCTTTAAAATATTCTTTTAAACCGTTTGAGGCTCCTGCGACCGGTTCGATATTTTCCATATCTTTATCGGAAACAAATAAAATTTTATTTTTTTTAATATAAGATTCGATGGACTGAAAAAGTATTCTCGTCTGAACGGGGTCAAAATCGAAATCAGGCAAGCCGTTTAATTTTCCGCTTATATTTTTTACGTAAGGATGCAAAAACAACGAGATAAAATCTTTCGCATAGAATCTGCCTTCTTTTTTTCTGCTATGGAGAACCGATATTAAATTAAAAAGAGCATACAGGGGCGTTCTTTTTAAAGAATATCCTATAGATATATTATATTCATCTTTATTTAAGGAATTCAAAACATTGTGAATTAAAGGAAAAAGATAATCTTCTTTCGATAGGACGATTAAATCATTTGACGATAGTTTATCTTTAGAATGTTTTATCGTTTCCTTGAGGCTGATTATCTCATTATGTATAGAATTAACTTTATTAAAATAAAAGTCGGCTTCTTCATATTCGTATTTATATGTATATTTATCGTTTACTTCTAAACCTATTTTTTTAAAGAATCCGGATATTTCGGCGCCGATTTTTGACGCTATGCGGACATCCCGAGGCTTATTTTTTAATAAATTTTTAATTATAATAGTTTCGGCGGCGGTAATGCCGTTATAAAATCCTGCCAAAATTACCCTGCCGGTTAAAATATTCAAAACGGCGGCAGGATTTTCGGCAATAAATTTATATCTGGAAGACCTTGAACTAAATCCTTGCTCTAAGAGGGTTTTATAAAAAATTTTATACATTGTGGAAAATTTAGAAAATTTATCCGAAAAATAATGTTTAAGAAGATTTTGGTCGGGATCTTTGTCTGGATTGATTTTTTCGTTGATAAGTTCGTCGCATGACGAAGGGTCTGCCGATTCTATTAAAAGTTCCTCGAAATCATCGAATAATTTATAACCCCAAGGCATAAAGGAGTCTAATTTTTCAACATTTTTTAAGACGTTCGTTTCTTCCTTTTTATTTAAATCGAAGAGGAAAAACGCCGCTTTCGAGGGATTTATTTTCGGTAAAGGAAGAAAAGACGGGATGTCCGCCGATTCATAGCATTTGTCTATAAAGTCGTCTATCGAAAACATTTCGATTTCGCCGGTCGAAGTTTTTAAGGCGTCCGAAATATATTTTCCAAGAAAATATACAGGTCTTCTGTAAGGAAATATAACCGTAACCTTTCGTCCGGCCTTAATTTCTTCAAGAGTTAAATCGCCGACGTATTTTATAATGTCCGCAGACTTTTTTAAAATATGCGCATTACCGGCAATATTAATACCTATAATATCATCCGAATCGTATGAAATAAAATTATCCATAGCCTATCTTATTAAAAGTCTAACCAAAACAATTAAAAATTAAATTAATACTCTAATAAATCGCCTTTATCGATATTGTATATAACCGCCGAAATTTTTTTATCTTTATACGTATTTATATCCGCTAAAACGGATTTATAACGAAGCAGTTGAACTTTGTAAGATTCTTCCTCTTTTTTATTTATATCTCCCGTTTTATAATCCAATACGCAAATCTCGCCCGATTTTTTAGATACGGACACCCTGTCCATACGGTAAATGCCGCCTGCGGCGGACAAATACTCTTTTTCGGTAAATACCTCGTATATTTCTTTATCGAAAAATTTTAATAAATAATCTTCTTTTTTGATGCGAAGTATTTTTTCTTTTATATCCGTTTTTGTTTCGGGGATATTTTTAAAACCCAACAAAACCATATACTTTTCTATTAAAGCATCTAAATTTTCAAAATCTTGCGCATATTTAATTTCGCTTAAAACCCTGTGATAAAAATCGCCTCTTTTTATGCTTAGATATTGACTGCCGGTTCTTACGGCGTATTCGAATCCGATATCGCAATATCCGCATTCTAATGTTATTTCCTTACCGGAGACGGCATTATTTCCCGCAGCCCCGTTTTCCACGGTTTCGTTTTCTGCCGACAAAGAATCCCCGCTACGCTCTTTCGTTTTTTTTCCTCTAATTTCCGCAGGCAGAGAACATTCGCCCTTTGAAATAATTAGATTGTACAATTCGTGCTTTGCTCTCGTTAGAGCTACATAGAAAATATTTAAATCGCTTATATTCTCGTCTTTTGCGGCTTGATTATAAACCAACTCTAAGTAAGACGAATTAAACATCTTTTTTGTTATATAAAGCATGTCTAAATATTTATCTCCGCCTATTCCTTCGTTTTCTACGATAAAATTATTTTTATTGCGCCCTTTGTTATTTTTACCGTTTGAAGACCCTGATTTAAGGGCATAATTTTCTTCGGCAAAAAAAATATTTATAACAATGTCCCATTGCAAGCCTTTTGCTTTGTGAACGGTAAGAAGAGTTAACGCATCCTGAACTTCCGGTAATTTTATAGAAAATAATTCGCTGGATTCGTCGTCTTTCAAACTAATTAATTCTAAAAGATCGTTTAAATTAGCCGAACCGTTTTCTTCGCTCGATTGAATTACGTCTAAAAAATGTGCCAGATAGGCGGATTCTTCGGAAAAATTTTCAGGTATATAAAAGACGTTATAAATATATAAAACTATTTCGTATAAAGGCAGGTATCCGGTTTTGTTAAATAATTCCTCGAAGCATTCATTCCAGAGATTTTCGTATTTTTCTCTGAACTCGATGTAAAGCGGTTTTTTGATATTTATATTCACATTTTTTAAATTTATCTCGAATATGAATTTTTCAAATTCTTTTTTATCCGACTTAGTTCTTTTTTCAAAAACATCTCCCAGAATAAAACAGCCGAAACTAAAATCATCGAGAGGAGAGTTTAAAAAGCTCAAAAGCATTTCTATTTCTATTATTACCTTTCTGTTTCTTATATCTAAACTGCTCTGTGCTACTACCGGATAGCCTTTTTCTATAAGGCGTCCGCTTATATCGTTCAGATATTTATTTTTTTGCATCAGTATGGCAATATCGCCGTATTTATAACTGCGGGCTTTAAGGTCTTCTAAAATTTCGATAAGGCGTGGTTCTATGAGGTCTAAAGGATTTATGGATAACGCGTCGTCTTGTTCCGTATTATTAAATATTTCCGTAACGCAATAACCTTCGATGTTTGCATTTTTGGATATTTCATTTTGCGGAACATCCTGTTCGTAAGTTAAAAAGCCTGCCGGATCGCCTGCTTGTTCTACTCTGTCTTTTATGACGCTTTTAAAAACATAGTTTACGTAATCCACTAAAACTTTATCCGACCTGAAATTGGTTTTAAGGGATACTCTTTTAAATTCATTCAGCGAAGGAAAAGATTTGCCGCCGTCTTCGAGAAGAGATTTCATTATTTTATAGTCTGCGCCCCTGAACCCGTATAATGCCTGTTTTAAATCTCCGACCGTAAATAATGAACCGTTTTTTGAAAGAGACTCTTCTATTAAAGGTTTGAGATTCTGCCACTGAACCTTAGACGTATCCTGAAACTCGTCGATAAAGTAATGATAAATAGTATTTCCAAGATGAAAATAAATTTCGGGAATAGAACTTTCCGTTAGAAACCTGCTTAATTTTTTGTTTACGTCGCTTATATAAACAAATCCTAAAATATTATAAGTTTTTTTTAATTCGTTTTTAAAGGATTCGTAAAGCGTCAAATAAGGGAGATTTTTTAATTTTGCTATATCCGGCAAATATTTATCGAAATAGTCGAATAAATCTTCCCATTCTTTTGAGTAATCCGTATTTTCGGAACCGGATTTTGGCTTTGGCTTTTTAAACGGAAATGTTTTCCTTTCGTTGATTAATCCAAAATAATTTTTGCTTTCTAAATAACTTTTTATTTTATTTAAAGTTTCGGCATTAAAATTGCCTTTAACTTCAAAACCTTCGCTCTCGGCTATTTTGAACAAATCCTTTAAAGCGTTTATTGCCGGAGTCAAGTCCCCGTCTAATTTCTTTTTAAACGAAAAATCGAATGAAAACTCGTAATTATAATTAGATTCTGCTTCCAATAGATGTTTCATACCGTTTTTAATGCTTTTAACCGGATTAAAATCTAACCCGCCGCCGCTTTGACTTTTGTTAAGCAAGTCGAGAAATTCGTTTAAAATAGCCGGATCTGCCGACTCGACGGTATTTAAGGCGGCATAGTCTATAATAGACGAACTTTCGGTAGATATTTCGAAATCTGGAGGCAGACCCATTTCTGCGGCAGACGCTTTTAGTATTTTCGACGTAAAACTGTCTATAGTCCTAATCTGAAAATTATGATAATTCGATAGTATATCGTCTATAAGATTTTTTGCCGCCTCCGCATAATCGTTTCCATTAAGCGTCGTTATATCGGAAATGTAATCGGCATAGCGGGCAGTTTCAGTGTCGGCGGCGTCGGCGTCGACAACGGCAGCGGCGGCAGCGGCGCAGAGTAAACCGAAGCTCATAGATTTTAACCTTTCCAATACCTGCCTCTTCATATCTTTTGCCGAATTATTGGTAAAAGTAATGCCGAGTATATTCGTTAGTTTATTGTTTGGTATTTTAGCCGATAGTAAAAATTGTATTACGCGGAGAGTGAGAGTATATGTTTTGCCGGAGCCGGCGGATGCTTCTACGGAAAAAATATGCGGAAATTTAAGTTCGGTATCTTTTTCTAATATTCGTTTTGCCTTATCGTCCATTAGTTCATAATATTAATACTCTTCTTCCTTCCACATATCTTTAGCGAGCCTTGTCACTTTATTCCTGCCGCTTTCTTTCGCCTCATACAAGGCAACGTCGGCATATTTAACAGCCTGCCAAAATTTTTCCGTATCTGCCGGATACTCGCAAACTCCGATGCTTATAGAATCATGAGCAAAACGACTATCCTCGAAATTATTTTTATTTTGAGAGATTTATTTAATTTTTTATTTTTTAGAAACATATTTAAAAGTTATATCATAAAATAAAAAAGATACAAAGAAATTTTTTTTCGCCCGTCATTTAAATTTTAAAATCAATTAATAATATGATATTATTAGTATTAATATGAAAAATTTTTTAGTATTTATTTGTATTTAATAGTCTTACGGATTCGTATGCCATTTGAAGTTCTTCGTCGGTATGGACGACAAATACTTTAACGGCGGCGGCGGATAAAGCGGCATCGCTGCTTACCTGCATTACCGAATTTTTGACGTCGAGCCTGCCGAACGGTTCGTATGATTGAAAATATTTTGCGGCGGCGGTATTTTTTCCATCGTCGATTTCCACTCCGAGATAAGATAATCCGCCGCAGACCTCTTTTCTTAACCGGTCGGAATTTTCGCCTATGCCGCCGGTAAAAACAAGGGCGTCTATGCCGTTTAATACGGCGGCATACTGCCCTATGAATTTTACGATTCTGTAGGCATACATTTTTAAAGCAAGTTTGGAATATTTATCTTTTTGCTTAATCAGCTCTTTAAAATCATAAGTTTTCTTGGAAATTCCCAAAAGTCCGCTTTTTTTGTTTAATATTTCGTTTACGGCGTCGTCGGTTAAATTAAGTTTCTTCTTTAAGACGAAGGGAACTTCCGGGTCTATGTTTCCGCATCTCGTCCCCATCATAAGCCCTTCGAGGGGCGTATAACCCATAGAAGTATCTATTGATTCTCCGTTTTTCACGGCGCATATGCTTGCCCCGTTGCCGAGATGGCAGATTACCGTTTTTTTTATTTTTTTATCGTAAATTTTTAATAAATTGACTATAAAGGAATAAGAAATTCCGTGAAAACCGTATTTTTCTATGTTAAGTTTTTCGGCGTATTCTACCGGAAGAGGATATATCTTGGCGTAAGGCGGGATAGTGCGGTGAAAAGCAGTATCGAAAATACAGACTTGCTTGGCGCCGGGAAGCAGAGACGCCATAATTTCCAACCCTTTTAAGTTTGCGGGATTATGCAAAGGCGCAAGGTCGTTCAGCTCCGCTAGTTTTTTTATATCGCGCTCTCCGGCAATCAACGGTTTTATATAATGTTTCCCGCCGTGAACGTATCTGTGGACTACGATATCTACCCCGCCACCGTCCCCCCCTCTGCCTCTGCCCCCGTTCCCGCCGGTTTTGCTTTTTTTTAATAAACCTGTTCTTTGAAAAATATAATTAAGGGCTTTTTCATGGTCGATAAAATTTATTTTTCCGCTTTCCGTTTTGTTTTTATCTTTAAGGTAAAACGAGCCGTATTCTGTTCCTATCTCTTCTATTTTACATGATAATATTCTGTCGATACTTGACAACGTTGACGACGATACGCCGTTTTTTTCTAAGCCGGAATAATGAAAAACGGAAAATTTGACCGAAGAACTGCCGCAGTTTATCGATATTATTTTTAAGCCGGACATATAATTTATATTTATATTAGTTGAATTACACGTATATTATATATTATAATAAATATATGCACAAATTTAATCCCGCAAATCATAAAAGATTAGATTCGGAAGAAAGGCGCAAAATTATGCCGCCGGAGTTGCTGATAGACGAAATAGAAAAATCGGCAGATGAATATTTTAAAAAAAGCGGTTCGGTCGTTTTTGCCGACCTTGGCTGCGGAAGCGGTTTCTTTTCCATACCTTTAGCAAAAAGAGCCAAAAATTATAAAGACAAGAATTTTCTGTTATTTGCTTTAGACGTAAGCGAAGAAATGCTCGGCGTTTTTAACGGCAATTTAAAAAAAGATAAAGAAATAGACCCATCAGGCGAAAAAGGTTCGTGCGCAATCAAATGCGTCAAATGCGAAGAGTTTTTTATCCCGCTCGAAGATAATTCCGTCGATATTCTTTTGCTGGCAAACGTTTTTCACGAAATAGAAGATAAAACCGCCTACTTAAATGAAATTAAAAGAGTTTTAAAAGACGGAGGAACTTTTTTCCTACTGGACTGGAAAAAAGAAGACGTAAATCCGGTAATGGGACCTCCTGCGTCGGAAAGGGTCTCTGCCGAAGAAACCATAAAATTATTAAATAAATCGGGCTTTAAAGATATAAAAGAACTTCCGCTATATACGGCATCGTTTACTTTTGTTGCAAAAAAATCAAAAAAATAAATCTGCTCCCTTTAATTCTTTGTCCGCTTTAATTCTTTTTAATTCTATTCATACGTTTATATTTATCTTTCCGCTGACGTATTGGTGAATTAGAAAGGCGACTAAGGTTTGATACGATAATCCCGTGGACAAACTTTTACTCTTAAGTTTTAAAAGGTCGTTTTCGGCAAG
Source organism: bacterium (assembly GCA_021800805.1). Next base: position 1,187,691 of record JAJYYR010000001.1, read on the forward strand.
CCTTATGTTTATATTTTTCTTCTTGAGAGCAAAAGACCGGGCTAATTTTTTATATCTTTCCTTTTCTTTTTCCATATTAGGAATATCGACCCACTCGTCGTTTTCCACTTCTTTTAATAATTGCATTTCTTCCTTGCCTAACTTAGTCATTTTTTTCATCTATTCTACCCCTTTTTTATTTTCTGAATCCCCTGAATTCTTTAAATATAGCTTAGTCATTTTTCTGCTCGGGATAATAGTTTTTAGGATTATTTTTTCTTCGCTTTCCTCAAACGGCACCATGTAAACATAATCGTTGAATTCTATTATGTATATCTTTTGTCCCCGATATTTTAACTTATTGTGATGTTCTTTTATCGTTAATAGTTTACCGGTCTGTAGGGCAATTATGATATCCTCGAAGCAAATACCCCTTCCACGTTTTAAAACCTCATTTTTTGTCTCGTCCCATTCAAAATTCATATATACATTGTATTACTATTTATATTTATTGTCAAATAAAAAACCGCCTTGCCTGAAACGGCAAAGCGGTTTTGGTTTAACGACTCTCGTATTTCCCGAAAACCCTGCAAACGCAGGCGGGAATAAGTAAATAAATAAATCTGTCCCCTTTAAATTTTTACATCTTATGACTGGCAAGGAACAAGATAAAATCCCTCGACATTGCCGTGTATCGAATATTCCATATAATAGGCATAGCTATCGACGGTGCTTCCATTAGTATAAACATAATCCGTGGCTCCCAAAGGCAGGATATAGTTATTGTTAGGAACATCAAAACTTGGCTGTAAAAAATTTGGATTAGTAGTGGCCGAGTTATCGCATGTCGGCGTATATGTTACAGGGGTACCGACGCTGCCCGGACCAACGGCAGTTCCTGCTGCATAATTAATCCACCATGAATTTGCAGGTACATTCGTTAGCCCTATTGATACCGGATCTCCAAAGTTGTAAAGGGTACCGGAACCGTAGCCGCTTGACGGCATCGAATAATTAGGCAAAAGTAGAAAAGGGTTCTCGTAAGGGTTATTTCCCTGTACATTAAGAGCCGGGGCAGTTCCCAAAAAAGTAACCGTTCCACCTGAGGCTTTACTTACCCCTGCAATCGTAACATAAGTAGATAAATCATTATTCACCAAATTTTTCGACAACTGACTTGTTAATCCTTCTCCCAGCGAGCCGACCACACCCTGAGAAGCCGCCTTGTTCGCCGAACCGGTCAGGTTCACGAACTTGGGCAGGACGACAGCCGCCAGAATACCTATTAAGAGTATTACCATGACGAGTTCGATAAGCGTAAATGCCTCGCTGTTTTTAATTATGCTTATCCCGCCGGTCGTTTTAGACTTTAAATTCTTAACTTTACTTTCCATAAAACCCCCTTGTTTTTTTTTAAAAAATTAATAAGTAACCGTAAAATATCTTTTATTAATATTATTATAATTCTTGTGACGAACACGTGTCAACATTTTTTACGCCCGTCTTTAACATAAACGCAACCTAAATTTAACGATTTTGTAATACTAACGTCATAATATCGCAACAATGGCTATGGTATTATATGACATTATATTTTTTTAAATTTGCAATTTTTAATTTGAATGTTATAATTAAAAGGAGAATATATATAATGGAAAAAATTAAAGGAAATGAAGATTATACGAATATGAGCTTATCCGTATCCCCCGAAAAATATTTCGACAGCAGGTTCGATGCTCAAGAAAAGTTTTTTTCTGAAAAATTTGATAACTTTAAAATTCAGTTGAGTGCCGAATTTAAAACGCAATTTGACGGCTTGAAAACTGAAATTAAACGGTTGGATGGCAGGATAGAAACTGAGAGTAAACGGTTAGACAACAGGATTGAAACTGAGAGTAAACGGTTGGACAACAAAATTGAAACTGAAATTAAACGGTTGGATGGCAGGATAGAAACTGAGAGTAAACGGTTAGACGACAGGATAGACGCGGTCGATAAGAAGCTTACTTTCGGATTCAGCATAGTAATCGGCATGCTTGCCGTTTTAGTGGCTTTGCATTTTTTGGGGCGATAAATTTATATTACCGTGGGGTGCTTATAGTTTTTGTCGTCTTTGTTAGGATAATCTATATTATAATGAGTTCCCCGCGATTCTTTCCTCGATATTGCGGAGGTTATTATAAGATTTGCTACTTCGGCTATATTTCTTAATTCTAATAAATCGGTCGTTATTTTATAATTCCAGTAATATTCTTTAATTTCCGCCAGCAGGTTTTCTATGCGCCGCTTTGCCCTTTCGAGCCGTTTGTCGGAACGGACTATTCCGACATAATTCCACATAGTCCGCCTAAGTTCGTCCCAGTTGTGCGAAACGACTATCATCTCGTCGCCGCCGGACAAACCGAAATCTTTCCATTCAGGAAGTTCAATCTTACGGACTGCGGCTTTTTTAAACGTTGCCGCCGACGCCTCGTATGCTTTTTTTGCAAAAACGCATCCTTCTAAAAGAGAATTGCTTGCAAGCCTGTTTGCCCCGTGAAGTCCGGTGCAGGCTACCTCGCCTACGGCATATAAACTTTCTACGGAAGTTAAACCGTTTTCGTCGGTTAAAACGCCTCCGCAAAGGTAATGGGCGGCGGGAACGACGGGAATCCATTTTTTCGACATATCGATGCCGAAACCGAGGGTCGTTTTAAATATATCGGGGAAGCGTTTTTCTAAAAATTCCCTGCTTTTATGCGTCATATCGAGATATACGCATTCGTCCCCCGTCCTTTTAAGCTCGAAGTCTATCGTCCTTGCCACGATATCGCGCGGCGCAAGGCTCTTTAAGGGATGGACGTTATCCATAAAAGGCGTCCCGTCTTTTAATCTTAACGTCCCGCCTTCTCCCCTGAGCGCCTCGGAAATTAAAAACGACTTTGCCTCGGGATGATAAAGTATAGTAGGATGGAACTGGTAAAATTCCATATTTGCGATTTTAGCTCCGGCTCTTCGAGCCATAGCTATTCCGTCGCCGGTTGAAATATCGGGATTAGACGTATAAAGAAAAACTTTTCCGGCTCCTCCGGTAGCCAAAACGACGACGTCCGCTCCAACCGTAATAGTTTTTCCCGTTTCTTTGTTTAAAAAATATGCTCCGAGAACTCTATTTTCATTTTCATTTTGTATTTTTAGTTTGCGAGAGGTTATTAAATCGATGCCTATGTGATTTTCGAATATTTTTATATTCGGCTTTTTTCTTGAAGTTTCTACAAGCGCTCTTTCTATTTCTCTTCCGGTAATATCACCCGCATGAAGGACCCTTCTTTCCGAATGCCCGCCTTCTCTTCCGAGGTCGAATTCCTTTTTGTTTTCGGAATATTTTGCAAAATTTACGCCCCAGTTTAACAAGTCTTTTACAATGCCCGGTCCTTCTTCGACGACCATTCGGACGATTTTTTCGTCGCAAAGACCGTCCCCGGCGGTCAAAGTGTCTTGAATATGCTTTTCGTATGAATCTTTATTTAGGTTCGTAACGGCGGCAAGTCCGCCCTGAGCATAGTTAGTATTTGATTCGGCTTCTTCTTTTTTTGTAAAAATACCGACCGAAACGGATTCGTCGAACCTGTTTGCAAGGGAAAGACCGGCTATTCCCGAACCTATTATGATAATGTTAAAGTGCATTTATATTCCACGTCAAAACGGCTTTTCCGTTTACCCCCGTAATTACAAGTTTTATCCATTTTACCGAACTATCTAAAAACGGCTTGTTTTCCTTCTTATCGTAATATATCGGAAACTTCATAATATACTGCTTCGACCAGTTTGTAACGTAAGGAAAAAATTTCTTTAAAAACACCCTTTTTTCCTGCGAAGGCTTAATGCTGACGGGCATCACGCTTTCGCCCTCGTTATTAGAAAGATAAACCATCCATATAGAACGTTTGGAGTCTAAATTGTTATAAGATTTTCGCGGAGTATAAACCGAAACTAAAAGAGTAACGTATTTGCGGGTTTTGTCTTTTAATCCTTCCGGTTTTTTCATATAGTAATTATAATATTCTTTTTCGTAGGCGCGGACGAAAGATTTATTGAAATAAGTAGCCCTTATATACATTACCGTATTAAGCTTATTATAAATATCGGCTTTTCGCGTCGCTTTTCGCAGTGCGGACTTGTATCCGCCGGAGGATTGAACGGCGGGAGGGATCCCCAGCGAACTAAAAACCGAACATCCTGAAAGATAAAACAGGGGAACGGAAACGACAAAAAATAAAATAATTAATAAAAATCTTCTTTTCATAACTATCCAATTATATCTGCTTTAGTAAAAACCGAATGCAGATTAATGCCGTTTTCTTTGAGAAATTCGGCTCCGCCTTCCTGCCTGTCAACCATACAGACCGCATCCGTTATCTCGTAACCTTCTTCCCTTGCGTTTCTTACGGCTTTTAAAATAGAACCGCCCGTGGTAACGACGTCTTCGACTATAAGAATATTCGCCCCTTTGGATAAAAACTGCGCCGGCTCTATGAGCCTGCCCTTGCCGTATTCTTTTTTTTCTTTTCTTATAACCACGGATTTTAAAGGGTTCTCGTCTAAATAACTTGCCGTCAGTATCGACGAAATTAAAGGGATGCCTCCGACCGGAACGCCTGCGATAACCGAAAATTTTAAATCCTTAATATTTTTAATTTCGTCGTATAACAATTTTCCGATAAGATATAAATATTCTCCGTCGAAAGAAATTCTCCGCAAATCTATATAAAAATTACTCTTTTTCCCGGAAGCGAGCGTAAATTCTTTTTTCTCGTAGCACAGGGTCTTTATAGCGTTTAATACTACGCTTTTTATATCGTCCATAGATAACCGGGGACAGACTTAAGTCTGTCCCCCTTTAGAAAATTAAATTTAAAAAATTTCTTTGCTGAAAAGTTTTAACTGCGTCTGATTTTCATATTCGGATTCGCAGTCTATTTCTTGAGGATAAACGTTTGAAAAACATGCTTCGCAGAAATTTACGCCGTTCCCTACGGCTCTTCTTAAACCGTCTATGGAAAGAAATCTCGTGGTCGTAGCGCCGAGTTTGGCGTTTATCTCTTTTTCGGTATATTTAGCCGCCATAAGGTCTTCCCTGACGGGAGTGTCTATTCCGTAAAAACAAGGCGCTATAACCATAGGAGAGCTTAAACGCAGATGAATTTCTTTAGCTCCGGCAAGTTTAAGCATATCGACTATTTTTTTAGACGTGGTCCCCCTGACGACGGAGTCGTCCACGACGACGACTTTTTTGCCCCTGATGACGTCGGGAACGGGGTTAAGTTTAACCTTGACGCCGAAATGTCTTATAGACTTTTTAGGCTCTATAAAAGTTCTTCCTACATAGTGGTTTCTGGTAAAACCCATTTCAAAATCAATTCCCGAACCTTTTGAAAACCCTAACGCCGCCGGCACTCCCGAATCGGGAACGGGTATGACGATATCGGCATCGGGCGTGGATTCTTTCGCGAGTTCTTTGCCCATTTGAATCCGCAGGCTGTAAATGGATTTCCCGTTAAAAATACTGTCGGGTCTAGAAAAATATATAAGTTCAAAGACGCAGTTAGAGTTTTTTTCCAGCTTGAAAGGAAAAAAGCTTTTTGCGCCTTCTCCGTTGACTAATATCACTTCGCCGGGCTTAACGTCCCTTATATATTCGGCGTTTATAAGGTCGAGCGCGCAGGTTTCGGAAGCAAAGACCAACGAACCGTTGAGCCTTCCAATAACGAGAGGTCTGAATCCATAAGGATCTCTTGCGGCAATTATCTCTTTTTCGGAAAGAAAAAGGAAAGAATACGCGCCTTTCAACCTTTTTAAAGAATTTACGACCCTGTCTATGAGGAGGCTTTCCGTAGATGAAGCGATTAAATGTATTACGACTTCCGTGTCCGACGTAGAAGAAAATATCGAACCGTTTTCTTCAAGTTCGTCTTTTATTAGGAGCGAATTGGTAATATTCCCGTTATGCGCTACGGCGATAGAGCCGTAATAATAATCGGCGACGAGCGGTTGTGCGTTCTTAAGAAGCGTTTCGCCGGCTGTGGAATATCTGACGTGTCCTATAGCGTTTTTGCCTTTAAGCTGGGAGAGCGTGTTTTCTTTAAATACGTCGCTTACAAGACCGAGGCTTTTATGAAAATATAAATTACCCGCATCGGAAGATGCAATGCCGCAGGATTCCTGCCCCCTGTGCTGGAGCGCATAAAGCCCCAGATAGGTAATCTTAGCCGCCTCTTCATTGTTATATATGCCAAATACTCCGCATTCGTCCTTTATCTCTTCCATTTTTAAAAACCGCCGTCCCTTTCCTTTAATTTTTAAACAGATTTTTTAAATTGCCGAATAGTACTCTTCTTTTATTTTACCACTTTTTAAGTCTATTGTGCCGTTAATTTTCATTTCGTCTTTTTCGACCGCGCCTATTTTTTCCAATTTTATACCGTATTCCTTAAGGATTTTAGTTATATCGGACTCCTGTCTGCCGCTTCTTAATTCTTTATCCATAGTTACTATAAACGCCTGCTCGAATTCCGAAAATAAAAATTCGTCTATTCTTATTTTATGCCCTTTAATATCGTAATCTACGGCAAATCCGAGGGTCTTCCCCGGATTAGTTACGGCGCCTTCCGCCAGAGCCGTAAACATTCCGCCTTCGCTTACGTCGGCGGCGCTTTTAATAAACCCTTTGCTTATTAATGCTCTTAAACAATTTTGAAGACGGACTTCATAATCTAAATCTATATCTGCGGGCTTTTGGCGGAAATCGTTATGCGCAAGCTCCATATATAAACCGCCGCCGAGATTGCCTTTAAGAAAACCCAACAGATATATTTCGTCCCCTTCGTCTTTAAAATAAGGCGTTACCGCATTATTAACGTCGTCTATAAATCCAAGCATACCTATAACGGGGGTCGGATATATTTTTGAAACGTAAGATTTATCTCCGTCTTTTTTTGCCGTTTCGTTGTAAAAACTGACGTTTCCGCTTATAACCGGAGTATTTAATTTAATTGCGGCAGATTTTATGCCCTCTACCGCCGAGGCGAACTGCCACATGACTTCCGGGTCTTCGGGGCTCGCAAAGTTAAGGCAGTCCGTAACCGCAACCGGAGAGCCTCCGCAGGCGGTTATATTGCGGGCGCATTCTACTACCGCTATCGCGCCGCCGGTAAAAGGGTCTAAATACGTATATCTGGAGTTTCCGCTTGCGTTAAGTAAAAAACCTTTATTACTATTAAGGCGGTTTCCGTTAACCCTGAGAACGGCTGCGGAAAAACCGGGCGGAACGATGGTTGCCGTTCCTATCGTATAGTCGTATTGAGTAAAAACCTTTCTCTTGGAAGCTATATTAGGATGCGTAATAATCTTAACGGCGATATCGTTTAAATTTTCCGGAATTTTATAATCGTTTATGTTTACGTATTTGATATTTTCTAAGTAGGTCGGTCTTTTTGCAGGTCTTTTATATTCCGGTCCGTTAACGACAACGTCCACGTCAAGTGTTTTATAAATTTTCGACTTATAATAAAACTTTATGACTTTTTCTTTTATCACCTCGCCGGCTATGACGCAGTTTAATCCCCATTTGTCGAAAACGTCTTTTAATTCTCCGAATTTCTCTTTTTCGCAGGCAAGAAGCATTCTTTCCTGCGATTCGGAAAGCATCATTTCTACCGGCGTCATTCCCGAAGTCCTTAGCGGTATGGCGTCTAAGTCTATAATCATTCCTTTTCCGCTTTTATCCGCCATTTCAAAGGACGAACTCGTAAGTCCCGCCGCGCCCATATCCTGAATGGAAACAATCAATTTCTTTTCCATAGCCTCTAAACATGCTTCGAGAAGCAGTTTTTCCGTAAATGGGTCGCCTACCTGAACGGTGCTTCTTTTCTTGTTCTTTTTTAAATCAAATTCTTCCGAAGCCATAGTAGCTCCGTGAATGCCGTCCATTCCGGTCGCCGAACCGACGTAAACTACGATATTTCCTACTTCGCAATTTGAAGAAAGAAATATGCCGTCTTTTTTCGCTATGCCTATAGTAAACGCATTAACGAGTATATTATCGTTATAACATTCGTCGAATACGACTTCCCCGCCTACCGTCGGCACGCCCATGCAGTTTCCGTAAAAGCCTATTCCTTTAACTACTTCGGAAAGATAATAAGGCGTCCTCGGATGAGAAAAACTTCCAAACCTTAAAGAATTAAGGTTTGCCACGGGTCTTGCGCCCATTGTAAAAATATCGCGCATAATTCCGCCTACTCCCGTTGCCGAACCCTGAAAAGGTTCTATGAATGACGGATGATTATGACTTTCCATTTTAAATACGAGTACGTCGCCGTCTCCAAAATCGACCACCCCCGCATTTTCTCCCGGCCCTATGAGGACTTTGCCCCCTTCCGTAGGCAGTGTTTTAAGATAGACTTTAGAACTTTTATAAGAACAGTGTTCCGACCACATAGCCGAAAATATGCCGAGTTCAAAATCGTCCGGATTATGTCCTAAAAGTTCCGAAATTTTTTCGTATTCTTCCGCCGCTAAGCCAAAAAGTTTTTCAGCTGGTTTAGCCGCTTTTTTCGTTTTATTCATTTTATTTTTCTTTTATATATTTAATAATCGATTTAAAAATATAACCGCCGTCTCCGCTTCCGAGTATTTTTTCCGAAGACCTCTCCGGATGGGGCATAAGCCCCATTACGTTATTAGTTTCGTTTGAAATACCCGCAATATTATAAAGAGAACCGTTAGGATTTGAATAGGGAGAGGCATTGCCTTTCTCGTCGCAGTATTTAAAAATAATGCCGCTATTTTTATTTAAACAGTCTATTATGTCGTTCGTTGCAAAATAGTTGCCGTCATGGTGCGCTATAGGCATTTTAAGGACGGAATCTTTTTTAACGGCGCAGGTAAAAGGCGTTTCCGTATTAAGCGTCTTTAAATATACATCCTTACACTCGAACTTTAAAGAATCGTTCGTAAGCATAGCCCCGCCCAAAAGTCCGGCTTCGAGAAGAATTTGAAAACCGTTGCATATGCCGAGCACTATGCCGCCGTTTACCGCATAATCTTTAACTAATTCCATAATCGGACTTCTTGCGGCAAGAGCGCCGGACCTTAAATAATCCCCGTATGAAAAGCCGCCGGGGATAACGATAAAATCGTATTCGTTCAGGTCTTTTAACTTATCTTTATGCCATATAAAAGATACGTTTACGCCAAATACCGTCTTTAAAACACGGAAAACGTCAAAATCGCAATTTGAACCGGGAAAAACCGTAATTCCCGCTTTTATGCTTTTATTATTCATCTTAATTTATCTTGATTTATTTTATTTAATTTCTATGCTGAATTCTTCTATTAGCGGATTTGACAGGACCTTTTCGGAAATTTCTTCCGCTTCGTCCCCGAGTGAACCCGTTTTCCTCTCATCCATGTCCACTTCGATATATTTTCCGACCCTGACGTCTTTAACGTTGTCGTAGCCGGAAGATTTTAGAACCGATAAAACGGCTTTACCCTGCGGGTCTAAGACTTCTTCTTTCAACATAACCTTGATAAATGCTTTCTTCGTCATTTTTTTTCCTCCCGGATTTGAACGATCCGGTTATTCGGCGTTACACCTGTCGAATATATAGTTTATATATTTATAATAATAATTTATATCGAATATGGCTTCTATTTCTTCCGGCGGCAAAAGGTTCGACACGGCGGGGTCTTTTTTTAATAATTCCTTAAACCCGCTCTGCGTTTGAATGCTTTCATGGGCAAGTTTTTGAACTATTTTATATGCCTCTTCCCTCAACATTCCTTTATCTACTAATGATAGAAGGACTTTCTGGGAAAAAATGACCCCTTTGGTCAGGTCTATATTTTTGAGCATATTTTCTTTGTTGACGACTAAGTTGTCTATTAGATAGGTCAGCTGGTGAAGAATATAATATGCAAGAATAGTGGAATCCGGCCCTATGATTCTTTCGACGGACGAATGAGATATATCTCTTTCGTGCCACAACGGTATGTTTTCTAAAGACGCTATAAGATTTGACCTTAAAACCCTCGAAAGCCCGCAGATGTTTTCCGATATTATGGGATTTTTCTTATGCGGCATAGCCGAAGACCCTTTTTGACCCGGCGCAAACGGCTCTTCAAGTTCCGAAACCTCGGTTCTCATAAGATGCCTGATTTCTAACGCAATTTTTTCGCAGGAAGCCGCAAGGGACGCAAGAGCGTAAAAGGCATCCGCATAAACGTCTCTTTGGATAACCTGATTGGATAAAATATGGTTAAGTCCCAACTGTTCCAGCGCAATCTTTTCTACTTCGGGAGGTATGTTGGCATATGTTCCGACCGCCCCCGAAAGTTTGCCGAACGAAGACGAATGAATCGCATTTTTAATTCTTTCTTCGGCTCTTTTAATTTCTTCGTAAAATATCAAGAGCTTAAAACCGAGAGTAACAGGCTCGGCATGTATTCCGTGAGTTCTCCCCATTTCCGGCGTAAACTTATGTCTTAACGCCTGATTTCTAAGAGATTCCTTGAGCACCTCGGCTTTCTTTAAAATAAGTTCGAGCGCTTCTCTTAATATTAAAGAAAAAGATGTATCGCCGACGTCGGAGGATGTAAGACCCAGATGAATAAACCTCGAGTCTTCGCCGACGTATTTTGCCACGTCGGTTAAAAAGGCTATGACGTCGTGTCTTGAAACGCGCTCTATCTCTTCTATTTCGTGGACGTTAAACTTAGCTTTTTGAATAATATTGTCGTATGAAGCATCCGGAATTTTACCTATCTTGTTATATGCCGCACAGACGGCAAGTTCTACTTTAAGCCATGTTTGATACTTATTTTCAAGAGACCATATTTTTGAAATTTCCGGAAGAGAATATCTATCTATCAAGTTTAACCTCCTGAGTAAGTGAATTATTGCGTTTACTTTATTTTTACTATATTTTTACTTTTTCGTCGCTATGGCAATTTTATAAAGCCCATTTTCTATGCTTAAACCCATAACGTTTACAATGCTCGAAGCGGTAGATTCTTTATCGGCTTTGATAATAATCGTTGGATTACTTTCAGAAGTCTTTATGCGTTTCAAGAATAAAGATAATTCCTTTTTAGACAATTCTTTGTTTTTATAAAATATTTTACCCGCTTTCGTAATGTAAATAGTTATAGGCTTTTTAGACGAGGTAAATGATTTTACTCCGGATTTAGGCAGATGAATTTTTATGCCGTAGCTTGAAGTAAAAGTAGTCGTCATCATAAAAAATATCAACAGGGTTAAAAAAACGTCAACCATATTGATAACATTTATTATGGGGTCGGGTTTTCTTTTAGATGTAAACTTCATAATTAATCGTTTTTCATAAAAGATATAACCCTCGACGCGGTATCTTCCATTGCCGCTCCGAAGTTAAAAGCTTTAGAAGCAAAATATTTAAAAAATAAAAACGATATTATAGCTATTATCAGCCCTATGGCGGTCGAATATAACGCTTCGGAGATACCTAGCGCAAGAAGATGCGGATTCGTAATGCCGCTCTGATAGGATACGGCGCTAAGCGCCTTAATCATTCCTACTACGGTTCCAAGAAGCCCTAAAAGCGGAGCGATAGTCGTTATCGCGCTCAATCCTTCGAGATTCTTCTCAAGGTCTAAATATGCTCTCCTGCCTGATTCTTCGACTTCTAATTTAATAGTATCTAAGGAATTTTTATAGTTGTCTATAATGGAAAGATAAATTTTCGCTATCGGGGTCTTTGCCGTTATGCACATACCCTTTGCCTTTTCGATATCGCCTTCTTTAATAGATTTTTCGACGTTAGCAAGAAACTCTACCGGAAATATTTTAGATTTTCTGAGGCTGTAAAAACGTTCTATTATAATGGCAAGCGCAATAATAGAACATAAGATTAAAGGATATAAAAAAAACTCGGTCAGCAGTTCGGTTTGATTAAACATAATATTGCACCCTTACTTTTTTAAATTCTTTAATGCTTTCGAGGGAGTCGCGGTCATTGATCCCCGTAAGCGAAGAAATCCGTTCCATAACGCTAAGAGCGTCTTCTTTGGATTTTGAATGTATCATAGTAAATATATTATATTCCCATCTTCCGGGATATACCGGTCTTTGATAACAGTGGGAAACTTCTTTTAAAGAAGACATAATTTTTCCGTTTTTTTCAGCGTCCTCCTGCTTCGATTTCCATATTCCCATAATATTATAACTGAATCCTGCTTTTTGATGATACAGGACGCAGGCGAACCTGCGCATTTTTTTATCGCTTATAAAATTTTTTATATTTTCCAGCAGTTTTTCCTGAGAAATTCCTAAATTTGCCGACATATTTTTAAAAGGCTCAGAAGTAATTTCAAGGTCTTTTTGCAGTTCCCTTATGCACAGCTTTTCAAAATCGGTGATTTTTATATCCGAATCGGGTTTAAAATCGTCTTGCGAAAAAAATTTAAAAGAAGAAGACTCTTCGCCCGTCATATCGAAATTAACGCCTATTTTAAAAAGTTTAATGGTGGGCAGTATTAAGTAATCGGATGCATTGGACTTTTCGCTCAACAGCTTAATCTCTCCTTCGAGAGATTTGTCCTGGGGTAACGTAATAGTAAACCACATATTGTATTCGTTGTTTCTTAAATAGTTATGGCTGACGCCGCTGTGGGAATTAATAATCTCTGCCGCCGCATCCACGAGGCTCGGGTCAACTTTAAACGCCGCCAACGTGCTTTTGTATCCTATATTGTGGGAATCGAATATAGCGCTTATCTGCCTTATAATTCTGTTGGTTTTTAAATTTATTATTCTTTCTAAAACCTCGTCTTCCGATATGCCGGTAAGATTAGCAATGCTTAGAAACGGGCGGGTAGAAATGGGGAAATCGGTCTGCAGTATGTTTAATATTTTCTTGTCGGTTAATTCCAATTCCATATTTAAAAACTCGGACTTAATTTATTTAGTAGGCTTAAAATTAATAAATTCTAATGTTTAATTATATCAGTTTATCGGAATAACCGTCAAGATAAAAAGGCGGAAGAAAAAAGAAAAACCTCCGGCAGTCTTTTTAGTTAGGCGGACGGAGGTTTTAATTTTAGAGCATAATGCGCGGCGCATTACTTTAAAGATTCGAGATATTGAGCGATAGCGTTAACCTTTGAAGCAGGCATGTTTTTGTGGCTAGGCATAATCGCCATATAGGATTTGCCGTTAAGAGAAACAGTGCTTCCCGATGCGAAATGCGCGCCGGGATTAACTATCTGCGTCTTGATCCACGACAGGCTTCTCTGAGAACCAATATGCGAAAGATTAGGTCCGACCTGTCCGCCGTTACCGTTAATCGTATGGCAGGCAATGCAGCCTTCCGAACCGAAAAGCGACGAGCCGGATGCGGCTAAGGCCGAAACGCTTACCGCCGATATTCCGGCAAAGATTACCGCCGTGGTAAAAAACTTGCCGATTTTTGAAATCATTTGATTCACCTCCCCTTTTTTTAATATACGATATTTAAAAATATTAATTTTTAAAACGATAAAATAATAAATAAAAAAACGATAAATTTCTTAATATTTACGAAATATCTGTTAAAAAAAGAGGTTTATTGCAGGGAAAAGGGGATGGATAAATCCGCCCCCTTTTCTATTTCCCTTTGTTATTTTAAGGATTCGAGATAACCTGCTAAAGCGTTAAGTTTCGATGCGGGCATATGTTTATGTCCAGGCATAATCGCCTGATAGGATTGACCGTTGATGTTAGCGGTAGTTCCGGCGGCAAAATGCGCTCCCGGATGCGTAATCTGGGTTTTGATCCATGAAAGGCTCCTTTTGCTTCCTACGTGAGATAAGTCAGGACCTACGGAGCCGCCCTGTCCGTTAACGGCGTGGCAGGCTATACAACCTTCGGAACTGAAAAGAGAAGACCCTGATGCGGCAAAAACGGTAGTAGCGCTAAAAATTAATGCGGCGGCGATGAACAAAGCCGAAATACTTTTTTTCATAATAATTCTACCCCCTTAAAAATTAAAAAAATTAAATTGATTTATAGTTAATATATATATATTATAATAAATTTTAAGTCAATATATTTTTTAGCCGATATTTTATTAAAATTTATTAAAATTTTTCTTGCATTTTTCGCTAAATAACATATAATAAAAAATCGTGTTTTTATTTTTATTTTTTAAAATTTATTTAGGGGATTTATAATCTCCTTGGGGAGGTAAGGGTAAAATGAATTCTTTAGGAACGCATTTACTTTTAGAATTAAAAAAATGTAGAAAAAATATTTTAGCCGACCTTGACTTTGTCGAAACTGCAATGCTCGATGCGGCTGCCGAAGCAAAAGCGACCATAGTAGAGCATAAATTCCACGAATTTAATCCGTTTGGAATCAGCGGAATGGTAATAATTGCGGAATCGCATCTTTCGATACACACATGGCCCGAATACGACTATGCGGCGGTAGACATTTTCACGTGCGGAGATATAATAAAGCCTCAGGAAGCGGCGGAGTTTTTAGTTGAAAGGTTCGGGTCTTTAGAACCGCAGATTATGGAAGTAAAAAGAGGACTTATATCTATTTACGACGAAGAGTTGCCGCATAAAGTTCTATGCGAGGAGAAGCTCGTCGCTCGTTAGCGTAAGATTCGAGTCATTTTTTTATCGAACTTGCCGTAATAAGATATTTTTTGAAAAGCTCCCGCATAAGAATTATCTAATCTTTCAAGGGCTTTTTTGATGCTTTCTTCGTCGAAAGGCCTTTTAAGATTATAAAGCAAATCTAAATCTAAATCCAAAATAGGCTCAAGCACGAATCTGCGCTTAAAAATTTCGGGATGGGGCAGTTTTAATTCCGGCAGGTCTAACGTTATAAATTTTTTTTCGGCGTTATCGTAAACGAAAAGCATATCTATATCTATAACCCTCGGCATATATCTTTCCTTTTCCTTTTTTCTGCCCATATTTTTTTCTACATCTTTTAAAAAGGAAAGAATCCTGCCGCATAAAACCGCATAATCTGTCCTGCCGGATATACCGGATTGAAACTGCAGGGACAGCCTTAATATTGCGGCGCAATTTAAAAAATAAGGCTGGTCGATATTCCCGACCGGAGAAGATAAATATACCGAAGAAATACCTAAAATAGCGGCTCCAGATAATCCACTTTTAATTAAACTTAACGCTTTCAGCAAATTGTCTTCCGTATTCCCGATATTGCTTCCCAATCCCAGACATATATCCCAACCCTCTATAAGATATTCCGGAAGGGGTTCCGGTTTGCCGTCCGCGTCCATATTATCGCGCGCCCATACGGACTAAAGCTTCTTTTATGCGGTTTTCGCTTATCGTCAAAGAGAACCTTATATACCCTTCGCCGTAATCGCCGAATCCGGAACCGGGCGTTACTATAATGCCGGTTTCGTTCAAAAGAGATACCGCAAAATCTTTCGACGTCATATCTGCCTTTGGAACATGCGCCCAGACGTAAAACGTGGCATCGGATTTATACACCTTATACCCTAATTTTTCTAATCCCCCTACTAACAATTCCCTTCTTTTTTTATATATAAGGTTGTTTTCTTCTACGGCTTTAAGCTCGTTATCCAGCCCATAAGCTCCGGCAAGCTGTATAGCCTGAAACACGCCGGAATCCAGATTTGTTTTTACGGCTCCGAGTCCTTTTATTACTTCTTCGTTGCCGGCGGCAAACCCTATTCTGAAGCCGGTCATATTAAAAGTTTTAGAAAGGGAATGAAATTCTATTCCGATTTCTTTTGCCCCGTTAGCTTCTAAAAAAGAATCGTTTCCTTTTTCTCCGGTATAAACTTCGGAGTAAGCAAAATCATGGGCGATTATTATTTCGTTTTTCTTTGCAAATTTAACGGCTTCATTGAAAAAATGCCTATCAGCCCTTGCAGAAGTGGGATTATTAGGATAATTTAAAAACATAAGTTTCGCTTTTTTTAAAATATCTTCCGGTATGGAAGAAAAATCAGGCAGAAAATCATTTTCTTCTTTAAGAGGCATGATATAAGGAATACCTCCGGCAAAAATGGTTCCCGCCCTATACACTGGATAACCCGGGTCGGGAATTAAAACGACGTCGCCCGGATTTATGAAGGCAAGGGGAAGATGTCCTATTCCCTCTTTTGAGCCTATAAGGGATAAAACTTCCGTTTCAGGGTCTAACGGAACGTTGAACTTTTTTTTATACCAATCCGAAACAGATTCCCTAAATTTCAACAGTCCTTCATACGACGGATATTTTTGGTTAAAGTCTATTTCGCTTTCTTTTTTGAGGACATCTACTATTGCCTTTGGAGTAGGAAGATCCGGATCTCCGATGCCGAAACTTATTATATCTACGCCTTTTGCCTTTACCTGAGATTTAAGCTTATCTATTTCGGCAAAAAGATATACCGGGAGCTTACCGAGTCTGTCGGATAATTTGAATTGCATACGGGATTTAATCCTCCTTATAATTTTTATTTATTATATTTTATAATAAAATCTTATCCAAGTCTATATAATTTAAAACAATGCCGCTCAGTACGTCGGCATCATTTAAAAGTTTCTTATCGGAAATATAAGGAATATCCCCGATAATCGGAACATCGGTAAATTCACATAATATTTCTTTATTGGAAGACAGGCTTTCGTCGTTTTCGTTTAAAACGTTATTTATAATTATACCCGATATTTTTATATCGCGGTTTTTTGCGTATTCTATATTTAAAAGCGTCTGGTTTATCATTCCCAACCCCGCTTTGGTTACTAATATAACCCCTGCATCTATATATTTTGCTATATCTATAACAAAATGGTTTCCCTTCAAAGGAACGAGCATCCCTCCTGCGCCTTCGACCAGCATATATTCATATTTTTTATTTAACCCGTAAAATTTAAAAAGAATTTCTTTAATACACAGTTCTCCCCTTTCTTTTTTCATCGCCGCATAAGGAGATAAAGGGAGTCTAAAGGTATAAGGGGTTATAGCTTCGAGAGCGTCGTTTAAACCGCCGCGCCGTTTAATAAACTTTCCGTCTAAATACTTTTTGGAACCGTCTTTTTCAACGGTAACTCCGGTTTCGACGGGCTTCATATATCCGACGTTTAAGCCGCGTCTCTTAAAAGCAAGCAATAATAAGAGGCTGACGAGCGTTTTTCCTATATTAGTATCTATTCCGGTTATAAAAAATATTTTATTAGACATAACATATATTAAGGCAAGATAGGAAGGAAACTCCCCGAATTTCTGTCGGGGAGAGTAAAATCCAAAATCAAAAATTACTTTACGCCTAATTTTTTAAGCGTCATCGGACCGATAATTCCGTCGGCTTTAAGACCGTTTTTTTTCTGGAACGCTTTGACCGCATTAGTAGTAACGGGTCCAATCATTCCGTCAACTTTGCCTTTAAAAAGTCCGTCTTTTGCAAGAGCCTGCTGAACGGCTTTGACCGTGGCAGAGGATATTGTTTTTACCGCTTTTTTGGCAGCGACTTTCTTTACGGCAGCTTTTTTAGCTACCGGATTCTTTGCGGCTTTAGCAGCGGCAAACGAACTGGAAGGTATTGCTATTAAGGCTAAGAACAAAATCGATAATAATAATTTTTTCATTAATTTTCACCTCCTTTTTTGTAAAATATATTAACCTAATATTTTTATCATTTTCATATAATAATTGCAATCAAAATTAAATCATTACAAAACTTTTTTTATCGTTCCGATAAATTCGACAGGGTCGAATTTTATCACGTAATAATCGGCGCCGGCTCTCATGCCTTTATCGGTATTCTCTACTCCGCTTAAAGAAGAATGCATTATTATCGGAATATCTTTATATTTATCGTCGGACTTCATCGTCTTGGTAAAAGTATAACCGTCCATAACCGGCATTTCGACGTCGCATATAATAGCGTCTATTTTGTATTTATCTTCATATACAATGTCGAGCGCCGCCTTTCCGTTTTCTGCCAGTAAGGTCTTGAATCCTTCTTTCGTCAGCGCATTGTTTACTATCTTTCTGGCGGATGACGAATCGTCTATAATTAGAACAGTTTTATCTCCGCCGAACTCGTTTTTTTCCGAGTCTATTTCCCTGTTTTCTTTGTTATAAAACCCGAGCTCGTCAACTATCGATTCAAAGTCTAATAAAAGAAGAAGCTCGTCATTTTCGACTTTTATGATACCGGTTACTTTAGAATCTACGGAGCTTACCGAAGAAAGCTCGGGAGCGCTTATCTCGTCCCAAGAAACGCGCCTGATTTTTGTAGTTTCATGAACTATGAATCCTACTTTAATTTTGTTGAATTCGGTTATAATGACTTTAAAATTTTTCCGGTCTAATTCTTCCGGCTCAGCTATTCCCATCCATTTCGGAAGATTAACCAAAGGGACGACTGAGCCTCTCAAATTAAACATACCCTCGACAAATTCAGAAGTATTGGGTGTTTCCGATATATCTTCCGGCATTTTAATAATTTCTATGACTTTAGCGACGTTTATTCCGTAAATCCCTTCCCTTTCTTCTCCCTCTTCGTCTATTCTAAACAGCCTGAAATCGACTAATTCCATTCTGTTCTGGCCGACCTCCAGAATGTCGTGTCCCGGATTTATCTGGTTTGCCATAATTTTTCTCCTTTATTCAAAATTTGCAGTGCTTTCAAAAGATATATTTTTATTTTATATTTCTACTTTTTTTATCGGCTGCTTAATCCTCTTATCTAATCGTCCACCCAAGGATTCTCCTCTACCTCTATAATGTCGCCCAACCGGTCTTCCGAGATTATTCTGTTTCTGCCTCGGTTTTTTGCTTCGTAAAGAAGATTGTCCAAACGTTTTAATAAATCTTTCGGTCTGCTCTCGAATTCTTTTCTATAAAACGTGACTCCTATGCTTATAGTAACCTTCTTTATATCCTTGGTTTGTATCTTCAATATCGTCTGTTTTATCTTTCTTGCGACGTCTATGGCGCTCGTAATATTAGTGGACGGGAGACAAAGCATAAACTCTTCGCCTCCGAACCTTGCGGCAATATCCGATTTCCTCGTATTTGCTTTTAACGTATCTGCGACTTCTTTTAAAATAACGTCTCCTTTGTCATGTCCGTAAGTATCGTTAATTTTTTTAAAATGATCTATATCGCACATTATTAAAGAAAGAGGGATATCGTATCTTGAACTCTGGGCAAAAATATTTTCGTAAAAAATATCGAAATACCGCCTGTTATAAAGCCCTGTCAATGCATCGGTCAAAGCCATATTTTCAAGGTCGTCGTCGAATATTATTTTTTTAAATTTTATTGCCGCTATAAGCACGGATAAAGATAAAATTAATAAAATAAAATTTTGATAAAAAATAAACCTTGAAATAGAATCCGATATATTTATAAAATTAATGAATAAAAAAATGGATACCGATATAATTTGAATAATAATTAATGAAATAATTATATAATAATATCGTTTTTTATTCATAACAATTTAATTTCCTTTTAAACAAATTTTATATTTTTTTTAGATTTATTACAATTTATTTTTTCATTACTAAATTAAACCGGATGAAACTTATTAAATTAAATAAAAATTCCGAAACGTCGTTTGAAAATATTATAGTCCTAATTTTTATTTTCGTCTTAGCGGTTATCTCCGTTCATAAATACCGGAGTGCGGTAAAATATGCAAAAACGGCGGTTTATAGAGAAGATATTCAAAAAATAAACGACGCTTTAATAGTTTATAGAGTAAAACTCGGTAAATTTCCCGCCAATCTTTCCGTTTTAGTAAAAAAGGGGTTCATTGAAAATATTAAAACCGATAAGAAAGGGTATCCTCTTTCTCCTTTCGGCAGGAGATTTAAGTATATAAGAAAATACGGAAGAGTGATAATTTCAAGTGGTGGCGGTGCAGGGACTTGAACCCCGGACACTACGGATATGAGCCGTATGCTCTAACCGGCTGAGCTACACCGCCGTTAAAAGAAGAATATATTATTTTAGCAAATAAATAAATTTTTTTCAACGCTTTTATACTTCAGCGGGCAACTTTATAAATTGCTATATAGCTTTTAGGGCTGGTTAGCGGCGAACCCGGGTTCTCGACTATTCCGTCGGCGAGATACACATTTCTGCCTGCTCTAAAAATAGAAAATCCCGCGCTGTAACCGACTACCGGTTTTATTTCCCAAACCGGATAAAAACCTATTTTATTCCATTTTAAACTATATACCGAGGTTTTAACGTAATAATTAAGATTATGGAGAAAAGCCGCCTGTCTGTAATTTTTTAAAGCAATAATTTCTATCCCGCCTTTGCGGTTAAAACCCTCTATCTGCGCAGGAACATTGTATATTAGACCGCCGGTATAAGTAGAACTTCTCGCTCCGTTAAAAGAAGGTACCCTTATCTGCAAAGGAGAACCTCCGTATGTTTTGGAACCGGTATATAAAGTTTTGCCTTTATCGTTTATAATCATTAAATTGCCTGATTTTGACAATGCTACAAGATAATTTTTACCGTTTCCTTTAAAATTTCCGTAAACGGTGCCGTAGAGAGTTATATCGTTAAAAAAGGGAAGTCTCTGACCTCTTGCTAATGAACCGGTATTTTTATCAAGCTTATATATATAAGTATTTCCGCCGAACTGACCTATGGGATAATAATTCTGGCCTATGGCATAATCGTTAAAGTATCTGCCAGACGGAGCGACGGAAATCGGCTTTTGCCCGACTATGACCTTTCCGAAACCCGGCAAATTCATAACCCTCAAAAATACTCCATAATTTTTGGTCAACTTTATAAGACTTCCGTTTCTAAAAACCAACAGATAAGATATAATCATTCCAAGCCTTGCTTTTGTTAAAACTATAGCGTTATAACCCTTGGAAATTTTATAGAAACCTAAATATATAACGTTAGACCTGACGGACAGTTTATACTCAGCCAGTTTTTTAAGGCTTCCGTTAAGCGACAGGTTATATAGAATTACCCTGTGTCTCGTAGCAACGGCGGTCTGGACGCCGCTCCGCAAAAACCTGCCGGTACTTATCGCCTGAATTACGTATTTTTTAGATGCCGTTTTTATAAGTCCGCCGCCGTTCTGAACAAAGCGTTTTATGAAAATAGAGCTTTTTATATTATTCTTACCTACTGAATTTGAAATAGGACTTTCAGCGGCAACGCTATTTGAATTAATCTCTTTTTTTAATATAACCGACAGTCTGTTAATATCGTTTATTATGAAGTTTGTGCCGAGCGCCTGAATATGGTTCCTGTAAATGACCTCATTCACGGCGGCGTCGAAAACGTTGGTCTGAATAACGAATATCCTTCCTATTTTAACGATTCTTCCATAAATAAGATAATTTGCCTTAAAATATTTAGACAGTTTTAAAAGGTTTTGCGAGGAAAGATTTATCCGGTTATTTTTAATATACGAGGTAATATCCGGGTTTCTAATAATACGGATGTCTTTTGATGCTAAATTTGAGCCTATAATCAACGGGATACTGCTTCCTATGTATGAGTATCTTTCATAATGCGTAGAAATAATTTTATAGGGCAAAATTCCCACAACGGCTTTGGCAAAAACTTTTTTTTGAATCGATAAAACTAATGCCGAAAAAATCAGCGCAAAAATAAAAACTTTTTTAAACCACGTTATTTTATGCAATTCAGCCCCCATATTTAATTTAACATTACTTTCGATAACATATTATTGCAGTTTAGATTTAATTTTTGCATAATTAAATAAATTTGTCAATCGCTCAAATAATAATAAGCCGAATGAAAAATTTTAATGATATTTTATAAGATTCCAGTAAATTTTTATTAAAAAATCGCCGTAAAATATATAAAATATTGAAGCTATGGAAAGAAACGGACCGAATGGAATCTTTAAATCGGCAAAATTAATCTTAGAATTTGGGACTGCCTGTTTTATTTTTATTAATTTCCGTATTATAAAAAATAAAATAAAACCGAACAGTGCAAAAACGGCGCCTCCGAAAATAGTAAATATAACGCCTCTCAGCCCCAAAAATGCGCCTATTCCGGCAATTAATTTAATATCTCCGCCCCCAAGCCCTTCTTTCTTTTTAATAATTTCATAGAAAAGGGCTATAAAATAAAAAAATAATCCTGCCGTTAAAAAACCAGATAACGGAAACAAAAATGATTTATGCAGAAGGAAAATATTTAAGATAAATCCGAAAATTATCAGCAGAACATTTAAAACATCGGGAATTATTTTATTAAATAAATCGATAAAAGCAATTGGAATCATTATCAATATAAAGATGACGCCTGCAATCCAATATCTAAGCTGTTCCATAAGATAATTTTTAAAATAACTTATATCGTATATATTAATTTTATAAAAAAAATACGCGTTATAAAAATATTTTAAAAATAATGCGTACAGCAATAGTGCCGTTAATAGTTCAACCGCCGGATAAACAGGCGAAATTTTCACGCCGCATTTTCTACACCTGCCCCTTAAAATTATATAGCTTAATAAGGGAATATTGTCGTAAGGTTTTATTTTAGAGCCGCATTCCGGACAGGACGAAGGCGGATAAACAATGGAATAATTTTTGGGTAGTCTAAATATAAGGACGTTTAAGAAGCTTCCTATCGACAATCCGACAAGAAAGATAAAAATAGAAATTAAAATAAAACCGTCATTAGAAAATAAAATCATAAATTACATTACGAATAAAAAACCCCGAAATAATGGTTTATTGTTAAATTCATTATTCGGGGTAATTAAATCCGGTAACGACCTACTCTCTCATGCAGCTGCCCGCATAATACCATCGGCGCGATAGGGCTTAACTTCCGTGTTCGGAATGGGAACGGGTGTTTCCCCTATGCTATAGTTACCGAAAACT
>JAJYYR010000009.1 GCA_021800805.1 bacterium
AAGTATCGCAAATTATTTGACCAAAGGAAAACAAATTTTTTTAGAAGGCAAAATAAGAACCTCTTCTTATGACGACAAAGACGGCGTTAAAAGATATAGGACTGACATCGTTGCAACAAATATTGTCTTGCTGGGCGCTAAAGGTGCGGGAAGCGGCGCCGAAATTACTGAAGAAGGCAATAGAAACGAGGGGAGCAATTATGCGGCTCAAGGGGGCGGGGGCGAAAGCGGCTACGGTTCCGCCGGACATCAGGATGACGACGATATACCGTTTTGACGTGTACCTGATTACAAAGTGTAAATAATTTTAATAGAAGTAATTTAATTTATTAGAGATTATATTTTATTAACCTAATATAATTTGTAAAATATTATTGACAAGAAATGGGATAAGTGATACCTTATATTTATGTAAATTTTAGGTATCTATATGAAACCAAATTATTCCGTTAAAAGTTTTATTATGTCTACCGGCGAACGTTATTGTTTGCTGGTAGATTCCGATTCTGGGGCGCCTCTTTTCTATCCGAATTTATATATAACTACCCAGGTTAGAAACCGTTCTTTATCTTACTCGGCAATGGAAGGTTCATTAGTAGGGATTTCGGTATTGCTTAATTTTATGTCCGGAAGAAATCAGTCTATCGATGACCGTTTTAAAAAGGGGGCGTTTTTAAATTTAAACGAGACAGACGCCTTAAGAGATTATTGCCAGAAAAGGATTAATAATACTGAAAAGGCATCTAATTCAACAGAACTATTGGTTAAGAAACGCCTTAGGGAACAAAACGGAATGGTTTCGTCCCGGACTGAATATCACCGCCTAACCGTTATCGCTAATTATGTGGAATGGCTGGCGGTATCTTTGTCGGGAAACAATCATACTGCCGAACAAAGAAAATTAATCGAGAAAATGGTTAAAGCGATTAAATCGAGGAGGCCGGTCAGAAAAAATCGAAACCAGGAATTAAGCGATAGGGGACTTTCGAAAAAACAGCTTGAATTCCTGTTTGAATTATTCAGGCCCGAATCAAATTTAAATCCTTTCAGAGATAAATCGGTAAGAACCAGAAATCGCATTATGTTTTTAATGCTCCTCCATTTAGGTATAAGAGGAGGAGAATTATTAAACATAAGAATACGCGATATCGATTTCTCTAACGGACAACTGATAATTGCGCGAAGGGCCGATGAAAAAGATGATCCAAGAACTGACCAGCCGTTGGTGAAAACGCTCGATAGAAGGCTTCCCATGAGAGAGTCGCTGGTCAGGGAACTGCATAACTATATTTTGAAGGAAAGAAGCCGAATTCCGAATGCAAAAAAACATGACTTTTTGTTTGTTACCCATAAACCGGGTCCGACATGCGGGCAGCCTATTTCCAAATCCGCATATAATAAAATCATACGGGTCGTAAGATATGTTTCTCCAGTTTTACATGATTTCACCGGACACGCCCTGCGGCATGCCTGGAACGAAATATTTTCCGATTTAATGGATAAAATGGATAACCCGCCAGATGAAGCCGGACAGGAACAAATGCGGTCCTATTTAATGGGATGGCGGCAGGGTTCGGGAACCGCAACGATATACAATAAGCGTTTTGTTAAAAGGAAGGCAATGGAAGTTGCGGTTGAAATGCAAAAGTCAAAGGTTAGACTACCAGAAATAAACAATGAAAATTAATTTAATCGAAAAACCGATACAAGCAAACGAATATTTCTTCTCAAAAGCCGGATACAGGTTTTCTTTATCCGATGCGTTC
Source organism: bacterium (assembly GCA_021800805.1). The sequence goes on from JAJYYR010000009.1 coordinate 1,767, forward strand.
TGGAAATTGGATAAGGATAAAAAAATTAATATTAAATCTACCTTAATTAATTTAAATGATAGTTCTCGCATAGGATTTCTTAAAACTTTGAGCTTTTATGCACAAAATATGTCAGCAGCTCATACATTTAATATAAATAATCATTTAAGAGTTTATTTGAAGTCAACCAATGCCGATAAAATAAGTGTTGACGGCTTAATAAATTATCGTTCAAAATTAGAGAAATATAACGAATTTTATCTTGGAACATTAAAAGGTTTTTTGAAGAAGTGGCATGAACTCGGTTATGATGGCGTATCCGAAGAAGTTATCGACCTCTTAGACAGCTGGACTTTAAAAGGCAATATTAAAGGCGATGTCGTAAAACGCCTCGACCCTCATAAGGGTCCGCTAACCGATATCGAATTGCTGGCTTTTAATGAAGGTGCCGTTCAGGCATTCGAACAAGGTAAAATTACCATATCTGAACTTGCTATTGGTTTGCTTTCAAGCAATACAGGCAGGAGGCAGATACAAATAAGCCATCTAAAAATAAAGGATATTTTGGCGGGCAAAAACCAAAAAGGCGAACGAATGTACTTAATTAACGTCCCCAGAGCTAAACAGCGCGGTGCGACATTCAGAAGCGAATTCAGGCAATTTGCAATAACCAAAGAACTCTGGACTATTATGAATATGCAGGTTCAATTCGTAACCGAGCAGGTTAAATCTATCACGGGATTGGATATTCAGGATACCGACAGACTGGAACTGCCTTTATTCCCTAATATATCTAAATTTAATTCAGATTTTGATTTAACAGAATTAAGACAAAAGCTCGTTAAAGACGAACTCCATATCCCGTCATCCGAAATATCCAGAATCGTTCAAAAGATTGCTAATGCCGCAAATATATACTCGGAAAGAACCGGCGAAGCAATAGAAATTTCATCTGTTCGTTTCCGTTATACAATGGGTACGAGAGCGGCAAGAGAGGGTTTCGGCATAATGGTTATTGCGGAACTTCTCGACCATTCGGATACCCAGAATGCGAATGTTTATATCGAAAATATACCTGAATATGCGGAAAAAATTAATCAAAAAGTCGGGCATCTACTTGCCCCGTACGCTCAGGCTTTTGCCGGCGTTCTCGTTAATTCGGAAAAAGACGCCGAGCGGGGAGATGATTTAAACAGCAGAATCGGAATCAACAGCAAAGGGGTAGGCACTTGCGGAAGTTACGGTTTTTGCGGCGCTAGGGTTCCGATACCCTGTTATACCTGTATTCATTTTCAGGCATGGATCGACGGACCTCATCAGCGGGTTTTGGATGAATTGATTGCGGAAAGGGACAGGATAAAAGAAATTACGGGCGATATCGCCATAGCCGCGGTTAACGACCGGACTATTCTTGCGGTTATGGAAGTTATCAGGCTTTGCGAAGCCCGCAGAAAGGTGCTGAATAATGGCTGAAATATTTCAATTCGTTCCGCTGCGAGAACTGAAAGCGGAAGAAAATTTAAAAAATTTTATTCACCGCTGCAAACATGATTTAAAGGTTTTCGGCGCAGAATTAGACTGGAATAACCGGCAATGGAAAAGACAGGCGAACTTTACCAAGGTTGGAGTAAAATCGCAAGGCATAAAGGAAGAGGATTATTTGCATTCTGATTTTATGGATTTTGCAAAAGCCTATTTCCGGTACCAGCAGGGACATAAGCCTACTGGTACAAAAAACGAATTAAAAGCCATCAGGTGCATCGAGAAAGCCCTTATGCAGGTTACTGGAGGAGCATCGATTGCAGATTTATCGGTAACCGTATTGGACGAAGCCGCAAACATCACGAGGCAGTTTTACTCCAAAGGCGCTGCCTATCATGCCGGCCGAGAGATAGAACGCCTTGCCCGTTTCGTATCTCAAAATAAATTAATCGGATCAGATCTTGAGGGCTGGAAAAATCCTGTATTAAGAAAGAAAGATGAAATTCAGACCGGTCAAAAAGCAAAAGAACGGCAGGAAAAGAAACTTCCGTCCGATGACGTACTGGACGCAATGGCGGAGATATTCGCCTTGACCCTGGAAAATCCTAAAGACATATTCACAAGTTCCGTTTTCGCAATGTTAATGTGCGCGCCTTCAAGAATTTCGGAAGTTCTGGAACTGCCGTATGATTGCGAAGTCGAGGTTCCGGATAAAAACGGTAAAATACAATACGGGTGGCGATTTTATTCTGGAAAGGGCTTCGGCGGTGATATTAAATGGATTCCGGCCGAGATGACGGGAATAGCTAAAGAAGCTATCCACAGGATTAAGAATATCACCGACGAGCCGCGAAAATTGGCAAGGTGGCTGGAAGATAACCCTGATAAGTTTTACCGCCATAAAAACTGTCCAAGTGTTTCGAACGACACGCTTTTAAGCCCTGTTGAAGCCGCTCAAGCTTTAGGGTTGGTTTCCGGTTCTATGAAATCGGCTCAATCATCTCTATCTCATATTGGTCTAAAGCCTTATTCGGGCACATACTCTTTAAATACTTTATGGAAATACGTCTTGAGCCGCCAGCCCGAAGGGTTCCCGTGGTTAAACAAAGAGAAAAAGGTTAAATATAGCAATGCATTATTTTGCATGACAAGAAATATGCTCCATAACCATAATGGCACCTCCCCCGTTATTTTATGGCATCCCGATGTAAATATTTTTAATAACGATTTATCACCGAGGGAAAGTTTACGTAACCAAATCCATAAAAGTATTTTTGACCGTTATGGGTTTATCGACAAAGACGGCAACCGTTTAAAAGCTGCATCGCATCAAGTCAGACATTTGCTTAATACCATTGCCGAGCGGGGCGGACTGTCGCAACAGGAAATAGCAAAATGGGCCGGACGTGCAAATCCCGAGCAAAACAGGGTTTATAATCATATGTCGGAATACGAGATGGTTGCGAAAGCTGAACAGTTGGACACGTCTCTTAGTTTATTCGGCCCGTCCGGCGAAGTTGCAAGGCATATTCCTATTACAATCCAGGAATATAATATATTGGAAAAAGGACCCGTTCATATTACCGAATACGGCGTTTGCGTGCACGACTACACAATGTCCCCCTGCGAAAAATACAGGGATTGTATAAATTGTTCTGAGCAAGTGTGCATTAAAGGCGACAAAGAACGATTAAGGCGCATAAAATTAAGGCTTTCGGATACGGAAAAACAATTTGATGAAGCCGAAAGCACTTTAAACGAAGGTCTTGCCGGTGCCGACAGGTGGTACGAATACCACAAAAACACCCTTAACCGGTTAAGAGGCCTTGTCCGGATTTTAGAAAACCCGGAAATTCCCGACGGCTCACAGATAAAACTATCAGATAACGGTTCATTTAGCCTCTTAAACAGGGCTATAAATTCAAGATTAACGAACACTAAAGGGTTACCATTAAAGGAAAAGAATTTGCTTGAAAATGCGACTAAACTATTGGGAGGTGGACTTGGCTAAACATCTGACAAAAGGAAACGTCGAGGCTATTATAAATATTATTTTGGGGTGGAAAGAGGAAAAACTTACGTGGGACGGAATTTGCGCTTCAGCGGAAAAAGTTATCGGCAAAATACCTACCCGCCAGTCGTTAAACACAAATAAGGAAATAAAAGAAGCTTATTCGGCAAGAAAAAGCAGCCTCAAAGAAAAAAGTAATCAAATACCTATGCCCGGAAATTTAAGGACGGCATCGGATCGCATAACCAGGTTACAAAATGAAAATGATATGTTAAGGAAGAAAAATACGGCATTATTGGAACAGTTCGTAATATGGCAATATAACGCCCATAAATACGGCATCAAAGAACATCAGCTTAACGAACTCTTGCCGAGAATAGACAGGGAAAGAACAGAATAAATTATAAATCCTTAGGGGATCTGGCGGACAAGAGCCTTGAGCGTGCTGCGAAAATTTATAAAGAGAGTTAAATCCATGAACACTGATGCATTTATTCATTTTTGAATGAAATCCGCATAAAAGTTTGCTATATATCTTAATACGACGTTAATTTAAGAATATAAAATTATAAAAGGAGGATATTGTTATGGATAATTGCGAACTGGGACTTCTTAAGGACAGAAACAACCGCATTAAGCTTTACTGCTATATCAGGGAGGATATGGCAGGTTTAAAGAAGTTCATGGTCGAATACCTTAAGTTACTTGCGTTTGTTTTTACAACGTTTGCGGTTATTTAGGGTTTCCCCTCGCATTTTACTTCTCTCTGGTTTACTCAATAGGCATTGTCTTTAGGGTCGGACAAGATAAAGCTGCTATTGCGGCCTTTCCTTTCACAATTATTTTCATGATAATTCTGTCTATTGTCTATTTTAAGTTGCCTGGTTATTTAGAACGGCTGAAAAGGCAGAAATAATCCCAGAATATCGCGTAGCGTAAGGTTTTTTAGGAAGAAACAACAGGAAAAAGGGGATAAAAATAAAAGATTTGAGGCATGTTACAGGGATTTGGATAGGAAATTGAAATTAATTTAATTTAAATTTTTGTTAATTTGACCGATAATTTATATGTGTCATAAAAATATTTATTTTTTAGTTGAAATTATGACAATTTAATTATATACTATAAATGTCCTGATATTTTATAAAAAAGAATTATTGTTACACCATAAAAAAAGGAGGGGGTTGTTATGGTTGCGATAAACCTTAAATCCATAGGCGAACAAATTAAAGCGTTAAGAGAAAAAACCGGATTCAGCCAGAGCCAAATTGCGGATTTTTTGGATTTAGACCAGAGTTATATTTCAAAAATAGAGAATGGCGAACGGAGCATTAGCGTCGATTTACTTGAAAAAATTGCAAGTCTTTTTGGATGCAATATAGGTTATTTTACAAATAAAGATAGCGATTATCAGCCTATACCGTTTGCTTTGCGTGCGAGCGGTATTACAAGCAATGATTTAAAAGCCATCGCAGAAATAAACAAAATAGCGTTGAATTTACGTTATATGTCCGATGTGCTTGAATAAGAGATACTTTATATAATTAATGTATAGCAACATTATACTTATCCTTAATTTATTATAAAAATGAAAAAACATTCGATGAAATCTTTAATGGAAATTAACTCTGATGCTATAAGTTTACGAAAACGCTTTGGGATAGATGTATATTCGCCTGTTGAAATTTTTTCGTTACTCATAAATTTAAAAAATTTAACCGTTGTATTTTATCCTATGGGAGATAATATTAGCGGGGCATGTTCTAAGTCCGATAGTCAAAAACTTATTGTTATAAATTCAAATTCGACTTACGGCCGTCAAAGATTTACCGCCGCTCATGAATTATGCCATTTATTTTTTCATGAGCAATTAGGATCTGTGATATGTCCTAATAGCATAGAAAAGACTAAAGACTCTCAAGAAAAAGAAGCCGATATTTTTGCGTCTTATTTTTTAGCTCCAGATGAAGCCCTTAAGGATTTCTTTTTAAATAATATTAAAATAAAAAATATAGAAGATATTGACATTAGCCATGTTGTGGCCATAGAACAACATTTTGGATTAAGCAGAATGGCTACATTGCAGCGCTTAATAGATGATCATTATTTAACCTATGAAAAAGCTAAAACTATGAGAAAGGATGTGATATTATCCGCTCAAAAATTAGGCTTTGATAAAAAATTGTATTTGCCGACCCCAGACGAGCAAAAATATAACACTTTCGGGCAGTATATTAAATTTGCGGAGGAATTAAAAAATAGAGGGCTTGTTTCAAATGGAAAATATGAAGAACTCTTAATAGACGCATATAGAAGTGATATTGTTTACGGATTAGACGAAGAGGGGCAAGAACGATATGATTGATTGCTTATTCTTCGACACCGACTGTATTTCTTCTTTTTTGTGGGTTTATCGAGAAGATATTTTATTAAAGCTTTACGAGGGTAGAATTATAATTCCAAAGCAGGTTTTTAATGAACTTTCAAATCCTAAAGTTCCCCATATAGGTAAAAAAGTAAATAGTTTATTAGAGAACAAAGACATTAATGTAAAGGAAATTATGCTGGATACAATTGAATACGGTTATTATCAGGAGCTTACAAATTCCCCTAAAAAGGGCTTAAAAATTATCGGCAATGGAGAGGCTGCGACGATATCTCTGGTAAGGGCTAATAATGGGATTATTGCCAGTAATAATCTAAAAGATATAATGGAATATGTAAAAAAATTCAAATTAAATCATATTACTACGGGTGATATACTAATAGAAGCTTTAAAAGCCAAATTAATTAACGAATCTGATGGCAATCAGATATGGGGAAAAATGCTTTTAAAGAAAAGAAAATTGCCTACCTCTAATTTTTCGGATTATTTAAATAAATCAAAATAAATAATTAATAATATTTTATAAAACATTTATTATTTTTGTTTTAGGAGGTGATATAAAAATGACAAAAAAGAAAAGCGATAGGGACTGTTACAACTATGATTTAAAGCAAGGAAAGAAAAAAGTTTATTCCGGTATCACTAACGATCCGGAACGCAGGCTGAAAGAGCACGATGCCGATGGAAAAAAGTTTTCGCATATGACGGTTTCCGGGCCTGCCGTAAAAAAAGAAACCGCTAAAAAACGAGAAAAGGAAAAATTAAAAGCCTATCGTAACGGTCATAACGGAAAAAATCCTAAGTATAATAAGACGAAAAAGGGATAAGAGTAATTAAGCTAACTAAAAAATAATATTATAGGGGGGAGAATAAATTGAATCAAAAAGAAATAGTATTCATGCTTTTAATTGCTATGTTTTTTATATTAATTTTGTCTAGATTGTCCGATTTTGATAAAAGACTTAACTCTAATGAAGAAAAAATAGACAAATTAGAGAACAAAAACAAAAATGATTCTGTTTTTTCAAAAAGAAAGATTGGATTTATTAAATAATAGTGACAATCGTAATCTCAATAGCGATGTCGATTTAAATTCCGAAATTTGCTATTTATGCGGGATGCCACTTTCCCGGAAAATTAAAAGATTAAACACTACCTCATCGTTAATCAAGTGTCGCATTGTTGAAATTTCTTGCGGATTATTTGTAAACTAATTTATTTTCCCGATTTAGTTCGGTTGTCTTGTTTATCGATTACCTTTTGCTCTATTGTGTGTCTTGCAGAGCATCTGACAGTTCTTGGCTGTGGTCGCGCCACCTTTACTCCAAGCTGCTACATGGTCGGCGTCCATTTCATCTAAACTCCAAATTTTTCCCTTGTTAGCATCATGACCGACAGCACAGAGATGACAATTTGATTCTCCTTTTTCCTTTGCTTTGGTAGTTTGTGACTCGTAAGTAGATTTCTTAATTGCCTCATCAAAAACGCGGACATATAGCAATTTCGTATCAATTGAGCCGCCGAGAATATATTCAAAAATGCCTTTGCGATTTTTGATGTATGGATCACCGTAGAGCTTATGCACATCGGTTGATACTTTGGCTGGGTTATATGCATTTTTGTGGTACTCCTCGTAAAGTCGCCCCCACTCAAGCCCGCGCATTTCTCTTTCTACATCGGTAAATACGCTGGATACCCAGTCAATAACACTGTTGAAATAATTTTTTAACTCAGTGATATTTTTTTCATAGCGATGACGGCTCATATAGTCGCCAATATTACCTTTACTTACCCAGTCCAGCGCACGTTCCAAAAATTCCTGTCTGTTGGCACTGCCCGATACATACGCGCTCCATTTTTGAATGTTGGCATTTTGGCTATTACTAAATTCTTCCTTGCCGAGTGTTACAAATGGCCCAGAATACACGGCATTGAGTAATTCCTGATTATTTAATGGAACACCGGCAATATTGATTGTTTTAAACCATTCTTTTATTTCGCTTTCCGTTCCTTCGCATTCATAAATGAGTAGCCTTGTTTCCAATATCTTGGCTTTCTTATCCTTTGCCATACCGCTAAAATATTGCTCCATGCCATTTTCGTCTTTGATGGCAAATTTGTTAGTTACAAACCGTCCCAGACTAGTGATGCGCTGTTGTCCGTCTAAAACTTCCAGACTATCATCGCTGACTTTATTGAAATAAATCAAACCTATTGGGTAGCCTTTTAGGATTGATTCTATGACGGCTACTTCTTTTTTGCCGCCGTCGGATGCATAGATATAGTTTCGCTGATACTCTGGTTGGATGGTTAATTTACCAGACAAGCCAAACAAGCCCTTGCCCTCGAGTTCGTTGTAGATAAATCCCTCGCAAATATCTTTAATGGTGATGATAGTTATCAGTGTTGTTTCCATGTTATTTTTTCTTATGTCTTATAAGTATTCGGGTATAAAGTCTTTTATTATTTACATAACCCCTATCTAACTTACCTTCCCATTTTGGATTAACTAATTTTGGAAGTAATCCCTCTTTAACATTATAATCACTTCCTAAAACTTCGAATTGTTCAGGAGAATACTTATCAAAAATACTCATTGGCACTCCCATTATGCCGTCGTAATCACTCGGAATATTTTTTACTAAGGATACTTCTATCGCATTGTAATTGTCGTATTTTTCAAAAGGTTTTTTTGTTACAAACTTTATAACCTCGGCTTCAGTCATAAGGGGTAATGGTTGATGGCGGCGTCCATGATCCAAATTGGTGAACCAGCGAACACCTTGCACTCTGGTGATATAAACTTTCTTACCGCTTTCATTTGTTTTAATTTCACGGACTTGATCTAAATTAGCAATATTTTCAGGAATCTCAAAATACATCGCACCAGCATTGACTTTGTAATTATTACCTAACCAAACTTTATTCTCTTTGAGTAATGGGAATACTTCTTTGTAAGTAATTGCGTTCATGTTGCCGATGATCAAAAATTTTTTATCATAATCAACAAGTTGTTTTATATACTCGCGAAACAGACTGAACGGCGGATTAGTTACCACGATGTCAGATGATTTTAGTAGATTTATTGATTCATCGGTACGAAAGTCGCCGTCGCCTTCAAGTGGCGTCCATTCATTGTGTTTGTTTGCTTTTAATTGCTTGGCAACATCCTTCAAATTGAATTCGCCGTCGTCGTCTATGTCGCGCACTTCGTTGATAATAAATTTGTTGGCGGTTATCTTAGGACGGCCTTTTGATTCCGCGAGAGTCATGTCATCGCCAAACAATCCTAGTTGCGTGTTAGCTATAGGTGAAGGTTTATAGCTGGTGGTGATAAGCTGTTTTAATCCAAGCTTGTTGAAATTGAGCACGAAATAGCGAAAAAAATTGCTCTCGAACGGATCGTCACAGTTACAATACACCACATTGCCTCGGAATACATCAGGGTTGTATTCTAAATACGATTCAATCTCTTTTTGAATATCACTGAACTGGGTATAAAACTCGTCGTTCTTTACCCGTTTTGCATTTGCAAGATTTTTGTTTGCCATAATTTACTTCATTAAATCTATGAATAACTTTTATTTTTTACTTTTCTTGGAAATCATGTTTAATAAATTAGATGTTATCGAATAAGCCATGTAAGCATCTTCTTTGTATGCAATAGGACATTGCTGAAAGCTTCTACTCCGATCTGTTACACGGACAAACTTTGAAGTAAAATCAAAAAGTCCGCTTATCCCGGCAAAAAAATCGTTAATTGCTTCATCGGGAAAACATTGGTCTGCAAATGAATTCTTTAAAAATTCTTTTAAACCTTCCTCTTTCCCTAATAGTTCAAAAATCATGCGAGAATTAGATATTGCATCGTTCCAATTACCCTGGTCTAAATGTGATTTTACTTTATTTTTAATACTTATCAGCTCTTTAAATTTTTCTTCTTCCCAAATATCAGGTTCAGGGATTTCAAGTATTATGTATTTCCCCAATCCTAATTTGGGTGCATAATTGTTAATCCAATCACTCGCTGAAATTGTAAAAACATCATTAAGAGGATCGGTTTTTAATTTTAAGAATGATTCGCCATTATTGCCCGAAAGAATATTCATATCTCCAACGTTAGCATAGGTAGTATTGCCCGCATTGTCATATACTACTGGACATTGCTTAATAGCAGCCGAACCTTGTTTATCGCTACTCAAAAAAAGATGAGAAACTAACACATTTGAGATTAAATATTTTATTTTGAAATTAATTCTTAATATTACGTCTTTATTTGGATTTTTTTCGCGAATTTTCTCAATATAATCTAAAGCCTCTTTGGTCAAATTCACAATGACATCAGAATTATACGATTGATTATACCTTTCTTGATGAGAATTATTTGCAAATAAATTTATATCTTGGGTTTGTTGGGGCATAGATGATGTAGAACAAAAATTGGCCAGAAGCGTGTTGTCTGATGACAATATTTCCCCTTCAAGAGACAATGGAATTTTTGATTCGCTGTAATATATAGTTAAAGATATTTGAATAGAAGGGTTTACACTTTTTTCGTATGCTTTTATTGAATTTATTAGCGGCATATAGCGTATATATGAATTATTTTTTGATTAATTCATATTTTATACCTTGCATAATTTAAATTCAATTTAAAAAAATTTCACATTTAATTATTCTTTGTGTGTATTCCGTTCTAACTGGACGGTCTTTCCGTTTTTAACTGGGCGGGTTAATCCCTTTATATTTTTTTTATAATGCCATTAATTTTGTTTATTGCAAATTAATCCAGCTTCGCTATTTATTTAAACTATATAAAATGCTATAATATTTTTAATAATTGTAAGAATCTCAAACTAAAATCATATAAACTTTACAATATTATTTAATATTGTAAAGTTTTAAGCCGCAACTGATTTATTTTATTAAGATAATTAATTTATCAGGTAAGTATATCCGTTTTAAAAAAAGTTTGTTTTAGAAGTTAAACGAAAACAAAATAGACGCCTTGAGAGATTATTGCCAGAAAAGGATTAAAACTACTGCTTATCAATGCTAATTTAGCATTTTAAGATTTTAATTTTAATTTAACATTGCCGCCCGAACTTTTTTAAAATCTAATACCTAAGAGTCCGCCATCTTCTGTCGCATCTGTAAATCTACAACATACAAATTTATCTAAATCGAAATCTTGGCTAAAATCATTATTTGGTAAATTATCTGAATTTAAAGCACAGATGTACTGAAAACCTAATTTTTCAGATTCTTTTGCTGCCAACTCTATTGCGTGAGCTTTTTGTCGTTCATCAACATCAGCAAATAAAATGCTATCATGTATAAGTAATCTTGGACTTTGTTTTTTTGTAGCCCATAATTTAGCAAGCATTAAATCGTAACAAAATATTTTCATATTCCCAATCCCATGGCTACCAGATCTTTCTATATCGACTTTATATTTATAACCAGATTTTTCTACATTTATTGAAAGTGTTCCTGGTACATCGTAAAGGGCTTGCGAGTTTCTATTAAACAGCAGGATGGCATCTTCTTTTTGCTTTTGTCTCTCAGATATTTCAACTTTTGCCTCTTTAAAAAGAAGCTCCATATCAATAGATAAAGTGCTCTTACTTTCTTCAAATTTCTTTAGATTTTCAATTTTTAATTTTATATTTTGCAATTCCGATACTTTTTCCTGATATCTATTTTGAAGCTTATTATATTCATCGAGGGCACCATGATTTTTTAAAATTCCCATAAGTTTAGAACGTTTTTTATCTATATCTTCTTTTTCCTTTTCACGACTAATGATCTTTTCTTGTAACCTCTTAATTTCAATTCCTAAAAAATCTTTACGATTTTTTATAACTTTTTTGTGAAATTCTAAAACATCCTCAATTCTTTTAGTCACGTTTTCTGGAAAATACAAGCCTGCATCAGAATATATTTTCCTTATTAATTCTTCTTCAATATCCGTCTCATCTGTCAAACTTTTTTTATAGTTATGCAAAAAATTTTTATCTAAAACATTTTCATTAGTTAATTCCGTTATTTTTTTAGTTAAATCATTAGACTCCGATTCAATTTCGGCATACTGAGGATATACTCTAAAACTAGATAATTGCATCGCCTCACTCTTAATCTGATCTTCAAGTCTTATCATATTCGCTTCCAATTCTCCGATAGTTCCCATTAATGCAGATAATATCCCCGATTTAGCCTCAATCTTTATTTGATCGATTACTTTTTTCCTATCCTTTAAAACCTGCAATTTTGATGCATATTTCCAATTCAATCCAAGCAAAAAAGCATTATTAACCTGCATATCCCATTCTCGTTGATTTTTATTATGTTGAAAAGGATTTAAAAATGCGCCTGAACGTCCGTTTTTCCTTATAAAATATGAGATGAGGCTTCTAAAGGTTGGCTCATACATGGTCTCATCGTGAGCAACAGGCAATCCAAATAATAAATTTCCAAGTAATGTATTCCAATGATCTCTTGTATAAAAATAAAAACCATTTTTTTTATCATAAACGGGTTTGATAGGGAGAATAGAAAAATCGCCGCCTACAATAATTTTATTTCCGGAATCTGTATTTCTTGAAATAAAAAATATGCCCCCTAGCAAATTGAGTTCAATAGAAAATGTCCAATTATTCATCTCTTTTTTTGAAAGTGTTTCTCCTTTATTTCCGCCAAGACAAAAATGGATTATTTCTATTAATGTTGATTTTCCGAGCCCGTTCCTTGAATCTTTTTTAGTAGATTCTTTCGTCCTCTCAGCCAATATTACATTAAAACCTGGCTTGAAATAAACTGTTCTAAATGTTGGTTTATCTGAACTCACTGATATAATCATTTCTTGGAACTCCTACGCAATAATCCATCATTGAACTCTATCAAACCTATTACAAATAAAAAATCTAGAGCAAGTATAAATACTTCATAATTTGATATTCCCGGTATTAAACGTACCTCATTCCATAATGAGGAAACAGTATTATCGGTATCTAATTTAGGAAGTATTAAAGCCCCTATTCCAATCATAGAGCCGGATAATTTTACGAATTTATCTGGTAAAATCATTTTTCGAAAACCTCGCATATTTCAAATAAATATGTTAATATAGATAATCCCGCTGCTCTAATTTTGAAATTTTTTGAATTATTGCAAGAAAAATCAAATAAATTATAAAATATATCATCACCAACTTCACCCTCTTCATCTTTTAATCTTTTATATTCGCTTTGAAACCCTGTAATTAATCTATCCTTAAACTTTTTGTCGATTTTATCTATTCCTTTTATAAAATCACTAACTTCCTTGCTCCGAACCATTCCCAACAATATCATGTCTTTGATTTCAGAAGAGAGTCCATTCTTGCTAATTTTGTATTCTGGGGGAGTTAATTCTAGGGAACCATTATTTATATAATGTGTGCCAATTAAATTATTTGTTACTATCTCAAGTTCCGCAAAAGTAATATTGGACATCTCCTGAGCTGTAGCCTTTATAACCCAATCCTCATGTTTACTTTTAATATCATGTAAATAGTCTTTAGTATATGTTAAAGGTTGTCCATCGATTTTAGCATGGCAATTTGGACATAATAAAATCAAATTCTCATAAGAATTCCTTATCTTATCCGTCATATTAAAGTTATATCTAGCTGAATTAGGGTTTTCACCTTCTATATGTGCCATTATACCTATCAACAACTCTGGATCCCCATTTTGAGTATTTTCTGTAAGAATTCTATGACAATCCGGCATAGCACATCTGTTTCCGCTTTTCGTGCAAAGTAATTTTTGATTTTTATCACTTATACTACTACTCATTAATATTTTTATCTAAAGTCAAATTTATTATCGTAATTTACTAACTTATTCAGTTTAAGAAGGAAAATGCGTATTCCGGTCTAACTGGACGGGTTAATCCCTTCTTATTTTTTATATAATACCGTTAATTTTAAGTCAATAAAAATAATCTATTATTAATATCTAATGAAGGATTTTAAAAGGGGGGTACCCCCCTTTTAAAAAAATTCTCCGCCGCAATAAGTTTTCAGGACTTGTCCGCCGCTATATTCTTCCTCATCGATTCGCCGGTAAGCTTTATCTGGTAGGCATTATGCACTATCCTGTCTAATATAGCATCCGCTATGGTAGGTTCGCCTATGACCTCGTGCCACTTGTCCACCGGAACCTGGGCTGTAATGATGGTGGAACGAAGCTGGTGCCGGTCATCGAAGATTTCCAAGAGGTCCCTTCTTTGCATTTCGTCAAGTAAATTAATGCCCCAGTCATCTATTATGAGAAGCCTTATTTTGGATAATTTATTAAGTAATTTAATGTAGCTTCCGTCTGCCCTGGATATTTTCATCTCCTGTAATAATCTCGGCAGCCTTATATACAAAGAAGGCACGCCCCCTCTGCAGGCGGAGTTGCCCAGAGCGCAGGCTAAATAGGTCTTTCCGGCGCCGGTTGCGCCGGTTATGATAATATTCCTGCTTTTATTTATCCAGTCGTTGGAAGAAAGCTCTATGAGCTGGCTTTTACTAAGACCCCTCTGTGCTTTAAAGTCGGTTTCTTCGATACAGGCGTTGCCGTATTTAAGCTTAGCTTTTAAAAGCAGTATTCTGAGCTGCTTATCCTGTCTAAATGATATCTCTTTGTCTAAAAGAAGATTAAGCCGGTCTTCGAAGGTTAGATCCGAATAAAGTTCTTCTTCTACCGATTTCGCCATTCCGTAAAGCCTTAAAGATAAAAGTTTTTCTTTTAACATAATTTCCCCTGGTAATATTCTGCGCCTCTGATATTTTCGTGCGCTATTGTTTTTTCTATTTTTTTCTCCATAAAATCATTCTCGAGGTGTTTATCCAAAATATTCTTTACGTTCCGATACCTGTATAAGCTAAAATTAAGGGCTTTTTTGCATGCGGCTTCTACGCGGGCGGCGGGATAGCGTTTATTCAGCCTTATTATGCCTAATGCCGACCTTAAAGAAGAGTCCGGGCTTCTTCTGTTCTCTATTATCTTTTCTATAAGCTCTGCCGCATTGGGCCCTATTTTTAACGATTCTTCCTTTATTTTTTCCGGCGTTATCAGGATGCCGCGGTGGGACGGCGGCATATGTTCCGGAGAAGTTACAAAATAAGATTTAATAAAATTTCTTTTATGCGAAGCAATTATTTTGGAGTTGTGATATATTTTTATTATATCGGCGTTGTAGCATATATCGACGTCCCTGTGAATTAATTGATACGGGGCGCTGTAGTGGGTGCCGTTAACATCCACGTGATAGTCTATACCGACCTTAGCCCTCTTCCAGAAGATAGTTCGTATCTTTCCGGGAGGGGTTTTAAATAACCCTTTTCTTCCTGAAAAAGCTCAGCCCGGGATTTTAACAGCTTTTGCATCGGCCTATTGTTATGCTCTTTGAGTTCTTTGCTTACCTGTGCATTTAATTCTTCGATACTGAAAAACGTTTTATTCCTTAGCGGGGCGAGTATTCTTCTTTGAGCATTGAGTACGCCGTTTTCTACCTTGGGCTTGTCTTTCGGTTTATCGGGTCTTGCCGGCAGTATCACGGTATCGTAATGAAGGGACATTTCTAAATAGGACCTGTTTATATCAGGGTCGTAATAACAGGGGTTGGTTACGCCCGATTTGAGATTATCGGGGACTATTGCGGCGGGGACGCCCCCGAAAAAACAAACATTTTTATATGGCAGTTTATCCAGCTTTCAAGCGTCTGGTTGTGAACGGCATATGCGAAGGTAAAATTGCTTGCCCCGAGTACGCCGACGAAAAGCTCGACCTTGGTTATTTCTCCGGTAACGGGATTTTTTATTTCCGGTTTAAATCCGGAAAAATCCACGAATACCTTTTCTCCCATTTTATGGTTAAATCTCATAACCGGGTTTAACGTCTTTTTCCATACCCCGTAGTGATATGCAAACTGAGAATAGCGGTAACTGTCCGGATTATCCCTTATATATTCCTCCCATTTAAAAGATAAAGGGTTACCCCTTTTCTTTTAAGTTCGGAATGCAGATACTGCATATCCGGCAGAGATCTTAACGGCCTTGATGTCTCCATCAGCAATCCGGGCTTAATCTCTTCGTCGGTTAAGGACATAAATGCTTCGTAGGTCATGCCGGATAATTTAAACCGGTTTACGTAGAAAGCTACGGTGGTGGGGGAGATGTTGCAGGATACGGCAATGCTTCTGTTGCTCAGTCCTGAATTAAATAAGCGGATAATTTCTCTTGCGGTTTTCATGGTCAGCCTCCTTTTTTCGTTTCATTTAAACTCCTCTTAAATATTAATTAAAAGAGAAGTTTACTACAAAAAAGAGACTAACCGCCGGAAAAATTGTTTTCCGGAAAAACATTCAGAAAAACTTGAAAGTTTTTCCGGAAATTACCGTCCAGTAATTTCCGGAATGGGTGTCCAGTTAAAAACGGAAACACTGTCCAGTTAGGAACGGAATATACAGTCTTGTGTCAAAAAATAATAAGCCATTTATATTGCTATGCTACGAGGTCTATACGACCTATCAGGTGAAAGATATACCCCAATTGAAATTGCTAATATTATCTTTTTTATTGCAATATCTGAGGATGGGTGGAGACGCATGCTGGATTTAGAAAAAAAGAAGCAAGCATTGGAGGACCATCAAAGCCTCTTATGAGAAGGGTTAAAGGTAAAATACTGCTTAATGCCCTAAGTAAAGAGAATTTAAAAAAGTTAATAGAAAATAGATTGCGATTAAATAGAACTACAAATGCGATTCATAATGAACCGCTTATTGTCAACGGCAATCTAAAAGTGCACCACTTCGGCGGAGTAAAAATGCACCAGTAAGTTAACGTAAAATAGCTAAGTTATCATGGTTGCATTTCCTCCTTTATTTATACCTTATACCGGGTACCCGGTATAAGAAAATTTGGTTTTAGACGGCCTCCTCCTTATCGTAAAATATCCCCGCCCTCTTTTTCTGTTTAAGCCTGAAGCTTTCGCCGGTTATATTAATAATATGCGAATGATGTATAAGCCTGTCCAATACGGCGGCGGTTAATGCCTCGTCGTTGTTTAAAATCTCTTTCCATTTAAGGAAAGAGAGGTTGGAAGTAATAATGACGGAACCGGTTTCGTATTTTTTGTTGATAAGCTGGAAAAAGAGATTAGCCTGGGATTCGTTAAGCCTGACGTATCCGATTTCATCTATTATGAGAAGGCTTACGGTACTGATAGATTTCTTAAGATATTCCTTAAGCCTTTTCTGATCTTTCGCTATCTCGAGCTGCAGCAGCATATCCGATAATGAAACAAATCTTGTCTTTATTCTTTTCTGCGCGGCAAGATAACCCAAAGACAAAGCAATATGGGTCTTGCCGACGCCGGAGGGTCCGATGAGAATAACGTTTTCCGCCCTTTCTATAAACTTAAGGGAAGATAATTCGGATATCTGGGTTTTATTTATATTGGACGAGGCAAAGTCGAACATCTCCAGAGTTTTTATTACAGGAAAACCGGCGAACCGGAGTATGGTTTTTTTAGACCTTTCCGTTCTTTCCGTGTTTTCCGATTCCAAAAGCTTTAATAAAAATTCGGAATAGGATAGGGATTTTTTTGAGCAGTCGTCCGCTATGGCGGGATAGTTTTTCATAATGCCGGTAAGCCTTAGGGATTTGCAGTAATTATTAATATATTCCGTCATAGCACGCCTCCGAGAAGGGCTTCGTAGTTTTCTATTCTTGGCATATCTATTTTTAATTCCGGCGGCGCTGTATAATTGCGGCTGAATTTGTATTCCGTTAAGGGCAATAAATATGTTTTTTCTTCGGTAAATAAATCTACCGGTCTTTTTCCGGTGGTTCCGTGGATCCTTGCGTTTATGTTTTCAAGTCAGGAAGAGCCGTAATTATTTAAAAGCTCCGGGGTTATTTCTACCGGAATATTTTTCAGTTTGGCTTTTAAGGGATAGTAGAAGTTTTCCTTAACGAATCTTGCAAATCTCTCGACTTTGCCCTTTGTTTTTGCTCTATAAGGCATGCACAGGCGGGGCATGAAGCCCAGGGATTTGGAGAAATCCAGAAATGTATCGTTAAACTTATGAAGCCCTTCGCCGTATGCATTTCTTCTTATCATTACGGATTTAAGATTATCGTAAAGGGCGGTCTTCGTAATCCCGCCGTAGTAGTTAAACGCCTTTATATGGCAGTCTAAAAAGGTTTCTAATCTTAGATTGTCGGTAAAATAAATAAAGGAATATCTGGAATAGCCTAAAACGGACAGAAAGCAGTGTATCGGATCCCTCCCGTTTTTTACAGTAGTCCAGTCTATCTGCATCTGGGCTCCGGGAGCGGTTTCGAATCTTACCAGAGGTTCTTCCTTTATAAAATTGTTTTTGCTATAGGTTGAAGCGATATAATCCCTTAATATCCTAACCTTGCCTTTATACCCCATATTCTGTATCTCGGAAAGTATTACGGTCGAAGATATTCTCCTCGGGAGCATGCCCGCAACCCTTTTATCTATATACGGTTTAAAATCGTCCAGCAAGGACGGATATATCCTTTTTGTCATTTGAAGATTATCTTCCTTTAATCTTTTGATAACGGTTCTTTTGTTAAGACCCGTCGTTTTGGATATCTCGTTTATGGAGTTACCCTGCTTGAATAATAAATGCACCATATTGAATTCCTCTTTAGTTATCATGCCCGCCCCTTTAAACTGAATTTAATTTGATTAATTAAATAATTTAATCAAATTAAATTATAGAAAAGTTCGGGCGGCAATGTTAAATTAAAATTAAAACCTTAAAATACTAAATTGGCATTGTTAAGTGGTGCACTTAACTCTGCCGATGTGGTGTATTTTAACACTGCCGATAACATTTATTCCATTCTCGGAAGGATTAATTGAATATATTTACAAATTAACCCAGGGGAATCCAAGTGATATAATTTATAGAAGTGACCATGTTTTAGACTATGGTATAAGTATTAAAGCTAAATTACTCGACGAAAATTGTGCAAAAGAAGCATTTATAAAAAGAGGGTTCTCATATTAAGAGTAAGTAAGTATATATCTCGAATTCAGCTTATAAGGTCGCCATTTGTCGGCAATGTTAAAATAATCCGCATGGCTCGGTTTTAGAAAATTTAACGCAATATTTTTTTTCTATCTACGGATAGAAAATCAGTGATAACTCCTAAAATGCTTTTGGCATTAGTTGATAATTCCATAGGCATAATGAGCGAACGAGAAAATGCTGCTAATTCAAATTCGATAGCACTTGAAAATAGGTTGCCATAAACCGTTCTATTCGCAAAAAATTCAGCTAAAATCTCAGTTTTAAGCATATCCGTTTGTTTCTTAAACTCATCTACAATAGCCTTTCCTGTTTCAGGAATTATCCCGTTAACCGCGGTTAAATCTGCTATCAAATGGATAAATTTTGTTGCATAAATGCTTCCTAAATCCCCGTAACGGAAACCTTCGTTTAATAATGAAGTTCTTTGTTTTATATCTAATGAAACATGATCCTTAAGTATGAAATCCATGGTTATAAGGAACATGGAAATCAACACATAAATAATTCTAAAATATGTCATATCTTCATTTCCATTCATAAGCTGCTTTTCAATAAAATATTGAATATCCTTTAGATAAGCATTAGAACCATCAAAATTTAAGCTTGTAAGAATCCTAGATTTAGCTTCTTCATATATTTTCTTGCAGTCAGATGATATTTCCTGGAAATTACTATTTATATTATCAAGGAATTCCTCTTCTGATAATCTTTCTTTCTGAGTTACTATTTTTTGACTATCTTGTAAATTTGCAAGAAAAGAACCATCTATAACAGTAATATGATTTAATAATCCAAATTCCCTAACATCTGGCCTCGAGTCAGTAGTTACAATGATACAGTTTTCGAGCCCTAAAACCTCGTTGAGGCCTTTTGTCCAGAATATTCTTTCTATGGCCTGAGGGGTTTTCTTGTTC
Organism: bacterium; assembly: GCA_021800805.1. The sequence continues at coordinate 21,643 of JAJYYR010000009.1, forward strand.
TTTATGTCAACATTGGTACGCTGTCTGGCAAGAATAGAAGGCTTGGAATATAACCATAAGTCAACATCTGTGATAACGAAAGAGTGATAACGGAATTTAACTCCGCGTAATACATAATAACCTAGATTAAGAAAATATTTGCGCAAACTCTCTTCCAAAACAAGTCCTTTATTAATCGATTTATTCACTTGTAAAGCCCTCCGGTCCTTATTTTGCTGATCATTTCGCCAACACTTTTCTGAAGAGATTGAGTTGAATTTTTTCTAACAATGGTTCGATTAAGCTCTGGTTCAACATAATTGCTAATAGCCGCCCCAGGAATATTTCCGAATAGTTCTGTTACAACATCTCCCTCTTTAATAACGGCAAGAGCAAGTTTCCCCACTTCAGGTTTGAGAAGACGCATAGAATACATTGAATTCTTTGTGTTTTGAACTTCTACCACTCCACGCATTTCAAGCGCCCGATAATCTTGCCCAATTGCGGTTGCTGGTCCAACCAATTCCCCACTAATAAGTTTATTCATCAGAGCGGTAATCATTTGAATTTTTCCACGTCCTGGAGAACTCTTTGTCATACCATACGTTAGCGAACTCACAAATGCTTTTGCTAAATCTAAAGCATCATCTGTAAATGATTTTGTAAACTTTGAGAATGCAGCGGGACGAGTTATAAAATAATAATTACCGTTTTCATTAGAGATTTCATTAACATCATAAAAACCGATAGATTGAAGTTTCATAAAAAGAGTTTTAGATAAAATTGCGTATGCTTTATCAAGTGAAACACAACCTTCTTTATAAAGCTTATCATTAAATTCATTTATGGACTGTTTTTCATTAGAATTGAGAGTAGCCATGACAGCATTAATTTTTTTAATATCTTCTCCTCTAAAGAGATTGCCATTAAATATAAAACGTTGCTCATAATTATCCGTTTCTGCGTCAAAGAATCCGATTAATTCACTTTTTTTCACTAAAGTAATTGCATCTTCTTCGGATAATTTACAAACATCTCCTATTTGTTCAATTACTTCATTTTCTATAATTGGATTTTGTGAGGCCGATTCAGAGATATTAATAATAAGGGATTCTTCCTGCGTCGGGGACTTTTCTTCAAAAATTGTTGAAGTATGTTCAAGCACGGCTTGAGTTGTAAGGCCAAGTATTTCAACATTTTCTGAAGATTTTTCAATCAGTTTTTGCCGTTCAAGCTCATCTATAATCGACTTAAGTTCTGTTAGAGGGCTTATTAAATTTGCCTTGGCTAGCCCTTCAATTTTTGATAATTTTATTTGCCTTTGGGAGTTAGCAGTAATTGCAGAGAGCATGAGTCCACATTTGCCTGCAAAAGACAATTTATCAAAATCAGTATCCGTAACTCTTTGTAGTTTTCTAGCATGATGAATAACCCATGCACCTTTTGTTTTATTATCCATATTTATTGGACTCATTATTTTTACACTTTAAGAAATTAATATCTATATAATAAATAATAAAAACAAATTTTTGTATTTAAAAGCCCTTTATTTTAAGGGCTTTTTATTAATAATTATTTATAAAAATGTAAATATTTCCATAAGACTTTATGTTCATGCTTATCGAAAGCGAATAAGTATATCCTTTTAAAAATTATTTTTTACAAAGCAATATTTCTTTCATTTCATCCGAGAGTGTAATTGCTTTTTTTATGGCATCTTCAATTTTAGCCATTATATGGGGTTCAATCATTCCTTTGTAATTCAATAAGGAATCACTATGTGCCATTCTGATAGCTTCAATATTTTCATATCTTATTTTTTTGAGGTCTATTACGGTTGCGGGTGGTTTTTTAAAATAAATGCTTTCGTTAGGTTGCAGAATAACAGTGTCTATGAGATTTTTTTTATTGTTTTGGTAATGCTTTTCATATTTGGAAGTGGGTAAAACGAGATTAATCTCGGAATCTTGGATTTTACAATTTAACGCTATAAAATACTTATTTTTTTTAGAATTGTCTTCAAATTCGTAATTTTCCCAATGAAATAATGAGCCCCTTTGGATTATTAAGATACTCATTGTTCTAACGGTGTGCTAATATAGATTCCAGGTTAGAAAATTCATTGTTCCAGAAAGAAACATATTCTCCGTTATCTTCGGCCATATCTTCTTCAGATATGACATTATATAAAGATGCTTTTTGATATGCTTTGGTCAGGTGGGATTTTTCGCTTATTTCATCGGCATTATCCAAACTGAATTCTTCCGCAATTTTTCTTAAAGCTTCTATTTCCGACTGACTAAATATTCTATGGTTAAATTCTGTATTTTTGCTAAAAACCGTTATATTGTTATAAGTGCATGCCGGAGTAACGTATTTTAAAAATTCGTCTGTATATTCCTTAACATCTGCATTATCGCAGTCATTATTTATTATACTTAGGGATAACGTCGGAATAGGACCATGCGGAAGTTTGATATAAGTATCCCCAAAAATGCTCCGACCGTAATTTTCAAAATGGTACTTGTCTGCAAAATACATCATTTTTATAAATTTAGTTTTAGTTAAATAAGATACTTTATTATCTAAAAAAAATATTATTGCATTTGCGACTTTTCTTATATCAAAATCTTTCATAATAATCTTTACCTCTCCTTTTGAAGCCTCACTTAAATAAGTATATCACAAAATAGTCGTAAAAAAATATAAAATTCTTAAATCTTAAACTAAAATCGTATAAATTTTACGATATAAAATAATATTGTAAAATTTTAAACCACAACTGATTTATTTTATTGGAATAATTAATTTATCAGGTATGTATATCCGTTTTAAAAAATAAGGGCGCCAAAAAGTTTTCTTGGCGCCCTTCCTGTTTAGCAACTGTTTGATAATATAAGCAGATTTAACTTAAATATCGTAATACAACGCAAATTCGTAAGGCACCGGCCTCATGCGAACGGGCTGGACATCGTTTTCCATTTTGCGGTCAATCCATGTCCGTATTACATCTTCCGTAAACACCCCGCCCTGAAGC
>JAJYYR010000055.1 GCA_021800805.1 bacterium
AATGCAGACTACGAGGAGCGTCATAGCGACCGCAAATAAAGTCCATGCATGTTTTTTATTCCCTATCATTATTCCGTACATTAAAAAAAGCGCCATGGGAATTGTCCCCATCATAAATATAGTTAAGGCGTTAGTAAAGGGGTTAGGATTTTCGTAAGGCTGGGCGGCATTTGCGTCGTAAAAACCTCCTCCGTTAGTCCCAAGATTTTCGATAGATACCATAGAAGCTACAGGCCCCACGGAAAGAGTCTGTTTAGTTCCCGTCATATTCACGACGTTTTTCTGCATGGTAAAGATGCTTTGCGGCGATCCCTGCCACAGCATAATAACCGCAAATATAACGGCTAAAGGAAAAAAAAGCCTGTAAACAGCCTTTATAAAATCTGCGTAAAAATTACCCACATATTTTGCTTCTCGCCTTATAAGCCCGCGGATAAAAGCTACGGCAAAAACAAGTCCCGTGGCGGCCGAAGTAAACTGTAGAAAAACAAGCGCCATCTGGGAAAAATTGGATAAAACCTCCTCTCCGCCGTAATTTTGCCAGTTCGTATTGGTTATAAAACTTATCGCCGTGTTAAAATCAAGTGCCCAAGGAATGCCCGGATAGCGCATCTGGTTGAACGGAAAAAAGTTTTGAAACCTCAATATGAAATAAACTATCGACAGCATTAAGAAATTAACGATAAGCCCGGTCTTTAAATATTTAACCCAGTCCATCTCTTCATTTCCGTTAACTTTCAGAAACTTTAAAGTCCAACTTTCCACCGGATTTATAATCCCGTCTAAAAATGTATGTTCGCATTTAAAAACATGCGCAAGATATTTACTTAACGGAACTGCGGCTATAACCATAACGGCAAGCGTTATTAAAATCTGCAAAACTCCCGTGTAAGTCATTATTCGACACCTCTTTTTTATGTTTAAATTTAAATTAAATCTTATCTATAAAATCCGTAAAAAACCATAATAAGGCATACATTATAGCTATGCCGGCAAAAGCTGCTAAAAATGCTATCATTTATAGCCCCTCCCCACTCCTTTAAATTTCAATTCACGCTAAATTTATATATGTTCAAAATTTATCCGGATATATCAACACATAAAACAAATATATCAATACCATTATAGAAACTATAAGAAGAATAATATTTTCTATCATAAACTACCCGCCTCCGTTTTTATTAAATTAAAATGTTTATGTTGCGCATTTTTTGCAAAAAAAAATAGCCGGAGGCTTCAAAACCTTCGGCTATTAAAGAATAAATAAAAATATTATCGATATGCGGATATATATATTAGCTATACTTTCGGCGCTCTTTAATAGCTTACGAAGTTAGCTGACGGGCTAAGGATAAAGAGTGCTCCTCTATCAAAGATATTCGCCCCAAAATTTTGGTTCCTCCGCTTCCCTTATATATAAGGGAATTAAGCTTTAGTTTTCAAAGAACGATTTATTCGGATAATGCTATAATTTATTACAATTATATATCTGATAAAAATTAAGTCAAGGAAAATCGGAACAACCACTTAATAATATTATTTAATTTCATCAAGCTGTTTACTTCTGGTTTCCGGCAGAAAAGAAGAAAGGAAAAATGCCGCAAACATTAAAACCGCAACCGAATAATAACCTAAATCTTTATTTTCCTTAACGAAATACGTCATTATCAAAACTCCGAATACGGCTCCTATTTTTCCCGCCATGGCCGAAAATCCGTAAGCCGACGACCTGAAAGACGTATGTGAAAGCTCGGCGGGGAAAATCCCTACCGTTAAAGACGCTAAAGAATTAAAAATTTCGGCTATAAAAATTACGGCGGCAAGACCGGCTAATGTTCCGTATGCGAAAGGAAGAAAAAAAAGGGCGGCGCCCATTCCGGCAAAACCTATAAGCTGTATCTTTTTTCTTCCTATTTTATCTATTTCTAAGAGCCCGATTGAGGAGCTTGCTATGCCGACTAAAAGAATTAAAGACGTTATAAGCGCATTGTCTTCGTTTGAAATCAGTCCGCTTTTTTTAAAGATTAACGGTATTAGCAAACCTATACCGTATGCTCCGACGTCGTATAAAAACCAGATAGAGGAATAAAGAACCGTGTTTTTTATATGCGCTTTTGAAAACATTCCTTCGATGTATAACTTATTTTTTTTATATTCGTTTCTTAGACTTTTTGCATTTATCCATCTTCTAGATTCCGGCATAGAAATTCTTAAAAACATTACTATAAATGCGGGGATAACGCCGATACCAAGCATAAGCCGCCACATTTCAGGTCCGAAAGGAAAAAGAACCGCCGCGGTTAAAGAAGAAAATATCGAACCTATGCCGAACGACAAACCGGCGAAGGAAAGATGTTTGCCCCTTAACGCCTCCGGCGCCGTTTCCGCAATATAAGAATTGGATACAGGATAATCGGCTCCGACCGCAACACCAAGAATTAACCTCGATATAAACAGCATTAAAAAATTAACCGAAAAAGCCGATACGATTCCGAAAACTACAAAAACCGCCATATTTAAAATATAAACCGATTTTCTCCCGAAAATGTCGCTGAAATATCCAATCAACAATGCCCCTATTATACTGCCGAATACCACGGATGCTATTATCAAGCCCGATTCTAACGCATTCAGGCTGAAATACGGATTGATAAGTATTATCGCGAATGCAATTATAGTCAGGGAATAACCGTCCAAAAACATTCCGGCGGAAGAAAGCAGAAGCGGCGCGGTAAAAAAACCGTTTTTATTTTTATCTTTATTGGAAGAAGGCATTTATAATGTTTCTAAATCTGGATTTAGGTATTTATTTAAAGAAAATTCAGGGTATTATATAAAATTACCGGATTTTAAGTAATCTAAGGAAGAAATTAAATCTTCTTTAGACCTGTTTTCTATTATCAAAGACCCTGAAAATTGCCTATTCTCGACCAGAGAGTTAAAAAATTCGTCCGGTTTTAAAATGCCGGTTCCTAAAGGTCTATGTTCGTTCCTTACGGTCGTTCTTAAGTCGCTTCTTTTTTCCGTCATATCCTGAATATGCATCTCGCCTATCCGGTTAATATTAAATTTTTTAAGAAAATCTTCCGGCATAAAACCGTTTAACCCCCAGTGACCCATATCGAAACAGACCGATATGCCGAATTCTTCGACTATGGGGTATAAATAATCGAACGGGAAAACCTCGAGGTTTTCTAACGCGAAAACAGATGGGGGCAGTTTAGTTTCCTTTAGTATATCCGACATACTTTTCTTTGCCTGATTCACTGCAATATCTATCAACGTCCTTTTTGCTTTTTCTTCGATAGGAAAAAATAGAATAGAATCTTCAAACTCGGAAGTCAGATGAATAACGAATTTTTTAACGCCCAATCCGCGGCAGACGTTTATTACCCTTATAACCGCGTCAACCGAAATACGCCTGTATTCTTCTAAAGGGCTTGCCGGATTAAGCTGAAGATACGGAAGATGGACCGAGACCGAAAGCGGGATAGACGATTTTGAAGAAAAAGAACTGATTAAAGGAATAATTAATTTTTGCAAAGAACCCGGATTCAACTGTTCTATCTCGGTATTTATCTCGATATTTCCTATCTTATATGAATTTAAAAGACTAAAAAAATCGTTGAATGAGGTTTGTAAACGGCCGAGATTGTTATCGCCCAAAAGTCCGAACCCAATGCCGAAAAACGAATCGGTATTGACCCCAAAATTAAGCTCGTTATCTTTATTAAAATTATCGTTAACCATAAATGTTTTTATTGTTTAAAAAGTTAAGCGATTATATCAAATTTTTCATTATCAAGCATAATCGATTAAAGCAAGGCATTTAATTTTATTTAAAAGGTCGAAGGCTTCGATTAAACTCTTTAAGGGAATTGCTATATCGATAAGTTTTACCCCTTTTTCGTAAAAATTTTCTTCTTTATCGTGAATATTGATACAGCATACTTCTTTATTATTTTTATCGTTATTTTTAACTCGTGAAATTAAATAATCTGCAAGATATTTTTCGTCGTCGAAAATATCATATTGGAGTTCGTAATTAACTGCCGCAAGAAGAATATTCAAGCAGTTAAGTCCCGAACCGACCATTCTATTGAATCCCTCTAATATATATTTATAAAACTTGTCCGACGTTTTTATAAGCTCCAGATGACCGGTAAATATTTCTTTTATCGCCTTGTCTATAATCGGCTCGTTTTCCGTGAAAAAATAATCTATGCCGTCTTTTTCGAAAAGCATATCTTCGTCCTTGACGTTTAAATTTAAAACGGTGAATTTTCTGTTGGAGAGCCTGTTTAAAATAATCCTGATATTGCCTTCGGCAATAGAATGCGCGGCGTTTAGACCTAAATCTTCGAATTCTTTATAAATTTCTTTTTCTATAATTTCAGCCTTTTCGTAATCTTTTTTATTTATTTTTAATATAAACGATACGCCGTCTTTTTCGAATTCTATGGGAATAGACGCTTTATTATAAAAAGTATATTTATCTGAACCTTGGGAACAAAGGGAGCCTCTTACGTTTTTTGTATAAATTCTCTGCCTTTCGTCGCCCGTCCGCCCCCCGAAAGATTCGTTGCTCAAAAGATGGATTTCGTCGCTGAACTCGATATTCCATACTACGGTGGGATGCTCCGTATTGCAGTCGTATCCGTAACGGGCATTTATAGGATGCATTGTAAAGCTGACGCCGTTGCAGAGATATTCTACGATATTCCTGTTTTTAATGCCGCCGCCGCTTTTTTTATTCATCTATCGATCTATTTATTGTTTATACCGGCTCTGTCTTTAATTAACAATTGCCTTAATTTATCGATGTTTTTTATAAATTTTCCAGCAATTTTTACAGCCCTTTTTGCCTCCGGCTCGGTTACTTCTGCAAAATCGTCATAATCGGCTTCATTCCTTAAAGACATTAATTCCTGGTATATTTTACCCGTTTCAAGAGTAACCGTTTTATCTTTAACGAAATGAAGCGAAAACATGGTTTTGACTCCGTCGTGTTTTGCCGGATCTATGCCTTTTAGAATCAGCAACGACCTTGCGGCATGATAAACGGAATAGTAGCTTCTGTTGGCCGATGTTTTAAATCTCTTGGATTTCAGGTTGAATAAGGCATCTTCAAACATTTCTTTAGATTTTTGAAATCTTAAATTCGATAATGCCGCCTTTTCATCACGGGTTAATTCCATAAAAAACAACTCCGTCTTTTTTAATGTTTTGATAAAAACCTGTTTTAAATCTTTTGTTATTATCAAATGACTGTATTGATACTATTGTTACGGAAAACGGTATGCCGGTCTTAATTTCTTCCTCATAAAAAATATCATTTATAAAAGAAACGTCCTTGGATGTTTTTTTATCGACAACTACAAGAACGTCCATATCGGAATCTCCGGAAAAATCACCCCTTGCGCGGGAACCGAAAGCTGTGATGCTTATTATATTACTTCCTGCTCCCGTTTTTATTTTCTTAATAATCCTTTTAAATGAATCGGCTTCATATGAAAACATTTTATTATTTTATCATAATTTAAATCCGCATTATTGATATTTACAAATTTTTTTATGACACCTTTTTATTACCTTTTTAGTCTTTTTTATAATATTTACGAATTTTTCTTTGATTCTATCGATTCTTTAATTTTATAAAAGAAAATCTTAGATTCTTCAAGCCATATTAACGTTTCTTTTATGGAAAGCGGACTGCCGCCTAAATGTTCGTCTGCCGATATAACGACATTATCGTCGTTATTTAAATTGTTTAAATTATTGCGCTTATACGTGATTTTTTCTTTTTTTATATTGTCCGTAAAATTTTCCATTATTTATTTTTTAATTCTTCTATATCTATAATATCTTTACTTCGTCCGGC
>JAJYYR010000056.1 GCA_021800805.1 bacterium
GAGGCCCTCCCGTATGGGCGGTCGTCCGTAAACTTAAAACTTTGAACCGCAATGACGTTCTAACGGTGATTTCGGATAAAGATTCCTTGCTAAACGATATACCGGCTCTATGTTCCCTAATGGGCGTTAGGCTGTTAAACGCCGTAAACTTAAAAGACCTTTACATATTTTTTATCGAAAATAAGGACTGGGGTAAATAAAACAAAAGATGATAAGAAATAACAATAGGGCGGCCGATGAAATGAGGACTATAGTTATAACTCCCGGTTATATGAAATATGCCGAAGGTTCGTGTCTGGTAGAAGCAGGCGATACTAAGGTGATTTGTACGGCATCCGTCGATTATAAGGTACCGCCGTTTTTAAAAGACAAAGGCGAAGGCTGGCTTACGGCAGAATATTCGATGCTCCCGAGGTCCGCGCAAAACAGGATACCGAGGGACTCATCAAAAGGAAAAGTAAACGGAAGGGCTCAGGAAATACAGAGGTTAATAGGCAGGTCGCTAAGGTCGGTTATTAATTTTTCTTATTTTCCGGGGATTACAGTATTAATAGACTGCGACGTTATAAGCGCAGACGGCGGAACGAGGACGGCTTCTATAACCGGAGCATATGTCGCCGCCCATCTTGCGTTTTTAAATCTTATCAAAGAGGGAAAAATAGAAAAAATGCCGTTTTACGACTCCGTCGCCGCAATAAGCATAGGCATAGTAAACGGAGAAATTTTAGTAGATTTAGATTATTCGGAAGACTCAACCGCCGATCTCGATTTTAATTTTATACTGACGGGCAATCAAAAAATTATCGAAATTCAGGGTTGCGCAGAAAAAACCCCGATAGAATTTGAAGTTCTCGGCAAGCTTTATGACCTTTCTAAAAAGGCGGTCGCAAAAATCACGGAATTACAGAATGAGGCGATATAGAATACGGCATCTAATTTTTATTAGAATCCTCTTTATTTTCTAAATCGGGAATTTTTTTAGGGCTTGATTCTTCACCTGCTTTATATTCGTATGTCGCATTATTGAAATCATAATAAGTATAAAAATTACCTTTTATTCTATTTTTAAAATATTTAAATATAAAATAAATTATATAGTAATTTAAAAAAGGAATCAAAAAAAGAACTGCTATAAAATCAGTGATAAATCCCGGAATAAAAAACAGTATTCCGCCGATAAAATAAGCAGTAGATTTGATTAAATTTTTATTTAAAATTTTTCCGTTGGAAAAATCGTATAGCGTATTTTGAAGGGTAATATATTTAATTTTTTTTGTTATTATGTAGCCTGCGATACTAAAAAATATCAAAAAACCTGCCGTTGCGGGATAACCTAATCTTTCGGCTATTTCTATAAATACGTAAATTTCTAAAAATATATATATAACTATCGCAAAAAAAATTTTTCCGAATAACCCCATTTATTTAATATACAACGATTTTATTATTTAATCAAATTTGAATTTTATTTAAATCTATTTTAAAAATATTTTTGCCGCCAGAATATGCGTATATAATTTTTAACCCGTGTTTTTCAATAATCTGTTTAGTTATATATAAACCAAGACCGAAGCCATCTTTGTTTTTTACGTTAAGGTCTTTTAAAAAAGGCTCGAACATAGCATCTTCGGAAATAGACGGTTTTGCCCCTTCGTTTATAACGCTTAAAACGCCTTTTTCTATATTAACCGTTACTTTCTTATCTGTTCCAAATTTAATCGCATTATCTAATAAATTTTTAACGCTGATGATTAGAAGTTCGCAATCAGCTTTAACGGTGTAATCCTTGTCGTCGGTTATAACGTTGATGCCGCCGCTGTTTTTTAAGAAAAGGAGTTCTTTCGCTCTATTAATTATATCTATTGAATTACAGGCGGTTATATTCAAAATTTCGTTGCCTGCCGCTATTTTTTCCGCCGCAAATAGTTCGTTTATGAGCATTTCGAGCCTGTTAAAAATATCTGAAAATATTCTTTTTTTGTTTTCGTCCTCGTTTTTCAAGAGTTCTAAAGCAATTTTCCCTTTAGTAATAGGGGTTTTTAATTCGTGTGCTATGTTTCTTATAAACCATACCCTTGTATTCATGGTTTTTTTAACGCCGTCAATTGCTTCTTTAAATTCTTTTGCTACGAATCCTATTTCATCCTTTCTTAACATGTAATCATTTAAATTTACGTTTATATTACCGTTTTTAAATTCTTCTATTTTTTTTCTCAATTTTCCGAGAGGTCTTATGGAACGAAATATGCTGATATATAAAAGAACAAGGATAATATTTAAACTTAACCATGCTGCCAATAAAATCTTCTGCCTGCCGCTAATCCCCGAAGTTCTTTTAAACAAAAAAGCAGTTTTTCCGCTTTCTGACTTCAAGTATATATATTTATTTCCGTTAAATATTAATAAGGTAAGATGATAATTGAATCGCGGAGGATTTCTTTTAAGCAGGAACTTTCCGTTTTTTAATATTTTATCAATCTTTTGTTTATTTTTTATTAGATTTATTCCAAAAAATTTACCGTCGGTCAATTTATTTTTTTTTGCCAGAAAAATAGTTTTTCTTATGAATCTGAAAGTTTCCATGCGGTCAATTATTTTGTTAGCAAATAAGTAAAAAAAAAGCAGTACGGCAAAAGTCAAAATAAAAACTATATTAATTTTAAATAATACTGAATGTCTGTTAAATTTCATAAAATTTATATCCGTAACCCCTTATGGATTTAATATATTTGGGATTTCGTGGGTCGTCCCCTATTTTTTTTCTGATCCTTCCTATTAAAACGTCGACGGTTCTGTCAATACTTTCATAATTCATAGTTTTTATATTTTCTAGAATATAGTCCCTTGTAATAACGTTGCCTTTGTTTTTATATAAAATTAAAAAAAGCTCGTATTCCGCGGAAGTTAAATCTAAGGCTTTGCCGTCTTTTTTGACGAGCATTTTACTTTCGTCTATTTCAAAACCGTAATCGTGGTTATTTGCCTTCACTTTTCTTCTTGTTATAGATCTTATTCTGGCGACGAGTTCTCTTGGATTATATGGTTTTGCGACGTAATCGTCGGCTCCGATTTCAAGACCGGTAACTATGTCGGAATAGTCGCCTCTCGCCGAAGAAATAATTATAGGCAGATGGTACTTTTGCGACACTGATTTACATATTTCTAATCCGTCGGCATTCGGCAAAGTCAGGTCTAAAATTAATAGGTCAAAATTATTTGCGCCTTTATCGATAGCTTCAAGCCCTTCCTTTGCGTTTTCAAAATTTATAAGGTCGATATTGAATTTATGGAGATATTCTTTTAAAAGCTCAGCAATTTCTTTATCATCTTCAATCATTATAACTTTTGGCATAATAGTTTATAAAATTTAAAAATTTATGAAAAAGCACATTATATAAAAAATATTAATTAAATAAATGGAATAGCCGAAACAGCCGCATTAAAAAAATAGTTCGTCTGCTTCGGCAAAATTAAAATTTAACCGCGATAGCGATAAATATTATTCGGATAAATTTTCATTCATAATTTTGATTCTTTTGTTTAACATTTTTTTCATAAACTCAAGGCGTTTAATTCTGTTATGAATCTTTTTCTTCATAAGAAATACAAACCTGCTTCTCTGCGCAGGGGTTAAAACGTTAAAGAATTTTGTAAGAAAATTTGCCTTGATTTCAGCCATATTTTTAACTTTATTCGTAATATTTGCTACAAAAACGTTTTTGTTAAACGTTCCCGATTTCATTGCCGAAAGCAGCGGATTTCTAAAGTTCCTAATATTTGACTTAAAAGCCGTAAATTCCTGCCGCTTAATTATTTTAATTTGGTGAAGCTGATTTTTAGTCAAATGCAATTTATTTTTAAGCATAAAAATATTGAACATCCCCATCATATCCATTTTACGACAACGCATAAATTTATGCCGCATAAAATTAGGATGTTTCATTGCAGAAGCGCTGCCGAGAAAATACGTTCCCGCAAAAACAAATACAGATAAAAACAAAAATAAAATCTTAAACTTTTTCATGACGAATCTCCTTTTAAATTCAATTAATTGATTAATTGTAATGCACAATATTATCTTAATATCGATGCCGTATTTATGAATAATTATAGCGTAAGAATGTTAATCGAGAATAAATATATTATAAATGAGAATAAAATATTTATTTATATTATTCCGTTAATTATTTATGTTACTTTTTTATTGACAATTTTTTCGTTATATGCCAAAATTATAGAAAATTATGGCAATGGGGTTTGCCTAACCGCTTTGTATAAATAACAAGCTAATAACTCCTACATCGCATATTGGTTGACGCAGTATTATAAGCGTTACACAATTTATTGATTAAACGTAATGTAGAAAAAGGAGTATTGGCTTATTATAATGAATGCCTATCTAAATTTATACCTCAATTTTACCGTTTTTCAAGCATTTCAGGTTTTAACGGTTCTCGTGTTTTCTCCTTTTATAGCAGGTTTTATATCTAAAGTAGAAGAAATCATAGAGGGCAAGACGGGACCGTCGGTTTTCCAGCCCTATTACGACCTCTATAAACTTTTCCATAAAGAAATTTTAATACCGAAGGACGCATCGTTTGTCTTTAAGTCTGCTCCGTTTGTTTCTTTTATTTCGATGATACTCATAACCCTTCTGATTCCGGTTCTAACGGTATATCCGCTTCCTCTAGGTTTCATGGGCGATATGCTGGGCGGAGCGTTTCTATTTTCTCTTTCATCTTTTTTTATAAATGTAGCGTCCCTTGACCTCGGCACAAGCTACGGCGGGTTAGGTTCTTCGCGCTCCACTCTGCTTGCTATTCTTTCCGAACCTACCCTCATTCTTGTTTTTGTTGGAGTTGCTTTAATCTCAAAATCGACTCTCCCGTATGTTATGCTTCATACTATAACCGCTTCTCTGCCGCTCTATTTCAGTTCGCCGCATTTTATGATAATTGCGGCTTTTTTCCTGTTATTTTTAGCAGATACGGACAGGAGACCTATTAATGCTTCCACCCACGCCGAGATGAGCATGATTGAGGAAGCTAGGATCTTAGAATACTCCGGACCATATCTGGCATTATTAAAATGGGCTGGATACATGAAGCAGTTTTTACTTTTAGTTATTTTTTTGAACGTTTTGGTTTTCCCATGGGGTTTAGCCGTGAATCATGCCCCCGTTTCTCTTATTATAGCTATAGTAAGCCTTATTATAAAAATGCTTGCAATCGGGGTAATTGCCGCCGTGATAGATACGGCAATTTCAAGATTAAGGTTTTTCAGATATCAGGAATATTTCGGCGCCGCGTTCGTTTTAAGCGTGCTTGCAATAATGACTTTTCAATACAAAGGATTTTAAAAAATGCTTGGATACTCAATGCCGCTTTACATTTACGTTATCGAAGACCTTCTGGTTTCGCTGGTTCTTCTGTCCTCTTTCGTAATGCTGAGTTCGAGATGGATTTCGTTTTATATACACGCTTACGGTTTCCAGTCGTTTTTAATATTCGTCCTGACTCTTATTCTGGGAATAGAAGCGCAAAGCGTAGATTTATATCTTGTCGCTTTTTTAACGCTTTTCGTAAGAACGATATTTGTTCCTTACATTCTTTTAAAAATGATAAAAAAATTTAACATTAAAGAAGAAG
>JAJYYR010000057.1 GCA_021800805.1 bacterium
TAAATATAAAAATAATTTAATGCTGTCCTGCATTAAGGAGGAAGGGCTTGCTTTGGTATTAAATTTCTTTCTAAGTTTATACTGCTGGATTATTATTTCGGTTTTTACGGTAATATTAGGCATACTTGCCGTTATAACTTCGTTTTTTAGCGCAAATGTTTCGCAAAAGATAGCAAGGCTGTGGGGGAAAGTAATATTAAAGCTTCTGGGTATTAAGGTTTCCGTTGATGGCTTGGAAAATTTAGACCCTTCAAAATCCTTTCTTATTACTTCTAACCACCAGAGCTATTTCGACATATTCGTTCTTCTCGCGCATCTTGACCTCGATTTTAGGTTTATCGCCAAAAGAAGCCTCTTTAAAATCCCCTTTCTCGGACAGAGCATGAAAAGGCTAGGCTACATTCCCATAGACAGAAAAGACCTGAGAAGCGCCCTTAAAAGCGTTAAAGCAGGGGCGGAAGCCTTAAAGAACAAAACCTCTATACTCATTTTTCCCGAAGGGACGAGGTCGCCGGACGGAAAACTGCTGAACTTTAAAAAGGGCGGACTTAACATGTTTCTTAAGCAGGGCAATATGACAGTTCTTCCCGTCGTTATCAAAGGTACCGCAAACATTTTAAGTAAAAACAGTCTGACGATTCACCCGGGTAAAACCGTCGAACTCGGTATTTTAAAGCCGCTGAATGCAGCCGAAAAAGGCGACGGCAGCGGTATTATAATCGAAAAAATAGAAAACGAAACCCGCGCGATATTAGAAAATTGAAAATATGAAAATTTTATTAAAATTTTCTTGCAAAAAGAAATATCAGATGATAAAATTTATAGTAGGAGAAATGATAAAAATGTCTGAATTATTAAAAATAGGTAAGAAAGCCCAAATAGTTATACCTAAAAAAATTAGAAATCAAATAAATATTAAAGAAGGAGATGAACTCCTTATTGATGCGATAGATAATTCAATAATTATAACTTTAGTTCCAAAGGATATTTCTGAATTTGCAGGTATAGCTAAAGGAATTTACCCAAAAAAATATATCGAAAAAATAAGAAAAGAATGGGATTAAATGTGTTCGTAGATTCAAATATAATAATTTATTATCTTGAAAAAAATGAACGTTTTTTTCCGTCGGTCTTACCTTATTTCGAAAAATGCCAGAAAAAAGAGTTAATTCTTTTTACATCTTCTTTATCATTCATGGAAGTTTTGGTTCCTCTTCTTTCTATGAATAGCCGCAGCTTAGAAGCTAAATACAGCTATCTTTTTAAAAATTTTTTTAAAATTTTAGATATCGATTTAAATATAGCTAAAATTGGAGCATATATAAAGGGGAAATACGGGGTTAGAACCCCTGATGCCCTTCAGGTTGCTTGTGCTAAAAAGGCGGGTTGCGACGAATTTTTAACTGCGGATATGGGGATTATAAAAATAAAAGAAATCAAGATAACCATAATTAAGTAAATAATAAATTAATGCCTACATTAAAAGCAATACCCCTTGGCGGGCTTGGCGAAATCGGTCTCAATATGATGGTTTATGAGACCGAAAAGGATATTATAATAGTCGATTCGGGGATTATGTTTCCAGAGGACTATATGCTGGGAATAGACATGGTTATTCCCGACATAAGATATTTATACGACCCGGAAAAAAAGAAAAAGATTAAGGGAATCGTTCTTACCCACGGACATGAAGACCATATAGGCGCCATACCCTATGTGCTAAGAGAGTTTAATATTCCCATATTCGGCACTCCTTTTACTCTCGGGATACTCGAAGAAAAATTAAAAGAACACGATTTGCCTTTCAAAGTATCGCTGTTTACCGTTAAAACCGGAAATACGATTACATTAGGGGATTTTGAAATCGAATTTATAAGAGTAGCCCACTCGATAATCGACGGAGCAAGCCTTGCCATAAAAACGCCGGTCGGGACAATAATACATACGGGAGATTTCAAGCTTGACCAGACCCTCGAAAAAAATGCCGTAACCGATATAAACAGGCTTGCCCATTATGGAGACAACGGAGTTTTAGCTTTATTTTCCGATTCTACCAATATAGAAAAAGAAGGGTTCACGATATCTGAAAACGACATAAAAAAGACCTTCAGGAATATTTTCAGGGATAATAACGCAAGAATTATAGTAGCCTTATTTGCTTCAAATATTCACAGGATTTCAGAGCTCCTTTCCCTCGCCGCAGAATTTAATAAAAAGGTTATATTCAGTGGAAGAAGTCTTATGACATATACGAAAGTTGCAAGAAAATTAGGGTATTTAAAAATTCCGGAAGATATTTTAATAGATGAAGAAACGATAAGCTATTACAAACCCGAAGAACTTTTAATACTTACTACCGGTACTCAGGGCGAAGCAATGTCCGCGCTTTCCAGAATTTCGGTGGACGACCACAAATATGTAAAAATCAAGCCTAACGACCTCGTTTTAATGTCTTCAAAATTTATTCCGGGAAACGAGAAAGCTATATCTAAAATAATAAACAACCTTTATAAAAGAGGAGCCGAAGTTTATTACGAAAACATATCCGAAATACACGTGTCCGGCCATGCAAGCAAAGAAGAACTTAAACTTATGATAAATATCGTAAAACCGAAATATTTTGTTCCGGTTCACGGCGAATTGAAACATTTATATCAGCACAAAAAGCTTGCTCTAAGTTCGGGTATTGCGCCCTCGGACGTTTTTGTCCTTGAAAACGGCAATAGTCTTGTATTTACTGAGGACAAAGAGTGTTTTGCAGGCGAAAACGTTTATGCGGGCAGAATATTCGTCGACGGCAAAGGAATCGGAGACGTCGGCGCTCATACCCTTAAAGAACGGGCGCATCTTTCCGAAAACGGAATGATTATAGTCCAACTCGTCGTAGATTCCAAGACGTCGGGTATAATTTCCGGTCCGGATATCGTTTCTAAAGGATTTGTGTTTGAGGATTATTTTAAAGAACTAAACAACGTTCTTTATAAATTGGTTATGCATGTAATAGAAGAAAATCAAAAACATGACAGCATCGATTGGGTTAAAGTTAAGGACGACATAAGGAAGGCTTTAAAAAAATATTTAAATAAGACTATAGACAGGCATCCTTTTATTTTTCCGATGATTACCGAAATTTAATTTTTTTATTTTTATTATGGTATACTTTATTTAACATTAATAATTTATTAAAATTATTAAAGATAATTATTAAATATACCGTTTAATTAATAAAAGGTAACGGAGGTGATTAAAATGGCATGCGCTTCTAAAAAATCGGCTTCTACATCTAAAAGCAAACCTGCAAAAGCGAAAAGCAAATAAGGAAAGGTTGCGCTTTTTAGGTTGTCTATCTGCAAAACGCTTTTACTCTAAAGGTATTTTACATTTTAAATCCTTAAAATTAAAAGCGTTTTGCCATTATTATTCTTCGTCGTTATTATTGTCATTGCCGCCGTCGGTTTTCGACCTGCGCTCTTTCGTCTTTGCGATTCTGTCGTCTATTCTTTTAACAAAACCGTTAAAAACGCCTTCTATGGCAAAAATTAATTCTTTGTTGGCATTACCTAAATGCTCTACGACATCTACGGGAATTCTGTCGTATATCCCGTCCACGATTTTGTGCCTTAATTCCGGCCTCTTTTCCCTAAAGGATTTCTCTTCTTTTAAAAGCATTTTTTAACCCTCCGCATATTTTTGAATAAAACTGAAACAACAGGCAAGTAAAATTATTACTTATTAAATAACTAATGCCTTTATTAACTATTATAGCCTAAAAATTGTTAAAATTCAAATTTGGGATTAAGGTTATTCGGAATATTTTTTACCTATTTCATATCCTAATTTTCCGGAAATAGCGTTACTTGCTTCAATGGTAAGGGGGATAATGACGTTTTTAAGTTTTTCCGGAGTCGTTCTTATTACCGGAGCGGAAATGGATATGCCTCCTATGATATGGGTAGTGTAATCTCTTAAAGGCGCGCCTATGCATATGATGCCTTCATCAAGCTCTTCATTATCTATCGCATATCCCTGCTGTTTTATCTTTTCTAATTCTTTAAAAAGACTTTCCTTATTAATTATAGTATTTTTAGTAAAAGGAGTAAGTTTTTCCGGTAAAAGTCTTTCTACGCTATCTTTTGGTTCAAAAGCTATTTGAGATTTGCCTATAGCCGTGGCATAAACGGGGAGCATATTTCCGACTCTAGAAGCGACTTTTAAAACCTGGTCGGCTTCTACTATATCAAGATAAATAACCTTTTTTTCCCTTATGACCCCTACGTAAGCCGACTCTTTTAATTTATCGACCAGCTCTTTAAGAATGGGCTTGGCGATACTCAAGAGCCTTAAATGATGGATGAAAGACTGACCGAGCTCGAGGCTTTTTAATCCGAGGCGGTAATTTTCGGTAAACGGGTCCTGCTCTATATATCCCATATATTCTAATGTGGCAAGAAGCCTGAAGATTTTATTTTTATGCAGTTTGAGAATTTTACTGAGCTCGCTTACCCCAAGCTCCGGCTTCTCGCCTTTAAAAGCCTCTAAAAGGTCAAGCGAATTTAAAACGGTTTTAATAAAGTAATTTGTTTTATCTTTTTTTTTACCCACCGTCTCTTTTTTATTTTTAGTCTGCATTTTTACACCTTTAATTTTCAAATTATAATTCAATTTCAACTTTAAATTAATTTTACATAAATAAAAAGTAAAATGCAATTTAAAGATAAAAATTTAGAGTATAATTAAAGATAAAAACCAAAATATTATACAATGAATATAAAAACATTAAAATTCAAAATTTTATCGCTTTTTTCCATTTCCTATCTGATAATATTTTTGATTGCTCTCAGCTTTTTAATAATAAGAATTAAGTATTTCCATTTCTTTTATTTCTCGCTGTTAAGATATTATGCCCCTCTCTTTACGATATTAATTTTTATCGTTATATCTTTGATATCCGTTTATATAATTTTTAAAAGGATTTTTATCTATCCACTTGAAGATTTATTATTTAATATTAAGAAAATAGACGTTAAAAATCCAGATAAGATAGATTTAACCGAAAAATATCTGAAAACAGGAAACGAATTCTATGAATTTGCAGAGGCCATTACGGCTTTAAATAACATGATTGTTAAAAAACAAGAAGAAAATAATATTATTATTGCGAATCTTGAGAATTCAAATAAGAAGCTCAACCTCTTAAATGAATTATCGTATAAATTATCTATGGTTTTTACGCTTGAATATGCCATAAAAACATTTGCGGAAGGACTTTATTCCATAAAAAATGACAGGAATGGAAGAGTAGATTCGCTTCATATAAACATATTCGATACCATTAATAAGAAAACAGTTACGTCGTTGATTTACAGCGGAAAGGATAATAAGCCGGGAGAGCATGCGGCTTCGGAAAATTCCGGCAAGATTATCGTAACGACTAATAATATTAATTATGAAGATTATCTGTCAAACTGCAGACTTTTAATAAACGACGTGAAAAATAAAAATTGTGGCGGAACGGTCGATAACTGTGAGTTTCG
>JAJYYR010000058.1 GCA_021800805.1 bacterium
TAGGGACGCTAAAAACGACGAACTTCCTCTTACGGGCTTCGCCCTTCGAGGGTTCGAATCCAATTACTTTTTAGATATTTCTTACTGATTTGGAAATTACATTTTTAACTGGCGGAGAGAGAGGGATTCGAACCCTCGGTACATCTTTTAGGACATACATTCGCTTAGCAGGCGAACGCCTTCGACCTACTCGGCCATCTCTCCGAAATGATATTTAATTAAATTAATAAACTAATATAACATTATAGAGATTTTTATTCAAGCGGTAATACGACGGCATTAATATGCCTTATATAGTCTAAGGGAATATCTATTTTCTATCGCTCAGCCTGACTATTTTTACGAAATCCGTGGAACCGGGCTCTCCGATAGGAACGCCGCCGGTCAATATAGCATAATTAGGGCTTTTACTCCCTGCATTTTTCAGTCCGCCGTTAATTAAATCGATTACGTCTTTTAAATCGATATCCTTATCCTCTATGTTTTTCATAACGGCGCATGAAACTCCGTAACTTAAAGACAATTTTCGCTTTACAGATTCGTTAGGGACTATAGCGAGGATAGGCACATGCGGCTTTAACGACGATATCAAATTAGCGGTATAACCCGACCTTGTTATTGCCGCTATAATAGAATTTTTTAAAAGTTTAGACGCCGCAACCGACATTTCGGCAATTATATTAGAAATATCCGGCGTATGATGTCCGGTTAAATATTCTTCGCCGTTGCCGAATTTATAAATTTTATTAAACATTGCGCTATTTTCGGTAGCTATTATAATCTTCGACATATATTTAACGGCTTCCGCAGGATATTTGCCGACAGCGGTTTCTTCGGACAGCATTACCGCATCCGTTCCGTCAAAAATAGCGTTGGAAATATCGGTAACCTCTGCCCTTGTCGGGGATTCATTTTCAACCATGGACAAAAGCATCTGAGTTGCCGTTATAACCGGCTTTTTGTAAAAATTTGCAACGGATATTATTCTTTTTTGCTCAAGAGGTATGTTCTCGACAGGGGCTTCTACGCCGAGGTCCCCCCTCGCCACCATCAAAGCGTCTGAAACCATGGCTATTTTCTCGATATTTTTTAGCGCTTCCACTTTTTCTATTTTTGCAATAATTAAAAACTCTTTTTCGGGATAGTTGTTTTTAAGAAAATCTTTAACATATAAAATATCTTCGCGGCCTCTAACAAATGAAACCGCAAACATATCGGCATTATGTTCCACGCCGAATTTTAAAAATTCTTTGTCGTTGTCGGTAATGGAAGGAATGTTTAGAACGGAATCCTGAAAATTTATGCCTTTTTCCGGCTTAAGTATGCCGTCGGTTAAAACTTCCGCCTCAAGTTCATTTTCGTTTAGCTTTTTTATTATTTTTAACTTTATCTTCCCGTCGTCTATATATACTAAACTTTTAGGTTTTATATCTTTGCAGAGATAGGCATAATCTATGAAAATTTTCTTTCCATCTGATACGATATGTCTATTCGTTAATGTCATTACATCCCCTTTATTAATGGGGATGTAATCTTTCAGTAATTTTCCGGTTCTTATTTTTGGTCCCGGCAAATCAATCAAAATACCTACGTCTTTGGATATCGATCTTATGCTTTTAATCGCTTTGATAAAATAACTTTCATCTCCATGGGAAAAATTCAGCCTTATAACGTCGGCTCCGTTTTTTATAATATTTTCAAGCACGTGCTTGCCGTCGCTTGCCGGTCCCAAAGTAGCGACAATCTTAACTCTTTTCCTGCCGATATTAAACATGGAATATTTTAACCGCTTTTTATCGTTTTTATTTTATCGGAATTATATCAGATTATGTGAAACCCTTCAAATTTTATTCCTTACGTCTTTACAAATCTATGGTTAAAGGGGTAAAATAATAAATATGATTAATCTTTATAATCCGCAAAATTTTTCGTCCATATTTTCTATATTAATTACCGCATTTCTCTTAGGAATAGTTCACGGATTTACTCCTGACGAACATACATGGCCGATTACGTTCAGCTATTCCATAGGCAGTTACAGCACGAAAGGCGGATTTAAAACCGGCGTCCTGTTTTCCCTCGCATTTACTTTTCAAAGAGCCGTCGCATCGGAACTGTCTTATTACGCTCTCGGAAAAATATTAACAAAACCGGACGTCGTTCCTGTAATATACATATTCGTCGGCATAGTGATGTCGTTTGCCGGAGCTTACGTAATAGGACTTGGAGAAAACTTCGAACTGTTCGAAGGGCTTGAAAAAATATTTTTGAAATTTTTAAAAATTAAAACTCTTAAGCCGCAATCAAAACATATAAACGATAAATCGCGTCAGATTCCCATATATATGGTACTGCTTCACGGATTTATCGCCGGATGGGGTACCGGCGCTTTCGCGATTATAGTTTACACGGTCCTTGCTCCAAAAATGCCTAACGGATATACCGGGTTTCTGCCGGGTCTTTTATTCGGTTTCGGAACTATGGCTACCCAGATAATTATAGGCATGTTTGCGGGAAGGTTTATGGAGCGCCTTAATATCCCGAAAAAAGGCATAGAATATATCGCAAGAAAAACATCGGGACTTACTCTTTTTTGGGGCGGGCTGGCTTTCGTACTTGCGGCGGCATTGGAAATAGCCTTTCCTGAACTTATTCGGGCAGGCTTTATCACGCCCGTTAAAGTCCACAATCTTCACAGCCTTGGAGTCGGTTTCTTTCTGGTTATTTTTATACTCTTGTTTATATTGACGACGTCGTTTATTAAATCCTTAAAATACGTAAAAAATAACGGCTCGGAATTCCTTTAAATCAAAATCAATGGAGAATTTTATTCCTTTATTCTATTATTAAATATTTCACCGTTGTAAATTGCAAAATACTTCTTTACCCTTTTATAATATCCGTAATAGAAATCCGAAAAAAGCCTGTTGGTGCTTTCGGAAATATCAAGATTCAATCTATCATTGCCGCCGCCGTTTGTTTCGTATGACGCCAAAGACCTGCTGGCTAACGTCGGACCGACGTTATATGCAAATAATGCAAGCTTCAAATTTTTAAATTCATATAATAAGCTTAACAAATATCTTGCGCCTATTTTTATGTTTAAAGAAGGATTGTACAGATAATTTATCGGAAGATACTCTATATATCTTGTATTATAATTAAATTTTTTAGACTTTATGTTGTATTTTTTGATAAGATAAAGCCCGGTTACCGGTTTAATCTGCATAAGACCGACGGCTCCCATATTCGAGTAAGAAAAATTATTAAACGAACTTTCCACCCTTATAACAGCCAGAATCAAGGCCGGATTTATCTTGTATTTTTCCCCTAAATTAAAAATGAGACCGGAAACCTTCTTTTCCTCCGACACGGGAAGTCCCGAGTTAAAGGTTTTTATAATTTTAAAAATCTTTAACTTTTCATAATCGACGCGGATTTTATTTTTAAGCAGTTTTACGTCCTGCCGCTCCTTTAAATAGCTGTAATACATAGGAATAACATAACAATAAGACAAAAAGGCTACGGAAATTAATACCGACAGCAATAAAAAATAAGGTAAAAAATATTTAAATTGGATTTTGTTTATTAATTTTCTTATAATAATTCTCAGTCCAAATAAAATTTTTCTAATTTTTTTCAAAATTTACTCCAAAAACGTTAAAATTTTAATAAAAAATATATATTTTATTTATAAACAAATACTTTTAATACATATTTTGATTAAAATATATCATAAGTTAATATAAAAGTCAAATTTATAACCTTTTTTGCGGTAAAAATGCCGATTTAACTGAAAAAATCCTTAAAAAAATAATAGTCTTATGTTATTGTAAAAAAATATTTTCTTGCTATCTATTTTAAAAAATGGTAAATTAAAATAATCGGCCTATTTTGATATTTTGGTTTTAGTTAATGTGTTTTATTTAAAATCTGTTTAACTTACGTCTAAAATTTAAAATTAATTTTAAACCTTTAAAAGGAGAACAAAAATGGCTGATCAGACAAAAATGGCTATCATTTCTATTCACGGAACGCTGGATATGGCTTACCCACCGCTTATTCTTGCATCGACGGCGGCAACCCTAGATATTGAGAGCGCAATATTCTTTACGTTTTATGGATTGCAGATACTCAAAAAAGATGCGGGGGACAGCTTGAAGGTTTCTCCTATCGCAAATCCTGCAATGCCTATGCCGGTCCCAAACATTATAGGAGCTCTTCCCGGTATGACCGCAATGGCGACCTCTATGATGAAGTCTATGATTAAGAAAAATGGAATAGCGACAATTCCCGAACTCGTATCTTTATGTCAGGAAATGAATGTTAGGCTTATAGCCTGCCAAATGACGATGGACCTTTTCGGCTTCAAAAGAGAAGATATGATAGACGGGCTTGAATATTCCGGCGCAGCCGCGTTTATGGAATATGCCGCAAATTCCCAGATACATCTTTCGTTTTAATCTAATGCCGCAAAAATAAATTATATACAAGACCCCTGCATAATAATGCAGGGGTCTTGATTTTTATTGACATATATTATAAAATCAAATATAATAACATTAATTAATATATGTGTTTATATATATTTTTATATAATTTATTTTATAAATATGAATAATATCGAAGAAGAATATAAAGCCGAGGCAGAACTTCTCAAAACGCTGGGCCACCCTATAAGGCTTAAAATAATCGAAGTACTGGTAAGCAACAAATCATGCGTCAAAAATATATGGGAATCGCTCGGCCTTCCTCAAGCAACCGTTTCACAGCATCTTATATCTCTCAAAAACAAAGGAATAGTCAGCTGTAAACGCGACGGAGTTATGATGTGCTACGAACTTAATGATAAAAGAATAGAAAAAATATTTAAAGATTTAAAAGAATACGGCGGTCGCGCCTCTTCGAAAGAAAACCACAATCCAAACGCCTTAAAAACAGATAAGCCCGTTTTATTAAATTTACCGAAATAAAAATAAAAAATTATTTAATATAAATATAAAATTATTTAAGTTAAATATATAATTATTAATATATATGAATAGAAATAAAACATTTAAAAATACGTCTGTAACGCTAATCGTCGCTTTCTTTTTTTCTTTTATACTAATAACGGCGGCGGCAGAAAAAACATCGGCTTTTCAGTCGGGCGCAGCGCCGAGCATGTCGATTAATCAGGCTTTTTTATATGCGTTAAAATATAACAAAATGTTAAAGTTGGAAAAAATCAGGCTAAACGCCGCAGGCTATCAGGAGAACGAAGCTCTGAGCGGCTTTTTTCCAAAAATAGATTTTAACGAAATTTATATGAACACCGATAATCCGCTGTACGCATTCGGCAGCGTATTAAACCAGAGGATACTTACGAATCAAAACGTTCAATCTTATTTTAGCCCTAATTTTTTAAATAATCCGGGGATTATAC
>JAJYYR010000059.1 GCA_021800805.1 bacterium
ATAACGTAAAAATAATTTTTTGTTTTTATTATGGTATACTTTATTTAACGTTGATAATTATTAAAGATAATTATCAAATATACCGTTTAATTAATAAAAGGTAACGGAGGTGATTGAAATGGCATGCGCTTCTAAAAAATCTGCTTCGACGTCTAAAAGCAAACCTGCAAAAGCAAAAAGCAAATAAGGAAAGGTTGCGCTTTTTAGATTATCTATCGGCAAAATGCTTTTACTAAATTTAAAGCGTTTTGCCGATATTATTATTCTTCGTCGTTGTTTTCATTATTGCCGCCGGTTTTCGAACTGCGTTCTTTCGTTTTTGCGATTCTGTCGTCGATTCTTTTAACGAAACCGTTGAAAACACCTTCAATAGCAAAGATTAATTCTTTATTTGCATTACCTAAATGTTCTACCACATCTACGGGAATTCTGTCGTATATTCCGTCCACGATTTTGTGCCTTAATTCTGATCTTTTTTCCCTAAAAGATTTTTCTTCCTTTAAAAGCATCTTGGCCTCCCTTACCGAATATCTTAGTATTTATAAATAAATTTAAACTCCTTTTATTTAATTATAAACCTATTAGCTCTAAAATTCAAATTTTAATCGGAGTACTTCTTGCCTATTTCATATCCTAATTTTCCGGAAATAGCGTTGCTTGCTTCAATGGTAAGAGGGATAATTATGTTTTTAAGTTTTTCCGGAGTTGTTCTTATTACCGGGGCGGAAACCGATATGCCCCCGATGATATGGGTGGTGTAATCTCTTAATGGAGCTCCGATGCATATGATGCCTTCGTCAAGCTCTTCATTGTCTATTGCATATCCCTGGCGTTTTACCTTCTCTAATTCTTTGAAGAGGCTTTCCTTATCGGTTATGGTATTTTTGGTAAAAGGGGTAAGTTTTTCCGGCAAAAGCCTTTCCACGTTCTCTTTCGGTTCGAAGGCGATTTGAGATTTTCCTATAGCGGTAGCATAAACGGGAAGCATATTGCCTACCCTTGAAGCGACTTTTAAAACCTGGTCTGCTTCTACTATATCGAGATAAATTACTTTCTTTTCTCTTATGACCCCTACGTATGCCGATTCTTTTAACTTATCGACCAATTCCTTAAGAACGGGTTTAGCTATGCTCAACAGCCTTAAATGATGGATAAAAGACTGTCCAAGCTCAAGGCTTTTTAAGCCTAAGCGGTAATTTTCGGTAAACGGGTCCTGTTCGATATACCCCATATATTCCAAAGTGGCAAGAAGCCTGAAAATCTTATTTTTATGAAGCTTGAGAATTTTACTGAGTTCGCTTACGCCGAGCTCCGGCTTTTCGCCTTTAAAAGCCTCTAAAAGGTCAAGGGAATTTAAAACCGTTTTAATAAGGTAATTCGTTTTATCTTTTTTTTTGCCGGCCGGCTCCTTTTTATTTTTCGTCTGCATTTTTGCACCTTTAATTTTAAAATTATAATTCAATTTCAACTTTAAATTAATTTTACATAAATAAAAAGTAAAATGCAATTTTTAAAGATAAAAATTTGGAGTATAATTAATTATAAGAACGCCGTTTTAATTTCAAAATATCAAAATATTTTAAATGAACATAAAAACATTAAAATTCAAAATTTTATCGCTTTTCCCCATTTTCTTGTCATTAAAAATAGACATTAAAAATCAAGATAAATATATTTAAACGAAAAATACCTGAAAGCAGGCGATTAATTTTACGAATTCGCAGAGACGATTGCGGTTTTAAATAATACTATCATTAAAAAACAGGAAGAAAATAATTTTGTTATCGCCCATCTCGAGAATTATAAGCCGGACAGCAAAAGCATAAAAAATAACGGCGACCCCGACGATATTTTAAATCGCCTTCTAAAGATTGCGGACGATAATCTATACAGAGCCAAAAACACGGGAAGAGGCAAGGTATAGGGATATAGCGGTTGCATATATAGAGAAGGAGAATAAATAAAATGAAAGCTATAAGACTTTTTAATAAAGAAAATGAATATATACAGTGCCTTATTTGCGCCCATAAGTGCAGGATTAAGGACGGCAAATTAGGAGTATGCAAAACCATTACAAATAAAGGTGGGGTTCTGTACAGTATAAATTACGGAATTTTAGTCGCCCAAAGCGTTGACCCTATAGAAAAAAAGCCGCTTTTTCATTTTATGCCGGGTACTTTTTCATATTCCATCGCTTCGCCTGGGTGCAATTTCAGGTGCTTAGGATGCCAAAACGCCGATATATCGCAGAGTTACCGGGACGAAAATTACGAGGTTTACCTCGAATATTTTAAGGGATTAAAACAAACGCCGCCGGAAGAAGTCGTAGAAAACGCTTTAAAAGCAAACTGCCAGTCTATTTCATATACTTACACCGACCCTGCGGTTTTCTTCGATTACAGCTTAGACGTTATGGAGCTTGCGCACAAAAAAGGCTTAAAAAATGTTTTCGTTACAAACGGCTATTATACCGAAGAATCGATAAATGCAGCTAAAGGGCTTTTAGATGCGGCAAACGTCGATATAAAATTTTTTAACGACGCAAGTTACAGAAAAATATGCGGTGGAAGGCTCGAGCCGGTACTTGAAACGGTAAAGCTGTTTTATAAAAACGGCGTTCATTTAGAACTGACCACCCTTTTAATAGACGAATATAATAACAACGACGAAGAAATTAAAAAAATAGCGGATTTTATAGTCTCCGTGGATTCAAGCCTGCCGTGGCATATTTCGCGGTTTTTTCCTTTATATAAGATGCAGGACGGACATATTACGGCGGAGAAAACCATAGTAAACGCCTATAACATCGGAAAGGAGGCTGGATTGAAATATATTTACGCGGGGAATATCCGGTTGGAAGGTTATGAAGATACGCGCTGTCCGTCATGCGGGAAGCTTTTAATAAAAAGGCAGGGTTATAATATTTTGGAAAATAACGTGATTAAAGGGGCAGGCGGAGCAGGCGAGGGCATATGCAAGTTCTGCGGATATAAAATTTACGGGGTTTTTTAAAATTTTCTTGAATTGAAGCGGCGCAATATTATATAATCATAAATCAAGTTATTCATTCCATTCATTGGGGGATCGTCTAGCGGCAGGACCTGGGACTCTGACTCCCATTACGGAGGTTCGAATCCTTCTCCCCCAGCCATTTAAAAACCGCAGTAAATAAGCATATGGAAATTAAATTTGATTCTTTTTTTGAAGACGTTTTTAAGCGAAGAATAAGGTTTTCATGGGAAAGAAAATCCCATATAGAAAGCACCCATCCGGAAATGTCCGGGGAAACGGATAAAATTCAGGAAACTTTACAAAATCCCGATAAAGTTGTAAAATCGAAAATAGATGCAAATGTTGAATTATTCTATAGAAATTATAAAAATACTCCGATAGGAGAGAAATACTTATGCGTTGTCGTGTAAAATAAAGAGGACGGTAGTTTTATTATAACTTCTTATTTTACCGACACGGTTAAGAAAGGGGAATTATTATGGCAAAAGAGATAACGGTATATTATGACAAAGAAGGGGATTATTTCGAGGTAATGTTCGAAAAAAAGAAAGGGTATTTTAAAGAAACCGCCAACGATGCGGTAATGGAAAAGGTCGACGAAAACGGCGCGGTTATCGGTTTTTCCATTTTAAACTTTAGTGCATTGCAGAATAAACCCCTCGAAGTATCCCTCGATTATAACGTCGCATAAAATAAACAAGGTTTGAAGCCAAGCCCGATAGAAGATAATATAGCTGTTTCCTTTTATTGGGATTTAGCATTCCGTGTCATTTCCCCAGATAAACCTTCGTCACGTAAATTCTTCCGTGTCCGAGTTCGTTGGAAACGACCTGGCGGGCCTCCATGTCCGACTTTCCTTCTGCAATGAGTTCCGCATATCTTTCCTGGGCTAACGTGTGCCTTACGGCGTGCATGTTGAATCCGGCGTTCTTTATGGAATTACCCAGATGGTTCATTTCCCGTTTTAAATCGCGGCTTTTATTATATTCGCTTTTTATGGCGTATTTCTTAAGTTCGGCAAGCTCCTTAAGCTTTATCTGGGATAGGTTTATCTCCCTCGGCCTGCCGCTCTTGCACCAGGACGATTTAAGAATTAGCTTATTGTTTCTTACGATGTTGTAACCTTTTGCCAGGGCAAGAGCGGCATGGACGGATTCTTCTTTTCTTAACCCTGCTATGGAAGATATTTTAAGCTGGACGTAAACGTTTACATCCTTTTCCTTAAAATAAGCGAGTTTTTCGCCTATGTCCACGCCTTTGGCCTTGAGGCTTTTATCCTTATACTCAATAATCCTTTTAAGTCCCAATTCCCTGTTGGAAATATTAATATTAGTTCTTCCGGTTTCATGCAGGAATGACCTTAGGGAAGAAACGTAATTGATAATCGTGGCGTCCTTTAGCTCTTGGGTTTTATAGTAAACAACCATTTTAGCGATATCCGCATTTGTCCATTTTCCAATATCGCACTTTCTGTGAGTAGCCCCTATATCGAAGCCCCTGGCATCTTTAGCAATCATACGCATATTCTTCCTTATATCATGGTCGGATTTATTGGAAACAACGGATAAAGGAGCATCCATTTTATGGAAATGATTTATTTGTTTTAACTCCTGATTTATTTTATATTCTAATTTAGTCATGATTTGAACCCTCCAATATAAATTCGTTAATTTTAAAAATAAGCAAACTTCTGGCTACGGCATTTTAACTGCCTATAACCGCCAATTCTAATTTAAGGTCGAAAAAATGTCTTTTAAAAATGGCTTTTTGGCTGGAAAGACAATACCAGCCCTAAGAAGAGAATCTTTGAGGATAAGCCAATAATCCCTATATATTTTTTGAACTGTTTTCCGGATTTAAAGACCCGGCAAGTCTTGAAAAGGTTTTTATAGTTAAAACTATGAAATAGAAAAACTTTGCGGTATTTCAGTCCGCTTTAGAAAGGATATCTGCGCCTGTCCCCGGAAAGCCAATTTTCCGGTCAGCTATCATAGACTTTAGCCTAAAGGTATTTTCGTCACCCGCTAAAGGCGAAGATGTAACCGTAATTGCCCTTCCTAAAGGGGGAATTGAGGTTGCTTTTGAGGTGGCAAAATATTTAAATGCGGAATTTTCGATTATTATCGTGAGAAAACTGCCTTTTCCCGATAATCCAGAAGCCGGTTTCGGCGCAGTGGCGGAAGACGGAAGTATTTATATAAACAGGCAGTCGTCATGGTATCTTTCCGAAAAAGAAATAAACGGCATAATATCCGCCCAAAAAAATGAAATTAAAAGAAGGA
>JAJYYR010000060.1 GCA_021800805.1 bacterium
GAATTCGATAAAATTAAAAACACCTGCGGCCTTTTCTTTAGATATTTCTTTATCTATAGCAAATAGAGGCGGAACATACGTTTTTTTATGCGACAGTTTCGCCTCTGCTAAGGATTTATATAAAAACCTTTCATTTTTCTCCGCGAAAAAAATATTATTTTGCGAAGAAATAATTCCCGTAAGCCTCCTGTACGATTTAAAGCATGATAGCAATGCGGTTATAATACTGACCCCGATTTCTTTTTTTTCTAAAGTTCCGGAACCGGACAGCCTTTTAAATTCTTTTATACATATCAAGAAGGGATTGAATTTTCCCAGGGAAAATCTTATAAGTACTTTAATTTCTTACGGTTTCGAGAAAACGATTCAGATAGAGAACGAAAACGAATTTGCAGTCAGGGGCGGCATTATCGACATATTTAACGCGGACAGCCCTTATCCGGCAAGGATAGATTTTTTTGACGAGACCGTCGAGGATATAAGATATTTTGATTTAAATACGCAGGTAAGTTTTAAAAATATAGAAGGCTTTACCGTATTTCCGGTCAAGCCGGATTATTACGAAAAGAAACTGAACATTTTAGACGTATTGGAGAGCCCGGTTTTATATATAGAAGAACCGGAAACCGAACTTTTGGATGCGCTAAACCGCGATATACTTAATAAAAATCTTTTAAATCTTTCCTTAAATAATTTAGGCGAATTATATTATTATAATTATAAAAAATCCGCGGTATATTGCGGCCTTAAAGACCCCGATAATCCTATAGGAGTATTATCGTCCGCCATAGAATCCGGCAGTATCGATTTTACCGCAAAATTAAAATATAAAGACGGAAAATTGAATTTGGCGTTAATCAGAAAAATTTTTATTAATCTGATCGAAAAAGGATACCGTATAATAATAGCTTCAAAGAACGAAATTCATAAAGAGAGGCTGGAGACTATTTTCGGATCTATAGGCTTAGGCGCGGATAAAGCGGGAGATCGTTTTCAAATCTCGACGGGGGATATTTCCTCCGGCATTATATCCAAGAAGCATAAGCTCTTTATAATTAAAGGCGAAGAGCTTTTCAGGGAGCATCTGGATTTAACGCCTAAATCCGGGCGCGGAGCGGCAGGCGCGGATTATTTTAAAAATATAGAGGAACTTAATCCAGGCGATTTCGTAGTTCACGATGAATTCGGTATAGCAAAATTCGTCGAAATAAAAAAAATTACGGTTAATGGAATTTCATCCGATTATTTCGCGCTTATTTTTGAGGCAGGCGATAAGCTTTTTGTTCCGTCCGATAAAATATTTCTGCTTCATAAATATATCGCTTCTTCCGAAGAAAATTCTCCCGTATTGAGCAGGCTCGGAAACAAATCGTGGGAAAAAGCAAAAATAAAGGCAAAAAAAAGAATTGAAGAGATAGCCGAAGATTTAAAAGTTTTGTACGCCAAAAGAATGGCCGAAAGAGGGTTTGCATTCTCCGAAGAAAATGAGGAATACAGGGAATTCGAGGAAAGTTTCGATTTTGAAGAAACAGATGACCAGGCCAAGGCTATAAAGGAAGTTCTTTCGGATATGCGCGGCAGTAAGCCTATGGACAGGCTTATATGCGGCGATGTAGGATTCGGAAAAACGGAAGTCGCAATAAGGGCGGCTTTTAAAGCTGCCATGGACGGAAAGCAGGTTGCCTTAATGGCTCCAACAACTCTTTTAGTTGACCAGCATTACAATAATTTTAAAAAAAGATTTGAAAAATATCCCGTAAAAGTAGCATGTATTTCAAGGTTTATTAAAAAAAACGAAGAGAAAGAAATAATTAAAGGAATTAAAGACGGAAGCATAGATATAATAGTAGGGACGCATAAACTGTTATCCGAAAAGATAGAATTCAAGGATATAGGCCTTTTGATTATAGACGAAGAGCAAAAATTCGGCGCGCTCCAGAAAGAAAAAATAAAAAAAATAAGATATTCCATAGACGTGCTTGCTATGAGCGCGACGCCTATTCCGAGGACGCTGTATCTTTCGATGTCGGGAATAAGAGATATAAGCATCATAAGTACCCCGCCTTCCGGCAGGAAAAACGTTATTACGGCTATAGAGCCATACGAAGACGGGATTATCAAAGATGCGGTTTTTAAAGAATTAAACAGAGGAGGGCAGGTTTATTTTATCGACAACAGGATATCCCGATTAGACCCGGTTTATAATAGGCTTAAAAAAATAATGCCGGATATAAGAATAGGGGTAGTTCACGGGCGGCTGGATTCCGAGGAAATTATGGATATTATGCATATATTCTATAATAAAGGCTATGATATGCTTCTTTCTACGGCGATCATAGAATCGGGGCTGGATAATCCCAACGTAAATACGATTATTATAAATAATGCCGAACAATTCGGCTTAAGCCAGCTTTATCAGCTTAGGGGAAGAGTCGGAAGGTCTCATATACAGGCATACTGCCTGCTTCTTCTGGAAACCGGTAAAGATAACATAAGCGCCGAACAAAGAAAAAGACTAAACGCTATTAAAGATTACAGCGAACTCAGCTCAGGTTTTAAACTTGCAATGGCGGATTTGGAGATAAGAGGAGCAGGGAATATTCTAGGAGGGGCTCAATCAGGACATATAAACGCCGTAGGACTTGAAATGTGCATGCAGATGCTTAAAGAAGAGGTAGAAAAAATACAGGGCGTCGTTTTACCGCCGCAGATAGTTCCGGAGGTAAAGATAAATTTATCGGCTTATATTCCCGATTCTTACATAAGCGAAGGTAAAACCAAAATGTCCGTTTATAGAAAACTTTCGAATTGCAACAACAGGAGCGACGTCGATAAAATAAGCGCCGAACTTAAAGACAGATTCGGAAAAATCGAGGTTCCCGTCGAGAATCTTTTGAAAATAACGGAACTCAAAAGCTACATGAAAAATTCGAAGGTTCAGCTTCTTGAAATAAAAGAAAAAGAATTCGTGTTAGAATTTCATGAATCGGCGGGTACGGTTTTTGAAGCGCTGGTTAAACTTGTAAACGATAAAGAATTTTCGTCGTCGTATATTTTTAACTTTATCGGAGAGTTTAAAATAAAAATAAGATTAAAGAAAGAGGTTTTGAATCGGGACAGATTGGAAGAAGCTAAAATTATCTTGCAACGTTTATATAGCTATGTTAATATTTAAAGATATTCATATATTTAATTTTAACTTTTATGTATTAAGAGGGGAAAAATGAAAAAGTTTAAAGGTTCGATTTTATTAATCGCCTTATTCTCCATCGTTATATCGATGGGTTTATACGGATGCGCTAAAAAACAGTCCGCATCTACCAAAGTCATCGCGACGGTTAACGGAAAAAATATTACGGCGGCTAAGTTTAAACAGGAAATGTCTAAATTTCCGCCGGCGTTAAGGTCATACCTCGAAACGCCGGCAGGCGAGAAAAGGCTTCTCAAAAGCCTCGTCGACAGGCAAATTTTAGTCAACGAAGCCTACAAAGAAGGAATAAATAAATCCAAATCTTATAAGTCGCAGATTGCAGATTTTAGAAAGGGACTGCTTGTCCAGCTTTTATTGCATAAAGAAGTGGCAAACAAAGTCAATATTACGGATGCGGACGCAAAAGCGTATTATAAAAAACACTACCTGTCGTTTAATCTGCCGTCTAAAATCAACGTAAGCTATATACAGCTGAATTCCCAGAAACAGGCACAGGTTGTTTACAAAATGCTCAGCGGGGGCAAGCCTTTCGCCGCGACGGCCCAAAAATACTCCACCGCTCCTAACGGTAAAAACGGCGGAGTCCTCGGCTGGATAAAATTTCAGGAAACGACCCCTGCATTTAACAACGCCGCTTTCAGTATCCCAAAAGTAGGCGGAATTTCAAAAATAGTTAAAGTAGGCAGCCATTTCGATATAATAAAATTAAATAACGTAGTAACAGGCAAACCTAAACCTTTTTCCGCTGTCAAAGGGGAAATAGTTATGATGATGAAGCAAAAAGACGCTTCAAAAATTTTAAAGGCTTTTGTGAAAAATTTAAGAAAAAAATCAAAGGTAAAATATTTTTATAACAATTTACCGGTTGCAAATTCCGGCATAAATCAGAATATTCCGGAAAAGAAGACGGCCACCGCTCCGGCGGCAGGTAAAAAGCAGGGGTAATATAACCTTATAAGATATTAATTAAATAATTACGGATGAGTCGTCTAAATTCGGACGGCTCATCCGGCATACCATTTATGCTTAAGCGCAAAAACAAGATTTTATTATGATGAATGCAATAAAAAAAACCGGAATTTCGATATTTATAATCTTCGGTATTTTTGCGTTTATTTTATTTTCGACAGGATTGAAAGACGCCGATGCCTTAATAGTGGACCAGGTGATCGCCGTAGTCAATAAAACCCCTATAACTTTATATGAATTCGCTAAATTTAACAGGCAGGCGTTCGAAGATTACGAACAGATGCAAAATGAAGCATCTCAGGGAATTTTTACGCAGTCGGATTCGGCTACAATGTCCAAAACTAAAGATGTGCTGAATCTTTTGGTTGACAATATATTAATTAAGCAGGAAGAGGAGAAAGCGGCTATATATATATCTCCTAAACAATTAAACGCATATATTAAAGCCGTAGCGCTTGCAAATAATTTTACCGTAAGCCAATTTTTTAACTTTCTCGCTAAAAGAGGCATCACCAAAGAAGCTTACATAAAACAAGTTAAAAGTCACTTTATGGAAGTCGAGCTTTTAAGAAAAGTTTACGGCAATAAGATGGTTATAACTAAGAGCCAGCTGGTAAATTATTATAAAAAAAATATAGAACAATTCAGAGGCGAACCCAAAGTGGATTTGAAGCTTATATTTTTAACCGTACCTAAAAATGCCGATAAGAAATTAAAAGAAGAAATATACAAAAGAATTTCCAAAATAAGGCAGACCGCTATATCCGGAAACAAAAGTTTTTCTGCGCTTGCGAGGGAGTATTCCGAAGACCCTTCGGAAAAAAACGGCGGAAGAATAGGTTATATTTATAAAAATAAACTTTCTCCCAATTTTTCGGACACGGCTTTTAAACTGCATGTGGGAGAAGTAAGCGGCGTTATAAGAACCAAGTTCGGTTACGCCGTATTAAAATCCATCGGGAAAAAGATGGGGTCTTTTAAAACCTTTAAAGAGGCAAGACCTGAAATATTTTCTATTTTAGAAAAATATAAAACAAATAAATACCTTGAAAAGATTTTAAAAAAGGCAAGAAAAAATTCTTACGTCAAGATATTGATT
>JAJYYR010000061.1 GCA_021800805.1 bacterium
AAACTGATTTTGGCGAAGGAATTAAGGAAACATATAAATGGTTCCTACTCAATAACCGGAGGTGAATACAATGGCAAATAAGCCGATAAAAAAAGAAACAAAGAAACCATCGACAAAAAAGAAATAACTTTTATTCAAGATTTTATTTATTTTATTTTGGGTCGGGGGGTTAATGCAATATATAAAATTCGCTTTTATCTGCTGACCCAATTATTTCCTTTCAACTTAAACCTATACGGCAGTAAGGCGTGTTCTGCGGCGTAGCCTACGCCTATTCTCGGCGTTTTGATAATATCTTCCGCCGTTATATTTTTATTCCTGTCTTCAAGCCAGATATCCAGTTTCTTTTTTTTATTATCTATATTATCATTATTATTATTTTCGCAGACCGTAATGCCGTTATGCCTTAAATCTATTCCGAGAGCGACAGTTAAAAGACCGGGACCGGATGTAATCCTGTATAACCCGACGGAAGTTTTATTTTTATCTGTTTTATTTTTTAGTTTAGATTTTCCGGATTTAGCTTTTTCTTTTCTCGTCATCATGATATCTAAGCCTATTTCCGGTTCTATTGCCCTTATTAAAACGGCGTCGGCGTTATTTTCCATGCCGGTTACTACGTTAAACAGATAATACATTCCGTAGATAAAATAAACGTAGGCATATCCGCCCTCTTTATAAAGATTTTTATTTCTTTCGGTTTTACGGTTGCCGTACCCGTGGGATGCCTTGTCTATTACCCCTAAATATGCTTCAGTCTCGACTATTTTTCCTCCGGTAATTCCTTCCCCGCCGATATCTGTCAATAAATATTTCCCAATAAGTTCCTTTGCGATTTTTACCGTGTCTTCCCTGACGTAAAAAGATTTGTCTAATTTCTTAAAAGCCATCTCGATCCGGAAAATTTATAAAAAATACTTGTTTCTATTTAAGAATATCTGAAAAAGTTCTATTAACATAGGTATCGAATCGGCAATTAAATTTACGTGTCCTCCCGGCTTATGATGCCAGCTCACGCTCTTTTCTTTTACTTTTATGCCGTTCAAAAGGGCTATATAAAGTATTTCGACGTCAAACGAAAAGCCTTTTATTTCGGATTTTGCAAAAAGCTTTTTTGCGGTCTGCATCCTGAACGCCTTGAATCCGCACTGCGAGTCGAAGAAATTTATTCCGAGGAGTTTTGATTTAATCAGGCTGAATGTTCTGCCTACCAGATTTCTGAAAGGAGGCTGAATTATAACCGAGCCTTCCGGCAGATAGCGGGAACCTATTATAACGTTCGTTTCCGATTCTTCTTTGAATATGTCGATAAAAGCCCCGATTTCGGATGGGTCGGTCGATAAATCCGCGTCCATAAAAAAAACATATTCGCTTTCTTTATCCGCGGACATAACACCTTCTTTAACCGCGGCGCCTTTACCGCTTTTAGTGATAGTAATGACTCTTAAATCGGCCGAAAGGGTATCTTTAAGCACGCTTAAAGTTCCATCCGTGCTTCCGTCGTCCACGACTATAATTTCGTAAATATATTTTCTGGGCTTCAGATACGACCTTAAAGCGATTATAGTCTGTTTGATTCTTTTTTCTTCGTTGTAGGCCGGAATTATTATGGATAAATAAGCCTTGGCGTTTTTATATTTTTTGTAGTCTAAATTTTCGGTCATATTTTTTATTCCTTAATAAATATATTATAATGTTTTGAAGCAATATACAATTTAAAAAATTTATATTTATAGTATAATATATATTTATATGGCTAAAAATCCGAAATTCACGATTCTTTTATATCATAAAATAGGAAAATACCCTCAAAATGCAAAATTTCCGGGGCTTTATGTTACAGAGGACGATTTCGACAGGCAAATCAAATATTTAAAGAATACGGGATATACTTTTTTGACGCTTTCCGAACTTAAAACTTTATACGATTATAATTATAAACCAATGGAAGCCGGTTCGCCGGATGCGCCGCGCCCTGTTAATTTAACGCCGGCCCCGGAAAAGAAAAAATATGCGGCTATTACATTTGACGACGGCTCAAAGTCCGTTTATTCGGGCGGATTAAAGGTCATGATGAATAACGGGGTCAAAGCTACCGTTTTTATGGTTCCCGGACTCATAGGCGGGGTTAACGAATGGGATATAAAAAACGGGGAAAATATAGACGAAATGCTTAGCTTGTCCGAGCTTAAAGAAATGTGCGGATACGGAATAGAAATAGGCGCTCATACCATGACCCATCCCCGTCTTACTAAAATTTCGCCTGAGGAAGCTTTTTACGAAATTTCCATTTCAAAAAAAAATCTGGAAGATTTATTGGGGGCAAGCGTAAATTTCTTTGCCTACCCCTACGGAGATTATACCGAAGAAACGGAAAAGCTGGTTGAAAAAGCCGGTTTTTACGGCGCATGTATTACCAAAACCGGAATAGTAAAAAGAGGAGCCGATTTTTTCGCGTTAAAAAGAGTTGCGGTAAGACATAATACGGATTTTTTTAAATTCAAAAGAAAAATATGGAAAGTCAATCTCTTTTATTAATTTAATACCTGCTCCCGATATAGGTATAAATATGAACATATTAATAATAAAATTAAGTTCTATAGGCGACTGCCTTCTTGCCACTCCGGCGATAGAATCGATAAGAAAGGGGTATCCCGACAGCTTTATTACATGGCTAGTAGAAGATAAAGCCGAAGGTATCGCTCTTTTAAACCCCCATGTAGATGAAGTCTTAATTATCGATAAAAAAAAATTCAAAATCAAGGACTATTTATCGTTAGTTAAAAAATTAAGGAAACGCCGTTATGATTTGTCGATAGATTTGCAGGGGGTTGACAGAACGTCTATTTTTGCTTTTCTAAGCGGAGCGCCGTTGAGATATACCGAGGAATATGCAGACCTCGGGTTTTTAAGCAACAAAAAGATTGCAAGGAAAGGAAGGCCGCCGGAACATGCCGTTCAATTTTATCTTTTTTTAGCCTCCGGCGCTGGCGGCGAAAAAATAAAAGAACCTAAGCCTACGCTCGTAACCTCCGAAGAAGATAAAAAATTCGCTTCTGATTTCCTGGAAAGCAATTTTCCAAAACCGGCAAAAAAAGAAATATTTATAGGAATTAATCCAACCGGAGCATGGAAGACCAAAAGATGGCCCCTTAGATATTTTATAGAGATTTCTAAAAGATTGATAAATTCTTTCAACGCCAATATATTAATATTCGGAGGCAAAGGCGAAGATTATCTGGCGGACGAAATATTAAAAGCTTTAGGCAGTCCGAAAGTAGCAAGCGCGGTAGGCAGGACGACTTTAAAGCAGGCGAAAGAACTCCTTGCGAAAATGGATTATTTTATAACTCCGGATTCGGGACTTATGCATATCGCATCTTCGCTCGCCGGACTTAAAACGATAGCTCTGTTCGGACCTACCGACCCGGCGCTGACCGGTCCGGTCGGAAAAAATTTTACCGTTTTAAGAGACAATCTTATATGCATACCGTGTTTTAAAAAAGAATGTCCGTTAAATAAAATAGAAAATAATAATTTGACGGAATGCGTTTTATGCATGAAAAGAATTTTACCCGATGACGTTTTTAATATAATAAAGCGGGATTTGGAAATAAATAAAACAATATAGAAATTTATGAATGATTCGGATAATATAAAAGATTTCTTGATATTCGGGCATAACTATATAGGCGACGTTCTGACTCTGACGCCGGCCATCCGGGCGTTAAAGCTGAAGTTTCCGGAAAGCAGAATTACCGCCGTGGTTTCTAAGAGCGCCTCATATGTTTTGCGAAGAAATCCCGATATATGCAGAATTGTAGAGACGGATAAAATCAGCGGAATCAGGGGCATTGCCGGTTTTTTTAAGCTGTTGGGAACGCTTAACGGCATTAAAAAAAAGAACGGGCATAAATTTTACGCCTGCATTAATTTTTTAATGTCTTTAAAATTTTCTATTTTAGGATTTTTGTTGACTAAAAAACAGGTCGGGCAGGGGAAGTTTTTAAATAATTTTTTTTTGCGCGACCGTATAATATTCGATAAAAATTTAAATAATATAGATAAATCGTTAAAATTTATCGAACCGTTCTATATAAACGCCGGAGAAAAATATTTCGACAGGAACTGCGTTTATACCGTCGAAAATACCGATATTAAAAATGCCGAAAACATTTTAAGGAATTCATTTAACGGTTATGGGATAAACATAGATACGCAAAATTTTAAATTTGTTTTATTTTCTCCCGGCTCCACAAGGAAATCTAAAGAAGCGGACCCTAATTTGTTTTCTCTCTTCGCTGATTATTTAAACAAAAAAGGTTTTTATACCGTAATTACTGGAAGCAGTAACGACAGACAGATTTCTAAAAAAATTTACGATAAAATAGAAAATAAACATTTAAATGTGGATTTAACAGGTTTAACCGATATTTATACTCTAGGCGGGTTGATTAAAAAATCGTCTTTGGCGGTCTGCGTAGATAACGGAACAATGCATTTATCTTCGGCGATAAATACTCCGGTAATCGCTCTTTTCGGCTCTACCGACCCCGCAGTCTGCGGTCCTTCAGCCGGCAATGCTTACATAATAGATAAAAAAGCAGAATGTTATCACTGTTTTTATCGGGATTGTCCTAAAGACGGTTTTTATATGCACGGTTATCCGGACTGCATGGGGAATATTATGCTCGAAGATTTAACCGCCGGATTCGAGTTTTTATTAAATTCCGTTGAAAATTCTAAATAAATAAACATAATTATAAAAAATGAAAATTTCAGGTTTTACTTTTATCAGGAACGGCAATTTAATGGGATATCCCTTTAAGGAGTCTATAATGTCCGCCCTTCCTTTAGTCGAAGAGTTTGTGGTCGTGGTATGCGAAAGCACCGACGATACTAAAAAAGAGCTCGAAAGGTTAAGAGACGAAAACCCTAAAATAAAATTAATAGATTCCGATTGGAATATTACCAAAAAGAGCGGCAGTATAATGTCGGAAAAGACGAATATCGCGATAAAAGAAATTACGGGCGATTACGGACTTTACGTTCAATGCGACGAGGGTATTCACGAAAAAGACTACGATAAAATAACCCGTGTGCTCGAGGATAATATTAATAACAGAAATATAAAAGGCTTCGTCTTCGATTATATACATTTTTTCGGAGGGTATTTTTCCTATGCGAAGAAGTCGGAAAAAAAGTTTTTTTACGACAAAGAAGTCAGGATTATAAGAAACGACGGAACCGTTTTTTCATGGGGGGACGCT
>JAJYYR010000062.1 GCA_021800805.1 bacterium
CTGGAGTAACGATAAAAATGAATGGTTGAAGTCGGAAAGAAATATATCTTTTGAAGAAATAATCGTTGCGATTGCGGAACAAGATAAATTAATCGATATTATACAGAATAACGAAAAATATATAGACCAAAAAATTTTAGTCGTTGAAATAGATAGCTATATATATTTATGTCCGTTTATTGAAAACGATAATGAAATATTTCTTAAAACTATTTATCCAAGCAGAAAGCTTACTAAAATATATTTAAACAATGAAGGGGATTTGAAAAATGGAAAAAAAGACTAAATTTAACGATACCGATGCTGAACTAGGTTTATTCTCCGAATTGGAAAAGGGTAATTTTAAATCTGTTCCCGGCTTAAAAAAAGAAAAGGACAGGATTAAAAAAATCTTTAAAAACAATTTTTATTCCGAAAAGAAAATAATAAATATAAGGCTTTTAAATAGAGACGTAGAAAAGATAAAAGCTCTTGCTCTTAAAGAAGGAATTCCTTATCAGGTATTAATCAGGTCTGTTATTCATAAGTATGTTGAGGGTAATATATAAACTAAGGAATATAATGGTAGTATAATGGTGTCGGATTTATTTATTCTTTAGTCTCTCCCCGTGCTAATTTTATAATTATAGCACAAATTGTTCACACCTTAGAGGCATGTCCAGTTTTTTGGGAAGTATTATAGTCAAAAAATTATTTTTTATTTTTTTATTGCATTATAGTATAATTATTAAGAATGACCTAATATAAAAAGTAGTAAATATGAGCCCGACTATTTTGAGAATAAAAGGTTATCGGTTCTTTTTCTTTTCAAGAGAAGAAAACCGGATGCATATACATGTTATGTGCCAAAACGGCGAGGCTAAATTCTGGCTTAGTACAAAAATAGAATTAGCAAACAACTATGAGTTATCTAAAACTTAAATTAAGGAAATTAAAAATATAATCGAGGAAAATTATGATAAATTCAAAGACGCATGGAAAAATCATAAGGAAGACTGAGATTACTCATATTTCTGCTAACGGAATTTGGATCTTAACCGGAGATAAAGAATTGTTTATGTCTTATAATGATTTTCTATGGTTTAAAGAAGCGCCGGAAGAGAAGATACTTAATATTGAAGAGCCTACCTCTGGGCATTTTTACTGGCCGGATTTGGATATAGACCTCTCTGTTAATATAATAAAAATCCAGACTTATTTCCTTTAATAATGCAATAAAGGAATAAAAGTGCATTATAAATTTATAAATAAATTTTTATTATGATATAATCATATTAAATTAATATTTAATATGGAGTTGAAATATATTGAAGATAGAATAACAATCGACCCCATTTAAAAGTAAAAGAGATTTTTATAAACATTGTAGGGGCATATCTGTTCGGCTCTTATTCAAAAAATAACGCCGACAAATGGAGCGATAAAGTCGACTAATTATTTTTTTAATTTATGAAACCCTTATATTTTTTATATACATCGCCCACATATTTCCGATTGCGTCTTCAAAATTTTTCGCAAACCTTTCTCCGTCAAACAAAGGCGATTTAAGAGCTCTATCCCTTAGATTTTTTCTTATATTTTTAAGAGCATTAATATCGGAAACTAACTCTTTAGCCTTTTTAACGTAATCTTCTTTATCTTCCGCAATTAATTTAGGCATACCGATATTATGGGCAATACTTTCTCCTACATGTGATACATATCTGTTTCCTTTAATGGTCAGAACGGGTACTCCCATATAAATAGCTTCTGCAGTTGTAATTCCGCCGTTATAGGGGAAAGGATCAAGAGCTAAATCTATTTTATTATAAGAATCTAATAGTTGGTATCTTGGAGAAGAACCTTCTAAAATCAGTCTGTCTTGAGCTATTCCGCAGCTCTTAAACTTTTGGTAAAAGATTTCCGATAAAGTTTTATCGTTAAGCTGTTTTGTTTTTAAGAAAATTTTTGCTGAAGGAATACTTTTTAGAATATCGGACCATAATGATATAACCTCGTCATTAACCTTAGCTATGTTATTAAAACAGCCGAATGTAATAAAACCGTTTCTTAAAAAAGGTAAAGGAGCTACATCAGGCGCTTTTTTTGGAGAACTTAAGCAGTAATGAATGTCGGGAAGCCTAAATACATTTTCAATAAAATGATTTTCTTCCTCTTTTTCATCTTTTGGCATTACGAAAGGATCTCCTATAAAGTAATCCATCTCTTTAACGCCTGTGCTGGCAGGATATCCGAACCATGAAGCTTCAATAGGAGCGGGTTTGTAAGCAAATATCTTAAGGCGGTTATGCTTTGTATGACCGGATAAATCTATTAAAACGTTAATGCCGTCTTTATATATTATGTCTGACGCTTCATTATCGCTTTTACCGTAAATTTCAGTCCATTTAAAAAAATAGGGTTTTATTCT
Source organism: bacterium (assembly GCA_021800805.1). Next base: position 2,411 of record JAJYYR010000062.1, read on the forward strand.
TTGAGTAAGTTCGTCTTCTTTGTTATGCGTAACATAAGCAAACAGTTCTACTTGCTTAATATACGAAAGCATACTTTCTAAGAAGTATCCCACCGGATGGTTGTTGAAATCTCCTGACACGAAACCTACTTTTAGTTTATCTCCCGCTTTAGGCATAGTATGGGTATGTGTTTTATATTTATTAGAAGCGCTGTTGCTTATTATTTCTCCGAATTTATAAGAATATTTTTTATAAAGCGATACTTTAAAGTCAGGTTCGTAGTTCATATTCATTAAGAGATTATTATAGGCTTCTGCAAAGTCATGCTTTAGTTCTATAGCTTTAAGCAAATAGCTTTGGCCTTCTGAGAATTTATTAAAGTCGTATAATGCAATGCCTAAATTATTATAGGCTTCGGCATAGTTTGGATTTAATTCTATGGCGCGCCTATAATATTTCTCGGCTTCCGATGATACAAATTCCGCAGAGGCTATCTCAATTTCGGCCGTTTTATCAATTGCCGTTTCGGCAGTTTTTACCGATACGGGCAGCTGATTTTTAATTCTAAAAAGATTGCCTAAATTATTATATGCTTCGGCATAGTTTGGATTTAATTCAATCGCTTTTTTATAAAATGTTTCGGCGTCGTCCAATCTTTGTAAATCGATGCACAAAAGCCCTAAATTATTATAAACTTTATAATTTTTTGGATTAATCTTTAAAGACAAATTATAATATATTTCCGCTTCTTTATTTCTTCCGGCGTCTTTTAAAAGATTGCCTAAATTATTATATGCTTCGGCATAGTTTGGATTTAATTCTATGGCGCGCCTATAATATTTCTCGGCTTCGGCATAATTCTTTTTATCCTGTAAAATTATAGCAAGATTATTATAGCTTTCGGTAAAATCCGGTTTTATTTCTATTGCCCGCCTGTAACATTTTTCGGCTTCTTCGTTTTTACCCATGTATTTTAAAACGACGCCCAGATTTGAATATGCTTCGGGATAATCAGGTTTAATTTCTAAAACCTTTCTGTAACATTCTTCAGATTCTTCTAATTTTCCAGCATCTCTTAAAAGAACGCCGAGATTGTTAAAAGCTATTGCAAAATCCGGTTTTATTTCTATTGCCCGCCTGTAACATTTTTCGGCTTCTTCGTTTTTACCCATGTATTTTAAAACGACGCCCAGATTCAAATATGATTCCGGATAATCATCCGGCTTTAGCGATACAACCCTCCGGTAAATATTTTCCGCATTTTCATATTCGGCAAGCTCCGTATATACTATGCCCAAATTCAGCATAATTTCGATATCTCCGGGCATAAGTTCCATAGCTTTTTGCAAGGGTGAAACAGCTTCGGAAAATCTTTTTAGATTTTTTAAAGACAAACCCAGTGCTTTCCAAGGAATAAAATTGTCGGGATATAATTTAGCGATCGCAAGCGAAAGTCTTTCGGCTTCTTTAAAATTTCCGCCGTTAAATGCATTTATCAGAACGTTAAGTTCTTTGTGTAACTTCATAAAAACCTTTTGTAATATTTTTTTGTAATATTTATTATAATATGCATTATAATTGAATTTCAACCTAAGATTATTATGGGGGTCAAATAATGGCGCCAATAATGGTGTCAAAAATAATATATAATAATGGTGTCAGCTGATAAACTGTTTCGTATTTCAATAATGGTGTCGAATAATGTCAAATAATGGTGTCGAAATAATGAAATAATTGAGTAGAATGGTGTCAGATTTATTTATCTTTCAACCTTTAATTGTCTATATTAATTGTCTATATGCCTGTAGAGTTCGGATTCTTTCTCTTCAACATCGTCAACGGTCTGAGATTTATTTTGAAAGACCAAAAGCCTAGAATATATAGATATTCATCTTCTTGCTTCCGCTATGCTTTCCGATGTGCAATTATGGACGCTCGATAAAAGATTGAATAATATTGCCGAAAAAATTTTGCCTCAAATTATTAGTCCATTATATGTTCTATAGTTTAAAAAAATAGTTTGAAACTAACCGCGTTGGAATGTATAATTAAAGTAGGAGATGATAAACAAAAATGGAAAACGTAAAAATATTGCCTAAAGGGCAGATAACTATACCTGTAGAAATCAGGAAGAAGCTAAACATAAAAGAAGGGGATATTGTATCTTTAGAAAACACGCCTGACGGGATTATTATGAAAAAAGGAATTACGCTTTTTGACGTAGCGGGTAGCTTAAAATTAAAAAAAGATATTTCAAACGAAGAGCTTATAAAAGACGCAAGGAATAGAATAAGAAAAGAACATGTCTGAATTTATAGCCGTCGATACTAATTTTATTTTATAGAATTGAAAGTTATTAATTCCATATTGTTCCCAAATCCAGATTAAGAAGGATAATGGATAATGGGGACGGAAGAAGCGATATAAAAATCGTTCCATTTCTCGTTATCCAGTCCGTAATGGCGGAGTAGTTCGCCGGATAAAATCACCAATATTACAATTTAAAAAATTGCATTATAACATTGCCTAATTTTTATTACAATGTTATAATGTATTCATGTTATAATGTATTCACTATGAATACATTAACTTATAAAATTATTGCAGGGAGGGAGGGGAAGATAATAAAATGTTGACTATTAGAGTACCGAATGAACTTGAAAAAAAAATTCGCGCAAGGGCAAAAGTTAACGATAGAACTATTTCCGAACAGATTAGGGAATACCTTTTAATTGTTACCATTGCCGAAGAAAATGAAGATCTGCCGTTTTCATTTATTAAAGATACATTAGCGGCTAAAAAAGAGATAGAGAACGGAATATAT
>JAJYYR010000063.1 GCA_021800805.1 bacterium
AGAGATGTGATCATCAAACGATATCCTTTTACAATAATGTTACGTATCTATATTATTATAAAAAGATATTGTTTCAGAATTATGAAGGATATATTGCAATTGCGTTAAATTTTTGTTGCATTTATATGAAGCTATACCTTCCAAGCCTTATCCAGCGCGTGTTTATCTAATTCCGCCATTACATCTTTTACGCTTTTTAAATCTTTCAGCAGGGTTGCGGAAACTATATAGTCGAAAGCATCCTCGTAAAATTCTTTGAAATCGCCGATTATATTCATCGAGCCTTCAAAATCAGTTCCGGGTAAAAATAAATAGACAAAATTATTTTTAACCGATACAACATCCGAGTTTCTCAAGACTCCTCCGATAGTTTTTATAAAATCTTCGTTGTATTTTGTTATATTAAGAATTGTCAGCCCTACATAGTCTATAGAGACTATATCTTCGGCAAGTCCAAGCTCTTTTTTAATCCTTCTCATATTAGACACGGAATGTTCCAAAACCGTTTCAAAATATTCAAACGGAATAATTTTTGCCATATTCAACTCCTTTATATATAATTATATATAATTATTTCATAATATATTATATCAGAAAAAATATCCTAATAGAGCTTTTTCGGCTACCCCGCCCCCTTCTATCTTCCAGACAGGGTTTTCTATTACGAGAGCAGACAGGGCTATTTTCTTTCCTTTCATCTCGCCGAACCCAGCGAACCATTGATAGAGCCCCTGAGGATTATTGCCCGATATCGTTCCGGTTTTGCCTCCGGCAATAACCCCGGGAAGCATATATCTTCCGGCTGAGTTGTAGAAATCCGCATGAGCTACCCCTTTAGTAACGGTCGCTATCATCATACGCTTTAAAACCGCCGCCGTTTTAACCGTTATCGGAACGTTTAGGACTTTAGGTTCTTTATGTATATATACTACTTTACCGGATGAAGATAAAATTTCTTTTATTATATAGGGTTCGACTATTTTACCTCCGTTAATGGCGGAACCCGCAATTAATGCGGCAAGGAGGGGGGTCATTTTTACGTTTTTGAAGCCTGCCCCCGTAAGTTCTAACTGGTAAAATTTTCTTGGAATATAGGCTTTGCTTTTATGAAGACCTAAAATAAAAGGTATTTTCTTGTTAAAATAAAATTTATTAAAATAATCTGCTAATAATTTCCTGCCTACATAATATCCCGCTACTTTGCCGAAAGCTATGTCGCATGATTTTGCAAAAGCCTGATTAAAGGATATCGTATTCGACCCCGTGCCTATATTCTGTTTCCAATACGCCTTATCCGTCCCGTACATCGTTCCGTTAAAGCAAATATTAAATCCCGGGTAAAAACCTTTTGATTCAATTGCGGCTGAAGCGGTTATTATTTTAACTAATGAACCTGAAGGATAAGCAATAAGCGGAGAAATTTCATCGGATTTGCTTTTATTATTTGAATAAGACGCAAAACCCAGCACCGCTCCCGTATCCGGATTTAGGGCGGCTAAAACTCCGAATGGGACGGAATATTTCTTAAAAACCTTTTCAGTCTCTTTTTGCACTGCCGGGTCAAGCGTGTAAACTACGGTATAGCCGCCTATTTTTTGAACGTAATGGCCGTTCAGAATTGTTTTAAATACAGGAGGGTTATATTTAAAATATTTCTTTAGCGACCCGGCCGATTTAACGTCAGCGATATCGAAATTAGAAAATTTTTTGCCCATCAGGCTGTCTTTAATGAATACTATAGGCCTGATTCCCGTTCCCCGCACTTTTTTATTTGCGGCAAGAAAAATGGTTTTTCCGTAAAAGTAAAGAGCGGAAGATCCATAAAAAAGTAAAACTATAAATATAATTACTGCGGTATATTTTATAAGACTTATAAATTTATTTTTTTTGCCTTTTCTTTTATTAAGCGTTTTTTGGTATGATTTCCAATCTTTTATTCTTTCCATTCCGTTATCGTTATTTTGAATTTTTACCGCCTACTATTATCGACGGAATTCTAAGGGTAGGCTGGGCATCGGCAACCGGAACTCCCTGCCCGTCTTTTCCGCACGTGCCTATTCCGAAACCTAAATCGTTTCCTACCATATCGATATTTTTTAATATCTCCGGTCCGTTTCCCATAAGAGTAGCGCCGCTGACAGCCTCGCCCACAACTCCGTTCTTTATAGCATAACCTTCCATAACGTCGAACACGAAGTCTCCGGTAACGGTATTTACCTGTCCTCCGCCCATTTTTTTTACGAAAATGCCGTTATCAACGCTTTTTATAATATCTTCCGGGTTAGATTTTCCCGGGGCTATCATCGTATTCGACATTCTGACTATCGGAACATGCTCGTAAGACTGCCTCCTGCCGTTGCCGGTCAGTTCATACCCGTATTTTATATATGAAAGCCTGTCCGACATATATTTTTTAAGGATCCCGCCCTCGACAAGAACATTCTTATCCGAATAAGTTCCTTCATCGTCAAACCTATAAAAACCGCGTTTGCCTGCTAAAGAAGAATCGTCCATAACCGTTATCAGGCTTGATGCAACCGGTTCTCCTATCTTATCCGAATATACGCTTAAGCCGTTTCCGGCAATATCCGCCTCTAAACCGTGTCCGATTGCCTCGTGTATCATAGTGCCTCCTGCTTCGCTGGATAATACTACGGGCATAGTTCCGGAAGGGGCAAACGGGGCTTCAAGCTGGGCCAATGCCCTGTTTAGCGCTTTTTGAGCAATATCTTCGGGATGATTTTTATCGAAAAATTCAAATCCGGTAAATCCTCCGGCAGATTCATAGCCTACCTCGACTCTTTCTCCATTCGAAACCACTACATGAACAAGAAATGCCAGATTCTCCCTAAAATCTTTTACAAAATCCCCTGCGGAATTTATTATCATAACGTCCTGCCTGTAATCCGAATAGGTAATATTAACCTGGACGACTCTTTTATCGAATCCCCATGAATATTCAACGGCAGGCTCTACCGTTTTTAGCTTTTCGTCTATAGAAACGGCTGCAATATCCTTTATTATATTAAAATCTATTTTGGGCTGTTTTTCGTTAAAATTTAATGATTTAAACCCGGCATCTTTTTTATCCTTTTTATTAATATCGTCTGTGGCTGCGTTCTTTAATTCTTTTGCGATATTTATTAAATTATTTTCTTCAGGGTTATTAGTATAAGCATAATATGTTTTTTTATTTGAAATAAGCCTTAAACCAGCGCCCTGAATCATGCCGTTAATAGCTTTTTCAAGCCTTTTGCCCTCGTTCGACAATAAAGTAGAAATCTTAGATTCTATAAAAATATCTACGAAATCTTCGCCGCTAAGGCGGGCGCTTTTGATAACGGCATTATAATCTATATCGTTTAAATTCATCTTTACCCTCTTCAATGTTATACATTAGTTAATATAATACCAGAAACTGTGTTTTCAGACAAGACCGAATGACATGAATCTTATGAAATTGACTTTTATGCCGTTTTTTCTTAAAATAAAGCTTATGAACGATACCTCTCTCTATATAAATCTTGACAACCTTAAAAACAATATAAACTTCATAAGACTGCTTAAATCGGCAAAAAACAAAACAATTTTAGCAATTATTAAATCGGATGCCTACGGACATGGACTCGTTCCGTCCGCAGAAACACTTTTTAACGCCGGAATAGATTTTTTCGGAATTATAAATATCGGCGAAGCCGATGCAATCCTAAAAAAAATTCCTCAGGCTAAACTGCTTATGCTCAAAGGTGTTTATCCTGAAGATTTGAAAGAAGCGGCTGAATTAAATTTAAGAATAGGGGTTTTCAGCTTAGATTATCTAAAAATACTTCTGGATAAGGCAAAATCCGCCGGCATTGATAAGCCTCTGAATATTCATATAAAATATGATTCGGGAATGAACAGGCTCGGCTTGAATGAGAAAGAGATAAAATCCGCCGCGGACATCATTAAAGAAAATAAAAAATATTTTAACGCCGAAGGTTTATTTAGCCATCTATCTTCAGGAGGAAGCGACTTAAATTATGCAAATTTTCAGATAGCTAATTTTAAAAAGACGGTTTCTCTTTTTAATAAAAACGGGATTAAATTTTTATATGTACATATAAGCGCCAGTTCGGCGCTTTTAAACGATAAAATAGAAGAAGATTATTCAAACGCAGTTAGACCCGGAATTTCGCTTTACGGATTTAATCCAAATACTAATATAGATGAGCCAAAATATTCCGCTTTTTTAGACTCCGAAAAAAACGATACTGCCGCTTACACACTTAAACCTCTTATGACCTTAAAATCGAGGATTTTACAGATTAAAAAAGTTAAAAAAGGCGGCTACGTTTCCTACGATAATACTTTTAAGGCGCCTATTGATATGAATATTGCAATAGTTTCCGCTGGCTACGACAACGGCATACCTAGGCTTATGTCTAATAAAGGAAGGGTTCTAATAAAAGGTAAATTCGCTTCTATAAAAGGAATAGTAACTATGAATTTGATTATGGCGGATGTAACGAAAATACAGGGTATAAAAGCTGGCGATGAGGTAATAATAGCCGGAAAAAGCGGCGCAAACGAAATTACTATCCAAGAAATTGCCGGAATAGCGCAAACAATTCCGTATGAAATATGCCTGAATTTTGGAAAGTCTAATAAAAGAATTTTTACGCCTTTTTCTTAAATTAAAAAGCCCGCTTTTTAGCGGGCTTTTTAATAAAATATAAATTCGAGCTATTGAACTGCGTTGACCTCTTTGACTCCCGGGATACGCTCTTTAAGCAGGCGTTCAATACCGCCCTTAAGGGTCATTATAGAACCCATACAGTGGGCGCATGCTCCTTTGAGTCTAACGTCAACGGTACCGTCGTCGTGTATATTTACCAGTTCGACGTCTCCGCCGTCATACTGCAATGAAGGCCTGATTTCATCGATGACCTTCGATACTTCTGCTTTATCTAACGCCATAAATCCTCCTGTTTTATATAAATTAAATCAATATATAAAAATAAATATATTATATATGTTTTTATATTATAATATTAAACATATTTAATGTCAATAATCTCGAACTCTTTAACGCCGTTAGGAACGTTTATTCTCGCTTCGTCGCCTATGCATTTTCCTATAAGAGCCTTGGCTATAGGAGAGCTTATGGAAATTTTTCCTTCTTTAACATCGGATTCCGTGTCTCCGACTATTTTAT
>JAJYYR010000064.1 GCA_021800805.1 bacterium
GAATATTAATAGTTTTAAAATATTTCTGGACAAATCCCCGCCCTTTTCCCATATCGAAATCGTCTTCCTGCCCGCCGGTTAACTTTAGTCCGCCTTTGCCGAAATAGCCGGCTTTAGCTATATATCTCTTTTTCAGCATAAATTTATCGTTAAATACGTAAACGTTGACCCCCTTGACCGTCTTCGATGCCGGATCCATAATTTCCGCCGTCACGATGCACCGTTTATAATGAATAAATATGTTTTTGGTCGTGTATTTATAGACCGAACCCTCATTATAATTTTTATTTTTATTAATATCTTTCTGCATAACGACTCTTCTCAAAACATTCGACCTTACCGCGACAAAATTAGAAAGCAGGAATGCAAAAACGGATATTGCCGCGCCTAAAATTATTAAAGGGGTAAAGAATCTTGCCATACTTAAACCGGAAGATTTTACGGCCGTTATTTCGTTATTTTTATTAAAAAAGGATATTGAAAGCAGGGTCGCCAGAAGGACCGACAACGGAAGCACCCTGTATGTTATCTCCGGCAGTTTGTAAAAAAAATAAAGAATTATATATTGAAACTCCGGGGAATGCTTTGTGAAGGCGCCGATGTTGGAAATAAAATCCACCACTATATAAAAAAATATAAGGCCCAGAAGCGATATAGCGAAATATTTTAAAAATTCGCTTATAAGATATTTCTGCAATATTTTTATTTTCATAGATATTTTAAATTACCCGCAATTACTTTAAGAAGGCTTTTAGATACAGAACGGAGCCGGAAACGGCAAGAAATAAATCCGCTCCCCAGACGCCTATAACTGGATTTAACTGGTTTCTAAGGGACAGATAAAATCCAGACGTGAAAAGTATATAATAAATCACGACAAATATTATAGTATATGAAATAGCAAGAAATAAACTCCTTTTTTCCAGAAGCATACCAAGCGGCATACCTATGAATATAAATAAAACCGCGGCGACCGGAATAGCTATTTTTTTATAAAGATACGCAAGATAAATATTTTTCATTTTGGGACTTTTTTCCGTCAGATATTTTCGCGCAAGAGCGGAAAAAGTCAAAAAATGCATAGAGCTGTTTTTTCCGGGAAAAGACAGGCCTTTTAATTTAATATTTATTTTATAGGTATTAAAATGCAGGAGCCAGAAATTTTTTGAATCCGGATTCTGGTTTTGAATAGTTCCTTTTTTTAAATAAAAAGACAGGGTGTTGAGTTTTTGATTGTATTTTATGCTGCCGCTTTTCGCGATTAAAGTTTCGGGGGTATTATGGACTTTGTTTAATATAAAAATGCCCTTCAGGGTAGATTTATCCTCATTAACGTTTTTCACGAAAATTTTTAAGTTTCCGAACCTGTTTGTCAGCGAATTTCTTTTTAACGCCGAGAGTGCGGCTTTTTTGGCTTCTTTTACGGCAAGGACCCTGAAAAAGAAATTAAATCTGGGCGCCATATAAAATGAAAAAAGAATTGAAAACGAAAGCGGTATCAATGCAAATAATAAAACCGGCTTCGTAAGCTTGAATATGCTTATGCCCGAAGCGCGAAGCGCCATAATTTCGTTATCCTGCGTCATTTTTCCGAACACCGTCAAGAGGGCAAGCAGAAAAGATACCGGAAGAGTTATTATCATAAAATCAGGTATGGTTAAACTTGCAAGTTTTAATACCGCCGAAATACTTATGCCTTTATTTAGAACCATCTGCGTCAGCAAAAGAATACGATTTATAGTAACGCTGAACGTAAATATTAAAAGTCCGAAAATGAAGGGAAAAATCATCTGCTTAAATATATATCTGTCTATGGTTGACATAATTGCTTTAAAATTATTGACTATATTATTTAAAAATATTAAAATTAAGATAAAATTAAATGGAAATTATAGTATATTATAAATATACCGATAATAGTATATCAAAAATCATAAATGTTTTAAAGCATTAGGAGGGGTAAATTATGTCGTATAATTTAATTTTTATAGACGAAAGCGAGTCAATGCAAAGATCCGTCGCCGCCATATTTCTCGATAATCCTGAATTCAAGCTTACTCTTGTCAACGAACCGGCGTCCATTTATAAAGCGGCTAAAAACTTTATTCCCGATATAATAGTATTGAGCTACAACACTATCGACACGGGATTAAAAAAAAGCATAACGGAAATAAAAACCAGCAGAGAATTCTCGAATATACCGCTCATTTTATTAGTCCCATCGGATTTATCGGACAATGAAAGAGAAACGCTGATAAATCTGAAATCCGACGGTTTCATATACAGACCTTTCGATAAAGACGCTTTTATTTCAAAAATAAAAAGAACCCTTAACGGAGGCAATACTGTTTCTAATGCATCCGAAAATACCGCAAATTCAGGAGAAAAGATATACGACATCGCATCCTTCGAAAATAAAAAAACAAACACGGAAAGCGTTCCCGAACAGGAACACGGCAGCCCTGAATCTTCGGAATTAAGCCAGGCATTCGAAAATTTATTTAAAGACGACACGATATTTAAAGAATTTCAGAACCTCAATAAAAAAGAAGAACCGGCGGGCACCGCTTATTTGATAGAAGAAGAACCGTCTGCAGAAACTGCGGAACCGGAACATATCGCCGCCGCAATACCCCAAGAATTCTCCAGACAGGCTGAGCCGCCCGAATCCGGCGACAGCGATACCCTGAGGGTTCCGGGGGGATTTGAATCTAACGGCCCGTCCGAACCGGTTAAATCTGCCGGAATATTTGAGTTAAATACGCCGGATGAAGCTTTTGAGTCTGCCGTATCGTTTGACTCCATACAAGAACACATGGAACATCATCATGAAGACGCCCCTGCCCCTGCTTTCAACGAACCCTTCGCCGGCTTTAATATGGCATTAGGCGGAAATCCCGAAGAGATTAACGAACCTGAAGTATATAAATTAAATACGGATATAAGTACTAAAAAATCCGAAGGAGAATTAAATTTGAAAATTTTAGACGAACAAAATCTCGTTAAATTGGAAGATTATTTAAAAAACGCCATAGAAAAAACTATCGAGGATATTAAACCTCAAATAATCGAAACTATAAAAGCAGGTCTTCCCGAAATTATAGAAAGACTCGTCAAAGAAGAAATAGAAAAGATTAAACAACAATAACCGTTAAAATATGCGTATTTTCGAGCCACAGGTAAAACCTCTTATATATGCGGCGCTGAATGAAGATATTAAAGGCGGCGATATTACTACCGATGCCGTCACGTTTAAAAACGACCCCGTTATCCGATGCGAAATTATCGCAAAAAAAGATTCCGTCGTATGTGGACTGCAGATATTTTCTATGGTGTTCGATATAATTTCAAAAGATAACTATAAAATTGATTTTTTTAGCGGCGAAGGGGATAAAGCGGTTAAATTCCAGAAGATAATATCCCTTAAAGCAAAAGCGAGCGACATACTGTACGGAGAAAGAACCGCTCTTAATTTTCTTCAGCACCTGTCAGGCATTGCAACAATATCTAATATTGCCTCGAAAGAACTCGAAGGACTTAACACAAAAATTTTAGATACTAGAAAAACTATCCCCGGACTAAGAATGCTCCAAAAATATGCCGTCAAAACAGGCGGAGGAGAAAACCACAGATTCGACCTTTCATCGGGAATACTTATAAAGGATAATCATATTAAACTTGCCGGCGGAATAAAAAACGCCATGGAAGCCGTAAAGAAGCACTATTCCGGCTTAAACTTTAAAATAGAAATAGAAACCGCCACGCTGGAAGAAGTTAAATCTGCCGTAGAAGCAAAGGCCGACGTGATAATGCTGGATAATATGGATATAAAAACAATGAAAAAAGCCGTTAAAATTATAGACGGAAAAGCCGTTACGGAAGCCTCGGGCAATATAACGATAGATAAGTTAAGAAAAATAGCCGTGGAAACCGGCGTCGATTATATTTCTATGGGGTCGCTTACCAATTCCGTAATTCCCGCCGATTTTTCGTTAAATTTCGTTAAGTAAAATTATTTTTTTAGGGGACAGATTTAAATTCTTCGTATATAATAATAGAATAGATAACTTTAAGAGGCTGTAAAATGGAAGAAATGAATTATATCGATATATTTGAAATTAAAAAACGGCTGAAAGGGCCGTTTGCCGGAAAAAATTTATATTACGAAGAAAAGGTTGACTCCACAAACACTCTTGCCAGAGATTTAGCATCTAAAGGCGTAAAAAACGGAAGCGTGGTAATAGCGGATTGTCAGGAAAAAGGAAGGGGTAGAAACGGAAAATTCTGGACATCCCCCTGCGGATGCAATATATATATGTCTATAATATTAAGGCCTAAATTTACTCCCGAAACCGCTCAGGGAATGACGATTTTAGCCGCGGTATCCGTAGCCGACGCAATAGTCGAGGTTGCTTCCCTGCAGCCTCAGATTAAATGGCCTAACGACGTTCTTATAGGCTCTAAAAAAGTTTCCGGAATATTGACGGAAATGAGTACGCAAAATATGACTATAGAATACATGGTGGTCGGTATAGGGATGAATGTTAATATAACGGAAAAAGATATGGACGACAATATAAAAAATATCGCAACATCGCTCTTAATGGAATCTGAAAAAACAAACGGTTCAACCGCTCTTATAGACAGGAACAGACTGATAGCGTCTATTTTAAATAAATTCGATAAATACTATGAAATGTTTTTATCTACCGGCTTATCGTCCGTTCTCGGTTATTATCAAAAATACTTCGGTATGATGGGTAAAACGATTGAAATAAATGTTAAGGACAGAAGAGTCGAAGGACAGGTCGTCGGCATAGATTCCAAAGGGGCGCTTCTTTTAAAAACAGGCGAAAACGAACTGGAGAAGATTGTCTCCGGCGAAATATATTTTTCCCAAAATTAAATTTTATTATTAATTACTTTAATTTATGATACTATCGTGCGATATAGGCAACTCCTCTTCTTCTTTCGGATTGTTCGACGAGAAAGGTTACGATATAATTAAAGCCTTCAGAATAGATACCGCAAAAATATCTTCATCAAACGATTTAAAAAAGTTTTTTGCAAAAAATAATCCGTTAAAAGATATAAGCGGCGTTTCCATCTCCTCTGTAGTTCCGTCCATCGACCCTATATATAAAGATTTTTTCGGCAAAATTAAAA
>JAJYYR010000065.1 GCA_021800805.1 bacterium
AGCGGCGGAATCATCGGAAACAATGAGAATAAATAAAAGCAAATAATACGAACGAAATGCGCGGAGAAAACTTTGACGTTGACGCCTAAAGATTTAAAAGAAAGAATTAAATTAAAATACAAAAATTTAAAAGACGACCTTCTGAACTACGATTCTTTTCACGCGGCCGGAGAAATATCCGAATTTTATGATTCCGTAATAATAGAAGCATTCTCGGGCATCGGAGGCAGAGGCGATTTTTGTATAACGTCGGGCGGCAGTTATTCTAACCGCGAACTATGTCCTTATTCGGATATCGATATAATGATAATCATAAAAGAAGGGCTGAATCAGGAAAATGTCGCTAAAGACCTTAAGGACTTTTTTTATTTATTTTGGGATGCAGGGGTGGATCTCGCTCAGAGCGTAATGACTATTTCCGAAGCCGCCGAGTTGATGAAAAAAGACTTAAATACGTACACTTCTTTTATAAATACAAGATATATTGCCGGAAATAAAGATTTATACGACGGGTTCAAAAACGGTTTTAAAAAAATAGACGCAAAATCGGTTTTTTTGGTAGAACTTATGAAAAACTTAAGAAAAAGACGCCTGATTAACGTTATGTCGGATAACGACATATTTCTTCTAGAACCGGACGTTAAGGAAGGCATAGGCGGTTTAAGAGATTATTCTTACTGCGAGTGGGTCTATTATTTAGCAACCGGAGAATCCCTGCCGTTTCCGTCCGCCGATGCCGGCAGTGATGCCGATGCCGCCGAAACAAGGATAATGGAAACATTAAGGGTTAAAAAAATGGACAGTTCTTTGAATAAAGAGGATATCGCCAATCTTTACGGCGGAAAAAAATTCATCTTAAAGACAAGAATAATGATGCATCTGCTTGCGCAGAAAAAGGTCGATAAGCTTACTTTCGATATTCAGGAAAATGCCGCTAAAGCTTTTTACTACAAGGACGGAAAGTTTTTAGACAAGGTAGAATATTTTATGCACGACTATTATTTAAACGCTAAGAATATACATAATATATCTAAGCTCGTCATAAACCTTCTCATAAAGCCGAGGGTACTTATAAGCAGGTATAAAGAAAACGAAAAAACCGGCATTATTATAGAAAACAACCTCTATTTAGAAAACGGTTTTATTGCCGTGCGGGACAAAGAGCTTTTTTTATCCGGCGTTAAAAATATATTTAATCTGCTGAATATATATCAATCTGCCGGTTACAGGCTTAGCGCGGAATCCGTCAACCTTTTAAAAATAAGCGGAGAAAAATACAGAAAAAATATTAAGAACAGCGATTTTGCAAAGGATTTTTTTATAACCCTTCTAAAAAACAAAAAAAGAGTTTATCAAACCCTGCTGTTAATGCATGAAACAAAAATATTAAGCGCGTTAATCCCCGAATTTGAAAAAATAGATTCCCTGTCCACCAACGACGTTTATCATATTTATACGGTCGATGCACATTCGCTTAACGGCGTCTATTATTTGGAGAATACGGCTAATTTTAAAATCAACGGAGAGCTTAAGGAAACATTTGAAGATTTAAGCGCCGAAGATATGCTTATTTTAAATTTTTCGCTTTTGCTTCACGATATCGGCAAAGGGTATTCCGCACATCATGAAGCCATAGGGTCTAAAATAGCCGTAAAGGTTGCAAAAAGGCTCGGTTTAAGCGAGAGCGTCCAAAACTGCATAGGATTTTTGATATTAAACCATTTTCTTCTTCCGCTTACGTCCGAAAGAAGGGATATTCACGACCCGGCGACTATTAAATCCGTTGCGGGCATGGTTAAGGACGCAAGGAGATTAAAACTGCTTTTTATCGTCAGTATCTGCGATTCTATGGCGGTTTCAAAGACAAGATTTAATTCGTGGCGAAAAATGCTTCTGACGGAGCTTTTCGACAGGACTTTATCGTATTTAAAGAATACCGAAGAGTATTTTAAAAGCGACATGTATTACATTGAGAATGCAACCGAAACCGCAAAAAATTTAAAAGGCAAAAGAGGCTATAATTTTCTTAAAGGCATTAAAGACCTAAATGGATTTATAACGGGTTTCGTAAATCAATTTTATTCCCCCGGTAAATATTTAACAAGAGAAAGCTCCGAAAACATTCTTTTGCATTTAAAATTATTTTCAAAAATTACGCCGGGACACAGGTTTAATTTCGTGGCGAAACCGCATATCGGCGAAGATTATTACGAGATAATTATCTGCGGCGAGGATAAAAAAACTATGTTTTCCGATATAACCGGGACGCTTTCTTATTTTGACTTTAATATAATGAGCGCAGATATTAATACAAGAAAAGACGGAAGGTTTATCGATACCTTTTTCGTAAATCATATATATAAAAAAGTTGACGGGGATATCGACTGGCATAAACTGCGGAATACCTTTTTTAATGTGTTTAACGGCAATATATCGCTCGAAGATATGCTCAAAAATAAGAGAAAGAGCGAAAGTTTATATAAAAAGAGCGGACCCCGCGTTTCAAATTCGGTGGAAATTTATAATAATATAAGCGGCGAGTTTACGGTAATAGAAATTCAGGCTCTGGATAGAAAAGGGCTTTTATACGACATAGGAAGAATTTTTAACGTTTTTGACATAAATATATTTGCATCGAAGATAACGACTCAGGGGAATAAGGCATTTGACACGTTTTACGTAAAAAATGACCAGGGGGGCAAGATTAGGAATCCGCTTTATATAAGAAAAATCAAGCAGGCGGTTATAAATGAGATTTAAATAAAACACACCCCAAATCCCGATTTAGAAAATATTTTAATAAATTCCAATATCCCGTCATTGCGAGAACCCGTCATTACGAGAACCCGTCATTGCGAGCGCAGCGAAGCAATCTCGTTATTAAGTAATTCAGGTAATTCATATATAAAAATTTCTAAATCGGGATTTGGGCATATTAATTTGCTTGACTAAACATAAGCCTGTGTGATAAAAATAATACATTATGGCATTAGAACCTAAAACAAAGACGTTTGCCGGAATTTACGAGTCCCAGGGACATTATGCGGAAGCATTAAATATATACATAGACCTGCTGAAAGAAAATCCGTTAGACGAAGAATCGGCGGATAACGTTAAGAGACTGCAATCGCTAATGAAGGAATCAAACGAAGAAAAGAAAAAAGCGGCCGAAACCCAAATATCCTCTCTGGAAACTTTTCTTCAAAAAACATATGCCTACAGAGAAACGTCTAAAAATACCTAAAAGAACCTCCAACCGCCTTTATGTTTAATGTTTCCGATATGATATCGCGGCTGATAGACAAAAAAGCCGGCGGTATTTTAATAAAAAAGCCTTCCAACATATTTTATATGACGGGCTTTTCAGGGGAAGGATATGTCTATTTTACACGCAAAGGAGAAATAATCCTTTATACGGACGGCAGATATTCCGAAAGGGCATCCAAAGAATGTTTTGCCCATGTAAAAATTGTTAGAATAGAAGAAATCTATAAAGATATTGCCGTGGATATATTTAAAAGAAACATTAAAGTTATAATGTTCGAGTCCGATTATATTACCTGCGACGAGTATGCCTCGTTAAAAGAGAAATTTAAAAGTAAAATTAAGCTGATTCCCGCCCGCGACGCCGTTTTAAAAATAAGGTCGATAAAAGACGAGGGCGAACTTAATTATATTTTAGAGGCTGTTTCTATAGCCGAAAAATCCATGTTGGACGCTTTGAAAACTTTAAAGAAAACCGTCTGCGCCGAGAACGATTTAGCTATAATTTACAAAAAAAATTTATTAGAGCGCCGTTCTATGGAGTCTTTCGAAACTATAATACTTTCCGGCAGAAATTCAAGTCTGCCGCACGGACTGCCTTCGGATAAAAGAATAGATAAAAAAAATGTTTTATTGTGCGATTTCGGGGCGGAACGAAACGGTTACAAGAGCGATGAAACTTTGACCGTCCATCTTGGAAACCCCGACGGCAGGTTTCTGGATGTTTACGATACGGTTTATTCCGCGCAGCAAAAGGCGATTTCAAAAATAAAGCCCGGCGTTAAATTCAGCTGTTTAGATAAAATTGCAAGAGATTATATCGATAAAAGAGGTTATGGAAAATATTTTACTCATTCTTTAGGCCACGGGGTAGGGTTGGATATACATGAATATCCTTATATAGGTAAAAAAAACGGCGATACGGTTAAAGAAGGCATGGTATTTACGGTTGAACCGGGTGTTTATATCGAAGGGGAGTTCGGCGTAAGAATCGAAGATATGTGTTATGTCGAAAAAGAAGGCGCCCGGGTTATTACCAATATTAAAAAAAATCAATGCAAAATTGAGGATTTAGCCTAAATTTCAAACTTATAAAATTTAGTAGTTGATTTTTATTTTGCATTGTTTTAAATTAGTAGGCATTGCAAATAAATCATAAATAAATACGAAAACAAAGAAACGGAGGTTTAATTAATTGTATTCCACTACCGACTTTAAAAAAGGGCTGAGAATAGAAATGGAAAAAGAGCCTTACGAAATTATCGATTTTCAACATGTTAAGCCCGGGAAAGGAGGGGCTTTCGTCAGGACCAAATTAAAAAGCCTGATTTCGGGAAAGGTGATAGACAGAACGTTAAGGGCTGGCGAAAAGGTCGAAACGCCTAATATAGAAGAAAAAAATATGCAGTATCTTTACGATGAAGGAAGCGATTTTGTTTTTATGGACAATGAAACGTACGATCAGGTACATATAGACAAAGAGGCGTCTGCCGAAAGCGCAGGTTTTCTGCTTGAAAATATTCATGTAAAAATTTTGTATTATAACGGCAAGCCTATAAATATCGAAGTGCCTAATTTTATAGAGCTAAAAATAACGCAGACGGAACCGGGGCTTAGAGGCGATACCGTTTCTGGGGCTACGAAGCCGGCAACTCTTGAAACGGGGCTCGTAATCAGCGTTCCGCTATTTTTAAACGAAGGCGATATTATAAAAGTCGATACGAGAACCAAAACTTATATAGAAAGAGTCAGCTCTAAGTAACAGCCGGAGGCGGCGCCTTACAATAAAGTATAAAAATAATAACGGCTGA
>JAJYYR010000010.1 GCA_021800805.1 bacterium
TTATATCTCCTATTATTTTCCTTATTTTTTCCGCTTTTTCCGCTAAATAAAAATCTTGACGCTCCCAAACTATCAAGTTATAATATATAACTATTAGTTATATTTATATAATTAATAGTTTAATTAATAACGTTTTATTATAATTTAAAGGGAGCAAATATGTCTCAGGAAAAAACCTTAGGTCGCATTCTTCAGGAAATCAGGCAGAGTAAGCATATCTCCATAGCTTCTATGTCCAATAAATTTAAAGTAGCCGCAGTCCATTTAAACTTGATAGAAGTCGATAAAAGGCTTCCCAGCATGGAGCTTTTAGACCAAATAATAGATATGTTTAAAGTGGACGGCAATACCAAAGACGAACTATACCTGCTACTTGCCAAAGCAAAACTTCAAGACAAAATACCGGACGGCGTCCTTAAGAAAATCGTTCTTAAAAAAGACAGCATGCCGGATAATTTCATAGCCCGCATTAAGAAAGATATTTCCGTCAAGAAAAGAACGGAAAAGATTAAACAGGTAATAGAAGGTTTAGAAATACTATCCAAAGAAGAAATAGTAAAGCTTGCCGAAGAATTTAAGCAACCGGTAGCCGAATACCTTACCCTTGCAGGATATATGCCCGACGAGATACTTCGTCTTTTGGAATATAAAGACTTCGAGGAGCTCCTAAAAAGCATATCGGCGTTTAAAGATCCCGTGAGAATTCAAAAGGTAATTACAGGGCTTTTAGGCGTAGTAAAGGGCTTTACGGAGTAACGCAGTTTTATGTTATTTATTATGCTATAATAAATTGTATGGAAAAGACGTTAAATAAAAATCTCGAGATTGCAAAGACGATAATTAACGAAGAAATCGAAAAAGCCGGATATAAGGTCGATAGGATTTTTTTATTCGGTTCTAGGGCAAGAGGAGATTATAAAGAAGGAAGCGACTGGGACTTTTTCGTATTAATCGATAAGGATATATTTAAAGAAGATTTAAAAATTATTTTGCGCAACATCCGCAGAAGAATGGCTATAAACAACATATCAAACGATATCGTCGTTAAATCGAAAGAAACGTATAAAAATCAAATAAACGACGCCGGCTTTTTATCCTATTACGTCAATAAAGAAGGCGTAAGTTTATGAAAGAATCCGTTATTGTTTTATTAAGAGAAATAACTACATATAAAAATAAGGGCTTTACGGCGTGATTGTCTCAAATTTGTCCCATAGGCGATTTTATGTTAATAATTTATTAATAAAATTAATATGTTATTAAATACGTTGCCTGACTTTTAATCAGGTGGTCGTGGGTTCGACTCCCGCGCGGCTCACCACGTTTTATCAAGGTTTTAGTCTTTTGCAATTTCCTTTTCATATTCCATTGCAACGATTTTGCAACGCTCGCCGTCCAAAACGTTAACGGCGTTTCTAATATGCGGCTTGGATAAATGCGCATACCTTAAAGTCATCTTCACGTCTTTATGTCCTAAAAGCTCTTTAACGGTCGTTAAGTCTATCCCTTTCATCACAAGCCGGCTTGCGAAGGTATGCCTTAAATCGTGAAACCTAAAATCTAAAATATGCGATTTTCTTAACGCTACCCCGAAGCTTCTTTTAAGGTCGTAATACGGCTTTAAAGTTTCCGGGTTGTAAAAGACATAATCCGTTTTTAAATGCCTTGTAAGCCCGGATAAAGCATTATAAAGCGTATCGTTAACCGGTATCTCCCGCCTCTCGCCGTTCTTCGTCTTATCAAGCAATATTAGTCGGTTCTTTAAATCTACCCTGTCCCATGTCAGTTTAAGGATCTCCGATTTTCTCATACCCGTATTTAAAGCCGTTATGACGATAGGCTTTAGGTTCTTATCGCAATTAAATATTAGCCTTTCGGCTTCTTCTTCCGATAAATACCTTAACCTTGTTTTTTCGCCTTTAAGCTGTTTCGCTTTCCGGACCCGCTTTAAGACGTCTTCGGTTATTAAATCCCAATCAAGCGCTTTTGCAAACATTCTTTTTAATGTTGCCGTAAGCCTGTTGGCATAAGCTATCGAAAACCCGTCCTTAATCCAGTCCGATTGAAAAAGTTCCAAATCCTGCATTGTAAAATCCGATAACGGCTTATTTTTAAACCTCATGGCGAGCGTTTTAACAAATAACCCTGTATCGTATGCCGATTTAAGCCTGCCGGAAATAAATTCCAAATACTTATCCGCAAGCTCGTTAAAACTAATATCCCTTACCGGTTCTTTTTTTATTTCCGGTTCTATGCCGTAAATAATTTCCGACCGGCGGTTTAAATATATTTCTTCGGCAAGTTTCTTATTGGCCGTCTTTGTGGACTCGTAAATCCGGATACCGTTAGCCTGGAATTTCATAAAATAATAAGGGCTGCCTTTTCTTTTGAAAAGTCCCATTATTTGCCACCTCCTTTATGGGACCTTCCGCCTGTTCCTTTATTATATGGTTTAACCTCGCAAGTTGCAAGCCAGTCCATAACGGCATCGATGTCGAATTTAACGAGTCGTCCGACTTTGTAATGCGGGATTTTACGGGTAGCAGTCCAGTCGTATATCGTATTTTCATTTATATCGAGTATCTCCGCTATTTTTTCCACGCCGACCAATTTCATTTTTTTCTCTGAATTTAAGAAATTTTCCTTTCTTATTATTTTTAACCGCTAAAAAACGCTCTAAAATCGATTTTAAGACCTCTGATTTTAAATTTAGGTATAAACCACTCTGATTAACCCATTATCTTTTTTAAATCTGCATATTTGCTTTTAGTTGTTTCTGACAGCTCTTCAATTTTTTTTCTTTCTTCGTCCAGTTTTTCTTTTGATTGGGGTTGTTGCCCGGCTTGCTGCAAAAGACTTTCACCTGCATATACGCCAAACAAAGACATATTAAAATTTAAATCCAATCTGGTCTCTATTGAAGCAATTTTCACCAGCAGGTTATCCACCTTTTCATTTAATTTTTCGACCGCTCCGTGAAGGTCTTTTATAAACTGCAAATCGTTTTTATAACCCTGCTTTTCGTCAAAAAAATATTTCGCCAGAGCGTCGTTTACTATTTGCGATTTGTTCTCCATTCCAAATTTACGGATGAACTTTTCGTCAATAACTAAAGTTTGTTTCTTTTTCATACTGCCCCCAATTTTTTATTGTATTTTTTACGCCATAATGGTATGGCATTTTTGCCCTAATTTAGATGTATATCGCAAAGCCTTCTATTCGTAGAAGTTCCCGCCGTTATGCCATACTTTATATGGCGACTACCCCCGCCTAAAACCTGCGTTTCCGGCTTTGCCGGTGCGCAGGTGTGTTACCATAGTTGCCGTTCGACGTTCAATATGAAAATGCACAATATAATATTAACGATACGCTCAATAAACGGAGTATTTACAATAATAAAATGCGAAGCCACTTTCTTAAAGTTTTTGCTTTTACCATACTAAAACCTTTTCTACTTTTTTCGCCGAAGGCGGTTAGCTTTTTATAATATAAATGAGCGCAGCGAATTTCTTTCTTAGCTTTTGCCTTTTGCATTTTTTTTTATAATCTTTTTACAATTTTGCTTTGAATATTTTGCTTTTCGTCTTTTTTAATTTCGATGTTTCTTTCTTTATCAGGTTTTTGCTTTTCCGGTTTTTGGTATTCTTTTTAATGTGTCTCACCGTGAGACACCAAGCTCTAATCCTTTAATTTATTGATTTTGCCGGATTTAGACTTTTTTTAATATTATTATTAATATCATCATCTATCGTTTTAACATTATCAGCCGTAAACCGAAGCAGTTCATCAAATTCTTTTTTTAGTTCGGTTGTTCTTTTGAATTTATATATAGCTTCAGAAATATCAACGGCTTTCTTAAACAAACTAATTAAATTATCCTCAATATTGTCTTCCTTCTTGTCGGCGTAATTAATAAGCTCGTTAAATTTACATTGCAACGTTTTAGCCTCTTCGTTAATTTCCGAAATCGTAATCGTTATAGCTTTCTTTAATGCTTCTTCCTTTTCATCCGACATATCTATTCTCCTTAATTTAGTTTTTATGTTATTAATTATCCTAAATCCGTTCACTTTTTCCCTGTCCGCCGAAAAGTGTCCGAATTTCGGACACTTCCTTTTTAGCCTTATTTTTACTTGATTTACGGTATTTTAAAAATCTGTTTAATCCGGAACAATAAATTTTTTCCTCTATCCTTAAAATCATGAATATATTTTTTTACCCCTAAAATTAATCCGGCTAAAAATAAAATAATAGTTACCAAAGTCGTCGCCATAAAAAATGCCGTAGTAATTACAAGAGTAGTCAGAAATGCCATCGCAAGTGGTAAAAACCGAACGATATAATAAAAAATCGCCATTCCAAAAAAACTTACAAACGAGAGCATCGCAAAGATGGAAACCGCCCTAAAACACCAGTTATAATAGTGTTCAACTCTATCCGCAATTTCTTTCGATACTGATAAAAAATCAATTCTTTCTTTCATACCGCCTCCAAAAATCATTTTTATTATTTTCCGTCTAAACGGGTCGAAGCTCCCGGGGCGATGCCGCCGGCTGCGTTGCCGCCTTGCTCCTTTATGGTATCTTGCGCAGTTTTTACCGCCTGTTTTGCGCCTTCCTTAGCCATATCAGCCGGAACGGAAGCGCCGCCTGTCGCTATCGCCTTAACTCCTTCTTTGATTTTTTCTTGACTTTGTTTCGAGTCGGAAGTATCTTTAAAACTTTTAGCCTTACTCGCCGCATTCCCTATATGTCCGTGACCGGACGTCATACCGAATATTTTATGGATTAGGAAGGGGCCGGCGAGAAGCAGGAGAATCATGGCTAAAATCAGACCCAACGCGAGTACTAAACTTAACGCCGCCCCCCCTCAGGCCTAAAACGGAATCGGCGATAAAATTCCCGACGATAGTGTTAAAAATTACGTTTTCGAGACCTATAAATACTCCCCAAGTCGAAACTTCGATAAACCATTTAAACCACGATTGTAAAGGACTGACGCTTTCAGCATATTCTCCTACCCATAAGCCTATCGCAAGGGGGAATATCGCATATAACAGGCCAAGTATTAGAACCTGGAATAGGTAAATTAAAAAATATACGACGATGTAAATTATATAAACCAAAAATACTATGGTCGCAAAAATGAACTCTAAAACAGCCTGTCCGGCAATATTAACTAAGTTCCCCCACGTGGCGGGGTTATACCACTCAAACCCGTTTCCTTTTTGACCCGAACCAAACTGCCCAATCATATGTCTAACATCCGCGGTTATCTTGTAAACGTTGGATTTATTAGCCATAGTCGTCCAGATATAGTCTTGCGTGTTTTGTATAAAGTTTAAATACTGTTCGAAAAATATTCCTTTAGACCATATGTAAACGGCGGTAAATGCAAAAATTAAGCGAAAAAATAATTGCCAGTAGCTTTTATTTTTTCCGTCGTCCCCGATAGAAAACCTATAAAGGTTCATATACATATCATAAATAAATCCAAATATTATCAGCATATACGCAATGTTTTGGACCCAACCGGTTAAGTTGGAATTATCGAGGATATCTTCCGGAATCGTTTCCACGTCAAACGTCTTTAAACTTTTAGGGATACCAAACATCTTCGGCATCGTCATTGCTTGAGCGGTTTTAGCGTTCGGAGTGGATGCGGTGTTCGGCTTGGCCGTAGAGGATGTTTTAGGCGGCGTAGTGATCGGTTCTGCGGTACAAGTGTTTCCACCTGACCAATGGCCTCCAGGAGGACATTTGCCTGCGCTATCGGTAGTGCTATGGCAGTACCCGTTAGAACCCATAGAATACCCGCTTGGACAAGTTTTTGTTCCGGCGAAAGAACTTTTAATCATACCGAAACAAATAAATCCGGCGGTTAATAAAATTAAAGTTGTAAGTTTCATATTTTTTAATAAATAAAATTTCAGTAATACCAGCCGTTAGCCTGCATTTCCTTTATCGGGTCGTTAGGTTTGCCTATAATCGGCGTTTTTGCATCGTTAATTTTCTTCGCGGCTTTTGCCTGATTAGCTATCGCTATTTGCCTCGTCAAAGCGCCGGTAGATTTAAGCTGCTGTGCGTTTTCCTCGGCAAGTATTTTTAAAAGCTCGAGCTGCTGTAAATCGTAAGAGCCTTTAACGCCGGATATCACATTCGAAAAACCGCTACCGGATACTATTGCGGCGTTGCCCTGCGCTATGCCTTCCGTTCCGTTTATGAGCATATTTTTGTTTAGTTCGGAGTCTACTGCTCTTTGGTAACTTTCCGTGCATTGGGAAGCGTTAGTAACCATGCCCGCGGCAAGTTCGTCCTGACATAAATTGCTCGTAGGCGATATAGAGACCGACCCGCCGAGGCCGTTTTCAGACACGTTCGAAAAGTTGTTTACCCCGTTTAAAAGTGCCGCCTGGTTTGGACTGTTTCCTGCAAGGGCGGAAGATATGCCGTTGCCGGAAACTCCTGCCTGGCCGCCAAAGGTCGAATAAGTCCCCTGAAGGCCTTCGATGTTGGAGTTAATCGTTTCTTCCGTGCAGTTTTCGGAAGCGATAGAACCCATTATGCCTGACCCGCCCTGGCAGTTAGTCATAATAATACCGTTACCCTGCAGAGAGTTCTGCGCGGCGGTTATGTCTCCTTCGGCGTTGTAAACATCGGAAACGGCGGTAGTAGCGGCGTTAATGGATGACTGGACTTTAGAGAGTTCCACTTGAAGTTTTGCCATGGAAGTCATAAATTTGCCTGTATTAAGTAAACCCGTCGATTTTCCCTGTAACCATTGCCCGATACTCGTCGATAACCCAAAGGGTCCTCCGGGTGGAATTGCCAGACCGACCACTTTACCGGCAGCAACCAAGGAATCCCCTGCATCAGCCATAGCTTCAGCAGCGTTAACTACGCCGCTAATCGAAGGAACGACAAAAGCAAAGGCATTTTTACTATTTACGAGGGCTAACGTATAAAACGTCGTGAACGAAATAATTACAATAACGCTGATGATTTTTTTAAACATAATACCCCTCCTTTCTGAATTTTTAAATTTGAATCTGAATAGGATTATTTAACTACTCTGATATATCTTTTTTTTCTCAAAAAGTCTTTTATCGTCCTTTCGTCTCCCTGCTCTTTTTTTAATAATCCGTAAGCCGGCTCGATATTATTTGTTGCTACATTAATCAAGTCTTGGTCTTGATAATCATAAATCTCTTTTAACATTTTAATTTGTTTTTCAAGTTCAAGATTTATTAGATTTTTTTTAATTTCTTTCTTTATCATTTTAACCGTCCTAATGTTTTTATTTTTTTATTTAGGAGAAAGAAAAAATATTCCTAAAAATATTTTTTCTTTCTCTCTTGATAGAGTATCTCTCTTGAGATACTCTTGAGAACGTATTAAATGGTTTCCGCATCCGTATTAAATGGTTTCCTTTTTTTTATTTACCGTATTAAATGGTTTCCGCATCCGTATTAAATGGTTTCCTTTTTTTTATCTTTTCCAGGTGCTAAAAAATAAATGCCCGTCGCGTTTTTGTGTTTATATTTAACGATATTATTTTTATCAATTTTAATTTTAAATTTTTCGTAAAGCAGAGCGGCATTGTCTTTGACTTCTTTTATGATTTGACGCCGGCGCCTGTCTGTCGCCCCCTCCAATACCCTTATATTTCCTAAGATTTCAGATAATTGCATATTTAGTTCGTTATGGCTAATGCAGAACCGGACAAATGCCTGAAGAACGCCGGATTTTAAATTTAATATTTCAGGTAATATTTTTAGATAATTTAAATTAATCTCTATATCAAAAAACCTCGTAAATTCCGTATTAAAGACGATCGAATAATAATACCCGCAACTCCCTTTTTTATAATATTTTAATCCTGAAGTGTTTTTCTTTAAGGCGTTGGGGTTTGGAGTTTTCGACCAGCGGGCGTAATGAAGGATTCCCTCGTGTGTTACGTTATTTTTCGTTTCTATTTCGACCACAGTTGAAATTAGATCGTCTAATTTTCTTTGGAGCCATTCATAATTTGTTCCCGTCTGACCGAGAGTTTTTAGGACCTTATTTATTCCGAATTTTATTCCTATTTCCCCAGTCTCAAATTTTCTGATTTCCGCAGCATTCGCAAAAATACTGTCTAAAATATTAATATGCGTCTGTGTTAGTTGGTTATATTTTTTTAATATTTTTAGTTTTCCCCAGTTATTTTCGAAAATAATATCCCTATCGGTCTTTGTGGCCTTAAGGGTGGGAGCGAATATCCCGCTCCTAACGATTGAGACGGTGGTGTTGGATATTTTAAAATCCGTATTTTTCATAAATATTTATATTTTTTTCTTTATTTTCTTTATAATATTCTTCTTTCCCTTGTAGTTTTTCAGCCCATAGTTGAATTTGTTTTTCTTTCTTAAAAATACTTCCAATCCCCCAGTTATCTTTTTCTATTCTAACGTTAACGTATCTGTTATCGTCTTTGTCTTTTTCGGCGCTATAATGCGCCCGGACGGCGTCTATAAACGCCCCCGCTCCCCGCGCAATAGAAACGTCTATATATTTAGTTTGATGGTGTATAATTATAATTGCTTTGTTTTCTTCTTTAGCCCATTTTGAAAATAGCTCCATAAAATATCGCGCCTCATAATTACTATTCTCGTCAGCGCCATAAAACGCGATGAGTGGGTCTATGATCACTATTTTAAAGTTTTTACATGCTGCCATAAAATCGTAAAAAACCGGATTAACCTTGATGTTTTTATTATTTTTCACTAAAATATTAAACGGCGTATCGCCGCATAACATAAGGTTATCGTTAATATTTATTTCCGTCATCTTCGAGATTTTTTCGAGACGGTGTTTTGTGAGAGTTATCGGATCTTCCGATAACCACGCCAGCGTTTTAATCCCCGTTGCGCTCGCCCTGAGTGCTAACTGTAAAGCCAGAGCCGACTTGCCGCTGCCGCCTTTTGACGATATTATCGTTTCTGCACCGATAGGAAGTGGCATAAAATCTTCAAGCAAGAAAGAAGCTTTTTCGGATTTAATTTCTTGAGGTTTTAAAAAATTAAACTTTGTTGTTGTATCTTTTTCCTTAAGGTTATTCGCAAATTCAATAACATCGAGTTTAAGGTCGTTGTAGTTAGCGTTATCTTGTCTTAAGCTAATATTTTCGATTTTAGATATTAGGCTTCTTTTGTTGGAATTTTCTAAAATTTGTCTCACATATTCTTCAACGTTGAGGAGTCCGGCCGGCATATCTAACAAATCCAACAAATAATCATATTCATCCGGCATTTCAAGCGTTATGGGGTCGATAGGCTTGCCAGCATTATATAATTCTTGCATTTTAGCGAATATTACTCGATGCCGGGAATCATAGAAATCGTTAAACCCTATACTATTAGCTTCTTGCAAGTTGCGGTTGTCAATTAAAATGCTCGAAAGTAGTGCCTGTTCGACTGTTTTAATGGTTATGTTTTCTTTTATTTTTTTCATTTTTTTAAGTGTCTCACTGTGATACACCAAATTCTAACCCTTTAATTCAATGACTTTGCCCGATTTTGCCTGTTTACTATTTTTTTCAACGGTTTGGCGAAACTCTAACCCCGCTCGTCAGAGCGTGGATGGTTGACTCTTGTAAATACTTTTCAACTTCCTCCACAGAAAACAAATACCTCCTCCCAAATTTTAAGTGCGGTATTTCGTTTTTTTTAACAGCCGAATACAACCTTCCTTTACTACTACTTAAAATTTCTGCCATCTCCTTTATGCCTATATATTTATTATTCATAATTTCCTCTTTTATTTGTTATGTTTATTTGCATTTAGTTACAAAATATAACATAATTCCATAAAAGTCAACAAAAAAATATTATTAGTATAAAAAAAAATCAAATTGTGATATTTTATTTATAATTGTTCATAAATTTAATGTTTGAATTTAAATAAAATGGCTAAGAAAAAATTAAAAAAAGAAAGCGAAGAATTAGAATTTTATCAAATAGTGGGCAATAAAATTCAAAATTTAAGGAAAAAATTTAATTATTCACAGGAAAAACTCGCACAATTATTATCTATAAGCAGGCAGGCTATTGCTGAGTATGAAAAAGGGGCTGTTAAAATTCCTTTATATAATATATATAAATTATGTGAACTATTTAAAATTAGTTCGATTGATTTTTTTGTAGCTGAACCAGAAAGTATAGATGAAGAGATTACTTATTACGGGATAAACTTAGAAAGCTATAACCCAAAAGGCATGAATTATTTATTAAAAATTGCTGAAGCAAATCCCGACGAAAAGAATACGTTAAGATTGAGAGCTTTAACTGAATTATATATGTCCCAGGGAAATAAAAAGCTTATTAGAAAATTAAATAAAGATTTAAAAGAATGTTTTAAATCAATAGAAATTTATGGTGACGAAGATTACAAAGATACTATGTCTGATGACGACCTTTCTCCAATAGAAATTCTTGATGTAGTTACTGATTGGTTTAAAGAACATCCTCCTACTGCATCAGATTATATTGAAATAATCAAAGCTCGAGAGAAGTTAGAATATATTCTGGATAAAGCATACTTATTGTTCTGTGCTATCTCTCAAAAAAAATCCGATATTTTATCAGATCAACTTGTTCTTGACTCAGCAGATAATCCGCAAACTATAATTAGAAATAATAAGAAAGATAAAAATAGTATAAAAAATAAATAACGATTCAAGTAAACCTGTTTTTTAGATGTATCGGAAACAAAGGTATTTACTGTATCCGCTCGTGGCGAAACAGTTTCGCCACGAGGATTAAGATTGGCATTTAAAACAATAAAAATTGCCATTAACGATTTTAAGGATAAATGGAAAAATTTATTAATTTGGATTAAACAGATTTTTAAAATCCCGCAAATCAAGTAAAAATAAGGCTAAAGAGGAAGTGTCCGAAATTCGGACACTTTAATTACCTAAAATTATTTTAAAAATAGATCCTATGCAAATAGTAAAACTCGAAAACGTCCAAGACAAGATAATCGATATCCGGGGAGAGAAGGTAATTATAGATAGCGACGTGGCCGCGCTATACAGCATTGAAACAAGAGATGTTAATAAGGCGGTTAAGAATAATCCGGCCAAATTTCCAGAAAGCTATATCATAAAACTTACGGCCACGGAAAAAAATGAACTGGTGGAAAATTTCCACCGGTTTAATAAATTAAAACATTCGAGCGCCGACTTAAAGGCTTTTACCGAAAAAGGCCTCTATATGCTCACAACCATAATCAAAAGCCCTAAGGCGGTAAAAACAACTCTGGACATTATAGAAACGTATGCCAAAATAAGGGACCTGTCCAGGAGCATGTCGAGGCTGCCGACAGCCGACAAAGCCGAGCAGAAAACAATAATGGAGAAGGCCGCTAACGTCCTGGGAGACATCCTCGACGGCGCCTTAGAGACCACCAGCAGCGAAACGACTCTCGAATTAAATCTTGCGCTTCTAAAAGTCAAGCATACGATAAAGAAAAAGAAAAAGGGCGATAAATATGACCGTTAAGGAACTAATCGAAGAGCTTAAAAAATACCCGGAGGATTTAATGGTCGTCATACCTGGCTACGAAGGCGGCTATGACGACGTTATAGCATCTAAGAAAACAACCCTTGTTTTTGATTTAAACCTCGAGGAATGGTACGGACGGCATGAAGAGAGAGCCGAGCCGCCGTCCGGATCTGAATTAGAGGAAGCACATAAAAACGAAGTTAGTTTTTGGCATTCTCCCGCGGTTAATCCCCCGGAGAAAACGACTGTCGCAGGCGCTCTGATATTATTATCAAACCGGCGCATATGAAGATAGACGGCGTTTTAATCTTACAAAATATTATAGCATGTTTTTAAAATATGCTCAGGTCTTAAAATTATGCTAATCACCGGCGATACCTTCGTTATATCGGATACTCATTTCGGAGACTATGACTCCATTGCCAACGGCTTCGATAAATATCTGGTAGATGTCTGGAATAAAACCGTATCCGAAAGCGATACCGTCCTGCACCTGGGAGACTTTACCTCCGACGAGGATATATTAAGCATGGAGCAGAAAATAAAAAGGTACTCCAGGATAATTAACGGCCATATTATTTTAATCAAAGGCAACCATGATGTCGCTTGTCCGATAATTTACGAAAGTAACGGCATAGAGCTTTTGGATGACGTTATTATAGACCAGTCCGGCATGGCCGTGGACAAAGGCATCATATCGGCAGTCATAGGGTCGTTTAATGGAATTAAGGTTTTGTTCTCCCACTATCCGGTTATAGACTTATACGGCGAAACTTGTTCCTCTCAAGAGAAATCCGCCCAGGACGCTTTTTCCGGAGAAATACTTTATCTTAAGAATTTCTTCGACAGGAATAAATGCGATATAAACGTCCACGGCCATATACACGAAAAAATAAACCGGTATGACAACCTGATAGACGTCTCTCCGGACAATATCGGGTATAGGCCATTGAGGTTAGGAGAACTTTTATCAAAAACGCGGCAGGACAAAAAATAAGGCGGGGTTCGGTCTGGGTTAATGGTAAACCACCTAAAATCATTTTAACCGGCTTTAAAACGCAAATTATAGATATAAGTCGGCATTTTATTACTTAACCAGTTTATGTTATAATTTAGTTATTATGGAAAGGATAATAAATACCGTTGTCAATAATAATCTTGCGGAAAAAGCCGGATATTTAAGTTATCTTACGGATGACGAGAGGACGGCTTTAACGGAATTAAAGGAAAAGGTCACGGAAAAATACCCTGGGGCAAAATTAATCCTTTACGGCTCTAAAGCAAGGGGGGATTATAACGAGGAATCGGATATAGACCTGCTTATAGTAATTAATGACGATTACAAAATAGATAAGGATATATCATTTGAAGAACTCAAAAATCGGTATTTTATGCGGGTAAGCAAAGATATTAATGAAAAAATATTAGGCATTGTAGTTGACATTGAATTAAAATACGATATTTTTATTGATTGGCAAATAGAGTATAAGAGTTATTTAAATACCCGCGTTGCCGGAATTGAGCCCTGGTATCAAAATATTAAACGGGAGGGAATCGAATTATGACTCTACGAGAAGGGGATAAACAGGCTTTAATAAAATATAGAATCGAGAGATCTATTGAGGCAATTGATGAGGCTAAAATGGCTTACGAATCTAACCACTTGAATTTAGCGGTCAATAGAAATTATTATGCTTGTTTTTATTCTATTAAAGCCTTATTGCTTACAAAGGACATTGATTATTCAGACCACGGCCACGTAAAAGGGGAATTTAATAAGGAATTTGTGCATAAAGGATTGGTGGATAAAGATTATACCAAGATCCTCGAAAACGCTTTTCAACAGAGACAAATAGGAGATTACAGAGATTTAATTAAATTTAATAAAGAAGGGGTTAAGTCATCTATTAAAAAAGCCGAAGAATTCGTAACCGAAATTAATAAAATGACTTTGAAGTTCACAAATAAGCAAGAAATAGAAAACAAACAGGAGGCGACATCCACGAATTTAAAAAACTCCGAATCCCCTAAGCCGGACTCTTTCACCCAAGATCCGCAAAATAAACCGGAGATTAAACCTGAAATTAAGAGAAAGTTCAGGCGGTAACTACTGCAACGATTTTGCAACGGTTTATAAAAAAATCGGCATAATTTAACGGCATTATACGGGATAGGCGGGATTGAGGAAAACTTTATAATTACTATAAATGCAGGCGGAAAGTCGGTTTATTGATTTGCTTGAATTTCCCTTTTAATCAGGTGGTCGTGGGTTCGACTCCCGCGCGGCTCACCATATTCTATCAAGGTTTCAAGGCGCTCGCCGTTTTTCCTTTCCATGCAATTTCGTCAATTATAACAAAACTATAACAAATATTTTTAATATTTCCTCTTAATAAAATTATAAAAAGTTGTGGTATACTTATATAAGTAAATAAAATTTGTTTAACTTTTAATTAAAGGAGTATTAAAATGGAACATAAACTGCCGGAATTGCCTTATGCCCTTGATGCGCTGCAGCCGCATATTTCTAAGGAAACCCTCGAATATCATTACGGAAAGCACCATAATGCCTACGTAAATAATCTAAACAACCTCATAAAAGGTACGGAATTCCAAGACTTAGGATTAGAAGACATAATTAAAAAATCCTCAGGGGGGATTTTTAACAATGCCGCTCAGGCGTGGAACCACACTTTTTATTGGCATTGCCTATCACCTAATAGCAAAGGACGACCTGATGGAAATCTCGCAAAAGCTATTGAAATTAAGTTTGGGACTTTTGACGATTTTAAAAAACAATTTAGTCAAACAGCCGCTACTTTATTCGGTTCCGGTTGGGCATGGTTAGTCAAAAATCATGACGGTTCTATAGAACTTATGGCAACGAGTAATGCCGGCACGCCGATGACTTCCGGCAAAACTGCTCTGCTTACCTGCGATGTATGGGAGCATGCCTATTACATAGATTATCGCAATGCCAGACCGAGCTATATTGAACATTTCTGGAATTTAGTAAATTGGGAATTTGTTGCTAAGAATTTCGGCTCTTAACTGTTTAATAATAAACATAGCACGTTGAGAAAATAAAAGCGTCTAATATTTATAAATATTAGACGCTTTTATTTTTATCGGATATATTACTTATCCAGAAACCTGCCGTGTCCTTTCGATAAAACCATCAACATCTTCAAATTATAATAGGCAAACTTGATTAATTGCCACGGAATAAACGTTCTTATAAACACGGTATATTTAGTAGGTGCCATAAATGACCTCGCCTCTTTAGAATAAGGAACGTATTCAGTTAAGTCTTTTACACTTTTATCTTCCATAATATATACAAGCCTCCCGTAATTCTATTATGTTTTAATTTAAATAAATATTATATTTAATATCCTAAATCATCAATCGGGAATAAAATACCATAAAAACTTGCCTTTCATTTTCCACATAAATAAGTAATGTAGCATATATTTAACCCAGTGTCCCGCAAGACCTATATCGCCGAAAGTATAATTTAGATTTCTGCCAAATTTGTATTTTTCGTAGTTTGGAACTACCGGATCCATAGTCAATAAAGCGGCAGAACCGCGCGTCATCGATTTACCCATAGAGGTTATACATATTGCGCCGAATTCCGTCATCGATGCCTGTTGCGTAGGTTCTTCTAATCCTTTCTTTACCATATCTATAATAGATAGCGCAACCGTATGTCCGATAATTCCCGATGCCATACCGGTTCTTGGCGGGCTGGGAACTATAAGCGTGCCGTCCGGCGCTTTAAAAGGCTTGCTTATAGAGTGCGGCGGGGCAAAAGCTATTCCGGCGGCAAATATGTTTTTATAAACAGGATTATTATATTTTTTAGGCCAGTCTGAATTTCTCCATTCTTCGAAAGGTTTTACGGCAGATGCATAATCGGCATCGACTTTCATAAACCCGCTCGGCACGCACATCTGACTTTTGATGTCGTTGCCGTCTTTATCGATATAAGCGATGGGGATACCGGCAAACGGCGGAATAAGCATAGCAAAATCAAAATCCAGCTTTCCTTCCTCTCCTTCGATATTAACGTAATCTAAAGAACCTTCCTCGACCTTGCGCACATGCGCCCTCTCCACCCATTTTATACCTTTTTCCAGAAAGGTAGATTCGGCAAAAAGCTTGCCGGAAACCAAATTTCCGTTCTTTTTTACAACGACTCCTCCGACCCCGAAATCTCCGAGAGCAGGCTCATTCGATATCCATGTTATATCGGCATTATGGCGCACACCCCGTCTGTTAAGATCAAATTCTAAATTATGTATAAATTCGAATGCCGCCCCTTGACATGTAGCGGTTCCGTGTCCTGTGCCGACGACAAATTTTTGCCTTTTGCCCTGCTTCATCTTTTCGACGGCTTTAAAATAATTATCGCGTGTTTTAATTGCATGCGGCAATGTACATATGGAATCGGAATAACCTGAATCAGGTCCAAGTCCTGGCGTTGCCGCATAATTAAGTTTCGGACCGGTTGCATTTATCAAATAGTCGTATTTAATTTGTTCAGTTTTGCCGCCTAAATATTTCACGACGACATACTGATCCCCGCTATCGGGGTGTATCTCCTCAGCCGCCCCCTCTTTAAATATAATTCCGAGTTTTTTATAAACCGGCTCCAGATTAAAATACGTCTTTTCCGGCGACATCGAACCTACGCCTACCCATACTAATGACGGAACGTAAGAAAAATTTTTTCGGGGCGATATTACGATAACGTCATGCTTACCGCCTAACTCTTTTTTCAGATTCAATGCGGCTGTGTTTCCCGCAAAACCGGTTCCTAAAACTACTATAGTAGCCATTAAATCCCCCCATCCCTTATATTACAATATTGATATATGCGTATTATAGCATATTATAAGATACAATTTCAAAGAGATTTATAAAATAATAATTTATAAATTGTCGCAAAAATAATTTTAAGGTATAATAAAAATATGGAAACACTTGATAAAATAAAGCTAATATATTCTTTCACCGACAACGACGCTTCCAATTTAATGCAGTTAAGCGGTTTAATGGGTTCTAACGCAAACGATTTTATTTCCGGCACTTATTCTTTTATTGCCAATTTTGAAGACTTCAGCAAATTTCTGCCTAACGAAGAAATTAGAAATAGGCATCAGGAAAAACTTAAATTTTGGTTTATGGGACTTTTTTCCGGAACATATAACAATGAATATTTGCGAAAATTAAAACGGATAGGGGAGGTCCACGCCGAAATAAAGCTACCCTCCCATTATGTAAGCGCCACGATGAATTATATAAGGAATTTTATACACGGGATTATTCTTAAAAATTTTCCTAGTTCTGGCAAAAGAGACGAACTCATAGTATCTGTAAATAAAATTATCGACATTAATCTGGATATTATTATCAGCTCTTATATAAGCGAAGGAAAATTTTACATTGCGACTACAAAATTTGAGACAAAAATAATTAGATTTAGTTCAAAATTTTCTTATATATTAGATCTTGCGTTGGTAATATCGCTTATTATTGCAACTATTATGGTTTTTCTCTTATTTGTATTTGAAATCTATAATTTTGCTTTTATGGGCGGCTCCTTTGAAACTACGGTTATAGATATTTTAGGAGCTATGCTGATTGTATGGGCAATCAGGGAGCTGCTGGAAGAAGAGGTCAAAAAGCTTCAGGGGCATAAATTTGCCTTAAGCGCCTTTATAGGCCTTGCAATGGCAGCATTACTAAGAAAAATATTGATTTTTTCCCTTGCCCCTCAAAAATCCACTGAAGTTGCAATTCTCGGTTTTCTTGTTTTAGTGCTCGGAATAGTATATTGGTTAATGAGCAAAAGCTCAAAAAATTAAAAATTTTATAAATATATTGCCTATAAAATTAATACATGTTAAAATTAATATAAATATAATATTTTTATTTTCGGGATGTGGCGCAGCTGGTAGCGCACCTGCTTTGGGAGCAGGGGGTCGCACGTTCAAATCGTGTCATCCCGACCATTTACAATCCTTATAAAATAAATCCAACCATTAAATAAAACTGCTTTTAAATAAAAAATTAGTTTATTGAAGCACCAGAAAGAGATTTCTAAACAATAGCAAGAATGCTTGGATCATAACAGAAAATAAAAACCGGAAAACCACTAAATATAAAAGTGGTCGGGACGACAGGATTTGAACCTGCGACCCCCTGCACCCCATGCAGGTGTATATATTATATTATCCACATTAAAGCCCGCTAAAATAACGGTTTATTAAAATGCTAAATATTGCATATTATATATTATATATATATAATATGCAATATATTTGCTACTTATATGCTACTATTTTAGCGAGAGAGGATATGGCCAGTATTTATCAAAAAAAAGGAAGCGATATATGGTATTACCATATATGCATAGAAGGCAAACATTACCAGGGTTCTTGCAGGACCAAAGATAAAAAGGATGCTGAAAAGATAGCTAATGCTTTACAAACCGATGTCGCCAGAGCAAGGGCAGGGCTAAAAAGTTTAATTAAAAAAAGCTTACCGTTTGAAGATATTTTTTATGAGTATCTTAAAAATCTAAATACCTCAAAAAAAACAATAGAAGTAAGAGATAACGCCGCCAAACATTTTTTATTATTTTTTAGAGATAGAGATATCTCAGATATAAATATCGAACATATTAAAACTTATCAGTTACAACGCAAATTAGAAGTATTAAGTAGTCCGAAAAACGTCGGCAAAAGAGAGCAAGAGATATCGTTTAGGACTATAAATATCGAGACAGAGACCCTTTACAACTTTTTTAATTTTTGTATAGACCGCGGTTACCTCGAAAAAAACCCTGCTTCCGAAATAAAAAAGCTCAATGAGCTGTCCCGGCTAAAAACTTTATCCGATTCCGATATCCAAAAACTAATCGCTGGCGCCACGAATAAATTAACTAAGGATCTAATTTCATTCCTGGTATTTACCGGCTGCCGGAAAGGCGAGGCCTTAAATTTAAAATGGGACGACATAGACCTACAGAACGGTGTAATAGCTATTAAGGGAACTAAAACAAAGTATGATAGGTATATCCCGATTTCGGACGCGCTACGCTCAATTTTGGATGGGATAGAGAGGGTTTATGATAGTTTATATGTCTTTGAACGAAACGGGGCTAAATTAGGCAATTTTAAGCGTTCTTTTAAAACTGCGTGTAAAAATGCGGGACTGAAAGATTTACATATACACGATTTACGGCACGTCTTCGCTTCGAAGCTCGTTATGAACGGCACGTCGTTATATAAGACCGGGATATTATTGGGACATAGGACACCATCTATGACCCAGAGGTATGCACACTTAAAGCCTGGAGAATTAAAAAGGGAAATAGACAAGTCTTTCGGCGGAGATATAGACGATATAAAGTGGAAGGAATATGAAAGAGCGCTGGAAATTATAAATGAGTATGAGAAAAAGAAAGATTCTACCCTCCGTTTAAAAAAACGGCACTTTGATTAACCGGTTAATTTTTAAAAGATTCTATTTTTATTTTACTGGCATTGCGGGACGGATTTTACAGGTCTTGTAAAATTCCCTCCGGAACCTTCCTATTATTTTTTTAAAAAAAATTGCGTAACTATTGACAAGCAATATCGAAATGGATATAATCCCACCGGCTTTTAAAATATATAACTAAAATATCTTATTACTCCTTAATCCTATAAACACAAAGGAGAGAAGATTATGCTAATTAAAACAGGGAAGAACTATGCCTATTCTTTTGAAATTAACGGAATCCGCTACCATGGGTCCTGCGGGACCACCGATGAAAATACCGCGGCCGTTATCGAGCAAATTATAAAATCGGCGGCACCGGCCAGGGCAGGAAGGAAGTCTCCGGGACTAAAAGAGTGTTGGGGTGAGTATATGTCCTCTTCAAGCTCCCTTCTGGCCGCTGGGACGCTCGAGCGAAAAATAAATGCGTTAAAACATGTTTTTGAGTTTTTCGGCGACGTGCCGGTCGACGGGATAGATTTCGTCCTGGTAGAAAAATACCTGGTAAAAAGAAAAAAGGAAATATTAGCCCAATCTTCGAACTCGGGAAAAAGGGAGCAGGACGTCTCTTTCCGGACGGCCAATATAGAGCTCGCCGTTTTATCGAACCTTTTAAACTTTGCTGTTCGGAGAAGCTATATAGATAAGAACCCCTGCGCCGGCATTAAAAAATTAAACGAGCTGTCCAGGCTAAAAACTTTATCCGATTCGGATATCCGAAAGCTCATTTCCGGCGCCTCAAATAAACTTACCAGGGATTTAATTTCGTTCCTTATTTATACCGGCTGCCGGAAGGGCGAAGCCTTAAATTTAAAATGGGATAATGTGGATCTACAAAACGGCATTATCGCCATAAAAGGAACCAAAACGAAGTTCGACCGGCGCATCCCGATTTCGGACGCATTAAAAGCAATTCTGGCCGGGATAAATAAAAAACAGGATAGTTTATATGTGTTTGAAATAAATGGGACTAAAATCGTTGATTTTAGTCGTTCTTTTAAGACGGCCTGTAAAAATGCCGGATTAAAAGATTTAAGGATCCACGATTTAAGGCATGTGTTCGCTTCGAAGATGGTTATGGCCGGAACATCTCTTTATATTACCGGGGAGCTACTGGGACACAGGACTCCCCAGATGACTATGAGATACGCCCACTTAGTTCCGGACACGCTAAAAAAAGCGGTGAACGCGGTGTGGGGGTAGAGAAAATTTGATAAACTTTTAAAGAAAGCCGTATGTTATAAAATAATTTAAAAGTTCTTTCCCTTTTTCTGTTGGGATAAAACGTCCATCTGATTGGCTAATTATAAGTCTATTAGCAGATAAAGCATTAAAAATAACTTCCTTTTCATTTTTTGCGTCTTCAACTGATTGAAAAATCTTTATCGGCAGTATTTTAAACTGTTCAATAAACTCTTTTTTTGTATGTCCTGGGCTAAACCATTGTAGAGCACGTTTTGAATTAGGGTTTAGCCATAACGAAAGGTAAGCAAATTCAAAACCCTTAACTCTTCCCTCTAAATATTTTATTATTTCTTTTGATTTTTCAATTTGACCCCTTGATTCATCTTTTTCTTTTAATAAATTTTCAATTCGTTCTTTCATCACAAGGTCTTCCTCTTTCGGAGAGCCATCCTTTTCGCTAACTTTTTGTTGCAATAATTCCGCCTCAAATTTTCCATATTTTAACTTAGTAATTTTTTTAGTAATTTCTTCTATAAATATTTCTATAGTTCTCACATATTTAATTAGTATAATCAAAGAAATCCAGAATAATACGGCTGGCCAGGAAAGCAGTGTTTTTAAAAAGCCTAAAATTATTTGAGCTATTGTCATATTTATTTCCTATCAGTATTATATAATCCTTTGATATTATATAAACCTTTATCTTTAGCGACTTTTTTTGCAATAATTTCCTTAACCTCTGTTAAATTACTATCGTTTTGTGCTGTTTTAGGATAATTTTCGAGTTGTTCTTTAAGATTCTCAAGTTGTGCAAGGTTCATTTTTTTAGCGCAGCTTGTGTTTAATTTGCCATTATAAACACATTGAGGTGTAGAAGCAAACGCTCCAGGGATAATTAAAAAAGATAAAAATAAAGTTGCTGCGGCAACTAAAAATGATTTTTTAAGCATGCTAAATCCTCCTTATTTAAAGTTAAATTATATTTAACTTACCACCACGAAAAATAAATGTCAACGCACGTTTTTTACTGACGGTATAGGAAGCCAGTCGGCGGGGCTGGATTACCTGGCCTATTCCGCCCCCGTACCCAGCGCCCCGCCGGTTAATAGTTCGCCATCTATTCCCAATCCCGCTATTTTCCGTAACAATGGACAGTTTACC
>JAJYYR010000066.1 GCA_021800805.1 bacterium
ATCCAAAAAAATATTTTACCGGAGCATATATAAAAGTCGGGAAATTTTTATCGGATACGGATGTTATCAGCTCTGACGATATTTTAGGCAATCTTTTTGAGCAGGTAGAAAAGACCTTGGAATTATTGAAATCTAAGTATCTAGTTTCTGTGATAGGCTATAAAGGCCTATACAGAAACGAAACTCTTGAATATCCCGAAGAAGCATTGAGGGAAGCGGTAACCAATGCCGTCGTGCATAGAGATTATGTCGGGGCGCATACGCAGATAAAGGTATATCCGGATAGATTAGTTTTATGGAATGAAGGTGGACTTCCTTCGGGAATGAAAATCGACGATTTAAAAAAATCTCATGCCTCAAAACCGCGGAATGAATTAATCGCCGACGTGTTTTTTAAAGCCGGTTTAATAGAAACGTGGGGAAGAGGAACGGTTAAAATAATCGAGGAATGTAAAAAAGCCGGACTGCCAGAACCGGAATTTAAAGAAGAATTCGGCGGCTTTTCGGTATATTTTTATAAGAAAACGGATTTTTATTCCGAAGATAATTTAAAAAAATTAGGATTAAATCAGAGGCAGATAAAATTAGCCCTATATATAAAAGAAAATAAAAGCGCAAATTTATCTTCCCTCGAAGGCATAATGCCGGATGTTTCAAGAAAAACCCTTTACAGAGATTTGCGGGAACTTGTGGACAAGAATGTCCTGAAAACGACCGGCGCTAAGAAGCTTAGAATATATGAACCAGTAAAATAATTCGTTATCGGACATTTATCGGACATTTATCGGACATTTATCGGACATTTATCGGACATTTATCGGACATTTATTGAAAGTTAATAGCTGAAATCTTTACTTTAAGGCTTAAACACAGGGCTTGAGGAAATTGACAGAATTGATTTATACGGCTATGCTATAACCGCTTAGATTGCTTTTGCAGGCATTAAAACATTAAATAAGAAAATACAATTTCGGATACAGCTTGTTTTTAATAATTAAAATTATTTAATTAAATCAATAAGTTAAATTACTCAGTTATAGGACTCTGACTCCCATTACGGAGGTTCGAATCCTTCTCCACCAGCCATTCAAAAACCGCAGGAAATAAGCAACTTTCCAGGTTTTTTCATCACGCAGGTTTATGCAAATTTTTTGTGTTATAATAGTAATATATTACTAGCCATAGTGATTAGAAGGAATTATTATGTCCAAGAAAGAACAGGTATCCTTAAGGGGTTTATCAAGAAATAGACTCAACAGCCTTTTGTCGGAGCTTAAGCTGATTATTGTTAGTATTTACGGGAAATCTCTAAAAGGCATAATCCTTTACGGCTCGTATTCGATGCTTGATTTTAATCATGAATCGGATGTCGATGTTATGATTCTTGCTTCCGGCAGTAAATCCGAACTTAAAAGCCTGTTTAAAAAAGCGGTTTCGGCAACAAACGACCTGGATATAAAATACGGGGTTTTTGTTTCGATTATCGATTCCGATATAAAGGATTTTAACAAATATATCAACTACGTGCCTTTTTACGAGAACGTGCATAAAGATGGTAAGAGAATTTATGGATAAGGCAATTTTTGACCTTTCCGCGTATCGATACAAAAAGGCCGAAGAAGAACTCTCCGCAACTTCTATGCTGTTTAATCATAAACTTTATTCATCTTATTTAAATCGGTCTTATTATGCAATGTTTCATGCCGCCAGAAGCCTTTTTGCTTTCCAGAAGATTGACTCAAAAATCCATAACTGCGTTAAATTATTTTTTGACCAGAATTATATAAAAACTGGAAAAATAGAAAATAAATATTCCGGGATTTTAAGAGATGTGTATATAATCAGGCAGAAAAGCGATTATAACGATTTTTAATTTTTATTGTTTTAAAATTTAAAATTTTAATTTATCTTTGCTTGCCAATCCAGAAAACGCAGTTGGAAGTAAGGGAATAAATAAATCTGTACCTTTATTTTTGTTTTATTTTTTGTCATGCCTCTCTTTTATCAGATTCGCACCTTATTTCCAATCCTTTCCAAAAAGCGGGGTTAATTACAAAGAATAAGTCGCTTTTTTTATGTTTAGATATCAATGCTTTAATTATTTTCATATCATAAGAATGATTATAAATATATCTAGGTTCTTCTCCTATAATATAAATGCCAATAACTCCATATAGAATTAGAAGGTCTAATATTTTCTCTTTTTCGGATTCGTCATATGAAAATGTTTCTAGAATATTATTTATATCTTCGCTTGTGAGTTCATTAGAAACCTCAATAAATTTCAACAAAACATCCTTGGCTTTTGGATATACATCAGCAATTTCAAAACCTATATCGGTAACTATACTCATAGAGAATTGCTCCTCGCCCTTAAGAATGTCAGTTGTTTCAATTTTTGAGTGTCCAAGATTTAGAGCATGACTCCTGCAAAACCTTATAAAATCAATTAAAGCCCGAGGTCGCATTAAACATCTTTCTAATATATAGCTGGATGTTTCTTCACCTTTTATAAGACTAACACAAATCTTGCTCCAAATATCTTCAAATTTAGAATCATTTTTTATTCCGTCTACAGATAAGAATCTTTTACGTAACATTTCTAATAATAATTCTTTGTCTGCCCAATCTGAATCTAGATCAGCGGGTGACAGTTTTCCTCTATCTGAAACAGATGACTCAATAAGTTGCTTATATACATCATTTCTAATAAATATAATACAATGAGTTTCAAGTGCCTTTTTCCTAAACGACCTTTCAATTTTATTCATGGCTTCAATTAAACATCGCAATGAGATAATATCTGTTTCCTCTATTCCCATAGGATTCCACCCTTTATCTAAATTATCAAAAAGAATCCAAACAGATTTCTTATGTTGTAGATATTCTAATAAATCTGATTTTAATGAATTCAAATCATGCTTATAGATAAGTTCTGTCATCTGTTTATTATTAAGTTCCATTTTTTTATCTTTTTCTTCGCTTTCTTTAAGTATTTCACCAGTAATTTGGTTTGCTAATTTTGACATACGCTCTGAAAAATCATTTTCAGATATATAATCATCATTCCCATATTTTTCTTTTATTTTTTTATATGGTTCTAATAATTTCACATTTCTAATATGTATCTCCTGATCGATATTAATAATTTTATTACATACTTCTAATAGTAATAAGTATTCCCAAAATGCCACAATTATATGTTCTCTGGAACCATATTCTATAAGATTGAAAACTTTCTTTTTGAATTTAAGCAATTGAAAACTTTCAGGATTAAGATCAAGGACTATATTATCAATACTTTTTTTCCGATCACGTAATTGAAAAAATAACGCGCTCTTACCAGTGCCTTTTCTTCCCAATACGATTTGTACCTCTCCTCTAAATGCCCTACGGAATTCATCTGTCTCTAAATAATATCTATTTAAGTCATTATATTCGTTTTCCGCATTCGACGCACCAAATGGTAAATCAGCTAAAAGAGTTGACTCTTTTTTAGTTATAGGAGCTTTTATGGATTGAATGTCTTTATAAATCTGAGGCGCAAACTCTTCCATATAACTATCTATTTGGGATAAATTTTTAAAGCTTTTTACTAAATCACGATAATCAATTGGAATTGGATTTTGCCCGTCTTG
Source organism: bacterium (assembly GCA_021800805.1). The sequence continues at coordinate 3,639 of JAJYYR010000066.1, forward strand.
AAGTATAAGTAAATGTTTATTCATTCCCTGAGCTAATCCTGCAACAAAAGCAGCTCTGGCATTGTGAATATTGGCCTCTCCATATAAATTTGTCAATAACGGTATTATTACCCCATAAGAAATTGAAACATTATCAATTGCATCGACTGCCGATAAGCGACCCTGTTCTTGCGGATCAAATAACCTATAATTTAGATTAGCTTTTTTAATACGTGAGATGAGTCTGGTAATGCTATCGTTCTTACTTTGAGGTAACAATAAATAAACCGGTTGTGATATATTGGGGGTATTATTTAAAATTAACGGTTTAAAATCAGAAAAACTTAAAATTAATTTTTGTAAATCATCAGAGTTTGTATAATCTTCATATCCAATTGTATCAAGAATGCCAATTTTACTAATTAATTCCTTCTGATCTGTTAAATTTCTATTACGCAACAAAAAAACTCTTTTATTACAAGCTATAGCATAACCAATCTCAAAAATAACATTAAAATTTATAAATGAAATATCTGCAATAAATATAGCTCCATCTTTAATTTTTTTTAATACCTCTGTGGAAATAAATCTCCCTGGAGTATCATTTTCTTCCCAACTATTTAATTTCTTATACTTTGGCAATTGATTAATTTTTGATAAACTAGCCTTTATAGTCCTTCCGATATCAAAAGGCTCTGAAGGATACGCAAATAGACCTGAAATTTCTGGAATATCCATAAAATCTCCATGAATTTCTAGTTATATATTATTGTTATTCATTAATGAAGTTATTATATTATTTTAAATTGGTAGCGTAAAATATATCTATAAATTATTATATATGTGTAAATTCTTTACGGCAAAATAGACGTACCATTTATCATATAATCTTTACATCTCAAAATAAACATATACTGCTCCCATTGTCAAGACATTTTCTTTAGTTTTCTTAAAACAAACCCGTAACATAAGGAAATAGCCTGTCCCGTTTCTGGAACAATGGGTTGATGTTGGATTATTTTCCTATACCATTTTTATTTATTAAATAAATTCTTTAATAACAACCACTTACAAACCTACTTTTAGGACTCTGACTCCCATTACGGATGGTCGAATCCTTCTCCCCCAGCCATTTAAAAAATAATATATATTCTAATCTAATTTGACTTTTCGAATAAACGTGATATTCTTAAATTAAGAGAAGCATTTAATAAACCGCCCATTTTAAATGTTTAAAAATAGAAAAGAAGCCGGAGAAAAACTTGCTATAGCATTAGGAAAATATAAAGGCGAAGATGTAACAGTAATTGCCCTTCCGAAAGGGGGAATTGAGGTTGCTTTTGA
>JAJYYR010000067.1 GCA_021800805.1 bacterium
ACCCGCCGCCTCAGGAGTCGGAGTCCTGCGCTCTATCCGGATGAGCTACGGACACGTAAATAATAAAACGGTAAGAGTTAGTTCATAAATATATATTATATAATATATATTATATAATATATGCATGAGAAAAAAATATAGAAAAAATAGAGAACTAAGTTTATTAAATTCTAAGGCGATAGAATTTTCAAATGTCGTCGAGCAAAATCTTGAAGAGATTCTTAACGAACTTATAACTAATAATTATAAACGGTATAATAACGTCCTCGGCAATGTAATAGAAAATAAAACCCACTGTAACATATTATACACAGAGATTAACGAACTCATCCTGCAAATATTATCCTCAAGAAACCTGAATTTATCGTCTTTAAAATTATTATGCAAAAGAGGAAATTCCGATTACAAAAATTTTGCCGGCATAATCACGCGCATAATGAAATTTACAGATCATTTACAGGATATCGAAAGCGGCATCGAACTAATAAAAAACAATATTAATGAACTTTATAAATATCCCGCTTTTAAAAAACAGGCGTATATTCCGGAATTCTGCCTTGCCTTAAGCTCTTTTTTCAAGGAAAATATCGATATATTTTTTATGCAATCGGGCAAAGACGAAAAGATAAAAAGCAAAACGGCGGTGGAATTATCCAAAATTATATTTTTGGGTAATAAAATAATGAATGAATTTTTTCTTAATGTAATAAGTGAAAACAAAAGCGTTATAAAAGATTCAGGAAATAACGTTATTTATTATTCAAACATAATATCGATTTTAGAATTAATTTCTATAAACAGCGTCCAATTTACGTTCATTTAGAACTTATTTATCGTTTATTTATGCTGGCCTGCTAAAAAAATTATTAAATGACTTTTAGGTCATTTAATGGTAAAATTTATTCATAATGTACTCTAAAGAATACAAAAACCTTATATTAATCCTGCTGGTAGCTTTCTTTTTTATGGTAATGCTCGATATGAGCATCGTAACAATAGCCATTCCTAAAATTATGTCCAGCCTCGGAGTTGACCTTGAAGAGGTTGACTGGATTATGATTGCTTACAGCGTTGCAACCGCAATAATAATAATGCCGATTACATTTATCATTAAAAAGATAGGGCTAAAAATCCCGATAATACTTAGCATTATATTTTTCACAGTATCGTCTATAGCCTGCGGATTTGCTACTTCTATTAACATGCTTATATTTTTTAGGATTATTCAGGGGCTGTCCGGCGGAGGCATAGCGCCCTTGGGTCTTGCCCTCCTCGGCAAGGTCTTTGAACCGAACGAAAGAGGTAGGGCTATGGGAATCTGGGGGATAGGCGCTATGGCGGCTCCGGCAATAGGCCCTACGCTCGGCGGATGGATTACCGACCATTTAACATGGAGATGGGTTTTTTTCGTGAACGCCCCGATAGCCGTTATAACGCTTATAGGAATAATAATAATTATGGAAGACGACCGCAAATCGCAATATTTTAAGGCAAATTTCGATTTTTTGGGGTTTATTTTTTTCGCAACCGCTATTTCTTTTATGCTAGTAGCGTTTAACGAAGGTCAGAATAAAGGCTGGGATTCAAATTATATCCATATTTGTGAGCTTTTGAGCGCCACCGGTTTTATAATGTTTTTTTTATTTGAACCTTTCATTTCCCATCCACTGATAGACTTTAAAATTTTTGAAAATTATAATTTTACCCTTATAACTTCAATTAATGCCGTTAGGGCTATAGCGCTTTTCGGCTCTTTATTTATAATGCCGGTTTATCTCGAAAATATTATGAATTATACTCCATACACAACCGGTCTTATTATGATGCCTTCGGCAATAGCCGTCGCATTATCTGCGCCTATTTTCGGCAGGGGAGCGGACAGATGGGGGGGGAAATATTTTATAGTTTTCGGCATGGCTTTAACCGCCTTATCGCTGTTTTTATATTGGAATTTATCAGTACAGTCAAGCCTATACGACATAATATATCCGTCTATTATTAGGGGAATAGGACTCGGAATGCTATATTCGCCTATTATGAGCACAGGGCTCAATTCTGTCAAGACGGAACAAATCCCCGAAGCATCAGGCTTACTGCCGGTAACTATGAGGATTGCTTCTGGTTTTGGAATCGCATACTTTGCAAATTATCTTGCAACAAAAAAAGTTTACTATCTTACAAGATACGGAGATAAAATTAACGATAGAAATTTCGCTTTCCTTAAGATAAAGTCTTTTTTTAATAACGACGGTCAGTTCAAAGCAAATACGGGGGTCATAGCTGGCTCGGCAAAAATTAACCCCGGTCTAGGAATTATAGACAGTATAGTTAAGATGTTTGCAACGGTTCAATCTTACGACGACGTATTTATAGTCGCTGGCGTAATATGTCTTATAGGCATAATTCCCGCTTTTATGTTAAAAAATAAGATACATCGCTGACTTTTAAAAATTTAAATATTTTATTTTTCCCTTATATGAATAGCTGACCCCGGTTAAACCGACTTTCAATATAAACATCCCTTTAATGCTTTCTCCGGCGCGGACATAATAACTTCTCCCGCCCGCTCTCAAAAGAGCGGTTTTACCGCTTATAAATATTAACGAAGGAGGGGAGGATTTCTTTTCCGAAAATCCTTTAAACTTTAACTTTTGAATAAAATTAGGTAAATCCCCGCCGTCTGGGCGACTGGCGTTCGCAAATACTTTTATTCCGTTTTTATTTATTTTTGCCGGGGAAATAAATAGCCGGTTGAATTTTTTATATTTTTTATCCGGAATATTAAAAATATCCCTTAGATTATTTTTTGGATTCTCCATATTTGACTTAGAAGATATTCTTTCTTGTTTTAAAACGGGGTCGAAAATTTTTTTATTTTTTACTCCGTAATCAGAAATAGTTTTATTTCTAAACCCCCTCTCCAACCGGCTTAATGCGCTAATAAATAAAAAAATGCCGAAAAAACACAGCGCAATCCATTTTGCCGATTTTTTAAAAATACTTATAAAATTTTTAAAGCCCATATTTATTCTGTCCTCTTTAAGTTAAACTTATTAACCTTTCGTCAATAACGATGCGCACGCCTGTGACGTTTACGGATTTTATGGATATAAGCCTGAGTTCCGACGGAAAAGCGCCGAATGTTCTCAATAATGCAAAAATAACTCCTATATTGGAAATTTTGTTAAACGAAATTATTATATCTTTAGATTCTAATAAAGATTTTTTATTTAGCACTTTTACTTTAATGCCGTAACCGTTTTTTCGCAAATAATTTACATAAGATAACGCAGAAAGAATATCGGTCGAAAATCTATGATTTCCCGCCTTAAAATTTACGGGTTTTATTCCTGATTCGCTTAAAAGTTTGATTTTTAGCATTTTTTCCGTATTATGTTTTTTAACGCAAATCCTTTTTAGCTTATAATATTTATTAAACGAAGGAAATAATTTAAAGCAAAAAAAATAAACGGATATAAAAAACAGCAAAAAAAATATTAATAATTTTTTGTTTTTAAATTTTTTCATCTTAATCTTCCGTAAAATTTAATATAAGGTTTTCCGAAATTATCCAAATTATATGAGATTCTTATATGACCCAATAACCGGAATTTTTTTAGAATTAAATTATAATTTTTTGCAAATTTTCTGTATCCTCCTTTTACATAAACGGCTCCATCGATAATATAAGTGTTTTCTGACTTTTTGATATTTAGATTTTCAATTTTTACTTTTTTAGGTAAAATCATTATAAATCTTTTAAGATAATCTGCTACTTTGAACGACATAAAATATTCGTTAAACAAAATAATATTTTCCTTTTTTCGATTTTGTTCCGATAGAGCGGCGATATTTTTATTCAATAATTTTATTTTTTTATTTTCTACGGACGATTTACCATTAAAAAATAAAACCGTTGACTGCATAAGCAGTAGGACTACGATTAAAACAACAATATATATATTAATTAACCTATTTTTTCTTAACTCTATATTTCTGAATTTTATTTCCAAATTTTCAAAGTGAGGAACCGGCCTTTTTATATCTTCGAAAAATAGCGCAAAATCTTTTGCGGTAAAATTAACTATACCGGCACCCTCAAAGAAAATTTTAAAATCAAAGCCTGCGCAGTTTGTAACAATTTTATTTATTACGATATTTTTTGAATTTAATTTTGTTTTTAAAATATTTAAATTATCGTTTAACATATCTTCCTTAAAACTTACAACCGGAAAAAGATTAAAGCCGTTTAATATAACCATTATTTTATATATATCATCAGTCTTTTCTATAAATATAAGTGATTCTTCCCGTTCCGAAATTATGGATTTTTCATTTAAAAATAATATTACCAAATAATCATAGGGGATAATAAAATCTATTCCGTTTAACAGCGAATAATACTTTTTTATATTTAAAGGTTGCGTATGATAGACTCCGTATTCATTGCCCGCATTCCGAATATAAAAATAAGACTCGCTTCTGAAATATTTCGCAAGATATTTATTTAACGCCGTTTTTTTAAAGGATTTAACGCCGTTTTTCGGAATAACGGAAAAGTTGATATTTTTAGATATTACCGCAACCGCCGCCTGATTTTCAAAACCCTGCGTTTCTACAGGATATTCACGCGAAAAGTATGATTCTTCCCCTTTAAAATACTGGTAAATATCATATTCTTCTATATAAATTAAATTTTTATACATTTTTTATTTAACGCATAAGATTTAAAAGTTAGATTTTTTTACGTTTAATTAAACGTAAAAGTTAAATTCCCCTGAAAAGAAGAATTATCGGCGCTCGCGGCATTGCCGTTAAATAAGTCGCTCAAGCAGGTCTGTCCTCCGCCGATATTGAAAACCGGATTTTCGCTTGCGCTGACACCTGATATAGAATTTTCTAATGAATTACAT
>JAJYYR010000068.1 GCA_021800805.1 bacterium
GTCTCTAAATCCAACAAAAAACTTATTAAGGAAGAAACTCATGAATCTGCAGTTTTTTCAGGCATCGAATCTAAAATAAAATCTTTTACGGCGGGAAACAGCGCCTATGAATCTTCGCTCAGGGTATATAAATCGACGCGGGGGCTTGTTATATCTTTAAAAGGTTCCAGTTTTTTCGGTTCCGGCAGTGCAGGCATAATAGAAAAATATCATCCGCTCTTAAAACATATAGCGTCGGAACTCCTTAAAGTCAATAATAACATTGCCGTAGAGGGCTATACCGATTCTACGCCGATACGCACGGCTAAATACCCGAACAACTGGATGCTTTCCACTGCGAGGGCCGTCAGCGTTCTGAGGTTTTTTATAAAAAGCGTGAATTTCCCTCCCGCAAGGCTTTCCGCTTCCGGATACGGAAAATACAAGCCTGTCGCAAGCAACGGCACGGCGGCGGGGCGCGCACTCAACAGAAGGGTAAATATAGTCGTCCTTTCTAATTTTTTGAATAACGAACTGCCGAGGTCTTGACCGGAGGACTGAAGAAAAAGGGGACAGAGATTATATATTAAGAGGCAGTTTTTTTAATCTGCCGTCTTTGCTGTTCTAAGGTAAATTTAATTATTTCATCCCTGTCATATTCATTTATTGCGATAAATTTACAGGCGGTAGATACGACTGAAGGCTCAAGTTCGTCTTCCGAAATTTTTACGACCTGAGCTAAAGCCTTTACTATAAACTGAGGAACGGTCGGAAACAGCATGGTAATTTTTATAATACTCCCCCGCTTTAATCCATTATCCTCGCCCGACCACATAATTCCGGACCCGCTGATAGATACTTGTTTTTCTTTAATGCCTGAAAAGATAGACGCTTCCGGATTAAGAAGCGAAAGAATAACGTCTAATTTGCTGTTTACGGCTATAAGAAGTTTCTCTATTTTGGGATTAACCGGAACGTCCGAATCCGTTTCGACGGCGGTTTGATAAATTTTTGGAGCCGCTATGCCGTAAATTCCGTAAACGGATGTAGTAAGAGAAGGCCTGGTGATATAGCCGTCTTTGGTTTTAAGAAATTCTTCAATGGAAATTTCTTCGTAAACAAACTGAATAACGGCATTCATCCTTAAAAATTCCCTGCCCTCCCTTTCTTCTACGGGAGCGTCTGCAATTTGAATTTTTAAAGCAATATTCTTGGCATTTTTAACAACGCTTTTTAACAGCGGCTTATATAAGAAAGTTTTAGAAAATCCTGAACTTATCAAAGTAATATCGCCGGAGTTTTTAATTACGGATACGTCAGCGTCCATATCGTAGTTCTCTCCGGTAAATTCCAGCGCCTGCCTGCCGGTAAAAGACGAATATAAAAGAATATACAAAAAACCGTTTTCTATTTTTTTTATATATCCTTTGAAATTTTTTTGCGGCGTTTCTACGATGATTTCCTGATTATTATAAAAATGGTTATCCAAATTATCCATAATATAATGCGCCCCTTTAGGAAATGGACTTAAGTCCCTTCCTGTTCAATTAACTAACGCCGTAAGCCTTAACGGCGGCGGAAAGATTTCTCAGCATGGAAATTTTACCGGCGGTATCTTCTTTCCTTTCGGTTAAAATATTTATAATAGTTTTGTCGGATTCCGATATTTTAATCAACTTTTCTTTAAGTTCCGCCGCAAACTCCGCTCCGCCCGCTTCCGCTTTCGAGAAAAGAGACGTCAAAAAAACTTTTCTATCGAATATGCGTCCGATATTAACGGGGTTTTCCCTTTTTTCTAAAAGAATAAGCAATATATATTTATTTATAATAAGAATCTTATCGGCGATTTTAAATTTTAATACCGTATGATTTTTCATAATCCAAATTTTATTTTTTACTATTATAATTTTATAATATGATATAATATAAATCAACTTTTAAAGACATTTAAGCGATAATTATAATTTACATGAAAAAAGTAACGGCGGAAAATCTTCAAACAGGCGATATATTAGCTAAAGATATAATATCCGGTAAAGGAATTACGGTTCTTAAGAAAGGTACGGTTCTTACGGATAAATTTATAGAAAATATTAAAAAAATAAATGCGGATTCGACCGGGGCTACCGATAATTATATATTTATAGAAGGAACCGGCGATACCGGGGCGGAAGACGATATAAAAAATAAAGAAAAAATGGAAAAAGAATTGTCCCTGCTGGAAAAAAGATTTCAACACTCCGAAAAAGATGAATTTATGGCGGAAATTAAAGAGATAATAAAAAACGTTATAATTAAAAATTATGGCGGAAGCCTATCATAAGATGAAAAGAATCGACACCTTAGACGAGTTGATCGCTACCGTAAAAAAAACGGATAACATACCTACCCTGCCTAAAGTGTTATCTAAAATTTCGGAAGAAATAGATAACGATAATTTCTCCATAAAAAATATCGGCGAATTAATGTCCCGCGACATAAGTCTTTCGGCAAGAATATTGAGAATAGTGAATTCCCCTTTTTACGGATTTCCTCAGAGAATATATAGTATAAATCATGCCATAGTGCTGTTAGGGTCGAATGTTTTAAAAAGCATAATAATTTCTACGTCGGTTTTTACCGCAATGAAAGAAACTATGGCGGGGCTGTCGGAACACAGCCTTTTCTGCGCCTTCACGGCTAAACATATTGCGGAGAACCTTAGAGCTAAAAAGATAAATACTATTGACCCTGACATTATGTTCTCCGCCGGCTTACTGCACGACATAGGAAAAATTATTATAGCCACCGCTTTCAAAGATGATTTTAAAAAAATTATCGAAATTGCGGGCAAAAGCGAAAAGCCTTTGGCGGATATCGAACATGATATTCTAAATATATCTCATGACCAGTTAGGCTATATGCTCATAAAAGAATGGAATCTGCCCCCGTCTATTTATCTGCCGATAAAATATCACCACAACGTTAATCTTGCGGACGACTTTAAAGCCGAAGCGGCAATATTAAATCTTGCGGATTTCTTAACAAGGGCTTTAGGTATCGGCTTTTCAGGAGCATCCTATTTAGAAAAAATAAACAGGCATGCTTTAAGCATACTCGATATAGATATTGATTTTATAAAATCCGTAATAGAAGAAATATATTCCTATAAAGACGAACTTTACATATTCGATTGATTAAACTCCCTTTATATTAAATATTAATTTTCGGTTAGATACAATATGGATAAAGATAAAAACAATAATAATAAACCTAAAATATTTATTGTATCGGATAAAAACTATACATATAAGACTGTTTTTAAAGGAGAATTAGAAAGATACGATTTTAAAATATTCGATTCGTTTAATCAAGCATATTATTCCGTTTATGCTTCGCCTCCGCAGTTAATTATTATAACAATGCGCGGAGCGCATAAAAAAGAGATTAAAATGATTAACGATATGCAGTTAGATAATATGCTGAGCAACATTCCTATTCTTTTTATGCTTCCTGCCGATTTCGATTTTAACGGCATAAAAGACGAAAAATATTTTTTGAAAGATTATATTAAAGAGCCTCTTAATCCATACGAATTAAGATATAAAATCGAAAGCATTATATACGCTTCTAAATCCGCATTAGACGCAAACCCCCTGACAAAACTTCCGGGGAATTCCTCTATAATGGAATCGATTAAAGATAAACTCGACAATAACGTTAATTTTTCTTTTGCCTATATCGATATAGACAATTTTAAATCATATAACGACAAATATGGCTTTTTAAGAGGAGATGAGGTTATTATGATGACGTCGAGACTTATCGCAACCACCGTTTACGACATATCTAAAACAATGCACAGGAGTATCGAAAAATACGTATTCATAGGACATATCGGAGGAGACGACTTTGTCGTAATGTCTCATCCCGACGACATAATAGACATTTCAAATACCGTAATCTGCAATTTCGATAAAATCGTAATGTCGTTTTATGATAATACCGATAAACAAAGAGGATACATCGAATCATACGACAGGCAAAAAAAAATGCAAAAATTTCCGGTGATGAGTCTGTCTATCGCCGTTATCGAAGACGTAAACAAAAAAATTTCACACTATGGACAGATAAGCGAAATAGTCTCCGGGTTAAAATCAATAGCTAAAGAAAAGCCCGGTTCAAACGTAATCGTGGACAGAAGGCAAGGCGATTAATTTGGTTTTATTATAGGCAGTTTTTGCTTCACGGAATATAAGTCGTTGTTTAAAACGGTCTGGACGGCTTTTCGGCTCTTGACGTTTATTATTACCGGGGCTTTTAAATTAACCGTAGATGAATATAAATCTTTAAATACCGTAACGATAACGAATAATATTACGTCGGTTTTATCCTTAAGGCTTAACAGCTCTTTTTCCTCTTCCGTAACGGCGGCGGCATAATCTTTGAAAAAATGGTTGGGGTCGGCAATAATAAAGCACAATCTTTCATCTTCTAAACTCTGTAATATAAAAAACGGCAGATTTTTTTCTTTATTAATATTTAAGATACAGTATTTTTTCAACGAGTCGAATCCCAATATAGGTTTAACGAATTCTATAATTTTTGTTTTTTCGACCGCCACTCCTTCGGGGTAATAAATACTCCTCACTAAAATTTCATTTTCGGCGTTGATCTTATCCACTTATACAAACCTCTTATGTTATTTAATATTTTTTTCCTATCTCTTTGTCATTGCGAGCGCAGCGGACGGACGAAGTCCAGCGTAGCTAACTCCAGCGCAGCTAACCAATCTGCCTTATGTTATTTAATATTTTTTTATTTCCTATCTTTATCGATGTATGTGCTGTTGTTCAATTTTTTCAGCTCCGACAAATCGCCCAAGTTAATAGCCGAGGCCCCTATATTTTCGTTCTTAACCAAG
>JAJYYR010000069.1:0-2901 GCA_021800805.1 bacterium
TCGGCTAAAATAGGTATATCGGATTTTCGTTCTCTTAATGGAGGCAGTGTAATTTCTATGACGTTAAGGCGATAGTATAAATCTTCCCTGAATTTTGCGTTTTTAATCATCGATTTAAGATTTTTATTTGTAGCGGCAATAATTCTGACGTCGATTTTAACCGGTTTATTTGAGCCTACAGGCTCAACTTCTTTTTCCTGTATAACTCGCAAAAGTTTCGCCTGAAGATTTAAGGGCATATCTCCTATTTCGTCTAAAAAGATAGTTCCGCCGTTTGCGCTTATAAATTTCCCTTCTTTTTTTTCGTTTGCGCCGGTATATGAACCCTTTTCGTGACCGAACAGTTCGGATTCAAGCAGTTCCGAGGGAACGGAAGGAGTATTTACTACAATAAACGGCTTGTCGCTTCTTACGCTGTTTAAATGTATAGATCTTGCGACAAGTTCCTTGCCCGTGCCCGATTCCCCCAAGATTAATACCGTAACGTTGTTATGCGATAACTTACCGATAGTCTTGAAAACTTCCTGCATGGTTTTGGATTTGCCTACCAGCAGAGTATCGAGAAAATCTTCCGATTTTTCTAATTTTTTATTTTCTAAATTTTCATTCTTTTTTATTTTTTCTATTATGCCGAGAATTTCGTCTAACTCAAAAGGTTTCGTTATGTAATCATATGCGCCCTGCTTCATGGCGTCTATCGCGTTTACCATTGTATTCTGGGCGGTCATAATTATAACGTTAGGTTTGTTAATTAACTGTCTTGTATAAGACAAAATTTCCATGCCGTTAATTTTTGGGATCCTTATATCCAAAAATACCGCGAAATATTCATTCTGTTTGATATACGACAGCGCTTCTTCTCCATCGGAAGCGGTATCGATAATAAATTCGTCTTCCAGAAGTTTTTTTAGTACGTAAACCAAGCTTTGCTCGTCGTCTACGATTAAGATTTTATGTTTTTTCATAATTTATTATTAAATCAGGTATGTATCTAACAGTTCGTCCGTATGCACCTTAGAGGCGCTTTCAGGAACGGATACGATAGAATTCATATAACCGAAAGAGCTTATCATTGCCGGTCCTGATTTTTTATAGATTTCCGAATATATTACGCCGTCTTTATAAAAAGTACGCGCGGGGATAAATTCTCTTCTTTTGTTGTTTTTAATATATTCGAATGAAGATTTTGATTTAATTATATGCATGCGGCTGTTTATTTTAATATGCTTGTTTATAAACGGTTTTACGAATACGGCTAAACATGTATAAAATGCAACCGGATTTCCGGGAATCATAAAAACGGGTATTTTTTTATTAATTAATCCGAATGAGAAAGGTTTGGCCGGTTTTATGGCTGCCTGCCTGAATTTAATTTTAAATCCGACGGATTCGAGGGCTTTTTCGGTAAAATCTTTATCGCCAAAAGAAGCGCCGGCGGAAGTTATTATTATCTTGCTTGTTTTTGCCGCATACGATAAAGCATCCTCTATTTTTTTTAAATTGTCTTTGCATACGGTATTATTTATGACGGCGCATCCGTTTTGCAATAAAAAGTTTTCCGCCAGTATCCCGTTGGAATTATATATTTTACCGTATTTAGGTTTCCGGTTAAAACCAATTATTTCGTTGCCGGTAGAAATAATAGATGCCGGTATTTTTTCATAGGCCTTTATTTTCTTAATATTGCAGGATGCAAGCAATGATATGTTTTCCGGAGTCAATCTTGCGTTTTTATTTAAGATTATCTCTCCGTTTTTTATATCCTCGCCTTTTTTCCTGATATTTTTATTTGGTTTTAAGGGAGAGCTTATAATCAGGCGGTTATCTTCAACGACGGCATCTTCGAATGGTATTACGGTATCAAACGTTTCGGGAAGGTATCCTCCGGTCATTATGCGCAAGGCTGAATTTTGTCTTGCGGGAACCTTTAAACCGCCTCCGGCATATACGACTTGGTCGTCTATTTCTAATTTTAAGCCGTCCGCGTTTCTTTTTGAGGCGATATTTGAATTTACGGCGTATCCGTCCATTGCCGAATTGTCTTCGGCTGGATAATTCACCTTAGATACGACGTCGCAGTATAAAATCCTGTCTAATGCATTTAATACGGATATGTTTTCCGGTTTTAGATATATGGCGGCAGAGTTTATTATTTCAGATGCTTCATCAAAAGATATCATTTTTATCTGGTTATCTTAAGAACTTCGCCGGGGTAGATAGAATTTGGATTTTTTAAATTATTTTCTGCCATTATATTTTTAACGCCGTCGTGAAATTTTGACGAGATAGCATAAAGAGAATCGCCGAATTTTACCCTGTAATATAATAATCCTGAATTTTTTGTTCGGGATCGGTTATTGTTTATATAAGAATATCTAACCTGCTGCCCACCGCCTTTTAAAAATAGCTTTTCTCCCGAATGGATATCGTTTCCGCTGATATGATTTATGTTTTTAATAAAGTTCAACGATACGTTAAATTTTTGAGATATACTCCATAAAGTCATACCCGGTTTTACTATAATATAAGTTAAACCGGCATTGCTATAATTTTTTCGGGCATAAGATATGCGTGAGCCTGCCGCCCCCGGAATAGTAATTCTTTCACCTACTTTAAGCATGGAATAATTATTGAGCCTGTTGTATCTTTCGATATTTTGAAGCGGTACGCCGTATTTAGAGGCTATCCCAAGAAGCGTATCGCCCGGTTCGACCGTATAAACGGTGTTGACGGTATTTCCGGCATAAGCGTAATTTGCGGTTTTTGCATTTGTTCCCGGAATAGTAATTCTTTCACCTACTTTAAGCATGGAATAATTATTGAGCCTGTTGTATCTTTCGATATTTTGAAGCGGTACGCCGTATTTAGAGGCTATCCCAAGAAGCGTATCGCCCGGTTCGA
>JAJYYR010000069.1:3001-4876 GCA_021800805.1 bacterium
CCCGGAATAGTAATTCTTTCACCTACTTTAAGCATGGAATAATTATTGAGCCTGTTGTATCTTTCGATATTTTGAAGCGGTACGCCGTATTTAGAGGCTATCCCAAGAAGCGTATCGCCCGGTTCGACCGTATAAACGGTGTTATTCTTAGGTCTCGAATAAGCCGTATAGACGATCCGCGGTTGTTTAACGACATATTTTTTAACGTATTTAAAGTTTTCTACAAATCTGCCGTAATCTTTTGCCGGTATATTAAGCATAAATTTAGGGTCGTCGGGAGGGGTTGCATTTCTTAACAGTTCCGGATTCATTTTGTGTAGCCTGTATTCGGAAATGCCTATGCATTTTGCCAAATCGTATAGGCTTGCCGAATAGGGAACATTCACCTGTTTAAATTTAATCGGTTTTTTATAATCTATATTATGGAATCCAAAATTTTCAGGGTCTTTTGCAATTATTGCGGCCGCAATAATTTTTGGAACGTATCTGCGTGTCTGTCCGGGTAAAAGATAGGGTCTGTTTTGGGATATCGTCCAGAAATTTCCGCCCGGATATACCGACAAAGCTCTCTCTATGGTTAATTCGCCGGAGTTATAAGCTGCTGCGGCAAGATACCATGAGCCGAATTTGTTAAACAGGTCTTTTAAATATTCGCCTGCCGCATATGTCGATTCCACCGGATTTCTTCTCTCGTCAACCCACCAGTTTATCGTTAAGCCGAATATTCTTCCGGTTGAGGGTATAAACTGCCACATGCCGCTTGCTCCGGCATAAGAATATGCGGTAGGAGAAAAACCGCTTTCAATCATTGCGAGATAAGCCAGATCGTTCGGCAGTCCTAATTTCTTAAAAACCTTTTTAATCATAGGTATATATCTTTCCGACCTTGAAAGCGCGTATTTAAAAAACTTTCTTCCCGAAGTTTGATAAAAATGTATATAATGTATTATTTCTTTGTTTATAATCATCGGAAATATATGAGATAAATTTTTTTGATATTGATAATTATTAAAGTCCCCTTTTTTCGCTAAAAGCCCGGAACCGGCAAGATTAGAAGAACTTGCGGGCGTTTTATCGGAGCCCGTTTTAATGCTTTTCGTTTTATAAGCCGCAGGGTTGGTTTGCGCCGGCGTGGTTTGAGCCGCGGCTGTTTGCGTCGCCGCAGTTTGAAAATTTGGAGATTTTTTTTTGTCGATGCCGATATTGTTGTCGGAAACTATCGGAGAGGATGATATTACCGTTACTTGAGCAGAACCGTCATTGTCCGGTTTTTTATTTTTATTGTACGTGGTTTTGAATTTTATCTTTACGAAATTTGTATTGCCGTTTAAATTTAAGGCATAACAATCGGAAATTAAAAAAATAATAAATGTTGCGGTAAAAAAAATGTATAACAGACTTATTTTTCTCATTATTTATTGTTATATATTTTGTTCATTAATGTTTTAAATATTTACGTAATTACGACATTTAACAATATTAAACATTAAGATTATAATGCCGATTAGCATAAATGTCAAATTTATCAAAGAAATCTTAAAAAATTTTTATAAATTCTTGACAATTTTTCTTAAATTTGGTTAAGTATTAAATGGTTTAGATATAACATTTTAATATTTTTATATTGCAAAGTAAATTTATATAATTTAATTATAATAAAAAGAGGTCAAAAATGCAGAAAAAATATTTATTGGCGCCAGGACCCACTCCTGTGCCGGAACGCGCTTTAGCCGATATGGCGCTTCCTATCGTTCATCACCGCGCTCCGGAATATTCGGTTATACTTCAAGAAGTAAGGGATAATCTAAAATACCTTTTTCAAACCAAGCAGGAAGTTTTGATATTCACGTCAAGCGGAACCGGAGCGATGGAAGG
>JAJYYR010000070.1 GCA_021800805.1 bacterium
AGTTCTATCCACTGTTCTTTTTTAAGGCTTTTTAATTTAATAATGTTTTGCTGCTCTTGCCTATCTGGAGAAATTGCTATACCTATAACGTCTCTGGGCATAAGCGACTTAATATTTAATTTAACGTCTCCCGCCTTCCAACTGCCGTAATATGTATTTATAGATTTTCTGTTCGTAAAAACCGCAATATTGTCCTTAAGGTGCGGCACGTCGCACAAACCCGGCCTATTCTTATTATCTGGCCAAAAATATTCACCGTCGGGGTCAAATATTAGCGTTCCTACTTTTTTATTTTTGTCGGTTAAAGCATACTTTCCGTTTTCTTTATAAAGTTCCGAAATTAAAAACTTTATGAGATTCGACTTTCCGTAACCCGCCCTTGCAAATACGACGGACCTTTTAGAAACCAGATTATTTATATTAAATTTTACGTTGAGGTTAGGCTCGATATACTGAAAATTAGAAATATAATCTTTGCCGCCCTGGTTTAGATTCTCGCTTTTTCCTGAATAAATAAATTCGCCAAGCACGTAATTGCCAAGATCGGTTTCTCCTTGGCTCAAAGAGCATAACTCCCGCAATACTTCATCGCTGGGAAGGGAAACTTTCGCCCCAAGATGCGGTATTCTGCGCAACGACGGTATAAAAATAATTTTATCGCTCGACTGATTTTCGGTCTGGGCAATTTTAACCGCTCCAAGAAGTTTAATCTGAACCTTGTATTTCAATTTATCTTTTTTTAAATCGTCGGGTACGGTTTGTCCTCTTTTTTGAAGAGCCATAATATAATCTTCGCCTTCTACCGACGAAAGAAGTCCTGCCGGAGCAAAATTAGTTATTCTGGCAAGAGAAGCCTCCAGAGGATTAGCAAGCTCTATTAATAAAAATTGACCCAACTGTGGCCTTTCAAGCATACGGGCATCGTAAGGAGTTACGACTTCGGCGGAAAATTCATAGCCGGATTCGACTGAACCCTTAAATATACCCATTAAATCCGATTTTGCAAACAGTTCAAGCATTTTTGTATCTTGCTCCGGTTAAGTTTCGGTGAAGGTATTTTATCCTGTATATACTTTCTCTTTCGGAATCGGTAAGCGTTTTGCTTATTCCTTCTATCAGCATATCTTCTATCATTTCCACCTCAATTCCGTTAATTTTTGCATGTCCGTGGGCATTTTGAATGCTAAGGGGGAAATCTGGTATCGGAAACCCTAATCTTGCGTCATGCAGCAGTTGCCCAAGAATCATTTCGGCATTTTCTATGTCCCAGACGGCAATGTCCACCGGCCAAACAGGATCGTAAGGGCCGTCTCCGAATTTTACGAGAAATAACTTTCCCATTGAAGCGTACGACTTATTTTCTTCGCTCCCCGAAAATTCTTCAAAAGTATTAAACCACGTCCTATCGTAATTATAACAGTATTGTTCTATTTCATCGGGTACTTTAACGTAGCATGGATAAGGCAGCCTAAAAACGTTTTCCAAAGCCAGCGCCAGCGAAAGCCTGCTGATAACAGCGCTTTCTTTTGCCACGCCTACTACGTTTACGTTTATATTTCTTTTTTGTTTATGCTCGATGCACTTTTCTTTTATTTTTTTGTCTAAAATGGGGAATAAAGTATTTTTAATCGATTTCGTCCTCAGCAAACCCTCTCGTATTATTATAGTATTGTTGCCCCACTCGTTAAACAAAAAATCATACAGGATAGCCCATTCTACTATATCGCGATAAATTTTAACCGCCGAAGCCGTTTTTTCCGGCTGTCCCATTCCCGACAATAAATAAGAAATATCGCTCAACCTCTCCAAACCAAGATCGTCGCATAAACGTTTTAAAGGCATAATTCTTTCTACCCTTTCGTTTAAATCGTTTAAATTGGAATTACCGAAAATAGGATCGATAGCGCACTGAACTCCCCTTGAATCCACAATCCTTACAAGTTCCAGCACGCAGGGATTAAATTTTATATTGTTGTTTCCGCCGTCTGCGGAAACAAAAGATACCGCGGTAGCAGTATAAGGCCTTAAAATCTTTACCTCGTCTTTAATTTTTACCGCAAAACTCCTCAGCTGTTTTACTACCGGTTCTTCGGTAGCTTTATAAGCCGTTTCTATCTGAGACCTTATTAAATCCAAATTGTCGTCGGAAAGCATGTGGATATAAGATATTTTATATAAGTATATTTTTTATTAATTTATAATTTTAATGCATTATTGTACATATTAATTTCTTTTAGACTATATTTCTTTTCGATATAAAATATAACAATATAATTTTATCATAAATCGAAAATATTTTAATAAGTGATTTTTAGATAAATACTTTTAAAGATCGGGTTCGTTTTCTATAATAGCGTCTATTTCTTTAATATTCGGTATATTATTTGTATCTACGTAGATTATTTTGGTTTTATATTCCAGCGTAGATACAGCCCCCGCTACGCTTATAGGTTTTTGTCCGCCGGTAATATCTATAGCTATTTCATGTTCCTTGATCATTTTCTGCGACGAACAAGTCTCATTCTCTTCCTTAGAAGTTTCTATAATTTTCGAAATTATTATTTTAAACGTTTCATGAACTTTTTCAAAATCATTGAAATCTACCGCAATATTATCGATAATTTTTTCATCCGATAGAATATTTAGATTTTTTTCGTCTATTTTTATTTTTTCTTTATTCTTATAGTCAAAAACATATATATCGAATTTATCTTTGAAAAAAAATAATAGAATTTGAACAAAAAATTTTAATTCGCGTGCCGACCCTTTTGCTATATTGGGTTTTTCATCTGATTTATCGTTATTGCCGCTTTCATTTTGCTTTTTTTTAGGATTTACCGCCGTATCGGCGGAGCCTAACAGCCATAATTGTTCGATCCCACCCTTCTCGTTATCTATTTTTAAATTCCTTAAAATAGAAACTAAAGGCGGCTGCCAATTTTTAAAATTTGCGTAATTTTCATGTTTAGCTTCGTTATCTTCTGAATTTAAAATTTTATTGATTGTATTTTTATTTATAGATATTTTTTTATCTTCATACTTAATGTTAATTACATCGTTATTTGTATCTACAGATAATATTTCTACCCTTGCCTTAGAAACAGGCAGTATTAAAGCTTTAAAACTGCGCTCAACGAGATCTCTTTCCGTGGGAATAGATATTTTTGAAAATCTTTTTCTGGCAATATTCGTTAAAATAAGAAAGATGAATAATAAACCGACACTAAGCAAAAATTTAAATACAATATTGTTCCATATTAAATTTAAAAAATCATCGTAGTATATAGATATTGCGCCTATTAATACAAGGGAAGCAGAAATATAAAGCGCCAAACTAAACCAAGCTTGCAAATTATTTTTAATTTTTTTAAAAATATTATTTTTTTTCATAGGTTAAAAATTTATTAATATATTAATGTTTAGCAACTGCTACTTCATACATTTCGTTTTTATACTTTACTTCGTGAAAACTATGAACCACTATGTGAAATGCTACTAAATACACAGGAATAGCGGTAGCACCGGTTAAAACAACGCAATCGTTAAAACCTCCGGCTGCAGTAATATCTCCATTTTTCTCGTTTTCGGAATTTCGCCTTTCGTCTTTGTTTTTATATTCTTCTTTCCGCCTTTTTATATATTCGGTAATATTTTTACCTATAATATCTAAATTTTCCTGATTAACCGTGAAAGATTTGCGTCCTCCAAAACTATCAATTTCCACTCCTTTATATATTTCTTCGCTATTTAAAGACAGGTCTAATTCAAGCATATATAAAAATCTCCTTATTTACAAACTCTATATTAATCCAGTTTTATATTATTCTCAATATAAAATATAATTTTATCATAAATAGAAAATATTTTAGGAACTAATTTTTCGTAAACCGTATTAATATTCATAACTAATTCATTTTCTTCCGAAGAATATTCATGCGATAAAATGTTCCGTGATTTTCTAAGTTCATCCCAATCATTTGCGCTTTCTATAATCTCTAACTTTTCCAACCTGTCGATTAAATCGCGAAACGGTTTGTTATCAAAATTTTCTTTTAAATTTTTTAATATTGAAGTAAATAGTCTTTCTCCCATTACATCTTGTAATTTCGAATATCTGAATATAAGTTGATCTATGTGTTCCTTGTCATCCTCCGATAAAGACCGATAATCAGCTAACGTCAGAGGCATAAAATTTTCCATTTTCGATAAAGCATGTTTTATTTTAACTATATGCCTGTCGCATTCTTCTATGTAATTTAAAAGTTTTAAGCGGTTTACGTCTAATTCATGTCCATCGTCCATTATTTAAGCAGCACCCCCTGCGTTCTAGCTATTTTATATATAGGCAAATTTTCGTCGGAATCAATATTTTTTATTATCACGTCAATTTTTCGCTCGCCTATTTTTTTTTCAAGCTCGACTAAAAATTTTATTTTATTTTCAAAAATATCTTTATTTTTATCAGTTTCTATAAATATATCGATATCTCCGCCTTTTTTAGCGTCGTCAACCCTTGAGCCGAATATATATGCATTTGAGCTTGCGCCGAAAAATTTTACGGCTGTTTCCTTAATCGCTTTAATTTCATATTCCGTCAATCTCATAATTTATGTTCCGTATAAGAATAATTTACTTTCTTGTTATCTTAAATCTTAATCAAAACAAATAAACTTTATCGTTTTTCAAAATATTTTACTTTATTTACTGACCAATTTTTAGATTATATATTTTAGATTATATATTAATGAAAATAGCTATTGCAATAAATAAATTATATAAAATTTAAAATATTTTTAAT
>JAJYYR010000071.1 GCA_021800805.1 bacterium
AACTCAAGCCGGACGATATTGTGTTCCGACCTTTCGTAAAGGTCGTCCTGAAGCTCTTTGCCTATCACGTCATACGGCGGAGCCGTTAAGTTCTTAATTTCTCCGGCGGATTGAACGTCGTAAATATAAGGCCTAAAAGGTAAAACGCTAACTTTAAACAAATTAATAACCTCTTTTCTGGAATTTATATTATAAATTTATATTATAAAATCGGCGTAGAGCCCGGCGTTGCATATGAATGTAGTCCCGGAATGATTAAATCGACCCCGAGATAGCAGAATATGACGACCGCAAACCCTATGACGGCAATCCACGCCATTTTCTTGCCGCCCCAGCCCTTTGTAAATCTTGCGTGAATAAACAGAATATAAGTAAGCCACGTAATAAGCGACCATGTTTCTTTAGGGTCCCAGCTCCAGTAGCCGCCCCATGCGCTGTCCGCCCATGCCGCGCCGATGACGATACCCGCGGTTAGAAAAACAAGCCCGAATACTATTACTTTATAAATCGCTTCTTCTATAATATTTGAAGGCGGCAGGAGGCTTAAAAACCCGCCGTTTTTTTTATTTTCCTTACCGCTCCTAATCTTAATCAGATAAAGTATTCCTAACCCGAACGAAGCTCCGAAAGCCCCGTAAGATACGAACAGCGTCATAATGTGGTAAATCAGCCAGTAGCTTTGAAGAGCCGGAATAGTCGGTTCGACCGCGCTTGGAGCAATAGGAGAAAAAGAAGCAAACGCTAGGGCAAGCGAGGCTACAAGGGTTATTATAAAACCCAGCGCATCGAAATCGAAGAAAATTCTTATTAAAATAAACCCGAATATGATAACGTAGGCAAAAAATACCATCGAATCGTAAAGGTCAACTAAAGGCGGAGTATCGATGCCTATTTTATAGGCATAAATCCATCTTATGGCGAATGCCGCCGTCTGTATTATAAACCCTGCGATTAAAACGCCGAACGATGCTTTTGAGATAGTTTTGTTTCCGGTGAATAAAAAAATAAAATATCCGGCAAAAGACGCGAGTACAAAAAGCAAAGAAATCGTAAAATATAAAGAGCCGTCAAGGACGGATACGTTGGCAGAAATCATAATTATTTTATTAAATCTTTTTTAATTTTAGCAATTATTTTATTAAAATTTTTATAGAACGATTCAAATTTCTTTTTAGGAACAGATATTATTTCCATATGGGTTTTTTTACCGTCTTTCGAGTCCGTTAATTTGGCCCACGTTTCTACGTGGTTGAAAAAGAACGAGAAGAACAGAGCGATTATGAGAATTATAGAACCGGCCCATATGACGGAGGTGAAGGCGTTTTTTGTTATTTCCACGCCGCTGTAGTAATAGTTCTTTACGCCGTTATAAAGAAAAACCGCGTCATGATATTTAGCGAATATTAACGGCATGCTTTTATTTTTAGACGGCAGGACGTTAAATTTCAATATTCGCTTATTGCTTAATTCTATAAAGAAGGGGATTTCATCCCTTTTGGGGTGCTTATACGGTATAAACCTGAATTTTATATTATTTATTCCGGCATCGTATAATTTACCGAATTCAGCATAAACGACCTTTTCTGATTTGCGGTTTTTTAAACTGCCTATTAAAAGCTCGGCGGCGGTAGGCTTATAATGTCCATAGCTTGCCTGATATATGGTTATACCGTCGTACGTAAAAGGATGGTTGACCTTGATATTTTTTTCCGCGACGCTTACATGATTTTTAATTATGCTGATTTTACTTATATAAGACTTCGGTATGCCGTCCTTGTAGTATTTTGTCCGGTAATTATCAAGCCTTATCGTAAAAGGAAGCTTTACGGGTTTCTGATTTTTAGTTAGATAAGAGACATTCGTCTTTTCGCCTACTTTAATGTTGGTATATGACCTGAAGCCGTATTTAACGTTTAATATTACGCCTATAATAATTATTATGATGCTTAAATGGGCTATATAAGGAGAGAATCTGAAAACAGAATTTTTTGAATAGTATAGTTCTATATTTCCTGCTTCCTCGTCTTTTTTTTCTACGAACGGCTTGCCAAATTTTTCGTTTAAAACTTTTTTAGTTTCCTCGATGTTTTTTTTAGATTCGACGACCTCATATACGGCTTTAGGGCTTTTTTTATCCATCATTTCTTTAAAAGACGGATACGGTCCGAAAACCGCTTTAAAAGTATGCGGAAGAATATTGACGGAAGCCGTTACTAGATTTATAATCAACAGCGCCGCCAGACCTATAAAATACCATGAACCGTAAATGTTTAAGAATCCGAGCCAGTATAACGCTTCATATGTCTGCGGTCCGAAAATAGTTTTATATTGGCTTATAGTATCGCCCTGATTTATGAAAGTTCCGACCATTGAAAATACGGCGATTGCTATAAAAAGGAATATAGCGAGTTTGACGGAAGAAAAGAATTTATTTAATTTTGACAGCATTATCATATTTTATTGGATTATCCGAAAATTGTAAAGCAAAAAAATTGAACGCCCAAATCCCGATTTAGAAACTATTTTAGATATTCCAATATTAAGTAATTCTGGATTCCTGCTTACGCAGGAATGACACCCGTTGGGTGAAAAGTTAAATTCCGCTATTGTCATTCCTGCGTAAGCAGGAATCCAGAAAATAAATTTCTAAATCGGGATTTGGGTGAACGGATTAATCTTGACAAAATCTAAAAATCTTGATTAAATAATATTTAGCACTCATAATGTTTAAGTGCTAAAATGAAATTTTAGTATTATAAATAAATTATGGAAGAAAAATGCGAAAAACATAATTATAACGATTTAAACGAAAGAAGCAGGGAAATTCTGCTCGGTATCATAGAAGGATATTTTGGGACCGCAAACCCTGTCGGTTCTAAATTCATAGCCGAAAATTACAATCTGAATTTAAGCTCTGCTTCCGTCAGAAATATAATGGCATCCTTAGAAGAAGAAGGGTATATATATCAGCCCCACTTCTCGGCGGGGAGGGTTCCTACCGCTAAAGGATACAGGTTTTATATAGAAGGTCTAATGAAGACCGAAAAGATTACGCGGGAACAAAAAGAAAATATAAAAAAAAGATTTAATTCCGGAAATAGAAATTTAGGCGACATACTGAATCAGGCTTCGATATCGCTGTCGGATTTATCCCATTACGCCGGGGTGGTTCTGGCTCCGGACACGGCAAGCGTATATCTTTTGCATATCGAGTTTATAAGAGTAAAGCCGAACAATATACTTGCGATTATCGTGTTTCAGAACGGCATTACCGAAAATAAATCGTTTTATATTTCAAAAGACATTAAACAGAACGAACTCAGTCGGTATTCAAACAAGCTTAATGAAATTATAGAAAATAAGAAATGCGATTTAGACGACCTAAAGGATATTATCGTCGAAGAAATGCGCAGCGACAAGGAAAATTTTTATTCCATATTAAATAATGCCGTATTTTGTTGCGCCGGTACGGGAGATAATTACGATAAATGCTTATACGTCGGTCCCGAAGCCGATTTATTGGAAGAGCCGGAATTTTCCGATAACGAACAGATAAAATTTCTTATAAAAACTATTTCCGATAAAAAGACGATAATAAAACTGCTTGGGCATACTAAAAACTGCAAAACAAAGCAGATATTTATAGGTTCTGATAAAGAGTGGTCGGAAATATCGGGACTGTCTCTTATAACGGCTCCGTATATCAGCGAAAACAATATGCTGAAAGGGTCTATAGGCATCATAGGGCCGTTAAGGATGAATTATTCTCATGTTATTCCTTTAATAGATTTTATGGCCGAATTTTTGGGCGGGATTATTTAAGTAAGAATAAAAAAATAAATAAAAATTGTGGAGATGCGGCAAATGTATGAAAATGAAAGAAAAGGCGGATACGACGGCGCAAACGCGGGCGGGGACGATTCCAATATAGAAAAAGAATTTGGAAAAAGAGTAGAAGAACCGGTCGAGGGTTCCGTTGCCGTTGAAACCGATCTGGATATAGACGATATTCCGAATCCTAAAAATCTCGCGGAAGCGGAGGACGAGCTTAAATATTTAAAAAATGTGCTGAAAAACCTTAAGAAAGAATATGAAGATTCAAATTCTAATTATCTTAAGAGTTTAGCCGATCTGGAAAATTTCAGAAAAAGGATGAACAGGGAAAAAGAAGAATCTTTAAAATATTCGAACGAAAAACTTTTAAGGGACTTGCTTCCGGTTCTGGATTTTTTGGACCTTGCGATTGGACATTCGGCGTATTATTTAGAGCAGGATTCTTCCGGAAATTTAAAATCATTCGTGGACGGCGTAAAATTAGCGAACGGCGAATTCGTTAAAATATTAAAAAATTACGGAGCGGAAGCCATTGAAACCTCAGGGAAAAATTTTGACGCCAATTTTCACGAGGCGGTTGAAATGGTCGAAGATTCCGGTCAGCCTGACGGAAAAATCATCGAAGAAAAAAGAAAGGGCTATGTTTATAAGGAGAGGCTTTTAAGGCCTTCTATGGTATCTATCGCAAAATCTAAAAATTAATAAACTTGCATATTTAAGATATAATTATAATAAAATTAAAATTTAAAAATCATAAAGTTTTAAGGAGAATTCAATCATGGGAAAAGTAATAGGAATCGATTTGGGAACCACAAACTCTTGCGTTGCGGTTATGGAAGGCAAGGAGCCTGTCGTAATCGCAAACTCCGAAGGAACGAGGACGACCCCCTCCGTCGTATCCATAAGCGACAGCGGCGAAAGACT
>JAJYYR010000072.1 GCA_021800805.1 bacterium
TATTTTTTACGCAAGTTTTATTCAAGGAATAAATCATAATACTGTCGCAAGTTTTGTCGATTTTGATTTTGTAAATTTCAGAAAGCATTTTATCAAACTGTTTTTGCTTAAGCGTTGCTTCAAATACACTGAATTGTACGTGCGTTCCGTAATCTTTAAGAAGTTTTAAAAGCTTAAGCCTCGTTTTATCGTCTTTTATATCGTATGAAATAATATAAAACATTACTTAATAAGCTATAAGTTATAATTTTATATATTATATTTTAATTATTATACTCGGTTTTATAAATTATAGAATTTCTTAAAATATTGACTCTTTCTTTAATATACAACCTTTTTGATTTAACTTTTGAATTTTTGTTCGAATTTACTTTTAAAAGTGTTTGCGAATTTATATTTTTTGAATAATCATTTGCGTTAACGGCGGTTTTATTATCGCCGGAACCAGTCTTCGACATAAGCTTATCGTAATGAAGAAAATATTTTTTCATTGCATCCGGTTTCAAAAATGTTCCGTCAGGCGTCGATATAAAATCGTCTTTCTTCAAAATAGATTTATTTAAAAGCTTAAGAGTAAAACCGTCTATATCGCTTCTAAATTCCTCTACTACGTCGAGGGCAAGCGAAGGCCTGCCGTAATTTATACCGTGCAAAAAACCTATATAAGGATCAAATCCCTGCCCGATCAATACGCTTAATATCTCATTAGTAACAAGCGTATATCCGAAACTTAATAAGGAATTTATAGGGTCTATCGACGGATTTTTTTGCCGGACGTTAAAAATGAGATTTTCATCTCTTATCATCATTTTAAAAGCTTTAAAAAAATAAGAAGCGGCTATTCCTTCTATACCCATAACGGAATTTATAGTCGTTTTATTTTTTACAAGTTCTTTGCATTTTTGAATTGCAATCAAAATGTCTTTAAATTTAGATACGCCGTAATTTCTTGCAAACGAATAAATTAAGTCTATTTCATTGCTTAATTTGATTTCTACTATTTTTTTTGCCAAATTTATTTGAAATTCTTTATCCAAATACCTTTCATACTGCGCAAGCCTTAAAAATATATTCTTTGAATCTATTGCCGCCAATCTTCCGTGACATTTTCCTTTCATAGTAAAAAACGATACGTCTATATTATTTTCAAGCAAAAAATTCATAGCCTGAGTCGTCAACTGAACGTTGCCGAATATAAAAATCCTTTCGACTTTAAAAATAGGAATTTCCAGAATAACCGCCGAATCTTTAGATATTATTATCCTTTTAGATGTTTTAGAAATAACGGCTCCCTGTTCCGAAACATAAATTGTCGACATAAAATTAAATTGAATAAAATCTTAAAATCTATTTTTAACGTTTTTTTATATAAATTACTATATCTTTTCGATTGTTACCGCAGTACCGTAAGCGACTACTTCGCTCATTGACTGACCCTGTCCCGAGTCGAACTCGTTACTGTCAAAACGCATCATAATAATAGCGTTAGCATTCAAACCTTGAGCTTCGTTAATCATGGCCTGAATCGCCTCGTCCCTTGTCTGAATTACAAGTTTAATATATCCGTCTTGATTTCCGCCAAACATTGCCTTTAAGTTTCCAAACATATTTCCGAAAACCGACCTAGATTTTATACTTGCTCCCTGCACAAGACCTTTTATTTCGATAATTTTATAACCGGGTATATTTTCAGTAGTTACAACTAACATTTTTGCCTCCTTAGTTTTTATTTAAAAATCATCGCCGAAACCTGAACTACCGCTACCAAAGCCGTCGTCGTCACCGAAACTGCCAATACTTCCAAAATCATCATTATTGTTAAACATATCGTTATTCATAATATCGTCGTTAGAATTCATAAAACTATCGTTGCTATTGTTAAAATCATCTGAATTATCCATGCCGTAAGGATTGCCGCCGACATCTACTCCGCTCGTATCTCCGTTAACCATCGGAAGCCCCGAAGCGGGGTTAATAGTCGTACCGATATCCATACTTCCGTTATCATCGTTAAACAATCCGCCCAACCAACTAAATAAGCCCATATCGATAACCTCCTATTAAGTTAAATTATTTTTACGTTCTTAATTGCCTATTTTATCTTTTATTTATACATCCGTCTAACAACTGTTGCCTGCTGCTTCATAACACATAACAGTGATACTTCAAACAATCCCTTATAAATCAGGGAAATATTCTTTCCTTTTTAATGTAACTATAATTTCTTATCTATCTTAATATTTCTTTTATCGGTAAATACGCCGTATCTTTTGCCGTAATTTCCGGTCTTGGATATTTTATAAACCGCATATTCAAATGGATTTAAATGTTTTTTAATTTTTTTGTTGATATTTGTAATATTTTGTATAAAAAATTCGTCGCCTTTGTTTTGCTTTTTAAAAGACTCGGCAAGTCTTTCATATTGTCCGCTGTTTTTTGAATAAATCTTTTCATAAACGTTTAAAACTATTTTTATATTATCTTCAGACGAGAGGTCGTTTATAGATAAATAACAATCGGTGCAATCTCCGCAAAAATCGTTTTTACATTTAATTTTTAAATAATGAAACATATAATATATTGATAATTCTATTGGACGAAGCGTAATTTTTTTACTTCCTAAAAGAACGGAATTATTTTTAATATCGAAAGCTACTATTTTGTCTCCGCAATAATCAATTTTTTTCTGAGCAATTCCGACTAAATCGTCATAAAACAGGTCGTCTTTTATATTTAAAAGTTTGCGTAATTTTAAAAAAACTATTTCCGAAGAATAAATTTTTGCATCTTTCGTTTCCAAAATTTTTAACGTATTTCCGGATGCATCTTTAACCTCTATTTTTTTGTTATTAGGCGGTATATAGTAAAAATCCTTATTCGACTCAAAATCGGGACTTACTAAGATATGACACAGTATATCGTCGTCTTTTGCATATAACTGTGCGGCGAGGGCAAGATAAGCCGTCATAGTTTTTCTGCCTCCGGCGGCGGAAAATATACACTTAGAATCAGGAATGAGGGTAATTTCTTTAATAAATTGAACTATTTCATTTCCGACTATTGCGCTGTCTTTATCGGAAATTATATCTTCTACGGGAGCATCAGAACCTAACACGGTTATAGAACTTTCGTCAAATTTAATGCTTTTTGGGTCTATATTATAGTCTTTGCAAAAAGAATAAAACTTGCCGTTGTTTTTGTCTAAAAGCATATTAATTATTTTTTGTTTTCCGGGACTTGTCGTTAAAACTTTTATTTCGTCTATCCAAAAAGGCGGTTTTCTTTCTATTAAGTAGTAATATAAAGTCTCGGTAATGATTTGCGGACTTAAACCTGCTATGCTTACCAATATCGTTTTCATATTTTATATTTAAATTATATATTAATAATTATATATTGTCGATAATTTTAACATTCGCCGTTTAACTTTTACATAGTTACGTAATAAAAAAACGGGCAGATTATAATTATAAAAGTAAATATATAATATAATCAACCCGTTTTATTTTATCATGATGCAGTTTTATTTAGCGTCGAAGTAATGCAAATCACATTCCAAAAGAGATGCTGTTGACCGAATTGGTGAATGCATAATTTTTTACTATGCCTTTTTTATTGAATAGAATAACCAACATTTTTTTATGTCCCTTAACGTCTTTAGCAAACAAATTTACAACGGGAATATAGGCTGCCACAGTATCATGTTCATGCTGATATTCGTATGTCCACATAGAATCCCCTTTGCTATTAAAAGAAATCTTTTCGGGATCTCCGAACATCTGTTTTATTTGCGATTTAGTAGTTTTACCTTTTATAATCTTTCTTGAAATCGTATTATTTGATTCATTTGCAATCCTGCCATTTCCAATACCGGCGGCACAGCCTGAAAGAGTTGCGGCAGATATCGTTAACGCTAAAATCAACAATAATAAAATTTTTGATTTTTTCATTTTTTATTCTTATCCTCCTAGAAATTATAATCAATTCCTATTGTAAAATTGTTAACTTTATCGCTATCGGATAATGCGCCTCCGAAATACTGCGCCGTTACTCCCCAACTTGGATTAAATAAATATTCCACCCCTGCGCCGTATAACAAACCGCCTTCGGAACTCATACTCGATACATACTGGGCATTATCGCATTCCGTATCCCCTTCTATATCGAAACATTGAGTACCGGTGTTTGACGTACCGACAAAAGCGTAATCTACATAACCCAATTTAATAAACGGCATTAAATTATGGTAATCGTATCCGCCCTTTAAAAATATTCCATAATACATGGAATGAAGGCTTGCGCTTACACCGGAATAAGAATAAGAACCGTTGTCCGCGTAACCCAATAATAAACCCCCACCTACAATTATCTTATTCATGTTAAAATTTTTACCGATTGCGATATTGTAAGTTCCGCCAGACTTTGAAGATATTCCGCTTATACTTGTTTCAGCCAATCCTCCGTTAAGGCTCACGTAATAATCGTTATAATTTGAATAAGAACTTGCGTAAACCCTGCCCGCAGACAAACCCAACAACAGCATAACTGCGATTAAAACTGCAAAAGCCGATAGTCTGGCATGCTTTAATTTTGTTTTGAATTTCGTTTTTTCCATTTTACCCTCCTAAAAATTAATTTAAATTAATTAAATTTAATAAACTATAATTTAT
>JAJYYR010000073.1 GCA_021800805.1 bacterium
AAATTCGTTTAGAATCCATTACCAAAACTACCGGAAATTTAAATTTTTTTGCCATAGCGTAAGAATTTCCATCGTATAAACCCATAGCGCTTTCCACGATAAAAGCCCTGTTTTTGTTTAAATCACGCATACAGGCCGCATCACGGTTAAAAACCCATGAATTTAAAAACTTAACCGGTATCAGAAAGGGGTCGAGGTTTTTGACCTCGGTTTTCACGGCCTTAGATATTACGATTGGATCCAGGAAATCAGGTCCGACTTTAAAAACATCTATCGCATAACCTATCTCTTTCGCTTTATTTGAAAAAGCCATGGTTATCATCGATTTTCCTGAAGAAGACCTGTCCGACGCAAAAAAAACCGAAAACATAAATATATAAATATAAGGATAATTAATTAATCGATTTTATTTTTAATATTTTTAATTTAAATAATTTAAAATAGGATTTTATAAAATCCGTGCAACGCGACCATATAAACGGCTTCCGACATTTTAACGCTAAAACCCAGCATGTCGCCGTTAACTCCGCCAAATTTTTTAGCAAAATAAAACGCTACGGCCAGAATAAAAAGGGTTGAAATCAGCGCCGAAAAAATGCCCGCCAGTTTTAAAAAAACATAAACGATTATAACCGTAAAAATTGAGGCGGCAATAAATGTCCTTAACTTTGTTCCTTCGGTGAAGATAGTTCCTATTCCCTTAAAATCCTCAGGCGTATTAGAAAAATAAGACATTAGGACTATGGAATACCTGCCTATAACGGGAAATGTCAACAAGGACAAATAAATAAACCGGGAGCTTATTCCGTTAATCGCAATCCACATAATTAATATGTAAAAAATAACCGCAATAACTCCGGAAGTCCCAGTGTTAACATCTTTCATCGCATTATAAAATCTGTTCTTATCGCCGCTTTTTAAGTAAGCAAAAAGCCCGTCCGCCGTATCCGACAAGCCGTCAAAGTGAAGCCCGCCCGTCAAAATAAAAAGAAACAGGAGCGGCATCAAGGCGGAAGCAGGGTCGGGCAAAAACTCATCGAAAATATAAAACGCAAAGGCTAAAATTGCCCCGATAAATAACCCCGCCAGAGGAAAATATTTTATGGATGCCGTTAACTTAGTTATTGCCAAATCATTGTCTTTATCGGCATTATTGTTATTGCCATCAGCCTTATTTTTTTTTCTCAGCCTGAATATTGTTAAAAAGTTTACGGCTTCCGATAAATTACTTATACTTACAATAAATGCCTGTTTTATCCGCCCGTTGGCCATTATTCCCGTAGTCCGTTTATTTTTAGGTTTTGAGATATTCTGGATTCCCGCTTACGCGGGAATGACTTAGATTAATATTAATTATTTATTGAGTTTTGACGCAAAAACATTTGCCTCGTCGAATGTCAGCATATTATTATACATATTAACAGCCGTTTCGATTATCTTCATCGCTATAACCGCACCCGTTCCCTCTCCCAGACGCATAGATAAATCGAGGACGGGTTTTTTGCCTTTTATAAGGTTAACGGCGGTTTTATGGCCCCTTTCTTTTGATAAATGGCCCAGAAACATATAATCCGAAACATTGGAATTAAGATTTACGGCTATCAGCGCGCCTGCGGTAGAAATAAAACCATCGACGACAACCGGAATCCTGTTAACGGCGCATCCCAATATAAAACCTGCTATTGCGCCAATTTCAAATCCCCCGACCCCCGCTAAAACATCTATCGGGTCGCCGCCGTTTTGTATGTTGGATTTGATTGCCTTTTCGATAATATCAGCCTTTTTGTTTATTATGCTTGAACTTACGCCTGTTCCACGGCCGCAAACAAGTTCCGGCGGTTTTTTTGAATAAAAACAAGTAATTGCGGAAGACGGTGTTGTATTGCCTATGCCCATATCGCCCGTTGCGCAAAAATCTGCCCCTTTTTCTTTGACGATATCGGATATTTCTATACCCTTAAGAATTGATTTTAAGGCATCGTCATAAGTCATGGCTTTAGCTTTAAATATATTATTTGTTCCCGCCTTAATCTTTCCGTTTATAAAATTGTCCCCCGCCAGCATTTCTAAATTTGCATTGATCCCGACATCCACGACCAGAACATTGGCGCCTGCGGAATTTGCTATCGCGTTTATGGCTGCGCCCCCGCTTAAAAAATTTCTAACCATTTGAGCCGTAACATCCTGTTTAAACAGGCTAACCCCTTCCTTCACGACGCCATGGTCTCCGGCAAACACGCAAACAAACTTATTTTTTAAATACGGCCTTTCTTCTTCAGTAATGGCAACAATATCTTTAACAAAATCTTCTAATCTGCCAAGGCTTCCCTTTGGCTTTATAAGCCTGTTAAGCCTATATTCGGCAATTTTATAAAACTTTTTTTTATCCACCGGTTTTATTGAATTAACCAATGAAAAAAGATAATCCTTTTTATTCATTCTTTTATTTATCCGGAAAATTCTAAAAAATTAAAAATTATCGTATCGATTTTAATTCTATTAATTTTATTATAGTTCATAATAAAAAGATAGATATAAAATTGGGCTGCCTTTGAAGGAGCCGCCTGATTTTTATTTCAGTGATACAGGATTCCCCGCAATAATACAGCAGGCTTTATCCGATAAGGCGGAAAGCTCCTGTTCCATTAATCCGTTCAATTCGATAAACTTTCTAAGATAAACATCTGCCGGCACCATATTGAAGCCGAGCGAATCGGCTACGGTTATGACGGAGCATTTAATTTCCCTGAGGTATTTTGAAAGCCTTAAAACGGCTTCTTGCGCAAAATCAAAATCGGATAGATTTTTAAAAACGGAGGATAGCCACAATGTTAAAGAGTCGATAAGAATTATTCCCTTTTTATTTTCGAAAGATTTATAAACGGCGTCTATCACGGCCTGCAAATCCTCAAAATTTTCATGAACGACAAAAACGTCCGACCTTTTTTCTTTGTGCCTTTTTATTTTAAGAAGCATTTCGCTATCCAAATTTTCAATTTTTGCGGTTGCAATAAAATGGAGCGGATTATGACCCGGCCTCGCAGGGCCTAAATCCGAACCTGGACTCAAACTGCCGCCAAAGGACGCTTTGTAAATCGATAAAGCCTGTTCCTCGGCATATTTTGATTTGCCAGAAGATATGCCGCCTGTTATAAAAATTTTGGATGGATTTACCATTTATACATTATACATTGCAAAATAATTTTTTCTAAATAGCTCCATAAACCGATTTTTTAACTGCCTCCAGATACATCAATGCTTCGCTATCCATACCCAGCACATCCTCAACCCTGGCAAGAGGATTAATTTGTTTAAGTATCGTGTTAGCCAAAAAATAATAGCCGCTATAAAATGCATCCATAAATTCAACCAGTTCTCCAAGTTTGCCTTTATGTTCAACTAATGCATCTTCAATTACCGAATCTACATTTATTTTTTTTAATAGTTCCTTAAACGGCATTCCAAGCGCAACACTCACAAGAGAAAGCATCCCCACCAAAAAGGCTTTGTCGGCAAGACTTTTACTTATGAACTTATTACATATTGCTTCCATTGTCCTGCCTTTTACTATTGCGCTTTCCAACAGGAGATCCGGTGTTAAATCGCCTTTGCTCGAAGCAAGCATTATTGTTAAAACCCATCTGGAAACATTTTCATACCCCAAAAGCACAATGGCTTGTTTTAACGATGATATTGTTGCGGCAAATCCATAAAAAACTGAATTTATAAGCCTTAAAAGCCTAAAAACAAGAGCCGGCGAAGTTTTAAATAATGATTCTATCTGTTCTATATCCGCATTTGCCTGAAAAGCGTTAAATATATTTATCAATATCCTATAACTCGGATCTAAACTCACGGAGGATAAAACGGAAGGTTTTTGAAAAAAATAACCCTGATATAAATGAAAGCCAAGGCTTTTATAAAAATAAAAATCTTCATCCAGTTCCACTTTTTCAGCTAAAAACTTTATTCTGTAATGCCTCAGAAATAGAAGTATTTCTTTGATTTCGTCCTTTGAGTATTGCTTGACATCTATTTTAACATAATCGGATAATCTTAAAATAGGCTCCCATTCCCTGCCGTAAACAAAATCATCGAGCGCAAACCTAAAACCTTTGTTTTTAAAATCTTTTATTATAGAAACGGCACTATCGTCTATTTTACTTGTTTCCAGTATCTCAAGGACTATTTTGTCTTTGGAAAGCAAATCTATTATGTCCTGTTTCAAAACATTTGGAGTTATATTAATAAACGCTATTTTATCGCTTGTCAATGTTTTAAAACCGGCATCATACATGTTCTCCAGCACGCTTGCGGTAGCGCTCAAATTATCGACTATATCGGCAAAATTTTCATCGCTCCTTCTAAAAAGCATCTCATAACCGAATATGTTTTTATCGCTGTTTATTATGGGCTGTCTTCCGATATAAATTGGTTTCATATATTATATCTTTTATCATTTATTACCCAAAAGTCAAATGTGTTTAGAACAATGTGCGTTTGGAACCCTTGTTTAAAAACTTTTTTGACTATGGAGGCAT
>JAJYYR010000074.1 GCA_021800805.1 bacterium
CCTCCTGCAATACCTCATTAAAAATATTTACATTGACTTAAACTTAACGATATTATATAAAATAAGAAGGGATTAAGCCGTCCAGTTAAAAACGAAAAAGCCGTCCAGTTAAACCGAAATACGCATTATCAAAATAAACGCGGTAACTTGCTAAGAAATTGGTTAAAAAATCAAGATAAGAATCTGATTTAAAAATAATTTCTGCCATAGCTTCGTCCCATTCCATATATGGATATTTTTTTTAGGTAATAAATTTTCATAAAATTTTGAGAATTCCTTAGCGCCTTCAAATTGATTCTTAAGAATTTCCTTCGATATATATAATCGGTTTTTATTTTTTCCAATTTTTTTATATGCCCAAGGTTTAACAAAAATAGTTGCAGAAGCACCTAAAATAAAACTAACAATATTTGAAATTATATCCATTAATAAAATCCTCCTGTTTTTATTTTTTCTATACGGCGTTAACAGTTTTTAAAAAAATCTGTAAACTATCGTCTATTTTATAATACAAGATAATCTTTATAATTTTCATTAATAGAATTGATTTTTATAAGAGATTTTCTCATCACATCTGATTTTAATCCATTTTTCTTGGCTATATCAGATACTTCTTTTTCTATTATTTTGTAATCGTTTATAATGAAAGTATCTGTATCTTTTATGTTATGTTCTTTCATAATACAAAATAAACTCTCATACCCTAAAAGGATTAATAAAATAGGATATTCAACAAAGCCCTTAAGCTTTGGAAATGGATCAGACAATCCCAGATTAATAAGATATGGGGTATATAGTGAATTTATAAATTTTTTCAGTTCACACGGATTCTTATGATTTACTCCGCAAGAAATTTCATATTCTTTAAGTAATTTATCCGATATATTTTGCAATGTGTTTTGTTGTGTTTTTGTATATATATATTCAAAAATTGATCCTGTATTTTTATCAGAAATTAATCCAAAACGGGATATAAGTTCATTATTAATATTTTTTGTGTCTTGAATAAAATTATAAAAAGAATGATAATATTCTCTAAAAATTGATTCGCAAGGACTTTTTAGTTCAGAAAACAAAGAATTATATCCTGTAATATCTTCAAAAACGGTAGGGATTTTATAGAAATCATAAAATATTTTTTGTATTTCTTCATCGCTAAAAACTTCACGTCCCTGCCGCATTTCATCAGATATCATCCGATTACTAATTATCTTTAAATCCTTCAAATGTTTTTCAATTTGATTGGAAAACATTTCTATTATCTGGTTTTTTCTACTTTTCTCTTTATCAAGTGATAGGTCTTCTCGTTCTTTTTCTATATTGCGCAATTCTTTAATACTATAAAAACTTGATATAGCCATTAGTAGAGTTCCCATTGTTACAAGACCACTAAATGCAATACCTATAATCTTAAGGCTTAAGGCTTGATGTTTAAATGATAAAAATATTCCCCAAAAGAGATAGATTATACTAAAATTAAATATGAATAGAAAAAAAACAAATATAAATCTTTTAAACCCTATTTTACTTAAATCTTCGATATATCTATTTATATATTTTTCACTCCAACCCTGTTTTATTTTATCCTTTATTAAAAAAAATATAGGGATGATAATAAAATAGAATAATAGTATGATAACCGCAATTAACTGTAAAAATAAAAAATCATTTAATTTTATATATTCCATTTATTATAAAATATTTTCATACAGCATTTCATATTGTTTGCTATCTGTTTATTGTAAAATAAAATTCCCCATAATTGCAGAATAATTTCCCCAGTTTTGCAATGTGGTTTTCCCCACTATTGCAAAATATTATTTGATATTTTTTACAGGGAATTTTATCCTGATAAGTTTTATATTTAATATAAAACTTATCAGGAGGTAATTACAGGAGATGCTAAAGATGAAAGAAATCGAAACTGTCAGAAAAATGTTTTTCGAAGAAGGGAAAAATATCTCGAATATCGAAAAAGAATCAGGCTTTGACAGAAAAACTATCCGCAAATACTTAACCAAAGACGACTTCAGAAAAGAGCCGTTGCAGGATAATCCTAAATACGCCAAATTGGATGGATTCAAATTAGAAATAGATTCATGGATAGAAAGTGATAAGCGGATGAGAATAAAACAGCGTCATACGGCCAAAAGAGTTTTTAACAGACTGAAAGAAAAATATCAGGATTTCGGCGTAAGCTACAGAACAGTGGCTTACTATGTAAAAGAAAAGAAAAGAGAGATATTTAAAACCGATAATTCTTCTTTGCCTTTACTGCATAAAGAAGGAGAATCGCAGATAGATTTCGGCAAAGCGCAGTTTATGGAAAAAAAGGTATTATGTGACGGTTCTTATTTAACGCTATCCTTCCCTTTCAGCAACGCGGGCTATACTCAGCTATTAAAAGGAGAAAACTTCGAATGCTTTACTTATGCCCTTAATAATATCTACGGACATATAAACGGCGTTCCCTACCGCCAGTGGTTCGATAATACCAGCGTGGCGGTATCGAAAATACTCAAGGGACACGACAGGCAATTAACGGAATCTTTCGTAAGATTTAAAGAACACTATAGCTTTGAGGCGGTATTCTGCAATCCGAACAAAGGGAATGAAAAAGGCAACGTAGAAAACAAAGTAGGCTATTTAAGGCGCAATATGCTGGTGCCTATGCCTGTATTTGACGATATAAATATTTTCAACAAAGAGCTCTTAAATTTATGTGATAAAGATGCGGATAGAATCCATTATTCCAAAAAAGAAAATATATCGGAACTTTTTAAAGAGGACATGAAATATTTAAATCCTCTCCCTTTAAATCCTTTCTCCGCAGGGTCGTACGAGTCCGCAAGAACCGATTCGTACGGCAAGTTTCATATGGACGGACATATTTATTCTTCTTCTCCTTCTCAGGCAAATTCTACGTTAACGGTTTTAAAAACTCATGACGAGGTAATAGTTTTGAACAAAGATTACAAAGAAGTAGTTAGGCACGAAAGGCTTTACGGGGATAAGATTGAATCCATAAAGTGGATTCCCTACTTAACCCAGCTTGCAAGAAAGCCGATGGCGTTAAAATATTCCGGAATATATGAAATGATTCCTAAAAGCGTCAAAAAGTTTATGGAAAATGGAAATAAATCCGGAGTGCTTAAGCTACTTGCGCAGCTGACCGAAGAATCTGATTTCGAGACCGCCATTTACTCTATAGAGAAAGCATTAGAGCATAATGCGACGGATTTAGACTCAGTCATAGCTTTAAACAGAAGTTTTAAAGATATTTATTTGGAACCGATGAAACTGCCTGATTATATTCCTTCTTTAAACAGCCTTAATATCGATATTAAAAAATACGATACGTTTTTAATGGGGGAGAAATGATAAAAAGAATAGAAGAAAACTGCAAGAAATTAAAGTTAGGTAAAACCCTTGTGGATAATATCAAAAAAATAGAATTAACCGACAAATACGAATTTATTTTAAAGCTTTTCGAGATGGAGGTAGAGCACAGGGATATCCAAAGAAGAACAAGAAATATAAGTTCCGCCGGTTTTTATGCAATGAAGACATTAGCGGATTATTCATTCACGGATATTACTCTGCCGGATAAAATCAATATTGTCGATTTAAAATCGGCAGAGTTCATAAAAAACAAAGAGAATTTAATTATGTACGGTAATCCCGGAACAGGCAAAACTCATCTTGCGACCGCTTTGGGCATAGAAGCATGCAGAATGGATTTTAAAACCGGTTTCTTCAGAACGGCTTCTTTGGTGAATAAGCTTTCCGAAGCAAAAAAAGCAAACGAACTGGGAAGGCTTTATAATAAACTTTCCAAGCTCAATCTGCTTATATTGGATGAATGGGGATATGTGCCTTTGGATAAAGAAGGCTCACAGCTGTTGTTCCAGATAATATCCGATTGCTATG
Source organism: bacterium (assembly GCA_021800805.1). Next base: position 3,931 of record JAJYYR010000074.1, read on the forward strand.
AAACGAGGAGCGTCATAATAACGACCAATCTAGAGTTCAGCAAATGGATAAATATTTTCTACGACAAGGAGATGACCGCCGCAATGATAGACAGGCTTATCCATCACTCTCATCTTTTATTGTTCGAAGGAGAAAGCTACAGGGTGAAAAACTCTCTCATCAGGAAAGCATCTTAGGACTTGCGCTTTTTTACCTTCGGCAAAAATGTGCAAGTCCCCTACGGGGAGGAATTAAAATAAAAGGGGGTGATAGCGGAAATATTCCGTCGATTTATTTAGTTTTAAATCGGTGTTGATATGTGAAAATTAATTTAATTTAACGATATAAAATTCCCCACATGGATGGGGAAAATTAAATTGCAAATATGGGGATTTTTTAATTGCAAAATACACAAAATGGCCGCGGAAGAAGCCATAGCCGATATAGACGGCTATAAAATACTCGATGTCGCCACGGGCACCGGCTCTATCGCCATAGATATTTACAGAAAGGCAAAGAGGGCAAAAAAGAGGGTTGAAATTGTGGGAGTAGATTTTAATCCCGATATGATAAAAATAGCCGAAGATAAAATCAAAAAGAAAAAAATCAAAAACATATGCTTTAAGA
>JAJYYR010000075.1 GCA_021800805.1 bacterium
CTTTATATAATAATTGGGAAGCTGTTGGGCAGTATATGTATTATGCAATAGGGCAAGAAAATAAAAATATCGAAGATAAAATATCAACAACCCAAAAACACGACGATAAATAATAAAAATGTCCGATATAGAAAAAACAGGAAGTCAAAGCAATCCCGTTGAAATAAAAGAAGAAGAGCTTTCAACTCTCATAAAGGAACTTTCAATTAAAAGTAGTATATGGAGAGGTCCGCTTCCTCACCCAGAAATTCTTGCAGCTTACAAAAATATACAGGAAAATCTACCCGATAGGATTGTCAAAATGGCAGAAATAGAACAAAAATCAAAACATCGCCATATCTATATCGGTCAATTTAGCGCCATTATAATAGGTGTAATAACCATAATAGGCGGAATTATCGTAATTCTTTCCGGACGCAGTACTGTAGGATTAGTAGAAGTTATAAGCACATTAGCTGTTCTGGTAGGTGTTTATATAGGGGAAAAGGCAGTTGCAAAATCTAAAAAGAAAAAGAACGAATAAAATAGCTTATACAACGAAATTTTTTTTGCACTACCGAGAAATCTTATAGGCGGACATATTCTTTCGGGTTTTGTAGGAGTCGCAAAAAAATATAAAGATATAGATATTGTTTCCTGGCGAAACATTCATAATATTTTTGCGCAGTATTAAATATAGACTGCTAAATTATTTCCGATTACTCAGGCAGGAGTAGGAATACGGAGGCAGACGTTTTTAATGAAATAAAAGGATAATAGGTTATAATGAAGCGTAATTGCAGTAACAAAGGAGACGCAAACGCCTAAAAGAATAGTATTTTTATGCCATATCTTAAAATTAACCGAATTTACTCGACTATTAACCATTTCCACAAAGGAACGATATAAATCTTTTTGCCGTTAACGTCTAGAGGAGAAATAGGAAACAATCTGTCGTCTTCAAAATTTATATATGTAATATTCCTGGTATCGATTCTTACCCTTAATCTGTTAATTAATGAATAAAGCGCAAAAGTTTTCCCGCTTCTTCCGACGCCTATTAGCGATACTATTTTATTTAAATTATTAACGTCTCCTTTTTCCGATAAATAAATATCGATATCTCTTTCGAAAACGTTTTCTATTTTATGTTCGTGAAAATCTACAATAATTTTTTTAAAAAGCTCTTTTGTTTGCATAAAAGTATATCGACTGAAGATTTTATGGCGTCGTCGATTAATAATATGTTAATTTTAGGCGCTTAATTTTCTAATTTATATCCCTGAATATAAGTTCATATTATACTATTTTTATCCTTATGTAAAGGGATAAATAAATTTTCTGTTTTACAATAATTTGAGGGTGACTTTCAAGTTTCTAACGGTGATTTAAGGTAATAATATAAATAATTGAAACCAAGGAGATTAATAGATGCTGTCAACTATTTTGTGTAAATTTGATAAAACGGCAACGACGGATGCGCCGCTCATAGCGGAGTTGAAGCTTACGACAACTCCATTATTTTAGCATTTTATGATATTCTTACGTATCGGACTATACCGGTATGCCTTCTACCGCCGTTATAGCAAGCACGGGAGTTAAGCTTCACGCCGATATAGCGGGGTACTTGGACTTAAGGTTCGCTTTAGGCTGGAGGTTAAGGCATATGCCTTACGGCTCTTACGGCAAGGGGCTATTCGAAGACATAGTAGTAACGGTGGGGTTTTAAACATTTTTAAAAGATTTTGAAATAAAAGAATAATAGGTTATAATAAAACGTAACCTCAGTAAAGTAAATATTTAAACTTACAGAAAGAAGTTATAAATGCCTAAAAGAATAATATTTTTATTATTGCCGCTTTTTAATAAAAATATGTTATTATTATATAATAATACATAATAAATCGGAAAAATACCGATTAAATATGTAAAATAAATTTAATAAATTATATTATAAGTATTTAATATTCAAAACATCTAAAAACTTTAAAAATATATATAATATATATGAACGATGCCGATATCATATTAGAGCAAAAGTTTAGGGAACTTTCGTCTGCGCCTATCGACCACGGCGTTTTATCGTCGATACTTAATAATATCGGATATAAAAGACCGAACGATAAAATAGAGTATATGATAAAACAAGGAACCCTTAATACTTTAAAAAGGGGCGTGTATATTTACGTTTCGCCGTATGCCGGAAATATCGTTTCAAAAGAAATAATAGCAAATAATATTTACGGGCCGTCTTATATCTCTTTCGATTATGCGCTTTATTATTACGGACTGATACCGGAATCGGTATATGAGTTGACCTCCGCTACCGTTTTAAGGTCGAAAAATTTTAAAACGGATTTTGGAGTTTTCAGTTACAGACATACGGATAAACATTTATATCCCGTAGGAGTAGTTATAATTTCTAAAGATACGAACGGTTTTATGATAGCTTCTAAAGAGAAAGCTTTATGCGATAAAATTTTATCCGTAAAAAACTTAAAAATAACGGGCAAAAAAGCAATGCTTGATTTTTTAGAATACGATTTAAGAATTGATTTGGACGAATTAAAAGATTTTAATATAAATATCATTCAAAAATGCATCGATATTACAAAATCGCAAAAATTAAAATATCTGCTTTCGGCGCTAAAAGGAGTCTGATATTGAATAGTATGGATAATATAAATAATATGAATATAATAGAGCAGATGCTTGAAAAATATGCCATAAAAACCGAAGACGATTTTATGAACGCCGCTAAAGAGGTATTTCAAGAAATCGCCCTATTGGGACTTTATAGAGCCGGTTTTTTTGAAAAAGCCTGCTTTTACGGCGGTACCGCCCTGAGATTATTTTACGGACTTGACAGGTTTTCGGAAGACCTTATAATCTCTATGACTCTTCCCGATCTTTACGCCGGAAAAATGCATGCGGTATTGTTCAGAAGTTGGGGAAGCAGGGTTAAGGGCAGAGACTGGTACTATTTTGAATGGTACGTAAAAAAGGGAGCGGAACTTAATCTCGAACACTTAAAAGAAAGAATGATTATTAGCGGTAAATGGGAAAAAAAAGATAATTTCGATGCCGATATCTTTAAGAATCTAATGATGATAAAAATAGAATCTCTCGATATACAGAGCGCAAAAAAAGAAGTAAAACCGTTCATCAGGAATCAAGATGTTTTAAATTCATGGTCGAAAGAGTATTTTAAAACATTAACGGATATGGTAAGATTTAAATACGATAGAAAATAGTTCCCATTAAATTTTGAAAAATTAAAATGAATAAAAAAAAATACGAAAGAATATTGCTTTCGCACGGCGGGGGAGGTAAAGAAACCTCCGAGCTTATAGGCGGTACTATATTTAACGGACTTTACGGGCAGGATGCCGGAAAAGATTATTTTTACCGTTCGAATAACGGCGGCGGTCTGAATAACGGTGTGAATAACGGTGCTAATAACGGCGTTTCTAATGAAGGCGGCGGAATTTCAGCCGGTATATCAAAGCAAAAAATAAATTTATTGGAAGATGCGGCAGTTTTAAAATCTCCGCAAAAAATAGCATTTACCACGGACGGTTTTACCGTTAGCCCTGTTTTTTTTAAAGGCGGCGACATAGGAAAATTATCCGTCGCCGGAACGGTTAACGATTTGTCGGTCATGGGAGCCAAACCATTGTTTTTAAGTCTCGGATTGATAATCGAAGAAGGATTTGCCTTGGATGACCTAAGGAAAATCATAAATAGCATTTCGGAAGAAGCGGCTAAAACCGGAGTAAGAGTAGCAACCGGCGATACTAAGGTAGTTCCTGCCGGAAAAGCGGACGGAATTTTTATAAACACGAGCGGAATAGGGGAGATTTTATACGGCGGCATTTCGGTCTATAACATAGAAGAAGGGGATATAATTATAGTTTCGGGTAATGTAGGCGACCACGGCGGCGCCGTCATGTCGCAGAGGGAAGGGATAGAAATGGACGTTGAAATATGAAAGCGCAGGCGCTTGTAAATAAATATTTTACGGTAAGAGACGAATTTGAATGGAGAGGTTTCGGGAATATTCCTAAAAGCGGTTTAAAATTAAGGAACGAATTTAAAGATTTCGACGCCGAATACGTTTTTAAAGATAAACTTAAAGAACTGGAACTAAGGTTAAATGCCGGAAATGCCGGTAAGACAGTCAGAGCAGTCAAAGAAAATGCCGCATGCAAATGCGGAGAAATATTAAAAGGCAAGTCCAAACCGGACGACTGCCCGCTGTTCGGGAAAGCCTGCAATCCGGAAAATCCGGTAGGGGCATGCATGGTATCTTTTGAAGGCGCATGCGCCGCATATTATAAATACCGCAATTTTTAAACAAATTAAAGCAGCAATTAATCAAGAACATTTTCAATTCATTTAATTAATTTGTGCCCCCAATCTATTTTATTTTGCATTATATTCCTTACGGCGGTCTTTTCGCCGGCTAAGCCTCAAATCGTTCGGCATTCTGCCAACTTTATTCTCTGTTTTACCAACTTTTAGTTCTCATTCTGCCAACTTT
>JAJYYR010000076.1 GCA_021800805.1 bacterium
AGCTACGCCAGCAAGGCAAAAAATTCCCAACATCCAATAATTTAGAAACTTTAATATTATCAAAATTTTTAACTACTTGTCAACAAATTTTTTTATTTTGTCATATATCGAAAATATTTATCGAACCTTATAGTTACAATAAATGCAGGTTAAGAAGCGCTATCGTGCGAAATAACGGTAAATTAATACCATCTATTTAAGATATACGGGATTTTTATCCGTTGCATCAGTTGGTATTTATTTTAAAAACTTTAACCAACCCGAAGTGATAAAATGTATTTTTTTAAAGAATCGAAACAATTTTTCAACGTTTCTTTACTCTGGTTAGACTTGGACATCATTATACAGCCCTCAAAAGAGGCGATAATAAAATCGCTTACTTTCGATATGTCTGAGCTTTTGGGTATTATTTCCCTGTCTTTAGCCTTTTTTAAGCCCGTTTCAAGAAAAGAGCGCCATAGGCTTATCACACCGTTGGTATGATTAGCAAGAATGACATCTTTAGCGGATATTTCAAGGATTAAATTTCCAAGGGGGCAGCCCGTCTTAGACAATCTTTCGGCGCCTTTATTAAATATTAAGTCTATAGTCGAACAGAGGGCTTCCAGCGGGTCATCCGATTTGTAAAAATCTCCCCAGACGGATTGGTAATGAGGCTTGATAACCTCTTCTATCACGGCTATAGCCACGTCTTTTTTAGATTTAAAATAATAGTAAATACAGCCTTTGGTCGCACCTATTGTAGACAATATATCCTGAATACCGGTATCCTCATACCCTTTTTCGAGCATAAGTTCAAAGGCCGCATTTACTATTTCTTTTCTTCTCGAATCCTTTATGTCTTTTCTATCTCCGTCTTTTTTTCCAGCCATTATTGTAAATTACATTTTTTTAAAAAGAAATGCAAGTTTTTGCGGAATTTTTCGATATGTTTTAAGGCTTTTTAGGATATGCATTTTTTAAAACGTCATGGGCTGATAGCCTTCCGCCATTAACTCGGCAATCCTCTGTCCGGCATGGACAAGTTCCATATCTTTTTTTTGAAGAGCTTTTGACACACCGAAACCTTCAGCAACAAAAACGCATGCTTGGGGGATTATATTGTTTTTTAAGACCTCGCCGTAAGCCTCTAGAATCTCTTTATCGTCAGTTTTAGCGATAAAATCTTCCGATGGGCCGAAAAACATGAGTTTAACGTCCTCAAACGCCCCGCTGTTTTTGGTTCTCCATGAAACGTTAAGACCGAGTTTGACCTTAATGGGACTGTCCTGACCCGATAAAATAATGATTAAAGCCTTTGCTTTTGACATAATAACCTCCTTAAAAGTATATTAATATTAATTGTAAAAATGGTATGCCGTTTGTTTTTATGACTTTTTAATATAAAATCTAATTTTTTCACCCTCTTCGATTGTTTTAACAAGCTCGTTTCTAGTCATTCTGCACCATGCAGGTATATCTTTCGAAGAAGCAGGGCTGTTCGAAATTATTTCGAATACCTCGCCTTTATCAAGCGTTTCAAGTTCATTTTTAATTTTAGGATACAAGGCGGCGCAGCTAAGGCAGCCCGTATCAATAACTTTCTTTGCGTCTAAAGACATGATTGCCTCCTTCTGAATATTAAGGTTTATTTAAGGTTCTTGCTAAAATTATGCTATATTAAAATACCAACCGGTTTGTATCTTATCGCATATAAAAACTTTTGTCAAGTTATTTCTGCTACCCTCACAGTTTTTTTGTTTAATTTTTTGAAAACTATTTATAGACGATAAGTTAATAGAAAAATCGGTAAAATTGGCTGCATAGGCAAAAAAAGAGATTATTGCTATTTATAGAAAATAACAACTAATAGAAAAAGGCTTGGAATATATTCATCTAATTGCTACGCCTGCTTTCCGATGCGCAATTATGTAGGCTCGATAAAAGATTGAAAAATATTGCGAAAAAGTTTTGCCTTAATAAGTTTTTTAATTATTCGTCGGATTAGACGGCGGATTGTTTCCGGTATTGCTTTTAATCAATTCCACCGATTCCGAATTGCGCAATATCGCATAAATAATTATACCTATAACGCCAAGAAAAATAACTATCAAAAGCCATATTATTTTATTTGCGTCGTTTTTCCACGGCCTTTTTAAAATATCTACGATAGCCCATATTAAAAGGCCCACGGTTAAAATAACAAATAAAAGTCCTAAAAGTCCGAACCCGAACATTCCCATAAAAAACATAACGTTAACCCCCTATATTAAGATTATGAAGCTTCCAGCGCCTTTAATAAATATTCGTCTATATCCGGCTGTCCCTTTAGCCATTCTTTGTAATCTTGAGGAACATCTTTAATAGGCGTTCCTTTATGCTTCCCGAACGGCATAGTTTTAGGAATTCGGACTTCTTCCGAAAATTTCCATATAGAACCCCATGAGGTTAATTCCGGTTTTTCTTTTAATATCAGGCGCAAAATATTTAAGCAAAGTTTTGCGTCGGTTAAGGCGTTGTGCCTTTCGACGAGAATTTTTCTGGCTACCCGTCTTTGTTCCGGTTCCGTCAGGGCATATGTCAACGCTGATAAATTATAAGAATCGAAGCCCCGCCATATGCTTTTTGCCATGGCAAGCGTATCTATTCTCTTAACGGGAGGTTTTCCTATCACCTGCCAGTCGTAGTCTATGTTGTGCCCTATTATATAGGCGGTATTATCGGGAAGTTTAAATTCGGAAGCCGGAGGACAATCTTTTATTTCTGCGTCCAATATATTATGAACCGCCATGGCGCCGAAAGAAATAGGCTTGCCGGGATTATAGCGGTTTATAAAAGTATCGTCCTGTTCGCTTAATGGATTGCCGTTAATAATAATGCCTGCGGCTTCTATCAAAACAGGTTCGGTAAAACCGGTAGTTTCAGTGTCGAATATTACTGCGGCCTTATTTTCCATTTATTTCGGAATTTTGCGAATTTATAGAATTTTCTTCTTTTTCGATATATTTTCTTATTTCTTTTTTATCGATTTTTTCCTTGATTTTTTCTTTTTCGTCGGGCTTTATTCTTTCGAAAAGATTGCGGTAGGTTGCCCTGTTATGTCCGCCTCCGTCCGCGCCGCCGATTTCCGTCCGTTTTAAAGAAGGGCTGAGTTTTTTCATTTTTTTTAAAACCCCGTAGACCCGAATCCGCCGTCTTTCCTGTCGGTATCTTCATCGACCTTGTTTACTAAATTAGGTTCCCCCGTCCATACTGGTATTATTAACATCTGGGCTATTTTTTGGCCGGGCAGGAACGTGACGGCATCTTTTGATTTGTTTTTTGCCAGCACTACAACCTCTCCCCTGTATTCACGGTCTATAACTCCGGCTTTTATTTCTATTTCTTTTAACGCCAAACCTGATTTTTCTTTAATAATCGCGGCAAAGCCCGCCGGAAACTCAATTTTAATGCCTGTATGCGCGGAAATTAAAACATCGGGCTCCAAAACGGTCTTTTCGCAGACGAAAAGGTCTAATCCCGCATCGCCTTTAATAGCCCGCCTTGGCATTACGGCTTCGGGATGAAATAGTTCGATATTTAAGAAGAAATCGGCAAACATTGAATTATCTTAAAATATAATATTATAAACAATATTTATTAAGGCAAGCATATTCGCCGAAAAGTTTGCGCTGAGGCCGCTTAATTTCATCGTTTCTTTGTTTTTCGCTCAAAACGGGATCTATTCCTTCTTTATGTTTGCCGAATATTATAAGGGTAACTATTTCCATATCGTCCGGGGACTTAATGACCCCTTTAACCGTTTCTGGATTATAACCGGCGATTGGATGGGCAACGTATCCAAGCTCCGTCGCTTTAAGAATAAGCAATGCCGCGGCCATTCCGGTGTCGAAAAGATAATATTTTCTATAATCGAGGACACAGTCGTCGGTTTCTTTAGATAAAACGGCTATTATCATAGAAGCGTTTTGCGCCCAAACGTTACCTTTCGAAAGAGCGGTTTTCAATTCTTCAAGAACGGCATTTTCATAAACGAACACAAACTTCCACGGCTGATGATTGTAGCACGACGCCGATAAAGAAGCCGATTGAGCCAGCGTTATTATGATGTCTTCCGTTATATCGGTTCTTTCTAACGACCTATAAGCCCGCCTTGATTCTATTATCTTAGATAAATCCATTTTTATTCCTCTATAAATTTAATATGTAATTTTAATATTTAAAATATGCTTAAACGGAACTTAAAGCGCTTGATTTAATTATACCACTATTATAACTAAAAATAACCGAAAAATTATCCCATAAAAAAATCCTTGACACTAATTATTTATACATGATAATCTTTTAACAAACAGTTCTTTGTAAATAAATATTAACATTAACCGAACTTTATCTTAAAAGTTTAGGGAAACAGGTGCAAATCCTGTACTGTACCCGCAGCCGTGATAACTTATAACGGGTTTTTTTATTATAAGC
>JAJYYR010000011.1 GCA_021800805.1 bacterium
TATTACGTTTTTTAAAAAACTGACCGCCAAATCCGTTTTTCCGGTTCCTACCGGACCGTGGAAGTAATACCCTGATTTAAGATTTAATCTCAAAGGATTACTCTTAGGCGATAAAAACCTTTTAGGAACTCCCATTTTGGCCAATACCGTTTGAATATTTTTTTCTAAGCCGGATTTAAAACGATTTAATTTTTCGTCATCTTCCGACGAATCTTTTGCCGTAAAGTCTAAATTCTTAATAACTTCTTTAATTTCAGCAGTTTGTTCCATTTTTTAGCCTCCCGTAACCCACATCTCGCCTGTTACATTATCGATGTGTGTAGTTTTAATGTTTTTATACTTGCCGTCGTCGTCGGTTTCAGTTTTAACTTTATTTTTCGAGTTAAGGTAAATTTCAAATTTCTTAGGCCTAAATAGAGTCTCTGGATTGAGAAATTGATTCATTTTATCGTCGTTTAACCATTCAAGCGTTTTTTTATCTATAACGCTTTTAAGCTCTTCTACCGTAAAACCGTCTTTAAGCCTTTGCGATATGTTTTTAGTGTTATTTTTATTTTTAATGCTGAATTTTTTATTTGTTTTAAGATTTAAATAATCAAGAACTTCTAAAGCGTCTTTTGAAATAGGGTATTCCCCCCTTTGGGGGGAATGGGGGGTATTATTTTTTTCTTTTTCTTTATATATTTCTTTTTCTTTATCTATATCTTTATCTATATCTTTATCTATATCTTTATCTATAATTACATTTTCATTACATTTCATTACATCAACATTACATTGTAAGGTTTGTTTTTCAGATGCAATTAGTAATTCCTTTTTTTTTCTATCCCTGTAAGCTCTTACCCATTTTGCGCTTTCAGACTCAGAGCCTATTAAAGAAAGCATATCCGGAAGTAAATATTCATTTTCGTTCTCTGTTTGTTCGATAAGCTTATTAGCTTTCATAAATTCGAGAGTTACCGTAACATTGTCCACATCTTCATCTAAAATTAAAGCTAATTCTTCGGCGAGGGTTTTTTCGATGTTTTGAAAAATAATATAACCGTTAGTTTTTACCGAAAGTAACAATATTTTTTGATAAATAATCGTGTATGTGTCGCCGCCGGCTATTTTGCGTAGCTTTTTTATGTAAGGCTGCGAAAAAAAATCTTCTTTTAATTTTAACCAGTAATTGCGTTTTTCCATCGCTACCTTCCCCCGTTCGTAGCTTTCTGAATTAATTCAGAAAGCGATTCGACTTTGTTTTTTTCGATATATTTATCGAGTTCCGAAACTTTGAATAATATTTTTCCTTCTAACTTGTAGAAAGGAATTTTATTATTCTTTGTTAATTTTCTAAGGTTTCTGTCCGATATACGCAGATATTCGGCAGCTTCCGGCAGAGACAGGTATTTTTTATTAACGGATAAGTCTGTTAAAAGGACTTTTAAATCTTCCTTGCTAAGTAGAAATATTTCGTTATTTTTGAGTTCGACCAGTTCCATTCTGTTCCTCCGGATATAAAAGGTCTATTATTGGTATGCCTGTCAGTTCTGATATTTTTTGAGCTGTACTACGAGAGGGATATTTTTCGTAATTGAGATAGTAATATATTATTCTTTCTGATTTATTAATATTTCTTGCTAATACTTTTATAGAATTATTAGCTAAAAATTTGTTTAACGGATGATTAAATTTTTTCATAATTTATTTTTTTATATTATTTGAACCATTGTTTCAAATATACACCTTTAAAAAATCGATGTCAAGCATTTTTTTAATCAATGGTTAATTGTATTTTTTAAAATATATTATAAAATTGAAACAATGAGCAAGCAAAAAACCGAAGAAGAAAAAAAAATAATATTAGAAAGTGGAACTCAATTAGATTATTTTATTGATTTATTAAAAACCAAAGATAAAACGTTGAATCGGGAAAAGATTGCCGAGATAATGAATATCTCGCAAGAGCAACTTTCCAAATTTACTAAAGGGAAAAATTCTCCGCCATTCTTTAGAATTTACAAATTTATTAAAAATCATAATATATCTATTAATGATATTGCCTTGTTATTTAATATAAAATTCACCAAAATAGATGTTAAAGAAGATACTATTTCTGCAACATATTCTGTTGTTCCTAAAATAAATGAAAAAGTATCGATATTAAAACAAATTTATGAATCCGGCGATGAAACCCTTATATGCGGAGTTGATTTATGCCTTAAGGGAGCGTATGAAGATTTTTTATCAAAAAAAAGAAAAAAAATAGGTTAGAGGAAGAATTGAGAAAGCGCGGATTAAGAGTAGTAAAATAATTTAAACCCTAATAATAAGTCATATGCCGGAAAATAACATTGAAAAACTTTATAAAAATTATTTTGATTTAAAAAAACTTGAATTTGAGGTATACGCTGCGCAAGAATTTTATGATAATGCTTTGCAATATATAAAAGAAATTAACGACGAACTTATTAAAAATTCTTACGTGCCTTGGTTTGAATTAATTAAGTTTGCTTTATCGGATAAAAATATAGACTTTAACATAAAGAATAAATTTGAAGAATTAAATAAAATAATCTCTTTTGATTTCGGATTGGATGCTTTAAATGATAATTTAAGCCTTAAAGATATAAAAAGTTCCGTAGAGAAGATAAAACGAGCCGCTCTTGAAGTTAAAACTTCCGTGGAAAATAACGGTAATTGCAATAAATACGATATCGATATTTTAGACAAAATTTATAAATCAATAGATTCCATTGATTTTTTGGATTTAATTGATGAAATAATATCAGAGAATAATAAGAAATATAATATTCTTAATCTGCTTAAAGGAAAATTTGCGGAGCATAAGTTTATCGAGTATTTGAATAATAACAATAAAACGTTTTTTTACATTGACAATAATCAAGACAGCATGTGCAGCGCTTTACGCCAAAGCAAAGCCAAAAGGCCTGATTTAATTTTAATACTGGATAAAATATTTAAAGTATTTGTGGATGTCAAAAATTATTCAATAAATAAAAATAATGAATTTGGAATAAATAAAAAGGAAATTGAAAATTTCGTTAATCTTGAAGAGCAGTATTCTATTCCCGTATTCTTGGCCGTGTCTAACGGAGAACTGCAATTTAATACGTGGTATTTTGTATCCGTTAATAAAATTTTCGAAGATAAAAAAAATTTAATTAAAAAAAATTATAAAGGAACCGTAGATTTATATTATATTAATTCAGAAGATCCAATTTTTTACAAAGCGCAAAAGGAAAATAAATTCGACGATAAATTTTTAATTGCAAATAATTCGGAAATATTAAATAATATAAAATTATTAACTGGATATTTTAAAAATCTTTATTGAGGAGATTTTTTATGGCAAACGATATTATTGCAGTAACAACGGATGAGATTCCAATTCCTAATGTTATTGAAAAATTCTGGAGTATGGTTGAATATACCGGTATTATAGAGATTTCGAACAAGGATATTTTTCGAACATTGTTCGAAAAAAATAAAAACGAACATCAAACAGTTTATGAAGGCTTTTTAAACTACATCCCACAAGAGGCTAACGGCGTAATAGGGATTAAAGTAAGCACATCTACCCAACAATTCACCGATGGAACATTTCTTTACATAACTTATATTGGAACCCCTGTTAAATATAAACTAATATAAATTGTCGATATTCCGGCATCTGTTATAGTTTCCTGAACTTTACCGTCATTATGACCTTAGCGATTATTTCCGCGCCTTTTTTTGGGAAATCGGGATATTCCTTCGAGCCGCTAAACTTATTATCTACGAGTTTTCTTATAAAAAATCTGCCGGTTTTTTTAATTAATGCGTTATCGAATTCTTTAATTTCTTTATCTTTTAAATTTATTACCATGTATTCGCCCTTTTCCGCGTCCGTCAGGTTTTCCGTATTTTCTACCGCGTAGAAACTTCCCGAAGGAAAGAAAGCTAAATCGAAAAAAAGATATTTCGATGCTTTTTTTTCGCGTTCCTCAAGTTCTTTTTCGTTTTCGGGGTAAGAGTCCAGGATAGGAACCCTTAATATTTTTACTGCCTGACTTTTTAAGTCTGAAAAATTCAAAGGATTTATTATTTTATTTTTAAAATCCAACTTTTCCGCAATATCGAGCATTCTTTTGGCCGAAAATTCCATTTTACCGGCTTCGTATTTACTTAAAGCGCTCTGGTCCATTTCTAAGACTTTCGCGAGTTTGTTTATGGAATAACCGTTTTTAATTCTATAATCTTTGAGTAATTCCCTGAAAGCTTTTTCGTCAAAGGTTTTTCCTGTTTTAGGCCTGCTCATAAACTACCCCCTAAATAAATTAAAAAAAATACTTGACAAATCGTTTTTTAGGATATATGATTTAAAGTAATAATAACATATGACTAAAAAACATATATTAACCTGTTTAAAATAAAGTAATTATAACAAAATTTAGAAAAAAGAGGTAGTTATGATTATATCATGTATTAATCAAAAAGGCGGAGTAGGCAAGACCACGACCGCCGTGAACCTTGCCTCAAGATTTGCGAAGATGGATTATAAGACCCTGCTGGTCGATTTAGACCCGCAGGCTAACGCGACGGTAAGCTTAGGGATAGCGCCGCAGGAAAGCGCATTCACCAAGATTGAAATTTCCGAATATTTAAGTATTATGCCGTCTTCCAAAGAACTTTCTTTTAAGATTTTAGAAAATGACCACGTAAAAAAAGTCCTGGAAGGCGAGGATTTCGAATTCGTCTTAATAGACTGCCCGCCGGTTTTAAACCAGCTTTCCATAAATGCCCTTACCGCGGGAGATTTCGCTATACTTCCCCTTAGGTCCGGCGATTTTTTTTCGTTATTGGGACTGAAAGACATCTTTTCGACGATACAGTCCGCTAACGAAAATTTAGATTTTAAAGTCTTAATTACGCATATCGACGAAAGGCGTTCTATCACGTCCCACTTTATCAAGAAATTAATAGAGACCGTCGGAAAGGAAAAACTCTTTTCTACCGGCATAAGAATAGACTCCAAATTATCGGAAGCTCCGTTTGTCGGAAAAGCCATAGATATATACGACGCAAATTCTAAAGGCTCGATAGACTACGGCGATCTTGCGGTCGAAATTTTAAATTTAAATAAATAGGAGTAAATTATTATGGCAAAGCACAAATTCGAAAACGGAATAAATCCGTTAGAAGAAATCAAAGACAAAGTACTAAAACGGGATATTCCCGGAGCGAGATTTTTAGAAATTGAAAGAATTAAAGTCGAAGAGCAGGTCCGTAAAACTTTCTCCGAGGAATCTATTCAGGAACTAGCAGACTCGATTAAAGAAGTCGGCCTCATCAGTCCCCTTACGGTCAAAAAAATAAACGGCGATAACGAAAACTTTCTCCTGATAGCGGGAGAAAGAAGATTAAGAGCTTTAAAACTCTTAGGCGAAACAAAAGCGCAGGTGATAGTAAGGGATATTAATTCCGACCAGGTTGAACTCGTGCAGCTTATCGAAAATCTGCACAGGGAAGACGTCCCGCCTCTTGAACTCGCCGAAGGATATAAGCTTCTGCAGGAGAAATATAACTTATCTTTAAGGGAAATAGCGAAGAAAATCGGAAAGTCGCACGTGCATGTAAATCAAATGCTTCAACTTTTAGAACTCCCCGATTATATCAAAAAAGATATAACGGTGTTAAACGGCTTAACACCTTCAAAGGCGCTTGAAATCTCGAAACTCGATAAAAAAACCCAAAAAGAGGTCTTAAAAAACGTCGATAATTTTTCGAGAGAAGATATTAGAAAATTAAGAAAAGAACCCGAAGACCAAGAACCTGAAAACCCCGAAGAAGAAACTTCAGGACCAAAGACCGAAGACCAAGAACCTGTTTCGGATAATACTAATACCGAAGACCAGAACACGGGAGCTCCCGAATACGAGCAGATAAGAAACCTGATGCCCGGGGAAACTACAAAAGCTCTTATAGACGACTTCTACGGCCAAACCCCGAAAACCGAAGACCAAGAACCTGAAAACCCCGAAGAAGAAACTTCAGGACCAAAGACCGAAGACCAAAAACCGGAAGAACCAAAAGGCGGTATTTCCAAAACCCAAGAACCGGAAGCCGAAATAGATGAGCTCATCGAAGAATTTAATTTAAAGGTGCATTCGGTCAGGATAGACAATATAGGCTTTAATGCGATAAGCATATGGGCGGAAAAAGAAGAAACGCTCAGAGATATTATTTACGGACTTAAGAAAAAATATTGCAAATAGGAGGAATAAAAATGTTTATTAGGACCGATGAAGATTACGTAAATTTAAATCATGTAGTAAGTATCATAAGCGATAACGATGAATTGGGCGATAATGCTATCGCTCTTTGCGATATAAACGGAGATTGTCATAAAAAATGTTTTAAGGATAAATCTGAAAAATTGAATTTTTTGATTTATCTTAGGCAAGGTCAATTCGATAAATTAAGTTAATAGGAGGAATAATATGTTTACAAATCTGTATCCAACGTCAAAAACCTTACGCTTTAGCCTTATTCCGCAAGGAGACACGTTAAATAATATCGAAAAGGCGGGGATATTAACGGAAGACGAGAAACTTGCCGAAGACTTTAAAAAAGTTAAAAAAATCGCAGACGACTGGCTAAAAAATTTTATTAATGAATCTTTAACAGGCGTTTCATTAAGTTTAGAAAATTTGTTAATTTACGAGGAAAAATATAATCTTTTTCCGAGGAACGAAAAAGACGAAGAAGAATTTAACGGCATTAAGACAAAACTGCGCAAGGAAGTAGTATCTTATTTGGCTAAAAATCCCAAATTTAAACTGCTTGGATCTGCCGACTTTATACGCAAAGAGCTTCCTGAATTTGCGAAAACGGAAGAAGAAAAAAATCTCATAAATAAATTTAAAACTTTTACGACCTATTTCGTAAATTATTACAAAACGAGAGAAAATATTTATAGCGCAGAGGAAAAGCATGCAAGCCACGCATACCGGGTAATTAACGAAAATTTACCTTTATTTATTACAAATAAGAAAAACTTCGACATTATCAAAAACTCTTACCCCGAACTTATTGAAGATATTAAAAAATCCGTAGAGCCTTTATTAAATGGCGAAAAAGTCGAAGATATGTTTTCTACCGAATGGTTTTCTAAAACTCTAACTCAGTCAGGCATAGACCTTTATAATAAAATGATAGGCGGAGAAAGTCTTGAAGACGGTAAAAAAATACAAGGCTTTAACGAAAAAGTAAATTTATTCCGTCAGGCTAACAAATTAGACGGAAAATCCGTCCCAATGCTTAAACAGCTTAAAAAGCAAATATTAGGCGATAAAAACATCCCTGCTTGGATAACGGAAGGATTTAAAAATAAAGATTCGATGAATAACGCTATCGTAGAATTTATGGATAATATTAAGCCGGTTCTTTCTACCGCTGCTGACGTATTTGTAATAGAAGAATCGCGCGATTATAATAAAATTTTTATTAAAAGTAGACTTGCCGACTTATCGCACGAATTATTTAAGGATTGGAATTTTTTAAAGAATATTCTACTCGAAAAATACACCGCTAAAAATCCAAAATCCAAAAATCCGGAAAAAGAATTTGCAAAAATTTCATATTTTAGCGTTGCCGAAATTCAAGCTGCATTGCCTAATTTAAGTAAGGATTTTATATTTGAATTTTTCTATAACAAAACAATTAAAATCGTGGCCGGAATAAGGCAGTCTTACGAATTATGGAATACTAACCAAGAAAGCGTTCCTGTATTAAAAAGTTTAATGGATAATATTCTTCAGTTACATCGCATGTTTAAACCTTTCGATATCGACGGAGCAGATAAAGACCCTGTCTTATACGAACTTTTTGACCATATATTTGAGGGTATCGACGGAGCGGTAAAACTTTATAACGAAGTCCGGAATTTTATCACTAAAAAACCGTATTCGGTAGAAAAAATAAAACTAAACTTCGGCAACAGCACGCTTTTAGCCGGCTGGGATATGAATAAAGAATCGGATAACTCTTCTATACTGCTACAAAAAGAAAACGATTATTATTTAGCTATTATGGATAAAAACCATAATAAAGTTTTCAAAAACGCGCCGATAGCGAAAGATAACGAAGAATCTTATAAGAAAATGGAATACAAGTTGTTGCCAAAGTCTTATATGATGTTGCCGAAAGTATTTTTTTCCGGAGGTAATAAACATAAGTACGAACCGTCGGACGAAATAATGAGAATTTATGAGAATGGGACGTTTAAAGCAGGAGACAATTTTAATGCCGACGATTTGCACGCATTGATAGATTTTTATAAAGATTCTATCGAAAAAAACGCGGAATGGGCTTGTTATAAGTTTAATTTTAGACCGACCGAAGAATACCAAAAAATAAACGAATTTTACGAGAACGTCGATTCTCAAGGCTACGTTATAACTTTTAGAGATATAAAAGCAAGCTATATCGACGAACTCGTAAAAGACGGCAAACTTTATCTCTTTAAGATTTATAACAAAGATTTTTCGGTTTATAGCAAGGGAACGCCTAATCTACACACCCTTTATTTTAAAATGCTTTTTGACGAACGCAACCTCAAAGATACCGTTTATAAGCTTAACGGCGGGGCGGAAATGTTTTACAGAAAAAAATCTTTAAACTATTCCGCGGAAATAATGAAAAACGGACACCATGCCGAAGAACTAAAGGGTAAATTCGATTACGCAATAATTAAAGACCGCAGGTTTGCTTTCGATAAGTTTCAATTTAACGTTCCTATTACATTAAATCCTAATGCTTCTGGACACGGCAATATTAACGATATATGCAGGGATTTTATAAAATCTAACGATATTAACGTCGTAGGCGTCCACAGGGCGGAAAATCATTTGGTTTATATTACCGTTTTGGATTCGTCCTGCAAAATAATAGAGCAACACTCTTTGAACGAGATAGAAGGCTATAACGGAAAAAATATCAACTATATGGAAAAACTCGAAAAAAGAGGCGAAGAAAGGGACGAAGCAAGGGTTAATTGGGGCGTTATAGGCAATATTAAAGAATTAAAGGAAGGCTATTTAAGTAATGTAATATCGAAAATAGCAGCCTTAATGGTAAGGCATAACGCAGTATGCGTAATGGAAGATTTAAGCTATAACTTTATCAGGGAAAGATCGGCTATAGAAAAACAGATTTATCAGAAATTTGAGAAAATGCTGATAGACAAACTTAATTTTTACATAGATAAAAAGAAAGAACCGGGGGAATTAGGCGGACTGTTTAAACCTTTGCAACTCGCAAATAAATTCGTAAGTTTCGAAAGAATAGGAAAAGAAAGCGGGATGATTTTCTATGTATCTCCCTATAAAGTAACGGATATAGACCCCGTCACGGGCTTTGTTAATTTATTCGACACCCGTTATTTTAACGTGAATAAATCTAAAGACTTTTTCGGTAAGTTTAAAAATATCTCCTATAACGAAAAAACGAATTTGTTTGAATTTACGTTTAATTACGATAATTTTACGGATAAAGACAGGATCCAGAGCGCAAGGACGGAATGGACGGTTTATACTTACGGCGAAAGAATCGAAAGGTTTAACGATAATAATCAGCCGAAATTTAGAAAAATAGACCTAACCAAAGAATTTAAAAATTTATTTTCGGAGTATTCAGTCGATTATAAGGGCGATTTAAAAGAATCTATTTTATCGTTAAACGAAAAAGATTTTTTCGTAAGGCTTTTATCGTTATTCAGGCTTACCGTTCAAATGCGTAACGGCGATTTTATTATATCGCCAGCAATGGATAAGTCAGGCAAATTTTTCGACAGCCGCAAGCCTAACGGCAAAGCTTTACCGGAAAACTCCGCCGCAAACGGAGCTTATAATATAGCCCGTAAAGGACTGATACTGCTTAATAGAATAAAACGGTCAGAAAATATAAGAAAAGTCGATTTGCGGTTGTCCGGCGATGAATGGTTGCAGTTTGCGCAGGGCAAAAACTCATAACGGTAATTTGTAAACCCCGGTCTTTATAGAAAATATCGACCTAAAAGCGGTATAAAATCGTTCTTTGAAAATTGAAAGAAAATTAATAAAGCTTTTAAAACAGTATATATTATCCCTTAAAACGTTATATATAATTTCTACTGTTGTAGATTGCGACGGCTGGTTTAATGCATTTGTCTTAAAACGTTATATATAATTTCTACTGTTGTAGATACAATTTCGAATTTAATTGCTACAGGTCGTTTAAAGGTTATATCAAATTTCTACTGTTGTAGATGTCATGGTTTTTACTCTTTACCTTGATAGTTTAAAGGTTATATTAAATTTCTACTGTTGTAGATAGGACTTGAGCAAAGACTATTTTTAAGCTAAAAACGTTATATATAATTTCTACTGTTGTAGATGTTGTTATGCCAAGTATCCGGCGAAGTTGTTTAAAAGTTATATTAAATTTCTACTGTTGTAGATTTGTGGTCATTAGCTTATCAATAATGCTGTTTAAAGGTTATATTAATTTCTACTGTTGTAGATCGGGACATATGCCGATTATGTCGCAAGTTTAAAAGTTATATTAAATTAAATTAAGTTATTGATATTATTAATAAAATCTTAAATTTCACGGAGGTTATTATGTTAGAAATTAATGCGATTGATAAGCATACGCTTATCCTATGTAATAATAATGTTGAAAAAAGTTCGATTTTCATTTTTGGCGATAAAAGCAGTCAATATATCGACATCGATGACGATATGCTCGTAAAACTTATACAGCAAGGACTGGCATTGGGTATAAAAATCGTTATTATCGCTAAAAGCATAGAGCAACTAAAATCGCAATACGGAGAAAAAGTGACGCAGACTATGCTAAATAATTGTATTTCATTTTATCGGTAAGACGAATAAGAACCGGTCGAAATTTTCGACCGGTGTAAGGACATAGGAGAAGGAAAAATGGGATTAATGCAAATTAACAAAGAAACTTGGATTAATGCGTCCGACATAACGGCTATGGAATTAAGAACGGTAGAAGAAGGCTATTATTTTTATATATCTACGTGGTCGGGGAATAATTATTCTACCGATTATTTCGATAGCGAAAACGAGGCAGTGGGAACTTTAAATGATGTTACTTTCGCCGATAGGAGTCTTATGCGCGTAAGGAAAAAGGCTATAAATTATGCAGTGGAAAAGGAAGAAGTTAATGAAGCCTTAAAGGGTCTGATGGATATTGATGACGCAAAAGAAAAACAGGCCGTAAAACCTAAACTTTTCGAGAGATTAAAGAAAAAATTCTTCACTTTCGAAACGGCGTATTTTTTGGCAGTTACGTTTAATTTCGTATATATAATTATAATTGCGATTCTTGTTTTTACTTATATTATAAAGCTTTAAAATTTATATTTAAAGACATATAAATATTTTTAAAATTAATTTTATTTTAAGGAGTAATTATTATGAAAATCAAAGACATTAAAATCGACGATATAGTCGTCAAAAAACAAATCAGGACGGTATTTAATCCCGAAACTTTAAAGAGCCTTGCGGTTTCTATTAAGGAAAAAGGCGTCTTGCAGCCTATACTCGTAAAAAAAATCGCAGACGACTATAAAATCGTAGCCGGCGAAAGGCGCTTTCTTGCTTCGCAGGAAGCGGGACTTACGGAAATCCCCGCCTGTATCTTAGAGGATAATGATAATGAAAAGGAAATTCAACTTATCGAAAATACGCAGAGAGAAGACTTAAATCCGTTAGACCTTGCAAACGCTTTTAAGGATTTAAGGGATTCTGGGAAAACTTTGGATGAGATTGCGGCTCTTGCCGGAAGAACGAAGCAGCACGTTATCGAAATTTTGTCTTTAATGGAGCTTCAGGATGAAGATAAAGAAAAAATAAAAAACGGAGAACCTTATACTAAATTTAGTAGGCAAAAATCGCAAAAAAAAGCTGAAAACGATAATAATGACGATGACTTACAAAAAAAAAGTATGACGGAAAATAAGGTAAACACTGTTTACTTTACGGAGAGTAATACTTTAACAGAAAAAGACGAGGAAAATCAAGAGGTTAATTTAAGTAATATGACTTATAGTAATATCGAGGAAGAACCAAAGACCGAAGACCAAAGGCCAGAAACCCCGGCGCGGGAGTTCCCGGATTCCAAAGACCAAAGACCTGTAAAGCCGGATTTAAAATCTATTAAGGTAGAGCCGGAAGAAGTATTAGGTACCCAGACCGACTACCCCGTTTATAACGATATGCCGAAAGAAGAGCCGGAAGAAGACGTCCCGCCGGTGGAAGTGTCTCCGGAGAGCTTCGTTAACGAAGAAGGCGTAATGGTCGATTTGCAGAATAGGCCGGTTTACGAGACGGAAGAAGGCTATGCGGTTATTATCGAGCCTGCGGACGTAAAAGAACTTATAGAGAAATTTAATGAAGGAGATTACGGATTTAAACTGCAATTAGGAGATAGAGATTCTTTGATTCTTACGGGTATAGACGGCGCGAAGAATATCTATAACGTAATAAATTGTTTAGTAAACAACGTTAAGGATTATATTAATGTCTAAATTCAGGAAACCCCTTATTAACATACCACTTCATACGAAAAGGCCTAAAAGGAACGAGCCTAAGACCTCTATTACGAAAGGCATGTCCGTTAAGAGCCTGCCTAAGTGGTCTGGGGCGAAAGTAGTTTTAAAGGCTAAGTGGGCGTCAAACAATCTTGCGAACCATGTTCACTATATACAGCACAGGGAAAAGAATACGGAGAAAAGGGAACTTATAACCGAAAACGGCACCGTATCCGAAAAAGACTTTATAAAAGAAGTGAATAAGTCTGGTAAAAAGTATTATAAGTTTATCATAAGCCCGGAAGATAAACTAAGCAGGGAAGAACTTAAAAGCGTGGTAAAAGAGACTATGGCGGAACTTGAAAAAAGATACGGCAAACTTACATATGCTTTCGTCATTCACGAAAATACCGAACACTTTCACGCGCACGTCGTATGCGCCGGAAGGAGTAAAAGGCGCTCGCCTGTCCGCATAACTAAAAAGACCCTGTTTGATATGAAAGAAGCGGCGATAAACAAAATTTTCGAAATTAAGCAGAATAAGGAACTTAATTTCGGCGATTCTTTCGGTAAAATCGCCGAAAGCTTAAATGCCGGCTTAAAGAAAATTATGCGAATAAAGTAAACGCCGTTTATTTAAGGAGATTAAAATATGAAATACTACGACGTAAAAAACGACATCGACGAGTTGCAGGGGCTTAATAAAGGATATATCTTTATCCAGAACCAAAAAGCTTTAGACGAACTTAAAGCGAAAGACCCTTTATTTAATTTTATTTCCCCCGCAGCTCTGCCGGTATTCGTCCAGTACTTAAGGACTATCGGAGAAATCAAAATCATAAGCGCGGACTCCGTTTTATTCGAAAAAGAATTAATCGGGAAAAGGCTTAAGGAACTTACCAAGTCCGATCCGGAACTTAAAGAAAATATCGACGGACTATATCAAACTGTCCTTGCGCTTTCAAAAACTATCAATAAAGAATTTTTCATAGTGGAAAAGAAATTAAACTTATTAACAAAAGGAGACTAATTATGAGCATGAACAGAGTTCAGTTAATCGGGAACATCGGGAAAGACCCGGAATTTAGCTACAAAAAAGAAGACGTAGCGGTCCTTAAGTTTTCGGTCGCCGTAAATTCTAAGGTAAAAGAAAAAAAAGTTACGGAGTGGTTCAACATCGTTTGCTTCGATAAGCTTGCCGAAACTTTGAAAGTCTATTTGAAAGCCGGCATGCAAGTTTTCGTGGAAGGCTCTCTTAAAGTATCTAAATACAAAACCAAAGACGAAGAAGAACACCTTCAGGTGAGCGTAATAGCCCATAAGGTCGATTTTTTCGGCGGCAAAGATGAAAATTCGGATCCGGAAGTCGGAGAACCTGATTTGTAATGTGAATCAAAATTTTGTTTCCCCCGTAAATATTCCGTCATTTAGAAAGTCATTACGGAGTAATGCAAGATAAGAAAGCTCCGCTTTCGGGCAATGTTCCATTGCAAAATACCGTAATGACTTTCTAAAAACCTATGGCGGAATAGGGGATATAAAAAAGAAAAGCGTAAAAATTAGGTGTATAAAATTAATTAATGCGATACAGATACTTAACTTAAAGAGGTGATATTATGGCAAAAGTCAATAAAAGCGTAAAACTGATAGTTTGGGTAGAACCTTCTCTCCATAAAGAAATTAAATCCGTTTCCCTGCAGAACGACCTTTCGCAGTCGGAAACCATAAGACAGGCTCTTAGCGCCGGACTAGAAAAATTTTTCGTCGATTCCCAGGGAGAGTTCCTTAAGGAAAAAATCAAAGAAGTTATCGAAAGCGCGATGGACGGGTCGATCGATAAAGTAACGCAAACTTTAGAAAGAAGATTGGTTGCCCTGCTCGTGCAAAATACGAACTACACCCTTCAGAGCCACTCTCTTATCGACAGGCTGCTTCGCCTTGAAATAGGATTTAATTCCGATAGGATTAAATCCCTTTCGGACGAGAATTTACTTAAAATGATTAAGGCTAATATGGAAATATTCGAGACCGAAGCAAAAGGCTTTATGAACGGCGTATATGAAAAAAGCCGGAGAAAGAACGGCAAGGAAGAGGATAATTCGTAACGGCTACGAACGTGTATTATAAATATTTTTATGAATAAAATAGGAGAATTTATTTATGTATGATAGGTTAGAAATTATTGAGGGAGCCATTGGACTTAAGTTTCAATATTACGAAAAGAAAATCGTCGAAAAGGCAACGAAGGTTTTCGAAAAAAGAATTCGAAAAGGCAACGAAAATTTAAGCTTTGATGAGCTTATGGAAACGCCTGTATCTAACGAAAAAAACGACGAATACGATATTCCAAGCCAAGAAGAAATGCTTGAATTTTATATCGAAAAAATCATTTACGACGATATAATCGAGGCTGAAATTAGACACATTGACGATAACAGCCTCCTTGGAATTCTTGACCAAAAAGGTTACGGATGTCTTTTTGATTGGAAACACGAAATATCAAAAAAATACGTTGAGAAAGTTTTAAATGAAATAAAAGATGCTAATAATTAATTATTGATAATATATCAACAAAGATATAACGCTGTCAAGTGGCTTGACACCCTCAAAGGCGCTTGAAATCTCGAAAGAGGTAAAAAAATGAATAACGGAACGGAAAAAGAAAAAGACGAAAATATTGAAAAATTGGTTAAGGAATACAGGCTGGTCAAGATATTCGCATGGCTTTCTTTGGCTTTAGCAGCAATAATTTTTATATTTTGCGCTATACCCTAAATAAATTTTACGGTAATTCATTATGAACAGGAAACGATATTTCGAAAAACAATTAAACAAATTAAGCAAAAAAGAGATGAGCAAAGAAAATATCGATAAGATTAAGAAACTTGCGAGTCGTATTATATGTGATTTCGACGAACTCGGCATTGTTTTAGCCGGGGAAGATTACATAGGTTCGGATATTAATCTTGCTTATAATATTATGGAAAACTTTTATAAAGATTTTTTTGGAAAAGATTACGATAAGAAATATAGCCGTCGATAAATTTTTATTAATTATGTTAAAATTATTTTAAAAAATAATTCAGGAGGCTGTTATGAAAATTAAAAATTCAGTTGCAGTTTTTCTATTAATAGGCATTTTAAGCGCAGCGGTAGTTTTATCCGGTTGCTCGAATAAACCTGATTTAAAACACTGGTCGAAGGCTACGGCTAAATATTTAATAGCCAGAGAATATCCTAAAAATAAAGTTAAGATTTTAAGTTGCCAAAGTCAAAAATTGTTCGGTTCGAATGTTGCGTATTGCAATTATTATTTAATTAATAAAGCGAAAGGTAAATTTAAATGCCTTTCGGAATTTACTCAATCCGTTAATAATAATTGGTATTTCAAGCGTAATATTTTCGTACCGTATTTAATTTCAAAATAACTTCAGGAGGTTTTATGAAAAAGAAAAAGATTTATTTATTATTGTTATTTGCTTTGATTCTTTCCGCTATGCCGGCGTTATCCGGATGCGCAAGCGTAGGCGATACTATCGGCGGCGTATTCTCCCCGGTGTCCGTTACTATGACGTCTCCGGCCAATGGCGCGATGGACGTCTCTACGAACGTCGTCGTAAAAGCTTCTTTTAACGAAGCGCTTAACGCCCTTTCGTTTAATAGGAGTACTTTTTTACTGATAGGTCCCAATGGCAAAAAGGTAGCGGGTAAAGTTTATTATAACCCTAATTCCTTGACCAGCTACATCGCAACTTTTACGCCCCTTAAACCCCTAAGACCGAATACCGAATACACGGCGGAGCTCACGACCGGCATTATGGGAAATTTAAAGCAGCATCTCGGAAAAAATTACGTTTGGAGATTTACGACCGGGAATTAATACTAAAAACTAAAATAATGAATAATTAATTCAGGAGGGGCTATGGACGATCAATTAACAGGCAATGCAACTAAATTTTGCAAGGACTGCGGAGAAAAAATCAACGCTAAAGCCGAAATCTGTCCTAAATGCGGCGTAAGACAAGAACAACCTAAACCGATAAATGGAAAAAGCAAGACAGTCGCTGGATTGTTTGGTATATTCTTAGGCGGCTTAGGCGTTCATAAGTTCTACTTAGGAGAACCTGGTTGGGGAGTATTACATATATTATTTTGCTGGACGTTTATACCCGCAATTGTAGGATTCATACAAGGCATAATGTATTTTGGCATGTCGGATGAAGCATTTGCGGCCAAATACGGGAATACTGGGAATTAATACCAAAGGCTAAAGACCAAAGACCGAAAAAGGAAAGCCCGCTTAAAGCGGGCTTTTTTATTGGGAAAGACCAAAGACCAAAGACCTATTACCTGCCCCGGCCGCCTCTGCCGTTACCGAGCCTGTTCTGCAAGTCTTTGGTAAAGGCGTCGGGGGTGTTATTTATACCGGATATATGCAGCGAACGTTCGTAATAAGGCAAAAGGTAAGACAGTAAAACGTTATAACTGCCGGAATTATAAAACTCTATCATAACTTTATTGAATTTAAGCGCATCTTTTGCTTTAATATTTAAAGCCTGATAACCGTTTTCAAGTAAAACGCCGTTAGCCGTAAGCCTGCTCGTCCTTTTATTTCCGTCCCAAAAAAATTGATGCCGGCTTCCGAATCCGAAAAATACGAAAGAACGGATAACGGGATTTTCAATCCCTGAAATTTTTTTAACGCCTTGGATAAACAGCTCGTCTAATTTGTCAGCTTTAGGCGGAATATAATCGGTTCCGCCGATGGTTACCTGCCCGGTCCTGAATTCCCCCGGTTTAAGAGATTCGCCAACCGAAACTATTTTATTAAGCTTGCAGAATGTTTCTTTGTCTAATTTAAATTCTTTATTTTGCAACATAGACAATAAAAGAGAAACGCTTTTATTCTGGTTTAAAACCTGCTGTTCGTCTTCTATTTTGTGTCCGCCGACGGTAACTCCGTCCAGAAGGGTCTGCACTTCCGGGAAAGTCATCGGATTGCCTTCCAGCGAGCATACATTATAAATATAATCGATTTTATCCTTTTTAAAAAGAAAAAGCGCAAGTTCTCTATCCGGTTTTACGGCTATATGGTAAGACGAATTAACGGCGTCTATTTCTTTCAAAGAGGCATTTAATTCTATGTCTAAATTTTCTGAATTCATTATAATCCCTCAATTTATTAACTATTATATTATATCATACCCTACCTTAAGCTCTTTGACCTTTTCAAGTTCTTCCGGGCTTACTTCCTTCTTCCAGCCCTTGCGGTCTTGAGCCCATGAAAAGCCGAGTTTTTTTATCGTATCTTTGACGGCGTAAGTCTTCACGGCGCCTTTGTCGTTTAAGACGATAGTAATCTTTTCGCCGGGTTCTTTTAAGTCTTTTTCGGCTTCCGGAATTTTATCTTCCGAAGATAACGAGTCCAAAAAAGTTTTGTATGTCTTATACGTAATTTTTATGCCGATAGAATCTAATGCTTTTAGTTGGGAGCTGACCGGCATTTTCTTTTCGAGCATTAATTTTATTTCCGGAATAAAAGGCGTTAAAAGAGCTTCTTTTTTCTTTGCCGGCCGGGAGGATTCTATCGCTTCCAATAATATTTTTTTCTTTTCTGAAATAGTTAATTCTTCGTTAATTCCATTTTTTTTCATAGCCTATTACCTCTTAAATGTTATTAGTATTTTAATATTATGTTGATTAAATACTTAATTTTATAAACTATATTATATTATATATCATATAAATTGTAATTTGTAAATAGGATAATTTAAAATTAATTTAATTTCAAAAGTAAAATAAATTAGAATACAATTAAATTACTTTTAAATTAATTATATAATTACATTAATAAAATATATTGTAATTAATTATAACTAAAATATTGGAACGCAAAAATAGATACCGCTTTTAATGCTTAAAATGCGTAGGCTTTACCGCTTTATATCCCTAAATCTCCCGCCTTTTCTTTTTTATATACCATTTTAGGTATATGTCATACATAATGCCATTACGGAGTTTCAAGGGGGCTTACCCCCTAAAGCGGTAGCGCCTTATCTTGCATTACTCTAAAGAGTAATGGTTTATTAATGACAGAATATTAAAGCGATTAACAAAAGCGAACTTCTATAAAATGAATTGGTTTTTTTAAAGAGCGGTTAATGGTCTATGCTTCTTTAAGTTTTTTAGACAGGTGAAAAATGGAGCTTAGTTTTTGAATTTGAAAAATACGGACGAAAAAAACTTCCAAATTTGACAAGTAAGGGCTCTCAATTTTCTTTCAGGCAGTTTTATATTAACCGTTTCCTTAGAAGCCTTAAATTTAAATTATAAAGAAATTATTTTTCGAGAGGTTTATTTAAGCAAAAACATTTTTTAAAAAAACTTTGACTTCTTATATGAATTATGGTA
>JAJYYR010000077.1 GCA_021800805.1 bacterium
AGGAAGATATTTCATCGGTTTTTCTGGCTTTTAGAAAGGCGTCTTTCAAAGAAATGCCGCTGAGCGCCGCGCCGCAGGGGTTTGTATGTTTGACTATCGCGGAAAAAAAACCGTTTGTTTTATTTCCGTCGAAATCTTTAATAATGGCGAGAATAGAGTCTATATCCAATAAATTGTTATAAGATATATCTTTTCCGGAAAGTTTTTCGAAGGGCGAAGATGCACCGGTTTCGTAAAAAGCCGCTTTCTGGTGCGGATTTTCCCCGTATCTTAAATTGAACGATTTTTTTAGTTTAAAATTAAGCTCTTTTCCGTTTTCGTTTTGATAAAAAGCAGCGTCCATAACCGAACCTGCGTTTTTATCTGGATTTAAAAAGTCCGCTATCATTCCGTCGTATTCGGCGGTAAGTTTAAATGTTTCGTACGCGTAAATTTTTTTAACTTCAACCGGAATTTCCTGCTTGTTTTTAAGTAATAAAATTATGTCTTCATAAAAGGACGGGTCTATAACCACGGTTACATCTTTAAAATTTTTAGCCGCAGCCCTTAAAAGCGACACCCCGCCTATATCGATAAATTCAAGTTTTTCGTCGAAAGTTATATCTTTGTCCTTCATTTCCTTAAATGGATAAAGGTTCACGACGACGAAATCTATGGGAATAATCCCGTTTTTTATCAAATCGTCCCTATGGTTTTCATTTTCCCTTATGGATAAAATGCCTCCGAAAACAGCCGGATGCAATGTTTTAACCCTGCCGTCCAAAATTTCCGGAAAGCCTGTTATTTCTTCTATTTTTTTTAATTTTGCGATGCCGGCCGATTTTAAAAATTTATAGGTATTGCCGGTCGCTATTACCGTATAGCCGGCAATTTCGAGATGAGTAGCCAGTTCGGTTATTCCGGTTTTGTCGTAAACCGAAATAAGGGCGTATCTTGTTTTATGCATAATTATAAATCCCTGTTTATTTTAATTTGATTTTAAAATATTATATATAGTAGAATATATGAAAAATTTATTATATTCTACTAATTTTAAATATTTATTTCAATATCTTAAAATTCCATAGATAAATTAGAATAAACAAAGGGAGGATTAAAATTAAATGAAAAAAATAAAACTCATAGCTCTCGCGATGATACTGTTCGGCTCGATAAATTTTTTAAGCGGGTGTGCTCTTATGTTAGTAGGCGGACTTGCAGGCACTACCGGTTATCTTGCCGCAAAACAGGGTTACGGCGTCCAGTCTCCCGTGACAAAAAAATAATTATAAATTAACGCTTTAACTATTGGGGAAACGATAAAATGGCTGTAACGGTTATAGGTTCCATAGCGATAGACAATATAGAAACTCCTTTCGATAAAACTGGAGACGTTCTGGGAGGTTCCGCAACCTATTTTTCGCTGGCGGCGTCTTTTTTAACCGACGTGAAAATCATAGGCACGGTAGGAAACGATTTCGACAGGAAGCATTTAAGCGTTTTTAAGAACAGATCGATAGACGTCAAAGGGATAAAGACTGAAGAGGGAAAAACTTTCAGGTGGAAAGGCAGATACGGATACGATATGTCCGACCCGGAAACCCTTATGACCGAACTCGGAGTATTTTCTTCCTTTAAACCGGCCGTTCCGCACGGCTCAAAAAACGATATGCTTTTTCTTGCCAATATAGACCCGGATATTCAGTTCGACGCATTAAAACAGATGGGCGCCCCAAGGCTCACCGCCCTCGATACTATGAATTTTTGGATTGAAGGAAAAAAAGAAAAACTTATGAAAGTTCTCGGACTGGCAGATATATTTATTATAAACGAATCCGAGGCTAGGCTTTTGACGGGGGAGTCCTCTATTTTTTCGTGTGCCAAAACTATTCTTAAATCCGGCGCAAAAATATTAATTTTAAAAAGGGGCGCTTACGGAGCTACTATGTTTTTTGAAAATAAATTTTTTATGGTTCCGGCTTATCCTTTAGAGAATGTAATAGACCCTACCGGCGCGGGGGATTCTTTTGCAGGCGGATTTTTAGGATATATAGACAATACCGGCGATATGACGTTCGATAATCTCAAAAAAGCTCTCGTATTCGGAAATATTATGGCGTCTTTTGCCGTAGAGGGCTTTTCGGTAAACAGATTTTTGTCCATAAATGGCGGCGAAATTAAAGACAGGTTTAAAAAATTCAGGGAAATGACTTATTTCGAGGAACTTTCCGAATAGCTTATATTTATAACTTATAAATTAAATATGTGTAAAGCAACTAAAACCTTTAAATTTGTCGGCTTATTTTTTCTCGCAACCTTTGTTTTTGCGGCATTATCCGGTTGCGGTCTGTCGCAGGTTCCTAAAAAAAGCAGGCTTAAATCTAACCTGTACTATAGGCTCGGTGTAGGTTTTTACCAGAACGGAAATTTTATAAAAGCGATGCAGGAGTTTATAAAAGCTAAAAACCTAAATCCCTATTCGGCTAAAAATTACAATGCCATAGGAATGGTTTATATGGAAACCGCCAGAGAAGCCGAAGCGGTAAAAAATTTCAAGGAAGCCGTAAGAATTAATCCTAAATTTTCGGACTCCTATTATAATTTGGCCATCATTTACATTAAAAGAAAAGATTATGCGCCCGCCGAAATATATCTGAAAAAAGCGCTGAAAAATCCTTTTTACAACAGGCCGTACCAGAGCTATACACAGCTGGCAAAAATATATTTTGCGGAAAATAAGCTTGAAAAAGCAAAAAAAATATTAATTATATCCGAACTGCTCGATAAGAAATATTTTTTAACGTATTATTATCTCGGGAAATATTATCTTATTAAAGGACGTTTAGACAAAAGCCTTTATAACTTTAAAAAAGCTGTAAAGCTAGATATGTTTTTTACGCCTGCGAAATATTATGAGGGAGTGATATATTTTAACCAAAAAAGGTATAATAAAGCCAAAAAGATATTTTCTTCCGTATATGAACAGAATAAAACTAACGTATATGGAAAGAAGTCTTTGGATTATATAAAAAAAATAATGCTGTATTCAAAATAGGGCATGTTTTATGGATAGCGAAACGCCGGAAAGGATTGGGGAATATCTCAAAGCCAGTAGGGAATCTATCGGGCTTACCGTCGATGAAGTTTCGCTTATTACGAAAATCAGGGCGCAGTATATAGAAGCTATTGAAACCGGAGACTTTTCGATATTTTCCTCACCTCACCTTCTTAATGGTTATGTGAAACTTTTGGCGAAAACCGTGAAAGCGGATGGCGCAAAAGCCGCCGCACTGCTGGAAGTGGATGCGGTCAAAAATTTCAAAGGCAGGCATGCAGAGGATATCGTGGGGAAAAAATTCAAAGAAGAAATACGAAAGTCCGAGGAATTTAAAAAAAGAATTATAATTATAGTTTTTGCAGGTATCCTTGTCATAATCTTATCGTATGCGATAATTAAGGTTTACGAATACATTAAAACCTCGCCGGGAATACATATAGCCCTGCCGTTTAAATCCCTACACAAAAAGTTAGTTTCGGAGGGCGGTTCATCCGCTAAAGGCAAGCCCGTGGAAATAACTGAAACAATAACCGGGCATAAACCCGAAGTTAACTATGCCGTAGTTTTAAAAGGAAATGTTGTTAAGAGAACATGGGTCGCCGTTAAAATAGACGGCGGCATTACCGCGACTTCAATGCTTTATGCCGGAGATAAGGAGGCATGGAAAGCAAAAAAAAGATTAAATATCAAAATAGGCAATGCCGGAGGCATTATTTTAAATTATAACGGAAAAGCCATAGGAAAGCCCGGAGGCGAAAAACAGGTGGTGACGCTGACATTCCCGCCTAAGCATAAAGCCGAAGGGCAATAAATAAACCTCTTCTTATGCTTTTTTATCCCTTTTAATTTTATACCCGATTTTATCGAAAATTAAAGATGCGGCTAATAGCAGCAGGGATATCGCCGGTACGATAAATACTAAATCATCGTCTTCTATGTTAATTTTTAATCCCTGAAGCCCCCAGTATATTCCAAAACTGATAAGAAGAACGGACGCTATTCCTTTAATCCAGTGCGAGGGTATTTTTTTGAAATATCTTCGCAAATAAATCGACAGCATTAAAATTATAACGGAACTGACTATAAGAGCGGAAATTACCGAAAGCCATTGGTTTTCCGTAATAGCAAGCGGAACTGCTACCACCGCTACTTCGAATGCTTCTATTATGACGGCGTTTAAGGCGACGATGAAATGCCTGAACGAACATTTCTCATGCTTTACTATGGCCGCTTCAGCTTTTTTAA
>JAJYYR010000078.1 GCA_021800805.1 bacterium
TTTTCAATAAAAAAACAGGAAAAAAAGAGGTGCAGCTCTTAGTGGGATACCGTGGGTTAATTGAACTTGCGCGCAGGTCCGGCAAATTAAGGAGCGTGAGCGCAAGGCTTGTATATGAAAACGAACCGTTCAGCATTGAATATGGACTTATGGAAACACTTAGGCATACGCCTTTGCCGCCGAGCAAAAGAGGAGAAAAAGTGAAAGGCGTTTACGCCGTTGCATCGATGAGTGACGATACGAAAGTTTTTGATTTTTTATGGGCGGAGGAAATAGAAGAAATTAAAAAATCTTCTAAGGCGGGGGATAGTAAAACATCCCCTTGGGTAACCCACGAAGAAGAGATGATGAAGAAGACTGTTATTAGGAGAATGATGAAATACTTATCTCTTTCTCCCGAAATAACAAAGGCCACTGTTATTGACGAATACGGCGAAGCTGGAATCAGCACTAAGGATATTTTTATAAAGCCGGTAAGTGAAAGCAATAAGACACTTGGAATGACGGAACCGAAAGCAATAACAAACGATAAAAAAGTAACTCAATTATCAGACTATAAAACAGAAACTGCAAATAACGATATCGATAATCAAGGGACTACGCAGGAAGCATCAGACTTACCAAAAGAATCGGAATCAGATACTTTTACGTCCGAAGACAACGGTTATGACGACATTCCGTGGGATTACGAAGAAACTTCCGCAATGCAGACAACAGAGCCAAAAGCGGCGCCGGCAGTTGCTCAGAACTATTCTTATAAAAAAGACGACAATATCGAATATGTAACCGATAAACAGTTGTCGTATATAGAAAGTTTATGCAAACAGAAAGGTATTTATGAAGATAATATGCCCGAGCTTACTGCTGGTGTGTTTGGCGAACCTATAAATTTAATAGAACTCACAAAAAAACAAGCTAAAATCTTAATTGACTATTTGAAAGCGGTCGCTTAAAAAACGGGGGGGTATATGATAAGACCGGATTTTAACGAAGAAAAACACGAATATAGTTACGGCGGCAAGCAGTTGCCGTCCGTAACGACGGTTATAAAAGAAGTTTTAAATATTACATATCCAGAGTATGCAATCTATCACGCTACAAGAGGGACATTTGTTCATAAAGCTATAGAATTATATCTTAAGGGTAATTTAGATTTCGGTAGTATAGACGAAGCCATAAAACCCTATCTTGATTCTTTTATAACATTTCAAAACAAGGCAAATATCAAGCCTGTTTTATTGGAGGAACGCTTTGCGGACAAGAATATTACGTTTGCCGGCACGATCGATATAGTCGGCAAAGTGAAAGGTAAGACGTATCTTTTCGACATAAAAACTGGCCAGAAGCAAGACAGTTATAACGCTCAGATGGCAGGATATAAAAAACTTCTCAATGACAATGATATTGATATAAACGGCATATACATTTTGGATTTAAAGCCCGCAGGATGTAAGGCTATAAAAGTCGAAAATATAGAAAAATACTGGGGGCTTTTCGAGGGGATGTTAAAGGTTTACTGGTATAAATTAAATAAAACAATTATTTGATTTTTTTAAAAAAAAAAGGGGGGGGGGGATACATGCCTGTTTCAAATAAAATCAAAAATAAAAGGTATTATTTAGCTCACAGGACGGAATTGTTAGAAAAAAGAAGAAAGAAAATCGATGAGAATAGAAAAATATCATATAAAGAACGCTGGACTACGCATCGCGCAAACGATAATTTCGGCGATGCGGAAAAACCGGCGCCGAGAGAAAAAATGATGGCTTGGATAAAAGAAATTAACGAAAGAGAAGAAAACGCAATGCGGACAAACTAATTTCCTAACTTCGCTATAAAAATATGGAAACTATATTACAACAAATCGAAAAATATAAGAAAGGGATAGAGTCTAAATATCCCTATCTTGACGGTCTAAACAACGAACAGCTTTCGGCGGTTTTACAGACCGAAGGTCCTGTTCTTGTTTTTGCCGGCGCAGGTTCGGGTAAAACGAGAGTTATAACTTATAGGGCGTTGCATCTAATTAAAAAAGGCCTTGCCGAACCTAACAGAATTTTAGGGGTAACGTTTACCAATAAAGCAGCGGGCGAAATGAGAGAAAGAATAAAAAAAGCATTGGGAAGCGATAAAAACGGCTTGCCGGAGTTTTCGACGTTTCATTCGTTCTGCCTTAAGATTTTAAGGTTGCACGCCCATTTAATAGGCTATAAAGAATTCTTTATAGTTTTAGACGAAGACGATTCGAAAAAACTTATTAAAAGCGCAATATTAGATTTGAATTTAGACGAAGAGGTATATACGCCAAGTAAGGCGAAAGATTTTATTTCAAAACATAAAAGCGAATACATAGGTTTTGAAGAGATATTAACGGACGATAGCAGTCCGGTTCAACAAAACCTTATAAGCATTTACAAAAAATACAATGAAAAATTGAAAGAATTAAACGCTATGGATTTCGACGATTTACTATTTAATGTTGTTTTACTCTTTGAAAAAAAATCTTTTATTTTAGATTTCTACAAGGATTTTTATAAATATATCATGGTCGATGAATTTCAGGATACTAATTATATTCAGGATAAATTTATAAAAATGCTTGCCGGAAAACATCAAAATATATGCGTAGTTGGAGACGACGACCAGTCAATTTACGGTTTTAGGGGAGCTTTAGTAGATAATATTTTAAAGTTTAAAAATAGTTTTAAGGACTGTAAGGAAATTCATTTAGGAAAAAATTACAGGTCTAACGAAACTATCTTAAATGCCGCCTCTAATGTCATAAAGATAAATCAAAAAAGGGCTGATAAAGAAATAAGGGCGATTAAAAAAGGCGGAAAGCCCGTTAAGGTTTATAAGTTTGAAACGGATGAACAGGAAGCGGGGTATATTGCGAGAGAAATTAAATTATTGACGCGGTCCGGATATTCATATAAAGATATAGCTATTTTATATAGGATAAATTCCTTATCGAGAGGTATCGAGGCAGGATTATTAAATAACGATATTGATTATCAGATTTACGGCGGACTAAAGTTTTATCAGAGAAAAGAAATTAAAGATATTTTGTCTTTTGTTAGATTTGCCGTTAATCCTTTTGACTTTTTGAGTTTTAAAAGAAGCGTTCAATGCGTGCCTACCGGAGCCGGAGAGGTTGCGATAGAAAAGATAAAACGCATTGCGGACGAAAACGATACGGATATTTTAACGGCTTTTCAAAAGGGATTATTAGACGAGATAAAAGGATTAAAAGTAAAACAAGGCGACCTTTTTGAAACCAAACGCACGGCGGACAAGTCGAAATTATTAAATTATTTTCAATTAATTTTAAAAATAAAAGAAACGGCCGGGACGGCAAAAGCAGACGAGATTATAGAAACTGTTTTCAAAGAATCCGGATACGAAAATTTATTAATAGAAAAAGCGGAAAAAGACGAATTGCAAAACAACAGAATCGACAATGTTAATGAACTTATAAAAGCGGCGTCTAATTATTCAAATATTCAAGAATTTTTAGACGCAAGCGCAATGGATATGGAAATAGGGATAGAAAAAGAAGAAATCGATAAAGTAACGCTTGCGACCATACATGCGGCGAAAGGGCTTGAATTTTCGGTAGTGTTTATGGTCGGTATGGAAGAAAATATTTTTCCGCATGCAAAGTCGTTAGGAGATGAGCTATTTATAGAAGAAGAAAGAAGACTTTGCTACGTCGGGATAACGAGGGCTAAGGATTTATTGTATATGACTTGTGCTGAAAGCAGAAAGATGGATAAGGGATACAAACATAACGATATATCAAGGTTTATAAAAGAAATAGATTTAAGAAATAATAATTGATTTTTTGTCCGCAAAACGGACGGCACAACTTCGCTATAGATATTAAGAGGTGATAAAGATGGATAAAACATTAATATTATTTAAAGATAATTTAATTGAGATATATATATGCAAAGAAACTGAGCAATTAAAAAAGTTACATATTGTTCAATGCGAGCAAAATAAGTGCCTTACAAAATGGACTTTTTCAAATTTAGCTATTATCAAGAAGTTTTTTTCGGATTCGTCCGGAAAACTTTTTGGCAATTATAAATGGACATTTCAAGGTAATAATCTCTGTTTAAAAAAAATTAATAAAATAAATAATTAAAAAAGGGGGTTTTATGTTTAAGGAAGATAAACTGATAGCGACTAAAGACGTCGTTTTGTCAAAACTGAAATTTGAAGTAAAGAACCAAAGCGATTTGCAATTAGCAAAACAAAACCTTAAAAAAAC
>JAJYYR010000079.1 GCA_021800805.1 bacterium
AAGGGGGGGGGGCAGACTTAAGTCTGCCCCCCCTTTTTCATAAAATAGGAATGATGGAGTATACCGCCGTATCGTTAGATTTTTCTATATAACATTAAAAGTGATGATTAATATTATTAAGAATCGTTTGAATTATAATAAATTACATATATAATATTTATTATATTTTATTCATTTTGAAGTATATATTAACTTTATTTATATCGTTTAGCCGTCTGGGAAAAGAATAATGCAAAATAAAGAAATACATCGAATAATCGAACATATGGAATCCGAACTTCATATCATAAAACTGCTTGCAGATAGAAAAGAATATTATAAAATTATCGAATTTGCAGATAATATTCAAGTCGATATGGACGAACTTTATCATCTGGAATTACCAATGACCATTTGATTTATAACATAAAAGGAGTAGCATGCTTTAAAACGGGCGGATGCGAAGCGGCCTTGAAAGCCCTTAATATTTCCTTGGAATTAGATGATAAGCATGCAGAATCTTATTATTACCGGGGACTCGTTTATGCAAAATTAGGCGACTGGAAAAATGCTACCGATGATTATATGACGGCCGTAGAACTTGATCCGAAATATACGTATGACCCTGAAAGTCGCAATAAATAATAAATAAAATAAAATTTATATTGAAATTTATAAATCGACGTAGTATAATATGTATATATGATATATACATATATTCATTGCATTTAAGGAGACGGTTTATGACGACCCAGATGATTATTAAAATTAATGCCGAATTAAAAAATAAAGTTGCAAACATCGCTTTTTCGGAAAGAAAAAACTTAAGCGAGGTAGTAAGGGAACTGCTTGAAAATTACGTTAACGAAAGAGATATTGAAGGATATATAGACGAATTATGGTCGAATATAGGTAAAAAAATGGCTTCTAAAGGCGTTACTTTGGAGAATGTCGAATATGCCGTTAAAAAAGCTAGAGAAAAAAAGAATAAAGGTCGTAATTGATACGAATGTTTTTATTTCGTCTTTTTTTGGAGGCAATCCAAGAAGAATTATTTCATATTGGGAAAAAGGGGAAATAATATGGTGCGTTTCAAAATCGATAATAGACGAATATATAGAAATTTTAAAACGGCTCGGTTTAAAAAATGAAAGAGAATTAGACGATTTATTAAATTTATTTGCAAAAGGATTTAATTTAATATATTCCGCAAATACCCCGCACCTACAAATAGTAGATGACGACCCCGACGACGATAAATTTATAGAATGTGCCGTTGCATTAAAAAGTAATTATGTTATATCCGGAGATAAGCATTTAACATCTTTAAAGGAATATATGGGTATTAAAATACTCACGCCTTTAGAGTTCATAGAATATATGACACATTAAAACTGGATACGAAATATTTTATCATTATGCTCGAAATTAAGATGATATATAACGGTTTTATTTATTGAAATTAAATTTTTTCACTGCTAAAATAAAAATAAAAATATCTAACGGGGACAGACTTAAGTCTGTCCCCGTAATAAATTTAAATATAAAATAAGGGAGGAGCAGTTATGGACGATAAAGCGTTGACTATTGAATTTGCCAGAGTTACGGAGCATGCCGCCATATCGGTTGCAAGATTTATCGGCAGAGGCGACGAAAAAGCGGCGGACAGGGCGGCAGTGGAATCCATGAGAGACTCCCTTAATTATATCGACATAGACGGCACTATCGTTATCGGCGAAGGCGAAAGAGATGAAGCCCCCATGCTTTATATAGGGGAAAAAGTAGGCAACGGAAAAGGGCAGAAGGTCGATATAGCCGTTGACCCGTTAGAAGGAACTACTTTAGCCGCTACGAGCGCGCCTAATGCTATCGCCGTAATGGCTATAGGCGACCATGGGAACTTTCTTCATGCCCCCGATACCTATATGCAGAAGATAGCCGTAGGACCTAAAGCTAAAGGCGCTATCGACATTAATCTTTCTTCGACCGAAAATCTTCATAGAATTGCGGATGCCCTGAACAGATACGTCGAAGACCTTACCGTTATAATTCTTAACCGCGAAAGACATAAAGCCTTAATAGAAGAAGTGAGAAAAGCCGGAGCAAGAATCCGCCTTATTCAGGACGGAGACGTTGCGGGAGCCATAGCAACCGCCAAAGAAGACTCTGGAATCGACGTTCTTATGGGTATCGGCGGCGCGCCGGAAGGAGTTCTCGGTGCGGCGGCATTAAGATGCGTCGGAGGCGATATGCAGGGCAGGCTTGCTTTCAGAAACGAAGACGAAAAAGAGCGCGCCCTTAAAATGGGAATAAAAGATTTAAATAAAGTTTACGGAATTCAAGAGCTTGCCGCCGGCGACGTGATATTCGTCGCAACCGGCGTAACCAACGGCGATTATCTCAAAGGCGTCGAATTTTTTCACGGCGGCGCAAAAACATATTCGGTGGTTATGAGGTCAAAAACCGGAACCATAAGATACATCGAGGCAAACCACTATTTTAATTACAAAGAAATAAAATAACACTCCGAACTGTGCACCCAAATCCTGATTTATAAAATATTAATAAATTCTAATATTCCGTCATTGTTAAGTAATTCAGGTAATTCATATATTAAAAATTTCTAAATCGGGATTTGTGATGGTATAATTAAAATAGTATATTTATATCGTTAAGGGACTTATATTACAAAAGGGGTGTCTTATGAAGGTTTTTATTACAGGCGGTACGGGGTTCGTAGGTTC
Source organism: bacterium (assembly GCA_021800805.1). Next base: position 2,724 of record JAJYYR010000079.1, read on the forward strand.
GGTCGTAACCGAAAAAATTAAATCTTCTGGCGCTTCCGTTACGCTTCTGGAGCGCAATAAAAAGAAAATTCCGCACTTAAAAGAACTGGGCTTTGAAGTTTTCGAGGGAACGCTTGAGGAAAAAGACGCCGTTAAAGGTTTTCTGTCCGCAAATAAATTTGATGCCGTAATAAATCTTATAGGTATAATAAGAAGCCTCCCCGGTTTTTCATTTCAAAAGGTTCATGTGGATTATGTAAACGCATTATTGGGTCTGGCAAAGGAAAACGGCATAGAAAGATTTATTCATATGAGCGCGCTCGGCGCCGCTGAAGGCAGCGATTCCGAATATTTTTCGACGAAATACGAAGGCGAATCCCTCGTCAGAAATTCCGGACTGAAATGGACCGTTTTTCGTCCTTCTTTGATTTTTGGGAATAATGCAGGTTTTTTCGACGACCTCATTAATTTAGTAAAAACAAGAGCATTCGTTCCGATAATCGGAACCGGCGAAACCAAATTTGCGCCTATAGACGTCTTTTCCATAGCGGAGGCGTATAATAATTCTTTATATAACGAAAAAACGATCAATAAAGTATTTCAGTTGTGCGGTCCGGATATATACACGTTTGAAGAAATGATAGATCTAATTATGGAAATTTTTCCGCCGAAAAAACTAAAAATTCATGCCCCGTCTTTTATAGCCGAAAAATCTTTAAATTTTATCGAAAAATTATCTTCGTCTTTATCTAAAAATGCGCCTATAACGTCGGACCAGATAAGGATGTTGAAATACGACAATATCTGCGAAGGAGATATGGGCGGACCGGACGGATTGTTTGGGTTAGAAAGAGCGCATTTAAAAGACTGGCTGAACGAATATTTAAATACCGGAAAAGAATAAAAATAAATATAAGATATGTCGGACGAAAACGAAAAAATTTTGATAGTCCAGCTTGCAGACCCTGAAAAAGAGCCCGAAAAATCAATAGCGGGACTTATATTTGCAAGAACGCTGGCGGTAATGGAAAACGAGATTTACATATTCAGTATGGCTAGAGCCCCCCTGCTCTATACCAATGATGTTGCCGAAAATCCTCTTATAGATAAAAAATTTAAAGATTTGATGGCCGACAATATAACTGAATTATTAAAATATTCTTCATCGGTTTCGATTTATATCTGCTCAAAAAGCAAAGAGCTTCTGTCGATAGACGAAAGTATGCTGATAAAGCCGTTTCAAATCGCTGGAATGCTTACTCTGCATAACTTAAAGCAAACTTCCGACCATACCTATTTCTTTTAGTAGATTTTCTTTATCTTTTACCTGCATAAAATTAATTTTACATTTAATAAAAAATATTTTTTTAAATTCGCTTGACTTTTAATAAAATCGATAATATTATTTAAGTGTGGTAAAAAGTGGTAAAAAGTGGTAAACATTTAATTATATTAAAATAATAAACTTAAATAATTTATTTATTTTATGTTAAGCGGAAGATATAACCATTCTATAGACGATAAAGGCAGAATAAAAATTCCTCAGAAGATTAAGGATTCATTGGTA
>JAJYYR010000080.1 GCA_021800805.1 bacterium
GCGACGAATACGACGTAACCGGCGGCATAAAAATATGCGCAGATTTTACCGCAATCAATAAAAACGATAAAAACGAAATCGCAGGGTTGAAAAAATATTATGAAAAGTTTTCCGTTTATAATATAATAAAATGTCCGCTGAAAGGCGGAACCGCCGCCTTGATACTCGCGGCGTCAAAAGGCGTGGGCAGGGCGACAAGACCCGGTTTGCCGGTGAGAGCAGGCTATCCGGCAGTTAATCCCGTACCTTTTGCGATGATAGAGCTTGCCGCGAAAGAAGAGTTATGCTTTTGGATAAACAAGGATGCATCGGGTCAGGATTTATTAAATAATAAAATATTTATTTCAGTATTGTATATACCGGAAGGAGAGGCGACGGCAAAGAAGACATTAAACGGGAGGCTGGGCATAGAAGGCGGAATCAGCATATTGGGCACTACCGGCTATGTTATGCCGGTATCGACTAAAGCATGGCTAGAAACGATAAAAACGTCTTTAAATTTTTTATCGGAAAATAAGATAAATACCTGCGTTTATACTCCGGGAAGATACAGCGAAAAAATAGCTTTAAAAATAATTAAAAACCTGCCGCAGGAAAGTTTTATAGAAATAGGCGATTTTATAACGTATTCGATTAGAATGGCCCTAAAAACTGGAATAAAAAATATTATTTTAGCAGGCCAGTTCGGAAAAATTATAAAAATAGCGCAGGGCGCAAGAAACACGAACGCAAAATACAGCAGGCTAAATTTAAATTTTCTCGGAGAAACGGTTAAAAAAACGGTTGGAAGCATATGCGGCGGAGAAGGCAAAGGCGGAAGCAAGGGCGGGGGGCGGCCGGATGAACGCATATATAAACTTATCGTTAATTCGAATACTTCTAGAGAGGCTTTTAGCCATATAACTTCCGACGAGTTTAAAATTTATTCCGATATTATTTTTGAAACTATATTAAAAATTGCGGCGGAAAATTTAGCTAAAACTGCGGGAGAAGGCGTAAATATAGATATTATTCTTATATCTTACGAGGGAAGCGCCGTAAAAAGAACGGCGCTTAAAGCAGTTAAGCCGGATTAAGGTGCGGCATTAAGATATAACAAAGGAGGATAAAAACTTTATAAATGGCAAAAAAAGTTCATATACTTGGCGTATCGCCCTGTTTTTTAGAAGCGGCAAAAAAACAAATACTGGATTTATTTACCGATAAAAAAAACCGGCTCGACGCCGTCTTTGCAAAAAAAGAAGATTTAAGCCTCCTTTTATGGGTAAGAGAACAGATTTCTTCCATAAATAAAAGCATAATATTCGAAAACAACGGAAACATAAGCCGCTTAAATAATGCCGCAATATTTTACGACAGCAAAATAAAATTTATAACCGATTACATAAAAGGGAGCCTCGGTAAAAAGAATATATTAATTCTGGCGGACGGAGACCCTAATTTTTTCGGTATAGGCGGAACCGTATTAAGCCTCTTAAAAGAAAACGAAAAAAGATTTATAGAAGTATACCCGGCAGTCAGTTTTATGCAGGCAGGTTTTTCAAAATTAAAAATTCCGATGTCCGAAGCCTTAATAATAAGCCTGCACGGAAGGGATTTCAAAAATATATACGAAGCTTTATACTCCGGAAAACCTGCAATAGGGATATACACCGACGATGTAAATACCCCTAATAAAATATATACCGAACTGGAGGAAAGCGGTTTTTTAGAAAAATTCGAGTTTTACGCTCTTACCGAATTATGCACTAAAAATGAAAAAATTTATAAAAGCTTTACAAAAGAAATTTTAGAAGATATAAGCGGTAAAAAAAATATAGTCGTATTAACCGGTAAAAATAAAAAAAATGCCGATTCGGCTACCGGCGGCGAACTTAAGAGCATCGTCTTAGGGATAGACGACGATAAATATATTCACGCGGCTGGAGAACCGACCAAAAAAGAAATCAGGGCGGTAAGCCTGTCTTTAATGGATTTGAAAGCCGATTCGGTAATTATCGACGCGGGATGCGGCAGCGGAAGCCTAAGCATAGAAGCGTCCGCGATAGCGCATAAAGGATTCGTTTATTCAATAGATAAAAATAAATTTAAGATAGACAATCTTAAAAATAATATAAAGAGATTCGGAAGGCATAACATCGAACCTATTTTAGGCGAGCTTCCCGAAGCAATGAAACATGCGGTAAAAGCGGGACAGGCGGATTCGATATTTATAGGCGGAGGAGGGAGCAAGGATTTAAGAAAGATTTTAAAAGAATCCCTCAATATTCTAAAAAATAAAGGTGCGATAGTTATTAACGTTATAACGATAGATTCATTAAACGCCGTTTTGACTTTTATTAAAGATTACGGTTTGAAAGAAGACGGCAATATAGAAATAAAATACGAAATTATTTCCGTTAACGTCTCGAGATTGAAATCCGTTAAGGAAGATTCATATTTTCAGGCACTGAACCAGATATATATAGTTAAAATTATAAAGTCTATTAAGGCGCCTAACCCAAAAACAAATACGAAAACTTCCCGCTCCGCCCCCGGCAGGGCACTTACTTTCAAAATAGAACGGGAACATAATGCGGATATGCCAAACGTGAAAATAAGAAATAAAGCTATTGAAACCGGTAAAAAAGAAAATGCGGAAAATTCTCATGACGATATAAATATAGAAAGTCCGGGGAAAACCGAAAATGATTGAAAAAGAATTATTTATCGTAGGAGTAGGTCCCGGAGACCCTGAACTGATAACAATAAAAGCGGTTAATGCGCTCATCAAAAGCGATTTTATATTTTATCCAGACGTTTGCGGAGGAAAAAATAGAATAGCTTACGATATTATAAAAAATGCCCTTAAATTTGCCGGCATATCGGATTTCCCCGAAAACAGGCTTATTCCTTTAGAAGTAGAAATGAAACTCTCAAAGGGAAGAAATAAAGATTTATATGGGGAAAACGCCGTTAAAATAATAGAAAAGCTCAAAGACGGCGTCTGTTCTTACGTTACGCTGGGCGACCCTATGTTTTACAGCACATACTGGGGACTGCACAATGCTATCATGGAAGCTTTAAATCGCGAGGGTAACAGCATAAAGATAAGAATAGTAAACGGCGTTTCTTCCTTTCATTATTCTTTAGGATTAATAAAGGAACCGTATATTATTAAAAACAGTTCGGTTTTAATATCGGTTCCCGTGAAAAAAGATTTAACCGAAATAGAAAACGAAATAAAGTTTATTTCGGATAAGATTTCTAAGCCTCAGGTTATAGTTTTTATGAAAGCCGGCGGTTACGTAAAAGATATTTTAAAAGCGTTTAACGGGCTATGCGGCAGGCAATTGGAAGAAGGAATACTTAAACTTTATTTAATAGAGAAGTCAGCGCTTATAAATGATTTTGCGGAAAAGAAAGAACAGAACTACGATTACTTTTCGATTCTTATAGGGGTTTTCGTATAATATGGATAAATCAATCGGAACTAAAATATATTTTGTATCGGCTGGTCCCGGCGACCCGGAACTTTTAACGGTAAAAGCCGCTAAAATATTAAAAAAGTCAAAAGCAGTTTTTTATGCCGGCTCTTTGATTAATCCCGGAATGTTAAAGGTTATAAAAAAGGGCGCGGAGTTAATAGACATGAAAATCCTTAATTTCGAACAGATTAAGGAAAGGCTTGAGAATCTTATGAGATTGAAGCCAAATATCATATCCGTTCTTCATGCCGGAGATTCCTCAATATATTCAGCTATAAACGAACAAATGAATTATCTGGACGAAATGGGAATAAAATATGAAATCATACCCGGGGTTACCGCCGCCTTTGCCGCTAGCGCTGCCAATAAGTCTATTCTGACATTGCCGGATGTTTCGCAAACGGTAATATTCTGCAGAGGAGAAGGCAGAACGGGAAAACTGCCGGACGGACAGGATATAAAGAGCCTTGCGAGCCATAAGGCTACGATGGCCATATATCTGAGTTTTGGATTAATCGACGGCGTAGTCGGGGATTTAAAGGAATATTATCCGGGAAATACGCCATGCCTGATTGCTAAAGACGTATCGCTTAAAAGCCAGATTTTAATAAATTGCGAATTGAAAGACGTAGTTAAAAAAGCAGAGGAATTTTCCGTCAAAAATATGGCGGTTTTAATAGTCGGAGAGGCTTTAAGGGGAAAATATTTCAAAGAAAACAGGTCGAAACTTTATGATAAGAGCTTTTCGCACGGATTCAGAAACGGTGGAAAT
>JAJYYR010000081.1 GCA_021800805.1 bacterium
AATGATAAACAGATTTCAACGCCGCAGAATAATTAACCAACATCGCAGGATTATGCATCAACGCCGACGGATTATGCATCAGAGAAAGATTATCCGGCGTTTTAGGCGCAATGGACGTTAATTCAACATTAATGAGCATGCTGAATAAAGCAAACTGCTTTAAATTATCAAAAGCAAAATCCTGACAACGCGCATGACGCAGAACAGCTTATCCTTTAGGTAGTTAATAATTTACCTAATAAGTATGGACAAACTGCATTTCATTAAACAAAAATTTAATGAATTAGGATATCGGATAGAAGCCATATTATGTTTTAGAGAGCCGGTTTCCTACGCGGATTCTATGAATGCATACCATGCGCTCGTATCGATAAATATGCGGTTCATGACTTAGCTTTGCCGTATAACCATTTGTCGTGTTCTCTTGCAGCCGGCAGGCCGTCTCCTCTTCCTATGCCGGACAGAAAAGAAATAGGATATTTTTTTATTTCGTTTTTTCTATTTTATTATTTAAAAACTTTTCGGAAAGCATTTCTCTAATTATAAAGGACATGCTTTTTTTTGTTTTTTTTGAGATTTCCGATAAGGCCTGAAATTGCCAATCTTCAATAGATATTTGCGTTCTGCGCAACCTATCTTCCATGATAATATCTCCTTTCCTATTTACCTTACATCAATTAACCTAATTAATTATATTTTTAGATATAATAATTTTAGTTTTGCCGTAATTAAAAGACAAAAGCCATAAAAACGACACATAATTTGCAAAGATTTCTATTATAATTATAAAACCGCCCGTCCAGGAAAATAAAAGTTTCGTCGCAATATTCAAAAGCAATGAACGCCAGAACATACCCCACCATAAACGTATGGCAATATTCGATGTCAGCGGCATATTTAAAATATTGCCTCCATGTTCTATTGAAAAATTGGATTCTCCGCCGTCATTATAAAAACTTTTTTTAAATATGTTTGCCTTGAAAAGCCATACGCCGAAAACAAATAAAGCGATAAAAAAAATTAAAAAAAATGGTATTAATAGTGCAGTTTTAACGTCGTACATAGGGAAATGACGCAGGTGATTTTTGATCATTTCGGCAAATACATCGCCTCTTTTTGTTCCGAAAATAAATTCCCCTGCAATAAGTAAAACAATGCCGATAAATGTCATAAACAGCCATAATTTCCAAGTATATCTCCACCATAAATTAATAGCCGGATAAACATATTTTTTAATATTTTCAATATTCATAATAATAAGCTCTTCATAGGTTCTTGTTTGTTTAGTTTAATTTATTGTAAATATAAATAAAAAAGTTATTTAAAATGTAAATTCATATGGATTAAGCCTTTCCCTGCTCCAGCGCATATATCTTAACAACTGGCTATTTATAAAATTTATATCTAAAAATTCAGGATTGTACACGGAACCAAACCAGGTTTTATACTCTTTATACTCAGGATGCGATTTATCCGCCATAATAGAACAAAAGTTTTCATATCCTCCCACTCCTCCGACATCGTCTGGAGGACATGCTCTTTTGCCAGTCAGACACATAACCGGCGTTTCGCACTGTTTTAGTTTATAATTAGTTCTTTCTAAAATAACGGTATGATCCCAGTAATCGCCGAAATCATAAAGATATTCGAACTCAGCGCCTTTTAATTTCAAAAGTTTATTTAACGCGAATAATCCTTCTTCTAGAATTTCATCGTCTTCATCCATGTATTCAAGTTCGGGTTCTTCAGTATATTTTATACCGTCTATATTAAATTCGTGCAGGTGGGAATCGTTAAACCCCATTACTATTTGTATAATATCATGCAGCCTGTCAAGGGTAATATCAGACGGAACAATAAATCTTCGCCATATAGCCGGTTTTATTTCTTTTAATTCTATTCGCAATACGTAAATTTTATTTGTCATTTATCTATACTTATTAAAGTAAATTTTACTTTTTGTTAAATTTATCTATGGTATATTAATATACTTTTTTTAATTATATCGCCGTAATTTGCTATTTCGCTTTTTCTGATAGCAATTAAATCTAAAGAGATTTTTAATTCTCCCGCCATAAAAAAATAGTAAGGTTTCGCTCTTTCGACCGGATTTTCTTCTAAACTTTCCGTTACTACGATAATATCAAAATCGCTTGTACCGGTTTCTTCGCCTTCTGCAAACGAACCGAAAAGTCTTAAATGTTGCTATATCGTCCAAACCGACGGTTTTATTTTTATGAATGTCGGTAGTTAAGCCGGTTGTTAATGAATCTTTTTTTGATAGAATAATATTAAGCATTGCGCTCAAGGAATGTCCCCATAAGGTTATCCCATACTTTAGACCAAGAGCTTTTATAGCTTTTTCGGCGGCCTGTTCGGAAGTAAAACATGCCCATTCATAATATGCATAATCAAAATCCAAATTAGCTCTTTCGAAATCCCTTTTTCCCTGTTCGTACCAGTCCTTCCACCTATTCATAATTAGTAAATTTGTAAGTCTTAACTAAAGAAGTCGATTTTTTCTTGAGATATTAAAATCCAAAATTAGTAAGTTTATTTTATATCATTTAAAGTATAAAATCAAAATTATCGCCTTTATGAGGCCGTAATCTGCGAAATACCGTCCCGTATTTCCAAGAATCCAGATTGATATAACGCAACGTATTGTATTTATTTTTTGCAAGAGTGGTTTTTCCGGTCTGACGAGCGCCGGTTATTAAGACGATTTTTCTTTCTTTTTCGGATGGCAGAAAATTGTATATCGCTCTAAAATACTGTAAATTTTCGCTCATAATCTTAAATTTTATTGCAAACACCCATAACTCTGTTCATTGCGGATTCGTAAATAATATTATCGTTCTCACCCCACATTATATCGTGAAAAGTTAAATAAATATGACCTCATTTTTAAATATTTCAAAAATTTAACATAAACGTCATAAAATTGTAATATGCGTTTGATAAAATGTTTGCATTGGTTCAATTCTTTCCCGCACAAAAAAAATTTCACTTCATAATTAAATAATTATAAATAATTAAAATAATTAATATATATAAGGAGGTTATAAATGGAAAACGAAGAGTTTTTTAATAATATTTTTAAAAGCGCAAGCCAAAATGCCGTTTTAATGAGATCGAGATTTTTAAATATTATAAGAAAACAGATAAAATCCTCTCCTTCAAAACACTGCGTAATGAATGTAAAATGCGGATGCAACGAAAATAATTTCGATGTTCTCGTTACGGAGGAGGATATAGGAAGAGTTTACGACAGATTTGCCAAAAAATGTCCTATCTGCGGAGAAATTATCAAAATAAATTTTAATTTTGTTTAAGCTTTATATCCAAAAAATATTATAACGGAGTAGATTTTGCTCAAGGGTTTTATGTCGGCCGCCCTTCCGAAACTTTATTTCAATGTCAATAAGAAAATGTTTTATTTATACTGATGATATGCTAACGGATTCGAAGATGCGTTTAATATTTAAAATGTTACAAAAATTTAACATAAATGTCACAAAACCGTAACAATTAAAATATATAATATCATCATATAACTTCATTAAATGTTTGATAATAGATAACGTAACGATAAAACGGAGGTAACGCCTTTGCCTATAAAATCATTTTACGGTTTAAATAAAAATATGACGTCGGAAGAAATTACGGTAAAAATATTAAATTCCCTGCTTGAGGAGATAAAAAGGGAAATGCCCGGAATTATAGAAGGAAAAAACGACGAGAACCTTCATAATTTCAGGGTTGCAATAAGGCGCATTAAAACGCTTTTAAAAATATTCCGACAGCAGCTTAGCCGCAGAGGGATATATTTTAAAAAGAAATTAACTAAGATAATGAAAGAAACCCAAAATAAAAGAGATTTAGACGTTCTTCTTAAGTCTATGGATTTATACGTTAAAGATGAAGTTCCGGCGCTATTAAAAGATGAAATAAGGCTAAAAATAGAAAAAGAAATAAGAATAGAACAAGGTAAAATTTTATCCGTTATAGGATCTCAGGAATTTAGCGGTTTTCTTGCAGATTTTGAAAATGCGCTTAAGAATGGAGATTTATTCGATAATAAATTGAACGATGCGGAGCCTCTTGAACATTTAGTTTTAACGATAAAAAAGACTTACAAAAAATTAACGATTATAATAAAAACT
>JAJYYR010000082.1 GCA_021800805.1 bacterium
TTTGAAATAAATAAAAAGATAAAGCGAAAAAATAAATTCTACTAAAGATAAAAAAGTAGAAAGGTTTCTTAATATCCCCTCGTTTTTTTTATTTACCGGAAGCAATAAAAAAATAGAAACGACGGGGGAAAAAATTAATATAGAAAGCAGATACTTTATGAAAAAATCCATATAATTATATTCCTTAAGTTCATAAATTTATCTAATAAAATAATAAAAAAGAAGGGCCGCCGCGCCTATTGAAAGCGTTAAAATATAACTCATCAACATTCCGTTTTGAATTTTCCTTGCTTTCACGGAAAAACCGGCAAATGCTCCGGCTATTCCGTTAACCGCGCCGTCGATAACTTTTACGTCTATAACTTTCCATAAGAAATCAAAAAATACCTGCAACGGTTTTACGATTAAAAAATTATATATCTCATCTATATAAACTTTATTATAAGACAATACATAGACCGGTTTAAAAATAGACTTGATTCTTTCAGGGTCAACCGCCTTTTTGATATATAAAAGATAAGCTATGTATATACCCAGCAATCCTGCAAATACCGATATAAGGCTTAAAACGTACCACGGAGTATTATTGACAAAAGGGGCAAAGTTATAGGCGTTTTTAAAATCCGTATGTAAAAAACTATAAAACAAAGAATCGTTAAACGGCGGTATGCCTAAAAATCCTATTATTACAGCAAAAGATGCCAGTATTATCATAGGAATAGTCATAATTTGCGGAGATTCGTGTACATGCTTATCGGGGTCCAATTTTGATTCCGCAAAAAATGCCAGAAATATTAGTCTAAAAATATAAAAAGCCGTCATTAATGCCGTTATTTCTCCTATAACCCATGCAAAATAAAAACCTTTATTATAAATATCCGCAAGTACGGCGTCTTTCGAGAAAAAACCGGAAAACGGAGGTATGCCGGACAATGCAAGCCCGCCTACTATAAACGTGACGGCCGTAGTTTTCATTTTTGAATAAAGTCCGCCCATTTTTCTTAAATCTAATTCACCCGAAAGTCCGTGCATCACGCTTCCTGCGGTCAAAAAGAGCAGCCCTTTAAAAACCGCGTGAGAAATCAGGTGAAATATGCCGGCAGTGTACGAACCTATTCCTACCGCCATAAACATATATCCTAACTGGCTTATCGTAGAATATGCGATAATTCTTTTAATATCGAATTGGGTGAGCGCTATAAATGCGGCAAAAAATGCGGTAAATGTTCCGATTATGAGCACGACTTCCGAGGCGGCAGGCGAATAAGAAAATATAACATGAAATCTTGCAATCATATATACTCCGGCCGTAACCATCGTCGCCGCATGTATAAGGGCGCTGACCGGGGTGGGACCTTCCATGGCATCCGGCAGCCATATATGGAGAGGAAACTGAGCCGATTTTCCGACGGCTCCGGCAAATAAAAGCAAGGCTATAATTGTCGTAGTATAGACAGGCACAGACGGAATCGCGGTAAATACGGCCTCATAATTGAGCGTTTTAGTCGTTACGAATAAAAGGAAGATGCCCACCGCGAAACCAAAATCTCCTATCCTGTTAACGATAAACGCTTTTTTTCCGGCATCGGAAGCGGATTTCCTTTCGTACCAGAATCCTATCAAAATATAAGAACAGAAACCGACAGCCTCCCAAAATACGTACAGAAGCAGAAGATTATTTGAAATTACCAGCATTATCATTGAAAAAACGAAAAGGTTCAAAAACGAAAAATATCTCGAAAATCCTTTATCTCCTTTCATGTATCCTACGGAATATACATGAACGAGCGTGCTTACGCCGGTAACCATAACAAGCATAATTACCGAAAGCCTGTCTATGTCCGCCGATACGCCGGCTTTAAATATCCCGGCATAAACCCAAGGGTATAGAGTATCCGTGAATCCATGAGAATAGGCGACTATAAAAAAAAGAATAACCGATAAAATAAAAGAGGCGGCTACGAAACCGCCGGCGATATATCCGGACAATTCTTTAAAATATTTCCCGAATAAGCCGCATAAAAACCAGCCCGCAAGTGGAAATAACGGAATCAGCCATGTAATTAATATTTTTAAGTCCATTACGTATAATTACCTTTTATTTTAATTTTTTAATTCGTTTGCCATATCTATATCGACCGTACCTTTTTCCCTGTAAAAGGCTATTGCGATACCCAGAGCTATTGCGGCCTCCGCCGCGGCCACAACCATTACAAAAATTACAAATATGTCTCCCGAGATTAGATTTAAATGGTCAGATACCGCGACAAACCCCAAATTAGCGGCATTAAACATAAGCTCTAAACTCATGAAAACGACTATTAAATTTTTTCTTATAATTACTCCGAGAGCCCCGATGCAGAAAATCATACTTGCTACTATCAAATAGTTGTTCATAAGTTTATTACCCGATAATTAAAATTTCTTCTTCGCGAATAAATAAGCGCCTATTATTGCGACAAATAAAAGAATAGAAGCTATCTCGAAAGGCAGCATATACGCGGTAAATAAAAATTCTCCTATAACCTGCGTATTTCCTATTTTTTTTATTAAAGCATGGGTAAAAATACCTGAGGGTCTTTTTTGCGCTCCGTTAATAATATAAAAAATAATTTCAATAAATAAAATTAAGGAAATTAATATGCCGATAATCTTTTGATGTAAATCGGATTTCATATTTTTTATCCTTGAAATATTAAGCAGCATTATAACTAAAACAATAAGAACCATTATGGCTCCGGCATAAACAAGTATCTGCATAGCGGCTATAAACTGCATATCAAGCATTACATAAAAACCCGCAAGCGCGAAAAAGCATAAAACCAGATAAAGCGCTGATGTAAGCGGATTTCTCATTGTTACGACCATTAAAGCAGAAAAAATTGCGATAAACGAAAAAACATAAAAAAGCGCTTCCAAAATTATCCTCTTTATCTTAAATTTACCTTGATTTAATTAATTTTTCTATTCCGTAAATTCCTTCATCGCGCGTGTAAAAAGCGACTTCGTAATCGCTGCCCATACTTATAGCTTCTTCGGGACAAATTTCTTCACAGTATCCGCAGCAAATACATCTTAATAAATCAATCTCGAATGAAGCCGGATGCCTTCTTCCATCGTTAGATGTTCCCGGTTCAAGTTTATCTAAACTATGATTATGTTTTTGCCTTTCGGTGAGTTCATGTTGAACCCCGTAATCGACATAACCTGATTTTATTTTAATTGCTTCCGACGGACATATGGTTTGGCATAAAAAACAGGCGACGCACCTTAAAGAGCCGTCCCTGTTAACATTGAGATGCGGAAACGCCCTGAACCTTTCCGCTATCGTAAGCCTTTCTTTCGGATATTGAAAAGTTACCGGCTTACGAAAAAAAGTTTCAATAGTAGTTTTAAGCCCTACTAAAAGATTTTTTGAAATTTCTATAATCGAATTTTCTTGTTTTTCGGTATTCATATATTCCATGTCTTTATCTGTTTAGCAAAATCATTATAAAACCGGTAACTATAATATTGGCTAAAGCTAACGGCAATAAAACTTTCCACCCGAAATCCATGAGTTCGTCGTACCTGAGCCTTGGATAAGTCCACCTTAGCCACAGATATATGAGTATTACAAAAAAAACTTTGACTAAAAACCATAAAACGGAAGGAAGAAACGGCCCCTGCCAGCCTCCTAAAAACAATGTGACGATTATTGCGCTGTTCACTACCATCTGGGCATATTCGCCGATAAAATAAAACGCGAACTCCATACTGGAATATTCCGTATGAAATCCCGCCACAAGCTCCCCTTCGGCTTCTCCTAAATCAAACGGAACCCTGTTCATTTCGGCGGTAGATGCGATAAGATAAATTATAAATCCTACCGGCTGATATACTATAAACCACATATGCGATTGTTCCGAAACTATTTTCGCAAGGCTTAAGTCCCCTGCAATCATTATTATACCGACAATGGAAAGAACGAGGGCAACTTCGTAGCTTATCATCTGTGCGGCGGTTCTTATAGCTCCGAGCAAAGAATATTTGCTGTTAGATGCCCAACCTCCAAGCACTACTCCGTAAACGCCGAGCGATGTTAACGCCAAAATAAAAAGTACTCCTATGTTTACGTCGGCAACCTGAAGAG
>JAJYYR010000083.1 GCA_021800805.1 bacterium
ATAGGTATTCAATTACCACAATAATAGGGATAGAAACAAGTAAAATTATTGAAAAGGTAAAATTAAATAAAGAATCGGCAGAAAATTTGCTTACATTAAAAGATGTTGTTCCTCGTTCATTAAATGCCCAAGCAAGTTTGACAGTAAAAGATATTAGAGATATAAAAGACTTTATTGTTAATAGATAAATTAAAATGATTTTTGTTTTAAATATCAAAAGGCATTAAAATATTTTGGTAGTAAAATTGGTAGTAAAATTTTCTAAAAATTACCAAAAACACCTATAAAATACTATAAATCAAAATTGCTTCAAATCAAGATAATAAGCGTAGATGCACAGTTTACGTTATTTTTAAACCCGCATTCGTAATCAGCGGGTCGTAGGTTCGATTCCTATCGCCGGCTCCATATTTTGCAAGGGTGTCCGGGTTTTACATTTTCTTTAAAATCCCCAACCGTCACACTTTTTGTCTAAAGCCGATACAGTCGATTTGATGTGCGGCTTCGATAAATGGGAACATCTCAACGTCATTGCGATATCTTTATACCCCATCAATCTCCGCTTCTATATCCGCTATCGCCTCTGTGCTCTCCGTTGTCTCCATGCCATCCGTTATCTCCATGCCATCCCTCAGGATGCCCGTAATAATAAGGACCGCAATCCCAGCCTGCGCAACATCCGGTTGCGACGGATACGGTAAACATTATCATAACGAAGAGGATAACGATTGTTATTATCGACGCCGGTTTGTTTTTTAGATTTTTCGGTATGAGTTTAATTGTTTTCAATTTTTTGCCTCCTTTATTGTCGTTATATTTATATTTATATCATAATAAATATAAAAGAAAAGTAAATTATTACTTTTGATTAATTATGGAGGGCGAATGTGCTGAATTGCATTGTTGCGGGATAGTCTAAAATGATATACAATTAAAACATGATAAACCTGTTGCCCCATAATAACCTTAAATAGCTTTGAAGAGAGGGCTGTGATATGTCCGATAGAATAAATAATATTTTTACTTCCATTGCAGATGTTTATGATTTTTGGGGGCATCTGTTCAGTTTCGGAGTTGACGGCGTATGGCGCAAAATGGCCGCGGAAGAAGCCATAGCCGATATAAACGGCTATAAAATACTCGATGTCGCCACGGGCACCGGCTCTATCGCCATAGATATTTACAAAAAGGCGAAGAGGGCAAAAAAGAGGGTTGAAATTGTGGGAGTAGATTTTAATCCCGATATGATAAAAATAGCCGAAGATAAAATCAAAAAGAAAAAAATCAAAAACATATGCTTTAAGATTGAAGACGCTATGAACCTTGTCGAACCCGGGTGCGCTTACGACGTGGTTACCGCCGGTTTTTTATTGAGAAATGTGGATGACACGGAAGTTTTCGCGGAAGAACTTAGGAGGATTCTAAAAAAGAACGGTAAATTCATATTGCTGGAAATGGGCAAGCCGCAAAATAAATTCTTAAACATGTTTTTCAGGGTATATTTTTTTATTATCAGGCTTGTTGGTTCATTGATAAACGAAAAAGCATATGATTGGCTGACATACAGCATACTGGCGTTCGATAGAAAAAAAATGATGGATATATTAAAAGAAAAAGGATTTAAAGACCTAAAAATTAAAAATCTGCCGTTCCATATAGGTTTTTTAATTACGGGAATAAAAGAAAGATAAAAAATATTGACTTATGACTTTTAAGTCATTATAATAAAAATATAGCAATAAAGTAACGCGGAATATTCTTAATTAAAATCTTAAAAATTTATTATAAAATATTATGAAAAATATTTTAGTTTTCATCTTATCTTTCTTATTTTTATCCTATTTAATAAATTTTTATCCGCACAAGGCTTATTCGTTTTACGCAAAATCGGTCAGGGTAGTTACGCTGAAAGAGGCATATATTCTTGCGGCACGGCATAACGACACTATAAAAGCCGCAAAAGAAAGCTACTACCAATCGACTCTTTTGAAATGGTCTGCAATAGGCATGGTTTTACCCGATATATCTCTGAAGTACACCGACCAGAGAATGCATGTTAATTCTGCGCCGTCTCCATTATCGTCTTCCGATATAATGAGCAGTCTTTTTTCGTTCTTTTTTCCTAATTATGAATACAGTTTTACGTTAAACGAGCCTATTTTTAATATAGGGGCAGTCCCTGCTTATATGTCTGCGCGGAATGCCGAAAAATCTACTAAAATGGCTTTGAATAATATTTCAGCGGACACTCTTTATAATGTTGCAGTGGATTATTATACGGTTTTGAACGATTTAAGTTTAATAAAAGCGGATACTAAAACTTTTAACGAGGCAAAGTTTCATCTTGAGCTTACCGAAGCTAAATTAAAGGCCGGCCTAGCCATCATTACCGACCTTCTTCAGGCAAAGTCCCAGTTTTATGCCGCAAAACAGGAACTTATAAGTTCCAGAAATTTATTGAAAGCCGCTAAAGCTCATCTTGCGGCTCTTCTTGGAATAAGCAGGCGCTTCAGCGTAGTTAAACCGCCTAAACCGGTTTTAAAAAAAGCGTTATTAAAAAAATACGTAATTCTTGCCTATAAAAACAATCCAAACATAAAGTCGTTAAAGTTTGCCCAAAAATCGGCCGACGACGAAACCGGATATTACGAATCGCAATATATTCCCAGAGTTAATTTTTTGGCTTCTTATAATGCGCTTTCCAATACCCATTTTATTCCGCAGGGTTCGACTAATTACTGGACGGCGGGCGCTACCCTGACTATGCCTTTGTTTCAAGGGGCGGCGAGGATTATATCTATCGAAAAGGCGCGTTCGGAAGCAAACCGGTCTATGTATAATACGGCTCAGGCAAAGCGTGATTTAAAGGCGCGGGTTATATCGGAGTTTTATAATGTCCGCAGTTTAAGATACGAAGTAAGCACGCTTGGACATGAAGAAAGGTTTGCGTCTAAAAATTATATGCTTGTCGAAGAAGAATTTAAGGCGGGGGTGGCGACGAGCGTAGATGTGGTAACCGCGCTTGCAGAATTAACCAGGGCAAGGCATAATCTTCTTTCCGCAAAATTAAGTTATTACGAATCGGTTATGGATTTAAAAAGGCTTATAGGCTCTTTTAAAAGGAAGCTTATAAGTTTAACCGTCGATAAATTTAATTAAAATTATTTAATATTTATTCTTTTATAATAATTAATGGGTGATATCCGATGAACGGGGAAAACGAAAAAACCGAAACTAAAACAGGCGGCAACGGTTTAAATGATAGTAAATTTAATAAAAAAAACATTATCACCGCTTCCGTTATACTTTTACTTGCGATAATAGGAGGCATATTCGTTTTAAGGTGGTATCTTTTTGGACTTACGCACGTTTATACCGAAGATGCGGAGGTTGACGGGCATATAGTTTCAGTCAGCACAATGGTTCCGGGCAATATTAAAACCATATACGTCCATAAAAATGAATTCGTCAAGAAAGGTCTTTTAATTGCCAAAATAAACGATTCGACTTATTATCCCGCAATGCTTCAGGCAAAAGCCAATTACAATCTTGCTAAAGCAAAATTATTCAGCGCAGGCGGGAATATAGGCGAATATATAGGGTCAAATTATAATTCTTATTATATTGCAAAACTTTCTTACAGGACTGCCCTTGCAAATTTGCGCAAGGCAAAACTTACGTATGAATTGGATAAAAGAGATTATAACCGCGACTTATCGCTGTTAAAAAAGGAATTTATTACAAAACAGCAGTTTGATGCCGTAAAAACGGCGTATTTGGTTTCTAAACAGGCTTATCTAATGGCGATATCGGCTCTCGGCACCGCCAGAAGAAACTATTTTCAATCCAATTATTTAAAAAACAATGTTGCCGCCAACAATATTACTACGCTTAAGCCGCTTGAAGCAAATGTTCAAATAGCTAAAGCCGCTTATAAAGTGGCTCTTGCAAACTATAAGAATACATTCATATACTCGCCTATTAACGGTATAGTATCGGAAAAAATGTCTTATATAGGGGAATATGTTATGCCCGGAACTCCGATAGTAATGGAGAATAATATGAGAAGGGTTTGGGTAACGGCAAATATAAAAGAAACGGTCATCGGTAATATTAAAAC
>JAJYYR010000084.1 GCA_021800805.1 bacterium
ATGGACCAGACAAGCGTTGTATCGGAACCGCCCTTAATGATTTCGGGTTTTTCTTTAAATCCGTATTCGGCGAAGCGGTAATATAAACCCTTAGGTATCGTTAATTTGTAAACCGATTTTTTTAAAGGCGAGAGCCCTCCGAAATAATCTTCCGTGAAAAAATTATTTTTCATATAAGGCTTTATAACGACGGTCCTATACTTATAATTTATTATAGAGCCTTTAACCAAACCTGGAAGCTGAATCGTTTTTAATAACTTGTTGGAAAAAATAGGAGCTTCGGGATTAAACGGCGCCGTTACTGTTTTTAAAAGGTTCGTATTGATATTTATAATATTTCCGTTAGGCTGTATTATTTTAATAAAATATACTTTGAGTTTCTGATTCTTTTTAGAAAAAGGAAAAGTTAAGGAGGAATATTTTTTAATGCCTTTTTTATTCATTATTTTTATTATTTCATGTTCGGACATAATATCTTCATAATTTTTTGTAATTGTTTCATGGGTATAATCCAGTAAAATCTTTGAAGACGCGCCCGATCCGCTCGATTTTGCCGCTCCTAAGGCATAACATATATTATGGTTTGAATTTGCGGTAGTTAAAATTAATAATGCCGATAAAAGAAACGCGGCGAACGGCAAATAATTTTTTTTTAACGGCTTTATCATAAGTTCTCCGTAAGTTTATGGATAGATAAAATAGTTTAGCGTAGATCTAATAAATATAAAGGCTATGGATATAAATATAAATGGTGCCGGAAGGGGGAATCGAACCCCCACAAGAGTAATCTTACACGGCCCTGAACCGTGCGCGTCTACCAGTTCCGCCATTCCGGCTTAATCGCAAATTTTTGTTTTTTTATAGTTTATATCTTATATAATGAAATATAATGAAAAAATATTTGCTAAATGTTATTATTATATAAATTTATACGTATCGATTTTTTATTTTATCATATTTTGAAATAATTGGCATAAAAAATAGATGAAAATAATAACAAAGGAAAATATCGTTTATTTGTTTTCTCAAAAGTCCGATATTCCGCTTTCTTTTACCGACATCAAACACGGATTGGAAATAACTTCCGCAAAAAATCTTTCAGCCGTAAAAAAAATTCTGGATTCAATGGTAGCTGACGGTGATTTAATATATACGAAAGGGGAAAAGTACGTCTTTTCGCAAAAATTAAATCTGTTACACGGAACTGTAATCGTGAAAAAGCGCAATTATGCATTTGTCAGCGACGATACCGGCGGAGAAAAAGATATTTTCGTGAAAGGCTCCGACATTGCCGGAGCTATTCCCATGGATAACGTTATACTTCAGCTCATACCGGACAGTTCCTATTATTTAAAGAAGAAACAGCGGTCTGCTTCGTCAAAAGACAGAAGGGGAAGGGTAATAAGGATAATAAAAAGAAATTTAAATAATTTTAAAGCCGTAATACGGATTGAAAAAAATATCGCGATTCTGACCCCTATATCCCCGGAGTTCGACGATTCATTCTATTTCGATATGCATAAGTTTAAAGATAAGGGGAAATTAAAAAACGGGGTTATAGTAAGCGCCGTTTTGCCGGATACCGAAGATTTATCTTCCCGAATGGTCAATATCGACAAGATATTGGGAGATATAGAATCGAAAGACGCCGAAGAAGAAATTGTTCTTAACAAATATAATATCTATAAATCTTTTGCCGAAGAAGCCTTAAGAGAACTCGATGAATTTTCTCCCGATTTAGAAGAAAAAAATATAGAAAAAGGCAGACGCGATTTAACGGCTCTGCCTTTCGTCACCATAGACGGAGAGGACGCAAAAGATTTTGACGACGCCGTTTATTTAAAAACATCCAAGAAAACAAATATCTCTAAGCTTTACGTCGCAATTGCCGACGTTTCTTATTTCGTCCGCTCTGGAAGCCGCATCGATGCCGAAGCTTTCAAAAGGGGTAACTCAACATATTTTCCGGGCAGCGTTTATCCGATGCTTCCGGAAAAATTGTCAAACGGGTTATGCAGTCTTCTTCCGGGTAAAAAGCGTTTTGTAATGGTTTGCGAAATGGATATAGACGCATTGTCCGGCAAAACTGAAAATAAAAAAATATACAGAGGGTCGATAAAGACTTTCGGAAGGCTGACTTACAACGAGGTATATAACTATCTTGAGGGGTTAGAGGCGAAAGGCGCTTCCGGCGGGCATGAAATAAACGGCGGCAAAAACAGAGAGCTTTTTGATTCGTTAGATAAAAAGCTTTTCCCCGTAAAAGATATGCTCATAAATATGAAAAGGCTTGCAAAAACTTTAAGGGATAAAAGGGCTAAAAACGGAAGTTTGGATTTCGACCCTATTAAAAGCAAAGTGGAACTAGACGAAAACACTGAACCCGTCAGCGTTATTCCGGAGCCTAGAAATTTTGCGCATAATTTAATCGAAGATTTTATGATAACGGCAAACTGCGCCGTAGCTGAATTTATCGAATCCAAAAAAGTTCCTTCCGTTTATAGGGTTCATGAAAGACCTGACGAAGAGAAAGTCAAAGAATTTTTTAAAATATTAAAATATTTTAAAATACCCGCCCCAAAAGGCTCCTTGGAGAATCCGCTGGATTACCGTAATATGCTGAATAAACTTAAAGAAACCCCGCTGGCATCTTTTTTAGAGCAGGCTTTTTTGAGGTCTATGAGGATTGCCGTCTATTCTCCGGTTAATATTCATCACTTTGGGCTCGCACTGAGGTCTTATACTCATTTTACTTCTCCCATAAGGAGATATGCGGATTTATTGGTGCACAGGATACTTGCTTTTATTCTTTACGGGGACGGCGGTGAAACTGTAGAGGCGGAACGGAGAGATATTGCGGACTATATTAAAAAAATGCCGGAATGGCTTAATTCAGAATATCTAAAGTTTGCCTCGAATGCCGTTTCGAGAAGGGAAAAGCTCTCGACCGACGCCGAAAGGGAATATGTAGATTTTAAGAAGATGCAATTTTTGAAAAAAAATTCGCAGGCCGTTTATGAAGGATTTATTACAAACGTCGTCAACTTCGGTTTTTTCGTAGATATTAAAGGATTTTTTATTCAGGGCTTCGTCCATGTTTCCACGATAGCGGACGATTATTACGAATACAGCGACGCTTCTAAAATACTTAAAGGAAGGCATACGAGAAAGATATTTAAAATGGGAGATGCAATAGACGTCAGCGTATATTCTATAGACCTTCTTAAGCGCGAGATAGACCTTAGATTTATTAAATTTTTGAAGGATAGATAAATTATGAAAATAGGCGACATAATAAGATTAGTAAGGGCAGTAAGACGCATCAGAAAGGTGGCTTCCATATTTGCAAAACACGGCTTTTACCAGATTATCACCAATGTGGGGCTTTCTAAGTTTTTTATATTCAAAAAATATCTTAAAATTACCTACCCGGTTGACGATTATCAAAATGTTCCGCCGGAAATCAGACTGAGGTATGCCTTGGAAGAACTCGGTCCTACTTTTATCAAGCTGGGGCAGGTATTTTCTCAGGAAATCAGGACTCTTCCCTTAAAATATATCGTTGAATTAAGGAAGCTTCAGGATAATGCGCATACCGATTTTAACAAAATCGATGAAATAAGGGAAATATTCAAAACGGAAACGGGACATAATTTAGAAGACGTTTTCGAGTCGTTCGACGAAACCCCGGTTGCCTCCGCTTCTATAGCGCAGGTTCATAAGGCGGTTTTAAAAGACGGGACCGTCGTCGCGGTAAAAATTAAAAAGAGAAATGTAGATAAAATAATAAGAAACGATATAGACGTCTTATATTTTATAGTACGCATAGTAAAAGAGGCGGTGAAAGAACTTCTTTATATCGAAAATGCCGAAGATTTATTTAAAGAATTCAGCAAAAGCATTATATCCGAGCTTGATTTTATGGCGGAAGCCGGATATACCGAAAAAATAAGAAGATCCAACTTAGACAAAGATACCGTCGAAATTCCAAAAATTTACTGGCAGTATTCCTCTAAAGGATTTTTAGTCGAGGATTTTATAGAAGGCGTTAAAGTAAGCGATTTATCCGAACTGTCTAAAAGAAACTACGATAATAAAATTATTCTTA
>JAJYYR010000085.1 GCA_021800805.1 bacterium
ATGAACTTGCTTATATTAATTACTATCTATCGGTTGCAGAATACATAGACACACTTGACATACCCGTCGATATAAAAAGAAAAGAAATCAAATCGGCGTTAAAAATGGTTAAAACAGCGGCAAAAGTAATAGTTAGAAAGATAGACGAAACATTTGAAAGCGATAAATTTAACGGAAAATAACTAATCGGCGAGGCTAAACGCCCCGCCAAAGGAGGCTTGTTATGGAAAATGCGCTGTTTGAAGAAGAATTACTTACAAGGCAGGGTAAAAGTGAATATATCAAATTCAAAAACGGCGAAGCTTTATCGCACAAAGAAGCAATTCTGGCTCAATGTTATGCTTGTTATATCGAGGGAGCGGATCCGAAAGAACTTGATTGTCTTAGCAATAATTGCTCGCTATATGCTTTTCAACCATATAATCAAAATCCTAATAAAAAGAAAAGATTTATATCCGAAGAAAACAGGTTAAGACTTTCGGAGAGAATGAAAGCATACAATATGGCACGGTAATTTATCGTGCCATAGAGTTTTAAATCGGTTTTAATTGGCGAGTCAATACAAAACCACTAACCTTTTTTAAAATCAAAAATTGGAGGCTTAAAATGAGCGAAGAAATGATTGCGGTTAACGCCGAAAGATATAAAAAAATACTAAAAAGATATGAAGAGCTCTACGACCAAAACGAGAAACTTAAAAAAGAAGCGCAGAAGAGCCTTAAAAAAGAAGTTCCGAAAAAATTATTTGAATTAAAAGAAAAAATCGAAACGTTGGAAAAAGAGCTCGACAACGTAAAAAAAGAAAACGAACAATATCGTCAAGTCTTTGAAAATCTTAAATCAAGCGACGATGTAGCATTGCCGGATTTTTCGGAAACAGTAAAACGACTAAAAAAATAATCTGATTATAAGTTATAAGCATTTATATTATTTATATTTATAGCATAATGTTATTATTGATAGTCATACTTTTTTATTACTGTAAATCATAATTTTATGAAATAATAAAGATTTGACAATTAAGTTAAAAGTGGTATATAATATATATATGATATAAAAAAAATATTAAAATAATATGGACGAAATATTAGAAAATGATAAATTTAACGGAAAATAACTAATCGACAGGGTTAAACACCGCATACTGTAAATCATATTTGCCTTAAAAAAAAAGGTGAAAATATGATTTACAGTAATATGACAAATTGTCAGTATCTTGATAGAATCCCCCGAAAACCTTACTGTGCCGACAACTTAAAAACTGGCTTAAAAATCCGACCGCTTAAGACTGCGCTAAGGTATCGCTATATTCAATTTAATCACCTTATCGTAAATTATTTAGTTTTCGACGTTGATCGTCCGGGCGCCGCGCTTGCCCACGAAGACGCAAACGTCGCAACGCCTAACATAGTTGTTATAAATCGTGAGAACCAGCACGCACACTTGATATATCGACTTGAAAGCGGAGTTTCAAAGTTTCCGGATTCGAGCTTAAAAGCTTTAAGGTATCTTGCCGCTATTGAAACAGCTTATACCCTTAAACTGCAAGCGGACTTTGGCTACGCTGGATTAATTACGAAAAATCCTTTAAATCCCTTTTGGACGACGTGGAACATACATAATAATTTATATAGTCTTGCAAAGCTTGCCGACTACGTCGAACTTGAAAAAGTAAGAACTTGCACAAAACAAGAAGTAGAAATCGGAGTCGGTAGAAATGTATATATATTCGATTCAGGGCGGTATTGGGCATATGGAGCAGTAAGAAACTTTAGAAAAGATAAAACCTATCAAGATTTTTTAAAGGCAGTATTATCGCACCTGCAAGGCTTAAATAGCCTGTTCCCTGCTCCGTTGCCGATTAACGAAGTTATATCTACCGCTAAATCTATTGCAAAGTGGACGTGGACGCACGACCGAGAAGCTTATAATAAGTTTATATCGACGCAATCGCATAGGGGCAAACTGTCAGGGCAGAGCAGGGCATTAATAGCAAATGAAAGGCAAGAGCAGGCTATCGCCCTTAAAAATGCCGGATATAGCATATATGGAATAGCAAGAGAATTAGGAATATCAAGGCGTCAAGCGTATTATTATTTTAACGAAAAATAAGCAACCGTGCAATGAACCAAAATCAGATAGTAGCCCGCTTACAATTTTATATTAATTAAAAATCTCTCTCGTTTTTTCTCTCGCCTTTCGCTTTTTCAGAAAGTAGTTAAATTCAAAATTCTTTTAAAAATAATAAAACAAAGAGAGAAAATATAATTTCGCGTCGGAGAGATTTATTTATCCAAAAACCCGCAGTAAGATTCGGAGCGCAGCGGAGAATTTACGAAGGGATATATTTTTTGGATAAATAAATCTCGACTTAAACGAGATATACGGACAGCCCGGATAATTCGTAAAGCGCCTTTGCTTTTTATCTTTTTCACACCGCAGAAAAAGAAAAAAAGAAAAAGGCTCGGATTTGTTTTCCGGATAAGGTTAACCTACATCGTGCCCGCCTTGCTCCCGTTGGTCGCCCAGAGCGGCGGAATTGGCTTTTTCGTATTAGACACACGCAAGGTCGGACTTAATGCCGTCCTTGCGGAATACCTAAAAACATAAAATCCTTATATATATTAATATTATCGATATTCTTTGATATTCTATTGAGAATATTACAATTATTACAATTCAGTATTGTAGAGGTATTAAGTGTTAAAATCAGATATACGTATGGAATATCGGAAAAAGTTGAAAAGAAAAACGCTCTAATTTGACCGTTAAGGCCTTTGATTTTTCGTTTAGGTATAAAACCATTAACCTTTTTTATCGTCCTTATTCCAAACGTCGTCAACGGCCTTGCGTAAAGTGCTTGGGACTAAATGCGAATATCTTTTCGTCATCTGGGTCGTCCGATGTCCGAGAAGCTCCCCTGTAATAAAAAGCGATGTTCCGTTCATAACCATTTTGCTTGCGAAGACGTGCCTTAAATCGTGAATGTGCATATCCTTTAATCCGGCATTTTTACACGCCGTATGAAAAGAACGCTTAAAATCGCTCAATTTTGCCCCGTTTCTATTAAACACGTATAAAATGTCTTGGACTTTTTCAATGCGGCTCAAAAGCTCTTTCAGGGGCTTTGAAATCGGAATATACCTATCATACTTCGTCTTAGTCCCTTTAATCGCTATGACGTCGTTCTGAAGGTCCACGTCGTCCCATTTTAAATTAAGGGCTTCTCCCTTCCGGCAGCCGGTATAAATTAAGAAGGTTATTAAGTCCCGGGTTAATTTATTAGTAGCGCCGGCGATAAGCTTCTCTATATCGGAGTCGGATAAAGTTTTAAGGCGGGACAGCTCGTTTAGTTTCTTAATGCCGGCGGCGGGGTTATTGCCTAAGTAGCCTTTTTCTATGCAGAAATTAAAGAAATGGTGCAATATAGTAAGTTCGTAATTAACGCTCCTGTAAGATATTTGACTGTCCTTTTTTCCGATATTTTTTTCCAAATTCATAATTTCGAGTTTGCGCTGAAGCTGATAAGCTTTTATATCGCCTAACGTTATATCCGTTATATTTTTGCTTTCAAATACCGGAATGAAATGCTTAGAAGCTATACCTGCGCGCCTTATCGTTTCTTTTTCGGTCGATTGGCTTTTAAAATATTGTTCCCAGACTTCCGAAAAAACTTTTTCGGCTTTATATTTCGCAGGGATATTAAATTTATTCCGAACAACGTCCGCCTGAAGAGCTGCCGCTATTTCTTCGGCAAGTTTCTTGTCTTTAGTCTTGGTGGACATCTGATAACGCTTGTTATCTGCTATAAATTCAGTCCAATAAATATTTCCGCGCTTATAAATTCTCATAAAAAAGTGTAGGGGTTTTTGTAGGTAAAATTTTCATAATTTTGCATAATTTTACCTATTTTTTACATTTTTGTCAAATGAGTGAATTACGGGGAAAGGCTTTATTTCAGTGTTTTTAAGTGGTGCCGAGAGGCGGAATCGAACCGTCGACACGAGGATTTTCAGTCCTCTGCTCTACCGACTGAGCTATCTCGGCATTAAACATGATAAGTTTTATTATATTATCATAAAACTTATTTAAATAC
>JAJYYR010000086.1 GCA_021800805.1 bacterium
TTTACTCCTTCCATAATCGTAACGCTTCTTTCAGGTTCAACTTCTTTAGTTTCATTATTTGCATCAATTATTGTCCACTTACTTTTTGTAAGGTTTTTTATACCCCAAATATTTGGATTATTAGGATTTTGACTAACTTCTGCTATGGGTTCACTAAAATCTTGATTTTTTTCAATATGGTGTTCATATATTTTTGTATCATAATTTAACATAACAAAATCATTTTTTATTTTTAAAACCATAGGTAATATTATCTCTTTTTTGCAAGACCAACATGTTAAGGGTGCAGTAGCATATTCATTATAAAAATTTTGAGTGCCGCAATGACAGTAAACTATTGAGTCTCTTAGTTTAATAAAAGCAAGTCTCCATTCTGTGTCCCTCACTCTTTTATTCGTATCATTTAACCCTTCTGTAAATGCTTTTGTAAATAATTTTTTTAAAAATTCAGGATATATATCCCAAAACATTATAGGGTTATCTTGATAACCCTTAACCGGCCTATTTGAATCATTATTAGGATCGAAAATAAATATAGGGTCAGTCCCATATAATTTATTCATAGCAGGCAAATCAAAGCATTTTATTTCTGCTTCTTTCTTCCCTTCTAATGGATGACCAAGAAACATTATATAAAAAATTAAAACACTAAGTGAAAATAGATCTGTAGAAGTATTTGGAAGACTTTCACTTCTGACTACTTCTGGCGCCATAAATCTTGGAGTGCCAAGAACAGAAGCATTTTTGTCATTATTGACAGCGACATTGTCATTATCGCATATTAATATATCGCCATTATTCTCATCTATAAATATATTTCCGTGAGATATATCTTTATAACAAAGACCTTTAGCGTGAAGTTGAGTAAAAGAATTAGAAAGATTATAACATGCAGTTATCAAATTATTAAAGGTAGGATTTATTCTCCCTTTCATTAAATCGGTTATACCCTTAAATCTTTGTAGTCTAAGTTTCATTAAATAACCAAAACTTTTATTATTTATCTCTGAACTTACCATACTTAATGGCCATAAAAAGTTATCACTAGGAGAGCCTTTTGCAATAAGGGATTCTATATTATTTTTTTGTTGGGCGGTTGCAATATTATCATAATACCATTTTAAAGCATATGTTTCTGTATCTACTGTTACTCTATATACCTCTCCTTGACCACCACCACCCAAAAATTTATTGACTTTTACGTTTCGTTTGCCATCTGCTATTAGCATTTCATTTTCTTTAAGAATATTCATTATTTACAACCTCCCTATAAAGCAACCCAATTGTGATGTCATCCCCACTTCCTTTAGCTGAAGCCTCAGTAAGCCAACTTTCTATATTTTTCTCGACTTCCGACACACCTTCTGTTTTTATAATATTTAGAAAATCAACAGCAACTTTGAAGAAATTTTCTTGATTTACAAATGAGTTTGGATAACCATCTGTAGTCAACATATAAAGCGATGGTCCTTCGCCACTTATATTTTTTTCAATACTAACATTGAAATCTTTTAAAGGGTTATTGGAACTCAATGATGGAGTAACATTGCCAAGAAAACTATCATCTTTCTTAAATACGGAATGAACATTATTATTGTAAACAAATAATATGTCTCCGTCACCGATTTGCATAGAAACTATTAATGTTTCAGTAATGACTAAAACTAAAAGAGTAGAGCCATATGGTATAATTGGGTTATTATTTATCTCTGAAATAGCTTTTTCACTTTCTTTTAGTTTTAATTTTTCTAATTCCTCATCCAAAAAAGGGTTTGCAGAAAAATGACTTTTAACTGAATTTTTCCATTGTTGAATTATTTCCTTAGGAATTTTTTCTTCAAACAAATCTTTTAATTGAGAATATGGGTAATCTATAAGATCCTTGTTGTTATTTAGTATTTTTTTTACTACTCCATTGGCAACACATGTAGCTAATTTAGATCCTTTATCACTTCTAAAATATTTAGAAGATCCATGACCGTCGGCAACCGATAATATATAAGCATTTATATCTTCTAAAAAATTATATTTAATAGAATCCTGGTTTGGAATACCGTTTTTAATGTGAGAAGAACCTCTTATGCTTTTTCCTAAATAATTAAATTTATTTTTCATAGGTCATATTACCAAACGGTTGTAGAACTTTCCACTGGTGGCGCAGTAGGTATTGGAACGTTAGTAGAAAGATTACCTTGCGATTGAACTTGACTTGGTGGAGAAGAAGCAGCTTTTAATACTGCCGTAGAAGCCCATTTAATATAGCTCACTAGAGATTCTACATTATTAGCTTCAAGGGGTTTTATTTCATTATTACCAATAAATTTTTGTAGAACGGACAGATCTGCATCTGCACCTATTGCAATAGATATTTTAACTGCTTTTTTCCCCCAAGGTAAATCCATTAATTTTTGAAGACCTTCACTAAAATTATCAGTAGGCACTCCATCACTTATAAGCACTAAAACTGGAGGAAGAGCTCTTTCTTCCATTGGTGGAATTTTTAATTGATCGGCGACAAGTTCTAATGCCTTGCCCATATCAGTTACGCCATCTGCGACAACATCCGTCCATACAAATTTATCTACTGGAATAGGATCTAAGTTAACCCATCTTGCACCATTTGAAAAAGTTACAGCCCTTATTAAAACATTTGCATATGGATTTTCGCCAGCTTCTCTTTGCATATGCGGAATTGATTCTCTTATTGCATTATTTAAAGCTTGAATTTTATCGCCGGCCATTGAACCGGAAACATCAATAATCCAAATAAAATGAAGCGGTCTTGCAGCGATCTGTCCTCCAGGTCTATTCATAAAATACCCTCCAATTTGCTTAGCTTAATAAATTATATTTTTAATTATTTCTTGCACCAACTAATTCCCATCCTTTTTTTGATATACTTCCTTTCCATTAATCATAACTTGAGTTTAAGAAATTAAGAAATTTTGTAGAAGTTCATCGTGTGTAGCCACAACACCTGCTTGTAGACGATCCTCTAGAATTGGCCCCTAACGATCATTTAAATTTAACCCCCCTTTTTCTTTTCATTTTTTAAATTTTTAATCTTTTTTTTATTTAATTTTATGAAAAGAAAAGGAAGGATTTTTAAATCTTCTAAAATCACCTCCTGGTTTTTTTGTTCCCTTTTTTCGGTCTCATCTTTCTTTCAGAAGTCATCCTACTCTTAAAACCTCCTTTCTCCGCTTTCAAGGAAAGTTATTGGTTTCTTCTTTCTCCTCTGCGCCCTCTTATGGACAGAACATTCACCTCCTTTTTTTAATTTGTCTTTCAGCCGATAACTGGACCCATGAATGACAAAAAGATGGGCATGATGAACCAGTCGATCAATAAGGACGCTGGCTGCTGCTGGAGGTTTCCTGAAACTTTCTGACGCAGCCCTTCCAGGTAGGTTTCCCCCACGGATCCAAAAACCATTTTAAATTTTTTTGTGACCGCTCCCTGCTTCTGTTTTCTTTTTTCTCGATACGCCTCATTCAGGATTTCATGCTCAGGATGGGAGGGCATCCAAAAACAGATTCGACCCAGACCTCCTGGAGGCAGCTCCATCGAAACAGGATAACGATTTCCTCCATCATGGAGATACCCGTCAGAAGTGATTTGGCGAGGTTCTCGTTCAAACAGAGAAGTGGGTTCCAGGGGCGCTTCTCCAAAATCTCGATTAACCCGTTGATTTTCTTCGTTAGTATTGGTTAGGTGTGGGCAGATCTCCTGCGTAAGGTGAGGGATATCAATTTTGAAAAAATGTAAAAGAAGGATAAAATGGACTGGTGAAGAATTTACTCTTATGACTAACCCAGAACCACACATCAATCCAGAACCACGAACTGAACCACCCCCACACATTAACCTGCAGTTAAAGCCAACAGGAACAGAACCTAAACTCCAAACAGAACTTAAACTCCAAGCAGAGCCTAAACCGCAAGTCAAATCCTTCCTCTTCTGTTCTAAAGGATCTCAAGATAATCCCTGCTCCCTTATGAAAAATGGAACCAAAAAACGAAAACCTAAAGGATTAACCCCTCTTGATCCTAACACCA
>JAJYYR010000087.1 GCA_021800805.1 bacterium
ATCTAAGTAAGAACTATCGGGACCTTAAGCCCTACCGCAACGCCTGCCGCCTTTGCCCCGGCAAGGTATTCCAAATCTTTAAAAAGGATATTGCCGGATTCTATATTCGGCACTACTATTATATCGGCGTCTCCCGATACCTCGCTTCGTATACCCTTTTCGACGGCCGCTTTTTTAGAAATTACGTTATCGAAGGCAAGCGGACCATCCACTATTCCTCCCGTAATTTGTCCTCTTTCCGCCATCTTAGAAATAATTGCGGCATCTAAAGTCGAACTTATTTTAGGATTTACCGTTTCCACGGCCGATAGCATAGCGGCTTTTGGGCGCTTAATGCCGAGCATTAGGCATACGTCTATCGCATTTTGAAGTATTTGGGCTTTTTGCGTTATATCCGGATTAATGTTTATTGCGGCATCGGTTATCGATATTAGTTTTTTATAGGTTTTAATTTCCATTAAAAATATATGGGAAACAAACCTGTTCGTTTTTAAGCCGTTTTCCGTATGGAAAAGCTGATGCATTAATATATCGGTATGGATATGCCCTTTTATTATTATATCGACCTTTTTTTCCGAAGCGAGTTTAGCGGCGATATAAGCGGCATCGGCGTCGTTATCGGCACCTATTATTTCAATATCTTTAAAGTCTAAATCTTTTAAGCGGTTTTTCTTTAAAAGAGAAAGTATTTTGTTTTTATTTCCTATTAATTTAGGAATTATTATTCGGTTTTTATAGGATTTCAATATACTTTCGATGACGAGTTCTTCCTCCGCAACGGCTACCGCCGCCGTTTTAGGAGAAAAAAGCCCCGCCCTTTCAATCAAATCGTTTAATTTTTTCAGCATTTAAATATCTAACGCAAAAACTAAACTATTTTGCTTAATAAATTGCCGCTTTGATTTGTGCCTATGGTAACGGGTTGTCCGCCGTTATTATACTGCTGTTGACCAGGCGCATTTCCGTTGCCGCCGTTGGACTGAAGATTTTGGACGTTCTGATTAAGATTAGCCGTTGACTGGTTAAGGGCATTTACTAAACCCTGATTAAGCTTATCGACGGTATTTAAAGTTAACGCCGCAGTTTTATCGGCAACATCGTTCGGACCTGATATATTTTGATATTGACCCTTATTGGCATCGGCTTGATTGTTCTGAAAAAGCTGTGAAGCCGTAGGATTGCCGTTTACTCCCTGAATCATGGTAATTCCCTCCTTTTAAAACATTTAGCGCTAATAATGTTTCTATATTTTTATAATATCACAAAAATAGATATTGTCAAATTTTATGAATTTTATTTTATGCGGCAAATTTAATATATTTATCTTTCGCGCAGCCGCAGACGGGACATTTATCCGGCGCTTCCGCTCCGACATGGGTATGACCGCAGACGGGACATATATAGACCGTTTCTCCGTCGAAATCTTTCCCTGAGGCATCAAGTTCCTTTGCCTTCTTATATATCTCCCTGTGTATTTTTTCGGCTTCCAGAGCATAATGCGTAGAACGCACGGCTTCCTTTTCGCCTTGAAATTTAGCTACTTCATAAAATACAGGATACATCTCCTCTATTTCGTAATCTTCGCCGCTATACGCAGCGGCAATATTTTCTCCCGATTTTTTAATGCCTCCGAGCGCCCTTAAATGATTTTTTGCGTGAATGAGCTCGGCTCTTGCTATAGCCCTGAATACGTTAGCCAACTTAGGCTTGCCTTCCTTCTGCGCCTCTTCCGAAAAAATCATATACTTTACGTGCGCCTGGCTTTCGCCCGCGAAAGCGGCTTTTAAATCTTCTTCCGTCATGCTTCTCATTTTTAAATCCTCCTGTAAATTTTATATTAATAAAAATATACGCTCGATACTGCAATGAAATAATTTTTTAAATACGCGGCATATGCTTTTATAATTTTCCTGTATTTTTTATAGTCCTTAACAGATACCGCCGGTTTTTTAGATTCAAATTTATAAACACAGCTCAACTCTGCTTTATTTTTTGAAAACGAACAGTTTGAATAGGCAGACCCCGCTTCATTGTTGAATTTTAACGGCTGCGGCAAATAATATATAGAGGATTTTTCAGGAATTTTTATTTTAATTTTGCCGATATGTTCAAACGGATAGCCTATTATCAAAGGATAAAGCCTTTTTCTTTTTAAAACAAGCCGTATCAGGCTCATATCTACAGGCATTACCGAATGAAATAATAACTTATCCCCTCTTAATACTCCATAATTTCTATCGATAAATTTTATATTAAGCTTAACGTTACCATTAATTTTCTTAATATTTTTATATTTAAAACTTTCTATATAGGCTCCGGGGATAAAATCATATAAAAAATTTGCCGCTTTGAGCTTTTTACGGTAATTATTTATATCTTTAAGCGAAGTTCTTTCAAAATTGGAATATAATCCTTTATAAATTATTGAAATCCTGCCTTTTAAAGTTCCGCTTTTAGCAATCCTGCCTTTAAATAATAAAACTTTTTCGTTCTGCTCGGGCTTCTCGGCAGGGATAGAAATAAATTTAAAACTGCCGCGCCCTATAATCGCCGCGCCTTTTCTTCCCGCCAGGCCGAAAGGAATCTTGAAGGCTTTATAGGATGAAGAGTCGGGGTAAAGATAATACTTTTTATTTTTACCTTTTTCTTTTAAGGTAAAACCGACTATAACGGAATCGAACTGCCTGGGAGAAACGCTTTTTATATTTAAAGCGGCCGTATTTAACGACGGTATAAGAACGGGATAAGCATCGATACCTTCAGCCTTCAGCATAGTTATAAGGAGGGCGGCCAAGGATTTTGAATCCCCGTAGCCGTTTGCAAACGTTGTTTCGGCCGGCTCCGGATTATAGCCGTTTATACCGTAGCCTATTCCAACATATCTAAAGGTTCTTACAAAGCTGTAATAAATTAAAGCAGCTTTTTGCCTAAGGCTCTCGTTTTTGCCTTTTTTTACGGCCGATGCGGCAAATTCTTTTATTTTTGCGGTAGGCATTTCGGCTTTAACGAACATCGCGTTTATTCGGTTAAAGAGTATGCTCCAATAATTATAAGTAGATACGGCAATATAACTTCTTAAATTTTTTAAGGGCGGCATATAGGATTCTTTTTTTATCGCCGCAACACCTCTAAGAGATGCGCTTAATTTTACGAATTTTTTATTTTTAATATAAACGAACTTTTTAGAAACTTCATGCCCGCTTAATTTATGCATATACAAATTAATATTAATCCCTTCTGGATATATCAGCGAAAAACTTATTTTCCGGGCCGGCATAGTATAAGAAAAATAAGCGGTATAAAAGACTCCGTTTTTAATCAACGGCTTAAAATTATCTATCTCGTAGGAAAAATTTATAACCGAACCTTTTTCGACCGCCGGCATCGAAAGAGTAAGATATTTTATATCGGAATAAGCGGGGTAATTAACCGCAAAGCCCGGAGAAACAACGTTGACTGCGTGTTTGCCTACGGGAACCTTAAACATACCGTTAAGCAAAGTATAGGCATAAAGTAATTTAATCTTCTGATATTTTTCCGAAAAAGGGACTATAACCTCGGAATACTTATTGATTCCTCTTTGCGACTCAATTTTTACCGATTCGGTTATATACGCTTTTAGTCCGTAATGCTCATTCAGCTTAAGAAGCACGTCTTTTTTTAGTATGTACGCCCCGAAATTTTTGCCGTCTTTTTCTATATCGGCAGCAGGCTTAACGGCGGCATGCGAAAAAACAGGGTTTATAACGTCAAAAGCCGAAAAAACAAGAAAAGCCGAAAAAACAAGAAATAATAACGATTTTAATTTTTTGATCTTCATTAATAAGAATCCTTTTAAAAAGTTAAAGTCTGATTGCAAATATCGTAAATGCCGCATTTTTCGCAGTCCGCTTCGTTCACATTTTTTTTGCATAAATCAAGTATCCCCAGCCTTGTAATTGCAAAATCGTATTTTACGGGGTCGGAATAGTCGAGTTTTTTGAGATTTTCGGTTATCTCTTCAGCCATTTTAAAAGAAGGGTTTTTGCGCGAGGTCAGACCTATGTACCGGCTGA
>JAJYYR010000088.1 GCA_021800805.1 bacterium
AAAAACATTATAAAATCAAAATTTTTAGCGTACTGATTATCCAATATTTTCATATTAAAAACTCGTATATATAAAGCTCGGCAGTTTGCTTTTGTTTTTCCCGCCTTTTTTGCCTTTTTCGTTTTTTCTATGCAGAGGCGGCTTCCATAAGCCTTTTTGTTCTAAATATTTTTCGACGATTTTTTTAGCTATAACCGCCGCGTTCGCTCCGAGAAATCTTGCATGCATATCCAATACCACGACGGCTATTTTAGGGTCCTTCAATGGAGCGAATCCTACGAACCATGCATTATCGCGGTATTTTCTAGGTATATATTTTATATCGTAAATAGAATATGTTTTTGAAATAATCTGGGCTGTTCCGGTTTTACCGCAAAATTTTATGCCTTTTATTCTTGCGTTTATCGCCGTTCCGTAATCCTTGCTTACGACGCCGCAAAGACCCTTTTTGACGGCGTTAAGATATTTTTGCTTTATATTTATGCGCCGGACGAATTTGGGTTTCATTTCTTTCAATATCTTTCCGTTCCACGACACTATCTTTTGTAAAAGAAACGGCCTGTAAAGATTTCCGCCGTTGGCGATAGCACTGTATGCCATCAAAAGCTGTATGGGAGACACAAGGTCGTAACTCTGTCCTATGATTGCGGAAAGGGTCGAACCTTTATACCAACGGCTGTGATACCTTTTATAAACAAGCCGCTTGGTCGGTATGAATCCTGGATTTTCGTCTGGAAGGTCTATTCCGGTTTTCTCCCCCAAGCCTAATCTATGGGCGTAATCCGCAAGCTGGTCTATGCCTATCCTGACCCCTATAGAATAAAAATACGTATCGACGGACTCCGCAATCGCCCTGTAAAGGTTTACTTTAGAATTTTGATAAGGATTCCAGTTATAAAATACGGCATTTCCCAGTTTAAAAATCGGACCGGAATAAATTTTCTCTTCGGGCGTGATAAGATGCAAAGACAAAGCGGCAAGAGAAGCAACTGCTTTAAAAGTCGAACCGGGGGCGAGAGCATTTTGAATCCCTTTGTTCTGCAAAGGATGTTCGTCGTTGTTTATAATTGAATTCCAGTGCTTTCTGCTTATACCCTCCGAAAAATAAAAGGGATTAAAAGACGGCGTAGATACCATGGCCAGAATTTTTCCGTTGTTAGGATTAACCGCGATTACAGCACCCTCTCTTTTTTTCATAAGCTTGTACGCAAGTTTTTGTAGGGAAAAATCGAGCGTGGTATATAAATTCGCGCCCATAACCGGCTTTCTGACGACTATATTGCCTATGGGTTCGCCTTTGGAATTCACGACGATTCTTTTTTCGCCGTCTTTGCCGTGCAGATATTTTTGATAGTAATACTCCAGTCCAGTTTCTCCTATAATATCGGATGAGTTAAGATAACCATATTTTTTTTCTTTTAACTCCGTCGAAGATACCGGCCCGACGTATCCGAAAATCTGGGCGCCCATTTTTCCAAATGGATAATGTCTTATAGGAATTTTTGCTATAAAAAAACCCTTCAGAAAGAGCTTGTTCACCTCAAACTTAGACAGTTCTTTAATCGAAATATTGCGGATTAAAATAATAGGCTCGTAGGGAGGCAAAAATTCTTCTTTTTTTACTTTTTGTAAAATCTTTCTATAGCTTTTATGCATTAAACGCGCAAGGAACTTGAACTCCGTTTTCTTTTTTTTTACGCGCGATAAAATAACGGCGATATTAAACGAAGATTCATTATCTACGAATATTTTACCGCTTTTAGAAAGTATATCGCCTCTCGGAGCTGTAAGATAAATTACTCTTGTCGCATTATCTTTCGCCAGTTTGTAATAGTAGCCGCCTTTGACAATCTGCAGATAAAAAAGCCGGACGATTAAGATTGCAAGTAGTATCGTAACGATAACCGCAAGTAAATTAATCCTGTTTTTCTGCCCCTTTAATATTCCGTTTTCGTTATATTGAGAAGACATATTTTATCTGCATAAAATTTCCGACATCCGGTCGTGAATCAAACCGTTAGATGCCAGTATCCTTTTTTTATAAATATCCAGCGGTTTTTTGCAAAAATCCGTAACTACGCCTCCGGCTTCTTTAATTATCAAGCTTCCCGAAGCCATATCCCACGGGTTTAGATTAAGCTCCCAGTATCCGTCGAGAAATCCGGCGGCGACGTAACAAATATCTAAAACCGCCGAACCGAGCCGCCTTATGCCCCTCACGTCAATGGAAATATCCCTGAAATGGTCGAAATTATTATCGGGATTAATTTTTTTATCGTATGGAAAACCCGTTGACAGCAGGCATCTTTCGAATACAGCCGTTTTAGAAACGTTAATCTTTTTGCCGTTTAAATACGCTCCGCCGTTTTTAACGGCGGAAAACATCTCTTTTAAGACCGGATTATATGCACATCCCATAATTATTTCCGAATCTTTTTCCAGCGCCGCAGAAAAACAAAAAATAGGAAGTCCGTGGGCATAATTAGTCGTGCCGTCCAACGGATCTATGATCCATTTAAATCCGGAATTATTAGAAATATTAAAGTTGTCTTCTTCGGCAAGAATAGAATGGGACGGAAACGCTTTTTTAATGCTGAGAACGGCATAATTCTGGGAGGCCGCGTCAGCTTCAGTAACTATATCGACAGGACCTTTATATTTTACGGTATGAGTTTTTCTGAAATTTTTAGAGATGATTTTTCCGCAATCTTTAGCAAGTCCGACCGCGAAATCTAAATAATTTTGTAAATCTTCCATATTAAACTTCTTTACCGTTCATTTTTTTATAATAGCACCAGTCAAATTAAATTAAATCAATAGGGATGAAACGCCGATAATGCGTTTCTGTTAATTTTAACGTTCGATTTGGATTCTAAATAATCAACATAATCATCAAGAAATTCCTGCTGTTTCTGAAAACCGTAAAGCTCTTTTTCTTTTAATAATGCTTCTCCGCTGCCTTTAGTATTTGCATCGTAAACATATTCCGGAAAATAAACCTTTAATATTTTAATTGCGGCATACCCGGATTTAACCGGAAAAACCTCCGATACAACCTCGCCCTGCCCAGCAGAAAATATAGATTTAAGGATGCTTCCGCTCATGGAATATTTTTTGAAATAAGCCGATTTTACCAGGTCTATCTCCGAAAAAAGCGGAACTTTCTGAACCGTTCCTCCGTACTTTTTTGCCTGTCTGCTAAAGTATTTATTATAAATGACCGCTTTCTTAAGAAAATCGACTGCTCCTTTTTTTGAGCCGAAAACCGCTATTTCAAAAGAAACGGATTTATTTTTAATTTTATAGTCGCTTAAAAATTGAACGTCGACTATGCTGAAAGATTCCCCTATTATTCTTCTTATATAACCCCTGATTATTTGGGCTTTATATTTTTTTTCAAAACTTGCCGGAGTAGTATGGTTGGAAAGCAGGATGTTTTTAAACAATCTGTTGCTGAATTTTCCGTCTTTTTGAAACTCTTGAAAAGATGCTATATTGCGCGCTATAAATCCGTCGGAAACATTTATTCCGAATACGTCTTTTTTAGATTCCAAAACTCTGTCGGCAATTAAAGACGAGAGGGCGGAACCGGTTAAATCCAATTCGCTTAATTCTTTTTGGTTTATTTTTTTTCCGTAAAGTTTCTCGTATTCATTTTCGAGCTTTCCGTAATACCTGCTTAACTCGTTTAAAGATATTCCCTTTCCGGCTACCGTGGCGGCGTCCTGAGGCGAAACCCCTCTTCCTACGCCCAAAATATATGGAAGAAAACTAAAGCCTACGATAAATAGAAGTCCTACGAGTATTGTAATAATTTTACCTGCGGTATGTGCATAAAATCTTCTTAAAAAATCAAGCATAATTGTTTAAAGCTCCTTAAATAATTTTAATATTTTATTCCTGTTGCATTATATTTTATATTCAGGCTGAAATTTATGCAAATATTTTCTTCTAATTTATAAATATATTATTTTATTCTTTTTTAAAAAATT
>JAJYYR010000089.1 GCA_021800805.1 bacterium
AAGTCGGTTCTTGACGGAATATTTTGCGATAGAGATATCATAAGGGAAGATTATATCACTCCGCCAAATTATAAGGATTCCGTTTTGAACGATTTTTTTTATTCAAAACTTTTAGATTTTGTTAAAGAAAATTCTTATTAT
Organism: bacterium; assembly: GCA_021800805.1. Next base: position 142 of record JAJYYR010000089.1, read on the forward strand.
ATTTCATTGCCAAGCGTTAACGATACAAGTAAAGAAACAACTTATTTTTTTAGAAACGATAAATTAGCAGAGCAGTATTTATTTCTTGACGAAGCCGTTAAGGGTTTCTTTAATAACGAACCGTCCGATTATGCCGAATACTGCATATTGAAGCAATACAAGAAGGATTGCGGCATCTATTAATTTTAATCTTCATCTGACAACTTCGCTATAGATATAAAGGGGGTGAGCAAAATGAGATATCGGGTATATCAGAAAGCAGAAAACGGGAACTTTATTTTATTAGGCAGGGCGGTTGAAAACATCGAGGACGATGAGGTATATTTCGCATACGAAAACGGAGAAGCAAAAGCTTTCGAGACGAGGGAGTTTTACGATATTTTCGGTAAGCCGTTTTTCGTGCTTGTAAATGCCGAAAAACAAGCGGCTTATATATAATAACTTGTAAAATTTAAGCGAGGCGTAAAATGACAAATAAAGATTTTATTGAAAAATTAATTAACGACATAAAAGATGACTCGTTTTATGTTTATTATAAACCTTTATCTTCAAGTTATCACGGAGCAATATATTTAAAAAAAGAAGATGGTCGCCATTATTACAAAGAGATTCCTAAAGACTATCCCGCTTCGGAATGGTTTGCAATTTTAGATATAAAGAAATTTTTATACTCCGAACCTATTTTATTTTTAAGAAAAGGGCACTTAATTTAAAAAATAACTTGTCCGTTTGCCGGACAAATTAAAAAAGAGGATTTTAAAATGGACTTGAACGAAGAATATGAAGATTTATTTGTGCCGCAGTGGTACGACAAGAGCAACTTCGAGGATATATTGGATAAAACGCTAACAGATAAGCAGTTTCAAAAAATCAAAGATTATCTTATAAACAACGCTGGGGATTATATAGCGGAATCAATATCGGAGAGGATAAGAGAAGAATTAAACGAAATAATAACAGTATATCCTGAAATTTTAAAATAACTTCGCTATATAAATAATCGAAAGCGAGGTTATGCAATGGTCAAAAAAGCTTTTTTCTTTACATTTGTTACTTCAATAGTTTTATTTTTAGGCTTTTACGCTGGTTATTCGCAAAGCGGACAAGCTAAAAAAATTATTAAAAAAAGAAATGTCGTTTGCACTGTCCGCAAAACGGACTTAAAAGAGATTATTAAATCTCAATCTCTTAAAGATATAAACAGCAGGGTTTGCGGATACAATAAGTATCTATGCGGTCCGGGCAAGGTTTTGTTAAAAAGCAAATCGGTCAGAAGAGATTTTAGGGAGCTTTATATCGCGGTCCTCTTAACCGAATCGGATAATTTTAAATTCAACAGGGGGATTTATAATAAATACGATTACGGCTACCCCCAGATAAATATAAAATTCTGGACGCTTTCAAAAATGCAAAGAATGGGATATAAAATAACATCCTATAACGAACTATTATCAAGGCCTGTTTTAGCGATAAAAATAGGCGAGGCTATATTTTGGCATAATTTTATAGAAACTTGGGATAATAATAATTATCCGTCGTTATTGGATTATGCAACGGGATATCACAATATAGCCTGTATTAGCAAAGTTTATTTTAACAGGCTCAATAGAAATTATCTGAATTTAAAGGTAAAAAAAATAAGAAAAAAAATACTTGCAATGAGCTTTAAAACGTATAATAATATCAATTAATGTATTGACATAATTTGTTTAAAACGTTATCAACTTCGCTATAGAGACAAGAGGTAAAAACATGATTCAAAAAGTTTGTATTAGCGGTCCGGCGGCATCCGGAAAAACGCATTGCATAGAAAATTATCTTGATAGTCAAATACAAGATTTAAGCGTTTTAAGCGAGTCGTCAAGAAAGGTTGCAGAGATGTATCCCGATATGCCTACCGAAAATATTAGTAGATTCAGGGAAAAAATTTGCGAGTTTCAGAGACAAAGAGAAAACGTTACAGAAAATCTCATTGGCGACGGCATTATAGTTTGCGATAGGGGAGTATTTGATAATTTAGCTTTTCTTTTATTGCAGGATAAAAACCAGTTTCATAAAGAATTTACAATACTTCTTAACGCCTACAAAAATAAATTAATAAGGTCTTACGATTATATTTTTTATTTCGATATAGATTTACTCGGCGGCATAACTCCGTTATTAAAAAAATCACTCGAAGATCCCTTAAGAAAAGCTACCATTAACACAGATAATTACGCTAAACATATCATAGAATTTCGGAATGCTTTTATAGAAGTCACAAGTTATTTTCGGAACATAAAAGTCATTCCGGTAGTGTCGAAACCGGATGAGGAAGGATTTAATCTTAGAAATTCTTTAGTTAAAGATTATATTTCATCTAATATTAATCCAACCGTCCGCTTGTCGGACAAACTTCGCTATATATTTAGGGGGCAAAATTTATGAGTAAAGTCATAGTATTTGATACGGAAACCACGGGGATTACCGAGCCGGTTTTAATAGAAGCAGCAGGTATTATTATTAACGGCAGTCCTTTTGATGAGCAAAGAGAAACCTTTAATAGCCGTTATAATCCGGGCAAGCCTATTTCATTTGGAGCTATGGCCACTCACAATATATTAGATTGCGATTTAGAAAACTGCCCGCCGGCGACGGAGTTTATGCTTCCTGAAGATACGACATATCTTGTCGGACATAATATAGATTTTGATTGGGAAGTTATCGGTAAGCCAGAAGTCAGATTAATAGATACTTTGCCTATGGCAAGAAAACTTTGGCCGGATTTCGATTCGCATAATCTTGGAACTTTGAGTTATGCGCTGTGCGATCCGGATAAAAGAGTAAAAATAAAAGAAATTTTGGTCAATAGACACAGTGCGTTAGTCGATGTTGAACTTTGTCTGAATATTTTGAGATTCATATTGAAAGAAAAACCTGAATTAAAATCGTGGGGCGATATCTGGAGATTTTCGGAAGAGGCAAGAATACCGGATATTATGCCTTTTGGAAAGCATAAAGGAACGGCTATAAAAGATTTGCCGGAAGATTACAAAGATTGGCTATTAAAGCAGCCTGACGTGGATAGATATTTAAAAATCGCTTTGCGGACAAAAAATTAACTTCGCTATAGATATTAAGGGGGTAAATAAAATGGATAAGATAATAGACAAGAAAAAAATAGATTCGATTTGCATATATTTATTAAATAAAAAAATAAACAAATTAAAGCATAATCTTGAATATATAAACGATGATAATAGTTTAGACGTATATATGACGGTTGAATCAATATTTACCGATTCCGAAAACTGTCCGCCTAAGAAGCTTGAATTTTTTTATAACAAACTAAAGGAATTTTACGGAAGGAAAGAAAAGCCGGCGGAACTGCCAGAACTTAAAAAAGCTGCTTAAATTAGAAATTAAATTAATTTTAATAAAGGAGAAAAAAATGCAAAATACTATGAACGCTATTCAAAATTCACAAGTAAAAAATAACTTTGCAGTCGTAAGAGAATTGTTGGAAAAATCAAAAAACGAAATTGCCAAGGCATTGCCAAAATCAATTACTCCAGAAAGAATAAGTAGAATAGCTCTAACGAGTTTGAGAAAAAATCCATCATTATTGGAATGTGATCCGAACAGCTTTTTGGGAGCTGTAATGCAAGCTTCACAATTGGGGTTTGAGATAGATGACAATCTTGGGTATGTGTATCTCGTGCCTTTTTTCAATAAAAAAACAGGAAAAAAAGAGGTGCAGCTCTTAGTGGGATACCGTGGGTTAATTGAACTTGCGCGCAGGTCCGGCAAATTAAGGAGCGTGAGCGCAAGGCTTGTATATGAAAACGAACC
>JAJYYR010000012.1 GCA_021800805.1 bacterium
GTATAATATGAAAACGATTTCTTGCAGGAAAAACAAGAATTTATCAAAAATGGGGGATCGTCTAGCGGCAGGACCTGGGACTCTGACTCCCATTACGGAGGTTCGAATCCTTCTCCCCCAGCCATTCAAAAACCAAGCATTTTATAAGGTTTTCCCGGTTTTATCCCCTTATCAAGTTTAATCAAACATAGCCATTTTTTACCCATTTTTGCCTTTTTTATGGCGAGATTTTCACATAGGTGATATAATACTCCCAGATTAGTAAAACGCTTGTAAAATAAAGGAGCATGTCATGTCTATCGTGAAAAACGGCAAGTATTACTTCTACGATTTCGTACACGAGGGCAAAAGATACCGGCGCTCGTGCAGGACGGCCGACCGAAAGATTGCGGAGCAGATAGAAATATCGGTCAAGAACGACATTATTAAAAAGAATTATAGCCTTCCCACGGATAAAAACAAACGCTTGTTATTTCAGGCAGTCTGGGAAGATTATTTGAAAAATAACGGCGATTCCAAAGGCTCAATCATTCGCAAGGTTACCGCCTCCAAACATTTCCTCCCCTTTTTCGGGAACAAAGTCTTGTCGGCTATTTTGCCGCTTGACGTTAAAAATTACCAGCTTGAAAGGAAGATTGAGATAATTTCTTTAGAAAAGAATAAAGACAAAAAGGAGTCCGAAATAAATTTCAGGTCGGTAAATTATGAAATCATAATTATTTCTAATTTATTTAATTTCTGCATGGAAAGGGGATACGCCGACAAAAATCCTGCCGTAAAGATTAAGAAACTTAACGAACTCGAAAGAAACAAAATCCTTTCCGGCGAAGACATTCGAAAGTTGATCGACTCCGCCACGAATAAACTCACAAGAGATTTAATATCTTTCCTAATCTATACCGGCTGCCGCAAAGGGGAAGCCCTAAATCTCAAATGGGACGACGTGGATTTGAAAAATGGTTTTATAGGCATAAAAGGGACAAAGACTAAATATGACAGATATATTCCTGTCTCAAAAACACTGGAAGCGGTTTTAAATGGGATAGAGAAAAATCCTGATTCTCCTTACGTGTTCAACAATTCCGGTAGAAAAATAGTCGATTTCAAGCATTCCTTTAAGACCGCCTGCCGCAATGCCGGACTTAAGAATCTGCGGATACATGATTTAAGGCACGTGTTTGGTTCAAAAATGGTTAACGATAAAACGGACATATATGTTACAAGTAAGCTATTAGGGCATAAGGATATAAAAATGACGATGAGATATGCACATTTCAACCCTGAAACCTTAAAAAAAGCAGTCGAAAAAGTATGGGACGATGCAGGTGAAAACAGCGTAAGCAAGGCGGAATATGAAAAAGCGATAGAGATTATCAGAAAGTATGAGAGGCAAGGAATAGAAAAAAGTTAAAAACGAAAAGGGTGTCCAGTCACGACCGAAATTTACAAAAAATCCAGGTTTTGTGATATTATTATGATAAAATATTAAAAAATAAGTAAATAGAAAAATAAAAATTAGGAATATTTAAATAAAAATAAATACGATTGTATGTGTGAATATAAATGGATTAGTATTTTCCAGTATGGATTGGCCAGCGTATGTAAAAACGATAAATGGGGATATAGAGATAAAACCGGTAAAGAACTCCTATTTAGCGATGACCCTTTGCCTATTTTTAGCAGAATCAACGAAGATGATATATTAAATTATAATAAATTATCCAAAAGCCAATTTATTTCGACTTTCCTAAAAGAAATTAAAGATAAATATAAAGATAATGGTGGCTTGCCGTTTAAAATAAAAAAAGAATTATCTAAAACTGATAAAAAATACGAAAGAGAAGTTATTAACGAGTATTTTTGTTAAAATGAGGGTAATAAATTGGCTTCGGAAGAATTAGATTATTATAATAAAGGTGGCAGCTCTTACGATAAGGGGGATTATAAGGCGGCCATCGAAGATTTTACAAAGGCGATAGAATTAGACCCCAAAAGTGCCAAAGCCTATAATTTTAGAGGAATGGCATATGCTTCTTTAAATGAGTATAAAGAAGCCGTAGACGATTTTACAAAGGCATTAGATATTAATCCAGAGCTTGCCGAAGCCTATAATAATAGAGGGGAAAGCCGTGCTTCTTTAAATGACCATAAAGAAGCTATCGAAGATTTTACAAAGGCGATAGAATTAGACCCAAAAGATGACAAGGCTTACACTAATAGGGGATTGGTATATTTTGATTTAAAGAACTATGAAAAAGCCATCGAAGATTTTACAAAGGCGATAGAATTAGACCCCAAACGTGCCGAAGCCTATAATTTTATGGGATTGGCGTATTTTTATGAAGGAAAGCAACAAGGGGTTATCGAAGAATATTCAAAAAACATAGAAAAAGCCATCGAAAATTATACAAAGGCGATAGAATTAGACCCCAAACGTGCCGAAGCCTATAATTTTAGAGGAATGGCATATGCTTCTTTAAATAAGCATGATGAAGCCATCGATGATTTTACAAAAGCCTTAGATATTAATCCAGAGCTTGCCGAAGCCTATAATTATAGAGGCTTATCTTATACTGATTCAGGAGACCCTCAGGCTATTGATGATTTTGATAAAGCTATAGATAAAGCTATAGATATTGATTTAAAAGCCGAGGCTTACAAAAATAAAGGGATAGCCTATTTTGATTCTGGCAAACGCTTGAAAGATATTGATAAAGATTATACAAAAGCTATAGAAGAAGCAATCGAGGATTATACAAAGGCTATAAAATTAAATCCCAAAAATTTCGATGCATACAATTTTAGAGGATTGGCTTACTTTGAATTAAAAAAATATAAAAAAGCAATTAATGATCATACAGAAGTTATAAAAAGTATTCCTGACAATGCCAATAATTACTGCAATAGAGGCATAGCATACTTTAATTTAAAAAAATATAAAAAAGCAATTGATGATTGCATTGAGGCTTTAAAAATAGATTCTAAATATGCCGATGCTTATTATATTAGAGGAAAATCGTATCTTAATTTGAAGGATTTTGCAAAATCCGTTGAAGATTTTGAAAACGCAATAAACCTTTACATAGATATGGTGGAAAAAGAACCCGATCCTAAATCTTTTGATGCTTGTAGTTCTAGAAGTGAAGCTTTAATTGCCTTAGAAAAATATGCTAAGGTTAGGGCTATAAAATTATGCCAAAAAAAATTCTATATATATCATCCACTAAAATGCATAGATGAAATAATTGAAATGATATCAAAAATACAATATTTCCAATCTTGGATGGCAATTTTCGGGTGTGTTCTTTTTTTCGGGTTTATTATTGTCGCAATGTATTCTATATCTATAAATTCTGAGCAATCCAAATTTTGGTTATTATTGTCAGGGGTTATGATAGGAACTGGATTAGGTCTTATATTTGAAGCTATTAATTCTAAATATGAAATTAATTCAACTAAAGAAAATACGACAAAAATTGTTGGAGAAGCAATGAAAATTTATAAAATATAAGTAGAATGAGCCAAATTTATATTGATTATTTATTAATTGGATTATATATTATTCAATAAGATTTTAAAAACATACAATATTCTGTAATAGATATACTTTTATTCATTGGAAGCAATGGGAGGCTGTATTATGAAAAAGGAAGTTTTTTTAGACTCTATTTACACTATGGAGCCAAAATCTTCGATGCAGAAATGGAGTGGACATTGGAATTACCAATGGGGGAGTAGGATTTCTCCAATGGTTTCAAATCAATATAAATGGAGAAAAGAGGGAGAAAACAACTATACCGTACAAGATAAAGATGGAGTTATATGGAAAATGGACGAAGAAGCTTTTAGCGATTTTATGGGTTATGGACAAACAAAATAGGTTAGATTTACGATCCCCCCTCCTTTTGGTTATTGAAATAACCGATAGATGCAATTTAAATTGTAGATACTGCTATGATACGCTTGGGTATAATAAAAGAAAAAATTGCGATATCAATCTTGAAGATTTTTCATTAATTATTGAGGAAGCTGAAGAAATTGGAATATTCGATATAAATTTAAGCGGTGGCGAACCGTTTATTCATAAAGATATATTGAAATTTATTGAGATAATTAAGCTATCTAACCTCGGGATATCAATAGTTTCAAACGGCACATTAATAAACAAAGAAATAGCAAAATCTTTATTCAATCTTGCAGTAATTCCTTTTATTCAAATCAGTTTTGACGGCCATACTCCGGGTATCCATAACAAAACTAGGCAATTATTTAATGAAACTTACCGAGGCTTCATGAATCTAGTAGAAGAAGCCAATAACAAGGAGTTATCCCCTTCAATAGGTATAGTTATAAATAAATATAATTTTTTCAATATTCATAAAATTATTGATTTTTTTAGCGAATTTACTAATAGATTCCATTTAATGAATGTTATGGGTCATCCAGAAATAGAATTAAGCGATATTGAAAAAGGCATATTTTTTACTGAAATTATTCCGCAAGTAAAGAATATTGCAATATTGAAATCTTTAGAGGTTTCAAATTTCAATAATAAAAAATCAATGCCCTCAAGTTTTAAAGCAAAGGAATCACATATTGATTGCCTTGCCGGTTTTACAACGCTCGTTTTATCTCCCAATAAAGAAGTGTTTCCTTGCGATATTGCAAGATATAACCTTTCAGAATGGAATGAAAAAGGCTCCCTATTAAAGATTTTTAATAAGAGCAAAGAACTATGGAGAAGCATGAAAAAGCCATGGTGCTTATCTGATTTATGCACATATCCTTCGGATTGTAATTGTAACGAAAATTCGCCTTTTTGAGCTATTTATTGTTTATATAGATACTTATATTGAGCAGTTATTACCAAAAGTCGCGATATTTTCGCAAAAATAGGAAAAAACAAACTTATATCCGGGTAAATTTTTATGTATGGCTAATAACCAGTCCCGTAATTTTTCCCAGATAAATATATCATTATTATCATGTGGCCGTTTTTGCCGCGAATACACATGGTTCAACATCGCTCGGCGCAACAAGGATAGGCCACCAGAACTTATGCTCCGACCATCTGCGTTCCCTACCCCCCTCTTGTTGTAAAAGTATCAAGGCAGGTCTGGTTCTATGCGAGTTATTAATTGTTTCTCTAAGAACTGGACCTATAATAGAGAGCCCTGATTTATCGCCTGATCTTGAGCGATTGAGCTTACGGCCGGTTTCCGCGAACAACAACACTTTCCCATCGCCGTCATCGATAGTACCGGAATAATAGTCAATCAGACCAAACATGGCATTCCACTCGAACTCTACATCTTCAAAAATCAATGAATGCTTAATGACTGATAGTATATCAAATGCCTGTCTTTTATCAATTTCAACAAACTTGCCATTATCCCGCCATTCCGGTTTTATCAGGCGCTCTAAATCGGCTTGCGCTTTCGCCATCTCACGCCCAGCAACTGTTTGAAAACCGGTAGGCAGCAAAAACCCATTAGGGCGTACAGCAACTACATCACTCAAAAGGACTTTATTAGGTGCGCAAGGGCGAACTCTCTGGTTTATATCAGTCTGAATGAATACAACTCCACGGTCATGCGCTCCGCTTTCGAAGGCATCGCGTAATGCATTTTCGAATCCATTAATAGTATAAAGTCGATCATAAACGCCCAGTGACGTATAAAATCGGGTTACTGCAAGATCCGACCAGGAGCGGTTGCCATACATGCGAGAGTGTTGAAGCACGGTATCGGCCTGCATTGTGCGAGGATTTCGACCATAATAGAAAGCAATTAAATTTGGAATTGTAATTCCGCGATCCAAAATATTGCCACCTACAAAAATATTATACGGAGTTCTAAGTTTTAGCTCTGCCTTATAATCAAGAAGCGCCATAACATCTTTGTCTGAATTAACCGTTTCTCTAACCACATCGTCATTTTGAAGGGCATCTATAAACATGTTAAACATTTCTTCGCCAGGCGGCATTCTGCCTTTATCGGCAGAAACAGACTTGCTTAGATCATCAAAAGCTGTGTCGAAATGCGGACGGAGTTCTTGAGGGGCAGATTTTGCCTTATCAAGTATGGCCTTGAATATCCAATCTAACACCTGATCTTGCCACGCATGGGCCGTCTTTTGGGTGTCATTATGAATTATCATCGCATATTTGCGTTTTTTCTCACCTGCTTCTTTTTGTTGCCACCGCCGAACACAAACTGCTAAAACGAAGGTAATTATGGCACGAAGAATGCCGCTCGTATTGGGACTATCAAGTACAGAATCTGGTTTAATACGGCGTTTATCCGCTCGACGCAGGGCGTCTTGCTCCTGCGAACTTACATTAACGAATATATAATGGCGCGGATTTTCTTCATCATATCCTCCAAAATAGTCGTTGCCGCCTACATACCCTCCATGAATAGGCAGTAACTCGGTAAAGGCAGGTTTCTTGGGCTTAAAGACATAACCTTCCGATGCAACTTCTTCGTAATCATCAGGTTGAAGATAGAGAGAATATGGTGTCGCCGTTACTTGCAAAAAGGCAATGCCTTTCACCATGTTGCGCAAATTATCTATCTGTTCGGCAATTTTGCCTTGCTCAACACTCGATGTCCCACTTTTCTGAACGAAACGTATACTTGCAAGATCGGCTTCATCGTCAATCAAAAGAATGCGGCGATTTTTCAGCTCCGCATGATTATTAATAAACTCGATAAGATGGTTGAGGTTATGAACCTGTTTCTTGGCTACTACTACAATCTTACGATTGAGTTCGCTCCTCGTGGGTCTGCCTGGTAACTTCATAATATCATAAACAAGCAACTCGTCCTCGTCTATGAACTCTGCAAAATCGGCACTCAGTCTGGCGACCGTCTGCGCTGACAATGTTTTAGTGCCTTTTGTTAGAACCAATGCAATATCGAAGCCTCTATCGAATGAGCGTGCAATCACCCCAACAAATCCTCGGGTTTTGCCAGATTGTATTTTGCCAAGAAGCATTCCAGGGCGTTCACTTGTCGTGGAATTGTCATCGAGTTGATTAACGACACGCTCAATGCAAGCCGATAATTCGTTGTCATCCCCTCTATTCTTTCGCAGTCGAGCATAAAAACTCTCCATTGACACCCCTTTTAGAATAACAATTAATATGGATCGCTAATTTCTTTAATTATTTGCAATATTTCTTTTTCAATCCCGATTTTATCAGAAATTTCATGTTCCCATACTCTAAACAAACTCCATCCAAGTTGTTTATAATATTCACTGACTTCTTTATCTCTCACTTTGTTTCGTTCTATTTTGCCGGCCCAATAACTCTTTCTTGTCGACGGCATCCTGCAATGTTTTTTGCATCCGTGCCAAAAACAGGAATCAATAAAAATTACAGTTTTGTATTTTTTTAATACAATATCCGGCTTGCCGAAATATTTGGAAGAATTTTTTCTGTATCTAAAACCTTTTTGCCATAGAGCTTTTCTAAAAGCTACTTCAATACCGCTATCTCTACTTTTAACAGCCCGCATGACTTCAGAGCGTTTTTGTTTCGATATGGTGTCGGCCATTCATGCAATACTCCATTTCCCTTTCAATGCCGAAATTTTATAACCTCTTTTTTTAATAAAAGGTTCTACCTCGGAATTAGCCGGGAACTCTAAATTAAATTCCCTTTCCAAATCAATTAATAATTGCGACCCAAGCATATCTTTATATTTATCGGAGAGGCAAATCTTATACCACGATTCCAAATCTGATATAGTTATTATTCCCTGAATCCTTTCGCTGAACGCTAATTGGGTCATAATTCTATGTATCATTTTAGCTTCGGCATCGAGGCAAACCAACACTATTTTATCGGCCATCAAGTTATCCGATACGCCTTCCGCCAAATCTTCGCTAAGGGTGAGATGCTTAACCTGAACGGCGGGTCCAAAGTTTGCCCACATATCCAAACCTCTGTCTGCCGCATTTGTGACCCCCACCCTGAATAATTTAGCAGGCATCTTTTTTATTAAGGTTTTCCCCGACAGTCCAAGCGCCATTTCTATAAAAACCTTAAAATCGTTTAATATTTCTTTGTCGGCATTCTCAATAGACAAGCTGACTTCGACTTTCAACGCTCGCACTATAACGCTGAATAAAGCATACACGGTTATCTCGTAAGCCTTATCAACGCTCCTTTTTAATCCCGGCGAATGCACGAATATCGATAAAAACTTGTTTAGATCGAAATCGTCAGGTTTAACCTTAAGATATTGTAATGCATCATATACCAGGGAAAGTCTTTCTTTGAATTTATGATAAATATAATTCTCGACAATTCCATTATGTTTATTGTTATATTCGGCCAATTCCTTAACGAATGCGGGAGGCATAGCATTAGAATCGAAAACGTTGTCCTGGTATTTTTGAGACGATGTCGATATCCTTCCCACTAAAAGCTTGCTGACCTCGTCCCGCCACCGCTTACTAATATTTCTATAGGTTTCAACATTTAATAGGTCTATGTCCGCCCCTTTTCTGTATTTATATAAAACTTCGGCTATCTGAACAGGTTTATATAAATGAACCCTGCTTATGTTAATTATTTTGTCCAACGCATCCTTGCTTTTCATTTATCCCATCCTTACGAAAAGATCTTGCGATGTATCGTATAAGTTAATTTCATCTCTGGACAATGGCCCGTAATCCATAGCTTTCCTCATTGATTGGGCCACTTCTCTAATTAAAGAGACCGGTACGGAATTTCCGGCAAGCCTCCCTATATATGTTTCCGAAACAATTTTAAAATCATTCGGAAAACCCTGCAAAAGCAATTGTTCTCTCGGGGTCAATCTTCTGATTCCGTCAACGAGCAGATAATTATAAGAGGCGCCGGCTCTCAATGCGCAGGAAAATTCATGCACTCCGATGTTTCCGCCTTTGTTCTCATGCCATATAGAGGGCTTTGGTATCGATTTTCCTTTTATTTTTTCCAATCTTTTTTTTATTATATGTTCGGAAGCGAAATATTTCTTGTCAACTTTAGAATGGTCTTCAATAATATCTTTTAAACTTGTTCTTTTTTTGGCAGGTTCCGGAAATCCGAATGGATAATTTTCTTTAAATCCAACTATTATCACTCTTTCCCTTTTTTGAGGTAGTCCATAGTCCAATGCATTCAATACTTTCCAGTGAGTATAGTAACCAAGTCCCTTAAGCTTAGACAATATGGTTTGAAACGTCCTGTGTTTGTCGTGGCTTACAAGCCGTTTAACGTTTTCCAGAAGAAATGCTTGCGGTTTTTTATCCCTGATAATCCTTTCTATTTCAAAAAACAATGTTCCCCTTGTGTCGGCAAAACCTTTGCCGTTTCCTATTATACTGAAAGGCTGACAAGGAAATCCGGCCAGCAAAATGTCGTGGTCCGGGATTCTATCGGAGGGTATACTAGTAATATCGCCCATCGGCCTTTCCCCGAAGTTTGCTTCATACATGTCTTGCGCATGCTTATCCCACTCCGACGAAAAAACGCATTCGCATCCCAATTCGTCAAATGGAATCCTGATTCCCCCTATGCCCGCAAATAGATCGATAAACTTTAAATTTGGATACATAAATTAAATGTTTAAATGTTTAAAGATATTTTAACAATAATAAAAATTAAATACATTGTCAATTTAATTTTATCAAGCTATCGCCCTCCAAGATAAACCTTAGTTACGTAATCCCTGTTATGCCCCAGTTCGTTGGAAACCGCCATTTTAGAATCCTTCTCGGAATGGCCTTCCGAAACCAGTTCCCCGTACCTTTCCTGTGCGACGGAATGTCTTACGGCGTGCATATTAAATCCGGCGTTCTTAATAGAATTACCCAGATGATACATTTCCTGCTTTAAGTTCCTGTCGGTATCGTAATTATTGTTCATTGCATATTTACGAAGTTCCGTAAGTTCTTTGAGCTTTTCGGAAGAAAGTTTTATTTCCCTCGATCTGCCGTTCTTGCACCACGAGCCTTTTAGTTTAAGCCTGCCGTTTTTTATAATTTCATAACCTTTAGACAGCGCAAGTCCGGCGTGGACGCTTTCTTCTTTGCGAAGACCGGCTATGCTTGCTATTTTTAGCTGAACGTAAACATTGGCATCTTTTCCTTTGAAATACTGAAGTTTTTCATTAATGTCAACGCCTTTAGCCTGAAGGCTTTTGTCCTTATATTCCATAACCCTTTTAAGCCCAAGTTCGCAGTTGGATATGTTAATATTAGTTCTTTTCGTTTCAAAAAGAAAAGACCGCAGGGACGATACGTAATTAATAATAGTCGCGTCTTTTAGTCTCTGGGATTTATAGTAATTTACCATTTTAGAAATATCGGCATTGTTCCATTTGCCTATGTCTCCTTTCTGATTTGCGGTAACGCCGATTCCGAAATTTCTGGCGTCTTTGGCAATACGCCTCATATCCTGCCTTATGTCGTGGTCGCTTTTGTTGCTTACTACGGATAATGGAGAATCCATCTTGTGAAAATGTTTTATCTGCTTTAATTCCTGATTTATTTTATATTCTATTTTGGTCATTGTTATTTCCTCCAATAAATAATGTTAATTTTAAACAAAATTCCGGCATCGGCATTTTTAATATGCCTTATTACTTTATATATTTTGGAACCCAACGGTTCCGCTTTAAGGTCGAATTGTCTTTTTTTTGATGGCTTTCTACCGGGTAGACAATCCCAGCTCACTGAAGACTAAACTAAAGGGATAAAGCCAATAATCCTTATATGTTTTTATAAAGTGATTTTCCGAATTTATAGACCCGGCAAGTCTTTTTCTGATTTTTTAGAGTTAACAGGGTAACTATGCAAGATTTCGGCTTGCGTTAGAAAGGTATTCACTGTTTCGGCAACTCGGAAAGGCAATGTTTTCTTTTCCGAGTTGGAATAAATATTCCATTATAAAACCACTGGTTCAACCGGTATTTTCATCGCTTATCATAAGATAAACTTAAAAATCACCGCAGAACGACAGGATTTTACAAGCCGATAGAGCAAATAGTTGCGAATTTAATAATCCGTCCGCTTCGGATTGGAAAGTTTTTGATTTTCTTTCGAAAATAGGTAAGTTTTAATCTCTTGCGAAGATATATGATTCCCTTTAAAGCGCCGCCAATGAAAGCGCGGAATCATAAATGAATTGACTAATATTTTTATATTACCATATTTTTATAAAAAGTAAAATATAAAAAATCTGCTTTATATTAAATTTTATTTTTTTCCATATAAACGGTTTCAATATCTCCGTTGCCGTATTTTTTTGTTTTAAATAGAATATACCCCAATTTTTTGTATAGGTGAATATTTTTATGGCTTTTTATCCCGGTGAACAACTCCAAGCGGCATGATGGGAACCGGCCCTCCGCGGCATTCATAAGCGCGCTTCCGATGCCGTGATTTTGGTAGTCAGGATGCACTGCCAACCTGCCTATATATGCGGTTCCCATTTTTTCGCACGCACGCACTGTTCCGATTATTATATTTTCTTCGGAAACGGCTTTTAAGAATATATGGTTCCGGAACTGCGCTTTAATTTCTTCAAGGGTCTGCCGCAAAACAATTAAATTTTTAAGTGCGTAATTTTACAATATGGACATTATAGCATTAATATAAAAAATAGTAATCACTCGCAGGCAATCATATTACATAAGCCTTTCCGCCCCCCTTCTTCAGTTTGTAAAAACCACAAACTGAAGAAGGGGGGCGTTGAAGTTTGTTTCTTGCTCCGTTTGATTTTGCTTTCCAAACCGGCAAGCGGTTTGAAAAGCGAGCCTTACGGCAAAATCAGACTCCGGCGAAACAAACAATTAAAAGCATTATATCGGGGACTCGCTTTGTCCGAACAAAGCTATCCCCGAACCCTAAGCAAAATCGGGAATGAGGTAGAAAATATCGGCGCACTGGATATCGTCGGAAATTCTTTTCTGTTCGTAAGATAGGTAGTATGCAAAAGCATGTTTTTTGCGGGTAATTCCAGTTAAAAACTAAATTACCTTTTTGGGTATTTGATGTAAATTTTTTCCCCGACAGCTTCCGACAGACGTTTTAATAATATATTGCTGAATATTTGATTCGGATCAACCTGTTCCGCAACGGTTAGTTTCCCCGGATACCTTTTTATTATTTTTACATCCAACTCTAATTCGGATTTAATAAGGTTTTTCATAAAAACCCAATGGGTTTGCGAGAGATAGACTTCCTTTTTGGTTTCATCAATCTTTTCGACAAAAACGATTAGTTCTTGGTCTTGGGATATAAATTTAAAATGGGCTTTGCTTTTCGGTAAAAGGTAATGATAGCCATCGCTTCCGAATTCCGGATCGAATACACTGTAGGGCGATAACACAAAAAAATCATCGGTTTCGCTCGTAAGGTATAACATAACATTTGTTTTCGGTTTAATTTCCATGATAATTTTCCTCCATTTTTAATAACAAATTATATTGAAGAAGTTTAATTGGATATTTCTAAAATCGTCCTTGCCTCGGCAACATTTCTTATCCGCCGGTTATTCGCTATTACATCCCGTGTCTTTAAAATTTTTCCCGCCGCTTTGTATTCGCTTTTTAATCGTTCCACGTCACGGACTGTTTTTTCCAAGTCTGAAAGCCCGTAATGTTCCAGTAATGCCTTAATATTCGAAAAATTTACCGATATAAACCGCATCGCATAGGAAATGTCCTCTGCATCAAGATACGTTTTTACCGCCTTGCCCAATATGCAGTGATAAATCATTGCATATTTTACCGCCTTAAACAGTGTCCTACGCGAGAAACTTGCAGGTATGTTGTTCTTTATTTCTTCGTTTTCGGCAAAAAGAGAAAAAGACTTATCGAATTCTTTAATGGCTTCCGGCGATAGTTTATAGGTTTTGTCTTTTCTTGGTTTCGGCATTTTTTTCCATGCGGATTTTATCGTCTTCTCAATTCCTGAAGTTTTATACCGGGGGACAGACAAAGGCGGTCTGACAGGGTCAGGTTTTGCGATAATATAATTAAACCGCTGGGCGAAGCCGTCCGTTAAATCTTCCGCATCGATAGTCTTTACGAATGTTTCGAAAACATTAAGCCCTAAGAAAGCTATGGCGGGGTCTTCTACTACAATATCGCCATCCTTTTTGGTAGTCCGACTGATAGTTCCGTTTGTCGCCACGTTCAGCAAATAGTCTTTGAGTTCCTCGAGGTATGTTTGCGTCTTTATCGCTTTTATAAACTGGGCTACTTCGTCCCTTATCCATGACGTATGCGGTGCCTTTGCAAGTTCTTCAATAAATTTTGCCGACGATTGTATTCCGGCGGACAATTTATTTTTTATATCTATGACGGAAGCGTAGCGGCTTTCAGTATAGGACTTGCCGCCGCCGCTGTCGGCTAAAACGATAGACCATATGTCTGACCTAACAGTTTGTCCTTCAAAATTTACTTTTACATTCATGTCAAGCAAATATGCAGCTAAGAAGTGCATCCCGATGCTAAACGGTACTTCAAGCGGGATGTCGGTATATTTCTTAAATGCATTTACCGAATCTTCGATAAAAAAAGAAGCCGGGGGGATGACATAAAAGAGACGAAAATTCACGTCATTTTTTAAAAAAATTAGTCCTTTTAGGTCGGTTTTTGCGCTTTTTGACATAGTTTCGTCAAGAACTAAATCAAGTAAATTCCTGCGGTTGCCGCCTTTTCTGCCCTTTTTTTCCGCCGTTACAAGCCCCCTGTCAGCGTCAACAGAATTACCGTTAATCCTAAGCGTCGTTTGGGTTTTAGGCGCTGACAAAGGTGTCAGCATCGCGTCAGCACTTTCCATTATTTATTCGCCCCTTTATAGATTAAGTCTTCGTTCCAGTCCTTATATTGTGGAATTTCTCTTATAACAATCCCGCCGATTCTGTTAAGTTCCTTTTCTATTTTAAGATTTGCTTCTCTTGCGGCTTCACTCTTTTCATAGGCGGGATTATCCGTAGCCAATATAATATTTTTATTCTTCAAAAAATCAGATAGGCTGCTCGGAAAAGAAATCCCTGAAAGACTTATATAACAATTCTCAGGGGAAGCGCTTTTTAAGCAGTAATAAGAAATAAGGTCGATAGGCGATTCTGCCAAGATAATCTGTGCCGCCTCTTTAATGTTTTTTCCGAACCAGAATAAGCCTTTATTTTTATTGCCGTTGGTTTGTTTAAAGTTATTATGGGTTCCTCTAATCGTGGCGCCGGTGATATTGTAAGGCGGCAAAAAAGAACTATGAAGAAATACAACTGAGCCGTATTTATTCGGATAAACGGCTTTCTTGCGAATCATTGAATTAATTAGCCCTAATGGTATTTTTCTTTTTCCGTGCAGGTATTCTATTAATATGTCTTTTTTTGAGTAGTCAGGTATCGGTAATTCAAGATTATCTTTATGCTCAAGAGATAAAGGGATATTATTCTTTTCCGAGTAGGCTGGTTCCGAATAGTAGATATTTTTTAAGAAATTTATTGCCTCCGAAAAGGACAATCCTTTTAAATGCATTATCAAGTCGATTGCACCGCCGTTGCCGAAATTATTAGAAAAATTAAAGAATTTTAGGCCCATTATTGAAATTTTCCCTAACGGCGTTTCATAAACAGTTCTTCGGGTATCGGATGATTTCCTATCCGGTTCATATCCTAAGATATCCATAACGGCTTTAAGGTCTAATTCTCTTAATGTTTTTGTTTCCAAATTACTCATGGTTATCTGCAGTAAAAAATTATATTTTTTTAATCATAGAATATTCTTGCATCGAAACTCTTCAAAGCTATCCACCCTCTTTGAATCCAAAAATCTCTCCAAATCAATTTTCCTAAAGAGAATTTTGCCTTTAAGCTTATAAAACGCAATCTGCCGCGAGGCGATGTATCTTCTGAGCGTCGTGGCGGAAACCCTTAAAAAAGAGGCTGCTTCGTTTATTAGTAAAATTTCTTTATCCATGATTAATTAGGTCAATTATAAAACTACTTTACCTTGATTGTATAATTAAGTTTTTATAAAGTCAAATAGAAAATTATTTGACTGTTTGACACATTAAATTTTATTCTATATAATAATTTGTTATATTATGGACGATATAATAAAAAAATTAGAGGAAACGGGTATCGATATAGATACGCCTAAATACATAAAACTTCCTTTAGATTTTTTCTCGATTCCCGAAATAAAGGCTTTAGACAACTACCCCGAAAAAGACAGGTTAATTTCATCCTGGATTAAATTGGTGCTTTTTGCCGCTAAGCTTGATAACGACGGGAAGTTACAGGTAAAATCAAATAGGCACAAAAAATATAACGTGTTGGATCCAAGTAATCATCTTTTTTCAGCGTCGGTTGCGTTTTTTATTAAGATAGATGAAACGAAAGATGTGGAAGAGGAACGGAAATTTGCGCTGAGGGCTGTAGATATTTTTTTTAAGGAAGGATTGCTCGAGAGAAACGACAACCCCAAGGAACCCTACCTTTTCGTCAAAAATTGGAATGATATTTATAAGGCTACAAAACCCGGAAAGAAAACGGAATGGACTAAAGAACGAGTAGAGGAACTTTTAAAGGAAAACGGCTATAATATGTCGAAAGCGGCGCGGACGCTTGGAAATACAAAGCAATTCATCAGCCTCTTAGCCAAGAAGTTCGGGATTAAAAAACCGGAAGCTCAAAAAGGTTGACCATTCCGGCATTTATTGTCTTAACCCTTATGTGTTATAATTGTAATAATAAAAAATATTAAAGAAGGTATTACATGAAAATAAAAAATCAGATGCTTAAAAACCTTGATTCCTTAAATTCTTCCGAATTAATGAGGGTTTATGAGTCTTGGAATTAAAACAAAATAAACCGGAACATTTAAGACCGCAAGGCGCCTATATGGATATAAGGAAAGCTCTGTCTTCCTGCAAGGGCGCTTTAAGCGACGATATAAAATCGTTAAGGCAAGACAGAATATGACTTTGTTTCTGGACACATCTGCTTTAGTAAAATATTATCACGAAGAGGAAGGAACAAAGGTCGTTTCTAATCTCATAAATTCCGAAAAAGTCAAAACCTTCTTTCGGCCTCATCGAGGTTGCTGTTAATGGCGGGATTTTCACATAGGCTTATTTTTAATAAGCTATAATATATAATAAATTTAATAAGTTATAAGATGTTATCTTTGGACTCTGACTCCCATTACTGAGGTTCGAATCCTTCTCCCCCAGCCATTTAGAAACCGCAGTAAATAAGCAACTCTCCGGGTTTTACCATTACGCAGATTCATGCATATAAATGAGCCAAAATGGTCATTTATGCAATTTTTTTCCTATACATTTCCTATACTTTTGATATAATGTTTTTAGTATTAATTGGTAGGGGGATGAAAAAATGGCAAGCATTTATAGGCTTAAAAACTCTAAGAATTGGTATTACTGCATAGTTTACAACGGCAGGAAATACCAGGGCAGCACCAGGACGCCGGACAAGCAATCGGCAAAGCTCATCGCCGAGGCAAAGCAGACCGATATCGCAAGGGAGGAGAATAGAATCCCGCCCTTAAAGAAAAAAAGTATAGGAAACTTTCCTATGCTATGGGATGAGTATTTAAAGTCTCTGATCGTTCCTGATGTTAGGAAAAAGACTGCCGCCAACCATTTTCTTCCCGCACTCGGCAACAAGCCCGTAGGCGGCATATCAACGCCGGATATCAGGAATTACCAGCTCGAAAGAAAGCTCGAACTGATTGCCCTTAAAAAAAATGAGGGCAAAAAGGAAGCCGAGATAAATTTCCGTTCCGTCAATTACGAAATAGCCATCCTGAGAAATTTTTTCAACTACTGCATCGAAAAAAAATATATAGATAAAAACCCCTGCGAGGGCATCAAGAAACTAAACGAGCTTTCCAGGCTCAAGACCCTTTCCGACGAGGACATAAGGAAACTGGTGGCCGGGGCCACGAACAAGCTTACCAGGGATATAATAATGTTTTTAATATATACGGGATGCGGGAAGGGGGAAGTATTAAATTTAAAATGGGCAGATGTGGACCTGGACAACGGCGTTATTGCCATAAAGGCCACCAAGACGAGGCATGACAGATACGTCTGTTTCCGCCCCTTTAAAAGAGCTTTTAAGCGGTATAGAGAAGACCGAAGGCTGTTTGTATGTATTCAACAATTCCGGCAAAAAAATAGTCGATTTCAAGCATT
>JAJYYR010000090.1 GCA_021800805.1 bacterium
CCCCGTCGTTTCTATTTTTTTATTGCTTCCGGTAAATAAAAAAAACGAGGGGATATTAAGAAACCTTTCTACTTTTTTATCTTTAGTAGAATTTATTTTTTCGCTTTATCTTTTTATTTATTTCAAACAGAATACTTATAAATTTCAGTTTGTCGAGAAATTTAACTGGATTCCTTCCTTTGGAGCGTCGTATTTTCTTGGAATAGACGGCGTCAGTCTTTTTTTAATTTTGTTGACTACGCTTTTAACTTTTGTCTCTTTATTGTCAAGTTATAGATACATAAAAGAGCATGTCAAAGAATTCGTTATCCTGATGCTCCTATTGGAAACCTTTATGATAGGAACTTTTGCGGCTTTAGACGTTTTGCTGTTTTATCTTTTCTGGGAATTTATGCTTATACCTATGTATTTTATCATAGGCATGTGGGGAACGGGAAAGAGGGTTTATTCCGCAGTTAAGTTTGTTCTTTATACGCTTTCGGGCTCATTAATAATGCTTTTCGGACTGATTTATATATTTATATTGCATTATGACCAGACGGGCAATTTTACGTTTAATATATTAAGACTATATAATACGCATATTTCTTACGGATTTCAGTTAATTTTATTTATAGCTTTATTTTTAGGTTTTGCTATAAAAATACCCCTTTTTCCTTTTCATACATGGCTTCCCGATGCGCATACCGAAGCTCCCACTGCCGGCAGCGTCATACTTGCCGGTGTTTTATTAAAATTCGGCGTTTACGGATTTTTCAGGTTTGCCATCCCCCTTTTGCCGTCGGCGGCTTTCGCGCTTGCGCCTTTTGTCATTATTCTCGGAGTCATAGGAATTCTTTACGGGGCGTTTGTTTCTATCGTACAGAAAGATTTAAAAAGATTAGTCGCATTTTCGAGCGTTTCGCATATGGGCTTTATAATGTTAGGGCTGTTTGCAATGTCTGCGATTAGCGTAGATGGTTCCATTCTTCAGCTTCTAAACCATGGAATTACCACCGGAGCCCTGTTCCTGTTTGTCGGAATGCTTTATGAAAGAATGCACACGAGGCAGATTAAAGATTTTGGCGGTATCGCAAAAAAAGCTCCTATCCTTACGACGTTTTTTATGATATCGGTTCTTGCATCCGTCGGGCTTCCGGGGCTGAACGGGTTTATAGGAGAATTTTTAATATTAATCGGCTCGTTCCATAGTTATCCCGTCTTGACGATTATTGCCACAAGCGGCATTATTTTTGCCGCCGTTTATTTATTATGGATGTTTCAGAGAGTCATGTTTCAGGATATTACCAATCCCGCGGCAGAAAGTTTCGAAGATATGAATTTAAGAGAAATTATTACGATTTTGCCTTTGGTTGCCCTAATGTTTTTAATAGGATTTTATCCTATGCCGTTTTTGGAAAGAATAGATCCTACCGTTTTACATTTTTTATCTATGATAAACCATCACAAGGCTGTTTATAATGCAATTAAATTAAAGGCGGGGTTGTCCAATGCATAATGTGCCTTATATATACGGAATTAATTTCTTGGAAAAAAGTATGCTCGGCATTATACCTGAAGCCGTAATTATAATATTTGCTTTTATGGTTCTTTTTCTTACCTTTTTCGAAAAACTTGCAAAAAGGAAAAATGCTTATTATCTCTCTTTAATAGGTATAGGTTTTTCCATGCTTTACGTATTAATGCTTTCAGGCAGGAATATATACGGTTTTTACGGGTCGATCGTATTTAATAGTTTTGACGTATTTTTATTTATCGCTATTCTTTTTTCCGGCATGTTTACCGTCTTGATGTCGAAAGATTATATGGAAAATTCCGAGATGCCCGTGCCGGAATATTACAGCCTTATTCTTTTCGGGCTCTCGGCGATGATGTTTTTAGTATCGTCCAATAATTTGATAATGGTATTTTTATCCATAGAATTTATGTCTATATGCGCCTATATACTTACGGGATATATTAAGGGTAATACAAGAAGCACCGAAGCGGCGCTTAAATATTTTATACTCGGGGCTTTCGCATCGGCGTTTTTACTTTTCGGCGCGGTTTTTATTTACGCATCTACCGGACATTTAAACTTGTACGGCATACATTCATTTTTAGAAAATATTTCTTATGCAGGTTCGATTAGCCATAGCGGCGGCATGGAAATTAAAGTATATATTTCAGTTGGGCTGATTCTATTTTTAGTAGGACTGGCTTTCAAAATGTCGTTATTTCCGTTTCATTCATGGACGCCCGACGCTTACGACGGCGCTCCTACCCCGATAACGAATTTTATGGCGACGGGAATAAAGATAGCCGCCCTCGCTGTTTTTTTGCGAATTTATTCGCTTATTTATAATTTCAATATTATGAATTTTAATGATATATTATGGCTTCTTGCAGTTTTTTCCATGACGTTCGGAAATATAGCCGCTCTTTTATCTTCAAATATAAAAAGGCTGCTGGCATATTCGTCTATAGCTCAAGCGGGTTATATTCTCGTCGGCATTATAGGAGGCGGGTTTTACGGCTATTCGGGAACGCTGTTTTATCTGTTCTCATATATTTTTATGACGGCCGGAGCTTTTGCCGTTGTCGTTATATTTGAAAATTCCGATATAATTTCATTGGATATTAAAAGATATTCCGGAATAGGATATAAATATCCGTTCATCGCCGCCTCTATGGCGTTTTTTTTATTATCGTTTGCCGGAATACCCGTAACCTCAGGATTTATGGGGAAATTTTACGTATTTTCTTCAGCCGTTAAATCCGGTTATAACTGGTTAGTAGTAATTGCTCTTTTAAACAGCGCTTTTGCGGCCTTTTATTATATTAAGATAATCGTTAAAATGTACATGCCCGATAAAGAGTCTGTAGGCGTTATTCGCGGCGCAATCGATGACGGATTAATGATTACAATTATAATTTGTTTAATTTTAACTCTGCTTATGGGAGTATATCCTCAAATATTTATTAATTTCGCGAATAATTCAGCCGATTCGTTATGGAGAATATAACTTATTATGCCCCGGCTAAGATTAATTTTTCTCTGAAAATAGGCAGAAAAGAGCCCTCCGGTCTTCATAAAATCCATTCCATCATGAGAAGAATCGGTATAACCGATAAAATTTCTTTCAAGATTACGGAAAACGGTTATAAAGTTAAAGTCGTTCCGGGTGCGGTTTTGAAAAATAGCGGGATGGAAGCCGGCTTACAATCCATTTCAAATGAAAATAATATAGTCGCAAAAGCGGCGAAAAGTTTTTTTAATAAATTAAACGTTAAGAATAAAGGAATACACGTATTAATAGAAAAAAATATACCCTTTAATGCGGGACTTGGAGGCGGCTCAAGCGACGGGGCAGGGTTGTTGCTGAAGTTGAACGAAGCCTATAACAATATATTGGAAAAAGTTGAATTACGGAAACTGGCGTTAGAAACAGGTTCGGACGTGCCGTTCTTTCTAACGGAAGGCGATGCGGTAGTATCGGGGTTCGGCGAAAATATCGAAGAAATTAAAACAGGCGCATTACCCAAGTATTATATCGTTTTAATCATGCCTGATTTTGGAATAAGCACAAAAGAAGCCTATGCGGACTACGATGATTTTTTGTTGACAAAAAATATAAATTATTATAATATTCAATACTTAGGCTTTGAAGATTTGAAGTTCGAAAATGATTTTGAGAAAGTAATATTAAAAAAATATCCGGTTCTCAAAGAAATTAAAGAATCATTAATTTTAAACGGGGCTGAATTGTCTCTTTTGTCCGGAAGCGGTTCCGCTATATTTGGAGCATTTAAAACATTTATCGGCGCAAACTCGTATCTTAATAATTTAAAATCGTTTCATTTTTATCA
>JAJYYR010000091.1 GCA_021800805.1 bacterium
TAGCGAATTTAAATAAGAGCATAAGCCGTATAACGAAAAGTCGTAATCCCCTCCCGTAATTATAAAATCGGCCTCGGAGTTTAAAAGCGATTCTTCCGGAAGTGCAGTAACATGGTCGCCCATTAAAACAACTATAGGGATGTTACTTTCGTAAAGTTTTTTAATATCAGAGATTATCTTCCAGTGTCTTTTAACTACGGGGGTTTTTGTTTCTATGGCGACGACATCCGGTTTTTCGTTTTTCAACCTTAAAAGCCACTCGTCGTATGAAAGCCCCTCCGCTATTCCGTCGTCCCACATAATATCAAAACCGCTTTTACTTAATAATGTAGCGGCATAGGCCGGGATAACCGGGTATATAAATGTAGGGTCTTTAAACCACTGAAATTGCCTGTTTTGAGTTAAAAGAGGAATCCCCTTTTCTGATTCTAAAGGCGGAAACGATATCGAGATTTTCATTATAAGCCTTATTTACCTTAACTTGCTTTTAAGTTCTTTAGTGAATACAAGCCCTTGAATAAATCTAATTCCGTACCATATATGCGTAAGCACTATATAATATGCCGAGGCCAATGAAACTTTAAGATCCCCGGCTTTTTTATTTACATCGAAAAAAGCGTAGGCCAATGCCCCCAGATAAAGAACAAAACCTAAGCCCATATAAAAAGACAGCCTGTTAAAAAATAACAAGGATATGATAAATAATACCAAGTATAGCACAAAGAGAGTCGGAATAAAATACAAGAGTTTAAAAGAAGTTTCAGGGTATCTTTTCGCGAAGAACCCCCTGTGAAGACCGTAATTGCCTACCTGTTTTAAATGGCGCAATAAACCTGGTCTCCTGTGGTGCCATACTATAACATCTGGAGCATATAATATTTTGCTGCCTTCCTTAATTATCTCGAGGCACAGCTTGGTATCTTCGCCGGGCCAGTATTCCGATTTAAACCCGCCTATTTTTATAAACAGGTCCTTTTTAACAACGAGATTGACGGATGGCCAGTCGTCGATTTCTTTTGTTTTGCCCGTAGGATAATATCTCTCGGGAACGCCTCCACCAACTTTGGTCAAAAAAACAGCCCCCGATACTTTCTGAAGAAAGCTGTCGTTTAAAGGCGTTATTGCCGGACCGCCTATCGCTCCGATGGACGGATCGTCAAAATAAGGCAGGGCTTTATTTATCCAGTCTTTTTCGGGATAAGAATCGTCGTCAAGAAAAAATAAAAGTTCTCCCTTAGCGCTTTCGGCGCCGATATCTCTTTTTATAGCAGGAGAAACTTTGCCCGTAGGAATTATTTTTATATCCGGAAAATCCTGAGAAACCGGGTTATCTGGCAAAACAATGATTTCATAATGCTTATAATCAAGATTTAACAAATGCGGATATGATTCCAAAAAGTAATCGTTTATGCCGACCAACGGAATTATAATAGAAACGAATGTATCTTCTTTCATTTTGCTTTTAAATTGGTTTTTATTTTAAGTTTTTAATTGCCGTTTACCGGCGTTATATTTTGGATGACGCGGAAAAATTTTTTTGAAATCAAAGCCAATTCTCCATAAAAAGCATAGATAGATAAGGTAAGCATTACCGCCCAGCCGGTTATCATAATTATTAAAATTATTTCCCTTAAAGAATGATGGAAGAAATAAAACAATAATATCTCGCATATCGAAAATAAAAACATGGAAATCAATATCTTTGAATTATTTACAGCCATAAAGTAATTAATAAAAATATTAATAAAAGCAAAAGGGAACATGCTTAAGCCGTATAAGGTAAGGAGCGGGGCCGAACTTATATATTTGGCCCCCATAAGAAACGAAATTATTTTATCCGGAAATAATATGTAAAACATTTCAAGAAACGAACACATAAGGAATGTAATCAAAACGGTTTTAAGCAATATATGTTTTGTTTTGTTGTTGGTAGCGTGGGCATGCGAAACTTCCGGAAACATAACGAGCACAACGGCGGAAGGAAAATAAAGTATTATCTTGCCGAGTATATCGGCAACGGAATATATGCCAGTTTTATATGCAGGAAAAAAATGCTTTACGGTTATGAGGTCTATGTTCGTAAAAAATGTATAAAAGAGCAATACGAAAAATAAGGACAAAAAATAAAATCTCCCCGTTTTTAATCCGTTTTCTTTTGTTTTATCTATAGCTATATGTTTCTCATCGCCTTTACCTTGCCTATGCTTTAAATATGAAAATAGAACAATAGCTGCGGCCGCAATAATAATTAACGGTGAAACGGCAACCGAAAATAAAGCCCCCGCAACATTTAAGCCTGCATATACAAGCGCAACTGCAAGAATAAATTTAATAACCGAGACTATACTTGAAAACAAGCCTAAAGATAAATACATTCGGGAACCCTGCAAGCTCCCCAGAAGTAATGAAAAAGGAAATATAAGAAAAATAGCTATTCCGGTTATAATGTAATAAAAATAAAAATCTACCCTCATGAACTTCATTAAAAACGGAATGCAGGCGATAAAAATTGCCAGAAACAAGAAATCGTATAAAAAAGTTTTGATAACGGTATATTTCATAAACTTTCTTACCCCAGGAACATTGCCCATAGCAAGATTCCCGGAAATATTTTTGGCGGAAAAGGCGGTTAATGCGCCAGAAGGGACGGAGGTTATAACAAGTAAAGACAGTAAAGAATTCAGGGTGCCGTAATCGGAAACACTGAGGCTTCTACTCATGGCAATCTGAAAAAGATAGTTAAAAAAATTTCCGGCCATTACAAAAATAAATATCAGCGCGCTGTTAAAAAAAAGTTTGTCGGAAATTAGTCCTTTAATTGTGTTTCGGATTTTATTCATTAAATTATATTATTATTACTTATTTTTGTTTTATTTTTAATTCATTAATCGTAATACTTTAATAATTTCATTCTATACCATATAGCCAGAGTATCTATCCAGATATCGACTATATCCTTTATTTTAATGCGCCCCATATTATTTTTTCTTGAAAAAACAACTTTTATAGGCACCTCCGCAATTTTATACCCATTGCGAACAGCATTTGCAAGCAGTTCAACATCAAAAGCATATTTTTTGCATAATATCCTTGGAAATATTTTATCAAGAACATCGCGCCTGTATGCTTTAATGCCGGTTTGAGTGTCTTTGACCGGAAGATTAAAGAGCAGTCTTATTATTATGTAATAACCGGCGCTTAATATTTTCCTTGAAAAAGGGTAATTTATCTTGGATTTACTATGCCTTTTAGAACCGATGGCAATTTCCGAATCGCTGTCCCTCATGGCTTTTAATAAGTCTCCTACTTGAAATGGGTCAATTTCAAGGTCGCTGTCAAGAAATATGATTATATTGCCGGTTGCATTAGAAAATCCGTTTTTTAAAGCAAATCCTTTGCCCAGATTAGTTTCGTTTTCTACTAATTTTATCTCTGAATGGCGCAAACAGGCTCTTTGTATTTCGCCTTTAGTATTATCCGAACTTCCGTCGTCTATAACTAAAATTTCAAAAGGAAATCTAAACTTTTTAAAAACTTCGCAGGATTTCAAAAGATTATTATAAATTCTGCCGCCCTCGTTATAAGCGGGCATTAATATAGAAATTTTACCTTTATATAGTTTCATCTATTATATCTATATTTAAGAATTATATATTTATAAAATTCTTACACATTCCATGTTTCGAGGCCTATTTCCGTAAACTGGTATCTCCTGAATTCCCCGCCGAACTTTTGAAGGGCTTTTATTACATTGTATCTGGTATTGCGCGGGCAGTAAAACATCATAAAACCGCCTCCTCCCGCTCCTGTTATTTTGCCGCCGGTTGCCCCGTTTTTTAGGGCGGTT
>JAJYYR010000013.1 GCA_021800805.1 bacterium
ATAACCCTGTCTATTTGTATTTTCTTATCGTAAATAAGCTCTCTCAAAACATCGGTAACTATTCCTTTTGTGCCGTAACTTCCATCGTTTGTGGCAACAAGAACTTCACTGCTCGCCGACCTCATCTCGTCTTCCATTAAAAGAAGTTCTTTGCTTCTTGCTCCGATTATCGAAATAACATTATTTCCGGCTGATTTCAGGGCTTTGGCTATAGGATAGATTGCGGCGATTCCAAAACCTCCGCCGACGCATATTACCGTTCCAAATTTTTCTATTTCCGTAGGAACGCCGAGCGGACCCACCACGTCGGCCAAGCTGTCGCCCACGTTCAATTCGCTAAGCAAATGCGTTGTTTTTCCGAGCGTCTGAACTAATATGGTAACGGTTTTATCGTTTTTGTCGGAATTTGCTATAGTAATGGGTACCCTTTCTCCGTTTTTATTCACTCTCAGAATTATAAACTGCCCGGGCAGGGCTTTTAGCGCAACATCCGGAGCGGATATATTATATAAATTTATCCCTTCCCCCAGATTTTTTTTACCGACAATTTCATACATAATTATTTAATACCTCGCAAAATATAAAAATAAATAAATATATTGATGGAGGCGGCACTCGGAATTGAACCGAGGTATAGAGGTTTTGCAGACCTCTGCCTTACCGCTTGGCTATGCCGCCTTAAATATTACGGATTAATTATTCATTATAATACTTTTTTATTTTTTTTTAAATAGAAAAGTAACTACGAGTTTTTATTACTTGTACAGCAGAAGGCTTTTAGCTCTTATTTTCCGGTTAACTCTGGGTAAATGCGCTTTAAGTTTCTTGAAATTTATCCCTTCAGGCTTCGCATAAATAGAAAATGTGCCGACTCTGTTGAATACGGTTTTTACTAAAGCGATGCCTTTATTAAAAGATTTAAAGCTGAACAGGCTGCTTCTCTCTATTCCGTTTTCCGAGATTAAAACCAATTTAACTTTCCCTTTAATTTTATTTATGTTATTTATTACGTTTCCGTATTTATCTACGGAAACAATTTTAATTATAAAAGGTTTTCCCGCCGGAACTTTCGCTATATTTGTAGATATAAGAAATTTATTAAAATAGGAAGAATAGATATCGATATTTTTACTGATAAAAACATGGGTCCTTCCATCGTAATCCACTTCAAAATTAAGCCGGCTCGAACCTGCCCTGTCTGAAATAAAACTAAATTCACCCGAGCCGTTTTTAATATAATTTGCCGGTATGATTCTCGGACGAACTTTAAAATTATCTCCGGTAAGATAAACTTTTATGTCTCCGTTTGGCTTAGGCATAAAACGTATAGGATTGCCGTATTGGTCCACCGCATAAACTTTAACGCCGAAAGGTTCGCCCGCCGTTGCTTTTCTAGGAGCCGTTATTTTTAAATTATGAAAAGGGCCTGCG
This sequence comes from bacterium, assembly GCA_021800805.1. The sequence continues at coordinate 1,432 of JAJYYR010000013.1, forward strand.
GCGACAGATATAGTCGAACTGTTATTTTGAACGCCTTCAAATGAAGCGGAAACGGCAATATTTCCCGCCTTTTTATAGGATAAATCAAAATTGACCGCTCCGTTTTTAAATTCCGATGCGGGAATATCCAGCTGTTCCATAGCGTTATTATTTCCGATGCTTACGCCTATATTAAGCCCTTCGTATTTATTTGCAAAATCGGTAATAACGTTTCCGTAATCGTCCAACGCAACTAATTTAACCGTAAATTTGCTGCCGGCAGATACCGTACCGGGAACGTTTATTCTAAAATTATTCAACTTCCCCGGCAGAATAGTTATCGTGGTAAATGCATACGCCCCCGCGGAAGCTAATAAAATTGAAATGGAAAGTAGAAACAGAGCGATACGGTAAGTTGCCGTTTTTCTTGCATTTAAATTCATAATTGGGTTCCCTCTAAATGATAATTATGTAGTATATTTTCATTACATATTTATCGTCTATTTTTTGAAATATTTAAATAATATTTAATTCGTCCGCTTGAAGGATTTAGCTTTAACGCTTCTTTAAAATTATGCTCGGCTTCGGAAAAATTTTCGATGCGCAGATACGCAAGTCCTAAAATAAAATTAACCTGCCATAATTTTTTTTGGTTTAGCGCCTTTCTTGCATAGAATATAGATTCGTTATAATTTTTAGCCTCGTAACTGTCGAGGGCGGCGTTCGATAACGCCATATAGTTATCAGGATTCAGCATAACGGCTTTTTTAAACATTGCCAATGCTTTGCTCAGGTTATTTTTCTCAAAAAACGAAACTCCTTTTTTATTGTAAAAATCGGATTCTTTTATGTTGGATTCATTCGACAGCTTCCTATAAACATTTTCTGTTATTTTTTTTGCCGGTTTCCTTTCGATTTTTTCGACCGCCTCTTTTGTCTTTGGAACGTTAACAAACGGGTTTATCGTTCCAAAGTTGTACGGCGGCGAAAGGTTGGCTTTTAGTTTTACGATACCCGGTAACATCTCGGGTTTGCTTATTACATACGCCGCTAAAAGGGAAGAAAAAGAAACATCATTTTCTTTATTAAAATTTTTGCTTATATAAAACTTTTTTAATTCTATTTTATAATTATATTCCAGCGTCTTAACAAGCGAATAAATATCCGAAGGCTTTCCTGAGCCGGATACTTTAAATAAATAAACCGCAGTATTTTTATTTTTATTTATATGAATTAATTTGACATGGCCTAATTTTACGCCGTATTTTTTAGAAGCGCTTATGATTTCGGAAATAAAATAACCGTCGTTTTCATTAAAAGAATATCCGTATCTAAGAACCGGCAACTCAATATTTTTAATGCTCTTTATGTTTTCCGCTATATGCTTCTGAACGGTTTCAAGATTATTGAGCCTTACGCTTATTGCCGAGCCTATTTTTTTTTCTTTTGCGGTAAGAGTTCTGTAAATCAAAAAAACCCCTAACGCGGAAGCTATAAAAACTAAGATAGCGATATAATAGATATTTTTTTTATCCACAAAAATAATATTCGCCGGAATTTAATAAGTTAATTTTAAACGCTTTAATATATTTAATACATTATTAATGAACTTTAGTCAATCAATTTTATAATAAGAAGCCATGGAAGAGTCCGTCTCATAAATATCAACTCTTTTAACGGCTATATTAAAGATTTTATTTACTTTCATTTTTTTTTCGAATTCTTCGTATATATATCTGGCAATATTTTCGGCTGAAGGATTTACTTCTTTGAAAAATTCGGTTTCATTAATAAATTTATGGTCAAGCGTTTCCATGACTTCGTTAAGATATTTTTTAAGCAGTTTAAAATCTATAACAAGACCGATTTCATTCAATGCGTCGGACGATACTACGAGCTCGACATGCCAGTTATGGCCGTGGATGTTTTCGCATTTTCCGTTATAGCCTCTAAGGGCATGGGCCGATGAAAAACCGGATAAGACCTTTAAATCATACATATTTATTCCGTTAATTAAAATTGTCGTTTATCTCTATTTCGGAATGTTTCCTGATGCTCAATAACATATTTTTCAATTTAAGCGACAATTCTTTATTATATTTCTGTTTCGCGCCCTGCGTAATTTTTCCGCTGTTTTCTAAAGTGAACAAAAAGAAACGGAGCCGTTCATCGATAAAATTTTTTTCGATAAGAATGTTTTTTGCAAAAACATTAAAATCGGTTTTATTCAACCCGAATTTTGTCAAAAATGAATTAAAGCCGGTTTTTTTATGAAGCATCTTAAATTTTTTTTCAAAACCTGCCGTTAATGCATTAACCCTGTTTTCGGATATCGATAATCCTCCGGTTTTTTCCTCCTGCTTTAAAATCAACATCCTGTTTATATAAAAATTCAAGATATGTTTTAATTTAACGTTCGATACGGTTTTATTAAGGCTGCGGTATTTTAAATTATTTATAGCGTTGAAATTATATAAAAAATATAATTCGTTTAAAGTTATAGGAGTATTATCTACGGAAGCGGCAACCTCGTCGGTCAAAAATCCGTAAGAATTTGCGGCAAACAGCGATATAATAATAAAATACAGAAAGGAAATCCCAAGAATATTAATTTTTTTATTTATTATTTTTCTTTCCATTATTTTAATAGAAATTATTTGTAATATATTATAAAATTTTGACTATGAGTTATCCTATTTCGGCCATATTTTATATTTTAATATTATCATTATTTTTATTCTTTTTGTATATTTTTTTATATAAAAATATACAAATATTATTTACTAAAAATAAATTCAAAGAATATCAGGATAAAATAAAAAATTATTTATATATACTAAATAATATAATGGACGGACTGGCAATTATTGACGGCGAAAAAAATATTTTATTCGTCAACGGCGCTTTTAATAAAAACATAAGGTCCGTAAAAATCCAGCCAAATATCAAAGAATTCGATATTTTAACAAGAAATTTAGAGCTTAATTCTTTAATCGACGATGCCGTTTCGGATACAAATTTTAAATATATCGAAAAGAAAATTTCATACTATGACAGGGCCGAAGAAAAAATAATTAACTGCATTATATTAAAAATAGAATCTTCTAACGAATACGCCGTTATCGTCAGAGATATAACATATCTCCAAAAAATAGAAAATGTGCGGACGGCATTTATCCAAAACATATCCCATGAATTAAAAACCCCTATAACGGCGATAACGGGTTTTACGGAAACATTAAAAAACGGGGCTATCGATAATCCTGAAGTTAGAATTAAGTTTATCGATATAATATACCATCACGCAAAACGGCTTAATTATCTAATCGACGATTTAATAACCCTGACTAATATAGAAACCGAAAAATCCCGCGTAAAATATGAAAAAACCTTTATTAAATCCGACATAGAAGATTCATTGGTTCTATTCGAAAAAGAAATAAAAGAAAAAAATCTAACGGTAATTAATAATATATCCGATATCTCCTTTATTTCCGATCCGGTAAAAATTAATCAAATTATAACAAACTTAATTCAGAATGCGGTTAAATATACGGATAACGGCGGAACGATTAAGCTTGAAGGATACATTACGGACTCTAAAACCGCCTATGATTTTATTTTAAATACGGAAGGCGCTTCGGTTTTATGGGATAATCTTCCGCTCAAAAAAAACTTGGGAAAATTCTTTTTCTTTTCGATAGAAGATAACGGCAAAGGCGTAACCTACACTAATCTTTTAAGGCTCGGCGAGAGATTTTTCAGGGTTGACAGCTCCCATAACGATGACCGCCATAAAGGAACCGGATTAGGTCTTGCAATTGTAAAACATACGTTAAAACTTCTTCAAGGCAGTGCAATAATTAAAAGCGGATTGGGCAACGGTTTTATATTTTCTTTTATAATACCGGAAGCTGAAAATAATTTTAAACAAAATTAAGTTTCGGCATAGAAGATATTAACTTGTTTTTATATAATAGTTCCGAGTAAAGATTGAATCCTCCAATCTCGTTTTTTCCGAAATCAAAACTCAAACATTCCGTCCAGTAGTCTATGAGTTCTTCGTAAGATATAAATTTATATTCATCTAATTCCGATATAGACACGGCGGCTTCTCTGAGCCCTGAAACAGCCGTTTTTTTTGATTCGATAAGAAATTTGTATAGGATATCGAATTCATTCTTATTTTTATCGTAAGCTTCTTTGTTTATAATAAAAAGTGCGAAAACAAAAGGATAACCCGTATATCTGTACCATAAATCCGCCAAATCATAGGCAAAACAACCTTCCGGAATATGTTTTATCAGCTTTAAGGCGTTATTTCCTATATGTAAAAAAATCCCGCCTTTTATTGCTTCGCCGCCGGAAACCTGCCCAAGTTTCAGTTCTAATTTATCGTTAGGCTTTAAAGCCGTAAATTTTATTTTATTCAAATCCATTTTATATATTTCGGCGAGTAAAACTTTCAGAAGATTTATAGATGTAAGCGTTTCGGGAGTAACATATATCGTTTCGTTTTCGTTAAAATCTTCTATAGGCTTTGAGGAAAAAAGATAAATGCTTTTTACTTTTTTTTTGGAGCTTATGGAGAGGTTTGGAAATATATACGAATATTTATAATTTAAAATATAATAAAAAGAAGATGAAGGGCTGATATCTATATTTCCCGTTTCCAGTTCCCTGTTTAAAAAAGCGGGACTGCCGGAAACAAAATTCATAAAATTTATTTTGTTATCGTTTTTAAGCGCCTTTTTTAAATAATAATATATAGGATATACGTTAAGATAATTTATTTCTCCGATTCGAATCATTTACCGGCTCCGGTATCATCTATACAACTTAATTCGGATATTGCGGCATACAGATAATCGGGATTATATGTTTTTAGTTCTTCAAAAGTATGGTTGCCGGAAGCTACGCTGCAAATATGGATGCCTGCATTTTTTGCAGCCATTATATCTATCGGAGAATCGCCTATTAATATCGTAGAAGTTTTAGGGATAGCTGTTTTTTCGACAATTTTATTTATCATTTCGGGCGAAGGCTTCCCTTCAAGTCCGTCAAATACTCCATACACATAATCAAAAAGTCCGCCGATTCCCAGATGTTCCAATAGTTTTCTGGATATAGAGCCTGTTTTATTCGTCGCAACGCTTAAAGATTTCTTTTCTTTTTTTAGATATAAAAGAAGTTCCCCCGCCCCTTTAATTAAAGATGTTTTTTCAAAACATACCTCTTTATATCTGTTTCTAAAAACAGTTATCGCTTCTTCTTCATTTTCTTTTCCGAAAAGTTGTCCCAGAAGGCCTTCTAACGGGACGCCCACGTAAGAGTTAGACTCCTCAAACGTTATCTTTCTGCTTTGAAATTTGGAGAACACCGCATCAAAAGCATCGTTAATGGCCTCGAAAGAATCTATCAGCGTTCCGTCTAAATCAAAAATTATCGAATTATATTGTTTTAAAATTTTAAAAAACCTCTCATAAATTCCGCAGTCTCTTCGGGAACAGCGGTATTTATCGACATACCTGTTCCTATCTCGAAGCCTGCTTTCATCGTTAATCTAGGGATAATCCTTAAACTCCAGTGATAATAATCTTCTTTTTCATCGGCTATGGGCGGATTGTTAAATACGAAATTATAGTCCGGATCGTTCAAGGCATCATACATACCCTTAAGGATTTTTTTGACGATAACGGCCAGTGCCTTGATTTTATCGATAGATATATTCGAAAAACACGGTTCGTGCGATAAAGGCATTATCCATGTTTCGAAGGGACTCGTAGAAGCAAACGGATGAAAAACTATAAAATCGGCGGTTTGCAGTATGATTCTTCTTCCATCCACGATTTCAGCCTGTATCATATCGCAGAATATGCATCTGCCTACCTCGTCGTAGTAAAATCTTGCTTGGGATATATTGTTTCTTAGAGTAAGGGGGATTATCGGGGTGGCAATAATTTGCGAATGAGAATGAACTATCGACGTTCCCGCATTGGCGCCACTGTTCTTAAATATTATAATATATTTAAACTTAGAATTTACGCGTAAATTCAAGTATCTTTCCCTGTACATTAAAAAAAGCTCCTGTATCTGCTTATCGGAAAAAAACGGCAGTTGCTCGTTGTGTTTGGGCGTATCTATAACGACTTCATGCGCGCCGATTCCGGGTTTTATTCTGAAGACTTCCGTAGCTCTTGGGAAAAAGTATCCGGAAAAATCTGGATTAACGGCTCTCACCCCCTCATATACTTGGGCATTTTCTTCAAAATTAAGGGAGAGAGCGGCAAATTTATTAGGAATAACCCTGACCCACCATCCCTTGGAGTTAGTATTTGTTCCGAGGGTTCTGTATGAAGCCGTCTCGTGAGGCGAAAGATATTCGTTTCCGGAACAAAACGGACAGTCCTTGGAATATTCCTGAAGATTCGCGGCATTATCTTTTTTGGATGAAAAATCACTGCCGAACTCATGAGGCCTTCTTCTTCTTTCGGTAGCAATTATAACCCATTCCCTCGTGGTAGGGTCCTGTCTTAATTCCGACATAGGTTATGAACTTATACTGTTTTTTATTTTAAATAAAAAATCACTCGACATAATTATTATACAAAAATTCATAAATTTTACAAGAATTATTAACCGCTCCGAAATCAAAAGGGATACCTTTATTCCAAACCGCGAAAGGCTCGTTTTGTTCTCCGCCTATACCGCCGTGGGCGCCCATCTGGTTTTCGAAATTAATTATATTTTTGCCGTCATATTCCCCGAATAATATTAAATCGCCGGCGTTTTTAAATTTAGAAAATATTTCTAAAGACAAAAATGCGGCGTTCCTTTCCTTAGCGTCTTTATAATTGCCCATAATATGTTTTATGGTGGGACATATATTTTTATGATTATTCAAATAATGCGAATATTCATAAAATTTTTTATCGACATTATCGTAAATAACGGCTTCTCCGCCGTTATTTACGCCTGCAATAAATCCTATACCTTTTATACCGGCAAGCATTGCAGTCAATCCTTCGAATTTTTTTTCTACCCCCTCGACGGACATTCTATGCGGATTGCCTGAAAAGTATATATTTGCCATGGGTCCGGAATCCATAATATAAATTATTTTATCGGTTGTTCTCCAGTCTAATTTTTCATCGTATTCATATTCTTTTTGCAACCTAATCCTGCCCGTAAACTTATTAAAAATTTTATTGCATGCCCCTTTCTTAAAAAAATCGCCGATATATAGAAACAATCTTTTAAAAACTGCGTTATAGCCCGTATCGAATTCATAAATTTTTAAATCCCGAGCGCCCATATAATCTTGAACTAGGGTATTTAACATTTTACCGTCGTTTAATCTTGAAAATGGTACGGACGGAGTGTGTCCGTGGTCGGATATAATAAAAAGGTCGTATTTTCTTTCTGCTTTTAGTATGGCTTTATAAATGTGGAATATTTTTCTGTCTATAGCCTTTAACGTTCTCAAAGCGCTAAATGAATAAGGTCCCCTATGGTGCGAAAGCTCGTCGTAGCCTATATAATCAAGATATATGGAAGGGACCCCCCTCGATATATCCATTATGGCTCCGAATGTTTCTATCTCCTTAAATATGACATTAGACATTGCTCTCGCAAAAGGAAAAAAACCTTCGGGACGCACATGCCTGTTCTTAAGTATATCCGTTATTCTTTCGCCTATTTCAAATACCGCCTCGAAAAAAACATAAAAAGAGGTTTTCAGGAAAGTAAAAATATGAAAAACAAAAACTATAAAAATATCAAAATTCCTTACCTTTTTTTTGAACAAATATCTTATGGAAAAAGTCGAAAGCGTAAATGTGGAGCGGGACGCTCCTCCCGAAAATAAATTAACGTAACTTGAACCGCCTCTTAAAAGACCGCGGTTTTTCTTTGCAAGGAGTTCCTCAATGCGCCCTGCGCTTTCGGGCTTTTTGAATATAATCTCTTCGCCGGTTTTTCTTTCTATCCATCTGAACCCCGGAATATTATCGTTATCTCCGTATAAAAGCCCTGCCTGAAAAAAGGGGGTGTCGCTCGGAACTCCGGTAAAATATTTGTTAAAAATATATTTATCGGACCTTATCATTTTCCTCAAGTGCGGCATTAAATTAAGCGATAATGCCTTTCTTAAAGCCTCGTAGGAAAGACCGTCTATCTGGAATATCACAAAACCTTTTTTTTCTAAAGGTTTTTTTACTTTTATTTTCCTTATAGATTTTTTAAATATATTTAAAAAATTTATTCTCATAATCTTAATTATCTTCTCTTTCGAAAAAATAGTTAGAAAGAAAAATCATTAAAACCAAAAATAATAAAATAAAAATAAGGTCCCATGCAACAGGGGTTTCCGGTATGAATAGAGTTATTTTTTTATTGTAAAAAAAGATATATTTCAGTAAATCTACCGAATAAGTAACGGGATTAATATATGCAAGTATTTTTAAAAAACCGGGGAACCTCTTTATGGGGTAAAGCGCCCCGCTCACAAAAAACATAGGCTGAACTATCAGGTTTATAATCGAATTGAACCCCTCGAAGGAAGTCATTTTTGAAGCTATAACTATGCCGAATGCCGTGATTGCGGACGAAATTAAAAAAAGAGAAGCGACCGTCAATACGAAAACCGTTAAGCTCAGTTTAATCCCGATAAACGGCGCAAATGCCAGCATTATAACGGCCTGAGCGGTGCTGACTATGCCGCCTGAAGTAATTTTAGCAAGCACGAACGTCTTTCTTGAAACGGGAGAAACAAGTATTTCTTTTAGAACGCCGAATTCCCTGTCCCAAATTATAGATATCGAAGAAAAAATAGACCTAAAAAGAACCGTCATTACGAGTATGCCCGGAAAAATAAATTGCATATACGAACCGCTTTTAATTTTAACCATCGTGGAAATCCCGTAACCGACAAATAAAAGCCATATTACCGGTCTGGAAAGATCGGTAATAAGCCTCGACTTCTGCCTTATAAATTTCAAAATTTCTCTATTGTTTATTGCAATAAAAGCTCGGAATTCGGTTTTCATATTTTTATTTTTTACATGTAATTAAAAATTCGGTTTTGGAAATCAGCAAATCGTCTTTTAAATTTAAAAATTTAAAATAATCGTTTAAGCCTTTATGGAATTCTACGGAACCGATTAATTTTCTATGTAAAAGATCGTATTTTACAAGTTCCAATTCGTTTTGGACTAATAAGAAAGCGTTTTTTAATGTCTCATGGTCGGGACTTCCGTCCCCGCCCTTAAAAAATACGAGCGTGTAAGGTTTTATTTCTATGTCCTTAAACCCATGCGATAATAAAAAAGCGGGTAATTTTTTCGAAATCAACCTGTCCCCGCCCTTTAACTTTTGATATTCGGAATAAGCCTCGAATAATTTTTTGGAACTTTCGGGCAAATCCGGATAGAATATATTCATATCGTCTTCAATATCGGCTATAACTAATAATCCGCCGTCCTTAACTATTCTTTTGATTTCGGAAAGAAAAATGTCGGACAAATTGACGTGCTGGAAAACATATCTTACAAAAACTGCGTCGAAAGCGGAATCTTTAAGCGGTATATTGCGGCCGTCGGCATTTATATATGCCGTATTTTCCGCATCTGTTAAATAACGCGCGGCTTTTAAAAAATCTTTATCTAAATCTATACCTATAATCTTTGAAGGATTTCTATCTTTTAATAAATAAGGCAATATCCCTACGCCTGTGCCGACATCCGCGACGGTCTTGCCGTCAAACGTATAACCTAAACTGTTTAGCTGATATAAAAGGTGGGGGGCGGTTAAATATGACTGATATGCCATATAACGAACGTCCGGAGAATAATCTTGCGACAAAGCCGTATTAAAAAATTGTCTGCAATACAAGCAACCTTCCTAAAAAATATTTTTTAAATTTATAGTCTGCATTCTTTCTTTGCCCACGGACAGCATATTGATTCGCAAACCTGTAAGGTCTTCTATTCTAAGAATATATTTCTGGGAATTAACCGGGAGGTCTTTAAATGATTTTATGCTTGATATATCGCCGCTCCATCCTTCCATTTCTTCATAAACGGGGACTGCCTTATCGTAGTCTGCGGAAGAAAAAGGCAGATGGTTTATGATAGAACCGTTCAGCATATAACCGGTGCATATATTGATTTTTCCCAATCCGGATAAAACATCGAGTTTTGTCACCACCATTCCGGTAATGCCGTTTAAACGCCCGGCTTCTTTAATCAAGTTAACGTCAAACCAGCCGCATCTTCTCGGTCTTCCGGTAACGGAGCCGAACTCCTCTCCCTTATCCCTTATTATCCTGCCTTCCTCTCCTTTGAGTTCCGTCGGGAAATAACCTTCTCCTACTCTTGTCGTGTAAGCCTTTGTAATACCGATTACCTCGTCTATTTTCGTAGGTCCAAGACCGATGCCGGAAAGCGCGGAACCGCCGACGGTGTTAGACGAAGTAACATAAGGATATGTGCCGTGGTCAACATCTAGAAACGTTCCCTGCGCCCCTTCAAGCATCACGTTAAATCCTTTATCAAGCCGTTCATTGATAAATATTGAAGAATCTATTAAAAATTCCTTAATTTTCGCGCCGTAATTTAAATATTCTTCTATTAAATCGTCGGGATTGAATATGTCCTCGCCGAGAACGTTTTTAAACAGATAGTTCTTTTCTTTAAGGCTTAAAACAATTTTTTTATACAGCAAGTCTCTGTTAAGCAAATCTATGGCGCGGATACCGAGCCTTGCAACCTTATCTTCATACGCAGGGCCTATTCCTCTTCCCGTAGTCCCTATCATGCCTGCGCCTCTCAACCTTTCTCTCGCTATATCTAATCTTTTATGATACGGCATTATAATATGGGACTTATATGAAATAAAAAACCTGTCTTTGATATTTATTCCTATAGCCTTTAAATCTTCAAGCTCTTGAAGCAGCACTACCGGGTCTATAACGACCCCGTTTCCCAGAATACAAATTTTTTCCTCATTTAATATTCCCGAAGGAACAAGTCTGAACACGAGGCTTAAATCTCCGCTTACGACGGTATGCCCCGCATTATTCCCTCCCTGGTAGCGGGCTACTATGTCGGCATCTTTGGCCAACAAATCCACTATTTTCCCTTTTCCTTCGTCTCCCCATTGAAGACCGACCACAATAATATTTTTTTTTCTCATAAATATTTTATTTAAATTTAAATTAATTATTTTCTAAGTATTTTTTAATATCGGAAACGGTTTTAAAATTTTTTTCTTTATCGGTATAAATATTTTTTAATAAGATTTTTTTTTCTTTCATATAAATAATATTTTTAATATTATTTTCTTTCATATATTTTACGGCATCGGAATATTCGTAATTCATAAAATCAGATTCGGCGGTACAGCCTTTTTTCCGTAAAAATATAATGAGCTCGGCTTCCGATTTTTTATCCATAGACTTATTGAAAACAAGGTAATCTTTCTCTTTATAACCGTAAGCGGAAGAACCGGCATATTTGCATAAAATATCTAAATTTACGGCAAATCCTGCTCCCGCGCAATTATCCCCGAACCTGCCTATTAAATTATTATATCTGCCTCCTCCGAAAATTTCATAACCCACATGCGGCGCAAAACATTCGAAAATCGTTCCGGTATAATAGTTTAGTCCGCGTATCTCGCCTAAATCGATAGTAATGTATTTTTCAAGCTTATAAGACTTTATATAAGAAACAACGCGTTCTAAATTCTCCAGAGCATTTTGCGACGCTTCGTTGCAAGCCATCTTCCATGCTTTTTTAATAACCGATTTTTCTCCGAATATAAAAGGAAGCTCGCTTATAGCTTCTTTTTTGTCGGAAGGCAAAGATATGCCGGAAAGAAAATCATGCAAACCGGAAGAATCTTTCCTTAATATAAATTCTTCTATTCTTTTTTTGTAGGGCGCTTCTATGTCTGAAACTATCCCTCTAAAAAACTCGACATTCCCTATGTCCACGCTAAAATCTTTTATATTAAGGCGCTTAAGCGACTCTATACCCATAATTATAAGCTCGGCATCGCTTTCAGGACTTTCCGGACCGACTAATTCCGCTCCTACTTGCCATATTTCGCGTGGCTTGCCGAGAACAGGGTCGAAATTTCTCAGAACGGGACCGCTATAAGAAAACTTATACGGCAGGATGATAGAATTTTTTAATGCGGAACTGAGCCTGCCTATCTGAGGAGTAAAATCGCTTCTGAAAGATAGCATTTCTCCGGTGCTTATATCGCCGACTTTAAACAGTTCGGCAACTTCCGAGCTCATTAAAAACACGTCTAAAAAATCTATGCTTGGGGTTATAACCTTACTGTATCCCCATTTTGAAAATTCTTCCAGTAATATATCCGCGATTCCGTCTATTAATTCCGTTTCTCCGGGAAGAAAATCCCTTGTTCCCTGGGGCGGCTGGGAAGGAATTATCGAATTTTTTCTATTCACTATAATTCTAAATATTTAGCTTCGGTTATGTTTGGTTCGGCTTTTAATTCATTAATAACGGCATTGTCAACCGCCGAATCTAATTGCAATATCGATATAGCTTTATCTAAATGCCTTCCGAGATGCATTCTTGCAATATTGATTTTATTCTTGCCGAGAACCTTTCCGATTGATGCGATAACGCCGGGCCTGTCAAGATTAAATATAACCAGTATGTGCCCTTCGGGAATAGCCTCTATGGAATAATCGTCTATTTTAACTATCCACGGATTTTTTTTGCCGAATATCGCCCCCGATATACTGAAAGTTTTAATATCGGTCGTTGCCGTAATAGATATTGAACTTGTATAGTCGAATGCCTGGTCCGATTTCGATTCAACCACCGATATTCCCCTTTTTTTTGCCACTTCGTTTGCATTAACGTAATTTATATCTTCTCCCAACAGCGGATAAAGAATACCCTTCACGACGTTAGGGGTTATAGCGCCGGTGTTATGCGCGGAAACAGCTCCGTTATAATCTATTTTGATATTTGTAATTCCGCCTGCTATAATGCTTCCCAGCAACCTGCCTATTTTTTCTCCCAAATTCAGATAAGGCCCTATTATATCTACCTCTTCTTTTGTTACAGAAGGAACGTTGACGGCGTTTTTTATCGTGCCGCTTATAAGATAATCCGCAATTTGATGACATACGGCCACTGCCACGTTCGTTTGAGCTTCCTCGGTAGATGCTCCGAGATGCGGGGTGGCAATAAGATTATCTAAAGTTAAAAGAGGGTTGTTGGCCGGCGGCTCTATTTCGAATACGTCTAACGCGCATGCGGAAACCTTGCCGGTTTTAAGAGCTTCGTATAGATCGGCTTCGTTGATTATGCCTCCTCTCGCTATATTGAGAAGCTTAACTCCATCTTTCATTTTAGATATGGTTTCTTTATTTATCATTCCTTTCGTTTCTTTTACCAAAGGAGTATGGACGCTTATATAGTCGGATTTTGCATATATATCTTCTAAACTTACAAGATTTATTTCGAGTTCTTTGGCTTTTTCTTTCGATAAAAGAGGGTCGTATCCTATCGGATTCATTCCGAAGCACTTTGCTCTGCTATAAAGCACCTGTCCTATATTACCCATTCCTATAATGCCGAGAGTCTTGCCGTAAACTTCCGTACCTTGGAATTTGCTTTTTTCCCACTTGCCTTCTTTAATCGAAAGGAAAGACTGGGGTATATGTCTCGACATAGCCAGAAGCATAGCAAAAGTAAGTTCAGCGGTCGTCACGGTATTACCCCCCGGCGTATTCATAACGACTATGCCGGCGGCTGTTGCAGCCGCTTTATCGACGTTGTCTAAGCCGCTGCCCGCCCTTCCTATGACTTTAAGATTTTTGGCAGCTTCTATAATGTCTTGGGTAAGCTTCGTGGCGCTTCTTATAACGATGCCGTCGTATTCGTGAATTATCTGCTTAAGCTCTTCCGGTTTCAACCCCGTTTTAACATCTACCTGAATTTTGCCCGTATTGGTTAATATGTCTATTCCTTCCTTGGAAAGTTTATCGCTGACGATAACCTTAAACATCACTCATCTCCCGTATTATATTAATTAATGGTAAATAATTAATTTACAAAACCTATTCGCCGAAAAGAGCCTTCTGGGCGGCTTTGAGTCCGCTGCCCGCTTCAAATTTATAACCGAGTTCTTTCAATACCGCCTCTAATGCGGAAATAGCGGTTATGACGTCAAAACATCCGGCGTAACCGAGATGCGCTATTCTGAATATCTTGCCTTTAACGGCATCCTGACCGCCTGCTATGGTAATGCCGTATTTTTCTCTTATAAGTTTTGTTATTTTACCGGCATCTATTCCTTCCGGGGCCCAAACCGCCGTAAGAGCGTTGGAAGGCTCATCGACCGTATAAAGTTTTAATCCCATTGCCTGTACTGCCGATCTCGCGGCATTGGCAAGATTTTTATGTCTGCTGAAAACTTTTTCCAGACCTTCTTCCTTAATTTCCCTTAGGACTTCTCTTAAGCCTACTATGAGCTGAACATTAGGAGTATAGGCATTCTGATTTTTTTCGAGGGACTTTTTTTCTTTTTTAAAATTAAAATAGTACTTCGGGAGCGTAGATTTCTCGACGAAACCCCAAGCCTTTTCGCTCAAAGAAGCAAACGCAAGTCCGGGAGGAAGCATAAGCGCCTTTTGCGAACCGGTTACCACCACGTCTATGCCCCATTCGTCCTGAGGAACGTTTGTTACCCCGAGAGCGGTAATGGCATCTACTACAAGTATGGTACCAGGCCTTTTTTTAATTATATCGGCAATTTCTTTTACAGGATGGTAAACGCCCGTAGATGTTTCGGAGGCCTGAATGTAAACAGCTTTTATTTCCGGATCTTCGTTTAATGCGTCCTCGATAGATTTAGGAGAAACCGTATGTCCCCACTCCACGTCTATAGCTTTTACGTTAACGGAATAGGCTTTGCAAATATCGAACCATCTTTCTCCAAATTTTCCCCCTCTGACCGCAAGAGCATGGTCTCCGGCGGAAAGAAGATTGGACACGCAGCCTTCCATCGCTCCGGTTCCGCTTGACGTGAATATCAAAACTTCCTGCTTGGTTTGAAAAAGGTATTTTAGATTATCCCTTACTTCTTGAAGTATAACCGAATATTCCGGAGCGCGGTGATGAACGA
>JAJYYR010000092.1 GCA_021800805.1 bacterium
TTCTATCGTCTTTATTTAATTATTCCGGTGATAAATAAATCGGACACCATTATTCGTCGCTGGAGAGAGACGATTATAAATAACCGTACGCCTAAGTTTTAGTTTGTTTTTTCAAGAACTTGATCTATGAATATATTCAAATTAAAGGATAAAAAGGGTTATTTAAAGCATTGGCGGCATTCACCGTGGTTCGTATTAGCTATATTAGTCTTTGCTTTCGCCCAGGTGCATTTGCATCGCGTTGCTTTTGCCATATTGATTCCAACCTTTACAAAGAACTTTCATTTTACATACTTCGAGAGCGGCATAATCATGAGCGCTTTTTTTTGGAGTCATGCCGCAGTCCAGATTCCTGTGGGAGTATTTTCCGATAAATACGGGGCAAACCGTGTAGTCAAGGTATGCGTTGCTATTCTTACTATCGGAGTTATAGTTTTTGTTTTAAGCAATAACATGATAGAATTTCTCGTTTCAAGAATTCTTATGGGGCTTGGCGGAGCCCTTCTGGTGCCGGGAGTGTCTATTATAAGAAAAGAGATACATCCCCATAATCACGGATTAGCCGTAGGAACTATTACAGCAGGAGGGGCTTTTGGGGGAACCGCCGGTTTAATTCTTATTTCGTTTTTAATCGGAATTTGGGGCTGGAGGTTTTCATATGCGATTACTATTATCCCAATAGTCCTTGCTTTGCTTCTAGTTACTTTATTTATTACACCGGCGGCAGTTGCCGATAAAAGCGGCGATAAAACGATAAAAAAACCTAAATTAATTTATTCCAATGTTATTAGAAATCCTGCATTATGGTTACTGAGTTTTTCCGTATTGTTTTTTTTCGGAGCATATTTCAGTTTTTTGACATGGCTGCCGTCATTTTTAGTAGAACGTTTTAACGCCTCTAATTACCAGGCGGGTTTAATAACAAGCCTTGCTACGGCAGGCACTATTATTTCATGGCCGCTATCCGGTTTTATGGCAGACCGTTTAAATCGTCATGTTGCAATCTTTCGATACAGCCAGTTTCTTAGTTTTCTATTAATCGCCCTTTTCAGCCTATTAATATTTAAAATTTCTATTATATGGACAATAATCGTATCTTTAACGATGGGTTTAGTTTTCGGCGGAATGTCCCTCCCCTACGTAATCGTTTTGCAATTATTCCCATTAGAGTCGGCGGGTACCGCCAACGGTATTATGAATACTTTCAGTTTTATCGGGGCATTATCGATACCCGTGGTTTTAGGGGCTATTATCGGCTATACGGGTAATTTCTCTTTTGCTTTTGGCGTAACGGCGGTCTGTTTTTTTCTTGCTTTTATATTTTCGTATAATGTTCTAAAAATTCCAAAGGATTTTTGATTTGATATTTACGGCACAATTATCAGAATACTTTTAATCTTTAAAGGACGATATGTGTGAAAAATAAAAAAGAATAAAAAGTGTCAGGTTTATTTTTAATCCGTTTTTATACACCTTTTTGCTATTTAAGGGTTGCCTTCTGTTTCAACCTCCGCTTTTTCCAATATTGTTCGTTGGGATTCAGTGCTATTGACAAGAAATATACCCAACAAAATAAAAAAGCCGCCTATAATTATTTGCAAAGTGACAGGTTCCCTTAATAAAATTAATCCGGACAAAACTCCGAACAATGGAGCTAAAAATAAAAAAGAGCTAACCTTCCCTGGGTTGTTTTTTTGAATTAAATAAAACCAGATTCCAAATTGCACAATGGAGCTCATAATTGCAAGCCAAAGAACAATTAAAACAAATGAAAAATTTAAAATGACATATGGATGCCCAAAAATTTCACTGATAAAAAACAGCAGTATTCCTCCAATAAGCATTTGATAAGCGGTAAGCACCCAAATGTTTATAAAACTTGCCACCCGCTTAACTAGCAATGTGGTTATTGCCCAAAATACCGCACCCGACAGTGCTATCCATACGCCTACTTGATAATAAGGGTGAAATCCAATTAGTATTACTACTCCGATAAAGCCAACAATGACCCCAAACCACTGAAGCAAACGATATCGTATGCCGATAAACGCACTAAATAAAACAACTAATATGGGGTTTACAAATATTAAAATAGATGATTCTCCCGCAGTGATGGTGCGCAAACTCAAAAAAATAGCTCCAAAAACACCTGTTGTTTGAAAAAATCCAATCAGTGCAACGTAAAACCATTCGCTTGAATGTTTTGGATGAGGCATTCGCATAAATCCGACAATGAAAGATAGCAATAGCCCAGCCAGAATGAAACGTATCGCGGCAAACATTAAAGGCGATGCATACATATCGCCCATTTTAATTACTGAAAAAGCTGACCCCATCAGAGCGGTGGATAACACAATCAATATAATGAACTTTAAACGATTCATATTGGAATTTTCAGTTTTTATATTATCTCCAGCAAACATAGATAGTCTCCTTTTTTACTGATTGGGTTTGCAAAAACTTAAAATTGCATTATTTTTTAAATATACAATGATATAGCTATAACATAGCAAAGGGAATTAAAAACTTTTTAATTATTGATAATTATCATTAGAAATATATAATAATAAATAATAATTTTATTATATGTAATTTTTTACTTTACTTAAGATTATGTTATAATTATGTTATCATATAGACAGATTATAAATAAAATGAATAATATTCATAAAATATGAGAAAAAACTCATGACATTAAATCAATTAATAACTTTAATCAAAATTATTGAATTAAAAAATTTTTCTATGGCAGCAGACGAACTTTATATCACCCAATCTGCGGTAAGTCACTCAATAGCAGATTTAGAGTCTGAATTAGATATAAAACTCATTCATCGGGGAAAAAACGGGATTTACCCCACGGAAACAGGTGTTAAAATACTCAAACACGCACGCGCTATTGTTGCAAATATGGAGTATATAAAACAGGAAGTTAGCGCTTCGTTAAAACTGCAGGCAGGACAAGTTAAAATCGGAAGTTTTGAAGGCGTTTCTACTAATTTTCTCCCCGGAATAATCCGTTTATTTAAATTAAGATATCCTAAAATTGATTTAAAAATTTTTGAAGGGACAGAGGGAGAAATAAGAGACTGGATTGTATCCCGCACGATAGATATGGGATTTATTACGTTTCCGTGTGATACTCTTAAAACAATTCCTATAATATCCGATGATATGATGGTGGTTTTATCCGAAGCCCATACTCTAGCGACTCAAAATTCAATTAGCATTGAGGAATTAACTAAATATTCCATGATGATAACATGGAACAGTAACTGCCAGTTATTAGTAAAAAAGGCGTTTAAGTCGTTAACCGGAAAACTTCCGCCATGGAAATACAAAGTAAGTAATATAGGAACGCTATTGGCTATGGTTAAAGAAGGACTGGGGATAGCCATAATGCCAAAATTTGCATTACCTGAATATATACCTAATGTTAAAATTTTGCCGCTTGAACCTGTATTAAAACGCAGGATAGGTCTTGCGTCTATAATGCCGTTTTCAGATCTTTCTCCCGCTACTTCAGCTTTTGTTGCAGTTACCTTGAAATGGATAAAAAAGAATATATTGACAGACAGTAAATTTATAGAAAATATAACGTAAATTATAAGTATTTACAATGTCAATACTTACGGACAATCCGGCGGATAAATCAGGCAATATTAATGTAAAAATAGTTCGTTTGGAGGTTGAAGCGTATGCCGTCTAAATCTAATTAAGATATTCTGATTAGAAATCTTTTGCCCTACGATTATAATATGACGAAAGCG
>JAJYYR010000005.1 GCA_021800805.1 bacterium
CGACATAGACAGGTTTAAAGACGTCAACGACACGCTGGGTCATGTAACCGGAGATTTAATTCTAAAAGAACTTGCCGCCGCCGCGAAGGAAAACCTCAGAAATACCGATTTTTTTGCAAGATACGGCAATTAAGGGAGCGTTCGAAAGAGCCAAAGCTTTATAATTCGTTCGCCGTTATAGGTATATCTTCTATTCGATAATTTTAATTACTTCCTCTACATCCGTTCTGGAAGACTTAGACTGCCTTTTAACAGGTTTTCCCACAGGAATTAACGCGACAATATTGTCAGGGCCTTTAACTCCTAATATTTTTTCTATTTCAGGCTTGGCGACTAACGGACCGGTCATCCAGCATGCCCCAAGCCCTTCGTTGTGGACGACAAGCAAGATATGCGTTATAAAGCTGGAAACGCCCTGCAATCCGGGGTTAACTATAAACTTTTTGTCGTAGCTTCTATTTTTATCAGCCTTCTCGATTATCGTATCGAGACTCCATATGTAAGGTCTTTGGACGACCGCCAGCACAATAGGGGCTTCGTTAAAAAACGTATACACCCCCGGGGCGCTCTTGCCGGTTATTTTTTTATAGACCGTTTCGACCTCGTTTCTCATACTGCCGAGGATGTCTTTATTTTTAATTATATAAACAAACCAGTTTTGGGCGTTGCCTCCGCTTGGCGAATTAATCGAAATTTCGATAATTTTTTTTATTTGATTTAAATCTAAATCTTCCTGTTTAAATTTTCTAATGCTTTTTCTTGTTTTTACGGCATCTATTATGTTCATTTTTTAACCTTCCGCTCAAATAATTGTTTTATGATTTAGTTAGATGATTTAACGATTTGTTTATACTTTAATCCTGCATAAGTATTCTAAAATTTTTTTGTATTCTTCCGTAAGATCCCTGTGCCGCCTGTTTCTATCATAATGCCTATATTGCGAGCGTCTATAAATAAAACTTCTATCATTTTTTGCCATTTTTTACCACTTATATCTTAATGCGGCTATGCGTCAAGGTAATCGTCGAGAGATATATTTTTAACCGGCGCAAAAAAGAATGTAAAAACAAGCAGTAATAATATTTCCGCCGAAATTCCCCATAAACCAATGTATATCTTTTTGTATATTATATTCCAATTGACGATATGCATAAGATAGAAAACCGTAAAGAGCCCGCCCGTTACCGATATCATAGCCGGTATTTTGGAAACCCTATTTGTAAACAGCGGCAAAAAAATCAACGGAAACAATTGAAGTATTATCATGCCGCCTATAAGCTGAAGTTTAATTATAAGCAGCGGGTTTATTATAATACTTAAATACAGGGCAAGGGCAATAATAAAACCTACGGCAATTTTGCTCATAATTTCCTGCGAACGGTCGTTTATATTTGCGTTTATTAAATTCTGATATATATTT
Source organism: bacterium (assembly GCA_021800805.1). The sequence goes on from JAJYYR010000005.1 coordinate 1,421, forward strand.
TTGGTAAACAGATTTGCGGAGGATAAAGCCATAATAGAAGCAGGCACCATGCTTCCTAAAATAATTATTCCTCCGAAAAACGCCGTAACATACGGTCCGAATGTTTTATAAAGCATCATAGGAATTGCCATATTCGAGTTTTTAATTCCCGGAACTATATATAATGCCGCAAATCCTAAAATAGTAATAAATATTAGCATTATATTATATAACGGCATAAAAACGGCATTTTTCCTTATCGCATCTGCGCTTTTAGAAGTATAAGCTCCGTTTATCGAATGAGGATACAAGAATAACGCTCCAGCCGAACCGAAAGCAAGAGTTCCAAAAGTTACCATACTGCCCGGAGCTATTAACGACTTTGACGGATGGGCTTTATTAATCCAATTAAACATTTCGGCAAATCCGCCGAAATAATGTAAAGGTATAAATATTATAAGAAATAATACCATGCCCCATATAAAAAAATCTTTTATGAAGGATGTTACGGCGGCGGCTCTTATGCCGCTAAAAACGGTAAACGATATTACGATAAAAAGCGATACCGCAATAGCGATATCCGGTTTAAGTCCCGACAACGAAAGCATATATCTCATTCCGAATATCTGAAGTCCTATATACGGGAGTTCGGCAAATATTCCGACTAAGGCTACTACGGCACCCAGAAATTTGCTGTCGAATACTTTTTCGACGTAATCGCCGGCGGTGATAAAATTATATTTTTTTGAAACGTTCCACAATCTCGGTATAGTCAAAAAGAGTATCGGATATTCCATTATGACGTAAGAAACGGCAAAGAATGCAAAGGCGCCGGAATTGTAAGCAAGTCCGGGAACTGCCAATAAAGTGTATGCGGTATAAATATCTCCGCCCAGAAGAAACCAGACTATAAACGCACCGAATCTTTTGCCTGCAAGCGACCATTCAACTAAACTGTCTATTTTAGCGGCTTCGAACTTTTTAGATAAAAAACCTGCAAAGGCGACTAAAAATAAAAAAGAAAAAATTATAATAATAGGAATATTATTCTGAATCATGCTTTGATTTTAATTCTTTGATATTTTTTTTCTCTATTAAATACGCAACATACGTCATAATTACCGTTATTATGTCCATTATTATAAAAAACCAGACCATTGCGCTAATTCCGAATATCAACCTGTTATCGTTATAATATTTTATTCCGAAGGAAAGCACGGCTATAGGAATTACTAAAATCAACCATGTTATAGGGTGGTATCTTTTATAAGCTTTCATCGTAAAATATAATATATAAAAATAATGTTAAAAAGTCAAAAATATAATTGATTTCAACCTTAAATTTATAATATAATCAACTTCAATGCATTATTATCTTAAAAATAAAGTATTTAAAATAAAATGGGCGTTTCTTTCAAATTATCCGAGATTAAGGACGTAGTCGTTAAAAATATCGAAAAACATATAGACGAGCGCGGCTGGCTTGCGGAACTGTATAGAAGCGACGAATTAAACGAGTCGATTTTTCCACAGATGTCTTATGTTTCCTTAACTATGCCGGGGGTTAGGAGAGGACCTCACGAACACGCATATCAAACCGACTATTTTTGCTTTATAGGCCCTTCGGATTTTAAAATAATATTGTGGGACAACAGAAAAAATTCGCCCACTTATCTCAATAAAACCGTGTTGTATCTCGGAGAAAACAAGCCCTCGACGCTTATAGTCCCGCCGGGAATAGTTCACGCTTATAAAAACGTCGGCGGAAAAAACGGGCTTGTCATCAACGCCGCAAATAAACTATTCGCGGGCAAAATGAAGAAGGAACAAATCGACGAGATTAGATACGAGAACGACCCTGACTCTCTCTTTGTTTTTGAATAGCAAAAACGGGCATTAATAAAAATTTTATTCAATGCCGTCGATATTATACCTTTCCTCCACCCTGCTAAATTTATATACCGCCAGCGATAAAAGCCAAGCCGCCGTCAATACTAAGGCTATACCGCCTCCTAAAACCGCAAAAGACATATGGTTAAAAAAATCCCACGGCTTGCCTTTCAGGTTGTATTCCATACCTATAACCTGAAGCCACTCCAGCGTCCCTATGCCGAATGCAAGAAATACGGAAATGCTCGTTATGGAAATATTATAAAATATTTTCCTTATAGGATTTAAAAATGCCCAGCTATATGCAAACTGCATAATCACGCCGTCGGTAGAATCAAGCAAGACCATTCCGGAGGAAAATATCATAGGCAGTATTAAAACGTCTATTAACGGTCTGCCGGAGGAAGCAAATAAAGCGGACATCGAAAGTATGCCGACTTCCGTTGCGGTATCGAATCCTATGCCGAATAAAATCCCTACGAAAAACATCTGCCAGCTTGAAGTTATAAGTTTCATAATGCCGTTAAAATAACGAAACATAAAACCTCTTTTTAAAAGCTCTTCTTCCATCTTCTTATTTTTAAAGTTTTTAAAATCCTTCGCAATTTTAATAATGCCGATTAGAATTACGACGTTCATAAACGCAATAAGGTATAAAAATAGGGCTGATATTCCGGTTCCCAGCACATTGCTCAAATTGCCTAATTCCGGATATGCCTCGACGACGAATTTTCCGATTACAACGGTTATTACGGTCAAGATAAAAACCGACAAGGAATGTCCGACCGAGAAAAAGAACCCGACGCCTACCGGCTTTTTACCGTCGTTCATTAATTTTCTCGTGGTATTGTCTATAGCGGCGATATGGTCGGCGTCAAGAGCATGTTTTATGCCGAAAAAAAAAGCGAGTGACCCTAAACTTAATAAAACCGGAAATACTCTCGACCTGTCGATTAAGAGGATTAGCGAAACTAATAAAAAGGTGAATAAAAATGAATAGAGAAGAATAAGCCTTTGCTTGAAGCCAAAGGAAAAAGAAGATGGGCGTAAAAACATAATTAGACCTCCCGCTAATTAAAATTAAATTGATTAAACTATCTTAACGGCCAGGTCTTCCGGCTTGAACATGCGGATATTCCGCCTTCCCGGCAAATGCAAATGTAAGTTGCGCCAGTGGCATATCGAAATATCCTTAATAACGGGCTTTACTTTAATATTTTTAATATTAATATAGTCCGCTATAAGTTCTTACGGCTGCGGGAACAGCACAGGATTTTAACCTGTTTCCCTTAACTCTTTAAGATAAAGTTTGAATAAACCCTATTTGTTAAAAGTCTATCATTTGAAATATAAAAAGTCAAATTGCTATTAATCATACTCTCAATAGTTTTGTATTTCTATAATTTAATGCCTCAAGGACAGAATCGGCATCGACTTCGTCCTTCCTATCCAAGTCGGCTATAGTCCGTGAAACCCGCAATATCCTATGGTACCCTCTGGACGATATATTTAACTTTTTTACGGCGTTTTGTGCCAGTTTTAAAGCGGAGCCGGAAACGGCAAAATATTTTTCTATCTCGGAACTTTTTACCGAAGCGTTAGATCTGATTTTGGCGTCTCGAAATCTTTTTATCTGTATCTGCCTTGTTGCTTCGATTAAATTTTTAATTTCTGAAGAATTTACCGCATTTTCATTAACTATTAACTTGTCTATATCTGCGGAATAAACTTCTACGAATATATCGAATCTATCGAGGATCGGCCCCGACAATTTCGTGTAAAATTTATAAATTTCTGCGCTCGAACATTTACATTCATGTTTTATATCCCCGTAATAACCGCAAGGACAAGGATTCATTGCCGCAACCAACATAAAATTGCACGGCAAAACTATTGAAAACCTGCTCCTCGAGAGGTTTATCGTCTTATCTTCCATAGGCTGCCGTAAACTATCCAACGTTTTTTTGCTTAATTCCGAAAATTCGTCGATAAATAAGACTCCGTTATGAGCCAGGCTTATATCTCCCGGAAGCGGATTTGAAGCGCCGCCTCCGATTAATCCGGCGATAGATACGGTGTGATGCACCGGAATAAAAGGCCGCCTCGTAATAAGTCCGGTTTCGTCGTTAATCTTTTTATTTGAAAAACTATAAATATTAGATGTCTCAATGGATTCCTCAAGCGATAAACCGGGCTGAACCCCAACTATACTTTGAGCCAGCATTGTTTTCCCGCTGCCGGGAGGACCTATCATTAAAATATTATGATGCCCCGATACGGCGGTTAATATTGCCCTTTTTGCCAGTTCCTGCCCTTTAATATCCGAAAAATCGGGATAATTTTCTCTGTCTTTAACGGTATTTTTTACATCGGAAATTATCCTTTCAAAAAATGTTCCGTCTTCTTCTTGGGCATTATGAATATAAACCGGGCTGTTTTCTGCGGCAGTTTCATTCAACCGAACCCCTGAAATAAAAGCGCATACATCTCTTAAATGGCTGAATGCAAGAAAATCGATCCCTAAGAACCTTGCGGAATTTATATTTTCATATGGAATTATAAGCTTTTTATTTAATTTTTTGGCAAGTATGCCCAGAGCTATTACGCCGTTAACTTTCTTTATTTTACCGTTTAAGGAAAGTTCTCCCGCAATAATATAATCATCGAGATTTAAAGCGCATTTAAGCAAACCGGCGGAAACTAAAATTCCTATTGCAAACGGCAGGTCGAAAAGAGGTCCTTCTTTTCTTAAATCGGCGGGAGCAAGATTTATAATGATTTTCCTAACGGGATATTCAAAGCCGGAATTTTTTATTGCGGCTTTAACCCTATCCTTAGCCTCTTTAGTCGAAACATCCGGCAAACCTACAATCATAATCCCGGGTATGCCGTTGGATATAAATATTTCTACATTTACTAAAACGGCGTTGATACCGATAAATGTGGCGCTATTAAGCGACGTAATCATAAAACAATATCCTCTTATAATAATTTTTTACTTATACCGTTTATTATATTATAAGAGGATATTGTTTCAGAATCGTGAAGGATATATTACAATTATGTTAAATTTTTGTTGCATTTATATGAATCTATACCTTCCAACCCTTATTCAGCGCGAGTTTATCTAATTCTGCCAATATATCTTTTATGCTGTTTAAATCTTTTAGAAGCGTTGCGGAAACGATATAATCGAAAACATCCTCGTAAAATTCTTTGAAATCATTGATTATATTCATCGAACCTTCAAAATCGGTCCCCGGCAAAAATAAATAAACGAGATTATTTTTAACGGATACTATATCAGAATCTCTAAGCACTCCGCCGAGAGTTTTTATAAAATCATCGTTGAGTTTTGTTATATTAAGAATCGTTAACCCTACATAATCTATAGAGGCAATATCTTCGGCAAGCCTCAGTTCTTTTTTAATTCTCTTCATATTAGATACGGAATGTTCCAAAACCGGTTCAAAATATTCAAACGGAATAATTTTTGCCATCTAACCACCTCATATTTATATATTATAATTAAGTTTCTTTGCAACTTTTATTATTATATCAGAAAAAATATGCAAGAAATACCTTTTCGGCTACTCCTCCGCCTTCTATTTTCCAAACCGGATTTTCTATTACAAGAGCCGATAGCGCTATCTTCTTCCCGTTCATCTCTCCGAATCCCGCAAACCATTGATAAAGTCCTTGTGGATTATTACCGGATATCGTTCCGGTCTTACCTCCCGCAATAACCCCTGGAAGCATATACCTGCCGGCTGAGTTATAAAAATCCGCGTGGGCCACGCCCTTAGTAACGGTCGTAATCATCAACTGTTTTAGAATATGCGCCGTTTTAGCCGTTATTGGGGCGCTTAGAGTATTAGCATCTTTATGAATATATACGACTTTGCCGGATGAAGATATAATTTCCTTTATTATATAGGGCTTGACTATTTTACCTCCGTTAACCGCAGAACCTGCAACTAATGCGGCTTGAAGAGGCGTCATTGTTACGTTTTTGAAACCGGCCCCCGTAAGTTCCAATTGGTAAAATCTTCTAGGGATATATGCTTTACTTTTATGCAGGTCTAAAATAAAATGTATTTTTTTATTAAAATAAAATTTATTAAAATAATCTATTAATAATTTCCTGCCTACATAATATCCCGCAACTTTGCCGAAAGCTACATCGCATGATTTCGCAAATGCCTGCTTAAAAGATATCGTATTTGACCCGGTTCCTATATTCTGTTTCCAGTAAGCCTTATCTGTCCCGTACATAGTTCCGCTAAAGCATATATTAAGTCCCGGGTAAAAACCTTTAGATTCTATTGCGGCGGATGCCGTTATTATTTTTACTAAAGAACCGGGAGGATAAGAAATGAGCGGGGAAATTTCACTAGATTTGCTTTTATTATAAGAATAAGATGCGAATCCGAGTACCGCTCCGGTATTCGGATTTACGGCGGCTAAAACTCCAAACGGAACGGAATATTTTTTAAAAATATTTTTCGCTTCTTTTTGTACAGCGGGATCAATCGTATAAACTACGGTATAGTCACCTATCTTTTGCACGTAATGACCGTTAAGGATAGTTTTAAATACCGGAGGATTATATTTGAAGTATTTTTTTAACGATTTAACTGATTTAACGTTCTCAATTTCGAAATTAGAAAATTTTTTGCCGATTAAATCGTCTTTAATAAATACTATGGGTCTTATTCCCGTTCCCTGCACTTTTTTATTTGCAGCAATAAAAATAGATTTTCCGTAAAAATAAAGTACGGAAGAGCCGTAAAAAAGTAAAACGATAAATATTGATATTGCGATATATTTTATTAAATTAACAAATCTATTTTTCTTGCCTTTTCTTTTATTGAGTGTTTTTTGGTATGATTTCCAGTTTCTTATTCTTTCCATTCCTATATTTGTTATTTTGAATTTTTACCGCCTACTATTATTGACGGAATTCTTAGCGTGGGCTGAGCATCGGCAACAGGAACTCCCTGTCCGTCTTTCCCGCAAGTGCCTATTCCGAACCCTAAATCGTTTCCAACCATATCGATATTTTTCAGTATCTCCGGTCCGTTTCCCATAAGAGTCGCCCCGCTGACGGCTCCGCTGACGACTCCATCCTTTATAATATAACCTTCCATAACGTCGAATACAAAATCTCCGGTAACGGTATTTACCTGACCGCCGCCCATTTTTTTAACAAATATACCGTCATCCACGCTTTTTATAATATCTTCCGGGTTAGATTTTCCCGGAGCAATCATCGTATTCGACATTCTGACTATCGGAACATGCTCGTAAGACTGTCTTCTGCCGTTACCGGTCAGCTCATATCCGTATTTAATATATGATAACCTGTCCGACATATATTTTTTAAGGACGCCGCCTTCAACCAAAATATTCTTATTTGAATAGGTTCCTTCATCGTCAAACTTGTAAAAACCGCGTTTGCCCGTCAAAGAAGAATCGTCTATAACGGTTATTAAGTTTGATGCAACTTGTTCTCCTATTTTATTCGAATATACGCTTAGACCGTTTCCTGCAATATCAGCCTCTAACCCATGTCCGATTGCCTCATGTATCATAGTTCCGCCCGCTTCGCTCGATAACACGACGGGCATAGTTCCCGAAGGGGCAAACGGAGCTTCAAGCTGAATCAATGCTCTGCTTAAAGCTTTTTTGGCTATATCTTCAGGAATGTTTTTATCGAAAAATTCAAACCCGGTAAAACCACCGGCTACTTCATAGCCTACTTCCGTTTTTTCGCCGTTAGATACTACTATATGCGCTAAAAATGCTAAATTTTCCCTGAAATCTTTTACAAAATCCCCCTCTGAATTCACGATTATTACATTTTGTTTATAATCGGAATATGTAATGTTAACCTGAACGACTCTTTTATCGAATCCCCATGAATATTTAACTACAGGTTCTACCTTCTTTAATTTATCGTCGATAGAAATATCCGTAATATCCTTTATTATATTAAAATCTACTCTAGGCCGTTTTTCGTTAAAATTTAAAGATTTTAATCCGCCGGCTTTAATATTTTTCTTATTAATATCATCGACCGCGGCAGATTTTAATTCTTTTGCAATGTTTATTAAATTATTTTCTTCTAAATTGTTGGTATAGGCATAATATGTTTTCTTATTTGAAATAAGCCTTAAACCAGCACCCTGAATCATACCGTTAATAGCTTTTTCAAGTCTCTTGCCTTCGTTAGACAACAAAGTAGAAATTTTAGTTTCTATAAAAATATCTACAAAATCTTCATCGCTATAGCGGGCGCTGTTAATAATTTTATTAAAATTTATATCGCTTAAATTCATTTTAAACCTCTTTGATGTTATATATCAATTAATATAATATCAAAAACTGCGCTTTCAAACAAGAACGAATGTTATGAAATCTTATGAAATTGACTTTTATGCCGTTTTTTCTTAAAATAAATTATATGAAAGATACCTCTCTTTATATAAATCTGGAAAACCTTAAAAACAACATAAACTTTATAAAACTGCTTAACTCGGCAAAAAACAAAACAATTATAGCAATTATTAAGTCTGATGCTTACGGACATGGACTTGTTCCGGTCGCCGAAACGCTTTTTAACGAAGGAATAAATTTTTTCGGAATTATCGGCATGAACGAGGCTAAAAGCGTCCTCAAAAAAATACCTGATGCCCGGCTTCTGATGCTTAAAGGAGTGCATAAAGACGATATAGACGAAGCTATAGGGCTTAATTTAAGAATTTCGGTAATTAATTTAGACAGCCTTACAATAATTTTGGATAAGGCAAAAAGACTTAATAAGCCTGCGAATATACATATTAAATACGATTCCGGAATGAATAGGCTTGGATTAAACGAAGACGAAATAAAACCGGCAATAGACATCATAAACGAAAACAAAAAATATCTTAACGTGGAAGGCTTATTCAGCCATTTATCTTCGGCGGGAAACGACATCGACCATACTAATTTTCAAATAGCCAATTTTAAAAAAATAACTTTTCTTTTAAATAAAAACGGCATTAAACCCGTATATACGCACATAAGCGCCAGTTCGTCGCTTTTAAACGACAAAATAGGCGAAGATTATTCAAACGCCGTTAGACCCGGAATTTCGCTTTACGGATTTAATCCCAATACGGACATAAGCAAAACCGCAAACGACAATGCAGAACTTAAACCCCTTATGACCTTAAAATCCAGCGTTTTACAAATTAAGAAAGTTAAAAAAGGCGGCTTTATTTCCTACAATAATACGTTTAAAGCACCGAGAGATATGAACATTGCCGTTGTTTCCGCAGGCTATGACAACGGCATACCAAGACTTATGTCCAATAAAGGCAGGGTTTTAATAAACGGTAAATTTGCCCCTATAAAAGGGATAGTTACTATGAACCTGACTATGGCGGATATAACAAACATAGAAGGAGTTAAAGCAGGCGACGAGGTAATAATAGCGGGAGAGGCAGGCTCAAATAAAATTACCCCTGAGGAAATAGCTTCAATCGCTAAAACTATCCCTTATGAAATCTGCCTGAATTTAGGTAAATCTAATAAAAAGGTCTATATATAACATATAACGATAACTTTAAAAAAACCCGCTTTCAAGCGGGTTTTTAAATAAATTTTATTTTATCGCTATTGAACGGCGTTGACTTCCTTGACTCCCGGAATGCGTTCCTTGAGAAGGCGTTCTATTCCGCCCTTAAGGGTCATTATGGAACCCATACAGTGGGCGCACGCTCCTTTAAGTCTGACGTCAACCGTTCCATCGTCGTGTATATTCACCAGTTCGACGTCTCCGCCGTCATACTGCAATGAAGGTCTTATTTCATCGATAACTTTTGATACTTCTGCTTTATCTAAAGCCATAAATCCTCCTGTTTTCTATAAATTAAATAATATATATAAATAAATATATTATATGTTTATATTATAACCTCAAACATATTTAATGTCAATAATCTCGAACTCTTTAACGCCGTTAGGAACGTTTATTTTTGTATCGTCCCCGACGCATTTTCCTATGAGAGCCTTAGCGATAGGAGAGCTTATAGAAATTTTTCCTTCTTTAATATCGGATTCCGAATCTCCGACTATTTTATACGAAACTTCTTTATCGGTATTCAAATCCAATAGCTTTACGGTTGCGCCGAATACGACCTTTTCTTCGCATATTTTAGACACGTCTATAATCTGCGCTCTTGCTATTTTATCTTCGAGCTCCATAATTTTCCCGTTAATAAACCCCTGCTTATCTTTTGCATACTGATATTCCGCATTTTCCGAAAGATCCCCGTGCGCTCTGGCTTCTTCGATTGCTTTAATATTTGCCGGTCTTTCGACGGATTTAAACCGCTTTAACTCTTTAAGTAAGTTATCGTGTCCTTCTTTCGTAATATAAAAAGCTTTTTCGTTTGCCGCCAATGAAAACACCTCCGAATATATAATATATATTAGATTAAAATAAACTAATTATTATACGCCTTTGTAATAATCCTGCAATGCTTTTACGGATAAATTATTTTCTTTAAGCGCCTTAATTGCCATACATGCGGCGGTTGCGCCTCTCATAGTAGTATAATACGGAAGAGAAAACTCTATGGCGCTTCTCCTGATTACATATGAATCCTCGAGGGATTTTTTTCCTCTCGGAGTATTGAAAATCATAGAAATTTCTTTGTTCTTAAGGGCATCTATTATATGCGGACGTCCTTCTTTCACTTTATTTATTTTTTGATTTTTAATGCCTAATGTATCAAGATATTCAGATGTTCCTTTGGTTGCAAATATATTCAAACCGGAATCTATCAAAGACCTGCATATATCGCTTAAATATCTTTTATCTTCGTCTTTGACGCTTATAAGTACGTTTCCGGACAACGGAAGATTTTGCCCCGCGGCAATCTGCGATTTAGCATAAGCCATTCCAAAACTTGCGTCTATTCCCATAACTTCCCCCGTCGACCTCATTTCAGGACCAAGCATAGGATCGACGTTTGAAAATTTAGAAAACGGAAAAACTGCTTCCTTAACGCAGTAATAATTGATATCAAAAGACTGCCCCAACCCGAAACTTTTAAGTTTTTCTCCGAGAAGAAGCTTGGTCGCTAATTTTGCTACCGGCACTCCAGTGGCTTTTCCGATAAACGGAACGGTTCTAGATGCCCTAGGATTAACTTCTATTATGTATATTTCGTTATTTTTTACGGCATACTGAATATTTATAAGACCTTTAACGTGAAATTCCCTGCATATTATTTCCGTAATATCTTTTATCTTTCCCAAGGCGTCCGAATCTAAAGAGAATGCGGGCAAAGAACAGGCGCTGTCTCCCGAATGCACGCCTGCTTCTTCTATATGTTCCATTATTCCAGCAATATAAACCGATTCGGTATCGCTTAAGGCATCTACGTCAACCTCTATCGCATCTTCGAGAAATTTATCTATCAATATAGGAAATGAAACATCCTGTTGAAAAATCTTTTTAATGTATTCCATTAAACCGCTTTCGTTATATATTATTTCCATAGCCCTTCCGCCGAGAACATATGACGGGCGCAATAAAACCGGAAAGCCGATAGCTTTTGCTTTCTCGTATATCTCTTCGTCGTTAAACGCCATAGCGCTTTCAGGCTGTTTAAGATTTAATTTATTTATTATATTTTTAAACTTTTCCCTGTCTTCCGCTATATCTATATATTTAAAAGGAGTGCCTAGTATTTTGATGCCTTTTGAGTCAAATTTTTTAGCTAACTTCAAAGGCGTTTGACCGCCGAACTGAAGTATGACCGGAGGATTATTCTCCAGCTCGCAGATTGCCTCGACATCCTCGAAAGTCAAAGGTTCAAAATATAGCCGGGAAGAAGTATCGTAATCGGTGGAAACCGTTTCGGGATTACAGTTCAGCATTATAGACGAGTAATTATTTTCTTTTAAAGCAAAGGAGCAATGAACACAACAATAATCAAACTCTATACCCTGCCCAATCCTGTTAGGGCCGCTTCCCAGAATTATAACTTTTTTGTTTTCAAGCGGCTTAATTTCGTTGAATTTATCATAAGAAGAATACATATAAGGAGTAGCCGCTTCAAATTCCGCCGCGCAGGTATCGACTTTTTTAAATACTTTCGTTATATTATTCGCCCTGCACGCCTCGTCTATAATTTTTTCCGTTTTTTCTATCAAAGAGATAGATTCCTCGTCTTTTATTAAATATTCCTCGGGCAAAATATGACTACCGTCGTCTTTTTTTGCAACTAATTTTGCGATTATTCTGTTTGAAAAACCTATTTCTTTAGATTCTCTGATAAGCTCTATATCTTTTACTGCATTGGCGGCGAAGAACAGCTTTTTCTCCTGTTCGACGATCAGCTTAATCTGATTGAGAAACCACTTATCTATTTTAGAAAATTCATTTATTTCTTCAACGGTAAAATTTATCCTTAAAGCATCGGCTATCAAGAACAATCTTCTGAAATCGTTATTTTTTATTAAGGATTTTATTTCTTCTCTAATGATTTCGGTATTCTGTTTTTTTTCTGCCGCATCGTAAGATAAATCAAGACCGTAAAGCGACTCTATCCCGTAATATCCGTTTTCCAAAGATCTGGCGGCTTTCTGGAGCGATTCGCAAAAAGTCCTGCCTATAGACATCACTTCGCCCACCGACTTCATATGCGTCGTAAGGGTGCTGTCGGTCTGCGGAAATTTCTCAAACGTAAAACGCGGTATTTTGGTTACTACGTAATCGATTGACGGTTCAAAACATGCAAGCGTTTTTTTCGTAATATCGTTCGTAATTTCATCAAGAGTATATCCAACCGCAAGCTTAGCGGCAATTTTTGCTATGGCAAAACCCGTCGCTTTAGATGCCAGACTGGAGCTCCTTGAAACTCTCGGATTCATTTCTATAACGTAAACCTCGTCGGAATCGGGATTTAGCGCAAACTGAATATTGGATCCGCCGGTTTCTACGCCTATCTCTGCCATTATTTTTATAGAATAGTCCCTTAATTTTTGCAAATCCCTGTCGTTTAAAGTCTGAACGGGCGCTATGGTGATAGAGTCTCCGGTGTGAATCCCCATAGGGTCGAGATTTTCTATCGAACAGATTATAATGGTATTTTTATCTCTATCGGTCATCACTTCGAGCTCTACCTCTTTAAATCCGATTGCGGACTTTTCGATTAATATTTCGCTAATCGGACTTAAATTTATCCCGTTTGAAGCAATTTCGCCGAATTCATATATATTATAGGCTATACCTCCCCCGCTCCCTCCAAGGGTAAAAGAAGGTCTTACGATTACCGGAAAACCTATACTTTTTTGCACATTTAACGCCTCTTCCATATTTTTGGCAAAACCGCCCTGTAAAACAGGAACTCCTATCTTTTCCATACTTTTCTTGAAATATTCCCTGTCTTCCGCTTTTTTAATCGCGTCTATATTTGCTCCAAGAATATTCAAGCCGTATTTTTGTATAATTCCGGCATCAAATAATTCTAAAGTAATATTAAGCGCCGTCTGCCCCCCAAGCGTCGGCAATATACTGTCCGGTCTTTCTTTTTCGATAATTTTGGCGACAAAATCTTTAGTGAGCGGCTCTATATACGTTTTATAAGCATAATCGGGGTCGGTCATTATAGTAGCCGGATTGGAATTTACGAGGATAACCTCGTATCCCTCTTCCGATAATGCTTTTGCTCCCTGCGTTCCGGAATAATCAAATTCCGCCGCCTGTCCAATAATTATCGGTCCGGAGCCTATTATTAAAATTCTTTTGATGTCCGTTCTTTTAGGCATATTTTATTTTTTAATATTATTATATTAATTATAATTTTAAATTATACCGCCTCTAAGGCATTCGTATCTACATCTGCATCGTTCTGAAAAAATCCCGTTAAATTTTTATAGATTAATTCTTCGACCGCGGCAGAATACTCTCTTTTTGTTATCTTTCTGTTTAATCTGCCGTCATATTCCGCTTTGTAAGCCGGAAAATATTGGCTCATAAGGCTTACCGGAACGTCTTTACCTAGTTCTTCGGCTATAAATCTAAAAGAATCGGCATATCCGCTTATTCTTTCAGGCAGGACGAGATGCCTTATTAAAATACCCGAAACGGCAATTCCGTCTCCGTTTAATTTAAGCTCTTTTACCTGCTCATACATAATTTTTAATGCTCTCCTGTTGATTGCGACATAGTCGGCAACGCCGGAATATCTCAAGGCATATTTATTATCCGAATATTTTATATCGGGCAGATATATATCTATAATTCCGTTCAGCAGATTCAACAGGCTTGCTTCTTCATATCCCGAGCTATTGTAAACTATCGGAACTTTTAAACCCCTTTTTCTAGCCATAAATATCGACTCGGCTACAAAAGGCATATAATGCGAAGACGTAACAAGATTAATATTAACTGCCCCCTTTTCCTGAAGTTTAACCATTCCGTCAGCAAATGCAGGCGTATCGTAAAAACTTCCCGCACAAAACCTGCTTATCGGATAATTCTGACAAAATTTGCATTTTAAGGAACACCCGCTAAAAAAAACTGTTCCCGAACCTGTCTTTCCCGATATAGGGGGTTCTTCGCCGAAATGCAGGTTTATACTTGCGATCCTTAATTTATCGGCTGCTCCGCACAACCCCTTTTCGCCCTTAAATCTTTTTGCCCCGCAATGCCTTGGGCATAATTCGCAGTTTTCCATTAAGCCGTAAAGAGCGTCTATTTTTGAAATAAAATCGGTATTAGACAGCGTCAAATACGACGGAACATGCTTAGCTATATCTATAACCCTCTTTTGGCGCTTAAACATAATTCTTTAAATTCCGAAAACGGAACATGCTTAGCTATATCTATAACCCTCTTTTGGCGCTTAAACATAATTCTTTAAATTCCGAAAAAAGATATCTTGAATCTCTTGGTCCCGGCGAACTTTCAGGATGATACTGGACCGAAAATGCCTTTAGCTCCTCATTTTTAATGCCTTCCACGGTATTATCGTTCAAATTTATATGGGTCAGCTTTGTGCCGTTTGAATAATTTACGCCGTCATTAAGATTATGCAAATTAACGCAGAAACCGTGATTTTGAGAGGTAATTTCTACTTTTCCGGTTTTAAGATTCTTAACCGGCTGATTTATTCCGTGATGCCCAAATTTCAGTTTATAGGTATCGAAACCTAAAGCTAACGATAACAACTGATGACCTAAACATATGCCGAAAACCGGCTTTTCGCCGAGGAGGCTTTTTAACGTCTCCACTTCTTCAGTCATTGTTTTAGGGTCTCCGGGACCGTTTGACAAAAGAATGCCGTCGGGTTCGGTATCTAATATATCTTCCTTAGAAAAATTATGCGGAACCACTGCAACGTCGGCTTCAATATCGTTTAAGCATCTTAAAGTATTGAACTTAACTCCGTAATCTATAACCGTTACCCTAAACTTCGAAAAATCGACATTCTTTTCGTAAACGTTTTTAGTAGAAACGTTGGAAACCAGATTTAATCCTTCCATTTTAGGTAACGCATCCAATCTGCTCTTAATATGCTCTATCCCGGCCTCTTTAGGCGCGATATAGACGTTGGACTGTCCGCCGTTTCTTAATATAATCGTTATATATCTTGTATCTATGCCGGATATAACAGGGTAGCCGTAAGAATTAATAAATTCCGCTAAATTTTTTGAAGCGGCGTGATGAGAAAAATTTTGAACGTAATTTTTTGCTACTAACCCCGAAATCCATACTTTTTTGGATTCAAAATCCGAATCGTTTATGCCGTAATTACCTATCATAGGATAAGTCATAACGACAACCTGTCCGTTATAAGAAGGATCCGTAATAAGCTCCTGATAACCGTTCATAGCAGTATTAAAAATCGCTTCCCCTCCCGATTCTATTATTTTGCCTTCATAAAACCCTTCATAATAAGTTCCGTCCTCAAACATTAATATCGCTTTTTCTTTTTTAGAACCGGTCATTTTATATTTAGTATGTTTATTTTAAATTTAATTTGTTTCTATAAGCCTTCCGCCCACGATTACGGCGGTAGCAATGCCCTTGAACTTTTCTCCGATAAAAGGAGAGTTTTTACTTAAAGATTTAACAGCGCTTTTTGTAAATTTCCATTCTTTTTTAATATCCGCCACCGTGATGTCGGCTATATATCCATTTTGCAAAGAGCCTCTCCTGCCCAATTTTAAAATTTTTGCCGGATTAAGAGACATAAGTTCGGCTACCTGCATTAAAGAGATTTTTTTGGCGTAAAAAAGCCTTAACGTCAAAGGCAGGGAAGTCTGCAAGCCGATAATTCCAAAAGGTGCGGCATCCAGCGTAGCGTCTTTTTCATCCTCGCTATGCGGGGCATGATCGGAAGCAATGACGTCGATAGCGCCGTCATACAAGGCGTTTATAATGGCATCGACATCTTTTTTCGTCCTAAGGGGAGGATTCATTTTTGCATTAGTATTATAATCTAATAAAGCATTTTCCGTAAGCGAGAAATAGTGCGGACAGGTTTCGCATGTAACATTTATGCCTGATTGTTTCGCCCTTTTTATAATATCGACCGAACCTCTTGTAGAAATATGCGCTATATGAACATTTACGCCGTAATAATCGGCAAGCATAACATCTCTTGCTACGCCTATTTCTTCGGCAACGCTCGGAATACCTACTACCCCAAGCTTCTCGGATATAACCCCTTCGTTAATAACCCCCTTGCCTCGCAGCTTGGAATCTTCGCTATGCGATATCACGGGTAAATCGAAAGTGCGGGCATATAACAACGCCCTTCCCATAAGCGCGCTGTCTTCGACCGGATTGCCGTCGTCGCTCAAAGCGACTGCTCCGGATGCTTTCAGTTCGCCTATATTTGCAAGAGAAACCCCCTGCAACCCCTTAGATATAGCTCCTATCGAAAATAAGTTTATTAAATTAAGGCTTCTTGCTTTATCCGATAAAAAACTGCCGACAGTTTTAGAATCGTTGACCGGATTAGTATTAGGCATACAGCAAATAGAAGTAAACCCTCCGGCTATTGCCGCTTCCATTCCGGATTTTATAGTTTCTTTGTATTCGTATCCCGGCTCCCTTAGATGAACGTGCATATCTATTAAGCCCGGAAAAACAATAGAATTTTCGGCGTCTAAAGTTTTAACGCCGCCGATTTTTTGCTTCGAAGGCATATCTTTTATTATGCCCTCTTCGATATAAATATCCCTTTTGGTCTCCGTCTTAGTCAGAGGATCGACGACTATCCCGTTTTTTATTAAAAGCTTTTGCATATCGTATTTATAAATTAAATTTATTAATTACTTATTTTTTGATAACCCAACAATATATAAAGACATGCCATTCTAATTGCCACCCCATTTTCAACCTGTTTAAAGATATGAGTCTTACCTGTATTTATTATGCTCCCGGCTATCTCTACGTCCCTATTGACGGGTCCCGGATGAAGGACCATAACCTCTTTAGAAGCCAATGACAACAGTTTAGGCGTCAACTGAAAGAAATTTCTGTATTCTTCGATAGAAGGTATAAAATAATAGCTTGCCCTTTCTTTCTGAATTCTGAGCATTATTATGACATCGGCGTTTTTAACCGCCTCTTCCATATTTTTTGCGATTCTTATGTTTTTATGTTCGACTAATCTGGGCAAAAGCGAATGAGGAGCATATAAATAAACATTTGCCCCTAATTTAGAAAATCCGCAAATATCCGACCTCGCCACCCTCGAATGGTAAATATCGCCTATTATCGCTACTTTCAGCGATTTTAAATCTTTTTTTTCTTCCATTACGGTCATAATGTCCAAAAGACATTGGGTAGGATGTTCGTTTATGCCGTCGCCCGCATTTATTACCGACGCCTTGGTCAATTTAGATATAAAATGCGCCGCTCCCGATTCCGAATGCCTTAAGACAAAAGCATCAGGGTTCATAGCCTCCAGATTTAGTATCGTATCTTTAAGGCTTTCTCCTTTTGTAACAGAACTTTGTGAAATGGAAATACTTAAAGAATCGGCGCTCATTCTTTTTTGTGCAACTTCAAACGATGACCTTGTCCTTGTGGATGGTTCGTAAAAAATATTCACGACGGTCTTGCCTCTGAGCGTCGGAACTTTTTTTATATCTTTCAGCGATATTTTCTTAAATTCTTTTGCCGTTTCTATGAAATAATTAATGTCGGATGCGGAAAGGTCTTTTATGGAAATGAGATCTTTTTTATTAAAGCTCATATTTTTCTACAAATTTTTTTTCGTTTAAAACATCTACATTGATTATTTCTTTTTTGCCCGCCCTTATTTTTTTTCCGATAAAATCCGGGCATATAGGCAATTCTCTTCCGTCCTTATCAATAAAAACGGCGAGTCTTATTTTTTCAGGTCTGCCGAAATCAAAAATTTCGTCTATGGAAGCCCTGACGGTTCTGCCGCTGCTTATAACGTCATCGACTAATATAACTTCTTTATTGTTTATATCAAAAACAAGTTCAGTGGTATTCGCCGATTTTTTTACCGAAAAGGGATCGTCTCTATAAAGCGTCATATCGATATAGCCTATTTTGCAATCAATCCTAAAATGATCGAGAATAGCCTTTTTTATCAAACCGGCTAAGTGAATGCCGCCGTTTTTTATGCCTATTATAACGGCATTATTAAAATTAACGTTCGAATTTAAAATATCGTTTATAAAATTATCTAAAATTAAACCCGTTTCTTTATCGTCGAAAATAATTTCTTTCTTCAATTTTAATCATCACCCCATATTTTTCTTAAAAGAACAATCGGGGATAGTCTTAAAAAAACGCTTCCAATAAATATCGAAATGATTTTTAGGATTCCAAGAAAAATAGATAATAAATGCCTGCCCCGCGATGTCCTTGTAGGGCACAAAACCCCAGTATCTGGAATCAAAACTATTGTCCCTGTTATCCCCCATAACAAAAAGCTCGTTCTTTGGAACGATTATAGGTCCATAGTTGTCTCTCGGAGAATTATAGGCGGGTAAGATTGTTTTTGATTTCCACTCGGCATATCTGCATTTATAAATATGATTGTTTATATAAACCTTGTTATTAATAATCTGAATTTTGTCGCCCGGGGTTCCTACGACTCTTTTAATAAAATCTATTCCTCTGTGTAGATTATATTTGCCTGCGTAAGGAAATTTAAAAACTATGACCTGTCCGGTCTTTGGATGGGAGATGGAAATAGACGACTTAGTAAAAGGGATATGAATACCGTATATAAATTTATTAACGAGTATATGGTCGCCCGGAATAAGCGTAGGCTCCATAGAACCGGAAGGTATTTTAAATGCTTGAACGACAAACGTTCTAAAAATTAAAGCAATAATTATGGCTATGACTACAGCCTTAAAATAATCCCATAAAGTATGTTTGCTCATATTTTAATTTCCACTAATCGAAATAATTTTATTTATAAACTTTTTAATTATACCAATTTTTTTTCCTTGTGTCTAATCAATAACCTTTTTTTAAACCTTCAATATCGATAAGAAGGCTTCCTGCGGAATCTCGACTGACCCAATGTTTTTCATTTTTTTCTTTCCTTCTTTCTGCTTTTCTAAAAGTTTCCTCTTTCTTGTAATGTCCCCGCCGTAACATTTGGCGAGAACATTTTTCCTTAATGCCTTTATTTCCTCTCTTGCTATAATTTTTGAACCGATTTGAGCTTGAAGAACAACCTCGAACATCTGTCTCGGTATTAAAGTTCTCAACTTTTCTACTATATTTCTTCCGCGAACGTAAGCTTTGTCTTTGTGAACAATTACGGATAGGGCATCTATCGGATCTTTATTGACTAATATTTCAAGCTTTATCATATCGGCAGGTCTATATCCGCTGAATTCGTAATCAAAAGAGGCATAACCTTTGGAAAGCGATTTAAGTTGGTCATAAAAATCAAGGACTATTTCCGACAGAGGCAATTCGTAAACAAGCTGAACTCTGCTTTTAGTGATATATTTAAGCTCGACCTGCTGACCCCTTTTTTCGACGCACAGGTTTATTATTTTTCCTAAAAATTCTGACGGCACGTATATGTTTGCCCTGATAAAAGGCTCTTCTATATGATCCACTTCCTGCATAGGTATCTCTTTGGAAGGAGGAAATTTCATCGGATTAAGCGCGGTCTTCATTTCTCCCTTAAGCGTAGTTATATTGTAAAGGACGGTGGGGGAAGTAGATATAAGGCTTAAGCCGTATTCTCTTTCTAACCTTTCTACTATTATTTCCATATGCAAAAGTCCAAGAAACCCGCACCTGAATCCAAATCCAAGCGCAAGCGAATTCTCAGGCTCGTAAGAAAAAGAAGAGTCGTTGAGCTTTAATTTTTCTATAGAGTCTTTGAGTTCCGGATAGTCGTCGGAATCTATAGGATAAATACCTGCAAATACCATCGGCTTCGGCTCTTTAAAATCCGGCAGGGGGGTTTTTGCAGGATTGGCTTTAAGGGTAATGGTATCCCCTATTTTAAATTTACCCGAATCTTTTATATTTGCGATAATAAATCCGACTTCTCCGGCGGCTAAAGCATCAAGTTCCTTCATATACGGATTGTAAATCCCTACTTTTTGAACTTCGTAGGAAACCCCGGAATTCATCAATAGGATAATATCACCCGGGGAAACCTTGCCGTCGAATATTCTGATAAGAGCAACGACGCCCTGATAAGAATCAAACCAAGAATCAAAAATCAAAGCTTTGAGGGGGGCTTGCGGATCTCCCGTCGGAGAAGGTATTTTATTTATAACGGCTTCTAATATCTCTTTTATTCCTATGCCCTCTTTTGCGCTTGCCAAAATAGCGTCATCAGCTTCAAGACCGACTACTTCTTCGATTTCTTTTTTTGTTTTTTCAGGATCTGCGCTTGGCAGGTCAATTTTATTTATAACCGGAACTACGGCTAAATTCATATCCGAAGCTATATAAACATTGGCGAGGGTTTGCGCTTCTACTCCCTGAGTCGCATCTACGACAAGAAGGGCGCCCTCGCATGCGGCTAACGATTTTGATACTTCGTAAGAAAAATCAACATGACCGGGGGTATCGATTAGATTAAGAATATATTCCTTTCCGTTATAATTATACTTAAGCCTTACGGTCTGCGCTTTTATAGTAATTCCTCTTTCGCGCTCAAGTTCCATATTGTCTAAAAATTGTGAAACTTTTTCTCGTTCGGTAATCGCCCCGGTAAAATCCAGAAATCTGTCCGCAAGCGTAGATTTTCCGTGATCTATATGCGCTATAATCGAAAAATTCCTGATATTTTTGATTTCCATTTGGATTCAGTTTATAATAATTAAAGGTAGGTTGTAGCCGCAAGCAAAAACATAAGCCGGGTTCTGTCTAAGATCGGTCATTTCTCTGTGCGAACAACCCGAAGACCATGTAAGACGAGCAGCCTTAAGTCTTCCTATTTGTTCTTGCTCCTAACGGGGCTTGCCATAAACATTATTTGCATAATGTCCAAGTGAGCTCTTACCTCGCTATTTCACCCTTACCCTATTAAAAAATTTGTTTTAATTTAATAAGGCGGTATATTTTCTGTTGCGCTTTCCTTAAAGTTTCCTTCATCGGTATAAAACGACGTTATGCTCTTTGGAGCCCGGACTTTCCTCAAAAGACATAAAAAGTCTTCCGCGACCGATTGTTTTTGCTTGCGTCTACAAAAGCATTGTAGCAGTTTGGCGCTTATTCGTCAATATTTATTATAATTATCCGGCGGCTTTTATACAGGCTATAGATGTATCTATAGCCAAATTTGCCAGCTTATCCGCTTCCTTGTTGAGTTCTCTCGGGATATGCCGGAAGGTCGCCTTCAATAAACTTCCCCTAATCTTTAAAAGCGCCTTTATATCTTTAAGCAGTTTTTGCGCTTTATTATAAAGAGGTAAAATATTTGCGCTTTTAACGGAATAAACCCCGTTCATCTGATTAACGAGCAATTGGGAATCTAATAAAAAAAGAACGTCAAGTTCAGCATAAAAAAGCATGTCTTTTCTGCTCATCTCGCCTATGCCGCCTTTATCCGCCATATCCGATAAAAATTCCAGCGATATAATAAGCGCTTTGTATTCGGCTTCGTTATTAGTTAAAATACCCAAATATTTATTTAAGGAAGCGATTTTTTGTTTATTTTCGTCGAGAATCAGCACTCCCGCTCCGGATTTGCCCGGATTTCCACGGGATGCGCCGTCGGTATAAACCGTTAAGTTCATATTTTATTTTTATTAAGTTTTTTTGAAACTTTACCTGTAGGAGGCGCCGGTTCTGATATAGCCGGATCCATATAAAGTATTCTCGAACACACCGGACACTGCATAAATACGCTTTCGGAAATAAGTTCGTTAAACTGCTGAGGCGGAAGCATTCTGTAGCATCCCGTACATGCGCCGGATTTCATTACGGAAGCAATTGCCGGAAATCCTTTATTCCTTTTTACGGCTTCGTATATATTGATATAATCTTTTTTAATCTTATTTTTGACGACATCTCTTTTATCGAGAAAATCTTTTGTAATTTCCCCAAATTCCTTCTCGCTTTTTTTATATTCCGCATTTTTAGCCGATAACCCGTCGGCAAGTTCTTCTATTTCTTTTTGAACCATGGCTATTTTGTCGTTGATGGACTCTTTATTTCCCATATTTTCTAATTGTTCGTCTTCAGACTTCTTTTTTAAGGCTTCATTATCTTTTATGGATTTTTGAATCGCATTATATTCCTTGTTTGTTTTAATAAGCTTTTGCGTGTCTTTCAACTTAATTAGTTTATCTTCGTAAGATTTTATGTCAAGTTCGCAAATACCGATTTTTTTGTTAGTCTCGGTCAAATCTTCCTTCAGCTTTTCAAGTTCCGACTCTTTTGACTGCAGGTCATTTTGTGAATTTCCAATTTCGTCGAGAGTTTTTTTAAGAGATTCTTCAAATTTTAACAACTCAATGTCGATATTTTGAATTTCTACGATAAAAGAAATCTGTTCGTTCAAAGTTCTCCTCCTTTGTATTTAAAAACCGGGTTATTTTCATAGTTATTTTCTATAATAGGGATATCGAATTCCTTAGACAATATATCTTTAGTAATGGAAGTAAAATATTTTTCGGTATCGAAATGGGACATTTCCACTAAACATATCCCGCTTTCGTTTGATTTTAATGCTTTACTATGCGTTAGTTCCGAAGATATTAGAACATCGCAACCTAATTTTACCGCATCATCCATATAAGAAAAACCGCTTCCGGAAACAACCGCAATTTTTTTTATTTTTTTATTCAAATTTCCGCAATAATTTATAAAAATAGGGGAAAATAACCCATGCATTTTGTCTAAAAGATCGCCCAGCGTGGTTTCGCTTTCAAGATTCCCGACAGCGCCCATACCTTCCGTTTTATTGCCGTAGGAGTCGTATAGCGGATATAAATCGAAAGCGGGTTCTTCATAAGGATGAACATCCTTCATTTCGTCTATCGCTTTTTTTATATATTTTTCTTCTATTAAAAGTTCGAGTTTAGATTCATCCGTAAATGTTGTTTTCCGAACTTCTCCTATAAACGGGTTTGAGCCTTCAAGCGGCTTAAACGACCCTTTCCCCTTTGTTTCGAATGAACAATTTTCGTAATTACCTATTTTAGGGTTTCCGTATTTAAAAAGAATATCTCGGACGATGTTTACATAGCCCTTGGGAATAAAAACCGACAACTTATAAAGTTTTCTTTTGCGCGGAATTAAAGGAAATATTTCTTTTATTTTAAGCTCATTTAAGATATAGCGGCTCATCGAATATACCGACGAATCAAAATTTGTATGCATCGCATAAACGCAAATTTTATTTTTTATAAGGAGTTCGACAAGTTTTCCGCCGTTAGAATCTAAATCGATAGAGCTTATAGGGTGAAAAAAAAGAGGATGGTGTATTAATATAAGATTAAAACCTTTGCTTACGGCCAAATCTATCGACTTGCCCGTAAGGTCTAACGATGTTACGATGCCCGAGAGAGGTGCATCGGCAGGCTTTATTTGGTAACCTGAATTATCCCATTTTTCCTGAAAATTAAGGGGTATTAGGCTTTCTAATTTACCTGCCGCATCTTTTATAAATAATGACATTTTCAAAATGGTGGGCCCACCCGGGTTCGAACCAGGGACCAACCGGTTATGAGCCGGCCGCTCTACCAGCTGAGCTATAGGCCCAAATCTACTACTTTACAAATGTTTTAAGCCTTTTGGAACGGCTTGGATGTCTAAGCTTCCTGAGGGCTTTTGCCTCTATCTGTCTTATTCTTTCTCGTGTAACTCCAAATTCTTGTCCTACTTCTTCCAGAGTGTGGTCAGATTTTATACCTATACCGAACCTCATTCTTAAAACCTTCTCTTCTCTTTCGGTAAGAGACGATAAAACCCTTCCCGTTTGTTCTTCGAGGTCGGAATTAATTGCTGCTTCTAACGGTAGAACCGTTGCCTTATCCTCTATGAAATCTCCGAGATGCGTATCCTCTTCTTCCCCTATAGGCGTTTCCAATGAAATAGGTTCTTTAGCTATTTTTAAGACTTTCCTGACTTTATCTATAGGAAGGTCCATTCTCTCGGCAATTTCTTCCGGAACAGGCTCTCTTCCGATTTCCTGCACTAATGCTCTGGAAGTTCTGATTAATTTATTTATGGTTTCTATCATATGAACCGGAATTCTTATAGTTCTCGCCTGATCGGCAATCGCTCTCGTTATCGCCTGCCTTATCCACCATGTCGCATATGTGGAAAATTTGTATCCTCTTTGATACTGAAATTTTTCTACCGCCTTCATAAGTCCTATGTTGCCTTCCTGAATAAGGTCTAAAAATTGCAAACCTCTGTTTGAATATTTTTTCGCAATAGAAACGACAAGCCTTAAATTTGCTTCGACAAGCTCCGTTTTTGCAACCTTTGATTTTTCTTCGCCTATTTTTATGGCTTCGACTATTTTTTTAAGTTCATTTTTAGAAACGCCCACTTCTTTCTCGGATGCGGCTATTTTAGATTTATATTCGCCGATAATCTTGTTTATGCTTTCTAACCGCTTATGCTCCTGAGATTTAGACTGCTCGCTCCTTTCATTTTTTCTTTTATACGTGGATTCAAGCTCTTTTATATTTTCTTCAAATTCTAAAATTTTCACATTTTGATTTTTAAGTTTCATTATGACTTTGTCTGATATTTTCTTTTTAAGCCTTAAATCTTTAATGAAACCGAGTATCTTTTTTTTTGTTTCCTGCGTTAAATTTTTAGGTGCGGCCCATGAAAAAACTTTTGTTATATTCCCCGCATCTATATCTTCGATATTATCTTCTATATTGGATTCATCGGAATTAAAATTATTCTCTACAATCTTTATTTTCTCTTTTTTCCTCTTTTTGCCCGATACATCTGCTTTAGATTTATTCTCCGTAAATTTTACTTCTTTTTTAATTTTTTCGATAATGGAGAGAAATCTGTTTGTCGCTTTTTCTATATCTTTATCGCTTGGAAAATCAACGTCGTCAAAATCGGAAACTATACCCGCAATGTTAATCTCCTGACTCTTTATTTTATCTCCTATAGATATAACCCATCTTATTAAGATATCGGAGTTCAAGACCGAAGAAAAAATCTCTTCCTCTCCTTCTTCTATACTCTTTGCAATTTCTATCTCTCTTTCGCGCGTAAGCAAAGAAACGGAACCCATTTCTTTTAAATACATTCTGACGGGATCATTCGTTTTAAGAGACAAATCTTCTTCTTCCGCCTCTTCATGAAAGGATTCTTCTCCGGCAAACTTTGAATGCCCCGTTTTCGTAAAAATAGAAGACGAGTCTCTCCCCAGATCGATATCCTTTTCTCCCAACATGCTTATCAAATCGTCAATCTGATCCGGGGATACTATATTTTGAGGCAGGATATCGTTAAAGTCGCTGTAGCTTAATCTGCCCGAACGGTCTTTTAATTTTTCGACGCTTTTATTTATTATCTGGTTTTCTAATTCTTTATCTTTGAATTTATCGGCATCGGAAACGACTGCCTTTGTTTTAACGCCTTTAGCAATAGTAATAGTTTTTACCGTTGCCCTGACGTTTTCCTTATTGTTTTCCTTATTTTTATTTTTTATGTTTTTTTTATTCATATATTAATATAAAATTATCACCCTTAATATCCGCCTATTTTTCTCTGAAATTCTTTAGAAATATATTTTAACTTGTTAAGTTCTTGAAATTTGAGAAGTTTACCGCTTTCATCCAATAAACCGCTTCTGATCTCGCTCAAAATTTCTTTACAAGTTTTATTTATATTGTCAACTTTTAATTGAATGAGAAGTTTTTTAAAAACGTCCTTCTCGCCTTTAGTTTCGTTTAATAAACTTGAATAATATATTTTATTCCACTTAAGATTATTTTCCGTTTTTAAAACTATATCATCTATCCGTTCCTTAGCTTTAATACTGTTTTCTTCATTTATGCCGCTTTTTAATGCATTTTTTATCTCTTTAATTATAAAAACGGCGTCTTTATCAGAAAATTCATTAATTATATCATCGCTGACATATTCTGTCAATAACAAATTGCAAAATATTTTACCTATTATTAAATCTTCTATATTTAAATCTTCTTTTGCATGTCCTGCAGCCGTATTGTCAGGCGTATCGTTATTGTTATTAAAACGAGCGTCTTTCCCTGCAGTTTCATTTGAATCTATATATTCCCTTATTACGCCTTCTTTCAATCCAAGTTTATTAGCCAATACGTTTATGTAATGCGAAAAGATAATATTATTATTTATTTTTTTTAAAAATGGCGCTATTTCTCGAATCGTTACTATTTTTTCTTTAATGTTTTTATCGTCTCCGCTATATTTGATTATACCGCTATTCTCGTTTTTTTCAATATAGTAATCGATAGCAAACTCTACCGGCGTTTTTTTGCCTTCACGTATTAATTTTATAAGACTGCCGCATCCGTATTTTCTGACATAGCCGTCGGGGTCGCTGCCGTCATTCAAACATACCGCATAGATATTTTTGTCGGGGCTTTCCATAAAACTCTGAAATAATTCCATTCCTCTATTAATTGCATTTATACCTGCCTTGTCGCCGTCGTAAAGGAGTATAATTTCATCGCTCAATCTCGATAAATTAACTATATGATTTTTAGAAAGGGCGGTGCCCATCGTCGCAACCACGTTCTTAATACCTTTAGAATAAAGCGTTATCATATCAAAATATCCCTCTACTACGAAAACGGCATTTTCTTTTTTAATAAAAGGCAGGGCTTTGTCTAATCCGTACAAGGTACTATTTTTTACGAAAATTTCGGAATTATTTGTATTTATATATTTCGGAAAATTAAGCGGGGATGCTTCGCCTTCCTTTAAAATTATTCTGGAAGCAAGCGCAATAGGCTCTCCCGCTCTATCCATTATGGGAATAATAAGCTTATTTACGAATCTGTCGGAAAACCCTCTATTATGCTCCGGTTTTTTAATCAATAATCCGGCATTTACGGCAATATCTAAATCTACCTTGTTATTAGACAAAAGAGCGGTTAACCCGTTTCCGAATCCCGCATATCCTAGTTTAAAATCCCTTGCGGTATTTTCGTCTATGTCCCTACCCTTAAGGTAATTAATTATATGCCTGCTGCTAGACTTATACACGAAAAGATTTTCATAATAAAAGTTTAAGGCAAGATTTATGATTTTTTTAACGGGGGATTCGCTTTCCCCGGTTTTGTTCGATTTATATAATTGCGTATCTTCGAGGGGAATATTATATTTTTTCTTAAGATAATCTATGACCTCCTTAAAAGATTCTCCTTTTATATCCTTAAGAAATCCTATAACATTGCCGCCTTTGCCGCATCCGAAACAGTAATAAAGGCCTTTTGCCGCGTTGACATTAAAGGAAGGCGTCTTTTCGGAATGGAAAGGACATAAGCCCGTATAATTTTGGCCGGTTTTTTTAAGTTTAACGAATCCCGAAACTTCATCGACTATATTTACATAAGACAATACGGTTTCTATATTTCTATCCATAATTTAAAAGTGTTAATAGTTTTTGGAAAGAAAAATTTTAATAAAATTTGTCGATATAGGAGGATAAAAATTTGCCTGCTTTGAGAAAGTAAGGTATAAAACTCTTAGATTTGTAATATCCGAAACGCTTATTTACTATATGAAACGAAAAAAGAAAATATAAAATTAAGCCTAACAATAAAAAAGTTTTAATTCCGGCAAAAAAAAACCGCCTAATCTATTACAAAATCCAAGTTGAAGCATATTTATAACCTTGGTAATTATCAGTGAAATTAAGGCAAAAATAATTATAATAGATATAAACAAGCCTGAAAAAATAATAATTTTCCCTATTTCTCCATTATGAAACAGTTTGGAAATATAATAAGAATAATAAGCTCCGCTTGCATTTGAACTTATGTAAGCCGCACCGAAATATGCAGCAAAAATTCCGAGCAAAGATATAGCCTCTTTTATAAAGCCTCTAAAAAAGCCCCTTATCATTATCGCGATAAATAAAACTAAAAAGGCTATATCTATGTAGCTCATAAGGTTTCTATTAATAGCATTGATAATTAATAACTGAAATAATTCTTTTTGGAATTTCTTTTTCTGGAAGCCGCAGCTTTTTTCTTTTTCTTAACGCTCGGCTTTTCATAATGCTCTCTTTTCCTGATTTCGGAAAGAATTCCAGCTCTTTCGCAGGATTTTTTAAATCTTCTTATAGCATTTTCGAAAGATTCGTTTTCTTTAATTTTTACGATAGACAAAACCTAAATTCGCCTCCTTTTTCGCATCTTTATATTTTATAATATTTATATAGTATCATATATTTTCTATTAATTTGTCAACCGATAAATTTTAACGATTTTTTTTTTCATCCAATCCGGAAACTCCTTCGCGCCTTTTTAATTCATATATCACCTCGGAAAAATCGATATCTGCATAAACCAACATAATTATATAAAAAAACATTAAATCGGCAAATTCATAAATTTTTTTATCTTTATCGTTCTCTATGACGGATAAAATCACCTCGAGCGTCTCTTCTTGAAGTTTTTTCCCGATTTTTTCCGGTCCCTCCTTTAATAGCTTAGCTGAATACGATTTCTCGACATCTGAGCCTTTTCGGCTTTTAATAAGATCGTATAACAGTTTAAGCGAATAAAATATTTCTTTATCGTCATAAGTATTTTTATTTTCTAAATTTACCGGCAGACGGTTATTTAGTTTCGAGTAAAAACATGTCCTATGTCCGGTATGACAGGCAGGACCTTTCTGTTCTACTTTTAATAAAATGCTGTCGTTGTCGCAATCAAAAAAAATTTCTTTTATCTGCTGGGTATGACCCGAGGTCTCCCCTTTTTTCCATAATTTCTTTCTTGATCTTGAAAAATAATGAGCATACCCCGTTTCTACGGTCTTTTTCAATGCTTCTTCATTCATAAATGCAAGCATTAATATCTCTTTCGAGAAATAATCCTGAGCTACGGCAGGAATAAGCCCGTTAAGCTTGGAAAAATCAATTTTTTTTAAAAATAATTCTATTTCATTCATAGCACAAATTTTTATAATCTTACGTTTATTCCTTTCGATTTTAAATATTTTTTAATGGGAATAATGCCGGAACTTTCATAATGAAATATCGAAGCGGCAAGAGCGGCGCTTGCATCTGCCTTGACAAACACCTCCTCTATATCCTTAGCATCCCTTGCGCCTCCCGAAGCAATCACGGGAATTTTTACGTTTTTGACGACTGAAGAAGTAAGCTCTATTTCATAGCCGTTTTTTGTTCCGTCCCTGTCCATGCTTGTAAGCAGTATTTCTCCGGCGCCCCTGTTATATACCTCTTTTGCCCAATTTACTGCATTAATACCGGAGTTATTCCGTCCTCCATGCGTAAAAACGATATATTCATCTCCTATTTTTTTTGCGTCTATCGCTATTACTATCGTAGATGAACCAAATTTTTTTGCCGCGTCGTCTATAAGTCCGGGTTTTAGCACTGCCGCGGTATTAATAGAAACCTTATCCGCCCCGCTGTTCAGCAAATCCCGTATATCTTCTATTTCGGAAACTCCTCCGCCTACGCTAAAGGGAATAAAAATATTTTCGGAAATCTTATCGACGAGTTCTAAGATAGTTTTTCTTTTTTCGTGAGAAGCCGTTATGTCCAAAAACATAAGCTCGTCGGCAAGTTCGCCGTCGTATCTTTTTGCAAGTTCTACCGGATCGCCGGCGCTCCGCAAATCTTCAAAATTTATACCCTTGACGACCTCGTTGTTTTTAATATCTAAGCAGGGTATTATTCTTTTTGCAAGCATAAATTTACCTTATAATAAATTATTGGCGGCTTTTAAATCCAGCCTCCCGTCGTACAAAGCCTTTCCTACTATTACGCCTTCGATAGACGGAAGATTGAGTTCTTTCAGTTTAACTATATCGTCCGCTCCCGAAACCCCGCCCGACGCTATAACATTGACGCCTAATTCTGCAAGTCTCGACATAAGTTCTAAATTGATTCCTCCTAACATTCCGTCTTTTTTAATGTCGGTAAATATAAAAGTTTGTATTCCATAACGGTCTCTTAAATTTTCTACCGCTTCGCCGAAAGGAATTTTTACAAATTCTTTCCAACCGGAAATTGCTATTTTTTCATCGTATAAATCGATTCCCGCTATGATTTTGCCTTTATAATTTAACAAAGAAGGTTCGACGGAATTAATGTCTTTAAATAATACCGAACCGAGAATAATATATGACGCTCCTATATTAAAATAATTTTCTATCGTTTTGCCGTCTCTGATGCCTCCGCCGACCTCTACGGGAATTTTAACGGATTTTATAATATCTTTTATAATATTAAAATTATCGGGGTTCCCGGATCTGGCGCCGTCAAGATCGACCAAATGGAGTCTTTTTGCGCCAAGTTTCTGCCAGTTCAAAGCGGCTTCTAAAGGCGAAAGTTCATACTCCTTTTTAACGTCATAATCTCCCATAGCCAGACGGACGCATTTGGAACCTAAAATATCAACGGCAGGTATTATAATCATATTTTGATTAATTACTTATAAAATTTTTTAATAACGCCAATCCGGCGGTATGGCTTTTTTCGGGATGAAACTGACAGGCAAAAATATTATTTTTTTTCACGCAGGCACTGAATTTACCGTAATAATCGCAAACCGCGGCACTAATATCCTCTTCCGGCACGCAATAATAAGAATGCAGAAAATAAAAAAAACTGTTATTTTCGATTCCTTCGAATTCTTTCGTAGGTTTTAAAATTTCTATATCGTTCCACCCTATGTGAGGGATAAGAGGAATAACGTCGTCGTCAAATTTTATTACTTTTCCTCTTAAAATCCCCAGTCCTTCGCTGTGACCGAATTCTTCGGAGGTTTCAAACAAAAGCTGCATACCGAGACATATTCCTAAAAAATGTCTGCCCCCGGCAACGGCATCTTTAACCGGCTCTATCAGCCCTTTTTTTCCGAGCGTCAACATAGCGTCTTTAAAACCCCCTACGCCGGGCAGAATTAAATGAGTGGCATTTTCGATATGCTTATAATTTCCGGTAATTTCGGCATCATATCCTAAAAAATTAAAAGCATTGCGGACATTCTTGAGATTTCCCATTCCGTAATCGATTATCGCTATTTTTTTTTCCATTATAATGCTGTTATTTCTTATACGCTTAATTTTTTTCTATAATAAAATATTTATAAATTGCATTGGCTATTCCGCCCGCTATCAACTGCCTGAATGTGGAAGAACCCAAAAGATGTTCTTCGTAAGGATTAGAAATATAAGCATATTCGATAACGACCGCCGGCATTTTCGTAAACCTCAACACGTAGAGGTCGTCTCTTAAGACCCCGTCATATTTCAGATTTAACTTAGAGGAAATATAATGTTCTAAATAGGTTGCAAACCGGTGAGAATTATCATGAAAATAATAGGTTGTCGTTCCGTAAAGATATGGAACTATGACGGAATTACAGTATAAGCCGATAAATAAGTTTGCTCCGCTTCTGTTCGCTTCCTCCGCTCTTTGCCGTAAACTCACATTTATATTAGAAATCCTGTCTATTTCCACTCTGATGCCTTTGGCTTCCAAGAGCTTTTTAAGCTTTAGCGCAATGCTCAAATTAACAAAATCTTCCGGCAGACCCATAGGTCCGATACCGCCGGGGTCGCCGCCGCCGTGGCCTGCATCGATAAAAACATTAAAATTGGTTGAAAAATGTTTTGCGGCGGGCAAACGGGATCCGGCAGAAACGAAAATAATTACTTGATAGCGCCCGCTTCCAAGATTTATCGTCTTTATTCGAGGTTTTTCCAGCGTGCTTTGCCTTGCGACTATATGAACCGAATAATTCGGGGCGGAGCTGAATTGGGAATATGAAACCGAAAATATATTTTTGAAAGGTCTTGATATCTTTTTTCCGCGACCGTATAAAATCGATTGCCCGAAAGCTAAAATAAAAAAATTTTTGTTTCCTTTTTTAAATAAATATCCTTTATAAAAAGGCTTGCCTATCGTATCTATACTTATAGTTCCTTTTGCGTTATCTACGGAAACGCTCATGATTTTCGTTATATTGCCGGCATACGCATAAGTATCCCCGTTCATTACGATGACAAGGTTTAATAATAAAACCGCACAGAAAAACAAAATTAAATTTTTCATATTTTTTAAATACTTCCTTTTGTAGAAGGTATTCCGTGATTATCCGTTATTTTAAGCGCATCGGATACGGCTCTGCCTGTCGATTTAAATATTGCCTCCACCATATGGTGGGTATTTGAGCCGTATTCGATGTTTATATGTAAATTTATAAGGGCATTTTTGCATAATGCTTCAAAAAATATATTAGAATATACATAAAAAAATTTATCGACGAGAATTTCTCTGGATTCCTGTTTAGAAAGCGAATGAAGAGGCGGCAGAGATCCTTTTTCCGATCCAGACATATCTTCATCCATAAATTTATAAACAAAAAAAGATCTGCCGCAAAAATCGACGGATGACTGCACAAGCGCTTCGTCCATAGGAACGGAAGCAAAACCGAATCTTTTAATGCCTCTTTTATCGCCGGATAATTTCAGTAACGCGCCGCCTATGACGATTCCAGTGTCTTCTATAAGATGATGCAGGTCGACCCCTATATCTCCTATTGCGTTAAGTGAAATATCAAAGCCGGAATGCTTAGAAAACTGTTCGAGCATATGATTAAAAAACGGCACGCCCGTATTGATTTCGTACTTGCCTTTTCCATCGATATTCAGCAAAAGTTTAATATCGGTTTCGGTTGTTTTTCTTGTAAAATTTCCTTTGCGTCCTCTCGACCCGCCTTTATTAACTTTTGTATCTTTTTTAGGTTTATATTTTTCCATGTTTTCGCCTTAACACCCGATAATTATTATAACATATTTCTTATATGAAACCTTTTTCAAAATTTTTAAAATAGCCCGCCAGATTTTTATTGTCGGTCGGCGTGCCTACCGTTATTCTATAAAATAGTTCCATACCACCCGTAAAACTTCTTATAATTATATTGTTGTCCTTAAGAAACTTATCGAATTTATTTTTTAATTTTTTATCATTCAATCTTATCAATAAAAAATTGGCATCGGACGGATAAACATCGATAAAATCAAATTTGTTAAGGACGGAATATAATTTTTCTCTCTGTTTAATCGTTTTTTTAATATTTTTATCGAATTCGCCGAAATTATTTAAAAAAAATTCGATGGAGATTAACGTTAAAGAGTTTATATTGAACGGCAATTTTATTTTTTTAAATTCGTTTATAAGTTTATCTCCGGAAAAAAGCATACCGAATCTTAATCCGGCAAGTCCTATTTTCGAAAAAGTTCTTAGAACGATTAGATTATCGTATTTATATATATATTTTATAAAAGATTCTTCGTTAGAAAAAAATATATAAGCTTCATCGATTACGACGATGTTGTTTTTATCTTCCAAAAGATTTTTTATGATATTGCCGTTAAAATGGTTTCCGGTTGGATTATTTGGATAGCTGAAAAAAAATATTCTTTTCGAATTTTTATCTTTACCTACAATTATATTTTCCGGCAAGTCGAAAAATGTTTCGTCAAGTTTCACAATGTCCGTCTTTAAGTCGTTATATCTTGCTATAATATCGTACATCGAAAAAGAAGGCGACGGAATGTTCACGACGACGTCTTTTTTCATGCTGAGCATAATAATAGATATAAGTTCGTCCGACCCGTTGCCAAAAATAAAATTTTTAGCCGCAATTCCGTAAAATTTCTCGAGCAATCCGATAAGATTTTTCGAGCCTGAATCGGGATAAAGATTTATAAGCGTATCTTTTATAAAATTTGCGTATCTTTTTTTAATATTTTTGCCAAGAGTATAATTAGATTCGTTTGCATCGAGTTTCAAGGCTTCGCCCGATTCAACCCCGTTGACCTTGTAAGCGGATAATTCAAGAACGCTGCTTTTAATAAAATTTTCTATTTTTAACGAAGACATATCAATTTTTATTATTTTTTAACTTTTTAATCCTAAAACTTACCGATTCGCCGTGTGCGCTTAGTCCCTCTATATCCGAAAAGAATTTGACGTCGTCCGAACTTTTTAATAAAAAATCGGGGTTTGACGATATAACGCTCGTTCTTTTAAGGAAAGACAGCGTATCTAACGGGGAAAAGAATCTTGCCGTGCCGCCGGTAGGAAGAACATGGCTTGGACCGGCGACGTAATCGCCTAAGGCTTCCGGAGTATTACCGCCTAAAAATACGGCTCCGGCATTTTTTATTAAAAACAGTTTTTCGAACGGGTCTTTTATGTATAGCTCCAGATGCTCCGGAGCAAGCTCATTGGCAATATCGATAGATTCGTTTACCGAACCCGTTAGAACTAAAGAAGCATTAGAGTTTATCGCTTTTTCTATTATACTTTTTCTTTTCTCGCGTTTTATTAGTTTAGGTAAAATTTGCCCTATTTTTTTTATAACCGAAGGATTATCGCATATAACGGTAGAAATTGCCATTTCGTCATGCTCGGCTTGGGACATCATATCGATAGAAACGAGTTCCGGGTCGGCAAATTCATCGCATATTATCGCAATTTCACTGGGTCCCGCAATCATATCGATATCGACGTCGCCGTAAACCATCTTTTTTGCGGTCGCTACGTAAATATTCCCGGGACCTGCAATCTTATCCACCCTCGGAATTGTTTCGGTTCCGTAAGCAAGGGCAAATATCGCGTGAGGACCGCCTATTCTAAATATCTTGTCCATACCGCACAAAACTGCCGCCGCAATAACGTAATCGTTTAACTTATCCGATGGAGGCGTAACCATAATAATATCTTTAACTCCTGCGGCAGATGCAGGAACCGAATTCATAATAACGGAGGACGGATAGCTTGCCTTGCCTCCCGGGACGTAAATTCCGACTCTTTGAAGCGGAGCAATAAGCTGACCGGTAATTAGCCCGTTATTGTTATCCGAAAACCATGTTTGTATTTTTTGCCTAGAGTGATAATCGTAAACCCTTCCTATTGTATTTTCGATACTTTTTCGTTCGCTCTTAGTTAAAGAATTAACTGCTTTTATCTTTTCTTTTTCTTTGATTAAAAAATCTTCCGGTTTCAGTGCAATTTTATCGAACTTTTCGGTATAAGCGGATAATGCTTTATCTCCTTTAGAAATAACGTCTGAACGTATCGTTTTAAGTTCCCGTTGAATTTTATCCGAAAAGTCAAATTGCCCGAGTCTTCTTTTCTTTAGAAATTCTTTAAAATCATCTTTTTTTGAATCAAATACCGGCATTCTTTTTAACCTGCTCCCTTAAATTATCTATTAAAGACGCAATTTCTTCGGAATTGATTTTAAGACTTGCCCTGTTGACGATAAGCCTTGACGTAACAAATACAATATCTTCCAACGGCATTAGATTATTTTGCTTTAAAGTTTCGCCCGTCGAAACTAGATCTACAATAAAATCACATAAACCGGAAATCGGGGCAAGCTCTACATTGCCGTATAATTTTATGATTTGAACGTTTGAAACGCCTTTTTTATTAAAAAAATCTCTCGTAATGCAAACATACTTTGTAGCAATGCGGAGATTTGATCCCGAATAATAAATCTTTTTTTTAATATCGTCTAATAATCTTTCATTATCGCTTTTATAGTCTCGTTTAATTTCTCTATCCATTATATCTCTATCTACAGCCGCAACGACTCTGCATTTGCCTATGCCTAAATCCAAAGGTTCATATACGTTTCTAGGATTCTCGAGTAAAACGTCCTTTCCCGATATTCCGGCATCGGCGGCTCCGTATTCGACGAAAGTAGGCACGTCCCAAGGTTTCACTATAAGCAGGCTCACGTCGTCGTCGTCATAATCGAATATAAGTTTTCTTGAATCGTAATCGATATCGGGATGTTTGACGTATCCGGAATTTCTTAAAAGTCCAAGAGCATCTTTAAGCACTCTTCCCTTAGGAACGGCAATTTTGAGTTTTTTCTTTTTATTTTGTTTTTTATTTTTTAATGTCTTCATCTAATTCATTTATGCGCTCTTACTGCAAGCCGCATCGTTAAAATCAGGCCGGTCTGCTTCTACGGCAGACGAGTCGCCTGCCTTAACTCTTGAAATTATAGCGCCTAAATCGGCCAATTTTTTTTCCATTTTTTCATAACCGCGGTCCAAATGATAAATTCTGGAAACGGTGGTTAAACCGTCTGAGGAAGCTAATCCAGCCAAAACAAGCGAAGCGCTTGCCCTTAAATCCGTAGCCATAACCTCTGCGCCGGAAAGCTTTTTTGCGCCTTTTACTATCGCAAAATTATTTCTAATCTTTATGTCGGCTCCGAGACGCATAAGTTCCGCAACATGCATAAACCTATTCTCGAAAACATTTTCGGTAATAACGCATAATCCGCTTGAAAGCGTCATCAACGCCATCATTTGAGCCTGCATATCGGTAGGAAAATCGGGATAAGGCGACGTTGAAATATCCACGCTTTTAATGACCTTGGAACCTTTTACCCTCATCGAAGACGATGAATTTATAATAATCTTGGCTCCGGCTTCCGAAAGCTTTTCTATAACGGATTTAAGATGGTTTACGTTTATATTTTTAAGGATTATATCCCCCTTCGTTATGGCCGATGCCACCATGAACGTTCCTGCTTCTATCCTGTCGGGGAGAACGCTGTGGCATAAGCGTTTAAGTTTTTTAACGCCGTTTACGGTAATTACGGAAGGTTCCGTTCTTTTTATGTCCGCGCCGCCGTTATTAAGCGCGGTAATCATATCGTCTATTTCCGGTTCTTTTGCGGCATTTTTTATAATAGTCGTCCCTTCGGCTAAGGTTGCCGCCATAATCACGTTTTCGGTTCCGGTAACAGACGGAATCGGAAAATTTATTACCGCGCCTTTAAGCTTATCGGCATAAACATCTACGTATCCATGGTCCACTTCAACCGTAGCGCCGAGTAATTTAAGAGCGTTTAAATGAAAATCTATGGGTCTTGCGCCTATAGCGCAACCGCCGGGCAAAGAGACCCTTGCCCTTTTATATTTTGCAAGAAGAGGTCCTAAAACTAAAACGGAAGCCCTCATAGTTTTAACAAGGTCGTAAGGCGCATCGTAATTATCGATATTCGAAGTGTTTATAATTAATTTATTGATTTCGCCCGATTCTTTAATTTCTGCTCCAAGACTTGCTAAAAGTTTCTTAATAGTTTTAATATCTTCAAGGTCGGGAACGTTATCTATTTCATTGTCCGAACCGTCGAACATAATAGAAGAAACTATTATCGGCAAAGATGCATTTTTGGAACCGCTTATTGAAACCTCTCCGACTAAAGGGAAGCCCCCCTCTATAACCATTTTATCCATAAATAATTTTAACCGCCCTTTCTTTATTATTTAAATCGTTAATAAAAGTTATATTCTTAAATTTTATATTTTTAAACTTTTCGTTAAACAAAGAATATATTTCCGATTTTTTTCTGTAATCGATTTCTAAAATAAGCGTTTTGCTCTTTTTAGTTTTAAGAGCGGCATAATCGAATATTTTCCCGTAAAATCTAAGCCCGTCCTTGCCGCCGTCCAAAGCCTTAGGCGGTTCATAAAGTTTAATATCGTCGTCTAATGTTTTTAATTCATCGGTTTCAATATAAGGGGGGTTAGAAATAATTATATCGAAATTATCGAAATCCGCTAAATTAAAATTCAAATCGGGATTAATAAAAGCTGCGCCGCCGGATTTTAATTTGAGCATATCGAAATAAACCGGCATAACTTTATCCCCGACCCCGTTTGCAATTATATTTTTTCTTGTCGCGTTCAGGCTTCTTCTGCTGTTATCTGCAGCATAAATTATAACATTATCAGAATTCTTTGCAATAGAAATCGCAATCGCGCCCGAACCGGTTCCTATATCAAGAATGTAAATTTTCCTTTTCAATAAACCGGAAAGTCTTTTTATTTCTTTTAACGCTTCATCTACTAAGCATTCGGTGTCTGGTCTAGGTATCAAAACCGATTTGCCGACAAAAAAATCTAAAGAATAAAATTCTTTTTTATGAACGATATAGGCAAACGGTTCTTTTCTGCTTCTTCTTTCTATTAATCTTGCGAATAAATTTATTTTTCTTCCGGCAACTTTTTCGCCGTAAGAAACAACGATTTCTTCTAAAGTTTTCCTTAAAACATGCTTCATTATGCCCGCCGACTCGTTAAACGGATTTGGGATATTTTCGTCTTTTAGGCGCAATCCTCCCGCTTTGATCAATTCGTAAACGGACATATCTTTATTATAATTATTATTGTAATTGCTTTTGGGATTCAAAATAATCGGCTAAGGGCATCAAAAGTTCGTCTAAAGCGCCGTCCATAAAAGAAGCCAGCTTATGTATGGTTATTCCGGCGCGGTGGTCCGTAATTCTGCCTTGAGGAAAATTATAAGTTCTTATTTTTTCGCTCCTGTCGCCGCTTCCGACCATATTTTTCCTGCTTTGCGCTTCTATGCTTTTTTTATCTGCTTCTATCCTGCTTAATATTCTAGACCTGAGTATTCTAAGAGCTTTCGCTTTATTTTTATGCTGTGATTTCTCATCCTGACAAGTAACTACGAGTCCCGTAGGAATATGGGTAACCCTGACTGCTGAATCCGTCGTGTTTACGCTCTGTCCGCCGTGTCCGGAAGACCTGTAAACATCTATTCTTAAATCCTCGTTGTTAATTTTAAGATCGACCTCTTCCGGTTCCAGCATAACGGCTACCGTTGCCGCCGAAGTATGGACTCTTCCCTGCGTTTCGGTAGCGGGAATTCTCTGCACTCTGTGAACTCCGCTTTCGTATTGTAAAAGACGGTATGCATCTTTACCTTTTACCGATACTATCGCTTCTTTTAGTCCTCCCGAAGAAGAAGGACTCAATGAAATAACCTCGAATTGAAAGTTCTTGTTTAAAGCATATTTATTGTACATTTTAAAAAGGTCGAGGGCAAAAAGGGCTGCTTCTTCCCCACCCGTTGCGGCTCTTATCTCCAATAAAATATCTTTGTCCTGTAGATTTTCTTTCGGGAAAAAAAAATATTTTATTTCTTCCGCTAATTTAGAGGCTTTATTTTTTAAAGAATTTATTTCTTCATTTTCTAAATCTATTAATGCCTGATCGGACTCGTGTTTAACCAATTTCTCGAGATCGGCTATTTCCTCTTCGGCTTTCTTATATTCCGAAAATTGTTCCGCCGTCTTCTTGATTGAATTGTACTGCTTGGATAATTCTTTTATTTCGGTGCTGAATCCCTTCGAACTTTCTTCCTGTATCCGCAAATATAATTCTTTCGATTTATCGGATAAATCCAGCGCCTTTTTTATTAGATTTTCATCGAGCATTTAACGACACACCTTTTAAAAGTCAAATCCGCCTTTCAACCATGATATTCTGACTTCCGACGGTTTTCCGCAGGAAAATTCCCCTTCGGAACAATTTCCCCTCACGCATGCGGGACCGGCGCCGTGAAAAACAGACGGGGCAATAGGATAAACAAGTTTAAACATCTCCTGTGCCGCGGCTCTAATCTCCCACTGCGCCCGATTACATCCTCTCAGCCTAAAAAAGTGCAAAAGCTCTCTTGCATTCATAGTAAAAATAATCTGGGTTTCGGTTGCATTGGGAAGAATATATCTGGCATCTTCGGCGGGAACGCCTTTCTCGAGAAAATAGCCGTAAAGCGAAAAAATATCGTCCACCATTTTATTGTATTTCGCCGAAAACTCTTTATTTTGAGCTATAGAATCCGGAATAACATACTTTGGCTTCTCTTCTTTAACATAACGCTGGCTTCTCTGGGAATATGACGCTATGCGGTGCCTCACTAATTGATGCGAAGCGCTTCTTGAAAGCTTCTCTATGCCGAATGTAAAATTAGAATGTTCAAGGACGGATTCGTGTCCGGAGGTCCTGATTCTTTTAATTAATTTCCTTGCTTTTTCTAAACCTTTTTCTCCGTCGTTAAAATCGGCTTCTATCTTTGCGATTCCGTAAGAACTGTAGCAGAGTCTCGCCGCGGTAGCGATGGTGATTTCCGGCTTAGAAGTGTAATTGATAAGTTTAACCATTCAAACATATAAGGAAATATTATAAAATTCTTATTTTTTACTGTTATTTACTTTGGCGTATTTTTTGTTAAATTTGTCGATTCTTCCAGCGCTGTCTATAAACTTTTGCTTGCCCGTATAAAATGGATGACATTTCGAACATATATCGACATGTATCTCCTCTACGGTGCTGCCGGTAACAAATTCCTCGCCGCAGGCACATTTTACTTTTGCCTGATAAATTTTCGGATGTATTCCTTCTTTCATCTTTTCTACTGCTCCTTTACTTTAAAATTTTTTAAATATTTAAGTTAATCATTATAAGATTTTAAAATAAAATTTTCAACCTTTTTTATATCGTCCGGAACATCGACGGGAATAGTAGAAATATTAACGGTTTCTACCTTTATTTTGTGTCCGTTTTCTATCGCCCTTAACTGTTCTAGCATCTCTTTTTTTTCTAAATAAGACATATCCGTTTTCCCGAATTCTAAAAGAAATTCTTTGGTGTAGCCGTAAAAACCGAGATGCTTGTAGCCGAAAATCCCCTTAAAATCCTTCAAACCGGATGCCCTTTCTCTGTCATACGGAATCGGACTTCTCGAAAAATATATGCCGAAATTATTCTTATCGACTATAACCTTGACATTATTGGGATCGATAAATTCTTCATAAGAGTATATAGGGGTTTTGACGCTCGTATATGAAATATCGCCGCTTTCATTAAACGGCATTACTAAAGCTTCTATTATTTCGGAATTCACTAACGGCTCGTCTCCCTGAACGTTTAATACGATGTCGGCATCGATGCCGCTTACAGCTTCTATTATCCTGTCGGTGCCGGTTTGATGGGTATCTTTGGTCATAACCGCATTCGCTCCGAAAGCCCTGCAAACGTCGTATATTCTTCTGTCTTCGGTTGCAATTATAACGTCGGACAGTATTTCCGACTTTATAACGCCTTCATACACGTGCCTTATCATAGGCTTGCCCATAATTAACGCAAGCGGTTTGCCCTCGAATCTGGTGGATTTATATCTGGCGGGTATAACGGCAATTATTTTTTTCATAGTATAGACATTTTATTACAAATAAATTTAAATTTAAATGGGTTTTATTTTTAGTTGCTAGTTATATAAATATCATACCCATATTTTACGATAACTTTAGCAAAATTATAAGCGGCTTTCAGATCTTTAAATTTGCCGAATACGACTTTATAATAAAATACGCCTTTTACGTTTTTTGTCGCAAGATGAACCCCCGGAACAAGTTTTTTTATAATCGAAATTTTTTGCAGAGCTTTAGCCTTTACGGTATATGCCGCAAACTGAAGAGTATAGCCGGATGTAGGGGGGATATATTTTACGCTCCGGTAAACATTCAGGCGGCTATTGCCGACATACCTTCTGCATTCGGATAAAGGCACCGGCTTCGCCCCAAGATACTGCACCCTTACCAATGCCGTGCCTGGACCGACCATATTAAGGGCCTTTGCGGCGGCATAAGAAAGGTCCATAATCCTTCCGTCCGCATACGGCCCCCTGTCGTTAACGCACACTTCCACGCTTCTGTGGTTTTGGAGGTCGGTAACGTA
The DNA here is from genome assembly GCA_021800805.1 of bacterium. Next base: position 43,584 of record JAJYYR010000005.1, read on the forward strand.
AGCATAGCTGTCTAACGGAAGCGTCAGCGAAGCCGCCGTCAAATCATACATATTATAAATTTGTCCGCTTGCCGTCTTCCGTCCCTGAAAGCCGGGCCCATACCACGAAGCGACTCCTACTTCTACATTGTGTGAAATCTGACGCGGCGGATAATATCCGGGCGGGCGGTTAAACGACCCCCGCCCTTGACCGCCGCCTATGATATAAGGAACGCAACCCGAAAGCGCGGCGGCAACCGTAAAAATGGAAAGTAATAAAAAAAATGATAGCGTTAATTTTGATTTCATTGTCGTTTATATTATAATTTAATTTCCGCTCGATATAAACATTAAATCCAAAATTTTTATTTGACATTATTTAAACTTATACTATATAATAATAATCGGTATTATTTATCTGTTCTTTTAAAATAAAATTTATAAAATTAAATAGACATTCCAGCAAGTCTATTAAGGTTCTTATCAAGAGCGGTAGAGGGACGGGCCCTTTGAAACCGCAGCAACCGATTATAAATTAAAATCGGTGCTAATTCCCGCAGGTTCATCCCTGGAAGATAAGAAGAAAAGAGTTTTTAAAAACCTCTTCTTCCATATTCTCGGGAAGAAGAGGTTTTTTGTTATTACTGCCCAATAAAAATAAATAAAAATAAGATAAGATTAAGATAAGGAGAAAAAATGTTCGTTAAAGGTTTAAAGTGCAGGGAATGCGGCAAGGAATATCCGGATAGTCCGCTTTATGTTTGCGATTATTGCTTCGGTCCGCTGGAAGTGGATTACGATTACGATAAAATAAAACGGGAAATGACGGTAGAAAAAATTAAATCCCGCGAACCTAATATGTGGCGTTATCAGGAACTTCTTCCGATAAAAGGAGAAATCAAAATAGGTAAAAACGTAGGATACACTCCGCTCGTAAAAGCCGGTAACCTTGCAAAAGCTCTCGGCGTTAAAGAAATATACGTTAAAAACGATGCCGTTAACTTTCCTACTTTATCTTTTAAAGACAGGGTCGTTTCGGTAGCCATAGCAAAGGCGAGAGAATTCGGCTTTAAGACCGTAGCCTGTGCTTCGACGGGAAATCTTGCAAACTCGGTTGCGGCTCTGGCGGCTTCCTCCGGCTACGAAAGTTTCGTATTTATACCGTCCAATCTTGAAATTGGAAAGGTATTGGGGACTTTGATATACGATACTAATCTTGTAAAAATTAACGGCAGTTACGACAAAGTCAACAGGCTTTGCACTGAAATTGCCGGAAAACACAGCTGGGCATTCGTAAATATCAATCTAAGACCTTATTACGCGGAAGGTTCAAAGTCGCTTACCTTCGAAATGCTCGAACAACTCGGGTTTAAAGCCCCCGACAATGTCGTCGTTCCTATGGCTGGAGGCTCTTTAATTACCAAAGTCGGAAAAGCGATAGACGAATTCGATTACTGCGGCTTGTTAAAAGAAAAACCGCATACCAAGATTTTCGGGGCTCAGGCAACCGGCTGTAATCCTATTACCGCCACCGTTAAAGAGAAAAGAGAATTTATAAAACCCGTAAGAACACCCGAAACTATTGCAAAATCCCTTGCCATAGGCAACCCTGCCGACGGATATTATGCATCCGACCTTATGAATAAATCGGGCGGATACGGCGAAGATGCAACGGATGAAGAAATAGTCGAAGGAATGAAACTTTTAGCCGCTACGGAAGGCATATTTACCGAAACGGCGGGAGGGGTTACCGTTGCCGTCGCAAAAAAGCTTATCGAAAAAGGCTACATCAATAAAAACGAAACCACGGTGCTGGCTATTACCGGAAACGGACTTAAAACTCTCGAAGCGTTAAACGGAAAGTTAAAAGAAGCGCCGGTTATCGAAGCAAACCTCAAGGAATTTGAAAACGTTCTTGCAAAAATTAATAGAAATAATAAATAAGGAGGATTAAAATGCCTATAAAAGTAAGAATACCTACGCCGCTTAGAACTTTAACAGGAGGTAAATCCGAAGTAGAATCAAACGGCTCTAACATAATAGAAGTAATAAATGATTTGGAAAAAAATTTTTCGGGAATTAAAGAAAGAATATGCGAACAAAACGAACAGGTCAGAAGATTCGTAAACGTCTATCTCAACGACGAAGACATAAGATTTATCGACAATATAAATTCAAAAGTTAAAGACGGGGATATTATATCCATAATTCCGGCAATCGCGGGCGGAGCGCCCGAAAAAAAAAAGTTTTATCTTAACTATCCGCAGGAAGTTATTAAGGAACCGCTAATCTATCTCATAGGAAAAAACTATAACGTCATTACTAATATCAGGAGCGCCAGCATTTCCAACGACATCGGCATAATCGCCATCGAACTGGAAGGCGAACCGAAAGATATAGAAAAAGCCGTAAAGTTTCTAGAATCGAAAGGCGTAACGGTCGAACCCATAGTCTTGGACGTCGTAGAATAAGAATAAGAATGAGGAGGAAAAATTTTGGATTTCAGCGAAGACCAAATTAAAAGATATGCAAGACATATTATACTGCCGGAAGTGGGCGGCGAAGGACAGGAAAAACTGTTAAATTCTAAAGTCCTGCTTATAGGCGCCGGAGGACTCGGCGCTCCCTGCGGATATTATCTCGGTGCGGCGGGAATCGGAACTCTCGGAATAGTCGATTACGACACGGTAGATTTATCTAACCTTCAAAGGCAGATTTGGCACGGTACCGCCGACGTCGGAAGATACAAGGTCGATTCCGCGAAAGATTCCATAGAACGCATTAATCCCGACATAAAAGTCGTGACATATAAAGAAGGAATAAACGCCGCTAACATTAAAGATATAATTAAAGACTACGACGTCGTCATAGATGCAACCGATAACTTTCCTACAAGATATTTAATTAACGATGCCTGCCATTTTATGAAAAAACCTTTAGTTTACGGCTCTATTTTCCGTTTTGACGGACAGGCTACGGTATTTCTGCCTGAAGAAGGACCATGTTACAGGTGCCTTTTCCCGTCGCCTCCTCCCGCCGGACTCGTTCCGAGTTGTCAGGAAGCAGGAGTTCTCGGAGTTCTTCCCGGGGTTATAGGAGCTATTCAGGCAAACGAAGCTATAAAAATAATTCTCGGCATAGGACAGACTTTAAACGGAAGACTTCTGATATACGATGCGCTCGATATGAAATTTACGGAAATGAAATTGAGACAGGATAAAACCTGTCCGTTATGCGGCGAAAACCCGACCGTTTTTGAATTAATCGAATACGGCGACCTGTGCGAGTTTAGGAGCTAACCGGAATTACCGTAATGAAACGGAAACATAGAAACAGGAGTAATAGAAATGTCCGAATATAAAGAAAACGGCGAATTAAATATAAAAGGCGAAATATGCCCATTTACTTTCGTAAAATCGAAACTTGCTTTAGAAAAGATGAACAAGGGCGAAATTTTAAGGGTAATAGTGGATTACGAACCTGCAATAAGAAACGTTCCGCGCTCTATGGAAGAACAGGGGCATAAAGTTTTGTCGATAAATAAAATTAACGATACCGATTATGAGATTATCGTAGAAAAAGATGGAAAAAAATAGCCCCTATTCATTTTATCCGTTCAGTTCATTATCAAACATCGGTAAAACCGGCGCGGTTATGTTGAACAAAATAATTAATCCGCATCTTTCCGGTTCCAAACTATACGCCAAACTTGAAGGACTTAATCCGGGCGGCTCGGTAAAAGACAGGCCTGCGCTGTATATGATAAAAAATGCGGCGGAAAAAGGTTTGATAAAAAACGGGACGACTATTATAGATTCCTCTTCCGGCAATACCGGTATTTCTTACGCGATGATAGGAGCATTTCTCGGTATAAAAGTTAAAATTTACGCTCCCTCCAATATGAGCGAGGAAAGAAAAAAAATAATGCGCTTATACGGCGCAGAATTAATTCTTACCCCGGCGGAAGAAAGCCACGACGGAGCGATAAAAAGGTCCCTCGAAGAATATGAAAGGGGCGGCAAAGACGAATATTATATGCCCGACCAGTATAACAATTTCTTTAACCCCATAGCCCATTACGAAACTACGGCGGTAGAACTCCTCGAACAAACCGGCGGCAATATCGATTATTTTGCCACGGGAATCGGCACGGGCGGAACTATACTCGGAGTAGGGAAAAGACTTAAAGAATATAACGATAAAATAAAGGTCATCGCCATAGTGCCTGATAACGAAATGCACGGAATAGAAGGTTGGAAATACAATTATTCGTTGAATTTTAAAGGCTTCGACGCCGATAAACTAATCGACGACTTCATAAAAGTAGATACCGAAGGCAGTTACGCAATGCTTAAAAGACTTGTGAAAGAAGAAGGAATACTGTGCGGATTTTCCTCCGGTGCAAACGTTTACGGAATAAGCAAGCTTGCGGAAAAATTTCAAGGAAACTTTGCTACGGTGCTTCCCGATACCGGGTCAAGGTATCTTTCGACGCGGGTATTTAACGAATTGAGCTGATTATGGCAATTATAATTCCAAAAAGCGAACTTGAAATAATTAAAAAACATGCGGCGGAAATTTTCCCTTTTGAGGCATGCGGCGGACTTCTTGGAAGAATAGAAGGGGAAAACAAGGTTATCGTAAGGGCGTATCCTGCCGAAAACCGCTACGGCAAAATTACATGGGACAGCTTTGAAATAGAACCGAAAGATATTTTAGAGATGGATAAATTTTGTATGAAGGAAAACCTCGATATATTAGGTTTTTACCACACCCACCCGAACCATCCCGCCATTCCTTCAAACTTCGATATTAATGCGTCTTGGCCGTTTTATTCTTACGTAATCCTTTCCGTAAAGGGCAACAGTCCCGAAAACGTAACCGATATAAAAAGCTATCTAATGCCGGATAGAACAAGTACGCCGGTAGGAGAAGAAGTTATTATCGATATTTCCTAACCCTCATAAACTTAACAAGGGATTCAAGACGGTTTTCTAAACTAAATAGGAAAAAAGTTTCCCCGCCAGTTCTCTTTTTGATTGTCTTTCAAACCTCGTTATATCGCCGTCTTTTTGAATTAGAAACCCTTCGTTTTCATCGGCGCCTATGACATCTTTGGATACGTCGTTTATGAAAATATAGTCTAAGGACTTTTCTGCAAGTTTTTTACGTCCGTTTTCTATCAAGGAGTCGGTTTCGGCGGCAAAACCGAAAATTATCTGCCCGCTTTTTTTAATCGTCGATAAAATTTTTAATAAATCTTCGTTTTGAACCAGTTCGACGTTAAGGACGGCACCTGCCCCGCTCGTATTTGCGGCAGTATTGCCGCTTTTTTTAATCTTTACTGGGCTTTTTTCTTTAAAACCGTAGTCCGAAACCGCGGCCGCCATAAAAAGCATATCGCACTCCTTGAATTCGGAAAGTAAAACTTCTTTGAAATCGCTAAAACTTACGCAGTTTATAATTTTTACCTTTTTGTTTATATATTGACCGCCTTTATCGATATTAAGAGCAATTAACGTAACGTCGGCCCCCTGCCTTACCGCTTCGTTCGCAAGGCTTATCCCCATTTTTCCGCTCGAACCGTTCGACATAAACCTAACGGGATCCATATATTCTCTGGTAGCTCCAGCCGTTATTAAAACTTTTTTACCCTCAAACTTCTTTTCGCTGAAAATGGATTCTACGTCGGATACAATGTCTTCTATTTCCGGAAACCTGCCTTCCCCGAAATCGCCGCAGGCGGCATTTCCGGTTTCGGGAGAAACAATATGAAAATTATATTTAGTTAATTTATCTATGTTATCTTTTAATATTTTATTTGCAAACATATTAGGATTCATGGCGGGAACTAAAACTTTGGGTTTATCCGGCGAAGCAGAAACCGTCAAAGTTATGAGGGTATCGGCAATGCCCGCGGCAAGCTTGTTAATCGTATTATACGTCGCCGGAGCAATTAATATAATGTCGGCAAACTTAGACAGGGTAATATGAGACAACGGATTTTTAAAAGCGTCGTCGTCGAAAACCTCTTCTCCGAAAGATTCAAAAATATAAGGAGAGATGAATTTTCCGGCAGATGCGCTTAATATGATCTTAATGTTTGCGCCCTCTTTTTTAAGCCTTCTGTATAAATCGACGCTTTTATAGCATGCAATCGAACCGGTAATGCATAATAGAACGTTTTTACCTTTTAACGTCATAGAATTTTTTTATGGGTTAAATTAAGTACGGATTAAATTTTCTTTCGTATCCGATAGTCGTAGCTTCGCCGTGACCGGGATAGACTTTAACGTCGTCGCTCAACGTTAGAAGTTTGCTCTTAATAGAACTTATGATTTGTTCAGACGAACCACCCAAAATATCCGTCCTGCCTACGGTATTTTTAAAAAGCGTATCGCCGCTGAAAAGATGCCTATCGTTTATCAAAAACGACATACTTCCGGGCGAATGTCCGGGCGTAAAAATAGGCAGAATTTTAATGCCGCCTAATTCGACAACTTCGCCGTCTTTTAAATATTTGTCGATTACGACGTCTCCGGTATATTCAAAACCGAGATATTCAGCCTGCTCTTTCAAATTTTTCAGTATATATTCTTCTTCTCTATGCGCAATAATATCTATGCCGTATTTTTCTTTAAAATAATTATCCATTAACACATGGTCTATATGACAGTGCGTGTTTAGTATAAATTTTAAATCGATATTTTCGTCCAGAATTATTTTATCTATTTTTTTTTCCTGCCCGCCCGGGTCTATAATAAAACCCTCTTTCTTTCCTCCGGATTCTTTTATTTCATCGTTAAACACGAGATACGTATTTACTTCAAACGGACCTGCCGGTATGGTATAAAACTTCATATATTCATAATTCCTTTACTTATTAAATTAAATATTTTTGAAAAGCGTTGATTAAAACGTCAAGATTTTCTTCGGTATCGGCTTCTCCGTATATTCTCATCAAATCTTCGGTTCCGGAAAGCCTTGCCAAAAGCCAAGAATCGTCGTCGAAAAAAACTTTGTATCCATCGGTCATATTTTTGCCGATCACCTTTTTGCCCTCAAAAACGTTTGGAAATTTTTCCATTTTTTCGTCTATTTCCGCCTTGAACTTTTCCTTATCTACCGGAACGTTAATTCTTTTAGTATAAACCTGTCCTACTTTTTCAAACAGATTTTTAACGAGCGTCTTTAAAGGTTTTTTGTAATATGAAATCATCTCCAAAACCAAAAGGCAGGTATATATTCCGTCTTTATCGGGAACATGACCGGCTACCGTTAAGCCGGAAGATTCTTCGCCGGCTATTATAACCTTTCCTTCAGAAATAAGTTTCCCGAGATATTTAAAGCCGACAGGCGTTTCTATTACTTTAAAACCGTAATATTTTGCTACTCTATCAACCAAAGCCGTCGTAGCTACGCTTCTTGCCGCATCGCCTTTTATCCCCTTGCCTTCGATATAATAATTATAAAGAAGAGGGAAAATTATATTCGGCTCGACGAATTCCCCGCCTTCGTCCAAGATGCCGTACCTGTCGGCATCTCCGTCCGCCGCAAGACCTATGGCTGTTTTATCGGAACCGTCCGCATTTTTATTTTTATTATATTCTTTAATTAATGCGCCCATATCTTTTAAATTTTTTGCGGACGGATCAGGCGCAAAACCCGGCGCAAAAAAAGCGTCTCTTTCTTCGTATATTTCTTTAAATTCATAACCGGCTTCTCCTAAAATTTTTCCGATTATGCCTTTTGAAGTTCCGTGCAAAGATGTAATAAACGGAAAAAGCCTCCGCCCGTTATCCGCAATGAGTTTTAAATTTAATTTTGATTTTACGAGATCTATATAATAACTTATAAAATCTTCTTCGATTAATAAACCCCGCTTTTTTGCTTCGTCGAAATCCATAAAATTATATCTCGGAGATTTAAGAAGATCGTTGGATTTTCTCGTTAAAACTTCGGTATCTTCCGGAAGAGCGGGTCCGCCCCAGTCCGGCGAGAACTTTATTCCGTTATAATTGTAAGGATTGTGGCTTGCGGTTATATTTATCGCCCCAAGCGCTTTTTCTTTTAGTATTTTAATAGAAATAACCGGCGTCGGAGTGAAAGTATCGGCAAAAATTACGTTAAAGCCGTTGCCGCAAAAAACCGATGCGCTTATTTTTGCAAACTCTTCGGAAAGGAAGCGGGTATCGTAACCGATTATTATCTTGTTAGAAGGAAAAGCGTCTTTGTATTTTTCGGTTAAAAAATCGCATACCGCCTGCGAAACTAACTTAACGGATTCATATGTAAAATCGTCGGCTATTTTGCCTCTGTAGCCCGATGTGCCAAATTCTATTTCAAAAGTATTAATTTTTCTCTCCTTAATTTTATTACCGTTACGATAAAGCGCTTAAATCTCTTTCGTCCTTCCATGTTTCTATATCATGGTTAAATTGATTTATGAGATCCAAGGCTTTATCTTTATCCCTGCTTTCCGAAAATATCTCGAAATGGGCTCCTTCCGACGTAGGATATGCAAGAACCCATCCTTCGGGTTTTATCAGCTTTATACCGTCTATTAATAAAACATTATCTCCGCTGTATTTCTCGAAAAATTTTCTCATAACAAAACCTTTTAGTTCGGTAGGACAGGGAACTCTTTTGTATTCAAAATAAGTCGGCTCTATAAACCTCAATTCATTTTTAATCGAGGTATTAAGTTTTGCCAACATCTCAAGAAGTTTTATCGTCGAATACATTCCGTCGAATGCCGGCATAAACTTAGGATAGATATATCCGCCTTCGTTGTCGCCCGCAAAATAAACATGGGAATTAGCCGATTTTTCCATAAGACAACTTGAAGAATTTTTGGCGAAAAATATTTCAAAGTTATAATCGGCAGCCGATTTCGTTATATTAAAAGAAGAACCTACCGGAACGGTGATCGATCTGTCAGTCTTTTCCGTTTTCATAACCAAAAGCGCCATTAAAGTTAAAGCGGTATTACCGTCTATGTTGTCGCCGTTTTCATCGCAAATATAAATTTTTTCTCCTCCATTATCGATGAAAATCCCAAGATCAGCGTTGATAGACCTAACTATGCTTGATAATTCTTTAAGCGATTTTTTAAATTCTTTTTCAGTCTTCGTTATTTTTGTCTGGTCTAAATTTGCGTTGAGATGAACCGAATCTATTCCAAGTTTTCCTATAATTGAGGGAAAAATCTTCGATGAACTTCCGTATGAATAGTCTATAACGATTTTAAACTTTCTTTTTATAATTTTATCGACGTCTATCGTATTAAGAAAACCGTCGGCATAGTATTCCGTTCCGTGAGTCGGATAAAATATCTCTCCCGTATCTTCGGAACCCACTCTGGAATAATCTTCCCTGAAAAACAGTCTTTCTATTTTTTGTTCCCCAAGCGTCGATAGGTCTAAACCGTTAGAATCGAAGAACTTTATATTTAAGAGCTTTTTATCGAAAGGATGTTTTCTTACGTGTATTCCTCCGGAGCTCTTAAACTGTTTTGCCTGATATCTTACGATGGAAATAGGCGTATCGCTGAAATCGTTGACGTTAACGCCTACCGAAAGCGCTCCGGACATCATAGCCCTCGAAAAAAGCCTCGAAGTTTTGTGACTGTCCCTCGATACGGAAATCGTCCTGTTTTTACCTATCGTCGCCCCGAATGCCGCCCCCAGTTTAGATGCAAATTCGGGGGTAACCTCCAAATTTGCAAGAGCGGTAATTCCGTATTGACCGAATATTTTTGCGCTCCACTTGTCCGACCAAATGAGGCTTTCGGATAATATAGCGCCGTCTTCCACATTTTTAAACGGCCATATCTTGACGTTAGGATTTATAACAGCGCCGTTGCCTATATGGCATACATCCGATATTACTGCACCCGACCCGATAAAAACATTGTTTCCGACGCTTGATTTGTATCCTAATATTGCCTCTTGTATATCGCAGTTTTGACCTATCTTGGAACTTTTTCCTATAATCGAACCGCTTATCTGCGTAGATTCCCCTATGGTGCAGTTATCTCCGATAACGCAGTTTTTAATTTTACAATTTTGAAGAATATGAACGTCTTTGCCTAATATTGAATTTTCTATATCGCAGCTTATATCTACTATGCTTTTTACGCCTACTCTTACACTTTTTCCTTCAAGTATTTCTCCGTCGATATTAAGGTCTATCTTTCCGGCTATAATATCTAACTGGCTCTGTCTATATTCCGAAAGCGTGCCTACATCTTTCCAATATCCCGAAGATATATGTCCGAAAAGGTTTTTATTTTCTTTTAAAAGTATAGGAAAAAGATCTTTTGAAAAATCGAATTCGCTTTTTTCGGGAATAATTTTTAATACCGATTTATTTAAAATATAAATTCCGGTATTTATAGTATCGCTGAATACTTCCGACCATGTAGGCTTTTCTAGAAACTTAGTTATCCTGCCTTCCGCATCCGTAATAACTATCCCGAAAGGTAGTGGATTTTCGACTCTCGTTAAAACTATAGTTGCGTCGCCTTTTCTGTTAATATGAAAATCTATAGATTTTTTTAAATTTATATCTGTAATAATATCTGCGCTTATTACTATGAAATCGTCATCTTTAAGTATATTCTCGACACTTTTAACGGCTCCTGCCGTCCCGTAATCTTCTTCGGCAAGAATATATTCTATTTTTACTCCGAAACCTTCGCCGTCTCTAAAATGATTTTTTATAAGTTCGGGCTGGACATACAAAAGGACGATTAAATCGGTTATGCCGTATGTTTTTAGCAGATTAACGACATGCTCCATCATAGGCTTATTTGCGATATGAATCATGGGTTTAGGAGCATTATTGGTTAAAGGTTTAAGCCTCGTTCCAAAACCACCCGCCATTATAACCGCCTGCATAACTTGATACCCCTTGATTTATTATAATTATTGTTGCACTCTGCGAATTATTCTATTAAAATTATATCTTAATAAACCATAAAATCAAAACATAAAATTTATGCTTTCCTATATTCTTCATTTAGATACGGTCTTTTTTTTGCTAATAAACGACAATTTTCATTTTTCTTTATTAAACGACAATATGAGGGCGGTTACATATCTGGGTAACGGATGGGTTGTTTACTGGCTGGTTCTTGTCTATGTTTATTTTTATAATCGATCAAAATTTAAAGAATCGTTCTTTCTGCTTTTTTTAACTCAAATCGTCCCGGGCATATTCGACATTATATTAAAAAAAGCGGTAAACAGACCCAGACCAGTCGTAGCCCTCCACAATCTTATAAAAACCGGCGCCGTCCATATAAACCTACTGGGAAGACATCTTACGGAACACTCTTTTCCTTCGGGTCATTCCGTAACGGCTTTTTCTTTAGCGGTAGCTCTTTCTTATATATTTCCAAAACACAAAAAATTATTTTATATTCTTGCGTTTGTAGTGGCTTTTTCCAGAGTCTACGACGGCGAACATTATCCTTTAGACGTAATTGCCGGCAGTATTTTAGGTTATTTATTTGCAAAGATAACCCTTATCGCATATAAAAAAATAAGAAAGTTTAAAGATTTTAACTTTGAATAGTATTATGAAGTTAATTTTTTAGACTCTATATATATTACTATTTTTCGCGCAATTCTTTTAGATGCGGTTTCTATCGCCATTTTTTCCTGTTTATGCGCAACTAAAGGATTTATATAATTATAATAAGTCGCGCCGGAAGAAAAACCGATGTTTTCGAAAATTATCTTTCCGTTCGTTTTATACATACTTACCGTCACGTTTACCGTTATCATATAATTCACTGCCGCCGCTACTCCGGTATAGGACATTACGCTGTTACTAATTGAGGTAATCTTTCCGGTTAAATAATATAGCGCATTGTTTTTATTAGAGGTAAACATATCGGTCTGAACATTGAGATAATTTGCGATATTATTGGAAAAATATACCCCCACGCCGCTTTTATATGTTAAATTTTTAAAAGGCTTTATATATATCTGCGAGATATTATTATATTTCTTATTTCCGTATTTACCGGCGGAGTAGATAGCAGAGCTTTTTTTTCCGTTTAAAATCCTGAAACCGCAGGACGAAACCGTGACGGCGGCAAATAAAATAAAAATAAGAAGTATAAGTTTATTTTTCATATTATTATGCTCAACAATTTATTTTTAACATATATCGTTTTTTTAATGAGGCTTTTATCATTCACATATTTTTTTATTTTGGCGCTTTGAAGCGCAATCTCTATCGCCGCAGACTCATCAGAATTTATATCCGCAACTATAATGTCCCGCATTTTTCCGTTTATCTGCACCGCGATGTTGCAATTTTCCCGGACATAGCCGGTATCCATTATTTTAGGCCATTGTTCGTTTTCTAAAAGCGAACAGTTTAATATCTCGAATAATTCCGAACAAACATGAGGAATAAAAGAGGATAGTATTAAAATAACGGAGTTTAAGAAGTATTTAAGCAAATATTTATCGGCTTTACTCAAACTCAAAACTGTTTCTTTACCGGATTCGCCGGTTATTAAATCGTTAAATTCGTTAATTAACTCCATCGAAGAACTGATTATAGTGTTAAAATGATAACGCCCTTCCATTTCCGTTTCCGTTTTCTCGATTACCCCGCCTAACTTATAAACAATTTTTTTAACATTTTGGTTTATATCGGTTTTTAAGATTTTATAGCCGTCAATACAGTCGCCGCCTTCTATAAAAAAAACGCCGTCCGCATCTTTAAGAATTTCCGAGCCGATAATTACGGTTTTGTAAAATTTATTAATAAATCTGGATGCGCCTTCGACTCCCGAATCGTTCCATTCAAGGTCTTTTTCGGGAGGAGCGGCAAAAAGAATGAACAGCCTTACCGTGTCGGCTCCAAATCTTTTAATAAGTCCGTCGGGGTCTACGACGTTGCCTTTAGACTTAGACATCTTTGTGCCGTTTTTTACGACCATTCCCTGCGTTAAAAGATTTTTAAACGGCTCGTTTAGTTTAAAATAACCTAAATCCCTCAAAACTTTAACAAAAAATCTTGCGTATAAAAGATGCATAACGGCATGCTCGACTCCGCCTATATACTGGTCTACCGGCAGCCAGTAAGCGGCGTCTTCGCTTTTGAACGGAACTTTTTCTTCTCTGTTCAAAAGCGTATATCTCAAAAAATACCATGAGGATTCTACGAACGTATCCATTGTATCTGTTTCACGTTTTGCATTGCCTCCGCATTTAGGGCATTTTACGTTCACAAACGATTCGAGCTTTTTTAAAGGCGAAACCCCTTCGCCGGTAAACGAGACGTCGTCCGGAAGCGTTAAAGGCAGATCGTCTTCATTTAAAGGAACGATCCCGCACTTTTCGCAATATACTACGGGAATAGGACATCCCCAATATCTCTGCCTCGAGATTCCCCAGTCTTTGAGCCTGTAATTGATAACTTTCCTGCCTACCCCGGTTTTTTCGGCATATGCGGAAATTTTACCTTTAGCTTCTTCGGAAAAAAGTCCGTCAAAATCTCCCGAATTAATAAGCGTTCCTGTTGAAGTAAAAGGCAGTTTATCTTCTTTTCCGACAGTTATCGGTTTAATTACCTCGATTATTTCAATACCGTATTTTTCGGCAAATTCGTAATCGCGTTCGTCATGAGCGGGAACAGACATTATTGCGCCTGTTCCGTAATCCATTAAAACAAAGTTTGCGACATATACCGGTATTTTTTTTCCGCCGAAAGGATTTACGGCATAAGAGCCGGTAAAAAAGCCTTCCTTTTCCGTAATATCTTTAGAAATTAATGAATTGCGTATCATTTTTTCCAATTCTTCTATATTTTCGGGATTCTTAATTAATTTTTTTGCAAGCGGATGAAACGGGGACATTGCAACAAAAGTCGCTCCAAAAATAGTATCCGGCCGAGTAGTAAATATTTCTATTTCGTCCCCGCTTTCTTCCAAACCGGCTATTTTAAAAGACAGGCTTAAGCCGGAGCTTTTTCCTATCCAGTTTCTTTGCATAGTTTTGACTTTATCCGGCCAGCCTTTCAAATCGTCTAAATCATTCAGCAGTTCTTCCGCATAATCTGTTATTTTAAAAAACCACTGCTCCATATTTTTTATAGTTGCGGGACTGCCGCATCTCCAGCATTTGCCGTCTTCCACCTGTTCGTTGGCAAGAGTCGTTCGGCAGGAGCCGCACCAATTAACGTTGGAAACCTTTTTATAAGCCAGTCCTTTTTTAAGCATTTGTAAAAAAAATAACTGCTCCCATTTATAATACGCAGGGTCGGAAGTTACGACTAACCTGTTCCAATCGTAGGAAAAACCGAGTTCTTTAAGCTGCGCCGCCATATAATCAATGTTATTTTTCGTCCATAAGACAGGATTTGTTTTATTCTTTATTGCGGCGTTTTCGGCGGGAAGACCAAAGCTGTCGAACCCTATAGGGTGAAGCACGCTAAAGCCTTTTAATCTTTTAAAGCGCGCAACGGCATCGCCTATCGCATAATTTCTGACGTGTCCCATATGAATTCTGCCGGAAGGATAAGGAAACATTTCCAAGCAGTAAAATTTGGGCTTATTTTTAACGGCATTCTTTACGGCAAACGTATTTTCTTTTGCCCAGAAAGACCGCCATTTACTTTCTATTTTATTAAAATCGTAATTTTTATCTGCCGCAGCTTTCATTTTAAATATATTTTATAACCGATATAAAAAGCAGTATTGTTCCGACTACGACCGAACTGTCGGCTAAATTGAAACTCGGCCAGTGATAACCGTAAATATGAAAATCGAGAAAATCTACGACGTATCTTTGAAAAATTCTGCTTAAAAGATTTGAAAATGCGCCTGAAATAATTAAAGAGGAGGATATTATAAATAAGTTAGAATTAATTTTTGTCTTGAATAAAAAATAGGTTATTCCTACAATTATTAAAGAAGTAAGCAGTATTATAAATAAATCCGAATAACCGCTCATAAACCCAAACGCCACGCCGGTGTTATCGATATGGACTATATTAAAATAATGATTTATTACCGTTATTTTACCCGTTAACGATATTTCGTTATTTATAAAATATTTCGATGACTGATCTAACAACAGGATGGGGATAAAAATAGAGATCAATACGATTAATTTTTTCTTCATCTATTTGTTATTGTTTTATAGTCTGCTGTTTTAAATTATTTTTTTTGGAACAGTCTATTAAAGCTTCTATGCCCGGCAGTTTCTTACCTTCCAAAAGTTCCAGAAACGCTCCTCCCCCCGTCGAAACATAAGACATTTTTGCGAATTCGCCGGCTCTGTGTAAGGCGACGTCGGTATCGCCTCCGCCGACTATGGTTAAAGCATAGGCGTTTGCGACGCTTGAAACTAAAGCAAATGTCCCTCTGCTGAACGCGTCCATTTCAAAAACTCCCATAGGACCGTTCCAGACAATCGTCTTAGCATTCTGGATAGCTTCGGTAAAAAGCGTAACCGTTGCGGGACCTATATCTAAAGCCATCCAACCCTTAGGAATTTCTTGAATTGTCGTAACCTTTGTTTCCGCATCCGGCGCTAATTTGTCTGCAACTACCACATCGACCGGAAGATAAAGCTTTATTTTCTTTTCGTTTATTTTTTCAAGAGTTTTTTTAGCATACTCGATCATTTCTTCTTCTACTAAAGAACTTCCCACGTCGTGTCCCAATGCCTTAAGAAACGTATTCGACATTGCGCCGCCGATAATTAATTTGTCTATTTTATCGGCTAAGTTAGACAACACCTCTATTTTGCCCGAAACCTTAGCGCCTCCAACGATTGCCACAAAGGGCTTCATAGGATTTTCTATAGCTCTGTTGAAATAGTTTAACTCTTTCCTGATTAGAAAACCTGCGGCGCACGTATTTACAAACTTTGTAACCGCAACGTTAGACGCATGCGACCTGTGGGCGGTGGCAAATGCATCGTTGACATAAATATCGCAAAGAGAAGCCAATTTTTTGCCGAATATGTCGTCGTTGTTTGTTTCTTCCGGATGGAACCTTAAGTTTTCGAGAAGCACGATATCGCCTAAATCTGCAGATTTGACTGTATTTTCCGCCAGTTCGCCGACGCATTCGCCGACAAATTTAACGTCTTTATCTAAAAGCCTGCTAAGTCTTTTTGCTACCGTCAGCAGTGAAAGTTCCGGAACCTTTTTGCCTTTAGGCCTTCCCATATGCGACATTAATACTATTTTGGTATTTTCGTCCAAGCAGTAATTAATTGTGGGAAGAACGGCTCTTATACGCGTATCGTCCGTAATATTTCCATTCTGGTCAAGAGGAACGTTAAAATCCACTCTTATGAGCAGAGTTTTATTTCTGATGTCTATCTCGTCGATATAAACAATATTATCCATTTTATTTCATCATGAAAACAGCCATTTCGGCAAGCCTTGTAGAATATCCCCATTCGTTATCATACCATGCAAGAACTTTTACGAGGTCGTCCCCTATAACCTTTGTGCTTAAAGAATCCACTATAGAAGAATGCGGATCTCCGAGATAGTCTATGGAAACCAAAGGATCTTTGCTGAATGCAAGAATTCCCTTAAGATAAGTTTCAGAAGCTTCCTCTAATTTTGAATTAACTTCCAAAATAGAAGTCTTTTTTGAAACTTTGCAAACAAGGTCGTTAATCGAAACATCAGGCGTAGGCACTCTTAAGGACATTCCGTCGAGCTTGTCTTTAAGTTCCGGCAATACCTCGCAAAGAGCTTTTGCAGCGCCGGTCGTAGTCGGAATAATAGAAAGCGAAGCCGCTCTTGCCCTTCTTAAATCTTTATGCGGCAAATCCAATATCCTCTGGTCGTTGGTGTAAGAATGGGCCGTGGTCATATTGCCTTTTTCTATTATGAAATTTTCATGCAATACTTTGGCGACTGGGGCAAGACAGTTTGTAGTGCATGAAGCCATAGACACGATAAAATGTTTATTTTTATCGTAAATTTTATCGTTGACTCCAAGTACTATCGTAGCGTCCGGATCGTGGGCGGGAGCGGAGATTAAAACTTTTTTAGCTCCGGAGTGAAGATGTTTTTCCGCATCGCCTCTTTTAGTAAAAAGCCCGGTGGATTCGATGACTAAATCTACGCCCAGATGTTTCCACAAAAGTTCCGCAGGGTCTTTTATTGCCGTAATTAATGTTTCTCTGTTATCCGCAATTATATGGTCTATATCGTATCCCACGTAAAAACCGGCTTTACCGTGAACGGAATCATACTTAAGAAGATGGGCAAGCACCTGAGGGTTGGTAATATCGTTAATAGCGACTATTTCAACCTGTTCTCCTTTAGCAATCATGCTCTGAAATATTCTAAAAACGTTTCTGCCGATTCTTCCAAACCCGTTTATCGCAATTCTTAAATTTGCCATAAATCCCTCCTATATCGAATAATAATATTTTAAAAATCAATATTTTGCCGTTAGAGATAACGTTATTTAACAATTATATATGACAACCGCATATAATTACAATATATATTTATATAAAATATTTTTAATTTTTTCACAAATCGGTAAAAATTGTGATAAAATTATACTGAATATTAATAAAATTTATACTCGGAGGTTAAATATGTTTAATTATAAAGGTCTTGAGATAAAAAGATTCTGCCACGACAGTTTTTTGGTCAGCGACGGTAAAATAAAAATATATTTCGACCCTTTTAAATTACACGGCGATGAACCTAAGGCAGATTATATATTTATATCCCACGAACACTTCGACCACTTTTCTCCGGACGACATCCATAAGATTATTAAAGATTCTACCGTTTTATTTATGAATGAAATGACGAACGACGAAATAGACGGATTATACGATAATAAAATAGTAATTATTCATCCGGGCGATTCAATCGACTATAAAGATTTGCATATAAAAGGCGTTCCTGCATATAACATTAACAAATTTAGGGAACCGGGGAAAGTTTATCACCCGAAAGAAGATAAAAAACTCGGTTATATAATAACTTTCAACGGCATAAAAATATATCATACCGGCGATACCGACCATATACCGGAAATGGACGCCCTCGCATCCGAAAAAATAGACCTTTTGTTTATTCCCGTCAGCGGAACATATGTTATGACTCCGTCCGAAGCAATCGAAGCCGCTTTAAAAATTAAAGCCGATACGTCTATACCAATGCATTACGGAACAATAGTCGGAGAAAAAAGACAGGCCGAAGAATTTAAAGAAGGCGTTCAGAAAAAAGGTCTGAAATCGGAGATTGTTTAAAAATATTTGATGGAAAAAACTCAATATACTCCTATAATAATCGAAAGTTTGATTTTTGGGAAAAATTCGGATTATCCCCTCTATATAAAATCAGGAGAAAATTATATTCTTTACAGGTCTAAAGCCCTCGTTTTTTCTCAGAACGATGCTTTGAGGCTAAAGAACAACGGGGTCGATAATCTTTATATCGAAATGAAAGATAAAGAAAAATACGATGAAGATATTCTCGAACATATCGAAACTATTATGAAATCAAATGACACTAATTTTGAAGAAAAAGCCGTAAAGATATATATTTATTCCAAGGTTTATGCCGAATACGTCGTAACGACGGGAAATCTTAAAGACAATCAGGAAAAAGTAAAAAAATCCATAGAAACTACTATCGAATATCTGTTGATGAGCGAATTTGCCTTTATGAATCTTTTAAATCTTTCAAGTTACGATTATAACGAGGTCGGACATGGAATGAACGTAAGCATCTATTCTATGGCTTTAGCAAACAGGCTCGGTTTTTCAAACAAAATATCGCTTTATGAAGTTGGTCTATCCGGATTAACCCACGATATCGGAAAGTTAAAAATCCCAAAGGAACTTTTATCGAAAAACGGCTTGTCTGAAAGCGAAGTTTATGAGATTCAAAAACACCCTATATATTCAAAAGAAATTTTAATATCTAATGGGATAGATAATAACAATATAATCAACGGGGTATTAGAACATCATGAGACTTCCGACGGCTCAGGCTACCCTTTCGGCAAAATGGAAGAGGATATTTCGACATACGGCAAGATTTTAATCATTGCAAACAGATTTGACTCCCTTACCAGAAACAGACCTTATAGAATTAAATTAAGCGTTCCGGATGCTTTAAACTTTATGGAGCAAAACTCGAGATTCTATAATGCGGCTTTTTTGAAGGAATTTATACTGCTAATGTCTAAAAATGCTGCTTAAACGGTGGTGCCGAAGGCCGGAATCGAACCGGCACGGATATTATCCGCCACCCCCTTAAGATGGTGTGTCTACCAGTTCCACCACTTCGGCATCGTATAAGTCTCGATTAAAATTCTATTTTGTTGCGCTTTTAGAAACCGTTTTTGCCTGCTTTGGCGCCGTTAGCGGTAAAGCAGGCTTTGACGCTTTACCGGTCTTGGAAATATAACTTTTAATCGATATAGGGTTTTGCTTTTTTGCGGATATATAAGAAATGAAAAAAGCCGAACCCATAAAAACGATAGCAATAACGGCGGTAGCTTTAGTTAAAAAATTACCGGCTCCGGACGCTCCGAATATCGTCTGAGAACTTCCGCCGAAAACGGCGCCCATTTCCTGACCTTTGCCCTGCTGCATAAGAATTACTATAACTAAAAACACGGCAGATATTATCAATAAAATCGTTAAAAACATAATCATAATAAATTATATTAATAAAATATAATAAAAATGTCAACCTAATAAACTAAAAACTTTTAAAAAAATCCTTTTTATTATAAAATTTATATATGAAGAACGAAGTTCTAATCTATTTTTTTTACGGCGAAGACGCATTTAGAATCAATAAAGAAATAGATAAAATTAAATCCGCAAATTTACAAAAAGAGCAGTTCGATTTTAATTTCGACAGGCTTATATCCCCGCCTTTATCCGAATTTTTAAATATTGCCGGAAGCTATCCGGCATTTTCCGAAAAAAGAATAGTGCAGGTAGAAGATTTCGACGATTCGTTCCTTAACGATGAAAACATGCTGGAATATATAAAATCCCCCCCTTCCGATACGGTAGTCATATTTTATAGTAAAGATTCAAAGGTCAACGAGAATGCAAAATTTTTTAAAGAAGCTAAAAATAAAGATTATTTCAGGCTTAATAAAATAAGGCTATTATACGACAGCGAACTGCCGTCTTATATCAAAAAACTTTCCGGAGAAAAAGGCGTCAAACTTTCCGACGAAGCCGCATATTATATAATGCGATGCACCGGAAACAATATCTTAAATATAGATTCCGAACTGGATAAATTAGCTTCTGGATTTATGTCCGATAAAGAAATACCTTTAAGTAAAATTAAATCCATTATTTCCTTTTCAAAAAAATTTAATATATTCGATTTAATAGATAAGATTTTAGAACGGGATTTAAAAGCGGCGTTTTCGATATTCAACATTATTTACGGCGACGGGGAAGAACCTATAAAAATTATATCGGTTTTGTATAACGAGATAAGAAAACTCCACAGGGCGAAGATACAAGAAATGTCCGGCATGAATTTTGAAGCTATTTTAAGCGTAAATTTGGTCTTACCTTTCCTGAAAAAGAAATTTATAAAGAATTTATCGTCCTTTAAAATTCAGGAATTAAAAAAGACGGTAAAACTCTTGGAAGACGCCGACTTAAAACTTAAGACGACGTCGTATCCGCCGGATTTAATTTTCGAGGAATTTATTTTTAAGCTCGGTCTTATATAGTATTTTTAAGTTTTGCAAGAGCCGATACTTTTCTTGATGCGTTATTTTTGTGTATTATTTTTTTTGCGGCTAACTGCATAATATAAGATACGTTTGAATTAAAAAGCGACGTGGTTTTTTCTTTGTTGTTTTCGGCGACGGCGGCTTTAAGTTTTTTAATTCCCGTCTTCATTTTAGAAAGACCGGCGGTATTGCGCTCCGTTCTTTTTTTCGTCTGCCTTGCTCTTTTTTCCGCAGATTTATGGTTTGCCATAATAAATAGTTTACTCCTCAAGTTTAAATATTAAATATAAAATTAAATGGATTTTAAAATATATCAAATTTTTAAAAATAAATCAAATAAAATATTTCATCCTTCACCTGCAGACCAAATTCCTTCCGCCCTCTTTAGCCTTATAAAGCGCGGAATCTACCCTGTTTATAATGCTTTGTTCCGAGTCTTCGGCGGTTAAGGAGGCAACGCCTATGCTTATAGTTATTTTTCTTCCTATTTTAAAATTATGGTTTTGAACCTTCAATCTCAATCTTTCGGCAAGACCAAAAGCTGTTTCTAAGGGAGTTTCCGGAGCTATTATCATAAACTCTTCTCCGCCGTATCTTGCAAAAAAATCGGTATTTCTGAGGTTTTCCTTCGCGGCGGCGGCAAGTTCTTTTAGAATTAAATCTCCGGTTACATGACCCAGCGTGTCGTTGACGTCTTTAAACCTGTCTATGTCG
>JAJYYR010000093.1 GCA_021800805.1 bacterium
TCCAGAGACGACGTAGCCTCGTCAAGTATTAATATGGGGGAATTTTTTAAAAAGGCCCTCGCAATCAAAATCCTTTGCTTTTCGCCGCCCGACAGCCTTGAACCTGCTTCATCCACTATGGTATCGTACCCGCCGGGAAGGCTCATTATGAAATCATGCGCAAATGCCAATTTCGCGGCATTCATTACATCTTCCGCGCTTTTACCGCCGGTTCCGTATTCTATATTAAATCTTATGGATTCGTTAAACAGAACTACGTTCTGTGATACATAAGATATGGAATTCCTTAGCTCTTTTACGCTAAATTCTTTTATATTGATTCCGTTTAATTTTATCTCTCCCGCATCCGGTTCGTAAAAACGGGGTATGAGCATCGAAATAGTGCTTTTGCCTGCCCCGGAATAACCGGCTAAGGCTGCTATTTCTCCTTTATGAATTTTTATATTTATATTTTTTAAATCGTAATTTTCGTTTTTATCTTTATCGTAGCTAAAATAAAGACCGCTTATTTCGAGAGTCGCAATTTCCGGAGGAACGGGCGCTATTCCGCCTTTCTCTTCGGGTTTTTCGTCTAATATGTCAAAGATTCTGGTCCCTGCGGCTATGCCCTCCTGCAGACTGTTATTGAGGCGCGACAAACTTTTAACCGGCTCGTAAAGCAAAAGAATTGCCGTTAAAAAAGAGAAGAAACTGCCGGGCGTATATCCGAATTTTATCACTTGAAGCCCGCCTATAAATATAATGGCGGCAACGGAAATCCCTCCCACCAATTCAACAAAAGGCACGGTCAGTCCTCTTATTTTAGTCATTCTCATAAAAAACCTGTAAAGATTATCCGATAATTTCTTAAAACGGCCGATTTCCGATTCTTCCATATTATAGGCCTTAACCATTCTTAAATTGGAAATAGTTTCATCCAAAAACTTGGTTATATTGCCCATTTCCGTCTGCGTATCGGTACTTGTTCTTCTTGCTTTTTTACCGAGCAGGGTTACGGGAAGGATTACGATAGGAAACAATACCAGAACGGCTATCGAAAGATAAAAATCCATATATATTACTACGGCTAAAAGCACTATTACGGTAAGGATATCTTTCATAACGGCGCTCACCGAATCCGAAACTGTTCTCTGGATAATGTTTATGTCGTATGTGATTCTTGCAATTAAAACTCCGGTAGGAATCTTATTCAGCTTTGAAATCGGCAGTTTTACTACGGCGGAATAAACCTCGTCCCTGAGGGAGCGTATAATATTCTGCCCCACTGAACCCGTGTAATAAAATTCGGCATAATAAAAAATATTTTTTACAAGAAATATTAATATGACGAGCAGGGGGATCAACATAAGTTCGGTATAGCTTTTAGTGATAAATATGTTATTTATCAGCGGCTTTACTATATAGGCAAGCGCGCCGGTAAGCGCGGAAACGACCGCCATACTTATTACCGCCATAATAAGCCTTTTTTTATAAGGCAGTATATAAGGCAGGAGTCTTTTTAAAACCGATAAATCTTTTTTTATATTTTTTTTATTAAACATTTTTTAATATTTTATCATAAATAACGTCCGCCGCGGCATCGAAGGGATTAACGCCTGCATCGAGCATAGAAATTACGGCGGATATTTTACTTAATACGGATTTTCTATAGCCTTCGTCCTTTAAAAATTTATCGGCTTCTTTAAAGACGTTTTGCGGAGTAAATTCGGATTCTATAAGTTCAGGAACAATTAAATCATTTGCAAGTATGTTTATTAGTCCCGCATATTTTATTTTAACCAATATTTTTGCCAGAATATAAGTCAGGTAGTTTAGATAATAGACTATTATCACCGGCTTTCCGTAAAAACAGGCTTCTAAGGAAGCCGTTCCGCTGGCGGCAACGATTAATGCGCTAGAGGACAGGGCAAGACTCATCGAATCCGTAAAGGCATACCATTCCGTAGGTATATTATTATCTCTTAATGCCGATTTAAAATATGAAAAATCGATTTCTTTTCTGAACGGAAAAATAAAAAAAGCGTCTTTATAAGCGGCCTTTATTAAAAGAATCGAACCGATTATGCGCTTTGAATGGTATCTGATCTCGGTTTTCCTTGAGCCCGGCAAAAATGAGATAACCGGATATTTTCCGGCTAATTCGGTTTTTATCTTTTCCTCCGCAGGTTTAACCGCGTCTATAACATATAAAGGATTGCCGAAATAATAAGATTCGACGCCTTCTTTTTTATAAATATCCTGCTCGAAAGGAAAAATGGTTATAACGAATTTTATATATTTTTTAATGAAATTTATTCTGCCGTACCTTGAAGCCCATATCTTGGGGGGAATAAAATACACCGCCGGAATGTTTAACTTATAGGCAAATTTTGCTATTTTAAAATTAAAAGACGGAAAATCTACAAGAATAACCACATCCGGTTTATTTGATTTAATCCATCCCAAAACGCTATTTAATACTTTTTTTATAGTTTTTAATTTAAAAAAAACTTCGGTAAAACCCATAACGGATAATTCTTTAATATCCGCTATTAACTCCGCCCCTGCATCTGCGCAGTTTTTCCCTCCCATAGCATAAAAATATAAGTTTTTATCTATTTTTTTCAGCGACGATATCAAACCGCCGGCAAATACGTCTCCTGAGGGTTCTCCCGAAACTACGAGTATTTTAGGCATATTAAAAAACATATACGGCAATGGAGGCCGAGTCAGCTCTTTTTATAAATTCTTCTTTGCGCAAAACTATAGTGTTGCGCTCAAAAGCCAAACACGTAGCATTTACCGAAATAATGGCTTCTAAAGTATCAAGCCCTACGGCCGGAACGTCGAATCTTAAATCCTGTTTAGGCTTGTTTACTTTTACGATTACGGCCCCTCCATTTGCGAGCTTTCCGCCCCTTATTATAGCTTCGTCTGTTCCTTCTATAGCTTCGAGGGACATAACCGATTTATCTTTAACTACGGCCGTTTGTCCGATATCCGCTCCGGCGATTAGCAGTGCGGCGTTCTTTCCAAATTCTATATCTTCCGTCTCTTTTTTAGTAGGAGTTCTTTTGGATACAATACCGGCAGGCAAAAAAACCGACGAGATATACTTAGTCTGAGGGACTATGGTTATTCCTTCTTTTTCTAAAAATTTACATATGGCATTTAAGATAGTGTCGTCTTTTTTATCTTTAAGGGATAAAAAAAGGGTAATGGCTTTTATATCTGGTTTGATTTTTTTAAACATCAGGGTCTTGCGGACTTTGCCCGCCATTATAACTTCATTTACGCCTTCCGATTTAAAAAAATTTGCCAATTTGCCGAGCTGTCCTACGCTTATGTAAATAATCGAATCTGCGCGTTCGGAAAGCAGTTTATCCGCTTCTTCTTCTATTGCGCAGACTCTTACGGAATAACCGGCGGCTTTTAATTCGTCGATGTATATTAGCGGAAATTCTCCATAACCGGCAATTATGCCTATATTTTTATTTTCCATACCCGCCTATACACATATATTTATCTGGTAATGCCTCTTTTTGAATTCGCGATAAACGATATAAATTTTTCGATTTTATCGTTTTTGCCTATTTCTTCTTCTATACGCTCTACGGCTATCTTAACGGTAACTTTAGACCTGTATAAAATCTTGTA
>JAJYYR010000094.1 GCA_021800805.1 bacterium
CAAGAACTAAAGAAAAGGCGAACAAAATAGAAAATAAAACGATAATCTTTTTGCGTTTCATTTTTTAACTCCTCCTAAAGAGATTATTGAAATTATAATTTATATAAATTCTAATACACAAAGATAATCTTATATTCTATATACTTATTTTATATATTTATTTTTTATTATAGTCAAATTAAAAGTTGACGACAATTAAATATTTAATTGTCCGGGCACTAAGCGGAAAATCTAATAAATATCTGCTAAAAAAGATAATTGTAATAGATTTGTAACAAAAATTTAATCGTTTTGTAACAAAACCGTCATAATTCCGTAATATTTTTTTGATATAATCGGTATATTTCAATTGTAGGAGGTTATATCGATGTTCTTTTTAGAATTAATTTTTGCGGCGGTGGAAATATCGTTTCTGATTTATCTGGTCAGAAAAAGAAAGGAAATAGCGGAAGAAATGCGGAAATTAAAGTTAGAAAGGCGGTCGGTTATGAATTTGAAAGAAATGCTTGAGGAAGATTTTATACCGGAAATAGAGGCAAGGAAAGAACGGATACTAAGGGAGTTCGGCGATAGATTATATTCTTATCATTTATCGTGTTAAAGTTGACATCAAATTTTAAACGGTTTCTTTATTTAAAGTAACCCAAAATTGCATAGCAAAAGGCATAAAACTGCATATATTACAACTGAGAACCCTTATTATTTATGGTTTTTTGCGAACAAAACATCAACATAAAACTGAACCCCTAAAAGACATAAAACTGGATACCTGATTGTTTAAAACTATTATAATTCTTAACTTTATACTAAATAAAGCAAGACATAAAACTGCATAGTTAAAAAATTAAACGAGCTAAAAAATAACGGAAGCATTACTATATTAGCAACATAGTAAAGAAAGGCTTAAATCAAATTATTAAAGAGATTAAAGAAGGCGTTTTGGATAAATCTTTTTGCACAGATTAGGGCACAGTCAAAAAAATTAACTATTTTTAATATGCTGTAAAGCCTTGTTTTTAGTGGTGAGCCGCGCGGGAGTCGAACCCACGACCACCTGATTAAAAGTCAGGTGCTCTACCTGCTGAGCTAGCGGCTCTTAAAATTGTAGGTACTTTTTATATTTATAAGGATAAAGGAAGAATCTTGGTCATATCCGGAAAATTATAATTAAGACCGGTAGCGGAATAAATGCCTAGACCGATAATAACTATAACGCTGATTACCATTACTATCCACATTACTTTCGTAAAATGCTTGTTATTGTCTTCCATAATTAATCCCCCTTAATATTAATTTTCAAACTTTAATATCCTAACAAAAAAATATTAAAATTGCAAGATATAAATTGCATTAATCCTTATCGGCTCAGATAATAGATTCGGGAGCTGATTTAATTGACAATATAAGGACTAAAATTATATAATATTTGTATAAAAACTATTCTTCCAACGTTCCTGCATAATTGCATCAATAAAAACAAATGATATGCCGGTTTAATATATATTTAATAGGGGACAAGAATTTTTTTAAAGACGAAAACAGCTACCTGGAAGCTTTAGACGTTTGTTTTTATAACGGCGTCGGAGCATTTCAATTAAGACAGAAGGATATCGGCGTTAACGAGTTTATTAAATTAGGTGAAAAGGTTAAACCGATATTGAAAAAATATCCGGACGTAAAATTTTTTGTCAACGACAGGGTAGATGCGGCGTTAGCCCTTGAAGCCTACGGCGTCCATTTGAATATTAACAGCATTCCGGTTAAGGCGGTTAAGGGAAAGATTAAAAATCTCAAAATATTTTATTCTTCCCACTCTATAGAAGAAGCTGTAAAAGCGGAGAAAGACGGCGCCGATTTTATTACATTCAGCCCCGTTTACAAAACAAAAAATCAGGAATTTCACCAAGGGGCGAATATGCTTGAAAGAGTTGTATGTTCAGTCAAAATACCCGTTTTTGCCCTTGGAGGCATTAATGAGAATAATCTTTCCGAAATAAAAAAAGCCGGAGCCGGGCATATAGCGGTCCAATCGGGTATATTAAAAAAAGAAGATATAGGCAAAGCCGTTAGAACATTAATCGATATACTAGGTGCAAAGTAAATCGCGCTGATAAAATAACGAAAGATAGTAAATTTATAAATTAAATATAGGCGGGCAAATAAACCATTTAATAATAAAATAGGGAATAATATATGGAATACATGAATCAGATTGAAGCCGCAAGGAAAAATATAATTACCCAAGAAATGAAATCGTGCGCCGCTGCTGAAGGCGTTTCCGCCGAAACAATACGCGGCGACATAATGGACGGCATGACGGTTATAACTAAGAACCGTTTAAGAGATATAAGCCCTCTTGCGGTGGGAAAAGGTTTAAAGACAAAAGTTAATGCCAATATAGGTTCTTCCGGGGATAGCCACAGCATCGAAGAAGAATTAGAAAAGTTATTTGCGGCTATAAAAAGCGGAGCGGATGCCGTGATGGACCTTTCTACAGGTGGAAACATAATAGAATTCAGGCAAAATATCCTTAAAAATTCAACGGTTCCGGTTGGAACGGTTCCGCTTTACGAAGCATTCCAACCCGCCATGGAAAACGGCGGTTCGAGCGGATTAAGTTTTATTGATAAATTTGACCCGGAATATCTATTTGAAGTTATAGAAAGACAGTGCGAAGAAGGAGTAGATTTTATTACCGTCCACTGCGGGTTGACGTTAAACTCGATAAAAACTATGAATATGCAGACGAGGATTATGGGCATAGTTTCGAGAGGAGGTTCTTTGATTGCTTCATGGATGATAAAAAAAAATAAAGAAAATCCTCTTTACGAAGACTACGGCAGGCTTTTGAAAATTGCAAAGAAAAACGACGTTGTTTTAAGTCTCGGGGACGGATTAAGGCCGGGCTGCCTTAACGATGCTACCGACAGGGCGCAGATTACCGAACTTGTGACACTTGGCGAATTACAGAAAAAAGCGCTTGAAGAGGGCGTACAGGTAATGATAGAAGGTCCGGGGCATGTTCCGTTAAATCAGGTCGAAGCAAATATAAAATTGGAAAAAAGCCTTTGCAACGGAGCACCTTTTTATGTGCTGGGTCCTTTGGTTACAGATATAGCGCCCGGCTATGACCACATAACAAGCGCAATAGGCGGCGCGATAGCCGCGGGCGCGGGCGCCGATTTCCTGTGTTACGTTACGCCGGCAGAACATTTAAGGCTTCCGT
This sequence comes from bacterium, assembly GCA_021800805.1. The sequence continues at coordinate 3,227 of JAJYYR010000094.1, forward strand.
CCGTATCTGACGTGAAAGAAGGGGTTATAGCTTCTAAGATTGCCGCCCATGCTGGAGATATCGCAAAAGGAATCAAAGGCGCCATAGATATAGATATAGAAATGAGCAAAAACAGGCGTGCGATGAACTGGGAGAAACAGTACGAATGTGCGTTAGACCCCGAAAAAGCAAAAGAAATGAGAGCTTCCCTTCCCCTTAAGGACGATAAAGTCTGCTCTATGTGTTCTTCTTACTGCTCTATTAAATTAAACGCTTCTTTTAAGTAATTAAAATTAATTTATAAATTAATAAATTATAATGGATGAACTTAATAAAGAAGTCCAAAATATCAATCGTATTATTTC
>JAJYYR010000095.1 GCA_021800805.1 bacterium
TATATTCCGATAATTTCTTTTTATTGATAAATAAATTTTGGCTTTCTATATTTTTATTTTTACCTGCAATTATAAATCCGTCAGGGGAAAACATCACCCCGTCTTCGGTAATAATATTTACTCCGGGGAAAAAACCGGTCCGGCGTATATATTCCATAATATCGCTTTTACTATTGCAATAATAAAAATTAATGCCTATGTCTTCAGAAAATAAATTTTTTCGGTTTAACGCAACTTTTTCTTTCAACGGTATAAGGTTTAATTGTCCGTTTATATTTCCGTATAAATTTTCCTGTTCAGACTGCCTTTTCTTTTTCTTACCCTGAATAAAAATTTTTATTTCTCCGGTTTTATTATTATTCACGTAATTTAATGCTTTTTCCGCATCTTCCATATTATCTACTAAAACGGCTTCGAGTATTTCGCCTGCGCCCCCCAATACGGCATTTTCGTATCCGGATTCAATTTCTATAAGGTCGGATAAAGGAAATGCTTCGTAATCTTTTTCGGCATTTAAAAAATTTCTGGCTCCTTCGGAAAATCCCTCGCGGTTGTCGATAAAATCGGACAGTCCGGATATATCTATACTTATTTTCATAAGTTCCTTTTCTAAACCGTCTTTTTTTGCGCCGTATTCATTAAGCTGCGCCGTAAGTTCCGAGAGCCTCGCTCTGTTGTCCGAATATTCATTTTTTAAATTTTCGACAATCGCTCCGATATCATTGGACAACTTTATTTTTTCATTTAAGGCGTTGCCGGCTTCCTCGATTTCCGCGGAAATTTTAGATATAAGATTTTTCGTATCGCTAATTCTTGCTTCGATATTTTTAATGTTTTTACTATTAAAAAGCAATTTATTGTTATTATTTTGGGATCTTTCGACAATATCTAATATTTCGTCGTTTATATTTTCTGCATTATCTTTTGTTTTTATTATGAAATCTTTTTTCTCTGCAACCGATTTATTTAAAATACTTAACTTTTCCCGGATATCTCTAAGGCTTGATTCATCGAATGCCAAATGATTTTTAAGATTTGATAATTTTTCCGCATTTTTATTTTTTGATTGGGTTTGTTCTTCTATTTCTTGCGCTTTCCTTAAAATTTCCGATTCTAAATTCTTTACTTTTATATTCCCGTATTCTATATCGGAATTAAGTTTTGCAAGGTCTATCAAATATCTGTTTTTTTCGCCTGACGCAAGCTTATATTCCGCTTCCGTATTATCGAAAGAAGTTTTTGCGTCGGTTAAAGCGCTTAGAATAGAACTCTCCTTTGCTCCCGCCGCCGCAAGTTGCAGGGAGTAATTTTCTAGCTCTTTTTTATATTTATCTATTTCCGAAACTATTTTTCTTTTTATCCTGTCGTATAAAGCTAAATCATACCGCTTTTTTTCTATTTCAAGTTTTTTATATTCGTCTAATTTCTTCGATGACTTTTCCAAAAAGCTTAATTGCATGTTCACTTCATTAAACAGGTCGCCTATTCTAAATAGATTGTTTACAGCCGCTTCCAATTTTTTGGATGCCGATTTTTTTTGGATCTTATATTTTGTTATTCCGGAAGCTTCTTCAAAAAAAAGCCTTAATTCATTCGGCTTATAATTTAATATGGCGTTTATCTTCGACGAATCTATTATAGAGTAATGCTTCGATAAGCCGCTTTCGTTGAAAAAATCCAAATATTGCCTATAAGGAACCGAAATTCCGTTAATTCTGTATTCCGTTTCTTTATTCTTAAAATGCCTTCTTTCGACCATTATTTCGGAAATATCTTTATATCTGAAACTGCCGCCCGAATCGTTTTCGAACGCCCCTCTGCACAGGGCAACCGATGACTGATTGCGTATATTGGAACCGTGAAAAATTATATCGTTCATATTCTTAAGCCTTAAATCTTTTAAGTTCTGCTCTCCGAGAATAAACCTGACGGCATCCACGATATTTGTTTTTCCGCATCCGTTGGGACCTACTATTATATTTATACCCGGATGAAAAGGTATTCTGACTTTATCCGGAAATGTTTTAAATCCGAATAGTTCTATAAATTTAAGACGCATAATTATTATCCGAAAGCGCAAAGCATATTAAATTTGAAACGGAATAAAGAGAGGCGACAAATGTGCTCATAATATAATTAGATAATTTAACGGACGTAAATCCGTATTCTTTTGATAATCTTAATTCTGACGGGGAAAAATCGCCTTCCGGCCCTATAAACATTCCTACAGAAATATCATTTTTCTTAAAATCCAAGCTTTCCAGATAATTTTTTAAAAATAGCTCCGCATCAGGAGAAGCTATTAATTTTGCGTTAAAATTCTCGGCTGATTTAAAAGCGGCTGCTAAGCCGACAGGTCTGTTTATGACGGTGGAAAAATTTTTTCCGGCAATAATCATGGCGCCTTTAGAAATCTTATCCCATTTCGACAGCTTAGAATTTATTTCTTTTTCATTTTTTAATTTAATAGACCTTTCCGTAATTACCGGAAAAATATTGCTCACGCCGAGTTCACAGACTCTTGCGATAAGCTGGTCCATTATATGAGACGTAATAAGAGGCAGGAAAAGATAAATTTTAATATTATTTTCTGAATATTTCTTGCTTGATATCAACTCAATATTAATATTTTTCTTGGCAATTTTAAGAATTTTACCGGAATAAACGGTTCCTAATCCGTCGTAAAGTTTAATTTCATCGCCCATCTTTTTGCGAAATGCTTTAATATGGGCGGATATCGATTCCAAAACAATCTCTTTCCCGGGATAACCCTCTATTTTCTCATCTATATAAAATCTATTATGCATTTAAAAACCGATTCTTTTTATATTACAATTTTTCCGGAAACGCTATCCCTGCCGAAAGAACAATCTGTATTCCCTGCTCTACCTTAAGACCGGTTTCGATTATGTCGTCCTTTTTGGCAATTATATTCATGCCTATGTAAAGATGGTTCGTCGGGATATAAACTACCGCGTAATCGTCTTTATTTTCTCCTTTTATTCCGGTTTGGGACGTTAAAAACCCGTATATAAATTTATCGCCGGCGTATCTGACCAGCACGAATTTTTTAAACGAACTTTTGCCCGGAGAAAATATGTCCACCCATTGCTTAGTCGATTTATAAAGTAAATTTACCACCGGAATTTTAAGCATAACGTTTTCGTATAAATTAATAACGGCCCTGCCCAGCCAGTTGGTAATAAGAAAACCGGAAGCAAGAATCAGGATGAATAAAAGTATTAATCCTATATCCGGTATATAGATATGGATATACCTCTTTATGAAGATAGAAAAAGGATTAAAAATTCTGTTAACTTCCCTTAAAAGCCACACTATTATAAAAATAGTTATAGCCCCCGGAATTATAATAGTTAATCCCGTGAGGAACCTGCTTCTTATTTTAGCGAAAAAAGATTTGTTCATTAAGTTAATTGGATTTATAAAAAATAAAGCGCTTCCTCTTGCCGCGAAAGCGCTTTAATAAATAAATATTAAAGTTTTTAAGGCTTTTTATTTCAAAGAACCCACGTATGCGGTTAATGCCTTCAGG
>JAJYYR010000096.1 GCA_021800805.1 bacterium
AGATTTATTATTTCTTTTTTGGAAAATTTGCCTTCTCCCGCCAATACCTCTTTTAGCTTGCCCGACAATCTATATCTTTCGTATTCGACGTCTTTTTTTACTCTCGATATGAATTTCGCAGGCATGACGTTTTTATCGAACAATATCTTTTTTAAAACGCTTTCTTTCACGGCGTCTTTTAATTTTTCAAAAATTAATGTCCTGTAAAGCTCTTCTACCGTATCGTTGTTCAATTTCAAGACTTCTATTATTTTTTCCAGCTTTTCCGCGCTCGGCAGCCTCTGCCCGTTTTCTATCAAATTTACGCTGATATGTTTTAAATCAATCTCTTTCGCAAATTCTTCCACGGTGTAATTTTTTCTTTTTCTTAAATCTTGAATAAGTTTTCCGAGTTTTTCCATAGCCTTAATCTCCTTTAAAAATTAGTCTGCTTTCATTTTAGCATACAGGTTTAAATTTTTCTATTGACAAACGTCATAAAATCTTTTATTATGCTTATAAGTATGAATAATAATATAATAACTTAATTGTATTGTAACAAATATCATACTTAATTAAAAGTTATTTTTTAAGGAGGACTAAAATGTTTATCAAATTGATAACCTCAAAAGGCGAAAAAATAACCGCAAGGGTCAAAGACGTCCGTCTTGCCAAAGTCGAAAAATTAAAATCCGATTATTGTTGCTATTTTTTAATCGGACGGGAAGAACTCTATTCGGAAGAATCTTTCGGCACTTATAAAGAAGCGGAAGATTTCATTAAAAACATTTTTAAAAAGGAGGCCTTGTTATGCAATTAGCGTTAGAATTAGCAAACAATTCAATCTATTCCAAAATCGACGGATTAGATTCGAAAGAAGCTTTGGAATTAACCTCTTTTAAGGCTAATCCGCTCATTTGCAAAAATTTTACGTTTAAATCTCTCGACAAAACTGGCTTCACAGGAGTTATGGCAAATAGCTCGATGTCGCCTATAATAAACGAAGGCGATATCTTTACCGCCTCTTTTTTTACAAATCCCGAAGATTTTACCGAAGGCAAGCTTTACGTCGTTTATTTAAAGGACGACTTTTCAATCTACGTTGCCGTCAAAAAAGTATTTAGGGGCAACTTGGGCGAACTTGTCTTAAAATCAAACGGCGGCAATTACAAAGACATTCGTATAAATTGTAATCCGGAAGAAATAATCATAGCAAGGTTAACGTCTTTATACAGAATTTTTTAAAAGGAGCGTTTTATGTTAGTCGCAAATAAAACCACTGCCGATATTCAAAACGGCTTGCCGAATGCGCATTACTTAACCGTCAAACAAGCCGCCGTATATATGAATATTTCAAAAGAATATCTCTACGCTTTGGCAAGAGCCAAAAGAATTAGGCATATAAAAATAGGAGCAAAGACCTTGTTTGCAATTAAAGACGTAGATGAATTTCTAAAGTCTAAAACGGTAGAGCCAGAAGAACAAGTTTGTATGAATAACGGCTACAAAAATTACGCCTATAGCAAACAGGACGCCGATTTAATCAGAAACGCCGTATTAAGGGCTACGATGAGGTAACAAAGAACAAACCTAAACAAACAGAGTAATAAGGAACAAAGAACAAATTAACAAAGGAGAGGTTATGGATAAAACCTGCAAAAACTGCGCATATAAAATATACGACGACGAAAAAGGAAAATATGCCTGCGAAATGGATTTAAGCATAGATATTGACACGATTATTTTTTGCGAGGCGTTCGAAAATGCTATAGACGAACCTTAGACAAACGTAAAAATTACAAGCAAAAACGCATTAATCAGCATTATTAATATCAATATTAGATATTGATATTATATTGATATAGCAAATTAATATTAACTTTAACTAAAAGGAGAAACTAAAATGAGCAAAAAAGAAAAGTTTGGAAAAAAAATTTCAGGCGCAAGCGCATTTATTGGATTTACAAGTAACGGAAGTCTTATAAGTAAAAATCCAAAAAAACAAGCGGCTAAAATTGCGTTAGACATATATTCGCAATTAGGCGGCGATGAATTCGTAAAGAAAACTGGCGCAAAATTATCTGCCGGCATTAATGGAGAAAATCCGTTTTTAAAATGCGAAGATATACACGGAACGACTAAAAATAATATAAAAACAGCGATAATAACGTATAATAAACCGGAAGATTACTATATCGTAGAATTTATTGACAGCGAAGGAAAAGTCGTGAATAAAAAAAATGAGGTTTTTTGTTTTGATTTAATCGAGACGTTTAATCATTTTACCGGACTAACTTTAGATACTCTTCCCGACGATTTTTTCAAACCTAAGACGCATACCTTTAGCGAAGGCATGGAAGCCGCCAATGGAGTGTTGGCAATACATGAAAAAAAGAAATTGCTTGAAGATGTGGCGATAGATGAATGTAAAAAGAAGTCGATAAATATACTCTAATCCCGACGCTTGGGTTAATCAAGCGACTGCTGGAGCTTCCGAATTCCGAAAAAAAGCCGGTTTTAAGAAAAAAAGCTGAAAAAATACCTTTCGTCGCAAGAATTCCGGAAAGCCTTTATAACGAACTTAAGAAATACTTGCAGACATATGCCGAGGAAAAAGAAAGCATTAACGATATAATCGTTTCAGGCGCAAGGGCGGAGCTTGAGGCGAGGCTTAAAAAACATGGTCAGGACATCGGACGGGAAGCAAAAAAAGAAGCCGTTCTTGAGACTTTGCAAAAGGCGGTAAAAGAGCTTGAAAAACTATGTTAATATCATATATCGATATGATATTGATTTGTAATATTAATATCAAATAACGGGGGTTTTATGTTTGAAAAACTATGTTAATTTTTACCTGTTAATTTTTACTTTGATTTGACTTTTAATATGTTTGGTAGTATAAATAAAAAAGATTGACATAAGCGGAGTTAAAATGTTGCGGTCAAACTAACGGCGTATTAAATTTTGGGTATGAATTTAATATATGTGGGGTTAAAATTATTGCTTGTTTGCTATTTGAAACATTGCATTACTGAGTATGAATTTAATATATGTGGGGTTAAAATGTCGAACAAGAAGATTTAGCCGGCAGGGTCGATTTAAGTATGAATTTAATATATGTGTGGTTAAAAGTTTCGAGAAGCCGACAAGTTGCATATGCTTTATATCGGTATAAATTTAATATATGAGAGGTTAAAAGTCCCAGAAACTCCGCTTAATGCCGTCGGAATTATATGTATAATTTCTACTGTTGTAGATGTTCGTCGATGTCTTCAATAGAAGCGTAGCGTGAACTATCTACGCCTAAATAAAACCCCTTGTGGAAATTTTTCCACAAGGGGTTTTAAATAATCAAGAAAATAAAAAAATCTGCCGAAAAATTCCGCGATAAAGCCGCCAAACTTTTTAACGTTAATCCGCATTATATTACAGATGAGACCTTTTAACATAACGAATGCATAGATATTTTAAAATCTTTCAAATTTGCCCTTTTAAGCCTTTAATTTGACTTTTGATATGTTTGGTAGTATAAATAAAAAAGAAG
>JAJYYR010000097.1 GCA_021800805.1 bacterium
GCCTTTCCCCATAATCGTATCTGCAATAATAGCGACCGGAGATTCAATGCTATGGGCTTTTTTTATTGCCGAGTATATCTCGTTAAAATTATGTCCGTCTATTTCTATAATGTGAAATCCGTCCGCTTCGAAGTTTTCTTTAATATTGTCGGGCATTACCTCGGAAGTTTTGCCGCCTATTTGAAGCCCGTTTTTATCGACTATTACCGTAAGGTTGTTTAATTTATATTTTACCGCAAACCTTCTTGCTTCCCCGATCTGACCTTTTGTCTGTTCACCGTCTCCCATAACGCAATAAACATTATAGCTTAAATTATTTAAACGGGAATTTAACGCGAACCCGCAGGCGGCAGAAAGCCCCTGTCCGAGATTACCGGTATTCCATTCGACCCCCGGTACCGTTTTTTCGACATGACCTTCAAAATGGGAACCGGCAGTTCTAAAATGCAAGATTGCGTCTTCCGTGTCAAAAAAGCCGTAATTTCCAAGAGCCGAGTAAACTCCGGGAGTCGTATGACCGTGGCTTATAACTATTCTGTCCCTGTTTTTCCTGAAAGGATCGTCCGGAAAAACATTGCAAAAACCGTATAAAATCGCATATATGTCTATAGACGACATCGAACCGCCCGGGTGTCCCGAAGCCGCAAGGGTCGTCATTCTTAAAATGTCGCCGCGGCATTTTTTGGTAAAATCGGATAAAAATTCAATTTCTTCGTTAGTCAGGCTTTCCCTGTCAAACCCCTTTTTAATACTCATAATATAAAAATGCCCCCCCGCCCAAAAAATTAAAAGATGTGTTTTTAAGTTAAACCAAAATATTATACGATATTTGAAATATTTTTGATAGAATTAAGAAGTTTTTCATAAGCGTCTTCAAAAGATTTAACTCCGTCAAGCTGGAGTTTTTCCCCTACGCCGTTTAAATCTATTCCAAATCCCGACAGTTCTTTTATTGTTCCAAGAGATTCATCAAACTCTTTAGATGCAGTGCCGGGAAGTATGTTTCCGTGGTCGGCGATATGCTCGATAGTTTCATCCGGAAGGGTGTTTATAGTATTTTCGCCTATAAACGGTTCGACATATTTTAAATCGTAATATGCAGGATTTTTTGTGCTGGTGCTGGCGAATAAAAGACGCTGTATATTGGCGCCTTTAGATTTTAAGGCGGTAAATTCCCCGCCGTCAAAAATTTCGTTAAATTTATTAAAAATTATTTTTGAATTTGCTACGCCTGCTTTGCCTAGTAAATTCGTGAGTTTTTCTTTTTTTGCAGGATGATCGACGGAGGCGGCTATTAAATCGTTTAATAATTTATCGACGAGAGTATCGACGCGGCTTATAAAAATACTTGCTACCGAATGGATGCCGGATAAATTAAATCCGTTTGCCAGAGCCGATTTAAGTCCTTTAATATACGCGCCGGCGACCGCAATATAATGATTTAAAGAAAACATTAACGTGATATTAATATTTATGCCTTTTGAGATAAGAATGGGAATGACTTCTAAACCTTCTTTCGTGGCGGGTATTTTAATCAGCACGTTTTTCTCGTTTATAAGGGAAAATATTCTGAGCGCTTCGTTTGTCGAGGTCGAGGCATCGGCAGCTATATCGGGGGAAACCTCTATGCTTACAAAACCGTCGTTGCCCCCCGATTTTTCGTAAACGGGTTTAAGAATTTGAGCGGCAGATTTTATATCTTCTCTTGTAATAGCGTCGTATATTTCAAAAGGAGTTAATTTTTTTGACGAAAGGGATTTAATTGCCTCGGGGTAGCCGCATTTTCCGGAATTAATAGCTTTTTCAAATATGGAAGGATTCGACGTTATTCCGGTTATAATTCCGCTTTGAACTAATTTTGCGAGGTCGCCGGAATCTAACATGCATCGCGATATATTGTCTAACCATGGACTTTGACCGTAAGACCGCATTTTTTTAAATTCGCCGCTTTTCGATACGACAAAATCGATATTCATAACATTAACCCCCTATTTTATTTCAACTATTCCTTATTATTTCAGTTATTTCTAAAAAACAGCCAGTTGTTTTCTCCGGCTTTGTCAAATTTTAATAGCGTGTATTCCCCCGCCAATTTTTCACCCTTAAAATCCAGTATATATTTTGATTTATCTTTTTTTATAAGACTGTATTTCCCCTTGTCCCAAATTTTTACTTCTCCGGCTCCGTAATGCCCTTCCGGTATGGTTCCTTCAAAGCCGGCATAAGAAAGCGGATGGTCTTCCACCTTTATCGCAAGATTCTTTTTTCCGCGTTCCAACGGAGGTTCCTTTGGCAGAGCAAAAGAGGCTAATATGCCGTTTTCTTCTATTCTTAAATCCCAGTGAAGATGGCTTGCGTGATGTTCGTGAACGACGAATATTTTATCCACTTGAAAATTATATCATAAAATAATTTATGAAGATAATAGGCTTAATAAATTTTAGTAATGTTATTTTTATTATTTTATAATATAATGGCATTAATTGATAATAAAAAATAAAAATATCTAAAACAGGCGAAAAGTCAAAGATTAAAAATGGCGGCTAAAAATTCAAATATCTGGAATGCTTTTTTAAGAATATATATCGGATTGTTTTTCCTTTACGCGGTGCATTTTAAACTGAACCCCGCTTTCTTCGCAGGTCTCCACAATAAACTTGCATATTACGCAAACCATGACCCTTTATGGTTTTACCGCATTTTTTTAAGCCGCGCCGCCGTTCCTAACGCATTTTTGTTTGCTATCTTAATAGTTACCGGAGAATTGTTCGCCGGTATTTTTTTAACGGCGGGGTTTATTACCAGAGCCGCTGCTTTCGCCGCCCTATTTTTAAATTTGAACTATCTGCTTGCTATGTACTGGATTAGTCCATCGGAATTAGGCATTAACCTTACGTTTATAATATGCGAATTAGTCGTAATATTTACGGATTCGGGAAAAACGTTGGGTATAGACGCTTTGTTTTAGCCGGAATTTAAAAATATATTTTAATTTAATCCAAAATCTGATAAAATAATAACCAAGGTATTCCTTCACGGTGGATGTAGCTCAGCTGGTAGAGCCCCGGATTGTGACTCCGGTGGTCGCAGGTTCAAAACCTGTCATCCACCCCATTAAAAATCGCGGTAAATAATTCTTTTCGGTAAAACTCCTCATAGCAACGGAATATCATATTAATTTTATTTAAAATAAACAACAAATCAATACATCCGATAAAAATATTTCAAGAAATTATAGCGCTATTATTTTTTTCTATAATATTGGTATAATAAAAATTAAAAACTATTCAATAAATTCCGATTAAAATTTTAATGTTTTTATGGAGGAATAAAAGATGGACGTATCGACGGTAATTGAATCTAGAAGGGCATATAGATCTTTGGAAAGAATCGGTATAACCGAAGGACTTATAAAAACGCTCGCTCAATCAGCTTCTTTATCGGCGTCTTGCTATAATCATCAACCGTGGAAGTTTGTG
>JAJYYR010000098.1 GCA_021800805.1 bacterium
TTTATCTTAAGTATAATCCCAATGTTGCTATTCAGATTCAGGGAAATTGCGACAGAAGAGGTTCGGAAGCATACAACCTTGCGCTTGGATGGAGAAGAGCTAATGCCGCCAAAGCATATCTTCAGGATCTTGGCGTTGCGGCAGACAGACTCAAAACAATCAGCTACGGAAAAGAAAAACCTTTATGCAGAGCGCATACGGAAGTATGTTACGCGATAAACAGAAGGGATCATTTTGCGGCTGTTAAATAAGCGGCAAAAATCCTGAAGTTATAAATTAAAATTTAACCCTGAATAGATTAATAATTTATTCAGGGTTTTTTTATTGTTTTGCAAGCGTTAAATAAGCAATTTTATAAGTGCAGTAAACCATATTTTTATCGTTGCGGTAATGTTTATCGTAAGCAGTCAGTCCTCGTCTCAATGACCCAGCCCCCAATATTTTTTCGTTAACGGCATTTTTTGCTCCGAGCATATTTATTTTTTTTAGGAGATGTAAAGACGACCCTGCGGTTTCTACATATTCTATAACCTCGCAGCAGTTAATCTTTAAGCCCGCAATGCCTATTTTTTCTTTGAATCGTTCTAACTCGGGAAACTTATGAAGTTTTATCGGGTTTCCGTTTTCGAATGTTTTAAAATTTTTCTCAAATTCCTTTAACGTTCCAAAAATTAGAAAAGACAATATGATAGTCCCATCGTCTTTTAACAGAGAACTGCATATATTTAAAAAATAATCCATATTATTGAGCCAGTGCAGTGTCATATTGGAAAAAATAATATGGAATTTTTTATGTTTTAAGGGCATAAGTTCGGCGTCTCCGCAAATCAGGCGCGCATTATTTGCCGCACTGCCGTCGCAGGCTATTTTCCTTTTTGCTTCTTTAAGCATTCCCAAGGCAATGTCTAAACCTAAATAATCGAAAGAATTTGCCGGAACGGCGTCCTTAACGGCAAAATATCCCTGCGCCGTTCCGCATCCTATATCGAGTATATTAAGCCGTGTTTTTTGGCAATTATAATCTTTTATAGATTGAGATATCATTTTGAGGGTTATATTATGATAAGAAGTATGATTATCGTAATCCTTGGCTTCGGAAAAATTTTTTTTAACTTTATCTTTATCTATCATGGATTTACATTCAATCGCCTAAGTTAATTTGACCTGAACGGCTATTTCCTTTAATGCATTCTTAAGTATTGAGTCGTCTATCGCCGCATTAATACCTAGCCTTAATCTGGCGCTTTTTTTAGGAACTGCCGGGTACCTTACCGCCTTAAGGTAAATATCGGCTTTTAAAAGCTCTTTTTCTATTAAAACGGATTTATCTTCATTTCCTATCAATATCGGAATTATATGGGTCGAGGAATCCAGGGTGTTTAGCCCTGATTCTTTTAAGTATTTGCGGGCAAATTCAGAGTTATCCTGCAATGTTTTAATTATCCCCCGGTTTTCCCTTATAAACTCTATCGCAGATAGAGCAGCTGCGGCGGAAGACGGCGGTATGCCGGTAGAAAATATGAATGCCCTGCCGAAATTAATTAAATATTCTATTATTAACCTGCTCGAAACGGCGAAAGCCCCGTTTGAAGCCAGAGCTTTGCCAAGAGTTCCTATGATTATATCGGGTTTTACTTTATGAAAATCTGAGCTCCCGCCCCCTTTTTCTCCGATGGTTCCGGTTGCATGGGCGTCATCGACTATGCTTAAGGCGTCGTATTGCCTTGCAATGCTTAAAATACCGGGTATGTCGGGAATATCTCCTTCCATACTGAAAACGCCCTCGGTTACGACGAGTTTTATTTTATAGTCTTTATGCCTGCCAAGCATGTTTTCGAGATGTTCTAAATTATTATGTTTAAAACTTTTGAATTTTACGCCGGAAGACATTACTCCGTCTATAATAGATGCGTGAGAAAGCTCGTCGAAAACTATGAATGTGTTTAAAGGAGAAATGCTCGAGAGCGACTTGATTATTCCCGTGTTAGCCTGATAACCCGAAGGGTATAAAATGCAGTCTTCATAACCGCCCTTAAACAGGCAAAGTTCTTTTTCTAGTTCCCTGTGTATATCGGAATGTCCGCATATAAGAAAAGAAGACGAGGATGAAGTTCCGTATATTTCGACGGCTTTTTTAGCCGCATTTTTTATTTTTTCGTTTTTAGAAAGCCCCAAATAATCGTTTGTTGCAAGATTAACGGTTCCGGTGCTATAATTAACTTTATTATAAACGTTTTTATGGGGGAAAGTTTTTATATCGTATTTATCGAAACTTATTTCGGGAATTTTTCTATAGAGGCCAAGCTTTTTATTTTTTTCGATTCTGCTTGAGATTAGTTCTAATAATAAAGACATATACGATTATTATAATAACATATTTACATATTAAATTAAATATTTAAATAAATTAAAAGCAAATTAACCGTGCGGCTATAAAGCAATAAAAGGTAAAATTAAATAATGGGCAATAAAAAAAAATTTGAATTGACAGCCGTAGATTTATATCCCGAAATTATGAATATTTACGGAGACAGAGGAAATATTATTTATTTTAAATACAGGTGTTCCCTTTACGGGATAGATATCAGAATTTTTAACGTTTCTATCGGAAAGGGAGAGAAAGAAGAATACGGCGGAGCCGATATTTTTTTTATGGGCGGTGGACAGGATGCGGAGCAGGCACTAATTTATGAAGACTTTATTAATAATAAGAAAAATATTTTAACCGAAGCCATGGAAAATAATAAAATAATGCTGGCGGTATGCGGCAGTTATCAGCTGTTGTGCGATTATTACAAATCTAAAGACGGCAAAGTAATAAAAGGTATTTCTTTATTTAGGGGATATACGGAATCCAAGGCTCCGAGGCTAATCGGAAATATAGCCGTTAAAGCCGGCGATTTCGTCCTGGCGGGATTCGAAAATCACGGCGGCAGAACTTATTTGGAAAAAGGGCAGGATATTTTAGGCAAAGTTTTAAAAGGACACGGAAACAACGGAGAGGATAAAACAGAAGGGGCAAGGACTGGAAACTTTTTCGGAACATATCTGCACGGAAGTTTTCTGCCTAAAAATTTTGCCTTTTGCGATTATCTTTTAGATACCGCTTTAAAGAACAAATACGGAATTACGCTCGGCGAAGTCGAAAAAATAAAAGGCGTCGGCGCTGTAGATAACGATTTTGAAATTCAAGCGAGGAAAGATATAAAGGATTTAAAAAAATTCGTTTAAGAGAGCGGGTTTTCTTTTTCGTATTTAACTTTTACGACAGTATTAAGCCCTCCGCGGGATTCAAATTTTGCTTCTACTTCCATAAATTCCGGTTTTAGTATTTTAGACAAGTCTTTAATGATTCTATTTACGGCGTGTTCCTGAAGAATGCCGACGTTCCTGTAAGACAGAAGATAATATTTTAAAGATTTCATTTCGACCAATTTTTTTGAAGGCAGATAAGTAATTGAAAGTTCGGCAGTATCGG
>JAJYYR010000099.1 GCA_021800805.1 bacterium
AAAAGAGAAAGATAAAGAGGCAGCGAAAGAATCGGAAAAAACTTACGTTTCGGACGACGACGAAATCGACCTTTATGAACTTGGAATGGTTTTGGCAAGAAGGTGGAAGCTCATTCTCGGCATATTCATAGCCGCCCTCATAATCTCCGCCGCCGTATCGCTTTTTCTGCTGAAGCCGGTTTATAAATCTTCAATGCTTATTAAAAGCAATGCTGATGCAATTAATAATATCAAGTCATATCAGCCTTCAATATTATTAAATAATCCTACTGCGAACCAAAATATCAAGACGTATCAGGAATTTCAGATTCTTACACAATATATCAATGATATCAATTCTAACCTTTCAAGCGGCAATTACGCTTTAATTTCCAAACAGTTCGGCATTCCGGTAAACTCTGTTAAACATTTAAATTCTCTGTCTGTCAGGCAGGTTAAAAACTCAGGTTTGATTTCGGTTACAATATACGTTCATAAAACTAAAGGATTTAAATCTACAGCGAAAGGTATATTAAAAGGAATTAACGATTCTAAATATTTTACTGCTCTCAGTCTTAAAAACAAAAAATATCTGCTCTATAAAAAAGCTCTATTAATTAAAGAATTAGATAAAATGAATTATATAATGGATAATTTGAATATGCTTGTTAAAGGTACGGGAGAAAACGGTAAACTTCTGTCTATTTATGTTCATCCGAAGTCTTTTTTACTGGAGGTTGGTGCTTTAAAAACCGAAATTTATAAAGTAGATTACGACTTAAAGCACCGTTTGTATTTGCCGTTCAGCTTAGTTTCCGAGCCCTTAGCTCCGAGAGTGCCGTTTAAACCCAATAAAAAGCTCATCGTAGTCGTATCCGGAATTTCTGCATTGTTTTTCGGTATTTTTCTTGCGTTTTTTATTGAATTTATTGAAAAGAACAAAAACAGGCATAATAATAAATAATATAATAAATAATTATAGCAATTATTAATTAATTAATTAATTCATAATCTTATCGTATTTTTGGAGGTTTAAGTTTGCAGAAAGCTCTTATTACAGGCATAACGGGTCAGGACGGCTCGTATCTTGCGGAGTACCTTTTGTCCAAAGGTTACGAAGTTCACGGAATAATAAGAAGGGCGTCGGCCTTTAACACCCACAGGATAGACCACCTCTACAATGACTCACACTAAAAAACGTGAGTCTCTAAAAAATAACTATATCTTTAGCTAATATGCTGACCAGAAAGCAGAAAAATATACATTAACAACTTAAACGCTAGTTAGTGTCTGAGAAAGAGTTATGAGTGTTATGTCAAAAATAACAATAACAACTTAAAAGTTTAAAGAAACGATACATCAATAATAATGGATATAAGTTTTACTAAAAAATTAAATTCTATTCTATCCAGAAGAGATAAAATATTTTTATTATTCTTATTTATTTTTTCAGTCTTCGTTGCCGTAATGGAAACTTTTGCGATTTCTATCATTATGCCTTTCATTGCTGTTGCGGTGAACTTTAAAATGATTGATAAAAATAAATATTTTCATTACTTTTACCATATATTCAATTTTTCCTCCCCTGTCTATTTTGTCGCCACGTTCGGCATATTGCTCATCATTTTTTATATATTAAGGGGCGCGATAAATATAGTATATTATTTTTTTCTCGGCAAGTTTTCTGCCGGAAGATATCACAATATAGCTTATAAGCTTTTTTCTAATTATATGTCTATGAGTTATATTCAGTTCATAAATTCAAATACTTCCGATTTGTCCAAAGCGATAATAACCGAAGCATATAACCTGACGCTAATAATAAACAGCTTTCTATTGCTACTCAGTGAAATATTAGTGGCTCTGTTAATATATTTAGTTCTTTTGTATGTTAACTGGAAAATGACAATATTATTAACCGCTTTCTTAGCTCTTAACGTATTATTTTTAATTAAGACCGTTTCAAAAGAGATAAAAAAATCAGGAGAAAAAAGGGAAAAATTCCAGCGCAGGTTTTATAAGATTTTAAATTCATCTTTCGGCAATTTCAAGTTAATAAAACTTAAATCCAAAGAAAAAACCGTTCTGAATAACTTTTTTGAATCCTCAACAGGTTTTGCTTCCGCCAATATTAAGAATCAAAGTCTAATTTATGTTCCTAAATATCTCCTTGAAGCAATAGGTTTCAGTTTGGTTTCTTTTTTCGTAGTCTATGCCGTGTTAAAAAATCATGCAGATATCAGAAACATTTTGCCTTTAATTTCTATTTTTATATTAGGGCTTTACAGATTACTTCCTTCGGCCAATAGAATACTCTCTAATTATAACAATATAATTTTTTATAATAAATCATTAGACGTGGTCCATAAAGACATACATCAAATACCAGAAGAATTAGGAGACGAACCTGTTGAATTTAATAAAGAGATAGTATTAAAAGACGTAACTTTCGGTTATACTAAAAACAAGCCTATATTTAATAATATTAACCTTACGATTAAAAAAGGCGAAAAGATTGCTATAACAGGAGAAACTGGAAGCGGCAAAAGCACCATTGTAGATTTAATTATCGGATTATTAAAGCAGGATAAGGGAGATATTGTTATCGACGGCGTTAAACTTGACAATAATAAAATTAAATCATGGAGAAATAAGTCCGGTTATATTCCTCAAGCGATTTACCTTTTTGACGGCACCGTCGCCCAGAATGTCGTAATAGGAGAAGATGAAATAGACGAAGATAAAGTAAAAGCCGTATTGAAAAAAGCAAATATGCTGGATTTTTTAGAAAAGCACCACGAAGGAATTTACACCAAAGTCGGTGAAGGCGGAATCAAACTTAGCGGTGGACAGAAGCAAAGAGTTGCCATAGCCAGGGCATTATATGATGACCCGGAGATATTAGTGCTTGACGAAGCCACCAGTTCGTTAGATAATAAGACGGAGTCTTTAGTAATGGACGAAATCTATGAAGCGGGAAAGGACAAGACGCTTATAATCATAGCTCATAGGTTATCGACTATTGAGAAATGTGATAAGGTTTATAAAATAGAAGAAAATAATATAAAAGAAATAAATTGAAACACAAAGAGAAACTTAGGCTTATAATTTACATGCTTATTTATTATAGTTATGCAGTGAAACGGAGGATTAATTTTAAATGAAAAAAAATGAAATATTTAAATCGCAACTTAACAATGGAAGACTTGAAGAGGCAAAAGACTTTCCTAGAGTTTTATTAATAGATTCTATAAGCTACTGTAATTTAAAATGTTCTATGTGTGTTCATCCTAAAATGACTAGAAAAAAAGGTATTATGCCTTGGAATATTTTCACTAAAATTATTAATGAAATAGCCGAGGTTGATAAAAATGTGAGAGTTTGGATGGTTTTTTTTGGAGAGGCTTTAAT
>JAJYYR010000100.1 GCA_021800805.1 bacterium
GTGTCCATTTTTGCGATAGCCTTTGCAATTATATTTATTCTGTTAGGACTTAGAAGTCCCGCCGTTAATTTAAAAACTGTTTTTAAGAACGCCCCGTGGAATATAGTCGTATTTTCGCTTGGAATGTATTTAGTGGTTTTCGGGCTTAAAAATGCGGGCTTGACATATCTGCTCGGAAAATCCATTTCTTATTTTGCCGGTTACGGCGGCTTCATTCTTACCGTCTATACCGGATATCTTGCGGCTTTAGTATCTTCGGTTATGAACAATATGCCTACCGTAATGATAAATTCTCTTGCTATTCATTCGGCAAATCTCAAAGATATTATGCTTAAACCTGCCGTTTACGCCAATGTAATCGGATGCGATTTGGGTCCTAAATTGACCCCTATAGGCTCTCTGGCAACGCTGTTGTGGCTCAATGTCCTAGAAAGGAAAGGAATTAAGATAACATGGGGTTATTATATGAAAGTGGGCTTTATAATCACCGTTCCTGTCCTTTTTGCAACCTTGCTGGGCTTATATTTTAGAATATTTCTATTTTAATTTTTATTATAAAACTGTTAAATCATGACCGGTAACGGTAAAGAAAATGAAAAAGTTATAACTATTAACGGCATTATAAAAAAAGCCGTATTTCAGAATGCCGAAAACGGCTTTACAATTCTTAACGTATATTCCAACGGAAAATTTATTACCGCTTCGGGCACATTTTTCGATAAGCCGATTTCGGATTCAAAGGTTAAACTAAAAGGCAAATTTATTCATCATAAAAAATACGGCTACCAGTTTAACTTCACGCAGTATGAAGTATCCCTCGCAAATACGAAAACCGCCATAATAGATTATCTATCTTCGAGTATTTTTAAAGGCATAGGGAAAGTCATCGCCGGACAGATTTACGAAAAATTCAAAGAAAAAACGCTGGATATAATCGATAACGAACCAGAAAAACTAAAGGAAGTCGGCGGGATCGGCAGGATAAAACTTGCTAAAGTGCTTGAAGGACTCAAGGAAACTTACGGGTTAAGAAAAGCAATAATGTTTTTTAAACCTTACCAGTTTAGCGATTATCAGATTAAATCGGTTTATAATCAATTTAAGGACAAAGCTATTGCGATAGCACAAGAAAATCCTTATATTTTTACCGAGATAAAAGGAATAGGGTTCAAAAAAGCCGATATTATGGCTGAAAAGTTAGGAATTAAGAAGGACGACCCTAATAGAATCAAAGAGGCTATAAAATATATTATTTCAAATTATTGCGAAAATTCGGGAAACTGCTTTGTATATTATAAAGACGTTAAAAACGGAATTAAAGATATTATAGAAGATACAAGTTTGATAACTGAAGCCGATTTAAAAAAATATATAAGCGATTTAATAAGAGATAGGCAATTGATTGCCGATTTTGACGTGGTTTCTCCGGGAAAAAATATAGACTTAACGCTAATCGAAGACGGAAACGAATTGAACAGCTTTAAAATATATCCTCCTGTTTACTATTTCAGCGAAATAGGCATATCGAAAGAATTAAAAAGAATTGCCGGATACGAATATACCGGACGGGAAGACGGAATAGAAGCGAAATTAAAAGAAAAGATAATGAACGATAAAGATTCGATATCTCTTACGGAAGAACAAAAACTTGCCGTTTTTAACGCTTTGAACCGCAAGATCTCAATTATTTCCGGCGGTCCGGGAACCGGAAAATCAACCGTAATTAAAACTATCGTTTCTCTATACGACGGTAATAAAATTGCCCTGACTTCTTTATCGGGAAAGGCGGCACAAAGACTTTCGGATATTATAAATACCAATAATAATAATATAGATATTTCTACTATTCACAGGCTTTTAAAGGCGCAGTTCGACAGGCAGACAAACGAATCATTCTTTACCTTTAATGAAAATAACAAACTTCCCCACGACTTAATCGTCATAGATGAAATGAGTATGGTCGATATAATCATTTTTTATAAACTGCTAAAGGCTGTGAAAGACGGCGCCTCTCTGGTTTTAGTAGGCGATGCCAATCAGATACCTTCGGTAAGTCCGGGCGATGTTTTGAGGGATTTAATATATTCATATTCCGGCATATCCGATACTTATGAAACGGGGGCATTTTTCCCGATAGTTTTTTTAACGAAAGTATTCAGGCAGAATGAAGGCGGACTGATAAATTTAAATGCCCATAATCTTTTAAATAATAAAAAATTTATTACCGAAAAAAAAGAAACCGGGGGAAAAGAATTTATAATAAAATACAAAAAGGGTTATGATGCGGCAGATTCCGGAAAAGAAGAACTTCTAAAAGATTTTATAGAATTTATTAAGAAGATTGCAAATAATAGAATAAATAAAAAAATAATAAATGCTTCCGCTTTTGACGACATTCAAGTTTTGACCCCTATGCGTAAAGGAGATTTAGGCTATAATAACCTGAATAAAATATTACAGGGCATATTTAACCCGCTGCCGGATTATATGGAAGACGCAACGGACATTCCGACAATTTACGCGGCGGAAAATACCGCGGAAAATTTAAATAGACCGATATTCATCTGCAACGGTATTCAATTCAGGCTATACGACAGAGTTATACAAAAGAAAAATAATTACGACCTCGACGTTTTTAACGGCGATACGGGCTATATCGTAAATATAGACCATAATGAAAAAACCTTATCCGTCGATTTCTCCATAAATAATAATCTTGACGGTAAAAATAAGACGGTAATTTATGATTTCTTAGACGTTTACGAAAATATAATGCACGCCTATGCCCTTTCCATTCATAAAGCGCAGGGCAGTGAATTTAATAACGTCGTTGTTTTATTCCACCAGTCGCATTATATGATGCTTAAGAAAAATTTATTATATACCGCCATCACCAGAGGAAAGAAAAATGTCGTTATCTTTGGAACGTTCAAGGCCTTCGGCATAGCAATGAATTCAAAAGAAGAAAAAAGAAATTCCGGGTTAAAAAACCGCCTTGCGGAAGTATTCTCTTAATTAAAATACGTCATTGCGAGCGTATGAGATTGCTTCGTCGTCTCCGCATCTTTGTCTGCATAAAACCGTTGGTTTTATAAACGCAACCAAAGATATCTCGCAATGACACTTTTACGTCATTGCGAGCGTAAGCGAAGCAATCTATAATACTTGTACATAATATGGATAAAAAAGGTTACTTATATATATTAACTAATATCAAAAATAGCGTTCTTTATACCGGCGTAACCTCGAATTTAGCGAAGCGTATTTATGAACATAAAAATAAAATAACGCAAGGATTTACGGCTACCTACAACGTCAATAA
>JAJYYR010000101.1 GCA_021800805.1 bacterium
CGGACGGCGGAAAAAGTGGAAGGGACGTCAGATGCATAAAGGTAAAAAACTTGTAATGAATTTTCAGGTAAAAATATGGACGAAAATATAATTTTATCGGTTTCGGATATTTCTAAGCGCTATAAATATTATAAAACTTTATTCGATATTAAAAAAAACGTAATTAAAGCCGTTGACGGCGTATCCTTCGACGTATTTAAAAATGAAATATTTGCGGTAGTCGGGGAGACCGGATGCGGCAAATCCACGCTTTCAAAGCTAATTTTGGGACTAACGGAAAAAACCTCAGGCGAAATATATTTTAAAGGCGAACCTCTTGATTATAGCAATAAAAAAAGGGATTTCAGAAAAAAAATCCAGATACTTTTTCAGGACCCTTATTCTTCGCTTAATCCCAAAAAAAAGATTTATAAAATAATATCTTATCCTGCGGTTAAGAACGGCATTATAAAAAGCAGACATAAAGACAGAATGGATTTTGCGGCGGAACAGCTTAAAAACGTAGGGTTGTCGGAAAACATAGCTTCTAATTATCCGCATATGCTCTCAGGGGGACAGAGACAGAGGGTCGGAATAGCACGATGTTTGTCCGTCCAGCCGGAGCTCCTTATTCTCGATGAGCCGGTATCCGCTTTGGACGTTTCTATATCCGCCCAGATTTTAAATCTATTAACGGACTTACAGAAGAGAAACGGAATGAGCTATATATTTATAACGCATGATTTAAAATTAGTCAGACATCTTGCCGACAGGGTTTGCGTAATGTACGGCGGGAAAATAATGGAAATTGCCAAAACTGAAGATTTTTTTAATGCGCCCGTCCATCCGTATTCCAAAACCCTTATAGAATCTATGACGTCCATGTCTTTTACTCGTCCGAATCCTTAAACGTTTCGTCGCCTTCCATCAAAGAAAGAGTGCTTAAATGGTCGATATAGTCTTCGTTCATTCTTTTCTTTTCTTCTTCTTCCGCCCTCGACTGGCAGTTTATGCATAAGTTAGAATAAGGAATTATTTTCAGCCTTTTTTTTGAAATAGGTTCGCCGCACTCGTCGCAGACCCCGTATGTGCCTTCTTTTATTTTCAAGAGAGCGTTATCTACTTCCCTGATCTTTTTTCTTTCTCTGTCCCCAAGCATATACGACAGTTCGCGGTCCCTTTCGCTTGAAGCGATGTCGTAATTATCGCCGCGGTATTCCGTCGAGTCTTTTGAAGAACCTTCTTTTATGCCCGCATCTATCTCTTTGAAAATATCCTTTTTCATTTTAATCAATGTTTGTTTTGCCGATTCTATTTCCGCCGGCGAGAACGCCTGTTCGTCGCTATTTTCCTTATTTTTCATAGATAGACCTCCGTTAAGTGCGTTAAGGGGACTGGATTATTTATTTGTCTTTTTAAAAATTTTTGAATAGTATATATTTAATTAGATTTAAAAGCAAGATTAAAAGTTAGCGGATAGAGGAGGTATTTTAATGAATAACGAAAGAGTTTTCAATTACGGATACGCCGGCAAGGAAAAAAAAGAAAAGGGGGTAAGGACGCCTTTTCAAATCGACAGGGACAGAATAATACATTCAAGCGCCTTCAGAAGAATGAGAAATAAAACGCAGGTATTTGGTGTTTTCACGCTGGATTATTACAGGACGAGGCTTACCCATTCCCTCGAAGTATCGCAGATAGCAAGGGCGGTAACATCTATTTTAAACAAAAAATACGGTTTGAATATAGACATAGACTTAGTCGAAGCCGTTTCTCTGGCGCACGATATAGGGCATGCGCCATTCGGGCATCTCGGCGAATCTATTATAAACGAAGAACTTAAAAAGGCGACCGGCGGAAGATTCGGATTTGAGGCAAACGCCCAGAATATTAGAATACTTAATTTTCTTGAAAAAAAATTTTACGATTCAAAAAATAATAAAATATACGGAATTAATCCTGCCGTTAAAACAATCGACGGAATTCTAAAATATAAAATACCATATTCGTTGTCCGATAAAAATAAACATTTTATATACGATAACGATATATTCATTCTCGAGAAACTTCATGGGAAAGATTTTATAAATTATCTAAAGAAATATTCCATGTTTTTAAACGACCCGAAAAATAAAGAAGCGAAAGAAAATTTTTTTGAATTTTCGAGATGCATAGAATGCCAGATATTAAACGCCGCCGACGATATCGCTTACGCCACCCACGATATCGAAGACGGAGTAGAGTCCAAACTTATAGACATAGGCGGGCATTTAAAAGTTAAAAAATATCTCAGGGAATACGGGCTTCCGGCAGACGATTTAACTAAAGTAGCAAGAGAAGTAGATAATTTTTTTAGTAATCTTAATAATATATTTAAAACCGGCGGGGACGGATGCGGCATAAACGATAAAACCATGTATCATATTAAAGTCAAAACCGACCTGAAAGAATTCTTTTCCAATTATATTTCGAAATTTATTTTAAATATAGAACTGGAAGAAAGGCGGGACAGTATTGCAAAACTGAAATCAAAATCTAAATTAAAGCCGAAAGAAAACAGTTTGATTTTAGACGTTCCGATAGATTTTGACGACGATTCCTATAAATACGGCGTTGTATGGAAAAACGGCGTAAATCTCGAAATCAGCGCCCTAAAGCAGATTTCCTACAGGCTCGTTATGGAAAACAGGGAAATACTCCTAAATAGATATAAAGCCGAAAATATAATAAGAAAGCTTTTTTCCATTTTTTCCGACATTAAGAATATCAAACTTTACCCGGACGATTTTCAGGAACTGTACGAATTTGGATTCTACGGCAGTTTTGGAAAAGATAAAAACGAAAACGCCGGTTTTCAAGTTATGTGCGCGGACTATATCAGCGGAATGACGGATATGTATGCGATGAAGCTGTATTCGTCGCTGTTAGAATCCAAGAATTTTACGGATATATTTTAGCGCCCGCTGTTTTAGAAGGATATCATTTTGAATTTGAGGAATTTTCTATAGAGGATATGTAAATTTAAAAGGATGACCTGCTATTAATGTTAGGTGAACAGGCTGTTTTCCACCAATTCGCATATAATATGGGCCATTAAAATGTGATTTTCCTGAATTCTAGGAGTGTCTTTAGACGGAATTCTAATAAGCAGGTCGCACATTTTCGGCTCCGCCATTTTACCGCCGCTTTCGCCCGTAAAACCGATTATTTTCATGCCGATATTTTTTGCGGTATGAATGGCCGATAAAATATTTTTAGAGTTGCCGGACGTCGATATTC
>JAJYYR010000102.1 GCA_021800805.1 bacterium
ATATCGTATAAATCTTTAATGTTTTTAAATTCTTCATATACGCCGTAAAACGGTTTCAAACGGTTTTCTAATCCTGACTTTTCTATTAATATCTCCTTCGAAAAAGAGATATCTTTATAAAAATCTTCTTTTGAAGAAATTTCGTCTATTTCTTTAAGCCTTGCTTCCAATTTAGAAACTTCAAAGCATCCTCCGTATTTTTTCCAGTTTATCGTCAAGCTCTTTTAAGCTTCTATCTAAAAGACTGACGTTTAAAACCGAATCCGCCGGCGAAATGGACATTGAAAACCCCCTGTATTTATTAGACCTTTTTTCTAAAAATATCGGATAGCGGAAGATATGCTATCGACAGTATAAAAACTGCATCGATTATATAACCAAATATATTACCATATAATGCAAAAAATGTCTTTCTATTAATTAATTTTATATAACCTATCAGATAAGTTCTTCTGAAAATATCTGTTTCTCCTAAAATTTTCCCCGCCGGCGATATTATCCCGCTTATGCCGGAGTTTCCCGCCCTTGCGACAAACCGCTCGTTTTCTACTGCCGGAAACACCGTCATAGACATATCCTGATATGGCGCGGAGGTCCTTCCGTACCATGCATCGTCCGTGATGCTTATTAGAAGATTTGCGCCTTTTTTTGAAAAATTCCTCACCAACGAATTAAAATATGCTTCATAGCAAATCATCGAGCCTGCCTTTAAATTTCCGCTCTTTAGAATCCTGAATCTTTTGCCGGCCGTGAAATCTCCAATTCCCGCGCCTTTTAAAATATGGGACAGAAAAGGAAATTGCCGTTTTAAGGGAATATATTCGCCGAAAGGCACAAGGTGATGCTTGTCGTAATAAGAATATCCGCCGGATTTATCGAACATATAGTCCCTGTTATAAAAATGATATTTTCCGTTTGATAATTTTAAGCCTATGGCTCCGAAAATTAAATCGATTTTATTTTTTTTCGAAAAATTCATAACTTTATTCCAGTAAAAAGGATAAATCGAGATAATATAAGGAAGCGCCGTTTCCGGCCATATTACCAGCTTTGGCCGGTATTTTAAAGATTTCTTCGTTAAGTTAAGATAAATCCTCGTCGTCCTTTTTTTAGTAATTTTCCATTTTTGAAACATCCCGACGTTTCCCTGAATCAAGGCAACCCTTACCGGTTTCTTTCCTTTAAGCAATTTATCTATGGAATAAATATTATAATAACCGTATGATATTACAAGAATAAAAACCGATAAAACAAAAAATAGTTCGAACAACGCCTGTTTTTTTGAAATTTTATTTTTATAAAAAATAAAATGGAACACTAAATAATTTATAAGCGCTATGACGAAAGACAGCCCCGGAGTCCCCACGATATTAGAAACCTGTATAAACGGAAGATTTAAGTACTGCGAAGAACCAAGGTTTTCCCATGGAAACCCCGTTAAAAGATTGGACTTTAAAAACTCAAAAAAAACCCAGCATGAAGGAATTAAAATTATATTAGATATTTTATAATTATTTAATAAAATTCTACTGAAACCTGCGAATAAAGCAAAATATACGGCTAAATAAGAAGCGAGCAGCAAAAGAACGAAAACAGCCATATAATAAGGAAGGTCGCCGAACGTATGAAGGGTGTAAGCTATCCAGTACAGTATGATTATATATGAAATAATACCGGCTAAAAAACCGTATAAAAAGGACTCTTTAAAACTTTTAGAATTATTTACCGCGTATAAAAGAGGAACTAATGAAAACCAGGCGAGAAACTCAAGATTGAAATTAGGAAACAAAAAAGCGACGAGTATGCCGGACAAACATGCGGAAGCGGAATTAATTAGAACTGAGCGCCGTATTTTGTGCATCATAGCGCTTTTTTCGCTTCTTCCCATAATATATCGAGACTTTCGGCGTCAAGTTTGGAAACAGGGACGGATGATTTTTTTTCCATGTACCCGAATCTCTCGATAAATTTATCGGAGGATTTATTCAAAGCGCCGCACGGATGTATATCCAAAAGTCTTCCGAGATTTACGACGGAAAACAAAATATCTCCGTATTCTTCGATAATTTTGTCTTTATCGGTTTTATTATTTAATTCTTTTTTAAGTTCAGAAATTTCTTCATAAACTTTATCTAAGGCGCCGCCTTCGTCTTCAAAATCGAAGCCCATTCTTTTAGCCTTTTCCTGCACCATATATGCCCTGTGAAGAGAAGGCATAGTTTCAGATACGTAAACGGAAGGATTTTTCGGCAAATCGGGCATATTTTTTAATTTTTCTTTTTTTTCCTCTCCTTTAATCTTTTCCCAGTTTCTAAGAATAACGTCTTCAAGACATTCGCCTTCTTCTAAGGCAAAATCTTTATCGAAAACATGCGGATGCCTTCTGATCAGTTTTTGATTTATAGCGTTAATAACGTCTTTTATGGAAAATTCTCTCCTTTCTTCATAAATATCCGATAAAAACACGACTTGAAGAAGGAGGTCTCCGAGTTCTTCCATAATTTCCGCTTTATTATTTGAACTTATCGCATCTACGACCTCATAAGCTTCTTCTATTACATAAGGCTTCAGCGTCTCTTCGGTCTGTTTTCTGTCCCATGGACATCCTTCTTCGGAACGGAGTTTCTTTACGATTTCAATCAGGTTTTGAAGTTCCGTATATTTTTGTTTTTCGTTTTTCATAAAATTATTCCTTTACGTCATTGCGAACGCAGCTAACCAATCTGCATTTAACTAAAATAAAACAGTTTGAATATCAACGCCGTTATTAAAATACCTACAATGCTTCCGGTTAAAACCTCTATCTTAGTATGAATACCGCTGCTTATTCTGGATAATGCAATAAGAAGCGCAAGTATGAACGTAAGAAGCGAAACGACCGGATTTAAAGTTAAAAGGGAAACCGTCAGCCATATGGAAAATGCTACGGCGGCATGTCCGCTTGGGAACCCTCCTCTCAGAAGGGTTCCTTTATTAAACATAGCCTTTATAATTATTATTCCGACAAAAACGATGGAGATTACTACTATTGAAATATCGGAACCCGCAGTTTTTAGCATGTCTAAAACATAGTATATCACATAATACAGATATTTTGAAAAAATTATATAACCTACGGCAAACGAACCGAATGAGGATAAAAGAACGGCGCCTGCCGCTAAATTTTTAACCGCCTCTATTCCGGGAGAGTATTCTTTAGATACGTAATCGGCCAGATATTCTATGGACGTATTCAAAGTTTCGGC
>JAJYYR010000014.1 GCA_021800805.1 bacterium
ATTTTTGTACCGGAATTTATTATAATTAAAGTTTCTAATAAAATCCTTTCATTAAAGTGGTAATTAAGAATACAAGATTGTACTAATATTGTTAGAATATTGCAACATGCCTCACTGATTTTGCTTGTGGTTCAGGGATAGCTTTTGTCAGGACAAAGCGATTTCTCTTAAATCAGACGGATTAGCGGAAATAATGCGCAAACTTACAATATTAATTGTGAGGAAGGGTGAAAATGAAGAAAACGCCGGGTTTTCAAACCTTTTGTTTTTAATGGAGCCGGCGATAGGAATCGAACCTACGACCCGCTGATTACGAACTATATTCTCTATACCTTATAAGCCTTTAAATATAAGGTTTTTAAAGATTGGTATTTTTATTGTAGGCGTTTTTGTGTCTATGTAATAGACTATCTGGCCATAAATCAGAATCTCTATATTACATAATTTAAAAATCGATATCCAATTCCGGACCGTTCTTGTTGAATCCTTTATCGCGAGTTTTATCAACAGAAATGTCTTTAACTTTATCAAGAACAAACGACCTAACTTCTTCGGCGATGGATACAGCTTCTTTTGCATCGGACATGGATGGAATTGGAATTTCTGAATATCTTAAATCAACGGCATAATCCGTTAAGATACTAGGGTTAACCTTATCTAATTCAGTAAAACTAGTATCTATTTCCTTGCAAATACTTAATAATCTCTCAATATCATGACCATTGTGGCCATGTGGAAATTCTACATTATTATAGGCTATAAAAGCCTTTAAGTGTTTCTCGACAGCCTGCTGGGAGTGAAAACAAACAGCATCGATAAAATCCGGATTTCCTGCCGATAAGTTATATTTTGCGACTTCTAAATCTTTATCGGCTTTTCTTATAAGTATTTCTGCACTCTCTTTCATACGGCAATCCCATCTTTATTTACGTAATAAGAAAGAAATCCGGTATCTTTTTTTTGATGTTCATAAAGCCCTTCTGATTTAATTATTACATCGGCTTGAATTCTATTGCGCCACATTTCTTTACGAATATTCGACCTGACTTTTTTCCAATCGTCTCTTGAAAGCTCTCTGTCCACCACGACGAAGAAATCCCAGTCGCTATACTCATTATAATCCCCTCTCGCCCTGGAACCGAATAAAATTATCCTGTCAACCTGGTAGCCGGCTTTCTCAATTTCCGAAGTTATTATTTTTTTAGCTATTTTTATGTTTTTGTCTAATATATCCATAATAAGATAATTATAACATATTTTATTTTGTTATCTGTTTTGCCCCATATTAAAATACCTCTTAAGAGGTTAAATATTATCTCAAATTTTTATATAATCTGACTAATTCCGATTTTAATTAATTATAGCATTTTTCAGTTCTCAAATGTAAGCGGAAATTCCTCCTCTCTATTCAATTCTGCGACCGTAGGTTCCGGCTCATGAGTATTTACATTCATAATTTTCATCCTATCCGATAAAATAAAAGGTTCCGCAATAATTTTATAAGTGTTTGTTATAGGGATAATATGCACGTGAAAAAAAGCGGTTCCGACGAGCTTAACAATCCCCTCGAAATTTTTAAAACCCATAATAGTCGATGGCAGTATAGCCTGTTTTTGCACTATCTGGGTTGATTGCGTATTCGTATATTGGTCATTGTTTGCCCCAACAGAGTCGCTTTCGGTGTAGCGCTCTACTTCCTGCACGCCTATTTCGTCCGATATAATTTTGGCCAGCTTCTCATCCGCAACTTGGAGCCATAGCGAGTTCCTTAAATTATTTATAATAGTCTGCAGTAAATTTTTTCCGTATTTATCGGTCGTCTTACCATAGTCCTGAATACCAAGTATCACAACCGCCCCCTTATCCCTGCCTTTATCCTCAAGATCGATAATTGCCTCTATCTTGTTTAGTGCCGAAAACTCGTCGAGTGCAATAATGGTAGTATTATTTTCGCCTTTCTTGGCTGCGAGCAATTTCCTTGATACAAACTCGACGAATATTGTCAAAATAGGTCGCACCATATCTTTAGTATTTTCATTGGAGTTTAAAAATATTTTAACCCCCTTCTTAGAAAGAAAATCTCTTCTTATATTGAAAGTCTTCATTCCTGGCCGGTCGGGCTGGGACGGCATCACGTCGAATGCCTTTACATGGCTCGCAACGACGGACATAAGGATAGGTGTGACTTTCTCGCCAGCCTGCAAATGCGGTATTGCAAGCGAACAGCTCTTTTCGATTTCCGGTTTGCTCTTAAACAGCTTCACTAATTCCGCTGGAGCTAGATGACAACATTCGATTAGTTTCTCGTTTGTCCCCTGGCCGGTCATTTTCAAATAATATATTATTGACTCAAGTACCTGCCTCGCATCCCTTACCCATATACCGTTTGTGTCGTTCGGTATATCCGGCACTACCGCATTAACAAGCAACGATATATCGGCCTTATTATTCTCTATTTCGTCCAAGATATTCCAGGCAGGGCATCTCGCGTCGGTCGGGTTAAATATTATATCGGTCTCCGGATTATAGAACCAACCGGTATAATCGTTCTTGATGTCGAGAATAATCCAGTTAAACAAAAATTGTGCTGTTTCGTTTATCATCCTGGCGATTGCTTGCGTCTTTCCTGTTCCCTGGGCACCTATTATTTTGAAATGATTGTAAATAATATCGATAGGAACAGGTACGATGCCGCCCAAGTTGCAAAATATTTCTTTATCGCGCACATCTTTTTTATATTTCTTGATATCCTCGAATTTCGTGCCGCGAACCACCTTTTCTTCGGTGCCTACACCGGCTTTTTTATCTTTTAATAGAAATGATTTTAGGGGTATTAATAAAAAATATGCCGCGAAGGATAATAGTAAAATTAATGACCAGTGCCAGTTAAGCATTGATATTTTATGCCATTTAATTTTTAGAATGGAGGTCGTCTTAATTAATTTAAACAAGAGAACGACTTTGTTATAATCTATTAAAAAAACCAATGTGCCAAAAGAAACAATTTGCAGGAGAATTCCTGTCCAAAAAAGAATACTTATAGGTCCTTTGGCTTGGTTTACCTTAATTTTTAATTCCTGATATTTATTCATATAAAGTCTCCTAACCTCTTAAAAAGGTCTATTAAATTAATATAGCGTTA
Source organism: bacterium (assembly GCA_021800805.1). The sequence goes on from JAJYYR010000014.1 coordinate 3,143, forward strand.
TTTTGAACCCGCAATCGCTAACTTTCAATCTCTCACATATATATACAATTGCTACCTTCCGGCGGGTTAATATTTAGTATTGCATTTAGTCTTTTTAACCCCTCATATATGCAATTCATACTAAAAAATATATCAATAAAATCAATAAAGTGCCTTATATTTTCCGGCATTATATCTGTCGAACTCCGATAGTGCAAAAAATACGGGAGCTCGACGACTAATTGAATTTCGAATGTCAAAGAACAAAATACTACTTAACTTTTTTTTGTTTTTCTTTTCTTTACATCTTCTTCGGTTATAACCGCCCTATTGAGGAATACTCTTATGCTTCTGTCGTATTTCTTGTAAAAATTATTTAGTGATTCTCTGTTTTTCGGCGTATCGTCTTTCGCCGGCAAATGAAAAACCGGACCGCTTATAATCTCTTGATTGATCCAAAAAATCTTTGAAATGCCGGTTTCTTTTATTAATTTTTTAAGTTCGTCTATCGCCCTATTAAAAAGCTCTACGTCGATTACATAGGTATCGTTTCCGTACTGAATCGGGATTAAAGCATTAGAGATTGACACCGTCGATTTAAAAACCACATGCTGCTGATTTTTAGTAGATTTTATGCCTATATAAAAAGGCGGCGTTTGTTCGTCTAAATTGGAAAACAATTGCGCTCTTATTTCCTGTTTTTCTTTGTCGTTTTCTCCTTCCATATTCTTGCCTTGAATGTGCTTATGCCAGTTTTGCGCGATAAGCAGATATCCTAAATAATTTTGAGATTCTGATTTTACTGACCAGTCGCAATACTCGCAAATAAAGTCGCCTTTTTCTAAAAAAGCGTAATCGTTATTGCTTGCAGGTTTAAACACGTCCGTTAACTTAACGCCCCTGTCGTGAACCTTGCCGCAGGCGGAGCAGGTTTTAGCTTCTATCATTTGCGGATAATCAGGTTTAGGCAGAACTTCTTTGACGGCGTTATACGCAAATTCAGTAGGATCTATATAATCCTGTTCTTTCAAGGATATATAATTTCTGCTATTTTCTATAGGCTCGTATTCGATTAAAGAAGTCGGCGGCATATAGCAGGGGACTTTATCTTTTTTATCGTAATAAGGCGGATAAGCTCTGTAGAACATGACTCTGTCGCTTTCTAAATTCCAGCTCCGGCAAGGTAAAGGTCTTGACGCCTGACCTTTAATGATAAAGCTTTTATCTTCGCCCGTCTCTTCTACTTTAATTTTGTCAATAAGTCCGAATCCGACGGAGTTTTTCTTGCCTATGCCTTTTAAATCTTTTAGCAAGTCTTCTATTATTTCTTTATCGCCTACCACATAAAAATAAATTTCTTTAATATCCAATGCCTCAAATCCGAAACGATAAAGCTTATATTCCCCCGAACCGTCGTTATCTTGAATTTTGCCAGTATATTTAAGCATATGCTCCCTGTCTTTAGTTTTAACTAACATCGCATTGCTGGGCGATACCGTTGCTTCTTTGCCGACGTACCATATCGAACCGGACAAAGCGCCGTTTTTTACTTGTATAAATTTTGATATTTCCGGAATAAAATCTTCCGTTTTAACGAAATCGTTTCCTATTCTGCCAAGTTTCCTAAGTTTAGCAAAATAAAGAGCGATAAGAATAGAATCGATAGTAGTATATCGTGGCAGTATTACCGGAGACGATAATCCCACCGTAATTTTTAAATTATGCATTGCGAACCCCCTTTTCGATTATTTCGCCCCAGCCGAGACCTATTTTATAGCCTACGAAGCGGGGAAGCCTGAAGTTAGATACGAAATCCATTGTAACGGCTGGAACTTTAACTCCGTCTTTGTAATCTAAAAACAATTGCTTAAGATTGGATATAGAGATTATGGAAAAATCATTTATTTTTAAATCTAATCCAAACCAGTTTTTTATCTGATATTCGGCATCCGACTTAATGCGATGTGCGATATAACGAGTAAGATCATCCATATTGTTTTTTACCTTGCACGCAAAGCTTATTCCTATTTCTTTTTCGTTAGTCCCTATAATTATAGGTGTCCTCGTCATATAAGTCGTAAGTCCTCTTTGCGGAAAATTAAATTGCTCATTCTTAAGCCACACTCTTTCTATTTTTTTTCCGTAAAAATTAGGGTGATCTTCTATTTTTTCTGCGATATGACTTATAAGCGATATATCGTTTTTGTTCGAAATAATTTCGAAAGACTCTTTGAATGGTTTTACGTAGATAAGTTCCGGCGTAGCGTTCTTATGCCACATCGCCAAATCTTTATACTTTTCGTCCACTATAGAGCCGACGTAGTTTCTAACGTCTCTAGGCTTAAATCCGCCTGCGTCTTTCAGTTTAACGACAATTTTCATAATAAGTTCTCCTTTTAAGATTAATTTAACCGCCTATAATTTAATTGCTTCGTATAACTCATCCACCTCTGAAGAGGAGGTAGGGGGGCTTTTAACCACCTATAATTTAATTACCCCGTATAACTTTTAACTCATCCATATTGCAAAATATCAACTTTTAACCACCTATAATTTAATTACTCCGTATAACGTTTTTTAACGGATAATTCGACAGCCGCAACTTTAACCACCTATAATTTAATTACTCCGTATAACCCAATTCTTTCGAACAATAATTCTTCCTTGCTTTTAACCACCTATAATTTAATTACTCCGTATAACTCGCTCATGCGGCGGATATTCCAGAAGACCCTTTTAACCACCTATAATTTAATTACTCCGTATAACCGCAACCGGGGTGTTTGCTGAATGTTTAACCTTTTAACCACCTATAATTTAATTACTCCGTATAACATATAACCCGCTATACCTTATAAAATCTGATTTATTCCTCCTCCTGATTAGATTTTTTTATTTTCGCCGAAAATTTTCTCACTATAAAAGTTAGAATTAAAGGCATAAAGAAGAAGACTAAACTTCCGTATAACATCGAATTAAGCATCATGCTTCTTGCAGCGGGATATATAGGCAAATACATCTTAAGCCAGAACCAGCAATCTAACGGATTATATAAATGCCAAAAAGATTTTCCTAGAAGAGGCGAAAACTGAAATCGGTAAGCCATATATTCCGTAGCGGTAAAAGCACCCGCGAGGAACGAGAATAAAAATATTAATATGCTAAGAATTAAAAGGTCTTTTTTCGCTAAATTAATTTCTTTCATAAAATCTCCTTTATATTTTTATTTTAATTTTGAGTTTTTTAAACTTAATATATTTTCGCTTTCTTCTCGTCTTTGCTTTTCATTAACTTCGATACGTTGATATTGTCGTCGCTTAATTTTGAAAGCCAATCTTCAAATAAAGAAATACACTTGCTTTCGTGTTCGGATTGCGGCGTAGATAGCGTTCTTTTTAATAAGTTATCCGAACTTACCAAAGAAAATATTACTTCTCCTCCTGTAACGTCGTCGTAGATGTTATAATTAGCTATTCCAAATCCGTTTGACGAACCGGCTCCGAGATACTCATAAGTGAGATTTGCAAGTCCCTTTAGTAAAAGGCCGTATTCTAAATCCGTAATGGGTTCTTTAAACGATATATAGCCGGTAAATTTAGTTCCTGGAATGATATATTCGGCGTTAAGAATAGACTGTATCGTTTTTCTTTCTTTTTTGTCTTCCGATTTTTTATTCTTATTATTTTCTTTTTCCGCCCGTTCCTTTTCTATCGTTTCTTCCCACGCTTTTACGTCTTCTTTGGATAGGAACCTGCCGAACTTAGTTTGATTAAGAATATCGTCTTTCTTAGTGAACGTTCTTGTTTGAATAAGAGAGCAGCCGTAACGGACCATAGGAACGTTATCCTGAAATTCTTCCCCGTTATCTTCCGCATTTTTTGATTTAAATTCATAAAGATAAGAACGATAATCGGCAGGCATAAAATCCGTTACGATTAGTTTGCCCGGAATCGCAAGGCTTGTGCCGAGTAAACTAATTACTGGATTTAACGACTTAACTTTTTGGACTATATCGAATTCTTGTTTCTGGTAATTTGCGCCTCCTCCGGCTACCATAAGGAAATAATCGGTAGTATTTATTTTTATTCCTTTTTCTAAAGCTTCTTCAAGTAGAATCTCGCTCATTTTGCGTCTTAAGAGCCCCCTAAATCCGTTGCCGGTATAGACCGGCAATTTAACGAGTCCGCCTATCTCTTCATCGTAAATTGTCCTTGTTTTTATTGCGGTAACCAACTTTTCGGCGCCTTCTTTGTCTCGTCTCGTCTCCATCGTCTCAATTTGCATTAACGGCGTAACGGCCGTAAAATTTACTTTTAACATAATAACCCCCTTTAAATTAATTTATTTTTTATAATTCCGTAATTTGACAGCGTTTCTTTGACGATATGATAATATTTAGGATCCCATAACCTTGAATCTAAAATATAAATTTCGCCTTTATCTTTCTCAGTTCTTATTAATCTCCCTACATATTGCCTTAAGTTTAAAATCATCTCCCGTTTGGCGATAAAAAAACCTTGACTTTTGCTTTTCTCTCTTATATCAAGGAACCTTCTTGAATTCATCACCGGAAAAGGCAACTTGGTTATATAGAGCTTGGTAAGTTCTTTGCCCGGCAAATCAATTCCCGTGCCGTAATTGCGTGTCCCAATTAATATCCCGCCTTTGTTTTTAAATTCTTTTACTTTCAAGTAGGAAGATTTGCCTCTCTCGGCAACTATTACATTATCTATGCCGTGTTCCTTGAGATTATTTGCAATTAAATCTACTTCTTCAAAGCTTCCATTGATTACAAGCGTATTTTCTCCTGAATAAGTTTTAATGATGATTTTGGCGGACTCTTCCGTCCATTTAGGATTAATTTTACTTTCCATTCCTTCTTTTTTAATTACCGGAGCAGGATAGCTTTTTTTGCATAAAATAATGCTGGACTGTTCTTTCTTAAATATTCTCCGCATAATATATACGGTATGTTCCTTATCTCTAACTTTTTTCATTATTGACATTGACGCGTCTTGTGTTTTAACTTTAAAACCAAGTCGATAATAGACATAATTTCTCCCAGCGGCATCATCTCCGGCGGTAAGAGTAGCGGACATACCCAAACATCCGTCGAGTTTGTTCCAAAATTTAAAAAAGAGTTCGCGGGCAATATTCTTTTTTAGAAAATGCAACGTCGGATATCCTTTAAGGGGGGAGCAATAAATTCTCACATCAGATTGCTTTGTTTTTAGAGTGTGTAATTCTAAAACCTCGCTTATAAATAAATTCGAAACAGGAAAAGATAAAGCTTTAACAAATTTCTCAGCTCTTTTTAATTCAGGTCTATCTAATAATTCGGCCAATTCCCTTATAATAGCCAGTCCTACAACATTAGTTTTGCTATAATATTCACCGACGCATTTAGAATTACTATATTTATTTATTATTCTTTTGCAAACTTTACGAATATAAAATAAATTATTAACAGCCGATAAATAACCCCTTTCTTTTTTTCCTACAAGCTTTTTCAAAAGCATATCCGAAAGATTTTTAAGTCTGAACACCGAAAAAGATGAAGTAAGGACGGCTTCTGCCGATTCTAAAATTGCATGCGCCTCATCGAATATCACTATGTAATCGTTTATATTAAAACTTTCGTTATAAGTCTTAAAAAGCAAATAAGAGTGATTGGTTACAGATATATCACATTCTCCTATATCCGTCATATATGGTTTTCTTTTTTCATCTTCCATTGTTAAATTTTTGACTATTTGTTTGTTATCCTCTCCGATTTCTACATTTTCGAATAAAGTGTCAAATAAATACCAATATCCCGCTTTATTTTCGATTTGTCGTAGGTATTCGTTTAATTGATTTACATTAATAAATAAAGACTTAACATCGTCATCGAATTTATCTATATTGAAATAATTGTTCTTACCAATTGATAAAGAGGAAGTAATAGCGTCATCAAAACTGATTTTAGGATTTTTATTGGCGAGCAAATCGGCTATTTCTTTTGCGAGCTGGTTCGTCGTTGTGCTAATTATTACCTTTTTCCCTTGCTTAGCAAAAGTTTCCGCAATATCTGCCGATATTACCGATTTTCCAGCTCCGGTAGGAATTTCTGCAAAGAAAAATTTATTCCGCATTTTTTTTATCGCAATTTCTTTAAAGTCTTGCTGATATTTATAAAGCCTTGCCATTATTCCTCCTATTAACTTAATTTATCGAATTGACCTTGTTTGAGATAAATCAAAAAATTCAATTTTTCGGATTCATCCTTAAAACATTTTTTATGACAATCTCCGTTTATATCGCAAAGAGCGATAGCGTTATTGTCCAATTCACTGTTATCGCTTATGATACTTACTACATGATTTAAATTTACGTAATCTTTATCAGTCCTAATAAACATTTTTATTCCTCCTATTTACAATATTTTTTGTTAAGTCCGTAAATAATATCTTTGAGCGTTTTTTCTTTTTCCGCCCATAATAACCGCCTCCAACGCATATTTGAGTTGACATTTTAGCGTCCCCTAATTAATATTTTTTAAATTTATAAGACTCGTATTTTTTCTCATATTCCTTGTTTATAAAATCAATATATGCCAGTTTTTCTTCTCTCGCCCCTTTTATTTCCGCGCGCTTTTGTATTCCGCAAACCGGGCATTTTTCGGCTATAACCGATACCGTTTTACCGGCGCCGGCGTATATTTGCATTAGTGTTCCGGCTGGTATGGTTATAAAGTAGTTTTTTATTTCTTTTTTGGATATTACGGGTTTATTTACCCAGTCGCTAATTAGTTTCGGCGGGTTAATAGGTTTATATTCTTTTATTTCAGAATTGGCACCGGGAATATCATCCGAAACATTCGCCCATCCCGTTATTTCTATAAATTCAAAAAACATCAACTTGTATTCTTTATCTCCTTTTATGGATATAATAGGTTTTACGTCGCAAGAAGGACACTTGTCTGCGCCGGTAAGGCCTACTACCGGACCAGAGTTATCTATAAGCATTATTGTTCCTTCCGGTATAATATAATACCCGTTAGACATTTCTCTTTTAGTTTTTATGGTTTTTCCTAACCAATCTTTTACGAGATTGGGCGGATTAATTGTTTTGTAAATTAGGTCTTTCATGGGTATAGCCCCCTTGCTATATTGATAAGTTTTTGAGTTCCTTTTTTAAGAAATAAATCTCTGTGTCATAATCGCTAATTTCGTGTTCTAATTCCTCAACTTCTAAACGTTTTAAATCAATCTTCTCGTTAAAAGCTTTAATCTCGCTTTCAATTTCATTGATTCTAATTCTATTATTATCCATTTTTGCCTCCCGCCCCGAAGGGCATTAAATTTAATCTGTTTTTGTTTATTTTAACCCCGCTATCTCCGTCAGCGCTTTCGCAAACGCCGATTCTTTTTCTGGAAGTTCGTAGCTTTCAGAAAGCAATATTAATGCTCCATTAAAAATATCTATCCCGTATTTATCTAAAATTTTAACAATGTCTTCGGTCGGCTCTTTTTTATCGGGATTAATATCGAAAAGCGTATTGCCGTCGTCGGATATGCAATATTTAGACACTTGAGGATGGTATATTACATAAAAGCCGACCATATCATTATGGCTATTTAAAACGTCATCTAAAACGATTTTCTTTCCAAATCCCCTACCCGTCGCTAAAAATGATATTCTTGCCATATGCTTTTATAGCCCCCTCTTTGTTTTTATAATTTATTTAAAGTACCGATCGGTATCTTCTAAAAATAATGTTTCCGCCTCTTTAGGACTCCACGGTTCTATCCTTTCAGGGTAAGGGTTTACGGTTTTAATAATCGTCCATCCACCGGGTTCTCCTATAAGCAAATCCCTTTTCTCAGTCGCTAAAAGCCTTAAATCCGCTTCTTTGACCGAATCGGGCAATTTGTCCGATAAACCGAACTTCTCGGCTATAACCTTATAGACCTTATCCTCTAATTCACAATATTGTGGTAAAAGGTTTTTTAACGGCTTAGATATGTCTGTTAAATAGGCTTCCGTGGCATCGTGCAAAAGAGCCGCAAGTTTATCTTCGTCAGGCAGAACGTTATCTGCCATTAATACGCTGTGCTGTGCTACGCTGTAAAACTTTTTAGTATGTCCTGTATAACGGCAGATATTTGATAGGGCATGTGCAATATCTTCAATACAAATAGAATCCACCGGAGGATTAAGAAAATCGAATTTCTTGCCGGTATAGGTTTGAATCCATGGTAAAACGATTTGATTTGTCATTTTAATATAGGGTCTCCTTATTAAATTTTCATGATAATAATGACTGAGTTCGTCATTAGTTTAAACCATACTTGCTTGCCGTTTCGGCAATATTATTTTTCACTTCCTCAATATCTGCGAAGTTTTTTTTATAGGAATTAAAGATTATAATCCCCAGCTTTTCATATGCCTCTTTTTTAACTTCCTTAAGTTCGTTTTCAAGTTTTTTAATCCTCTCTGCTTTGGCCGTAATATTTCTAATTTTTTTCATTTGCGCTCTCCTTTAAAAGGTTGTATTTATCTATAAGTATCTTACGTTTTTCCTTTACCTCGTTCAGCACTTTATTATCCACGCCAGGGATATATTTAGCTATATATGTAGATAACATACTCATATTAAAAACCAGTTCCTGCAACTCTTTAAGAGAAGTAATTTCGGTTCTCACAGCGTCAAGTTTTTTCTCGAAATTCTTTATAATCGCCAAGTCGTTTTTACTGCTTTCCCTCTTGCCGTCAAGATAATCCTTCACAATCTGGTTGACAAAACTGGACTGATTGGATTCCTTCTTAATCTTGTAAAAAATATCTTCGTCAAATCCGACTCCCATAACTTTTTTTGCCATTTTTTTACCTCCGTCAACTTGTTATTTTTTTCAAAATATACCTTATTAATCTTAATAAAAATTCTTATTAATTCTTAATAATGCTCAAATCAGCCACCACAGCCGACTTTCAGCAGTCATTATTAATAATTAATAAAATAAGCCCTGTATTTACGCCATTGCACGCCGCCTGCGGTGCAAGGGTGTGTTCGGGAATTAGCTGTTTATAATAAAACGTGCGAAGCACACTATATTTCGTTTTTACTATAACCAAAATGTCTTTATTCTATATTAAAGTTTTTAACTATAATAAAAATATCTTTTCACTATATTAGCCTTTGCCTTTTATAATAAAATACGCGAAGCGTATCAATAATTACCCGGCGCTTTTCAGCGCCGGGTCGCCGCCTCACGAGATATCTAAACCGCCCCGTTTTCTCTCTGGTTTTATATCCGCTGCCGGCTCGAATTCTTTTTTCGCCCCTTTTTCTTTTTTGGCTTTCTTTTCCGGCTTCGGAATGCCGTTTTCTTTTATTTTTTTTACCTGTTCTTCCTTGAAACGCTCCCTTCCTTCCTGGGTTAAACTATCGACCTGCTTATCCACTTTTTTAGACGTTCCAAATAGTTTCATTATGTTTGTAGTAAAGACCTCCGCATTATACTTTGCGCGCGAGATATTGACATACATTTCGTTCAACGTAGTATCGACAGCGTACGCCCATATCTTTGCCGCCGTTTGCCCCTGGCTCTTATAAGTCGTTACGCAATATGCGTGCGTAAAAAAATCGTAATCTTTCGTCTCGAAGCTTACCCTTTTATTTTTCTCCCCGGTTATCAAGGCGTCTATTTTATATTGACCGTCGTCCGTTTTTGTAATGCCGTCTATAATGGCCGTCTGACCGTTTCTTACGTCGAGATGCGCATAATCGTTTTCGAGAAAAACTATTTTGTCTCCCTTTGAAAAATTCTTTTCCACTTCGTAATAAACCCGCTGGTCTTTCGACGCCGCCATAGAAATTTCTTTATAGTTATTTCTGTCGTAAGCGGTCAACATCCTGCCGTCGATATCTACGTTTTTAACTTCGTATTCGTGCGATTTATCTCTGCCCCGCACTATTATGTCTTTTTCGTCGTAGCTCCATATCTGCTTTTTGTCGTAGTCGTTAAGATTTTTCCCCTCCTTGATTTTTATCTTAAAATCCTCAGCGTCTAAAAGACCTTTTTGTTTTAATTTTTCCCGGGTAATCTGATTAATAATAAAACGGTCTTTATTTTTTGCGGACAGGATGATATTATTTTTATCGCCGGCGGCTACGTAGGCGTCGGTAATAGCCTGAAACAAATCGTCCTTGTCTTTTATCTCGTGAATCTTCCCAGCGGCGTCGAGACTCTTTAAACCCCTTATTGCCCTTCCGGCCGCCAAATACCCGACTATCTCCTTAAGCGCCGCGTCTTTCTGTCTTATAGTTTCCTTAAGTTCAACATAACTAACATAAGCAGATTTCTGCAGCCTTTCGAACATTCCGCCAGCCTGAATGGATGCCAACTGTTTAGTGTCGCCGAGCAAAAAGACTCTGGCACCTTCTCTCTCCGCCTGTTTAATCACGTCTCTTAACTTAATAGTCGCGTTCATAGAACTCTCGTCCACGATATATATTTTATTGCTGTTCTTTTGGATATTTTTTCTGCCGAGCATACTCGATAAAAAGCTGTCAATGGTGATAGCTTTTATATTACTCGCTTCTTCAATTTCTTTAGCGGCCTGACCCGTGGTGGACAGGCCTATTAATTCTATTTCCTGCTCTTTTGCTATTTCGTTAAGGGCTTTAAGGACGGTGGTCTTTCCGGTGCCGGCATCGCCTTGGATAATAGATATCCCGTTTTTTGTCGCAAGCATAACTTCCAGCGTTCTTTTTTGGTCATTGGTTAATTTCATCATCTCGGTTTTTTCCCAGGATTCTATTACTTTAAGCACGGCCTCTTTACCGAAAATCTCCTTAAATTTATCATGCGTTTCCCGCGCGTGCTTCTGTATCTGAAACTCCGCTGTCCTTATTTCTTTAGTAGTAAATTTATTTTTGCCTATTTCTTTTACGTCATGCTTCTTGACGGCTTCTTTTAGCGCCGCATGGATAGCAGTTTCATCAAAGCGAAAACCTTTGTATATTAAAATCTGCTTTACAGAATTTTTAAAATCCAAATCCGAAAAAGCGCTTGCATTCTCGGTAAGCTTTTCGGCCGCTTCCGCTACCGCCTTTGCGACCTCTTCACTTCCGGCCAAGACTCCGAATTTTTTAACGTATTCAATGCGTTTCTGCGGCGATTCTTCTTTCCAGTGCGTTCTAA
>JAJYYR010000015.1 GCA_021800805.1 bacterium
GTGAAGAGCGAAATAGAGATATCCTCCTGAAATTTTTAAAATCTCCAAGGGTTAAAACTGTCGCCGTTAACAATGAAACTTCCGAAAGATATGCCGTTATAATAAATTACCTTAGAAAAAACGGGATGCCCATACCTACAAACGACATATGGATTGCCGCTTCGGCCATGGAATACGGCCTTAAGGTTATTACATCGGACAAGCACTATCTTAATATTCCCCATATAATTACCGAGTTTTATTATTAATTATTATCATTATAAAAGGAACAGGGTTTGTTTTCGAAAAATATTTAAAACTTTTTGACAATCGTTAAATTATTAATAATCTAATGCAAATATAAAATATATTACCGGGAAAATAATATGATAAATATAAAAAGAGTTTATGAAGAACCTTCAGACGAAGATGGCATAAGAATATTAGTCGATAGGCTATGGCCGAGGGGATTAAGTAAAGAAAAAGCCGGGATAAACTTCTGGTTTAAGGATATTGCCCCTTCAAGCGAATTAAGGACAATGTATCATACGGGGTCAATTGATTTTAATGAATTTAAAAAAAGATATTTACGGGAACTTTCAGAATACAACCATAGCCGCAATACAACAAACGAAGGCGAATCCGATAATTCATTGGCTCAAATTTCGATATTTTTAAAAAGCGGCGGCAAAAATGTAACTTTGCTGTATGGTCTGAAAGACAAAATAAACAATAATGCCGCAGTACTAAAAGAATTTATATTAAAAGCATTATGAATATTATAAAATAAATAATAATGGCAAACTTATTATCGGTTGGATAAACAGGATAATGAAGCAATGAAGATAAGTTTTATAACCTCTAAACCGTTATTTTTCATTGTTTAGCATATAAATATAAATGTTTTAATTATTATTAGCGATAATATATAACAAGAACTAAAAATAAGGGCAGGTTTTTATTGTAAAGGAGAAATTATAGTGTCCGTGATAGATTTATCCCAAGCTGAAGCCGATATTTTGATTGCTATGGAAAAAGTAAGGGTCGATAATCAAATCGTTGAATATCCTTCTTTAGGCGGAAGAGTGATTATTCCGTTGGTTGCAAAAAATAAACGGGAACAATTTTTCCTTGATATAAGCCGAGGGAAAATTGATTTACTAAAAGGCACATACCAAAATAGATATAGGCAAGTTATTATTCTTGTCCGTCTTGATTTTGGCGGACAGCCGCACAGAAATCCTGATGGACAAGAAATTGCTTCACCACACTTACATGTTTTCCGCGAAGGTTATGGCGATAAATGGGCTATTACAATTCCTGCGGATAAGTTTCATAACCCATCCGATTCATGGCAATTACTTGAAGATTTCATGTGTTACTGCAATATTATTGAACCTCCCAATATTGAAAGGGGACTATTTACATGATAGATGAAATTCAAGATTTGCTTAATCGATATCTTAGCTGGTTAAAAGACAAAACAACTTTAAGGCAAATTAAAGACTGGGTTGAGATTACCACGCCTTATTTAGACCGGCATAACGATTATTTGCAGATTTATGTTAAGCATGACAACGGCGGTTTTATTCTTACGGATGGAGGATATATAATTAATGACCTGCATCAATCAGGTTGCGATTTGGAGAGCAAAAAACGAGGCGACTTACTTAAACTTACACTGAATGGTTTTGGCGTGAAAATTGAAAATGAATCTTTGTTTGTTCATGCCACCTCCGATAATTTTGCATTGAAAAAGCATAGCTTGGTTCAAGCGATGCTTGCGGTTAATGATCTTTTTTATTTGGCTGCGCCAATGGTTAGCAGTCTATTTTTAGAAGATGTTACATTATGGCTTGATGCACATGAAATTCGTTATACGCCAAGGGTCAAATTTGCAGGAAAATCAGGTTATGACCACATGTTTAATTTTGTAATTCCAGCATCAAAAAAATATCCCGAACGTATTTTGGAAGCTATCAATCGACCGAATCGGGATACTGTTCAGTCATTTGCATTTTCATGGATAGACACTAGAAATGTTCGTTCGGATAATTCCATCGCTTATGCTTTATTGAATGATTACGACCATACTCCTGCTTCAACCGTCATAGATGCATTAAAAACCTATGGAATAAAACCTATATTGTGGAGTAAACGAGAAGAGTCAAGTGAAGAACTTGCAGCGTAATAATTTCATGTAATTATTCATACTATAATTTGGAGATTTGATTATATGCCAATTCATTATCCAAAAGGATCTGAATGGAGAAAATGGGATTTACATTTTCATACACCTTCTTCTTATGATTACTATGATAAATCGATTACTAATGAAAAAATCATAGAAGTATTAAAGGAAAATAAAATTGCGCTCGCAGTTGTTACGGATCACCATGTCATCGATGTTGACAGAATCAAAAAATTAAGGAAATTAGCGGGGGATGATTTAACCGTTTTAGCAGGTATAGAATTACGTTCGGAATTAGGCGGAAGTGAATCAATTCATTTTATAGGTATTTTTTCAGAAGATTCAAATTTGAATGAAACCTGGATAAAATTACAAGGTCAATTTGATCTTTTACCTGAAAACATAAACAAAATAGGCAATGATAAAATTTACGTTAATTTAAAAGAAGCAACCCAGTGCATTCATAATTTAGGTGGTATAGTCTCAATACATGCAGGGAGAAAATCAAACTCCATTGAAAACATAAAGAATAATAAAAATAATAATCCATATAAAGATTGGCAAAAAGAAAAGATTTCCGAATATATTGATCTTTTTGAAATAGGAAAACCTGAAGAAGATCAAGAAAGTTATAAAACTATTGTTTTTCCAAAAATTGGGCAAACGAAGCCCATAATAATTTGTTCGGATAACCATGATATAAAAAATTATTCAAATAAAGCGAATTGCTGGATTAAAGCGGACCCTACATTTGAGGGATTAAAACAAATTATACGAGAACCTGAAGACAGAGTTTACATTGGCGAAATCCCTCCTAAAATTGATTTATTAAATAAAAATAAGACTAAATATATAAATAAGATATCAATAAAAAAGGATTCCGACATATCCTACGATAAAGATTTATGGTTTGATAACGAGATTGAGTTTAATGATAATCTTATTGCAATTATTGGCAATAAAGGCAAAGGCAAAAGCGCTTTGGCCGAAATTATTGGTTCGTTAGGTAATTCAAGGAATTTTGAATATTTTTCTTTTTTAGATAGTAATAAATTTAAAAAAAATAAATTAGCAAGTTATTATGTTGCGGAAATTGAATGGGCAGATAGAGCAAGGTTTTCTAAGAATTTAATGAATAGTCCTGATTTACAAGAGATGGAAAGAGTAAAATGTATACCTCAAAATTATTTAGAAAAATTGTGTACCAGTTTAGGCAGTGAATTTCAGGATGAAATAGATAAGGTTGTTTTTTCGCATATTGATGAAACCGAATTAATGGGTGAAAAAAATTTAAAGGATATCATAAATTTAAAGGCAACTGTACCTGAAAATAATATTGCCAAAATTAGGAACAATATTATTGAGATAAATAGAACGATAATAGAAATTGAGGAAAAGTTAGAACATGAGTATTTAAAATCCATAGAAAGCAAGCTTAATTTAATGATTGAAGAATTGAGGTCGCATTATACTATAAGGCCGCAAAAGGTTATAAAACCGGAAAAAAGCGAGTTAATACAAGATGAACAGAAAAAGCTATATGAAGATTTATCGAAAATCAATGAAGATATAAAACAAATTAAGGATAGAATAAAGAACAATACAGATAAATTAATACAAATAAATAAAAAAATAGAAAAATTCAATATAATTAACGGAAAAATCAAAGAAATTAAAATATTATACGATAATCTTAAAAACGGACTAAATCAGGGTGGTTTAATTTTAGGAGAATCTTTAGAAATAAAATTGGAAGATATTATAAAAATAGAAATAAATGACCCCAAAATTATAGAAATATTTGAGTTTCTTAGAAGGCAAAAAGGTGAATTGTCACAATTGATTAATAAAAATTATATCAATAATCCGGAAAATGGGAAAATAAATAATAATTTATATAAGATTTTAGAAGAAAAACAAAAAAATAAAAACGATCTCCAGAGCAGGCTTAACGAGCCAATTCAAAAATATCAAAAATATTTAGAGGAGCTTAAAGAATGGAAATATCTTTTCAGAAATAAAAACAGCGAAAAAAAATCATTAAAAAAAGAATTATCGGACATAAAGAAGGAAATCCCTGAATCGTTAAAGAAAGAAGAAGAAAGACGTGAAATATTAATTAAAGAATTATTTAATTGTTTAAATGAAGAAATAGCAATTTATAAAACTTTATATAGTCCAATTATAGAATTTATAAGGCAGGAGCGAGGCAAAAATGAATATATGGATTTAAATTTTTCTGCAGAGATTATGTTGCACCCCGATTTTAACGAGAAATTTCTTTCTTTTATCGATAGAAGCAGAAAGGGATCCTTTCAAGGAGTTGAAGGGAGTCAAAATTTACTGAAAGACATTACGCACAAATATGATTTTTCCAATATAAAAGAAGTAATAAATTTTTTAAATGAAATTAAAGAGAAATTACAAAACGAATCTATCAATGGTTTAGAAAACAAAAGAGTTCTTGAATCACAATTAATTCAGGGTAAAACTAAAAATAATATCTATGATTTTCTTTATTCGTTAGAATTTTTAAAAATTGATTATCGTTTAAAATGGGGAGATAAACTTATTGAGGATTTATCACCAGGCGAAAGAGGCATAGTTTTATTATTATTTTATTTATTAATAGATAAAAGCGATGTTCCGTTGATCATTGACCAACCGGAAGATAACCTTGATAATGAATCAATTTATAATCTTTTGGTGAAATATATAAAGCAAGCTAAAAACAGAAGGCAAATATTTATCGTTACCCATAACCCAAATTTAGCCGTTGTTTGCGATGCCGAGCAAATTATTTACTGTAATCTTGACAAGAAAAACCGATATAAAATCAGTTATGAGACCGGAAGTATTGAAAATCCTGAAGTTAAAAAGAACATTATTAATGTCCTTGAAGGAACTAAACCGGCATTTAATAATCGTCAAAGTAAATATGAACTATGATTTTTAAAATTGTTTATATTCTAATTTGTTTAAGAAAATAAGATTAATTTATTATATTAAAATAGTAAAAAAGTAGAAAAGTAGATGAGCAATGAAAAATAATGAAATAAGAGTTGGCAGTCCTATCAATGGTTTTGAAGAGATTATTGATAATTATCAAGATATAGGTAAACTTCACTGGACAGCCTTTAAAAAACATAAAATTATCAATATTTTGATTATTATTCTAATTTTTATTCTAATTTTTATACTTTTTAAATCTCCTTGGCCTAAGCTTCCAAAATGGTTAGATTTTATCTCTTATGTATTTTTATTGCTATTTTTAGCATATTTTCAATTAAAAAATATGGCTATTTGCTTGAGAGAAATAGGATTTGATTGTAAAAATTGGTGGGTTGCATGGAGCAAAATAGAATATTTTAGAGATAAAATTTTTTATAAAAAAGTAAATTCCAAAGGATATGACGTTATAAAATTAAAAAACCTTAAAAAGTATATTCACTTAAAAATTAAAGAGGAAGAAAGAGAATGGTCTGTGCCCAGATTTGTTACTCTTGGTATAATAGGAGCAATTGGCTATTCCTTTCTGAATACTTATCTAACGAAACTTTCCGCAGGTATCTTAATAAATGCATTCGTGGCATTCATCATTTTTTCAATTTTTATTGTTATTTTTGAATTAATTGTGCGTTCAGTAATTCTAATTTTTAGAAAGCAGGATAAATACAGTCAATTATTATCTTCTATTAATACAGCAATAATTCGTTTACAAAATGAAAAAAATATTAATAATGAATAAATTTTTAAGGTAAAAAAATATGTCTGGTAATATTAGTGCAGTTAACGGCAATAGAGATTTGGACTTTACATCCAAGCTCTGGCAGGCTGCGGATAAAATGCGCAACAATATGGACGCCGCAGAATACAAGCACGTGGTATTAGGGCTTATATTCCTTAAATATATTTCGGATGCGTTCATAGAACTTTACGATGAATTATCGCAGGATAAAAATTCGGACCCCGAAGAGTTGGACGAATATAAATCCCGAAATATTTTTTACGTTCCTCAAAAAGCCAGGTGGGATTATCTTCAGGGCAACGCCAAACAGCCGGAAATAGGCAGGTATATAGACGACGCGATGGACGAAATCGAAAAGAACAATCCCTCCTTAAAAGGCGTTCTTCCAAGAAACTACGCAAGACCCACCCTCGATAAACAGCGCCTCGGGGAACTCATCGATTTAATAGGCACTATCGGGCTGGGCGAAAAGGAAAACAGAAGCAAAGACATATTGGGGCGCGTTTACGAGTATTTTTTAGGACAGTTCGCGGATGCCGAAGGCAAGAAAGGCGGACAGTTTTACACGCCCAGAAGTATCGTCCAGCTTCTTGTTGCAATGCTCGAGCCTTTTAAAGGCAGGGTTTACGACCCGTGTTGCGGTTCCGGCGGAATGTTCGTCCAGTCCGAAAAATTCGTTCAGGAGCATGGGGGCAGGATAGGAGATATTTCGATATACGGACAGGAAAGCAATTCTACCACATGGCGGCTTTGCAAAATGAATTTAGCTATTCGCGGGATAGAGTCCGATATTCAGTGGAATAACGAAGGAAGTTTCTTAAACGATTCCCATAAAACGTTAAAAGCCGACTTTATTCTTGCCAATCCCCCGTTTAACGATTCGGACTGGAGGGGCGAGCAGTTAAGGGACGATGCAAGGTGGAAATATGGTGTTCCGCCGCCTAATAACGCAAACTTTGCATGGATTCAGCATTTCATCTTTCACTTATCGCCTACCGGCGTTGCCGGCTTTGTCCTTTCCAACGGTTCTATGAGTTCCAATACCTCTAACGAAGGGGAAATAAGAAAAAACATAATAGAGGCCGACCTGGTGGACTGCATGGTCGCCCTGCCTTCCCAGCTTTTTTACAATACCATGATTCCCGCATGCCTCTGGTTTATTGCCCGCGATAAAAAGAACCATAAATTCAGGGACAGTAGAGGTGAGGTTTTGTTTATAGATGCACGCAATATGGGGACTATGGTTGACAGGAGACACAGGGAATTGACCGCGGAAGATATAAATAAAATTTCCGATACTTACCATGCCTTTAGAGGCGAAGGCGGAAAATACGAAGATATTGCCGGATTTTGCAGGGTTGTGGATTTAAACGAAATAAAAAAACAGGGTTATATTTTAACGCCCGGCAGATATGTCGGAACGGAAGAGATAGAAGAAGACGGAGAGGTCTTCGAAGAAAAGATGAAACGATTAACGGCGGAATTGTCGAGACAGATGCAGGAAGAAAAAAGACTGGATGAAGAAATAAGAAATCAAATGGAAAAGATAGGCTTCAGAATTCCATAAAAATTGTCCAACAATTTGTTGGACAATTAACATAAACTAAAACTAAAAACATAATAGTTATTATATATCAATATTCATTCTGAACTGTTTCCAAAATGGAAATAGTTGATTTTTTCGAGGGAGCTATGTATGGCGGATAAAAAAATTAAATCAGGAAAAGAATCAGGCACTATGTCCTCAAACACAATAAAGGCCGGCTCAGATCAAATTGTGCAGAAGCCTGCTGCGCAATTTGGTTCGTTACATAACGATAAACTCGATTTTGAATCCTTAGTCAAGACCATTACTAAAATCCACGAAAATTTATTTACTCAAGCAGTTAAAGCCGTTAATGTAAGTTTGACTATTCGCAACTGGTTAATCGGGCTCTATATACATGAATATGAGCTTGGCGGCAGGGATAGGGCAGCCTACGGAGAATATCTTCTTGAAAAACTGGCTAATCGCTTGCACGAATTAGGCATCAAGCGGGTATATGAACGCGAATTACGGCGATATCGCCAGTTTTACCTGACCTATCCTCAAATTCGGGAGTCGCTGCCTCCCGAATTCAACGTCTTCACTTTTTCTCCGTTAAGCATTAGTCTAATTCGGGAGTCGCTGCCTCCCGAATTTGGCATTAGCGGTATTATGCTTATAGAAAAGCTTTCATTTACCCATATCGTAGAATTAATGCAGATTGAAAATTCCTTAAAGCGCGCATTTTATGAAATAGAGTGCATCCGCGGCAACTGGTCGGCACGGGAACTAAAAAGACAAATAGCCAGCTTATATTATGAACGCTCCGGATTATCGAAGGATAAAGAAAAGTTATCGAAAAGCGTCCAATCGAAAGCAGAACATATCTCACCAGCCCAGATTATAAGAGATCCATATATTTTTGATTTTCTGGGAATAAAATCCAAGGAAATTATGAGCGAGTCGGAACTTGAAGACTCCCTGCTTGACAAATTACAGGAGTTTCTTTTGGAATTGGGACATGGTTTCTGTTTCGAGGCGCGGCAAAAAAGAATATTAATAGGCGATGAATATTTTTTTGTTGACCTTGTTTTTTATCATCGTATTCTAAAATGCCATGTCCTGCTTGAACTTAAGGTCGATGATTTTTCCCATGAATATATCGGGCAGCTAAATACTTATGTAAATTGGTTTCGCAAGAATGAAATGACGGAAAATGACAATCCGCCGATAGGTATTTTGCTTTGCACACAAAAAAACCAGGCATTAGTTGAATATGCGACCGCAGGAATGGACAATAACCTCTTTGTTTCTAAATACCAGCTTGAGTTGCCGAAGGAGGATGAAATCCGTAGCTTCCTTGAGCGACAGATAGGAACCGGTTCTACTGATGCTAATAAATAGGCGGGAAATATTTGAAGTCGCAAATTGTGTCCTCAAAGCAAAGATGCGGCAGCATTATTGATGAGGGTGAAGGAAATAATAAAATGAAAACCGAAAGGACAAATACTAATATTCCGGAAGGCTGGAGGGTGGCGATGCTGGGAGAGGTCGCGGAAATTAACCCCGCAGAATCATTAAATAAAGGAAAAGTGGCTAAATATGTTGCTATGGAAAGCGTAGAACCGTTTACTAGGAGGATATCGAATTTTAAATTAAAAGAATATAACGGCGGAATGAAATTTAGAAATGGAGATACACTATTTGCAAGAATTACTCCTTGCTTAGAGAATGGAAAAACATCATTCGTTGATATATTAGAAGATGATGAAATTGGTTTCGGCTCGACCGAATTTATTGTCTTGAGGGAAAAAGAAAATTTAAGCGATAAAAAATATTTATATTATTTGTCGCTTTCACCAGAATTAAGAGAAATTGCAATTAGATTAATGACGGGTAGCTCAGGAAGACAAAGGGTTCAAACAAATTTATTTGCTGATAAGAGTTTTGTTATTCCTCCTGTTATCGAGCAGCAAGCAATTGCAGCCCTACTTTCCTCTTTTGACGACAAGATAGAGCTTTTACGGGAGCAGAATAAAACGCTCGAAGCTATAGCGCAGGCTCTCTATAAGCGGTGGTTCGTGGATTTAGAGTTTCCGAACGAGGAATGCAAACCGTATAAATCCTCCGGTGGAAAAATGGTTGATTCCGAACTTGGAACAATTCCAGCGGCTTGGAGAATAAGTTTATTTAGAGACAAATTCAAAGTTGAATACGGGAAAAGTAATAAAAAGTTTGATCCAAATGGAGTATATCCATTATATGGAGCTGGTGGAATAATTGGATACTCAAATTTAGCTGATTATACAGATTACCAGGTAATTATTGGTTGTCGTGGAACTTGCGGAAATATAACTTTAGCCTATGAAGATTCCAAGATTACCCATAATTCGTTAGTAGTTTCAAATGAGTGGTTTAAACCTTTTATTTATTTGTTTTTACAGGGTATTGATATAGAAAAGGTTATTACTGGATCAACTCAACCACAAATTACAATTGCTAATTTAAATAATATTGAAATTGCTATTCCCGCTATAGGGATTATCAATATTTTTTCAGAAATAATTGCACCAATTTTTAAAAAGAAAAAAAACAATAATTCCCAAATTAAAACCCTCTCAACCCTTCGCGATACACTTCTTCCTAAACTAATTTCCGGCAAAATAAGGGTGCCGGTAGAAAACGTTAACGGCGCAGGCGCGGAAGGCAATAAATAATATGCGTAAAATAATATCGGAATCGGACATAGAAGAATCGTCGCTGGAAATCCTTGAGGAATCGGGATACTCCGTCCTTTACGGCCCGGATATTTCCGAAGGCGGGGATTACGCGGAAAGGAAATACGACGAAGTTATATTAAAATCAAGATTGACGCAGGCCCTAACAAAAATAAACAAGCATCTTCCCCAAAATGTTGTATATGAAACGGTAAGCGAAGCCGTTAAAAAAATTATAACCCCCGAAAGCCAGAATTTAATAGCAAACAACAAAAGGTTCCATAGTTTCGTAACCGACGGGGTTCCCGTGGAATACAATACCGATAGCGGCATAAAAAACGATATAGCCAGGCTTTTCGATTTTAACGATATAGATAACAACGAATTTTTAGCGGTAAACCAGTTTACCGTCAAAGAAGGCCGTGAAAACAGGAGGCCGGACATAATTTTATTTATTAACGGACTCCCCATAGTATTAATCGAGCTTAAAAATCCCGCCGACGAAAACGCGACTATATGGAGCGCCTTCACGCAGTTTCAAGTATATAAAGACAGTATTCCGTCCGTATTCCTATTTAACGAAATATTGATAATATCCGACGGATTGGAAGCAAGAGCCGGAACGCTTACGTCAGGCAAAGACAGGTTTGCCCCATGGAAAAGCATTGGCGGGGAAAAAGGGGGATTAGACCTGCGAAACCCTTTATCAAATGTCCCGCAGCTTGATGTTTTAATTAAAGGCATGCTTAAAAAGGAAGTTTTACTTGATTTAGTAAGGCATTTCATAGTTTTTGAACCCGATACAAACATAAATAAAGATATAGATAAAACAGATAAAAATGAAATAGGCGGAATAAAAATATCTAAGAAAATAGCCGCCTACCACCAGTATTACGCCGTAAATAAAGCCGTTTTATCTACTGTAAAAGCCGCAAAAGGCGAGGATAAAAGGGCTGGAATAGTCTGGCATACGCAGGGTTCGGGCAAAAGCCTGAGCATGGTTTTTTATGCCGGAAAATTAGTTCTTCAGCCCGAACTTAACAATCCTACCTTAATACTGCTTACCGATAGAAACGACCTGGACGACCAGCTTTTCGGAACATTTAGCAGATGCAGTGAACTGCTCAGGCAGTCTCCCAGGCAGGCAAATTCAAGGGACGAAATAAAAGAGCTTCTCAGGGTGTCTTCTGGCGGCATTATATTTACAACTATACAGAAATTTATGCCGGAAGAAAAAGGGCTTAAATACCCTTTATTGTCGGACAGGAATAATATTATCGTAATAGCCGACGAGGCGCACAGGAGCCAGTACGACTTTATCGACGGCTTTGCGAGAAATCTAAGGGATGCGCTGCCGAACGCTTCTTTTATAGGCTTCACCGGAACGCCCATTGAAAAAGCCGATAGAAGCACTCCTGCCGTTTTCGGATCGTATGTCGATATTTACGATATAGAACAATCGATTAAAGACGGGACTACCGTGCCGATTTATTATGAAAACAGACTGGCGAAATTGGAATTAAAACCGGAGGAAATTCCCCAAATAGACAAAGAATTCGAGGAAATTACCGAAGGGGAGGAGGTAGAACACAAAGAAAAACTTAAAAGCAAGTGGGCAAACATAGAAAAATTAGTCGGCAGCGAAGACAGAATTAAAAGAATAGCACACGACATAGTAACCCATTGGGAATCCCGTTTAAAAAACCCTGAAGATAAGATGGATAAAGCGCTTAACGAGGCATTAGGTTTAATGGAACCCCGTTTACAAGCCCCTGACGGCAAGGCCATGATAGTCTGCATGAGCAGAAGAATATGCATAGATTTGCATAACGAGATTATAAAATTAAGGCCCGGCTGGTATCATAAAGACGACGATAAAGGCGCAATTAAGGTCGTAATGACTGGCTCGGCAACGGATATCCCTTCATGGCAGGAACATATAAGGACAAAACAGAGAAGGCAGGCTATAGGCCAGAGGTTTAAGGATGCATCGAGCGGTCTAAAAATAGCGATAGTCCGCGATATGTGGCTTACCGGATTCGACGTTCCGTCCCTGAACACCATGTATATAGACAAGCCTATGAAAGGGCATAATCTTATGCAGGCTATCGCCAGGGTGAACAGGGTTTTTAAAGACAAACCCGGCGGCTTGATAGTGGATTATATCGGAATATATTTTGATTTAGAAGAGGCGTTGTCCGATTATACGGCGGGGGATAAAAAGCAAGTAGGGATACCGCAGGAAGAAGCCGTTATGTTAATGAAAGAAAAATATGAGATTATAGTTGATTTATTTCACGGTTTCGATTACAAAAGGTTTTTTGATGTAAAAATTACGGATAAATTGCAGGTTATTTTAAATGCCGAAGAACATATTTTATCGCAGAAAGACGGAAGAGATATATTTCTTAAGAATATTGCGGCGCTGTCTAAAGCCTTTGCCCTTGCCGTTCCGCATGAAGAAACGGCAAAAATAAGCGACGAAGTCGGATTTTTTCAGTCCGTCAGGTCGCGCATTATAAAGTTATCGGAATCAAGAGAAATCGACGAGCAAAAAGATTATGATTCTGCTATCAAGCAAATTTTATCGAAGGCGGTCGTTTCGGACAGGGTAATAGATATTTTTGCGGCGGCGGGACTTAAAAAACCCGATATATCGATATTATCGGACGAGTTTTTAAAAGAAATAAAAGAGATGCCGCAAAAAAACCTTGCGTTTGAGACTTTAAGAAAACTTCTTAACGATGAAATAAAAATCAGGCAAAAGAAAAATCTGATTCAGTCCAGATCCTTCCTGGAACTTTTAAACAAAGCGATAAAGGCTTATACCAACAAGAACATAGAAACAGCCGAAGTTATAGAGCAACTGCTTGAACTTGCCAGACAAATGAGAGAATCGTATAAACGAAACGAAAATCTCGGATTAACGGAAGACGAAATAGCTTTTTACGATGCGCTGGGAGTAAACGACAGCGCCGTAAAAATTTTGGGCGACGAAACCCTTAAAGCAATAGCAAAAGAGTTGGCCGATACCATACACAAAAACGTTACGATAGACTGGACGAAAAAAGAAAGCGTTCAGGCAAAAATGAGATTAATGGTTAAGAAAATATTGGCGAAACACGGTTATCCGCCGGATAAGCGTGAAAAAGCGACCGAGACGGTTTTAGAGCAGGCAAGGGAAATATGCGCAGACTGGTCGGAAAAAGCCGAAAACTTTAAATATCCCGAAGATGAAGCAAAAGAAGGGTATATGGATTTCAAATCAGACCTGGTTCCGGACGATGCCGTTAACGAATCAGAAAAATTCGTCTCCTATCTCCCCGTGTATTCTTTAGAAGCCGCTGCCTCCGGTTTCAGCGGCGAAGAATACGTGGAAAATCTCGGTTGGAAAAAAGTAGGATCAGGCAATTTCGGCAGGCTTAACAGGGATATGTTTATTGCAAAAGTCGTCGGCAAGTCGATGGAGCCGACCATACCGGACGGCAGTTACAGTATATTCCGGTTGGAACGCGGAGGCTCCCGCAACGGCAAAGTAGTGCTTGTCGAATCGAGGCTTGTTTCCGACCCCGAAACAAACCAGAAATTTACCGTAAAAAGATATAAAAGCGAAAAAGAAGCCATAGACGGCGAACGTTGGATACATAAAAAGATAATACTTTCGCCCGACAATAAAGATTTTAACGATATCGTTCTTGAAAATGTTCCGGAAAATGATTTTAAAGTAGTTGCGGAATTTGTAACGGTTATATCTTCTTCCACTTCCAGTTTTTAATCTCCGGCATATCGTCGTCGTATTTCAGTATGTATTCCTTATGGTCTATCAGCCTGCCCTCCATTTCTTTTTTAATATACGCCGCCTTATATTTAAGTGATTCTACCCTGTCCGCAACATCCATGACAAGATGAAACCTGTCTAAGTCATTTCTCACCGCCATATCGAACGGCGTGGTTGTCGTTCCTTCTTCTTTGTAGCCCCTTACATGAATATTTTTGTGGTTTGTTCTTCTGTAGCTTAGCCTGTGTATCAGCCACGGATAGCCGTGAAAAGCAAAAACCACGGGCTTGTTCTCCGTAAAAAGCGTGTCGAATTCCTTATCGGATAAGCCGTTAGGATGTTCTTCCTTCGGCGTCAGCGTCATT
>JAJYYR010000103.1 GCA_021800805.1 bacterium
ATATGTATGCTCCCGCAATTTTAAAAATGGCTCAGGCGTCCGGTTCAAACGCTTCTTCTTTGGCCGTAGCGACCGGAACGGGAGAGGTTTCTACTCAGACGGGCATGATGGAGTCCGGCATACTTGCGGGAAAATATATGCCGATAGTTTTCGGCATATTCGAAGCGATTTTGCTTGGCGCTTCCGTTATTATTTTTATTCTTATTCTAACGCATATGGGCGTGTCATACCTTAAGCTCTTATTTCAGCTTATGGTTATGATAACGATTTGGCCGTCTTTGACCGCAATATTTAATTATATAACGCAGCTTATAATTCAAGCGCAGTATCAGCCAATAGCCGGACTTGGTTATTCGGTTTCCGGAAGCGGAACCGTAAACGCTTTTCTTGCGGAATCTTTGTCATGGATGGGTTATTTCTCTTGGTCAGTCCCAATGGTCGCCTATATGATAGCATCTGGCTCAAGTTACGCCGTCGCGAGTGTAGTGGGAGGAATGGACAGCGCAATATCTAAAAACGCTTCGGTTAGGGGGGCGGAGGCCGGATTGGGCAATATGACGGCAGGGCAGATTAAGGATAATAATTATCTTGCGAACATGCGGGATGTTACGCATACAAATAATACGGGATATCAAGCGCCTAATTTTACCAACGAATATGGCGCAAAAACAGAAGATAGTATTAATTCTAAGGGCGGAGTGACGCATAAAACGACGTCTGCGGCAGGTAATTCTATATCTACTACATCATATGGACCAGGTGTAAACACTACAGAAGAAATAAGCGCAAATGGAAACGCCACTATGATAAATGCGAAAGGTTCAGTAAAGGCAGAAATAGGACAAGATTTCAAAGCTATAAACGAAAAAAAATATCTTCATGCACAGTCAAAAGTTTCTACATTAACTCAAAAAATAAACGACACAAAAGAAACAACTACCAAATTAAGTAATGAACTTTCGGCGCTACAAAGCACGGGCGTAAACGCAGGAAACGGAGGTCAAACTGTCCAACAAGGACAGGTATTGCATAATTCAAAAGGAGCGTATTCGCATAAAGTAGCTAATGCGAGATCCTATAAAAATGCTTATACTCAGGGAAGCGGAATAAAAGCTGATGGTGGAGTATCGGCCGGCAGTAAAGGAGAAGGCGCAGGAGGTGCTAATGCTGGTATTGGAACTGAAGTGGCAGTGGGTCACAATAAAAGTTGGACGCATACAAAAACCACGACAAATGCAAATACAGTAGCGAGTTCAAACAATAATAACGCCGCTATATCGGCTAATTTGGTGCGTAAATATGGAAGCGTAAAAAATGCCGAAAATGCTATAAGCGCAAAATTAAGTAGCAGCGATGCAAGATTGCAAAAGTTAGAAAATATGCGTTCGGAAGAAGAAAGAAACGAACAAAAATACGCTCATTCTATAGCCGCCGTGTCTTCTAAATCAGGTGGAGTGAGTAGTAGCGCAATGCCTTATATATTAAATTTATGGGCAAACGAACATGGATATTCAGGGCAGAATGCTGTCACTGCCGAAAATACTGAATGGCTTAAATTTCAGAAAGAAAATGGAAAAAATCCCGCTGCATTAGATGCATCATTGTCTCATATAGTCGATGGAGAATTGGGGACAAAGTCAATACAAAGAAAAATAAGTAGCGCTTCGTCTCCAATAACGTCAAGCGTAAAAAATCACGGCGTCAATCCAGGTTCTTTCAAAATAAAGTATAATAATGAAAATTATAATCTTAATTCAAAGTATAGTAGCGAGGGTGGTTATTTTAGTAGTTTATATAACCAAAATTCAAATTCTTATTTGTCGTTAACTCCTCAAGGGGACAATTCGT
Source organism: bacterium (assembly GCA_021800805.1). Next base: position 1,849 of record JAJYYR010000103.1, read on the forward strand.
TTACAGGAACAAAAAAATTTACTGATGAAATATACGGTATATCGTCTTATACTCCTACGCATGACATGCCGTCTTTAAGTTATAAAGGAGCGCAAAAAGAGTTTAAATCTATAGAAGATAATAAACCGCTTCCGACTCCTACAATAGGCGATTTTAATAAACAGGAAATTCAAAAAAGACTTAATAAAGACGGTGTTAGACCAGACGGACTTGTTAACGGAGGAGAATGGCTTATTAGCGAAGGTTGGAAAGGAATAGCTCATTTATGATATAATTATTAAAAAAGGGGGTTTAATTATGTCTGACTATAAAAATTTTTTAATTCTAAACGGAAATGAAATTGCCGTTATTACTTTTTTAGCAATTAGCATCGTATTTATCGTTATATTTTTAACTATCGTCAGAAAAATACTGTATTATTTCAGTCCTTTTGCGTATAAATATATCGCTTTTATAGACAATATTAGATACGCTTTAAATAACGGTTTTCACAGGATAGAAGGATTCAACAATACGATATATGCAAAATATTACAATAATGGTTTTTATTTGTTTATAAGTAGGGTTTTTAAATTTATATTATTTCTATTTTTTATAAAAAATAAGGATTCTAAATCTAATAATCAAGCTTTATTAGATTTGCTGTTTGAAAACGACAATCTGGCAAAGGATGCTATAAAAAAAGGTTATCGTCCGGTCGCTACCTTTAAATATCCTTATATATATTTTGTATTGCAAGGCAAGGTGCTATCTAAAGAAGATTATGTAAACGGCAAGACAGTTAATGATTTTGGGAATAACGAAAGTTCATATGTCACCGGTTTTAAAAATAATTCTTACGGAATATTTAAAGTTAATCCTGTTACTAGATTGCCTATGATAGGTGGCGTAGATGCTCACAATAATCTTTATGGTACGAACGACGACGATTAATTTTTTTTTAAATTAAATTCGCATTGCGGACACAATAAAAATGCAAATAAAATCATTCGGTCTATTAAACATATTCAGAAGAAAGTCTTTGGGTTTAATAGACGATCCGCCTGTTTTATTTATATTTAAAAGCGGCAAAAACAAAACGCCTATTAAATACAGCGATGTTTACGACATAAAATACCATGCCTCTTTTCTTTTTGCAAAAATCGTTATTATTCTGAATAACCGCCCCGATATTAAACTGTCTTTTATTCCTAAAATTAGTATCGATAATTTTTTAAATTCATTATCGGACAGGCTTAAATCTTTTTGCGTCTTAAAGTTAAACGATTTAGGAATAGACAGTTTGCGTTCCGATTATAAAACCTTAATGTCGAAAGACGGCTACGTTGCTTATTCCG
>JAJYYR010000104.1 GCA_021800805.1 bacterium
CCGCTTTGAAATTCAGAAAAAATATCGATAAATATTTAAAACAATAAAGGTCTTAACAAATTTGATAGAATTCAGCCACGTTTATAAAAACTACGATAAGAATTATATTTTAAGGGATTTAAATTTTACGATAAATAAAGGCGAATTTATTTTCATAACGGGACCGTCCGGCGCCGGCAAAACGACCACTCTTAAAATGCTTATAGCCATAGAAAAACCTACCCACGGAGCCGTAAAATTTTTAGGAAAGGAACTTCAGGATTTAAAACCGCGGGATATACCTTTTTTAAGGAGAAAGATAGGCTTTGTGTTTCAGGATTTCAAACTTCTTCCCAACAGAACGGTGTTTCAAAACGTCGCTCTCGGACTTGAGGTGTCGGGGATTTTCGGCGATATAATAATAAAGAATGTTTCGGAAATATTAAAAGCCGTGGAGCTTTATACGAAAAAAGATGAGTTTCCTTTAAGTTTATCGGGAGGCGAACAGCAAAGGGTCGCCATCGCGAGGGCGCTTGTTCAGAATCCTCAGGTTCTGCTCGCCGACGAGCCGACCGGAAACTTAGACGAAGAAACTTCAAGAATCATAATAGATATAATAAAATCTTTCAATAACAAAGGCACTACCGTAATGCTGGCTACGCACGATAAAAATCTTATAAACATGGGAAGGGCCCGGGTAATTGATATCACAAAGAGTTAATTATTTCATAAACTATTTTAAAATTGCGGCCGGAAATATTAAATCCAATATTTCGGGCAACGTCTTCGCTTTTCTGATAATGTCTTTTTCCTTCTTTATAATGCTCTTTTTCCTTCTCTGCTACATAAATATTTATAACTATATGAATACCTTTCAAAAAAGCAACGTAATGATAGTTTTTTTAAAAAATAATGCAAAAAAAAGTACCGTCGTTCATTTCATCGGCACGCTGAACGGCGTTAAAAGCTCCGTATATTACAGCGATAAATCTTCCATGAAATTTTTGGAGAAAAGAGTAAAACATCTTAAATCTATTTTAAAAAATATGAATCCCGGTAATTTGCCGGCATTTATAAAGATTAATTTTAAAAAAAATGCCGTAAGCGGTATTTTTTTAAGCGATATTTATTTGCGGTTAAAATCGGTTAAAGGGGTTAAACTGGTTTACTACAATAAAATGCTTCAGAATAAAATCGTCCAGTTTATGTTTTTTACTAAGGTTATAGGGCTTATTCTTTTTCTATTTTTATTTATATTATCTATTTTTATATCTTACAGCGCCATAAAACTCGTTATACTTAGAAAACAGAACGAAATTGAAATATTAAGGCTTATAGGGGCTACTAATAATTACATCAGGATACCGATGTTCATAGAAGGAGAAATAGGAACCATTTTATCTTTTTTCGTTTCTATCTCTTTTCTTTTCGCAATATATAAGATATTTATATTTTACAGGTTCAATAGTTTTCTGGAATTTTTCCACATAAAAATAATTTTTTTAAATCCGCAGCAAATAGCCCTTGTATTTTTAATAGCGGTAATATCCGGCATCGCGGGGACGTATCTATCGTCTAAAAAATTCTTCTGAAACCAAAAATTTCATACTGTCATTCCTGCGGAAGCAGGAATCCAGAATCATTGAATTAAATATCGGCGATCGATTCCAAGAGTTCGATATTTATATGCCTTTCTATATTTTCCGATAAAAGGTTAAAGCTGTCGTTTTTAACCGTTTCATAAGAACGGCTTCCAGCTTCCCGGCCGCCGTAACAGTATTTTTTTCCTTTACTTTCAATGTTTTTATTTATCAATTCTATTATGAAATCTTTAAATATTTCGTTGCCGAATAATCCATGAACGTATGTTCCTATTTTTCTATTGTCCTTAGATAAAATACCTGCTTCCGGCGAAAAAACGCCGCTCCCGTTTTCTGCCGGTTCGAATATGCCCGCGGTAATATCGCCGGCGGAATAATTCTTAGAAAAAAACGTTCTGCCGTTATGAATTTCGTATCCGCCCAGAAAAGACCCGCAAGCATTATCGTTAAGTTTAAATTTGTATTTTTGGTTAACCAATATCTTTTCTTCCGATAATTCCGTTTCCGTTTTGAAAAAACCGAAGCCCCATATGCCGCCTGCGAAAACGGAACCGGCGGAGGATTCCAAATTATATGGATCCGTTATCCGCTCTCCCATCATCTGAAACCCGCCGCATATCCCCATAATAATACCTTTCCCGTTTTTCTCGAAACTCTTTATATAGTCAAATAATCCGGATTTTTTAACGGAGGCTAAATCGGCGGCGGTAGATTTCGAGCCGGGGATTATTATCATATCAAATTCATCTATTTTTGAAGGAACCCCGTCGAAAAATCTAACCGCTAATCTCTCGTCGAAAAAAAGAGGGTCGAATTCGTTAAAATTTGAAATATGGTCTAAACGGACTATTCCGATATTCAGCCTGCCGTTTCTGCCGTTATCAAAGGCGTTTGCCTCTCCCCCGCCGTAAACGTCCGATTTTTTAAAATTCAGGCTGTCTTCCGCCTCGATATGCAGGTTTTTAATATGCGGAATAACCCCGAGACACGGTATTTTAAGTTTCTTTTCCATCTGTTTTATTCCGGGTTCCAGTATAGACGCATCTCCCCTGAATTTGTTTATAATAAAACCTTTTATCAACTTCCTCCACTTTGGAGGAAGCAGTTTGACCGTCCCGTAAAGTGAAGCAAAAACCCCGCCTCTTTCTATATCGGCGGCAAGAATTACCGGAATATCGTAAATTTCGGCAAAACCCATATTTGCAATATCGTATTTAAACAGGTTTATTTCCGCCGGACTTCCAGCCCCTTCTATGATTATCAGGTCGTTTAATCCTGTTAAGAATTCAAAAGAATCGGCCGCTTTATTAAGAAAAAAATCTTTTCTGCGGTTATAATCCCCGAAATTCATATTGCCGAAATGTTTTCCTTCGACTATCAGATGCATTTCCGTATCGGACGAAGGTTTTATTAAGATAGGATTCATCTGTCTTAACGGTTTTTTAAAAGCCGCTTCCGATTGGACGGCCTGCGACACGGCAATTTCAAAACCGTCTTCGGTAACGAAACTGTTAAGCGACATATTTTGGGGTTTAAAAGGAGAACAGTCGATACCTCTGCCGGAAAAATACCTGAGAAATCCCGCCGTCAAGGCGCTTTTCCC
>JAJYYR010000105.1 GCA_021800805.1 bacterium
AACTTGACCCATATGAGAGTATAACCTCTGCAGAAATGGCGCCGATTTTAGAAGGCAAGCCCAACAGGGTAGGCGAAATGTCCGAAATTGACCTTAAAGATATTGCTCAAAGATTTCGCATGCAGACCATTATTTTTGAAACTGCCAAGCGTATTTATAACAATGAAAAGGAAAAATGGCAGGGAATCAAGGAGCATTTATTTGGACAGTTAATCGGAATAGTATCACAATTTATAGAAAGAGACAAAATTGTTATAAAGAACGGTTTATTCGAAAACGACGAACTGCGTAAAATCGTCCTTATTATTTTAAATATGAATAAGATAATTCACTATGTCTGGCAGGCTATAAAACTCGAAAATACCCTGGAAATTAAACCAATTTTCGATACGGTTAAATCTATACGTTCAACCGGAGAAATGAGGACATGGTACACGAGTAAACCTTGCGAATATACGATAAAATCGCATATTAATTTCTGCGTTTACGACAGCACCTGGGAAGCTACCGAATCTTATATGCTTGATAAAAGCAAATACGTGGACGCATGGGTAAAGAACGACCACTTGGGGTTTGAGATATTGTATAATTATCATGGCGTAATCAGAAAATACTGGCCGGATTTTATTGTAAAATTAAGTAACGGTGTGCAGCTAATTTTGGAAATAAAAGGAAAAGATGACGACCGAAATAAAGTTAAGCGAGAATTTCTAAATGAATGGGTTCAAGCAATTAACGTTCACGGCGGTTTTGGAAAATGGGCTTGGGCAGTGTCAATGCATCCGAGCGATTTGGAAGGGATAATGAAAAAAACTATTAGTTTTAAATAAGGTCTTTTGTATTTTATTGAATTTAAAAACCTATGAAATTTCATAAAGAGACTTAAACCATTCTACAAATTTATTAGTTAATTCTGAATTTGAATTAAATATTTTTTTTTTCAATGCAGTCCCAAACCTTTCTCCTGGTGGATCTTGCCAAGCTAACCATGTATGAATGCAAGCCTTAGCATAATGAACATCTTTAAATGGAGCGTCCTTCAAAAAAGCATTCATTGCATAGGCTTCAGCCATTTCCCAAATTTTTTCATCTCCTGTTATTAATGTTGAAAGACATGTTTCGAGCATTCCTGGTGATTTATTATCTGGCATTATCCATATACCAATTCTTTTATTATTTATAGAATTAGCAATAAATCCATCTGGTATTGGATTTTCAGGAAATTCTTTTAAAAAATTAACTAATGAGTTTTTTAAACTATTCCAACGAGACAGAGCAGATATATCTGCATCAACCAAAATACCAATAATTTGAGCTTCATGTGCTTTTATATGACCCGATAAATAATCTTTCTTTAATAGCGTATCTATACTTTTTGCATCCCTAATGCATACTGGGGGTGTAGCTGGAGGTGAAGGCCACTTAATATGTCTATCCATTAATTCGGCAATAGTGTATATGTCTTCTTGTCCTTCAACAAGTAGAATTTTATCTTTCCTATCAAAACACTTATCGTCGTTTGGCATATTATCTCATCTCTATATCGTGTTCTACAGCTTCTCGTATTTCAGCCTCTGAGTATGGAACTGCCTTGGTATTTCCAGCATCAACCCTTTGGATAGTTATTTGATCTCCCGTATTTTGACAAATAGATGCTAAGCTATTTACGCAATCGTAACTATGTGTTGTTGCAAAAACTTGAACATTTAACTCCATAGCCGATTTATATAAGAAATCCCACATTTTTTTCATTACTGAATAATGAAGTCCTGTATCTATTTCATCAATTAGAAGTATGTTATCTTTAGAGCGACTCAAGGCTATGGCTAGCGATAGCAACCTCCAGATTCCATCACCCATGCTTCCTATAGGGATAGGACTTTCAAGATTTTTAATTTTTATTTTAAATCCCCCTCTTGTTGGAAGCGGATAATAAATATATTGCATATTAGTTGGTGCAATTCGCTCAATATTTGGCTCAAGAAAACGTAATGCAGTATAAACAAGGTCTTCTTCAGGGGTTAGAGCTATTTTACTAAAAGACATAGTTAACTCTTGAATAGAAAAAGAATCTGTGCCAATATACACTGGGTAAGAAATCATTTCTCCAATTTGTTGAGGACTACCTGCAAGATTTAGATAGGTATTCTGAAGAATTCCCCCTCGATTAGATAAAGGAATCCTTTTGATTAATGGGTCCGGTTTTCCTGAAATTTTTATATTATATTTAGGAAAAATATAAGGACTATCTTTTTCTGTTTCAGTATGATTTTGAAAAAGATATAGCATTGACTTGTATTCTTGAAGATTTAACTCGGCAATTTCAAGGCGAATAAAATGTTCTTCCGAATTATCAGATGATATTTTTGCTAATGTACCTAAATTTATATTGCGTCCGTTAAAAAAATTTTTAACATCCATCTCCAACTGTGGCGGCCTAGCAGGAGAAAATATATTGTCCTCAGGTGGCATTTGTTCTCCGCGCTGACTGAATACTTTCCATAAAGCCGATGGACTACCAGCACTAGCTAAAACATAAATGGCTTCCAATAAAGTAGTCTTTCCGCTATTATTATTACCTACAATTAAGTTAATCTTTCCAAGGTTATCCATTGAGAATTCTTTTAAACCTCGATAACCTGAAATATTTAATGATTTAATCATAAATAATTACCTATTAACTACGTTAATTTATTGAATCATTGTAATATTATTTTAAACATAATGTCAATTAATAACATTGAATTGAATCATTAAACTTATTCAAAATACCTCTTTATTTCAAGCTTTTATGCAAGTTAAGATGTCTTTATATAAAACCGCCCGAAAGACATGTTCGTCCTGCCTTTAAGGGATAGACAACTAAAAGGAGGAAAGTCCGAATGCCTTACTTTGCATTTATTGAAATTATATCCATCTCTCATAATTCAATCATTCTTCCACACGTCATTAACCGCTTTTTTAAGCGTACTTGGCACTAAATGGCTATACCTTTTTGTCATCTGAGTCGTCCGGTGACCCAACAGTTCCCCCGTAATATAAAGCGACGTGCCGTTCATAACCATTTTGCTTGCGAAGACGTGGCGCAAGTCGTGGATGCGTAAGTCTTTTAATCCGGCATTACGACAGGCTGTATGAAAAGACTTTTTAAAATTGGTTATTTTTTTACCTGTTTTAT
>JAJYYR010000106.1 GCA_021800805.1 bacterium
CTAAATATATATTTTTTTTAACTATTTCGTCATAGCCCATAGTGCTTACGGATAGAATTTCTATTACAAGGTCGGGCGCTCCTACTATGCCCTTTTTCCTCAAAATAGATTTGTTTTCCTTGGATATGAAAATAATGTCGGGCTGAAAAACGTTTTTTTCGTCTATGTAAACGTCTATAGGGGCATGTAAAACTATACCCGATTTATTAGCTTTTGCAAAGCCTATTAAAATGAATTCTAAATTTTTTGAAATAGTCTGGTGGTAGCTGTTCGGCGACGGCGACATTATTAATTCTCCTTCGATAAGTTGGTAAGGGCTTCCCTCTGGAAGTTTAAGATAGTCTTTAAACGTATAAATTCCGGTATTGATATCGTCCGGATATATTTTTCTTAAAGCGTAACCCATAGTAATGACCGTCCCGCGTTTAATTTTTAGATGAATTTAATTAATATAAATATAAAGAGTAGCTGCTTATTGACTTATTGGATATTTTTGCCTTACTGCAATATAATAATTATATCATAAAATAACGGACATAATTATTTATTTTATGGGAATCGATGATGCGTCTTTAAACTATAAGCCGTTTTCTTCTATTTTCTATCGTATTTAAATCTTACCAAGCCCGTTAATGTTTTAAAATACTCTTTCGACCATGAATTTAAAACATCGGGATTCCTGATGAACGGTTTTACTTCTTTTTTTGCGCTCTGTATATCGAGAGATTCGATTTTTATCATCATCAGATTCTTAAAGATATCGGCATCGAAATTATCTTTTTTTTTCCATTTACCGCTCATAATCATTCTTTCTTTTAAGTGTTCGAGATTAAGTTCCGCTCCCTTTTTTACATACCATTCAAAATCGTACCAGTCTCTGCCCTTAACCCTGTTTCCCCAGCTTCTGAACAATACCGCATGCATTTTTCCGGCGTAAAGATCGGGAAGAGCCATAGAGACTATATGGAATGTTATGGGCAGCAGCAACGTTTTCGATTCGGTCGTAAATTTAAGCGGTGGATTTGTATCGACTTCAATTTTTATTTTTATTTTTTGTCCGTAACGGATATTTTTTAACGATTCTGGAAACCGGCTGTTTTTTATGTTTAGAGAGCGCAATTCCGCATCCGTTTTCAAAAAAGCGGTTTCTATTCCGGTTTCCCTCTGTTTTATTTTTTTAGAAACTGCAATATCGACGCCAAGCGCCTTAAACTCGTTTATTATTTTAGGAAAATATTTTTCTATATCGAATTTTTCGTCGTTTTGCAAAAGAGAAAAATCGAGGTCTTCCGAAAACCTGTCGAGTCCGTAAAATAATCTCAGGGCGGTACCGCCGTAAAAGCATGCTTTTTCAAAAAAACCGGCTCTATAAAGTCCCAATAGAGCGATTTCTTGAAATACCTCTTTAACGGCATTCATAAAATCGTCTTCGGTTTTTATGGCATATTTTTCAAGCATTTGCTCTATTATATTCATATTATTTATATTATCCATACTATTCAATATCAGACTCCTTTTAGCGCCGAAAGCAGATATTTTAATTTTTGCGATTTTGCTATATCGACGCATTTTTGAATGATATTTATATTAAAATCTTTTAATTCGTCCATATCAATTCTTAAATCGTATTCTAAAAAATCAAGCATTGCTTTTTTGCCCGTTATTTTTAAGTTTTTTACGGATAAAATTTTATCGCATAAAGCTTTCTCTTTAGAAGCTATCATAAAACCGTTCGTATCTTTAGAAATTATAACTACCCCTACGGGATATAAATGTTTATCCGTATGTCTGTAACTGAAAACTCCAAAATCCGTTTTAAAATTTTTCGACCTTAAAACGGTAGCGGAGGTCAACTCATATACCGATTCAGGTATCAGTCCGTAATAATAAAGCGCATAATCGAAAGAAATATAAGACGGCCCGTAAAGATTATTGGCTATTATCTCTTTTGAAACGATATTTCCGGCATACGGCGAAACGTAAATATAAGCGCCTCTCTTTAAAGTTTTAAGGATTCCTTGTTTTATCATATACTCTATTTTATCGTTCGGTCTTTTATATCCGATATTATTAAGTATAGATGATAAAACGCCGTGGTCGATAGGCGCAGACGAAAGTTTTCCAAGCTTTTGCTCTAATATGATATCGGCATCGGTCATATATATTATATATATTTTTAAAGTTTTTAGATGTTTTGAGTATTTATCATAATTTATAGATTTACATACTTAATCGGTATTAATCCGATTTATTATGTAATAATAACATATTTTTATTAAAAAGGCACGCCTACTATGCCCTTTTTCCTTAAGATAGAAAATTAAATTTTATTTTTTTATTCGCCGTCTTCGTCTTTTAACTGATATTCCGAATCTATATCGAAAATATCTTTAAGATTAATTAGCTATCTTAATTTGTTTAAAAATTGCGGTATTTATAATATGCGGCGCATGCTCCTTCAAAGGATACCATACATGCCCCTACCGGATTTTCCGGATTGCAGGCTTTCCCGAACAGCGGGCAGTCGTCTGGTTTAGACTTGCCTTTTAATATTTCTCCGCATTTGCATGCGGCGTTTTCTTTGACTGTTCTGCCTGTCCTACCTGCATTTCCCGCATTCAACTTTAATTCCAGTTCTTTCAGTTTATCTTTAAAAACGTATTCGGCGTCGAAATCTTTAAATTCGTCCCTTAATTTTAAACCGCTTTCAGGAATATTCCCAAACCCTCTCCATTCAAATTCGTTTCTTACCGTAAAATATTTATTTACAAGCGCCTGAGCTTTCATATTTCCGTTTTCTTTGACTGCCCTTTTATAAGCAATTTCAACGGCCGGCCTGTTTTCGTTAATCTGCCTCGCTATTAAAAGAACTCCGCTTAAAATGTCGTAAGGCTCGAATCCTGCTATTACTGCCGCCTTGCCGTATTTATCCGGAATATCGTTATAAATGCCGCTTCCGGTCATGACGCTGACGTGTCCGGGACAGATGAAACCGTCTATTAAATTATCACCGGAATCTAAAATAGCGTTTATGGGAGGAGGCACAAGAACATGGTTGACGTGAAACAAAACATTATTTATGCCTTTAGATATAACTTCTTCGAGAAGAGCCGCAGTCATAGGGGTCGTCGTTTCAAACCCTATAGCGAAAAAAACTATTTTTTTATCTTTAT
>JAJYYR010000107.1 GCA_021800805.1 bacterium
TATCCGGCGGAGGCATAGCCCCATTGGGACTCGCCCTCCTCGGCAAGGTCTTTGAGCCGGGCGAAAGAGGTAAGGCTATGGGAATTTGGGGGATAGGCGCAATGGCGGCGCCTGCGATAGGCCCCACGCTCGGCGGTTGGATTACCGACCATTTAACATGGAGATGGGTTTTTTTCGTGAACGCTCCGATAGCCGTTATAACGCTTATAGGAATAATAATAATTATGGAAGACGACCACAAATCGCAATATTTTAAGGCAAATTTCGACTTCTTGGGATTTATGTTTTTTGCAATGGCTATTTCTTTTATCCTCGTCGCATTTAACGAAGGCCAGAATAAAGGCTGGGATTCAAGCTATATTCATATTTGCGAACTTTTAAGCGCCGCCGGTTTTATTATGTTTTTTTTATTTGAACCCTTCATTTCCCATCCGCTGATAGATTTTAAAATATTTGAAAATTACAATTTTACTCTTATCACCTCGATTAATGCCGTCAGGGCAATAGCTCTTTTCGGCTCTCTGTTCATAATGCCGGTTTATCTTGAAAATATTATGAACTACACTCCATATGCAACCGGTCTTATTATGATGCCTTCGGCGGTCGCCGTTGCTTTATCGGCGCCTATTTTCGGCAGAGGAGCGGACAGATGGGGACCGAAGTATTTTATAGTATTCGGCATGGCCTTAACTGCCGTATCCCTATTTTTATACTGGAATTTATCCGTGCAATCAAACCTGTACGATATAATATATCCGTCGATTATCAGGGGAATAGGGCTTGGAATGTTATATTCGCCGATTATGAGCACTGGGCTTAATTCGGTCAAGAGGGAGCAAATACCCGAGGCTTCAGGTCTTTTGCCTGTTACGATGAGACTTGCTTCCGGCTTCGGAATCGCTTACTTCGCAAATTACCTTGCAACCAAAAAAGTTTACTATCTTACAAGATACGGAGATAAAATTAACGATAGAAATTTTGCTTTCCTTAAAACAAAGTCTTTTTTTAATAACAGCGGGTTGTTTAAAGCAAATACGGGGGTTATAGCCAACTCAGCGAGGATTAATCCCGGTTTAGGAATTATAGACAGTATTACTAAAATGTTCGCTACGGTTCAATCCTACGATGACGTATTTGTAGTCGCCGGCGCAATATGTCTTATAGGCATAATTCCTGCAATTATGCTGAAAAATAAGATACACCGTTGACCCATTAATATTTAAACTCTAAAAATTTAAATATTTTATTCTTCCCTTATCCGAATATCTAACCCCGGTTAAACCGATTTTCAATATAAACATTCCTTTAATGCTTTCTCCGGCACGGACATAATAACTTCTCCCGCCTGCTTTTAAAAGGGCGGTTTTACCGCTTATAAATATTAAAGACGGGGGAGCGGGGTTCTTCTTCGAAAACCCTTTGAACTTTAGCCTTTTAATAAAATTTGGTAAATTTTCGCCGCCGGGCCGACCGCTGCCAAGAGAACCGTCCGCTCCGCCGCGCGCGAATCCTTTAGAAATAAACAGCCGGTTAAATTTTTTATATTTTTTGTCGGGAATATTAAAAATATCTTTTAGATTATTTTTTGAAGATTTTTTTTCGGGTTTCAAAACGAGGTCAAAAGTTTTTTTATTTTTTACTCCGTAATCCGAAATAGTTTTATTTCTGAATCCCATGCCCAAACGATTTAATGCAAGAATAAATAAAAAACCGCCAAAAAGAAAAAATGCAATCCATTTTGATGTTTTTTTAAAAATATTTATAAAATTTTTGCCCTGCATATTTATTTCACCCTATTTAAGTTAAGCCGATTAACCTCTCGTTAATAACGATACGGATGCCTATATCTTTTCCTGATTTTATGGATATTTTCTTAAGTTCCGACGGAAAAGCCCTAAATGTTCTTAATAATGAAAACACAACGCCTATATTGGAAATTTTATTAAGAGTAATTATTATATCTTTGGATTTTAATAAAGATTTTTTATTTAAGACTTTTACTTTAATATCGTATCCGCTTTTTCGTAAATAATTTATATAAGATAACACGGTAAGAAGATTGGTAGAAAATCTATGATTTCCCGCTTTAAAGTTTATGGGTTTTATTCTTTTTTCATTAAATAGTTTGATTTTGAGTAACTTTTTCATATTCAACTTTTTAACGTAAATCCGCCTTAGCTTATAATAATTATTAAATGAAGGGAATAATTTAAAACAAAGAATATAAGCGGATATTAAAAGCAATAAAAAAAATATTAATAAATTTTTATTTTTAAACCGCTTCATTTTAACCTTCCGTAAAATTTAATAAAAGGTTTCCCGAAATTATCTATGTTATAAGAAATTCTAAAAGGTCCAAGCGGGCTGGATTTTTTCAAAATTAAATTATAATTTTCTACAAATTTTCTGTATCCTCCATAAACAAGAACGGTTCCGTCGATAAAATAGTTATTTTTAAATCTTTTAATATCGACATTCTCAACCCTTACTCCTTTAGGAAAAATTCTCATAAATCTTTTAAGGCAACCGGCTACATTCGCCGGCATAAAATATTTGTTGAATAAAATAATGTTCTCTTTTTTTTGATTTTGTTCCAATAAAACGGCGGTACTTTTATTTAACAATTTTATTTTTTGATTTTCGGCATACGATTTATTATTAAAAAATAAAGCGGTTGACTGCATAAACAGTATGGCTATGATTAAAACGGCTATATACAGATTAATTAATTTATTTTTCCTGAGTTCTATATTTTTAAATTTTATCTCCAAGTTTTCAAAATGAGGAACCGTTCTTTTTATATTGTCGAAAAATGCGGCAAAATCCTTTGCCGCAAAATTAATAATACCGGCGTTTCCAAAGAAAATATTAAAATCTGCGCCGGCATAGTTTGTAATAATTTTATTTATCTTAATATTTTTTGAATTTAATTTTGTTTTTAAAATATTTAAATTATCGTTTAGCATATCTTCCTTAAAACTTGCTACGGGAAAAAGATTAAACCCGTTCAAGACTACCATTATTTTATAGATATCTTCAGCCTTTTCTATAAATATAAAGGATTCTTTTTCTTCGGAAATTATGGATTTTTCATTCAAAAATAATATCGCTAAATAATCGTACGGAATAATAAAATCAATTCCCTTTAATAACGAATAATA
>JAJYYR010000108.1 GCA_021800805.1 bacterium
CGCTGAATTTAATATATTTATCTTTTGCGCAGCCGCAGACGGGGCATTTATCCGGCGCTTCCGCTCCGACATGGGTATGTCCGCAAACCGGACAGATATATATCGTTTCTCCGTCGAAATCCTTCCCTGAGGCATCAAGTTCCTTTGCCTTTTTATAGATTCCCCTGTGTATTTTTTCGGCTTCCAGCGCATAATACGTAGAGCGCTCAGCTTCTTTTTCGTTTTGAAATTTAGCTACCTCATAAAATACCGGATACATTTCCTCTATCTCATAATCTTCGCCGTTATATGCCGCGGCAATATTTTCTTGGGATTTTTTAATGCCTCCAAGCGCTCTTAAATGATTTTTTGCGTGAATCAGCTCCGCCTTAGCTATAGCCCTAAATACGTTAGCCAATTTAGGCTTGCCTTCCTTCTGCGCCTCTTCCGAAAAAATCATATACTTTACGTGCGCCTGACTTTCGCCCGCAAAAGCAGCCTTTAAATCTTCTTCGGTCATACTTCTCATTTTTAAATCCTCCTATAATAATTTTAATAAAAATATACGTTTGATACGGCAATGAAATAATTTTTTAAATACTCGACATATGCTTTTATAATTTGCCTGTATTTTTTATAGTCTTTAACCGATACCGCCGGCTTTTTTGATTCAAATTTATAAAGACAGCTTAACTCGTCTTTATTTTTTAAAAATGAACAGTTTGAATAGGCGGAACCCGCTTCGTTATTAAATTTTAACGGGGTCGGCAAATAATATATGTCTGATTTTTCCGGAATTTTTATTTTAATTTTGCCGATATGCTCAAACGGGTAACCTATTATTAAAGGATACAGTCTTTTCCTCTTTAAAACAAGGCGCGTCAGGCTCATATCTACCGGTATTACCGAATGAAATACCAATTTATCTCCCTTTAATACTCCGTAATTCCTATCAAAAAATTTTATATTAAGCTTTACGTTTTTATTAATTTTCTTAATATTTTTATATTTAAAAGTTTCTATACCGGCTCCGGGGATAAAATCATATAAAAAATTTGCCGCTTTAATCGTTTTACGATAATTATTTATATTTTTAAGCGAAGTTCTTTCGAAATTAGAATATAATCCTTTATAAATTATTGAAATCCTGCCTTTTAAAGTTCCGTTCTTACCTATACTGCCCTTGAATAAGAAAATTTTTTCGTTCTGATTAGGCTTTTCCGTAGGAGTAGAAATAAATTTGAAGCCGTTGCGCCTTAGGATCGCGGCGCCTTTTCTGCCTGCCAAACTGAAAGGAATCTTAAAAGCTTTATAAGAAGAAGAGTCGGGGTATAAATAATACTCTTTATTTTTACCTTTTTCTTTTAAAGTAAAGCCGACTATGACGGAATCGAACTGCTTGGGAGAAACGTTTTTAATATTTAAGTCCGCCGTATTTAACGACGGCATGAGAACGGGATACGCATCTATGCCCTCAACCTTCAACATCGTTATCAGCAGTGCGGCTAAGGATTTTGAATCTCCATAACCGTTTGCAAACGTTGTGCCTGCCGGCTCGGGTTTATAACCGTTTATACCGTAGCCTATTCCTATATATCTAAAAGATTTTACAAAGCTGTAATAAATTGAAGCCGCTTTTTGTCTGCCGTTATCGTCTTTATCATTTTTAAGAGCCGATTTAACGAATTCTTTTATCTTACTCGTAGGTTTTTCCGCTTTTATAAACATTGCATTTACTTTATTAAGTAAATTATTCCAAGAATTATAAGTAGATACGGCAATATAACTTCTTAAATTTTTTATAGGCGGCATATAGGATTCCTTTTTTATCGCCGCAATCTTGCTAAGGGATGCGTCAAGTTCTACAAACTTTTTATTTTTAATATAAACGAACTTTTTTGAAACTACATATTTGCTTAATTTATGCAAATAAAGATTAACATTAATCCCTTCCGGATATATCAGCGAAAAATCTATTTTTCGAACCGGTATAGTATAAGAAAAATAGTTAGTATAAAAAACTCCGTTTTTAATCAACGGCTTAAAATTATCTATCTCATAGGAAAAATTTATTACCGAGCCGTCTTCGACTGCCGGCATCGAAAGAGTAAGATATTTTATGTCGGAATAGGCGGGGTAATTAACCGCAAAGTCCGGAGAAACAATATTAACCGCATGCTTGCCGACAGGAACTTTAAACATCCCCTTAAGCAAAGTATATGCATAAAGTAATTTAATTTTTTGATACTTCTCGGAAAAAGGGACGATAACCTCGGAATACTTATTTATTCCTCTCTGCGACAGTATTTTTACCGACTCGGTTATATACGCTTTGAGTCCGTAATTTTTATTTAATTTCAGCAGAACGTCTTTCTTGAGTATGTAAGCCCCGAAATTTTTACCGGCTTTTTCCATATTGCCTCCCTGCTCAGGCTTAACGGCGGCGGCATGAGAAAAAACAGGATTTATAAGAATAAAAGCCGAAAGAACAAGAAATAATAACGATTTTAATTTTTTGATTTTCATCAATAAGAATCCTTCTTAAGAAATTAGAGTTTGATTGCAAATATCATAAATATCACATTTTTCACAGTCCGCTTCGTTCCTGTTTTTTTTGCATAAATCTAATATTCCCAACCTTGTAATTGCAAAATCATATTTTACCGGGTCGGAATAGTCAAGTTTTTTGAGATTTTCGGTTATCTCTTCCGCCATTTTAAAAGAAGGGTTTTTGCGGGCTGTTAAACCTATATACCGGCTGATTCTGCCTATATGGGTATCTACCGGCATTATCAGCTGATAAGGCTGAATGCCGCCCTGCCATATGCCTAAATCAAGGTTGTCTGAATTCCTTACCATCCACCTTAAATATAAATTTATTCTTTTACACGGACTGTTGTCTGCCGGAGAGGTAAAAAAGAAATGCACCATGGAATCTTCCGGCGGGGTATCCTTACCGTAAACGGGTGAAAAATCGACAAGTTTTAGGGCTCTTTTAGAAAAACTGACCAAAGCGTTTTTTATATTTAAATCGGATGGATTATAACCTCTAAGGAAAAAATTTTCTACAGAACCGTATTTTTTTAGTATTTCGCTCAAAACCAAAAACAGGGC
>JAJYYR010000109.1 GCA_021800805.1 bacterium
CTTCAGGAATAATTTCGAAAATTGGTAATATTTTTGTTTTAGTATCCTCTTTTAAATCTCTGAGCGCAATAAAAGAAGTTCTTTTATTTTTAAGGACAGGATAGTATAATTTACTCATAGTTTTCACCAATAATAACTTTTAAAATTAATAGTCTTTATCTTTACTTTGTCATATAATAACCCTAAGCCATTTTCTTTTTCCGACATTTTTATTCCTTATTTAAAAATAAGTATATTGACAATAACGATAATAATTAATATATTAATTATTATTTTTTATTAGCCCGCCCCATCCGAGTTTTTTTAACAGTTCCGTTATTTCTTCGCTGCTCCTGACGTTTTTTTAATATAACCGACATAGAATCTACACAATTATTAACTCCTAAAATCAAATCTTCATCTTCAGATTTATATATTTCTTTAACTGCAATTATTCTTTTCTCAAGTTCGGGACTTTCAGGATATTTTACAATAGATAATTTTTCTTGATTCTTATTTTTGATGTCCCTAATAAAATAATGAATATCAACGTTAAAAAACTCGCAAAGTCTTAAGAGATTTGTTATGGGGATCTCAGACCTACCAATCTCATAATGATATATTTGTGTATAACTTAATTCTAAGATGTCCGCAACTTCCCCTTGAGACAGTTTAAGTTCTTCCCGTTTTGTCCGTATTTTCTCTCCAATAGCCTTTAGCAAAGCTACATTTTCAAATTTCTTCTCTTTAGATTTCTTCTCTTTGGCCATATTAATAAGACTTTAATACAAGACGATAATAATTTCATTAAATTAGATTTGAAAAATAACTTGACTTATGTTTATTAAAGTTGTATTTTTATAAATATAGACTTTAAAATAAAAATGAGGTAATGCAATGGGCTTCAATAACCATATAATCAGAACTTACTGTTACAGTATTAATATCCCAATTAAAAGTTTCGCCGAACAAATAGGAATTTCTGGAACACACTTATTTAATTATATCGACGGCAAGAATAATATCTCGCCGGCAGTCGCCGAAAAAATTGAAAAAATAAGCAAAGGCGAACTTCCGGCAGATGCTCTCCTTGCGCTTAATAAAAAAAAGACGAGGAAAAATCCATGAAGGGATGGGAACACAAGACAACCACTATAGCGATATACACGGCTACGTTCAGTTCCGCCGCCCAGAGCCTTGATTTTTCAACTATGAAATATTTCTCAGTAGGTTCGGCGGCGGCCTTTTTCGGCTCATTCTTTCCGGACCTTGATATTCATATTTTTAGGGAAGGCACTTCGCCTCGCGGACTCATAAGAATTAAAGGACACCGCGGAATTATGCACTACTATAAAACTTATGCCATAGTATATCCGATTCTCGTCATCGCCCTAATCATAGCGCGTTTATTTTATAACTTCGACCATATGTTTTTTTTAATTATATACGCCGTTACTTGTTTTTTCTTTGCGGTTATGATGCATATCGCCGAAGACGCGCCCACCACGACTGGCATTCCAGTGCGTAAATTCGATGACGAGTTCTACGAAGCATACAGCTACAAGCTCGGCAATTACGACTCGCTGACGATAATGATGCTCGCGCTGACGATAATAATGGTTTCGTCGCTATTCACGGCGTATAACGTATTCACTAAATTCTTATGAGAATTATTTGCAAATATAAATTATATATCGCGGCTTTTATATCAGGCCTTTTAATCGCGGCCGG
Source organism: bacterium (assembly GCA_021800805.1). The sequence continues at coordinate 1,711 of JAJYYR010000109.1, forward strand.
CATAATAGTAATTAATTATTACGATTTCCTAAGAAATAAACCGGCGGGTTTGATTAATTACGAATACGGAATAAGCCTGAGTTTAAAAAAGAAAGACGCTGGCAACAAAATAATAGATTATAGGCTTAATCTTGCGAAGCACTATTTTGAAATACATAAAAAAAACTGGCTCGAAGTCTCCAAGGAAATGCTCTTATTATACCCTATAGACAAGAGCCTGACGCTGTCGAAAACGGTAGGCGTCACAGCCTATAAACAGGTTAAGTTTGATGAAACCGTGATAAAAGAACTAAATCAAATTTATAGGAGGCGTTAATGAAAAAGAAAGTTTATCAGTGCGAGGAATGCAAGGGGTTTTTCGACGAGGACGATATCGTCGCAATCAGTCCGGCGCAATCGACCGGTATAAAAAAGAAATTATACGTCTGCAGTAAATGCTACGACTTAAAATTTAACAAGAAAAAAGAAGATTAAATTAAGGAGGCAAAAAATGCTAAAGAAAATCGAAGAAAAAATCACTTTATTTTACATAGGCCACGGCAAACTGATGTATGCCCTGCTTATAGGTCTTTCGATAGGGTTGAATTTCGTTTTCATCCGCGACGCCGCGGCCGCTACTTACAGCACTTTCAACACTTCCGGCCTTGGAACGGTCGGGCAAACCGGCGCGTCTTCAATTTTAGACTCGGCCACCACCTGGATTTGTTACCGGCTTGCGCCTGCCACCACGACACTTGGCCTTGCGAAAGGATTTTACGACATAAAGCAGCATAGGCCGGATGCCGGAAGAAAGGCGTTTATAACCGCCGCCGCCGGATGCGGAGTAATGCTGGCGCCTACTATAGGAAACGTCGTAGTCGGCATGGTTCAGAGTCATAATCCAGGGGCATAAAATGCGGGATATATTTACGGTGTACGATATTTCTAATAAAGTTCTGAAATGGGGTTTATCGCTTTATGAATGGGGCGCGGTAGTTTTTGCCTGCGTCTTTTCTATCGCGATATTCCATAAGGGCTTAGAGATTGTGTACGATTTATTATTCGCGGCCGCCGTAGTTTTTTCGCTTAAATTTTACAAAATAGGCAAGCCCGACGGCTACGTAAAAAGTCTGATGGATTTTTATTTATCGGAAAAACAATATCACGTTCGTTATAGGCCTGAAACCAAATGATAACTTCCGCTCAAAATTTTAATTATTACCGCGACGATACGAAATGGGTCTGCAATCTCTTAAACCTGTGGGGCATAGAAAATAATATCGTCATAGGAAGAGACGGCTCGTATTCGGCAGTTTATAAGCTGACCGGCATAGATTATTATCTGCAGACGGATAATACTC
>JAJYYR010000110.1 GCA_021800805.1 bacterium
AATTTTTATTTTTATTTTAAATTTTTTATTTTTGAGTTTTTATGCATGAATTTTCTATAGCGCTTGAAATAGTCGATACGCTGGATGAAAACGGATATTTAGACGGCGTAAATAAAGTAAATTCGGTTAAACTCGGTATAGGAAAGTATTCCGGTATAGATAAAAATTATCTCGGCTTTGCATTTCAAAATCTGAACGACGAAAGATTTAAAGACGTTTTACTCGAGTTTATCCCTAACGATTCGGACGAAATAAAGATAGAGGAAATTATGGTAGATTAAATTAAAATTGATTTATAATTTATATTTAAAATATAATGGATTTAATTTTAAAAAGAAGGCGGCATTTATGTTAAATTCTAACCGCGTTAACCGCGGAGGCGGCAGGTCATTAACGGTTCAGAGAAATGCTCTGGAATCAAATGAGGTTATCGCTAAAAAAAATAAAGCGATATTCGGCAGGACTTTAGTTATTAATTTTTTAAGCTCTCCCGGCTCTGGAAAAACCTCGCTGTTGGAATCGATAATACCGGTTTTGAAATTAGAAGGATTTAAATCTGCGGTTATAGAGGGCGACGTGGAAACCGATCTGGACAAAAAACGTATAGACAATTTAGACATTCCGGCATATCAGATTATTACAAACGGAACGTGTCATCTCGACGCAAAAATGGTTAACGGTTCTTTAGGTAATCTGGATATAAAAGATGCGGACGTAATTTTTATAGAAAACGTCGGGAATCTTGTCTGTCCTACCTCATTTAATCTAGGAGAAGATATGAAAGTCGTGGTGCTTTCCATAACGGAAGGGGACGACAAGCCTTTGAAATATCCGGCGGCTTTTTATAAATCAAAAGTAATGGTTATAAATAAAATAGACTTGCTTCCCGTGCTCGATTCAGACATCTCAAAAATAAAAGAAAATGCATTGTCTATCAATAAAGACCTGATGATTTTCGAAACGTCTTGCAAAAAAAAGCAGGACGGCGGTATTGATAATAAAGGCATCGAAGATTTGGTTTCCTTTATCAAAGAAAAAGTAAAATTAAAAGCCGACGAGTTCCGAAAAATAGGCGGCAATATGTATTTTTAGAAAATGAACATTTGCGCGGCGGGAGACGTTCACGGGAGAATAGATAAATTTTACCGGAGTATAAAAAAATTCGAGTCGGAACTTAAAATTAATTTCGATGCCGTTTTGCAGGTCGGCGATTTCGGTATATGGATAAACGAGAATTGCCACGACGGTGTCACCAAATTTCATAAGGGGACAGGCGATTTTCCGGCATATTACCGTGAAAAGAAATCTGTTCCCGTTAAGACATATTTCGTAAACGGCAATAACGAAGATTTTAATTTTCTTAATTCGGTAAAATTATCGGGAGATTACGAGATTCTCAAAAATCTGTTTTATATTCCAAACGGGACGGTAGCCGAGATAGAAATAGAAATAAACGCAAAAAAGGAGCGGCTTATCGTTGCGGGCATAGGCGGAAAATACGACCCTGAACATTTCGGGCATAATGAGGCGGACAGATATTATACTGAACGGGAGATAGATAATTTATTGAGATATACGGATGAAAATAAAGGAAAAGAGGATAAAAGCATAGATATTTTTATTTCGCACGATGCGCCTGAAGGCGTCCTTATAGAAGATAACGATAAAAACAGATATTATCCTAAGGCGGTTGGGCTGAGAGGCGTTATATTAAAAATAAGGCCTAAAATGGTTTTTTTCGGACATCATCACGGAATATGCAAATCGGAAATAGAAGGCATACCTGTTTACGGGCTGAACGTTTTAGGAAAAAAAGGAGCGCTGCTTTCGACGGTTATGAAATATGAGCAAAAAAAAGGAAATACAGATAAATATAAAGGATCAAAGTATTTTGAAAAACCGATCTTTAAATAAAAATAAAACGGATAATTTATATAAAACAAAATCGTACGGCATAAGTCGGGTTTTATTATCATTTTACGCCGTATTATTTATATTTTCGTTTTTTTTAAATCTCGTAAGCACTTTTGCCGGTCCCGACGGGTCGGGTAATAATTTTTTTTATAAAGGTCCTATGGCTTTTGCTTATCTGAGCCCCGGAAAATTTATAACCGAACAGGCTTTGGATTATCAGTCTTTTAATTCCAAATTCAACGATAACGGTTCGGTTGGGCACTTAAGCTATAATGTCGCCAAATATGTTTATGCCCCCCAGTTTATAGGCACGTTTAAGTTCCTCGGTTTAGACAACTACATAGAGGCTATTGTTCCTTTCGGCAAGGCGCTTATGAGCACAAAATTTAATCATTCCAGAGGCGGATTGGACGACCCCGAATTGTATTACGGGATATATGCTTATCATTATAACGGAAACAGATTTATGATTAACGTTCTGCCGCAGTTAAGCATCACATTTCCTTACGGAAACTGGAATAATTCTTCCCTTGTAAACATAGGAGGCGACGAGTGGCAGTTCCAGCCCGCATTAACCGGCGTTCTGGGCATAAAGGCTTCGCCTGAGCAAGAAATTATTTTAAATTACGCTTTGGGTTACAGTTTTAACAAAGGACATCCTGCCGTGAACGATTCGGCTATAAACGATGAAGGGTTCAGCTATACGAATCCGGGGAATAATTTTTTTACCGATATTTTTTTAAATTACATAATTTTAAATAAATTTGATATTTACGACGAGATTTCTTATATTAAGCAATACGATAATTACGGTTATTTTACAGGCGGCTCCGGCGGTATTTCTTTCGGTTACATAAACAACGGTTATCAGGATTTTATTGAAGGACTGGGGCTTACTTATCATTACGATAAATCGTTGAGCTTTGATGCAAGGGCATTGAAAGATATACATGGGGAAAACGCTCCTGACGGCGGATACGGCGAGTTTGACGCGGTTTATGATTTTAAGTGATTAATTAAAATTTATAAATTTGGCACGTGGTACGAACATACTTACCACTTTTTCTTAATTTTAACATATCAATTAATTCTTTTAAATAATTTAGCCTGCTTAACCACTCAACCCCAGTTC
>JAJYYR010000111.1 GCA_021800805.1 bacterium
ATAAATACTATTGATATTAAAGAGGAAATTAATATACAATATTTAACGGCTATAACAATCTAAAAAAATATTATGGATAGAAAACTTGCTTTTATTATTACGACCGATAAATATCTGAACCATATTTCCGGTTTGATCGAAGCGGCGGCAAAAAAAGATTGCGCCGTATCGGTTTTCATCATGGATAAAGGAGTTTTTTTTACGGAAAATGAAGAATTTATTTTGCTTATTAAAAGATATAAACATAATATCGATATGGTTTCCGTTTGCGAACATTCCTGCGGCGTTAACCAAGTAATATCGCGTATAGACGATTTTAAATATGCCTCGCAGTTCGAAAACGCAAAAATGATAAGCGGGCTTGAAGAAAAAGACAGAGTGTTATTATTTTAAATAGGCGTGGATGAGAGGGTTTATGTTCGATATTAAAAAACTGAAAGAAAATCCGGATATAAACGTATATTCTAGAAAACAGGAAATTAACGCCATACTTAAAGGATTTGCCAATCAAAAAAAACCGGTTATTCTTTACCCTATTCCTTTTAACGACGAATATACTACAAATATCCTTAAAGTTAAAGACGAATCTATAGCAATAGATTCTTTGGTTCCAAAATCAGGCAATTTAAAACTTATTGAATCTTCCTATATTAAAGCTACCTTTAAATTTAACGACAACGAACATTTTTTTCTTTCAAAATTATATAATTATGAAAAGGATAAGGAATACTTCGTCTTCGATATTTATAAACCGATAGAAATACTGTCTCTAGAAAAAAGAAAATTTTTCAGGATAGAACCTTCATTGAGCGAACCCGTAAAACTTTCTTTCTTTTTAAACAAAAAATATTTCGACACAAGACTGTTCGACATGTCAGGCGAAGGATTTTCTTTCCTGCTCGACTTCCCTATAGAAAAGCATACCGTTTTAGAGAGCGTAAAAATTCAATTTCCGGGCGGACTGCCGGAAGTTACGATAAGGCTTGAAATCAGGTCGATCGTCAGACTCGATAATCTCAAATATAAAGTGGGAGCGCAGGCTATTAATTTAAAACCCGCCGAACAGGATATTTTATTTAAGTACATATTCAGAAGACAGCGGGAAATCGTCGCCGCTATGAAAGGAACGGTTTAGCGGCTTTTTCGTTTAATTTGTGCAGAAATGCAAAAATATTCGCTATTACCTTATAAAGTTCCGGAGGAATTTCTTCATAAATATCGAGTCCGTCCAGTATATCTGCAAGCGCATTATTTTTGGTTATCGGTATATTTTCTTTTTTTGCGATTTCTATAATTTTTTCGGCAAGCTCTCCCCTGCCTTTGGCTGTAATAACCGGAGCGTTATTTTTTTTAGGATCGTACCTCAGTGCCGACGCCTTGGCATATTTAGGTTTAGACTCTTTCATTTATTATTTTCCCGCCCGAAAACATTTCCCCGCCTGCGCCAAAAACATCCGCGCCGCCTTTTAAATCTTTGTCTCCCGATGCTTTAAAGGATATATCCTTAAGGGTTATCCCGTCTTTTGACAGCATTTCTTTAAATGCTTCCAAATTTTTATTTATAAGTTCTATTGCCGCCGCAGGACATTCCTGAAATTTAACGCTCAGGAATTTATCCGAATAATATGAAAACAGCTTGATATAACCTAACTGATTGAATTCGGTTTCAAGCATTAACATATATTTTTTTGGAGCGGCGTTTAAGTTTTTTTTATCGGGGGCATCTTTTATATAAGAATTACGTTCGGACGTTAAAATAACCGAACCGAAACCGAACTCAGCGCCGAAATTGATATGGATAAACAAAAAATTGCCTTTTACCTCAGCCGTTACGCTTTGTATAGAGGCATTTAAACCGGACGCCGAAAGAGATTTAAAAGCGGCGCCGATATTGCTTTCTAAATTACCGGCTAATGCTTTGCGGTATATATCGACGGCTTTTTGAATATTGATATTGTCGGATGGGTTCGCTATGATTTTAAATACTACTTCGATGGCGCCGTTGGCGCCGCCTTCATTTGCGGCGGCGTTTTTAACAGCGCTTTCAAGCATGAGTTTAACCGGAATATTAAAGTTATTGTCGAACGCTTTTCCTAAAGCAAATTCGTTGTAAAGGTCTTCGGGAATAACCGCCGTCAGCAATTTGCCGTTAATATTTAATATTCCGCTTAGAGGAGAGCCTGCATCGCCCGTTGAAACGCCTATTAAGTCTGCCTCGATTATACTTCCCGGTTTTAATATTTCTAAAAGAGAGGATGTTATTTTTTCCTTGATAATTAAAGAAATATCGGAAATGCCGGAACCGGCAATATTATTGCCGCTCAAATGCCCCGCCCGGTCCATCTGTCCTGTTATATAATTCATACGATTAAATCTACATGGGGGTTATCTTTTCTTTCTTCCCGTTCTTCTTTTTTTTCCTCTTCTTCTTTGCGGTTTTTGTTTTTATCGTTAACCGGCTCCAATACTTCGCTTAATTCTACAACGGTATTCAAGGCTGTTTCATCGATATTTTGCATTTCTTTCTGGATTATGTTGTTTGAATTTACGGCTAAAACATGAGAGGAGGCGGCTATCTTTTCAACTGAAGGGAGATTGGTAATAATTTGTTGAATCTCGACGGTATCTATCATAACGATAGCCTTAAGAGGTCAAATAGTTAAAAACGCTTTCTAGATCTATAATAGAATAAAATTTTCCTTCCGCGTTTTCAAAAACATCGGACGTTATATTATTGAAATTCTTAAATTTGAACGTAGATGAAAGAATAAGGCTTTTGTTTTTAACCGCCGTTATATTTTTGATTTCGCTTATGGATAAACCAAAAAATTTATTCTTATAAATGCATATTATGATATATTTTAATAAGGATTTAGCATCCGCTGCGCCGTTTGCTATTATAGAAAAATCATAAACAGGCACCATTCTGTTTCTGTATAGGATTATCCCCAGATGCCCTGCTTTTTTGGAAAAAATATTAACCGGCATTTTATATTTTATTATTTCGTTTATATTTAAAGAGGGTAACGCATAAAAAGAGTTTCC
>JAJYYR010000112.1 GCA_021800805.1 bacterium
TTGTAGTATTCGGAAACTATCAGAAAAGAACTTAAGCGCTAAACTGATAACTATGAAAATAGGAATTTTCGGGGGTACGTTTAATCCGGTTCATTTCGGACATTTAAGGGCCGCAGAAGAACTTGCGCAGAATTTTTTAGATAAGGTTATATTTATTCCTACAAATATAACTTCGAATAAAAAAATGCCCGGCATCGACCCCGAAAAAAGAATGGAAATGCTCAATATAGCAATAAAAAACAACAAAAAATTCGAGGCGTCGGATATAGAAATAAAAAGAGGCGGACTTTCATACTCCTATGACACGATTATTCAGCTTAAAAAAATATATCCGTCGGACGAACTGTATTTTATAGCGGGAGTAGATGCCTATTCAGACGTAAAGAATTGGAAAAACGGCGCCGAAATTTTCGATAAAATAAATTTTATAGTAGTTAACAGGTCGGGCATGAAATCGGATTCAAAAAATTTAGTTAAGCTTACGGGTTTTTTACCCGATAATTTAAAAGAACGCATTAAGTTAGAATATTCGCAAAACAGATTAGTTACTCCCAAAAATAAATATATATATTTTTTGAAAATTACAAGATTGGATATTTCTTCAACCGCTATAAGAAATAATTTTAAAAATAATATTTCTAATCTCTTTTTATTGCCAAACGAGGTTATTAATTATATAATAAATAATAAGTTATATTAAGGACGGTGCAGGCATCGAAACTTTTAAAAGCGGCAGAAAACCGCTTAAAAGAACAAATAAAAATATCAGGTCAGTTATAGACCTTCTTTTAGAGAAAAAGGCCCATAATATCTTAGTCCTCGACGTCAGAAAAGTCTCCGGAATAACTGATTTTATAATTGTAGCAGGGGGTTCGTCGGACAGACAGCTCAATACTATAGCGGATAATCTGCTAAAATCTTTCAAACAGAAGCCTATAGGGCATGAGGGTTTTTATACCCCCGGTTCAAGATGGATTGTTATAGATTACGGCAGTATGATAATACACTTAATCCATGATGATTTAAGGTCGTACTATAATATCGAGGGGCTGTGGCCGGAAGCAAAAGAATTGGCGGTCGAAGCTTCTGTCGATAATAAAAAAACTTAATTTTAATTTAAATTATTCTCACAATGTATATAATTACTATAATAATAGCGATACTTATACTAGTAGCATTCTTCGAATATCTTTACGCACTTAATCCGCAAAGAGTCCTTTTGCATTACGCCCCCGGACAGCACCATATACTTAACAGCTATCTAATAATCTACGTATTTTCGGCGTTTTTAATAGGCATTGCACTTATATTAATTATAAATATTTTAAAAGATTCTATATATCAGATAAAAAATCTTATATACAAAAGAAAGCAGTATATAAAAACGGAACTGGACAACTCGGTTAATAAGGCATTCGATGCATACATTAAAGGGCAGTACGATAAAGCAATCGACCTGATTAAGAAATATTTGATAAATTACCCGAATAATATTAGCGCTTATCTGCTCCTTGCAAAGATATATAAACATAAAGGAAAAATTAAAGAATCGGAAAATGCCCTCAATAAAGTTTTAGAAATAGAAAAAGAAAATATAACTGCGCTCAATGAAGCGGGTAATCTTTACAAGCTCAATAAAGATTACGATAAAGCTATTTTTTATCTGAATAAGGCGCTTGAATATTCGCCCGACAATCTTTACGCCATAACGCAGCTTAAAGAAATATTTATTAGAAAGGAAGAATGGAAGAACGCCTACAGAATGTCTAAACTGTTTCTTTCACAGTCGAAAGACAAGGAGTTCAACAAAAAAGAAGAGCAGGTTATGCTCGGGCTTAAATACGAATTTGGAAAATATCTTTTAGAATCGGAAAACGATACTGAGAGGTCGGCAAAACGTTTTAATCAAGTGCTGAGCCAGAATAAAAATTTCGTACCGGCTTATATATCGCTTGGCGACGCGTTCATAAAAAAAGGAAAAATCAACGAAGCTTTTGAGCTATGGGAGAAAGCATTCCTGAAAACCGGCAATCTTGCTTTAATTATAAAAATTGAAGATATATCTATAAAAACAAACCACCCCGAAAATATAATCAGATTTTATCAGGAGCTTATATACGATAACCCCGAAAAATGGGAGTACAGGTTTTTTCTGGGGAAATTATATATAAGATTAGAAATGATAGACGAGGCCCTTTCGAATTTATCTTTAATTCCGCCCTCGGTATTTAAAGATGATTCACTGAATTTGCTGCTTGCGGAATGTTACTTTAAAAGGGGAAAATATAACGACGCGTCCGTAAATTTCAGGAAAGCGCTTAAAAGCAAATATCCCGTTAAACTGCCTTTCGTCTGCTCTAACTGCGGATTTGTCTCCTATAATTATTCCTCGATATGCCCGTCATGTAATCTCTGGAATACTTTTAATATAAAAACATCCGGAACTCTTTATGAAACCGGCTCTAAGGACGAAATCAAAAGTATATCGCCTTTAATCTCCGAATAAAAATGATATGAAAAAATTTAAAAGCGCCGTCTTAATTATTTTAGACGGCTTTGGAATGTCTTCGAAAATTGAAGGAAATGCAATAATTAATGCAAAACCCGAGTTCATAAATTCGCTATTTAAAAATCATCCCTTTACTACTTTAAAAGCTCACGGATTAGACGTCGGCCTGCCGGAAAACACTATGGGAAATTCAGAGGTCGGCCATTCCAATATAGGCGCAGGAAGGGTTATAATGCAGGATTTGACGAAAATAGACATTCTTATAAAAGAAGACAAACTTAAAGATAACAAAGTCTTGCAAGAATTTTTAGAAAAAATCAAGGCAGGGGGTTCGGCAGTCCACCTTATGGGACTGCTTTCGGAAAGCGGGGTACACTCGGAACTTGAACATTTGTTGTATTTAATAGACTTTTTTTATAATAACGGAGTAAAAAAAATTTACATTCATCCTTTTTTAGACGGGAGGGATTCCCCTCCGCAAAGTGC
>JAJYYR010000113.1 GCA_021800805.1 bacterium
AGGCAAAATCTGAAGCTGTCCCAACAGTTGGTGATGACCCCGCGCCTTCAGCTTGCCATTAAGATGCTGGCGTTAAACAATATCGAACTTTCCGATATGCTCAAACAGGAAATACTGGAAAACCCCATATTGGACACTGAAACGGCAGGCGCAAAAAGCGAAGAAGACGCCGAAAGCGAAAATTTTAAAGCCGCAAATGAAGAAATGCCGGATACCGGGGTTGCAGCCGAGGTCGAAGACGGCTTCAAGGAAATCGCCCAATATTTAGTCAACTATAACGAGCAGTTTGTCGATTTATCCAAGGACGACGGCAGTTACGGCGGAGCCGATAAAAATTATTTAGAATATAAATTAGAAAACAGTTTTTACAGCGGCAAAACTCTTTACGAGCATTTAATGGAGCAGGTGAGAACGGGAGACTTTTCCGACGAGGAAATTTTGCTTGCCGGATATATCGCGGGCAATTTAGATTCGAAAGGACTGCTTGCAGTTTCAAGGCAGGACATTGAGGATTTTGCCGTAAATGCGGGTGTGCGAAATAACGTTAAGCCGTTAGTCGGGAAGACGCTTAATAAAATAAACAGGCTTGAGCCGGTCGGACTTGCCGCCGAAAATATATTATCGAGCCTGATGATTCAGGCAGACTATTACTTCGATAATGATATTCTGCTTAAAACTATAATTGAAAAATATTTAAAAGAAGTAGCTAACAAAAATTATCAAAAGATATGTAAAGAAACCGGAAAAAATACAAATGACGTTTTAAGCTCGATAGAAAATCTTAAAAAACTAAACCCGAACCCGGCGGCTAATTTTAGCAGAGAAGAACCCCGTTATATCGTTCCCGACCTGTTTTTAAGAAAAGAGGGCGAACGTTACGTCGTGTTTATGGACGACAATTCTATTCCTCAAATTAAAATAAACGGTTATTATAAAAAAATTCTTAGCGGCGAAATTGAAGTGTCCGGCGATATGAAAAATTATGCCGAAGAAAGATTTAAGTCGGCTTTATGGCTCATGAAGAGCATAGATACCAGAAAAGAGACCATTTTAAATATAGCGCAAAAAATTGTCGATAAACAAACGGATTATTTCAATAAAGGGGTCGGGAATCTAAAGCCTTTAATTTTAAAAGATATAGCGGGAGAGCTGAATATTCACGAATCGACGGTATCAAGAGCGACGGCCAATAAATATTTAAGCACGCATATCGGCGTTTTCGAACTTAAGGATTTTTTTACCGGAGCCTCATACGGAGAGTCTTCTTCCGAAAACGTTATGACGAGGATAAAAACCATTATAGATTCCGAAGATTCGTCCGGTAAAATTTTTAGGGACAATGATATAACCGATATACTAAAAAAACAGGGAATTACCATAGCGCGAAGAACTATTGCCAAATACAGAGAAATTATGAATATACCGCCGTCAAGCATCAGAAATAAAAAGATAAAATTGCATTAAAAATAAGCATTAAGATTGGTTAGCTGCGCTGGACATAATTATAATTATATAAAATAACAACGAATTTAATCGATTAATTAACTAAAAAGGGAGACTAATCCGATGAACATTGCAGTCACTTTTAAACATATCGATTCGAGCGATGCGATAAAACAGTATGCCGAATCGAAGGTTTTGAAACTAGAAAAGTATTTAAATAATATTATGGAGGCGCATGTTACTTTAAGTATCGAGCGTGTGGACCATAAAGAATCAGGCGTTGCCCAAATTAAACTGTCGGCAAAAAATCTTATCGTTAATGCGGAGGAAAAGTCCGCCGATATATACAGCGCTATAGATCTCTTATTGGAAAAGGTCGAGTCGCAGATTAAAAAACATAAAGAAAAGATAAGAAGAAAAGAGCATATAGAAGAAGGGGCGGACATATCCGCGGCAGATGAGGATATTCCAAATTTGGAAGTAAAAGACGATTACGAAAGACAGCCTCTAAACGTTAAAGAAGCTATGCGCAAACTAGAAAAAAGGAATAAAGATTTTATAATTTTTAAAGACAAAGAATCTTCTAAAATATCTTTTATTTTTAGGGGAGAAGACGGAGAGTTTTCGTTAATTACGCCCGAATTATAAATTAATATGGAAAACATGGGGAAACCCAATATAATATTAGTAAGCGGTATTTCGGGTTCGGGGAAGTCGTCCGCATTAAAAATTTTTGAAGATAAAGGTTTTTTTTGCGTAGATAATATGCCTATGCTTCTTCTGCCTAAATTTTTTGAATTAGGTTTGTCGGCGAGGCTCAAAAATATACTTTTTGTTATCGATATAAGGGAAAAAAGTTTTTTAAGCGAATTAGAAAATTATATTAAATTTTTAAAGCGCCAGTCGGGATTTTTTAAATTTATTTTTTTTGACGCCAGAGACGACGTAGTCATAAGGAGATATTCCGAAACCCGCAGAAAACATCCTTTATCGGGAAACGATATAGCCTCCTCGGTCAAAAAAGAGCGGATGTTCCTTGAAAATGCAAAAACCGGCGCCGATGCCGTTATAGACACCTCCGATATTAAAATTCACGAGTTAGAAGGTATTTTATCTTCGCATTTAGAAGGGCTGATATTTCCGGTTTCATTTTCCGTTAAAATCGTTTCTTTCGGTTTTAAATACGGTTTGCCGCTTGAAGCGGACACCGTTTTCGATGCCAGGTTTCTGCCTAACCCTTTTTTCATAGAGCCTTTAAAAAATTTTACAGGGGTAGATACCGAAGTCGTCGATTATATGCTTTCTTTTAAGGAATCCAAAGAATTTATAAGCCGCATAGCCGATTTTTTAGTTTTTGCCCTGCCTCTTTACAAGAGAGAAAACAAGTCTTATTTTACCGCCGGAGTCGGTTGTACCGGCGGCGTCCACAGGTCTGTTTTTGTAGTGGAAGAATTAAAAAAGAGGCTCGGAAGTATTAACGATGAATACGGGATATCGTATTCTCACAGGGATATTCAAAAACAATAAAAAA
>JAJYYR010000114.1 GCA_021800805.1 bacterium
TATAACGAAAAAATGAGGCGGCGAAAATGGAAAAAATTAAAGATTCAAAGATTACCGGACTTTTGGTTTTAAGAAGATTTACCCAGATTTTAATAATCTTTTTGTTATTTTTAACTCCTGTTTTAGGGTTTGTCAGATTGGATAAAAAAACCGATTCAATCTTTTTTTTGCATCGCCAGATATATCTGAATTCCGTATCGGTTTATGAAGTTACGCTTTTTTTATCGCTTCTGGTTATAGCGGGATATTTGATATATCTGTTATTCGGGAGAGTCTGGTGCGGTTTTTTCTGCCCCCAGCTTACCCTTTACGAATTCAGGGATTACGTTATAAATAAAATAAGAAAAATATTCGGCAAAAGTTCGGTTAAGAACGGGAAATCGAAAATAAAGCCAGGGTTTTCCGAAAAGATAGCGGTGTATATGTTTATAGGAATTTTATCCGCCGCCTTGACTTATTCCGTATCCTCTTATTTTATTAATTTTAATTCTTCAGATTCGTTTAATTTTGAAAATCTTATATATCCTCTGCTCGTCGTGTTTCCTTTATTCATAATGGATTTAACGGTATTAAGGCCTAAGATGTGCGATTACTGTTTATACGGCTACACGCAGTCGTCGCTGTCGGACGAAAATTCTATAGGCATAAGCTATAAGCCTTCCGGGACGGCATGCAAAACCTGCACGGATTGCAAAGACGTCTGCCCTCAGGGCTTCGACCCGAGAAATACGCATTTCAGGACGTGTTTTAACTGCGCCAAATGCGTCGATGCCTGCCCCGAAAAATTTATTAAATTCGGCTTCAGGGGAGAAGACAACAGGCTTTCTTTTTTAAATTATAAAGCCGGTTTTCTCGCGGTGGTTCTATTGGCTATAGCTGGATTAATGTATCTTGCGCCTTTCAGGGTAGGGAAAATAAGGTTTACCGCCGCAAATTACAATCTTTACCACTATTGGAATTATAATTCCCCAAAATTAAAAGGTTATTTTTTAAATAAATTCGTAATAAACGCGACCAATTTTACCGGTAAAAAAATTGAAGTAAGACCGGAAATAAACGACGGCGTTTTTTCGAAACATCAGTTTTTGAAAGGACAAAAACCCTTTGAGGTATTAGACCCCCACGGTAAAGAAAGGATTATTTTTTACGCAGCGGTCAAAAAGGGCAAGCTGTCGCCGGGCGTTCACGATTTTAAGATGTCCTTGGTTTCTCCCGAAACGGGAAAGCCTTTCGAGACTAACACAGTGTCGGTTTATGTGCCGCACGGAGTTTAGAAAACACGCAAATATATTATTTTAGCGTATATATTTTTAATTGCGATTTATCAGTTTTTTTAATTATTATAACTTTTATCAGCTTATTTAATTTTTTTATCACGGCCGATATTCGGCTCTTATTAAGTATGAAAAAAGAGCAGGAAAGCGCATCTGCGACCGTCGATGGGTAGCGGAAATATCCGTTTTTAACTATGACGGTGTCGCTTAAAGTATTTCCGTCAACGGGATATCCGGTCATAGGATTCATAATATGCCCGTAATATTTTCCTTTATATGCAAACCTGTTTTCGTAATTTGCCGAGGTTTCGATAGATTCGTTTTTTAATCTTATTATTTTTATTATTTTATTTTTATTCAAAGGGTTTAAGAGGCCGACTTTCCAGTCCCTTCCCTTTAAATTTTTACCCATAGCCGTTATCTGACCGCCGCCGTTTATCATAGCGTTTTTTATTCCGTATTTCTTTAATACGAAAAGCGCTTCGTCTATCCCGTATACTTCAAGTCTTCAAGCGAAAATCCTTTATATTCAAAACGGTAATCTTTGAACTTTTGCGTTAATTTTTCCGCTTTTTCCTTAAGCTTATTTATATTGACTCTTTCGGGGTTTAATTTAACTTCGGCTATTAATATTTTTTTTCCCATATCGTTTATAGCAACGATATCTATTTCGTTTTTATTGCCTTTTTCCCAATACGAGCCGATATCGGAAAATTCTTTAGAAAGCTTCAGTTTTTCGATGAAGTATTTTTCGAGAAATTTTCCGGCGTAAGAGGTAAAGTCTCTATTTACTATATCTTTGACATACTTTAAATTTCCGATTTCGACGGCGCTTTTGTAGCCGTAAACAAAACGGAACCAGAAATTTAAAAAATTATCTTCTATTACGTATTTTTGTATTCTGCCGCCTTCTTTTGCAAATATGGGCCTTACCCTTTTTATTATATTATATTCATTTTCAAGTCTGTCTAAATAGCCGCCGGTATTTTTTTCGAGAATGGATTCTATTTCGCTTCTAGAAGTTTTTGAACTTGCAATTAAAGAAAGAATAGAAAAATATACGATATATTCCTTTCCGAATTCTTCTATTAATAAATCTTTGCCTTCGTCTAAAAATATTGAGTTTTCTTCTAAAATTAAATCGAGCATTTTGCTATACGTTAAAGCGCCGTTATCTACGAATGTTTCGACGTACTTTGCCACCCCCCCGGTAAACATATAGAAACTCAAAATATCTGTTTTGTTTGCGGATTTATTGTTTTCTGTTATTATTTTATTTAAAGTATTTACGTCGAAAGGCCTTAGGTAAATTTTATTGTCAGCCCTCCCGAAAAGAGGTTCTTTTGAGCTTTCGAATATTTTTTTCATCAGCGAATAGACGGAGCCGCTCAGGATTAAATTCATTTTAGATTTATTTTTGCGCGTGTCCCAGATATTTTGCATATCGGAATAAACCGAAGGGTTTATGTTATGAAATTCCTGAAACTCGTCTATTGCGACGGTAAGGGTTTTTTCTTCGGATAAGACCATAAGATATTCAAACAGGTCTTTAAAAGCGGTAATCCTGCCTATTATCTTCTTATTTAATTTATTCTGAATCAGGTAAGAAAATTCTTCGCATAACAGCCTTTCTTCTTTTCTCGCTATAAATAAATAAAGCATGTTTTCACCGAAGG
>JAJYYR010000115.1:0-1637 GCA_021800805.1 bacterium
TCGGCTTTATTATCCGAAAACCCGATATACCTTAAGTCAAAGACTTTGTTAAGCCCGTGGATTCTCAGGACAGCTTCAAAAAGGGCTAATTCCCTGTCTAACTTCGAAGAAATGGGTAAAAAAGCAGCCCTTATGTTTGCCTTGGTGCCCTTATAAACACTTGAGACAAATATAAACTTGGCATCCGCTCCCTCGCCCTTTTTTAATGTGAGCTGACAGTTTGACGCTATAATGTTTATTATTCTTTGGCCCGATTCTAAATTTAAAATTCTAATCGTTTCCTGCCCGTTATCCGTATCTATAATTATCAGGTAAAAGTTCTCCGACCTTTTAATCCTTACATTAGGAGAGCCCTTTAATAAGGCAACCTCCAGCGCCTCGTTTAAAACCTCCTTTTCGGAAGAACCCGGCTTATTTATAAAAGTCTTGTTCAGGGCTTCGTAAATCTTCTTTTTTGTCGATATTCCTATTTTAAATCCGTTTAAACTTTTATCTAATGCCGTCCTTTCGGATATGTTTCCCGTAATTCCACCGCAAACTATATAGTTTTCGCCGTCTTTTTCAATGATTATCGCAGGGTTGTCATAAAGAAAATTAAAACCTAATTTCTCGCTTTCGCTTTTGTTTACGGCTTCGCTGTTTAATTCGCCGAAATACTCCCTGCCAGAATCCTGAGCCAGATAAATTGCAACATCCGTGTCGTTCACATACCCGTTTTCGATTAATATGTCTCCCAGCCTCTTTTCGCTGATGGACTGAACGAAAAGAGCGTCTTCCATCTGCGCTTCCGTCAGTTTTCCCTTCGATATTAAATATTCCCCGATTTTCATAATAGTCTCACGGCCTCACGAGGTTATTTCAGGCGTCAGCATAATAAGCAAATCCTCTTTTTGACTTGTATTATTGACAGACTTAAATAAATTGCCGATGAAGGGAACTTTGGATAATAAAGGAATTCCGTAAGTATTTTTTGACTTATCCGTGGTTAATATGCCGCCCACAAGTATTGTCGAGCCTGATTTTACATTCACGGTGTCCGAAAAGCTTTTTGACTCTATTACCGGATTGCTAAAACTTTCGCCGCTAATGGAAAAAGACTGATAACCTGTTATGGAGTTATCTATTAAACTTAATGTAACGGAAACAGAGCCGTTTTTAAAGTTGATATGAGGTGTAAATGAAATAGAAAGCCCTGTTTGCGCCTGAGATATAACGGGATAAGTCTCGGTTTGCGACAGACTTAAAGCCATTGTTTGAATACTTGAGATATAAGGCGTAATAGTCCCCGAAGATATAAGCCTTGTCTGTCCGTCCATTAACACAAGCCTCGGCTGAGAGATAACATTAACCGTTCCTTGTGTTTTCAGCGCATTTAAAATAGCGCCGCTATTTCCGGAGCCTGTAAATCCTATGTAAGGCGCATTATTAATATTATCTCCCGAAGCAAGCTGCGCCGAAACGGAAACGGCATTTACCCCGAAGGCATTTGCCTTAAAAGCCTGGTTAAATAACAAATTCCAGTTTATCCCTGTTTGGAACCCCTTGCTTAGACTTACGTCTATTACCTCTACCTTTAAGAAAACCTGTTTAGAAAGAAATTTATTAACGGCTTTAATATATTTAGAAATTGAAGCGAC
>JAJYYR010000115.1:1647-2913 GCA_021800805.1 bacterium
CCATATTAAACCGTCTTTTCGATTGATAAAATATTTCCCCTTTTTTGTGAGCATTTCCTTTATATTTTTTGAAATAATGCCGTACAGGCTGTCCGATTCGGAAAGCGTCAAGGATAAAGAACCTGATGGATTGGAAGGAACATTTATATTTTGATTTGCAAAGCTGCCAGAATTTACTGGCGCCGCCGCCCCCGAGCCATTTCCGGCGCTTTGGCCGCTGCCTAAATTACCTGTATTCGAATTATTTATGTTATTATTTTGACTGTTCATACCGACCATTCCAACGGTGGAAGAAAAAGAAGATAAAAGATCCGGCACGGGAATGTGAAATGTTTTTTCTTCTACCGCGTAAACGGAAATTACACCGTTTTTGAAGGTATATTTAAAACCGTTAGATATTACGAGCCCATACAAAACCTTATATAAAGACACATCTTTATAATAGGCATCATTACTTAATTTTTCAGGGAAACCGCGATGAAGAATTATCGGCACGCCCATTTCGCGGGATAGGAGCATTAAAGCGGATTTTACGCTTCCATCGCCCGCCAGTGAAACCTTCTGCTTAAGGAAATCGGAAATAAAATCTTTATTTATATTTTTTATATCAGTGGATATATGGTTTATATGATTTTGCCGTTTTATTTTTCTTTTGTTTTTGAAGATTTTTTTACTATTTATCGGCATAATTTCGGGTTTTGAAAGATTAATGTTATATTTTTTAAGCAAAATGTTTAAATTTTCGCTTTTATTGTCGTATGCCGTATTGCCGATGCCGAAAGCGCAATTTATATTTAAAAAAAGTGGCAGGGTTACAAATAATAAAAATAATAAATATTTATTTTTCATAAAATTTTTGTTTTTATAATTAAATTAATTTTTATGATTTTTTTATATTTTTTGTTTTTGACATAATTCAATTATATTTTTTTAATGTTTCGATATTATGACGGTTTTGTTTCGCTTGCATTAAATTTTTGTTAAAATAATGTTACAAAAAGCCTTTAAGCCTTTATTTTGAAAAGATTTATTGATTTTTACCTTAAGAATATCAAGATAATGCCGCATGGAAATTAAATAATTAGGTAAAGGGCGGTAGATTTGACAGGATTCCGGATAAATGATATTATTTAAACAAGTACACTTATTTCCTTATGCGTTCATAGCTCAGTTGGATAGAGCAACAGCCTTCTAAGCTGTGGGTCGCAGGTTCGAATCCTGCTGGACGCACCATTTAAAACCGCAGTAAATAAGCACTTCTAAGCA
>JAJYYR010000116.1 GCA_021800805.1 bacterium
ATAAAAGAGAAATTGAAAGAGCCGTTAAAAACAGGTCTAAAATAATTATATAATAAATGGAGACTTCAATGGTTAAAGGGGTCAGAAGCCGTAAAATTAAAATTTCCGGGTTAACGGTTTTATTTTTCGTTTTTATTTGTATCGTTAACCTTTATTCTATTCCAAAAGCGGAAGCAGGCGTGAGGAAAGCTCCCGATTTTGATTTAAGGGTGCTTAATCCCGTTTCATCGGGATACAACGACTTCCGGCTGGGAAATTTTAAAGGGCATGTCGTTATAATCAACTTTTGGGCGACGTGGTGCCCGCCTTGCAGACACGAGATACCCATGCTCAAGAGCTTTTATAAATCGGAGCGCGCAAACGGGGTTATCGTTGTCGGAATAAATGTAAATAACAGTTTAGGAGGAGTAAGGTCTTTCGTGAAACAATATAATATTCTATATCCCGTTGTTTATGCAAGTTCAGGAGTAATAAGCGATTACGGTGGCGTAAACGAAATACCGCAGACCTTTTTCATATCAAAGAGCGGGCGCATGATGTTCCACTGGGTTGGAGAGATATCTAAGGGAGCGCTGTACGGAATTACGAATAAACTTTTAAAAATGAACTGATTTTTTAATTGTTTTTTTATAAAAAATAATGTATAAAACTAAATATGCAAAAATTTAAAAGGTGATATTATATGGCAATTGACGATATGTTGTCCGAACTCAAAGACCTTGCAAAGGTCGTTGACGAGGCTACAAAAAAAATGGGAGAATTCAAAAAACCGGTCAAAGAAAGCTCGGACAGCATACCTCTTGCGCAGGACGGAATTTCCGACATTATAAAGGAGACCGAAAAAGCCGCAAACAGCATAATGAACCTGCTGGACGAGATAAACGAAAATTCGGATAATATCGACAAAAGCCTGCATAATTTGATAGAACTTAACCCTATAAAAAAAATTAAAGAAAGTTTAATCAATCTAAAAGACCTTAATAAAAAAAATTTAGATAAAATTTTAGACGTCCTGTCCCTCCTCTCGTTTCAAGATCTTACGGGTCAGAAACTCTATAAGATACAAAACACCTTAAACGAAACGAAAGTTAAACTTCTTAAGGTTCTGGTGGATACGGAAGTGGAAGCTAAAGATATTCCTAAGGAAAAGAAAGCCGAAATATACGGAAAATTGAAAGATATGGTTGCGGATAATCAAAAAATGGCTCAAAATGATGTAAATTCAATGCTTAGCGAATTGGGATTTTAATCCATTCTTTCTTCTTGCTTTTTTTCTGTTGATATGGCATAATAACATTTTTGTATTAAAAAATATCAAAGTCCCCATCGTCTAGCCGGCCCAGGACATCGCCCTTTCACGGCGGCAACACGGGTTCGAATCCCGTTGGGGACGCCACTTCTTTCCTTAAAATTTGACCTTTAAAACGCCATTTTTTCCGCTAAAATAAATTATACCGTAACCCCCGCTTTCTTATTGACAATTAACAAAATAAAGGTATAAGATAGGATATATGATATAATATATTGACCGTTTCATTTTCGTTGCATATGAATTTTTTTTTTGATAATATATGAATAATGATATTTAATCAATTAATAATATTTTTATTATAATAGCGAATGGTACTGGAAGATATAAAATACCAACTGGATCAATTTTATAGTTTTGACAATATAAAATTATCTTTTGAGGTTTTAAATAAACAGGGTTTTATATACTTTTCAAACGGCAAAATACTTAACGCCGTTTTAGGTTCTAAACGCGATATCGATGTTTTTAAAGAATTAAAGAATATCGATGCGCATATCAATATTCAGGTGAGTATCGGAGAGCCCGCTTCCGAAATTACGCTTAATCAATATTTCGATGAAATTTTAGAAATAATCGACGAAAATGTTAAAGAAACTCAAGCGGATTTGAATTCAAGGCAGGAAGATTCCGAAATTATAAAAACCGACGAAGAATCAAATCCCGCCGTAGTCGTCAGAATTTCCGAAAGTCTTTCCGTTATCCCCGGCGTCGAATCGATTATTGCCGTGAAGGAAGATGGAGAAATTTTATACTCCAAAGGCGTCGACGATGCCGAATTCGAATCTGCCGATGCGATGTTTTTATACAACCAATCAAAAGAATTAGGAGATATATTAAACTTTAAATCATTAAAAAGCACGGTATGCGAAGCTAATAATTATAAAAAAATAATTATTAATAATAAAAATATTTTATACAGCATGAAAATTTCTTCCGAAGCTCAGGCGCTTAAAACACAGATGGAAGTCGCTAAATTGTTAAAAGATGCATAATTGCCGTTAAATAGCGCAGCAGGCAAATAAATTAATTTATGGACGTTAAAGATAAAAGCATTATAGATAAAATACTTAAAATTGCCGGCGTAGATGCTTGCGCCGTATCTTCATTAGACGGAGAGGTATTAAAATACGAAACGAACGGCGACGAAATATTGCCGGAACAAATAAATAAAGTTTCTTTGGAAATAAGCAAGCTTTTTGCCTCATATTCCATTTCATCGATTGATATTTCTTCTCTTTATTTGAATTTTGACGACAGAAATATTATAGTGAACGGGTTCGGAAGCGGTTTTATTTTTATTTTGAGCAAAAGGAATTCAAATGTAAATCTGCTTAAGATGGAAACATCTTATTTGGAAAGCGAGTTTATAAAAATAGTCAGCCAATCGCTTATCAATACTCAAGCAGTTGACAATGCCGTCCAATCCTATTCAAAAAACGAAGGCAATGAAGACGAGGATGTATTTAATGCGCTCTTTGGCGGGAAAAGCGGCGGCGAAATTAAAACGCATAAATTGGTTACCAAAAACAATTTAGATTCAATTAAAGACATTTTTTCTTCGAGTTTGGGTCCGATATCCGCAATACTTTTTGATGAAAAAG
>JAJYYR010000117.1 GCA_021800805.1 bacterium
TGTCTTCTTTGCTTAAATGATTGAGCAATAATACAAAATACATGGTTCCTGTGGGATTTTTCAAAAAACCGTTTACGTTTTCCTTGTAAACTTTTTTCGCATCGGAATACGCGCCGGAAAGGTCGGGGCCGACATGTCCGCCCTTAATATTCAAGGCTCTTATATTATGGCATCTGACGCATCCCAGTTTATAAAATATTTTTTTTCCTGCCTGAGCGTTAACCTTTTTAGAATTAAATCCGATCCCGTCGGATACTTTCAAGGAATAATATAATTCTATGAAAGATAGCGTAAGGATAACAATCAATCCTGCAATAACAGGCGCCCATATTGTCATAAATTTTTTGCTCATTTTCGGCATAATCATTTGAATAAAACCCCGTTATAAATTAAAATTATCCCAAGTTTATTAAATTATAAAAAAATTAAAAAATAAACGTTATGACTTTTGTCACATTTTTATTTTTTATAAAATTATTTTATTAATGTGATAAAAATCATATATTAAACATTTAAAATTTAGGATAATAAAACTGTAAGTTAAAAAAATGAATATCATAAAATTCAAGGAGAAAAAAATGGAAACGGAAAGAAATAAAGATTCGATAACTCTGGACGTGACGGCTATAGAACCAAAATATAAACATTCGACGATATTTAAAATATTAGGAGAACTTGAAAGCGGAAAAAGCCTTATAATAGAAAACGACCATGACCCCAAACCTTTGCATTATCAGCTTACCGCGGAAAACGGTGACGCTTTCGCATGGGAATATTTAGAAAACGGACCGGTTAAGTGGGTCGTTAAAATTACAAAAAAATAAAGAAAGATTCATAACAAATTCAAGGAGAAACGGAAATGGAAAATAATGGGAATGCTTTACTTTTAAAGAGCGTCGGCGAAATTGCATCTGAAAATCCGGAAAAAATCGGGGTATTTAAAAAATACGGGGTGGATTTTTGCTGCGGCGGCTCAAAGACGTTAAAAGATGTATGCGAGGAATCCGGCATAGACCAACTGCTTATAGCGGATGAATTAAACAACCCTTTGACTGCGGCGGGAGCCAACGACGATAATTATTCGTTAAGTAAAAAAGCTAACGATTGGAACGTTGATTTTTTAATAGACTATATAGTTAATATACACCATACGTTTTTAAGGGTTCATATTCCGGAGGCCGAGGGTTATGTCGAAAAAATTGCAAACGTTCACGGCAACAAGCACCCGGAACTCCTTAAAATAAGGGAGCTTTTTACTAAAATGTCGCAGGCTATGATTCTTCATTTAGACAAAGAGGAAGAAGGGCTCTTAACCGATATAAAAGCCGGAAAAACCGAAAACATAAAAAAAGAAATAGAAGATGCGTTATATTACCATGAATACGTAGGGCATATTCTGAAAGAAATGCTGTTTTTAAGTTCGGATTATTCGGTTCCGCAAGACGCCTGCGCTTCTTATAAGCATGCATATGAACTGCTGAAAAATATTTCGGACGACATAATGATTCACGTTCACATGGAAAACAATATTCTTTTTAAAAAAATTTAATAAGCACTATTTGCTAAATCAGGTGCGAAATAAGAAATTTGCCCACTTTTCAAATTCCTTGCGGCGGACTTCCAAACCGGAAAAATCGGCGATAGAATAAGAACTTAGGGCTTTTGTCAGTACTTTTTGAATATTTAGCCACATAAAATGCACGTCGCAATTGTCCACGTTCCGGCAGGAAGATTTATCAATTACGCATCTGTTTAGAACGATAGGTCCGTCTATAATTTCGACGACCATTTTTATGGTAATATTTTCAGGCTGAATATTAAAGGTAAATCCGCCTTTAGTTCCGATGAAGGAATGAACTATGCCGCTTTTTGCAAGCGTTTGAAATATCTTCGACATAAAGGAAGCCGGCGAATTCGTGTTTTTAGCTATATCTTTTACGAAACATACCGTCCCCGCAGGCTTTTTTGCCATATATACCAGTCCCCGTATCGCGTAATCGCTGGCCCTCGAAATATTCATATAAACGCCTCAAATTAAGATAAAATTTGTCTTCTATTTTATTATATATTATCCGGCAAAAAAATGCCCTATAAAAAATTAAGGGGGGTTAATTTAATTATAGGGCATCGGATTAAGGTTAAAATATAATCGAGAAATAGGCTAATAACTGCTGTCGTCCATTTTTACCTTTAATCCGAACTTTTTATATGCATAAAAGGCATATATTAAAACTAACGGCAAGCCTATAAGCGTCGCTATCAGCATAACCAAAAGCGTTAGATGATTAGAAGCGGAATTATATATGTTTAAACTATACTCCGGGTTAATCGACGAAGGAACTATATCCGGAAATATCCCGACGCCAAGGCTTGCAACCGCTCCAAGAATGCCTACTATCGAATAGGCGAACGGTTTAATGTCGCTTGAAGACCCCGCAGTCAAAATAACGCCTATACCGCCGATAAGCATTATAACCGGAACGATATCTCCTATAATGCCGAAGCTGTTGCTTAGAAGCCTATGCGCAAATATCGGAGAAATCAGTAAAAACAGCAGGGTAAACACTATATATGCTATAGCAAAACGTTTTGCAAAAACCCTTGCCCTTTGCTGAACATCCCCTTCGGTTTTCATAATTAAATAAGCTGCGCCGTGCATTAAAAACATGGAAAGCGATATGAGCCCTCCAACCAGCCCGAAAATATTTAACAAGCTGAATAGAGACTGGTAATCGACATGGTCTTGATTGAGCGGAACCCCCATTAAAACGTTTGCAATCGCTACGCCGAGCAAAAGAGAAATGCCCAGACCGGTAACCGTAATATCCGCATCCCAAAAATTCCTCCAGCCCGCGCTTTCGACTTTGCTTCTGAACTCGAAAGATACCGCCCTGA
>JAJYYR010000118.1 GCA_021800805.1 bacterium
AGCAATGCCCCAGTACCGCGCATCTGTCTTCTTAAAAGACTGAATTTTTCCACGGTTAATCCTTGATATCTGCTTATAAAAACAGCCTGATTGACTTCAAGGTTATGTTTCAAAGATTCAATCTCCTGATTCTTCCTATCTTTTTTCAATTTTCTTCTCCCCTCCTTTCTTTTAAATTTTTTCTAATACGTCAACAAAGAAAACAAGAGCGATTTAAAAGAAAATCAGGACGATAAAGCTCTTTTTGTCTGGGCGGGATTTATTAACCTGCCGTCATTGACGATATTAAATTTTTATTTATTATTTTTATATCAAATTATTTTTTAATTTAAGAATATCTACGCTTACGCCTAAGCCCATAGTAGAAGATAAAGAAACCTTTTTAACATATATGCCCTTGCTTGAAGCCGGTTTTAATCTATTTACGATTTCAAGAAGCGCTATAAAATTTTCTTTAAGCTTGGCCGAACCAAAAGACACTTTACCTATAGAAGCCTGCAAAATTCCGTTTTTCTCAGCTTTAAATTCTATTTTACCTTCTTTCAGTTCTTTTACTATTTTGCCTACGTCAAAAGTGACCGTGCCTACTTTAGGATTCGGCATTAAACCTCTCGGTCCCAGTATTTTGCCGAGCTTGCCTACGCTTGCCATAATATCCGGCGTTGCAACGACTCTGTTAAAATCCATAAACCCCTGCTGTACTTTTGTTATCATATCTTCCTGCCCTACATAATCGGCTCCCGCGGCCAGAGCTTCGCGTTCTTTTTCTCCTTTAGCAAAAACAAGAATCTTAACTGCCTTGCCTGTGCCGTGAGGCAGTAAAACAGCCCCCCTAACCTGCTGATCGTTTTTTTTAACGTCAATTCCGAGATTTATAGCGACATCGACCGGCTCATCAAATTTTACATGATGGGAATCGACTACGATTTTTAATGCATCGTCCAATGCGAAATACTTATTTTCAATCTGGACATTTTTCAATGCATCTATATATTTTTTCCCTCTTTTTTTCATATCGGTAGTCTCCTTTAATGTTTATATTTAATCGGTTATATCTATGCCCATGCTTCTCGCCGTCCCTTCAATGATTTTCATTGCCGGAGCGATTTCGTTAGCATTAAGGTCGGGCATTTTAAGTTTTGCGATATCCATTATTTTAGCTCTGTTTAAAACGGCAACTTTATTTTTATTCGGTTCTTTAGAACCCTTTTCTATGCCGGCTGCCTGTTTAAGCAAAACCGAAGCAGGCGGCGTTTTTAAAATAAAATCAAACGATCTGTCGGCATAAACCGTAAGAACTACAGGAATGACTGTTCCTTCCTGCGATTTAGTCTTCTCGTTAAACTGTTTACAGAACTCCATTATATTTACGCCGTGCTGACCGAGCGCAGGACCGACCGGCGGAGCCGGATTAGCCTTGCCGCCTACGATTTGCAGTTTTACCATAGCCTGAATTTTCTTTACCGCCATAATATTTATCCTCTTTTCTTGGGGACGGGCTTAAGTCTGTCCCCATTCTATTAAGTTTTAGGTTAATTCCTCTCTACCTGAGTAAAATCTAATTCGACCGGAGTAGCTCTGCCGAATATGGATACAAGGACTTCGAGCTTGCTCTTATCCGGTTTTATTTCGTTAATTACGCCGTTAAAACCTGAAAACGGACCTTCGGTAATTTTAACGCTGTCGCCCTTGGAAAATTCTATCTTTGCTTTTGGTCTCTTAATGCCTTCGGTGATTTGCGCAACTATCTTTTCCATTTCGGATTCGTCGACGGGCATAGGATTCAACTGGTCGCCCACAAATCCCGTAACCTTAGGAGTCGCCTTAAGCAAGTGCCATGAATCCGTATTTACGTTCATTCTAACAAAAATATAACCGGGGAAAAATTTTCTTTTAACTTTTTTCTTTCCCCCCTTAGCAGTTTTTTCTATAATATCTTCTTTAGGAACTATTATATCGCCGAAGTATTTCTTAAAGCCGCTCGAGTTAATTCTTTCTTCAAGCGCAAGTTTGACATTATCCTCAAAACCGGAATAAGTATGGACGGCATACCATTTTTTAGGAATCTCGTCGATTTCGACATAATCTCCTCCGTCTGCATCCGCCGCATTTATTTCTAAGCCGGATTCGATATTTTCTTCCGTTTTTTCTTGTTCTTCTTTGCTCATTAATTTTTTTTGTTTTTAATTTTAATTTATACTAAATTTGAAAAAAATATGAAAATATTTTAGAAAATAATACGTCTGCAAGACCCAGAAAAGCGGTAACAAGCACTATAAAAATGACGACGACATAAGTCGTCTTTGTCGCTTTATCCTTTTCCGGCCATACTATTTTACCGAGTTCCGCTCTAACTTCGTACAGATATTGTTTTGTTTTTTTTATAAAATCCGAAACAGGATTGCTCTTCATTTTTATTATTCCCGTATTGATATTTTCTCTCATTAAATTATATGCATACTGGCAGGCCAGGAGGGATTCGAACCCCCAACACTCGGATTTGGAGTCCGATGCTCTAGCCGTTGGAGCTACTGGCCTATTAAAATTTTTATTTTGTTTCCTTGTGCGCCGTATGTGTTTTGCAAAATTTGCAATATTTTTTTACGGATAATTTTTCCGAAGAAAGCTTTTTGTTTTTTGTAGTAGTATAGTTTCTTTGCTTGCATTCGCCGCATGCCAGCGTTATTATCTCTCTCATTATTTATATATTACCCCTTTATTAGGGGACAGAATTAATTCCATCCCCATTCTATGTTTTTCTATGTTTAAATTACTCTATAACCTCTGTTATAACTCCGGCTCCAACCGTGTGCCCGCCTTCTCTTATCGCG
>JAJYYR010000119.1 GCA_021800805.1 bacterium
ATAACTAACAGTACGGATAATATCGAAACAATTACAAATTTCTTGTTATGCAAATATTTTGTTTTCATAAAAACCCCCATTCTTGTAATTTAATAATTTAATTATATTATATTAATTTTAAATTTGTGCGCATCTTAAACATAAACATAGGATGATAACATACATAAGATACAATAATAGATAAAACTATAGTTAATTATATCATTATAAACCTTATAGTTAAGTATAATGTCAAGTTATTTTTAAAATTATTTATTGACAATGTAAAATAAAAAGTTATATCATAAATATATGAATTATAATTCATATATTAAATTTTTCACTATTTTTTAATTTTTAATATAGCGTAAATTTATGACAAAGGATGAGTTAATACTCAAAAAATTTTTTAAACTGCTTGGAGACGAAAGTAAATTTAAAATCGTTTCCGAATTAAAAAACGGAGAAAAATGCGTATGCGTTATTTATAAAGAACTTGGTCTGGATCAGACATTGGTTTCGCATCATTTATCCGCATTAAAAAAGGCGGGGTTAATTGACGGAAGGAAAGCAGGGAAGTGGGTTTACTATTCTATTAATAAAGAAGCGTTTAAAGAAATTGGAAATCTTTATGATAATTTATTTGGAATTAAAAATTTAAAAGAAATCGAAAGCGGTAATTGTGATGGCAAAATATGTGTTACTTAAACCTGATTAATTAAATTTTTTAAAAAGGAGGCAGGAGGCTATATGAATAATATTGTTTTTGAGATTTTTGACCCGGCGCTTTGTTGTTCCACCGGCGTTTGCGGTCTAAATCCAGATGAAAAACTTATAAAAGTAAGGAATTTAATCGACAAATTGAAATCCGATTTCGGCGAATATATTGAAATCAAAAGGCAGACAATATCCCAAGAACCAAAGAAATTTCTTGAAAATCCTTCGGTTCAACTTTTGATTCAAAATGAAGGCAAAGCCGCCCTGCCGGTTTGCATCTTAAACGGAAAGGTCATAACATACGGGAGATACCCCGAAGAAAAAGAGGTTTATAGTTATATTTCTTCGTTATCTTCGTAAATTTAACTTAATTTTAAGATAAACCGGAGGAATAAAACATGCATTATTATTTTTTTCACGGCAAGGGAGGCGTCGGCAAAACGACCATATCATCGGCATTTGCCGTGAGATTCGCGCTTGAAGGGAAAAAAACATTGATTGTTTCGACCGACCCGGCTTCTAACCTGAGCGATGTTTTTGAACAAAAAATAGGAAGTACTGAAAAAAAGATTGAAGGATTTGAAAATCTTTACGCGGTAGAAATGGATTCCGATGCGGAGGTTTTGAAATATAAGCAAAAAGTTCTGGGAGACAGCGCAGAACTTCTGCCGGAAGAGGTTTTAAATTCTATCGAAGAGGAGTTTAAATCTCCATGCACCTCCGAAATTGCTTTTTTTAACAGTTTTACGGAATTTTTTCTTAGGAAAGATTATGACAATATTATATTTGACACGGCTCCTTCCGCCCACACCTTAAGGCTCCTTGAACTGCCTATGGAATGGACGACATATATAGACGAAGTTAAAAAGGGCGCCGGTCAGACATGTATGGGCCCTGTCGTAAATATTGACGGATATTATAATCAATATAAAATTGCCCTAAACGGATTAAAAGATCCAGAACTTACAACTTTCGTATTTGTCATGCATCCAAAAGAACTCGATTTACTCGAAATTAAAAATTCAACCGAAGAAGTAAAAAAATTCGGTATAACAAATATCGAAATTATAGCAAATGCTATTTTACCGGATGAATTATATCGCAAGGCGGAATTTAAAGATATTATTGCTGACCAGAGAAAAATTTTAAAACAAATATATTC
The DNA here is from genome assembly GCA_021800805.1 of bacterium. The sequence goes on from JAJYYR010000119.1 coordinate 1,859, forward strand.
AATGGGGTTTAAAACCTTAAAGATAAATTTAAAAAAGAATGAGGTAAAGGGATTAAGGTCGCTGACTGTCTTTTTTTCAAGTTTGATTGAAAATTCCAATGAAGATAAAATTGCTTTTACGGATGAAATCGACATTAAACAAAAAAACGATGAACTTCTTCAAAAGATAACGCCTCAAAAGACGCCGTTTTACCTGTTTTTCACGGGTAAAGGGGGGACAGGTAAAACCGTGTCTTCGCTTTTGTTCGGGAAATATTTTGCGGACAAAGGAATGAAAACATTAGTGGTTTCCGCCGATTACTCCGGGCATATCGCAAAAATAACCGGATTAGAAAATATCGGCGGGATTCCGGTAAAATCGAAGGATGACGATAATCTCTATTTTGCCGGAATTTCTCCCGATTCGGCTCTGGATGAATATAAGAAAAATACGGTCGAATATTTTAAATCTTATTCAAATAATGAACAATCGCTTAAGGTTTTAGAAGAGGAGTTAAACTCCCCTTGCACCGAAGAGGTTGCCGTTTTTAAAAAATTCAGCAGTTATTTCTTTGAATATAAAGATTACGATGTTATAATTTTTGATGCCGCTCCCACCGGTCATGCGTTAAGGCTTTTATATATCAGTTTGGAATACGCAAAAATGGACAGTAAAGATGCAAGGCTGGAAGAATTTGTTAAAATGCTTAAAGATACAAATAAAACCATGTTTTCTCTCTGCCTTTATCCCGAATACAGCCCGATTGAGGAAGCCAAAAGGGCATACGACGATTTAAAAGCGGCAGGGATTAATACCTCCTTTCTGATTGTAAATTATATTCTCGGCGGTAATTTTAACGACAGTTTTTTTAACGGCAGGAAGAAAATGCAGGAAACTTATCTTGAGCAGGTAAAGCAAAAATTCGATATTCCTCTTTTTATGGTGCCGC
>JAJYYR010000120.1 GCA_021800805.1 bacterium
CGTTAATATAGGGATAGATATGATACAGAGAATAGCCGGAGCTTTCGGCAGAACGGCAACGGTAAATCTTTGATTAAAGGGGGCGGACTTATTTATTTGCATACTTTCGTTTGAATTTGCGAAGAATGATTAAATTTTAAACAGTCTATTAAGCGCTAAAAATTAAACTATTGGAATAAAGGGGCCAGATTTATTCACTCCGTCGGGCATAAAAGCTTCACTTTTATAAACGCCCGCCTCCGTATTCTTACTCCCTACTGCATTTGCGGACAAACCGCTCCCTAAGTCAAACATATCTTGCCGTTTTTCAGTTTCCTTTATAATAAATAAATCGGACACTATTTTTAAAAACACCATTTTTAAGACGCTATTTTTAATTTTTATTTTATTAGTTTAAGGTTAGTAAATAATTTTAAATAAATAATTTTGACAATTGCAAATCGAAGCAATATAATAAAAATATAAATGAAGAAGTTCAGCTTCAGCTTGAGCTTAAGCTCAAGCTGAACGATAAATACATTGCATGTAAAAATAAAGCGGTCAAATCACGATATTAGAAAAACATTTATATATTTATCCCTTTGCTATAATGAATTGTAAAAAATAAAATGCTTAGAACTATAAAATTAAAAAATTTCAGGTCATTCGGCGAATGCTCCATCGACCTTAACAGTATCAACATACTTATAGGGGGCAACGGTTCCGGCAAGAGCAATTTTATAAGCCTTTTTGTTTTACTTAATTATATAGGAAAAGCTAAACTTCGAGCATGGATAGCTCAGAAAGGCGGATTTGACAATGTCGTCTATAAAGGTATTCAGGAAAATAATACTATAGATATTGAGTTTATTTTCGATTCTAAAAAAGAAGGTCTTTTAAACATATATGGATTGTCGATAGGAGCAACCGAGGACGACTACATAATAAGTAGAGAATATATCGGGTACTGGGACAAAGCTTTATATAATGAGCCATATACTACAGCTATTAACAGTTTGGGAAACGAATCGAAACTTTCTTCCTATGCAAATAGTTCTAGTAATATATCAAACGATAATTATATTGCCGGACATATATACGATATAATAAAAGACTGGAAAATATATCATTTTGACGACGTTAGCCCAAATAGCGGTAAAAAGAGGGAGCAAAGAATTGAAGACGGTTATTCTCTTAACGAAGAAGGCGACAATATAGCCGCTTTCCTTTATTTTATAAAAAAAAAATTCAATGATAATTATCAAAAAATAGTGGAAGCGGTAAGATTAGTAGCTCCATATTTTAATGATTTTGTTCTTGAACCTGATATTTTAAATAATGAACTTATAAAGCTGAAATGGACAGAAAAAGACGGCATTAAGGAATTTGGAGCGTCATTGATATCCGATGGAACTATTAGATTCATATGCCTTGCGGCGCTTCTTCTTCAGCCTTTTATGCCGAAAATCATTATTATAGACGAACCCGAGTTGGGGCTTCATCCTCTTGCGATTCAAATTTTATCGGAGTTAATAAAAAAAGCGTCCGTAAAATCTCAGATAATTACGGCAACTCAATCCGTAACTCTATTAAATCAATTTGAGCCGAAAGATATAATAGTTTTAGATAAAGAAAAAAACGGAAGTTTTATTAAGAGACTAAATGAGGAAGAATTATCGGAATGGCTGCAAGATTATACTTTAGGCGAACTATGGGAATCTAACTATATAGGCGGTCGTTATTGATGATTATCATATTATGTGAAGAAAATAAAGGGGTCAGATTTATTTATTCGCTTACTCCCGCCTGAATTTTTAGCCGATAAAAATTTACTCAGGTTATTTTAAGTTATTTCTTTTTGAGTTAAAAATTCTATATAATTTTCAGGATTGACGACCGAAACTGCGGAACTGTATGTTTCCTGGAATGAAGGCGGCGTTGTTCTTTTTGCTTTTGTATTCCATTTGAATTCATAAGCGTTTATTTTTCCGTTTTCTTCTTCTATATAATCGATTTCCTGTTTCTGCAACGTCCTCCAGAAATAGCTTTTAACCCATCTGCTTTTATTAAAATTCGATTTTATTCTTTCGCTGACAAGAAAGTTTTCCCATAATTTTCCTTTATCCTGCCTTAAATTTAAAACCGAAAAATTATTAAAGGGGTCAGATTTATTTATTCTCTTACTCCAGACTGCGTTTGCTGGATTGGCAAGCAAAGTTTAGGGAATAAAAAATTGACTTAATTATATCATGAGGTAATCGTGAAGCATCTTTACGTATATCATATTGCAAAAATACCTTGTAATTTTGCAATATAACTGATATAATCTTTTTATGGATTACATTGAAAGAGCTATTGCAGGTAAAATTATATCGGGATTTCAACAAAAACGCGTTATCGCAATAACCGGAGCAAGACAAACAGGCAAAACTACCCTTTGCAAAGATATTATACCTAAAGCGGTAAATAAATCTTTTAAATACTACACTTTTGACGACCCTGACGAAAGAATAAGGTTTAAAAATTCCGCCATAAGAATTCTTGAAAATGTAAAAGAGCAGATAATAATTCTTGACGAGGTACAAAAAATACCGGAAATTTTTGATCCCCTAAAATATTTGATAGACAAAGAAGGACAGAATAAAAAATTCATTATTACTGGTTCGTCGCAAATTCTGCTTATAAAAGGCATAAAAGAAACGCTTGCGGGCAGAGTATCGCTTTTCAATCTTTATCCGCTCTCTTTTTCGGAAATTAGCCGTAAATCCGCTAAGACTCTTTTTCTAAGTAGGTTAATCGAAC
>JAJYYR010000121.1 GCA_021800805.1 bacterium
CAGATTAACGTTGCGGAAAGAAGTAATTTTTTTAATTTCGTCATTAATGCCGTATAAATCGTCGTCCATTTTAACGAAATATTTTTTTAAAATTTCGGCGGAAGCGTTCCTCAGTGTATAGCTACCGTAAATGCCTTTGTTTGCAGAATCGAGAACTTGAGTGCTTATGTCCGAACCTATTATCTCGAAATTTATGTCGGACGACGGGAAATTTTCTTTTATCAAAATACCTAAGGTGTATGGTTCTTCGCCCGTAGAGCAAGCCGCGCTCCATATTCTTATTTTTTTATACGCGTTTTTACCCGCCGACTGCACGACCTGTTTTAAAATATCTACAAACACTTCGAGTTGCGGCATATCCCTGAAAAAACTTGTTTCATTGGTAGTGACGCTGTTTAACAGTTCCTTAGCTTCTCTTGTTTTTTCGGGAGAATACTTCAGATAGTTATAATAGTCGTCAAAATTGTATAGGTTTAAAGCGGAAAGCCTTTTTGAAAGCCTTGTTTCCAGTAAATATTTTTTCTGTTCGCTGAAATATATTCCGGAGAGCTCGTAAATCAGCTCTTTTAATTTATTAAAAATGTCATCGGATAAAATTGCGCCGGTATAGTCCATTTATATGCTTGGATAGTTTAATTTTTTATTAATTCCAAAGAAAAATTTCTTATATCTTTATCTTTGGACGAATTATATTTTTTCAGGATAGAATTTGACTTTCTTTTATCTAATGCATGTAAAGCATGCAACAGAACAATTTTAACCATTTTGCTTTTTTCCTTCCGCAGTACGGCGGCAAGTTTGTCGAAAGCGTTTTTATCTCCGGTTTTTTCAACAAGTTCAATTATTTTATATCTGAAAATATCGGAATAATTTCCGGATTCGAGAGCGTCTAAAAGAACTTTAGAATTTTTTTCTCCTGATATTAAAAGAGATTCCAGATAATTCAATTTTATTTCTTCGTCGATTTCTTCCAGCATAAAAGCAGTTTCTTCTTTATGTTTGAGCAAATCGAAATTATTAAGCGATTTTGCGAGAAGCCTTTTAAGAAATAACGATTTAATATATTTAAATGCCTTGAACTTGGCGTATATATCGGAAATTTCTTTTGCGGTAAATTTTATTTTTTTATTCCCGAGGATCCTCAACGAGTATTCGACGATTTTATCGTTTTTCAAAGAAAGTCCGCCTATAAAAAAATAGATATATTTTTTGCTTTTATTAAGGCTTACAAGTTCCGACATAGTTTCTACGTAAGCGTCGATAACGTCGGGATAGTTTTCCTTGAGAAGGGCGTTAAAAATTTTTTCTTGGTAAGAAACCGCTTTTTTAAAACAGCCTAGCAAACCGGCGGCGTATTTTCGGACGTCGCCGTTGCCGTCTTTTATATAGTCGTTAATAACCGTATCTATTAACTGCCGTTCGTAATGTCCGCCTGAAAGTTTTTGAGCGTATTTTAAAAGCGAAAGTTTTACTTCGACGAAAAGTTTTTTATTTTTATAAAAATCTAAAAGGTTAATTATATCCTTTTGCGAAATATCGGATAAAACGTCTATAAGGAGAGCTGTTTTATTATTTAAATCGTCGGAAGGCTTCAACGATTTTATAAATTCGGTTATAAATTTAGGCCTTGCTATTTTTTTTATTATTTCTTTTATATAGCCGTATTCGGTTTCGTCTAAATTTTCGTTTTTTTGATAATATTCAAAAATAAATTTGAATATTTTTCTCGATTTTTTATGACTAGACAGCGAAAAATAACATAAAATAGCATCTACCGCATCTTTTTCTTCATAATCGTTAAGGGAAAATATGCTGATTTTTAAATTAGCCCTCGACAGCTTAAGATAAACTCTTTCCTTGCTTACATTTCTTCCGCTCTTATCGCATTCGTTTATAAGACATATTTTATAAAGGCTTTTCAGTATATAAATTTTGTCTAATTTATATTTTGCGTTTTTATTCAAAAGTTCCAGCAGAAAATCCGTTACCTCGTCTCCGCCTATTTTAGAAATAGATTCGGTAATTACATTTTTAACGACCCTGTCGCCGGTATTTAATAATATTTCTTTAAGTTTTGGAAAAGCTTTTTTTAATTTAAGTTCTCCTATGGAAAAAACGGCAGCGGACAAAACGAAAAAGCCCCCTTTGAGAGCTTTGAATAAAACATTCCCCAGGTCTATTTTTAATATTCCGCCGGATTCTATGGCATTAGCAACGGTAATCTCGTCTTTGCTTTTTGCAAGAGCTTTTAAAGCTTTTTCCGGATAATCCGCAGGAGTAAATTGTCCGTATCTCATCAGCTCGGCAATTATCCTGTCGTACTTTCCGTTGTTTTTGCCGGCGTAATCAACTAAAAAATTGCCGTTACGCATAGCCAGCCTTTTCAAAGCGTCGAAAGAGTTAGAACGGAGTTTAATGCTGAAGGCGGGAGAAACGGCGGAATCCATGAGCATTTTAACGAGTTCTTTCCTACCGCGAACGGTATTGACTAAAGCGTTTTGGGCGGATTCGACGGCGGCCGGATTGTCGGAATCTAAAAGTTTTATCAACTTTTTTCTCCCTTCTGCAGTTCCGGTTTCCGCAATCTTTTCTATTTTTTCCTTATTCATAAGATTTCAACTTAGTCCTCAGTTTTATAATTGATTTGGAATGAATCTGGCATATTCTGGATTCCGTCAAATTTAATATGTTTCCTATCTCTTTTAATGTCAGTTCATCATAATAATACATCATTAGAACGTTCTTTTCAATATCTTCGAGCAT
>JAJYYR010000122.1 GCA_021800805.1 bacterium
TGCCTTTATAAAATCGAATTTAATTTTTTTATTTTCTATAAAATTTAAATACGCGATTACCTCTTCCAATGCGCAATTTCCAGCTCTTTCGCCAATTCCGGATATACTGCCGGATAAAGAATCAGCTCCCGCCGCTAAAGCGGCAACCGAATTTGCGGAAGCCATGCCGAAGTCGTTATGGGTGTGAATTTCAATTATTATGCCTTTAAATAACGATGTTATTTTTTTTATATTTTCGAAGGTTTTTAACGGATTAAGCATCCCTACGGTATCCGAATATCTATATTTATAAGCCCCCTCCTCTTTAGCTATTTTTATTATCTCGATAATAGTGCCTTCCGCGGCCCTCGAGGAATCTTCGCCGCCCACGGAATATTTCACTCCTTCTTTATTCAGTATCCTTAGAATATCTATGAGGCGAGTTTTAATATATTGAAAATCTTTTTTTAATTTATATTCCATATGAATTTGGGAAACGGGAATTGATATATGAATAAATTTAAGCCCAATATCTAACGACGCGTAAATATCTTCCGGCTTAGCCCTGTTCCAACCAACTATTTTTGCATTCAACCCCAGCTCGTTTATCTTTTTAATTGCTAATTTTTCGGCTCCACCCATTACCGGAATGCCTGCTTCTATCTCATCCACGCCTATCTCGTCAAGCATTTTGGCAATCAGCAATTTTTCATCTACCCCAAAAACAATCCCTGCTGTTTGTTCCCCGTCCCGTAATGTCGTATCGTTGATAATAATTTTTTTCATGTTAAATTAAAAAGCATATTCTATGCCAGAAAACCTGCTAAAACTTACTATGTTATAAAGCACCTTTTTACTTATATTCCATATTAAGATTTTTATAGATAATATTAAAAATTTGCACAGCAATTGCCATATATTTAATCAAATATGACTAAAAAATAAGCAAATTAAATTACAATAATAGATTAAAAAGGGGCGGATAAACCATTATGATTATAAATAATCCTTAAGCAAAAGTTATGGCATGAAAATTGCTTCTAATTAAATTAAATAAAATTTAAAATCAAAATTAAAAAAATAAAAAGGAGTTTATTATTTAACTTATTTTAAAATTTTAAAATTAAAAATAAATAAAAGCGCAAGTGGGCGCTTGTGGCGATGACGCCATAATTAAAGGGATTTACGCATTTCGTCCCTTTTGTTATGGCGTTTTTTTGTTTTTTTAATTTTGTTGCTAATTCAATAAAACTATTTATTTTGGAGGTAAGACAAATGAGACAGGTAGCTATTTACGGTAAAGGAGGAATCGGAAAATCCACGACGACTCAAAATACACTTGCTGCACTTGCGGAACGCGGCAATAAGATAATGCTTGTAGGATGCGATCCGAAGGCGGATTCCACAAGACTGCTTTTGGGTGGGAAAAGCCAGGAAACGGTATTAAATTCTGTCAAAGAGGTGGGACAGGAAAATGTGACCGAAGAGGATGTTTTTAAAATAGGGTTTGGAGGCGTAAGATGCGTCGAATCTGGAGGACCCGAGCCGGGCGTGGGATGTGCCGGAAGGGGTATTATCACATCTATTACTACGCTCGAACAGTTAGGTTCTTACGAAAAAGAATTGGATTATGTCTTTTACGATGTTCTGGGTGATGTCGTTTGCGGCGGGTTTGCAATGCCTATAAGGGAGGCCTATGCAAAAGAGATATATATTGTTTGCTCGGGGGAACTTATGGCGCTATATGCCGCTAATAACATATGCAAGGGCGTTCTTAAATTTGCAAATTCCGGCGGGGTTAGAATAGGCGGACTTATTTGCAATTCAAGGAATGTCGATAACGAAAGGGATATGGTCGAGGCGTTCGCGAAGAAACTTGGAACGCAGATGATATATTTTATTCCGAGGGATAATGTGGTTCAAAGGGCTGAAATAAAAAAGCAAACCGTTATCGAGTTTGATAAAAGCTGTGCCCAGGCCGATGTTTACAGGCAGCTTGCAAAAAATATCGAGGAAAACAAAATGTTTGTAATACCAAAGCCTATGACTATGCAAGACCTTGAGGACCATATGATGGAATATGGGTTTATGGAAGAATACGAAAGGACGACGGACGGGAAAAGTTCGGCGGCGGTTTAGTTTTTAAGGAAGGGAATGGAAAAATAGAAAAAGAAATTTATTATAAATACCCCGTCATTTTGCCTTACGCAAAATGACACCCCTTTTGAAAAAGGGGAATTATCGGGTTATTACCAGCGCAACCGGTGGAGAAACAACAGCCACCCCTTTTGGAAGAGGGAAATTATCGGGTAAACATTTTTTAAGGTAATCTAAAGGTAATCATATATGAATACAGAGGGTTTTAGATTAAATAAGAATAAGAATTTAATAGAGAAACATCCCTGCTTTAGCAAAGAAGCGTCTAAACACTTTGGCAGGGTCCATTTGCCCGTTGCAAAATCATGCAACATCTCATGCAACTATTGCCACAGGGATTATGACTGCCCAAATGAATCAAGGCCGGGGGTAACATCGGGTTTGCTTACGCCGGAAGATGCGGTTAAAAGAATATATGAGGTTAAAAGCCTTTTTAACGATATAAGCGTCGCTGCCGTCGCAGGTCCGGGCGACAGCTTAGCCGAGCCCCGCAATACAATGAAAACATTTGAACTTATTACAAGAGAGTTTCCGGAGATTATCCTGTGCATGAGCACAAACGGTTTAAATTTGGCCGACAACTTAAACGAGCTTAAAGATAAGGGCGTTAATTTTATAACCGTA
>JAJYYR010000016.1 GCA_021800805.1 bacterium
TTTGACGTAGGATTTTACTTTGGAAGAGATTGTTTTAATAATACCGCCGTAATAAAATATTGCCGGACGATAGGCGGCAGGTAAATTCTGACATTCCACGCAGGTTACGCATGACTGTAAATTCAAGTTATTAGAATGTTGTCCTGCGGTTTTTAAAAAAGATAGAAGCGGTTTCCCCGCCGCCTGTCCCGCCTGCCTCATATTCATAGATATTCCCGCCTTCATCGGGGACATAATCATCGGAACGTTAAGTATATAACTTATATCCGTAGCCGCGATTAGATAAAAAACGGCAACGGCGGTAAGGGGAAGAAACAGGAAAATCTTATATTTTTTATTAAAAAAAGACTTCTCTTTTTTCATAAATATATCATATCATTTTATATTGCATAATTGCAAACATAACTTTAATCCCAAATCCCGATTTAGAAACTATTTAAGAAATTCCAATATCTAGTCATTGCGAGAACCAGTCATTGCGAGCGCAGCGGACGAAGTCCAGCGCAGCTAACCAATCTAAAACGAGATTGCTTCGCTGCGCTCGCAATGACATTATATAAAAATCCTAAATCGGGATTTGGGTTAATTAAAATTATAAATATACGGTATCTTCTCTAAATCCGGTTTTTAAAAACAGCAGGATATAATCCCTTAGATGACGGGTAATTAAAAAGTTGTGCTTCACGTGTTTATGTCCGTTTTCTCCAAGCTGTTTAGCATATCCCGGATTTTGCAGAATCTGCTTTGCGTATAAAGCGGTTCCTTCTATCGTTCTGGATAAAAGTCCGGAATATTTGTGCGTAATTTGAAGCGGTATGCCTCCGACCGCCGATGCTATCACGGGTTTAGATTTCCATAAGCCTTCTGAAACGGTAAGACCGAAACCTTCCTTTATGGATTTTTGCAATATTACGGTTGACGCCCTCTGGAGTGCGTTTATTTCGATATTGCTAACGGGCGGAAGATTTAAAACGAATATATCTTTATCCTCTCCCGCCTTCTCTATAACTTCGTTATAAACTTCGGTCGCTTCGGGATCGTCCGCAGCCGCTCCGCCTGCAAGAATAAGCTGGCAATCGACGTATTTTTTAACGAGCTTGTAAACGTCGATGACCCCTAACGGGTCTTTTAACCTGTCGAATCTTGAAATCTGGGTAATAATATTTCTTTCGGGGTCTATGCGAAATCTTTCGAGTACTTCGTTTATAGTTTCTGCCGGCAAATCTTTATTTTTATCGGAAAGAGGGTCTATCGACGGTGAAATTAATATTTGGGGTATTTTAAGTTTTTTTGCAAATAGGGGAGAGGAAAATACCGAATAATCGTATTTTTCGATGAATTTTTTTAAAAAATTAAACGTATCCGTATTAGCCGAGCTTAAATCTATATGGCACCTCCAGATAAATTTTTTTTTATTAAAGCCCTTCTTATCCTTAACTTTTATTAATCCTATCGGCTGGGGGTCGTGTATAAATATAATATCGCCGAGCAGATTAATTTCCTTCAAATTTTCGTCCGTAACATCGAGAAAGTGTCCGAAATCGCTTTCCGATATATTCTCCTCAACGCCGTGAAGGGAATTATGAATTTTTTTTGTTATTTCAAAAAATTTTTCTCCGCCTTTTATAAAATCCCATCTGGCATCGACGCCGACTTCTTTTAAGAGAGGCACCATTCCGGAAAGAATTTCGGCAACGCCGCCGCCGACCGGAGTAGAATTTATATTTTGAATAATTTTTCCGTTTAGATAAGAACCTAATTTTTCAATTTCTTCTATCGTTTCTTCGCCTACAATATCTGCGTAATCCTTTATAGACCTCATTTTATATCCTTTTTATATCCTTTTCCTTTATCATTATGATTATTAAATTTTAATTATTTAGATATTTTTAAAAATATTTTTTCGTATAATTTATAATTTGTTCTTTTAATTTATCCATAGTAACGGAATAAGGGTCGAGGTTCGCAATTTTACCGGCTAAATCGGGAAGCTGAAGTTCGTCCTTAATCCATGCCGAAAAATCGTCGAATCCCGAGCTTAACCTGAAATGGGATTCGAAAAAATGATAATATACCGAAAAAATAGTGATATTTTTTAAAATATCGTGAAACTCCCTGAGAGTATATGCCTCTTTTCCTGTGGACATTACGAAAGTAACCGCTTTCATGAAATTAAATCTTTCGTTCATTTCAACATGTCTGGTCTTTGAATCTTTTGATATAAAAACCGTTAATTTTCTTATCAATTCCTGTTTATAATCATCCATAGTATTATAAGCGAACATATCTATACTCGATATCTCTTCTCCCAACAATCTTTCTCCAAGCGTATTGATAACCCAGTGGGCGAAATCGTTCGGAGCATCCGGAACTACGTAATGGTGCTGTATCAGATAGTGATGCGTATGGTAATAAATAATAGAGTCGTTTGCCTTTTTTATGCCGTCTAAAAGTTCCTTCAAATTTAAGGCATAAATCCCGGTAAGCTGAGGCAAAGTAAGTCGCGTATAGAATTTAAACGGATATTTTGCCCTCGATTCCATTTTTCTTCCCCCTTTTCGTTTTTAATACAAAAGACAATATTAAATCCCTTACCGGGTCATCATAAATTTGCGGAGTATAAACTTCAACGGCGACAAAATAGCTGGTCAGAGAAACATCCACGACTCTGATAATCGGCTGTGGATTTTTTTCTATTAAACCGCCTATAATTTTAGAATCGTTTTCCGAAATATTCTTATCATATCCGGCTAACGTTAAGTAGTCATAGAGTTCTTTTTTAAAGCTTTCTAAATCCGTTTCTTTGTCAAGCTCGAACCTCACCCTTACCGATCTTTTTTTCGTATTGTCGTAATTCGTTATTAAAGCCTGCATTAAAATATTATTGGGCGCCCTCATCGTAAAACCGTTGTCTTCGATAATAGTCGTAAAAAGCATATTTATATCTTTTATCGTCCCCGTATATCCGGGCTTAGCGGTTTCATGCTGGTATGTGGACATTAATAAACCGTACTGCCATGTAACTATAGTTATTCTATCGCCTATTTTAAAAGTTTTCCCGAATAATATTATAAAACCGGCAAGCAGGTTGGATAAAAACGACTGGGCGGCAATTCCGAGTATTACGCCTAAAAAAGTAGCGCCGAGAAGAATATTGGATATATCTATGCCTAATGTGGTAAAAATAAACAGAACAAGAATAAAATACCCTATAAAACTTAATAAAAATCTCAAAAATCCCGCTTTATCTTCGGAAATATATCCGCTCAATATTTTAGACGAGCTTTTCTGAATTATTTTTATCGCCAAAATCCCGAAGACGGCGATAAATATTGCTTCGATAATGGAAAAATAACCTTTAGGGAAGGTGTTTTTGGAAAAATATTTCGAGTAAAAATGTATAACGTAAAATAATACAAAAAACAAAAAACCCAGAAGGACTATGGGTATTATAATATTAATCAGTCTTTTTAAGGGGGCGGCAGGAGCAGTCTTTTTATCCCTAAATTCATCTTCCGGTTTTTTGCCGCTATTGTTGCCCATATTTTATTTAAACCTTTTTAATATTAAGATACGGAAACAATAAATTACAAAATAGATTATATTAAATAAAATAAAGAGCGGCAAGAAAGTTATACGCCCAGTCGTAAATATCGTTTTCCATAATTATATTTTGCATCTTTGTAATTCTCGTTTCTTTTTCTTCTTTATCCATCATAAGAGCTTCGTATATTTTTTCGGCAAAGCATTCGGTATTGAAGGGGTTAACTAAAAAAGAATCGTACAGCTCTTTAGACGACCCTGCAAATTTAGACAGTATAAGCATACCTTTATAATCGGTATCGGACATAATATATTCTTTGGAAACAAGATTCATCCCGTCGTGCAAAGGAGAAACTATCATAATATCGCAAAGCCTGTAATATGCCAAATAAACTTTTAATTCAAGCTGTTTAAAATAACCTGCTACCGGATGCCATTCCGATGTTCCGTATTTCCAGTTGATATCGCTTATAAGCTCTATAATTTCCTCGTTTAATTTCTTATAAGCATTAATATGCACTCTTGAAGGAACGCCGAACTGTACAAAAACAAATTTACCTATAAGCTCCTGATGGTTTTCAAGCATATTATCGACAGCCTTGAGCTTTTCGACTATTCCTTTGGTATAGTCGAGCCTGTCCGTCGATACGGCTAAATATTCATACGACTGACCGATGATTTCGTCGTTCTTTTTGATTTTATCTATAATTTTATCGGTTTCTCTCGACTTCGCAAAATGATGCAGATAGTCGGCATCGACTGAAATCGGAAAAGGCTTAACCCATGTTTTATGCCCCTTGTAAGTAACAGAATAATCGGACCAGTTCACCTGAGCTTCCAATTCCCATTCGCAAGTCCTTAAAAAATTCTGGCAGTGGTAAATTATTTGAAAACCTATTAAGTCGTTTGCCAGTAAACCTTCGAGGAGTTCATGCTTTTCAGGGCATATCGAAAATATTTCCGGATTAGGCCATGGAATGTGCCAAAATATCGAAATTTTAATATTTTCGTCATATTCTTTTATATATTTTGCGCATCTCGCGAGATGATAATCCTGAAGCCATATAACATTTTCAGGGGGGGATGCGGAACTTGCTGCTTCATCCGAACCGCCGGCACCGGAAATATTGCTTAAATCGTCATATTTGCAGGAATATTTTGATTCCTCTATTTCTTCTATTATAGAATCCGCAAATTTTTTATTAACGTCGTCGTAAGTTAAAAATTGGGTGGAATTAAAAACAGGCTTAACGTAAACAATATGACATAGCGGCCATAAAACGGAATTTGCATAGCCGTAATAATAATCGTTTATATCTTTTTTGTTAAGAAAAATTCTTTTAAGGATATAGGACTCTTCGCCTTCGGAAAGTTTTATCCTTCCTTTTTCGTCGGATGCCGCTTTATCGGCATTTCCACCCCCGTAAACAACCCATGTCCCGCTTAGATTTTTCATAATCGGTTCAAGGGCAATAGTAAGTCCGCCGACCGATTTTACCGCTTTGATTTTTTTTCCGAAGTATTCATGGGATACTGGTTCTCTATTGGAGGCAACTATTAAATTAATATTGCCTAATTTTTCCTTAATTAAATCATTAAATCTTTTTTTTTCCATAATTATTGAAATTTATTAAAGATTTAATTAAAAATACAATTTAAAGCTGCATTTTCATTATATTTTACTATATTTTTATTATTTTTACAATATTTCATTATTTTTTATATTATATTATAATAATAAATTATGTTTTATAACGGAATTAAAGAATTTAGCGAAATAAAAACAAATATAATTTCAGGCTACGCCGGCGGAACTTATAGTCCGGATTTTATATTTTTTTGCGTTGATTTCGACGGTACATTAGTCAAAATATGCAAAAACCCTTTGGATGTTTACGCTCCCGAACAGCTTAAAATTTTTTTAAAAACCGCAGGTAAAATAAAAAACGTAATCTTATGCGTAATTACGGGGCGGGAACTGGACGACATACAAAACAGGATCGGCATCTGCAAAAACATTATTTATTCCGGCAACCACGGTTTTGAAATAAAAAGTTATTACGACAGCCTTAAAATTGATTTCCTTGTAAAAAACGCCGGAAAATATATTCCGTTAATAAAAAAAACATTAAACGAAATAAACAAATTTCAAAAAACTGAATTGCAAAATTTAATCGTGGAAGACAAAAAATTTTCTATAAGCATGCATTATCGATTATTAAATTCCGGTGAAACTAAAATTTTAAAAGCATATATAAAAAATTTGCTTTCTAAAAATCCTTTATTTGATGAATATTTACATATAACAAAAGGGAAAAAGATTCTGGAAATAAGACCTAATATCGACTGGAACAAAGGGCGCGCCTGCGATTATATCGTAAATGAACTCTCGAAGGCGGCATTAAAAAAAGAATTAAATATTTTAAGAGTAAATATAGGGGACGATATTACGGACGAAACTATGTTTGTGCCGGACTATAAAATAAAAACCGCCTCGGACGGCACAAATATAAAAGTAAAAACAATAAACTGCGTAATCGGAAAGAAAAAATCCCTAGCGGAGATTTACCTTGACGGATATAAATATACGCCGGTTTTCATAGAAAATATCTTATCCGCTTTTAAAGAAACTTAACCCGCCCTATCCCCGTCGATATTTTTTCTTTTTCTTGATTATTGACTCGAAGAATTTAAAATCTAAGCCTTACGCCTGCTTCCGGACCGTCAAACTCTAAACTGCCGTTTACGCCGTTAGTATCGACATGGACTTTATCGTACACGTAATCCGCAAAAATAGACAGCGGACCGACGGTTTTATAATTCACTCCAACATTTGCATGGTAATAATAACCGTCGGCCCCGACGGTAAATCCCTGAAATTTTCCTATAAAAGAAAAATCGTTTAAAGGCGATATTTTTATTCTTCCGCCTATTAAAGGTATGGGCAGGCTTACGTTTTTTGACTCCGATAACCCTAACGAAGCCGCATCTAATTCTGTTTTAGCCGTAATGACGTCTATTCCCACGCCAAGCCCGACGGAAGCGTATCTGTTAATCTCGAAATTGTGGTCGTAAAACATTTTGTAGCTGTAAAGGTCTAATTTTGAATTAACCTCTGTGTTTATATTATATTCCTGACCGTTAAAATAGATATTTTGAGATAATACCTTGGAACCGCTATATTCATAAGGAACATATGTAAAAGAAATCCTATTGTCGTATAAAATATAGAACGCTATTTTTAACATAGGTTCGGTTTTGGTTGTTTGAAGCCCTAAATCCGAAGGGATTATATTAGTAGGTCCGTTTCCTCCGACATTCCCCCCGGCTGCAACATGCCCCGTAAGATTCTGAAAATATGCCCCGCCTTTCACCTCGAACCCAAGTATGCCGGACGCATAAACTTTAGAAACGCCGGAAAAAACAAAGTAACATGCGCAAACAATAATAAATAATAATATTGCCAATCTAAGAGGTCTCTTTGACGTAAAAGCGTCATTGCGAGCTAAGCGAAGCAATCTCTTTCTTCTAAAATTTTTTAAATTTTCGGTCATTTTAACTTTCCTCCCCCCGTCTCATTTTTCAAACTTCTTAATATCTTGAGTCTGCGAATATTATCCAAAATCAAATTAAAATATTAAAATAAACCATAATGAAATTAATTAAAACTCGTTAATTATGCTTAAATATTAATTGCTTAAACATTTATTATATACTTATTGTTTAATATACCACAAAATTCTAATTTTTTATATAAAATTACTTTACGCCTTTTTCATTTTTTTAATTAACGTGATTATATTTAAAAAATAATCCTTACATTTTTATATTATTTATAATATATTAATTATTCATTTACATTGCCGCACTATAATCGTTTATAATAAAAGTATAAAAGTTATATATAATTTTATTCGGTTATATAAGCTATGATAAAAGCCGTAATGATAGAGGACGATAAAGAAATTGCCGAACTTTTAAAAGAATATCTGCATCGCTTTAATATTGACTTGACAAATTTTGAAAACGCGGAAGAAGGGCTTAAAGTCCTTAATGAAAAAGACCGCGAATTTGACATTTTGATATTAGATCTTACCTTGCCCGACATTGACGGCTTAGAAATTTGCAAAACAGTTTCGCGCTCAATCAATATCCCCATAATAATATCATCTGCAAGAGGAGATTATTCCGATATAGTGACCGGCCTTGAAATCGGCGCAGACGATTACGTCGCAAAGCCTTATAATCCGCGCGAACTTGTAGCAAGAATAAGGTCGCTTATAAGAAGAAAAACCGGACAAAAATCCATACCGAAACCTTTTGAAATAGACGAAACTAAAATGATTATAAAAAAAGACGGCGAAACCATAGATTTAACGTCCGCCGAATACGAACTTTTTCTTACTTTGTATAAAAACAAGGGCAACGTAATTACCCGCGACTTTATACTTGAAAATATAAAAACTATGAGTTATGAAAGCATCGACCGAAGCGTGGACGTCTTAATAGGAAGAATAAGAAAGAAAATAGGCGACGACCCTAAAAATCCAAAATATATTAAATCTATAAGGGGTTATGGCTATAAATTTTATGAAAATTAACAGGCATTCGGTATTGTTTAAAATCAACGTCGTCTTTATTTTAATTTTCGTCATACTTCTGTTCTTTTATTTTTCGGCTTATAGAATTATTAACCGCATCGAAACTTTTCATTTTATAAAAAAAGTGATATTTTTGGCAAAGAAAAATAAATTGACCGACGAAAATTTTTTAGAAATAAGTTTAATAAAAAATAGAAAAGACATCTTAAAAATTTTAAAGGGGGGTAAATATTTATTAAAAAGAAACCCGCCCCGCGTTAGCTATATATTATCTTTATTAATATATAAAGGAAACGAATACATATATTTAAAATCAAAAATAGGAAAATCCGATTTTTTATTAGAAAGACGACCAAAAGCTTACGGCAGGCTGGAAATTTTAACGGCGGCATGGCTGGGATTAGATTTTGTTCTTATCCTTCTCTATTTAAGCATATACCGCTCTATAAACCCTCTCGGTAAGCTCAGGAATAAAATAGAGGAATTTAAAAACGGCAACATCGACGTAAATTTAGACGGATATATCGATAGAAAAGATGAAATCGGTTACGTTGCAAAAGAACTTAAGGGTGCCATAGATAACGTTAAAAAAACTATTAATACGAGGACGTGGTTTATAAGAAATATTGCCCATGAATTAAAAACGCCGATTACTAAAGGAAAAATTGCGTTAGAGCTTTTAAAAGACGAAGACGAAAACAGAAAAAAAGTATTCGCCGATATTTTTATTAGATTAGAAACGCTTATAAACGAGCTTTTTTCTTCGGAAAAAATTGCCGCAGGAAACAAAGAAATAAATTTAACTTCATTTAATTTTCAGGATGCTATAAACAGGGCTAAGGAACTCCTCTTAGTAAAACAAGACGAAAATATAGAGATAATGTTAGACGTAGAATACGCCGTTAAAGCAGACTTCGACCTGCTAAGTATTGCAGTTAAAAATCTAATAGAAAACGGTATTAAATTTAGCGATAACAAAAAAGTAACCGTCGAGATAAAAAACGGCATTTTAAGTTTTACAAATACCGGAAATAAACCGTCTATCCCGGAAGAAGCAATATTCGAACCGTTTTTAAAAGATACCAATATAAAAAATAAAGACGGATTCGGTCTAGGACTTTATATAACGAAACAGATACTCGAAAAACACGGGTTAAAAATTAAGTATGAATACTTAAAAGGAGAGAATGTTTTTTCTATCGACTTACATAAAATAATATACGTCAAAACTTTATAAAACCTGAAACTTTAAAGATTTAAGGCGGCGATAAATTAGATTATGCTTTATCGCCGCCGTTTTAGTTTATTTAGCTAAATTTTCCTGCATCTTTTTCATCATATCGATTTTTTCGTTAAGCATTTTTTTCATAAATTCTAAATGTTTTATTCTGTTTTTTATTCTGTTTTTAATTAAATTGATAAATCTGTTTCTCTGCGCCGGAGTTAAGATATTAAAAAACTTAGAAATAAAATCCGCCTTAATTTCCGCCTTACTTTTTACATTATTCGTTAAATCGGAAACAAAAACGCTTTTATTAAAAGTTCCCGATTTTAAAGCGTTAAGCATCGGATTCCTTAAATTTCCCTTATTTTCCATTAAAGCCTTAAATTTTTCTTTTTTGGCGATAATAATCTGCCTTACCTGTTTTTTAGTCAGTCGTAGTTTTCTTTTAAGCATAAAGACGTTGAATGAACATTTTCGATTCCTCATAAATTTATGCTTCATAAAATTAGAATCGCCTCGTCCCATTGCAAACGCGTATGTTCCCGTGAACATGGTTAGCGCCGAAAATAAGAGTAAAAAAACCGCAAGGCTCTTAACTTTAAAATAATTTTTCTTCATAAAATTCTCCTTTAATTAATGTTAAATTTATTAATTAATATTTACTTATTTTTAAATTATAGCTTATTTCATTAAACGCATTATAAACCTTTTATTAACGGTTTTATTGATTAAAGGTTTATGTCTTTCGTAAAATCATCGATAAGCCGCGGGCGGAAAACCAATCGTTTTTTATTAAAAAATCGGAGAATAATCGTAATTTTTTTTAATGTTTTTCAACAATTTTAAATATTTTTTCGATGCCGGAATAAAAACTGTGCAGATTTAATGCAACGCTATCGAAATATAGGCCGTCGTTATTATCTACGGTTTTTTTCAAGCGCTTTCAGCTCTCTTTGCGGTGATGGATATTTCTTTAATTCTTCCATAATTCTGGCGATAAAATAATGCCGGTATTCATAAAATTATAATAATCGCCTTAAAGGTGCTTATGCCTTCCCTTAAAATGGACGTCCGCACGGCTTTGCTGCAGTCCTTAAAGTCCACCAAATCCACCGTCCATTTACCGGAATAACCATCGGCGTAAGCCGCCGCTTTATAAAAAATATTATCGGGTATGCCCCATGCCGCAATATATATGTCGGATTTCTTAGTCATTTTATTTCTTGCAATAGAACCGAACAACACTACTTTTTCGGCGTTAAACTTTGTAATTAATCCCCCTGCCGATAGCTTTTGCGGCAATCAAAGCATCTTCCGTTTCGGAACGCGATAAAATTGCCGTCTTCTTCGCTCCGATATATTACGATTTCGTATTTAGACATTACAATTTCCTAAAGCTTTAATTTATATTTTAAAATATGGTTTTTTCTTTGCTCGTGATTAACGTTTTATTACATATTAATTGTTATAACATAAATTACGGAAAATATTTGCTATTAATATTAAAGTGATTTATTGTTTATTCCGAAAGGTTGCACTATATTTGATAAATATAAAAAATAAGAACTATTTATTTGCCGTTTAGACTGAAATTTACTATATCTCCAACACTCGTTCTACTGAGAATGTTCGGGAAGCCCATAAAGTTAAATCTAATATTATTATCGACTTTAAATTTTTTGCGCAGATTATCTAATGACCCGAGAAACGTTTTGTAGCCCTTGGCGGCATTGCCGTCTTTATCATCATTTCTATTTTCATGATATTTGCGTTCGAAATAGTTGTCCACTTCTTTAAATCCGTACCATGTTTTTCTATTGAGTTCAGGGTCGGTATTAAATCCGACGTAGGAAAGTTTCATATCCTTATAACCGTCTTTTCTTACCTTCATCGTTTCTAAAAAGGTGTTTTCGATTATGTCATCGAGAGGAAAAGAATAGCCCAGCGCAACTATGTGTTCGGTTTCGCCGAAAGTGTTTCCATAATCGTAATAAATCTTGGAAACTGCCGGATGTTGAGGAAATTTAATAACGGATTGTATCTCCATGAAAGAATGGTTGAAATACAAGTTGTGTCCGCAGAAAGGGCAGTCCAATTCATCGGGTTTGCCCGCTTCGTATTTATCTTTCAGATATTCGTGTTTGCATGCCAGATCCATATCGTATTCCGAAGGAATAGGGTCGGAAATAAAAAGTTCGTGCAAACTGTTTAAATTAAATTCGCCGAATTTTATGGCAAGATACATAAAGGGATTCTGGCATCTCGGACATATTCTTAAATTTATAAAACCGTGCGGACCGAATAATTTTACTATCTTTATAACTACTCTGGATAATTTGTCGTTATTGTATTTTTCGTTGGGCACATAAGACTCTTTAGTCATTCCGTTAATAAAGGATACGTCGCTTTCCGAAGGCGTAAAACCTATTGTTTTATTATTCGATTTTTTTTGTAATAAATTTGTCGCCCCTATAGGCATCCCGAAATCTATATACATTCTTTTTTGAATAATAGAATTTGGATAAATGATTTGATTTAATAATGCTTTATTTAAGCGTTGATGTCAACGGCAATCTAAAAGTGCACCACATCGGCGGAGTAAAAATACACCAGTAAGTTAATTTAAAATAGCTAAATTATCATATCCGTTTTAAAGCTTTTTAATAACCCTAGTTGCAATATAATATATTTTAGCAACCAAGGTATCTCTAGTCTAACTTTGCGTAGAAATAGGTTATTATCTTCCCCAATATTATAGCGCAAATCGAAATAATAACGATATAGTACAGCTTGCAAGGCTGCGAGCGGTGACTAACAAGCACTGAGGATAAGGGATATAGGAAAGCAATGTACTCTCATTCCGTTCCCCAACCAAAACGTAGTTTGCTCGAAACACCTCGGACATTGCACATGTGGCCGGTTAAGGAGCGGGAGAATTGCCTCCATTAAATTTTCCAAAATGGCGCGCGCTGAAAAGGGCAATCAAAAAGGTGCCCACCCCAATGGCAAAAACATCCGGGGCTGAATGTAGATCGAAAGTCCCAATATTGACACCGGATGATTTAAAGCGGTTTACGTAGAAGCTTACGGTGGAAATAGAAATATTGCAGGATGAAGCAATATTTCTTACGCTAAGGTTTAGGTTGAATAATCGAATAATTTCTCTTATTGTTTTCACGGTCAGTCTCCTTTTTCGTTTCATTTAACT
>JAJYYR010000017.1 GCA_021800805.1 bacterium
TTTACGCCGGATTTAGGCAGATGAATTTTTATGCCGTAGCTCGAAGTAAAAGTCGTGGTCATCATAAAAAATATCAACAGGGTTAAGAAAACGTCCACCATATTGATAACGTTTATTATGGGGTCGGGTTTTCTTTTGGATGTAAACTTCATATTTGCTACCTATTTCGATAATCAATCGTTTTTCATAAAAGATATAACTCTTGATGCGGTATCTTCCATTTCCGCTCCAAAGTTAAACGCTTTAGAAGCAAAATATTTAAAAAATAAAAAAGATATTATGGCGATTATCAGTCCTATGGCGGTTGAATACAGTGCTTCCGAGATGCCGAGAGCCAGAAGATGCGGATTTGTAATTCCGCTCTGATAGGATACGGCGCTAAGAGCCTTAATCATGCCTACGACCGTTCCCAGAAGCCCAAGAAGCGGAGCGACGGTCGTTATCGCGCTCAGTCCTTCCAGATTTTTTTCGAGGTCTAGATATGCCCTCTTGCCGGATTCTTCGACCTCTAATTTAATAGTATCTATAGAATTTTTATAGTTGTCTATGATAGAAAGATAAATTTTTGCTATAGGGGTTTTTGCCGTTATGCACATACCCTTAGCCTTCTCGATATCGCCGTCTTTTAAAGATTTTTCGATGTTAATAAGAAACTCGTCGGGAAATATTTTAGATTTCCTGAGGCTGTAAAAACGTTCTATTATAATCGCAAGCGCAATAATAGAGCATAGGATTAAAGGATATAAAAAGAACTCCTTCAGCAGTTCGGTTTGATTAAACATAGTATTGCACCCTTACTTTTTTAAATTCTTTCGTGCTTTCGAGGGCATCGAAATCCTTAAGCCCCGTAAGCGAAGAAATCTGTTGCATAACGTTATGCGCATCTTCTTTGGATTTTGAATGTACCATAGTAAACATATTATATTCCCACCTTCCCGGATATACCGGCCTTTGATAGCAATGGGAAACTTCTTTTATAGAAGACATAATTTTTCCGTTCTTTTCCGCATCTTCCGGTTTTGATTTCCATATGCCCATAATATTATAACCGAATCCGGCTCTTTGATGATACAGGACGCATGCAAATCTGCGCATCTTTTTATCGCTTATAAAATTTTTTATAGTTTCTAATAATTTTTCCTGAGAAATCCCTAAAGTTGCCGACATATTTTTAAATGGTTCGGCTGTAATTTCAAGGTCTTTTTGCAGCTCTCTAATGCATAGCTTTTCAAAGTCGGTAATTTTTATCTCGGAATCGGTTTTAAAATCGTCATGCGAAAAAAATTTAAAAGAAGAAGATTCTTCGCCCGTCATATCAAAATTAACGCCTATCTTAAACAGCCTGAGCGTAGGAAGTATTAAATAATCCGATGCCTTGGAAGCATTGCTCAAAGATTTAATTTCGTCCTCCAGAACCTGCGAAGGAGGCAGAGTAATAGTAAACCATATATTGTATTCGTTGTTTCTTAAGTAATTGTGGCTGACGCCGCTATGGGAATTAATAATGCCTGCCGCGGAATCCACAAGACCGTTTTCGACTTTAAACGCCGCCAGAGTACTTTTGTATCCTATATTGTGGGAGTCGAATATAGCGCTTATCTGCCTGATAATCTTATTTCTTTTTAAATTTAATATTCTGCCTAAAACCTCTTCTTCCGATATGCCGGTAAGGCTTGCGATACTTAAAAACGGGCGGGCGGAAATAGGAAAATCGGTCTGCAGTATGTTTAATATTTTTTTATCGGTTAGCTCAAGTTCCATATTTTTAAGATTCCGGATTAACTTAATAGGTTTAAAAATTAATAAATTCTAAGTTTTAATTATATCAATTTATCGGAATAACCGTCAAGATAAAAAGAAAGTCCAAAAAAAACCTCCGGCGGCCAAAAAAGGCTGTCGGAGGTTTTAATTTGCGCATCAGGCGCGGCGTATTACTTTAAAGATTCAAGATACTGCGCTATGGTATTAACTTTTGAAGCGGGCATGCCTTTGTGGTTCGGCATAATAGCCATATAGGACTTTCCGTTAATAGTAACGGCGCTTCCTGACGCAAAATGCGCGCCGGGATTGACTATCTGCGTCTTAATCCACGACAGGCTTCTCTGCGAGCCTATATGAGAAAGATTAGGTCCTACCTGCCCGCCGTTTCCGTCAATAGTATGGCAGGCGATACATCCTTCCGAGCCGAAAAGCGAAGAACCCGACGCGGCGAAAGCGGAAATGCTTATCGCCGATATTCCGGCAAAAATTACTGCCGCGATAAATAACTTGCCGATTTTTAAAATCATTTAATTCCCTCTCATTTTTTAATAAAATTGATATTAAGAAATATTATCTATATTATTTTAAAGATTCAAGATAAGCGGCTAATGCGTTAAGTTTAGACGCCGCCATATGTCTGTGTCCGGGCATAATGGCTTGATATGACTGACCGTCGATGTTGGCGGTTGTTCCGGCGGCAAAATGAGCGCCGGGATTGGTTATCTGGGTTTTAAGCCAGGAAAGGCTTCTTTTGCTGCCTACATGCGATAAATCCGGACCTACCGAACCGCCCTGACCGTTAACGGCGTGGCAGGCGATACAACCTTCCGAGCTGAAAAGCGAAGAACCCGATGCGGCGAAAACCGTAGTGGCGCTAAAAATTAATGCTGCGGCAATGAATAAAACCGAAATGCTTTTTTTCATAATAATTCTACCCCCTTGAAATTAAAAAGAATTAAATTGATTTATACTTAATATATATATATTATAATAAGTTTTAAGTCAATATATTTTTTAGCCGATGTTTTATTAAAATTTTATAAAATTTTTCTTGCATTTTTCACTAAATAACATATAATAAAAAATCGTGTTTTTATTTTATCTTTTTATTAAAATTTATTAAGAAGACTTATAATCTTCTGGGGAGGTAAGGGTAAAATGAATTCCTTGGGAACGCATTTACTTTTAGAATTAAAAAAATGTAAAAAAAATATTTTGGCCGACCTTGATTTCGTCGAAACCGCAATGCTCGACGCGGCGACGGAAGCAAAAGCGACCATAGTAGAACATAAATTTCACGAATTTAATCCGTTCGGAATCAGCGGAATGGTGATAATTGCGGAATCGCATCTTTCCATACACACATGGCCGGAATACGACTATGCGGCGGTAGATATTTTTACTTGCGGAGACATAATAAAGCCACAGGAAGCTGCCGAATTTTTAATCGAAAGGTTCGGGTCTTTAGAGCCGCAGATTATGGAAGTAAAAAGAGGGCTTATATCTATTTACGACGAAGAGCTTCCGCATAAAGTTCTCTGCGAAGAGAAGCTCGTCGCCCGTTAGCGTAGGATTTGCGTCAAGTTTTCGTCGAATCTGCCGTAATAAGATATTTTCTGTGAAGCCCCTGTATTTGAATTTTCCAATTCTGCAAGGGCTTTTTTTATGCTTTCTTCATCGAAAGGCTTATTAAGATTATAAGGCAAATCTAAAAGCGGGGAAAGAACGAACCTGCGGTTAAAAATCTCGGGGTGCGGCAGTTTTAGTTCCGGCAAATCTAATGTTATAAAATTTTTTTGAACGTTATCGTAAACGAAAAGTATGTCGATATCTATAACTCTCGGCATATATCTTCCGCTTTCGTTTTTTCTGCCCATATTTTTTTCTATATCTTTTAAAACGGAAAGAAGCCGTCTTCCGAAAACCGCATAATCTTTTACCCCCGGCATTCCGAGCATTACGGCGCAATTTAAAAAATAAGGCTGATTAACATTTCCGACCGGCGAAGATAAATATACCGGAGAAATGTCCGGCATAGCCGCCCCCGCCAACGGGCTTCGCGTGGCGGAAGCCGCGCTTTTAATTAAACTTAGCGCTTTCAGCAGATTATCTTCCGTATTTCCGATATTGCTTCCTAATCCTAAACATATATCCATATCCCTGCTGCCGCCCGTGCGGGACCACGGTTTGCCGTCCATATCGCCGCGTTTCATTATCTTAATTTTAGGCGCCCATGCGGACTAAAGCTTCTTTAATGCGGTTTTCGCTGAGCGTCAGAGAAAATCTTATATATCCTTCGCCGTAATCGCCGAATCCCGAACCCGGCGTTACGATAATGCCCGTTTCGTTTAAAAGGGACACGGCAAATTCCTTAGACGTCATATTTGCCTTTGGAACATGCGCCCACACGTAAAACGTGGCATCAGATTTATAGACTTTATATCCTAATTTTTCCAAACCGCCGACTAATAATTCACGCCTTTTTTTATAAATTTTATTATTGTCTTCCACGGCTTTAAGTTCGTTATCGAGTCCGTAGGCTCCGGCAAGCTGTATAGCCTGAAACACTCCTGAATCCAGATTGGTTTTAACGGCCCCGAGTCCTTTTATGACTTCTTCGTTGCCGGCGGCAAATCCTATCCTGAACCCCGTCATATTAAAAGTTTTAGAAAGGGAATGGAGTTCTATTCCGATTTCTTTTGCACCGTTAGCTTCTAAAAAAGAATCGTTTCCTTTTTCGCCGGTATAAACTTCGGAGTAAGCAAAATCGTGAGCGACTATTATTTCGTTTTTCTTTGCGAATTTAACGACTTCGTTGAAAAAATGCCTGTCCGCCGCCTTTGAAGTGGGATTATTGGGATAATTCAAAAACATAAGTTTCGCTTTTTTTAAAATATCTTCGGGTATTAATGAAAAATCCGGCAGGAAATCGTTCTCTTCTTTAAGAGGCATAACATACGGAATACCTCCGGCAAAAATAGTTCCGGCCCTGTACACCGGATAACCGGGGTCCGGAATTAAAACCACGTCGCCCGGGTTTATAAAAGCAAGGGGCAGGTGGCCTATTCCCTCTTTTGAACCTATAAGGGATAAAACTTCCGTTTCAGGGTCTAATCCGACGTTGAACCTTTTTTTATACCAATCGGAAACAGATTCCCTGAACTTTAACAGCCCTTCATACGAGGGATATTTTTGGTTAACGTCTATCTCGCTTTCTTTTTTAAGGACATCTACTATTGACTTGGGGGTGGGAAGATCAGGGTCTCCGATGCCGAAGCTTATTATATCTACGCCTTTTGCCTTCACCTGAGATTTAAGTTTGTCTATCTCGGCAAAAAGATACACCGGAAGTTTGCCTAATCTGTCGGAAAATTTGAAATGCATACAGGGTTAATCCTCCTTTAACTTTTATTAATCTTACAATATTTATATTCTAAATATTTTATAATAAAATCTTTTTCAAGTCTATATATTTTAAAGCCAAATCGTTCAACATATTTATATTTTCCGACCGTTTCTTTCCCGGCAGATACGGAATATCCCCTATAATCGGTACATCCGTAAATTCGCCGAGTATTTCTTTATTGGACGATACGCTTTCGTCGTTTTCGTTTAAAACGTTATTTATAATTATGCCGGATATGCCGATATCGCGGCTTTTTGCATATTCTATATTTAAGAGCGTCTGGTTTATCATTCCTAAACCCGCCTTCGTTACTAAAATAATACCCGCATCTATATATTTAGCGATATCTATCATAAAATGCTTTTTCTTTAAAGGAACGAGCATGCCGCCTGCGCCTTCTACGAGCATATAGTCATAGGCTTTATTTAAATCGTAAAATTTAAAGAGGATTTCTTTAATGCACAGGTCTCCGCCTTCTTGTTTCAATGCGGCATACGGAGACAAGGGGGACCGAAACGTATAAGGAGTTATAATATCCGGTTCTTCGCTTAAACTGCCGTATTTCTTTACATAAACGCCGTCCAAATAATTTTTGGAGCCGTCTTCGTTAATTTTAACTCCGGTTTCGACGGGCTTCATATATCCAGTATTCAAACCGCGCTGTTTGAAGGCAAGCAGCAACAGAAGGCTGACGAATGTTTTTCCGATGTTCGTATCTATTCCGGTAATAAAAAATATTTTATTAGACATAACGTATTGAAACAAAGAAGGAAGGAAACTCCCCGAATTTTTATCGGGGAGGAAAATCAAAAATGTTACTTTACGCCTAATTTTTTAAGCGTCATGGGGCCGATAATTCCGTCGGCTTTAAGGCTGTTTTTTTTCTGGAACGCTTTAACCGCATTGGTAGTAACGGGTCCGATCATTCCGTCAACCTTGCCTTTATAAAGCCCGTCCTTTGCAAGAGCCTTCTGAACCGCTTTGACCTTGGCAGAGGATATTGTTTTTACCGCTTTTTTGGCAACGACTTTCTTTGCTGCAGCTTTTTTAACGACTGCTTTTTTTGCGGCTTTAACGGCGGCAAAAGAGCTGGAAGGTATTGCTATCAAGGCTAAAAATAAAACAGATAATAATAATTTTTTCATTAATTTTCACCTCCTTTTTGCAAATATATTTTAACCTTTTATTTCTATCATTTTTTTATAATAATTGCAACATTATTATAAAACTTTTTTTATCGTTCCGATAAATTCTACCGGGTCGAATTTTACCACGTAATAGTCTGCGCCCGCTCTCATACCCTTGTCGGAATTTTCTACGCCGCTTAAGGAAGAGTGCATTATTACCGGAATATTTTTATATTTATCGTCCGATTTAAGCGTCTTGGTAAAAGTATAGCCGTCCATAACGGGCATTTCGACGTCGCAGATAATAGCGTCTATTTTGTATTTATCTTCATATACGATGTCGAGAGCCGCCTTTCCGTTTTCCGCCAGAACGGTCTTGAATCCCTCTTTTATAAGCGCATTATTGACTATCTTTCTCGCCGACGACGAATCGTCTATAATAAGCACCGTTCTGTTCCCGCCGAACTCGTCTTTTTCTAAGGCTATCTCCCTGTTTTCTTTGTTATAAAAACCGAGCTCGTCAACGATGGATTCGAAGTCCAACAAAAGGAGAAGCTCGTCGTTTTCGACCTTAATAATGCCGGTTACTTTGGAATCGACCGAACTTACCGAAGAAAGTTCGGGCGCATTGATATCGTCCCATGAAACGCGCCTGATTTTTGTAGTTTCGTGAACTATAAAACCTACTTTAATTCTGTTAAATTCGGTTATAATGACCTTAAAATTTCTCCGGTCTAATTCATCCGGCTCGGCTATTCCCATCCATTTCGGAAGATTGACTAAAGGGACGACGGAGCCTCTTAAATTAAACATGCCCTCGACAAATTCGGACGTATTGGGGGTTTCGGATATATCTTCCGGCATTTTAATAATTTCGATGACTTTAGCGACGTTTATTCCGTAAATCCCTTCTCTTTCTTCTCCCTCTTCGTCCATTCTGAAAAGCCTGAAATCGACTAATTCCATTCTGTTCTGTCCGACTTCCAAGATATCGTGTCCCGGATTTATCTGGTTTGCCATCATCTTTCTCCTTTATTAAAAATTTTTAGCTTTATATTTATTTTTTTAATCTTTAATCATCCACCCACGGGTTTTCCTCTACCTCTATAATATCGCCTAAGCGGTCCTCTGAAATTATTCTGTTTCTGCCGCGGTTTTTTGCCTCGTAAAGAAGATTATCCAAGCGTTTTAACAAATCTTTAGGGTCGTTCTCGAATTCCTTTCTATAAAACGTAACCCCTATGCTTATAGTAACTTTCTTTATATCCTTAGTCTGTATCTTTAAAATCATCTGCTTTATCTTTCTCGCGACGTCTATGGCGCTCGTAATATGCGTGGACGGAAGGCACAACATAAACTCTTCGCCTCCGAATCTTGCGGCTATATCGGATTTTCTCGTATTTGCTTTCAATGTGTTTGCGACTTCTTTTAAAATAACGTCCCCTTTGTCATGTCCATAAGTGTCGTTAATTTTTTTAAAATGGTCTATATCGCACATTATCAAAGAAAGAGGGATATCGTATCTTGAACTCTGGGCAAAAATATTTTCGTAAAAAGTATCAAAATATCTTCTATTGTAAAGCCCCGTAAGTCCATCCGTCAAAGCCATATTCTCAAGGTCGTCGTCGAATACGAGCTTTTTAAATTTTATTGCCGCTATAAGCGCCGCCAGAGATAAAATTAATAAAATTAAATCCTGATAAAAAATAATGCTTGAAGTCGAACCGGATATATTTATAAAATTGATAAATAAAAAAACGGATAACGATATTATCAAAATAATAATTAATGAAATAATTACATAATAATACCGTTTTTTATCCATAATAAATAATTAAAATAAATTTCATTAAATCAAAAAGCTTTTAAACAAATTTTATATTTTTTTCAAATTTATTACAATTTATTTTTTGCTATTTGCTATTAATTAAACAGATGAGATTTACCAAACTAAACAAAAATTCCGAAACGTCGTTTGAAAATATCATAGTATTAGTTTTTATTTTCGTCCTTGCGGTCGTCGCCGTACATAGATATAAAAGCATGATAAAATACGCAAAAACGGCGGTCTATAAGGAAGATGTACAAAAAATTAACGCCGCCCTGATAGTTTATAGAATAAAATACGGAGAATTTCCCGATAATCTTTCCGTTTTAGTAAAAAAGGGATTTATCGAAAACATTAAAATCGATAAGGAAAGCTACCCGATTTCGCCATTCGGCAAAAAATTCGTTTATAAAAGAAAATACGGCAGGGTTTTATATATTAGCGGCGTCGGCGCAGGAACTTGAATCCATGGACACTACTGATATGAACCGTAAAATAATGATAGCCAAAAATTATTTTTTAATAAAATATGACATTTTGACATAAAATATGTCAAAATGTCATATTTTATAATTATTTAATTTTTTATTAAAGTAATTATAATTGATATATTTTTTTTATTTCTTAATATTTCATTAAGTATTAATAGAATTAAAACATCGTTATATTAAATAAAAAAAATTTGGTATAAAGTTTGCTCTTCTAAAAATGCAACATAATTATTTTAATTAATTTTAAAAATTAAGGGGGGTTTATGGCTGATGGAAAAATTGGTAATCCGACCGCTGTTGGTCTTGTAACGTTTGGTATAACCGTAATTCTGTTTTCTATGTTTCCGCTAGGACTAACCAACATGAACGGATTATTATTTGGACAGTTAGTATTTTCCGGGGGTTTAGCTTTTATTATCGTGGGTATCTTTAAATTTCTTATAGACGATACTTACGGCGCAACGGTATTCCTGCCGTTCGGCTTTATGTTATTGGCTTTTGCTACCATGGTAATAGGAGCTATCGGTGCGCCGAACAATCCGCAATTCGTAGGATGGTTCTTCATATTATGGGGTATCTTTTCTTTAATGGCAACTATCGGCGGAAACATTGGGAAAAAACCGGCAATGCTGCAACTTGCTCTTTTATTGTTTACTATAGAGCTGGTTCTCGTCGGATTTAACTACCTATCCGGCTCTAATTTAATGACGATAGCCGGGATTATCGGCGTCCTTGCGGGGATAGCCGCCTTTTATACGGCATGGGGCGTTTTTCTAAACGGTCTTGCAGGAAAAAAGGTCCTGCCGATTTAATTAAATAATCGAAAGTATTGTTTAAATTTACTAAAGACGTCTAAAATTTAAAAATTTTGGGCGTCTTTTTTTTTGTTTTAAGTGGTGGTGGCGGTGCAGGGACTTGAACCCCGGACACTACGGATATGAGCCGTATGCTCTAACCGGCTGAGCTACACCGCCTTTAAGAATTTATTATTATAGCAAATAAAATTTTAATTTTCAATGATTTTTCAGTTACGGGCAATTTTATAAATCGCTATGTAACTTTTTGGATTAGTGAGAGGCGAGCCCGGGTTTTCGACTATTCCGTCGGCAAGATAAATATTTCCACCGGCTTTAAAAATAGAAAATCCTGCGCTGTAACCCACCATAGACTTTATTTTCCATACAGGATAAAATCCTATCTTGTTCCATACGAGGCTGAATACGGAAGTCTTAACGTAATAATTAAGATTATGGAGAAAAGCCGCCTGCCCGTAGTTTTTTAAAGCGATAATTTCTAATTTATTTTTATGGCTAAATTCTTCGATCTGCGCCGGAACATTGTATATTAATCCGCCGGTATAAGTAGAACTTCTGACCCCGCTAAAAGACGGAACCCTGATCTGAAGAGGAGAGCCTCCGTAACTTTTTGAGCCGGTATAGATAGTTTTCCCTTTGCCGTTTATAATCATTAAATTGCCGGATTTTGACAATGCCACGAGATAATTTCTACCGTTCCCTTTAAAATTTCCGTAAAGGGTGCCGTAAAGGGTTATATCGTTAAAGAAGGCAAGCCTATGTCCTCTTACTAAAGAACCGGTATCTTTATTAAACCCGTATATGTAAGTATTTCCGCCGAACTGGCCTATCGGATAATAATTCTGCCCTATAGCGTAATCGTTAAAATATCTGCCGGACGGAGCGACCGAAACCGGTTTCTGCCCGACTATGACCCTTCCGAAACCCGGTAAATGCATAACCCTCAAAAACAGGCCGTAATTTTTGGTCAGCTTTATAAGGCTCCCGTTCCTGAAAACCAGCAGATACGATATAATCATACCGAGCCTTGCTTTAGTTAAAACTATAGCGTTATAACCTTTGGAGATTTTATAAAATCCCAAATATACGGCGTTAGACCTGACGGACAGTTTATACTGCGCCAGTTTTTTAAGGCTTCCGTCAAGCGACAGGTTGTACAAAATGACCCTGTGCCTTGTAGCTACGGCGGCCTGAATGCCGCTGCGTAAAAACCTGCCGGTGCTTATTGCCTGAATTACGTATTTTTTAGATGCCGTTTTTATAAGTCCGCCGCCGTTCTGAACAAACCGTTTTATAAAAATAGAGCTTTTAATAGTTTTAGGCGCAGGCGCGGCATACGTAGCCGCAGATGCTTGAGCCGCAACGCCGTTTGCTTTAATTTCTTTTTTAAGCGCGGCGGACAACCGGTTTATATCGTCTATGATAAAGTTTGTGCCGAGCGCCTGAATATGGTTTCTGTAAACGATTTTATTTTCTGCGGCGTCGAAAACGTTGGATTGGATAACGAATATTTTTCCTATTTTAACGATTCTCCCGTAAATAAGGTAATTCGCC
This sequence comes from bacterium, assembly GCA_021800805.1. The sequence continues at coordinate 10,983 of JAJYYR010000017.1, forward strand.
TTAAAATGTTTAGACAGTTTTAAAAGGTTTTGCGAAGAAAAACTAATACGCTTGTTTTTAACATAGGAAGCGATATCCGAATTTCTAACGATGCCGATATCTTCGGATGCCAAATCGGAGCCTAAAATCAACGGAATGCTGTTTCCTATGTATGAGTATTTCTCGTAATGCGTAGAAATAATTTTATAGGGCAAAATTCCTACGGCGACTTTGGCAAAAACTTTTTTCTGAATTAACAAAGCCGGCGATAGAAAAATCAGCGCAAAAATAAAAACTCTTTTAAACCCCGTTATTTTATGCAATTCAGCCCCCTTATTTAACATTATTTTGACAAGATATTATGCGGTTTAGGTTTAATTTTTACATAATTAAATAAATTTGTCAATCGCTCAAATGATAATAAATAATATAATATTATAAAAAATTAATTTAATAAAAATTTTAATGATTCAATGAGAAAGTTTTATAAAATTCCAATAAACTTTTATTAAAAAGTCGCCGTAAAATATATAAAATATCGAAGCAAGCGAAAGAAAAGGACCGAACGGGATTTTAAAATCGGAGCTTATGGGACTCATTTTTATTAATTTACGGAATATAAAAAACAGAATAAAACCGAACAGCGCAAAAACGGCGCCTCCGAAAATAGTAAATATAACTCCTCTTAGTCCCAAAAATGCGCCTATTCCGGCGATTAATTTAATATCTCCGCCGCCGAGACCTTCCTTTTTTTTGATAATTTCATAAAAAAGCGCTATAAAATAAAAAAATAACCCTGCCGCTAAAAAACCGGACAATGGAAACAGAATCGGGTTTCGAAGAAGAAAAATATTTAAAATAAATCCGGAGATTATCAATAAAACATTTAAAATATCGGGGATTATTTTATTGAATAAATCGATAAAGGCGATAGGAATTATTATCAATATGAAAATTATGCCGGCAAGCAAATAATTAAATTGTTCCGACAGATAATTTTTAAAATAACCTATATTAGATATATTAATTTTATAAAAAAAATAGGTATTGTAAAAATATTTTAAAAATAATAAATAAATTAATAAAGCGGTTAATAGTTCTACGGCGGGATATACGGGGGAAATTTTACCGCCGCAGCCCCTGCATCTGCCCCGTAAAATTATATAGCTTAATACCGGAATATTATCGTAAAACTTGATTTTCGAGCCGCATTCGGGGCAGGACGACGGAGGACTGACAATCGAAGAATTTTTGGGCAGCCTGAATATAAGGACATTTAGGAAACTTCCTATCGACAATCCGATAAGAAAAATAAAAACCGAAATTAAAATAAAACCGTTATCGGAAAATAAAAAAATTACGGAGTTTATTTGATTTAAAACCATAAATTTATAATCTATATATTTTATAATTAACGCATAAAAAAATACCCCGAAATAATGGTTTATTGTTTAAATTCATTATTCGGGGCAATTAAATCCGGTAACGACCTACTCTCTCATGCAGCTGCCCGCATAATACCATCGGCGCGATAGGGCTTAACTTCCGTGTTCGGAATGGGAACGGGTGTTTCCCCTATGCTATAGTTACCGAAAACT
>JAJYYR010000018.1 GCA_021800805.1 bacterium
ATATTAATGATGTTAAGGTGGAATTTTGGGCTTCAATTGAGAATAATTTCTTATCCACAGAAAGAACATCCCTTAAAAATAATCTTAACATAGCAAATCTTGATACGCTAATTGGCATGAAAACGGCTGTAATACATCACAGAGAAGTTATAAGGGATTACTACGACATTTACGTCATAACCAAAGAATTTGGGTTAGAAAAAGCCATTAATGAAGCAGATAGGCTGTATAATAAGAAAGTGAACGGACTTGAATATTTTAAATTCGATGAAACTGATTTTTTCAAATATGCGGTTAATCTTAAAGGGGTGGAAAGCGAAGGCGTCGATTCGGAATTAGCACCAAAATATAAAGTAAATAGAGGACAAATTGAAAGTTTTTTAAGAGAAGAAATTGAAAAATATACAATAAATAAATTTAATAGAATAGAAAAAGAGTTATCTCAGCCAAAACCCGAAAATAATCCTAAGTATTCCGTTAATCCCCAAACCCCTAAACCCGACGCCTTCGCCCAAGATGTGCAGAACCGGCAAAACAAACAGGAGATTAAAAGGAAGTTCGGACGGTAAAATATGCTATAATTAATTATTATATATATTTTTTTATACGCTTTAAAAAATTACTGATTTTTTAACTGACATTGCCTATATATCCCCGTCCGTAAGGACGGGGTAGTTCACTAAAAAATATGAAGATATTAGATAAAAACATAAAAAGTAATCTTTCAGGCGCGGACAGATATTTAAATTATCTCACCGATAACGAGAGAGTTGCCTTGACTGAATTAAAAGAAAAGATTACCGAAAAATATCCTGGGGCGAAGATAATCCTTTACGGCTCCAAGGCGAGGGGAAATTATGACGAAAATTCGGATATAGATTTGCTGATTATTATTGACGATAACTATAAAATAAACAAAGATATATCTTTTAAAGAACTTGAAGAACGTTATTTCTTGCCGGTGAATAAAAAAGTTAAAGACGAGATATTAAATATATTAACGGATATTCAAGTAAAATATTGCGTCTCTATCGACTATCAGGTTAAAAATAAAAGCTATATAGAAACCAATCTCGCGGGTGTCGTTCCATTATATCAAAATATTAGAGAAGAAGGGGTAGAATTATGACTTTAGCTGAAAAAGACAAAGATGCATTGATAAAATATAGAATAGACAGAGCCAATGAAACTATTGTCGAGGCTAAAGAGGCTTTAGAATCTAATCATTTAAATTTAGCCGTTAATAGGATTTATTATGCTTGTTTTTATTCTACCGAGGCATTAATGCTTACAAGAGATTTTTCAACAAAGGATCACGGGGTATTAAAAGGTGAATTTAACAAAGTATATGTGCATGGCGGCATCGTGGATAAGAAATATTTTGCAACCCTTAATAATGCTTTTGAGAATAGACGAACAGGCGATTATGGAGATTTTGTAAAGTTTGATAAAGATGAAGTTAGGAGCTCTCTTGTAAAAACCGAAGAGTTCGTAACCGAAATTAATAAAATGACTTTAAAGTTTATAAATAAACAAGAAACAGAAAATAAACAAAAGGATAACCCTCAGTATTCCGTTAATCCTCAAACCCCGAATCCCGACGCCCCTGCTCAAGATATCAAGAATCAGCCGAAGCCTACAATAAAATTCCGGCGGTAACCCTGCAAAAACCCCTGCATAAAAACTGTATTACCAGCCTAAATTATATAAATAAAGCCCTCTGCGGCATAGATAATTTCCTTGACACGGTAGGGGTCGGCGGTTCGAGACCGCCCGTGCCTACCATTGAAAAACACTGCTTTTAAGATTTTCATCGATAAAATACCTTGACAAAAAAATCCAAAAAATGTGTAATAATATGCAAAATTATGCAAATTTTCCCTACAAAAACCACTACGCTTTTTTATGAGAATTTATAAGCGCGGAAGCACGTATTGGACGGAATTTATAGTCGATAACAAGCGTTATCAGCTCTCCTGCAAGACGAAGGACAAATCCCTTGCGTCGGAGGTAGCCGCCGCCCTGCAGTCCGACGTTATCCGGAAGAAATTCGACATACCGGCGAAATATAAAGCCGAGAAGACTTTCAAAGCAGCATGGGACGAGTACATAAATTCTTTAAATAATTCGAAAGGAACAATTCAAGTTAAAAAATGGATTTCTTCAAAGCATTTCAATATATTCAAAGACAAAAATATTGCGTCTATTGCCCTAACTGATATTAAAGATTACCAGCTAAAAAGAAAAATTGAAATTATGTCAATGCCGAAAAATACCGGAAAAAGGGAATCCGAAATATCCTTTGCCTATCTAAATAAAGAAATTCTTATTCTTTTGAATTTCTTTAACTTTTGCATGGAAAAAGCCTATCTCGATAAAAACCCCGCTACCGGCATTAAGAAATTAAACGAGCTTTCCCGCCTTAAAACCTTATCCGATACCGACATCCGGAAGCTCATCGCAGGCGCCACGAACAAACTGACCAGAGACTTAATAACCTTTTTAATTTATACCGGATGCCGGAAGGGAGAGGCTTTAAATCTTAAATGGGACGACGTGGACTTGCAGAACGACGTAATAGCGATTAAAGGCACTAAAACCAAGTATGACAGATATATTCCTATCAGTAAACCCTTAAAAGAGCTTTTAGGCGGCGTAGAAAAAATACAGGACTGTTTATATGTATTTAACGATAAAGGGGCTAAATTAGGCAATTTTAGAAAGTCTTTTAAGACCGCCTGCCGGAACGCCGGGCTTAAGGATTTAAGGATACACGATTTAAGGCACGTGTTCGCCTCTAAAATGGTAATGAATGGGACGAGCCTGTATATTACAGGGGAACTATTAGGACACAGGACGACGCAGATGACGAAAAGGTATAGCCATTTGGTGCCGGAGACGCTTAAGAAGGCGGTGGACGAAGTGTGGGGAAAGAAATAAAGAAATACTTATTTTTGATTTATAATTTTTAATTCAGGTTGTCCCTGCCTTGAATAATAATGTGAAAATCTGGCTATAATGTCTTTTAAAAACGGAGCTGAAATAGTGGCAACGGATTTAATATTGTCGTCTAATTTGTCGAATGTTCTGATATGCCTGAAATCAATAAATGAATTTTCATCCATAATACCACTGATCTCTGGAAGATAATGGTATCTTTTATTTTTATTCGGTTTTATATCATCATCTAAATATTTATTCTGATTTTTTCTATTTTTAGCTGTTTTGTCTTCTATTTTTATTATATCGTCTCCGCTTATAATTTTTACACACACTACATTATTAATTTCGCAATTACTGTCGCCTCTCGTATCCATATCGCAGGCAGGCGTTAAGATTACATATTTATTATCAACGCCAACCTCGGTTTTTTTTATAATTTCTCCTGTAAAATGAAACTCTTTAACGGGGGGAGCTATGTAAAACTCAAATAAAGAATATTCATCAAAACTACCAGATGACCGGATATCAAGATGTTCCTGTAAAACTATAGAAAAATATCTCAAAATACCCTTTTCTTTTATGTTTTTATCTGCACGTACAGCGGACTGAATATTTTTATAATAAATTTCATCAATAAATTCTTCTATTTTTCCTCCCCGCCCAAAAACTTCTGCGATGCCCGCTTTATTAATCAGCACAAAATCAGCCAGAATTTCACCTATATCTTCATCTCCTCTTCTATATATTTTTAAAAATAATCCTTTCTTTTTTATATATTTTTCATCAATACTGTCCGCATAGCCACTAACAACCGCTACAGGAAATTTCCTTTCCATAGATATGTCTTCAATAATTTTTTCTCCATTTGTATTTTGAATATGGGGGTCAGAACCAGACTCCGATGGTATCTTAAGGTCTATTATGGCTCCATCAAATTTATTTTCTCGGATACTTTCAATTCCTGATTTAACGTCCGCTGCCCATCGAACTTCTATATTGGAATCGGGATTTTTTTCATTAAAGTTTTTAATGAGCTCTTTATAATTTTCAATATATTCTTCATTATCTTCAACTATAAGAATTTTCATTTCATCTCCTTATTTTATTGCAGTGATGCATTGAATAATGCTACTGTTTTTCATTGAATTTTAAAACAAATACTGCTCCTGACTCAGAATAGACAGCTTCAAGCTTTCCCCCATTTTTTGATGCAATCTCACCGGCTATTGCAAGCCCCAGACCCGTTCCATCTGTCTTTGTTGAAAAACCGGGTTCAAATATTATTCCGTTTTCTATATATTTTTTCTGTATACCTGGACCGGTATCATTATATTTGACAGTAGTTTCATTTTTCAATACGCTGGCATTAATCGATATCATTTTACCGGTTTTTTCAACTGTTCCTAACCAGTACAGACTGTTATCGATAAGATTCACGAAAATTTGCGAAATCTCGCTTTCAACGGCAGATATTTCCATATTTTTAATGCTGCATTCAAGTTTAAATTCGATACCGCTTCTCTTAAATTCGTTTTCAAATATACGTGCTGATTCTTTTATAACATCACATAAATTTATTTTATTCCTTACCCTCCTTGTTACAGCAAGGATATTAAGTTTATTTACAAGATCAATGAGATTTTTTGAATTTCTGTGTATCGCATTTAAAATATTTTCTGTTTCTGCAAGTATTTCAGCCGCTGGATTTTTTTTAATGAGTAAAAATTTGTCAAGTACAACAGGAATAAGATTTTTAATTACGCCAAGCGGTATTCTTATTTCATGCTGGATTACCATCATTATTTTTCCCAGTGTTATCTGTCCTCTGTAAACAGCAACTGTTTTTTCAACAGAATCAATTGTATCTTGTTTTATTTTTCTCTGTTCTTCAAGAATCAACCTGATATCATCGTTTAACGATTCATCTGTTATTCCTTTCTTTTTAAGGCTTTGAGATATTTTATTTTCTATCTCGGAAAAATCAAATAAACTCTCAAGTTCTTTTTCTATACTGTGTTCCCTTTTTCTCCCCCTTCCTGTTCGAAGCCTATACTGATAACGGTTTTCTTCCATGAATTTGAGAGCATAAAGCGAGAGATTTTTAAGTCCTTCGAAATATTCATTTTCTTTTAAGCCATCCCTTGCGCTTTTTTCTTCAAGATTAGATTCTTCTTCGCTCATTATTTTTATAATACCCGCAATCTGATTATTACCTATTCTCAATCCTGGATTATTCACTCTTCTTCTATCCAGCTCAAGCCAGTCGTAACCGGGATTTCCATAAGGTCTTAATCTGAAATCCTTTCTGTATATCGAAATACCCGTTATCTCATCAAGCTTCTTTTTTATATCCGTAAGTCTTTCTTCTTTAAATTTTTCTCCTATTTCTATCAGGGTTTCCCTATCCCTATCAAAAATCCTGAAATCAATTTCAAGGCTGGAAGGGAATTTACCGGTAAGCCCCCTTTTTTCATCCGGAAATTTTATTTCTCTATAAATTCTATCTTCTGTATTTTCGTAAAGATTCTTATAAGTAAGATCCATGACAGTAATATCGGCGTTTTCCTCTTTTCTTTTTATTTCTCCATGAAGTCTGTAATTATACATGTCGAGTAATGGCAGAGGTTCTATCTTTACAGTTTTTTCCGGATAGATTTCATCAAAATCTTTAAAGATCAGTGAAATTGAAAAACTGTCATCGGAATCACCGGTAGGAACAATCAACCTGAGTTCGGAAATAAGCTTTTTTATTTTATTTGCATTCCAGTCGTCAAGAAATTCTTTTCCGCCCGTAATTTTCAGTTCAGTCCCGTGTGGTTCGGATGTTTGAGAATGGTCAGTGAGAATTTCGACTTCATCGAGAAATCTGGCATCCGCAAATTTTTTCCAGTCAAGCAGCATGGAGGTTTTTTCGCCTGCCTTATCTACTGTCTTAAGGAATAATTCATTTCCAAGTCGAGACGAAGCGAATCTCCCTATGCCTTTTCTTCCCTGAAGAAGTCTTCCTTCAGGGCTATCTTTCTGTTCTTTTTTAAGAGAAAAAGACGGCACCATCCATATATCCCTGACGGTGTTAAAATCCATTCCATGACCGTCATCTTTTACTGTTATCTTTATTCCATGTTCTTTTTTGTTCTTTTCTTCACTGGTTTCATCTGCATCAGTTTTCGAAAAAGTTATCTCTACAGATCTGGCGTCTGCATCATATGAATTTTTGATAAGTTCAATAATTGCCGCATAATTATCTCCTACCAGATCTCTTCCTACTGTAAAGATATGTTTTCCTGATGGCCTAAGTTTTAAAGACCCTGCATCATGACTGCCATGTGTTTTATTCATAATATTTCCTTTATTCTTTCCGCGATACGGTATGCCATAACAGGCGGCACGGCATTTCCTATCTGCATGAAAGCGGATGTCCTTGAACCGTCAAAGAAATAATCATCGGGAAATGACTGTATTCTTGCCGCTTCTCTTACAGTTATAGATCTGTTCTGATTTATATCAGGATGAATGTAGTAATGACCGTCTCTTGCAATGTGAGCTACGAGCGTATGTGAATAGGGAAGGTCTCCTGCGACAACCTTGAATCTGTCCTCGAAAGATTCTCTGTTCCTGTGAGTCTTGAGGCAATCAGGAAGTTTGGAATATTTAAGTCTGTCTTTTTCGGCATTCCACTTTTCAATGGCCATCCTGTATATTTTTCTGTCATTATCATTAAGTTTTCTTGCGACGTGCCAGGTAAGAATATCAAAATCCTTTTCTCTTATACCGCTTTTTAGAAGATATGTCGCCGGTTCCGAGATGTATTTAAGATTATTCGGATTCCTGTCGTGAAGTATTTCAGGAAGATCCGACAGCAGGTCCGATACTCTGTATTCGCCGTAACTGAACCTGCAAAAATCAGGATAATTCATTTTTTTTCTTTTCTTCCAGCCTATCATTATGACCCTCTTTCTATTCTGAAGGACTCCTAAATCCGCGGCATTGAGTATTCTGAAATCAAAAAGGTATCCGGCACTGAAGAATTCTTTTCTTATTTTATCTATTGCATATTCTCCGCCAAGTTTTGCCGAGAGAATGCCGGTTACATTTTCAAAAACAAATATCTCAGGTTTAAAACGCCTTAACAGTTCAGCGTAATACACATAAAGATGCGTTCTGGAGTCGCAGGATATATCGTTACCTCTTCTTCTTCTGCCTGCCACCGAAAAGGTCTGACACGGGGGACCGCCGGTGAAGACGTCTATTTTTTTTATACCTGCGTCAGACATTCTTTTTCTTATTTCCCGCTCGACGGTATTGAGGGCGTCCGCAGTTATTTCAAGATTTATAACCGGATCATCGCCGGCACAGTTCCAGAGCTCATCCCGTGATATATTTTTTTTTAGATAGTCGTAATATATTGAAAGCCGGTCATTATTTTTAAGATTCCAGAAGGCATGTCTTGTCCTGAGAGTACTGCAGGCATCTTCATTTTTTTCCACGCAGGCTACGGATTTAAAACCCGCCTTCATAAAACCTTCGAGAAGTCCACCAGCTCCCGCAAAGAGTTCCACCATATACATGTGATTTCCCTGAATCTGAAAATAATATGTTATAATTACATTAAATTATAATACAGGATACCAGGAATTTTTTAAAAAAGCAATAATAAATTTTGCATAGATGGATGCTTTAAATAGAATGCGGAACTCCATACTGAACTGGGGAAATAAAAATATAAGAAAATTTTCATGGAGGGAAACTGGAGACCCTTACAGGATTATCCTGGCTGAAATTTTCCTTCAGAGAACGGCCGTAAAACAGGTTCTGCCTGTTTACACAGAATTCACACTGAAATATCCGGATACCAGATCTTTTTTTAAAGGTAAGGTAACGGATATAAAAAGAATGATTCTTCCTCTGGGTTTGAGATGGCGCGCAGAAAAATTAATAGAAATGAGAGACTACATTCTTAAAAACCTGAACGGGGATATTCCTTCCTCAAAGGAAGAGCTCGTAAAAATTCCAGGCATAGGCGATTATACTGCAGGGGCAGTGAGAATGTGCGCTTTCGGTCTGATGGATACCCCACTCGATATAAATACGGTAAGAATAACGGGAAGGCTTTTCGGGCTGGAAATAAAAGATACTTCCAGAAGAGATGAAAGATTCAGAAAGGGACTGTCTCTGTTGATTCATCCAGACGAACCCAGAAAATCATTCTATGCTCTTATAGATATAGGAAGTGCAATATGTATTAAAAAAAGACCGCTCTGCAAGAAATGTCCGCTAAAAAAATGGTGTAAATTTAATCGTACTGTTAATAAATTATAAATGTTTCAAAAATAAATTTTGTTTATAAATTATACAATTTGATTAACCCGTTAAAATTTTTAAAATATTTTTTATAATCGCTATACTTTTTCAAAACAATTACACAAAACCTGTTAATAACCCTAATTTCCCCATAAGATTATATACTTTTATGAATATAATCGAACAAAACCTCGAATATACGTTAAACCTTATTTCTACCCTCGAGGACCCGGCCGTAAAATATAAAAACGAAGACTCCCCCGCTAAGCTCGCAAAACTTGAAACCGATATTAAAAACGATATTCTTAATTATCCGCCGGACGAAATCGTCAGAATTATAACCTTTACTACCCTAATGGAAAGCGTTCACAACTCTACTAACGAAATCAAGGGCTATATAAAGGAACTCGTCAAATATCCGTCTATTAGGATAGACCTATCGGAAATAGCCATAAAAATAAGCGAAATAAGCAAAAAGGCGATAGATTGCTTTTTTGCAGGCAATACCGATACAGGTTTAGAAGCGGAAATAATAGAGACGGGAAAACTCATAAATACGGCGTTAAGACAACTGCATAAGCTAAATGGCAAGGAAAAGCAAGAAACAGGTAGAATAGTTTATTATTTCTGCATAATTACGGTTTTAAAAAAAATATTACGAGAAATAATTTCGATATGATTCATACCTGCATAGACTTCAGCGTGACAATTAGTTTCAATAACTTTTGTAAGGTTTCATTATATTTTGTATAGTTTCAATAACTTTTGCGCCTTACACCTGATTGTGTTATTAAGATATAAATTTTGCCCGCCGCTGAAATATTTAATTCTGTTTTAATTCTTATGAATTATACATAATTATATCTTTTTCTCCGTTTTCTGATGAGGAATTACCGCAAATTTCAGTCTGAGTTCTTTTTTTAAATGGTTTATCGACTATTTTTATCTCGTGTTTCGGAAAATGTTTCTTTAATATTTCAAACGTTGAGTTAAATGTGAACTCTCGTCTATCTGTTCGTATGTAGACTACATTTTTCTTATCCATAAGTGCAGCGCAATAACCAAATACAGTATCGAGTAGATTATAATAGTCCCTTTTAGAAACAAAGCGTCCCTTATGTTTTTCTTGTTTTGATCTTGGTATTTCTGGTCCGCCGAGTAACCATAGGCGCAACCATTGATCAATATAATAATCGGTTACTGAGCAATAAGGCGGAGAAGTAAACAGAAGCGAATATCGAATGCCTGTCTTCCTTGTTTTTTGAACAATATTTTTTAACTCGACTGTGCCGTCTCCAAGAATTATTCGACTCTCAGATACGGTCGGCATTCCTTTTTCATAACGCCAATCCAACTTTTTCATTATTAAATAAAAAGGGTCTATCTCTGGAGGCTCAGTCATATTTCGTTCTTTCCACCATTTCACGGAATAGTTTATGCTCATTGCTTTGGCCATCTTCATCTGATTAGATAATCCTTCCCCCAACTTTCCGTGCAGATAAACCAAAATAATTGACATTAGAGTAGCATCAACAGCATTGTTTTGCCAGTCCAGATATTGTCTGGCTGCCAGCAGAAATTTTAAAACTTCGTCGCAATAACACATCCTATAAAACTGGGGCATTTGTTCAATTATCTGCTTGTGATAATTTCTTGCGGAATATATTTCAAATAAGCGATTAACTACCTCCGATTTGTCTGCAGGTTTAATCTTTACACTTCCGTAAAGCCAACCGACAGGATTAATTTCAATTCCCAAACCGTTTCTGCCTAAAACACCTCCAGCATAAATACTGGAACATCTACCTGCAAAAGGATCAATAATAAAATCGCCTTTTTTTGAGTATTTTTCGACAACATCAAAGGCAAAGTCGAGAGGAAACATTGCATAGTAGGGTCCTAATCTTGCCCAACGAGATTCCGGAGTTTTAAAACCTTTTACCACATCTTGTATTTTTATCATTTTATTTTACGGCGATTCATCGTCCTTTTTTCTTACTCTAAGTTTTTGATGCAAGCTTTGAACTTTTTGGCTGTCCAATATCCTGCGAAGCGGTTCATAACTAGCAAATTCGTTTTCAAATGGCATAAAAGTCTAAATTACCCGTTTATATCAAACTTGTCCACCTGAACAGGTATAATAAACGGATTACTTAATGTTTTAACTCTTAAAAATCCTTTATCTTGGGCGCGCCGGATTGAAGGCTCAAAATCGGCAAAGTCATAATATTTGCATAATTCTTTAGTTTCATCGGTATTATTTAAATGCGCTATAAACCAGTTTGCCGTATTTTTCAAAATATTTTTTTGAATACTGCTGACTTCCTGCGTTGCATAAACAAGTCCAATTCTAAGTTTTGCACCTTCTTTTGCCGTTCTTACCCAAATATCTTTTAAGTCTTTTTCTTTATCCGGGGGAAGCAAATTATGTGCCTCTTCCACATAAATCATGATATCCATAAGTTATCATTAGTGGTGTTATTTTTATTTTTTTAATTAATTATAGCTTATAATTAATTAAAAATATTATATTTTACCCGCTATATGCCGAAAGAATATAATTCCAGTAATAGCCCGCAGGTTCGCATTCGACATTAAAAACTACATTATATACCTCAGGCATCTGGAATCCCGGAGAAACAACAGCAAGCGATGGAACCTCGCTTAAATCGCCGTACCAGTTCGCGCAACTCTGGGTTACAACCACCAAAGTATTACTTGTCCGATTAATCGCATGGTTGTAATATGTCCCTACAAGGTTATCCTGTTCTTGGCTCCACACCGGCAAACCCGAACTATTCGCATACCCTGCCGTATTAGCATAGTTCGCCGTATTAGCGCTCCCCGCGCTGTTAGCATAGTTCGCACTTGCTACCGGCGGACTCGACGGAATAGGCGCCACGTAGCTTACGTCTTGTGTTCCTACGCTTCCGCTTCCGGGTAGTTCATGCTCGACATAAGTTTGATATTTAGATAAATTACCGCCATTACCATATATTCCGATAAAATAACCGTTGTTTCCTACGCCGGGATTGTTCGGGCAGCCGGAATAATTAGAGATGCAAACATTAACGGTTTGATTCGCTATCTGTGTGTTTACCCAGTTCGGCTGCGGATAGCTACCGCCCTGAACGGACTGCAAAAAATTAGACGATAGATACCCCTGGTTCGCAAGAGTCGTAAGAACGGCAAAGCTGCCGTTCTTTGCCATATAAGCGTTCTCGGCATTTTCTATCGTCTTTATAACGCCGACCGTATATTGTGCCTGCTTATAGTTTATTTTAGCGGTAAATGTCGGCACCATCATAGCCGACATAATGCCTATGACGACTATGGCTATAATAAGTCCCATTAGGCCGGTAAAGCCGTTTTGATTTCTTAATGTTTTAATCATATTAATCACCTCTTTTTTCACCAGTTATATTTTAAAACCGCATCCTGCTCAGAACTATTCTCCTGCGCAATTGCATAATAGCCTACCTCTTCATAGTTCCCGCTTACCCCTATATCGAACGCCCCGGGGACATGTTTTACCGCTCCCGCAAATTGAACGGGAATATACGTCGTAACCTCGATGCCTGCCTGCCTAACGCAGTAATTATTAGAATTCACGGTTATACTCGAGTACTCAGGCTCTAAGTAATAATCCTGCCCAAAGTAATTCGTACCTTTTGCGCCGGCGGCCAAGCTGCCGGAATTTATAAGATCCGAAAAATTAGTCGTGTAAATATGATACAGCTCCGTCTCGTTATAGTTCGTCCCATAGGCCGTTACCGTGCAGGGCAACGCCTGCGTATTACTTTCGTAAAACAGGTTTTCCGCCTGAGCGATAGCTTTCATTTCCTTGACGGTTTTGACCGCTTCAGTCGATTGTATATAGTTATAAGCTGCCGGTATGACCATTGCGGCAAGAACCGCGCTTACGACGAGCGTTATTACGAGTTCGGCAAGGGTGAAACCGTCCCGCCGCCTTATATGCGATTTTAAGCCGTCCTTTTTATCCGTTAATGGTAAACTATCCGTTTTCATTTTAATAGGCCTTATAGGTCGAATTTAAGTGTTATATTTCAACATTCGGGATTTTTACAAATATCGTCGCCCATTACAAATACCCCCGGATATATTAATCCTTTTTTAAATCTCCGTTCAATCATGTCTTGATAGACGCTTATTTTAACCGCTTTCTTAAATTCTTTATAATCTAATCTTATAAAACCTGTTTTTTCTAATCTTTTTAATGCTTTTTCTTTTCTTGCGCGATATTCTTTT
>JAJYYR010000123.1 GCA_021800805.1 bacterium
ACAATTTTTATAATATTTTAATTTCTTAAAAACTTTGAGTTTTATACAAAATAGATATAATATATAAAAAATACGGCTAAAATTTATAAAAGAGTAAAAAAAATGCAGAATTTTCTTTAATTTTATAGCATTTATATTTATACCATTTATATAAATTTCTATAAATTTTGTATAATTCTTTTTGTATAGTATAATGTAAACAAATAAATTTTTAAAGATAATTAATATAAATCATGGAAAAAATAAAGGCTACTTTCGTCAAAGACGGAAAAAATAAAGGTGTCAAAAATAAAAAATAAAGGTGTCAAATAAAGGTGTCAGATTTATTTATTCCTTTACTCCCGACTGCGTTTGACGCATTCGGGAGTTTTTCTTTTTTTACTGCGGCATTGTTTTTCTGCTGACTAAAATTTACTTTGAATTTATTGAATTTACTTTGCAAACTAAAATTATTTATCAATTATTTATCAATTATTTATCGATTTTAATATTTAAAAGATATATGCTATAATAAATTTAAACTTATAATTTTTATTTTAATTTTTTACTTTGAATTTTATTTAACTATTAAATAAATTAAAATAATTAAAATAATTAAAATAATAGATAAATTATATAAATGCCGGACTTTAATTCCCAGTACGACATAACACTTAAGGATATACTTAAAGGTATACCTAAAAGGTTCGTAGAGATATTAACCGGCAGGAAAGCATTGGAGTTTTTAGATACTGGTTTTCCAAAGGTAGAAGAGCTTAAAGCGGATCTCTTAATAAGGCTTGAAGACGGTAATATATTCCAATTAGAACTTCAAACGCAAAACGATCCCAGAATGCCTTTGCGAATGCTGAGATATTATACGCACATATATTCCGTCTATTCCAAAGAACCTGAACAGACGGTTTTATATATAGGGCATAACAGATTAAATATGCCCGATAGGTTGGATTACAAAAAACTTAAATTCAGTTATAACTTAAAAGATATAAAAAGCATTGATTGCAATGAACTTTTAAAATCGGACGACTTAAACGACGTAGTGCTTTCCGTTCTCTGTACGAGACTAAAGACGAACGGTCTTTAATATTAGAAATAGCTTCGAGGCTTTCTTCGCTAAAGCCTTTAGAGCTTGAAGACTATAAGCTAAAATTTAGAAATCTTATTCGTTTAAGACCGAATTTAAGAGAATTAACCGAAAAGTTGGAGGTAGAAATGCCCATTACTATAAATTTTGAAGACGATAGTCTTTATCAGGCAGGCTTAGAAAAAGGAATAGAAAAAGGCATCGAGAAAGGGGTAGCTCAGGGACTCTCTATAGCCAAAAGAAACTATATAATAAATTCCCGCAAAAACTTAAACGCTGCTCCTGAGCAGATAGCCCTAACTATTGAAGATACCGTTGAAAACGTTATAGCGGTTCTTAAAGAAGAAGGGCTTATTATATAGTCGAGTTTCAAAAAATGTGTCATAAAAAAGGCGTCAGATTTATCCACTTCGGCGTTTATAAAAGCTTCTATTTTATAAACACCCGCCTCTGTATCTTACTCCCGACTGCGTTTGACGCGGCCGGGAGTTTTTGTTTTTTGGCGGGACTGCAAAATATAATGAAAATGTTAATCGATTTTTTCTCAACCATTTTTTTATTGAATTTTTTATCAATAAATTATATTGTTATCATATAAAATAAAAAAAATAAAAAAAGTTTGAAGTTTGAATTTTGAAAATAAATAAAATATACAAAATGCGCAGATTATTATTAGGTTTATACAAAACAGTTGCGGTTATTCCTTTTTTTCTTATAGTTCTTATATCTTTACTTACCGTAACTAGTTTTAACGTGAATACGTCAAGTGCATTAAGTAACCCAAAAAACGGGTCGAAATATTCTCCAAAGTATCCGGCATACAATATTCTTTCCAAAAAAGGCTTTATTTATTTGAATTTCAGAAATATTTCCATACCGACTTTAGTGAATTTTATATCCAAAATCACGCATAAAAATTTTATATATTCGGGGAAACTTCAGGGAAAAGTTACAATTATTTCTTCTAAGAAGATTACCACGGCGGAAGCCTATAAAGTTTTTCTTACTGCGCTTTCCTATAAAGGCTATACTATTATTAAAAGAAACGGGGTTTATAAAATAGTCCAGTCGTCTTCTGCAAGGCAGAACGCCGTTCCTGTTAACGTAGAAGGTTTAAGCGGGCATCAATTCGAAACCCAGATAGTACGGGTAAACTATATGAATGCGCAAAGTATGGCGAATATTTTAATGCCCCTGCTGTCGCCGTCGGCAAATATTCAAACATATGCGCTGACTAATTCGCTGATTATTACGGACTATGCTTCAGATATTAGAAAAGCCGATAAAATAATAAAAGCACTCGACGTTCAGGACTATGGACAGCAAATAGGCGTTATTCCCGTTAAATACGTAAAAGTTTCCAAAATAGCTTCCATTTTAAACACGATATATACAGGTTCGGTCGCGGCTAATTTTTCCGTTCCGAATATTAACTCGCAGTTTGTAAGAATTATTCCTTATCCTTCTGCAAATTCCATTATCGTTATGGCGATGCCGGCAAATTTTAAAAAAATTCTTAAATTGATTAAATCTTTGGACGTAAGTTCAAATAATCAGACGCTAAAGACTTACGTATATAAACTTAAATATGCAAAGGCAAAAACTATAGCTAAGATTTTA
>JAJYYR010000124.1:0-1425 GCA_021800805.1 bacterium
CAAAGATGTGGCATGTATCGATGCAAACGCCTAACCTTTCGCTATTTCCAGCCAATTCAATAACCCTTGCAATATGTTCCAGCCTGTATCCTATCTGATTTCCCTGCCCCACCGTAGTTTCAAGAACTAAAATGACATCGTTAAATTCCGCCGTTTGTTGTATAATGCCGCTTAAATTCGATGCAATTTGTTTTATCGTTTCCTCTTCGGCTAAATATTTATTTGACCCCGGATGAAATACCAAATATTTTATGCCAAGCAAACCGCATCTTTTAATTTCATTTATAATACCGCTAATAGATTTTTCTTTTATTGTTTCATCCGTGCTGCCGGGATTAACCAGATATGAAAGGTGGGCCGCAACCATCAAGTTTTGGCTGATTACGCATTTTTTAAAAGAAGATATTTCGTTAGAATCAAGCTCCCTCGTAAGCCACTGCAATTGATTTTTTGTAAATATCTGAACGGCGTTGGATCCTGTATTTTTTGCATGCGCACAGGCATTTTTTAGTCCCCCTGAAATAGAGACATGTGCGCCTAATAATATTTTCATGGTATAATTAATTATAAGTTAATTTTTTGCTGCATTGCAATATTTAAAATAAACAAAATAATATTTTAAAAGCGGGGGTAATTTTATGAAAGGGAACGAAGAAATTCTTGAGAGGCTTAATTCGAGATTAGCCGAGGAATTAACCGCTATCAATCAATATATGGTCCACTCCGAGATGTGCGATAACTGGGGTTATAGCGAACTTCATAAAGAAATCGAAAAAAGAGCGATAGACGAAATGAAGCATGCCGAAAAATTAATCGGCAGAATATTATTTCTCGAAGGAATACCCATAGTTTCAAATTACAACAAAATACATATAGGTTCTACGGTTGAATTAATGCACAAAAATGACAGAAAGGCAGAGGAAGATGCAATTAAAGCCTACAACGAAGATATAAAGTTTGCCGCCGAGATTAAAGACAACGGAACAAAGGATTTGATAGAATCTATACTGGAAGACGAAGAAGCGCACATCGATAAACTTGAAGAATATCTGGATCAAATTGGGCAAATGGGGCTTCAAATTTATCTTTCCACGTATAGAAAATAAAAAGGCCTCCCGATAAACTAAATAATTTAAATTAATTTAAACTAAATTTGGAGGCATAATCATGAAATGGCTGTTTTTAATCTTTGCTTCAATTCTTATTTTAAGCTTTAGCTCATTTCCCGCATTTGCAATGCCAAATGCAAATTATGGCGGTTTTTACAAAAACTATAAGAAACCCGTAAGGATAGTTATCGGCGTCAATCTGCCGGGACAACAATTTGGGATTTCCATGTTAAATGTGGAACATGCAATAAATTATATTAAATCGATTGGCGGAAAATATTCTATTCAAGTAGTTTTCTACGGACCGATTGTAAAA
>JAJYYR010000124.1:1435-2694 GCA_021800805.1 bacterium
GCATAAGATGTGTAATAATACGATTAAGACGCTTAGAAGCGAAGGCGTGAGTTTCAGGGTTAGCAAAAATGCCTTAATGTTAAATCATGTGAACTTTAAAAATATACCTCGCTTTGTAAAAATAATTCCTAGTGGAACATTGCAGGTTTTTAAAAAAATAAACGAGGGTTATACCTATCTAATTGCGATGTGAAGATAACAAAAATTTTAATTTATTTTGACATATTAATCTTTAAATCTTTGTCATAATTGGCGGCTCGTTGTAGCGAAAGCGAAGCGTTAAATTTACCCCAAACTATTTGACGGCATCTAAAAAAGCGGTAATTCATTGTCAGGCAAAATGGTAAATTATGGATACGATAGAAAAATTAAAGATCCTTTCGGAAGATTCCCGATACGATATGGCATGCGCCTGCGGTTCCAGCGATGATAACCGCAGAAAAAGAGGATTGGACGGGAAATGGCTTTATCCCGTTACCCTTCCTAACGGCGGATATTCCATACTTTTAAAGACGCTTCTTTCCAATGCGTGTTCAAACGACTGCAAATACTGCCCTATCCGTTCCGATGCCAATCTGCCCAGGTGTACCCTTAAACCCGAAGAGACGGCAAACTTATTTACGGATTATGTCAAAAAGAAAAAGGTATTCGGCCTTTTTTTAAGTTCCGGAATAATCAATAATCCTGATTACACGATGGATAGAATTAATGCCGTTTCCCGTTTACTAAGGTATAAACACGGCTATAAAGGGTATATTCATCTGAAAATTATTCCCGGCGCATCGGATGCGGCTATCGAGGATACCCTCACTCTTGCAAGCGCCGTATCATTGAATATCGAAACACCCGGTAAAGAAAGATTCGATTTGCTTTCAAACAAAAAGAATTATATAAACGACATAATCCGCCCGATAAAGCTGATTAGCAAGCTAACATCTAAGGGCGGGCGGTTTTCAAGGGTAAAATCCACGACGCAGTTTATCGTCGGCGCTTCAAACGAAACCGATTCCGAAATAATAAAATATATGCTCGGCCTATACAAAAAACTCAACTTTCAAAGAGTTTATTTTTCCGCATATCAAAAAGGCCTCGGTCATCATACTATACCGGGGGAACAAAAACAGGACTCCTCCCCCGAACAAACCTTTATGCGCGAACACCGTCTTTATCAGGTCGATTATCTTATAAGGAAATACGGATTCTCCGGCGAAGACATTATTTTGGATAAATCGGGTAATTTAGAGCTTGATAAAGACCCT
>JAJYYR010000125.1 GCA_021800805.1 bacterium
TCCTTTACCATGGATTCTATTATTTCAGCCATCACTACGGCGGGAGCGAATATCGTTCCGCCTTTTAAAGCAATTACTTCGGCCGCGCATGTTCTTGAATATTCGGCAATTTCTTCAAGTTTTTTCTTATCGTATCCAGGTATAGAACTCAACGGTACGCTGTTTATGCCGGCAAGTGAAAAAACCGGCGTCATGCTGTCCCCGTGTTCGCCAAGGAACATTATATCGACGTCTTTAGGGTTTAAGTCGAAAAACGACCCTACTGCCGAACGCAGTCTTGTAGTATCGAGCATAGTTCCCATGCCGAATACTTTTTTTCTTTCGAATCCGGAAACTTTATAAGCGACATAGGTCATTATATCGACAGGATTGGATACTACGAAAAGAATTGCGGTTTTATTGTATTTAGTAATGTTGTTTACTATATCTTTTAATATGTGCACGTTTTTTTTATTCAGGTCTAGTCTCGATTCTCCAGGTTTTCTAGGAATGCCCGCGGTTATAACTATGATATCTGCATTTTTGACGGAGTCGTAATCGGCTGTTTTTACCCTCGTATAGCCTGTCAGTGAAATTCCGTGTGAAATATCGAGCATCTCGCCCCTCGATAGATTGTGGTTTATATCTATCAGCGTAATCTCTCTTACGATATCCTTAAGAGTAAGAGTATATGCAAGTGTCGCTCCAAGCCTCCCTGCGCCGATTATGCTTACTTTCATTAAAATGCCTCCGTATTTTTATATTATGTAATTGCAAATTAGAAAGGCTTATTATATTATATAATAAGATAAAAAATCAATTAATATTTGTTTTTCGGCATATTATTTCTCTATCCCGATTCTGGAAGGAATATTTTTGTTATAATAATGTTTTATTTCTTTCATTTCCGTAACTAAATCGGCAATATCTAGTATTTCTCGGGGAGCATTTCTGCCCGTCAGTATTAATTCTAAATCCCGTCGTTTGTTTTTTATCAATTTTATAATTTCTTCTGTTTTAATTATGCCTAAATTTATCGCTACGTTAATTTCGTCAAGCACTAATATTCCGATTCCATTATCGTTTTCTCCGAATGCGGCTTCTTCGGCTAAAGCCAATCCTTTCCTGTTGGAATCTATGTCTTTTTCCGATATTTTATCCTTATTTATAAAAAAAGGGCTTCCCGCTTGATAAATTTTAATAAGCGGAACGCAGTTTTCTATGGCTTTGACCTCGCCTGAATACGAGCCGCCCTTTAGAAACTGTATTATTAAGGATTTTATATTATGTCCGCTTGCTCTCAGCGCCTGTCCTATGGCGGCGGTAGTTTTGCCTTTTCCGTTTCCGGTATAAACCTGAACAAGGCCGATTTCCAAAGATTTCCCTAAAGAAATCTCTTTAAACCAGTTATTATGGGAGGAAAGATTTTTATTATTCATGAAATATAAAAGCTTGCCTGCTGAGTGTTTTTATTGCGGTATTAAACAATTTTTTTGCCGAGGCATAGTTCCTGGGTTTTATTTTATAACCGTTTACGGAAAAATACGAACGGAAAACCACCGTATCTTTTTTTATGGAATAGTTCACAGCGAAAGAACCGACGGCATTTCTGATATTTACGGCTTTAGGAATAAAAACTATTTTATAATTTTTAGGAAAACTTAGATAAACTGCGGTTTTTTCCGAAAAATTATATCCAAACTTTAAAGAATACTTTCTTTTACCCATAGCAGTTATTTTTGTCAGTTCGGTCCTTGTTCTCAAAGGTAATCTTATCATAACGGTATTGCCGTTTTTACCGGAATAATTTTTTGCGGCAAACGAGAAATTTTCTATGTATGGCTTAGTAAGGCTGTTTCCATTTTTAAAAGAATAGGAGGTAAGTTTTGCATTTGGGACAATAGACATAACGTCTTTTAATATGCCGTCCTTTTTTTTTCTTTCCGGCGTGGATGAATAGAGATATCTTTTATACATATCGTATGCCCCGGAGTAAATTATTGAAGACTTAACGTTCAGCCTGCCTCCGCGGGAAACGGCGGCATACTCTTTTACCGATACGCTGTTTTTTGCGGGAGAAAATATCGGAGTTTTTGCGGTTATTCCCTTGCCTTTAGCAATTATCAATACGTTTCTGCCCTGGTCCATAGGGGGAAGGTCGCCGAAAGTCGTAACGTTAGAAGTGGTATCGGCAAACATAAATTTTCCGGATTTTAACTTTATAGCCGTTATTTCGTGGTCGAAAACGAAAGGCGTGGGAATATTCGGATTCATATCCGGAATTTCGGTCGTGGGTATAAGGACTGGATAAGCCTTTACCCCTAACTGTTTTAACATTGACGAAAAAAGCGTTGCATGGTCTTTGCAGTCGCCAAACCTGTTTTTAAAAATAGAATTTACGTTACTCGGCTTATATCCGTCTAATCCAAATTCATATCCGACGTATCTTATATTTTTTGCGACAAAATTATATATACCTTTTATTTTTTCTAATTTTGTTTTTTTTGAAACGGCAATTTTTTTTATGTATTCAAAGAGTTTTTTGCCCGGTTTTATTCTGTCTTTTGTAAGATGGGCGTACCATGAAGCCACCATATTCCATGATTTTACGGAAGAAATCATAACATGCGGAACGATAAAAGATTCGCTAGGTCCCATTTCTTCGGGGGTTATTTTTTTTCTGTTCCATATGGACCAGACAAGCGT
>JAJYYR010000006.1 GCA_021800805.1 bacterium
CATCCGTCATGCTTTCTTTCAGCGCTTGAGGTATCGCGCTAACCTGGTCGATTGTATCCAGCCTGTCTATAATATTAAGCAGGTGTTCTAATGCTTGCGGCTTTTCCGAGAGCTTCTTGGTCAGGGCGGCAGCTACATCTATTACTTCATTTTCAGCCATAATTTGCCTCCTTTTAAATCGTTAAATTAAAGAATTCCCATCGGGGTAAGCCAGTAAACTTTGTTATACGTTAATTTGAACCAGTGGATAAGCGCCGACGGAGTAACCGGGTTAGGCGGAGTATTATAATCGAACATAATATAAGTAGCCTTGGTCATACCCGTTTCGATAAAGCAGAACACCTTTCCGTCATATCTGAACGGAGTAAGTCCGTCTCTTAATTCGGATGCTATGTTTTCGACGATAACGTCGGATTCGAAGTGGGCAGTAGAACCCGCCTTGCTTATCGGAAGATTGGTGGTATCGCCCACGACGTATATATTTGTGGAGCCTTCCATTTTAAGCGTAAATTTGTCGGTAGGAACGAAGCCGTTCTGTCCGAGACCGGAATCTTCTATTACCTGCGCGCCTTTATGCGGCGGAATAGTTATCATAATGTCGTATTTTAAAGTTACGCCTTCGAGACTTGTAACCGTTTTTTTGTTCGGGTCGACTTCTTTCATATTAAACAGCGTTTCCGTATTGATTCCGTGTTTTGGAAAAGTTTTAGCGGCAAAATGGGCGACCGGCTCAAGTCCGTGAAGCCTTCCTATCGGATATGTATAAGTATAATCGACCTTATCTCTTATGCCTCTCTGTTTAAGCCAATCATCAAGCATATATGAAACTTCTAAAGGCGCGACGGGACATTTGTGCGGCAAGCCTATCGTTAAAACAATTTTTCCGCCTTTAAAATTAACTAATTCATGGCGAAGTTTCATACAGGCGTCCACTTCATAGAACCAGTTTCCGCCTTCTTTTAAGCCGGGTATCATTTCCGGAGCCGGTCTGGAGCCGGTTGCAAGAACCAATATGTCGTATTTCATTACTACGCCGTTTTTAAGATGCACTTCATTCTTATCTTTATCGATTTTAACCGCTGGATGAAGGTGCAGTTCAACCATCGGGTCAAGCAGGTCCTTTTCGTTTCTTACAAGCTCGTCGTGGTGCTTTAAACCGAAGAGCATATATAAAAGGCCGGGCTGATAAAAATGCTCCGGCTTATCAGAAACAACGTCTATTACAAGCTCTCCCTTTTTAAGTTCGGGACGCATTTTTTTAGCAAGCAAATTTGCAATGATAGTTCCACCTACGCCTCCTCCGACGATAACTACTCTTTTTGACATAACAGCCTCCTTAAAATAAAAATTAATTAAATTTAATAATATTAGCTCTTACATATCTTTAACTTTTTTGGCATAAATCTTCCAGAATCCTTCGCCTGGAATAACGCCCAAAAATTCCTGCTTAACTTTGTTGAGCCATTCGGGAACGTCCTTGGCGCTTCCCGCATCTCCTGAAATCAATTCTATCACGGAGCCTACCGGCTGCTGCCTAACTTCTTTTATAAGCTCCATCAGCGGTCCGGGACAATATGTTCCTCTTGCGTCCACCGTAACCGTCGGTTTAATCTGCTTTAATTCTTCTTCGGTCATAACAAATACCCCCTTTATATTTTAAAATTAAATTTAATCACATACTGTTTACTTTTTTAGCGAAAATTCTCCAGTATCCGGTTTCTTCGATAACGGATAAAGTTTCCTGATGGACTCTGTTTATCCAGTCTAAGACTTCATCGACGTCTTCTCTTTTATCGGTCAGCAATTCGATAACCGCGTCTTTCGGCTGCTGCCGCATTTCTATAATGAATTCGCCTACCGGCGGCATACAGCAGGAAACTCCTCTGATATCTACCACGACAGATTTTACGTCTTTTGTATAATTACCCATATACAGAAACCTCCCTCAGCCTTTCATAAACATTAGCCGGATGAATATCAGGCGCGCAAATGCCGCTAAAAAGTGATAGTTTCGGCTCCTTCCATAATGCCGAGAAATGCTGCGAGCCCTAAATGGTCATCGACGATATCTAATAAATCGTCTTTTTCCAGCCCGCAAATATCCATAACCATCGAACACACGTAAATTTTAAGCCCGCCAAGCATTTTAGCCTGGTCAAAGAGTTCATAAAACAAAGTAGCTTTTTTTTCTTTTATTAAATCGTAAAGCTTACCTCCGGTAAAATTTTTCTTTTCTACATTTTTTTTTAAAAAATTAAAAACCGCGTTTCCCGTTACGAAAATAGAAACATCTATTCCCGAAACAGCGGCGACCGATGCAATCATCGAAGCCACGTGCGATTTTTCATACTCTTCCGATACAATCATAATTGCTAATTTTTCTGCCATAAATTGTTCTCCTCTTTATATTTTTATTTTTATAATATATACATATATAAAATGATATGCCTGAATTTATCGTTTTTATCCGTTAATGCATCTTGGCATTTATATAATATTTATATGTATGCAAAATATATGCCCGAATTTAATTATTATTAATTATGGGATAATGCATTTAAATTAAGTAACTTAAATTTTTAGTATATAATTAAATAACTAAAATTTAATGCCAAATTGCCGTTTTATTATGACAAAATGTCATAATAAAACGGCTGCAATAAAATGTCTATTGACAAAATGAGGATGGAGGTAGTAATATATATTAACTTTCAATTTAGGCGCGTAGCTCAGGGGTTAGAGCACTACCTTGACACGGTAGGGGTCGGCGGTTCGAGACCGCCCGTGCCTACCAGTAAAATAAGGGCTTTGCGGTAGGTTTAAAATAATTAATTTTTTCGACTGTGCCCTAATTTGTGCAAAAAGATTTCTCTAAGACGCCGCCATTAATCTATTTAATAATTTGATTTACGCCTTCCTTTACGATGTTATTGATGGTAATTTTTTAGCTTTACGTGTTGATTGTAAAGCTTCCTTATTTAATCCAAATTTAATTTTTAAAAGCTACGCTGTTTTGGGTCTCTCTTTATTTAGCATAAAGTTAAGAATTATAAGGACTTTAAATAATCAGGTATCCAGTTTTATGCTAATGTTTTGTTTGCAAAAAACTATAAATAACAAGGGTTTTTCAGTTGTAAGATATGCACTTTTATGTCTTTTGCTATGTAGTTTTGGGTTAATTTGAATAAAGAAACCGTTTAAAATTCGGTGTCAACTTTAACGCGATAAATGGTAAGAATATAATCGATCACTGAACTCCTTTAATATCCGTTCTTTCCTTGCCTCGAGTTCCGGTATAAAATCTTCCTCAAGCGTTTCCTTCAAATTCATAACCGACTGCCTTTCTAATTTTAATTTCCGCATCTCTTTTGCAATTTTCCTTTCTTTATTTACCAGATAAATCAGAAATAATATTTCGGCCGCCGCAAAAATCAATTCCAAAATAAACATTGATACAGCCCCCTTTTAAATTAGCATAAATTTAATTGTATCAAAGAAATATTACAGGATTATGACGGTTTTGTTGCGAAACAGTTAAATTTATGTTGCATTTGTGTTACAAATTGCAACTAACATTCATAAAAATAAAGGATTTTGCATTTTAAAATTATTCTATTTTTAAAACACTTCAAAGCAATCATATTCTGAAGCAAGGGTAATTTATCGAAAAAATAAAATCGTTTCTAAGGCGAGCTAAAAACAGATAGAATTAGCCTAAAAACTTGCAAAAAGCAAGCAGGGTTTGAGTTTGCCGGAAGGGTATAAAGAGAATATAGGCATTGGAGAAGATTTTTAATGCCTGCTGATTAAATACATAATAACCGTCAGTATTATGCTTGCTATAATACTTAATCCCAGCGGAAAATAAAAAGTAAAATTACCCTTTTTAATTACTATATCGCCGGGAAGTTTGCCGAAAGGCGGTTTATTAAATAAGACAAATAATACTCCCAAAATTATTAATACTATTCCGGTTAATATAAGAATCTTCCCAAGTCCTTGCATATTATTTAAATATTTTTTACGATTATAAACATACCCGCCGAAACTAAAAACAAAACCGGCACGAAGGCGAAATGAAACGCTTTAACTTTCGATTTGTCGAATACTCCGTCTATCTTGGCGCTGAAATGCGTTATTAGTTTTCCTAAAATAATCGCCAAAACCGAAATTATTATAATATTTTCCCTGCCTACGAAAATTCCTATTGCTCCCGCTGTTAAAATATCTCCAAAAGCGTAAGAGCCGAGCCTTAAAATATCAATTAGGATAAATATACCTAATCCTATGCCTAACGCCTCAAAAGCGTTAATAAGGGGCTTATTTGCCAAATAGGCGAATAACACGCCTGCAAGCATTAAAAATATAGGGATAAATCTATGTATTCTTTCAAAAAGCATATCGGTGAACGACATTAAAATTAATCCGGAGAAAAGAACGAGATATTTTAAATTAAAACCGGCAGGGATAATTAATTTGTTAGTCGAAACGGCGGTTTTTACGGCAAAATAAATATCGGCAAAATTGCTTGAGAAAAAAGGATACAGGATAAGCACGCCGGCAAATACGGCAAGGACGGGGAGGATAAAAATATGTTTAGATTTTATTTTAAGCATTAAATTATCTTTTCAGTTTCATTATATTTTGTAATTTGCAGGATAGTTGCAATAACTTTTGTATAGTTGCATTATCTTTTGTAAAGTTTCAATAACTTTTGGAACTTACAATTTATACTGCTTTTATTTCTTTAGCATATCATCTAGTATATCATTCCTTTCTTTACTCAATTCAGATTCTATATCTTTTTTTAATTCTATTACATCGTTGTTTAATTTTTTTAAAAGTTCGCCTAAAGATTTTAAATCCTTATTTTTTTTAATAAAATCTTCAGAATTTTTAATTATTTGCAATAAATCTTCCGATTTTATTGTTATATTTTTTGCGTAAGTAATATCTCTGTTTTTATAGGTAATTGTTATTTTTTGACCTAACTTATTTTGCAGAGAATCTTTTATTATTTCTAAATTTTTTTTAGAGAAAAATGCATTATCAATATTATTTCCGCTTATCAAAGAATTGTGCGGAAGTTTGGAATCATCTCGGTTATCAATTTTCATCATCTGAGGATTAAATTGTTCATTTAAAGGCGAAAAGTATGGTGAAAATAAATTGTTTATAGTTGAAGACAATTGATTAGATACGGCTAATTTATTTTCTTCGTATCTTTTAAAATGACCGTCTATTACTTCAATTTTATTTAAATATTTATCCTTTATACGATAAACGTAATGTGATAATTTTAATCTATAATATTCCCATTTGTTAAATGTAAAATTATCAATGAGCGTCAGAATTTCTAAATTATCTTGGTTTTCCTTAAATTGTATGATAAAATTATATAAAGGTTCTATCCAATCTTCAAGTAATGGATTGTATAATTCATTGACCAATTCACGATGTTCATTATAGAGTTCCGATATTAAAGTATTATCCGCCTGTTTCTTAGTCTGAATGGCCAAATTATGTGTTTCAACAGCATAATAACCGGTTATGATTACCAAGATTATCATTGCAAAAGCGTTGATAAGTGAAGCGTTATAATGAAGCCATTTAATTAGATCGCCAAGTCTTAAAATTGCAATTCTAAAGCAAAAATAAACATCGAAAAAATTATGAGAGAAAAAAAGATATAACAGTATTAATGCACCGATGATAATGACAGCAAGAACTGTGAGAATAAATATGCGTTTGTGTTTTGCTGGGTTAAACATTGAATTGTATTTTATGTATTTCTAAATTGAAGATTATATAAGCAAAATGCGACTAAAAATAAGCAAATAATGTTTTATTTTAAATTTCATTATTGGTATCAACAAAGACACGGTTTATTTCCGCTGCTAATTTTGGCGGAACCGCATTTCCTATCTGGCGGGCTATATCCTGCATATTTCCATAAAAAGTATAATCATAGGGAAAACTTTGAATGGCTGCCCCCTCTTTAAGAGATACAGGCCTGTTCTGTTCGGGATGTGCAAATCTTCCTGTAGTAATTGAATTAAATCTTGTAGTAATAGTGGGCGCAGGTCTGTCCCAGAACATTCTGCCGTATGTATCGGAGTAACCCGATGTTTTCCTGTGGCACTTAAGTATAAGGTCATCCGGCCAGTTTTTTCTGTCTCCCCCGTCAACAGGAGTAAATTTAAGCCTTTTTGCATTGAGAGCCGAAAGCCCGCCGGAACAATGATTGGGAATATGGCAGGACGAAGCCCCTGCACTTATAGGGGGGAATTTCACGGTATCCCCGATGGCATCCCTTACCGAAACATACGGAACATTTTTGCCGCATAAGGGAAGAGGCACCGATATTATTCCGTGCCTTGAAGCAGCCAGGACAAATCTTTTTCTGTTCTGGGGCACTCCGTAATCTTTTGCGTTTATTATTTTAAAATCATAATAATAGCCATTACGTTTAAGTACATTTATAAAACAGGAAAGCACCCTGCCGTGCACTTTTTCTATTTCAGGAACGTTTTCCATAAAAACATAATCGGGTTTTACCTCATCGATAAGCCTCGCAAACTCCAGCAGAAGAACGGCTCTTTGATCGGAATCCCTTTGACGGTTCCGTTTCGAAAAAGGCTGACAGGGCGCACAACCGGCAAGCATAAAACGGTCTGCGCCAGATTCCGCGAAGATATTGTTTATAAATTCCGCACGGACATCTTCTATCTTCATATTTATGAATCTCGAAGGCGAACCGTTTCTTCTTATGTTGTTTGATTCATACGTCTGACGGCATTTGCCGTCAGAATCTATTCCGCATAGCACGTCTATACCGATATCGAGAAGCCCCCTAGTCAGGCCTCCCGCTCCGCAGTAAAGGTCTATAGCGGCTATTTTTTTAATATTTTTCGCCATATATTCCCCTGACGAAACTGTTTAGTTTCATTTTATAGCATATGTAATAATATATTAAAATATTTAAAATAAAATTCATGCGTAAAAATAAGTTAGCGCGCAAATAATTCATTCACCCCTGCCTTTTGGACCTGTTTCTCCTTAGGTACTCGGATTCGTTAAGTCCTACCCTGCTAATATATGCCCCGAATTCGTTTGCTATCTTTTGGGCATGTGATGTCTTCAAAGAACATATATACTTATACTTATTGTTTGATACATCGATAAACTCACCATCATTTTGCGGTTCAACAATTTCGTTTCCTGAAGTTTTGAATAAAATGGTTTTTCTGTTTTTTCTTCCATAGTTTACTTCATATCTGCTGCCGTCATCAAAAATTAAATCAAAATTTTCTCCAAATTTCTTTAATTTTAATTTTAAAAACATAAACTCCGTTTTTTCATTCTTATCAAGTCTTACACTGTCACATTCCGGCTGGATACATAAATATCTAACAGGTTCAGTATTAATACGTTCAATAATTACGCCTAATTTTAAAAATTTTCTAATGTTTTCTGAATAATCAGTCTGCATCGAACTGACTACTGCAAACAGTTTTTCTGAGTTCTTCGATTCATCCTCGGAACCATACCATTCTTTCGTAAAACAATTTTTATGTTGTTCTTTTAATATTTCCTTTTGTGCATTGCATAAAATATTTTCTGCTCCGGATGCAATGAATAACGGAAAACATATGGCGAAATCGTCTATGCATTTATAAACCTTATCAGATATCTCGGAATAATCGCAAATCTTTTCATAGCTTGAATTTTTTCCCGTTTCATTGCCGCTTATAATTGACCTTATTTCGTCAGCTATAATATCTTCCAGATGCTTCTCCGCATCTTCAGGCGAAGGAAGTAATGCCCTGTGGCTTAGATATCCGATATCAAGATCTTTATTCAAAACACCCAGCAGCCTGTGGGTATTTTTTCTTATCTCTGAAACTGCAGCCAGTGCAACGTTTGGAACTACACCCGCAAAAGCCGCCGTGAATTCTTCAATGCATTTATCAGCAATATTTAAAGGGTCTATCTTCCTTTCGGGCACTCCATTAATTCCGTGCGGCTTTGAAAACAGGCTTATAGTTGTATATTTATTATGCAGGATAAATTCATTTACTGGGTTTGCTTCACTAAAACTTAATCCAAGTAACAATATACTATTTTTTACCGCTTCCAAATCCTGATATGTATAAATAACTATAAGACGTAATTCATTTAATGAATTGTCTTTTTTGGCTGTTAACTTATTGATTATATCTAATATTGTTTTTCCGTCATCCCCATATAAATCCCAGTCCAAAACAGCTATATCTGCTTTTTTAATAAATTTTATGTAATTATCGACAGAAACATCTTGGCTGTATTTTATAACCGAACAAATAATGCCTTTTTCCATAAATGAACGAACTATGTTTTGCTCATTAACAGAATCATCCGATTCTTTCGTCACGTTCATGTTTGAATTATCAGAAACGTTACATCCAGAAGGGTTTGCTTCCGGGGGTTGTCCTTCAGGCAACTGCTGTTCTTTTTTAGTTTCGGTAGCATTATAACCTGACGGTATTTTTATCTCCTCTGCCAACACCACAGCATCCTGTTTCTCACCGTCTAATTTGTCATCGATAAAAACTGCCGTCTGCAGAAAATCCCCGGCTATTTTCATGGAAGTTTCAAGAAATTTGCTCATTAGCGTCTCCTTTTTTATATGTTACCCTGAATGTAACGTTAAACCCTTTTTTTGGAGGTATTATTTCAAGTTCCATACCCTGTTCCTTCAGCACTTGCCTGGAAATATGAAGTCCCAGGCCCCTTCCGCCCGGCTTTCTTGTAAATCCCATTTCAAAAACCGCTTCCGTGTCTCTTTCCGGTATTGGAGGTCCGTTATTAGAAACGGTAAATCCGTAACCGTCGGCATCAAAATATATAAGGCCTTTCCCTTCTGCAAAGCCCTTAAGCCAGTAAGTTGCGTTGTCGATTATATTCACGAAAACCGGATATATTGAGGACGGAAATGTATTTACAACAGACTGCCTGAACGCTACCGAGCTTTTGATATCTATATTATGCCGTCTGAAGCGTTCTCCGAACAGCTTATAAATAAATTCTTCTATCTCATGGCCTTTTATTTCCGCCGACTTTCTCTGAAGTCTTCTGTTAAGAGGCGTAAAAAGAGAAAGATAGCTGTCAAGGTGATCAAAACTGTTTTTAATGCCGGAATAAACGTTCTGCAATCCGTCATTTACGTCGGCCCATGCTTTAAGCCTGCGCAGATTTTCCCTTACCGTCCTGATGCTCGCATCGAACTCGTGGTTAATAACGTGAACGGCCATACCCATCTGGGCCAGGTCGGAATCCAGATCCGATTTTTCCTCCAGTTCTCCTATTTTGGAATCTTTTGCCTCAAGCACGTCTATATATGAAACAATATTGCCTTCTTCGTCTTTTTCCCATGATACGTTATCCAGCAGGGCTTTTATGGTTTCCAGTTCTTTTTTGCCGCTCTCTGCAACGGACAGTATCCTGTTTTCTGCTTCCATCCTCCAGGAAAAAATATCCTCATCGTTCATATCCTTAAAATCGGTCCTGGCCAGGGAAGCGGTTATGTTTTTTATGACGTTTTCGAGAGATAAAAGACTGTCCCTGGTGCTTGCCGTAACTTTTTCCGAAACCGTACCGAGTGTTTCTCTGGTTTCGCCGGTCTTTTCGCTTACCTGTTTTTTTGCATCGCCGGAAAGCCTGTTAAGGCTCTCTTCTATTCGCAGTCTCCTGTCTATTTCTATTCTTGCGTCCCGGCTTTTCGCGCTTATCATAGTTTCTATTTCACGGTAAGCGGGACGGAAAAAATTTTCTTCCAAACCTGAAAATATATCTTTATAGCGTTTGTAATCCGTGTCGGTCTCCTTTTTTAACGAAATACCGCGCGGCACGGATATGCTCAGTTCTTCCTTTATCCCGCTCAGGCTGCGGAAAGCTTCTTTTTCGGCGGTTACAAGCCTCAGCGCCGCAGACTCCTTATCGTCTGCCCCGTCCGCATAAGACAGGGCGCCGTTTAAATTTCCTATTACAGCGGCATATTTTTTTCCGTGTTCCCCGCTTTCAATCGCGGCCAATATCACTCGCAAACGTATCTCGAATTCTTCTTTCTTCTTCTTTTTTTTCTTTTCCTCGCGTCTGAGAAGTTCGTCGCGTTTAATGTTGTCGTCTCTGACTTTCATGAAATACTCTGAATATTCCCCTTTTTCGGCAAAAAAG
Organism: bacterium; assembly: GCA_021800805.1. The sequence goes on from JAJYYR010000006.1 coordinate 10,216, forward strand.
TCCCTGGCGGTCTGGAGAAAGAAATTTACCAGAATGTCCCGCATATCACGGAAGGCTTTGGTTTCCTGAAAACCTTCCCTTCCCGCTTTTTCCTTAAGGTTTCCGTTTTCCGCACCGGTAAGGCGCACCGCCCCTAAAAGCCTTCTGTACGACCAGAAATAATATCCCGCGCTCTTGCTTCTTCTCATTTCTATCCCGAGAAAATCGTGCTTGTTGTTTCCGTACGGAAGAACCCTGATTCCGTCCCTGTAAATATAAAGGCCTCCGTATCTGTAAAGTTTTTCTGTAAGGCGGGCATGCGTTTCTTCATCAAGAAGGGATTCTCTCCTTGAGCCCTGGACCGTCATAACCGTCATCTCAAAAGGGCCGCAGCCGACCGGTCTGCCCCTGCTTTTGGCCCACGGAACCACATAATCGGATGCCTGTTTCCTGCCGAATATTTTAACCGTTCCCGTAAACTGGCCGTATTCGTCAAACCTGCCCGTAAATAAATGTTCGGCTTTTTCAAATTCATCCGGGGTAAAGAAATTAGAATCCGAAATAACGTCCTCGTAATATTCGGGATGCTTGTGGTATCTGAAACTGGTATTTAATGGTACTTTTCCGTGTCCCGGTATTGTGCTGTCGGTAAACCCTATGAGCATCTTGTTCAGTTCCGGAGCGTCATCATTAGGCGCATCGTATTCCAAATCGCTGACAATAATAGGATTTGAAGGATAAATATAAAATCTTGTTCCTGCGGAACCGTTGTCAAATCTGCAGGGCTGTCCGAGTACGGATTCCATTTTTTCAATATCTATTTTTTCCCTGAAACTGTTTATTTCGGACCTTATGCTCTCAAGTTCCGATTCTTCGGCTCTTCCGTATAAAGTTCCGATGTTGTCCGTGAAAGAGTCAAGCATTTCATTTATCTGAATGTTTGACGGAAATTCTCCGAATTCTCTTACCGGAATATGAATGTCGTCGAGATTCAGCCCCGGAAGTTCAAAAAGTCTCCAGTTTATAAAACAGCAGACAAAACCGCAGTTGTCTCTTTGTGCGCGGGTTATCAACAGCACCTGGCTCCCGAGCATTGCTATGGCAAGCCTGCCTATTCCTTTCTCTCCCGTAACCGGACGCACGCTTTTTCCTTCGGGAGGATTTATATTGCCGAGTCCGAATCTTCCTCCCGTCTTGCTTTCCGTCCCGATTGTAAGCCACCTGTTTTCAAAATCTTCAAGCGACATGCCCGTTCCGTCATCGCGGATGACCAGCAGTCCGCTGTTTTTGAAATAATCGGCTACTACATTATCGGCGTATGCATCAAAAGCATTCTTGAACAGTTCGCTTATTGCGGTCGGAACGCCGGCTATCTGCTGTCTTCCCAGCATATCCAGTGCCCTGGCTCTGGCCTTGAAGCTGGACATATTTTCTCCTTAATTAATACGGTTGTCCGATAAATTTAACCCGTACCGCTTAACAGCAAAAAATTTAAAGGTTTGTTTTCTGCAGTTTTATCGCAAACCATGCTGTGTTAATTAATATTTATTGAATTTTTGCTGAAAAAATTTATAAAACTTCATCAATCAGGCAGATATAAAAAAATTAGCAAATAAATCATATAATTTTATAATTGCTTAATCACGGCATCTTAATTTAATATATCCGCTTTTTAAATAAAATTATATCAAACAAAATTAAATTTTAACAGGGCCAAAACCTGTTATATTAAGAATAATAACATCGGTCTGTTTATCTCTTTTTTAATATTCTTCAATCAGAACCCGCTGATATATGCCTTTTTCGGAAGTCCATATATAAATAACGCATGCCAAAAAACATTTTGTATTAAGTTAATATATTTTTTAACATATTAAAAGTCATTTCAAATTTTATAAATTTATGGCATGCAGCCAAAGTATAAATAAAATTATATATTTGCCTTTTATCCGGTAAATGTTAAGCGTTTTCAGATTCCGTGAATTTCGCCCAAAGCTGATTAGGGGATTTATTATTATTTATATTTAATGAAAGAACTTTAACATTTTCATTTTTAAATCCTGAAATTTTAATATCGCTAATTTTTATTATTCCCTGTATGCCTTTTATTTTTCTTGCAATAACGCCGTGATATTTGCCGTCGTCCAGGTCGCCGGTCTTATTCGATTTATATATGCCGGGATAGTTCTTGCGCAGTTCATCGATTATATAATGCGAATCAAAAAGTGTACCGCTCTTAATTCCTTTAATTATAGAATTAAGCGATTTTTTTAATTCCTCGTTCTGTTCCATTTATTTCCTCCTTTTATTATTATTTTTTATTTTAACGCATCCTAAAATAAGCTGAATATTTAAATTTATCACAATAGCTTCGTCCTGCATTTTTTTCATCATGTCTGCCGCAATAATTTTCTTTTTTTGTGATTTATGAGCCGCCTTGTAATAAAAATTCAAACCCGGCTAGTTAATAAAAGCACCTGCGGTCAAACTGCCCGTTCCGCCCGCCGGTTCCATAAAACTGTCCAGGAACTCGTCCGTTACGCCCCTTATATTTCTTCTTTCGCAAAGACTGAGCAGTTCTTCTACAGCAGAATACGGAAAGTATTTCGTATTAAGCGGTTTAAACTGCGGTTTCGATGCCTCCCTGAATACTTTTTCCCTGTATTCGTCCGGAGCAACTACCACGTAGCGGGTAAGAAACGGCGGCATTTTATCCTGCAGGTTTTTCATTCTTGACAGACCGCTGGTTACGCCGGTAGAGTGTTCTATCTCCATTACAGCCGGCATCAGCCTTCCGTTTTTAAACCATATGCAGTCTATTAAAAGGGCAGCCCTCCTTGCTTCTTCAAAAGAAGCTACAAGTTTTTCGTTTTCCAGTGATTCAATTACGCCTTCCATGTCTGACAGCCTTTTTTCGTTGTAGGTAATGCCGCGGTCGTTGTTGGCGATCCATGTCCTGAAGCCGAGATGCATTCCGATTTTAATAAGTGCAATCTGTATCTGGGTATGCCTGCGCAAGGCGTTTAAGTCTGTATGTCCTTGTATGTATGACTCCGGTATTTTTACCTCGTCGTAAAATACGTCCGTACCTGGAATCTCCGATATTACGATATCGGTCTTCTTTTCGAACATTTTGCCGGTTTCATGCTGTTCTTCGGGAAGCCATATTATGTGCTTGTGTCCGTGCCTTACCGTTTCGTTTCCGTTACCCGTGCGTTCTATTCTTCCGGGATAACAGTAATAAAACTGCGGCGTATGCAGCAAAAGAGATTCGAGTACGGAACGGGTATTGTAACTGGCTCCCAGAATCCTGTCGATATTTAAAGGCCTGCCGGGAGAAAAGGCATCGGCGACACGCCTTATCATATGGCCGGAAATGCTGGTCGTTTTCCCGCCGGCGCCTTCCGGATTAAAACGTTTTATGTAAACAGGACCGTCCGGACTTATCACTTCTCTAATTTTAAAGGTGTTTTTGTTCGTGGAATTTACATAACTGTACATTCTGTCTTTTGGTAGTTGTCCTATATAGGACACTATGTTGTCAGCCGTCAGTTTCATGAATTGCAGCCTCCTAAAAATTTCATTATATTTTCCGCAATAGATTTCGAAGCAAGATAAGGCACCCCGTTACCGATGCATTTGAATGCATCGGTAAGCGTAATTTCCGCTGGTATTTCAAATTTTTCAGGCAGCGATTGTATCGCAAGTGCTTCCGCCGCCGAAATCCTCCTTGCCTTGTAAGGATGCAGGTGAACCTCGTTGTTTCCGTATGCCGCCGCAGGGGAATAACGCCAGCGGTGAAGTCTTTTAAAGGATTTTTTGGAATCGTCGCCCTCCGGTATGACAAGAAATTTTTTCAGCCCTTCCCTCGGACGGAAATACATTCCGGCATTAGGATGCGAATACACTTTGTTTTTTCTGAACCAGTACTCTATTGTAAGCTCGGGCTGTATGTCTCCTTCGGCCGGCAGAAACGAGTCTTCTTTGAATTCGTTAACCGTCGGCCATTTCCTTGATAAAATATCTTCCTTTCTGTAAAGCAGTCCGTCTTCCCACGGAAATTCAAGAATACCGCCGTTTTTGATGCCGAGGTCGGACAGAAGTTCTTTCCTGAACCCTATAAGGATAATTCTTTCCCTGTGCTGCGGCGCGCCGTATTCGATCGAGTCAATCAGCCTTTCCGTAACGGCATAACCGTTGGCCGTAAATTTCCTTTTTAGTTCTTCATAAAATTCACGGTGTTTTCTTGTTCGCCACAGCCCTTTTACGTTTTCAAAGAGAAAAAAAGAGGGTTTACGCCGGCATATAAGTTCTGCATAGACTTCCGAGAGCCTGCCGTTTACGCCTGTCCTCCCCCTGTTCTTTCCGGCAACGGAAAAGTCAGGACAGGGAGGTCCGCCGATAAAACCTACAATACCGTTTTTAACAGCGGATTCTTTCATGGCGCTTTCAAGAACTGAAGCGTACGGTCTTTCAAGAAAAACGGAAATATCACAGTTAAAATATCCGTATTCGGGTCCGGAAATATTAATTTTATGCCTGGAATATTTATATATATCTAGAAACGGTTTATGAAATTCGTTGACAAAAACAATATTGTATCCGGCGGATTCGAATCCCAGATCCATAAAACCGGCTCCTGCAAAAAAAGAAAAAACTGCAGGTGCCGCAGCACTATTTTTGCGGGCAGCATCCTTATTTTTTTCCGTTTTTTTAATTTTATTCATTGTTTTTCCTGTTTTAAAACTTTCAGTATCTTTTTTACGCTCTTTCGCAGATCCTTTTTAATGTCGGATTCCCAGATTCTTATTACCGTCCAGCCTTGTTTTTTTAATTCGCGGCTGACCTCCCTGTCCCTCAGCCTGTTCCTTTTTATCTTTTTCTCCCAAAATTCGGCGTTGGTTTTAGGCATTATGAATCTGCCCCTGCGGCCGTGCCAGAAATCCGAATCAACAAATACCGCCACATTCTTTCTTCTGAAAACAAAGTCCGGCTTTCCGAATATAGTTTTAACATTTTTTGCAAAATATATTTTTTCTTTCTTCAGTTCCGCCGAGACCATGCGTTCCGGCAGCGTCCCCTCGGAACGGATATTCTGCATGTTCTTTCTTCTCTGCTCTGGAGTCAGTGTATCCATACCGCCGAATCAGTTCCTTTTGTTTATTTGCATGCAGGCCTTACAACTTCAGGCGCATGCAAAACATATAATGACTGCCTTTTTAAATACTTATCCTGTATAGTCAGTTTTTTCAGCCGGAAGACATCAAAATACTGCTTAAATTTTCAATATCGTTATAAAAAATATTAAATCTTGATCCGTTTTCAGGAAATTCATTAATCATAAAGTATCTTTTTTTAATTCTGTCAAAGTCATATTCTCCGTTTAACAAGCGGCTTTCGATGTAATTTTCAAATTCTTTGCGCTTATAGGATTCAATTTTAACAGATTTTTCTTTTTCAAAATCTTCAATTATTTTTGCTGTTCTTTTTTTTCTGTCTGTTTCGTTTTTAACATTATTGTTAACATATTTTAAATAAGCAGCAGAAAAAATTGAAATGCAGTCATGCATTTCAAATACTTTTTCTGTAATATTGTAAGAAGAAGTGTTTAATGCTTCTGCAGGGTTTAAAGAATCAAACAGTTTTTTATAAAAATCTTTAAAAAATGTTTTAATTTCAAAAGGTTCTACTTCTCTGTCGGGTCCGAGTACAGCGTAAACGGGAGCGCGTTCAATTCCTGCTTCTGCAAAGATATTTCTTAAGCTCAACCCGTAACATGCGGCAAGGACAACCATTAAATTGTTTCCTGCAGCAAGATTTATTTCCCTAAAAGGGCGAAAAATATCATTCCAGATTATCGCTTGACGGTCTTCAAGGCAGATACCTTCTTTGTTTCCGTGAACCTCGATATGTATAATCGGCATCAGTCCGCTATTTTTTGTTCCGTGTTCGATTTGGTCAAGAATACCAAAAAAATCATCGGGGTTTGTAACATAATAATATTCTGCTGTTTGTTCGCCGAATATACCGCAAAGATTATCGTATAAATTTTTACCTGTTCTCTCGTCGTTATTCCCTAAGGATTCAATTATAATTATGCGGTTAAACTTAAATCCTTTTTTAATTTCCATAATATTTTATTGTCTATTCTGTTCAAATAAATAGGAATGCATTGTCTTTTAAATTAAATATATAATGCAACATTATATCAAATGAACAGAATAAAATATATTTCGTGAATTCTGATTGGCAAAAATGTAGGGAAGCATACTTTCTGATTTTTACTCATTTGCGCAAATATTTTACAAACACGCTTTTAAAACCTCATCATCACCTCTAACTTAATCCCGTTGAGCACATACACAAACATCTAAACGGTTCATTTGTCGTGAATTATCGACAATGCGTTAATGATAATGATTTCTTATACGCGTTACCGCCCTTTTCTAAAATAACTTTTGCATATTCTATATTTCTTTCATTTCTTGCTTCCAATTTCGGCAATAAGTTCTTGGCATTAGCTGCAATCGATTGATATGCATCAATATCATGGTAGGCCTGTCGCGGCGATATAAATTTATAAAAAGATGTTGACTTTGGCAGCGGATATTTATCGGATTTCTCTAAATTTTTCAATTTTTGAATAAGAAGTCTTGTTTTGTTTATAGATAATTCAGCATTTATAAATTTATTTTCTATATTATGCTCTCCTGAATTAAATAGGTTTTTATCGCGCATAATAAGAGAATAATAATCATATTTAATAAGCGACTTATAATCATATCCGGCCACATTAACCAGTTCATAACAACTACGTGTATTATTGGCATCTTTTATATTTTGCAGTTCAAGAATAAAATTTCTTTTCATCGTATTTAAATCATTTTGCTCATCTGTTAAATAATTTTTTAAAAACATTATATTGTTGGGGATGCCTGTATTTTTCATATTACTAGTAAAATTAACTATGTCGTTATTAATCTTTTTTAATTTTTGGTTGTATTTATGAACAGACGTAATATTTTGTTTCCTTTTATACGCAATTTTTTTAAATTTCGCAATTAACTTATAATACCTTGATATATGGCTATATTTAAATACTACAGGCGTTATAGAAGTCGAAGTAGGCATATTTAATGTGAATTCATTTCCTCTAATCCTGCCGGTCATTTTTTTGTTAAAAAGGAAAAAATATTTAAAACTAAGAGTAATTCTATTCTTTGAGCGGATACCGGTAAAAGAAAGGTTTTCGGAATGAATTTTATCATTATTCAGAACAGTTTCCGTAAGCTGCCCTGTCAATTTATTGTGAATTTCCGTCCATTGAATAAAATCAACGCCGTTAGAATATATTGCAATACCGCTATATCCAGTTCTGTAGTTTCTTGTTTCAGGCCTAATGAATTTAAAATAAATTACGGCAATCAGCACTATACTCAAAATTAAATAAATTATTTTTTTATTAATCATTTATTATTTAATTGAATTTTTGATATTTTTCAATTTTTCTATAATATCCTGAAAATTAATATTATTTTTAATTTCATTTTTATAATTATCAACTTCATTTTGACTCTTTGCTCTATTTGCATCTACTGTTTGATCATAATACCGTGTATCTTTGCGCACAATTAACTTATAATTTTCTATTTTTCCATTTAATATTTGCAGATAATTAATTAATCGTCTTATGACATCAAAAACTTCGCTGTTTTTAAAAAATAGTTCTCTATCCAATAGTTTAATAATGACTGCATTTTGTATGCTTACATCATAATATTCAGAGAAAATAGAACCTTTTTCTTTTAATTTTTTATCCACTATTCTAATTTCTTTAATAAGTGTTTCTAAAAGGTTTTTATAAATTTCGCTCTGCTTCTTTCTATCAAAACTAAACTGTCTATTTTGCGAACAATAAGTAACTATTCCAGCACCTATTACGCCAAGTAATGTTAATGCGGCTCCTATTGCCATTTTTAACATATTTAAAACCTCATCATCACCTCTAATTTTGTCCTTTATCCCGTTGAAATATGGTATCGTTTAAACAGTTTAATTTATACTATATATTTGCATCTATAAACTTAACAAAAACCTCATGATTGTTCCCGTAAGGTAAATCATAAATTCAATTTCTGCCTCTCTAACTTTATCGCCATGTTTCGCGTGCTCATTTTGATAATCCTTATAATAATTAATTAAACTCATAAACATATTTATTATTTCCGCAGGAGCATTCTTGCTTTTTAAATATGGACCCAATAGACTTATTTGATTCTCAAGAACCTTTTTATTATTTAAAATATTCCTTAATAATAATTCCAAAGAAAATCTAAGGTCATCAATAATATTTCTATCATATTTGCGCTCTTGATATTTTTGCAAAGCTGACATGAAGTGTTTTTGAACCAATGGATAATCATTTAAATAATCTATAACCTCATTTACAACATTTTCATCTAATAATTTTACTCCGGCTGGATAGATTATGAATGTATCTTTTGTCTTCTTTATCTTAATATCTAATAAGGATAAATCAATGTTTTCTGCAAGTTCTAAATATAATATTTCCTTAAAACTTTTATTATTTAAATAATTGGGTATATCTAACTCAAAATTTAGAAGGGTTTCTAAATAGAATATAATTTCCCATAAATGACCCTTTTTTATATTTGGGGTAAGATAATTTTCAAAAATGCGTTGATATAGACCGTCGTGAAAAGGCGATTCTAAAGAAACCCGAGAAATATTTATTCCAATAAGCTTAAAATATCTTAATAACCACAAATCACTATTATTATAGCTACCTTTAACTTTATCAAAGAAAGGCACTACGTACATATTTATTGTCGTCAAAACACGATTTCTAAAATCTTCGAGCCTTTTTTCCTCTTTGTATTCTATATTCCACCTTTTATAAAAATTTTGCATTTTATTTCTTATATTTTTCATTATTGCATGGCAAATTAAATTATTAAGTATTATTTTATATTTATATATAATTTAAAAATTTTCAAAACCTCATCATCGCTTCTAACTTTATCCCGTTAAGGACATAAACGAATACCGTCCCGATGTAAGCTCCGGTCTTTGCTATCACTTTGTATCCGTAATAATCGGCGGTTGCTTTGCCATATTGCCTTGCTTCTTGAATAGTATTATTTATAACAGGTTTAATGCCGTTTGGCAAATTATCCCACCCTGCCATATTGGTATTTTTAACTTCGGCTATATTACCGCCGCATATCTTATAATTTTCTATAGCCCAGTATGCCGGTTTCGGAAAGCCCTGCGTCCTGCGGATTATGCTTATTAATTTACATCCCGACATAGTAGCAGTTATCGGTATGGCGTTATAAGTATAGGCTCCGTTGACGTAGGTATAAGGACTGCCGGAATTATAAACCCGCATTGCAAGTTTATTAAAGTTAGGGTCTGACTGGTTATATGGAATATTGAAAATGCCTAATGCAAAGGCTTGAGATGAAAAGAAAAGGATAAAGATAAAAGTTAATAACGATATTATTTTATATTTTTTCACTTTAACTCCCCCTTTATATCGGTTAATACAAATAGAAAATAGAGCCGAGAAACCCCTGTATTATATTTTAAAATTCTTTATATGATTTTGATTTTCTGTTATTCCAATCCTTATCTTTTATATATAGTTTATTTTTTTCTATTTTTATATAATAATTAAATAATTTAGTATGCGCTTCCCCTTGTTTTTGATATTTTTTGATTAAAGATATTAAAGTTTTTTAACGGAATTATCTATTGATTTAATGTCGCCTAAATATGTTTTTGAATTTTTGACTAAAGAATGTTTATTTAAAAAATCGTTAATAACCAAACATTGAATATTACTTAATATATATTTAAAATAATTATTGTTAAACGATTTGATTTTGTTTATATTTTTATTTTTCATATTTTGTTTATTTCGCTAAAAACTCCGCCAAACTATTTATCTTATTCTGCGGCTCCTGCAGACTAAAATCTCCGTATCCTCTGTTAAGCCAGTAAGGCCTGCAATCAGGGCAGTTTAACTCTATATGGTGAATCGCCAAATTGTAATCGTCTATGAAATATTTTATTCCAAGTTCGGAAATAATTCTATGCTTTTCTTTCGTATCTGCGTGATATACCGGAATATCTTTGTCGAATATTTTGGATATATTTATTTTCCTTAAATGCAAGGCTTCCAACGGGCTTGACGTTATAAAGCATTTAATATCTTTAATATAATGCTTTAAACTTATAACCTCGTCAAAAACTTCCATATCGGAAAAGTCTATTCTCGAATTAATTAGAGAGACCGTTTTCGGCGTAATTTCGTATCTCTCCGCCATATTATATATTTCGGGATGCTTTATTGAAACTTCAAATCCGAGTTTTAAGGCTTCTTTTTGAAAAGTTTTTTCGTAGTCGAATATTACGCCGTCAAGGTCCAAAGCGGTTTTATCTAACATTAATTTGCCTCTGTTTGTTTTATTTTTTGGATATCTTTCTTCAAATATCCTCTTACATCCAATATCAGCAATATCGCGTTTAGAATTAAAAGGCTCCATACGTTATCGATATAGGCTATCGCTATCCACAGAATACAGCTTAATATTGCGACCGCAAATCCTATTTTATATTTATGCGACGAAAAGAACCAGACTGACAATAGAGTGGCTAATAAGCCCGAATAGTTTAATATTTGAAATAATATTTTAAGCATCATAATTTATAACCCGTTATTCGCCCTGTCTATCGCTTCCGCCATATCGGCATTAGAATATTTAAGATATATCAGTGTATTGCTGATATTGCTATGACCTAAAAAGTTTTTCAAGAGCATTATATTCATCCCGGAGTCTAACAAATGCACGGCTCTTGTATGCCTTAAGGCGTGCGGATGGGCTTTATTTAAAAAAGAATTACCGAGAATCTTTGAAGTGTTATATTTCAAGATATAACTTATACTTTTTCTGGCTATTGCCGGACCGCCGGTTTTTTTAGACAAGATAAAATCGTTATCGTTTAATTTATGCGATATACGGTGATTTAAGATTAAAGACAGAAGTTTGTCGGATATTTTCAAATAACGGTATGTTTTATTAGTTTTTCGTTGTTTTAGCGTTAATACTTTAACCCTGCCTGTTCCCGGTTCCACGTCCGAAAATTTTAAAGCTCTCGCCTCTTCGACCCTGGCGCCGGTTTCGTACATTATCAAGATTGCAAGTTTATGAAAGTCGTTTGCGGTCCCTTCGAGCAGAGCTTTCAATTGTTCGGCGGAATAAAAAACGATATTGTCGTTTTCGTAATAATTATTTCCTTTTAATTCTGTCCGGACGAGTTTGGTCTTGCCGCCGGATTTTTGAATTTCGTTTACTACTATAATTTCGTTCATTTCTATCCTCCAAAATTCTTTAATATCCTTAAATATTATAATAGGATATTTTTAAAGAAAAATTAACTTGAAAAGTATATTTTTTAATCCGTTTTTTTACCGGAATATTATAATTCTATCCGAAAATAGTTCGTTATAGGATATACGCCGCTCTGAAACTTCGCTATGCTCTATATACCGATAACTAAAAAATAAGGGGGAATAATGATTTTTCTGTATTTATCGCTTATAACGCTATCTCTGTTTGTTTCAATTTCCGTTTTAGAATATTTTTACCACGTAGAGAACTTTTATATCTGCGAAGTCGATTTCGAAAAACGCAAAGTAAGGTTTGTATCTAAAAACGAAAGTTCTATCGATATAAAAATGAAAGCGATATCTAAAAATCCCGGGAAATTAAAATTTTCAAAAAAAGACAAATGCCTGGCGTTTGTCGGTAAAAGAAAAAAACAGGCTTTTTTAATTTTATACGGCAATAATTTTAAATTCATTAATTATGGTAAAAAATAAATTATTTGGGTTGACTCTTGTCTATTTTATCTTGAAATTTTATTAAAGCATCATTTAAACCTTTTTTTACTATGCTCTCGATAGTTATTTTTTTATCTTTTTTCTTTAATTTGATATACCCTTCGTGTAAGTCCTTATTGAGTTTAAAATTTATTTTTATTTTTGATTTCATAGTCCCCTCTTTTTTAATTTAAACATTTTCTTTGATTAATTTAATTATAAATTCTTTAATCGTCATATCGCTTTCTGCCGATTTTATTTTTAGTTTCTTGTGTAAATCTGCAGGAATTTGAAGACCTAACCCTTTGGTCTTTTCTATTTGTTTTAAAATTTTTTCTTTTTCGTTATCCTGAAATCTGTCGAGGGCGTTTTGCCCTGAAGGCCTATCTATTTTCATATGATCCCCTTATTTTATCTGCTATAAATTCTATTTCCGCTTTGGCCGGACCGTCTTCTGTATCAAAAACAGTTATGCCGTTCATGACGGATTTTAAGTAACTTTGCCGAAACGCAACATCCATTATATTAATATCCTTTTTTATTTCTATAGATTCTAAAGCTTCTTTAATTTCTCCGTTCATTTTGGCATTGCGTATAATTTTGTTATGGACAAACAAAACGTCAAAGTCTTTATTTATCATATTAACCATATCCACAAGGCTTGAAAGTCCCCAAATGTCGAACGCCGAACTTGCTACGGGTATTACAAGGCAATCCGCAAGTTTCAGGCTTGCAATAAAAAACTGGCTCATTGCCGGAGGATTGTCGATTATAATGTAGTTAAATTCATTCTTTCTTGTTTCTGTTTCAAGAGTCTTTGGATTATCGACCGGAACCACGTCGAATGCTTTATCTTTTTTAATACAATACCAGTCATATGCCGTTCTTTGCGGATCGGCGTCGTAAAGAATTACTTTGCCGTTTTTCGATAAGCATTTTGCGATATTAATTGCAATGGTCGTTTTTCCGACTCCGCCTTTTGAATTTTGAACAGATATAATCATGCTATACCTCTTTTTAGTTTTCAAGTAAACTAATAAAACATTTTACAAGTTTACAAGTTATTAACCTTTATTGTTTAATATTTTTATTGTTAATTATATCACAAGTAAAATAGTTTGCAAGTAATTAAGTAAAATATATTTTTAGTAAACTTTTTTAGATGAGGCTTGAACATTCTTCAACGACGAATTTAAGCGACCAAATCGCGCAATTAAGCAAAGAATCGGTAACGACGACCATGATTTTATCGGTTCCGTCATCGTCCTCCGAATCCGAGTCGATTTTATTTGTCATAAAAAGGCCTTTTCTAATTTCTTTGATTTTTTTCATTAATTCTTCATTTGTGCCGCGCAGCGTTATTGCTTGCGTGCAACTTAAAACTATAGTTGCTAAGATTTTGTTTTCTTGGTTCATCTTTACCTCCAGAAATTAAAAAATTAAAATTAGTTTAAAATTAATAACTATATATATAGCGAAGTTAATTTAAAATCTACCGATGTTTTAAGGAAACCTCCCGCCCCCGCTTACACGGGGGCTATTAAATTATAACTTCAATAAACAATTTATTTCTTCTACATATATATAGCGAAGTTTTTATGCACATGACGTTTAACCTGCTTAATTTTCCGTTTCACCTTTTATAAGCCTCGCCGCCTTCTCCGCAGCTCCCGCCGCTTTTACTAACATCGTGGGCTTTTCCTTAAAAACTCCCGACCATCCTTTTAAATACGCCGCCGTGTTGTCTTTGATTTTCCCTTTTCCCGCAATAAACAGCGCCGTAAATTCTGCGACGAGCTCCTCAAAACTGTAATTAACGTCTCCGAACTCGTTATTTTCTATTTTTCTGTTTAATGCTTTTGCCGTGCTGTGTCCCGCTTCGTGTGCTAAAGAGCATAAATAATCCCTGTAAGATATAAATCTCTCTTTCGGAGGCATCGTTATAAGGTTTTGATTAAAATAAAAGCTTGCGCCGTTTCCGCCGTGTTCCAAACTTAAACCGGATTTTGCGATGTAATCTAATAATGTTTTTTCGATATTTTTATCTTCCTCGTCCGGATTAACAGGTTCTTGCTGCGGTATGAATTTAGACAAGTCGCCGTCAACGGCGTTTTCGTTAAAAACGCGGTAATATTTTAAAACCGCATAGCTTTCTTTTGATTCATCTTCTTTGTCTTTTATCTCTTCCTTGTTATTTTTTTCGACTACGGAGTAAAAAATCGCTATGCCGCTTTTGGCTCCCTTTTTAATATTCAGGCCTCTTTGTTTTGCCTGATTAAAAGTAAGCCAGTAGTCGCCAGTCTTTAATAAAACCCTGTTAATACCTCTGTAAAAGGCTTTTGTTATTAAATTGGCGGGGGCTTTCATTTTCCAAGTTTTTTGCCAAAAAAGCTCGCCTGATTTTTCGATGTCTTCGATGATTTGATTTGTTATGATTTGATAAACGTTCATTGCTTTTACCTCCGCTTTATTATTATTTATATATAAATAGCGAAGTTGCGAGGGTTTATTTCCTAACAGCGGCGTCCTTTTTATTCGGTATCTTTTATACTCATCTTTTTCCTTAATAACGTTTTTTATAATGTCTTTAAAAAAACCTGCATTTGACCGTAGAGGCGTTTTTAGCTTCAGGCGTATGGTTTTATATTAATAAGTTTTAAGAGGCTTTAAACGCCGTGCTTTTTTATGCGATTCTCCCGTTCTCTAAATTTAAAGGCCTTTAAAAACAGCACGGCTAAAATCGGGATAATTTCGGGAAAGGACGCCTTTACTATATACTTGATAATCTTTTTTCAACTTTAGCGGGGGATTACAAGGGAGAAACGCCCCCGAAACCTCAAATTAAAAAACGCCCCCGAAGTTAAAACCGGATAAAAATCGTTTCGGGGCGTTTCGGAAACAGGCAAATCCCCCGCCCCGTCGCCACAAAAAAATTTCAAGGGGAATTTGATAGGTTTGGTCACAGGACGGCGGTTATGAGACGTCTTTCCAAGTTATCAATCCGTCCGTCAACGCCTGTGAGCAAACCTGTCATAATTCTCCGGCAGGCGGTTAGGATAATTAAACGCCCTGAGCCAGAGGCGGGCGTTTAATTATCCGTTAAAACCGCCTGTGAAATTTTTGCCTCACAACCCGCCGGCGTGGAGCTTGCGGAACGCCGGCGCTCTATTTCGCCTAAGCGGTTATCTTTTCCAAGAAAAAACAAGATAAAAACGGAATGGCCTCTGCCTGTCTTTCGGACCGGCGGACGGTTTCGGCGGGACGGCGAATCCGGCGCACCTGGGTAAATTTAAAAAATGCCGAATAACGATAAGGGGGATTTTATGCAATACGAAGGATTAACTGGTAAAAAATTGCCGCCGAAGGCGGCCGGCGGCGCCGGGGTTTTTGCTTTTTAATATGAATTAAATCATATTTTTATCGGGATAGAAATAAGGCGGGTTTATCCTTATAAAATAAAAAGCCCGCGGGTTTCGCGGGCTCGTGTTATCTGAATAATTATTTTAACAATTTTCTTTTTTACTGTTGTTCATATAATCAAAAATATACTTCCTGATTTCCCTGTTGTCTTCCTTGATTTCGTTGCGCATTGTATCGATTTTCCTGTCTATATGCGCCATAAGGGCTATAATAGAACCCGCAACGCTCACTATGATAACGATAATTTCTACTATAAATTTTAAATCGTTCATTGTTCGTCTCCTGCTTAAATTATACATTAATTCAAAAAATATTTAAATAAAAACAATAATTAGAAAATCGGTTGTCCGGTCTGTTAAACCGTCGGTCAGGGGAGCGACCCGCTGACGCTGCCGCCCGGTTTTCTCCCTTATTATATATAGCGAAGTTTGATTAAATTTCGATATAAGTATTATGACTGCATAGCCTTATATATTCTTTAACTTCGTTCTTTCTTAAATATTCCTTTAGTGTTCTTTTTAATTCCAAATTATAAATTGCCGCTTGCTGTTCCCGTTTTGCGTTTCTTATTTCTTCTTTTTTTATTGCGATAACTGCTTTTAATTTATTATTATTTATTTTTTTCAATAAAAGACTTAAGAAGTTATAAAATTCTTTGCCCGATTTATGTATTGCGATTTCTAATAACTCTTTTTCTATCTTATCCATAATAAAAGCCTCCTTTAAAATTAAACAAAAAATAAAGCCGTTAATAAAATCATAAAGAACGTTATACCTATACCCTGCTCTATATATTCTTTCGTTTCCGTTTTCATAATTGCCCCCCGCCCCTCTTTCGAGGGGCTTTTATATTATTTATTTCTATTAAAGATAATAAAAACCTGCGTAATTTGGTTCAGGGTATTCCTTATCTCTTAAAAAGTTAGGTGTTCTCCTTTTATACAATTCGGTTTTAAAGAATTTATAAAATTGTTTATCATGCTTAGCATTTTCAATCTCTTCGTTTTCGTCGATAACATCGTCTATGCCAAGAACCTCGCCGTAGAACCTTTCTTCATAAAAATCAATTATTTTTTTAATATCTTCGTTTTTTTCTGCCCAGTTTAATATTGTTCTCAATTTCATCTTTATATCTCCTTTGCCCCTCATTTCGAGGGGCTTTTAAAATTAATGTTAAAATACAAAATCAATTTGCGGATTTTTTACTGATTGAGGTTTAATTCTTTTTTTATACTTTGGTTTAATTTTTATTGTTATTTCTTCATTTTCAAATTCAAATAATGCCGATTTGCTTTCTTCGTATGCCGTCCATTTTTTAGACGGTATCAAATCCATAAGCTCCGTATATTTCCCGTCCTGATTTATCGGAGTATTTAAAGAGACTGTAGAAGCTCCCTTTAAATCTAAAAAGCTTATTATCGCCCTTTCAAGTTTCTTCTCAAGTTTGTTTTTTCTTCCGGGTATATATTTATTAACCGCACGGCATAAAGTTAAAAACAGGCGGTATATTTCGCCTTGCAGGTTTTTATTGAATTTGTCAAAGCCTCTTTGGTCTTTGAATTGAAGATTTAAAAATTCAGGATAATTTACGCTTTTTTGCGTTATCTTTTCGACAAGATACGCTTTAATATATCTATCCATAAGCAAATCTTTATTTATTACTTCTTCGTTCATTTCTTCGATTGCCATATTAATAAATGTTTCAATGATTTCGATTTTCATTTTTTCCGTCTCCTTTGTCTGCCTCTGCAGGCTTTAAATAAAGTTAAATTAAATTAAATGTGAAATTTGATAAAGATTAAAAATCACCAAGCTAAAATCTAATGCTATTAAAGATAAACCTAAAAAATTACTTTTTACCGTTTCCATTTTTACCTCCGATTTAAAAAAGTTTTTTTTATTAATTTTGTTTTTTATAATGCTTTTTATCATTTTTTCTTTTTTCAACCTCTCTTTTTGCGCCCGCGGCTTTGGAGAGGTTGAAAAAAGAAAAAGGATAAATATAAAAGACGATATTAAGAAATAAAAACCGGATGGCACGAACGGATAAAGTCGTTTGCCTTGGGGCTTAAGCGACGGGCGTGACAAAATCGGCTTTTTGATTTTGGCGCGACCGTTGCCTTGCACAATAGAGGATTAACAGGCAAACGATTTCAAAAAATGTATTGCGAAGTGAGGAGTAATTTTTTGCTTTCAAATTACATGACAAAATAAAAGCGCTAAGAGATAATCTTTTAAACCAAAAACCGCGCTTTTATTTCGGCGTGGGATTTGAAAAAAATTATGACGAACGGAGCTCTTATAAATTTACAACGTAATCCTTTCCAATAAAAAACTAACCGGATATATGCCGGGCAAATCTAAACGGCAAGGTTAACGGCTTTTACTATACTAAATAAGTTTGTATTCAAATTTAGCAGGGGGATTTAAGGGAGAAACGCCTCAAAAAACACAAAAAAAATAAGCCCCCTTGCCCGCGCCCCGATAAAAAACTTTTTTGAGGCGTTTCGGAATAGTTTTTATCCCCCTGCGTCGGAACCGTATAAAAAAATTTCAAGGGGAATTTGATAGGTTTGGTCACAGGACGGGCGTTAATGAAATTAAAAACCGATTAGCGGCGGCGGTCGTAAAATTCTGTGAGCAAACCTGTCATAATTTCCCGGCAGGCGGTTTAGGAAAATTCGATAGACGGTTTCTTGTCTGTCGAATTTTCCGTTAAAAACCGCCTGTGAAATTTTTATCTTACAAAAGGGCGCAAGGAATTTATGACGCAGCGCCCCACTAATGATTTTAATAGCATTAATCTTAAAAAGCCTGTCTAAAGAAAAAAGGCGGATTAACTTAAATTAGTCCGAAAAGAGCAGGCGGGTTAAATCATCTTTACTCTACCGTATGGCAGACTGCGTTTTTTTATGGGCGCCCGTTGCAAAGCAATGGGCTAAAACTATAAAGATACCGTATAGCCAGTAGAGAAATAGAAAGACGAATAATAGGATAAGTATGTAGTAGATGTATAAGTAGATAAATAGTATGGTAGTGGTAGTATGTGCGTATCGCTCAAGAAAGACGGGCGGGGTATTCCACTACGATAAGATAAAAACAAAAAGACTTCTTTAACAAAAAATAAACGAACGGAGACGCCCGCCCCCGCCCTCTTTCTTGTATAAAAAAATAAGCGGCGCAAGCCGTTACTATTTTAAAACTAAAAGACAAACGACTTATGCGTAAGAATAAAAAATAAAAGCTGGATTACCGAAAGAAAAGGACGGACGGTAAATAAGCCGGAATAAAAAAACGAGGTTCGGATAGGGCGGCGTTCCGAGAGAGGCGCAAGACGAACGAGGGACGAAAGGATTAAAATAAAAAAGAAATGAAAAAAGCAAGGGGACGAAGCGGAAAAAATATTTATTCAAAAGACGCAAAGCAAAAAAATCTATGCCGCTCACTACGAATGAGATTTTAAAAACACAACATCGTTGTAAGGTTCGCAAGTGGAAACGAATGACCGGAAACGATGCAGGAAATTAGTCGACGCAATGGACATATAACCTTCAACAAGCTTTGGGAAACTTGCGACATTCATGAGCAAGTTTCTTAAGGGCATGAAAGGTTTTTATTCGGGGTTCGATAAACAAAAATGATTCGTAAGTGAAAACGAAAAGATAAATTAACAATAGCGTATCGTATCATTACCCGAATAAAAACCTGACCTATGCACGAGTAACGACACTGGTGAGCCCACAACGAAATGGAAGCGCGCCGAGGGGTAGCCCGTAGGGGTGGGTAAAATAAATTTTCAGGAGAAATGTTGCCGAAGGCAACCTCCTCTGTAAAATTTATTTTACGGCATTCATCCCGAGCGGTCGGCGCGCTTCATGCGAAGGGACGACTTAGAAGTCGTATTTTGACTTCTTACCTGCTTGCAGGCGCCGACGAGGTTTTTATCGTCGGCGGTCGCTTTTATTTTTTTTCAACGAACAGAGCATAACAGTAAATAAAATCAAAAATAAAAAAATAAAAACATATGTTCGTCCCTGACAAAAAAAATAAAAGTGAATGCCAGAAATACAACTTTGTCGGGGTTTTTTAATCTTTAAATTTATCAATAATATTAAATACTTAACAAGCTAAAAACTCCCCTATTTTTAAAGGGAATTAAAAGGGGGAGGTAAAATGCTTTTTTTGATACTTTTTTGTAGTCGAAAATCGAACGTATTTTGCATTTAAAGGTGACGATTTTATACCTGAATATTTTCCTATTTGACAAAAAAATACGACCTTAAAACGATTTTAAGAACATTATTTTTTATCAAAAAAAAGATAAAATTTTTTCAGTTTACGGATAAATTTTTTATAAATTTTGATTTGAAAATTTTCAAAAGCGGAATAAAAAAACAGACGATTTTTTGTCTAAAAAAAATAAAAATCGATATAAAATTTTTATTGTTTAGGTTTAAAAATTTCATTTCTAAATAAAAAAATTTAAGATAAAAACGGCTTTCAAATTTCAATTTTAAGGCTTGATTTTTTCTTTCAGGACGTTTACTATTTGAATAAATACAGGCGGGCTTTAAATCAATTTTGCGCAAAAAAAATGCAGGTAAAATGAATTACCGGCATATAGAAAACTATATAAATATTTTATCTTTTATTTAAAATGAGCTTAAATCTCTGTCATAAAATTCATCGAAAGTAAGGACTCTTATGTGGTCGTCTATGGTCTGCGAAACAAGAAAAGTTTTAAAATTATTGCCTTTATTTATAGACGTAGATTTGAGTCTGTCAAACGTTTTAATTAAAGAAATTTTATCTTGTCCGCTTTGAACAAGATATATCAATTTATCAATTTCTATTTCTTTATTATTGTGTCTTGCGAAGTCTAACTGATCCTGCAATACGGCAAACTTTTTTCCATATTCGAGCCAGTTCCTCTTAATTGAAACTTCTACTTCAAAACCAATTTTGAGAGACGAAAGATAAACATCGGGTCTTATTTCTTTGCCGGCAAAAGGATACCCGTCCATTTTTTCCGAGTAGGCTACGTCTCCGTTTTCCTTAGATTTGGCAAGCGTCCTAATTATAAAAAATTCGTGAAAAAAATTCGACTTTAAAATTTTCACATTAGGTTTTCTTCCGCCTATTCCTGCAAAAGCCGCTCTATTTCCTTCAACAAGAGTAAACTTAAAAATGCGACTATTTTTATCTCTCATAGGCATACTATAGCTGTCTATTTTGAGATATCCCGCCTCCTTTAAAATATGAAGTCTTTCTTTAAAAGTGTTTTTGGAGCAGGGAAAAAAATTCCTTGTAAGCATATAAAGCGCATCTAAATCGGCATAACCGTAAATAGATAAAAATTCAAAGATACTAATATCTCTTTCAGTGAATTTTATTCTTATCTTTTTTTTATTTATCTGCAATATCATTATTTTTTTCTTTAGACTTCTTCTCTAATGCTTCAACGATTCTTTGCGTGTTTCTCGATGTAATATAATTACTAAACAATGATTTACCAATAAAACCCATATTATCGATTTCATTGTCGAGAAAACTTTTGTCATCTTTATTTTCCTTATGATAATTAGGATTATGCAGCGCTCTGGATATCGCAACAAATCCAAGAACGGCAAATAAAATAAGCAAAAAAAATATAAGAAAAGTTAGCATTTTAGCCCCCCCTTTTTTGTTTGTATAATATTTATATTAAATATACCATATGATTTAAAATGTTAAAAATATTTTTATTTATCAGGTTCCGGATATTTAACATTAGACGGCGAATACGTGCTTAATTGAGATGCCGTAGGTTGTCCCTTAAATGTAATAGAACCTACATGTAAATTATAACCGCTGTTGGAACCAGCGTGCGTAAATATATCGTAAACAGGACGTCCAACCCATCCGCCGGTTGTAGTAAAAGGATTTACGCCGCCAGACCCTGTCGCGCCTATACTCGGCAAAGGAAGATTGTAAGCATTATTAGCCGCATTATGTAAATTAGCATAATCGCCGCCGTTATTGTTAAAATTGCTGTTAATTACGCCATTAGTATTTTTTACCAAACCAGATATATTTCCGGGAACCGAAGATGTCGCCGCATAAAGACCTGTTTTTCCTTGCCCAATGCCAGTCCTTACTCCTGAAATCATTGCGCTTTTATCTCCAAAATTTGCCATTTGCCGCAATACCGGAGCCATAGTAGATAAATGTTTGGAATCGGTAACGAAATTTGAAAACTGTCCGACAAAACTGGCGAGACCGCCGCCGCCTGTATGCGTGGCGTTCAAAAATGCCGGCGTTACGCCTCCTGCAACTCCCATCGTTCCGCTTTGCACCTCTCCGAGTTCCTGCTTTAAATCTTTAATTTTAGACTCCGTTTGCTCTAACTTATTAACTTCGCTCAATTCATGCCTTGCATCGCTGCTTATACCCGCAATATGTTTACTCGCTATAGTCGCTAAATCCTGATGCAGCGTGCCTGTATTCCGGGCAACGCCGGAAGCCGTCGCCGTTGTATGAGCCGAATTGACGGAATGGCTGCCCATCGTGCTAACGCTGGCGCCCATTCCATATAATTTAACTCCAGCACTTGCTTGTTTATCGACAGTATTACTTTTAGCAACTGACGTATTATGTCCGCTCTTCGTTGAATTAAAAACCTTAACGGTTTCTATATGCCCAGAAGCGGAAGTATTGCCATGCGAAGCTTCATATTTATTATATCTGTTTATAATGCTGTCGGAAGCTTTAGTAACGGATTGAGCCCTGCTGTCTAATTCTCTTTCTTCATGCGTTAAGTTGGTTTTAATATCAGTTTCCAATGCTTTTCTCTCGTTAGCGCTCATATTAGCCGAAGCGCTTACGAAGCCCCACTGTCCGTTAGAACCTTTTTCTAAAGTAGCAGTATTACTTCCCGCTTGGACAGACGCATATTCATGCCCTCCGCTTTCATAGGTATTTACTTTCATACCGTCGATTATCTGCTCTCCGGTTTTTGCGCCGTGCTCGTTTGTAAAATTTCTCGCCCTATATCCCGTATTTTGAACGTTTGTAACATTCGTCGCATTCGCAAGATAATTATTGTCTTTAATCTGCCCCGCCGTCATATTGCCCATTCCCGCATCCGCTCCTTTAACGGAAGCGTTTTTAGATATAGCGCTGTCCATACTTCCGACTACGCTTGTAACGGCGTAACTTGAGCCCGAAGCTATCATATAAGCAACCATAGGAACCGACCATGAAAAATAACCCATCCAAGACAAGGATTCGGCAAGAAAAGTATTCACGCTTCCGCTTCCGGAAACGGAATAGCCCAACCCCGCAATTGGCAAATATTTTGCCTGAATTATAAGCTGCGTTATATAATTAAATATTGCGGTTAAAGACGGCCAAATAGTTATCATAATCATAAGCTGAAATAAAAGTTTTAGATAAGATATGCCCATATGCGTTATTATGAGAATAAAAATAATAACGGAAGCGCCGAGTAAAATCGCTTCGAATATGCCGAAAACTATAGGCATATATTGGCCCGCAAGTATGCCGGATTCCATCATGCCGGTTTCCGTAGAAACCTCTCCGGTTCCTGTCGCAACGGCTAAAGACGAAGCGTTTGAACCTGAAGCCTGAGCCATTTTCAGAATTGCCGGAGCGTACATATTAACGCCTATAGCCTGCATAAGCTGAGCCTGACCGCCCTGCTGCATATTAAATATATAAGGATTAACCGCGCCTATGGCATTTGCTAAATCTGAAAAGGAAGCCATTTGCAAACCGCCCGCTATTTCCGGACCGGCGTCATTAGTTATATAATCCTGAACGGCGGTTTGAAGCCAAGTGGTTTCCTGAGAACAAGTGGTCGTAATTCCGCCGGGGTCGCTTTGACCTGAAGCTATTTCAGTAACGGAATTAGCAGAAGTACCTGAATACCAAGTAGTCAGTATATTTGCTCCAAAACCTCCGGTATAAGTGCTCATAACCTGCCAGATACTGTTTGCGGCGTTGGAATTGTAAGTTTGCGATGCCGTATCGGTTGCGTCTCCCGCGCCTAAAAGTTCGGAAACGTCTAAATAACCGGCCGATATTCCGGGCGCAACGCAGTTAGAAATATACTGGTTATAATCCTGATAAAGATAAGAATTTGATGTTGAAATAGTTGCGTCGTCTGCTTGCTGTATTATTGAAACGCCTAATCCTTCCGAGAGCATATTATCGCCAGCAGGAACCGAAAAGTCATTAGTAAAGTCTTCGGCAAGCCCGTATTGCAAAGTCGTAAAATCTGACCATAAAACGGCTATTCCCCATGGAACGTTGCTTATCGGCTGAGCATTAGTCGGCGCTGCGGGGTTTGCAACGTCGTTTATAATAACGGTTGTCTGATTATAGACAAGAGCCGTAAGTATTATGGCAAAAACTATAAAATACTTAGCTGTAGAAACAAGCGAATGCTGGTGATATATCGTAACCCTTGCGGCGTAATAAATTACCGCTATCATCGCTAATATGGTTAGCAACACTGCGATGTTGTTGTTTTTAAAAAATAAGGCTATCGCCTGAAACATTCCGTATAGCAGATAGCCGTTGCCGAAAGCGTAAATTGTATACATAAAAACTCCTTATTTTTTACAATAAAACACCTAATAATATATATCATCTTTGTTTTTTAACTTTAAGTGTAATTCAAAATCTTTTATTTTGATTAAAATTATAAAATATAAAGTAAAACTTACTGAAAATATATAAAAAATAAGCAATGGCAAATCATAAATAGTAATAAATTTAGGTAAAATCTGCCAATCCCATTTCGTAATTCCAACCAAAATTGCCAAAAGTGTTAGATTAACTAAAAAAATATAGAAAAAAATATTTTTAAAAATATATAAAATATTAATATATTTCTTGTGCTTATCCAAAAATTCATTTAACATCATCTACCTCCATCTAAAAATTAAGGGTTATAATTATAATTTCCAGCCAGTCCATATTGTGATAGCGAACTTAAATAGAATCTGCACTATCGTAATAATAACGCTAATAAATTTATAATTATTTTTAATTAAATTTACGATATACGGAGCATATTTAAAATATCTTTTATGAATATATTTCATCTAAAATTAATAGCTCGGATACCCTATCTATAAAGTCGGGGATTAGAACTATCCTCATAGTTTTAAAAGTTTCAATAAGCTTTAATCAGTATGTGCCCCTTCCACAAACTAAAACGCACAGCAGTCTTGTTCGGTAAATGTCGTAAATACGTAATTACCGCCCAAAGCGGGTAAATCTTTTAACATCGACCAAACAATACCGGTCTGCCCTATAGGCTGGACTACCGGTTCCGGCACGGGCATCGATAAATCATATCTTACAGCAGATTTTATCCATATAGGGTCTGGATAATCCTGACATACGCCCATATAAGTAGGCGGACCTACGGTGCCGAATTGATCCAGATATTGGTGCATTAAAAACTGCGTCTTGGCGGCTATTCCCGCCGCATTCTGAACTGGATCGTTTGAACCGCCTATATCGCCGTCTATTGGAAAGACTCCGCCCCACGAACCCATACACCAGAACATAGGGTCTAACGGCTGATAAATTTGAGCGGCGACCGAATCGGCGGCGCAAGACATCTGCGCTATGGGATTTGCAAAAAGAACGGCTTCGGGGCTTCCGAAAGTAGCCAGTATATCCGACTGCCACATAGGGTCAGGCTCGGATATAAAAGGTATATTAATATTGGAACCGAAAGGCGACTGCAGACAAATTAAATCCTGCGCCAGACCTAAAATATTTAGTATAGGAAAATTATAATAATGCGACTGGTAAAACGAATAATGCTTAGGATGTTTAGACTGGTTTCCGTAACCGTAAACTCCGGTAGGATTAGGAATAGCTAAACCGAACGATTGAAAGCAATATGGCTGTTGCACTACTTCGGTTATATGCGCCGGTTGCCACATTGAAAAAGAAATTCCGGGGATCGGCGGAACCGGCGGCGGTAACCTCTGGCAAAGACAAAAAGGCGGCTGATAATCCTGCTCGTCTGGTATACCGGGGGCAACCGTAACGCCGCCTACCCTTATAGGAAATATCCCCGCCCAGTCAACGGACGTAAAAATTCCTGCCGGCGGTTCGGTAAAAATAGTATCTGGAAAAGGTTTACATACTCCGGCGTAAGCTTTCGAATTGAAAAAAATCAACATAAATAAAAAAAATAGGACTACAATTATTATCTTTTTTTTGATAAATTTTTGCATTTTTCTTGCCTCAAAATTTCTTTATTGATATCCTTGACGTTATTTTTATTTATAGATACATGAATAAAATATAAAAATGGAAGGATTGCGGGGATTACCATATACTGCGAAAAATAAAAAATATAATAAAATGATATAAGCGCTACAGTAATTAATAATATTTGCGAAATGGTTGCAATTATCATAATTTCTTTGTAATGATTGCGGATATGCGGCACGATGATGTGGGCTTTGTCGTACATTTTTTTGCTTACGTATTTCATTTTTTCACCTCTTTTTGTTGTAATATCTACTGCCCCTTAAATTATTAACGTTAAAATCATTAAGATTGACGGTTTTGACTTTATTGACTTCTATAAATTTATCAATATCGTCCTTGTCAAACATTATTTTTGCACCAAGCTTTATGTGCGCTATCTCTTTTTTAGCGACCATATCGTAAAGTTTGGTTTTTTTAATATTTAATATTTTGCAAGTTTCGCTGACTGTTAGCAGTCTTCTCTCATCCGATTCTTTCGTTTTTATTAACTTAATCTCATCGATTAAAATCGATAAAAAAGATTTAACCGCTATTCTCTCTTCATTTTCCATTAATGCGTTCTGCATTTTGTTGCCCCCTTTTAAAAATTAATCTTGGTAATCATCGGTCGAGAGCAAGCTCTCGACACCTTATTAAAACCTTTATATATTTTTATAATAATTTTAAAAACCTTTACGATTCACCAAATCCTTTATTTATTTGCGTTTGCGGGTGTTATCTGCTACCTTTTCTCCTGCAAGTGCTACCTTTTCTCCTGCAAGTGCTACCTTTTCTCCTGCAAGTGCTACCTTTTCTCCAATAGCTTATTTTTAGCTATTATCTTATTGTCATTTATAAAAAAAGCGTCGAAAATATTGATTTCTTGATTATGCTTATTTTGATTGGTGAAATTTAGTTTTTGTTGTAAATGAAATTGGATAGCGATTGGTGTTTTTCTGTCTCTTATAATTTCGTAGTTAATTTCTATGCCTATTTTTTGAAGTTCTAAAATTGCAGGTTTAATGCATTTTGCTGTTATGTTACTGAATCTGTAGTTGCCACTAATGCCCATTAACTTTTTGAAGGTATTTATCGGTATTCTGGGAATCTTATAGCTATTGTTATAATCAGAAATTATCTCATATAACGTCAATGAATATTTGCTTTTAAGTATTTTTTGTATTTTTAGGTCTATTTTGCAAAATGGCAGTATGTTTTCGTCCTGCCTAATTACGTCATATATTCTGTCTGGAATTTTATATATTAGTTTTTGGATTGTTTTTGTTTTTTCTGGTTTAATTTTTTTAATTGCTGGCAATAAAACAAACAGTTCTTCTTCTTCCCAGGTTTCGTTCTTGTCTTTTTTTAGAATGTTTGTGCGAACTCTTGCCTGCATTAAGTTATCAATAATTCTGTCGAGGTCGGAGTCGTTGATTTCGCGCGCATTAGCTAATTCTTTAAGATTTTTTACGTCTATCCCAAATTTGTTTTCTTTACGGTTTAGGTAATTTCTGAAATTCCATCCAGGGTCTGCGCCGTCATATCCGTTCTGTTCCCAGTAATTGTCATCTTTATAGAAGTAGGTTTTTCTCGCATTATATAAGAGGACATTATAGATTTTACGTTCAAGTAAAGACAGGACGCCGTCGCAGGCAATAAGAGCTGATTCCTTAAACAAAATTAAGTCTTCTTTTTTATTCATTTTTTTAAGAAAAATATAAATAAAATAAAGCAAAAACATTCCGTATAATATTATCATATGTCATCTTTATAGTTCTGTCAAGCGATTTTTTATTATTTTATGCTATTTTTTAATATTTTTATTATTATATATAATCTTATAATAATATCAATAACTTATATATGATAATATTATGGAATAAAAAATCCTTTAAAACGATTTTAAAAAGTATTATAATGAATTTATGAATGAAATTTATAAAGAGATAGGAGCAAAAATAAGGCTTTTACGTAAATTAAAAAACCTTACTATTGCTGATGTTGCGACTAAAATAGGAACAAATAAAACTTCTTTAACTAAATACGAATTGGGTCAAGATAGAATTTCAATAGATAATCTTTTAAAAATTAGTGAGTTTTTTAATGTCGATATAACATCTTTTTTTAAAGAAGATTCTAATAATCAAGCTTTAGATGTTAAAATTACACGAAAAAAATTAATAGGTTCTACCGGTAAAAATAATTTTTTTTATAATCCTGAACTAAATTATTCTTTTTTGTCTTTACCACGCGATCTAACTTGCTCTTTTGTTATTCAAGTTTCCGACGACTCCATGTATCCTGTCATTAAAAACAACTCTTACGCTGGCGTGTCGCCGCTTTTTTTGAATAAAAAAACAGCTGATGAATTAACTTTTTATCCCATTCAAGAAAAAAACTTCACTCCTACTATTAATGAATTATTTGAAGGTCAATTAATACTTTTTAATTTCGCTAATGCTGGAATTTTTATTCGAAGGATTGTTGAAATTGACGGAAAAAACGATAAGATTAAGTTAGGCTCTGAAAATTCAAAACTCCCGCTTAAAACTTTCTCTTTATCAGATTTAATCAATATTAATAATCTTAAACGATTAAATCAAGAACCTTTTTTTTCCATTAAAAATATTGCAATAGATACCGTAATAGGTGAAGTTTCTTTTGTTGCACAAAGTCTTTCTTAATTCTTTTTTTAATAACTTGATTATCTTTCCGTATGGTGCTATATTTATTTTATAAAGTTATAAATTTTAAAGGTATTAAAAATTATGAAAGAATCTATTAAAGCTACATTCGTGAAGGACGGTAAATGGTGGGTCGCTTATACCGATGATATCCCCGGCGCTATGACGCAGGGAAAAACCATAGAAGAAGCCGAAAAAAACCTTATAGAAGTTATTAAGGAATTAGAAAGTTTTAAAGATGATTCGGAAATAGTCTGTGAGAAAGTTATAAACTTGCGCAAAGCTATCGCATGAAGCAAAAAGATTTAATAAGGCACCTTAAAAAACATGGGTGTATTTTTTATAAAGAAGGCGCAAACCATTCTCATTATATAAATATTAAAAATCCGTCAATAAAAGTCCCAGTTCCCCGCCATAAAGAAATTTCAGATTTTTTGGCCGTTAAGATATGCAAAGAATTAGGAATACCTGAGCCGTAAAAATCCTTCCAAATTTGCGTTTTAAGGGCTTTGATTTTTCGTTTAAATATTAAACATTAACCTTTAAATATCTAAATATTACCAAAAGATTTGATATAATAGTAATTTGATTACTATATTTCAAATAATACACCTATCTTTTTAAAATATTCAAATCCAATAATTTGAGGATGATACGAAAGCCCTCCTGTTAAATCTGACGGGTGCTTTGTCACAACCAATCCCATCATATCAGGTTTTTTATGCAACATAGCGTATGTTGTAGGAAAGGTTAAATCTATAATTTCTAATGTTGGTAAGGTTAACCATGCATGTAAATTAATTTTTGCAGAGCCATAGCCAAAAGTTAAAAAATTTGCCAACTTATCTTTAGGGGTATAAAAAATTTTATCATTTTCCATAATTATATAACCTATAGTATAAAATACATCGCATTTTAAAAAACTTTTAATTTTATCTATTAATAAATAATTAATCTGAAAACATTTAGCAAAAAAATCATCCTTACTTAAATTTAATGAGATTATTTCTTTATTAATAAAATAAGAAATATTTTCTAATGTTTTATCTGTTAAAAATCTACTGTTATCTATTACAAATTTATGTTTTTCATTTAAAATTTCTTTCGTAAAATTTAAAGCTTTTAAAAATTCTTTTTCGTAATCCATTACAATTTTATTCATTTAAATTTTTTAAATTTATATATCTTGTTTAATTTATATGTTTTTATTCTTTATTTGTAAATATTATATAATTTATTTTAAGAAAACTACAGCAAATATCAAAGTAAATACTTTTAAGATTTTTTATTCCATACATCGTCAACGGCTTTTTTAAGCGTATCTTAAGATAAAAAAATAAAGAAGAATTTAATATTTATTGACGATATATTTGCGGTATACTTCGTTAGGCTTTTAAAACTAATAACAATATGTAATATCAAAAAAAATTATTGTTGATTTTAGATATAATAATAAATGTAAATGATAATTCTTATTAAAACAAAATGTAAACTATGTTGCTATGGAAATTAAACAAATTATTACTCATATTTACGAATTAGACATGGCTTTCGGCAATATTTGCTATGAAGCGGAAGAATGTTACGAGCGTGAAAATTATATGGCTACTTTGGCTTGCATATTTATTATTGCCGAGCAATCATTGAAGTTTCGACTAGATAAAACGGATGGTAACTTTCATAATCTAATAAATGATGCATATAAAAAAGGCAAAATTAACAAAAACGATTTTTCTATTTTAATGGAACTTAAAAAGGCAAGAAATACGCTTTTCCATGAAAATCATTACTCCAATGCTGTTATTGAAAACAGCAAAGCCAATCTAATGTCGGAAGATGATACGAAGAAGATGCTTTGCGATAGGTTTTTTGATTATGTTTTTGGTTTTGTTTTAGATACGCTTAGCGAAAATCGCATTTAAACTAATTTTTATATTTCGCAATTTAATTTATTTTGGTTTATCGTATTACCTTCATATTTTAAATTATATTTTAATTATAAAAATTTATAAATAAAATAGACAAAATATAATAATAAAAAATTCAAAAATGGCTAAATCCAGAAATTTTATAAACTCGTCTTTAAAGGCATAGCCAACCGCTTTTTAATATTTTCTTATATTTTATTAAGCTAAATTTATTACGCAATAAAACGGAAAAATATGGTAAAATAACATAAAATACAATAAAATATAGAAAAATAAAACAATACGGAATAATAAATAGATAAACGCGGATAATTCTTTAAGAGCGTATAGTTATGAAAAAAATAGTATGCGTGGATTTATTCTGCGGGATAGGCGGATTAACTCACGGGCTTGTAACGGAAGGTATAAAAGTTGTAGCCGGTTACGACGTCGACGAAAGCTGCCGTTATGCTTTTGAGGTTAACAATAATGCGCGGTTTATTAAAAAAAGCGTGGCCGAAATAAAAAAAAAGGAAATCGAAGAACTATTTCAAGGCGCAAGCATTAGGGTTCTGGTAGGCTGCGCGCCTTGCCAGCCTTTCTCGTCCCAAACCCTTAGGAGAAACAAAAAAGATAAAAGATGGAGTTTGCTTAACGACTTCTTGAGAGTAATAGAATTTTCAGAACCGGACATAGTATCGATGGAAAACGTTCCTAACCTATCCAAACAGGATATATATTTAAATTTCGAATCTTCATTAAAACTAATGGGCTACCACGTTTCCGCATCGAAAGTTTTTTCCCCGGATTACGGCATGCCCCAGAAAAGAAAAAGGTTGGTACTATTGGCTTCTAAATTAGGACATATCGATTTAATAAAGCCTTCCTATTCTCCAGATAAATACAAAACCGTCGAAAACGCAATTGGACATCTCAAACCTTTAACGGCAGGCGAAACCTATCCTTTAGACCCGTTGCATTCATGTAATCCTTTAACAGAACTAAATTTAAAGCGAATAAGGGCTTCGAAAGAAGGGGGAACATGGGAAGACTGGGACGACGAACTCAAACTTCCATGCCATAAAAGGCTAAGAACTAAAATGTTTATGGGCGTTTATGGCAGAATGAATAGGAAAGAGCCTGCTCCTACGCTCACGACGTACTGTCTTAAGGTAAACTCCGGGCGCTTCGCCCATTACAGCCAGGATAGGGGTTTGTCGGTGAGAGAGGCGGCTCTAATCCAGACTTTTCCTGAATATTATAAACATTATAACCCTGAATCTCCCAGACCGAGCAACGTAGTTTTATCAAGACAGATAGGAAACGCGGTTCCTGTAGAACTCGGACGCTTAATAGCTAAAAGCATAAAAAAACATTTAACAAATAACGGGGTGAAAATATGAGCGTAAACGGACAAAACGCAAATACAACCGATGGTGGCATCGATAACAAGCTTTATTTTAAATTCGATATTTGCACTATAGAGAATTTAGGCGAGAAGCTCTATAATTCCCTTCCGCCGATACTTACCGAGCTCGTAGCCAACGCTTGGGATGCCGACGCTAAGGAAGTAATTATAAACATCTCCGGAGACACTAATGTAAATAAAAAAATAATAATTACCGACGATGGTTTCGGTATGAGCCGCGATGACGTAAAAAATAACTATTTAACTATAGGTAAAAAGAAACGGGAAGTCGCAAGCGACGATAAGACTCCCGGTCAAAGACTTATAATGGGTAGAAAGGGCATAGGAAAACTCGCAGTATTCGCCATAGCCGACGAGGTTACCGTCGAAACGTGCAGAAAAACAGTTCGAGGAGAATTAGAAAAGACCGCGTTTAAAATAGACTATAAGAATCTGCTCAAAAAATTGGATAACGATAAAATATCTGAAGATATATCTAATTCCGAATGCAGGCCGGTCGATGAAGTCGAATGTACCTTAGGTTCTATTGGAACGCGCATAACGCTTGATAAGCTTAAAAAGAGCAGGATTATGACAACGGCTATTAGGCAGTCTATAGCCAGGTCGTTGCCGACTATATTCACTAACGACGATTTTAAAGTTATCGTAAATGAATCGGAAATTACCCTGGATGATAGAGACGTCTTTAAAATACTTCAAGCGGTATGGTTTTTCGGCGACATAACGAAGCTTGAAAAGATTAGGTATTCCATAATTAGCATGAATAGCACGAGGGAGGAAAAAGATAAAATAGCTATCTCTAATATTAATTCCACTATAAATATTTCTGAGAAAGAAGAAACAGGAAGACTTATCAAAACGCCTATATCTCTTCCGGAAGGCGTATACGGTTGGTTTGGAACAGCAAAAAGTCCAAACTCGCTTAAAAATAAAGATACCGAGACGACCCTTAATGAAATTTCTATAATCGCAAGGGGGAAAATGGCCGAACAGAACGTCCTTTCCGAAATAGGTAAAATGGACAGGATGGTAATCAGTTATTTAACTGGAGAAATATATGCCGATTTTCTTGATGAATCCGGCGAAAAAGACATCGCGACTTCTTCAAGACAATCGCTGAATAGAGACGATTCCAGAATCAATGAGTTATTTGAATGGGGAAAGGCCGCCATGGGAGAGGTTAAGATTGAATGGGAAAAATTAAGGGAAGAAAAAGATAAAAAAGAATTGGAGAAAATAGAGCCGGCACTTGAAAAGTATCTTGAGATTCTTACGACTAAAGAAAAAAAGGAAGTAGAAAAATTTTATAAACTCGCTTCGAAAATTCATTACGACGACAGGCCGACGCTTTATAGGTCTATGACATTGGCTTATGAAAAAATAAGGAGAACAGGCAATGTTTTGTCGATAGAGGAAAAGCTTAGCGATGAAAACGTAGGGTTATTTGTTGAATTAGTGAAAGAAGTCGGGGAAATAGAACAAGCTTCTTACTATGAAATAATAAGAAAGAGGCTTGCCGTTATGAATGATGCGAAAAAGTATTTAGAGGAAAATTTGCACGAAAAGGTATGTCAAGAACTAATATATAAAAATCTATGGGTATTAAATCCATTGTGGGAAAAGTTTCAGACTTCTTCGGAAGATGTAAAAAGAATGGAAAAGATAGTTAAACGCAACATTGAGGAGGAAAATGAAAAACTAGGAAGAATAGATATTTTCATTGCAGAACATTTTAGTAATATAACGATAATAGAATTAAAAAGACCGGAGAGAAAAGTATCCTATCAAGATTTAATGGCCCAAGTAACAGGTTACGCAAGTGCTATTATAGAGGAACATGAATTAACCCACAAAATTAAGCCAATAATAAACCTAATGGTTGTAGTGGGCAAAATGCCCACGGGCGACCGAAAATATTTCGACCAAACCGGAATAGCTTTGTATACTTATCAAGAAATAATAAAGAACATTGAAAATATGTACGGTGTTTATTTAGAAGAGCAGAAAAAAAGCGGAGAATTCTTCCAGATAATAGAAAAATTAGAGAAGGGGGTTGAAGAAGCATTGAGCATAAACGTAAACGATAAGCAGAAGGAAGAGGCGGTACTCACTTCGTGAAAATTTTGGAATATTTAAAACCCTCTAATTTTATTATTTACCAGGCTCAATATTCGAACTTTATTTTTTATTATATCCTCTCCCCAGAACCTTAAAACCGTCCATCCCTCTTTTTTTAGGGTTTCATTTACCTTTTTGTCTCTTTCTATATTGTTTTTTATCTTCGACTCCCAATAAAATGCGTTTTTCTTGAACTTCTGCCCCTCCAGATATTTTTTCCCGTGCCAGAATTCGCTATCGCAGAATATAGCCAATTTTTGCTTCCTAAAAACTATATCGGGGGTACCGGCTACCGTTTTATCGTGTATCCGATAGCGATATCCCATTTTCCATAATTCCTTACGAAGCACGAGTTCAATCTTCGTATTTTTAGATTTTATCTTTTTTGCGGTCGCGCTGTCCATCCTAAATCTTCCTGAATACGGTAAGTTCGTTTCCCGAATGGGGAGCCGAGGATTCTATTCGTTCCCCGTCTTCGCCGATAAAGGCTGGACCTTCCATGTACTTATAAGAGATAAAGCCGCCCTCGATATCTTTTATCTTTTTTCCTATTCTACGGGAAAGCTCGCCGGATATATACATAGCGAGAGAATTTCCCTTGCCTTCCCCTTTTCCGCCGACAGATTTGCCTATAGCCTTGAAATCATCGGGATATTTTTCTTTAAAAAGTATAGCTATCTGATATATCGTCAAAAAAGAACGGCCGAAAGGATGGTTCGTTTTATCTTTTCTATAAGGCGTAGATTGGTCTTCTAAAATTTTTCTTACTTTTTCTTCCATTCCTAAATCTATCCATAGGCTCATTTTGACCTCCTCAATTAAAACTTATTGTCCGCCGATACGGAACGGCTTAATATTAAAGGGCTCGCATAACATATAAACAAATCCATCTCGGGATGATATTTTTGATGCGTGAAAAATTCATTCTCTATCAAGTTATGCATATTATTATTTTCGTTTTTTTTATCCAATATAAAAACAAAGGAAGCATATTGGGTACCCGCTTTTACGACATCATTTTCAATTCTTATAAGTTTTTCTACGTCATATTTTATCTTTTCAATAAAATTTCTATCGCTTTCGCCATTGGTTCTACGTAGCTTAATTTCTATAATAGCGTTAAATTTATTAAATCCGAACCCTTTACTCGGTAACATAAAAACCTTATTACCTTTAGTAATTAAGTCAGGGGTTTCAATGATTACCATATCCGACCTGTATTTTAATTTTCCTTCGTTTCCATACCATCTGACTTCCGTATGCACCGGTATAGATTTAGAGCGATCGCTCGTTGGCATTGGGCAATTTAACAAATCATTATCCATAAGCTTATTAAATAAGAAACATCTGACATCGCTTTCGGTAAGATATTTATCCGGATATTCCATAAAATCGCTAACAACGGCCATTATAGAATCTTGGATATTTTCGATAATTTTTTTCGTATTGTTATTAGAATAATAGCTTAACGATGAATTTCCTTCATTTTCATATTTATATTTAATATTATGTATAAAATACATATATTACCTCGTTTATAAAAAATAAATTTATTCTTAATTACAATGTTTGAAATAATTACGCATCATACCGCAAATGGTTTTATAGACGTATTTGTTTAGTAATATATTTTGCTGCAATCGCAATAAATTACGTTAATATTGCAAAATAATTCGTTATGAAATTACATCAAGATTATTATTTCCCCCAAACGTCGTCCACCGCTTTCCTTAACGTCTCCGGAACTAAATGCGAATATCTTTTCGTCATCTGCGTCGTTCTGTGTCCCAGGAGTTCTCCCGTTATAAATAGAGATACTCCGTCTTTTACCATTTTGCTTGCAAAGACGTGTCTTAAATCGTGAATGTGCATATCCTTAAATCCCGCATTTTTGCAAGCCGTATGAAATGACTTCTTGAAATCGCCTAATTTAGCCCCGTTTTTATTAAATACGTATAAACAGTTCTGATGTTTTTCGATACCGCTTAAAAGGACTTTTAGCGGCTTGCTTATAGGAACATAGCGGTCATACTTAGTTTTAGTTCCTTTTATCGCTATTACGTCGTTCTGCAAATCCACGTCGTCCCATTTAAGATTTAAGGCCTCGCCCTTCCGGCAGCCGGTATAAATTAAAAAAGTTATTATATCCCGGGTTAATTTATTCGTCGCGCCGGCGATGAGCTTCTCGATGTCGGCATCCGATAGAGTTTTAAGGCGGGATAGTTCGTTAAGTTTTTTAACGCCGGCCGCAGGATTCTTTTCGATGAGACCCTTCTCGATACAAAAATTAAAGAAATTGGAAAGAATTAAAATCTCTTTGTTTAAATACGCAAAAGATATTTCAGACTCCCTTTTTCCGATGTTTTTCGGCATGGCCGTAATTTCTATTTTCCTTTTTAGCTGATAATCCTTAATATCGGACTGCGTAATTTCCGCGAGATTTTTTTCCTTAAAGACGGGAATAAAATGTTTAGAAATCCACTCTTTAACTTCAACCGTTCCTTTTGAATTATTTAAAGAATTAAAATATTGCTCCCAGGCGGTCAAAAAGGTATAATTATTTTTAACCGGCATGCTGAATTTTTTCCGGACCAAATCTGCTTCTATTGTATTTGCGATTTGCTGGGCAAGTTTTTTATTGTCGGTTTTGGTAGAGCCGCGATATTCGTTCCCCTCGAGCCTGACGCGATACCAAAAAATATTGCCTCTTTGATAAATATATGCCATAAAATACTGTGCCCTATTTTGTGCAAAAAATAAAAATACGATACGGTAAAATATAGCATTTTACGGAATAAAAAGGCAAGAAAAATTTTGAAACGGAAAACCGCAAAGCCTTAAAAGTATTGATTTAAAAGGATTTTTATATCTCTGTATTATCTACCTTGACACGGTAGGGGTCGGCGGTTCGAGACCGCCCGTGCCTACCATTCAAAACCGCGGTAAAAAAAATAAATGCTTCTGTCAGGATTGATCTTGGCAGGCTTCTACGCAAAAATTTATAAGAATGTTCGGCTTAGGAAATCTCCGAGCCGTTCAGTCGTTCTTATTCGCGTATTTCAATAAAACCCTTAACGATAGAATATCGGTTTTTAGATTGTCGATATCGCTTTCCTTTTCCTTTTTTTCTATTTTTTCGTAAGCAAATTTCTTAATCGCGATTTCGATTTCGAGTTCGATTTCCTTTTTGAATTTATTAAAAAAATCATTCCCTTTCTTGCCGATAATTTCTGCGACCTGCTTTTCTAAATCATCTTTTTCTTTTTCTAATTCATTTCTTTCTTTAAATAAATCATTTTCCATTTTATTGCCTACCCCCGTTTTTTAGGTTATTTTAATATATTTTAGGCGCATACGTCGTTTATGATTTCATTAAAATTATCGCCCGTCCTTAAATTTCTTAGTCCCCTGCAATATACGTCGTGCCTTTTATACGCCCCTGTCGGATATTGCAGGACGCTTATTTTTATTTCTATGTTTTTGCCGCAGCAATGAAATTCGCCTTTGAATTCGTATATATATTCCTGCGCCGCCTCAGCATCGCCCTTCCCCTCGCGCCCGCCCTTTTTTACGGGTTTAAAATCTCCGCTGTTTATTTCGATATCGAACGGCTGTCCGCAATTTTCGCACTCAAAGAATAATTTCGTTGTTTCCATTATTATTACGCCTCCTTTCTCAATAATTATAATTATTATGTAACGTTATTTGTCTAATGTGGATTTGATTCCGCATCGCGATAAAATATTATAATATTTTTATGCGCATTTAATAAAGATTTTAATTGACTTAAAATTAACTGTGTTATATAAAAATATAAAAGGTGGGGTTTAAATTGCTGCATTTTAAAATAATATACAGCGGAGGAGAACATGAATAAAACTATTTTTATCGGCAGACAGCCTATTATAACTGCCGACAAAAGCATATTCGGATACGAAATACTGTTCAGAAGCACTGCCGGACAAAACTCCTCAGGCGTATCGGTATCGGATAATTTAAGCGCTACCGCAAACGTGCTGGAAAATATTTACGATATGGGACTTAAAACCCTTATGGGCGATAAGCAGGTATTTATAAACGTAACTCCCGATATTTTAAAAAGAGGCATGATGGAGCTTCTGCCGAAAGACAAAATCGTGCTTGAAATACTTGAAACGAGCGCAATCGACGATAACGCCGTTTCTATCGTTAAAGAATTTAAAAACAAAGGATTTATAATTTCTTTAAATAATTTTACATACGACGAAGCGTGGGAACCGTTTCTAGAAACGGCGGATTACGTGAAGCTCGATTCCAAGCAATATTCAAAGGCTGAAATAAAGGAAATGCTTATGCTCCTGAAAGGCTTCGGAGCCAAATTAATATCTTCCAAAGTAGAAGCGGACGAAGACTTCCAATTTTACAAAAGCCTCGGATTCGATTTGTTTCAGGGCTATTTTTTTCAAAAGCCTTCAATAATTTCCTCGGTTACTTTAGACTCCGACTATGTAATACTCCTTAATATATTTAATTCCTTCCAGTCCAATGCTGATATAGAAGAAATAGAATCGCTTTTTAAACTGGCTCCGGACCTTATATACCGCCTGCTTACGCTTATAAATTCGGTGGCTTACGAATTTATGGCAAAAATATCTTCCGTAAAACAGGCTATAGCGCTATTGGGATACGATAACGTTTCCAGATGGATACTTACTATAGTTCTCGCTTCCAAAAAAAGCGATTTCAGGTCCGACCCCCTATTGGAAAGCGCCGTTATAAAAGGCAGGATGATGGAAGATATATGCAAAAAATATATAAACAAAGGCCTTGCGGACAAAGCATTTTTGGCGGGAATGCTTTCTTTAGTCAACGTCGCCCTTGGGATATCCATTAAAGAGTTATTCGATAAAATAACTATCGACCCGGTCATTTATGAAGCGCTAGTCGAACATAAAGGAAAATTGGGAGAATTAGCCGGATTTATGGAAGCGTATAACGCGGCGGATTATAATTCGGCGGATGCGTTTCTTAAAAAAATCAATCCTTCCGCCGCTCTTTCCGATATTCTCGAAATGAATACCGGCGCATTGATGTATCTCGAAGAAGTAAAAAAATCTGGGCTCGTTTAAACGGTAATCCGGCGGCAGCGACAGGCATTAAGCGGGCATCCGGCGGCATTAACGCTTTGCGAATTTAAGATAGCATCCCAGCAAATCGCAATTTCTGGGGCTTTCGGCATAATCAAAACCTTGCGCGGTTATAAACTTTTTATACGATTCCCTGTCTTTGCCGGAGACTTCGAATCTCGGCTCTTTAATGGATAATATGCCGCCTGGTTTCAATACCCGCCGCAGTTCGGCGACCGCTTCTTCTTTTTTGCCAATCTCGTGAAACGAATAATATAAAAATGCCAAATCTATAGAACCGTCCTCTACCGAACTTAAATCCGATACGCTGGACGCCCTGAAATCGACGTTCTGCAGATATCCTCTTTTTCTTTTAGCTTTTTCTATCATCTTTTTCTGAATATCTACAGAGATTACGAATCCTTCCTTTC
>JAJYYR010000126.1 GCA_021800805.1 bacterium
GAATATTATTGCCGCCACTTCGCTTAGTTCGATAACCGCTACGGAAAAAACGGCTATAAATATAAGTATGCTTAAATTCATAGCGCATATTATACCAGATTGCTAATATAAAAAACAAGGGAACAAAAAATTGCAAGGCAGGAAAATGTTTCCGTATTAGGCAGATATAAAGCGGCATCCCTATTTTATTTTTTCTTTACTATCAGGCGGCTTTATAATAAAATACTTTAAAAGCAAAAACATAAGCACCCTTTTTAATGGATTTTAAAATATTAAAAAACAGAAAACATAACAAGGATAAATTAAGGGGGCAAGAAGAAAAGTTATGAACGATTACAAAGAAAGAAAATATTTATCTTCAATAGAAGCCGCTAAATATTCAGGTATTACGGTAAAAGTTCTACATAACTTGGTGAAATCGAAGAAGATAAAATGCAAGATAGCGGCAAGCGGACAGAAACGTTTTGATTTGCAGGATTTACAGGATTATGAAAAAGGCAATCCTTTTAAAAGTATTAGGAATAAAAAAATAATCCCTCCCACCCTGAATGAACTAAATATTAATAATACCGTTCAAAAGATTTTTATAAAAAATGCAATGAAAATGGAAGAATTGAACGACGATTCAATTCATCTAATGGTTACCTCGCCCCCCTATTTTAATGCCAAGATGTATGCCAAAGAATCCATCAAGGATAACCTTGGCAATATCCATGATATTGATGAGTGGTTCGAGAAAATAAGCATCGTTTGGAAAGAAGTTTTCAGAGTTTTACTGCCGGGAAGAAAAGCATTTATTAATATTATGAATTTACCCATAAGAGATAATGGCGGATTTAAGTCTTTGAATTTAGCAGGCAGAACAATAGATGTAATGGAAAAAATCGGTTTTATTTTCAAAAGAGATATAGTGTGGCACAAGACAAACGGGCCTAGAGCGCATTTTGGAACTTATCCATACCCCGGCGGTATTTTAATAAATAATATGCATGAATTCGTTTTGGAGTTTAATAAGCCCGAAAGAAAGGGGTTTAATAAGTATGCACATCTAACTAAAGAGCAAAAAGAGGCATCTAAACTTGATAAAGAATTTTGGCTGTCAATCAAAAATACCGATGTTTGGCTGATTAAGCCTCAAAATAGCGGCGATAATCGCTTACATGTTGCACCATTTCCTTATGAATTGCCTTATAGAATAATCAAAGCTTTTACTTTTGTCGGCGAAACGGTATTAGATCCGTTTTTAGGCAGCGGTACAACTCTGAAAGCAACCGTAGATTTGAAAAGATTTGGAATTGGTTATGAAATTGTCCCTGAAATTGCTGAGACGGCTATTAATAGCATAAATGATTATCAAAATAAGTTATTTGAATAAATTATGAAACAAGACGCAAAAACAATTTATGCCCAATCAAGCGATATTAAATCCAGAGCTTACCTGCAATATCGCAAAGACATGAAGCAAAAAGCTATTGCCGAGTTAGAAATTTTGCCGTGGCTCAGAGATAAGATCCAAGAAAGGGACAAGAAGACTATTGTGGAAAAATTTGGAGGCGATAGGTTTATTTGGTTTTTGAGAAAAGGCGGTATTAATAGAGAACCGGACTTTATTATTGAGGATGATAGTGGCGGGACAGGTTATATCGAATTTCAATATGCTAAAGAGGAACTCAACGCTTATGATTTTAAAATTTCTAAAATTGCTTCGAAAGATAGATTGACTAAGCAAAGAACCCCTAAAAACAAGATCAAGGTTTTATATGTTATTAAACCAACACATAAGTTTGCTATTTTAGATCCGGCTTGGATAGTTAAAAATTCAAAACAAACAGTGGCACCTGCTTGGGGCAATGCGGAGGTATTTCGAGTTCCCAAAAATAATTTTGAAATAATTTTGCAGGAAGACAAAGAGCTAAAAAATGTTTGTGAAATGATTGATAGGAAAATCGCAATTTTAGATTTTCAGCATAATTCTATAGTTTTAGAGAAAGGAAAGCTTTCTTATTTACTACAACAGGTTATAGATGAGGAAAAAATTCTGAAAATAATTCCTAAAACCTTAGACGGATTTTTCAAGATTTGTTTCATACTTAATTATTTAGAAAAGACTCCTGTTAATGCAAATTTATGGCTCGTATATATTCTATCCTTTTTAGATCAAAAACTCAATTCTTATGAATTATTTCAGCTGATTTACGGTCTTGATTTTCTTTACTCCGGAATCAATTTGGAAACAAATGAGCTCAGCAGCTTAGTCAAAGGGCTAAAGGAAATTAGTGGTAGGGTCGGACAATTTTCAAAATCGGACGGCTCGTTCCAATCAGACAAGACTTTAGCGCCATTAGAAGATACTAGATATTCCTTATTTGTGATAAATATTCTGGAAGATTTAATACAAGACATCCTATTTTATTATAAAGATTATAAAGATAATATTGGTTTGAAACCCGTTACTAAAATTTATCAAAATGTCCCTGATATATCTAAAACCTTTGAATTTATTTCAAAATAAATATGAAAAATAAAATCAAACTAAAAGGGGACATTTCTAAATTGGTAAGAAGGGGACATTTCTAAATTGGCTTGACAGACTTAAAAACTTTATTGACTTTTCGGGAAATAAATAATAAACTTAAAAAAGTTTTAAAAATTAAAATGTATATTCCTAAGG
>JAJYYR010000127.1 GCA_021800805.1 bacterium
TTAAAATCTAAATTTGCGTAAGACAGCTTAAATTTTGTTCCCCTGAAATATATTTCTCCTTCTTCGGCATTTGCCGTTCCCATTATAATCGGGTCATAGAGCGTTCCGATAAGATGCAGCCTCGTGCTGAAATCCGTATCGACAATATTATTTTTAATCGCGATTCCTTTATTTGACGTTATTCTAATATTTAACTTCGGGTTGAAGGTTCCCTTTCTAACGGAAGGAGTAGCGACGTTATAATTTTTATAGCTTAAAAGAAACGACGAAAGATCTATTTTTTTATCGTACAAAGCCTTTTTTATATCTATATCCCCGTATAAAACAGGGTTATCCGCATTGCCGGAATATCCTATCCTTCCGTTCATTTTTGCGTAAAAATAGTTAGATTCCCTGTAAATAGCCGAATTAAAATCAGTTTCTATGCCGTAATAAGACGGCATAAAGTTATGCAGTCTTACTATTCCATGGGCGGAAAAAATACCGTTAAGCATTCTAAATCTTGCCCTTTCGAGTAAAATTACATTATTATTAAATGTAAGTCTGGCAAAAATTCTTGAAGCGGCAAAGGACGAATAGACGGATGGTTCGATAAGTCCTCTATTGATATCGGCAAAGCCGTATATTCGGGGAGCGGCAAACGGTCCGAAAACAACTGCGGAAGCGGTTATGAATCCCGACGAATTCATTATTTTATCCGATAAAATTCCTAGAACCCATAAATCAGTTTTGTCGTTTAATATAATATGGTATTTTTTCTGGGTAATATATCCTCTAAGCTGGACGTAATTGTTGCCGCCGGTCAGCTTAAATCCGCTGAATTCCAAAGTTCCGTCTATATAAGATATTTTGATATTTTTAACATTTTTTAAGAAAAAAGGTCCGTGCCTTAAAAAAACATAATTTAATTTCGAAAAAATATATGAATTTTTAACATCGGATAGCTTGCCGTTCCCTAAAACGCTCCCTGATAATTCAAACAAAGTTTTGCGGTAATTAACGCTTAACGAATTTATAACCGTTATAAAATTATACGGATAGCCTTTTTTAAGCAAAATAACCGCTTTTGTTTTTAAAGCGTTTTTTAAAGCAGAAAAATTTAAAGTCATTTTGCCGTTTGACGAATATGCTCCGACGTCCGCGTTTCCCAGCAAATAATCGTTTACGTATGCGTTATCTATCGCGGCATTCCCTGAAATATTAGGCAGATTGAACGAGCCGCCTATATGCAGATTGACGCCCGCGGTTCCTTTTACATGATATTTTTTCATCGGCTTAAAATTTAAATTAGCCAGATTAATCCGGTTTGAGATTATCCTTAGGTCGTAGTTATTATTATTGCGTCCGAAATTCAAACTTCCGTAGCCGTTAAAAATTGCGCCGCCGTAGAAACCGTCTAGTTTTTTGATATTCAAAGCGCTTTTGGTAAGCAAAAATACAAAATTAACTCCGGAAACGTATTGATTGTATATTTCGACTTTTTTAGAATTTGCCGCTACTTTAAAAACAGGATTTTTAAGTTCTCCCGAAATCGTTCCGTTAGAATTGAAAGCTAAAGAAAGCGGCGTCGAAGGTTTTTCGGAAATTAAATGAATATTTGCCGCATTAAAATTTCCGTTTATATATTCTTTTTTTGAATTTTTATTCTCGAATATTTCTCCGCTGAAATCAAACGTTCCGTTTTTATTAAATTTAGCGCTTTTTTCTTTTAAACGGACGTTTTTAAATAAAACCTTTCCGCTTCCGGTAATATCGACGTCGGCGTTTCCTTTATACAAACTTAGAAATTTATTGATATAAAGGCTTGTAAATCTGTTTCTGAAACCGAAAGATATATTATTAAAATTCCCGCTTATATTTCCGTCTATAACCCCACTGCCTGAAGGCTCGAAATACCTGCTTTTGTATTTTTCTATTAAACTTACGGAAGGCAGTCCGCTATACTTTGAACGAAAACCGATGCTTAAATAGCCCTTATCGTAATTTATTTTTCCTTCGGCGGAGCCTTTTATCGTACTTGAAAAAATATGGATATTTTTTAATAAAACATATTTATCGTTTATTAATGCCGCCCCTTTAATCATAATCTTATTTCTATAATCAATATAATATACCGTACTGCCGCCCCCGGCGTTTTTGAATTTAATCTGCTGGACGGGCTTATCCAGTTCTATTTTTTCGATATTTCCGACATAAAAATTTCTGCCTAAATGCAGGAAAGTAACGACGTTTCCGTTTGCGATACCTTTAAACTGAGGGATTTTCTCGGCATCGTAAAAATCTATGAGTTTGCCGACGTCGATATTTTTTAAAACCGATTTAAATTTACCCTCTTTGTTTTTAAGATTAATACTGCCCGCTGATTTTAAATTGCCGTCAAATATGTTTAAATCAATCTTTTTAAAGTTTATAATATTATTTTCAGCCTTGCCGAAATTTCCGGCGCATTCTATGGTTCCGTTATTTATATCTCCGCCCGAAAAGACGACGTTTTTAAGATTAACCGCCGCCCGCGCGCTAATTTTTCCGTGAAAATCGCCGGCGGCAGTCAGTTTTGCGCTTAAACGCCCTTTTAAAGCAGGCAAAAAGGTGAAATTATTAGAAAGAGAGGATAAGCTGTTTATTTGCAATGAAGTAGCATCGTTAAATTTTTTAACAAATCCCGAAA
>JAJYYR010000128.1 GCA_021800805.1 bacterium
CGATCTTGCCTGTAATTTTTTAAAGCGATAATTCCTAATTTGCCTTTATGGGTAAATTCTTCAAGCTGAGCCGGAACATTGTAAATCAATCCGCCGGTATAGCTAGAGCTTCTGACCCCGCTAAAAGAAGGAACCCTTATCTGAAGAGGAGAGCCGCCGTAAGTTTTTGAACCTGTATAGACGGTTTTCCCCTTGCCGTTTATAATCATTAAATTACCGGATTTTGAAAGCGCTACAAGATAATTTTTACCGTTCTCCTTAAAATTTCCGTAAACGGTGCCGTAAAGGGTTATATCGTTAAAAAAGGCAAGCCTCCGCCCTCTTACAAA
This sequence comes from bacterium, assembly GCA_021800805.1. Next base: position 330 of record JAJYYR010000128.1, read on the forward strand.
AGAACCTGTATTTTTATTAAATTCGTATATATAAGTATTGCCGCCGAACTGGCCTATCGGATAATAATTCTGTCCGATAGCGAAATCGTTGAAATATCTTCCGGACGGAATTACAGAAATAGGTTTCTGCCCGACTATAACTCTTCCAAGACCTGGTAGATGCATAATCCTTAAAAACAAACTGTAATTTTTGGTAATCTTCATAAGGCTTCCGTTCTTATAAATCAGCAGATATGATATAATCATACCGAGTTTTGCTTTAGTTAAAACTATAGCGTTATAACCTTTTGAGATTTTATAAAATCCTAAATATACAACGTTAGACATGGCGGACAGTTTATACTGAGCAATTTTTTTAAGCCTTCCGCTAAGCGACAGGTTATATAAAATTACCCTGTGCCTTGTAGCCACGGCCGCTTGAATCCCTCTGCGCAAAAATCTGCCGGTGCTTATTGCCTGAATTACGTATTTTTTAGAAACAGTTCTTATAAGCCCGCCGCTGTTCTGAGCAAACCGTTTTATAAAAATAGAGCTTTTAATCCTGTTCGCTGCGGGTTCGGCATACGTAGTTGCAGGCGCTTGAACAGCAACGCTATTTGTATTAATTTCTTTTTTTAGTACGGCGGACAAACGATTAATATCGTCGATAATAAAGTTTGTTCCGAGCGCCTGAATATGGTTCCTGTAAACGACCTTATTTTTGGCGGCATCGAAAACGTTAGACTGTATAACGAATATTTTTCCTATCTTAACGATTCTTCCATAAATTAGATAATTCGCCTTAAAATGTTCAGAGAGTTTTAAAAGATTTTGTGAAGAAAAACTAATACGTTTGTTTTTAAGATAAGGAACGATATCCGAATTCCTGACGATGCCGATATTTTTGGATGCCAAATCCGAGCCTAAAATCAAGGGAATACTGTTTCCTATGTATGAGTATTTTTGGTAATGCGTAGAAATAATTTTGTAGGGCAAAATTCCTACGGCGGTTTCGGCAAAAACTTTTTTCTGAATTAGGAAAGCCGACAGTAAAAAAACCAGCGCAAAAACAAAAACCCCTTTAAAGCCCCTAATTTTAAACATTTAAGCCCCCCCTATTCAGCATTTAACATTTTTTGACATTATGGTTGATAAGATATTATTGCGGTTTGGTTTAATTTTTACATAATTAAATAAATTTGTCAATCACTCAAATAATAAGCCGTAATGTGTAATTTTAACGGTATGTTATAAAATTAATGTAGATTTTTATTAAAAAATCGCCGTAAAAAATATAAAAAATCGATGCAAGCGAGAGGAAAGGACCGAACGGAATTTTAAAATCGGAATCAATAGGTCTCATTTTTATTAATCTGCGGAATATAAAAAACAGGATAAAACCGGATAGCGCAAAAACTGCACCCCCGAAAATTGTAAATATAACCCCTCTGAGTCCAAGAAATGAGCCTATTCCCGCGATTAATTTTATATCGCCGCCGCCTAGCCCTTCCTTTTTTTTAACAATTTCGTAAAAAACAGCTATAAAATAAAAAAATAAACCTGCTGTTAAAAAACCCGTAAGCGGAAACATAAACGACCTTCTAAGAAGAAAAATATTTACTATAAACCCGAAGATTATCAATAAAACATTTAAAACGTCGGGTATTATTTTATTGAATAAATCTATAAAAGAGACAGAGATTATAAGCGGAATAAAAATTAAACAGGCAAGAAAATAATTAAATTGCCCGGACAAATAATTTTTAAAATAGCCTATATCCGATGTATTAATTTTATAAAAAAAATACGCATTGTAAAAATATTTTAAAAATAATAAATAAATTAATAAAGCGGTTAATATTTCTACGGCAGGATATACGGGGGAAATCTTCACGCCGCAGTTTCGGCATCTGCCGCGTAAAATTATATAGCTTAATACAGGGATATTATCGTAAAACTTTATTTTTGCGCCGCATTCCGGACAGGACGACGGCGGGTAAACAACTGAAGAATTTTTGGGAAGCCTGAATATAACGACATTTAAAAAACTTCCTAGCGACAGTCCTATAAGAAAGATATATACCGAAATTAAAATAAAACCGCTATAGGAAAATAAAAAATTTACCATAAATAAATTTACGATTTCTTATGCGATAATGGTTAAAAAAAATACCCCGAATAATGAATTTAATCAATAAACCATTATTTCGGGGTAATTAAATCCGGTAACGACCTACTCTCTCATGCAGCTGCCCGCATAATACCATCGGCGCTATAGGGCTTAACTTCCGTGTTCGGAATGGGAACGGGTGTTTCCCC
>JAJYYR010000019.1 GCA_021800805.1 bacterium
AACCTCAGTCTTCCTTATGATTTTTCCATGCGTCTTTGAATTTATCATAATTTTCCTCGATTATATTTTTAATTTCCTTAATTTGAGTTTTAGATAATTCATAGTTGTTTGCTAATTCTATTTTTGGACTAAGCCAGAATTTAGCCTCGCCGTTTTGGCACATAACATGTATATGCTCCGGCTTTCTTCTCTTGAAAAGGACGAGGAAGAAGGCCGCGTTTACAAAGAAAAATAAATTGAAGAGAAAATGTCCAAATGGCTCGAAAAATAATCTGGACATTAGAAGCCGCCGACGATATTGAATCGATTGCAACATATATAGCCAGAGATTCTCATTTTTATGCAAAATCTTTCGTCCGTGAAATCATAAATGCAAGCCTTTCTCTTAAAGAATTTCCTGAAGTTTATTTTTATTTTATTAACTTAAAGTTCCTTCAATTCTGTTTTTAAATTTTTTCCATTCTTCGGAACTTCCTTTATAAATTTTTTTGCGCACTTGGGCGAAACTGGCTGTTCGAACAGCCCGCTTGTTCTTCTCAAATTCCATGCAACCGTCTTCCCATTCAAGTCCGCAGTAATCAAGCAGTTTTTTAGTTTCTTCCTTCTGGTTTAGCGTGAGTCTTTCATAATCGAGCCTGTATATGCGGTTTGGAAACATTTTTTCCCAAAATTCCATAAGGTTTTCGTATAGCCCGTAATACTTATATATGTCTTTCAAATCATAAGCAAAGCCCATCCCCGTTCCCGAAAATAGCTGTTTAAAAATAGACCAGCATACTGCGTCGCGATTCCTGACTGTATGAATTATTTTAACGGCTGAATTAAAAAGCAAGATAAAACCGAGCCAGCGAAAATTAAGCGGCATTTTATCCGTGAAGTATTTTTTACCGCTTTCGGTTAATCTATATATGCTCCCGTATTTATTTATTACATTTATATAATCCGATGCTATAAGCATGCTTATCTCTTCTGCGCCGCCTGATGCATAATGTTCTTTGGATTCAAGATAATATTTTTTTACGAGTTCGTCCATTAAATCAAGTTCGCCTCCTCCGAATACCTTTGAGTGGGAGGAAATAATTTGCTCTACTAAACTAGTTCCAGATCTCGGCATTCCGACTATCATAATAGGCATTATATTTTCAGGCGCTATATTTAAAACCTTAATATTTGTATTTTTTGAACCTGAGGTAAACAAAGACTTTATATCTTCAAAAAGCGAGATATCTTGCGCAATGTTATAGTTAAGCTTCATTTTCATAAGCATATTGCCTTCGGAATAAAGGTCGAAAGCGGCGTCAATGTTATTTAAGTCTTCATTGGCTTTGGCGAGAGCAAAACATATATATATTTTATCGGAAATATTTTTTATTATGTCGGAAAAATTATTTTCCTTTTTATATTTATTATCGTTTTGATTATTATATCTGCCTCTATGGTCATCTTTATACTTATTATCATTATATTTGAAATTTTCATAAAGGTTTTGAAGCGTTTTAAGCTGCGTATCGTTTTTATCAAAAGTCTTTATTTGTGCTAAATTTTTGTGGCATAAAGCAAAATCGGGCTTAATAGATAATGCTTTCAAATAAAACTCTTTAGCTTCTTCCATTCTTCCGGTATCGTTAAAAAGATTGCCTATATTATTATAGGCTTCGGCATAGTTAGGATTTAGTTCAATTGCGCGCCTAAAATATTTTTCGGCTTCCGATTCGAATTCCGCTCCGGCTATCGACGTACCTGCTGTCTTATCAAACGCCGTATCTGCGGCTTTATCAAACGCCGTCTCGGCCGCTTTCACCGATACAGGCAGCTGATTTTTATTTCTCAAAATATTTCCTAAATTATTATAGGCTTCGGCATAGTTTGGATTTAATTCTACGGCTTTCCTATAAAACATTTCAGCGTCGTCTAATCTTTGAGAGTCGGCGCATAATAGTCCCAAATTATTATAAACTTTATAATTTTTAGGATTAATCTTTAAAGACAACTTATAATATATTTCCGCTTCTTTATTTCTCCCTGTGTCCTTTAAAAGATTGCCGATATTGTTATAGGCTTCTGCATAGTTAGGATTTAATTCAATTGCGCGCCTAAAATATTTTTCGGCTTCGACATAACCGCCTTTATCCTGTAAAATTATCGCAAGATTATTATAGCTTTCGACGAAATCAGGCTTTATTTCAATTGCGCGCCCGTAACATTTCTCTGCTTCTTCGTTTTTACCGCTATATTTTAGAACGACGCCGAGGTTTAAATATGCTTCGGGATAATCAGGCTTAATTTCGATAACTTTTCTGTAACATTTTTCAGATTCTTCTAATTTTCCCTTATCTCTTAGAAGAACGCCGAGATTGTTAAGGGCTATCGTAAAATCAGGCTTTATTTCAATTGCGCGCCTATAACATTTCTCTGCTTCTTCGTTTTTACCGCTATATTTTAGAACGACGCCGAGATTTAAATATGCTTCTGGATAATCAGCGGGCTTTAGCGCAATAATTCGCCGATAAATATTTTCTGCATCTTCATATTCGGCAAGTTCCGTATATACTATGCCTAAATTCATCATAGTTTCGATATCTTCAGGCATCAGTTCCATCGCTTTTTTCAACGGCGAAACAGCTTCTGGAAACCTTTTGAGATTTTTTAAAGACAAACCCAGCACTTTCCAAGGAATAAAATTATTGGGATATAATTTAGCGATTGCAAGGGAAAGTCTTTCGGCTTCTTTAAAATTTCCGCCGTTAAATGCATTTATAAGCGCGCTTAGTTCTTTCTGTAAATTCATAAATAAATAAATCTGACACCATTATTTTAAAAAGAAAGATTGGAAGTGATGATAACTAAGCCGGTCTCGTATTTTTTATCCTGACTTTGACACCTCACCCCATTCAAAGTCAATAAAATAGCGCATCTGCATTTTTATTTAGTGCAAAATTTTACTACGATTGTTATTATGAGCAGTGTTTATGTGGGATTAAACGGTATTAGGAATATTTTTAGGGTAGTTTATCCTTAAAGACGTGAATATGTTTTTGGCTAAAGAATCAGGTTTTATTTTTACGACAAATTTATTGCTTTCTAAATCTGCTTCTACTAAATTCATCGAATTAAGGGCTTCTTTAATTCTTTCCGGCGAATAATCTATATCTTTCTCTTTAAGTTTAAATTCCAAATTTCTTTCAAGAAGGAAGGATAGGAAGCATACCATAAAGTGCCCTTTTATTCTTCCTTCCGTCCAGTGGAACACGGGTCTTACTTCCATGGAAGATTTCATAATGCGGAAGGATTCTTCTATCTTCCACAGCATACCGTAATTCGATATTATCTCTTTAGGGGTAAGGTCTAAGTCGTTGGTTTCTACGGCGTAATAACCGTCATATAACGAATCTTTTAAAATAGCTTCTTCGTCTAAAGAGTAGGGGCATTGGCCGGTATTTTCAATGTATTTTTTTCCTCCTCTTTTATTGGAAGCTTTTATAAGGGAGGGTTTTGAGGTATATTCAACAGCTTTTTTTATAAGCTTTTCTCTTTTCTTTGCATCGTTTTTAGCTCTTTCTTCCGAATAGGTTACTATTAAGTTTTTATCTTTTAAATCTAATTTCTTATAATCGTAGTTTTTATCTTTTATAAAATCTTCTTTGGAAAGAACTTTTTTCAAAAGTTCTTTATTCATCGATTTAATTCTTGAAGATATAATGTAGCGGAATCCCATATCTTTAATTTTTTCAAGATTGATTTTAGAATTCATTCCTTTATCAGCTACCACTATGATTCTATCTATATTGAATCTCTGTTTTAATTTCAATAACGATACCTCCAAAGTCTTCCCTTCATATGTATTGCCGGGGAAGAGTTCGTATCCGACGGGCATTCCGTTTTTGTCTATCAAAAGACCCATTACTACCTGAACCTCGTTAAGTTTATTGTCTTTGGAAAAGCCGAAGTCTTTTAGAGAATCTTTCTTTACGGATTCGAAATAAAAGGTGGTTACGTCGTAGAATACAACGTCTAAACTTAAGTTGAAAAGATTCTTTACGCGGCTAAACAGATGATCTTCTATATTTTCTTTATTAGCCGACAAAATATCCAGCGAGCGGTATAAGTTATGAAGCTTAATATCCGGCAATCCTAAATATCTGTTTTGCAGGTTATAAGCTTTAAGCTTGGAAGAGGGATTTAAAAGATGGGTTATAACCATTAAGAAAACGGAATCGTTTAAAGAATTCTATATTGCCGGATAAGCTTTTTAAAATCTTGGGCATATCCAAATCGTTCCATAATTTCTTATAAGGAAGATATCCGTAGTTAAACATTACTCCTTCGGGAATTTCTTCCGCCTTTATATCTTTTCCTTCCACTAAAGCGGATAAAGAGCGGATTAATTTTTTAATTCCCCTTTTTTCTTTAATGTTTTCCACTCTTCCGAAATTTAATAGAATCCTGTGCTTGGATATTCCGTTTTCTTTATACGATTCTACAATCTGTGCGTAAGTATGGTTGCCAGCTTTAATAGTTTTTAGAAACATAACTATATTATACTTTTACTATTGGTAAATGTCAATATAATAAAATTAAATATCATTAAAATATTTTACTACCTATTTTGAAAAAAAACGGCATTTTTGTGATAAAGAATACAGTAATTATGCGGTTTTTAAATTACAAAATTGCGAAGAGGTGTCAAAGTCAGGACAACGGAATGGGTGTCCAGTCACGACCGGAATTTACAACTATAAATGCGCTTGAAAGTATAAAAGGTTCTCTCGGAAAATAATTAAGGCAGGCTCTCTGCTGTTTTTATCGCAATAAAATTCTACCTAATTCGTCAAGTTTACCGGACATAAATTTCATTTTTAGGATTTCATTTTTGCTTGCAAATTTCATATCAAATTCAGAAAGAATGGAAACTTAAATAAAAGTTCATGGAGATTATTTAAATTAAACTTGCCCATACTTTCAGTAAAAAAGATAAACGGATTATAGCATCTCGGACATATCCGTCTTCTGCCATACGATATATGCGGATTTATAGTATTAATTTGATTTATACCAATCATATGACTTCTTTGTTCCTTCGTTTAAAGGGATTTTCGCCTCCCACCCCAGCGCCTTTAATCTGCTGACGTCCAAAAGCTTTCTGGGCGTGCCGTCTGGTTTAGAGGTATCGTGCTTTATATCGCCTTCGTATCCGGTTACATCCTTAATCATAAGCGCTAAGTCTTTAAGTTTAATATCTTCGCCCGTTCCTATGTTGATAAGCTCCCCTATGTCCTTATAGTCGTAATTATTCATAAGAAACAAACAGGCGTCCGATAAGTCGTCGACATGAAGAAACTCCCTGTAAACCTCTCCCGTTCCCCAAAGAAGGATATGGTCATTAAATATGCCTGCTTTATTTAAAATATGTTCAATGGATTTTTCGTCTTCAAGATTTATTTCGTTATCTAAACCGAAACCTAAGGGATGCGTTTTAATATCTTTTACTATAAGGTCAAAATCTTTTTTTTGAAGAAGTTTTCCGAGATGAAACTTCCTAATTAGCGCCGGCAAAACGTGGGCTGTTTCGAGATTGAAGTTGTCTTTATCTCCGTAAAGGTTTGTGGGCATAACGGAGATAAAATTAGTGCCGTACTGCTCATTGTAATACCTGCACAGTTTGATGGCGGATATCTTGGCAACGGCATAAGCCTCGTTAGTAGGTTCGAGGCTGCTGGACAAAAGGTATTCTTCTTTCATAGGCTGGGGGGCAAGTTTGGGATATATGCAGGAAGAGCCTAAGTTTAAGAGTTTTTTAACTCCGGATTTATAAGACGAATTTATGATATTCGAGGCTATCATAATATTGTCGTAAATGAATTCGGCTTTATATGTGTTATTTGCGACTATGCCTCCTACTTTTCCGGCGGATAGAAAGACGTAGTCGGGCTTTTCGGAAAAAAAGAAGTCTTCGGTTTCCTTCTGCCTTCTTAAGTCGAGTTCCTTGCTTCTTTTATATGTAAGATTATCAAAACCGTCCCGAGTAAGTTTCCTGAGGATAGAGGAGCCTACTAAACCGGTGTGTCCCGCTAAATACACTTTTGAATTTTTATCCATCAGCATCCCTCCTTTAACTTCTCATGAAAAGAATAATCATGGTTCGTATAATTAAAACCTTTAAGGCGGGAGACTTCTATGCCCTCGCCTTTGGGAGTAATGTCTTTAAGCTTCATATCGTAGTCAACCATAATCTTTACAAGTTCCGTAAATGTTACCTTCGGAGACCAGTTAAGTTCTTTAATAGCTTTAGAAATATCTGCCTGTAAGAACTCTACCTCCGTAGGACGAAAATACTTTGGGTCAACCTCTATAAGGGTTTCGCCGGCTTTTAAAAAGGCATCGTATTTCTTGTCGAAACTTTTTATTATTCCTTTTTCGTCTATGCCTGTGCCCTGCCACTGAATCTCTATGCCTGCATAATTAAAGGCGGCATTTACGAAATCCCGGACGGTATGACTATCGCCGGTTCCTACGGCGTAATCCGAAGGCTTGTCCTGTGAAAGAATAAGGTGCATCATCTCGGTGTATTCCGGAGCGAAACCCCAGTCTCTTTTGGCGTTTAAATTGCCCAAGTATATCTTTTTCTGGTTTCCGGTCAGTATATTGGCTAAAGCCATGGTTATTTTTCTCGTAACGAAGGTCTCTCCCCTGCGGGGGCTTTCGTGGTTAAAGAGTATTCCGTTACAGGCAAAGAGGTTATAGGCTTCCCTGTAATTAACAGTTATCCAGTAGGAGTAAAGCTTGGCGGCGGCATAGGGGCTTCTGGGATAAAACGGGGAAGTCTCGTTCTGGGGCGGAGGGGTGGAGCCGAACAGTTCGGAAGTAGCGGCATTATAAATTTTAGACTTAACGCCGGTAGTTTTTACGGCTTCGAGAAGGCGCACCGTTCCGAGTCCTGTAACGTCGGCCGTATATTCGGGAATGTCGAAAGCGACGCGCACATGGCTCTGGGCGGCTAAGTGGTATATCTCGTCAGGATTAATACCGTAAAGAAGATTGGCAAGACGGGACGAATCAGATATGTCGCCGTAATGCAGAAAGAGGCGCGCGTTTTTATCGTGCGGGTCAACGTAAAGGTGGTCTATCCTGTGGGTGTTAAAGGACGACGCCCTTCTTATTATTCCGTGGACTTCGTAGCCTTTGGATAAAAGGTACTCCGCAAGATACGAACCGTCCTGACCGGTGATGCCTGTTATAAGAGCTTTCTGCAACTTTTAAGCCTCCCGATATATGATATATAATAAAAATTTTAGTTTAATCTTTCTTGCGGATTAGAATACTGTAACCTAAATATATACAATCATTCCTTCTTTGTCAATAAAATATAGTCGTTTTAAGGATAAACCCGACTTATTCAAACTGTGCATTAAACAATTACTCTTTTTTTATATTCGGCAAGCAAATTCCTTTGGATTTCACTTATATCGGAAGAACTTAATGCTGAAGTCCTTACAGTTATTTCCGCACTGCCTCCTTTACCTTTATAAAATCCAACCATTTCGTCTGGATTCTTTGTAAAAAAAATATCATACTTTTTATTTTGTTTTCCATGTTTCCTATTGTCATCATCACTACCAACGTTAATATAATCGTTGCCATTTTTAATATTATTATCCATTAGCATTGTATTTCTTATCTCTGTTCCTTTGTAAGGAAAATAAACTGTAATATCAAAATCATTTGTAATTTCATTGCCTAACCTGCTGGTAAATTTGTTTGAAATTAATATATCGAGAAATCTGGCAGTTTCTTTTATGGAAGACAGGTCTTCTCCAGGCAGACCTATAATAATAAAAGCTTTTACTTTAATACCATATTTATTACAAGTTTCTATAAATCTTATATTGTCTGTAACTTTTGTTCTTTTATTTATAGTATCAAGAATTTTTTGTGAACCGGATTCTGCACCAAAGCCTATTTCTATGCATCCCGATTCAGACAACATTTCTGCCATTTCTTCATCCATACTTTTAGCATGGCCAAAGCATCTATAAACTATATTATGCTTTTTAATAACTGGAATTAGCTCTCTTACACGTTTTTTAGAAATAGCAAATATATCGTCATAAAACATAACTCCCTTAAAACCGGCTTCTAATACGTCTTTTATTTGCCTATCTATATTTAAAGGCTGATAAAGTCTTACCTTAGTGCCTGCATCTTCGCAAAATGCACATCTCATAGGGCAACCCTTAGCTGTCAAAATAGTCGAAGTTTTTATCCCTTGAACCGAAAATTCGTAGTTTTTTAAAAAAGATGGTTCTCTATAAGGAATAGGAAGGCTATTCATTTCTTCTTCGTTTAATTGAATATTTAATACCCTCTGTCTTGCCTTTCCTTCCATAATAAGCCTTAAAGCAATTTCACCGTCCCCTACCACTATGTAATCGAAAGGTTCCTTTATGCAGTCCTCAAGATAATAATTAGCATGTGGCCCCCCTATTATTACTATTTTGTCTTTAAATATTGATTTAATTTTATGGAGTATTTCATAGGCTTCAATTTTTTGAGGTGTCATGCATGAAATAGCAAAATGGGTATATTCATCATACTTCTCCATATTATTTAAGTCAAAATCATTTTCTATATATGATAAAAACCCGAGAGAAAGCATATAAGAGTGAAGCGACATAATGCCAAGGGGTGGCATAACCCTGTCAGAGTCTAAAAAAGAATCCCTTAAAGATATTAATAAAAGCCTTTTATTAGTCATTCTATTTTATGTGTAAAATTTTTTTTATTAAATATATAAATTATTTTATAAATGTAAAAATAGAATCTAATATGCAAAATAAGATGTTTAAATCAAAGCTTCAGGAGTTTTATATTATAAAACTAAAAATTTTATTAATTTTCGATATTATTTTTGAGTCATCTATACGATTTTTTTTAAAAAACTACATTATTATTGAAATATTCAAAACTTTATTCTTTTTCTATTATCAAAAAATAGAGACATATTTTTATTAAAAACAATGGTAGCTATATCATATTCGCCCGATAATATTTCATCGGCCGGTATGACAAAATAATAACCATAAATTTCGCTTGGAGTGGCCGCTTTATTGTCAACAGCATCAAGCTTTTTATATAATTTTACCTCAATAGCGTACTTTATCTCGCCATTCTGTAATAAACAGACAAATGTATTATCCGGTGAGGTTATTCCTTTTTCGGCTACTATCCAACCGCTTCCGAAAATATCAATATTAATGTCGCTGACACTGTAAATATCTGCTTTTAAACCATTAATCTGATCCAAAAAACCTACGCCACCATCCTTTAAATTTTGGGCTTGATATTCCCGGGGCAAAAAAATATATACTTTTGAATATATGTAAACATCAAAAAAATCCCTGATATATCTACTATCAACTCCCATTTTTGTGAAACCATTTTTTATTTTAGAATTATAATTAAAACCACCGATTAATTTAAAATCATTTTTAATGATCTCATATATTTGTATTTTATCTATTAATCGAGTTTCGCCATTAACATTAAGATGAAACTTATAATCATCTTTTAATCTATCCTGAATATATCTTAATTCTTTATAGTCTGATATCCCTAAATCGTCCATTCCTATATCTTCATGATTATCGTTAAGTTTTCTTTCAAGCATATTAACTTCACCCAAATTTTTAAAAAGAGAATTTAGTCCAAATTGTTCAACAGAGAATCCTTTCTCTTTAAGAACTCCCTCATATGATGCTTTTAGAACATCAAGGCTATCCCAACCCCACTTTCCTAAAATCAATAACAAGACATTTTTTAATAGCCATTTATCCATAACCTTCTTTAATATAATATTACTTTTAATGGTTATATTGTATAATATAATTGGAACAATAGAATCATCATACTTATAAGAGTTACTATCGTGAGTCCTGGAGATAAGAAAAGGTGTCCTGAGTATATAAATATTACCCTTAAGACATAGCTTCCAAAAAGCTTCAATATCAAAAGCCATAGTTAATGAGCTTGTCATATCCGCCTCTTTTAAAATAGAGGTTTTCGATAGCATAGCCCCTAATGCTATCGGAGCCAAGTATTCATAACCGCTCAGAAAAAACTTTATACCGTCAAAAATGCCATCTGTGTTATCAGAAAGATCTAGTACTCCCCCGCCGTCTTTCTCATATAAAATTTTATATCCTCCGCAAACCATTGATATTTCATCATTTGTATAAGTGCGAACAATTGCTTGAGATATAAAAGTGTTATCAATCCAATAATCATCGCTATTTAAGAAAACCACCCAATCCCCAGTAGCTTTTTCTAATGCTGTTTTAAAGCTATAATGCATGCCGCGGTTTATATCCTCTTTATATAACTTTATCCTCTGGTCTGATAAATAGCGGCTTATTACCCTCGCGCTTCCATCTGTAGATGCATTATCGTGAATTATTATTTCTATATTTTTATAATCTTGTGATATAACGCTATCTATACACTGAGCTATGTATTTTTCTTTATTATAAACAGTAATGCATACGCTTACCTTCTTATCTGCCCTATCCGCACTCATACCGTAAAATTCTTTGCAAAAATATTTATAGTATATTTCATCGTCGACAGATATTGTTTCTGGATGCAATATTTCAGTAATCTCAAATCTTTTTTTATCTGCATATATATTTTTACTATCTTTCGTATGTGTAGCATTTGCATCAAAACCAATATTGGTGACCATGTTTTTATTAGGTATGATGGCAACTCCTTCGTGTGATAATATCGCATATAACCATTGATAATCCCATGTATCTATTTTCTTTTCATAAAAACTTTCAAAATCATTCATAATACGTCTACGCACATCTTGATATTTAAATATACTTTTAATCATGTTGCTTTCCTTAAAATTCATGAAACCTTTCATGTCGAAGTCGTAATATTTCCAAGCTCTTCTCCATGTTGCCCATCCCCACATTTCTGGTTTTTTTGAAAAATAATAGCTACACGATCCATTCGCAATCGAATCATCGAGATTAAATCCGCCTATATGCATTACCGTTTCATCTTCTTTGTATTTTTCTAATAGTTCTTCGCAAAACCAAAAAAAACTTCTACTAGGCACACAGTCGTCTTCCAATATTATACCCATTTCCTCGTTTTCAAAAAACCATGTAACAGCTTCGCTCGCTGCTTTGCCGCATCCCAGATTTGAATCGCGAAACAGAGTTTTCAATTCACATGGCCAATCAATATTATTAATTACATAGTCGCGGACATCTTTAACTATTGTAGCTTCTTCATTCCTATCTTTTCGTGGCCCATCAGCAGCTATATAAAGTCTTGGAGGCTTTGCGTTTCTTATGGCTTTGAAAACCACTTTAGTAGTATATGGTCTGTTAAAGATAAGAAATAAAACTGGTGTTTTTAAAGGCTTTATATACTCAAAAATATTGTTTTCCATAATTAGTCAAAAGTGGAATATTCTTATTTATTTTTATTTTATTATAAAAAAATAAATTATATTATATTTTAATAGCCTTTTTTAGTAAATTAAATGCTTATTTTAAAAAGACTTAATAAATATTAATATAATTTTAAATAAAATTATCAACGTTTGCCTCTAAAAAAGAATTTATAATAATATTCTTTCTGTCGTTAGAACATTCATGTCTGCAAGCCTCTTTAGGGTTGAAATTTTTAAAGAAATCTTTGGCTGCGTCAGAAAACCACATTTCTTTAAACCTCATATCTTTAATTGAGCCAATTTTCCCTGTTTTATCATAAGCCTTGTTATGGCAGGTATAAACACACATATCTGCGGCTATTACAGGGACCGTTTGCATTATATAACACCTTTCATAGCTTCTATTGATTGAATGGGATGAATTCGGCTGTATGTTATAAGTGGTAT
>JAJYYR010000129.1 GCA_021800805.1 bacterium
AAATTATTTTCTCCAGTCGCCGATTCCATCCCACTCAATTGTTAAATAATCGCTTATCACAGTGCGCCTAAAGGGATCCTCCGTCGAATTTACTATGTTATAGAATACATTTTGCATAGTTTTTAAATCGTTAGGCTGAATCTGCCTTGCAAACTGTCTTATTGCCTCATATGCCGCATTTATATCAGGATACTTGCTTTCTATTTCCACAAACAACGGAGGTCTGTTACCGCTAAGTTCAGCTTTTCTTACTGTCTCCTTATAATCTGTTTCAATTTCGACAAATAAATCGATTGCTTCATCTAATTTTTTTTTCGTAACCGTACCGCCATTATAATTAAACATAATTAAGTCTCCTTATTTAAAATTTTTATAAATTTACGAAATTAAATCCCTTTAAGTTTTCTCTCAATATACTTCTCTGGTTCTTCCTGTTTTTTTTCTATGCTTGCCGGTTTAGCTTTTTCAATTAAATCGTTTTTCACTATTTGATTTTTATCTGTAATTTCACCATCTGCATCGCTAACTGCTTGTTGATTTTCGTTATTTTGTTTATTCTCAGACTTTGGAATAAAGAGTCTATTCGAACTAATCAATCCTTCATTTATCTTAGTATATGCTTGATATACTAAATTAATGTGCATAAAATAAGGTATATTTACTAGCTTAATAACCGCTTCTAAGTCTTGCCAATTTAATATTTGCGACGGTAAAAATAACTTTTTTTCTACAATTTGTGTTGACTTTGAATGCGTATATTTCTCATCTGTAACGGAATCGCTTGCACTTGTCCGTTCTACTTCTTGAGAGCCTATCTGACGGCTGACATATTCGGCCTCGTCGTTACTGTTCACCCTCAAATATATTGCACTGTTACAACTGTTCATCATATTCATCGTCAAATCATGTCCATATACGAACTCTGTTTTAGCTTTATCCTGAATGCCCACAATAACCGAGGCGTTTTTTGAGCGCCCCTTATCGAGCAAATCCATTATGCTTGGGGTCTTATCAAAATTTGAAAGTTCGTCGAACAAAAATAACGTCGGCGTATTTTCACCGTCAGGAGCAGATAGAAACTTTTTAATGAGAAGTTCCATAAAAATTTTCATGATAGGCTTAACGAATATTTCCGAATTTTTATCTAAATTGAAAAATATTCTAGTTTTCCTTTTTTTTAAAAAATCTTTCGTAATATTAAAAGTTTTCATACCTTCTTTGTCCGGCTTTGAAGGCATAATTGTAAAAGCTTTTAAATAACGTGATATCTCTGTCATCATCGATTTTACTTCTTCAGACTGCAGCGGCGTTATAGCCATAATGCATTGTTTTTCAATTTCAGGAGTGGACTTAAATAACTTCAACAAATCTTCAGGTGTTTTACTTGCGATTTTAATTAAGTTTTCATTCGTGCCTAAACCCTTCATTTTCAAATATAAAATCATCGCTTCAAGAATATGCCTTGCGTTTGTTATGAAAAAACCGTTAGGGTTGCTTGCTTCAGGCTCAGGGACAAGCACTTCCGCAAGCGTAGCAGCGTCTGCTTTATTTTCTATTTCGTCTAAAATATTCCATGCAGGGCATCTGTCGTCTGCGGGATTGAAAATTATATCGTATTTAGGATTATAAAAAACCGGGACGGAATCTTTTTTGCTGTCATAGATAATACCGTTATAGTCAAATCTATTATAACTATCGGAAAGTATTTTTGAAATAATCTGTGTCTTACCTGAACCGGTAGCTCCTAACACAAGAATATTTCTATAAATAATTCTCATAGTCAACGGTATGTCACCTATAGTGCAAAACACGTCGTTGTAATCAACTGTTTTTTTATATTTTTTAACGCTTTCGACAGTCGAACCTCTGATAATCTTTTCGTTTTTATTTTCATTAACGGGATCGCCGGAACTGTTCTTTAAAACTAAATAAACGGCCGGCACGAGTAATAAATCGACAAGCAAAGAGTACAGCAACGGACTTTTAAAATTTAAATCTTTTAAAACAAGACCCCAGTTAATTAGTTTCAACGGATAGTGTTCTTTAACTAATTTTTTTATGGCCATATAAATTGTATAATTAATTTTATAAAACATAAAAAAATAGAAGATAACCTGTAATGCGATTACGACTTCTATTACCAATTTTAATATAGATTTAGTCTGCTGTATTTTTATCCTGATGTCCTGGAACTTCATCTTTTTTCTCCGCGTTAATGTTATATTGATACTTCTTAGCTACCTCCAAAAGTTCGTTTTTAAATTGTTCGTAATTTTCAAATTTATTGTCAAAAAACCGCCTTGTTATTTTTCCAAAATCTTTGTCTAAATCTTCTTTTAAGATTTTGTTTTCCATCGCTTTAAAATGTTTAATTTTTTCCCTAATTAGTTTTAAATTTTTAATTTCTTTCATAGTGCTTCCTCCTTAAATTCTTTAAGTTTTTGATATTGTTCTTTTAAATTTTCTATTTCCGCCGTAATAATTTTTTTCTCGTTAGTTTCTTTAAGTATGTCTGTAGAGTATGACGAAAAGGTTGCCATATTG
>JAJYYR010000130.1 GCA_021800805.1 bacterium
AAAACAAAAAATCAAATCAACTTTTAAGCTAATTTTATTTGCAGAAACTATCGTTTTATCTCTATTTCCTTTACTTTCCGATTTTTACGATACTAATTCAATAAGATATTTATATTTTGGGCTTGCTATTTTATTTTCTTTCACGATTCCGTTCGCTTTTGATATTTTAAATTTTGAAGAGAAAGAAATAAAGTCAATTTATTACTATTTTATTTTGTTTTTTATACCGTTATCTTTTTGCGTAGCTGGAATAGCTAATTTACTAAAATCGTCTAATATTGCATATTCTATTTTTTCAGTCGTCGAAATAATATTTTGCGTTGTATTCGCAATATTGGCAAACGTCAGCATAAAAACAAACGGTTCAAAGTTTAAATTTTTATTTAATTTCATAGAAAATTTTTATAAAAAAATTGAAACTATCGCAGATAAATATATTAAAAACGAGAAAAAATATGAATATCGCAGAAATTAAAAAAGAAATAACATCGCTAAAAAATGAATTATACCGAAACCTTAAATTTATACTTATATTTTCTATCTTTTTAGCGTTAATTCCAATTTTTTTTTACGCGTTCTTATACACTAAATCAAGCATAATCGCTTATCATCATATATTATTTTTTTTCTGCTTCTCTCTTGTTTTATCAATATTGTTCGTAATTAGTTTTGAGGACGAATTCGAAAAACCGCGCAGACAGGGTGAAATTGCATTTCGGCTTTTAATGTTTTTGTCGTTAGTTTATATATATTCATCGTTTTTAATTTATTCAACGATTATATTCTTTATTCATTCCGAATTATTTTCCGTTATTTTTTTAGATTTTATGTTTTTATTTTTTATTTTATTTATCTTCCTTATTCTCATTTTCATAATATCGATGTATTCGGATAGACTATATGTTTCTCTTTATAATAAATTTGCGTCTTTTTATATTTTTTTAAATAAAATTATTAATAAAAATTTGGAGAAAAATATATGACGCTTTTACTTACAAGTTACGGAAACGGCGCGCTTTTGACTAAAGTCATAATGGGCGTAAGCTACATTATGACTAACGAAAATTACTTTACTCTTATTCAACTAGTAATTATGCTTGCGCTTGCCGTTGGCTTAGTATTAGCGCATCGCGAAAACATAAGTGGCGGTTCGGTTTCTCTGCGTTTAATTTCTACGGCAGCATTGGCGGCGGTTATTTATTCATCTTTCGTTCTTCCTCAAACCACCGTTATCGTTTACGACCCAGTCAATAATTATCAAACAAGCGTAAGAAACGTCCCAGTCCCTTTAGCCCTGCCGATGTATCTTGAAAATTCGATAGGCGACGGGCTTGCAAGCCTCTACGACGCATATATGGGTAAAAGCGGTTTTCCGTCCAGTTTGTCTTACAATAACACCGGCTTTAACTGGGGTTCTATAGCTACCCAGCAGCTCCAAAACGTCAACTTCGTAAATCCCTACGACCAAGCCACTATCAACAGCTATCTCGTAAATTGCTACTTTCCCGCAGTCCAATTGGGACACGCAAGCATATTGGATTTATACAATTCCGACAATATCTTGCAGACGTTACAGCAGGGTTCCCAAACGAGCGACGCTTTCCTTGCCGAAATTTATAATACAAGCTATCCGGGAGGCAACGGCGTGGATTGCAATACCGCGTATAATTACATAGTCGGCATGGTAAACGCTACCACGTCTACCGGTTCTACCGCCCAGTCTTACGCCGCTACTTTGGACGGAAAGACGCAGGCGCACGGCTTGACTTTGGCTCAAGTAACAAACAATTTAGGTCCTGCGGCGGACTTTCTTTTAAATACAGGTCTTGACTCCCAGCAGTTAATTACGCAAATGGCTCTCGCAAACAGTATGTCTCCAGCTTTTCAAGAGTTTTCGGCAAGATACGGAGTGCCGGACAACAATCTTTCGTTCGGCGTAGCGCAAACGGAATACCAGCAGCAAACCGTTTGGGTGCAGACGGCTTTTATGGCAAGAATATTTTTGCCGATTTTGCACTTCATAATGGAAGCCATAATATTCGGTTCTTTTCCTTTAATATTCTTGATGGCATTAATCCCTGGCTTTTCCAAAAAAGCGTTCGGCTATATTATGTCCATGCTTATGTGGTTAACATTTTGGGCTCCCTTAATGTCTATTTTAAACGGGCTCGGGGATTGGCTAATGTCTACTTACGCATTTCCTTTAAACGTAACCGGCGGAAACGTTAACCTTAACGATATGGGCTACATTTTTCATTCGCTAAGGCAGTGGGGAGCCGCTATAGGTTCAATGAGTATGGGCGTTCCAATGCTCGCATACGGTCTTGCGACCATGTCAAATTTCGTTGGTATGGAAGTGGTAGCCGCCGCAAGCGGAGCCATTTCAACCGGAATAAATACCGCCGCCCAGTCGGTAGCGACGGAAAAAGGGGCGCAGGGATTGCAGAATCAGGCTCAAAATATTATGCAGAATCAGGCTAATAACGCCTATACCGACCCGTCCCAATTCGACGGACTTATAGATT
>JAJYYR010000131.1 GCA_021800805.1 bacterium
CGATCTTAAACGACAAGTGCGTTATCTGCCATACGTTAAACAGGGTAGAAAGGTATAACGGAAAGTCTTACGGAGATTGGAAAAACGTTGTCATTCACGTCATGAAAGACGTTAACGGCTGTCCGTTAACGAATGCTGAAGGGGAGCAGATAGTACATTATCTTAATTCCTTAAATATTATAGCCTATAACCAGCAACTTGCAAAGGAACATAAGAAATGGACGCCGCCTGCTTCTTTGCCGTGGGGAACTCCGGCTTCGGCTTCAAAAAAAGCTGAACCTTCAAGCAAAAAAACTGCCAAAAAATAATTATAGGCGGTATAAATAAAGATAAGCAGTTTATTTTAAAGGCATTTGCCGTTTCATTATATTTTATTGCATAAAATAAGATATAATTATATAGGGCAAATGCCTTTGTTTATTTATGGATAAAGAATTTATCAAACAGATTGCAAGAATGAGTTCGTTAGGATTAAACTTAATAATATCCGTCCTAATCGGAATTTTTATCGGAATAGAAATCGATAAATATTTCGGGTTTGATTATCTTTTTCTTGTAGTTTTTTTAATTTTAGGTTTTACGGCAGGGATTTATGAAATATATAAGGCGGTTAAAAGAGAGCTTAATACAAAATTATAATAAGTCGTTAAAATTTAATATAATTTTGCGCGTATTTATGGTCGGCTTGATTTTAGTATTTGTTTCAGGCGGCGCGGTAAATCTGTTTTATGCCGGGGCAGATAGCTTAAATATTATATTTAGTATGTCTATAGGTTTTGCGGCTTCTTATTTTCTATTTACCGATACCGCATTGTATTTATTTAGAAACATTAAAAATATAAATCTCGTAAAATTCAATTTTACTGCAATAAAGGACTTGCTCATCATCCTGTTTTTTTTTATAATATCCTATAAATTTATTAAGCTTAATTTTATTTCGGCGGCGGCCGGAATTACGATAACTCCGGTTTCCATTGCGGTATTACAGATATTCTTCCCGCCTAATAACATTAACGTGTAAATAAAATTATGTTATGTTAAAAGCTCCTATTCTAATAAGCATTCCAGGAATACCTGTTTACTGGACGATGACGATTATCGTGATGGGTTTGATATTATCCGCCGCTTTCATCGTCGGCAGAAATTTAAGGGTGGTTCCGACAGCCACGCAGAGTTTTTTCGAACTTATATTTATAATGACCGAATATTTTCTGAAAGAAATTATAGGAGAAGAAGGCGGCATATATTTGCCGCTTATCGCGTCATTTGCGGTTTTTGTTCTTTTTTCAAATTTGATAGGCAGCATTCCAGGTTTTACTTCGCCTACCGCTACGATAGACACGACGGCCGTTTTGGCCCTTATAGTATTTTTTCTTTCCCATGCTGTAGGAATTAAGAAACATAAAGCAAAATATATAAAAAAATTTCTCGGCCCGCTTATAATAATCGCGCCGATAATGATAATAATAGAGATAATGTCGGCATTATCCCGTCCTTTTTCCCATGCCTTGCGGTTATTTGCAAATATATTTGCGGAAGAGTTCATGGTTACCGTTCTTTTATTTTTACTTCCATGGGCAATTCCGGCAATTATGATGTATATGCAGGTTTTTACCGATTTGATGCAGGCGTTTGTTTTTTATCTGCTGGCGATTATTTATATTGCTTTATCTTTAGAAGAAGAGCACTAAGATTAATCACAAATAATATTAACAATTAATAAAAATAAAATTATACCGGGGGTATTCAATGGTTAAGTATTTAATATCGATTTTTACTTTTTTATCGGTATCTGTTTTTGGAATTAAAGTTTTTGCGGCGAAAGCGGCAAGCAGTGCTATTCCTGTTCATCATCACATAGTAAATAATTCGGCGCTGTTATCTAAAAGCCTGTTTTTCGGGTTATCAGCGCTGGGCGGCGGACTTGCCATCGGCTTGGGAGTTATAGGCGCGGGAATCGGTATGGGTAATGCCGTCAGGGGCGCGTTAGAATCTATGGGAAGGAACCCCGGCATGGAAAAAAAATTAATAGTTTGGATGATAACCGGTATGGCTATTATGGAGTCCTTAGCCCTTTACGCTTTGCTGATAACTTTTATTTTGTTTTACGCAAATCCTTTTAAGGCGATATTTTTAAAATGAACAAAAAAGTTTAAAAAAAATTATTAAAAAACTATTTGTATTGCAGGGATTTTTATGGTAATATAAATATTCTTAATTGCTAAATTTTTTAAATTATATTTTATATTTGCATTCATTTTATGCCGAGATAGCTCAGTCGGTAGAGCAGAGGACTGAAAATCCTCGTGTCGACGGTTCGATTCCGCCTCTCGGCACCACTTCTAAACACTGAAATTAAGCCTTTTATCGTAATCCACTCCATTTGACAAAAATGTAAAAAATAGGTAAAATTATGCAAAATTATGAAAATTTTACCTACAAAAACCACTGCACTTTTTTATGAGAATCTATAAGCGCGGAAATATCTATTGGACTGAATTT
>JAJYYR010000007.1 GCA_021800805.1 bacterium
AATGTTTTTTCAGCGCATACCAGTTCGTTTAAGTAGTCTTTAAATATATCGCCGAATTTATCCGAATTTTTATTTAAAGCCGTTAAACCGTGCTGTTGCCTTGCTAAATCCGTTTCAATGCTGTTTGCAATTTGCTGGGCGGTTTTTAATGGTCGGGACGACAGGATTTGAACCTGCGACCCCCTGCACCCCATATATAAGCCCGTATTTGTAATACCCGCCTTAAAACCTTGCAATTAAACGATTTTATAAAGATTTATTTAAAAAAACGGTTGCATAAAGTATAACAAAATATATATAATATGCAATGTATTTGCTACCTATTTGCTACCGTTTTTTGTACTCAAAATTATGAGGTTTGTAAGAATTATGGCAAGTGTTTATCGGAAAAAAGGCTCGGAAATTTGGTATTATCATATTTGCGTGGACAGCAAACATTACCAGGGTTCCTGTAGAACTAAAGATAAAAAAAACGCGGAGCAGATAGCAAACGCTATTCAAACCGACATTGCCAGAGAAAAAACCGGATTAAAAAATCTTATTAAAAAAAGTTTACCTTTTGAAAATATTTTTGATGAATATTTAAAAAATATAAATGTATCAAAAAAAACAATAGAGGTAAGAATTAACGCTTCTAAACATTTTCTTAATTTTTTCAAAGGTAAAAATATTACAGGCATACAATTAGAACATATAAAATCTTATCAGTTACAGAGAAAACTTGAAATAATGTCTATGCCGAAAAATATCGGCAAAAAGGAATCGGAAATATCTTTCCGGACCGTTGGTATTGAAATATCTACCCTTTATAATTTCTTCAATTTCTGTATTGAGCGGGGTTACCTCGAGAAAAACCCTGCTTTCGGAATTAAAAAATTAAACGAACTATCCCGCCTTAAGACACTTTCTGATTCCGATATCCAAAAACTTATCGCCGGCGCCACGAATAAGCTGACCCGGGACCTGATAACTTTTTTAATTTATACCGGCTGCCGGAAGGGCGAAGCGTTAAATTTAAAATGGGACGATGTGGATCTCCAAAATAATGTTATCGCCATTAAAGGAACTAAGACGAAGTACGATAGGTATATCCCGATATCGGACGCGCTACGCTCAATCTTGGACGGCATTGAAAAGAATCAGGATAGTTTGTATGTCTTTGAACGAAACGGGGCTAAATTAGGCGATTTTAGGCGTTCTTTCCATACAGCTTGCCGGAACGCCGGATTAAAGGATTTACATATCCATGACTTACGCCATGTCTTCGCTTCGAAGATGGTTATGAACGGCACGTCGCTCTATATAACAGGGGAGCTATTAGGGCATAGAACGACGCAGATGACGAAGCGTTATAGCCATCTGGTGCCGGAGACTTTAAAAAAAGCGGTGGACGCGGTGTGGGGATAGGTTATTTTACCTTTGAAGCGATAATTTCCCTGACTTTGACTAAATTATTAACATTTTGCATTGTGGAATTAGCTTTTTCCATCCTTATGAGCTCTCTTTTAAGATTTTCAAGTTGTGCCATGCTCATTTTTTTAGCGCAGCTTGTGTTTAATTTGCCGCTATAAACGCATTGAGGTGAAGAAGCAAACGCCATAGGAATAATTAAAAAAGATAAAAATAAAGCAACTGCAACAGCTAAAAATGATTTTTTAAACATGCTAAAATCCTCCTTATTTAAAGTTAAATTATATTTAACTTACCACCGTGAAAAATAAATGTCAACGCACATTTTGTCGGCATAGGAAGCCAGGGGGCGGGGCTGGATTACCTTGCTTATTCTGCGCCGATACCGTCAAGCCCACCAGTAGCCAGGGCAATCTATGCGAATAGCGCTGGAAATGCGAATTACGCAAATACGGCTGGTTCAACTAATTATACAAGTTGGGGAGCCTTTAGCTCAGCGCCTAATTGGGATAATGGAAGTACTATTGTAAATACATCAAGTAATTTAGTCTATATGGTAGCTATGTGGGGAACATGCTGGTCTGGTTATCCTCGTATATATGGTATTTTTGCACTTGGTCCAGGACAATCAGCTTATAACGGCTGTGGAGCAGCAGGGTATAATATTATTGGGGTTTATCAATAATACAACAATAATAAATTTTACTGTGCGTAAACATCACTAACAGTAACTTGCGGATCAGAAAAACTTGGATTTGAACATAAAGCATATGCAGTATTAGTTATTGATGACCATGATTGGCTTTGTCCTGGTAGTAAAATATCTCTCCAACTTATCGTTGCTGTGAAATTACCGCAACCAACATAATCTTGTATAGTTACTAACATTACAAAATTTGTTGAATTATTTTTTGCACCTATATTACTGTTAAATTCAAAATCGTTAATAGCATTTTGATATGCATTATAATTTAAATAATTAGCATACTCCATCGGCGGAGCGCTCGGCACGGGCGCAGAATAAGCAAGGTAATCCAGCCCCGCCCCCTGGCTTCCTATGCCACTGCCCGGTAGTTCATGTTCGATGTAAGTTGCATATTTAGTCGGAACCTGATACAGCCCTATAAAATAATTGTTTCCTGAAGGATTTTCCGGGCATCCGCCGCTATTGTCTATACATAAGTTAACAGTCTGATTTGCCAGATTAAGTGTAATCCAGTTCGCCTGCGGATACGGTCCGCCAGGATTGTTTGCCGGCTGAAGCGTCTGTAAAAACTGCGGCGAAAGATAACCGTTTTGCGAAAGCGTAACCAGATCCGCAAACGACGAGTTCTTTGCCATATAGGCATTTTCCGCGTTCTCAATAGTCTTCGTTACGCCGGCAACGTATTTCGCCTGCGTATATTGCATTTTAGCCGTAAAGGTAGGCAATATCATCGCCGACATAATACCGATTGCGACAAACGCTATAATTAAACCTATTAATCCACTAAAACCATCTTGATTTTTTAAAGTTTTAAACATAATATTTCCTCCCGCTCTACCCCCTTGCGGGGGTGAGGCTTTTTACCAGTTATATTTTAATGTTGCATCCATTTCCGGATTAGACTCGACAGGAATATCGTAGTATCCGACTTCTTCCATATTTCCGGACGTGCCTAAATCAAACGCCCCTGAAACGGATTTTACAGCTCCAGCATATTGAATAGGGATATAAGTATAAACTAAAATTCCTGCACTCCGGACGCAATAGTTATTGGAATTAACGATTATATTCGAGTAAACCGGCCGAAAATAAAAATCCTGCCCGAAATAGTTTACTCCGGAGACGTCTTTTGCCAGCGTTCCCGAATTTATTAAATCGCTAAAATTAGCGGTATATATATGATATAACTCGTCTTCCGGATAATTCGTCCCACCGACGCTTACCGTGCAGCTCAAGGGAGTCGTATTGCTTTGATAAAACAAGTTTTCCGCCTGAGCCAATGTTTTTAATTCCTTGACCGTTTTGAGCGCCTGTTCCGAATTAATATAATTAACGGCATACGGAATAGAAATAGCTGTAAGAATGCCCGTTACGATAACGACTATTAAGATTTCGATTAAGGTAAAGCCGCCTGTTTGTTCCAGAATGCCTTTATTTTTTATTCTTAATGGTTTTATATCTATTCTCATTTTTAGCGCCCTTAAATCGCAAATTTAAGCGTTAGTTTATTCTATATTTATTAGAATTGTGAAAAGTTGCTTTTATCCGCCCTACATTAAAATTGCTTTATCTATTAAAACATGATGAAATTCTTTTTTATATCTGTTCATGTTTTGACGTAATAAATCAGGCTTGATGTTCCTACGATCAAGCGTTGTAAAAAATACAACATCAACAGATATATATTTAGAAGCAACATGTAAAATATTTAGTTTTTCGTAAGATATATTTTTATAATTTAAATGATTTTGAACTGTAAATTTTTTGGCAATTATCTCCTCATAAAATACTGGTATAACAGTTTTTCCGGTAAAAATTTCATGCTCGCTATTTATGTCTGTAACATATAGATAT
Organism: bacterium; assembly: GCA_021800805.1. The sequence continues at coordinate 3,971 of JAJYYR010000007.1, forward strand.
CCAGTATTCTCGATATCTCGTAATGCGTAAATGTCTTTATGGTAAGGATATGTTTTAAAATGAGTAATGATGCAAGAAAATAATTCATCCATTAGAAAAATTTCTCCAGATTTATTTTTTTATTATCGATTAAATATTTTAAATTAGCCATCACGTCTAAATTTAATCCCTTATTTCGATCGTTTGTTTCGTCCGACATAATTTCATAAGCCTTTTCTCCTGAAACGGTTTCCTTATAGACCCTGGGCTCCATAATAGCCGAAAAAGAATCCGCCACGGTTAAAATATCTACTAAAATCGGATCTATTCCATTTTCGTATATAATTTGCTTGGGATACCCAAAACCGTTCCTGTAATGATGCTTAAAGGCAAGAGTTTTAATATCTTTCGGAATGGTAATAAAATTATTTAAAATTTCATACCCACTGACGGGATGAGTTTTGATAATTTCAAATTCTTCCAAACTTAACGACCTCGAAGAATTTAAAATTTCCGTAGGCAGCGATAGCTTTCCGATGTCATGCAGCAAAGATCCGTATTTTAAAAGTTTTAATGTAGAGGGTTTAAAACCTAACCGTTTTGCGAGCAAATCCGCGCAAATAGAAGTATTAATGCTATGAGTCCCTAAATGGTTTAAACGCCTATCGATGATTTTTAGATAAAAATTTACAAATTCGTCTATTTTAATATCTAAATTTATTTCGATCGGCAATTCATTAATCATAACTTTCTTCCCATTTACAGCAATTTCTTCCCGATTCCTTGGCTTTATATAGGTTATTATCTGCTATCTTGATTAAATCCTCTTTTGACAAACCCTGCTGAAAATTACTAACGCCAATAGACACCGTTATTTTTTCCGGAGCGCCAATAAAATCTAACTCATTAATCTTATGTGCAAGCATAATAGCATCATCTAAACCAACCGCCGTAATAACAATAAACTCTTCCCCGCCGTAACGGAACAACATATCGCTATTACTCCTAATATTTTTTTCTATAGTCCGGGAAACGATTTTTAAAACTTCATCTCCGATGTCATGGCCGTATTTATCGTTAAATTTCTTGAAATGGTCTATATCAATCATGAGAACGGAAAATTTAACGCTAAAATCTGCCGCTTTTTCAATAAGCTTATCTATTATGATATCGAAATACCGCCTGTTATAAATTCCCGTAAGCTTATCATGCAGGCTGTCCTGAGATAAATCCGCCATTTTTAAAAATGAGCTTTTAATCTCTTTTTTTAATTTTTTATTCTCAACAGTATGTGGATAAATCAGCATAACATTTAAAAGACTCAGAAAAAGAAAAACATAATCTAAAATATCGCCCTTATAAATACTTAAATAGCCTAAATAACACGCTATTATTAAATTTAAAAGTAAAATCATTTTAAATTCTTAACCTTTACCATTTTAAAATAAGACTTTGGAGGAACATAGCCGTTTTTCTCGACTAAATCTATAAATTTTTTCACCGCTTCTTTTTTGTTTTTAAGTTTCATACCCGCAACAAGATAATAATTGCCGATTTTCACTAAATATACGCCTTCGGCCTTTCCAAACCCCAAAATATTCGTCTCGTCGTCTAAATCTAAATTAGCAGACGAATAACGGTAAATCCTGAGCGCCAGGACGATAAAAATCAACGCAATAACTAATATAAAAAATAATTGATTATTCAGGATAAATAAAATCATTATCCTCCCGCCGCGCCCATAAGTCCGGTCATCATTGGCATATAAATGCCCGCAAACATTAATATTATAAAAAAGGCTATAAAAATTAAAACAAGATAATTGGCCGCTTTGCTTATAACCTTCATCTGTAATTCGACTACGGCTTCATATTCGGAACTTATAGTCATCATCGCATCGTCGATGCCGCCGCCGGCCTCGGCGGAAGCTATCCTGTCTAAATCTTCTGGTCTTAGCAAATCGGAAGCGTTAAGCGCATCCGTTAAGGTAGAGCCTCCGGATAAATAGAGATATACGACAGTCCATTTGTCTTTAAAAAAATCGTTTCTTGCGTTATCCAAAAGGTATTTGACTATCCGGCCGTAAACTTCTCCCGAAGAAACCAATATTGAAAATTCGTATAAATACCACTTAAGATAGGAAAATCTGAAAAAATAGCCTACAATAGGAAATGTAGCGAGCTTTTCGTAAAATCTGCCTCTTATATTTTTATAATTCGATAACCATAAATACACTAAAAATCCAATAATAACTGCAATTACTGCACCATACAAAATAAAATAATGCTTAATATTCATAAAAAATCCTAAAGTCGCTTCCGTCGCCTTCGGAGCGTTAGGCATTTCTTTAAAAAACTTCGCAAAAGAAGGAATTACATAAAAAATAAACACTAAAAAACCGGATAAAGCGGCAACCATTAATAATGCCGGATAAGCCAATTCTTTTATAAGCCCCTTCGAGTGATTTTCTTTCGTAGTGTAATAATCCGCAATTCTTTTAAACGCCTGGTCAAAATCACCAGTTCCGCGTTCGGCCACGGACACTAATCCAAGCGTAATCTCGTCGAAATTATATTCTTTAAGGGCGGCAGACAATACGTAACCGGATTCGAGTTTTTGCCTTAAACTTTTTGCCAGTTCGAGCCTTTTTTTAAATTTTTCGGTTATATATTTCCTGATTTCCCTGTCTATGAAGTCCTTTATTTTATTTTTATAGTGAAATTTCACTTTCGTTTTATCATACCTGTCCTCGAGGAATTTTAAAGACTTGGTAATGGAGCCGGTGGATCTAAATAAAAAACCCAGCGATTCGAAAAAATTGGCGGCTTCCTTATTAGATAAAATCCTTTCTTTTTTAAGATAATTTCGAATTAATACCGCAGGAACAAAACCTTTATCTATTAGCCTGCCCTCCGCCTCTATTTTTGAATCCGCTGTTTCTTTTAATATCTTACTTCCGCAAAGCGCAATGTATTCCATTTTTTACCCCGCTATACTAAATAACTGTGAAGCATCTATAAGCCCTTCCGAAAACATCTTGACGGCCTTATCTCTTAATGTTTCGTATTTAATTCTTTTGCCGGCGACGATATTAGAAACAATTTCTTCCCGAAACGGTAGTATCTCTATCACCGCTTTTTTGGTTAAATAGCCGTTGCCGAAGCAAGCCCCGCATTTTTTGCCGCGAACGGCTGCATACGCATAGTTGGGAGCAATGCTTTCTTCACCAGCGCCGTATTCGTTTATGCCTAACCTTTCCAAAGATTTTTTTAATGTATTATTTAATGAAGATATTTCTTTTTTTTCCTTGCACAAAGGACACAGAGGCAGATAAAGCCTCTGCGAGGTCGCAAGTTTAATTACCTCTAAAAACTCCTCTTTTTGAATGCCCATACGCTCTAATCTTGCGCTAATATTTAAAGCGCTCTGCGTATGTATCGTAGAAAGAACTAAATGCCCCGTTTGAGCCGATTTAAGAACTGCTTCGGCCGTTTCTTTATCCCTTATTTCGCCGACCAATATTATTTTAGGCTCGCACCTGAGCATAGCCACTAACGCTTCATTGTAACGAAAATCTTCGTTTACGCTCATCTGCGAAATATTAATTTCGTCTAACTTAATCTCGACCGGGTCTTCTATCGTTAAAATCGGATGCCTTTTTTTTGCGAGCTCTTTTAATATCGCATAAAAAGTCGTGGATTTTCCTGCTCCGGTGGGTCCTGCGGCAAGAACGAGCCCCGAACTATAAGTTAAAACTTCATTTAATAAGAGTATCTCGTTTTCCTCAAAACCAAGAGCTTTTAAATTCAGTAAAGAATTAAGCCCGTGCAGCCTTAAAACCGCCTCGAGGTAATTCTTTTCGTCGGTTTTAGACGACACGGGTAAAAATTCGACCCTGATATCTACCTTTTTTTTGCTTAAAACGGATTCGTAGCTGAATTTAGCGTCTAAAGCCCTGTTGGGCTTTATCTGCGTTTTGCATAACCCTGCAACGATATTTATAAGCCTCTCCCCTATGTCTAAAGTATAGGCCTTAATTATTTCGACTCCGGTATCCGTATCGACTAAAATCAGATAAGTTTTCCCTGTCTTTTTAATTCTTATATTAGACGATTTTTTAACGATTGCAATCTCGAGGGCGTCGTAAAGCTCGTTAGATATATCGCCTACCGAATTTAAGCTTTTAAGTTCCGTATTGACGGACAAAAAGCCGTAAATTTTTTCCTTCGAGGCTAAAGCTATTTTAATTTGCGTGAAGGCCAAAGACGTTATAAGGGCATTGATTTCATGATTATTGGAATTAAAGACAAAGACGGTATTGTCTTTGTCTTTAATTAAAGCGCAGCAGTTTTTCCAGTAAAAATCGTCTGGCCTTTCGTTAAGAAGCACATAACCGGCAAAGTCATCTATAAAGCCGTAACTATTTTGTTCCGCGACTATTTCAATAAGAGTATTTTCTTCGATAAGGCTTTTTTCTATTAGTATTTCCCCGAACTTTTTTAAAGAAAGTTCCTGCTCCGTTAGAACGTCTTTAACGGTATCTTCCGTAATAAGCCCTTTTCTTAATAATATCTCGCCTATTTTTTCCATTATTCAAACCCTAAAATGAGTTGGTCATTCGGAGCAGTGCTACTATTTGCCGGTATATTATTGCAGTTTGTTCCGCCCGTAGTAATTGAATAAACGGTTCCGTTATATTGAAAACCCGTTATCTGGTCTTCAAAATCGTTGCAGATATTTTTTGCGATATTATTAGTTATATCGTTATTTGTTCCCTGAAATCCTATATCGAAGGCTTCATTAAGTCCTAACACATTTTGGTTTATATAATATCCCCAAACTATGCTTTGGTTAGGTGGGTTTGCCCATTGACCACCATAAATTGTCCATCCCGCAGGTAACAGGCCGTCCTGCTGCATGCTTGCCGCCGTAATACCATTAAAAGTTCCGCTATTCATAGACGCATACTGGTCGGCCATTACTTTAAGTTTTTGAACATTTTGAACGATTGAGGCAGTATCCGTTGCGCCGAATACCATATAATATCCGCCGATGCCTGCCGCAGCAAGAGCGCCTATCACTATCAAAGCTATTAAAATTTCAATTAATGTAAAGCCTTCCTGCTTTACAATTCGATTTGTTTTTAACATAAAAACCTCCTTAAAATTTAATTATCCTTGGCGTTATCATCATTTCTAAATCGTCTTTCTGGTACGTGTTATTTACGCCGTTAAACAGCCAGCCCAGCACCGGAATATCGCTTAAAATCGGCACGCCGTAATTCTGGTTGCTTTTATTCGTAGATATAATTCCGCCCATTATAAGGGTGTGGTTATTTTTTACCTTTATAATGTCTGCAAAAGTTTTAGACTGCACGATAGGCTCGCTAAACGAATTGCCAGATATGTTAAAATCGTTATATCCGGTAATATTATTGTCTAAAAAATTTATGACAACAGTTATCGTGCCTGTTTTTTTATTAATATGCGGAGTAAACGCCGCAGACAAACCAGCCGAAACCTGAGCCATTACAGGATAACTCTGAGAAGTCGAAATTCCTGTAGAAATAGTTTCTACCGTCTGGACATAACTGGATATTGAACTGCTGTTTATCGTGCCTGTTTCGCCGTTAGGAACGATTAGAGAAGGCTCGGATAAAACATTTACCGTTCCTTGAGTTTTCAGCGCATTTAAAATAGCCGTATTGGTTCCGGCGGAATTTGCAAATTCTATTGACGGAGCTCCGCTTTGGATTCCTGCGCCAGCCGCAAGATTTGCGCCTATCGTAACCGAAGACATTCCTAAAGCGTTTAATTTAAACGCGTCGTTAAATACGGCGTTCCAGTTAATTCCTTCCTGCGTGGAACTATTAAGCGTAACGTCTAAAATTTGAACGTTAAGCGATACGACCTCGGCCATGTTATTTCTTATTTTTCTGACCCATTTTGCCACTGCCCTTACATGTGACGGTTTATCCTTTACATAAACGATTCCCTGCATGGCGTTTATGCCGAAAACGCCGTTTTTCGACACCAGGGGCTTTAACATTTTATTTATATAATAAACGGCATTTTTAGTTAAAGCCATCGAGCTCGTAATGCTTCCGCCGGGATTAGAATTACCGTTAACGCCCCCCTGACTGCTTGCAGTAGAAGGCATGCCGGCGGGAGCTCCGGCGGCCCCTGTTCCGCCTGCCGTAGTGCCTGTTCCCATGGCGCTTGTATTTCCAGACTGGGATATATTATTGTTATTGCTTATGCCCGTCGTAGCATTAAAAGCCTGGTTTATATTAAAAACGGGCAGTTGAAAAGTCCTTGCAATGCTGCCGTAAATTTTTATTTCTTTATTTTTATATTTGTAAGCATAACCGCCGTCATTAATAACGGAATTTAAAATTATGTAAAGAGGTTTATGAATAAAATAATAACTTGCTTTCGTATTTTTTATGAAACTCGAGTGAACTTCTATAAATGAAATGCCGGTCGCCCTCGTAAGCAGCGAAATAGCCTCGTTTATAGAAAGCGTCCCTACTAAAGAAGTCTTTTGCTTTAAAACCGCTGGAATGGAGGGTTTTTTTACGATGTTTGCGGCCGGACTGATTATCGTAACCGTTCCGGCATATACATCGGTTGCCGTTAAGAATAAAAACAATAAAATTAAAAGTATTTTCTTCATAAACACGCTCCTTAATACGCTATTTTTTTAATTTTCCCATTCACGGAAAACACGGCGCCGTCCGGACCGGCTTTCAGTAAAACATAACCGCAGGAACTGTCTCCTGTTTTTAAATAATTCTCATTCTTGCCACATTCGACTACCACGTAACCGCCGCTATATCCGCTTACGGTAAAACTATTTTTTTGCCGGTTAATATTCGTGTTTTTTAACTTGCCGGCCAGATTTTTAATGTTAAAATGCGGTAAATTTTGACTCTGGGGAGCCGGCGGTATATACGCATTTTGCGGTATGCCGGGATAAACGGGACCATTCGGTAAATTTGTTTTTGCCGGCTTATGTTTATATTTTATAGTAAACATATCGTTTAATTTGTTACCCAAACTCGCAGGTTTAGTTTTTTGACCGCTTTGCTTCATGCTTACGGGTTTTTGCATCTTTACGCTTACGGGATTAGTTGCAGCCTGCGGTTTTTGTAAAAATTTGGACGAAAATACGGCGGGAGCTCCGGGACCTGTTAAAACCCCCGTATTTTTTTTCTTTAGAAATAAAAAACCGGCAATAGCTACAAATATTATAATGGGAAAAAGTAGTAAAACCTTTTTACTAATTTTCTTTTTTTGTTTCCGGCTTTCCGGACTTACTACGGCATCATCGTTCGCTTTTTGTTCTTCCCCGTCATTCTGCACATCGTCGATTATCTCTTTTATATCCATCTAAACCCCCTTAAAACTGTATAAATTAAAGTTTATTACCGTTGTTTTTGAATTTATTTCAAAATTAGCAAAAGCGATAGGAAAAAGCATATATAATTTATTCATAATAGACAAAACGGTTTGAACGCCCGGGTATCCTTTAAAAGTTAAAGTTATATGAATATATTTAACTCCTGAATATTTCGAATTAGATTCAAAAGATTTAAAGCCGCTATTCGTATTTTTTGATATTCTAACGGGTATAACTGCCTCGGGGACCGTTCCGGCTTTTTTATTTAAGGCAGGAAATTTAATATTATCTTTGGCGGCAGCCGAATTTACGGTAGGGTGTATTCTATTGAGCTTCACGCTTGCCTTTAAACCTTTGTTTTTTAAATAATTAACAAAAGATAAAAGTGTAAACATATAAGTGGATATTTTTTGTTTTTTTAAAAAAATACTCGGGTTTTTAATTCTTTTTAAAGATGCTATCTGACCCTGATAGTTTGTTATTTTGCGCTTTAAGGCAAGGTTCTGCGACTCTTTAAATTTTAAGCTATTTATAAGCGGTTTCGAGAGCTTTGCGTAAACAAAAACCGAAATAACGATTAAAAATACGGAGATTATCGTCTTTATCATCTTATAACCCCTTTTAAAACAAAATTAACCTTGCCGGTTTGCGAAACGATATAATTAAGACCGTAAGAGCGCATTATGTTTTTAAGCTTGTTATATCCCATTACGAAATTCCTGTATCCGCCTTCGACCTGTCCTGTTATTGTAAAATGCGTTTTACCGGCAATAATACTATTAATTTTTAAGTTTTTTACGGAACTCATTTTTACAAGTGTGTTTTTGACGTATAAAGCCTCGTTATGTCTAACGAGCGTTAAAACCTTTATTTCTATCTCGAGGTTGAGTTTTTTCTTTAAATTATATATTTTAAAAATCAGTCCGTTATTTAAATTTCTATATTCGTCGTTAATCTTAGCGGTATAAAAATAGGCGCCTAAGTTTATCGTAAAAATAAACGCTGATAAAATCAGGACGAGATTTAATTTCTTATCCTTGGCTTTTTGTATTTTTCTTTTGATGTCTTCTATTTTACGGAATACGGGGGCTTGAAACTGTTCCGCAAATTCAAGGATTTCGGTATCTTTTATAACCGAAACGGGCATATTTTTGAACATCGGAGCGTAAAAGTCGTCGTTTAAAACAACCCTGTCTATTTTTACTCTTTCTTTAAGGGCATATTTTTTAATTTCCGACAGCGATTCGTTTATGAGCTTTGAATTGCTTATGAGAAGCTGTTTGAATTCTTTATTTGCTATTAAAGATATAATAACGGCATCTTCATTGCCGTCGATTAATAAAACCGTGCCGTGTATTTTCTTCTTTTCTAAGAAATTATTAATTAAGAGCTGATACGGTGATAAATCGGCCTTAAAGTTCTCTAATTCATCCGCTTTATAATAATAGACGGTATTTTCGTCTATTATATACGACCTGTCCTTATGCGTTTTTTGCGCTATTTTTTCCGCATTTTTGGGATATTTTTTGTAATCCGAACCTATTACATAAAGAAGTCCGGATAATTCGGATGCAGGGGCTGGAGCAATAACTCTCGAACCGTCCTCGAGGTTAAATTTTATTCCCGCTTTTTCTGCGTAAATTACCGCCATATCTTCACCTTTTTTGTTTTAATGTTAACGGTTGTCTTATCGTTTTTGGCATTAAATATTTTAGCCAGCAGGACCGCAAAATTATACCTGCCTTTCAAGCTAATCTTTTCTGCCAGGTTAATGCCGGCAGTGCTAAATACATAACCGGTCTGATTAGAAATATCCTGGAGGATGTTCCATAAGGGTTTATTTGTATAATCAACCGTAATAACCGGCAGACCGTTTGTTTTGCCGATAATGCTTGCATTTAGCTTTAATGTTTTAGGTTTATATGCTTTTATAACCGCCTTTACCGTTCCTTTTAGCCCTCCTCGTGCTCTCGACTTTTTGGAAAATTTATGTTTATTCACGGCGGGAGCTTTTACCCCCGCCGCATAGGAGGAGCGATGGTGAAACTTCACGACATTAGCCTTAATTTTAGTAATACTCTTTGGTTTATTTAGTCTTTCCAGATAATTTAATAAAGGACCGACCTGGTCTATTTTAATTAACCAAACGCCAGTTGCAAAAGCGGATGATGGAAGTAAAAATAGGCCAAATATTAGCAAGAATATAATTTTTTTCATTATTTTCTTCACTCGTTTATCCATCCCATAATATTCTAATTTTTTTCACCTGTTAAATCTGGCGGCGTTGAGCCATTCGCATTATCAGCCTCCGGTTTTGGCGGTTGAGCGAAATCATCTTTGTTAATATGCATCCTTTTATCCCAGTCGCCTTTCCACTTATCTGCACCATCTTTAATTGCTCCAGAAATTTTACCGGGCGCATCCATAATTGCCCCTGGAGCATTCCAAGCCCCTGCGGCTACGCTCCCCGCTACACCAGCGCCTGCTTCACCAACTCCAGCAGCAACATTAGCTCCCTCGAACGCTCCGCTGACGGCGGCCGTCATGACTATTCCAGCATCGACCCCGGTGCCGGTCCCTGACCCGCTCATGGCATTAGCGACGAGGGTAGGGGCTTTGGCAACGAAAAAAGCCATAAGAATTGATAAAAATAATAATGATAAAAGAGCGTTTTGAATAATTTCGAACGGATCCGTGGCTGCTTTGATATTATCCGTAGCTAACTGCGCAAGTACTTCGGTATTGTAAAGGGTCACATAGTTAAAAAAGAAAATAATTGCGATAATAGTAAATAACCTTATTCCCATATTTAATAAGGATTTAATATAATTTTTCGTGATATCCTGGGTATAAGATAGCATCGAAAACGCAATAGCTATTGCGCCTATGCTCATTTGGATTACTATTTCTAATTGAATTATAAAAAATTGTATTGTTATGTATATCACTAATAGTGATATTATCAATAAAATAGCATAAACCATAAATACGTCTGGGATGCCTTTCACGACATTAGTCCAATTCGTGTCAAGAGATGAAATTAGATTCATTGACAATGACCATATTTGCCCGAGCTCACCCCATGAAAAAAGTGGATTCCCTAACATGGAATTACCCGTTCCAGTACCACCACTAGCTATTTGCCCACCCACAGCAACTCCTATATTAACGAATGAATTAAATAAAAATGACATTATTTGTTGAATATGCGAAACAAAACCGCTTACTATTAAAAATAATAGTAATTTTCTGACCATTGATTGTGTTAGTTTTTTAGCTTCATGCGTAATAAAATACTCTATAATCATTCTTATAATTTCAAACGTGAAAAGAGCGCTTGCGACAATTAAAGCTCCGGTGGCTATATACTGCATAATTGAAACAAGATTATTAGTAATGAAGCTTACGACTTGAATAAACGCATTATATGATAGAGAAGAATTTGAAATAAGATTATTGGCTGTTTTTGTGGCTTCCGTAGTAATATTTCCAGAAGTTGGTTTTGCATTTGCTAGCGCGTTTGTTATGAATAAAGCACTATTAGCCATTTTAATTACTCCCGTACAAATTTAAACTTGAAGGCGGCACCGGTGGTGGTAAATATTTAGTTTCTGAATTTTGCTGTATCTGCTCCGCCTGTTGTTTCTGTATCTGCTGTAATTCAAGCGTATGCTCGGCGTTTAAGTTTGTGTTGAGTTGCTGAAGCTGCTGCACTTCTATTCCGGCGATAGAACCGCTTGCTTGTAATGCTGCGGTCTGCCCTTGCGAATTCTGTAAGTTCGTCAAATCCTGCTGTAAATTCTGTTGCAAATTCCCTGATGTTGAAGCCTGAACCCCGTAATTTTGCATTTGAGCCTGTATTTCTGAGTTTAAATCCCCCTGCATAGCCTGTATATTCTGTTCGATTTGAGAGGGATTGGTCGATCCCTGTAACGCTTGAAAATTCGCCATGCTCTGTTGAGCCTGCGATTCAAGCTGCTGGATTTGACCGGCAAGCTCGGATACCGACTGGATGTTCATAGCGGCGGATTCGGCGACTCCGGCCGGGTTGGTTGCAAGCATTTTTGTTTCTTCCGCAAGCTGCTCTCCCTGCGTTATATACTGCAAGCCTTGCCTGACATACTGGTTAACCTGATTTGCGATTTGCTCCATATGCGATATTGCGTTACCCGGACTATTAAGATAAACTGCATAAGAATTGCTGGATATTAAAGTAATTCCTAATATCGCTATAATAATCAGTAATTTCTTCATAAATACCTCCACCCTCAACTTTAAATAGATTGAATAAAATTTTCTAAATCCTGGATAAATTTTCCTATAATATTTCCAATCTCGTAAATAATCACGGGAAAGTAATGTTTTAATAAAAAATAAACAAAAATAACGACAAAAACCGTTAATCCTAAGTCCCACAACTTTTTTAACTTCATTCGCCCTCCTTGTTATAAGACCGCTTTTTTATTCCGACGATAAATCTATATTTTTCCACTGTTCATAAAAATCGCCGGTTATTTTTCTCGCCTTATTTATATTTTTCATATCGGCATTAAAAAACCTTAACGTATAGGGGTCTAATTCTAAATTCATAATTCTTTTCCCTTCAGGGCTCATATAGAAATAATCTTTTTTAGGAGTCATAGATGAGATAATATCTATGTGTCCATCCGATAACCCTAACTTTTTATACATAACTTTTGATATCTCGTTTTTTGCTTCAATATTAGGGAGCAGTATTTTAGTTGGACAGTTTTCTAAAATAACATCCGAGATAGAGGAATTCATAACATCCGACAAAGATTGCGTAGCAAAGACGACTGCGCCGTTAAGACTCCTCACTATCTTAATCCATTTTTTTATTTCTTCTTTAAACATCTCGTTTTTTAGTTTTGACCATGCCTCATCTATTAGTATAAAGGTAGGATCTCCGTTAAGGCTATTCTGTATCCAGTGAAAAAGATAAAGCAATATCGAATTTAAAGCCTTTTCGTCCATTGCCATTAAATGCAAGGTCTCGAAAGTGGTTAGAAAACTCGTCTCGAGATTTTCCGTATCGCCGTCTAACAATTCCATCGAGCCGGCTGCCGTATAAAATTTTAAAGCTTCGGAAATTTCTTGATTCTGTATGCGGTTTGCAAGCAGGCTCATAGAAGGAATCCTTCCTTCATTTGCAAAGCTTTGCACCGCATCGGCTATTAGGTTAATTTTTTCGGCATTAATAGCTACACTGTTCATCCGGCATAATAGGGATGTGTAATTAGTAGCCCAGTTTACTTCTGCTTTACCGTTTAAGATATACTTAAATGGCGTAAGGCTTAACTTCTGACTTGGACCCATTATATCAATATGTGCTCCGCCTAAAGTTCTGGTTAGTATATAAGCTGAATATTTTTCGTCGAATAAAAAAACGCGGGCGTTTTTATATCGTAAAACCTGGGAAACTATAAGATTTAACAATGTCGATTTTCCCGAACCGACGGGTCCGAAAATAGATGTCATACCAACATCTTGAACATGCAGATTAAAATAAAACGGCGTGGTCGCTTCTGAATTTACGACCATAATCGCGGGGCTGTCTTTAGGATAGAGTTTGCAAGGATTAATTCTCCGTCCCTGATAAAAAGAATACAGAGGCAACATACATGCGAGATTTTCTGTATGAATAATAGGTCTTCTCACGTTCGCATAAAGGTTGCCGGGAAGACTGCCTAAAAATGCCGCCTCGGCATGAACGGTTTCGTCTTTCGTTAAAAATCCGTAATTATTGAAATATTTGGATACAGCCATTACATTTTTATCGAGAAACGCATCGTCTTCGCCGTATAAAACTATAGTAGATGTATAATGTCCGAATTTAACATGTCCCAGTCTGGCGTCTTTCATTGCGATTTTAGTATCTACCTCATAATCATCCGCGTCCTGATTTTTGTAATTAGTTTCCTTTTTTTGATCCCCGTTTTTACTAAAGGCTTTAATTATAATACTCGCTATGTTCTCCTTTTTATCGCCCCATTTTGCCCGTAAAAGACTTAAAGTTTTAATAGCTTCCTGTTCGTCTAATATTATAAATCTACTCGACCATCTAAACGAAACAGGCAGATTATTTAAAAAACCAAACGCATCGGACGAAACCGCTTCAGGAAAACCGGTTATGCTTAAAAGCCTTAATCTTTTTTTTCCTACCTTGGGCATAAATCCGCCCGTAAAATCATCGGCAAGAACGCTGTCTAAATAAGAGTACTCGTCAAATTTAAGCGAAGGATAATAATCGCCGGTTATGCAATACCTGATATAACTTAACTGTTCTTGATGCGTTAATTTTTTAAGTTTAATTACGCTTGATAGAAGACTTGCTATATCCGAAGTTACCGATTTAAACTGCTTAAGCGTTTTTTCTAAAGAAGTTTTCTCTTTATTTATATTGTCTTCGATAAGTAGTTTTTTTATAAGACTTATCTTAGGATTTTCGGGAGTAAATATAATGCTTAAAAAATATCTCGAAATATAATGAATATTTGTAAGAAATTCGTTTTTTCTTATCCCGTCTAAATCTTTTGCAAATTTAGACGGCCATGCTGTTTCGTCCGTGTCTAAATATTCGTAAACCGGAACTCTCATCGAATCATGCATTATGGTATATCCCGATCCTAACTTGGAAATAGCTTTATTCGCCGCAGAAACGGTCATGTCTTTATCGGAGTCGTTTACCGTTTCGACGTCTTCGCCGGCGTATTCGTAAGATACCATTAGAGAACCGTCTTTAAGGAGCATTATCCCGTCATCTACCATAGTATCGTACTGAAGAAGATCGGCAAACGACCGCTCGTAGGGATCTCTATATGCGTTCATATTCACAGGTCCCCTTTCTCCCGCATAAAATAACGATAAAATTGTTTTTGCCGAAATACCCATTAGTTATGTCTCCATTTTTTGCCGTAAGACGAAAAAATATTACTTCTTGCCGGATAAAATTTCTTTTGTTTTAAGAATATTTTAAACATTTCAAAAAATTGCGGTTCTCTTGCGTTTACATAATTAATTAAATAATGATTTATAACTAAGACTATAACGGTTACAATGGCGGATAATATGTTCCTGAAAATAAGCAAAACTATAAAACCCGCCATTGCGTTAAAAAGTATCGGCATAAACTCTCCGCCTAAAAATAAAGGCTTTTTAATCAGCCCCTGATAGACCCTCGACCTTATCATTTCTTCCTCAAGTTATGTAAATGCGCCGATGTATAGATTGCCGCATGGTGAATCGCGCCGGTAATTATAGCCCCCGTCGCTCCAACGCTGCTGACCTGTCCATGGCTGACGGCCTGCGCTATCACACCCCCGACGCCGGAAGCAAGGCCGATACCGAGAGTAGTATAGATAGTTTTTTTATGTTCCCGCATAAACAAATATTCAAGAAACGCAAGTATCGCCGTTAGCCCAGCCGTGCCGTATAGAACATACATGGCATCCGACCCGTAACTGCCTATTTTGCTTCCGACTCCGCTTATCGCCGAACCAAGCCCACCGCTTCCGCTCGTCGTTGGTATTATCGTAGAAGCGAACGCGTTCGAAACATGAAAAGATGCAATTGTTGCCACCGATACGATTAAAGCCGTAAAAATCGTATTAATTTTTAATTTACATTTCATTTTTTTATTCCTCCTTAATCTTGTTTTTTGTTAATTTTCTTTTCATAACAATCCTCGCAAACATAAATCTTTTTCTTTTTAGACCCCGATTCGGGATGCACTTCGACTGCGTTTTCGTAATAATTTTTACATTCTTCACATTGAAAAATCTTTTTTACCACCATTTTTACCTCCGATTAGATTATTATTTTCTATTTATACCGGAATCGCTTCTTGAGTATCCCGTATGGACAGAATATCTTCGAGAATAAAATCCGACCCGTTATAATCTACAACCGCTTTAATTTCAGTAACCTTTCTGCTTGCTTTCATCGTTTCGTTGAATTCTTTTATTTTTTCTATAAATATCACCATATCCACCGCTCTTGAAATAAGCTTGTGTTGATTGAATACCCCTGCCTCTTCGACAAGCGAATTTAACCGCCACAGGGCGTCTTCGCAACTGTTTGCGTGAAGCGTGGCTATTCCGCCAGGATGCCCCGTATTCCACGCTTTTAAAAGAGCGTGCGCCGATTTATCCCTAACTTCGCCAACGATGATACGGTCGGGGCGCAGTCTCATAGTCGCCATTAAAAGCCTTACCATATCGATTTCTAAAGACGTATGTAAAGGTACCCAATTCGGATTTTCTACTTTCAGTTCGTTAGTGTCTTCTATAGTCACTATCCTGTCTTTAAATGGAATTTCAAGTATAATTCCGTTAGTAAGCGTTGTTTTACCTGAACCCGTCGAACCGGCGACGAGTATATTTTTTCTGCCCAAAACCGCACGAGTAATTATTTCTTTCTGAAACGATGATATTATCCCTTTTTCAAGGTAATCCTCTAAAGAAAAAACGACAGTCGGCAGTTTCCTAAGGCTAAATAAATGACTGGACGAACACGGCGGAATCACGGCTTCGAATCGTCCGCCAAGCGGGAATTCTCCCTCAAGGATAGGATTTGCCGAATGCGTTTCTTTTCCTATGATGCCCGAAACATCCATTATAATGCTCTCGGCTTTTACCCTCGTTACCTTTCCTACTTTCTTCATGCCGCGCACTCCGTCATACCATAAAGACCCGTCCGGATTTAGCATAATCTCTAAAACTTCAGGGTCTTCGAGCCCTTTTAGTATTTCTTCCGTCAAATCTATTCTTAAGCCGGCAATCAGCCTTTGATATTCTTTTTCGTCACGCATAATAACCACCGCCCCATGAAATAACAACGTGTTTAACATGGAAAATATAAATAGAAACGGCTATATTTAGAAGCGTTATTCCCCACGCGACAAAACCGACCTTTATTGAATCAAAATTACCTATTTTAAAACTAAAAGGTTTATATAACGCTTTATATATTTTCTTCTCTTTCTCTTTATCTTTATTCTCTTGATTTTTAACTTTATAGATAGGCACGCCTACGGTTGTTACAGAATCTTCGAGTATATGAGCTAAACAGGCGAATATAAAACAACTTATGGTAAAAAACCAGATGGAACCTATCCTGCCGAAGAATATGCTCAAAATAAACAAGCAACCAAGCAGTAAAAGATAAAGGACTAAATAAGTTTTGTAATAATGCATTATCCCCCTGTGTCCCCAGATGTTTATAAAACCTTCCGGCGAAGAACCTTGGCCGAATATTTTTAAATCCCAGTCTGGGAAAGTCGAACCAATAAATGTTATAAAAAGCCCTAAAAAAAATATTTTATTAATGCTGTTAGTTAATATTAGCATTGCGGAAAAATAAGTTGAGATAGTCGTTATTTTATGTTCTATATTTGTCATAGTTTTTTACCGATATATAAAGCTCTATAAGCTACCTTTTTAACCGGACCGAAATACCTTGAATCATAACTTAACCTGTTGTATGTCGAAATTAAAAAATACCCGTCCAGATTATAATAACCGTAAGGATAATGCTTAATAGGCAAATCCGCTGGATACGGCGATTTTAAAATAACCTTATAAGCCGTAAATTTACCGTCAACCGTGATACCGTCATGTTTCAACGTAACCGCTTCATAAGGTATCGCCGCTACTTTTTTAACGAGATATTTTGTGTCCTCAGGACATTTTCCGTTTTTAGCCTTGCCGATATAACCCCGCTTTATTCCTAAAATCGAATATTTATTTAAAGGTACGCATGCCAGAACGGTATCTCCTATCTTTATGTTTTGGGGAGTAAATAGGAGATACCAGCCCACAGGCATAGAGGGGGTGTTATTGTAAGCTAAACCGACTGGAATATCAACTAAAAATGGGATTAAATATATAAAAAATAACAATTTTTTCAATTTAGAGCCTCCCATACTTTTTCGGCGTAATTTTTATCTCCGAAAAACCTTCCGCTGTTATAATACTCAAGCGATCTGAATAGAGCGACCTGGGGGTTGTCGAAACGGCTCAGCGCCATATCGTATCCCTGCAATAAAATATACGAGCCCACAAAAACATTGTAGCAGGGGTTGAACACATCCCTTAAGCTGATACTGAATTTTCTAATATTAACGATATTGATTTGCGCGAGACCTAAATCGACGTTATGTCTTTGATTAATAAGATACCTCGCCGCGATTATCGCTTTGTTTTTGTTTGAAAAAAAATAACTTCTATGGGTAGTATCGTCGTCGATGGCGTAAGGGTTGCCTTGCGACTCGATATAAACTATCTTTTCCATTGTAACCGGCGACGCGTAAACGGAGCATTCGCTCCAGAATCCTGCAAACGCCTTATTAGGCGCCGAAAATATAAGAGAAATAAATAAAAACGCAAATATTCTCATCTATACGGTCTCCTGAAAATTATGTTTTTTGTAACTACTATATCGAACGTAAATCCAGGCCTAACCTTAAGAGTCGGAGCTAAGCTTATCTGTTCGTTTATTATCTGCTGCGCCACATTGCCAAGATTCTGGCTTAAACTCGTCGCAAACTGTTGAGCAGGAGTAGGATATACATTGCCAGTCGTATTTCCCGCGGCTTCCTGGATACCGAAATCAAGCAGCGTTAGCAGACTTACGGACTTGGCCGTTGACCAAAAATGATAATCAACTATATCTTGAAGTCCAGCGTAACCCCTGTGTGAAGCTCCTTCGAATCCCGGAAGCTGTAGTTCCTTCCCGTTAGGAAAAACTACAAGGCTAAAAGCCAACAGAACCCTCGTCTGCGTTGCACCGACCGATGTATCGTATTGCCCTATAAGTTCCGAACCCTTCGGAATCAACAAGTAATCAAGATTATGCGAATATACATCTTGGTTGACGAGCGCTACGACCTGTCCTGGAAGCTGTGAATTAACCCCTGTTTCAAGCGTAGCTGGAATTATGCTTCCTGGAGCAATAAAATACTGGGTGCCGAGATTGTATTTAGCGTAAGGCGAAAGCCACGCGGCAGGCGAAACCGCTTTCTTTGCATTGTTTAAAAAAGATATATGTTTCTGGTTTTCGCTTTTTTTGCCCTGCGGCATCTGTAACCGTTTAAGTAATTTAGATTGAAAAGCAAGGTCGGCATTCGGCTGCACGCCGTTAATAGTTTTTTTAATTTTAGATATGACGGACGGCGGGCTTATGACTTCTATCGCCGAATTATTAGCCGAATTAGGGTTAAACGCTTTTTTAACAGGAATCCCTGGAACCTTACCTGACGCTTTAAGAGAAGCAGCCATATTTTTTGTTTTTTTCTTTTTATGTGGCGCTTTATTTATTTTAGGTTTAGGCTGTTTGACGAGCGAGGAAATAATACCCTGAGTAGTTTGCTTGCTTTGCTTAGTCTGCATCCTATTTACCTGATTTTTAATAATTTTCATTTTTTGCGATTTTATAGTTTTTTTACTCCCCCAATGAATAGTGGAGACAAAATAAATTATCAAAAAAACTATCAATAATAGAATTATTCCGACGACCGCGACTTCTTTTCTGATGCCTACGTATGGAATATCGTCTTTCTCATTCCGGTCCGGCGCGTCTTTGTCTTTTTTTGCCATTACCACCACCCCCACGGATTAGGTTTGCGGCCGTAATGTATCGTAACTTCTTTTTTAGAGGCCTTAGTCCGCGATACTAAAATTATCGTTTTCGGAACTCCCCGAAGAACGTAATACCCGCCTCTATAAACAAAATTCACAAGATATTCTTTTTTAGCGTGTTCTATAAATAATGCCGGAAGAGGGCCGCCTCCGGCGATTTTTATAAATGTTTCCTTGCCGTCGTTAAAAACCCTTAATATTTTATATCCCTTTCCCGTTTCGTAATACCTGAAACTCAGTTTACTTATAGAAATAGATTTATTTGAAACAAGATTTTTATGTATTTCAAACGAAATAGCCTTATAGTTTTTGACATAGATACCAGGGAAATAAAAACCGACGATAGGCATATACCTATGCTTGGTAGAAACAAGATTGAAATAATATAATTTATTTATCGTCGTTACTATCATCGTAGTTCTAAGTTCAGGCTGATTAGGTTTTAACGTGAGATAGTCTCCTGTGGAGTTCGTAATCTTTTTAAACTTGAAATTCGCGGAATTTCCGACGGTCACGCTTAAAATCTGCGTTCTTCGCGGAAATTTAATTAAAGTTAAACGCCTTACGCGTAAAAATACGGTGGGAGTGGTAATGCCGTATGGAAACAATAATTCGCCGTCATTTAATTTTACCATGGGATATTTTCCATGGAAATAATGCTTATTGATGTATTTTAAGACTAAAATTAGGTCCTCATTTTTAAGATAATTTTTGTTGCGGGACGCTCGAGCCGACATAGCAGGTAAAGGTTTAATACCCGTATACTTTACCGACGGAACGGCGAAAGATTTTTGCGCTAACCCCGTAAAAAGTATCACGAATGCGCAAAAAGATAAAAAGGCCTTAATTTGCATTTTTTATTCCTTCGTATATGAAAAATATTTAATATATATTCCCAGCGGATTGATTTCCGCTTTTTTAAGGGTCCTGGGAGGAATAACGACTACGCCCACGGTTGCTATATAATTCGTGGTAATTATAGTCGCTCCGATTTTATCGACCTCGTTAACGGTAAAACTCATACTGTAAGAACCGTCTGGCTTTTGCAATATATAATGGACTTTTACGAGCCTGAGATGTTTTTCGAGAAACGGATTATGTATGCGCAAATAATGAACTATAACCGCCCTGGCGGCGGGAAGAGATTCGGCCGCTACTTTATTAACCCTCTCTTTAGTCACGATTTCGGAGGCTATATTACTAAACGTATAATCTACATACTGATTAATATAATATCTGATTGTCATAGGAGAGAGTCCTGCGTTTTGAGTGAGAGGCTTTAAGAGTTTTATATCGCGGATATTGTCGGATTTATTTATGTAAACGACATAGGGAACGACATGCGTCCTTACTGCCTGGGTATAGAAGCCTATACCCATTATCACAGCTATTGCGAGAGAAAGTACTGCCGCTAACCGCCAATTCTTAGCCTGATTAATGTAAGTGCCGTAACGCTCAAGCCATTCTTGTTTTGATTCAAGGAAGCCCATTTACTTCCTCCGATTTAGGTTTTTTTAATTCTGATGCTTTTATTTCGCCATGGGTAACTTCTTCAATTCGTAAAGCTAAAGTATCTGACGGGTATTTTTTACCCCAAACGATATTAAATAAATGCGTCTTCGTGATGCTAATCTGTTTTGCAAATTGAGATATAGGCAAATTATGGTTTAAACAGTATGTGCGGATTATGTGTTGATTAAATCCCATGGATACTCCTTTTATTTTTTGTTAATTTTTAATGCTTATTATAAAAATATAACCATTTGGCTATAATGTCAAGTAAAAAATTTATATTTTTGGTAATAGTATTTAATGTCATTTTAAAATATTGTAATAATGGTTATATATAAATAAATTTAACAAGTTTGAATATGAGATGGATTTCTATATCTATTTAGGGAAAAAAATTAGGGAAAAAAGAAAAGAATTAAAAATTTCCCAGGAAAAACTTGCGGAAATAATTGATGTTGATTATGTTCAAATTTATAGATACGAAAAGGGAATACGAAAAATTCCCTTTGATAAGATACTTAAACTTTCTAATTTTTTTAATGTTCCACTTGAATATTTTTACGGTGATTTCGGAGAAGAAAATAAATCGTCAGCGAATTATACTAAAAATCCTGAACTTGAAAAAGAAATTATGATGTTGAAGGAAATATATGACTACAATGATGAGAACTTAATATATATTGCGAAGAATAATATCGAATTAGCTTACGGATTGCTAAAAAAAGAGAGGATACGAAAAAGAAATGCAGGCTCTCATAAAAAAAAGATGGCTTAGGGTAATTAAGGAATAATTAACGGCAATATTCTTTTAACATCATTACGGACATCGGGACTAATATCTAACGCTTCCAATTATCATCTTCTAAATTTTCTTTTTATTGTTCCGGAATGCACTATATTGGGTTTATTTTGGACTGGTTCTTTTTCGGCTATAGTTAGATCATTCTTTATATTATGGTCTTGGTCAATAGTAGGCGATAACTCATTAATTTTCTTAATAACAAACGGTCTTACCTGCTCGGCGATAGATATGGCGGTTCTTTCATCTTCTAAAGTTGGAACCTTAAAAGGGAAAGGGTATTTTAAGTCCACCCCGTATTCGGTAAGTCTGTCTGGTTCGATATTATAAAGACTATTAAAATCTTCGTCTATTTCTTTGCATTTTTCAATTAATTTTCCAATATCATGTATTTTATTTTTATTAGCCCTATCAATTTCAATATTATTAGAAACCAAATATGCTTTTAGATATTTTTCTACCGTCTGTTGCATATGAAAACACACTAAGGTTTTAAATTCTTCTTGGTTATTTTCAAAAAGGAGTTTACCGCCCTTAAAATCCTCATCTGCATATTTGAGCCATTCCCTGACAGTTTTTTCATTCATATCGCAACACCGTATTTAAGCGCGTAATAAGTAATGTTGCCAACATTATTATTTTCGCTAAGTTCGCTTGATGAACTAATTATAGTATCATTGTCTATTTTTAATTCTGCCATTTTTCTTCTTATTTTTAAAAGCAAAGTTCCTTCATCGTTATGGGAAATGTTTTGTTTTAAGATAACAAAAAAATCATAATCGCTATGTTCTTTATAATCTCCCCTTGCCCTAGAACCGAATAAAATAATCCTGTCGACCTCATATCCGGCCTTTTCAACCTCTGTGATAATAATTTGTTTTGCTATTTCGATGTTCTTATCTAATATCTTCATAAAGTAAATTATAGCATATTTTAAATTTCATTTCAGATGCCAAGACAAAATTAAATCTTTGGGAAACCTGATTTTGTTATTTGCGATATTGTACCCCTTTATTGAATTTTTGTAAAATTATTCGACTTTAAAATGAGCATACCTTGAATACATTAATCCATTAATAATATAACTGAAGTTGTATTGTCCCGTACGAAAATTATTCGGTATTTTAACGGGAAGAGACAAACTATATCGCCCTGAAAGATTTAATTTGACATAAGAAATATTAATATCGCTTATTCCATTACCACTAATTTTCGATAATATTTCTATTTTTTTAGGGTCGGAAGGGATAATTGCGGTAAATTTTAACCTAAATATCTCTGTGCCCCTTCTCCGTATATTACCCGCAAATGAATAGAGATGTGAAAATATGGCATATTTAATATTCTTCTCGTTGGTTGCCGCTATTAGCGTTATCGTCGGCTTAGCGTTTCTAAACGATTCACTGAATTGATTAATTGGAATAGCATGTGGAGAAATATAATTTGCCGATTTTATGTTTTTGTTTTCATAAACCGGCTTATTTTTTATTATACGATTTTGACTGATTTTATTGGGAATAATTGCCGTATTGTAAGTTTTTATGGCGCCTGTTTTATGAAAAACAAAATAATGGAAAACTGCGTATATAAATATAAAAATTACTGTAATCGCCGCAACTTTTTTAAAAGAAAATTTCTTTTTCCTTTTATGATTAACTTGTCTGCCTGTTTCTATCGGTTTATATTTGGCTACATGGACATTAGGATTTTCCGCAGTAATTGGAGATATCTGTAGAGATTCTGTATTTGTTTGAATGGTAGGTGTCTGTGGGGAATTTTCCGTACTTATTGCGGATACCTGAAGAGAGACTGGTTTTTTATAACCTTCAATATGATACTTATATTTTGTTTTTTTTGATTTTTTATTTTTCCTACACTCCTTGCATTTCCCGTTTACAATCCTACCGCCGCATTTATTGCATAATATTTTTTCCTTTAAAGCAGTTTTAATATCAACCGATTCTTTAATTCTGCTTAAATAATTCAAATAAAGCGCATTAATTTCGTTTTTATTCTCTTTCTCCCATGTTGATTCGCTTTTACCTGAATATCCAAAGCCGGTGCTGGTAAAGTTTGCCGAACCGGAATACGCTATAAATGTGTCGGAGTATCGCTGATCCTCATATTGAATTATATAATCTTTTGAATGTCCCTGTGATGTCGATACTTTAACTATTAATTTCCCCGACAAATACCAGTTTCTTATTTTGGATTCTTCCTGTGATAAATTATCGTTTTTGATAATCTTTATTACGTCGGGGAAAGTGTTTTCTCCAATTAAGATTATAATTTGATGAAACTTTTCAAATTCATCGGAGAGTTTAATGAGCGGACCTGAAGAAAAATATCCTCCATGATAAAAGAAGTATTTTACATTATGAGCATTGATAAATTTTTTTAATCTATCATAGAGAGTATTATCATTCTCGTTTGTTATTAAAAAATCTGACATTTATCGCCTTTTATTGAAGTAGAAAATTTCGACTTCAATTTATCATAGTCGGTTTAATGTTTATGCGGGGTCGGAAAATTTGTCTAAATTGCTATCAAATAAAACTTTTTAGTTAGTCTTATATAAATCTAAGTTTGACGGTGGCGGAGGTGGAGTTCTATATTTATCTTTTTGTGTATTTGGGACATTTTGCCTCAGCATATATTTTTTATAAGATTTTCCGTAAACCAAGACCGGATTTGCCGAATAATCATTAACTGCATACACCTGAATATTGCCGTTAAGGTTTATCACGGCAAATGCTTCATAACCGTTCCCACAAGAGACATGTGGTTGCGATGGAAGTGCGGGGGGAGCTGATAATTTCATAGGAAGCGTTTTGCTTGGCAAAGGTAAGGCCTTAATAAAATAATAAAAATAAATTTTACCCATCGGAGAGAATCCAATAATCGGAAATCCTGCTTTTATTTTGCCTGATTTGTTTTTAAGTATATTACCTGAGCATTGAAATGGGGGCTGTGCGGTAGAAGGAATTTTATCGGCATATATTTTATGCGGAGTTGTGTTTACCGATAAATTTAGTCCTTTAGTTGAATAATATCCTGCGCTTATATATGTATTGTTCATTGCATTAAACGATGTTTCATCCGTATATATGGCGCTTAAGTCTGTTTCGGCTTCGGAATCTATTTGATTATATATTGATGCTTGGTGTTGGGATAAATGTTCGGAACAACCGGTCATTAAAATAGCCGGTAATAGCAAGAAAATTAATATTAATAATATCTTCTTCATAATTCCTCCTCGAGTTATTTAAAATGTTTGTTTTAATTTTATCTATAAAATTATTATAAGTCAATATTTTAAAATGACATTAAACACTATTACCAAAAATATAAATTTTTTACTTGACATTATAGCCAAATGGTTATATTTTTATAAGTAAGCAGTATAAACACTTAATTTTTTGAAAAAATAATTTATGGAAAAAGAAATTAAATCACCTTTTTTAACAGCCCATCAGGGGGCGGAATATTTAAACCTCTCCTATACTTATTTCTGCCAGCTGCTCAGGGAGAAAAAAATAAAGCACTATAAAGCCGGCAGCAAGATACTTATCGAAATGAGCGACATAGATAAATATTTAGAAAGCATCGCCGTAAATCCCGAACCAAAAGCAAATCCGACGAATTATTATAAAACAAAATACAGAATGCCTGATAAATACAATATCGACGATGTTAAAGCTTATTTAAATATTAAAGATTAAAAAAAATAGGGAAAGAAAAAGACAGGAACTTTTATCATCCCAAAATAATAGAACCTTACAATGTAAGGGTGATGTAAGGGGTGTATACCAGGAGGAATTATGAGTAGTATTAAATGGATAAAAATAACGACGGGGATATTTGATGATGAAAAAATACAGTTAATCGAGTCCATGCCTGATAATTACGCTATACAGGTAGCCTGGTTTAAGCTTTTAGTTTACGCTGGTAAATCTAATTCGAGGGGAATGTTATTGGTGAACGACAAGATACCTTATACAGACGATATGCTTGCTAATGTTTTTCGAATGCCGTTAAATACGGTAAAACTTGCGCTTGCAACTTTTAAAAGATTTGGAATGATTGAATATATTAATAATAGCAATAATGATGAATGTATTTATCTTTGTAATTGGGAAAAATATCAAAATATAGACGGTATGGAAAAACTAAAACTCCAATGGAAAGAGGCATCTCAAAAATATCGGAATAAAAATAAATTAATAAATCATGATTCGTCATATGACGAATCATATGACATCATACAACAGAATAAGAATAAAGATATAGATAAAGAAAAAGAAATATATAAAGAAAAAGAAAGTTTTGACGCAACGCCGAACATCCCCCCTAACCCCCCTGCGGGGGGGAGTCCCTCTAACGAGGGACAGCAGGAATTAGACATCGGAAAAATTAATATAAAACTTGATAAAACCCCATACAACGAAATTTTAAGCCTTTACCACACTTTACTACCAACGCTGCCAAAAGTCCAAATTCTGTCGGCTAAAAGAAGGAGCCATATTAAGGCCCGCTGGAAAGCAAATCCTGACTTAGCCTTCTGGAAGGATTTTTTTACGAAAGTGTCTCAAAGCAGCTTTCTAACAGGCAGGGTAGAGTCGAAAGACGGCAGAATCTTTATGTCTGACCTGGAATGGCTTATAAAAGAAGGTAATTTTATCAAGATTATAGAGGGAAGGTATGACGATAAGGTTAAGGAAAAACCTGAAGCCGTATTAACCGGATATACTAAATTTAATCCTAAAGAATGGGAGGTTCCTCAATGAAACTTTCAGATAGAATTAGTTATCTAAACGCAAGGCTCGGCAATAGAACAATAATTTACAGAAGCGAAGCGTTTATTTTTTTCAGGAAGCAGTATAACACGCATAATTATACATTTTTGGATATTTCCGTCTGCTCAAAATATGATTATTCAGGACAGTTGGTATCTAAAGACTGCTCTATCGTTTTAAGACTTGCGGTTTCTAATAATCCGTATGTTCCGGACATGGTTAGAAATATTAAATTCGATCTAAGCGATGCCGAAGTTATCTTAAGTTATTTTGAAAGCATTGCTAAAGACAGGAGATACGATGTTGATTACGACTTAATTTCCGTTAGCGATGCATTTACGGCAAAAGAACTAAATTATTTACCCGCAGGGTCAGAATATGTATGAGAAGGCAAAAGTTAGTTTAACGGGTTATAATCCGCTTTTATTTATAAAGGAGGTATTTATTATGTCGATAAAAGAAAAAATAAAAGAAAAAATAAAAGAAAAAATCATATCCTTTATCGAGGAATCCAGTTGTTATGGTCCCGGCACAATAGAATATCTCAACACCGGCGAACTTGCCGATGCGATATTCCAAAACGAGGCCGAACTGGTGGCGGACGAGAAAAGGATTAAAATATCGTCCAGCTATGTTATCGAAAGAATCGCCGACGAAATGCTCGCTAACGGCGAGATAAAGTCGGTCAAATCCAGCTACGACGGGTTACATATACTTGTAATTCCGGGTAGCAGTAAGGATATAGATTGCGGTAACTAATTAAATTAAAGTTAATTTTTATTAATTCATCTCCTGGAGGGGTTATGGAAACACAGGAAATTAAAAAAACAAATGGATGAGCTTATCGAAGCATATAAGGTAACACTTTTACTATCAAAAGCATTTCCAAACAGCAAAGGCATTAAAACTGCTTTATCTAAAGAAAAATACGCGATTAAAAGTTTAAAACTGAAATTAATTTAAAAATTAATTTAGGGGGTAATTATGGAAAATCAAAACGAAATCGTTTTAAAGATTAACAGGGACGAAATATTCTTTAGCTGCAAGGGATACAGCGAAGAATTCATTAATACTATCAGCGATATTATTAACCAACGCAGGCAAGCTATTAAAAACATTAACGATGCGGAAGCGGAACGCGGCGTTCCAGATAAAAATACCTTAATAGGCTCTCAGGCTTCTTTGGAAGACCTAAAAACAAAAGAAACACACTCTAAACCTAAAGTAAATCTAACTCACGGACAGAAAATAAGCACCGGACATAAAAATATCGAAGACAACAAAGAAAGCATAGTTAAAGACATAAGGCCGGGGTTTTCCATAACGCAGATAAAAAATAAATACGGCATCAGCAATTCGTCCTTTTACAGGCTGAAAGAAAGGTGTTTAAGCGGAGAACCTGCCGTAAAACCAGAAAAACAGGTCAAAAAAGTTAAAGAAAAAATTAGTAATTGCAGTATCGAGTATAGAAAACTTATTAGTCAAAACAGAGAAAAAATCATCGAGGGTATAAAAGCGGGAATGACTTTCGAGGAGTGCAGGGATAAATGGGGGATATCGTCTAAGACGACCTATTTTACTTATAAAAAGCTTGGTAAGGAAAATAAAAAGAAAACATCGTCACAGGTAGTCGTGCATCATAAAGAAAATAAAAAAGACACTCAGGCCACTAAGCCAGGACGGACAGAAACAAAGAGAACGGATTTGGATTTAAAAGATAACTTCGTAGATATCAACAAAGTCCAGCAAATAATGGCAGAAGAAGAAGCGTTAAAAAAATTCAGACCGTCGGCAAAACCAACCGTCAGGGATTGGCAAGCGGATATGATAGCGAGAGGACTATAAGATTATGAAAAACATACCTAAAAAAATTAAAAGTGATATTGTCCGTTAACCAGTTAATAAAAAAACAACTAAATAAAGGCAAATAAAAATAATGGAGGTAATATTATGACCTACGAAGAATGTAAATCCATGAATTGCGATTTTCTTTGCGTTAAAGATTTTAACGCGGATAAGACCGACTACGAATATGACTGCGACTTCGTGCTTAAAGACATTAAAGAAGTTATAAGCTGCCCGTTAATTTATTATGAATCGCTGGAGGGAAAAAAATGAAGATAGGCATCTCGGGAAAGCGGTTATAAGGGCGGTAGGAAAATAACATTAATTAGGAGGCTATCATGACAGTAAAAGAACTTAAAGAAGAATTAAATAAATATAGTGATTTATGTGATGTAGCAGCAATTAATACGAATAGCGGCCATTTTTTAAAAATTAATAAGATTTTACCCGCTGATAATGAAACATTAACTAATGAAATTTATATTTTAACATATGAAGAAATACGTGCCGATAACATAAAAAATGTCGAATGTTCTAAACCCTGCAAAAAAGACGATAAGGGAAACAAGAAATTAACAGAGAAGATATTATTTAATTGGATAGAAATTTAACCGAGGAACTAATTATGAGAACCGAAAAAGAAATCGAAAAAGAAATTAAGAAAATAGAAGAATATATACAAAACGGCCCTAAGAATTTTTATCAAAAAGACTATTATTTGGTCAGGTTAAAAACACTCAAATGGGTTTTAGATAAAGAAGATGAAGGATTTTAAAAAACATTTATTAGGAAATAACTAAGAGATGAATTAAAAAATTTATGATAACTAACTACCTTAACCGCATAATCTGCGGAGATGCACTCGAAATTATGAAAAAGATGCCATCAGGGTCTATCGACCTGATAGTTACGTCTCCGCCTTATAATATCCACAATAACGGCAACGGCACGGTATTAAAGCGGTTTAGGAACAGAAAGGAAAGAATGGGAATATACCCGGTCAATGACATGGATTATAAAAAAGCGCATATAGTTAACGGCTACGATATTCACGACGATAATATGCCCTATGCTGGTTACGTCAAATGGCAAAGGGCGTGCTTGCGCCAGATGTTAAGATTAATTAAGCCTGACGGCGCAATATTTTATAACCACAAATTTAGAATACAAAACGGCATTCTTAACGACCGTTCGGATATATTAAAAGGCTTTCCCGTCCGGCAGATAATTATCTGGGACAAAGGCGGCTCGGTTAATTTTAACGATACTTATTTTTTGCCGAGTTACGAAGTTGTTTATTTAATCGCCGGACCCGATTTCAAGCTCGCGCCTAAAGCGAACCGTAACCGAGACGTCTGGTATATATATCCGCAAAAAGGCGGCGGGCATCCGGCGCCGTTTCCCGAAGCTCTGTCGGACAAAATAATATCGTCCACGACCGCGGATATAATTCTCGACCCGTTTATGGGTTCCGGCACAACCGCCGTATCCGCCCTGAAATACGACCGGCAGTATATCGGGATTGAGAACTCGCAAAAATACTGCGAAATGGCGGAACAAAGAATAAAAGATTATTTAAGCCAGGGAAAATTGTTTAAGGGAAATTGATTAAATAACAAGGAGAATTTATGAATTTCTGGACTCAAGCCGCAAAAGCTATAAGTAAAAAAACGGGGCAAATAAGAAACAAAAACCATATACCCCGTAAAATATAACAGGGAAATAAATATATACCCGACACCACGGGGAATTTTATATGTGATAGAAGGCAAATAAAAATAATGGAGGTAATATTATGACCTACGAAGAATGTAAATCCATGAATTGCGATTTTCTTTGCGTTAAAGATTTTAACGCGGATAAGACCGACTACGAATATGACTGCGACTTCGTGCTTAAAGACATTAAAGAAGTTATAAGCTGCCCGTTAATTTATTATGAATCGCTGGAGGGAAAAAAATGAAGATAGGCATCTCTGGTGCGGTCGGTATAGGCAAAACATACTTTGTGAATACGCTTGACAACAGTATTTTTCTCGGCGTGGAAGAGGCTGCCAGGAACGTTAATGCAATGTATCCGGAAAGAAATATTGAAGACTTAAGGGAGATTATATTTCATCATCAGCTTGCGGTCGAGGACGTGATAGATAAACTTGCCGAAAACGTAATAGCCGTATGCGACAGGACGGTAATAGATAACATGACTTTCATAAAGCTCTTCGATAATGGAATATCGGAAAATGAAAAAAATTCCGTTAAGGCCGCATACGCAAACGGCCTTAAAAAATACGACGAGCTTTATTATCTTGATTACGGAAACAGCGTTGACCCGATTTTGCTTGAAATAATCCTCTGGGATAAATTTAGAAAGAAAACGCTGGGAGATTTTGCGTCTGATGTTAATAAATTTATGGATTTTAATAAAAAATTCAAAGAGGTTTTTTTAAAAACGGCAGCCGAATTCGAAATACCGGTTAAGGTTATCGAAACCGATTACGACGAATACAGTTTAAACGAAAGAAATAAAGCTCTGCGGGAAGAGCTTTTAAATAACTTTTTAGGGGTTTAGGAGGCAATATTATGAACTGTGCAGTTTCAGGCGGGAACAAAGCAAGTATTAATCAGGTTGGGGAAGAAGAGGTAATAGCCCTGCAATTAGAATTTCAAGGGATTTGCGAAAGGGGCGATTATTTGCTCTTGCCCGTGAGGGTCGGAGAATATGAGCTCTGGACGGTCAAATATAAGAATTCGCCCGTAAGTAGGATGTTCGATAGTTTGGATAAGGCAATAGGGGAATTTTTAAAACTTACAGGTGAATAATCATGGGATTATATCAATGCGAAGTCTGTTTAAACTGGGTTTTAGACATAAATTACATAGAAACAGGGGACGAGATGGGGGATGGGTACTACGACGGTAAATTTATATGTAATGACTGTATAACACCGTATCCGGTGGAAGATGTGGCTTACGAATTTATAAAATTAACTAATAATTAACAGAGAGGTAAGTATGAAAACGATTTCCTTCCAAAATTCAAAAGGCGGCGTCGGTAAAACTACGCTTGCGATTAATATCGCAAAATGCCTATCAAGAGAGAATAGCGTTATTATCTACGATGCCGATCCGCAGAGGACGGCGTACGACTGGTTTTCTATGAATACAAGCAACGCTTCGGAAACTAAAGATATTCCTTTTGAGGTCGTTCCGGTTGATAATCCTAAAACATTAGAATCAGCTGCGGAGAAAGATAAATACGATTATTGCATAATCGACAATCCGCCGGCAATGAGCCAGTTTTTTATAACGAGCATAAAGCTTGCCAGTAGTCTTGTTATTCCAATTTCAAGTTCAGCATTCGATATCTGGGGATTATCAAGCCTTATCGATATGGTCAATATGATCAATAAAGATTTTGATATCTTCTTTGTGCACAACAAAATAATTCGTAATGCGAAGATTAACGGCGAGATTAAAGAGGCACTCGATAGCATACAAATTAATAAATCTTTCGAGTCTTTTAATGTTCTTTTTAGGCAAAGCTATCCAAGGTCAGCGATGTTAGGGGAGAGTGTATTCGATACGGACGATACTCAGGCAAAAGCCGAGATAGAGTTTATAGCCGAGGGTATTATAAGGGGGATAAAATGAAGATAACCAGGCCATCGGGGCAAACCGCGCTTGATATACTCGGCAAAGACAAAGAAACGGTTATAAGAGAATTAAACAGCCAGTATGATTTTGTCGGAGAAATAAAAATTAACGAACTAGTGCAGCTCGAAATTGAAAAAATAGAAGTAGAGGAACAAATCAGAGAAGAATTTAACGAATTAAAAATAAATAATCTTGTCGATAGCATTAAAGACAAGGGGTTTATATCATCGTTACTCGTTCGCAAGGAAGCAGGAAAGTTCTTCCTTGTTGCGGGGGAACGCAGATTAAAGGCCGCTAAAATAGTAGGATTAGATAAAGTTCCTTGCGTAGTTATGGAGATAAAGAAAGAGGATGTACCTTTATTGCAATTATTTGAAAACATACAACGGGAAGATTTAACGGAATTAGAACTCAATAAAGTG
The DNA here is from genome assembly GCA_021800805.1 of bacterium. Next base: position 36,035 of record JAJYYR010000007.1, read on the forward strand.
TTCCAGAGCTTTCGGGATGAAGGATTGACGATAGAAGAAATTGCAGAAAAGGTACATAAGGATAAATCATACATTCATCGATACTTATCTATTTCTAAATTTAATAATGAGGAGAAGAAAAAATTAGAAGAGGGTGTTGCATTAACAAAACTAACTGAAACACGCAAGATAAAAAATGAAGAAAAGAAAAAAGAGGTTTTAGATAATATCGGTAATTTATCAAGGAGAGATATTGAGAAAATTAAAAATAAATCTAAAACACCTCCCCCTTCTAAGGCCTTTAAAAATAAGGGCGGGAAAGAAATTTCTCACGGTGAGAAAAATTTAAAAGACCAAAATCCGACTGGTGGAAATTTTCCACCACAAAAAACGACAAACTCCGAATTCGGCCAGACAGGGCAAATAACTCCACCCGATACATCTGGTTTCAGCGATTATGGAACGGGTGTTGGTAAAGGGCAGGGAATAGGACAAAAATTAGAGTTTAACGAAACTAAAGAAGACAGACTCGAGATACAGGAGCTCATAAAAAAGTTTGAAAATATTTTATCTATGAAAATTTCATTTCAAACTAACGCTTTAGGTAAGGATGAAATCACGATACAGGCAGGGACAAAAACGCTCATTGATATAATACACGGGCTTAAAAAGAAATTTAATTTAAAATAAAAGCGAATTAAAAAGTTTAAAAGCCCGCAAGCTTTCTAAAAATAAGGATAAGAACAGGGTGTCTGACTGTCAGACACCTAAAAAATAACAGGAGAAAAAATGCTGAGTATAGGTGGCGTAGACAATAAAATAACTTCCGCTCTGGCGGAGGAATATTTCCAGAATGAAAAAGAGGAATATTATTTAAACCAGAACTCCGAAACATTTTACGGCGGGCTGTCTAATAAATTTGTAGGGCAGCAGATATTAGAGCCTTCTAAAGCGTCGCAATCGGGCGAAAAACAAAAACATGTATCCCTCAAATCGGGGAGAACATTTAGGGAGTTTTTAAACGGAAAAGATTCTATCGATATGTCTTTTTCGGCGCCTAAATCCCTTTCCATTTTAATTGAACTTACCAAAGATGAAGGACTCAGAGAAAAGCTGATAGGGATACACGAAAATGCGGCTTGTGGAGCCATGCGGTATGTCGAAGAGAATTTGGCATATACCCGCCTGAGCCATCGGGAGAATAAAAAAAAGATATACGACCCCGTGTATCCAGGGAAAATGGAATATGCCGCATTTCTTCATCATGATACAAGGGATAAGGACCTTAATATACACACGCATTTTGTCGTTCCGAAAAGACTGTTTGTCAGGGGTAAGGAATACGCGCTTGAGATCGGACGATCCACTCCTCAGACTAAAGGAAAAAGTATACTCGACAATAAAATTAGACTTGGAGAGTTATATAGGGCAAGGGAAATTAACGAACTCAGGCAAAATGACTTTGCCGTTAAAATTTCCGATTATAAACATTTCTTTTTTGAAGTAGAAGGTATAGAACAATCAACTATAGAGACATTCTCTAAGCGGTCTGAAACAATCAAAGCCGAATTTGATAAAGTTAAAGATGACATCCCTGTAGGGGAGGAAGCCGTAACTAAAGCTAAGATAGCATTAGAAACGAGAAAGTCTAAAGATTCTTCCGTGCCGCTAAAAGAATTACGCGCAAAATGGGAAGAAGAAAGTCCGCAAAAAAATATCGTTCCGGTTAAAAAAACGGTCAAGTTAGCAAACGCGGAAGATATCGATAACGCTTTTAAAGCTGCTGCAGCAAAACTTAGCGAAAATAAGGGGCAGATGTCGGATTTAGATTTAAGGGTTACGGTTATGAAAAACCTTATTTACAATGATTTAAAATTTAACGAAAGAGATATAGATATTAAGTTAAAGGAAATGATTAAGCATAGGGAGCTCGTCGGACTCGATGCCGATAATTTTTTTTTTACTACAAAGGAAATCCGGAATGCCGAAAAAAAGATAGAATTTTTCGCTAAAGGAACTTTCGAAAAATATGAAAGTATTATGGCCGGAGAATCCGCTAAAGCGGAAATAGATTTGTGGGAAAAGAACGAAGCCAAAAAATTTAAAAAAGAACAAGATAAGGAATTTAAATTAACGGGAGATCAGAAAAAAGTACTTAAAGCTCTGCTGACGTCTAAAAACGGAGTTACCGTAATACAAGGCGATGCCGGAACCGGTAAGACCACATTACTGAAAGCATTTTGCGAAATGTCGTCTGAAAAAGGAGTAGAACTCGCAGGGTTATCGACGACCGCAAAAGCCGTCATGGAAATTATTGAGCAAGGCAACATTAAAAACTCTAAAACAATGGATAGCCATATTTTACAGGGAAAAAATATTAAGGAGTTTACGGATTCAAACGGTAAAAAGGTTTATATCATAGATGAGTCGTCTATGAACGCGACCGTAAAAATTAAAGAGGTAATTAAACTTGCGGAAAAAGAAAACGCACGGATTATTCTGATAGGGGATATAAAACAGCTCGCTTCTATTCAGTCCGGCGGGATGTTTGAAAGGCTGCAAAAATCTAAAAATGTAACTTTCGTGGAGATGCACGAATCTATTAGGCAAAAAGACCCGTTTTTAAAAGAAGCGGTTAAAACTATTGCAGAAGGAAAAGTCAAAGAAGGGATGAAGATGCTCGACGAGAAAGGAAAGATTCATACATTCGAAAATAAAGAAGAACTGTACGATAAAATCACGGAAGCGTTCGTCAAAGAGGGCAACATGGATAATTTTATTTTGTCCGCGCAGAACAAAGATCGTTATGAACTCAATAAAATTGCCCGCGAGAAACTAAAACTTGCAGGTGTCATAGATAAAGACGATGTGCAGATTCAAATTCGTGAAGGAAAAAGTATTGGAGACGAAGATAAAAAACAGGTATGGAACTACGACCCTGGAGATATTATTATAAGAGGCAAGCATAATTCAGAAGTCAAAAAAATTGATTTGGAAAATAAATCTATAACGGCGGTAGATAAATATTCGGGAAAAGAAATCACGATGTCGGGAAATAAATTAAAAGGCAATCAGGTTTACATCGAAGCGGAAAGAAAATTTTCAAAAGGGGATAAAGTCCTTTTTTTAAAAAACGATTACCATATAGGCATAACCGGAATAAAAAACGACAAAAACGAATACGGGGTTCAAAACGGTTTGAGCGGACGAATAAAAAACATAGAAAATTTGGGAAACGGCAATTATAAAATCGAGGCGAATATCGGCAAGGGCAAGATGATAACTTTCGAAACTAAAGATTATAATTATTTTACGCACGGCTATGCGATAACGACTTATAAATCCCAAGGACAGACGGCAGAGAAAGTTTATATATATTCCGACAGAACTACCAAGAACGAATTTTACGTGAACGTATCGCGTGCGAAAAATGAAATAGAAATTTTTACTATGGATAAACAATTATTATTTAAATCTGCATTGAAAGACGATAAGCAGGTTGACAGTATAACATTCGAAAACAGAAATTATAAAAATTACAGTATTATAGAAAATATTCTTAATGGTATGAAAAAAATCGATAATTCTATTCCGTCTATGGAAGAATTAAGAGAAAAGTTTAATAGAGAAAATTTGAGAAAAGAATATCAAAAACCGGAACAGGTAAAGAAAGAAAAAATTAAAAAAGAAAAAAGCCAAGAAACGGAATTTAAGAGAAAAAGGAAAATAGAAAGGACAATATAGAGTGCTACGCAAATTTTTTATATAAAAACTTTTAAGAAAGTGCCGCTTTGTGGAATTTATTTAAATGGAAACAAAAGCGAATATAGTGAAAAACGATTTTAGTTTTGTAAAACCTAAAAACTTTATTATAGAGTGCTTTGCATATTTATTAAATTCGATTACGAATTTTTTTATTTATGCCATCGCAGTAATATTTACGACTAAATTTTATATAGTGGCTTCGCATTTTGTTAAACTCTTTTACGCTACTTTTTTGATAATTTTACATATCGACATAACTAACATTTTTTGTTTTTAGATGAGCGCAATGTAAACATTTTATGCGCTCATTTGAAAAGCAAATATAGATGAGCCGCTTTAAAAACATTATTATGCGGCTCATAAAAAATAACGGCAACTAAGCTCCCACACCTGCGCACCAGCAAAGCTGGAAACGCAGGTTTTAGGCTGGTGCGTATGTATGCTATATGGAGTCATAAAGCCAGTAAAGTTATATTTTATAAACTCCGCAGTATGATGTCTAAATAACGGCTAAAAATGACGCTATATGAAGCTATATAAAAATAAGGAGGATTTATGGCAAGGAAAAAACAAACTATTTACATTGACGAAAAGTTTATTCGTAAATTCGGTTTGGAAAATAAATCGCAAATCGTAAACGATGCTTTGAAAAAATATTTTACGGAAGAGAGAGAAAATTTTAAAAACGATTTGCAAATTATAAAAGATTTTACGGAGTCTATCGATAATTTAAATGCACGAATTTTTAATCAGCAAATAGAAACACAAAAAATAAAAAATCGGTTAGATTTAATTTTTAATATGTCGGTTTTCAGCTCGTATTCAACAGACATTTTATTAGAAGAAAACAATAAAAAAATAATAACGGCAGAGATAGAAAAATTAAAAGATGAATATAGAATGGAAAAATTAAAAGATAAAAATGAGGAGGAAAAATCATGAAGGAAACAAAAAATTTAAAGCTTATCAGAGAAAAAATTAATCATTTCAAATCTTTGGAAAAGAAAATTCTAAAAGAAGATTTAGATAGGGATTTTGGAAGAATTACGCACAAATTTTTTGACAGCGGTTTTGAAAATTTAGAGGAATTTAAAAAGGAAATTTCCGCCGTGGCACAGATATATAATTATGTGAAAACAGGGGAGGCGAAAAATGAAGTTCCAAGACATCAGAATAAAAATACAGCAGACTAAAGGTGCGCTAAAGTGGCTCGTAGAAATTGTATTGACGGTGCAGTTTTTATTCTTCGGTTTACTTTTTTATAAAATAAACTATAGACTTTTTTACGCTATAGAAACGCTCGTTCAGGAGCATTACCCTTTAAGAGAAATTAATTTCAATCTTGCATTAAAAGAATTGAATTTTAAAAGCCCGCTGCTATACTCTTTGCTTATAGATTTATTTTTTATTCCGGGAGTTTATTTTATACTCAAAAGCAATTTAAGTGATCCCCTTAATGAAAATAAAAACGAGAAAGTTGTCAGAGGCTCAACGATAGGAAGTATTAAAAAGTATAAAAAAACTGTCAATTTTGATGAAATATTTTGCTATATAAACGATATACCGTTGACGATGGAAGCTATTTATAGAAATATTCTGGTTTTAGGGGCAACCGGCGCTGGTAAAACACAGATTATTTCTAAGATACTTTTCGATAGTTATGCAAAGTATGATTATAATGCAGTTATATACGACAGCAAAAAGGATTTCGTGCCTAAATTTTATAATCCCCACCGAGATATTATCTTTAATCCGGCGGACGACAGATGTCCGGCATGGAATATATTAGACGAAGTAGAAAACAAAGCCGACGCCGCTACGCTTGCGGAAGTTCTTGTCCCCGAACCGGATGCAAGTAATCCTAACGGATATTTTATAATAAATGCAAGACATATTCTCGAAGCGATGATATTGTATCTAAAAATGAAGAATATAGGCACAAATGAAAACCTGATACAATTGGCAAGCAAAACCCCTGATTATTTATTAGGGTTGTTTAAGTCCAACCCTGAAATAGAAAGAGAATGCATAATGGCCATAACTCCATTACAGTCTGAAGAAATAAAGTCAATGATGACGGAAATATCAAGATATTTAAAGGCTTTTACGATTATGCCTTCAAAGCCGGACAAAGAAGGAATGAAAAGCTTTAATATCACGGCGGATTTTCTTAAAAAAAGAAAGACAAGGATATTTCTGAATCTGGATAAGAATTCAGAAATCTTCGTTAAGCCCATCATGAAGATTTTTATTGAACTATTAGTTAAGAAATTTTTATCGGTTCCTGACGGCGAAAATACCCCTACGCTGTTTTTATTAGATGAACTTTCTAATTTTGAAAAAACCCCGAGCGTTATGGATTTATTAGATAAAGGCAGGTCAAAAATGGCTTCTACTATAGTAGGGCTTCAGGACTTTGCAAAAAGCAATTATATATATGGACCTGAGTTAACAAAAAATATGATGAACAGCTGCAATAGTTCAATATATTTAAGGGCTAATAGTTCCGACGAGGCGGAGTATATAAGCAGACAGATTGGTTCTCAGGAAGTGGAACGGACGAGCGCAAGCGATTCCGTTACCGACGAAAAATATACGCATTCCAAATCTTCCCAAATAATCGAGAAGAAATTATTTTTGCCTTCAGAAATTATAAAATGGAAGGATCTCGAGGCGGTTGTGAAATTAGTTAATATACCATATTTTTTACATATATCCGTTATACCGCGGGCTTACGCTGAAATTGCGGAAGGCTTGATACCTTCAAATAGGTTAAATATTCCGATTGCCGGAAAGAATGGAGAGAGCAAAAATAAACAGCCGGTTAGCGATGAGGCTGCGCCAGCTGAGAGAAAAGAACCTGCTAATATTGAAAGAAAACTTACGGAGAAAATAAAATAAACAGGAGGCTTAACGATGTTTAATTACAACGGCGGTATCGTTACGAGAAAAAAATTAGAAGAAGCTATTGATTTGTTCGTTCAAATAGAAACGGATTACAAGGAGGCGGTAAAGAAAGCGGATGTGGAAGGTGGAGAGCGTCCAAATATTAACGAAATAGCGAATAATTATCCGGACAATAAAGCGGCCGAAGAAGCGGTTAAACAATTTGCGAGACAAATCCAGCCTGACGATCTTAAAAATATGCAAAGGGTATTTTACGACATTGTTAATTCAGAAGAAGGCTTTAGACGGGTCGTTGCAAGTGACTATCTTGAAATACTATGGGACGGTATAGGCGATTGGAGAAAATAAGTAGAAATATGCTATAATTAATTATGGAATTATGTAATTGATAAAGCAATAATTTTAAGCCTGCTTATTTTTCTTTAAAAGCAAAATGATAAATTATATTAAGTAGGGAAACTATGATAAATAACAATTTAGTATTACAAAAAAACAAAAAAATATTAGATTACCTTACGGTTCTATCAAGGCATAAGAAATACTTACACGATAAATTTAAAGTAAAAGAAATAGGTATTTTTGGTTCAGTCGTAAGAGGGGAAGATACTGATATGAGTGATATTGATATTTTAGTGGAGTATGAAGAAAATATAAAACGAACTTTATTTGATGAGGCAGGGCTCATAGGTGAACTTAAAGATATATTAAGAAAAGAAAATATAGACCTTGCGGTTAAAAAGAATTTAAATAAATATTATAAAGATAATATTTTAAAGGAGGTTATATATGCCTGAAAAGACTATGATGAAATATTTAGAAGATATCAGGGACTATTCCCAAAAAGCTCTTAATTATACGAATAATATGACTTATGAAGAATTTCTTAAAGACGACAAGACTATAGATGCAACAATTAGGACTATTGAAATCGTCGGTGAAGCTGCTACAAAGATGAGAAAAATGCCAAATTCAGTTGATTTTTTTGAAAAATATAATCAGGTTGAGTGGAAAAAGGCGGTAGAAATGAGGAATAGAATCATACATGGATATGAGGATGTTGATTATGAAATTGTATGGAATACCGTAAAAACCGATTTTCCAAAATTAAAAGACGATGTAGAGACAGTGATAAAAGAAGAACAAATTAATCAGGATAGGAATATAAAAAAACAACCCTACTGAACCGCCTAAACCCGATATTAATCATTCCGAAACAATAAAAAGAAAATTCAGAATGTAATAATTTCTTTTGCTACCTATTTGCTACCTTTTATATTATCCACCTTTTAACTGGTCGGGACGACAGGATTTGAACCTGCGACCCCCTGCACCCCATGCAGGTGCGCTACCGAACTGCGCCACGTCCCGATATAAGAAAAGTTATACGCAAAAAACAGAAAAACCAAAAAAAATAATATTACAAAAATGAAAAGCGTTAATCGTTAATTAAAATTATACACTATGGCAAAAAATTGTCAAGAATAGAAGAGCACCCTAATCCCGATTTAGGATTTTATAGATATGGATTACCTGAATTACTTAATAATGTCATTGCGAGCAAAGCGAAGCAATCTAAAGCGAGATTGCTTCGCTTTGCTCGCAATGACGGGATATTGGAATTTCTTAAAATAGTTTCTAAATCGGGATTAGGGGAGCATAATTTATTTCTTCCAATATTTGACAAAACAGGATAAAAATGCAATATTGAAGTAATATATTTATTGTTTTTTTATTAAAGATTTAACTTTTATTAATATTTAAATATTAAGGCTTAGTTCCGA
>JAJYYR010000020.1 GCA_021800805.1 bacterium
AATTTTAGAAAAAATCAAAGCTATACTTACTAATTGCATTGATTTGATTGAAGAAGAGGATAGCGACGAATTTGACGCAAATATAGTCAATGCAAAGGAATTATTGGAAAAGTTTAAAAACAACGAAGAGAAAGAAGAGGATTTAGGCGAAGACGAAGAATTAGATATTGAAAATGCCGAAGAACTTCTTACTTTATTAGATGCCAGTCAGGGTAGCGATGATTGGTCTAATATACAGGGATATATAGAAGATGCATTAGAGATAGTAGATGAATTGATAGAAAGCGAATCCGGCGAAGAGGATGAAGAAAAAGAAGAGGATGGCGAAGGCGAGGACGAAGATGAGGATAGCGAATAGGAATGACCGAATCTAAATTCAAACAGGCTATTAGGAATATTGCTAAGTTGCATAACTTTATGCCTATAACAATATCCCCGCCGCCTGTGGGTATTCCCGATTTATTATTAATAGACAATAAAAATAAATCCGTCGTGTTTATAGAATTAAAGGTAAATGATAATTCTTTATCTCATATACAAAAACATATTATAAATAAACTGAAATCGAACGGCTATATTTGTAAAATCATTAGGTATAATAATACAGAAGATATGTCGTCGCTTTTAAAAAGCGATAAAGTTAGATTTGTTATGTCGGATTTAAAAAAAGATTTTAGTAGTATAATTTATGGCAATATGACAGAAATTAACATAGTCAGAGAAAAAAAGGGGAACAGAAAATGCCGGATAAAATAGGAGAAATGCTTGACAAAGTTCAATCATTACGCATAGAAAAATCAGAATTGGAAAACAAAATCAAAGCTATTGACGGCGAGATATCTCAATACAAGACTATTATTTTAGAACAAATGCAGATTAACGGCATAGACTCTTTCAAAAGCGATACGGCTTCTTGTTATATAAAAGAGAAAATTATAGGCAATGTCGTTGATTTAAACGCTTTATTGGATTATATCAACCAAACGGGCGAGATAGGTTTATTGCAGGCAAGAGTTAATAATTCTGCATATGCCGAATGTATTGAACATAATACCGAGGTACCTGGTGTTAGTATGTTTAGAAAAACTGATTTACTAGTAAGGAAAATTTAATTTTTAAAGTAAAAGGGGGAACAATGTTTAAAATGAATAATCATGGAAGTTTGTCAGAGAATACGGCTATTGCCATTATTGTGATAGTTGTTGTTTTAGTGATAGTTGGTATAATTGCAGGAGGCATGTATGTATTGCCGGTTTACGGCGTATGGCACTCTAAAAAAAGCGGCGAGGCGACGCTTGCTAAAGCAAGGTATGCTGAATATACGGCAAGAGTTAAGGCAGAAGCTAAATATGAAGCGGCTAAATATCTCGCACAGGCGGAAGTGGAGAGGGCTCAAGGCGTTGCCAAGTCTATCAAAATAGTAGGCGATGCATTAAACGACAACCCCGGATATTTAGATTATCGTTGGCTTCAAAATCTTAAAGAAACTAAAAACCAAGTTATATATGTGCCGGAAAGGGCTAATAATCCTTTGCCGATGTTTATCAATGCAAATCCTAAAAGATAGTATAATATAAAAGAAAAAGGGGGAAACACAATGTCAAACGAAATTGCAATTTTTGAAAATCAAGAGGAGTTAACGCCAGAAGAATTAAGGCAATTATCTGAAGAAGCCAGCAAAGATTTAGAAAATAGTGTGTTTTGGCTTAATGTATCTATTAAAGGGAGAGAGTTTACGGTTGAAGATATCCCTGGCGATAAAGATACTATATATGCCGTTATATTAGGCGTTACAGATATAAGGTATTATTATGATAAGCCTTTTGTGGAAGGCGAGGAGAATAGCCCTATTTGTTTTTCGGTTGATGGTATTAAGCCTGTTGAAAACGATAGGATTGAAAAACAGCATGAAAATTGTAAGGAGTGTCCAAAAGCGATATTCGGCTCTAGGATTACTGCAAACGGCAAAGAATCGCCAGCTTGTTCAAGAGCTAAGAGGATAGTGTTTACTTCCGTTAAAAAAAGCATAGGTATGACTAATCTTATATATAGGATTAATGTGCCTGCTACTTCTATTAAAAACTGGAATAGGTATATACAATTATTATCTGGCGTGGATAGATTGCCTGCTTCTGCTGTGATAACGGCTATATCATTTGATCCTACTGTTAAGTCTTATCCGCTTCTTAAATTTGAAAAAAAAGGTATATTAAGTAAGATACTTAGACAACAAGCTTCCGATTTAAAGAATAGCGAAGTAACTCAAAAAGCATTGCGGAATGATTTTGTTGCCACAAAAAGTGATGTTGAATTAAATAATAGCGATGTTGCGCATAAAGAAGATACAGAAGATGACATTCCTTTTTAATTTCGAGGAGAGATATAATGAAAATCAAAGATGCTTTAGTTTGTGATAATTGCAAGGAAATATTATCAGGTGTAGTTTTGAAGATTATCATGGAAGACAAGTGTCCTAAGTGCGGTAGCGAAAATATATTGCCTATCGAAGAGTATATCCGCAATAAACAGGAGGTATCCGATGCGGGTAATAATTAACATCAATAACGGTAATATGCTGCCTTATAATAATTATAGGTCTATTTTACCGTCTGATAAGATTATAAATGTTAAGCTTCCGGTTTTTTTAGATACATATGAAAATATTTTAAAGTATATATTTTATACTACAAGCACGATATTTTTCAATTTTAATGCTACCCAACTTCCTGTGCCTTTGGGTGAATTAAGATATAGGCTATATACTAATCTTGATTTATTTTTTATGCCGGAGTTAATGAAAGCTGTTTCCGAAGCTTTATCCTATGAATTTAATAGCATACAGGATATCAAAGATAATCAGGAATCATATTACGTAGTTGCTTTTTTAATAAGTAATAACTGGTCGATAACAATGACTAATCTATTTGTGGATTGGTTATATTCAAAAGGTATGACTGCGGTCGAAGCGTTTGAAACTATGCGCCCTCCGTATTTCACTTCAAAAGAAGATGAAGAATTTGATTATTTGTTTTTTTTAGATATTAAACCAACCAATTATTATCAGGAGATTATCTAATGCCGTCAGAGCTAGGAAAACAGAAAAACAATGTTGTTAAGGTTGATTCAATAAGCAATACGGAAAAATATAAGATAGAAGTTATCGCTACATTATGTCATAATGTTAATAAGGCATATTGCGAAGCATTGGGTGATAAAAGCCAAGTTTCTTGGTATAAACTGCCGGAAGAAATAAAACAGTCGGCTAGGTTAGGCGTTAAAAAGATAATGGTCAATCCGTATATCGATGCCGAAGAGATGCACGAAGAATGGACTAAAGACAAGAAAAAAAATGGTTGGAAATTAGGAGATATTAAAGATATAGATAAAAAAACGCATCCTAATTTAGTTTCTTTTAATAAATTGCCGAAGGAAGAACAGGCAAAGGATTATATATTCATATCTATTGTTAGGCAGTTGATGCATATTATTTGAGGATTAATTATGGGCATTAAAGATAATATTAAGGTTTATCTGTCTGCGGCATATCAGCATACGCTTAAAAACATTAAGGTAGGCGATATAGGCGTATTTTATAAAGCTATTTCAGATATTACCAAGACTTGTAAAACGGCTAAAGGCAATAATACTTGTTTGGGCGATTGCATACATTGCGATATACTTAATAATAAAATTAATGAAATCATTAAAAAGTAAGGAGGGTTAAATGCCTATTACATTAACGTTATTACAGATTTTATTGTATTTTTTATTTTTTGCGATGGGTGTAGTCCTATCGGCTACTATTATATCTTATTATAGGAATAAGATGAAAGAAGAAGAATTATTAAAGGCGTTAATTTCTGTGCTTTTACTCTTTAAAGATAAAAAAGTTTCTACTTCTAAGTCGAAGGAAGTTGAAAATGTTGAACAGGGCAAAGAAAACAAAACTAATAATAGATTTTCGCATAGGGGTAAAAACGGAAGGTTTGAATCTATAAAGAAATAATTAACTTTTAACTAAGGAGAATTAAAAATGAGTGAAATTAATGTATTAGAACAGGATTTAAGTAATTTTGCGACAAATGTAATTAAAGATGTCCGTCTGGTTTTCTCTGACATCATTAAGGGCGCATCGTATGCCGAAGAGATTATATCTCATATTATGATAGATGCTATACCCGTAGCCGAAGCCGTTGTTGCTGTTGTGGACCCACCGGCTATTAATACGGTAAACATAATTTCTCAGATTTTAGGTAATCTTAAAGCTGATGCGGAAAATGCGGTAACAATTTCTCAGTCTATTGAAAATGTGGCTGTTCTGCCAGGGTCAAATCTTTCGGTTGAAACCGCTAAGGCAAATACGCAGAAAGCGGTTACGGCTTACAATGCGACTGTCGCAAGTATTCAGTCTATATCGTCTGATTTGTCCAAAATGGTTAAAAATGCGGTTGTGACAGTTCCGAAGGCGGCGTAGTCATGAATTTACAAGACATAGCTTCTTTATTGCCGGAAGGTACGATTATGTCAGGTGTTAATGATGTCGTGCATTTATTTAACAAAAATATCAATGTTGGTGAATTACATCTGTCCGGCAATAAAGAAGTTAATCTTGCCAAACTTAACGGCGATATACCAAGCGTTAAAGGCTTTGGTGATAAACTAAGAGAAAAAGGCATACAGGTAACATATACATTTCATTTTTAGGGGGAGGTATTAATTTATGACTATTTCCGAATTGCAGGCTTTATTGCCATCTAACATAACATTAAAAACGGATGGTAATGATATTGACAGTATTCAGTATCATTTTTGGTGGACGAATGTTCATGTCGGCACGATAGATACGGATTCAAACGGCGATATTACCGCCGTGAACATAGAGAAACAATATCAAAGTCAGATCGAAAACAATGCTGAAGTTAATAAGGTATTAAAGGAAAATAACCTGAATATAAATTATGTGTAGTAAGGGGGTTTAAAATGAAACTTACGCAGGAAGAATTTGATTTATTATTACGTGTATATTTAGATGATACGATAATTTTAAAGAGTAAAGAGAAGAAACTTACTAATGATCTTCTTATTGAAATTGCAGAAAACCATCTTAGTAATAAATTGAAAAGCATAAGGGAAGATTTAATATTTATCGACAAAATTAAAGGTATGAATATAGATGATATTAGTTATGAAGATATTTTATCTTTTATAGGTAAGCGTTGGCTATTCCAAAAAGGGAAAAAAGGGGAAAATAAAGTTGACAGAGTTCTCAAAGATGTTTCGGAAGAGATTCAAGGATATGCTGAAGACAAATATTTAGACAGTCTATATAAATACAAAGCATTGCTTGAAAAGATAGCAAATCAAACAAAGGAGGCGAAATGAAACAATCAGGTATGATATTAGGCAGTTTTTCTTGGGCTTTATTGCGTCTTAAAGAGGGCGGTAAAATGCAAAGGAACGGTTGGAATGGCAAAGGGATGTATATTGAACTGCAAAAACCAGATAAACATTCTAAAATGACATTGCCGTATATTTTTATGAAGACAGCAGACAATAATTTAGTGCCTTGGCTCGCTTCTCAGACAGATTTATTAGCTGATGATTGGGTAGGTTATGTAGAAAAAATAAATTAACAATATAGGAGGTGATGAAAAATGCAGTTAACCACGCCGGAAATTATAGGGCTTGCCGTAGTAGCTATCGAAGGAGTGTTATCTTTTTTAAGTGCCGTGTTGCCTAGAGCTTCGGAAGAAGAGTCTATCGTGAATAATATTTTAAATCTTATTCATGGCGCAGGCTTTAATTCCGATAAGATAGTAAAGCCTGCGAATAAAAAAGCACAAGAGTCCGTAAATTCATTAGTAACATTCGCTGACGAAGGTTTAAAGATAATTAAATCTCTTGCAGATTCAGTGAATAATAATATGCCGACCACAACATATTATAAACCATTTACAATGGGCGAAACGCATGAGAGCGAACCTGAAACTAAAAAAGAAGAAGTTAAAGAACCAGAGGATGCCAAAGTCGAACCTATTAAGCCTACAGGCGTAGCGCCAACAGTGCCGCCGGTGGCAAACAGATGATTTTATAGGCGGTGGCTTAATGCTATCGCCTATTTTTTTATATGCTTATGGAAGATATATTATTATTTATAATCGAAACATTGTTTTTTATATTGTTTTCAGCATTTGTATTTCAAAATTTACCGGCTGTATTTAAACGTTTGCATATTGCCGATTATATATACTATCAAACTTTAGACAAAATAGTTATATTTATTAACTGTTTATTGCCATTGCCATTTTTTATATTCGGCTATGCTTATTATCATTGGTATTGTTATTACTATTGGGCATTGAGTATTATTATATATATTTTATTTGCTTTATGAAAGGGGGATTTATGAAAGTATTTATCAGAATTATGATAATATCTTTGTGTTTTGTATTAATCGCAATTTCATTAATATATATAAATAGTAAAGACTTATTCTGGTCATTTATTATTATTATTAATTCTTTAAATATTGGGTTTACATTCGGCTCTTGGTATAGAGAAAAACTATCAAATTTATAGAAAAGGGGATATACTGTATTAATGATAAAAGCATTATCTCAAGACGAGAAAGACAAAAAATTAATTGATAAAATTAAAACAGGTATTGCCCGTATAGATAAAGAGCTTGTTTCCGGTAATGGATTTTCAAGAGAAACTAATATCAAATTACGCAAGTTATATACCGATAAATTGCGTGAATTAGAAAAGGATGAATAATTCATATGTCAACTAAACAGCAGTTGTATTTATCTATATACGATTTAAAGATAATTTACGCTTATCCGCAGATATTTGACAATCCTAAATATTTGTCAGGCGTAAGTGCTTGGCATGGACATATTTCTTTTGCATTTTGGTGCATGTCGGCATTAAAGCCTAGAGTTTTTGTGGAATTAGGGACCCATTACGGCGATAGTTTTTTTGCTTTTTGTCAAGCATCTTACAATAATAAAAGTTATGAATCAAATATATTATATGCCGTAGATACTTGGGAAGGAGATAGACATACTGGTTTGTATAGTGAAACAGTGTATGAAGAAGTGTTTATGTATAATTGGAAAAATTATCAGACAAATTCATTTCTCATAAGAAAAACATTTGCTGAAGCGGTAGATACTTTTCCTGACAAATCCATAGATTTGCTTCATATTGATGGCTATCATACGTACGATTCAACGAAAGAGAATTTTGAAATGTATTTGCCGAAGCTATCGGATAAAGCCGTAGTGCTTTTTCATGATACGGTTTCAAATAATCCTGATTTTGGAGTCGAAAAGTTTGTTTCGGAACTTAATTATCCAAGAATTGATTTTCTGCATTGTAATGGTTTGTCTGTAGTATGCGTGGGAAAACATATACCTATACCGTTAGATATTTTATTGACTAAAGGAAAACCTATCGATAGGGCAAGATTTGTTAATTTGTTCGCTATGTTAGGCAGCATGATAACTATTATATAAGGGGGATTTATGAATAATATTACGGTTCTGCCTTGGGTGCAAACATACACAGGCAAAAAGTTTAATTTTTTAAATATCACGCCGGATTCTATTTGTATAGAAGATATAGCTCATGCCTTGTCTAATATATGCAGATATACTGGACACACTAAAGAATTTTATAGCGTAGCACAGCATAGCATTATAGCTTCGGAAATAGTGCCTGAAGAGGATGCTTTTGATGCTTTAATGCACGATGCTACAGAGGCATATTTATCTGACATATCAAGACCTCTTAAAACTCTCTTGCCGGAGTATAAGAAATTAGAAAAAAAGGTTTATAAAGCCATAGCCGACAAGTTTAATTTGTTATATGATTTGCCGACTTCCGTCAAAGAAGCCGATTTAATATTGTTATCTACCGAGAAAAGAGATTTGCTTGGCAATGTAGAAGCCGATGAATGGACTATAATAAAGTCTGTGGAACCATTAGCTAAAAAGATATATCCATTAAAGCCTAAAGAAGCGGAAGAAGAATTTCTATTGCGATATACCTTATTATTAGTAAAGGAGGCATGCAATGCCTAATGCTATTGTAATACTTAACAGTGCTAGAAGCGGTTCATCTTTATTAGCAGGTATTCTTGCAAAATCCGGCGTATTCATATCGGATAACTTAATGAAACCTAATGCTTTTAATCCTAACGGTTTCTTTGAGGATATGGCGATAAGGGATTTAAACACTAAAGTGCATAATCTTTGCAAGGTTTTCGATCCTTCATGGAACGCCGCTTTTTCATTGCCTGACGGTTGGCTTGAAAGCAAAGAGATTAACTGCGTCGTTTATGAAGAGTTAAGGGATTATATTAAAAATGTATATGCCGTGCATGAACTCTTTTTTATTAAAGAACCAAGTATGATTAGGCTAATGCCTTTATACGATAAGATATTCCGTGAATTAAATATAATTCCTTATTATTTGCATTTATTTAGGAATCCTGTAGAGTATATGAAAGATTATAAATGGGCTTTTCCCGAGGTGCCGGAACCTAATATTTTATGGAACTATGTTAAATATAATATAGAAGCCGAAAGTTTTACGAGAGGCAAGCAGAGGTTGTTTATTACATTTAATCAGCTTTACGATACGGATAAGATTGAACTATTAAAGTCAATAGGTAATGCTTTCGATATAGACTATTTAAAATTTAACGATGCCGAAATGTTATCGCTGGCCACAAAAAATATTAATGAATTTTTCAAACCAGAAATAAGACGTTTCAAAGAAATCGATAATCCTATAAACTGGGCGGCGATGCCCAATATGTTTGTATCGCAATATGCCGTTACTTTATATTTTGCTATTTTGAACGGCAGAATTGATAATACCATATTCGACGATATAAAAAATAAAACATTGCGTATGGAAAATAAATTCAAAATGAATAATTTAGGCGAAAAAACGATACAAATATATTAAAAAGGGGGCAATATGAAAAATTTATTATTTAACACTAAGGCGGAAACTGTCAAAGAGTTGTTTGGTAAAACTGAAGGAAAAGTAAAAAAGTCGGATGTTAATAATGCTATTGAAAGTTGTTTTGCAGATGTCGATAAAGATGCTATGCCTGAAATATTCCTTGAATTGTTTGATAGTATGCCATGTTTAAGTAATATTGAATTTGAAGAAGTTGAGCGTATTAGTATTGATACCAAGTTCGTAAAAAATAGCGTAGTTTATTTTTTATTTTGCCATTATACCGATGGCAGAATACAAATTTTTTCGATTAAGGAAAAAAATAAAGAAGAATATGAAAATATAATTGAAATTTGTAAAGAGATGCATGATAAGCATGTATCTGAAGGTTATTTCATTTATTAAACAAAAAAAATAAGCCTGATAAATTGACTTTGAATATAAAACCATTAACCTATTTTAAAAGACGCTATTTAAAAGGCATTGTAGGCTATATCGCTTATAATGCCTTTTAAACGCATTGTGGTGAGTTTTAAGGCGGGGTTGTTTTCTTGCTAATAACTTTTTGCGTTCCAAGATATAAAATTATTTATGTTTTTATCAAATAGTAAAAAATAATATCTGCCAAACCATCTTTTGTCCTGCACGATATGAATTTTTTGCAAATAAAATCCCTTACTTTTTAATTTTTCAAATCGGTTAGGCAGACAGCTATTGAAAAAATTAAGATTGCCTAAAAATGCTATTCCCTTATTTGATATTTCAGATGCTTTCTCAAGGAACTTCCAGCCTAAATGGAATGGCGGATTGCCGATAATCCAATCATATCTTTTATCTACAGTTAAAAAATCTATGCCATCCTCAATTTCACATTCTTCTTTTATGCAATAGTCAGGGATATTATTATACCAAACCTTGTTTTTTCCGCTACCTGCGTCTAAGACGCTGTCATTTGCCTGAATGGGTATTAAGTTTATCAATTCCCTTACCATTTCAGGCTGTGTATAATGAAATGTTATATCTTTGACTTTCATTTTGTCCCCCCTTAATTTAATAAAATTATTATTTTTTCAAATTCAAAACGGCAGCATAGGTTCGCAATCATCTTCAGATACTGGCTCTTCGTAGTCGTAATCATATGTTCTTATATTTTCTATGGCGCTTTTATGCCAATCCTCTTTAATTTCAAAGCCTATGTATTTCCTGTTATATTTCAAAGCCGCTATTGCAGTAGTGCCTGACCCCATAAAAGGATCTAATACAATGCCTTCTTCTGGACAACTTGATAATATAGGCTTTTTTAACAAGCCGACATTAAACCTTGCAATATGACCAACGGAGTTTGGCACGGTATCGGCAGAAGGCGATAAATCCCAAAAATCAGTAATATCGCCGGGGTTAGCGCCGCCGTTGCTTAATATTTTATTGCGTCTTTCTTCCGTTATGCCTGATATGGAAGCCGTGTCTTTCATTGCATATTTGATACGCATAAAACTTGCACTGCAATAAGGTTTCTTTATGG
>JAJYYR010000021.1:0-4219 GCA_021800805.1 bacterium
TGGTTTAACTTTAAATTAGCTTTAGCTTTATCAAAACTCGATTTTAAAGGTTCAAAAGCGATTACTTTGGCATGATATAGCTTTGCCCAAATTAAAGCATAATTGCCGTAATTTGCTCCTATATCGTAAACAACCTCTCCTCGGTCTGGAATAAATAAAGAGTGTGTTTCATACATACGCTCTCTAATGGTCTCGTTTTCAATATATTTAAGTTTGATATTTGTTTCTATTTTAAATTGGATATACTTAAAATGATTATAAAAATAATCATCGTATTTCTTTCCGAGTTCGTTGCCTATGTGAATTTGCATTTTAATTCCTCTTTTCAATTTCTGGTGGTAATTGTTCTAATTCGCCAATATAATAATTAAAATCTATATATTTAACATCATACTTACAAATTAAGTCAGTATAAATTTCGCAAAATCTTATACCATGCGATTTATTAAATAAGTCTGGTTCATCAAGAATTAAGCTTTTTTCTCGTATTTGAATCACGTGAGCTAATTCGTGGATAAGTGTGTGAATAATAGTATCGTGGGGGTTTGTCTTTTTTGCATTCCTAATAGCTTCCAGAGAGACTACTACACTCTCGAATACATCTCCGTCGTCAAAAAATAATTTGGTTGTTAAAGCCAGAGCTGTTTTAGTCACGCTGTTGCCCTCTATCTCTGTATCATCTTCGAATTGGCTATATCTTGAAAATCTCCCTCGCACCCAAAATACCTGGAATCCGTAACTCTTGATCTCCTTTATTATTGCCCTCTCTTTTTTATTTCCTATTTTACGGCTTATGAAATACATGCTTTAGCTCCTTTTTGTTTTCTCTTTAGATAACTTGCGTCCTTGGAAAAATCCTATCAAATATGCAATCACAATTACTGTCACAAAAACTATTCCTGTTATTACATCTGTCATTATTTCATTCCCATCCTATATAAACCATCGTAACCATCAATAGTGTAAATACAACACCCATTATGACTACAATTACATCTCTTAATTTAATGCTCATACTTACTCCTTCTTTTCATTCGTTCTTCCGCTCTAAGTCGATTTATTATATCTTTATATTTGTATCCTTCTTTTCTAATTGCTTTAACAACTTGTTTATATGTTGATTTTACATATTTATTACGCATAAAGCAATAAAGAACACGAAACCACGGTCTTTTGTAAATTCGCTTTTCGATTACAAAACGGTCGTGGTCGGTAAACATTTAGTCTTCCTCGTTTAATTCTAAGTTAATGCTTTTAGTTGCCCATTTAACCACGTAATTTTTACTGTCTATTTCAAAAACGTGTATGTGATAACCACCGTGGTTTTGATCCAAGTCGCAACCAATTAACTCTGGCTTATCTATTGTTGTTATTTCAAGCAAGTCCTTACATTTATCCATTTATAACCACCGTTTTTATCTTGTTAATTACTATATGCCATAAAACAAATGTATCTCCATAATCGTATAACATCGGTATGCCGTCTTTCTCTCCTATATTATACCAATGGACATCACTAAATCCTTTCAATTCGTGCTTAAGTATTTTAGAATATGCTAATCGTTTTCTAATTGATGGTATTTCTACTTTTTCCATTTTGATAATCTTATAGTCTGGTGTAAATTCTATCACACGTGCTAAATATTTGCTCGTTCCAGACCTCGACACTTCCACTTTATTGCAATAAATAGCGATTCTATTTCTTGCGGTTTTGGTTACGTGTGTCGTACTAATTTGAACTAATCTGTGTATTCCCGTGTTAAACACTTCCTATTATTATTATTAACTCATCTTTATCTTTTACATTTCTATCATATATCATTTTAACCATTTTAGCATCATATATGGGATTAAAATCCTTAAATTGCACCGTATCTTCGTATGCCCATGGCATTCTAATCTTCTGTATGTTATATAATGATAGAATCGACTCATATTTATTATACTCTGGACGCATTCCAGTCTCATAAAATATCACTTTTTTAGGTCTGTGATTTACCCAACCCGATAAAAGCGAAACAGCAGTAAGCCCAGAGCCTATATTTATGTGTATAATTTTATCTTTCACAAATTTCATCTTTTCTGCATCTCGTTTCGTCCATTCATAAATATCTTCGTTATTGGCTGTTCCTGTTGCGATAAATGCTGACCATCTGGTGTACTCTTTGTAAAACATCTTTTTAGCCATCGGTGCTCCGATGCTTAGTCGTGTTACAGGGAGCTTAACTGTTTTAGCACCAAGTTGCTCTGCCTTTTCAATTACTGGTGTCTTTTTTATATAGTAAACAACACATTTTTTGTTATAATATCTTGCTAATGATGCAACTATTAAAGACGATTCAGAATAACTCGATGACATGACTCCGTAAACATCGGCATCTGGATATCTGTCGCACATTATCTCGTCGAATTCACGAGCTTTATAGTTTTTTATTCCGTTTATAGTATATAATTTATCGAGCCGTAAATAATTATAGCCATCTACTTGTTCTATGCGTAAATTATTATTTTTTTGCAACATGTTCTTCCTCTTTTTTCTTCCTTAAGCTTTTTAATGTCATTAAGCTCCCGTAATTAATTTTAAGACGTATGGCTATATCCATATAGCTTAACCCGTCCATGCGTAACTTGTCTACAAGATCCCAATCGATGGTAAGCTCAGACCTGCCAAGAGATTGTATTATCTTCCCGCTCTTTGTTTTATAATAACCAGTTTTTTTAATCTGTTCTCGTATTGATTGCAATCTATCTCTGGTTCGCTGTGCGGTATTCTTCCGCTCTAATTCAGCCACGTATGCTGCAATACCATAAACTAATCTTCGCATAGGCTTTAACTCAGCTTTATAAAACGAGTTAAAAAGAGACCCCTCCATATCTGATGCAACTATAATTCCTCGTCCATCTCCTAAAAACGACTCTAACTCTATCATGGTCTTCACCGAGTCGTCCCAGTCCCTCCCCAGACGGCTAATATCATAGACGTATATGTCGGTTAAGTCACCAATCTCCTTGTGATATTTCACCGCATCATAGAATTTTTTAAATCCAGGTCTATTCATAGCTGGTATAGTTCCCGATATGTCTATGTCGGTGAACACGATCATATCTGGGTCCTTCTTTTTTAAAAGTGCGATTTGCGTCTCCACGGTTTGCGTATTTGTCGAGACTCGAGTATATCCTATATTGACCATTTTTTTGTCCGTCCTTAAAATTTAAATTTAAATTTAAAAAGCTATAACATAGTATTTTAAATATCTTACTATTAAAAATTTAATATCAATTGGGCATATTTTTAAACTGGGGAATTGGCATAAAAAACCAACTGACTTTATTCCCTTAGAAATTCGTCTCATTTAACTCCATCTCCGATGCTTGTTTCTAATAATGCTTTATTCATCTCAATCCATTCTATATTCTTTAATTTAAACCTATACGTTACGTCACTATTGGTTAAAAAAAGACGAACGGTATGTGTTGGTCCCAGACCTATAGGTGGTTCTAAATAGCCGATAAAAACTCTGCCTCTGGTATCGAAGATTTTAACGTGGTGGTTGTAAAACTTCCTTAAAAAGTCTTTTGTTATTTCCAAGCAAACACCTCATTGCAATTCTTTCCAGAGGTAAAATTTAGATGTTACTCCGTATTTACCTTTAATAATAAAAGTAAATCCGTGGGTGTTTTTAGCAATTGCCTTTCCAACTAAGCCATCTATTTCGATTAGGTCTCCGTTATTAATATCTTCATATTTCATTTTTTATCCTCCTCCCTTGCTTTTTTCTTTTTGGCTATTCTATTCTCTAATGCGTTTAGCTCGTCCATGGACATGTTGTCTAAAATATCGCTTAGCGAGAATGCGTATCTATCTCCATAATAAAACGAACCTAAAAACTCGTCATTGTTTATGCTTCCTTCAAATGACAGGTCTCCTTCAAAATTTATTTGGAAATTTATTTTAGCTTTTACTTCCATTTTAATTACCTCATGGTTGGAAGTTCTCATCTCTGAATGTAATCTCCCTAACGTGCATTCTCTTTGGAAATAATGCTTCTATATCTTTCACTTCTTCTGCTGTTAATTTTATTAGTACAAAAGTATCTCGTCCTTTTGTCGTTACGGTTGGCTTAATCACTACGGAGTTGTCGTTGGCAATTAGGCAAACATACCTCTCTGTATCGACTAAGTTGTTCTTAAGTGCATTCACTATATCGTTCTTTCCTTC
>JAJYYR010000021.1:4319-9927 GCA_021800805.1 bacterium
CTTATCGTTTCGACGATACCATTGTTATTCACAAACGCAAATCGTTCGTAAATATCAATTTTGCATCTCGATTTAGCAAACTTTTCTCTTAGTTGGACTAAAGAGTCCAACTCTGCTTGTTTTATTAAAATCTTCTTTCCGTTCATATTCATTCTTTCCTTTCCGTTTTTTCACCTTTTATTAGCAACTGTTAGTATTAACCAATCATGCTTGAACCTATCGGCTCGGAAGCCGTTGCCAAATGATCATATAAAAATAAGGGATTAAAGGTTAATCCCCTTTTCGTCCTTTTTGGTGCTCGTTTTAGCTTTTGACGGAGAAGCGTTATGTACGTCTGCCATACTAAATATGTATGGTGATTTAAACCTGATTATAGCGTCAGGTTTAACTGTCACGTAACGCTCTTCTCCTTTCAAGAAGGGCACTTTTCTTTTTCTTTCAGGTCTTATGACCAGAAAAAACTTGCCAAAACCTGTTGCATGAATCTCGTTCCTGCTTAAAAGCAAGTCTTTCATGCAGAAAAAGACCTCTCTTGTGGCTGCTTCTGCTTCCAACTGAGTTATTGATACATTCTTTTTAAGCAATCTCGCTTTTACCTCAAGTGCAAGAGTTGAAAGATTCCAGCTCTTAACTTCATTATAAACTATTCGCTCATTGCTCTTTTTTACTTGCGGTTCTGGTTGTTTTGTAGTTGCAGTTTTAACCTGCAACTTTTTTTCTTCACTTACCATTTCGTTTCACCTTTTTTTATTAGACTTAGCGTTGCCCGACTACACTTGAATCTTTCGATTCGGAAGTGTCTAATTTGTAGTCATAAATTGTTTAGTTTCTAAAGAAATATGCAATATTGCATAATCCATCAGGAGAATTTATAGGTTCTCCAACCATTCCAAGATAAAAGCCGTTAGAATAGAATGTTTCGATTATATCTGAACATAATGTGTTTGTTCTAACCGTAATCAAATTAAGAAATTTAATCGACAATTATCGTATTTATATCTGTAAACGATGATATTTGAGCTACTCCAACCTGTGATTCTCCAGGACATCCCACCAATATCGCAAGTGTAATATCTGGTTGTTTGTTTGATTCAGAAAAATCATATATTTTTGTGCTATTTGGAGGTTCGTGATTTATTACTTGGATAAATGTGCAATATTCTCTACTTCCAAATTCTACACCGTTAATTATCACTCTTTCTTTTGCAGAGTTTATATGATTTTTCAAAATGTTAGTAATTTCTTTAGCATTCTTTCCATGTAATTCACTGATAACAAGTCGTTTTCCCATAGTTGCTTCATTCCATTCAATATTTTTCTGTTTTACCATTCTTTTCACCCTTTTTTATTAGATTTTAGTTTCCCTCTATTAAGGTAATTATCCCAACACCACGTAACGGTATCTAATAAGTTGGGTTAAGGTGACGGAGCTCTTATTTCAAAAAGCTGTCGTGGAAGTGGCTATTATTAATCCGACCTTCCACCCATGGTCGCTAATAGGCTTAAAGCTAAATTAAGATTAGAACTTTAAGTCGTTCGCTAATAACTCGAGAGAATAAAAAGTTTCCCTTTTATTCTCCCTAATTATATCTTTTTTAAGGGTATTCGAAAAGGAGGTTTAGCCTAACCTTTTCGTTTACTCCTTAATACTATATATTATAGTCGTATATAAACTTTTATTACCGTAACGGTCTATTACGGCTTTAATTTATATACTATTTTTAAGGTTACCCGTAAGGGTAAGTTACCTTAAGCCCTTACGCTTAACCTTAATACTATATATTATAGTCGTATATAAACTTTTATTATCTTACCGATAAATTAGTATATCTTATACTAATATCTTATAACGAAATATAGTAAAAACAGCTTATTTCCTTACGTATAGGCTAAACTTTTAACTATACTATACCTTAAAGTATAACTTCGTTAAAACGTTATCTTCCTTTATAATTCGTATTTTTAATTTAATACGTAAATTCTATCGTAAGGTTTATTAATTCATTCGTAATATTAAATTACTATGGAAATAATAGAGCCTTACTTAAAATGGATGAATTACGGAAACAAGCGTTTTGTTGCTAACCTAAAAAAAGATAGTTTCATAGGGTCTATAAACGATATGAAAATTTTTAAACATATTATAAAAAACAAAATTGAGGTGTATTACTCTCTTGACCAATACGGAGAAATAAAAGAGCTAAATTAAAAATGTAAGCCGTTCTTTAAACCAAAGTGGCAGTTTATCTTTATATTCCATTATTAATTTTCGCACTTTTCCGTCTAATATGTATGTATATCCTGAGTCGTCTTTTGCTCTCATCACACGCCCCGCTGCTTGTAATACTTTTAATAACATTTTTGTGTCGTACCACTCTTGTCCGTCTTTTTTATAATGTTCTTGAATCCACGGATCACCAAAATATGGGTATGGTGCTTTAACTATAATTTGAAATCGTGCCTTGTCGTATTTTAAGTCCAGTCCCTCTTCCATGCCAACAGATAAGAATATGCCATTTCCCGTGCTATCTTCCCAAGCTTTTCGCTGCCGTTCTCTGTCGTATCCTCTATTGTGAGTAATATACCGTGAGCTTGGCAATCGCTTTTTTAAGTTATATTGGTTGTTATACGAAATACAATGAACCAGACCCTTCGAGTCTTTAAATTTCTCGGCTATTCGCTCTATTTCTTTCGCTAAAATGCCGTAATTCTGCTCTATATTATTTTTGTTTAAAACAGCCATGTTTGCAAGATAAATTTTCGCTTTTTCCTTAGGAAACACATTTGGAACTTGCACAACTGCGTAGTCTTCTGGTAACCCACATTCTTTAACCAACATCGGTATGTTTAAAAACGTAGCTGATGAAAGAAGTATTTTTTCAAATTTATTCCATTGATTTCTCACCATATTCTCTATAGTATATGGTTTCCAAGTTAAGTCGTGTTCCTCGTCATTACGTATAAATATATATTTCTCTTTTGGGTCTATCGCTGTCATTTTGTTATTTGCATTGTGTATTGCTTTCGCAATTCTTAACTCGTCTTTTCCTAAAACAGCTAACATTGGGTCTCCAGAAGCTATATTCTCCATTTTCATTTGGATATTGTCAAGTTCTATGGATTTATCTTCTACATATTTTAAAAGGGACTCATTTAATATCCCTGCTATTTTTAAATCTTCGTTCTCTGATCCTTTAGGTATTTTGCTCACTTTTTTCCAAAATTCACCAAAGTTAAAATCAGGCAATTTAACGCTATCATTAAAATTTAAAGTATATTCATCTATTAATGCCTCGCTTAAAGTATGTGCTTCGTCTATCACAAGAACTTTGCGTGATTTCCACGTGTCTGGCTCCTCTTTTTCTTCGTCATTATCTTCGTTATCTTCGCTTAAAGCGTTCCAATTAACTCTTACTTCACCCACATTACCATTGAATCCACCTATAACTTGTTCTGTGTATATCGGCAGTTTAGGTAATATCCCTTTAACAAAGTATTTCATCGTTGTTGCAGCTATGGTGCTTTGCATTGCCTTATGCCGTAAGTTGTAATATATGCAATTTCCAGCCTGATATTCTGGACACTTGGTTGGTGTAAATGATTTGCCGTTAAATTTACCCATTACACATGGCGCATCACTTGCTGTTATTGGTTCATCGTTCTCGGTTTTTAAATTAATCGATTCTGCAAATGCACATTCATAATTATCCCTTCCTTTTATCGTAACACCAATTCCAGGTATGACGTAATCGAATGTATCTTGCAATTGGTCTACAAGTTGCCTTTGAGTTGTCGTCATATAAGCTGTTCCTTGTTCGTTGCAGACAAATGCATTAATTATGCTTTTACCAGCTCCAGTTGGTGCGTCTAAAAAGACGAGTTTATGAGTTTTAAATGCCTCATTTATTTTATCAATAGTCTCTCTTTGATATTCTCTGTATTTAAATTGTGTGTTCATATTTTAGCCCCAATTCGTGTAAATTTATATCTTCCCTCATCAATATTAGTCTCGAATGTTGGGTGGTCTTTGCTCTCTATTCTTAATCTTCCGTAGTCATTAGTATAAGCTATAAAACCATCCCATACATATTCTATTTTTTCAAGTGATTCTATGAAAAATGTGTGGTTGCCCCAGACTGCGGTATTATTAGTTGGAAAACTAATTCTTTGCAATTCACGTATCTTCATTGCGAAGTTGTAAACTTCTTTTGTTACCGTTCTCTCTAATTCTTCTCCATTTCCCCATCTGGTCATTAAGTCATAATAATCTGAAACCAGAGGAGACGAACCTGGAAAGAATAAAGTTCGAGCTCGGTCTGGGCTTATATTCATTTTTTGCATATAATAATTTAGAATAAATTGCATTTGATCTGTACTAAGTATATCGTTAAATAAAATCTTTTTTGCATTCATTACAATGTCTCCTTGAACTCTTATTCTTGAATAATCTACATATTCTCCCTCAAGTTCATAAATGTTGTAATCAAATCCAAGCCAATTCCTTATTGTTTTTAATATTTTTAATCCCTCGTTTTCTATACTATAGTATTTTGAAAAATCGTAGTTTTGCCCAAGTCCACCAACCTCAATCCAATAACCAGTTTCATCGTATCCTATCACATAACTTTCCCAGTCTGGATGTGGTATAAAGATATAATCGCCCACACACAAACTCTTTTTTAATGAAACAGTAAGAGAATTAGATGGACGCTCCTTCCCGTTTTTCCAATAAGCAATCGACCTTACTATCTTTTTTCTTTCCTCATTAGGAAATTTGTTAGCTATATCGTCTATGTATTTTAAACCATTTCTTAAAATAAAATCATAAAGTTCATTAACTTTTTTTTCGTATTTAAAAATAAACTCCAAAAATATCACCTAAAAAAATTGCGTGGATTTAATCCACGTTTCTAACATTTTCTAACATTTTATTCATGTCAATTGGTATTTCTTTAACCAACTTAACATTCTTTTTTGCTGGTGCTATTTCATCTTCGATTTCATACTCTGGTGTTATAATTTCCATTTTATCACCTATACTATATAACTTTATGACGTATATATCTTACTCTGTTGAATTCTTATGATTAAGCTTATACTAAATTTAACTCGTCTAAACCAAAAATTTTTTACATATATTATATCACTCATGTCACATGAGGGTCGTTGAGTTGATGAGTATTAACGATTTTCTTCCATTTTATGATAGCATTTTTGAGCTTTTTCGGTGTTGAGTATTTGCTGAGTATTTGTTGAGTATTTAATAATTGTTGAGCATTATTTGTTGATAAATATGCATACATTATAGAGATTTTAAAATCGAAGCAAATACTCAGCATTTATATACTAACCTTTAAAATATCTAATATAAAAATTAAATGATTAAAATTTTATAATTAAATTTTATAATAAAATTTTAGCAAGTTATTTTAAAAATAATATTTATAAAAATTCCATTTTTACATAACGTCTAAATTTAAAATTTATAAAAACGATAAGCAAATATGCCTTAAAGGGTAACAACTTTAAGTCTTGCCCCGTTTTGACGCTTTTAAAAATAAGCCTTAACTACTCACTTATATAATCACGAACTCATTATCTCGCCACA
>JAJYYR010000022.1 GCA_021800805.1 bacterium
ATATTATTTATGAAAAAAATATATTCGTTTCGATAGAAAGAACTGAAAAGCCTTATGGAACGGACATCCTTTTCAAAAACGACGTTGCCCCGGGACTGAGCCAGTTTTCTATAAGGGCGGGCTATTCAGAGGTCGTTGACGTAGAAGCGGTATTAAAAAAGTACAATATAGACGAAACCGTCATATTTTACGGCTTCGAGGAAATAGTCAGCAATAATATATTTTGGAGGATATTTGCGCTTATTAAAAAACTGTCGCCTTCATTCGTTCGGTTTTACAAACTTCCCGCCGAAAAGGTCAACGGGGTCATGGTAAGGGTAAAAATGTAAATGATTTTAATCTCCCCCGCAAGCAAACAAGAACCCGCAGGAGAGATAAGAGAGAGTAAAGATAAAAGAGAAGGGGGCATTCCTAAAACTTAAACGGTATTGTTACGGATAGGAGCCCCATGGTCAAATCCGGACCGTTCTTTGCATGTAATGTTTTTAATACCCTTGCGTCGGCAATTATTCTGCCGTAACGGTAAGAAACTCCGAGACCGGTCATTAATGCCTGATATCCGCTGTTTAAATAGCCGTATTTTAAACTTGTGGATGCCGCTCCAAGCGGATTAGTATTAAACCAGCCGTAATTTGCGCTCTGGTTTTCGAAAACCGTTTCGTTAAAAATCTCTAATTTCTTAAATAAGATAAATCTGAGATACGTATTTGCTATAAAGTTATTGCCCGGGTTAGTATAACTCCCCGTGCCTGTCGGAGACAGGGTTGAATTATATCCGAGCGCCGTCGGAGCCGCAGCCGTAGCCGCCGCGTAGTTAATCGAATCATGTCCAAGATTATAGCTTTCGCCTACCGCATAATCTAAAGCAAGCCTGAATTTTTTGTTAAACGTATATCCCAATCCGCCCGTTAAAGCAAGCTCGAAATTAAACTCGTCGCTTCCGACATTATTTACGGAGCTTGAGCTCCAGTTATTCGGTATTACCGTTACAAGCATAGGCATAAAATTATACTTGAATCTTCCGATTTTTTGGTGCCACGCCTCTATTCCGTAAAAGATAACCGGATTTCCTATCCCGCCGTTCGTAAATTGATACCCGTTTGTAAACATAATGTTGGGTTTGCCGTTAGGCAGAGTTTGCGGAACATTGCCTTGAGCGGTCTGGCTCCCCATCGGAAACGCGACTTCGAAAAAATTTACTTTTCTTAAAAACCTGTAAGTCCAGACAAAAGCCGGAATAAACAAAATCTGCTGCTGGGCAGGTTTAGAAATCAACTCTCCGTTATTATTGTAAACCTGATTAAAACCCTGATATTGCAAGGCGTTAAAACTTACAAACGTGTTCGGCTTATGCATGCTGAAAGCAAACGGATTCTGGTTTATAAAATTATTAATGGTTCCGTCAGGACCGCCTGCAAAGCTCTTGACCGGATTTATGAATAAAACCGAAAACAACATAAATATCGCGGCAAAGACAAAAATACTCTTTTCCTTTTTTAAAAACATAAATCTCCTCCATTTAAGTTATTTGACTGATTTAAAAAGCGCAGATTACGGCTTAATATAAGCATAACCCTGCTGCTCTTTTTGCACTATATAAAAAATCGCCCCCGGATAAACCACGTCCACAAACGGGAAAAGGTCGCTCTTTTTTATATGGAGACCAATCATAGTCGTATGACAGGCCACTAATTTAACCCCGTAAGAATGAAGCGATTGAAGCATAGCGTAATATTTTTTATCGTACTTTTTCATAAAAAATTTAATCGCTGGACCATATGCGACTATAACAATTTTATAATTTATAAAATGCTGGTCTGAAAACTTTACGTTATTTGATGCGTTTGAAACCAAAAGCCCCCATATTTTAGGATTGTCCGGCACCTGGTAAAGCTCTTTTAAATCATGATGCTTAAAATACGGTAGGGCTTGAATATCTTTGCCGTATGCCGCATTAAGAGAAAATGCAATTATTAAAATGCCTAAAAGCAAAGTAGATATGCTTAATTTTTTAATTCCATGCATAATATTTATCCTCCTTATTTTTTATAATTGGTTAACTTGATTGAATTAAGATTTTCGTTCACGCCGGTATATAGACATAACCCTGCTGCTCTTTTTTAACTATATATAAAACGGCGCCGGGATAAACGATATCGGTTAATTTAAACAGTGCCCGCTTTTTAATATGCAATGTTTTCAAAGTCTCGTTGCATGCGACAAATTTAACGCCGTAAGATTTAAAACTTTGAATATCCGGATAGAACTTTTTATCGAATTTTTTCATTAAAAACCTGATGCCGATAGGCCCGTATGAAACAACGACAATCTTGTAATTCAAAAAGTATTTGTTCGAAAATATTATGCTGTTGGAAATATCCGAAACAATAAGCCCCCATCTTTTCGGATTTTGCGGAACGACATATATCTCTTTTAAGGTATGGCGTTTTAGATAATGAACTATATGGATATCCTTTGAATATGCCTGCTTATCAAGCAGGCATATTATTATAGTTAAAACGGCAATAAATAAAGTTTTATATAATTTTTTCATTTTATCTCCTTTGCGCTATCGGCAAAAATAAACGAACGCCTATCCAGCCGTTCTTGAATGCCTGTAAATAACTTTTTCCGTATCGGCGGACATGACGGTTTTATGTTTTTTAATATATTCTGCAATGACGTCGCAGGCTTTGTATCCTGTCCTACCTTCATCTTTCGCGTTCATATGCTGCATCTTTCCGCCTGTGGAAACGGCCCAGTATTTCTTATTTAAATCCAAAGGTTTTCCGTTAATTTCCCATGTTTTTATTCTTTTAACTAACGGCTGATTTATTAAAATATGAAATTTAGAATTGGAAACGCGGGTTACGTCTCCTCCCATCTGCAAATAAGGGTCTTTTGCAAACGCATCGCTTAAAACGCTTAATTGCGATAACAATAGTTGTTTGCCGGTAAGAAGAGTCTTGTAAACCTCGGGATACGTCGTTCCGTATTCCCCGTAAACATTTTCCATCGTAATATCCGAACCGGGAAGCAATGTTTCCCCCCATCTCCAGCCGGGCGCGAAAAATAAAGGCGTGTCGAATTTTTCGTTAAAAGCCTGTCCGGCGAGGCTGTCCACCGTGCTTTCAAATGTGGCCCTTCTATATAATAGCGATTCGGTTTTTCCTAATTTTTCGTTAAGAACTTCTTTGAACGGCGCATATTCTTGTTCGATTATTTGCCGGATATTTTCGTCCGGTTTAATCCAATCGGTTACGATAGGTATAAGTTTATGGTTATAATCAATAATTTTTTTGCTTTTAATATTCAAATCAAGCCTTCCTATAAATTTTCCGTGTGTTCCTGCCTGACAGATAACCGTGTTATTTATTATTTCCGGAACCGGAAGAATGTCGTGTGTATGTCCTCCTATAATTACGTCTATACCGTTTATTAAAGACGCAAATTTTCTGTCAACTTCCAGACCGTTATGGGAAAGGACGACTATCAGGTCAACTTTTTTATTCTTAAGCTCGTTAACCATTTTTTGCGCATGAGACGTATCTATCCCGAAAGACCACCCGTCTGAAAAATGAGCCGGATGCGCCAGAGGAACGTAAGGAAATGCCTGTCCGATTATACCTATGTTTAAACCGTTTACTTCTTTTATTATATAAGGTTTAAATATTAAATTATCCCAGTTGGAATCCCTTACATTCTGCGCAATAAACGGAAAATTTAAATTTTTAATATTTTCCAGCAATTGTTTTTTTCCGTATGTAAATTCCCAATGCCCAGTCATTGCATCGTAGCCCATAGCGTTTTGAACCTTATAAACCGCCTTTCCTTTAGTCAGCAGCGCTATGCCGGTTCCCTGCCATGAATCGCCCGTGTCCAAAAGAATTGTTTTTCCGTATCTTTCATTTCTTATTTTATTAATTATAGAAGCCATATGCGCATATCCGCCCATTAACCCGTATCTTTTATGATTATTTTCAAAATCTATATACGAACAAAAGTAGCCCATAGCCGATTTTGGGTCTATATCGTAATATAGATTAAAGGCATCGCCTACCAGATGACCGGGTCTTCCGTTCATATGCCGGGGCCCGATATTTACAGACGGTTCTCTGTAAAGCATAGGGTTCAAATGGGCATGGGAATCGGAATTCCAAATAATAGTAAGATTTCCGGCAGGCTTGAATTTTAACAAATTAACCGGATTGATGATAGCCGAAACGCCCAGAAGGCCGGCGTTTTTTAAAAAACTTCTCCTCGACAGGCCGTTTTTTACCTCAAAACCCTCATTTTTATCCATATTTTACCCCTTTTATTTTTTTTAGAAACCGGTTTTTACGGAATTAATTATTCTTATTAATTTTTTTGTCGCCTTTAAAGCGGCTTTAACCGTAGTTTTGTTATTTTTAAAATAACGCATAAAATAGCTCGGCAAAAATGCAATTATTACGACATGATGCCGACCTTTTTTATATATGGCTATTCTGCAAGGCATAAGCGCCGCATAATTCATATCATGCTTTAGCAAGTCGTAGCCTATGGATGCGTTGCAAAGGTCTAAAACTTCAAGCTTGGATATTTTAAATCCAAACATCTTTAAGCCTTTGGAAATAGGCGTAGCGGCGGCAACGGTAAAGTTTTCCGCTATAACAGCCTGATTCAAATCAAAATACGCTCTTTTAAAGCTCTTTTTTATCTTTACGGCATAAAACGGACCATTAGGTATTTTAAGCGCAAAGGCGCATTTTGAAAGAAACGGTAAAACAAAAGCAATAAATATGAATATAAAAAATGTAAACGTCGTTATTCTTTTCATTTTAAAAAATATTATTTAGACGGCATTAATCATAACGGTCTTTTTATAAATATTGCCCTTAGTGTCGTACATTACAAACTCTAGAGGAGCTTTTTCGTCGGCCTTAACATAAAAAGACAGAAACGGATTTGCGGCGATACCTATGCCGTAGTTACAAGTCGTTATAAGCCTTTTATTATAAAATATGTTTACCTTGTAAATAATCCACCTCGGAATTTTTTTTCCGGTTTTTGGATCTTTTACAAGACCGGTATCCATAGGATGTTTCGTTAAACTAATAATTTTTATAATACGTCCTTTTTTAACCTTATGGGGTACCCTTACTAATATTTCTCCTATTTTCATTTTTTGTCTCCAATAATATTATAATAAAATTATTCTTATTAACATTATCCGCCCGCTCAACATCCGCCTACCGTAACTTTAACGAGTTCTCTTCCGCCGTAAACCGTTCCGTCGGAATACTCCGCGAGAACCTGCACGTAAGATTGTTGAAGAAGTTTTATTCTGGTAGAAATATAACCTCTTCCGTTAGCGGGGCTTAGTGAGAACGAACCGAGAAGGCGGCGCGGATTATTGAGGTCGCAAACATAAAATGTTTTAAGGTATTTCTGCGGCGACATAGGCAGTTTAACTTCCATAGTCAAAGGAACCATAGCGCCATCCTGAGCAATTAAAGGAAGCCTTAATTTCGGTATTAGGAGTTTCTGCTCCGGCGTGGGCGTTCCGGTAATCCATATAACCTTTTTACCGTTTATCTCCTTTATGTAAGCCTTTTTAATTTTTATAGGTTTTAACGAAATTTTTTTAGATTCGGCATCTGCCGGCTTCAAAGCCGCTCCGATTAAACCGTCCGCTATTAAGGCAGAAACGGCAATTTTGATAGTTTTTCCAATAAAATCACGCCTTGGAATAAAATTTTCGGTTTTTTCTTTTTTCATTATTTTAGGCAGCCTCCTTTTAAGTTTACATATTAAAAACTATTTTTAAAGTATTTTCTCAAAGATTCTCTTTTATATGATTTACTTGATATCCAGCCTAGTACAAGCATAAAATCTTTTTTATTCCAATAACCGGGCAGATAAAATATCTTTTTATAATGCGAATCAAAAAATAACGACGTCGGAAAGCCTATAATATTAAATTTGGACGATAATGATTTTCCGCCGTATTTCTTTCCGTCAAAAAATTTATACTTTCTGTCGCCGTAAGCATTTACCTCCACCGGATAAAAATTTTTATTTATTAAATCAATCACATCTCTTTCGGATAAAATATTCTTCTTGAACAATATGCAATATTCGCAGCCCGTTTCATGAAACCAGACAAAAAAAGGCTTTTTAAAATTTTTATTTTTTTTTATTGCCTTTTGAAAACTTAACCAGCGTATCCCTGCCCCCGCCGTATTTTCGATTCCTCCAAAAAAAACAATCAGGAGCAAAAATACGGCGGCTGAGTTCTTTGAAATAATATAACGAATCATTAAGTAATCTATGATTGCAATAAGCATACCATTAATGCAAAACTATATTTTTTTATCCTAAAAAAATAAATTTATTGCGCTGTATATGAACTTGCGGGAACTAATCGCGAAAAATTATACGGGAAGTATATGATAAAATATGGATGATATTTTCAAGAAAGTCCGAAAATGGACAGACCGTTGTCCTAAAATGGACAATTATATGTTTTATTTGAAAAGATTGTACTTTTTCATCTTAGTTATAAGCTGTTTTCTTGATATGCCGAGTGCGGCGGCAGACTTAGTCTGATTGAAACCGTTTTCCCTGAGCACCCGTTTAATTAACCCTGTTTCTACGCATTCGAGTTTTATACTGCCGGAGGTTAAATCGTTTTGGTTTTCATCGTCTTTTACGCCGGATTCTTCGTTAATCAATGTTTTTGGAAGGCAGGACGGTTCAAGTATATCGTACGGAGAAATAATGACCGCACGCTCTATAATATTTTCAAGTTCTCTTATATTTCCGGGATAATTATAATTCATCAATAATTCTATCGCTCCATCGGAAATAGATTCTATATTCTTTTTGTTCAGTTCGCTGTATTTTTTAACGAAAAAATTAGCAAGCGGAATTATATCGTCTCTTCTTTCTCTTAGGGGCGGAATTTTAAAATGGAGCACGTTTATTCTATAAAAAAGGTCTTCTCTGAATTTTTTTTCGATAACCGCCTTTTCAAGCTCTATATTCGTAGCGCAAATTATTCTTGCGTTAAGTTTGATTTTTAAATTAGACCCTATCCTGAAAAATTCTTTATCCTGTATTGCCCTTAGCAATTTCGCCTGCGTAAATAAAGGCATTTCTCCTATTTCGTCTAAAAAAAGCGTTCCTCCTTCGGCTGCTTCGAATTTTCCCTTTTGCATCGATATTGCGCCTGTATAAGACCCCTTTTCATGTCCGAAAAATTCGTTTTCCAAAAGGTCTATAGGCACCGCACTGCAATTTATAGGAACAAATTCCCCGTTTCTATCCGACAAATTATGTATAATTCTTGCAATAAGTTCTTTTCCGGTTCCCGTTTCACCGGTTATTAGAATATTCGACATGGATTTAGCCGTTAAATAAATCTCGCTTAAAATCTCGCCGATTTTAGGGCTTTTAAATATAAAACCGCCTTTAATCTTTGATAGGGCTTCGTCCTCCGTTGTTTTTACATCGGTAGATTTCCTGCCTTTGTTTCTATTTAAAAATATATTTAAGTTAAAAGCGAGCCCTTCTATATCGACAGGCTTAGAGATAAAGTCGTCGGCGCCGAGTTTCATTGCGTAAACCGCCTGTTCGATATTTCCGAATGCGGTAATAATTATAAAAACAATCTGCTTATCAAGGCTTCTAACCTTGGAGAGAAGTTCGATGCCGTTCATTCCTGATAGTTTCAGGTCGCACAATATTGCATCGTATTTTTTTTCTAAGAAAAGATCTAATCCATGCTCGGCGCTTATAGCCGTATCCACGAGGAAACCTTTTTTTATCAAGTTAAGGCTTACCACCCTTAAAAGATTTTTTTCATCGTCTATTAATAAGATTTTAACCATTAACTTATCCTGCGTTAAAAAATCACGACACTTGCCCGGGTTGGCGCAATATCGGAATAGTTACGTTAAAGACCGTCCTTTTTTTATTGCTTTGAACGTTTATGGTTCCACCGTGAAGCTTAATTATCCGCAACGATATCGGAAGCCCGAGTCCCGAACCGGCGTTTTTAGTAGTAAAAAACGGTTTAAATATATTTTCTATATTTTCTTTGGTAATAGGCTGTCCGTTGTTTTCTATTTGAATATTTAAATCACCGTTTTTAACTATAGTTTTTACTTTTATAACCTTATCTTCAAATTCGGCTGACGCAAAAGAATTTGCTGCGCATGTTGCGTCAATCGCATTTACTATCAAATTGAGTATAACCTGTTTTAACAATTCGGGGTCTCCGTTTATAATCGGAATATTGCCGTCTAAATCTTTAATTAGTTTTATATTAAAATTTGCCAGTTCAAATTTAGATATGCTAAGGGAATCATTTATAAGCTTATTTATATCTAAAGGCGTTAATTCGGGACTTCTCTGGCGGGAAAAACTCAAAAAATCTACCGTCATACGGTTTAGCCTGTTAACCTCGTTATTAATTATACCTGCGAACTCCTCTACGATTTTATTTTTTGTTTCATGGGCAATGTAATTATTGGCGGAGGAAATAATATATATGGCATTTTTTATTTCATGGGCAATGTTTGCGGACATTTCTCCCATAATAGCCATACAGTTCAATTCATTTTTCTCTTTATTTATCGAATCAATTCTTTTCATATAATCTTCTATCGCATAAGCCATTGAGTTAATTGCGTTTATAACGCTTCCGATTTCATCGTTAAATTTGCTTTTAAAATTTATTTTATAATTTCCGCTTTTTATTTCTTCTATATTCTTTTTTATTTCGGATAAAGGTTTTGTCAAAAAAACCGTTATCATATAAAACATAAAAAGCCCCAGAGCAATAAATCCGGCGGCAATTACGAGAAATCTTATTCCGACCCAAAAAACCCGGACTTTTACGCCATTTAACTCTTGTTTTAAATTAAATTTTACGGCAAGCGTTCCTAATCTTTCCCCGTTATAACTCAGTTTCTTTAATAATAATCCGCTATTCCTTTTATAACCATTGTTACTGCCATATAAATAAAACCTGTTATTCAAAAAATGTTTACCGCGGCTTATTATTAAATCTCCTTTTGCGCTATATAAACTTAATCCTTCTATTTTGCGGTGTTTAATAATGTAGCTTAAATAATTTTTAATAAATTTTATCTTTTTCGTATATAAAGGATATTTTAGGGAGGAAACTATAACTTCGGCTAATCTTTCATTTTTAAGCGAATTTCTATAGTAAAGAGTTTTATATATAGTCCAGAGAAAAATACCGTCGCTCATAAAAATAGTAAAGAAAAAAATAATAAAAGCGCTGGACAGTATTTTCCACTTTATACTTAAATTTTTAATAAAATTAAACATCGGCATTCAAATCTCCGGAAACACTCAATAACAAACGATGGTCAACCTTACATTCCGTGAAAAAATATATTTGGTCGTCTAACTCGATATCGCATATCGCGGCAGGACATTCTCGCATATCGCATTCACAACTGCGAAATGCAGTTATCGGATACGTCGTAAAGCGGATTTAGATGCTTTTATACTTATAGTGCCTGTAAATCAAAACGCCGATAGAAATAATAACGGCAAACATGCTTAAAACCTGCGACACCCTTATGCTGTTTCCGAGCCATAAACTGTCGATTCTCGTTCCTTCGGTAAAA
>JAJYYR010000023.1 GCA_021800805.1 bacterium
TATTAAGGTGGCTTAATTTTAAAAATTCATTTTTAGAATAACCAAGCTTTCTTAAAGCCATATCATTTACCTCTATGAAGTGTTTTGGAACGGCATCGCGGGTAAATTCGGTTACGTAAGCAAGATCATATATATTGTCGAAGATTAAATTAAATTTTGTATAAAGATTTTCTATCTCATCAGTTTTTCTTTTTGAATAAAAAATAAAAAAAAGTATTGATGCAAATATAAACAGCGAACCGGTTAAGTAAATCAGATTAACATAGTATCCTATGATTTTCTCACGCTTTATCGTTTCTTTGACAGCTTTTACGGCAAGGGGTGAAAAAACCGGGGAATCTTTATAGAGGGCAAGTTCTATAGGTGTAAGAAATATTTTTTTTGAGATTAAACTGTGATATTTTATAATTCTACTTATTATAGGCCTTATAAGGTTAGAGTAATTAAAATAGGATTTATCTACGTATGGTAAAATCGTCTTTATTCCAATCCCTGCGGTTTTTATATAATGTCTTACATTTTTAAAATCTGTATCCGTTGAGAGCATTAAGGTTTTAGCCTTAATTAAGGATGTTTTGAGTCTTTTTTTATCGTTTAACTTTGAATATTTTATAATTGAAGAAGAATCTATAATCAGCTCACCTAAATCTGTCGAAAGCTTAGTCGTATAAAGTGCGAGTTCAGTAGATTTTTTAACGTAAACATCGATTTCAATTTGCAAAATCGCATAAACGAAAGAGGCAATAATTGAATATAAAATCAGAATAGATAAGCCGGTAAATATGATTTTAGAGACACGGGAAAGAGGCTTTATATTAAATATACCCATAATATTTCGCCAATTATAATATTTCGCAATATTTATCGGTAATCTTAGCTGCCCATTAATACATGAAGAAATATAGTAAATGCTTTATTTACAGCGGTTTTGTGTGGTGAGCCGCGCGGGAGTCGAACCCACGACCACCTGATTAAAAGGCATATGCTTTTATTATTATTAATGCCTTATTAAATCAATGCTTTTAAGGCTTTTAGGTTTTTCTATTCAAAATTTTTCTTGCCTTTTTAGTCCGTAAAATGCTATATTTTACCGTATCGTATTTTTATTTTTTGTACAAAATAGGGCACAGTATTTTATGGCGTATATTTATCAAAGAGGCAATATTTTTTGGTATCGAGTCAGGCTCGAAGGCAACGAATACCGCGGCTCTACCAAAACAGATAATAAGAAACTCGCTCAGCAAATCGCAAATACTATCGAAGCCGACTTGGTCCGGAAAAAATTCAGCATGCCGGTTAAAAATAATTATACCTTTTTGACGGCTTGGGAGCAATATATAAAAAACCAAAGCCATTCAAGCAAGACTACGAAAGATAAAATAAGCCTATCGAAACATTTCCTGCCTATATTTAAAGACAAAAGCATTTCCGATATTACGCAGTCTAATATCAAAGACTACCAGTTGAAAAGAAAAATAGAAATTATGGCCATGCCGAAAAATATCGGAAAGAAAGAATCAGAAATAAGCTTTAGGTCGGCCAATTTAGAAATAACTACATTACATCACTTTTTTAATTTCTGCATAGAAAAAGAACTCATAGAAAAGAATCCGGCGTTTAAAATTAAAAAACTAAACGAATTATCCCGCCTTAAAACCTTATCCGATTCCGACATCGAGAAGCTCATCGCCGGCGCCACAAATAAATTAACCCGGGACTTAATAACTTTCTTAATTTTGTCAGGTTGCAGAAAAGGCGAAGCCCTAAATCTCAAATGGGACGACGTGGACTTGCAGAACGACGTAATAGCGATTAAAGGGACTAAAACAAAATACGACAGATATATTCCTATCAGCAAGCCTTTAAAAGTCCTTTTGAGCGGCATTGAAAAAAAACAGGACTGTTTATACGTATTTAACAAAAACGGGGCTAAATTAGGCGATTTTAAGAAGTCTTTCCATACCGCCTGCAAAAATGCGGGATTTAAGGATATGCACATTCATGACTTAAGACACGTCTTTGCGAGCAAAATGGTAAAAGACGGGGTCTCGCTATATATAACGGGGGAACTTCTTGGACACAGGACGACGCAGATGACGAAAAGATATTCGCATTTAGTCCCGGATACGTTAAGAAAAGCGGTGGACGACGTCTGGGGAAATAAATGAATTAAGGGAGAATAAAAAAACCGTTAAGCGGCTTGAAGTAATGAGTCGCACTCATGATTAAACAGCCAATCATTGGGTATGGTAAGAGTAGCTTGCTGTGTGTAACGCTTTACCAATGCGTCTTTCAGCTCAATAATGTTATCATGAGCTGCTGTATCCATGATAGATTTATTAGATTGGTCAAACAAAGACATATCGCCTAATTCACCGGAAGCATGCATTATAAGTATATGAGCAATTGGCTGAATAGATGGATCAACTATTTGCCGAGCTAAAACGACCGCCTCTTTATATTGGCCTTGTCTAATTCGAAGACTAGCAAGAGCAGTTTTAAAATATTCACGCTGAGAAAACCAAGAGCACTCTCTTAACCCCCAGTTGAAAATATCCTCCGCCTCTATCAATTCACCCTTACGCATTAGTGCCATGCCTTTAATATGATAAGCGACCCATTCGCCTTGACTTGCAGGCGGGTTCTTTGGAAGAATATCTAAAGCTTTGGAATACTCACCCATAGCCACTAACACGGATGCCTTTCCATTTCGAGACAATCCGCTATAAGGAAACTTGCTAATAAATTCCTCATAGGCTTCCAGCGCAGTAGGAAGTTCACCCATCTTTCTATAAGTTTCGGCAATACCAAAGTATGACCATGGACTTAACGGAGAAAATTCAATATTGTTTTTATACTTCTCTATAGCTTCAGCAAAACGACCTAAATCCCGCAACATCCTTGCATGGGAAGCCATAGCATTAAAAGCTGATGGAAAACGCTTAATTAAATTAGATAAAACTTTTTCAGCATCTTCTATCTTTCCAAGTTCCCGCAAAATTTCTGCACTATTCTGTTGCAGAACTAAATCATCAGGGTAGACATTGCAGAGATTATTAATTGTCAATAGAGCTTCATCTATCCGTCCCATATCTCTAAGTACTTGCGCGCGACCACTATTGGTAACTTTATCTGTATCTATATTATTAGATTCTCGTAATATCTCGTCGTAAGCATTTAATGCTTCCTCTAACTTACCGCTATAAGCCAATGCTGATGCGCGGGCATTTCTTGTAACAATATCTCCTTGATATTCATTTATACATTGTTCATAAATTTTAAGTGCATCCTCTATCTGCCCAATATCCTTTAATACTTCAGCCCGCCCATTTAGTGCAACCACAATATTTTCGGGATCATACGATTTAACTCCAGATTCACGATACATTTCTAACGACTTTGGATATTCGGCAAGTAACCGATATGCATCCCCTAAAGTCGCATATGTCCATGGATCATCGGGATTCTCTTTAACTGCCATATTGGCAAATTCCAACTGAATCTGCGGGTTACCTATCTCATCTTTAGCAAATTGCGCCAACTTACAAAGAGACTTCGCTATATGTTCAGGTTTACTATCGTGCCGCTGACTTTCAATAAGTTCAAAGGTAAAAACAAACGCTTTATCTTTATTCCCTTCTATAAGACATTTTTTAATGGCTTCTATCTGTTTTTTTGCCCGCTGAAAAGCATCATGGTTATTTACAGTACTTTTACATATATAGTCCGTATCGCGAAGGCTGTCTTCATATTTCGGTTTTTCAAATTCAATATTAGTAACGGCTTCCTTAAAAGGAGCAGCCCACATCTGGAATATATTGCGAGCCTTACTAATACCGCGGAAACGGGGATGAGACAGGAGTTGAAGTATGGCAAGGTCTTTTTTATTGCGTTCGGTAACAAATAAACGAAATGCGCCATATCTGATGGCCTCATAATAAAAATCTCGTTTACTATCTGATGTTTCACCAAACATTTTATACGGCAAACCATTCCAGACATTATATCTTTTTAATATTTCTTCTTGGTCGTTTTGAATTGTTAATAAAAAATTAGTTGTTATTTCTAAGGATTCTAATTTACTTAGTTTGATTGCCCCATCTAAATCTGAACCTGTAGGCATAGGTGCGGAATATAAGCGATTCTCCACATACTCCTTCACTTCGGCTTTACTAAGAAGGTCATTTAAGCATTCGATAGCCTCGATTCTTGTTGTCTCGTCTTCTTCTTTATCTAATGTTATTAAAGTAAGTTGGAGACATCTGTCCTGCTCCCATGCCGTTTCCAGTTTTTTTAAAACTTCCGACCGGGATGTGTATTCTATTTGAAATATATCGGCTGCATTTGCAAATAAAAAAGGAATATCACACTCATTGCGTTCAGCCCATGTTTCTTCATCTAAACTTATAGAATAAAATTTACTATCTTCTATGCAAACCGCTATAGCAGATTGTCCTGATAAAATAGCTTTCATTAAAAAATCTCCGTATTAACGCCAATATCTTTCAACTTCCTTGATATTGCCTTAAATAAAACCTTATCAGATTTTCTTTTTCTATGAGGAGTTAATTTAGATTCATGATATGATAAATATTTAATAGCACGTCGACTAATAGGACCGTATATGTGTACTTCTATAAAATCAAAGCTTTCTTTTTTATTTGAACTAGCTAATATTTCAGAGAATTCCTTTTTATTAGTTTTAGAGGTAAGCCTCTTTCCAAGTTTTGCCACGGCCAGCAATTCCCTTTCCTTCCAAGAAGCACGATAACCGTAAGGTATATGACCTCCGACTCTAATATTGTTATTTTCTATAAATTGGGTTGAATTTTCTTCAAAAACCGTTGCACGTTCCTGTATGGAGAGATCTTTTAATACCATACAACATTCGCCGTAATAAGTTACCCCTCTCTGATTAATTGATAGCGATGCGAAGTGTATATGTTCCTTATAGAAGGGGAATAATAAACTATCAGCTACGTTTCTTGCTTCATCCCATACATTGTTTTCCGGTAACCTACTTTCACTACCAACTGCTTGATAGAAAGTCTGGTAAAGATTATTGTCGCTTGAAGCAAATTCATTTATTTTATCCAATGAGCAATTTATGACTGCCGAAGAATGGGCAACAGTATCACGAAAATCTTTTAAAATACTATCGCATTTTTTTAAATTTATATCATTTTCTACTTTTTCTACTCTATCTTTAAGTGCGTTAACCTCCGCATTAAGCAATGCAGCACGTACGTTTGGATATCCTAAATTATATCCGCAAACTACACAACTACACATAAAATCAGCAGTTTCTTCGCCACAGTTTGTGCATTTCATAAAATCATCATCAAATTTATATACTTTGGTTTTAT
Organism: bacterium; assembly: GCA_021800805.1. The sequence goes on from JAJYYR010000023.1 coordinate 5,367, forward strand.
TATACTATAAAACTTATTAAATTTTATATAATATAATAAAGTAATTTATAAAAGTCAAATATACGGTCTTACCGATTCTATAATAACAAAATTTGCTTAAACTTCGCTTTAGTTCCGGAAACGCTTAGAAAAGCAGTTAGCGACGTGTGAAATAAGGACAATAAAAAAGGTTAATGTTTTATACCTAAACGAAAAATCAAAGCCCTTAAAGCGCAAATTTGAAAGGATTTTTTAGATATTCAACAAAGTTTTTATTGTTTGCTTTAGAGCTTCCGTATCTTTTGAGTTTAATTTGCCGATTTTATTCTTCAGTCTTTTTTTATCTATCGCTCTTAGCTGAAATATCAGCGCAACCGAAATCGAAGATAAATTATTTAATGAATCGGGAGAAACCTTAAAAGTAAACGGAAAATTTGAAGCTTTTATTTGCGTTGTAAAAGGAATTATAAGAACGGTAGGGATTTTGTCTATATTATCCGATGTTTGGGCTATAATCGCGGGTCTTAAGCCTTGCTGCTCCCGTCCTTCCGTAGTTGAAGCGGGAATTTCGACAAGATATATATCTCCAAAAATCAAGATAAATTAACCTCAAAATTGTTTAAAGCCTCATCGCTTAAAGCGTCCCATTCCGAAAATTCTTTTTTAAGAGTAAAATTCTTACCTTGGGCGGCGGTCTTTGACTGCAAATATTCTATAAAGTCGAGAACCTCGAATTGTTTATCTTCCGGAAGCGATTTAACGGCTTTGATTATTTTGCCGGATAAATCCATATCTAATTCGTCTTTAAAAATATTAGCATTCATTTAAAACCTCTTGAAATTAATTATATATTTAAAATATAGCACTATATGGAAAGATAATCAATATCGGAAAAATATTTACTTTTTTATTGGAAGAAGTTTTACATATTCGCACGACCATCCTGTAGCATAATGGTCCCTAAATGCTCCTACTTTAAAATCCACACAACCATTCGCTCCATCAGGAGCATGTTTTTCGGCTTCAGCTGTTACGCCGCTTCCTTGAGAGGTATTAATCACAGAATACCTTGTATTGCTCCATTCATCATTTGCTAAAAGATAATTGCTTACAACAATTATTCCGTATTCATTGACAATTTTAAAACCCGGAACAATAGGTAGTGCGGATACTATAAATTTACCGTTTTGCGCCGAAGCTGTTTTAACTCCGGGAAACAAAAACAATAAAGCAATTGCAAGAAATAAAACCAGTAAGGGTTTTTTGGATTTTAACATTTTAACCTCCATAAAAATTAATTTTATGTTTATATAGCTAAGTTTGAGTTTTTCTGTTAGATTTTTCATAACTCTTGTAGTACCCAAACTGCCATACCCCAAATATAAATTTTATTTTTATCAAAATCTATTTTTTCAAATGTCCCCGGATATATCTCATTTATGTCCTTTAATTTAATATTTTTAGATTTAATCATCATACGGGAATTATCTGAAATTAAAGTTATTTCATTAGTCGTAACCTCAGAAATTCTTTTAAAGACCAATCCAACTTTAGGGAAATAAAACAAATATATTTGACCTTCGCTAAATTCATTTGCGCCTACCCCAACGTATGATTTTTTTTTGATTGCGGGGTACATAGTATCGTCAAGGCATTGAATTACAAATTCGGCACGATTGTTATTATCAGTATCTTTTCTAACATAAAAATATTCAAAATTAGGTTTTTCAGCGTAGTCAAGCAAAATATTTTGTGTTCCTGTTCCGCCTATAATGACTTTATCGTAACTACCTAATCTTTTAGAAAGCTCTTTGATTTGTAATTCTGAAAATAAGCCGGTTATACTATTTGAATAACCATCAAAAACCTGTCCTATATTTATATCTAATGCGAAACATATTTTTATTAGGTTCTCTATTGGAATCCGACTGCCAGTTTCATATTTAGCTATAGAATTTGGTTTAATGCCTGATTTTTCAGCAACTTGAGCAATTGTAAGATGAAGTGACTTTCTGGCGGACCTTAAGTGGTTCCCTATTTCAGTATAAATATTTTTTATGTTATTATCGGTGTTTTTTTCTTCCATTTATTTTATCCGCAATATTATTTTCCTTATTTTATAATAATTTTTTTTTAAAGAAAAGAATTTATTTAATTGTATCATAAATAAAATAAATTGTAATATAAATATTTTTTTCTATTGACAAGACATATTAAATTATACATAATAAAAAATATGGAGTTATACGGACTTATTTTGTTTTCGAAATAAAGGTGAAAAAATATGGAAAAACGAAATTATTGGCTAAAGTTAAAAGAAGATTTTTTCTCCCAACCATATATTAAAAAATTACGCAAGATAGCTGGCGGCGACACATACACGATTATTTACCAAAAAATATTGTTACTTTCAGTAAAAACTAATGGTTATATAGTTTTCCAACACATCGAAAAAACCCTAGCCAAAGAATTAGCTTTAATTTTAGACGAAGATATAGACAATGTTACGGTAACTCTCGAATTTATAAAAGCCAATAAACTTATCGAACAAACTGAGAACGAAAATGAATATTTACTTCCAGACATGCTTTATTTAATAGGCTCTGAGTCTGAAAGCGCAAAATGGGTAAGAGCCTACAGAGATAGGAAAAGAAAGGGATTACTAATTTCATCTGAAAAACAAACCTTACAATGTAAGGATAATGTAATGGGATGTAAGGATAATGTAATTATAGATAAAGATATAGATAAAGATATAGATCCCCCTCTTGCCCCCCATAAAAATACAGAAATGCGAGGGGGAGAATTAATTTCCGATAACAATCTTACAAAACTTTCCAAAAAATATAAAGAGAAGGAGATAAATAAAGCCTATCAATACCTAAAATATCTAAAATCAAAAGGCAAAGAAATAAAAGACCCAATAGCACTTTTGTTTACCATGCTGAAAAACGGTACTTACGCAGATATAACAGAAATTGAAAATCAGCAAAAAAAGAAAACAAAAAAATATCAAATCATAAAGCCACAAAAATCAGTAGTTAAAAACCAAAATATTAAATCAATTACAGAACAAATACAAGAATGGACAGGAGAACTGTTGTGATTATTGATGACATAATCCAAAAACAGCAATGGCTATACCAACTTAGACAAGAAGAACGCGAACTAAATCAATTGGTTGATGATTATTTAGGGGATATGCCTGAACAAGTCTATAATACACTCAAAAAACGAATTGAAGAAAAAATACCGTTAAGCGATATAGAAGCAAAAGAAAATCTAGCTAAAATCGAAATAAAAGCATTCGTATTTGAGAAAGTTTTATTCTTGCATAAAGACAATTATCCTAATTTTTTTCAGGATTATATTAAAAGATTTAAAAAAAATCTATATTCAATAAATTCAATAAATGGGGGCAAAAATGGAAAAGATAGAAATGGAAGCAATCGATAATATGAAGTCGCTTTTTTCGCTTTTGATTGAAGAAATTAAAAGCGTTAAAGAAGATAAAAATAAGTTACCGATTCAAAGATTATTAAACACCGAAGAAGCAATGAAGATTTTAGGGATTAAAAAATCAAAATTATACGACATGGTATCGCGGCAAGAACTTCCACACATTAAAATTGCAGGCAAAATAATGTTTGATTCAACAGACCTAAAAAAATTTATTGAGTCTAACAAAAAAGAAAAATTCAGATATGATTTTAGTGCTGGTGATTTAAAAGGCAATAAATACAATAAAAAGAGGTAAATATTTATGAAATATGATAGCCAAAAAATGCGCGAGAAAGCCCAATTCATTGTACCGCAAATCCGTGACAACTATAAACAGATAATAATAATTGCAACTTTACAACAGTTTTTATCATTAATAGCAGCATTTATCTTATTTTATTATACTTTTTATTTTGCAACCTATTTAATTTTTCCTTCGATATTTTTATTTTTATATTTTTTATATATATCAATTAATAAAAGGACAATAAAAGAAATAAATAAGGAAATCAGGAGACAAACAAAATGCAAACAATACAGAAAAAAATAATAATTGTAGCTCTGTTTTTTTTCATTATGACTTCTTATCTAAGTTTTATGAGTTTTTATCGCGTCAGGCCTGCGTTTGCAGGCGTAAACTCATTCGTTTCCGCAGGTCTTAACGGCGCAAACTCGGTATCTACGAGCGGCGGAGCAGGGGTATTTCATACGCAGGGCGAAAATATTTACGCTTTAGGCTACAGCAATGTCAGATTCAATAC
>JAJYYR010000024.1 GCA_021800805.1 bacterium
GACGCTCCTGATTTTCCTACGGAATACAAGTCGTTTGATTACGAGTTTAAATATCAAGACAGAACGCTTATAAATTCTTTTTTAACCGGAATAAACGATGTATCGGACATACTTATTATAAAAAACGGTTTATTAACGGACACCTCTTTTTCTAATATAATTTTGTTTGACGGAGAAAAGTGGATTACCCCGGATACTTACCTTTTAAACGGAGTGAAAAGACGCTATCTTTTAGAAAATAACGAGATAATAGAAAGAAAGGTTTCGATTGACGACCTAAATCGCTTTCAGAAAGTATCCTTAATAAATGCAATGCTTGACCCTGAAGATATTACGATAGATATTTGCAACATATGCCGTCATTCCTAAAAATTAATTCACTAAAAAACGCAACTGCCCGAAACCATAATGCGATATGATTTTAGATTCTAATTTCGTAGAAAAAATGAATTTTTATGGAAAAAATGGAATTAAGTTTCTTTTTATCGTAGATTTTGAGATGAAGTTTCCAATTATTATGGAACTATCGGAGGTGAAAGACTTTTGCGTAAAATATTTTATAGACGGCGTTAACAATTATACAGGATATGCGGATAATATATCGGATAAGCATGAATTAAAAATTCAAAAAAATCCGGTTCAATTCGAAGTTTATAAAAAAGCTTTTAATAATGTTATTAAACATGAAAAGGCCGGTAATTCGTATCTTGTAAATTTAACCTTTAAAAGTCCTGTTGAGATTAATCTCGGTTTGCAGGAAATATTTTATAAGAGCAGGTCGAAGTATAAACTTTATTTTAAGAATTCTTCCCGCGAATTTGTTTTGTTTTCCCCGGAAACTTTTATCAACATAACCGGCGGAAAAATTTTTACTTATCCTATTAAAGGAACAATAGATGCCGGTATTCCGGACGCAAAAGAAATTCTTTTAAACGATAAAAAAGAAAGAGCCGAACATTTAACGGTCGTTGACCTTTTAAGAAACGATTTGAATATAGTATGTAAAGACGTAAAAGTCAATAGGTTTTGTTTTATAGAAACCGTTAAAACTAATTTTGGAGAATTATTGCAGATGACCTCGGAGATTGAAGGCAGAATTAAACCTGAATTAAATACAAGGTTCGGAGACATTCTTTGCGGTATGCTTCCCGCAGGATCCATTTGCGGGGCACCTAAAAGAGAAACTCTGGAAATTATAAAAGAAACCGAACCGGAAAGCAGAGGTTATTATACGGGAGTTTTTGGCATATATGACGGGGAAGTTTTTAAAAGTTCCGTTATGATAAGATTTATAGAAAAAACGGGAAAAGATTATTTTTATAGAAGCGGCGGCGGCATTACCGTATATAGCGATATTAAAAAAGAATATGATGAAATGACCGAAAAAATTTATGTTCCGATTTATTAAAATTTATAAGTATTTTATGAACCATTCGGCGCTTATGCGGGAAACCTCTTCAAGCGCCCCCGGTTCTTCAAACAAATGAGTCGCCCCGGGTATTATCTCAAGTTTCTTTTTTGCCGAAATATTTTCATATGCAGTTCTATTTAATTCGATAACCTCAAAATCCTCCCCTCCGACTATTAACAGCGTGGGCGCTTTAACCTCGTGTAAACTCTCCATAGCAAGGTCGGGACGGCCGCCCCTTGAAACTACGGCATAAATAATGTCCGGTCTTTTGGCAGCTGCCGCCAGTGCCGCCGCGGCCCCGGTGCTTGCCCCAAAATAGCCTAATTTTAAATTCTTCAAGGGCGGCTCTTTAATCAGCCAATCCGTAACGTCGATAAGCCTTTTTGCGAGAAGTTCTATATTGAAGCGGTATTCCGCCGTATAATTATCGATTTTTTCTTCTTCTGCGGTAAGAAGGTCAAAGAGGAGCGTGCCGAGATTATTTTTGTTTAAAATCCGCGCCACATAATTGTTTCTCTTGCTGAACCTGCTGCTGCCGCTACCGTGGGCAAAAATAATCAAACCTTCCGCTTTCGGCGGAATTTCGAGATTTCCGAAAATACTTTTGCCGTTTATACGGATTAAAATCTCTTTGCTTATAGGGAGCGGTTCATTATTTTTCATAAAAGCTCTTAATTAAAGTATATGCCAATAAATATTAAAATCAATTTTGATTTTTTATATTTTTAGATTTATGATATAAATCAATATTTTTATTTTATAGTCAACATTTTTTCCATTATGCCGTGTTTTTCGTCGCGTGATAACTGCATATCCGCCATATTGAACAATATATTTTCTTCTTTGTCGATATGTTCGGACAGAAGCCGGATGAATGAATTTCCGAGGTCGATTATTGATTTATAATCTTTTTCGGCAGAATAACTATTAATCTTTGTCTTAAATTCTCCCGAAAGCTCTCTGCTATGTTTGTGTTCGATAAGCATAACATGAATGGGGCCGGTTTCTATGCCGATATAATTTCCGAGAACCGGAAATAAAGCTTCTTCTTCCTTTTTAAAGTGTATTTCCAGATCTTTATCGATAAAGGCGGTAATTTCATGAAGCTGGTTTATTAAATTATTTTTAAGACCGTCAGAGGAAACCGAGCCTATTTTTTTTAAATATCCTTCGAGATTATTTAAAACAGCCCTGACCGCTTCGTGGTCGCTTTTTAAAGCCGTAATCGGGTCAATGCTCGTATCCATAACAAAAACCTCCATTTATTTTAATTGTTTAATTTTAATAAATTAATTTTATCAAAATATTTAATTTATATCTTGGAAATTTTTATATAGATAAAAGCAATATGCTATAATAATAAAATACCGTATTAAAAATACTTTAATCCTAATTTAATTTATTTATTAATATAGGAGGATAAAAATGGCCGAAGTTCAGGGATGCGAACTACCCGAGGATTTGTATTACGATATAGAAAAAGATACGTGGGCAAAGCCCCTTGAAAATAATATTGTTATGCTTGGAATGACGGATGTCGCTCAGACGCAGGCGGGTAAAATTTTGCACGTAACCTTTAAAAAAGTCGGAAGTATTGTTCAAAAAAGAGGCAATACGGCTACAATCGAAAGCGGAAAATGGGTAGGACCTATTCCGTCGCCGGTATCCGGAGAAATAGTCGAAGTTAACGAGAATCTCTTAAAAGATCCTCTGCTTTTAAACGTTTCGCCATATAAAGATGCATGGGTCAGTAAAGTGAAAGCTTTAGATTTGAGCGAATTGGGCAGTTTGTTCACCGGAAAAGAAGCAGTTGAAAAATACAGGGAAAAAATAATAAAAAATCAGATTCAATGCATGAGATGTTCCAGCCAGTGAAAAATAAAAAACACGACGTTATACTCTTAGTTTCAAAATGGTGCGAAGAGTGTATTCCTGCGGACAATGCATGGAAAAGACTCTTCGAAGAACGCAAGAATTTTAATTACAGATCGTTAGACGTTGCCGAACCGGAAGGCAGGAGGCTATCGATAGAATTATATATAAGAAGCGTTCCGTCAACCATTATAGATGGAAAGCTTTCATTCGTCGGTATTCCTACGAAAGAAGAAGCATCGGAACTACTTGATTTATCGTAAAATATAGCAAACGATAAAAACAGTTTCTTCATTATCCCTCGGAAAATTCTATCCGATTAATGAAAATTATGCCGCCCTTATTCCCGAAAATTTTACCGATGAAGAGGCTTCGCCTTTGTTATACGCCGGAGCGATCGGATATAGGGTTTTAAATTAACCGGCGGAATACATAATTTCATATTTAATATCCTTTCGCCGATTTTATATTGCCTTTTCGCGGCGGTTAATTATATAATTAAAAAAAATCATATATATTATGATTTTAATAAATATGATTTTTATATGTAGATAGGTATTAAAATAAAGGATGCATAGTTGAAGAATTCGTAATATAATAAAGATGGTATTAATATTAGACGGATATGTTCTAAAAGGAGCTGTTTTTGGCAAATATTGCGGTATTATCGCTCAATCCGGCATTAGACGTAACTTATAAAATTCAAAAATTGATCGATGACGAAAAAATACATTCCTTTGAAACAAGGTTCGATCCCGGCGGAAACGGTATAAACGTTGCTAGGGCATTTAAAAGGCTAAATGTAAGGGCTGCTACATGTTGTGTTTTAGCGGGGAAAATAGGCGCATTGATTTCCGATATTCTTAATAGCGAGTTGGACGACCCTCATTTTATATGGGAAGAAGGAGAAACAAGAATAAATTGTGTTATTCAGCAAAGCGACCCCATTTCTCAATATGAAATCAACGGTATGGGACCCGCTATGGGTTTTTCGGTCCTGGATAAATTAGAAAAAAACCTTTATGCTTATTCAAAAGATGGTTTTGCGGTGCTGACCGGTTCGCCGCCGTTGAATATCACTTATAATATATATAATATATTATGCGCGCGCCTGAAAAATGCAGGGATAAAATGTCTTGTCGATGCGGACGGCGCTTTATTGGCCAGTGCCGTTAAATCAAAACCTTATATAATTAAACCTAATATTCACGAGCTTGAAAGATTAGTCAAAAGAAAACTGGCGTCAAATTTTGAAATTGCTTCCGCGGCGGCAGATATTTATAATTCCGGCATCGAATATGTATTTATATCTCTGGGACATAAAGGAGCTATGCTTGCATCTAAAGAAGGAATTTTCTATGGCTCTTCTCCCGAAGTCCCCGTAGTTTCGAGAGTCGGAGCGGGTGATTCCATGGTTGCAGGTATTTTAAGCATTATTGCAAACGGAGGCAGCTCGGAAGATGCTTTAAGACTCGGCATAGCTTGCGGGTCGGCAACAGTTCAGATGCCTGGAACGGAGCTTTTTACCATGGATTTGGTTAATAATATTATAAATGAAATAAAAATAGAAAAAATAAATGTTCAGTAAAGAGATTTATTTGTGATAATTTATAAATTAAATTATTAACATAAAGGATTATGTATATTATAAAAGAGGATGAATAGATGATAATAGTTACAGGCGGGGCAGGATTTATAGGGTCCAATATCGTCGAGGCGCTTAATAAAAGAGGCGAAACAAATATTCTTGTCGTCGATAATTTAACAAACGGCAAGAAAATGCATAATCTCTCCGATCTCGATATTTTAGACTACATGGATAGAGACGATTTTCTGGCTAAAGTTAAATCCGGTTTAGATTTTGGGAACATATCCGCCGTATTTCATGAAGGAGCATGTTCTTCGACCACCGAATGGGACGGAAAATTTATAATGAGAAATAACTTCGAGTATTCCAAGGAGTTATTAAAATGGTGCCAAGAAACAGGAACGCAATTTATTTACGCTTCTTCGGCTTCGGTTTACGGACTCGGGGGGAAAGGGTTCGTCGAAAAAAGAGCCTGCGAACGCCCTATTAATATGTATGCCTATTCTAAGTTTCAATTTGACCAATATGTGAGAAGTATTATAAAAAAATCTAAATATCAAATTGCGGGATTCAGATATTTTAACGTTTACGGTCCGAGGGAGCAACATAAAGGCACAATGTCCAGCGTCGCATTCCATTTTAACAACCAGATAACCGCTACGGGAAAAGCAAGACTTTTCGATGGAACGGCAGGTTATGGAAACGGCGAACAGAGGCGTGATTTTATTTATGTGGAAGACTGCGCAGATGTTAATTTGTGGTTTTTAGATAATCCGGGTAAATCAGGAATATTTAACCTTGGAACAGGAAAAGCAAGGTCATTTAACGATGTCGCGAACGCCGTAATAAATTATCATGGAAAAGGTTCGATCGAATATATTCCTTTCCCCGAACATCTTAAAGGCGCATATCAGAGTTTTACCGAAGCAGATATTGCCGCTTTACGCGGCATAGGATACGGGAAACCTTTCCTGTCAATAGAAGAGGGGGTTAAGAAATATTTAGACTGGCTGAATAACGGGGACAAAAGCCGTTTATCATATTAAATTGACGACCTATTTATTTTATATGTTTCATGTGAAACATATAAAATATTTTTTAAATATTTATTGTTAGTACACGGAGGGCTATTATTATGTTCGGTTTCGGAATGTTCGGATTTGGAATGTTGTTTATGTTTCTATTCTGGATTGCTTCAATAGTGTTATGGATTAGTGCGCTTATCGATATTCTTAAAAGCGATTTTAGGGGCGGATCCGATAAGATTGTATGGCTTTTAGTCGTGGTTTTTTTACCTCTTTTAGGGGCGATACTGTATTTCACTATCGGAAAAAACCAAAAAATTAATAAGCCGACAGGGGACGGCAGTCAAAATAATCCTCGATAATCGGCGGCAAAAATCTATTTTTTTGTCATATTCTTTAAAATATCTAAATCGATTTTATGTTCCCTGTCGCTTCCCGGCGTTTCGATAATTAACGGTATGTTTTTAAGCCTTTTATCGTTTACAATAAATCCGAAGGCATCCATGCCGATATAGCCCTTTCCTACCTGCGCATGCCTATCTACTTTAGAACCGAGAGGCTTTAGGGAATCGTTAAGATGTATGACCTTTAGTTTATTAAAACCGATAATATCTTCAAAATCTTTCATGAATTTATTATATTCGGATAAAGTTCTTATATCGTAGCCTGCCGCAAAAATGTGGCATGTATCGACGCACACGCCCAACCTTTCACTGTTTCCGGCCAACTCAATAATCCTTGCGATATGTTCCAGCCTATATCCTATTTGATTCCCCTGCCCTGCCGTAGTTTCAAGAATTAAAATAACATCTTTAAGCTCCGCCGTTTGCTTTATAATTCCGCTCAAATTTAATGCAATTTGTTTTATTGTTCCCTCTTCAGATAAATATTTATTTGAACCGGGATGAAGCACCAAATATTTTATGTCAAGCAGACCGCATCTTTTAATTTCATCAATAATGCCGCCGATAGATTTTTCTTTTATTGTTTCATCCGTGCTTCCGAGATTAATTAAATATGAAAGGTGGACGGCAACCGTCAAGTTTTGACTGATTACGCATTTCTTAAAAGAAGATATTTCGTTAGAATCAAGCTCTTTTGCCGACCATTGCAACTGGTTTTTTGTAAATATCTGAACGGCATTGGACCCCGTATTTTTTGCATGCGCGCAGATATTTTTCAGTCCCCCTGCAATAGAAACATGTGCGCCTAATAGTATTTTCATAATATATCTTAAATTATAAATTAATTTAATGAGGTATTACAATTAAATTTTAATTTATTACCGTTAAACCCAACGCAGATTGTTTTAATATGATATAATTAACATAATAAAATAATTAAACTTTGGAGGTAATTTTATGAAAGGGAACGAAGAAATTCTTAAAAGGCTTAATCTGAGACTATCCGAAGAGCTAACCGCTATCAATCAATATATGGTTCACTCCGAGATGTGCGATAACTGGGGTTATGACGAACTTCATAAAGAAGTGGAAAAAAGAGCGATAGACGAAATGAAACACGCCGAAAAATTAATCGGCAGGATATTGTTTCTTGAAGGAATACCGATAGTTTCTAATTACAACAAAATACATATAGGTTCTACGGTTGAATTAATGCATAAAAACGACAGAAAATCGGAAGAAGACGCAATTAAAGCCTACAACGAGGATATAAAGTTTGCCGCCGAAATTAAAGACAACGGAACAAAGGATTTAATTCAATCTATTTTGGACGATGAAGAGGGACATATCGACAGGCTTGAAGGATATCTTGACCAGATAGAGCAGATGGGACTTCCTGTTTATCTTTCTACGTACAGAAAATAAACAAGATTTTGCAATTTCTACCGGTAAATTGATAAATTTTAAACGGCTTGCCGTGTCGATTAGTTGATATCGATATTTGCTTTTCTATCCCATATGCGATAGAAATTATGCAGCGCAATATCTATTTCTCTGCCGCCCGTTATATATGTTGCATTATTATCCTGATTTTCGGATGAACCGCAACTTCCGTGATAGCAGGATGCTCCTTCAGCCGAGGGCGACCAGTTTGCGGAGCCTTCCCTAAAAACGATGCCGGGAATTATGAATATTTTTTCGTGCATAATATTCCAGAATCCTTTGTCTTTTTTTGCCTTTATATATATATTCCTAACGTTTTTAAGCATATAAGTTCTATCCGTTCTATTTTTCATCTGTAAATCATCCCTATAAACATAAATTTTAACTCCTCTACGGGCAAGGTAAGCAAGTTCTTTTGCAATTTTATAATCGGTAAAAGAATACATGGCAATATAAAGCTTTTTAGCTTTTAACGATTTATTAAGCCAGCGAATATCGATATTCTGAAGGTTTGTCCGTGGCGAAAAATAGGTCATAGTCCTGGCATATGAAAAAGGAGGAAGGAATAAATTTAACGAAACGGACAAAATTGAAGGCAGTATAAATTTAAACATAAAAAACATACCTTTAAATTAAATTGATTTTACGGCTTTAATCCTGTAACGGAATATACATATAAACGTCATTCTAACATATTATGGTATAATTTAACAAAACGACAATTTACAATAAGGGAGGTTTTATTATGCAATATACGCGGCTTGGAAATACAGGACTTAAGGTTTCAAGGCTTTGTCTTGGGACGATGACGTTCGGATTCAAATTTAGAAATATCGGCGCGGTCGGACAGGATGATGCAAATATTATGGTTAAAAAGGCTTACGAATCAGGGATAAATTTTTTCGACACGGCCGATATGTATTCGTTCGGGCAATCGGAAGAAATTCTCGGCAATGCATTAAAAAACCTAAATGTCTCAAGAGAAAAATTCGTTATAGCCACAAAAGTCCGTTCTCCTTTAAGCGAAGAAGCTATAAACGGGACAGGCGATTTAAACAACGGGGGGCTTTCGAGGAAACATATTATAGAAGCATGCAATAACAGTTTAAAAAGATTAAAAACGGACTATATCGACCTGTATCAGGTTCACGGTTGGGATATATCCTGCGGTTTGGAAGAAACCTTAGAAGCCCTTAACGATTTGGTAAGACAGGGGAAGGTTTTATATCTCGGCGTTTCAAACTGGACGGCAAGGCATACAATGAAGGCGCTGTATTTAGCCAAAGCCAAAAAATTCAGCGGTTTTGCTTCTCTTCAGGCATATTACTCGCTTGTTGCACGGGATTTGGAGCATGAACTTCTTCCGTTGTGCAACGAAGAAGGACTCGGCGTTCTTCCCTGGTCGCCTTTATCCGGCGGATTTTTAACGGGCAAATACACCCGTCAAAATCCAAAACCTGCAGGCGCAAGAAGAAGCGAATTTAATTTTCCGCCGGTTGACGAAAGGGGTTATGACGCGATCGACGTATTGGCGGCAATATCGAAAAATAAAAACATTTCTATTCCGCAGCTATCCCTCGCATGGCTTCTGGCTCAAAAAGGCGTAGCCTCCGTTATTATCGGCGCAAACAAAATGTCTCAGCTTGAAGATAATCTCGAATCGGTCAAGGTGAGCTTAACGGATGATGAAATTTCAAAACTTTCAGATGTTACAATGCCGAAAAAATTATACCCTCAATGGATGGTCGAATGGCAAAATTATAGAAAATCGTTTAATCCGGATGAATTTTGATTTATAAAAGCGAGAAAGGCATCCGATTT
>JAJYYR010000025.1 GCA_021800805.1 bacterium
TTGACTTTGGAGAAACGGTATGTCCCCACTCCACGTCTATAGCTTTTACGTTAACCGAATATGCTTTGCAAATATCGAACCATCTTTCTCCGAATTTTCCCCCTCTGACGGCAAGCGCATGGTCTCCAGCCGAAAGAAGATTGGACACGCAACCTTCCATTGCTCCGGTACCGCTTGAAGTGAATATCAAAACCTCCTGCTTGGTCTGAAAAAGATATTTTAAATTATCCCTTACCTCCTGAAGTATAACCGAATATTCCGGAGCGCGGTGATGAACTATAGGAAGCGCCATATCGGCTAAGGCGCGTTCCGGCACTGGAGTTGGTCCGGGCGCCAATAAATACTTTTTCTGCATTTTTAACCCCTTAATAATTATTAAATTATATAAATTTACAAAATAAACTTTTTATGTTATATCTAAACCATTTAATACTTAACCAAATTTAAGAAAAATTGTCAAGAATTTATAAAAAATTTTTAAAATTTCTTTGATAAATTTGACATTTATGCTAATCGGCATTATAATCATTTATGTTTAATATTTTAATTGCTTGAATTGCTTAAGTATTTAAACATTAATGAACAAATTATATACTAATTAAATATAAAATGAAAAAAATAAATCTGCTGTCCGTTTTTTTTACCGCAATATTCACCGTCTTTTTAATCTCCGATTGCTATGCTTCAAATCTAAACGGCAATACAAATTTCGTAAAAATAAAATTCAAAACTACTTACAATAAAAATAAAAAGCCGGACAACGACGGTTCCGCTCAAGTAACGGTAATATCCTCTTCCCCCGTAGTGTCCGACAATAATATAGATATTAACAAAATTAATAAAAAACAACCGTCGGGCTATCAAACTACTACGGTTACGACGCAAACAGCCGCGGCTCAAACCGCCCAGGCGCAAACCAATCCTGCGGCTTATAAAACAAAAAACATTAAAGCAGTCTCCAAGAAAATGCCCGCAGATTCTTCAAATATTACCGATTCAGGGCTTTTAGCGAAAAAAGGGGATTTTAATAATTATCAATATCAAAAAAATTTATCCCATATATTTCCGATGATTATAAACAAAGAAATAATACATTATATACATTTTTATCAAACTTCTGGAAGAAAGTTTTTTAAATACGCGCTTTCAAGGTCTGAAAGATATATACCTATGATTAAAAAGGTTTTCAAAAAATTAGGATTGCCGAACGATCTGGCTTATCTCGCAATGATTGAAAGCGGTTTTTCTCCTACCGCATATTCTTATGCCGGGGCAAGCGGCATGTGGCAGTTTATACCCTCAACCGGAAGGATATTCGGCTTGACGATAAACTGGTGGGTTGACGAGAGAAGAAATCCCGTGGAATCGACATATGCGGCTGGCGAATATTTAAAAGACCTTTTTAATAAATTCGGCTCTTGGTATCTTGCCGCAGCCGCTTATAATTCCGGAGAATTAACAATAGAAAGAGCTTTATCCTTATATCCCGGGGGTAATTTCTGGACTATATCTCAAAACAGGCCGTATCTTTTACCAGGACAGACACGCAGATACGTCCCGAAAATTATTGCGGCCGCAATAATTGCAAAAGACCCTCAAAATTTTGGATTTCATAATATAGATTACAAAAAACCGATTAAGTTCAAACAGGTGAACGTTCCTTATTCGGCAAGCCTGTACGATTTAGCAAAATGTATAGGCATTTCCGAATATAGGCTCCACAAAATGAATCCCGAACTTTTAAGAAACGCGACTCCTCCCGACGACCCCAGATTTATGCTGAATATACCTGCAAAAGACTACGGCCGATTTATAAAAAATTTTAAATACGTTAAAAAATATGTGGTTAAACAGCCGAGGGTCGTCTATACGGCTTATTCCAGGCCTAAGAATAATACCCTTTACACCGTCGAACCGGGAGATACGCTTTTGGGCATAGCTTCTAAATACGGCGTGCCGCTTGGAACAATCGAAAGATACAACAGGCTTAACAATTATTCTATGCTTAAAGTAGGCGAAAGAATTACTATTCCGGGGACGGCAGGCTCCCGCATATCTTATGCCAAAAAAAATTATAGCAATGCCGGCTTAACTTATATTATAGTAAAACCGGGTATGACTTTATGGAGCATAGCTCAAAAATTTAACGTATCATTAAATTTTATTAAAAACATAAATCATATCAGAGGAAACGATATCCATTCAGGAGAAAAAATATTTTTAAAGGGCGGCGGCAATCCTAATATTAGATATTCTTATATCAGTAACGGAGTCCATAAAAAAAAGGAAGTCGGATTATTCCATTACAGGGTAAAATTCGGCGATTCTCTTTATGCTATTTCGTCAAAATTTCATGAAAACCTTAAAAATATAATGGCAGAAAATAATTTAAAAAATCCAAATTCTATCTACCCAGGCGAAGTTCTTAAGATAACCAGATAAAAAATGATATCTTTCGATGAAGCATCTGAAATAATAAACTCTGCCTCCATATATCTAAAACCGGAAAACATATCCGTATTAAATGCATTAGACAGGGTTTTGCATAGCGATGTCGCATCTAAGGTAAATTATCCGGCAGAAAACAACTCGGCAATGGACGGATATGCCGTAAATTCAAAACTCGTTTCAAAAATAGATGCCGTCGGCTTAAAATTAGAAATAGATAAAAAGGTTATATATGCTGGGAGCGGTTTAAAATCTTCAGTAAAAAATGATTCAGCCGTGCGCATAATGACAGGGGGATACCTTCCCGAAACATTAGACGCCGTGATTCCCGTCGAAGATGCTATAGTCGAAGATAACCATCTGATTATAAAGTCTCCGGTAAAACCTGATAAAAATGTAAGAAAAAAGGGTGAGGATATAAAAAGCGGAGACATAATCTTAAATAAAAACACAAGATTAACCCCTGAAAACATATCGTTGCTTGCATCATGCAATATTAAAAAAATAAGTGCGTATGAAAAAATACCTGTATCGATTATTTCTACCGGCAACGAAATAATTGATTTTAACAGTAAACCTAAATACGGCAAAATCTATAATTCCAACGGGATACTGGCAGAAAAATTTTTACTTCAAAACGGATGCGCTGTTTTAAATAACGCCGTATGTAAAGACGACTTAAAAGAAATAAAAACAACTTTATCGCACGCCGCAAAAATTAGCAAAATAATAATAACTTCCGCCGGCGCTTCTTTCGGCGACAAAGATTTTACAGAAAAAGCCCTGGAATCAGTCGGCTTCAAAATTAAATTCAGGCAAGTAGCTATAAAACCGGCAAAACCTTTCTCATTCGGACTGATTAATAAAAAAATACCGGTTTTTATGCTTCCCGGAAATCCCGTTGCATTTTATACATGTTTAGTTATATTCGTAAAGCCTTTTATAAACAAGCATATTAAAATAAACAGCCGTATGCATATAATTAAATCAAAATCTTCATTCGAATATATTAAAAACAACAAAAGAAGTGAATTTATCCCAGCGCGTACTTTTTATAAAGACGGCATAGTATATTCGGAAATCTATAAAAAAACGGGACCTGCAATGATCAGCTCTCTCGGTTATATGAATTCTATCGTATCCGTCCCCGAAAGCGTCTCTAAGGTGCATATGGACGAACTGCTGGATACATACCTGATTTAATAATAAATTATGAAAAAACAAAAAATCTTAATCGTCGATGACGAACAAAGCTTGGTTTACGTTTTAAAAAAACTTCTGGAAGACGAATTTATTATCGATACCGCTTCCGACGGAGAAGAAGCTCTGTCGTATATCAAAAAGAATGAATATTTTGCGATATTTTTGGATATAAGGATTCCAAAAATTAACGGCATGGAAGTATTGGCTTATACAAAAAAATTGGACACCAAGCCTAACGTTATAATTATGACAGCCCAGAATACTATGGTAAACGCTATAGACGCTATGAAACAGGGCGCATACGATTATATAACGAAGCCTTTTGAATTGGAAGAGATTTTGGGCATAATTGAAAAAATAAAAAAGAACGAAAATTTAGCAAATAAAAAATTAGAAAAATCTGAAGATTTTCTTGATACCCTGCTGGTAGGCAAATCTAAAACTATGCAGGAAGTTTTTAAAACCATAGGCAAATTGTCGCATAACAACATCACCGTATTAATTCTGGGAGAATCCGGCACAGGCAAAGAACTTGTAGCAAGAGCTATCCATTTAAACAGCGTAAGGAGCGATAAGCCGTTTATTGTAGTCAATACTCCCTCCGTTCCTTCTGAACTGCTTGAATCGGAGTTATTCGGACACGAGAAAGGTTCATATACCGGTGCGAACGAAAAAAAAGAAGGAAAATTCATTAGCGCGAACGGAGGAACTATCTTTTTAGACGAAATCGGAGATATGCCTTTAAATCTTCAGGCTAAACTTTTGCGCGTTATACAGGAAAAGGAGGTTGAACCGGTAGGCTCCAATAAACCCGCCAAAATCGACGTCAGAATTATTGCCGCTACGAATAAAAATCTTAAGTCGATGATTAAGAACGCAAAATTCAGGGAAGATTTATACTACCGACTGAATGTTATAGAAATTACACTGCCGCCTTTAAGAGAACGAAAATCGGATATACCTATTTTAGCCGACTTTTTTATGAAAAAGTTTTCTGAAGAGCTTAACATCCCCGAAAAACGGTTAAGCGCCGACGCCCTTTCATTTCTTCAGTCGTATAATTTTCCTGGAAATATCAGAGAATTAGAAAACGCCATAAGAAGATGCATGGTTATGTCGCCTTCGTCTATATTGAATTCCGATGATTTCATAGAAATATTGAGCAACGACGAGAATAATTTAATTATCGATGATAAAAGCTTAAAATATAAAAAAACGGAAATTAATCCATTTGAAGATATTATAAGACATAAGATAAAAAATTACGCCGAAAAAGTCAAAGATACCGAAATTAACGACGTTTATAAATCCATAATGGGCCTGACCGAAAAAATCATTATAGAAGAAATCCTGAATCTATATAATTTTAACCAGCTGAAAGTTTCCAAACTTCTAGGAATAAACAGGAATACTCTGCGAAAAAAAATAAACGAATACAAAATAGATTTAAAGAAAACAAATTAATATTCTTCTTCCTTCCACATATCTTTAGTAAACCTTACGACTTTATTTCTGCCGTTCTCTTTTGCTTCGTAAAGGGCAACGTCGGAATATTTAACTGCCTGCCAAAACTTGTCGGAATCCGAAGGATATTCGCATACTCCTATACTTATGGTCTTTTTAAGAACCACTCCGCCGGGAATTTCCAGCGGCGACGATTCCACGGCTTTCCTGATTTTTTCCGCAATGGAAACGCCTTCCCCTTCTTTTATGTCTATCAAAAGGGCAAGGAATTCTTCGCCGCCGAATCTAACTGCAATATCCGAACTTCTTATGCTTTTTCTTATCTGTTTAGAAACATTCCTGAGGACTACGTCTCCGTTGTCGTGGCCGTATTTATCGTTTACCTCCTTAAAGTGGTCAACGTCCAACATTAAAATTCCCAAATTCGTGCCGCGGCGTTTTATACCGGCAACGATATTTTCGGAAGATTCGTCTAAATACCTCCTGTTGTATAAACCGGTAAGCTGGTCCACTATCGACTGCTCTTTTAATAGCTCCATTAATTTTCTCGATTCGATAACAGGTGATGCTTCCGCAAGATAGCCTTTAATATATGGTATCATCCAGTGGACGAAATCCGCCACGTCGTTGTCGAATATAAGCTGTAAAACCATTCCGACTTTACCGCCTATATATATAGGGACGCAATAGTAATTATATTTTTCGTCGCAAGTTTTGTCCGTCCCGCCTTCGTTTTCTTCGGGAACGTTAAACTTAAAATTCGGACAGATGCATGGAAAATTTAATGAATCTACGTCTCCGCCGGTTCTTTTTGCTCTGCAGGAATCGGCGTCTTCTAAAGACGACCTGTCGCACCACATATCGTCTTTGCCTAAGTTAATCTTGGAGCCGACGGTAAGAAGGCTCATTTTATTGTTATCGCCTACCTCATATATTGCGTAATTTTCAAAACACATATAGTCCCTGATTATAGACTCTATTCTTTTTATTATATCTTTTTTAGTCCTGTCCTTTTCTATTACTCTTTTAAAATTATAAATCCTAACAAGCTCGTTTATAATTTTTATGGTATCTTTAAGGTAATTATCGGTTTTAAGGACGGTATAACCTATTAAGGTCGAAACTTTAGAATTTATATCGGATAGTATTTCTTTTAGACTTTTAGAAGTTTCGTTAAGAGTTTTCGCGACTTTACCGGCTTCATCCCCGGGAAGACCCTTTTCGTCTATTAACGCTCCGTCCATTTCTCCGTCTTTAAGATTTTCCAGACCCAGTTCTATTTTTTGAAATAAAGAAATATACGGGCTTAAAAATCTGAAAAATAAAAGTACCAGTATAATTAAGAATACAAAGAAGATTATTGAAGTCTGCACTATAGTCCTGAACGTTGCCGCCCTTACGGAAGACAGATTCATAGTAAGGCTTATAGCGCCTAAAACGGTGCCGGATTTAACTTTATGGCACATAAGGCAATCGACCACTCCGGTACTCGTAGCTTTATAAGGAATTATTACGCGGTATTTTACGGAATTGAACGTTTCGTCTAATTTTTCTATTTTTTTTCCGGTTGCAAGAACGTATTTTTCGTCCGCTGTGGTTGGTTTTTCGCTTTTAAATCCCGGACCGAACTGATTATTTACCGGATTGCCTCTTATAATGGAAATATTCTGGATATCTATCTTTTTAGAAGCTTTTTTAAGCCTTCGAATAAATATTTCCCTGTTTTGTATAACGCCCATAACCATTAAAGACGTCAGGCTGTCTCTCACGACCTTAGCTATGGTTTTTGAGCGTATCTTTGCTTCGCTTATGGATTCCTGCCTGAAACTCAATGCAAAAATTACGTCTATGGTAACGAACAATATGACAAGGAGCACAACTATCCTTAAAATTATTTTAGTCTTAAGGGATTTATTTGTTTTTTTTATTTTTTTGAACATATTAAATATTTATATCATAAAATAAAAAATGCATACAAACTATTTTTATTTTAATTAATTTTGAATACGTTCACTGAAATTTTTATTTAAGCATGTAAATAGGAAATAAAATATTTATGATTAGCAATTATTTCTTATGGGTAATATAGTTTCCATTGAAATTCACAATAAACTACCTCAACTTTTAACATATATACCTGAAGAAGATTTTATGCTTTCCGATAAAATATCGAATAAAGATTCTATATCGAATACCGTTTGAAATTTTTTCCTCTCCGCTTCCAATAAAAGTTCTCTTTCCGAAAGTTTGCCTATTTCTTTGCGCATAGAGTCCAATTCTTCTCTAATTTCGTCTCTGTCAATTTCAGTTTCCGGTTTAGTTCCTGCTTCCGGTTTTTCGCCTTCCTGTTCCAGCAATTCTTCCAGCCTTTGCATGCCTATCGCCATTAAACTTTTTAAGGAGGACCGGTTTATAATTTCGTTTTCCAACTGCGTCCTTTTTTGTATAATTTCCTTATAATTTTCCATATCTTTTCCGACAATCGCCGCTATGGCTTTAACTTCTTCTTTTAATTTTTTAACTTTTTTTACGTCGAGATAACTGCCGGCTTTAAACTCGGTGGAAAAAACCGGAAAATAGCCGCCGCCGGTTTCGCTCGATTTTGCCAGGCGTTCTTTAAAAAACGATAAATATTCTTCCCTTCCGAGGTTAACGACTTTGAACACTTCGCCTTTTTTGTTCTTTATCTGAACGTATATATCCATATTTCATTATAATATTATTAGAAACATATTAATGTGACTTTTATCATTTTGCCGCGTCAATTTTCAAAAGGATTTATATGCACCATAACGTCGTTTATATAAATATTAGACGACATAAGACTGCCCTTAACGTTTTCCGCAATATCGTGGGACATTTTGACGGTCATATTCTGATTGATTTCTATTTCTACGTCTATATAAAAATAAGGACCGGATTTTCTTACTTTTATATCCGTAATTCTTTCAACCCCCTTTACGGAAGTAATTATATTTTTTATCTTATCGACGACAAAAACCGGGGGGCTTTCATCCATAAGATTGCCGATAGACTCCTTTATAAGTTTTACTGCAAGCCTGAATATAAAAAAACTGACCACTATTCCGGCTATAGGGTCCATATAGTAATAACCTTTTATTGCAAAAATAATCCCTATTACTACGGCTAAAGATACCACGACGTCGCTTCTGTGGTCGTAGGCCGTGGCGATCAATCCGGTCGATTTCAAAAGCTTGCCCCACCTTAGAGTCCATTTATAAAGTATCTCTTTAATTATTATAGTCGCAAGAGCGACTATTAAAGTATCTATAGCCGGTTTTTCGAATTTTTGAAAATAAATCTTATAAGCGGAAACTCCTATTATCGAAAATCCAAAAAGAATTAATATCAATGCCACAATGAAAGTCGCAATCATTTCGGCTTTTGCATGACCGTAAGGATGTTCTTTATCCTGGGGCTTGCTAGATATCTTAAAGGAGGCGTAAACGACAAATCCGGCAAATATATCGGAGAGGGAATTAAAACCGTCGGCTACAAGCGCTTCGGAATTTCCGGCGATTCCCACATAAAATTTGGCGATAGTTAATATTAAATTTACGAAAATACCGACGTAGGAAATAAATTTTAATTTGTTGAATATATTTTCGCGGCTGATATTTAAAGGTTTCAAATTAATAGCGGCATTAATTAAGAAATTAATTAGTTAATATATTATTGCATCAGTTAAAGACGTCTGTTATAGCTATTTCCAGAGCAACCGGATAAATTTTATGCTCCGCTTTATGAACTTTTTCTTCTAACGATTCCACGGTATCCGAATCGTCTATCTTAACGATTTCCTGACATATAATCGGACCGGCATCTACTTCATGGGTAACGTAATGGACGGTAACTCCAGTATATTTTACCCCATACTCAAATGCTTTTTTTATCGCATCTCTGCCTTTAAAGGCGGGAAGCAGGGAAGGATGAATATTGATTATTTTATAAGGAAATTTAGAAACAAATTCTTCCGAAAGTATTTTCATAAAACCTGCCAAAATTATATAATCGGCTTTATACTTTTTAATTATGCCTTCAAGTTCGCTTTCAAAACGTTCTCTTTCCGAAACCGAAGTATAAGGTAAAATAAGTACCGGAACATCCGGCGCCGTTTTTTTTACTTTGTTTATGACCGGCGCGCCCTCGACGTTTGAAACTATGGCCGATATATTAATTAAACTTGAACCGGTTTTATTAATATAAAACCGGTTAATTAAATTTAAGGCGTTTGAACCGTTTCCGGAAGCTAAAATGATACAATTTTTTTGCATTTTTTTATTTATAACA